>CBDDPF010000012.1:0-1097601 GCA_965232215.1 Endozoicomonadaceae bacterium
TTACGAAACGGATACGTTGGTAGCTCAATACCTGTCGTTCCATTTTGGCGAAACGTTCTTTGGTGTGCCTAACTATCCTGAAATATGTGCCCGCATCTGCCACGAAGTCAGCGGGAATACACAACGTTCCAGAGCTTTGGATCTGGGTTGTTCTGTGGGTCGCACCAGCTTTGAGCTGGCCCGCTGGTTCCAGCATGTGGACGGTATCGACTTCTCTGCCCGGTTTATTGTCGCTGCTGCAGTATTACAGGAGCAGGGAAAAATCCGCTATCACGTACCCAATGAAGGTGAGTTGGGTGAATACTTGATTGCAGACCTGGCAAAAATCGGACTGGATGATGTCGATACTAACCGCATTCGTTTTACTCAGGGAGATGCCTGCAATCTCAAGCCACTGTTTGACAATTACGATCTGGTATTTGCTGGTAACCTGATTGATCGACTGAATAATCCAGCACAATTTTTAGACAAGATTCATACGCGTATCCGCCCGGGGGGTGTATTGGTGATCACATCACCCTATACTTGGCTGGAAGAATTCACCCCTAAAGCCCACTGGCTTGGCGGAATCCGTGAAAATGGTGAAGTGATGGATACTTACACCGGCCTGCAACGTGTGCTGGGTAAACACTTTACAGAAGTCCGGCCTCCCTGTGACATACCGTTTGTAATCAGAGAAACTGCCCGGAAATATCAACACTCCGTTGCCCAGTGTACAATATGGCGGCGCAATGCCTAGAATTTATCGAAAACCGGGCGCAATCTCGCTTTTTTAAGGGCGAGTCCAGCCCGGGCTATGCTGATTGCATATTAGAAAAATAACAATTAATCTCTCAAGTTACGTACCGGCACAGGTGCGTAGCTCATTAGATGATGACTGAAGAGCCTTCATGTCAATTTTTGCTCGAAGCTGGAAATGGTTCATTTCCAGCGCTGAGGATAATACTTCCAGCCTGAAGACTGAGTAAATTGAGAGAAATATAGGATGACTTTGCGCTCTCACCGCATGCGACGGTGACCTCGCCATAGAAGCATTGGACTTTAACGTTTTGATGAAAGACCTAATGGTCTAATCATAAATGACAAATTCTGCCTCTGTCGATACTTAATTCTTACTTTGTCATGGTGGCGTCGCCCACTTAAACATCTTACCTGAAAGAGTGACTCTTCATGTTGTATGCCAGAACAGCATGAAGCCTCATGAAATTCAAACCATCTGTTACCCGGACTTTTGAAGAAACAGCTAAGGCTCAAGAACGTTGGGATTGTGCTTTTCAGTTGATTCTTCAACCTGAATTCCTCAGTTGAAATCACCACCTCCGCTGAAAGCCTTACGCAAGTTGACTTATAACTATTTACTACATTCACCTGAAAGGGGTGATATAAAAAGGCGCAAACACTACTACGGCAAGGTAAAGAAGCAATTTATGAAATTCAACTGCGGAATTCAGCTTCAATGGTCTTCAGATCAGCAGCTAAAAGGCAAAAAATCTGAGGATAAAAGCGATGAGAGTAGCTCTGTACGCCAGGGTCTCAACTCAGAGACAACAGCAAAGTCAAAACATTGAACAGCATTTGACCAAAACACAAAGCACTGATTTTGCTCGCGCCACTGCATTGCTCAATACAGCCCAATTCATGACGCAGGATATGAACTGCACAGGCCAAGATGGGGATGATAATCCGAAAACGTTATTTGCTCTGCTTTTGCAGGGGAAGCTGGGAAATGCAAGATAGCTGTTGGGTGTTGGGGACCACTTCAACGTAAGCGCCAAATAAACCAGCGTACTGGCTGCTATCCCCAAGATTTCTTATTCTTTGCCTGCCTTAACATTCCAGGGAAGAAGCTGTTCCAGTTTCTCAACGGTATCAGCGTAAGGCAGCTCTTTTAAAATATGGTTCAGGTAATCGAAAGGCTCCAAGCCATTCACCTTTGCGCTTTCAATCAGGCTGTAGAAAATGGCACTGGCTTGCGCCCCTTTTGGCGTGTCTGCAAACATCCAATTCTTACGGCCAATAGCGAAGGGACGGATAGTGTTTTCCGCTGCGGCATTACTGATGTCCAAGTGGCCGTTGTCACAGTAAACGACCAGTTTTGGCCATTGGTTCAATGCATAGCTCATGGCTTGGCGTGACAGGCTGCCCGGGTCTAGCTTGGTTATGTTTTTCTCCAGCCATACATGAAAGTCGTCCAGTAGCGGCTTACTCTTTTGCTGACGCAGGATGGCTTTTTCTGATGGAGGAAGATCTCTTATTTCTTTCTCAATGGCGTAAAGCTTACCGATTTTGCCTAAAGCGACATTCGCCTTGCTAACGCGGGTGTTTTTCACCTTTTTGCCCGGTTTGGCTTCGCCCTTTCTGGCATCCAGAAATTTCCTGCGAACGTGGTCGAAGCAACCCACCTGGGTGATGCCTTCTTGTTTGCATACAGCGTCGTAACTGGCATACCCGTCAGTTTGCAGGTAACCGCTGAACCCTTCGAACAGACGCAGGGGAACCTCCTTGCCTCTTGAGGGATCGTATTCAAACACTACCGATGTTTGTCCGGGTGGCCCACCAAGGCTGACCCACATATATTTGTCAGAGTTGATGGACTTACTGGTTTCCTTGATTACCTGAATTCGGGTTTCGTCAGCATGGATCACCGAACCGGTCTTTTGGTGATCTCTCATCAAATTGATGAGTGGTCGCAGTTCTGTAGACAACCGAATCAAAGAGTTGGCCATCGTCGTCCGGGTGACAGAGCCACCGTATCGCTTGAGGATATTCTCTTGCCTGTACAAAGGCAGTGCGTCGCAGTACTTGGAGACAATGATCCAGGCCAGTGTGCAAACAGAGAGTGAAGATTTGGGCAGTGGGTGTTTTGGCAGCTCTGCAACTTTAATGACCCGCTTCTCCTGTCCATGCTCATCGACTTCCGGAAAGACTGCTTTCTCTTGCAGAATTTCTTTCACCTGAACCCTGGCTGGTACGATATCAAGCTCTTCACGGACTTTGACAAAGAAGGTATCAATGGCTCCGGTTTTTTCTTCTTCACTGAGTTCAGAGCGTTCCTGCACTCTGGGCAGAGACTCTGAAAATGGCTTGCGCCCTGTTTTCTTTTTACGTGGTTTTGGAAGCTCTTGCTCTGGCTGATCTTTAGCTTCGTCTTGCTCTCCGGTACAGCCTTCCAGCTCCACCTCATTGAAAATGTCGCTCTGGCTGTTATTTTTTTCAGTGCTTCTTCCGTACAGGCGGGATCGGGAGAGCCTCAGGTACTCTTCCAGTTGCGCAATGCGTTTTTTTTGAGAATCGATAATCTCTGACTTCTTTTGAATAATGTCGTCTTTTTCAAGAAGGGCATTTTCTTTTTCAAGAATGACACTTTCCTGCGAATGGATCGCCTCAAACAAGGCGACCATTTCAGGGGTAGTCTCAGCCTGATGAAAGGGCAAACCCAGTGCGGATTTCGGCTGAAAAATCAGAGTGTCGGCGGTCGATTTCATGGTCGCTATTTTACCATAACATCCTGAAAAACAGGACTAAAAACAGCTCTCATAATGCCTTTTTTTATGGGGTTGCATGGCGTTGAGATTGTAGCCGTCCAGCAGCCAGTTTAATTGTTGCCCGGTTAAGGTAACCAGCTCTTCATCCGGTTTGGGCCAGTGGAATTTGTCCTCAGACAGGCTCTTGTAATAAAGCACAAAACCATTATCCTCCCAGAACAGGCACTTGATTTTATTACGCTGCCGGTTGGTAAACGCATATAAGTAGCCGTCAAAGGGGTTATGCCCCAGCTCTTGTTCAACCAACACAGCAAGCCCACGAAATGACTTGCGAAAGTCAATTGGCTCCCGGTAGAGAAACACCTTTGATAATACCGCTGACGGTCGCATAACCGGGGTGTTCATAGCATTTCCCTCACCAGCTGCTCACAAAGTGACAGGTTACTGTCATCAATACCGGACACTGTTACACCACTGGGCAGGGTGATGGAGAGTGGTGTTATTTGAGAAAACGCATCAGGTTCTGGTTGGGGTGTTACCTGAACAAAGCCAGAGTTGTTCGGGGTCGCTTTTACGCTGGGGGTTGTGTCGAGTTTACGCTTCCAGTATCCGAATTTGGATACCCTTATACCGTGCTGCTGGCACCACGCACTCTGAGTCAAACCTGAATCCCGCCATGACTGAACATGCTCCAGCCATTCACTGTCTGCGGGTAATTTCTTTGCCATATTAGCCTCCTTATATGGGGAGGCTAATTATTTCAAACGGTTTTTTGATTCTGAAGGACGTGGGTTTATTTGGCGTTTACGTTCATTCGGTTGCGACTGCCCGTCGTATTGATGACTTTATCAACACCTTTGCGTATCCAACCCGAGGTGATTTTGGTGGCTTGCGTTGGGTGAACTGCATCCATGAAAAGCACAACCTCACTCTCAGGCAGTGAGGCTTTCAACTCTTCGTAGTGCTCAATAAACTCTGCCTGCTTATTGGCATCCACCTTGTGCGGTACACCTTTTGGTTTTTTGTAGGTGAAGCCTTTTTGGTGCAACCACTTGTTGAGGCCTGACACGGTGTATTTGACAGCCCAGCGTTCAAAAATATACGACACAATTTCGTAGACATGGGCGTAAGTATGCTCTGAAATATGCACAATTAGCTGCTCACTTTGCTCGTCATTAAGATGACTCTCACTGCCACCGTTTTCAGGTTTCAGTTTGTCCTTTTTCAGGTAGTCATCAATGTGCCGGGCAATGGAAAATTCACTTTTTCTCAATGCTTGAGCAATGGCGGTTATTGACCAGCCTTCAGATCTCAGTAATACGGCTTTAATACGGTCACACTCCCGAGCATCCCGCGACGTTTTGTGTTGGGACTCCAAGGTTGATTTTTGCTGAGGTGTGAGCATAAATTTTGGCATCCGTTGAGATTGCTAAAAAAATGCAGAAAAATCAAGCATCTTCAACGGTCACGAGTATATAGTAAGGAACCACAGGACTTTAGAATATTTTCCATTGTCGTATAAAAGAAAGGCTTCCATATCAGCCTCTCTATAGTGGTTTTGTGCGGCAAGCCTTGTGAAACAAGCTATTCAGGCACTTTTCCTGTTGTCCTGCCTTCAGGAATTGTGATAAAGAGATAGCCGTAAACGACGGAGATTCCTACAATTAGACGGCAATGCCCTGCCGCAGCATATTCCTTACCAATAGCGGTATATGCCTTATTCGACAATCTGCTCTACCTTTCGGATTGTTGAAAAACACGGGCAGAAAGCGGAGGTATTTTACTTTTCCTGTCAGGTAGCGTAATCGCTGGAACGCCCGACAGAGGAATATTAGCAAAAGGGGCTTGCTCTACCCAAGCCAAGCTTACATCCCCTCACTCAGAGTAAGGGGTTTTACGCTCGTTCGATAATTTAGTAGTTGCCTGAGTTGTCAGGCTTTTTGTGATTTTGGCGTGATACTAAACCCAAGAGCCTGCATAACGTTCAGGATCGTTTTTAAGGTTGGGTTTCCATTTTCGCTGAATGATCGGTACAGCTGCTCCCTGGAAAGGCCGGTTTGCCGAGCAATGCTGCTCATACCCTCAGCCCGGGCAACAACCCCCAGTGCCTTGGCAATATAAGATGCATCTCCAGTTTCAAAAGCATCGGCGATAAATATCTCTCTGGCTTCCGGGCTATCCAGTGCCGCAGCGGGGTCATAATCGTATACGGGTTCAGTCATCATTTTTCCTCCATTCTTTTGCCAGTTGTTTAGCAACCTCTATATCTTTGCTCTGTGTGCTTTTGTTCCCTCCACACAACAGAAGAATGATTTCATCCCCCTGTTGGCGAAAGTACGCCCGGTAGCCAGGGCCATAATGAATTCTTAGCTCGCTGATACCCTGCCCAACCGGGGAAACATCACCGGGCAGGCCATTGGCCAGACGAAATACCCGAGCCGCTATCATGGCTTTTGCTCGGGAGTCCTTCAGCTTCCGTTCCCACTTACGGTAGGTTTCAGTTTCTTTAATGGTGATCATAAATAAAGTGTAGTGTATAAACTACGACTTGAAAAGACTAGGACTTACGCATTGATGACGCCGGCATATTTTGGTAGCAGGTAATCTTTGCCCTTTGCGAAGCTCTCAATGAAAGCACCAACCACCCCTTTAAACAGCTCGCGCTGGTGCTGATAAATATTGGTAAACTCCTGCGCTATCTGCATCTTCTGGAGATATACAAAACTCAGAATACTGGCAAAGATGTGATTTCTCACAGGCCGCTCATTACGCACCTGAAAATGCTCGATATGGCAAACTTGCTTGATCGCTCTGTGAAACTGTTCGATCTGCCAGTGCTGGTCATGTATCTGGATGAATTCATTGCGTTGAAAAGGTACATCTTCCGGCAAGTAAACCACGTAGTGACGACACTGGTCTTTTAGCGTCGTCCTGAAAAACCTGACATTGCCGAAATCCTTGAGCCAGACATTCAGACCATCGTCTGGTATCTCAAGGGTTTGAACCTGCTGCCACTTACCTTTTTCCAGTGATACCGTCCTATTTTTTTCAACCGCAAACATAAACCCAGTCTGATGGTTCTTAATCGTCTTCAGGTTTTTGACGCAGCTGTACCAGGAGTCACCGGTTACAAACGCTGGCTTCAGTCCCCACGCCAGCACTTCAATCAGCATTTCACGAAAATAGTCGTTTTTAGTCTTGCCTTCCGATTTGTCGCATATCCTGAAATTTACTGGCATATGGCGACCTGCCGGGTCTGTGTAATAGAGGGTGACGAGGTTAATTCCCTTGACTGCCCTGTGGTGTTTTCCAGACCAGAAATGGCTGACCAGAGCCACAGAATTGCTATAGGGTTTATCAAGAACAGTATCATCGACACTCAATGTGCCACCAACAAGACACAAGTCCTGAGCGGCCTCTTTGAACATATCTTTTGGCTGATAATGTTCGCGGTTAAGAAAACGATTAACGCTATCGTGAGAAATGCCGGTCACTTCTGCCAGCCTTGTGCATGTTGATGATTTTGGCTCACTGATCAGAAACCCCATGTATTGTGGGAGTGTGCATTGTGCAGTTGTTGGGCGAGTAGTACTTCTCACTTTCGTCCCTGAAAGGTAGTGATTTTTGGTAATTATCAAACTTTAGGATATGTTGTCAATGCGTAAGTCCTAAAGACTATCTATTCTGGTCTACATCACCCGGCTAGCAAGGGATGGGTGTTATTATCACTTAATTCGGGCAGAAAGGGCTGTTTACAGGCTATTCTCACTTAATTTGGGCACATTATCACTTAATGTGAGCATGATCATACTCTTATTCTCATTTAATTCGGGCACAAAAGTGCCCTTGTTTGCAGGCAGAGCAGATCTTGTTTGCAAGCAGCTACAAATATGGATAAATGGTTCTGGTGTTCACAGACCGTGTCCTGGGGTGAGTTCAACAACAGTTATCAGCCACTTTAAAAATACTCCTCGCTGTTTGCTATGGAATTTACTCTGATAGTTGCCCGATAATACCCACCCCGAAAAATGCATAGATTTTAGTAGTCATCCATGGACGGTAATCAGATATTCATGCCTGGTCTCGGCTTGCAGGCACCCTGGAAAATAATCGATTAGAACCTTGATATAAACACTGAGCCAAACGAATTAAAGATCAGTGTCGGGGTCGGGGCAAAGCGAGGTAGCCTCTATCCATGTCGTAAGTGCGGTAAAGCTTGTCTGGCTTAAGACTTTACAGAGCTGACCTGGCAGCATCTGCATTTCTTTCAGCACCACTGCTACATCAAAGCTAAAGTCTTCCTTCTTGCTGTAACCGTCATTCACCACCTCAATCAGGAATAAATTGATTGGTACGTAGGGCCTAAAATAAAAATGATGATCGACTGATTTTCTGAAATGCCAACCACGTGTTTTTCCGTCCCGTTGATAGTCCAAACATGAATACCCTCAAAACAATAGAAAACCCATCTGCCCGTTGGGTTCTGAACCGGCTTTTTCTTCATGTCCGAAAATGTTCGGCTCTGCCTCTTCAGCTCATAGCAGATTCGATGTTGGATAGCAGAGACCATCAGACAGAGAGTCATCACCATTAACAGAGCTTCAATGCGCTCTGGTTTTTTCAAATACAGCGACGACACCAGGAAATCAGGACTTTTCAGGAAGCGGAATCCCCTCTCGACCTGCTGTTGTGATTTATACGTCCTTAGCAGTTCAGCCGTGCCTGGCCGGTCTGTATTTGTATCGTTGGTGGCCAGTACAAAGCAGCCCAGCGAAGCTTCCGCATCCCGGCGAGTCTGCACTGCAACCGAGCAGCAACCTGTTACGTAATACTCAAGGTGATCAGGTTCTGCGCCGTTAGCGGGACGACCTTTACCTTTGTAACAAGGCTTACTGATAACCATGGGTTCAGCCTGACAGAGTTCGGATTGCTTCTGCCATTGTCTGAAGGCTTCCATGGCGTCAGCTTCACACCGAAAGGCCTTTTTACCTAGCTTTTCCAGTTTTTCGAATTCCTTCAGGGACTTTTTCTGCATGCGCCTTGTCAGCGCCTTCTGCTCTGTTTCCTGGCTCTGTTTGTTCCGAAACAACGCCCAGCGTTGCCTGACCTCTGCGTAATCAGACGACACCTCTACAGCTTCATAATGCTCAAATCCCTCAACAGCCCCCATGGCGTGTAAGGGCACACTCTGCACCAGCCCTTTGGCAGCACTGATACTGAGCGGAACACGGGAAATAAATAGCTGACCCTGCTGGTCGAGTTCTTGAATAGTCTCCCCCACGTATAGTGCCGCATCGCCGACAAAGTACCGGGATTCCAGTGCCGCCTTGAAACTCTTCAAGTGCTCTGAAACCACCTGTTTAAAACTGGTCTTGTCAGTCACATTGCCACTGGCAGCCGCCATAAACAGGGGAATGCCTGCCCGGTTTTCGGTCATCAGGAGCAAAATGGCCTGATTCAAGTCCGGGCGATGGTCACGGCTATAGCCTTGGCAAAGCCGGATACAGTTGAGGTCTTCGTCACTCTCTTCGCTGTCGCTGTTGTAGCGACCGTCAACGTGAAAGCTGGTGCCATCAAGGTTTAACGCCTCGCAAGGCAGCTTGAGATGTTTCACCACCTTGATAGCCAGCTCGAAATAGACTTTACTGACATCCAGCTCAAAGAGTTCATCCAGTGTCCTGCCCAGTGCTTTGTCGTTTATGTGCTCTGGTTCGATACCAGGCCTGATCAGCTTGTCGAGGGGTTTGTTGGCAAAGAACTGGGGAAACATATGCAGGGATCGTCCAGTAAAGCCTAAGCCATTGATAATCATGCCAACAACGGCTTCACCATGGGATATGTGCCAGTCATCGGATACTTTTGGTGCTCGCCGGTCGATATGCTCGGCGATTTTCAACTCTTTGCACATTCCAGCCACCAATCCGAGGTGATCCATGATCTGACTGCGGTATTGAACAGGAGGCATAAGTCGGTTTCCTGATATTTTCTTATCTGATAAATAGCAGAAATCAGGAAAATGTCAGGTGGGGTGGTGAATGTCGGCTGTAAAGAAAAACCAGGAAACACTGCACAACCATATTCAGGCAGGAGTTGAGGAGCACTGGAATAGCAACAGCAACCTGCAAGAACCAGTTTCAGATACATTTTTTGGGCATGAAAATATAAAGGTCATGGTCGTCATGAATATCGCTCCTGCTGGGTTTTTGATGACATTTCTGCTCTTTCAGCTGATGAATGGGCAGGAATAAAGCAATTTGGAGTGCATCACGCCAGCACTGGGAAGTGGAAAACAACCTGCATTGGATGTTGTCTTTGAAGATGCATGCCAAACCAAAGATGAATGTGCTGCTGAAAATCTGTCAACGCTACGCCGTATTGCCCTGAATATCCTTAAGGCTGACGCCACGAGTAAGAAGAGCATCAAGACAAAGCGTAAAAAGGCAGGATGGAGCAACAGGTATCTTTTTCAACTGCTGAAGTCATTTATTATCGGGGTTAAATGCAAATGATTATCTTCGTGCGTAAGCCCTGGTTTCATAGTGCTTTAGCACTTTTCCCTTATAGTTCCATTTTTGCTGATTAACAACAGGTTCTTTGTTGGGTGGTTCAAACAACGTGAGTAATTCTTGAGTTCCGAGTTTTCCGGCCTCATTCAGCGCTTGCTGCAACCCATTTTCAAGATTCAGCATATTGTCAGATTCAACAGGTACTTCAATTTGCAGCACAATGGTTTTTGATTGACGGGCAATGACAGATGCAGGCATGGTGGCAAACTACTACTACGAAAAGTTGTCTTCATTATAGTCGTGACTAGGGCGCACCCTAGTGCCCCTAAGCGCTAATCCCCATACAATATCACACTTGCAATGGTCGGCCTTTGTAAGTCCACTTAAAAGGCTTGGCCATTTTCTCGTTGAAGAAGTCCATGAACTGATGAAGGCGTACCTTAAGATCTTCTGTTGACGTAAAGCTGTTTCGTTTCAGAAAGCGTCTCACCAAAATAGAAAACCATATCTCTATCTGGTTTAGCCACGATGCATGCTTCGGGGTATAGTGAAACACATCTTGTGGGATATATTCATAGGCTGCCCGTGTTTTCATATTCTTGAGGATGCCGGTTTTCCCTTTTAGACCCAGCTCTTTTTCCGTTGTACCCTCAACCCTGGCTACTGCCTTAACTGCGGCTGACATATGGGTATTAAGGCGATCCATGACAAAATGCCAGCCCGTTGCGGCAACTTTCCAGCGTATTATCAAGCCAGTCGGCGAAGTCCTGTTCTTTCCGTGTATCCCTTACAAGGGGAATGATCTTGCCTGTCACGACATCCATCCCAGCCAGCAGGGCTGAGTTCCATGGCGCTTATACTCAAACTCACGTTTTTCAATATAGCCCGGCTTGACAGGCTTTCCCCCTGTCAATGGCTCTAATGCCTGCATGCCCGTTTTTTCATCAAAGGATATTGTACGAATTCCCTGCTCAGCACGTTCAATAGCTTGACGATAGGTGTCGCAGACGTCAGCGCTATGTATTTCGAAGTCTTCATCCCTTGGGGTGTCTACCCAGCCCTTCACTTTATCGGGACGAATATCGGCCTGATTTTAAAAAACGCCCCACCTGTCTCTGTGAGATTGATGGGACAATACCTTTATCCTGAGCCGCCATAGCCAGCGAGCTTTCTGACCAGTGACTGTGGATAACCATGCTCTTCAGGCTTGTCACAGGACATAGCGACAATCAGGCAAATTTGCTCTTCGGTAAACTTGGGTTTTGCACCGGGGCGAGGCGCTTCTTTTAGTTTTTCCAAAACAGGCAGTTCATCACTACGTTCAACCCAATGCTTCCGCCAGCGTGTGACGGTTTCACGGTTACACTTGAGTTCTTTTGTTGTCCCGAGAAGACTTTTCCCTTCTGCACCAGCCAATATGATTTTAGCCCTGAGCACTATGGATTGAGCACTTTTCCGCTGGCGAACAAGAAGCTCCAGGTCACTACGTTCCTGCTCTGACAAAATGATCTGCTGGGTATGCTTTGATGGCATCCGTGCTACTGCTGTTAAAAAAAGGGGTGCGAATCAAAACATGTTTTTGCTTGTATGTATATCAGCGCTTTCCGGCACTAGTTCCAATTAGTCAGAGAGAGTATCCAACTGGAGGCCCTACAGCTCAGAAATTCCAGCAGATATTCATGTTGTTAGCAAGAAGCTGACGCAAAGTATTGATAGGGCTAACCTGACACTTCGCACCCGCCTGAAGCGATTAATTAACCCGTAAAACCATTTGCTATTCTCCCTTAGAAAAATGGCATGGCAAGGTCGTGTTTATCTTAAAATGTGGTATCAACCCTGTGAAACATGACCCATCTATTTGAAAACGGCTCGGAGTATTGAAAGGCAAAAAAGAAACCCGAATCACTGGGGGGAGCGATATCGGGCTAAGACCATTTAATAATAGTGAACCAACAAAAAGCATTGTGATGGAGTCTGTAAAGACCCAAGCCAGTGAGTCAATGGGGGGACATCATATTTACTCACAAAGTACAGTATGGACTAAAACAGAAAAACGTCTATTCTCATTATAGATTTATTAATAATAAAAAATAATATTTTATTCACTAACTGTAATCTTCCAAGTCAGAAAGGGGAATTATCGCTGATAAACCTTTCCGCTTCAATTCTTCCAATTTTCGCGGGCACATATAAAAGTCACCTTCACTCCCTTCCAGTATGCCGTGCCCATGCCAAGGGAGTAGTTTATAGTCACAATGGTGGGTATAGTCCATGAAGGGATATTTAATGATCTGGAAATAGGGGGAATAATCAAAATCACTGGGCTTACAGATTTTAGGGTTTCTCTGAAAAAGTTGTACACCATCTTTTCCACTGTGTTTTACCAGCGGTAAAATGGGGAAATGAATAAAACTGAAGGCTTCAGCAATCATTGTCGAGCACACAGTTTTAGTTTCCGCGCCTGGAGAGTGCTGGAAAAGCGATGAACGCCAGCGTCGGGGAAGAATCGCGTAGGGGAAAAAGAACCGGGCCAGATCAAGAATCTGACGAACATCATAATCCAGCCCCAAGCGACTCACAGCATAATGGATAACCTGCTGACTGTCACCGAAACTTAAACCATTAGGACGACAAATGCGGAGATGTTCTCCCTGGTAGCGACTAAGGGGATGAACCACAGTACCGAATCCGAGTTCACTTTCCAGAATAAGCTGCTCATCAGGATTACCGTGGTAGGCTTCAGCGATGGTTTCCCGAATCCTGCAATCTTCAATATCGTGCAGACGGCCAATATATAATATTGCGTGAGACCACGGGCTATGGGTAATTTGCTTGATCACCTGACTGACACGGGAGCGCCCTTCAATAAGTACCACATCGCAAGGTTTTAATTCATGGCGAATACGCTCAAAATCGCACATGGGACTGGTAATTTTCTGCACATCACGGGTTAACCAGTCGGTCAAAAAGCTGATCACAGGTTTCAGCAGTCTCATGTCACAATCCCTGACGGTAGTGGATCATCCACATCAACTGACAATAGAATAAACAACTGTGTTTTGTATTAGGTTAGCACTAACCAATGGTGACAAGTCGGATTTAAGAGGTTATCTGATGAAAAAAAACCAACAATCTCCTGCGGCTCTGATGGAAGCACTCGAGCCACACGTCAATAGCTCGACACTACCACCGGTTCAGCAATGGAACCCACCTTTTTGTGGTGATATTGATATGCGTATTTTACGGGATGGTCAGTGGCTGTATATGGGGACACCTATTATGCGTCCAGCTATGGTCAGGTTATTCTCCTCGGTACTTCGACGGGATGACGATAACTGCTATTACCTGGTTACCCCCGCAGAAAAGGTCAGAATTCAGGTGGACGACGCTCCCTTTATTGCTCTGAGCATGAAATTAACCGGTGAAGGCCTGGTATTTACCACCCATACTGGCGATTATGTTTTACTGAATAAAGATCACCCTCTTTGGGTCATAGAGAACACTAAGGGCGAACCAGCACCTTATATTCGCGTGCGAGACAGGCTGGATGCTTTGATCAACCGTAATGTGTTTTATCAGTTGGTTGAGATAGCTGAAACAGAAAAGACGAGTCAGGGGGACGTTTTAACGATCACCAGTGCCGGGCAGACATTTACTATCGGCGCAGTGTAAGTGTAATTGTGGCCACCTGTATAAGCAGCCATCGCCAATTACATATTAGGATAATTCGGTCCTCCAGCCCCTTCAGGTGTCACCCAGGTTATATTTTGACAGGGGTCTTTAATATCACAGGTTTTGCAGTGTACACAGTTCTGGCTATTAATTTGGAACCGTTGTTCTGAAGTGGTTTCATCCACAATAATTTCATAAACGCCTGCCGGACAATACCGCTGCGCAGGCTCAGCAAACCTGGGCAGGTTTTTTTCCAGTGGTACCGTTTCATCAGCCAGTCTTAAATGACAAGGCTGATCTTCTTCATGGTTAGTATTGGATAAAAAGACAGAGCTTAACCGGTCAAAGGTTAGCTGTCCGTCAGGCTTCGGGTAGTGAATCACCGGGCAGGCACTGGCCGGTTTTAGTTGAGCATGGTCAGGTAGAGTATCTCTCAGGGTAAAAGGTAACTTGCCATTGAACAGATTGAGGTCAGCGTAGGCAAAAGCAGCACCCAGCAAATTTCCCCATTTGTGCATGGCGGGGCCAAAGTTTCGTTGTTGATACAGTTCTTTATAGAGCCAGGAAGCCTCAAAAGCAGCGTTAAAACCGGTTAACGCATCGCCACCTTCAGAACCGCTTTTGATGGCTTTAAATACGGTTTCTGCGGCAAGGAGTCCCGATTTCATGGCCGTATGGGAGCCTTTGATTTTAGCGCAGTTCAGTGTGCCAGCATCACAGCCAATCAATAAGCCACCCGGAAATACCATTTCTGGAAGGGACTGCAATCCTCCTTTCGCCAAAGCGCGGGCACCATAAGATACCCGCTTTCCGCCTTCAAGATACTGTTTGATCACCGGGTTGGTTTTATAACGCTGGAACTCTTCGAAGGGGTTGAAGTGAGGATTTGAATAACTGAGATCCGAAATAAGCCCCACTGCAACCTGATTGTTTTCGGTGTGGTATAAAAAGCCACCACCTGAAGCGCCTTTTTCAGCCATGGGCCAACTCAATGGCCAACCGGCGGTATGTATCACCAGTCCAGGTTGATGCTTATCCGGGTCAATATCCCATAGTTCTTTAATACCGAGTCCGTAGTGCTGTGGATCTTTACCCTGGTCCAGCTTGAAATGACTGATCAGCTCTTTGCCTAAATGCCCCCTGCAGCCTTCGGCAAACAGTGTATACCTGGCATGCAGCTCCATTCCGGGCATGTAACTGTCTTTTTGCCCCCCTGCTGCAGTCAGTCCCATATCACCCGTGACGATACCCTTGATACTGCCATCATCATTAAACAGCAACGCGTGTGCGGCAAATCCGGGGAAAACTTCGACCCCCAGTGACTCTGCCTGTTCGCCCAGCCAGCGGCATAAATTACCCAGGCTAACGACATAGTTACCCTCGTTATGCATCGTTTTCGGTACCAGACAATGTGGTACCCGGGTAGCTTTTTCATTGGAACGCAGAATATAGATATCATCCCTGGTCACGGGGGTATTCAAGGGAGCCCCTTTTTCTTTCCAGTCCGGAAAGAGTTCATTCAATGCGGTTGTTTCAAAGATAGCTCCAGACAGGATATGAGCGCCCACTTCTGAGCCTTTTTCGACGACACAAACGGACAGCTCCTGACCTGATGCCTGTGATAGCTGCATTAGACGACAGGCCGCAGACAGGCCAGCAGGCCCGGCACCAACCACCACGACATCAAACATCATAGATTCGCGTTTCATAGAGCCTCCTTCCAAGCACAATTTGCGATTATCATTATTGTAAATCAAACATGCGTTTGAATTTATTCTGCATTATAATCAGTCATTGTCAAATAGCCAGTGACTCTGCCACAGACCTGAGGAGGTCGTCAGGTTTTTACACTACAATTTTTTATCTGACAGAAATATTGCCTGTTCTTGTCTCATGAAATATTCAAACAGCTGTTTGATCCAGCAGAAGCAGGCTGTTAAACTGCCAGGGCGCGGGTATTTTTCAAGCTATGCCTGTATCTTGTCATATTCATCCAAATTCTAAAAAGGAAAGCTGCGCACCCATGAAACTATTAGTAGCCGTCAAACGGGTTATCGACTATAACGTCAAAGTGCGTGTCAAGCCGGATAATTCCGATGTCGATCTTACCAACGTCAAAATGGCCATCAACCCGTTTTGTGAAATTGCTGTGGAAGAAGCTGTGCGCCTGAAAGAAAAAGGAATTGCCAGCGAGATCATAGCCGTTTCCATTGGACCAAAAGCCTGTCAGGAACAGCTAAGAACCGCACTGGCTCTTGGTGCTGATCGTGCCATCCAGGTGGAAACTGATGATTTTCCCAGTTCCCTGGCCGTTGCCAAGCTGTTAAAAGCTGTTGTCGATGAAGAAAAGCCTGACTTAATTATCCTCGGTAAACAGGCCATTGATTCTGATAATAACCAGACCGGACAAATGCTGGCCGCCCTCACCGGCCTGCCACAAGGCACGTTTGCCTCGAAAGTATCCGTTGAGGAAGGCACTGTTAATGTCACACGGGAAATTGATGGGGGGTTACAAACCCTGTCCCTGCAATTGCCAGCCGTGGTGACTACCGATCTGCGCCTGAACGAACCACGCTATGCAAAGCTGCCTGATATCATGAAAGCGAAGCGCAAGCCTCTTGATGTCAGGCAGCCTGATACTTTAGGTGTCGATATCGCTTCAACGCTGCAAATCGTTCGTGTTGAAACGCCCCAGCAGCGTCAGGCGGGAGTGAAAGTGGGCAGTGTTGATGAGTTGATTGATAAACTGAAAAACGAAGCGAAGGTGATCTGATGAACATACTGGTTGTTGCTGAGCACGATAATAAACACTTAAACAGCGCAACACTTAATACCGTTGCCGCTGCCAGAGCCATTGGTGGCGATATTCACGTTCTGGTTGTTGGAGCTGACTGTGATCAGGTGGTTAAAGCGGCTTCTCAGGTAGAGGGTATTCAGAAGGTCTGTTTCTCCGATCACGGTGATTATGAGTATCAACTGGCAGAAAATACCAGCCTGCTCATTGCCGAGTTGGGAAAACATTACAGTCATATACTGGCACCGGCGACCACTACCGGCAAAAATGTGATGCCTCGGGTTGCAGCCCTTCTGGATGTAGAGCAGATCTCGGACATTATCAGGATTGAGAATGAAAACACCTTCGCCCGGCCTATCTATGCCGGTAACGCTATCGCAACCGTAACGTCAAGTGCGCCCATTAAGGTCATTACAGTACGGACCACTGCATTTGATCCAGTGGCTAATAGCGGTGGCAATGCTGCTGTGGAATCGCTGGACATTCAGCATGTGAATGCGTTGTCCCGTTTTATCGGTGAAGAGTTGGCTCAGTCTGAGCGCCCTGAGCTTACGGAAGCCGGTGTCATTGTTTCCGGCGGCAGGGGCATGGGAAATGGTGAAAACTTTGAACTTTTATACAAACTGGCAGACAAGCTAGGTGCTGCCGTTGGCGCTTCCCGTGCAGCGGTTGATGCGGGCTTTGTTCCTAACGATATGCAGGTTGGGCAAACTGGCAAGATTGTTGCCCCCAACCTTTACATTGCTGTAGGCATCTCTGGTGCTATTCAGCACCTGGCTGGCATGAAAGACAGTAAAGTCATTGTTGCTATCAATAAAGATGCAGATGCCCCCATTTTCCAGGTGGCAGATTATGGTCTGGTAGCGGACTTATTTGAAGTACTGCCTGAGCTTGAAAGTAAGTACTGTTAAAAATCGCTGGTACAAACAACAGGATGGGTTGATGCGTTCAGCTCGTCTTTTTTATAGTATGGGAGAACACTTTTTATGAACGCAGTGGTTCAACCGTGCAGAAAGATCAACCCTCACCTTTCAATGCAAAAGCTTTTCTTGAGCAAACCCCCAAAAAATCCGGTGTCTACGATATGCGTGACAGCAATGGTAAGACACTGTATATCGGAAAAGCCAAAAACCTGAGAAGCCGTGTAGGCAGTTATTTTCGTAATAGTGGACTTACCAGTAAAACGCTGGCTTTGACAAAAAAAATTGCGTCCATAGAACTTATTGTTACCCACACGGAGACGGAAGCTTTACTGCTTGAACAAGACCTTATCAAGCGGAGACGCCCTCCTTATAACATTTTATTAAAGGATGACAAGTCATACCCTTATATCGTGATCACCACCGATCACCCCTGGCCTCAAATACGGCATCAACGCAGGAGAAAAACAGCAAAAGGACAGTACTTTGGCCCCTTCCCTAACGGTCTTGCGGTAAGAGAAAGCCTGAACCTGTTGCAAAAAGTATTCAAGGTGCGCCAGTGTGAGGACAGTTACTTTCAGAATCGCTCACGTCCCTGCCTCCAGTATCAGATAAATCGCTGCAAGGCACCCTGTGTCGGACTCGTGTCCCGAGAGGAGTACCAACAGGACATCAATGACACGGCACAGTTTTTAGCAGGGAAAAGCCAGCAGTTACAAAATGCATTGACCCGGCGTATGGAGAAGGCTGCCTCACAGCTGGACTTTGAGACAGCAGCCATTATCAGGGATCAGTTGGCTTTCCTGCAAAAGGTTCAGGAGAAACAAACAGTTACTAAACTACAAGGTAGTGCCGACGTGATTGGAATGGCGGAAAGGGGAGGACAAGTGGCATTTAATGTGCTTTTTATTCGTTCGGGGCAAATCACGGGTAATAAGGCTTATTTTCCACACTTCAAGCTTGACAAGGATGCATCAGACGAGCTGGAGCAGTTTCTGGCCCAGTTTTATATACGCCTGGCCCATGCCCGGGATTTTCCTGCTGAAGTGATTCTTCCACAGCCACTGCCTGCCATAGCTGCCATGACAGAGGCTATGGGGGAAATTGCCCATAAAAATATACAGATTAAACATCATGTGCGAGGAGACCGTGCCAACTGGCTAACATTGTCAAACACCAATGCCAACCAGCAGTTATCCCAGTATCTTACCGATAAAACCACACATAAGGATAGGATAGAGCAGTTGGCTGCGCTACTTAACTTACCCGCCACACCACAAAGAATTCACTGTTTTGATATTAGCCACACACAGGGAGAGAGCACCGTCGCTTCTTCTGTGTCTTTCGGACCAGAAGGCCCCATGAACCAGGAGTACCGTACGTTTAATATTCAAGCCATCACGGCAGGCGATGACTACGCCGCCATGCATCAGGCGCTGAGCAGGCGTTATAAAAAAGTTTTGGAAGGAAAAGAGGACAAACCTGGACTGATTATTATTGATGGTGGAAAAGGACAGCTGAATATGGCTGAGCGCTGTCTGGCAGAGATGGGACTGACGGATGTTCCCTTACTGGGTATCGCCAAAGGAGTCACCCGCAAGCACGGTATGGAAACCCTGTTATACCAGGGACGAACTATCCAGCCAGACGACTTTGAGGCCGCCTTTTTATTAATTCAGCATATTCGTGACGAAGCCCACCGGTTTGCCATTACAGGACACCGACAGCGTCGACAAAAAACCCGAAATCGCTCCCTGTTGGAGGATATTCCGGGGGTTGGGGCAAAGCGCAGATCAGCACTGCTTAACCATTTTGGGGGACGACAGGGTGTGGTTAATGCCAATGTATCAGAGTTATCCAAGGTTACAGGTATAAGCCTACACCTTGCCCGGATTATTTATGACGCTATGCATGCTCAGTGATACAGGAATTGCTATCTATCAGTTATAACCATATTGTGCTCGACTTACGGACTGTGTAACGTATGTCTCACTCTTGGTAGCAGTAAACAACTGACTTGGTATGAACATTCCTAACTTTTTAACTTCTCTTCGTATAGTTCTTGTTCCTTTTTTAGTGGTGGTTTTTTATCTGCCCTATGAATGGCGTTATCTGGTCTCTGCGGGTATTTTTGCTGCCGCTGCCGTTACTGATTGGCTGGATGGTTTTTTGGCAAGAAAACTAAACCAGAGCACGCCATTTGGTGCTTTTTTTGACCCCGTTGCTGACAAAGTTATGGTTGCTGCGGCGTTGTGTCTTCTCGTTGATGACTTTCATACTATTTGGATCACAATACCCGCCACTATTATCATTGGTCGTGAGATTGTGATTTCTGCCCTTCGTGAGTGGATGGCAGAACTGGGCAAACGCACCAGCGTTGCGGTCAGTATTATTGGTAAGGCTAAAACCGCAGCCCAGATGAGTGCTATTACCTTAATGCTGTTATCTCCGATACCTGTGATGAATTGGATTAGTTACGTCGGCATTGCATTGCTTTATATTTCTGCCATTCTGACGTTATTGTCCATGGTTGTTTACCTGAAAGCTGCCTGGCCGGACTTAAGCCCATTCAAGCCTCATTCAGGAAAAGTCTGAAAATAAGCCGCTTGTTGCACAGAGCACTTGACAGTTCGGCAGAAATTCATAAAATACGTTCCATCTTCCAAGGGATAGCGGTAATGCTGCCCTAAGCAACGTATGAAAACGTTGTAAATTATTTTTTGTGCGGGAATAGCTCAGTTGGTAGAGCACAACCTTGCCAAGGTTGGGGTCGCGAGTTCGAGTCTCGTTTCCCGCTCCAAATTTGAAATGAGTGGTTTTCAACAAGCTACTTCACAGAATGAAGGCGGGTTGGTAGAGCGGTTATACAGTGGACTGCAACTCCATCCAGGCCGGTTCGACTCCGGTGCCCGCCTCCATACATTATAAAGTGCAATGCTTTATTGTCTTGTATAAAAAGATGAATCTTTTTCTACCTGCCCGGATGGTGAAATTGGTAGACACAAGGGACTTAACATCTAAAAAACAGGTATCAACATCAGATGTGATTAGAGTTTAAGTTGCCACCAACCCCCTTGACGCACAAGGATTAGAGCTGAATAAAAGTGTGATTCATTTTGGTGCCACGCAGGTGCCAAATCAGTAAAAAGTGGCACCAGATGCCACGACAAAACGTGTGGCATCACAGAAGGAATAGTGCCGGTGTGGCGGAATTGGTAGACGCTACGGACTTAAAATTCGTTGCCCTTTGGGCGTGCCGGTTCGATTCCGGCCACCGGCACCACATAAGATTGTGCAATCGCTAAAAAAAGCTGACAACCCCAGTGGTTATCGGCTTTTTTGCTATTTTGGCTAAACATAAACTGCCATTTATTGCACTTTTCTGCACAGTGTGAAGTAGACACACCACTACACGTAAGAGCAGCCAGTTGATTTCCGGCAGGCAGAGCTGGTGAAGCCCATTTGCCGGACTCATTCTGAGGTATCAGTAAATAGCTGCAATCCGTGAACCAGAAGGTGTGCTTTGGCAAGGGTTAAACCAGTCCAGCTTGTCTTTGAGTTTAACAACGTTGCCGATGATAATCAGTGATGGCGGCTTAACGTCGTGCTCCCTGGCAATATCCTTGATGGTGGTTAATGTACCGGTAATGGTGCATTGTTCGGTCGTAGTTCCTTTATAAACAATGGCAACAGGCCGCTCTGGCTCAGCGCCGGATTCAATCAGTTTACTGCAAATCTGATCAAGATTTCGAATGCCCATATAAAAGACCAGTGTCTGTCGATGGTCTTTCATTTTACTCCAGTCCATTTCATCGATATTGAACTGGCAATGTCCTGTAATGAATTGGGCTGACTGAGCGTAATCTCGATGTGTCAGGGGAATACCTGCATAACTGGCGCAACCAGAAGCGGCTGTAATACCTGGCACAATCTGGAAAGGAATGTCTGCATCAGCGAGCGTCTCAAGCTCTTCACCCCCTCGGCCAAAAATAAACGGATCTCCACCTTTGAGGCGAGCAACACGCTTGCCCGCCCTGGCAAGATCAACCATCATCTTATTGATCTGTTCCTGAGAGAATGTGTGATTAGCGCATTTTTTACCAACATAAACCAAGTCAGCATCTCGACGACAGAGATTAACGATTTCTTTGGAGACAAGATTATCGTATAAAACAACATCTGCCTTTTGCATCAGTCGAAGCGCCTTGAATGTCAACAGTTCCTGATCGCCAGGGCCAGCACCTATCAGGTAAACTTCTCCAGTCATGTCGCTGGAGCAGCCACTTAACTGTTGTTCGAGCAACGCTTCGGCACCCTCTAAATCACCACTGAGTGCTTTTTCTGCAGCCGTGCTTTGCAGTGCATCTTCCCAGAATTGCCGACGTTTATTGATGTTTTTAATCTCAGTGATAACCCGGTGTCTGAACTGGCCTGCCATTTCTGCCAGGTTACCGTAGTTAGCCGGTAAAATACCCTCAAGAGTCTCGCGCATATGTCGAGCCATTACCGGTGCTTTGCCCCCTGTTGAAAATGCTGTAATTACCGGAGATCGGTCAACAATAGAAGGCATGATCGCATTTCCGGATTGACCATCATCGACAACATTCACAAAAAGATTTTTTTGTCTGGCCTTTTTTGATACTTTCTGGTTCAGCGTGTCATCATTTGTTGCAGCTATGACCAGTTTGACATCGTCAATATCTTCGAGTTTGAAAGGTCTTTTATAAAGTTGATGATCACCGTGTTCCAGCAGTGATTCAATGTCTTTGTGAATAGCAGGGGAAACAACACGAATGACAGCACCAGCACTATGTAGCAGGCGAACTTTGCGCAGAGCAACTTCACCCCCGCCGACAACAAGACACTGCTGATTTTGGATGTCCAGAAATAGAGGCAGGTAATTCATATAAGGTCTCAAACAGGCAAGGAGCCGGAAGCCAAAACTGACCTCCGGTCATTGAGGTAAGGAATCAGAGTTCCTTAAGTTTTTTTAATTCGCGAGAGAGGATGTTAATATGAGACATTTCTTCACGGATAATATCGTCAATTTTTTCACGTCCAAGGCGAGCAGGAACATAATCCTTCATACCCAGGTAAAAGATAATTGCATCTTTTTCGTGTTGAATTGCGGCTTTAACCACTTCCCTGAAATCAGAAAAATCAATATCGTGATTATCTAAATTCTGAAGGTCGGCGTGATTGCGGCAGTACGCCATACCCTGATTTTCCGGATCAAAGGTATTTTGCTCTTTTTCCTGAAGTGTCAGTTGTTCTCTCATTTTTTGAAAATAGCTTTCATGTCCTAACTCAAATTCAGCCATCTGCATAAGAAAAGCTTTGTTCTCTGAACTTTCAACTTTCTCAGAGGCTTCCTGATAGAAACGACAGGTATTCTGCTCGATGCGCTCAGACATCTGCAGAATCTGATCCACGTTAAACTCAATGTTCATGCTCATATAAATCCCTACAAATCAATAACAACAACTATGCTGATTATCTATACGTCAAATCATACTTCCTTAGTAGTATGATTTAGTGTATATGGGTTAGCAGTTTTAGTGAGTACTTGCAGCACCGGGGCTTTTCACATGCATATTGGCAACGTATTCATTTTCGAGCCAGTACATACGATCAGCAACCCTGGCTTCCGGATTCAGTTCAATATCTTTTAATGCCCATTCTTTGAATTCCTTGTAACCAGCCTGGTCAATCAGGTGACCCATGTGCAAGTATTTTGGAGCTCCATCCAGCATGTGAGCAGAAAACTTCCTGATGTTCCTGATAACTTCGACAATCACTTCTTCAGTCACCCAGTTCAGGAACACCTTACCAATACGAGGTGTTACCTTGGAGGTACGGCCACCAATTTTAACCATATACAGCTTCTTAGGATCGCGACGCCATGCCAGGGTAGGACATACCAAAGCACACTCACCACAACCGATACACTTGGAGAGTTCTTTGGCAATCTTGCCTTGTCCATCCGGGTGCAGACACTGGGCAGCATGCTGTTCACATAGCTCGGCACACTTATAACAACCAATGCAACGATCACGATCATAGATCATATCAGCAATACCAAAGATACCGACGTCGGCCAGGTTAGCCTTGGCACAGTCCTGTGGACAGCCTGCAATAGTGACCTTGATATGATACGCCTGAGGATAGATCAGCTTTTCCAGACGACGCGCCAGACCTGTGGTATCAACGTTAGCCTTCACACAAATACGGTTACCCTGACACGCAACGATATTACGTCCGCCAAGGGTTTTGTAACCTTCTTCAGGATCTTGATCAATGCCACAAGTATCGATGGTCATTTCCTTAATAAAAGGAGCAATCATCTTATTGACGGCATCAATGTCTTCATAACGAATACCGGGCATAGCCAGTTTTTGACGTGTGGTCAGGCGAATAACACCGTTGCCATACTTCGTGGCAACATCACGTGCTACATCCAGTAGATGGGCAGGAATAGTACCACCTGCGGTTCTTAAGCTGAGCATACATTCGCCACGCACCTTGGAGAGGCGGTAGTCCATGACGGCTCTGGTTTTAATGATATCTACATCTAATGGTAATGGCATGTTAATGACTCCTTAGTCGATCAGGTGCTTGGAACGGTCATAACGGAACACAGGACCATCCAGGCAAATGTAAGTATTGCCTACACGGCAGTGACCACATTTTCCGACGGCACAGGCCATACGACGTTCGTGAGATACCCAGATACGGTCTTCACGGGCACCATTTTCCAGCAGTCCTTTAACAGTGAATTTGATCATCATTGGGGGACCAACCACGACATAGTGATGATTTTCTGGCTCGCTGTAGTCCAGATCATCCAGGCAGGCTGTTACCAAACCAACCTTGTCACCCTGCTCAGTATCACCCTGGTCCAGAGTTACGATAGTGTTAAACAGTTCGCTCCAAACCTTAATATCATCGTGGAAAAGGATGTGATCACGACTTCTGAAGCCGACGATGACGTCCATATTCTGGATTTGATCAGGACTTCTCATGAAGTAGTTGATGACGGAACGAGCAGGTGCCACACCAGTACCACCGGCGATCACTGTCAGATTTTTCCCGGCAAACTCTTCTTTTACAGGATATCCGTTACCCATAGGGCCACGAATATAGAGAGTGTCACCTTCTTTAAGTTTGAACAGTTCGGTGGTCACTTTGCCTACGCGACGAATCACCAGCTCGATCCAGCCTTCGCCAAAATCAGAGATAGAAATAGGGCACTCGCCTGCCATTGGCAGAGACACCTCAACGAATTTGTCGAAGCCACCTTCAAAATCAACTGGAACCTTAAAAGCCCACTCTTCATTAGTGTGCTTGATAATGCGTTCAATCGTATAAGGCTTTGGCAGATAATGATTCTGCAGCGCTTCGAGTTCCCCTGCAGGAAGATGGGAAGGGTTAAAGCTTTGGGCTGCTTCAGGCACGTTCAACCTCCTTAAGAGCTTGAGTTACTTTCATAACCATGTTCGAGAACGAGATATATTGAGGGCACTGGTCATCACAACGACCACAACCAGTACACATATGTTCACCAAAACGCTCTTTGTGATCTAACATCTTGTGCAGCAGCTTGTAGCGAAGACGCTCGCTCTTGCGATGACGATATGAGTGGCCGCCAGCCATATCAGAGAAACCAGAAACAAGACAGGATGACCATACGCGTTGACGCTCACCGACACTGCCGTTCTCAGTATATTGAATGTCCCTGACGCTGTAGCATGAACAGGTTGGGCAGGAAACTGTGCAGCGACCACACTCAACGCAACGCCTGTCGTATTCATCGAACAGCTCATGACCGATGATCTTGTCTCTGATCTGCTGAGGACCCAGATCAGTTGTTTCCTGTGGCAATTCCAGTGTAAAGTTGTTTTCTTCAATAAATGCTGGTTCGAAGTTGCACCCTTTACCTTGTTCTTTAAACTGCTCTTCCAGATTTTCATCATGGAACTTCATACTGATATGGTTTTCGGAGAAACGTACCGCAACATCGTAGTCTTCAGTTTTATTCGTTCCCATGCTGACGCAGAAACAGCTGTCCCAGCTTTTTTCACATTCAAGCAGAGCAACCTTAACCCGACTACGAAGCCGCTTGTAATAGAAGTCTTCGTTGTTACCGTTGTGCAGGTACATATCATCCAGACGCTTCATCCCGTGGATATCGCAAGAGCGCATGAATATCAGAATCTTGCGCCGATCAACTGTAGAAGTGATCAACTGACCATCATTGATATGAAAGAGGGTCTGGGTAATAGGCGCAAGAGCCTCTTTAGGAGAGAAGTGAGACTTCTCATCCCAGACGATGTCTTCTGCGTTAGTGACTTCTCGATACTGAATACTATCGGTATCTGAGAATCGACCACCTCCGATAATTCGGACGGGCGCCATGATCCGATACTGCCTTGCAAGTTTTTCAAAGACCGTATTAAGACCCTGAAAGCTGAATAATAAGCTCATAGATAATACCGCCGAGTTAGTAGGTTCCTGGAAAACGGTTTAAAAAATGCACATAACTTTCCGGATGATAGTGATTTTTACTTTTAAGGTGAATCAATTTAATTTGGATAAAACTCAATGTTTCATAAGTTAATAACACTTGTCTTAAACAGTTCTGCTAAATGACTTTGCTTTTATATTTATGACATGTTTTTTCAAATTTTGTTATTAGTATTTGTCACGAGATTGATGCAGGCTTGTCCAGAATCACTTTTGTTAAAAAATTATATTATTGATTATGATTAACATTTGAATAATGAAAAAGAAATACCCTGGCAATATCAGTCGTGAACAGTCTGAGCCTGTTCTTTCGATTCTTCAATACTGTGGACAGTTTTTACAAGCTGGCTCCATGAGAGAGCATCAACGATAATCAGGAAGATTTAAGTACCGAGCTATCTCCAGATGCTTCTCATGGATACCCTGGTCAAGACTGCACTGAATGCTATGTCCAGTGTCAAAAAGCCTCAGAAGACATTTATCACACTGCTTCTTTCTACCCTCATTGTCGTACAAGGGAAATCATGGCTTGCGCATGGGTACAGTAGCCATTTTGCCCCTGATGCCGGGCACCAGTCTCATGGGTCTGGATGTGGCTGGAGCACCTGAGTTCTGCTGCCAGTCATGGGGCTTTTTCTTCATGAAAATCAGCATGCGCTTCTGTGAGCAGACGATGCAGCTCCCCCGCAGACATTGAAATGCCTGCATCCCACAACCCGTCCAGTCACTGTGGCTGAGTTACCGAACAGCCATGGTGCTGGCAGAACAAACAGACCTGAAGCGCTTGCCCATGCTGACCCATCATAATAATGCCCGTGCAAGCTTTTCAGATGCCCTCGCTGTTATGGTTTGCCCGTCGGGCGTCAACCATTGCTCAAAAGGATACTCCATGATGATCGCCTGAATGTTCAACGCTTGCACATAATAAGCGCTAAAACCCTTTCGTGTGGAACCTGGAGGCACATTAGATGCTTCAACTGATGGTGTCGTTTGTACCGAAGGCTTGCTGGGTTGCTGGCGATGTTTTGGTGTTTTCTCATTAGGTTTATTGACTTTGGGTTTCTCTGAGTTCCCAAAGGGTTCTTCGTCATCACCGGAACCACTGTTACCCTCACTCTTACCCTGTTTTTTCCCCGGTTGGCAAGCTTAGGAAGCCCGGTCAATTTGAGACTTTCACCCTATTGTTATTTCCGTTGGACATTGTCTAAATTTCTTGACAAAGGTGATATGAGCTTTGATTTTATAGCGTCTGATAACTATATTTCATGATTAACAATGCTTATTAAAAGCGTATAGTATTAAGTCAAAAATATGGCCATCTGTGTTTTGGTACTGTTAAAAATTCAGATAGTCATGTAAACCTGTTTTATCAGTATAACAAAATGGATTACACGGTTTTGCCAATTAACAATGAAGGGATTTTTTATGCCAACGTCAATGTCATACTCAGTTGCCAGCCTTGCTCAAGATTTTCATGATGGCAAGTTTAATAAAGACGATGAACTGGTGATTCATAATGGCAATATCATTGCTAAAGACCAACTACCCACAAAAAGTGGAGTCTTCGGTAGATGGAAAGTAGCAAAGCCCAGAGAAGATCTTAAGGCACATCTCAAAGATTTGGAAAAAAAAGTAAAAGAACATGGAGAAAGATTTGGCCATCCTGTAAATTTTAAAAAAAAGATAACTATAACGGAGGTAATGACAATTTTAAGTCTGTATGAGAAAGTAACTAATAAACAGCCTCCTGTAACAAATAAACAGCCTCCTGCCCCCATCTATGCCACCGTTGATAAAAGTCACAAGAAAACAAAGCATAGTGAAATTATTGATGCTAAAAAAGCCAGGCAAGAAGCCAATAAATATTTTGACGAAAAATGGAATCCAACTAATTTGGAAGGATGGTTTAATTTATTAAGTAAAATGAGTACGCCAGAGATAAAGCATTTAACATTCACTCTATTCAGCACCAACAATGGCTTTAAGGATAGTAGTGTCGTCAAGAGTGCTTGCATTTCATCTTATGCAGAAAAGCGTATACCAGAATTAATCGAAGAAAAAGGTTTTCAAGGGGCTGTACATTACTTAACTAACGAGAAAAGATATAAACCTGTCAGCTGCTTAGGCAAAGAGGCTAGAAGAGTGTTTACTGAAGTAGCAAAAGCTCGTGGTGGTCTTGATAAGCATAATGTTTTTGATACTGATGGCTGGGAAAATTACCTTAGGTTAATAACGCCTTCTTCAGAATTAAAAAATTTAGCCTTTGTAAAACTGAGTCACCTAACTCCATTGGATCCAGTAAGAAAAGTTGCTATAGAAGTTTATGCTGAAAAGCGTTTTGAAGAGCTGCTTAGAGAGGGTGGAATAGATGCAGTAGAAAAAAAACTGAATGATAATAATTACAGAAAAGGTACAGTACTTGGTGATTCATTCAGGGTTTTACTGGAATCAGAAAAGAAGCTCCAAGGTGATGAAGAAGCAATTTATGAAAATACCTCTTTTTATAAAAATCTTTATAAAAATTTTGAGGTCTTAGGGCTTGATTTAAGTAAAAATTATACTGGAGAGGAAGTTCTTACTATTTATCTCAACAAACTCATGGAGCTTGATCAAAGAAAAGGAAGTGAAGCAGAAAGAAACGCGCTTAGTGATGCCTATCGATCTTTGACTGAAGATAAGCCAGAATGGTGGGGCGAAGAGCCTAAAAAACAACATAATATAGCCCCTGACGATCTTACTTTGCTTGGCTTTGAGAATGGTTATAAGCCCTCGCCCAGCGAATTGAAGAAAGCCTACAGAAAATTAGCGTTGAAATATCACCCGGATAAGAACCCAGATAATATTGACTGGGCTAAAAACAAATTTCAAGAGATTGATGCGGCTTATCGAAGACTTAATGGAGAGTAAACAATCAAACAGGGAGCAATCCCTCCTGTTTGTGAGCCTGTAAATTGTAGTAGTCCAAACCTGATCTGACATTTCTTCTTCAAAAAAGAGAAGGGTTACCGATTTAGATAGAGGGTGATTAAATAAAAAGATGCAAACACTACTGCTGCAAGGTAAAGAAGCAATTTATGACATTCAACTGCAAAATTCAGGTTCAAAGGAGTTAGTCGGGTTTACCAGCAGACCTATGTGGATACCTATTCCAAAGTTGCCCACAGTGTAAGCTCTACGCAACCAAAACTCCATCAGCGCAGCCCACTTGCTCAATGACAAGGTTCTCCCATTCCCCTTCCCATCAGCATAAGCACCGCGATGGAAGGTCACCGATGGCAACACGGGTGGCTGGAAAAGTAATCTCGAAGGAAAAATTTGTCGCTTAAATTTGACCTGACAGACATCCTCTAAAAATCGGCAACTGTCAGGTCAAGTCTGAACGACTACAACCTCCTTAAACAGAATACCTCCGTGAAGGCAGGTATCAAGAATAAACGCAAAACTTGCGGTTAGAGTGAGGACTACATGATCAAAGTGCTTGGACTGGTTGATTTATGATCATGTTTTGCCCTGTATGCCACTTACTTTATGTTTCCTGTTGAGCAGCCTGGTCAGCCTGCAAGTCGTTTTAGTAGAGTTATGCTTCTCTCATTGGAGTATTAACGACAGGCGTTCACACAAATTAAATAACATTTACTGACTTTATCTTTACGCTTCCCCGCTTTCGAATGACATACTATAGTGATTTCAACAAATGACTTTTTCATTTAACAGCATGTAAAGCTGGTCTGTTTTCTCTGAGAGCATCTGATCAATGGCTTTTATACCAGAACCTTCTTCAGACTCGTGAGTTCCCCAGGCAACGGTAACTTTACCCCACTCAACGACAAGTCTCGGATGATGAATATGGGCTTCAGCCAAGCCGGCAACAGCATTCGCAAACGCGACAGCCCTGGAGTATTTCTTAAACGAAAAGGGTTTTTCAAGGTGTTCAATGTTGTCATACTGGCAACGTTGCCACTCAATCATGACACTGTCTCCTGAGTTATATCAGCCCATAGAAATATAATCAGTATATACAAAAATGGGCAGAATAAGGGAAATATGCCTTATACAGGATTAACGACGAACAAGGTTGCAAAGTTAAAAAGTTGTAAGGTTGTCAAACGGAGACCACCCTCCCACAAGAACCTCAAGAGGTTGTGCCATAAGCCCCCGTTAACACGTGTGCTTGCCAAACCGTTCAAATAAAGAAAAATGGGATTATCAATCACGGTTTGAGGGTCGAAAATAACTTACTTGCCTTCTTCTTCACCCTCTTTCTCAGCAGCCTCTTTGCGTAACTGCTCAAGCTCCTGTTTGGAACTATCCAGCTGTTGCGTTAACTGCTTCTGCTTGGTTTTTAATGCTGTATTTTCGCCGGTTAGGGTGCGATTTTGCTCCTGAAGACGTTTGATCTGTTTTTTCATACGATCAGGGTTATGAACACGCAAGGCTTTCAGTTCAGCATCAGCGGCCTTCAACTGTTTATTTAGCTTCTCGGACTTTTGCTCATAGGTTTCAATCCGAGACTTCAGCTGAGTGACTTCCTTGTTATGTTTTTCGTCGATTTCAATAAGGGCCTGCAGGCGATTCTGCTCAATAATGTTCATGTCTTCAGAAGTGTTGACGAAGCGGTCTCCTACATTCAGGTTACCCATAGATTTGCATACCTCCAAAAAAAATTATCGTATTTTTTAACAAGAAAAACCCTCACCAGCACAGCCAGTAAGTGCGCAGGCAAAAGACGTGTAAAGAAGAAATGAGTTGTTCTTCATTAAATGCGGCTGGTAAGAAACAGGTGATCAATAGGTGGATAGAAATTCTATTACATTTCCAGTCAAAAAGAAAAGCGCTAACGTGTTTTTTTTAGTTAGAGCGAACCCATTCAGGCCATAAAATGCAGGGTATATGCTTTTCTGGCCTGTAAAAGAGGTGTGCTATAAAAGAACAGTCTTGTCCGCTATTAACACTCTGTCACTTGTTTTAGCACAGCCAACAGGTAGCGCCAAAAGACACCAACAGACTCAATATTGACCTTCTCATCAGGGGTGTGGGGAAAGTGAATCGTCGGGCCAAAAGATATCATGTCCCAGTGTGGATACGTGCCTCCCAGTAAGCCACACTCAAGTCCTGCATGAATAATCTCAATATCCGGCTTGTGGCCAAAGAGCTTTTCATGCGTAATTATCATGGCATTTAAAATAGCAGACTTGTTATCAGGTTTCCAACCCGGGTAAACGCCCTGAATACTGACATCTGCCCCCGGTAAACAGTATAAACCAGCAATGGATTCCGCATGGACATCCCGCGCAGAGTCAACAAGGCTGCGTACCATATGTTCAACGTTGATCTTGCCCTCTTCCATGGCCACTATGGCCAGGTTGTTAGAGGTTTCTACGACCCCAGGCACCGTTTGACTCATGGTGTGAACACCATGGGGCACCCTCTGTAAAATGTCCACCCATTGAAACAGGGTGGCTGAAGGTATCACCGATGTTTTTGAGACTTGAGCGGGTGTAAACATAACAGATAATGTCGGCTCAACATCAGACCATTCATTCAGCAAAGTCTGAGTATAGCTATCAATGATCTGATGTGCCTGCGTCACATTGCATAAAGGAATGGCGATATGTGCAAACGCCTCCTTGGCAATAGCATTACGCAGTGTGCCACCATTTAGTGCAGCAAGCTGAAAACCCGTTGGTTTCAGGGCTTTTAGCAAACACATCATCAGCTTATTAGCATTACCACGGTCTAAATGAATATTGATACCGGAATGCCCACCTTTCAGCCCTTGAACAGTTAGCGTAAACTGTTGCATGCCCTCAACAGGCAGAGGTTCTGGTGCATAATTATCAGAAATGACGACATCAACACCCCCGGCGCAGCCAACACAGAGTTTACCCGATTCTTCGGAATCCATATTTAACAGAATATTCCCCTGCAATATGCCGGACTGCAGGTTGTGCGCCCCGGACATACCACTTTCTTCATTGACAGTAAACAAAGCTTCCAGTGGACCGTGTGCAATGTTGTCTGATGCCAGAACCGCCATGGCAGCAGCAACACCGATACCGTTATCTGCGCCCAGGGTCGTGTCACTGGCAGTAACCCACTCTCCATCTACATAAGCCTGGATAGGATCCCGGGTAAAATCGTGCTCAGTACCTGCTTTTTTCTGAGGCACCATGTCTACATGGCTTTGAAGGATTACCCCCTTACAGTCTTCCATGCCCGGTGTGGCAGGCTTGCAAATGATAATATTCCCAATGTCATCGGTGATCACTTCCAGTGTATGCTGCCGGGCAAACTGGATCAGGTGTTCCCTTATAGCCTCTTCATGGCAGGAAGGGCGTGGAATCTCACACAAATCACTGAAGTGTTTCCACAACTCGCAGGGCTGTAATTGGCTTAACGATGACATTCTGCTTGCTCCTGATTGTTTATTCGCACCAAACTTACCAACCCTCAATGTGCCATTCAATCAGGGTATACTCCTATGCAGTATCCCAGCGATGAGAAAAGAAAAGATGCTACCCTGGCTAGACCCCGATTCTCCGGTATTTCCTGATGTAAACAATGCGCTTGATGAACCTGACGGCCTTTTGGCAGCGGGGGGTAATCTTTTACCTGAAACACTCATTGATGCTTATCAACAGGGTATCTTTCCCTGGTACAGTGATGATGAACCCTACCTCTGGTGGAGTCCTGACCCTCGCACAGTTCTTTATCCCGGAAATGTTCATATCTCGAAATCGCTAAAAAAATTTATGCGTAAAACAACGTTGAGACTCTCATTTGACCGGGATTTTTCTCAAGTTATCAGGGAATGTGCTAAACCAAGAGTATTGGATAATGGCACCTGGATTACCCAGGATATGGTGTCTGCCTATGAAACGCTTCATGAACTGGGGTATGCCCACTCGGTGGAAGTCTGGGAAAGGGATCAGTTGGTGGGGGGACTTTATGGTCTTGCTATCGGTCAGGTATTTTTTGGAGAATCCATGTTTAGTCGGCGTGATAATACAGCAAAATACGCTTTTGTGGTTTTATGCCGACACCTGTCACTGTGGCAGTTCTCACTGATAGACTGCCAGGTGCATAATAGCCACCTGGCGACATTAGGAGCATCAACCATTCCCAGAACTGAATTTGTGCGACAGTTGGACACCTATTGCTCACAACCGCCAACCGGTGCAAACTGGAAAGTGGAAAGGCAATGGAATGACCTTACATAATGACTGCCCTGAAAAATATTAAATTTTATGCAACCCAGCCCCATGGTTGCAGCTACTTGGCGAATAAGCAGGCTACCACGTTATTTATGGACCCGGAAAACAATCTGGATGCGGCTCTTTACAGTCGCCTGGCTGACATTGGTTTCCGACGCAGTGGCAACCATATCTACCGCCCCCATTGTCAGGGGTGCCGTGCCTGTATTCCGGCCAGAGTCCCTGCTGCAGAATTTGCCATGACACGCTCTCAGAAACGCACCTGGAAAAAGAACCAGGATCTGGAAGTGACTTGCCACACCCCAACGATGAATACTGAACTGTATACACTGTATGAACATTATATCAGTACGCAGCATAAAGACGGCGATATGTTTCCTCCCAGCGTTGAGCAGTTTAACGGCTTTTTAGTGGATAGCCCGGACTTCTGTTGTTTTTATCACTTCCGGCTGGAAGGACAGCTGGTTGCTGTAGCCGTAACAGATACGCTCAAAGACAGTTTGTCTGCCATCTATACGTTCTATCATACTGACTTTCGCCAGCGAAGCCTGGGGCGGTTCTGTATTCTCTGGCAGATTATGCATGCCCGGTTATTGAATAAGCAATATGTCCACTTGGGGTATTGGGTAAAAGGGTGCCGAAAGATGAACTACAAAACCGATTATCGGCCCATGGAGATTTTAATTGGAAACCGTTGGTCTCGGTTACGTTAAAAGAGTGGGTTCTTCACCCAGGTGAATGCAAAATGCAGGATTTAACCGTTGGAAATGACTTGGAGCCATATGCCTGTTTACGTCATGCGTTGGCTGAATTGCCGAAGATGGGGAAGGGGGTCAGTGTTGAGCAGTGGCTACCTACCTATTGTCGATGAGGAAAAGAAGCAAAATCAACTGTCTTTAGCTATATTTCTCACACATAGGGTTAATTTGTAGGCTTAAGCTTGTGTTGATGCTCTCTCATGGTGCTAACGTAGGAAAACTGTCCGCAGGCGTACTGAAAGGGATAATAATTTGAAAAAACCAAAAGCTTGCGGCAGCGTATTTCTTCTGCCAAATCATCATAAATTTCATAATACGTCACTGGTTGCTGGAGCGCGTTCAACGACTTTATCGGAAAACAGTTATGGGAACCGCATGTTTTCAGGTTTTGTTTTTCGTGGTGACACAAGAGCGCCTGAAATCATCTTCAAGGAAGGATTTGTACCCAGCAGAGAATTTGATAGTGGTGTCAGTCTGGATGATCGTATGGATCGAATGACGGGAAATTTAAATAATGGGTTTACCTTCGGTTATGGCGTTTCCACAGCCCTTTCTGCTCTAATCGCGGCATTTTATACTAAACGTAGATCGCGCAATTATGTTACGCCCATATACGATCAAAAACTTTATAAATTAGTATTTAAATCAATTTTTGGCATCAGTCTCAGCCCCACTTATGATGGTTATACGTATTTGATTGATGCCAGAGACTTCAGTGGTTACGCTATACCTGTTCCGCCACAATATAGAAATAGAATGGCCCTTAAAAATGAGTGGCGCGATTTGGGTATGCTAAAAGAAATATATGAAGTGAATTTCATACATGCATTACCATCTACAAGCATTGTCGGTGCTATTTGGTCAGATGCGCACGTTATGGACAAAGAGTGTAAAAGGACGAGGGCATGGGGGTGGCAGCTCGAGAAGCTTGTACTCACGCTGGGTGAAAACCCTGATTATGATGGCGATGCAGCCAGTGTGGCCAAACTCTTTGAATAAGTACCTGACCACATGAAATCATATTTTCTGACTCAATAATAGTGGCGAGCTGGCATAGCTCATGATTAATGTTGATGAGATTATGGCGCTCCTCACGAAACAGGTCTTTCTGGGGCGATTGTTTTGTTTTTTTAGGCTTCATGACATGCTCAAACTGCAAGGTTTTGAGCAATAATAGTCAAAAACGTGCAGTTTTTCTGGATGAAAAAGCTGCTTCACGCCGTGGTATCCATAGACTGTATGAATTCTTCAGGTTCGACGGGGTAGGATGATAATAAAACATGATGAATGGTTGTTAATTCTGCCCGCTAACCAGACGGGGGACGACCTTCACACACTGACCCTGCTTGCAGGGTGGCTAATGTAGAGCGAGTTCTTAACGTTGAACCTAAATTCCGCAATTGAATTTCATAAATTGCTTCTTTACCTTCCGATAGTAGGGTTTTCGTCTTTTCATGATCTCCCTTTTGGGTGACTGTAGTAAATAGTTATAAGTCAACTTGCGTAAGGCTTTCAGTGGAGGCGATTATTTCAACTAAGGAATTCAGGTTGAAGTGCAACCTTTGTAAGCGGTGATAGTGATTGGGGAGCAGATCGGGTGGTGACGGCCCCTGGGCAGGCAGGAGACGATGATCTTTTCAAGATAAAAAACAGCCAGTATGAAAGAGTCCTCTGCCACGGGCACCATAGTGGAAGCTGAGTGGAAGCTGAACGCCCTGCGCCATGCACTGGGAAGGCACAACATCCGAATTAAAGCGTGATGGTTCTGCTATAAGTTCCCTTTACTTTACAAGCGCTTTTCAGGCAGAATGCTGCCCAAACAGATTAGGAGGTCTACGATGAGTTCCCTTGTTTTTAGTCAATCCCGAGGTAATGATTAAATGGCGAAAGAAGAAAGTCTGGAAATGGAAGGCACTGTCATTGACACCCTGCCCAACACCATGTTTCGTGTTGAACTGGAAAATGGTCACGTTGTGACTGCACATATTTCCGGGAAAATGCGTAAAAACTATATCCGCATTCTAACCGGTGACAAAGTTAAAGTAGAGCTGACACCTTACGATCTGACTAAAGGTCGCATCACCTATCGCTCCCGCTAAAAAGGGGCTGTAGGGCCCCTTTTGTTGTATTGCTATAGAGGTTCGGCAGCTTAGCTGGCTTCTTCGTCCACGGCCTCAAGCCCTGATGTTTGCTTCTTGGCTGCTTCAATTTTCAGGTAGAGGGCTTCCTTGCGAACAGTGACCTTAACTGTACCCCCATTTTCAGCCAGTTTACCAAACAGTAGATGCTCAGCCAGTGGTTTTTTCAGGTGTTCCTGAATAACACGCCCCATGGGTCGTGCACCCATTTGACGATCAAAACCTTTTTCAGACAACCATGCACGTGCTTTGTCATCCACGTCAATTTGCACCATTTTTTCATCCAACTGAGCTTGTAGTTCGGTCAGGAACTTATCCACTACATGTTTAATAATGTCATCATTTAATGGTGCAAAAGGAATAATGCTATCCAGGCGATTTCTAAACTCAGGGGAAAAGGCCTTCTTGATTGCCTCTATACCATCAGAAGCATGGTTCTGCTCCAAAAAGCCCATGGAAGTGCGGTTCATAATTTCTGCCCCCGCATTAGTGGTCATGATCAAGATCACATTACGGAAGTCAGCTTTTCGCCCATTATTGTCCGTTAATGTGCCATGATCCATTACCTGGAGCAGCAGATTGAAAACATCAGGGTGCCCTTTCTCAATTTCATCCAATAAAAGTACACAGTGCGGGTTTTTGTTAATGGCTTCGGTCAATAGACCACCCTGGTCAAAACCTACATAACCCGGAGGTGCACCAATGAGTCGTGAGACAGTATGACTCTCCATGTACTCTGACATATCAAACCGAACGAGTTCTATTCCCAGAGCCTGTGCCAACTGTCGGCAAACTTCGGTTTTGCCAACCCCCGTGGGACCCGAAAACAGAAAGGAGCCAACGGGTTTCTCCGGTGCCTTCAATCCAGCGCGTGATAATTTGATTGCCGTTGATAGTGAGGTAATGGCATCATCCTGACCAAACACTACCATCTTAAGGTTACGCTCGAGCTTGCCCATGATCTCTTTATCAGAGGCAGAGACTGATTTAGGTGGAATGCGTGCTATTTTAGCAACAATACTTTCAACATCGTCTACCTCAATGGTTTTTTTTCGCTGGTCTTCTACCTGGAGTCGCTGGTAAGCACCGGCTTCATCAATGACATCAATGGCCTTATCAGGCATCTGTCGATCATTGATATAACGTGAGGCCAGTTCAGCCGCAGCCTTGAGAGCATCATCGCTGTACTCGATGTTATGATGTTCTTCAAATCGTTTTTTGAGTCCCTTGAGAATCTCCACCGTATCCTCTACGCTGGGTTCAACGATATCAACCTTCTGAAAACGACGTGCCAAGGCGCGATCTTTTTCAAAAATGCCCCTGAACTCCTGAAAAGTAGTGGAACCCACACAACGAAGTTCGCCAGAGGTTAACAGGGGTTTAAGAAGGTTGGATGCATCCATCACCCCTCCAGAAGCGGCACCTGCACCAATGATGGTATGAATTTCATCAATAAAAAGAATGGCATGATCAAGTTTCTTCAATTCACCTAATAGCTTCTTAAAGCGTTTTTCGAAGTCACCCCGGTATTTTGTGCCTGCTAAAAGAGACCCTAAATCCAGTGCATAAACAGTTGCCTGAGACAGAACCTCAGGGACTTCGCCATCGACAATACGTTTTGCCAGGCCCTCGGCAATAGCGGTTTTACCCACACCGGCTTCGCCAACCAGTAAAGGATTATTTTTACGACGCCTGGCCAGTATCTGACAGACTCGCTCGACTTCTTTTGCCCGACCAACCAACGGATCAATACGACCAAGACGTGCCTGGTCGTTTAAATTCGAGGCGTAGTTGCGCAATGGGTCTTTGCCTGAAGGTTCTGACTCCCCTTCTTCCACCAGATCAGTGCCCAGCTCTTCGAGTTCCTGCCCTGGTATCTTGGAAATTCCATGGGCAATATAGTTAACAATATCAATACGAGCCACATCCTGTTGTTTCAGGAAATAAACAGCCTGGCTCTCCTGCTCACTAAAGATGGCAACCAGCACATTAGCGCCGGTAACCTCTTTTTTACCTGAGCTTTGCACATGAAAAACAGCACGTTGCAATACCCGCTGGAAGCCAAGGGTCGGCTGTGTTTCACGGTCTGAATCATTGACAGAGATCAGTGGTGTGGTTGAGTTAATAAAATCAGCCAGCTCTTTACGAAGTTTGTCTAACTCAACACCACAGGCAATGAGAACGCGTGATGCTGACTCATTATCGAGCAAGGCAAGCAGTAAGTGTTCAACAGTCATGAACTCATGACGCTTGCTTCTTGCGTCTCTGAACGCGCTATTGAGTGTCAGTTCGAGATCTTTATTAAGCATATAATGTCACCCTGAAAACGCTAATCGGTCTTTTCTGTTTTGCACAACAGGGGATGCTGATTTTCTCTTGAGTACTGATTAACTTGTTGCGCCTTGGTTTCCGCAACGTCCCTGCTGAATATTCCGCAAACGGCTTTTCCTTCAGTGTGGACAGTTAACATCACTTGAGCAGCCTTTTCCGTTGGCATTGCAAAAAACTTTTCCAGGACATCAACTACAAAATCCATGGGGGTAAAATCATCATTCAGGAGTAAAACCTGATACATGGAAGGGGGGTTCAGTTGGGTTTTTTCCGGTGCGACGGCTACGCCCTGTTCGCCCTCCTGTTCATACCCTTCACTTCCCAAGTTTAGACGAAACCTACTGAGTTTACTCATACGAAGTCGGTGGCAGCTGTTGTCGGCCATCTCTCTTTAACGATTAAAAATGGGGCAATAATTGCCTCTACCTGCAGGATCAAGCCAAAATTCGGGCTGAATTCTCCCAAAAATGCATTATCCCTGATATCTATTCTAAGGATACCGGTAGAAAGCACAATCACAAGGAGGGAATTAAATACTCAGATATAAAAAAAACAGGGAGAGAGGCAGTTTTTTGTCGAGATATATACCCCAATACTGCGGACAGTTTTAGACACTCCGGTGTCTGATGCTGCAAGGTCTGCAACTCAAGGGGGCAGTTTTATGGTAACTCAAGGATAAGCGCGAGTTACCATAAAATATTGATATACCTTCAACGCCCTGGCAGCGCGAGTGTTAAGTTGATAAAACTGTCCGAAGTATTGATACCCGAAAACCGTCTTAAAGCCTGCTAAGACGTCCTCTGAGTATTGACTAATAGCCGAGGAGGAGAAACTCACCCGGCATTGTCTTTTAAAGGATTACATGTGGCTGATCATGGCATTGGCAAACTCGGAGCATTTTACCAAAGTAGCATCGTCCATTAAGCGCTCGAAGTCATAAGTCACCGTCCTGGCAGCAATTGCGCCATTCATGCCTTTGATGATCAAATCAGCAGCTTCTGTCCAGCCTAGATGACGCAGCATCATTTCAGCAGACAGGATCACGGAGCCAGGATTTACCTTATCCTGACCAGCGTACTTGGGTGCAGTCCCGTGAGTGGCTTCAAAGATTGCCACCTTTGCACCGATATTTGCGCCCGGAGCGATACCGATACCACCTACCTGAGCTGCCAGGGCATCAGAAACATAGTCACCATTGAGGTTCAAGGTGGCGATCACATCATACTCTTCAGGACGCATCAGAATCTGCTGCAGGAATGCATCAGCAATCACATCTTTGATCACGATGTTGCTGCCGGTATTCGGGTTATTGATAACATGCCAGGGGCCACCATCAAGGGGTTTGCCATGGAAGTATTCAACTGCGGTCTCATAGCCCCAGTCTTTAAAGGAGCCTTCAGTAAACTTCATGATGTTACCCTTGTGTACCAGGGTCACGGAGTCACGATTGTTATCAATGGCGAACTGGATAGCCTTCTTCATCAGGCGCTGAGTACCTGATTTGGAGACAGGTTTGATGCCAATACCACAGTTTTCAGGAAAGCGGATCTTGGTGACGTTCATCTCGTCACGCAGGAAGTTGATGACTTTATCCGCTTCTGGTGTACCCGCCAGCCACTCAATACCTGCATAGATGTCTTCGGAGTTTTCACGGAAGATCACCATATCGGTCTTTTCAGGTGCTTTTACAGGGCTGGGTACGCCCTTGAACCACCGAACAGGACGCACGCAGGCATATAAGTCCAGTTCCTGGCGCAGGGCGACGTTCAGTGAGCGAATACCGCCACCAACCGGTGTTGTTAAAGGCCCTTTGATGCCCACAAGATACTCTTTCATGGCTTCCAGGGTTTCTTCAGGCATCCAGGTGTTTTCACCGTACACCTGTGTCGCTTTTTCACCGCAGTAAACTTCCATCCAGGAGATAGCACGCTTGCTGCCATAAGCTTTTTCTACCGCAGCATCAACGACTTTCAGCATGGCCGGAGAAACATCCACACCGATACCGTCGCCTTCGATAAAAGGAATAATCGGCTGATCAGGCACGTTCAGGGACATGTCTTCATTAACGGTAATTTTTTCACCGATGGCCGGTACCTGGATTTTCTGGTATCCCATCATTAACTCCATCTTATATCGTGACCAGGCTGAATCCTGTATGATTGCATTACCCCGAATATTACATAAACACCCGCACAATAACCGCAAAAATACACTCAACCTCAAAAAACGCATAATAAGATATACTAACCGGATTAAGGAATAAATCGGATTTTGTGGTAAATATCGAAATAAGCGGGTCACTTAACACAAATAACCACCATTAAACTTGGCAAGTGGCTGCGGTCATGTAGAATAGAACGGCTATTTTTTACAGGTCAATCCGGTTTATGAAGCAGCCATCAGAAACACGTGTTATTGTCGGTATGTCCGGTGGTGTGGATTCTTCTGTCTCAGCTCTGCTCCTGATACAACAAGGCTATCAGGTGGAAGGTTTGTTTATGAAAAACTGGGAGGAGGATGACGGTTCTGAGTACTGCACTGCCATGGATGACCTGGCCGATGCCCAAAGCGTCTGCGACAAACTGGGTATCAGGCTGCATAAGGCCAATTTTGCCGCAGAGTACTGGGATAACGTGTTTGAACATTTCCTGAATGAATACAAAAATGGTCGTACCCCAAACCCGGATATTCTGTGTAACAGGGAAATCAAGTTCAAAGCTTTTCTTGACTATGCTTTAGCGCTGGGTGCTGACTATATTGCAACGGGTCATTATGCCCGCCGTGTAGACGTGGAGGGTGTTGTTACCCTGCACAAAGGACTCGATGCGAACAAGGACCAAAGCTACTTCCTTCATGCCGTTGGCAAAGAACAAATTGCCAAAACCTTATTCCCTGTGGGTGACCTGGTTAAGACCGAGGTGAGAAAACTCGCCGAAGCCTATGATCTTATTACTTTTAATAAAAAAGACAGTACAGGTATCTGCTTTATCGGTGAGCGCAAGTTCAGGGATTTTCTGAAGCAGTACCTCCCGGCCCAGTCCGGACTGATTGAGACCACTGATGGCGACGTTATCGGTGAGCATGCCGGTTTAATGTATCACACCATCGGCCAGCGCCAGGGACTGGGCATTGGTGGTTTGAAATCAGCCGATGATGCTCCCTGGTATGTGCTGGAGAAAGACCTCGTGCGCAATGTACTGATAGCTGGTCAGCGTAACAATCACCCTTTACTCTTCTCTGAGGCCTTAATGGCATCAAACATTAACTGGGTTGCCGACGAGCCTCCCGTTATGCCTGAAAAACTGATGGCGAAAGTGCGCTATCGTCAACAGGATCAGGCATGCACACTGTCCCGGAGAACAGATGGAAGTTACCTGGTAGTCTTTGACAGACCACAGCGGGCAGTAACCCCCGGTCAATCGGTGGTGTTCTATGATAGGGACTGCTGTCTGGGCGGTGGCGTTATTGACACTCGCTATGCACAGGCTCCACAGGTTTAACGAATACCATCATCAAATTAAGAGCAAAAGTTAAGAGCAAAAGAGTAGAAACGGGTGCAACATTCAATACGAGAGCAAATAGCCGCGTTAGCAGGCGTCTTTCAGGCAGCCTTGCTGGTGGAACAACTGGCTAAGACTGGCCAGATCTCTGAAGCGGCGCTTGAGCCCTCCATCCAAAGTCTGTTTGTGACGTCACCTGAAACTGTGTCGGAAGTTTATGGGGGGTATGACAACCTCACCGAAGGCAAACAGGTATTAAAAGGCTTATTAGCAAGGGATACAAAGGCGGTTCAAGGTAATATTATTCGTTATGCTCTGGCATTGATTCATCTTGAGAAAAAGCTGAAAGTAAGGCCTGAAATGCTTTCTGTCATTGCTCAGCGAATTGAACGGGCCAAAGACCAGGTGACTCATTTTGGGCTGCTCCATGAGAATGTCCTCTCCAGCCTGGGTAGCCTGTATCTGGATACTATCAGTACCTTTAAAACACGCATTCAGGTCACAGGTGAGCAAGCTTATTTACAAATACCAGCGAATGCCAGTAAAATCCGGGCGATTTTACTGGCGGGCATCCGTTCTGCCATGCTTTGGCGGCAAACAGGTGGTAGTCGCTGGCAGCTGTTCTTCGCCCGGAAAAAACTTTTGGATGCTTTAAAGCAACTCTAATGGCTGAAAACTGACTGAGGTTTCGGTATGATGCGCTTTTTCTCCAGTATAAGGCGCATAGACATGGAGCTGACTGCATTAACCGCTGTCTCCCCCATTGACGGTCGTTATGGTAGTAAAACCCAGGCATTACGCACTATTTTCAGTGAATTTGGCCTGATTCGCTTTCGAGTGATGATTGAGGTTCGGTGGCTGCAATCTTTGGCCAATCAACCTGAAATCGGTGAAGTGCCCCACTTCTCTCCCGAAGCTAATGCCCTGCTTAATCAGATTACCGATGAATTCTCTCTGGCCGACGCTGAGCGTGTTAAAGCCATTGAAAGCACCACAAACCATGACGTGAAAGCCGTTGAGTACCTGATTAAGGAAAAGGTGCAGGACAATGCTGAACTGTCGGCTGTCAGTGAGTTTATTCATTTTGCCTGCACCTCCGAGGATATTAACAATCTGTCCCATGGTCTGATGTTAAAAACAGGGATGAACGAAGTGATTCTGCCGGAAATGACCCGTATTGTTGAGTCCCTCAAGACCATGGCCAAAGAATATGCCTCTGAGCCTATGCTCTCGAGAACCCATGGGCAAACGGCCTCCCCCACCACAGTGGGTAAAGAGCTGGCCAATGTGGCCTACCGTTTAAGCCGTCAGTTACAACAGATTCAGGCAATAACGCCCCTGGGAAAAATCAATGGTGCGGTGGGTAACTATAATGCTCACCTGTGGGCGTACCCTGACATCAACTGGGCCAGTCATGCAGAGGCGTTTGTCACTGCTTTAGGTCTTGAATGGAACCCGTATACCACTCAAATTGAACCCCACGACGGTATTGCTGAACTGTTTGATGCAATTTGCCGCTTCAATACCATATTGATTGATCTGAATCGTGATATCTGGGGTTATATATCCCTGGGTTATTTTTCCCAGAAAACCCTTGCCGGGGAGGTAGGTTCTTCCACCATGCCGCACAAGGTAAACCCTATTGATTTTGAAAACGCCGAGGGCAACCTGGGTATTGCCAATGCCATTATGCAACACCTGACCATCAAGCTCCCCTTATCCCGCTGGCAACGAGATCTGACAGACTCTACCGTACTCCGCAATCTGGGGACCGGCCTGGGCCACAGTCTGATAGCCTATGCTTCTACCCTGAAAGGCTTTGGTAAGCTGAAGGTGAATCCGGTTCGCCTGAGGGAAGACCTGGACAATGCCTGGGAAGTACTGGCTGAACCGATTCAAACAGTAATGCGCCGTTATGGTATTGAGAAGCCCTATGAAAAACTGAAAGCGCTGACCCGTGGGCAAGGTGGTATTACTCAAGAAAGCCTGGCTGCTTTCATTGATGAACTTGCACTGCCCGCCAGTGAGAAAATTCGCCTTCAGTCACTAACGCCTGCCACGTACACAGGTAGCGCTGAACAACAGGCGCAGTGATCACGGCGGCTACAGGGTATTTGACAGTGCTCATCAAACAACCCATACACGTCAGCTTTTATCGGGTAATGGCTGGTCATTTCAGGGGGTAACACCACGGAAAGATCATGCTTGTTTCCAGGGTCATATAGCTGTCGCCCTTCCAGTGTTTTGACGTGTCCAGTGTAAAGTGATGTATTGCCATTGGGCATCAGGCAGCATCGCTTTTTGGTTTTCAATCCATTGATCCATTAGTTTTTTACCGCAAGTGTTAATAAAGATGGCCGCAGCTGAAAGGGATAATTTTGGTGTGCAAGCATTTCTCATCGCTGCATACCTACCTGGCATAACCCTGGACAAGCAGCTTTCAATGTATTCAAACACTGACTGACAGGTCTGCTCTCAGGCCATCAGCAGATCGTGATAGATGGGTTTTTACCTTCAAAGTTAATAAGCGTGGGGGGTGCGCCATAATTTAACCGTTGATCCAAGTGGACACAGGTAATTAGCGGTTAGGATAGTCTCGCCGGTTTTTGCATTCGTTGCAATAAAACTGACGTTCATTTGTTTTGCATTTTTTTCCAGGGTGTAGGCACTTTGCCACTCTATCCAGGGTGGGAGACGAGTAATATCCTTGCCAGCCATTAATTGCGTATTCACTTTGTAAGTTGTTAACATCAGTATTGAGCCATCTTCGTTGACAGTGTTTCTTTTAAAAACAGTGATCTCTTTTCCGCGGAAACGTTGTGCAGTCTGAGACTTACACGTGCACTGTCCGAAATCAACCACACCGGTAATGGGGACTTCTCCTCGTTCAAGAGCTTCCTTAAGTGCTGAGTAAGATTCAATTTGTGTGCTCTGTGCCCATGCCAGAGAATGCGAGATAGCCACGGTAAGAAAAGCAAGGGTAAACTGCTTGATGATACACATGCGTTGCACCTGCCACTGTGTTTTGAAAACGATTTTGATTATAGCCCATAGTGAGCCGTTGCAATTGGCATGGTGAACATAATGTGACAACTAATTAATGCCATCACATCACTTCGAAAGAGGAGATAAAAATCGTCTTCATGGTTTCATTGTTTTTTTCAATGAAACCATGGCGAAACCTTTCAAATGGACGTATGCAGGGAGGCCATTACAGGCATAAACAAGCGGTGCAGACTTTTAAGCTATGCAGCATTGGTAATAGGAATCCCCCAGCGACCTGGCTGGGGGAGGATGTCAAAGTATGGATTACCAGTCATTATCCCCTTCCAGAGGACAGCGTCTTAAATAGCCGGCGATAGCTGTGCAGCAAAGGTTCTGTATAGCCGTTTGGCTGCTCTTTTCCTTTAAAAATCAGTGCACTTGCCGCTTGAAAGGCGACGCTGTTCTCAAAGTCAGGTGCCATGGCACAGTAGTGTTTATCGCCCTTGTTCTGCTGATCAACGACCACAGCCATTCGTTTGAGTGTTTCCAGTACCTGCTGCTCAGTGCAAATCCCATGATGGAGCCAATTCGCAATATGTTGGCTGGAAATACGCAAGGTTGCACGGTCTTCCATCAAGCCCACATGGTTAATGTTGGGGACTTTTGAGCAGCCAACGCCCTGTTCTACCCAGCGAACCACATAACCAAGAATACCCTGGGCATTGTTATCCAGTTCTTGCTTAATGGCTTCTGTCGTGAGTATGGCTTTATCTTCCAGCAAGGGAATGGTGAGCATATCATCAATGCTGGCCTGCCTGCGAGATAACAGAATTTTCTGCTGTTTTTTTACATTTACCCTGTGGTAGTGAATGGCATGCAAGGTGGCTGCATTAGGTGAAGGCACCCAGGCCGTATTAGCCCCGGACTGTGGATGACCTATCTTTGTGTCCATCATTTGTGCCATTTCATCAGGCATGGGCCACATACCTTTCCCAATTTGCGCTTTACCCGGCAATCCTGTGGCTAAACCCACATCGACGTTTCGATCTTCGTAAGCATTGATCCAGGTAGACTGTTTCATGGCCTCTTTCCGGATGACAGGCCCTGCTTCCATGCTCGTATGGATTTCATCACCCGTTCTGTCAAGAAAACCGGTATTGATAAAGACCACTCGCTGTTGCGCTTCCCGAATACAAGCTTTCAGGTTCAACGATGTACGACGTTCTTCATCCATAATACCCACTTTCAGGGTGTTAACAGGTAAATCTACTGCATTTTCGATACGGCGGAACAGTTCACAGGTAAAGGCAACTTCTTCAGGGCCGTGCATTTTGGGTTTAACAATATAAACACTGCCGGTACGGCTATTTCTCATCCCTTTGGTTTTCAGTAAGTCATGCTTCGCCGCCAAAGCAGTAAACAGGCCATCAACAATACCCTCCGGCACCTCATTACCTTCTGCGTCTACTATTGCATCACAGGTCATCAGATGCCCAGTATTTCGGACAAACATCAGACTGCGCCCCGCCAAGGTAAAGGATTTACCCGCCGGCGATATAAATTCACGATCAGCATGCATCTTACGGGTGACAGAGGCATTGTTCTTGGTAAAGGTAGCTTCAAGCTTGCCTTTCATTAACCCAAGCCAGTTGCGATAGACCTGTGCTTTGTCTTCAGCATCTACGGCAGCGACAGAGTCTTCGCAATCCATAATGGTGGTCAGGGCTGCCTCCATTTTAACATCACTCACACCTGCAGCATCGTTTACACCCACAACAGACGTTCGGTCAATGACAATTTCAATATGCAGACCGTTGTTTTTAAGCAGGACGCTGTCAGGTTTTTCTGCTTCTCCTGTGTAACCAGCAAATTTTTCAGGGTGCTGCAAACTGGTGATAGAGCCATCTTTCAATGTGATGGCTAACTGTTGCTCTTTAACAGCATAGGTACGGACGGTGGTATGTGACTGCTTTACCAGTGGTGCCACATCATTCAGTAAAGCCCGTGCATAACGAATAACCTGCTCACCTCGCTCAGGGTCATAACCGTCTGCGGACTCATCGGTAGAATGTGGAATCACATCAGTGCCATAGAGTGCATCGTATAAACTACCCCAGCGTGCATTGACAGCATTGAGGGCAAAACGGGCATTCATGACTGGCACAACCAGCTGAGGGCCTGCCAGTGTAGCAATTTCAGGATCAACATTGTGGGTAACTATGTTAAAATCAGGCACCTCTGGCACAAGGTAACCAATGGCCTTCAGGAAAGCTTTGTAGGCAGTCGCATCAACAGGCTTTCCCCATTGCTCACGATGCCACTGATCAATACTCGCCTGCAGGGTATCTCTTTTTTTCAGCAGCACCTGATTTTTTGGTGTCAGGTCTTTCAAAATACCTTCGCATGCCTGCCAGAACCCATTGGGTGAGATGCCAGTGCCAGGTAACATTTCCTGTTCAACAAGGTCAGCAATCACCTTGGCAACCTGTAAATTGCCTTTGCGTACACGTTGTACCATTCTTTTTTTACCTCGTAGCTGGCGACTTTTGGGTTTGCTCAACAATAGTAAACAACTGTTTGAAAAACACCAATTTATACAGTTTATGTGTGTATTTTTGAAAAAAATAGTGAAAGATATGGAAGATAGTGGAAACCGGCGTTTAGCCAAAATAGTTCATAACCTGTCTTTGAACGCGTCTTTGGATTGGACACTGCCCGAACGTAGAAGCTATCTTATACCCGTCGTCTTTTCCAGGCTACCTTTTCCAGGCTACCATAGCGAGCATGGGAAACTGGACGACAAAACAAGGCTAAACAACGACTATTGCGAGGCAACTCAACACAGGGTTAGCGTTCAGATTGCCAGCGCAACAACGTTAGAACCTCTCCTGGGGGATTATTGCTTTAAGGGATAACTGACTTGATTAGCTGTCGCAACCACTGGTGGCCAGAGCTATTATGCAACAACGAACTCCAGGCCATCGTTAACTGAATCGGCGGAATATCAAAAGGTGGGGGTAATACAGCCAGTGCGGGATTATCCCGTTGCAGATTAGCCAGTTTGCTGGGTAACGTGGCAATTAAATTGTTTTGTCCAGATAGCAGCATCGCAACCTGATAGTGTCGGGTATACACACTGATGGTGCGTTTATAGCCGAGGTTTGATAGCGTTTCATCCACCCACCCTAACTGCTGAATATCTTCAGGATTAACCCCCACACTGGTGCCCATCCCTGTTTTGCTGGCCCATATATGCTGGGCAGTTAAATAGTTTTCCAGGGTAAATGCCTTAACAGCGGGATGAGTTTTACTCAAAATACACGAGAAAGAATCCTGCCATAGCGGTGCATGGTGAAACGACTGTGGCAGGCTATCAAACCGGTTAATCGCCATATCCACTCTGCCCTGTTCTATATCCTGAAAGCTGACATCACTGGGCGTTAATATATCCAGCGTGATATGCGGGGCCTGAAGTCTCAGTGGCGGCAATATCAGTGGAATCAGTGTCGACTCAGCGTAGTCGTTGGCCATAATACGGAAGACTTTATGGCTGGTCAGTGGGACGAACGGTGTTTTTGGTTGAATAGCCTTTTCTAACGAGTACAGAGCATCACAGATCTGTGGTCGCAATTCCAGCGCTCGCTCGGTAGGCGTCATTCCCTCATTGGTGCGAACCAGCAAAGGGTCACCGAACAGTTTTCGCAATCGTCTGAGACCATTGCTTAACGCTGGTTGTGTAATACCCAGCTGCTCTGCTGCTCGAGTTACATTGCGCTCACGCAGCAAAACATCGAGATACACTAAAAGATTGAGGTCAACCCGCGCAATGTTCATACGACAACAGCTCTTATCATTCACGGTAAAAATAGCCGGCATAAAACATATAAATTATCAGACTTGTTACATTTTGTTTAGGATTCACAGTGAGTATTTAAACGTGCGTTTGAATCAGGGAGAAAAATAACATGTCAACCTATAACCGTGCTGATGAGGTTGCTCGTCTGCAGAAAGACTGGGCTGAAAATCCTCGTTGGAAAAACGTTAAACGAACTTACTCAGCAGAGGACGTCGTACGCTTGCGTGGCTCTGTCAAGATTGAAAATACACTGGCTCGTCAGGGCGCCGAAAAACTCTGGGCGCAGGTCAATGGCGGTGCCAAAAAAGGGTATGTGAACTGCCTGGGTACCCTCACCGGTGGGCAAGCGGTTCAACAGGTCAAAGCAGGGGTTGAGGCAATCTACCTTTCCGGCTGGCAGGTGGCCGCAGACAATAACAGTCAATGCGATATGTACCCGGATCAATCCCTGTACCCTGTGGACTCTGTGCCAACGGTTGTTCAGCGCATTAATAACAGCCTTAAACGTGCCGATCAGATCCAATGGAAAAACAATGTTCCCCAGGACAGTGAAAGCTATTGTGATTATTTTGTTCCCATTGTAGCCGATGCCGAAGCAGGATTTGGGGGTATTCTCAATGCCTATGAGCTGATGAAAGCCATGATTGAAGCCGGTGCTGCCGGTGTGCACTTTGAAGATCAGCTGGCGTCGGTAAAAAAATGTGGCCATATGGGTGGCAAGGTGTTGGTGCCTACCAAAGAGGCCGTACAAAAGTTGATTTCTGCCCGCCTGGCTGCTGACGTGGCTGATATTCCAACGATTGTATTAGCCCGAACTGATGCCAATGCAGCAGACCTGATTACCTCAGACTGCGACGAGTATGATACGCCATTTTTAACCGGTGAGCGGACAGCGGAAGGCTTTTTCCGAACCCGCGCTGGTATCGAACAGGCTATTGCCCGTGGCCTGGCTTATGCGCCTTATGCCGATTTGCTCTGGTGTGAGACGGCAACACCTTGTCTCGATGAAGCCCGTAAATTTGCCGACGCCATTCACGCAGAATACCCTGATCAACTGCTGGCCTATAATTGCTCGCCATCCTTTAACTGGAAGAAAAACCTGGACGATGCCACTATCGCCAGGTTCCAGCAGGCTCTGAGTGATATGGGTTATAAATACCAGTTTATCACGTTAGCAGGCATCCATAATATGTGGTACAACATGTTTGATCTGGCTTACCACTATGCCCGGGGGGAAGGCATGAAGCATTATGTGGAAATGGTACAGGAAAAAGAGTTTGCCGCCGCTGAAAAAGGTTACTCTTTTGTCGCACACCAGCAGGAGGTGGGCACAGGCTATTTTGATGATGTGACGACAGTGATTCAAGGTGGTACCTCTTCTGTTACCGCATTGACTGGCTCTACGGAAGAAGAACAGTTCTAACCGGCTCCCGTCCCTGGAAAAAGGAAGGCATATTCACTTCCTTTTTCTTCCTTACTTCCTTCTTCCTTCTCCATTTTCTGATTTTCTGATTTTCTGATTTTCTGTCAAGATTGAATAAAACGTCTATCTTTCAGTGTTATTGTTTTTACTCTGATAGAGCAATGTCAGATAGCCGCCTTTACACTGATCCTTCCCTTATTACGCCTGATATGCTCCAGGGGGCATATACTGCTATAAAACCCTATATACAGGAAACCCCCTTGCTGGAAAGCCCCACGCTGAGTCAGCTGACAGGGGGGAAAGTATGGGTCAAGGCGGAATCATTGCAAGTGACCGGGGCTTTTAAGTTTCGAGGGGCGCTTTACCGATTAATGCAGCTCTCCCCTATAGAAAAAAAGAAAGGAGTGGCAGCCTATTCTTCCGGTAATTTTGCCCGTGGCCTGGCGCAGGCGGGTAAGCTCCTGAACATTCCGGTCTATCTTGTGATGCCTCATGATGCCCCTGCCAATAAGATACACAATGCCAGGAAGCTGGGAGCCGTTGTCATGCTATGCCGTCAATCCATACCATCCAGAGAAGAAGCAGCCAGTATCATGGCCACCACTTTTGCAAAGCAGGAAGGGTATACTCTCCTGCACCCTTTCGATGATTTAATACTGGTGAAAGGTCAGGCAACGGTTGGCATCGAGCTACAGAAACAACTGGCAGCTTTGGGTCAATCCTGCCATCATCTGTTATGCCCGGCCGGGGGGGGCAGCCTTGTGGCAGGTTGCAGCTTGACATTTCCACGTTTTTTAACCAATACACAGGTTTATTCCGTTGAAGTCGAGGGGTTTGATGGCTTGCGGCAGTCTCTGGCACAGGGTAGCCTGACGCGAGCCGCCGGTCAGAACAAAAGCTGCTGCGATGCACTATTGGCAGTGTCACCGGGACAATCCACATTTCAAATAGCAAAGGAAACCCATGTAAAAGGGGTGGCGGTGCAGGAGTTATCAGTCAAAAAGGCACTGCAACTCGCTTTTGAGGAGTTACACCTGGTACTGGAGCCAAGCGGAGCTGTGGCTATAGGTGCAATCATTGAGCATCCAGAACGATTTTCTCAACAAAATACCATCGTTGTTGCCAGTGGCGGTAATGTAGATTTTGATACTTATCACATTCTGCTCAGAGAACAAGCCTTGTAGTGATCAAAATGCGTAATGATAAACCTTCAGTCAATGACGTGATCCTATTTACCTGATATAAAAAAACTGTCTCCAATATTATTGGTTATATTAAATATTTTTTTCGCTTTCTTTAAATTACCCGAAACAGAGGCGAGTTTAATTTTTTGACTATACTGTGTCTCGAATTATTGATAAGGAACTGTTAAAAAGTAACTTCCTTCTTTTAGTCATTGCTGCTATAACAAAAGCGCCATAACAGAAGCGCCATAACAGAAACAGTAATGATTCGGATTAAGGGGGACAGTTATTTCAGAACAAGTCCTAAGTATTAAAATACTCAAAGATGGCGGCTGTTTTAATGGATATGACTATGGGAATACTGTCCAAATTAGAGGTTGGTGGGAGTAGCATTTTCCCTGTGATTTTGGGTATTTTTACAAAAAAACAACCTGTTGCGGAACAATCCACTTTGACAACGTCAGCAACACTGAGTCCGAAAAGAGTCAGGGTTATCAGGAGTCTCAAGGCTGATAAAGCCTGTAAACGATTCTGTTTCTGGCCGGTATTTGTTATTGCTTTGCTGTCAAACGCTTTATGCCAGGGTAATGAAATTTTTGTCCAGCACATGCCTGATCCTTACCATTATTATCAGGCCTATTCCAATCTTGAAAGTACGAAATCGGTGACTAAATCTTATATCGTCGATGTGGTTTTTCAATTTGAGGAAGACACAGCATGGGTAAATTATCTGAATTTTTACCTTTGTTTTACTCATACCCTGATGGGTGTAAACGGCAAGTTGGTGGTCGTCACCGACGCTTATACGCAAACCGATTTGGACGATAAAAATAAGAACGTTTACTGTTATACAGGGGAAGCGCTGAAAAGCGCATCAGTATTATTAGAAATAGAACCCAAAACCTGGGCAATGCGTTTCTTTTCCATAACGGGTGAAATGCCAAAACTTCATTTTAAAGCCACTGAATTCTGGTGGGATGAGAACTGTCCAACATTGACATGTCTGGTTCACCCAATGCCAGGATTTGCGCCTTCTGAAAGGTTTGAGCAACTGCCAGACAGGGTTTTACCGGACGCCAGGCAAGATCAAAAGTACCTTGGAATATTTCAGACTATATTTTATCCTGAATCTTCTTCTGCCACCTCAAGGTCATCATTTCTCCAATCCTGTGGATCAGCTGATTTTGACCAAATACCCTCATCCCCGGCAATGTACATTGAAAAAGTCGAAAACAGTCAGCTTATCAGATGCGCAGTGATTTCTGACAGGTTTTTTAGAAAAGCCTGTAACTTGTGGAATATCAAAAAGTGGGTTCAGTTTTTTGAGATAGCTCGGAATGATCAAGCACTAAAAAACGGTACTGCTAACTCCCTCCCCACTGACGGTTCGAGTTTTTCTTATCATGGAGATAATGAAGAGTATGTGGTGGAGGAGTTCACCACCACCCATACGACGGAACACTTCCGAAAGACAACATCTCGGCCATCAAACCTGTCTGGCGCCTATGGTGGTGCAGATGCCTCGGTAACATCAAAGGGTTCGGCGGGAGCAAGGCCAAAAGACAGAAAAAAAACCGGAAACCCTGACGGAAAAAATGACTTTCCGGACATTTATCTCTCCAGTCCGGCTTACCATTATCCTGATTACGGTGGTATTGACCGGCATTTTCTGGCTATGCATACGAACGATTGTCTTTTAAAGCCTCAAAACTATTCCACAGGCACTGGAAGTCTTTCTGACCGAGGGGAATTTACCCGACAACAGCCAACGAATTTCAATCCCTTTGCCGGGCATGGGCATGCTGTTAACGAAAATGATTATAGAAGCTTCCCTACTCGGCAGACTCGGCCATTACCCAACCCGTGTAACGTGAAAGTCGGGGCCACAAGTGCGGAAGGTGAATGTGCAGCAGGTACAGGTGCAGGAACATGCCTTACTCCAGTTGATCCGTCTGCTGGCTCGTTCAACACTGGCAATATGCGTTCTCTTCCCCCGGACAGAGAGTGCCTTAATAACCCTGCCTTGCCCGTGGCAATGAGGGACGTTGCCCCTGAAGTTAAGGACGATGGAAAACAACAAGGGCAAAGAGAAGCGACCAGTGAAGGTGCGGGAACCCATTCATCAGAAGGCTCGCTCGCCGCCGCCCCTCCATGGACAACACATAATGCTTCTGATAGCAGTCTCATAGCTCTCGACAAGAAAGTCAGTGAGGCCTGTGCTTTAGTTGCAAGTGTGGAACAAAAACGGGGTGTTTGGGAACGGCGTTATCACACGACACAGCCAACCCCCTCCCGGTTCAATATTGTCTCTCCATCGACAACACCTAATGTTCCTGATAACAGTCTCATGGCTCTTGAAAAGACAGTCAGTGAGGCCTGTGCTTTGATTGACCATGTGCTAGATAGACGGCGTGATCAGGAAGAGCGGCGTCAGGCAGAATTAATACGCAATGCAGAATTAAAACTTAAAAGAATGCAGGCTAATAAGACGTGGCTTTGTCAACACTACCGGCGATGTTGCTATCTGAAGTTTCCATGTTGTAACAAATTTTATCCCTGTCATCGCTGCCATAATCATGCAAATCGTTCCGATAATAAGATGATAACTTGCACAAAAGAAGCTAAAGCGTCGCACGCAACTGTTATGCGGTGTAGTTTGTGTCAGAATGAGCAGCAAGTTGATGAAAACGCTGGAGTGTGTGGAAAATGTGAGCTCAGGATGGCAGACTATTTTTGCTCAATATGCAAGCATTACACCTGCACGGATAACAATCCCTTCCACTGTGATAAATGTGGAATCTGCCGGATTCATAAAGATAGATCTTTCCACTGTGATGTGTGCAATGTCTGCCTGGATAAAAGGCTTCTTGGCAAACATAAATGCCGACCTAACTCAGGACACGACGAGTGTTGTATTTGCCTTGAGGATGTTTTTTCAGGTTGCCAGATTTTACCCTGCTCCCACAAAGTTCATAGGGAATGCGCAATAGCAATGATTCAAAACAACGTACAGCATTGCCCCATTTGTCGCCATCCTCTCTTCTTACAAGGGAGCGGAGCAGACAGAACGAATAACAGAACGAATAGGTGATGAACACCAAAAATAGCTTGGCAATGGATGTCAGTGCAGTGATCTGTCACTGATAATAATGTCATTCCCATCAGCATAAAAGACATGCGTCAGGGAGTAGTCTATCACCCTCCCTTATAATAGATTATTGATTTTGGAACAAACGACTGGAACAAAGGACGTTTTACCCCCACTGGTGGTATGCCGTTAAACACGGATGATAACAATACTGTCTCCAATATTATTGGTTATATAAAGACTTTCTTCACTTTCTTCACTTTCTTTAAATTGTCCGGAACAGATGCCAGTTTACTTTTTTGACTATACTGTGTGTCGACTTATTGATAAGGAACTGTTCAAAAATAACTTACCTCTTTTAATGATTGCTGCCATACCAGAAAAAGTAATGATTCAGATAAGGAGGATGGTTGTTTCAGGACAAGTCCCAAGTATTAAAAAGACCCATAGATTGTGCCTGTTATAGCCGGATATTACTATGAAGATGCTGTCCAAATTAGAGGTTCTTTGGAATAACACTTTCTCTACGATTTTGGGTATTTTTTCCATCACAAAAAAACAACATACTGTGGAGCAACTGCCTTTGAGCACGTCAGCCATATTCAGCTCTAACAGAATCAACAAAATCAAGGTGAATAAAGCCTGTAAAGGATTTTGCTTTTTGCCAGTATGTGTTCTTGCTTTATCATCAATCTGTTTATGTCAGGGTGCTGAAATTTTTATCCAGCACATGCCTGATTGTTCGAATTATTATCAGAGCTATTGCAATGCTCAAAGCAGCGAGTCAATAGAATCTGATGAGAAATCTTATATTATCGATTTAGCTTTCCAATTTGAGAAAGACGAAACAAGCAGAGATTATTCAGCGTTTCGTCTTTGTCTTACCCATAGCCTAAGTGGTAAAAATAGTGACCTCGATACCTTCGATCATTATCATCAACCCGATTGGAACAATCAAGAGCAGTACGTCTACTGTTATACATGGGAAGTGCTGAAAAACGGATCACTATTAACAAAAAGAGCAGCAAATATCTGGATACTGCGTTTTCTTTCCTTGACGGGTAAAATACCACAACTTCATTTTACTGCCACTGAAATCTACTGGAATGAGACATTTCCAAAATTGACATGTCTGGTTTACCCAATGCCAGGATTTGCTCCCACCCAAATCGTTGAGCAACAGCCAGGTGTAGTTTTACCGGATGCCAGACAGGATCAAAGGTACCTAGAAATATTTCAGAATATGTTCTGCCTGCACTATCCAGGAAACTCTACCACCTCAAGACCATTATTTCTTCAGTCTTATGAAACAGCTGATTATGGTGAAATACCCTCATCCCCGGCACTGTATATTGGAAAAATCGAAAACGGTACGTTTGTTAGCTTTACAGCGGTTCCTGAAATAATGTTTAGAAAAGCCAATAAATTGCTGAATATCGAACAGTGGGTTCAGTTTTTTGAGAAAACTCAGGATGATGACCTGCTAAAAAACGGGACGACTCACTCTCTCCCCACTGGCAAATCGCCTTTTTTTTATCATAGTCAGCATGAAGAAAATCATTCCTGGATTACCCGTGTAAGGAAATATACTCGAAAAACAACACAAAAGTCCTCTAGCGTATATGGTGATGCAGGTGCCTTGGCTACGTCAAAAAAACCGGTGGGAGCAAGGACAAAAGACAGAAAAAAAACCAGACAATCCCGTAGGACCCCTGGGAAAAATGATTTCCTGGACATTTATCCCCATGAGCGGACTAACCATTATCCTGATGACGGTATTAACGGGCATTTTCTGACAATGCCTTCGAAGGATTCCTCTCTTACGGACGGAAAAGATTCGTCAGACACTGAAAGTCATTCTGGCCGACGGGGAGTTATCCGGCATCAGCGAAGGATGATCAATGAAGGACATAAGCCTATCGTTAATGGAAATAGTTATGGAAGCCCCTCTGCTCAGCAGGCTCGGTTATTATACAATCCGTACAACCTGCCTTCTGTCGTCTGCAATACAGGGCAAGGCTCTGATAATCCCGCCTTGAGCCGGGTAGGGAGAAACGTTACCGCTTTAGTTAAGAACGATCGAGAGCAACAAGGAAAAAGTGAAGAAGCCACCGGGGAAGGTGCAGAAACCCGTTCGTTAGCAGGCTCGCTCCACATTGCCTGCCCACCGGCAACGCATAATGCTGATGACACCCGTTTCACGACTTCCGAAAAAAAAGTAGCCAGGATCTGCACTTTATTTGACTGGATGATAGAAAAGCAAAAAGAACAACTGAAAAAAATGCAGGAAGCGCAGGAACGGCGTGCGCAGAAACAGCTTAAGCAGCAAGAGCAAGCGCAACAACAGCTTGTACAGAAACAGCTTGAGCAAGAACTGAGAGAACAGGAATGGCGTGAACAGACACGGCTTCAGCAGGAATGGTTTGAGCAGCAGGAGTTGCGTATGCTGCAGTTAAGGCGTATGCAATTACAGATAACAGCCCTGACAAAAGTCGAGGCAGGGCTGCCAGTCCAACAAGTGACTACCACCAATGACTCGTGGTTTTGTGAGCACTACCAGCGGCATTGCCGTGTGAAGTTTTCATGTTGTAACGTATTTTATCCCTGTCATTTTTGTCATAATAACGCAGCATCTTCTGATAAAAAGAAGACGAGAGCTTGCAAAAATAAAGAAGCTAAAGCTAACCATGCAACCCATATGCAGTGTCGTTTTTGCAGACATGAGCAGGAAATTGACAAAAATGCTGGAGAGTGCCAAAACTGTAAAGCCAGGATGTCAGAGTACTTTTGCGCAATCTGCAAACTTTACACCAGCTCAAATAAAAAACCCTCACACTGCGAGAAATGCGGAATCTGTCGGACTAACAATGATCAATCTTTCCACTGTGAGGTATGCAATGTCTGCCTGAATAAAAGGTTGCTGGACAACCATCCATGCCGGGCTGACTCGGGACACGAGGCGTGTTGTATTTGTCTTAATGATTCTTTTTCAGACTGTGAGATTTTACCCTGCTCCCACAAAGTTCATAGTGAATGCGCACTCGAAATGATTCAAAACGGTGTCAGCCGTTGCCCCGTTTGTCGCAGAACTTTACCCAGAGAGTTCATAGACAGTGGGCAGTCTTAATAATTAAAGGCTCTTAATGGATTCTGGGGAGCTGCCAGAAATGCGGCTTGCCCGACGACAAAGATCGAGTATTGCAGCGTAAAACAGCTTCATGATGAAACGGTATGATCTCCTCGACAACGGCCCTCACCGGGGTATATCGCAAGAAAAGTTACCGCTGTATTTGGGGTTCTTCGAATGTCTGCATAACATCAGAAGACGTGGCAAAGCGGCTCTATCCCGTCTTCTGGTGGTGTTGTTTGGATAACACCCCGAAATCCACTAAGAGCCTCAACTTTTTATTCCCCTGATTAATTATTGGTTTCCTTGAGGTACAGCTTCACCCCAGCTTTGCTTGCTGCCTTTGCCAAAGCATGATCCAGTGTTGCCAACGGTAGCCCTTCCCGCACTGTCAGCTCCAGATAAGCTGCATCATAGCTGCTCAGATTGTAGTTTCTGGCAAGCCACAGTATCCGGCTAAATGCCTGGTTAGCCGTCAGTGGATCAACGTATATGGGCAGGTTCTCCAATTGAGCAATAAAGCCTTCACTTTGGCCTGCATCCACATCCCCACGGCGCTCAGAACTGGCAATGACGCTACACACCTCCAGGTGCCAAAGGTTAGGAACTAACGCATCCACCTTTGCCAGAGTTGCCATTACATCTTCAGCATACTGCTGATCTGCACTGTTGCCTGTTTCCATAAACCAGCGCATTGTCACCGAATTATCCAGCACAAAATCCGTCATTACCGGCGATCTTCTTCACGCATGGCCTTCAGATCAGCATCCGATACGACCGGCTTTTTCATCTGGAGCAGGTTATTAATGGCAGCCTGAGCCTTTAAACGGCTTTTGGCACGGCTAGGGATGAGGTCAGCAATAGGCTTGCCACGGTTTGTGATGGTGAAGGCTTCACCGGCTTCAACGCGCCGGAGGATTTCCGGTAGCTTGGTTTTTGCAGCGTAAGAGCCAATTTCTTCAAGCATTTAAAGCACCTCTTTTGCTTATTCTTTATAGACCAATATATAAGTCTATTCGCACATTATCAAGAAAGCAGACCCTATTTATAGTCTATAAGAAAGGTACGCATAAATACGTATAAAATATTGACTTGTAAGTAATTTCCTAATAATCTTTACAGCAGGTCGAGGCAAGGCTGGATTCAAGCAAGCTGGATTCAAGCAATAAGTGCAGCAGACTTCCCAGTGTAGACCTCAAGCGGTGTTAGTCCACCAGGCCCCCCCTATGTCAGCATAGTTGTCGCCTCTTCTGATTTTTCCTATTAAACAGGGGGCAGTCAGAGAGTGACCAATGACTCTGAATTCCGCAGTTGAGTTTCATAAATTGCTTCTTTACCTTGCGGCAGTTAAACTCTCGTCTTTGCATAACCTCCTCAAATCGATTGTAGGAAACCAGTTGAGGAAATTCTAAATGGTGATGTTTCTGGATCAGATCAAGATAGTAATGCTTGAAGTCACGATAAGCGCTTTGATGAAAACAGATGAAAATAGACGATGATGGTCATAGTTTCCCTCAGAGTCAGTCGGCTCTTCACTGCAGTCTTTGAAGTATTAGCGATAAGTTGCTTATTCCATTCTGGTTCAAATTCAATACAGAAATCATCGAGATCACAGAATAAACTAGCGAGAGACATAGAGTCCTCCTGCTAACTGCCTGGATATGCAAAACCAAAGTTTAGGTTAGTCTGCGGACTCTGTGTCTCTTAACTTTTGATGATCGAACTCACGTTATTCTAACTATGCTATTACTCTGACTATTTGAACGCCAGCCCCGTGTTGAATGTCATTTCTACTGTTCTGATATCCAGTTTGCCATGCTCATTAAAGTAACCAGGAAAAAGCCATTGGTATAAACTATAAAAATTTTTCTCCAATATTATTCGTTATATAAAGATTTTCCTTCACTGTCTGTAAATTACCCTGAGCAGATGCTGGTTTATTTTTTTTTGACTATACTGCATGTCAAATTATTGATAAAGAACTGTTCAACAAGAACATCCCTCTTTTAATCATTGTTCCTATATCAAAAATAGTAATCATTCAGATAAGTAGGACAATTATTTTTGGACAAGACCCAAGTAGTAAAAGACTCAAAAACTGCACCTTTTATCGCTGGATGTTACTATGAAAATACTGCCCAGGCCAGATGTTATCAGCAATAGCGCTTTCTCTGTGATTTCGAGTATTTTTTTGATCACAAGAAAACAACATCCCGTGGAGCAGTCTGCTTTGAGCACGTCAGCAACACTGGGCCTGAACAAAATCAAGGGGAATAAACCCTGTCAACGATTCTGGTTTTGGTCACTCTGTATTCTTGCTTTGCTGACAACCTTTTTATACCAGTTATGCCAGGGTGATGAACTTTTTGTCCAGCACATCCCTGATGCTTCACATTATTATCTGGTCCATTCCAATCCTCAAATCAAGGAATTAATGGAACCTGTTAAGAAATATTATTTCATCGATTTAGTCATTCAGTTTGACAGAGGTAGAAGTAGAACAAGGGTAGATTATCGAGATTTGTGCCTCTGTTTTACCCATGCACTCATTGATGAAGAGGATAAGCAGATAAATATCCTCGACTCTGATTATCAATCGGATTGGAACAGTGAAGATCAGCGCTTTTACTGTTATACATGGAAAGTGCTGACAGGTGCATCAATATTGACAAAAAGAGTAGAAACTAATACCTGGTCACTGCGTTTAATTTCCAGGGCAGGTCAAATACCACCACAACTTCATTATAAAGCCACTGGCACCTGGAATAATAAGAAATATCAAAAATTGACATGTCTGGTTTACCCCGTGCAGGGATTGACTCCCACCAAAAGCATTGGTCAAAAGCCAAAGGTGGTTTTACCCAATGCCAGACAGGATGAAAGGTACCTGTCAATATTTCAGACTATATTCTGTTCTCAAAATCCAGACAATTCTGCCACCTCAACGTCATTATTCCACCCATCTTATGGAGCAGCTGCTGATGGTCAAATACCCTCATCTCCGGCACTGTACATTGAAAAAATCAAAAATGGTACGCTTGTTGATTGTGTAACGATTCCTGACATGTTGTTTAGAGAGACCAGAAACTTGACGAGTATCAAGCAGTGGGTTGAGTTTTTTGAGAAGATCCATGACCATGAAGTGCTAAAAAATTGTACTGCTAACCCCTTAGCCACTGTTGAAGGCGATGAAAAGCAACAAGCAAAAGAATCCAACGGGGAAGAAGCCGGAACCCCTTCCTCAGAAGCCGGGTTCGACCATGCCTCTCCATTGATAACCCAGGGTGCCAGTAATATCAACCTTGAGACTCTCCAAAAGTCAGTGGGTGATATCGTTGCTATTATTGCAACGACGATCCCTGAACAGCAACAGAGTATAACCCAGGAAGCGCAGGAAGAGCCTGAGCAGGAACAGGGAACCTTGGCATCAGCCGGGACAGGAGGGCTGGCTGTTCAACAAGATTACGGGTCTTGTGAGCATTACGAGCGGCATTGCCATGTGAGATTTCCATGTTGTGAGGTATTTTATCCATGCCATCGATGTCATAATAGTGCCAATGCTTCCAATGAAGAAAAAACCGGCACTTGCGAAAATGAAGACGCTAAAGTTTGGGAGGCAACTCATTTTCAATGTAGATATTGTGGGCATGAGCAGGAAATTGATGAGACAGCTGAAAAGTGCGAAAACTGTCATTCCAGCATGTCAGACTATTTTTGCCCAATATGCAAGCATTACACCAGTATGGATAAAGATCCCTACCACTGTGAGAAATGCGGAATCTGCCGGACTTATAAGGATAAATCTTTCCACTGTGATATGTGCAATATCTGTCTGGATAAAAGCCTTGAGGGCAAGCATAAATGCCGACCTGACTCAGGACACGACTTGTGTTTTATTTGCCTTAAGGATGTTTTTTCAGGTTGCCAGATCTTACCCTGCTCCCACAAAGTTCACAGGAAATGCTTAATGCAAATGTATCAAAACGGTGTCAAGTCTTGCCCCCTTTGTCACGAGCCGTTTACGACACCGTAGGCGATGAACGTTCAAAATGAAGCTTGGGGGGGTGGGTATCAGTGCAGTGGTCTGTCACTGATAATAACACCATTCTCATCGGCATAAACACATGAGCCAGGCAGTATATCAACCCCCCCTACAGTAACAGGGCAGTTATACTGGCCCGCTCCTTTTTTCTCTGTTTTCATCGGGTGACTCCCCAGTGCCATCACGCCCAGTGACAAGGTAGACAACACTTCCACATCCCGAATACAACCATTAATAATGATACCTGACCAGCCGTTACTGACGGCTTTTTCAGCCAGCATATCGCCCAGTAGTGCACGCCTGATTGAGCCACCACCATCAACCACCAGCACTTTGCCTTTACCGTTGAGTACCACTGTCTCACGAACCCGTGAGTTATCTTCAAAGCATTGAATCGTAACGACTATTCCGGAAAAAGCTGTGATACCGCCGTAATGGTGCAGAGGCGCTTCCACTACCGTTACCTTATCGGGGTATTCATCGCATAAGTCAGGTGTTGTTAACAACATAAGATAAGGTGCTCTTTTTTATACAGTCACTCAGGCTGCATGAACCTGCCCCGCAGCCTTTTCCGGTGGTGATAAACAGGTCTGAAAATCGCCTTTTACGGGTTAAATACGCCGTTATTCTCCCCACAAAAGACGATGGGTATTAGTTGTTTATGACTGATCAGCAAGATACAACCAGGTTTCAATGACCGAGTCCGGATTCAGAGATACGGTATCAATCCCCTGTTCCATCAGCCATCGAGCAAAATCCGGGTAGTCACTGGGTCCTTGCCCGCAAATGCCCACATACTTGTTTTGCTTTTTACAGGCCTGAATCGCCATGGACAGCAGTTTTTTAATGGCAGTATTTCGCTCATCAAACAGATGAGCTATCATACCCGAGTCTCGATCCAGACCTAATGTTAGCTGTGTCATATCGTTAGAACCGATGGAAAAACCATCAAAATACGGCAGAAACTCCTCTGCGAGCAGGGCATTGGAAGGCAGCTCACACATCATAATGAGTTTCAGGCCATTCTCACCCCGTCGCAAACCAAAAGTATCAAGCAATTCAACGACTTTTTTAGCTTCATCCGGTGTTCGAACAAAGGGCACCATCAACTGAACATTGGTAAGTTTCAGTTCATCTCGTACCCGCTTCATGGCCCGGCACTCCAGCTCAAAGCAATCCCTGAAGTCTTTGGACAGGTAGCGGGAAGCCCCGCGAAAACCGATCATGGGATTTTCTTCATGGGGTTCAAACTGCTGACCACCGATCAGGTTTGCATATTCATTGGACTTAAAATCAGACAGGCGGACAATGACTTTTTTGGGTGAAAAAGCAGCAGCAATCGTCGCCACGCCTTCTGTCAACTTGTCAACGTAAAAGCTTATGGGGTCAGCATAACCGGCAATCCGCTCTTCTACCTGCGCTTTCAATTCACCGGACAGAGTATCATAATTCAGGAGGGCTTTCGGGTGAACCCCAATCATTTTGTTTATGATAAATTCAACACGTGCCAGTCCCACACCCCCATTGGGCATTCCTGCAAAGCTGAAGGCTCTGTCAGGGTTGCCCACATTCATGGTGATTTCAAAGGGCAACTCAGGTAATTTGTTCAGATCTCGTGTCTGCTTCTGGTAATCAAGCAAACCTTCATAGATAAAACCCGTATCTCCCTCAGCACAGGAAACGGTTACATTCTGACCCTCCGTCAGTTGGCAGGTAGCATCACCACAGCCAACCACTGCTGGAATAGCCAGCTCACGGGCAATAATTGCAGCATGACAGGTTCGGCCACCACGGTTGGTGACAATGGCTGAAGCCCTTTGCATTACCGGCTCCCAGTCCGGGTCAGTCATATCGGTAACCAATACATCGCCTTCCTGTACCCGGTCCATTTCTTTGATATCATGAATGATACATACAGCGCCCTGCCCTATCCGTTGACCGATACTGCGACCTTCTGATAATACTGTCCCTTTTTCCTTTAAATGGTAGCGCTCCAGAATATTCCCGGATACCCGGCTTTGTACGGTTTCAGGTCTTGCCTGAACCACATACAACGTTCCTGTATCACCGTCTTTTGCCCACTCAATATCCATAGGGCAACCATAGTGGTTTTCAATAATAACAGCCTGACGTGCCAGCTCCATCACATCGTGGTCGGAGATTGAGAATTGTTTCCGCTCGTCCATATCCACATCCATTGTTTCAACGGAACGCCCGGTAGCACCTTCATCACTGTAAACCATTTTAATGGCTTTGCTACCGAGATTACGACGCAAAATAGCAGCGTGATTCCCTTTATTAATGGCAGGTTTGTAGACATAGAATTCATCGGGATTGACCGAGCCCTGTACGATGGTTTCACCCAGACCATAGGATGAGGTAATAAATACGGCATCTTTAAAACCCGACTCCGTATCCAGAGTAAACATGACACCAGAGGCACTGGTTTCACTGCGCACCATGTGCTGAATACCCGCAGACAGGGCGACCTGCCGGTGATCAAATCCATGGTGGACACGGTAAGCAATAGCTCGATCCGTAAATAATGATGCAAAGACTTTGCGTACAGCCTGCAGGACATTGACTGCACCGCAGATATTCAGGAACGTTTCCTGCTGACCGGCAAAAGAAGCGTCAGGCAGGTCTTCAGCGGTAGCAGAAGAACGGACAGCAACAGGGATATCCTCCTTCCCTTCACACATCGTCTTATAAGCATCGATAATCGCCTGTTCAAAATCAGGCCGGAAAGGTTCTGTCATCACCCAGTTACGGATGGTTTTACCCGCGGTAACAAGCCCATGGATATCATTGATATTCAGTTTATCAAGCAATGTATGAATTCGGTCATAAAGGCCACCTGCCTGCAGGAAGTCCCAGAATGCTTCGGCAGTCGTAGCAAAACCGCCGGGAACGCTGACCCCGGCACCTGAAAGATTACCCAGCATTTCCCCAAGAGAAGCATTCTTGCCGCCGACTTTGTCAATATCATTCACTGTCAGCCGGTTAAGTTCGATAATATAGTGGCTCACTATTACTCTCCTGTCAGCATGAGATGTCAATAACAATCATGGATTGAGCTGATCTGTGTGATAATTTTCGTCAACGCATGTTAACATTTGTTTCAATATGATAAACAGTCTTTCGGTCGAATTTATGAAAAGAAGTGTATTTTTTATCTCTGACGGTACCGGTATTACGGCAGAATCCTTTGGTCAAAGTCTGTTAGCACAGTTTGAAGGGCTTGAGACACAGCATGTTACACTGCCTTATGTTAATAATCGCGCCAAGGCAGCAGAAGCCCTTGCCCTGATACAATCTGCCACAGCAAAGGACAGTCAGTTACCCCTCCTTTTTATCACCGTCGTCAATAAAGAAGTTCGTACTATATTGGAGGATTGCGTCGCTTACACTGTGGACCTTTTTGCAACATTTATGCCAAGCCTGGAAAAGGAATTGAGACAGAACGCCCTTTACCGTATCGGCCAGAAACGTTCAACAATCTGTAGCCGTGAAACTTACCATCGCCGTATTGAGGCGGTACAGTTTGCTATGGAAAATGATGACGGTATTCATACGCGACACTATGACAAAGCCGATATTATTCTTTTAGGTGCTTCTCGTTCAGGTAAAACACCCACTTGTATTTATCTTGGTTTACAGTTTGGCATCTTTGCAGCTAACTATCCCATTGCTGAAGAAGACCTGGAAGAAGGCCTCTCTCTGCCAAAATCCCTGCTGGCTTATCAGTCGCGGCTATTCGGGTTAACCATTGACCCTGATCGCCTGGCAGGTATTCGCCATGAACGTAAACCCTACAGTCGCTATGCTTCTAGCAGGCAGTGTCAATATGAGGTGCACTCAATCGAGCACCTCTATGAACGCTCAGGAATAAACTATATTAACACAACAGATTATTCCGTAGAGGAGATCGCCACACGGATTATGGCACTTGCAAATCTGAAACGGCAGCTGAAATAGAAAATAGCTGCAACCCCTTTGGAGATTGAACATGATTGAACATTGTTGTCTGCTAGCCTGTGGTCAGATGATCGTGCAGACCAGCCCTTTGTTTGGTTATGCGCAGGCCTGCGCAACGTTGTCTGGAATCCCTCCATTGGCACGGAACCAGAGCAGAAAAGCCTGCCGGGTGACTAACAGGCATTCCCCCTCTGCAATCAGGTGAAGAAGTAAATCAAATCAGATTCACTGGAAAGCAGCACGTTAAGGGCACGTCTTACTTACTTTTTCAGTTCATAGGTGATTTTCTGTACATCATTGTTATTAAGCTGGAACACAGCAGGGATATAGCAAGTCCCGCCGTAATTGTCTTTAGCCAGATAGTTATTGGCCACTTCAGAAATTTCGTAACTCCAGGAACGGGCACCCACTTCCAATACGGCGGCATAATGGGTCACACCAAATGCGTTATTTTTTACCAGTGTTACTCCACCACACGGACTGTTCAGTACACCATGACCATAGCCAATCATAACGGGCGTAAGCTTGGAGGTACCCGGTATGCCGTTCACATAGATCAACCGACCAGAGTCTGCTTCACTCTTCCATATGGCAAGATCAGCCTGGCTCATTGTTGACGGCTCACTGGTGCTACAGCTGCCTCCTGCTGGAAAGTAGCCAAAGGGACCGTTTAAAATACACTGCTCCTTTTGCTGATTCCATATGAACTGGGTTTGGCCTGTTTCTGCTTTACCTGTAGTCCAGCGGCAGTGCTCTTGTCGCTCAGGACCCGGCAGAGTCACACCCGGGTACCCAGGGTCAGTGTCAAAGGCAAACGGATTAGTAAAATTGTCATAGTTGTCAGAAATATCAAGCCCGGTTTTATTAGTGACATTGATGGTACAGGGATTAAACATGTAACCGGGAGACAGCATAATGGGCTGATCAGCCAAAAGCGGTGTTGTCAATAAAAAGCCAACATAAACACATAATAGACGTTTCCACAAAGGTTTTAATAAAAGACATTTCATCGTCAGACTCTCTCTTTCAGGAAAAGATACAAATTAAAAGTAGCTAGTCTAAATAGAATTGAAAGATATGATTTATACGTACCTGCTTTCAGTTTATGCTTAACAAGAGAATAAGATGAGTGACTCAAGTGACCTATTGAACTGTTTTTTCGCCATGATAGTCAGTATCAATCAAGGGCTCTAAAATAAAAATAGCCCTGGCCTTATTCCCGCGAGGATGTAATTTAATTTGTGTAAACGCTTGTCGTTAATACTCCAAAGAGGAGCATAACTATGAGCGTTGAAATCAATGAAAAATTGCTTGGCCAGGTGGTTGGGCAAATCAAAAATCAGGATGACCTTGCCGATCTTAGCCGCCAGCTGATCAAAGCGGCTGTTGAGCGTGTTATGGCCGTCGAGCTGGAAGAGCACCTTGGTTATGCCAAACACTCTACCGATGGGCATAACACGGGAAACAGTCGCAACGGTTCCAGCAAAAAGACCATCAAAGGTGACTTTGGTGAGCTGGAAATCAATACGCCCCGAGACCGTAATGGCGAATTTGAACCTCAGCTCATTACCAAAGGGTCGACACGAATCAACAAGCTTGATCAGCAAATTCTGTCCCTCTACTCACGAGGAATGACCACCCGTGATATTGCTGATACGCTTGAGGAAATGTATGGTGCTGACATCTCGCCAACCCTCATATCCAAGGTCACTGATGCTGTTCTTGATGAAGTAAAAGCCTGGCAGAACAGACCCCTGGAAAGCCTGTATCCAGTACTCTATCTTGATGGCATTGTGGTCAAGGTTCACAAAGATAAGCGGGTTATCAAGAAAACTGTTTTTGTCGCTCTGGGCGTTAATTTGGAAGGCCAGAAGGAGCTTTTAGGTCTTTGGCTTGCAGAAACAGAAGGCGCTACATTTTGGCTGTCGGTGTTAACAGAGCTTCAGAACCGAGGTGTTGAGGATGTGTTTATTGCCTGCGTGGATGGACTGTCAGGCTTTCCTGAAGCCATCAACACGGCTTTCCCAAAGGCTCAGGTGCAGCTTTGCATTGTCCACCAGGTAAGGAACTCTCTGAAATACGTGTCCTACAAGGAACGCAAAGCAGTCGCTAATGACCTGAAGAGGATATATCAGTCAGCAACCACTGAAGAAGCAGAAAGGGAGCTGAGCGCCTTTGAAGGCACGTGGGGAGAGAAGTTTCCTTCCATAGGCAAGTCATGGCGTAAAAACTGGGATAACCTGATTACCCTTTTTGACTATCCTAAGGAGGTCAGGAAGGCTATTTACACGACGAATGCTATAGAGTCGCTGAACAGCGTCATCCGAAAAGCTATAAAAAACCGGAAAATATTCCCAACGGATGATGCCGTTCTGAAGGTTATTTTCCTGGCGACAGAAAAGGCGTCGGCTAGATGGACTATGCCAATAAGAGACTGGAAGTCAGCCATGAACCGGTTTGAAATCATGTTTCCAGACCGGATCAAGGTGTAAACAAGTAATGGCGTTTACACAGAATTATTTACAGGCTCATTCCCGCCGAGGGGCGGGAGATTCAACACAGGGTTATATCAAGATAAATCGTGCAAATTAAGACATAACTAACACCCAATGGGATCGTCTTGTCTGGTTATCCTTTCAGCGTTGACGGTGTTGCTGTACTGCCATCCATAATGGCTGAATAACGCTGATCCAAAAAGACGGCAAAGCCTTTTATAAGGCGAGCAGCCTCTTCTGTATCTATAAGCATGGTCTTGCTGGCAGCGTCACGTGTATAGGAGTGGGCGTTTTTCATTAACTTGTAATAGCGTATTAGCTGCTTACAATAGCCTGTATAGGTACTGACATCCTTTAAGTCTTTAAGTATAAATCCAGGAATGTACATTGCTCCGGTATTGAAATCAACAAAATTACCCGATTCTATTATTTTTCTTAAACAATCTATAACCTGATTTATGGATTGTCCTGCACCATCCTTTTTTCTAAACTCTGATAGAATTTCATGATGTAACGTGTCAAAACCAAAGTCATCTTCTAAGGAATCCCTTATCTGTTGTCGTGAAGGCAAATTATCGGTGTATTCCTTTAGCGTTCTCAAGATGCTGCTGACACTACCTATTGGTATTAATGCAGTACTGGTTTCACTTGTGTTTTTTTCACTATCACCAACCTTTCCAAGGTGATCAATAAAGCTTTTTAATATTTGTTCACTGCTTTTCATCAAGTTAACCAGTTGATCTGCAATAACTTGTTTTTTATCAGGATTTTTTTCCTCATTGAAACGTTTGATCAGCGGTTCTATTAGCTTTCCTGTGTCTTTCCTGTGATGCATTAAACGTAAAGTATTAGAAATTTGTGTTTCAAGAGAGCCTTCAAAACCATTAATATCGGGATAATGTCTTGCTCTAAATTGAGAAGACTTTACCAGTTTGCAAAGCTCAGCATTTTCTCTCTCAAATTGTTCTCTGGTCATGAAGAAACCTTCCTTTGGAAAGAAATCCTGAATTTCCACTGACGCTTTAGGGTTCTCAGGTAATACCAATGTTGTACCGGCAAACTCAACACTCTCACCGCCGACGGTATAGCCTGGAAATCTCAACATAACGGTGTCTGAGGAAGGCTGTTCGGCGGTAGAAAAAGGGACAAGCACCGAGGATGTTTCAACATGACCACCCGTAGCACCCGCTGCTCCCGGTGTTACGATAGTTTCCAATAAATCATCTTCTTTCTTTATTGTTGTTAATCTCCATTGTTCAAAGTCTTGATACAGTTTTTTCGCTCTTCTCATATCAAACTTGGTAGCATTCTCTTCACAATGAATGTTTTCACCTCTGACCTTTACCACAGGCAACATTTTTTCTTGACTCTTAATAACTTTTCTACATCGAAATAAACCTTCATCAGGACTGGACACGATCTTTTTATCATTAAGGGCATTTTCAATAGCTTTAAAGTTAAAACAACTCGTTACATTCATAGTATGGATACCTTTAATTGATGAAGTCATTGATGGAGGCTACAAGCCCGGTCTGTCTTGTAGCTTTCGACCATTAAATAAATGAATCGTTCTAACGATAACCGATGGGTTAGTTATTCTAACGCTTAACCGGGGTGGTCGTGATGATTGATAGCAGACCGGGGAAACTCGTACGGTTAATAAAGGGAGTATTGTTGTTAATTTGACAATGATAGATCAATACTGCGGATACTTTCATACAGCAATAGCTCCGTAGTGACTGAATCGCTCATAAGTATCCATAATTTTTTCATCATTCATGGCGAATCCCAGGCTATTCCATTGTACGACAATGAGGGCAGAGAGAAACAGGGCGACCAGTGTCTGCTGAGGTTTTTTGACAGTGGATATACATTCAGTGCAGTCTTAACGATAGTATCCTTGAGAGGCATCTGGAGGAGGCATCTGGAGATAGCTGGGTTCTTAAATCTCCCCGATTATCGTTAATGCCCTCTCATGGAGCTAACCTGGGAAAACTGTCCGCACCATTGATAAACATTAATTGAATATAACCTCTCTAATATCACACTTAGCCTCACACAGAGCATAATTACGCCTGGCATCACCACAATCAATATTTAAAGATATCACCAGAACATCCCGCAACGTGCTTTTAATATTCTTGAAATCATCGTGAACTTCAAATAAATATTCACCTGAGGTTGGTAAGAACAGATAGATTTTTCTTGCTTTTTTATAGACTCCAAAATTATAGAAGTTTATATTTTGTACGAATAGAGAGTATATAAACCCTCTTCCATTATCATCAAGCGGTATAAGTTCGCAAAAGTGCGGCCAGGGACAATCAATATCAATATACTTTGTACACCTGATACCCACCCTTGTAAAAAACGCTAACAGACTCAGAGAGTGCCTACTACAAACCAGGGGGAGGTCTGTGGTGGATAATGCTTTTCGATCGCCCATATGGGAAACCGACAAATTGAAGAATGACACCGGAACCCTGGAGGCAGCAAGAGACATTCTGAGTTGAGCCTGAGCAGATTCATCACAACTTTCATTACGACTTTCATCACAACTATTTTCGAATTCAGAATGAGCAGATTCTTTATTGTGTTCACGTATAATTGCGAGCCAGCTTGCCGTGATGACAAAGCTTATTTCTTCAATAGTAGTGTTGTTCTTTACTACCGGGTTTGTCTGGTTTCTCCCTGCTAACATCAGCGAATTTATGTTAAAAAAAGCGGTTCGATAAGGCATAAGTCAAGCTCCGAATCACAGATGCAAGATTGACGATAGTACCTTAATTTTAGCAATAACATGGCTAAAGCATTACGCAGAAAGTGCACTACCAGCTGCTATCTTTTATCTTTGCAGCTTACTTCTTGATGGCAAGCATTGATAAAAAGCGTTGCACGGGTGTCTGTATCATGCTTTCCAGATGACAACATAGCTGATGGATTTTTTCCTGCTGCTCTGCCGGGTACGTTAACGACAGACTTTTTGTGAATTTCTTCAGTAGTAATGGAATACCTTCTTCTCTGCGCCGACGATGCCCTACCGGGTACTCAATGTCCACTTTATCAGTACAACTCCCATCCTTAAAGAATACCTGCACAGCATTGGCAATAGAGCGTTTGTCAGGATCATGATATTCTTTGCTGTAACGCTTGTCTTCTATGACCTCCATCTTTTCTCGTAATCGGTCAAGTTCAGGATGATCCTGATGAAAACGGTCCTCATAGTGCTGAGCCTCGAGGTTACCTGTCAATAATGGAACAGCAACCATATACTGCAGGCAGTGATCGCGATCAGCCGCATTTGCCAGCTCTCCCTGCTTGGAAATAATACGAATGGCCGATTCATGGGTGGTCAGCTCAATTCGCTCTATTTCATCTATACGGTCTTTTACCACAGGATGGAGCTTGACAGCCGCTTCACAGGCTGTTTGTGCATGAAACTCCGCCGGAAAAGAAATTTTGAACAAAATATTTTCCATCACATAGGTACCATAGGGGCGCTGGAAGCTGAACGTTCTGGCATTTTCTGGCTTAAGCTTCTGATCTTGATTGTTTTTACTGAACAGTACATCATAAAACCCCCATCGGGGTGCCGTTAACGCCCCGGGCACGCCCATTTCACCGCGCATGGCAATATCAACCAGTCTCACTGCCCGGGAAGTTGCATCGCCGGCTGCCCAACTTTTCCTTGAACCGGCATTAGGGGCATGACGGTAGGTGCGCAGGCTTTGCCCATCAACCCAGGCATGGGATAAGGCTGAAAGCATTTGCTCGCGGTTAGCACCAGAGAGTTTGGCGACAACAGCTGTGGATGCCACCTTCACAAGTACTACATGGTCGAGACCTACACGGTTAAACGCATTTTCCAATGCCAGGCAACCCTGGATTTCATGGGCCATAATCATTGCTTCAAGGACATCCCGCAGGATAAAGGGATCTTTTCCCTCACTGCTGTTTTTCTGCGAGAGATAATCCGTAACCGCTAGAATCCCACCCAGGTTATCAGAAGGATGCCCCCATTCAGCAGCCAGCCAGGTGTCATTATAATCAAGCCATCGAACTATACAGCCGATATCCCAGGCAGCTTTTACCGGATCGAGCACATAACTCGTGCCAGGCACTCGTGCGCCATGGGGTACAATTGTCCCTTCGACAATCGGGCCAAGATGTTTGGTACATTCAGGAAACTGGAGGGCAAACAGACCACAACCGAGGGTGTCCATTAAACAGTAACGGGCTGTTTCCAGGGTTTCTTCAGAAAAGTCTCTGAAATTCAGCACATAATCAGCAATATCCTGAATGACCTGATCGTAATCAGGACGTTTGTTTATATCGGCATTATTGAACTTATTGAAATTATTGGCATGGGTGCTCATACGTCTCTCTCTATTGTTGTTTTTGTAGGTGTTGATGATTGGTGTGTGATGAGTGGGTTCAGGCTAAAAGGAAGTTAACGCTGCTCAACAGGCACAAAGGCACGAGCCTCATGACCAACATAATCAGCAGACGGGCGAATAATCCGGTTATTAGTGCGCTGCTCCATCACGTGAGCTGCCCACCCTGACACACGGGAACAGACAAAAATCGGGGTAAACAACAGGGTGGGAATAGCCATAAAGTTATAGGCCGATGCATGGAAAAAGTCAGCATTGGCAAAGAGCTTTTTCTCGTCCCACATGACTTTTTCGATGGCTTCAGAGACAGTGTATAGCTCAGCGTTATCGGCACCCTGAGAGAGTTTTTTGGACCAGGCCTTGATAATCCCATTACGAGGATCGGACTCACGATAGATGGCATGGCCAAATCCCATAACTTTATCCTTACGGGCCAGCATATCATGCACGGCCTCCACCGCCTGCTCCGGCGATGAAAACTGTTCAATCATGGCCATGGCAGCCTCGTTCGCCCCACCATGCAATGGTCCTCTTAATGAGCCAATAGCACCGGTAATACACGAATGCATATCGGATAACGTTGATGCACAGACCCTTGCTGTAAAGGTTGAAGCGTTAAATTCATGCTCAGCGTACAGAATTAATGACACATCCAGGCAACGTCGATGATCGTCCGGGGGGGGAGTGCCATGGAGCAAGTTCAAAAAATGCCCTGCAACCGAGTCTTCATCGGTTTCTGTTTGAATGCGCAATCCATCATGGCTATAGCGGTACCAATACAATAAGATAGAAGGCAGCGCACCAATCAACCGATTTGCCACCTGGTGTTGTCGGGAGAAATCCACTTCTGGTTCCAGGTTACCCAGTATCGAGCAACCGGTACGCAGTACATCCATGGGATGCGTACCCGCTGGCAGCACCTCAAGACACCGTTTCAGGGCATCAGGCAAACTGCGATAGCCCTTTAACAGCTGCCGATAGTCGGCAAGTTCGTCAATGGCAGGTAACTCCCCGTGAAACAGTAACCAGGCCACTTCTTCAAAGCAGGCATGTTCTGCCAGTTCGCTGATATCGTACCCGCAGTAAGTCAAACCTGTACCGGATTTGCCAACAGTGCAAAGGTGAGTTTCTCCGGCACTTTGCCCTCTGAGGCCGGCACCACTGAGCTTTTTATCAACCATATAATCTACTCCACAAATACCTCAAGCAAAAATGACTGTTTTTACACGAAGGCGCTGATACTTGTTATAGAATTATCGTCAGATAACAAACCGTAACGGGTTATTGCCTGCCAGACAAGTGATCAAGTTGCTTTTCATAGGCATGATAATCAAGGCATTGATAAAGTTCCTCTCGTGTCTGCATGCTATCGGTCACCTTTTTTTGATGACCGTCCCGTGCTATGGCCTGGTAGACGTGCTCTGCGGCTTTGGCCATGGCACGAAAAGCGCTCAGAGGGTATAACACCATGCTAACGCCGACACCGGCCAGCTCATGGCACTCAAACAACGGGGTTTTTGTTGAGAACTCCGTGATATTTGCCAGGATGGGTACTTGTACTGCATCAGCAAATTGCCGGTAATCAGCAAGGGAGGTCATTGCTTCTGGAAAAATCATATCGGCACCCGCTTCAATGCAAAGTCGGGCACGCTCAATAGCGCTTTCCATTCCTTCCACAGCCAGGGCATCGGTACGGGCCATGATAACAAAGCTGTTATCCACTCTGGCATCCACTGCCGCTTTAATCCGATCGCGCATTTCTTCTTTGGAGACAATGGTTTTGTTAGGTCGATGACCACAGCGTTTCTGAGGAATCTGATCCTCGATATGCACTGCAGCAGCGCCGGCTCTGTGCATTTCTTTAACCGTACGGGCGACAGACAACGCTCCTCCCCAGCCTGTATCACAGTCAACCAGCAAAGGCAGTGTACTTGCACTGGTTAGACGTCGAACATCATCCAATACATCACTGAGGCTGGTCATTCCCAAATCCGGTAATCCGTAGGAAGCATTGGCAACTCCCGCGCCTGAAAGGTAAAGCGCCTGATGCCCCTGCTGCTCTGCCTGCATAGCAGAATAAGCATTAATAGCACCGACAATTTTAAGAGGCTGGTGGTTGACCACGGCATCCCGAAAGCGTGATCCGGGTGTTTGTATCATTATTGGTCTCCTCCTTTCTGGATTACTGTTGTTGAACGATTGTTGCACGATTATTGAACGATCTCAGAAATTTGTCTAATTATGATAATCTGTTTTCTGAGACTGAGAAATGACGATATATTTGCTGACAATAGCATCTGGCAGTTACTATCAGCGAGGGGTAAACTGCACCCAATTTTCTTGCAGGTGGATCTTTCACGATGGCATTGAACCTTCTGGAACTGGATTATCGCGCTGACTCAAGCTATTACTTTGAGAAAATCAGAGCATTACCTTTAGCCACGTTTCTGGATAGTTGCTCATCAGAGCAGCAAGAGGCACAAGGGCGTTATGATATCATAACAGCAGCTCCCTCTGATACTGTGACAGTCAATGCTAATGGTTTGCTGGTGTGGAAACAGTGTCTATCAGGGGTGATTTATGAAGGCTATACTGACCCTTTTGAAATCCTGTCTGAAATATTTGCCTCCATGCCACCGGTTAATGATGACCGTTTTCCATTTACTGGTGGGGTTGCCGGGTTCTGGTCCTATGAACTCAATAGCCTGATAGAGCCGGAAAGCGCTTTGGGCTGGGCCGATAAAAAGCAACAGCTAATGTATGCAGGGTTATTTTGGTGGGGTATTGTCACCGACCATAAGAAGAAAACCTGTACCCTGATTTTTCATCCGGATATTGCTGATACAACGAAATCGGCAGTGCTTGAATCCCTCAGGCACACAGTGAAAAAGAAACCCTGCTTTACATTAAAAGCCCCTTTTTCACCGACCATTGCGCCTGAGCAGTACCATACAGCATTTCACCGTATCCAGGCTTATATCGCTGCTGGAGACTGTTATCAGGTTAATCTGACACAATCGTTTACAGCACCTTACACCGGCGACAGCTGGACTGCTTATCGTCAGCTTCGGCAAAGCAGTCCTTCTCCCTTTTCAGCTTACCTCGATTATCCGGGTATAGCATTATTGAGCCTTTCACCTGAGCGCTTTATAAAGGTTGAAAAGGGCGTTATTGAATCTCATCCCATAAAAGGTACCATTGCTCGCGGAGCAGACGATGTCAGGGATGAACACAATGCACAAGCCCTGATCAATAGTGAAAAAGACCGTGCCGAAAATCTGATGATTGTTGACTTGCTGCGTAATGACCTGGGTAAAGTCTGTCAAACAGGTTCCGTAACAGTACCGAGGTTATTTGCCCTTGAAAGTTATGCAAATGTGCACCACCTGGTCAGTGAGGTGACGGGGAATTTATGGCCGGATATCAACTTATTCAACGTATTATCGAGCGTCTTTCCCGGAGGGTCTATTACTGGTGCACCGAAAATCCGGGCAATGGAAATTATTCGTGAGCTGGAAACAGCCCCCCGCTCTGTCTATTGTGGCTCCATTGGTTATGTGAGCTGTAACGGTAACATGGATATGAACATTGCCATAAGAACATTGATTGCTGATGGAAACGTCATCACCTGCTGGGGAGGTGGGGCTATTGTTGCTGACTCTGAAGCGACAGCGGAGTACAACGAATCAGTGACAAAAGTGCAGCACCTGATGAGCACGTTAAACAATATGGTAGTTTAACGTTGCCTGGTCTATTTCTGGTAATGGAGTCAACCTGTGATTTATTGAAAGGCGCGTAAGACCTCCATCGAAGAAGGTGGGGTATGTAAGTGCTCATCCCCAGAGGGATGACAGGTATCAATATACATTACAAAATAAATCTATTTTTTTTCAATGATTGTGAGCACAAGATAGTCTCTGTTTTCAAGCAGAGCCTGTCCAGAATCGAAAGAGTACTCCTGCCAAGCCGGGCGGGAGGTGAATTTCGTTTAGCCCATCAGGGCTGATCTTGATTCTCAATATACTCCTTAATTACATCCAGTGGCGCACCTCCGCAACTGCCAGCAAAGTACGATCTTGACCACAAAACAGGCTTTTCGATACGCACCGGCAATATCACAAAACTCTTGTCTTAACTGTCTGGATGAAACAGCTTTCAAGCTGTTTATCAGTTTCGCAATGGCTGGCGTGTTTGGTGAGTACTCGACCAGCAGGTGAACATGGTCGGCCTCTCCATTGCAGTCTGTTAGCTCTGCCTCAACGTTTCTGCATATCTCAGAAAATATTTCTTTCAACCTGAATTTTGCAGTTGAATGTCATAAATTGCTTTTTTACCTTGCACCAGTAGTGATTGCGTCTTTTTATATCACCCCTTTCAGGTGACTGTAATCAATAGTTATAAGTCAACTTGCGTAAGGCTTTCAGCGGAGGCAGTGATTTCAACTGAGGAATTCAGATTCAATCTGGTTAGATGTAATTCGCCTGGCACCTTTTTTCTGTACTTTTTTCCAGCCTGTGGAGAGGGTTCGTTAGAGCCTTTGAAGAAGCAGGAACTTCAGCGAAATCGTGAGAGAGTCGCTGCCTGGCAATAAGAATCCTCCAGCGACCTGGCTGGAGGAGGATGTCAACTTGTTTTCAAGCGCCTACAGATAAGCTTCTGCTTCCAGCCTGCCAGACCATAAAACAGAATAACGGCATAACAGCTCGCAGGCACCAGCAGAGACATCACCAGCCCGGTACTATCAGCAACCAGTGCCTGCAGCATTGGCCACACGGCACCACCCACACCTGCCATAACCAGTACGCCTGACGCCTTGGCAGTGCTACTGCCCAGATTGTCTACCGCCAGGGAGAAAATCACCGGATACATAATGGAGTTGCACAGGCCGATGGCAATTAAGGCCCAGCTCCCAGCACGACCAGGAACCAGAATGGCGAACAGCAATAACAGCGCTGCGGCAACGGCATTAAACAGCAGCACTTTACGCGCCAGCACATGGCGAAACAATGCACAGCCCAACAGACGACCAACCATGGCACCTCCCCAGTACAGCGACACCAGCTTACCGGCTGTCGCACGATCATAGGCGCCTAACCCGGCATCACTGAGGTAACTCATCACAAAGGTGCCGATGCTCACTTCTGCCCCGGTATAACAAAATATGGCAACAGCCCCAAGCAGCAGGTGCCGGTAACGCCACAGGGCAACAGAAGCCGATGTTTCAGCACTGGCGGAAAGCGCTGGCGGCTCGGGTAACTTTACCAGCCTGATGGTGACGACCAGCAGCATTACCAGTGCAGCAGTTATCAGGTACGGTGCCTGTACCAGGGCGGCCTGAGCCTGAGGTGACAGGGAACCTGCTGAAAACAGCAGCACGGCCCCAATATAAGGAGCCACCGTCGTACCTAGCGAGTTGATACCAGATGTCATTGTCAGTCTTGCTGAAGCGGTTTGACAGTCACCAATGGCGGCTACATAAGGATTGGCGACCACTTGCAAAGCCGCCACACCCAGAGCGGTAATTAACACTGCCAGCAGCACCATGGGGAAAGAAAAAGCCTGCGTCGCCGGATAAAACATCACAGTTCCGATAATCACCAGCCCCAGACTGGCAATAAGCGCGTTCCTGTAACCGACAAGCCCCATCAACCGTGCCGTTGGCAGGCTGATCAGTAATGAGCTGGACGAGAACACCACCTGTATCAGCATGGATTCGGTGTAACTGAGTTCAAACACATGCTGCAGATGCGGAATCAGTACACTGTTCAGTGCCGTTAAAAAGCCCCAGGTGAAAAATACGGAGCTCAGTAAAAATAACGCCAGGCTAACCCCCTGGCGGGACTGGGAAGTATTTATTGCGATCAATTGAAAAATACCAGTCGTTGCAATTTTTTTTAAAAATAAAAACTCGCCTGGTTTCCCCGAATCCAACAGGAAAGCCAGGCGAGCAGGCTGTTAACAGAAGTCTCTGGTTATGTTTTTATTCAGGCTTGCAGGTGCAGAACCAGCGCCGATTCAGGCCATAACACCGGCAGCTGGATGCCGCTGGTTGCCAGCAGTTCTCCGGAAATATCTATCGGCTCCCGGCTCCATTCCAGGGCTTTCTGCATGGTTTGATCGAGATGCTCGGCAGCCAGCAGGCTGACTGTGTAGTGTTTGTCACGATCCAACCCGGTAATACGCAACGGCAGTGGCAGTGTGTAGTTCCGGGTTTGCACCTGAGCAACACTGACAACCGCTTCTGACCGATCTTTGCTGATAACTGCGGTGGCCGTTGCCGTTGCATCCGGGTAATCAAGACGAATCAGATCGCCAGAATGCACCAGCTGTCTGACCTGCTTATGCAGTTTGATGTACTCACTAAATTCCAGCTTCTGCTCCTCAGTGGCAGCGGCAGGGTCAAGCTCCATGCCCATATGCCCAAACAACGCCGTTATGCCACGAAAAGCAACGGTATTTCTGCGCCCCGTAGTATGAGAAACATCGGTGCCGATATGGGCACCCATAATTTCCGGCGGAAAGAAATAACTGAAGCCCTTTTGAATGGCCTGACGCTCAACTGGATCATTGGTATCGGATGTCCAGAAGCGGTGGGTTCGCTTCAGCACTTCCATATCAATACGACCACCACCGGATGAACAAGATTCAATTTCAACTGTCGGGTGTCGTCTGCGTAATTCATCCACCAGTGCATAGAAGGCCCTGGTCTGACCGTGTACGGCCGCCCGGCCATTGTGGGAAGCCTGAATCAGCACCCGGTTCATATCCCATTTGATATAGGCAATGTTGTGACTCGACAACATGTGATCCAGCCGCTCCAGCAGGTAGGAAAAACACTCCGGAATCTGTAGATTCAGTACATACTGATGGCGCTCTGTCGGCTGGTTATAGCCAGGATCGCCCAACACCCAGTCAGGGTGGTGTTTGAACAGTCTGGAATCGGGGTTCACCATTTCCGGCTCAAACCATAACCCGAACTCCATGCCCAGGCTGTTCACATGATCAATAACAGGTTCCAGTCCCTGCGGATATTTCTGCTTATCCAGGAACCAGTCACCCAGTGCCGCCAGGTCATGGTCGCGACCGATAAACCAGCCATCATCAATGATAAATCGCTCAATACCCATGCCTGCCGCCTGGCTGGCCATCTCCATGATGTATTCCGGGTTATGGTCAAAATAGATACCTTCCCAGGTGTTCAGGTGCACAGGCCGGGGTTTACTGGCATCTGGCCACTGGATAATCTGTTCACGCACAAAGCCATGAAACTGACGACTCATGCCGTTCAGCCCCTGCTGGCTGCAGGTCGCATATAACCACGGTGTTTCATAGCAACCATTGTGCTCGAGCACGATTTCCCCCGGTTGTAGTAGTTCTTCAGCCTGTAGATAACGACGGCCATCAGACATAACCTCAGCCCGAATCCGGTGGTTGCCACTCCAGGCCAGATGAAAACCGTAGACTTCGCCCTGTTCTTCACTGAAGCCTCTGGCTCCGGTAATCAAACCAGGAAACAATTCATGGGAGGTTCGGCCACGACGGTTTTCCTGGACAAAGACACCCTGGTTCAATTCATGTCGTGTCGTCTGAAATTCCCTGCACCAACGCCCGTGGAATGTCAGCAACTCAGTGGCAGTAACTGGCAGCGGCAGTGTATTACTCAGCCTCTGCAAATGATAAGGGCTGTTCTTCCGGTTGGTGACTCTGGAGCGGGTCTGGAGTACAGAGGTTTCTTCGTCCAGCAGCACCTCTATATCCAGCTGTAGTTTGGCTTCATCATCCTGACAGCTGAAGGTGTAACCGTTGCCGGTGTGGATGGCCTCATTCAGCGTAAACTTCGGCGCCCAGCCGCCATCACTGTGACTACCTTCCAGTCCTGGTGCACCAAAGTAACCCCGGCTGTGTTCAGGACTCATCCCCAGAGGAATATCCTGATTCAGATAACACTGTGGTAAAGGGCGGGCCCTGATTTGTTTGAGTACATTGAAATCCGCAGCATGATGCAGCCGCTCCCCCCAATACAGGATTTCCGGCATACCGCTGGCTGCATCAATAACGATACTGGACTGTTTACTGTCGAGACGAACGAAATCGAAACTCATTAGCGTGCTCTCAAAAAAATGATGGACTGAAGGTTGCTATGCAATAGTTGGTTCGATGAATCAGGTTTGATGAGATTATTGGCTGCTTAACTGACCCAAACGCCCAGTACGGACCCGTAAGCTGGGTGTTGTGGGAGGAGCGTAGCTGTGAGGCTACGCCCTATCCCGATTTACTTAAACATTCGAGTCATCAGGCATCAACGGGGTCAGTGATGTATTTCTGCTCCAGCTTTTCCTGAATTTTGTCCAGCTCACCGCCATTTAACTTGTAGTAATTACGGTAGATGAAGTAAGAAACCAGGCAGAGTACCGCCGGTGCCAGATAGAGACCCTGCAGACTGGCAACAGTTTCTGCAGTTTGTTCCTGGTTCGGAACATAGTTGATCATGGTCAGGGCAATACCAACCAGGAAACCGGTCAATGCCCCTGTGCACTTGATAACCAGAGTGTGTGTGGAGTAAGAAATACTCTCAGAGCGAATGCCCAGCTTGTAATCACCATAATCCACCGTATCTGCCACCATCAGCAGAATCATCAGCCAGTAAAGGGCATTTGACAGGCCAAAGGCGACACCGGCAACTGCGATCAGCGGTTTGGAAGTTGGTGCAAAGTTTGCCGCAATATAAAGTACGACAGCAGACACCACCGGCATCAGGATGGACATGGAGAAGATTGACTGTCGACCAAAGGCACCAACCAGCTTAGGGAAAATCAGCAGTGAGCCTGTGCCAAAAATACCCGCCCATAACATGTAGGTGCCAAACAGGCTGTTATCACCCAGCACATAGGTGTAGAAATACAGGTTCAAACCGCCAGTCATATTGGCAGAGAAATTGAACAGCAACGCCAGCAGCAGTAATACAACAAACTGGTCGTTTTTCAAGATCAGTCTGGCGGCAGCTTTCAAGTTAAAGGACGCTGTCGCTTCTTCGCTGACTTCAATATTCTGCTCGGTCCACATGCAGGCAACTATGGCACTGAAAATAGCCAGCGCAGCAGCAACAGCAGCGTACAGCATATAACCCCGGGCATCGTCACCATTACCCAGGAAATTGACCGCCATAATGCCCAGGCCACCGGCCAGATAGCCGCCCAGAGACGCACATATCCTTGGGTACGGCATCAGCTTTTCCCGTTCGGATTTATTCAAGGTAATGGTAGGAATCATGGACCAGAAAGGTGCGTCCAGCATGGTGTAGGTCATACCCCAGCCGATGTAGGTCAGCACGATATAAATCAGCTGCTCAGTGCCGGAGAAGTGATGTGCAGAAAACAGCCCGACAATGAAAAAGGCATTCAGAATATTGCCAACCAGAATCCATGGCTTGTATTTGCCCCAGCGGGAGCGGGTTTTGCTGACAATATAACCCAGGATCGGGTCATTGACGGTATCCCAAATCCGGGCAGCCAGAAAAACAGTACCGATAAAAGCAGCAGACACACCGGCAATATCGGTGTAGTAAAAAAACAGAAATGTGTTGATAACGACAAGGCCGAAATCTTTACCAAATCCACCAAACCCAAAGGACAACTTTGTCCTCATACTTACTTTATGGGCTAGATCAGAACTCATGGCTTCCTCTAAGTCTATCCGGATGAAAAACCTGTGCCACCCTCCAGGCAAGCAGGCAAGCAGGCTTTTTGAAAATTGCTTTTCGTTAGCAAATGTCGTGTAGTTCGCCCTGAGTAGTAAAGAGATGAATAGAATAGCCGACCGAACCTAACTGGGTATTTACCTTATTAAACAGCTTCCAGTCATGGTGATACCAATACCTGACGAACACCTGTCATGAACATAAAGCAAACAAATGTTCGGTGCTACCTGTTTTTAACATTTATTATCACAAAACACCCTAACCTGTGACTCAGATCAACGTTTTGTAAGGAAACCTGTCAAAACATTTTCACTAAAATGAGCTTTGGTAGTACTCCATCCGTTACTAAAAATCTTACATAATCTGTAATTATGCAGACTTATCTACGCCGTCTACATGGATGCACAGCGAGCTGTGTCTGACTCCACTCTTTCGTAGGGTTTTAGGTCGAGCTGTAACGTGTCTGCGACCATGCTTATGAATCAAAAAAATGGTAACTGTTAGCTTGGTTTTCGCGTAACCGTTTACCACCTTTGATTCATGATCGAAATTATATCAGATAGTTACAGATTATAATAGTTTACAGCTAACTGTTTTTAACCCTCTCAAAATGATATTTTTGCAAAATGAGGGACGACCGGCAAATAGGGGTTAATTCTCCACATTTATTCGCAAGTTGCTGAAATATAGCCAAAAGAACGCGAGTTTTGCTTTCAAAGGTTTGATGCACAAATTCTTAACAGAGTGTTATTTAGACTACAACCCGTTTGGAAATCCGGTTTTTTTCAAGTTGAAGCTTCCTTCTGTCTCTTAAACGTTCCTTCTCATAAATTATTAGTCAATTATTAGCCAATAAGGAATAAGGGTGCCTTTCCATCCTATCGCTATATTGTGACAGCCGCTTAATTCTCGTGCTGTGGTAACAGGTGAGCAACCCTTAGCTACCTGATACGATGCAGAAAATTGTTCATGAACGCTGGTATCAGTGGTATGAATAGGCTATGTCAGCAGATAGTTGAGTATTTGATTCCATTGCAGTGGTAAACTTTCAGCAAAAGACGGTAACGATGAAAAGATGCGTTATTTTGCCGATGGATTTTTGCCTGTCAGTTTGCGTATATGGCATTGAAATCAGCAGCATTAAAAACATAGGGTTTTCAAACGGGTTGTGGTTTAAGAATAATAATCTGGAGAAATATGCAGCCATGGGACTGCATTTATTGTGCTAATCAGACTATCAGTAACTTGGCAACTGAAAGCTTGAAAACAACTCATCCAGTTCAGCTTTGTTGTGTTTGCAAATTGCATCATGGATAACATCTTTAGTCAAATGAGGGGCAAATTTTTCAATAAAGTCATGCATAAACCCACGCAGGAAAGTTCCCCTGCGAAAGCCAATTTTTGTTACACTTGGTTCAAATAAGTGGTCTGCGTTTAAAGGTATAAGATCTGCGTCTAAATCAGGATCATAAGCCATTTTAGCAATAATGCCGACACCCAGATTAAGTCTGACATAGGTTTTTATCACGTCAGCATCTGCTGCGGTAAAGACCACCCTGGGTGATAATCCTTCATTTAAAAAAGCTTCATCAAGTTTTGAAGCACCCGTAAACCCAAAGACATAAGTCACCAACGGAAAACGGGCAATATCCTGAAGCGTCAACTCCGATACCTGTGCCAAAGGATGGTTCCTGGGGATGAGAACACATCGGTTCCAGCTATAGCAGGGCATCATTACCAAGTCATTAAACAGTTCAAGGGCTTCTGTGGCAATGGCAAAATCCACAGAACCATCCGCCGCCATTTCAGCAATTTGGACAGGCGTTCCCTGATGCATATTCAGTGACACATCGGGATATCGGGTAATGAAGTCCTTGATGATTGCCGGCAGGGCGTATCGTGCTTGTGTATGTGTTGTGGCTATGGACAGGCTGCCCTTTTTTTCATCGCTGAATTCCTGCGCAATCTGCTTGATACTTTCTACTTTTCGCAGTATCTCTCCGGCAGTATCAATAATTTTTTCACCCGCGGGCGTCACTCGTGTTAAGTGCTTGCCACTGCGGGAAAATACTTCCACACCCAGCTCATCTTCCAAAAGGCGAATCTGCTTGCTGATACCGGGCTGGGATGTATACAGGCTTTGTGCTGTTGCTGATACGTTAAGGTCGTGATGAGCAACTTCCCAGACGTAGCGCAGTTGTTGCAGCTTCATTGATGGCCTCCGATCGAGCTGGGTATGACTGACCAAAAAACGGGTACTTTACTCTCTGGTTTTACTGGAAAGTAACAAGGTTTAATGTGTACATGGGTTGTATTTGAGCTTACTCTTATCACTATTTTCATGCATCGACTGTAATTTTTATAACTTTAGGCCATATTTCAAGGGTAAACAGCATCATTACTATTACTACCGCCCATCTGGATGAGCAATAGGGTGAAAGTGTGTGAGATATACCCATAATATTTCATCCCAGCTAAACCCAGTAACTAATCGTGAAGATTATAGTCTGATATTAGTGGGTTGTTGTGCTTTCATAATGATTTTGTAAAAAATACCTGACGAAAAGCTTATCAAATTACGTCTGTTCCAGCGTTTTAGGGGTTGCAGATGCTACTTGCTTTGAATTACAGTGGCCGAACTTCCTTGAAGCAAGGGAATATTCGCCAATAGGAGAGTCTACTGACAATGTCTGTTGTACCCATTGAAAATCTCAATATAACTTCCCAGGATGTGCTGATCTCACCTGAGGCATTAAAAAAAAAGATTCCTGTGAGTGAAATAGCTGCCAGATCCGTCGTCGAAGGACGTCAGGTGATTCGTAATATCCTTGATGGTAAGGATCATAGGCTTTTTATCGTGGTAGGACCTTGCTCTATCCATGATGTGGATGCAGCAAAAGACTATGCTGTGCGACTCAAAGCACTGAGTGAAAAGCTGAGTGACACTCTTTATCTGGTGATGCGTGTCTATTTTGAAAAGCCAAGAACAACGACAGGCTGGAAAGGGTTAATCAATGACCCTTATCTTAATGATACCTTTAAGATGGAAGAAGGGCTTCATATTGGTCGCCAGTTATTGACGGATATTGCCGAGCTGGGTTTACCTGCTGCAACAGAAGCGCTGGACCCTATATCTCCTCAATATTTACAGGACCTTATTTCCTGGTCTGCCATTGGCGCACGCACTACTGAATCTCAAACACACAGGGAAATGGCAAGTGGTCTATCTTCAGTGGTTGGGTTTAAAAATGGAACCGATGGTAGTCTTGGTGTGGCGATTAATGCCTTGCAGTCAGTCTCCAGTCCCCATCGCTTTCTGGGCATAAACGGACAGGGGTGTGTTGCAATTACGCATACTTCAGGTAACCCTTACGGACACATTGTGCTCAGAGGCGGAGATAATAAGCCCAATTATGACTTTGTCAATGTGGTCTTATGTGAAAAAACGCTGGAAAAAGCCGGAGTTGCCACTAACATTATGGTGGATTGTTCCCATGCAAATTCGAATAAAGACCCTTCATTACAACCTTTGGTTATGGAAAACGTTGTTAACCAGGTGCTGGAAGGCAATCGATCGATTATTGGTTTAATGATGGAAAGTAATCTCAAGTGGGGCAGCCAGAAAATTTCGTCGAAACAGGATGATTTGATATACGGGGTATCTGTGACCGATGCCTGCATTGACTGGGAAACCACAGAGCAGTCCTTGTGCAGTATGCGTGATAAGCTAAAAGGGGTTCTACCTGACCGCCGCAACTAACCGCCGTAACTATAGGATTGATTGAAAGCCTGTTAAAGCCCTGTACCCTGAGTGTGGGGTATAAGTGAGACTTCTTGCAGGGCAAGCTATTTACAGAAGCAGTTCAAATTGAGTGTAACTTTCAGTTTCATCACAGCTATTTTGGGGAGCAGGGCTGGCTGTTACAAAGTCAAGGTAAAGTTGTGAGATGTTCTGAAGTGTACTGGCTGTGTCGGTCTGATTCGTATTTTTTGGTTTTGTTGGCATGTTGTTAATGCGTCTTATGAGTATTGCAGCACAAATAGGACAGATGGTAGGCACCAGCTCATTGGTGAGTATCTTGTAATGGTAGTTACCCTTAAGTACTTCCGTACACAAGCTAAGATCATTTCTTGATTCTATATCCAGGTTAGCTTCTACCAGATGTCGCTGGTTACAGGCGTCGATAGTTACAAAAAAGTTAGATAGTATGGATTGTTTATAGCGTTTCACTGTTGTTAGTCTGGCGTTGTCATAAGGTTAACCTTTCCTTTGTCCAGGAAAGAAAAAGGCGCAATATGTTTTGTTAAGTTTTGTGGTTACATTTTAACGACTCTCTTTACTCAATACTGCGGACAATGTTAGACAGTTTGGTGTTTGATGGTGCACGGCCTACAACTCAAGAGGATGATGTTATGGTAACTCGAGGACAAGCGTGGGTTACCATAAAATAATAATATATTCTCAACCCCCTGGCAGTCGAGAGTGTTAAGTTTATAAGACTGTCCGGAGTATTATTTATTTTTAACGCGTTAAAATATCATAGTTCACCTTGGATTTTTTGTTTCATTTAGCTGTGATCGTGCCTTTTTTGTGTGTTAACCACTATGCCATGACACGAAAATAATGATTTTTTGAATAGGTTTGTTGAATATAGTACCTGTGATTTTGGGAATATAAAAGTGAAGGTACTTTTTATTTAGCTTATTAATATGATTGGATAAATTGATGTTAATCAATACCCAGGGGCAGGGGATAAAGCCAGCTTCTTGAGTAGTTCGCCGCAAGGGGCGGGGGAATACGAGACCTTAAGTGATTTAAACACCTCAACTGACGATTAAAGAGCAAATCCCGAAAACCTCGCACCCATGCTCCGCGTGGGAATGTGTACCCCTCTAAATACAAAGGTTGCAGGTATAGGCTCCCACACAGAGCATGGGAATCAGACTTTTACCACGACCTCTGTTTCGGTGGGGGGCGGATAACCTTATTTATAATACGCGTTTTCACGCACACTATGATCCGTTACATCCCTGACGCCTTTCAGATCAGGGATAGCATCAAGCAATGTTCGTTCAACACCATCTTTTAATGTCATATCAACCATACCACAGCCTTGACATCCTCCTCCAAATTGCAATATGGCGACATTATCGTTAATTTCTATCAACGAGACCATTCCACCATGGGAGGCTAACCCGGGATTGATTTCTGTTTGCAGAACATAATTAATTCGCTCATTCAAGGGGCTATCTGCGTTAACCCGAGGGACTTTCGCATTCGGAGCCTTAATCGTTAACTGACCACCAAGCTTGTCTTCTGCAAAATCGACGACGGCTTCTTCCAAAAATCGCTCACTGCTCGCTTCCACATGGCATGTAAAAGCATCTAGAGTCAGCATCAGGTCGGTTGACTTGGCCTCTCCGGGTTTACAATAAGCCAGGCAAGTCTCGGCATTAGGAGTTCCTGGCTGGTTGACAAATAACCGAACACCCACTCCCTCCACATCTTGCTTAGCTAAAAGCTGCTTAAGATATTTTTGTGCTGTTTCTGTAATCGTAATATTCATCACTTGCACGCCTTAAAACCTATTGGGCTTATTCTAAGCTATTCAACATCATTAGAAAATCCCTGACTATCTTTTTGGATTTGCAATAAGTAGTCATGCTCTTCGTTGACAGTATAAGAAGTTGTTCATGATCTTTTTCCTCCTTTATTGATAAACTACTGATGAAATAGTAGCCCATCGGTGCCGGTGGCAGACAAGGAGCAAATGCCCTGTTTTTGCAGTTATCCCGAAGCGCTGAGTTGACGAACGTTCGTTTTCCTGGATAGAAAATTGCCGCCGTTTATGAAACAATAGACAGCGTAAACTGAACGCAAGTCTTCAATTTACTGACTACTTACTTATCTAGTCTCTCTGCGCTTCTGTTGAGAAGATCGTGAATCGCTGCCAAGCACTTAATTCTGCCCTGAAAAACGCACAGCCCTGATCATTGATCTAGGCTTAGAGCAGGTCAAAACACCAGAACATGTCCATGAAACACCTTATTCCGGAGCAACATGCCCCGCTAGTCCTTGTTATTCTTACTTTATTTGCCGTAATAGGCCCTGTATCCATTGATATTTTCACACCATCGTTGCCTGCCATCACAGAGTACTTTCATACCACAAGTGCAATATCACAGTGGAGTGTTGGTCTGTTTATGGTGGGCTTTTCGGTCTCTATGCTGATTTGCGGGCCACTGGCCGACCGTTATGGACGCAAAAAAACCTTGTTTGCTGGCTACCTTATCTTTCTGCTGGCCACGTTTATCGCTTTAAAGACTGAGCATATCTACGTTTTCATTGCTGCACGTTTCTTTCAGGCCGTGTTTGGTTGTTTTGGCACAGCAATAGCCCGTACCATTGCCAGGGACTATTACCAGGATAGAAATGAAGTCCGTATGCTTGCTTATATTAGCGGCTGCCTGACCATGGCTCCCATGATTGCCCCTGTCGCTGGCGGGTTGATACAGGAGTACGCGGGCTGGCACATGAATTTCCTGACCATGGCCGTATTAGCATTGCTGGCAATCGCTGTTCTGCCTTTGTTGCCCGAAAAACATCAACCTGTCACCCATAAACAGAAAAACTCTGTCCTTTCGGCCTACAGAGAAGTCCTTACCAATGGTCACTACCTGCGCTTTTGCCTTGCTTCAGGTGCGGCTTTTTCCGGTGCCTTTGTTTTCATTGCCGGAGGAGCCTTTGTCTTTATTGGTGCGCTTTCTCTGTCGCCCACCCAATACGGTCTTCTGTTTGCCATTGCTGTTGCATCTTTCATGGTCAGTGCCATGTATGCGCCAACACTGAATAAAAAGCTCAGTCGAACCCATTGTTTAAAACTTTCCGGTGTACTGTTGCTCACAGGTGCCGGAATATCCCTGGCATCAGGCTATTTCTCCGGGGGAGAATCCGTAATCGGGTATATTGCCGGTATCTCTCTTTACGAGCTTGGACTGGGTGTTTATATGCCTATTTGCCAGGCTCGGGCAACAGAGTATATGAAAAACAATATTGCTACAGCCTCCGGCCTGATATTTTTTGTTGAAATGGTATTAGCCAGTATTATTAGTAGTCTGGTGAGTGTGCTACCAGAGACAGGTACCACATCATTGGCCCTTGTGACGTTTATCATCAGCGTGTTGTCTGTCGGGAGTTTATTCTTAAAAAGAGCATCAGACCTCCCCGGGAATACCTGTAAATTAACTTGAACCTGGTTGCCTCTGTTTGACATCCTCCTCACCCGACAGAGGGTGTCACAAAATCCCGTAAACTTTGCTTCCATGCTCTGTGTGGGAGTATATACCCCTCTGAATACAAGGTCTGGGGTTCCCACGCAGAGCATGGGAATCAGACTTTTGCAACGGTCTCTAAAGGAGGGGGATTCCTGCCGCCAGACGGCGATGTACCGCCGCAAGAATGTTTCTGGCCGCGTTTATATGGCGATGATGCTCAGCCCCCCCATTCTGAGCAGATCCATTCTCTTATTCGCAAGTCTGTTTTACCTTTCGAACCACTGGGCGGGATAGTGCCACAGCACGAACAGCTTTGGGTGGAGCAGGCTTCGTTGATTTCTTCAAAAACCAAGGTCTGCGTGATCGCATTTGTATTCCAGCTTGGCTTTGAGTAAATAGACTCTCTCACATTTTTTCTGGATTTCAAACTCGTAATAACCACTGATTTATATCCATGCTACAAATACATACCACCACTAAATTTCAATACCCACACTAAAAGCAATACCTTTTTCCCAAATATATCTAAAGCACTTAAGGCACTAAAAATATAAAATAATTCTTTTTATTTTAAAAAAAACTATTATGACTGTTTTTACACGATATAGTTCAGTACTGTGGTTACTTCAATCATGAATCAGGCTGGCAAACAGAGTGTAACCATTTTCTTATTTTCTGGTAACTCATGGCTAAGCATCAATTGAAAAAAGTAAAAACCTTGAACAGCAAGTCCTAAGTTATCAAACACAAGACTGTTTAAATTGTCCGCAGTGTTGTTTTAAAGACGACACTCAGAGCTTGTTTACTTTTATTCATTATGGCTAAAAGGGTATTTTTTTATGATTCATTTTAGATTATTTTCAGTCCCACTGTATTTTTTCGTCATGTCTATTATGTATCTTATTACCTGCGCGGCACATGGAAAACCTGATAATCCTGATAAAATAGAAATGCCAACCTTTGGTGATTCTCTGGAAATACTAAACGAAGCAAATGAAAATGAGTTCGAAAAAGCAATAGCCGAAACAGGTGATCTGCCCATTGAAGCCCTGTCTGAAGAGTTGGGTAGCTGGTTTCAATCTTTGGGATTCCCAACGTATTTAACGATCAATGAGGTTATGAAAAAGCTCGAAGGTATGTCAGGTAGACCACTGACTTCAGAAAACACGCTACAGGACGTTATGCGAGCAGCCATGTCTAACCCTGAGTTACTGCCCATAAGCTTAACCATTCAAGCTCATGATAATGACGCTCATTCAGCGTCCTCGCGCGAAGAGAAAGAGGTATCACGGCGCCAACACGTTGCTTCGGGTTATTTACCTTTCTCTTTCACAGCAGGGACTCTCACTCCTTTGATGTCATTTATGGTTTTCCTTAAACAACTGGTCCCCTCATATGCTACTAATCCTGCTAATTATCCTGCGTTTGTAGACTCTGCTTATGTGAAATTCGTTAAATATATGGAAGCATACTGTAGCGCTTGTGACGTCAAACTATACAATGTAAAAACTCGTAAATGTCGGACTCAGACGTTTTATGACACAGGCGGCGAACCCATGAGTTTTTCGTGCGAAACCTGTAAGAAGTATTGGTATAAACAAGAATGTGCGAATAGACCAACGCTATCGACGACGATGGAAACAGTGACGACTACCGCGTCAACAACCCTTAAGGAAGTAGTGACTACCGCATCAACAACGCTTAAGGACGCAGCGACTACCGCATCAACAGCGCTAAAGAATGCAGCGAATGGCACATCAGAGTTGGCAACGAATATGACATCAACTTTGTTCCCCCCCGCTGTTAACAAAGATGATGGAACATGGAATAGTTATATTATAATGATCGTCACGGCAGTTGTTGTAGTGGCAACTGTTGTGGTTGCCTACTACATATGCAAAAAGAGACTTCGTTCACGCCACCTGCCAGACCGTAAAAGCTCCATAATTGAGATTAAGCATGGGGGGGAGGGATGGGAGAAAATACCGGAATGGATGTAACTTAAGGCATAATGCCTGAGAAGCCGTCTTAAAAGTGTGCCCGTAGCGAGAACTACGAGAAATGGACGATGAAGAGCGGATTTTGTGGAGTGTAGCAGTTCAGACTTAACCTGATAGTTGCCGATTGTTAGAGGGTATCTGTCAGGTCAAATTTAAGCTACAAATTTTTCCTTCCAGATTGCTTTTCCAGCCACCCGTATTTCCATCGGCAGCCTTCCATTGCAATCCTGATGGGGGTTCGCTCGGTATTGTAGACGTTTAACCATTCGTTCGCCTCCTGTGCAATCCATTGAGCTTACTGCAGAAGAAAATGAGCGGGGACTCTTTAATTTTGAAGATTTGCTTCCCCCTGGTTCATGGAAGTGAGCCGGATGCGTGCTTTGACGTTTCCGGTCTGTGGTTGTCCCGTTCGGCTCTGCCCTCAGGATGACTGACTTTTGATGTTTAGAGGGTGTCTGTCAGACCCTGTTATGCCCATCGTCTTTTCTAACCCCCCTGATGAACATGGCAAGCTGGACGTCAGAACAAGGCAGAATGACCAGTAACAGCAAACTATTGCGAGGCATTTCAACGCAGGGTTGCGTTCACATTGCCCGCGTAAAGCGTAGTTGGGGGAGTCGATGGTAGTAAAGATAGCCTCAAAAAACGCTTAAAAACTACAATCCGGCGTCGAGGCAATACGTTGAAACCCTTTTGATCATCACGTTGGCATACAACACTGAGGGCAAAGGTAAACCGTTCATTAACCCCATCACCTTATTTTCCCCTGTAGCCACCATCAACCCGGACAAGGCGCAGTTTTTTACAGCAACCTTCAGGGCGGCGACACAAAAGCAGCCTGGTAGCATCTGGAGAAACGATGCCCGTGTTTCCTGAGCCGTTTTAATGCTGATTTCTCAGGGTATCTTGTCACTCTATTTTGCTGTTTTTCCTCACCAGTGCTCGTATCAGGTTGCAGACCAGAAAGTTAAGAAAGTTAAGAAAGTTGATGGCTATGTCTTTTCTCACCATTTCCGGGCGTTTACAGGGCAATATATCCATTTTCAGGGTCGTTTTAATGACATCAACATTAATCGCCACATGCCAGGATTTCAGGTATGGGGCGATGACGTCTGTCCGGGGGGACTTTTCTGCATCCAGTCAAGGGATAATGATAGTCCGACGTTTGTTTTTGACAGCACGGATCGCAGCTCTGCCGGCATCTGCTCATAAAGCGCCTGACTCATCCAATCGCTGGCGTGGTCGTTTACGTTTGAATACCCCCCTCCTTGCTACCTGACTTTCCATCACATTGTCGACAATCAATACATCGGGCACCCTTTTTTTCAAAGACCCTGTCAGCGCTGGCCGGCAACAACAGAGCCAACAGGAAATCACCAGGACGCAGACGGGATAGCAACGTCCTGAGCAAAGCCTGCTCCCCTGTTTCTTTCACTTCACAGGAGTGACAGCGACGTCGGGTAGTGCGCCGCTGCCAGGACATATCAGAACAAGTATCCTGAGACAGGGAAACCAGTGCCTTTTTTTTGAGTGCCTGGCTGCGGATATTCTTTTTGGTTTTGCTCGGTGTCAGGCATTAACATAGCAAAAATACTGGATTATACAGTGTTATCAGCGTGTCTGCTGATTAAAGGTTGATCATGATTTGCCATGGCATATTCTCAGCAGTCTGGACAAATTAACAAAGACAATTATCAGCGAGGGACAGGTATTCAGGTTTATACTTGTTCGTAGATTGCTGACCAAGGTGAGCTTACAATCCATTGACTTTTATAGTCATTTCTCTTCCTGAACAGTTTCTGGCATTGCGTCTTAAGTCATTGCCACCATTGATGTAACAGCCAGTTTGCCGGGAATGGTTTTCTGCTCTTGAGTGGGTGGCAGCTCTGGCATGAAATAATTCAGAACCACACCCTTACGCCTTTGCTGGCAGCGATCCATGAGGCTTGCCCGGTCTGGACCCGGGGGTACGAACATGGGTATAGAATGCGGTAACGCTGTTGGTTATTGTCCAGCAACCGTCGTCATTGCTCCATGCAAAGTCGTTTGGTAAACATCACTGATACGAAAACATTGCTGACCAGTCAGTAAGGAGGTTCTGGCAATGGGTGAACATATTTGTACTTTTTGTAAGAAGACGTTCACTACAGAATACCTGCTTGTGAGACACATACGAACTCACACGGGAGAAAGGCCTTATAAGTGCCATCACTGTGAAAAGACTTTTGCAGACAGCGGTAATTGTGAAAAGCACGAGCGAATCCATACGGGAGAAAAGCCCTATCAATGTGGTTTCTGTGCAAAGTTTTTCAGAGACTCATCTAATCTCGCCAGGCACCAACGAATCCATACCGGAGAAAGAGCTTTTCAATGCACTCTCTGTGACAGGTCTTTTAAAAATGCACATCATTTAAAATATCACCAGTCAGTTCATAGCAAAAAAAAGCCTTTTCAATGTCCTGGCTGCAATAAGTTTTATACGCGAAGAGATAGCCTCAAAGGACATATGAAATCCCAGCACCCCCATCTCCAGCCCCCTCCGATGGTTATAAGCACCCAGCAAGAAGCTTCCACCGGCCCGGTGACCTGTATTACTCACACGTTTACCAATCCAACAATCAGTAATAGTGATGTCACCGTATCCAGAATAGTGAGTCCGGAAGCAACTGCGACTGTTATGACAACTGAATTACCCCATGCAACAATAACAAACGTTACCCAGGGTCCGGAAGAGCCACCTGTGCAATCCATTGAGCTTGCTGCAGAAGAAGAGCAGGGACTCTTTAATTTTGAAGATTTGCTTCCCCCTGATGCATGTATGTGAGCCGGATGCGTGCTTTGACGTTTTCGGTCTGTGGTTGTCCCGTTCGGCTCTGCCCTCAGGATGACTGACTTTTGATGTTTAGAGGGTGTCTGTCAGACCCTGTTATGCCCATCGTCTTTTCTAACCCCCCTGATGAACATGGCAAGCTGGACGTCAGAACAAGGCAGAATGATCAGTAATAGCAGGCTATTGCGAGGCATTTCAACGCAGGGTTGGCGTTCAGATTGCCCGCGTAAAGCGTAGTCAGGAGTCAGGAGAGTCGATGGCAGTAAAGATAGCCTCAAAAAACCCTCAAAAACTACAATCTGGCGTCGAGGCAATACGTTGAAACCCTTTTGATCATCACTTTGGCGTACAACACTGAGGGCAAAGGTAAACCGTTCATTAGCCCCATCAAGTCATTTTCCCCTGTAGCAGGATATACGTGCTAAGGCGTATATTTGTCGGGAATTGCTGATGATTTGCCATGGCATATTCTCAGCAGTCTGGACAAATTAACAAAAACAATTATCAGCGAGGGACAGACATTCAGGTTTATACTTGTTCATAGATTGCTGACCAGGGTGAGCTTACAATCCATTGACTTTTATAGTCATTTCTCTTCCTGAACAGTTTCTGGCATTGCGTCTTAAGTCATTGCCACCATTGATATAACAGCCAGTTTGCCGAGAATGATTTTCTGCTCCTGAGTGAGTGGCAGCTCTGGCATGAAATAATTCAGAACCACACACTTACGCCTTTGCTGGCAACGATCCATGAGGCTTGCCCGGTCTGAACCTGAGGGTACGAACATGGGTATAGAGCGCGGTAACGCTGTTGGTTATTGTCCAGCAACTGTGCTCATTGCTCCATGCAAAGTCGTTTGGTAAACATCACTGATAGGACTTACGCATTGATGACGCCGGCATATTTTGGTAGCAGGTAATCTTTGCCCTTTGCGAAGCTCTCAATGAAAGCACCAACCACCCCTTTAAACAGCTCGCGCTGGTGCTGATAAATATTGGTAAACTCCTGCGCTATCTGCATCTTCTGGAGATATACAAAACTCAGAATACTGGCAAAGATGTGATTTCTCACAGGCCGCTCATTACGCACCTGAAAATGCTCGATATGGCAAACTTGCTTGATCGCTCTGTGAAACTGTTCGATCTGCCAGTGCTGGTCATGTATCTGGATGAATTCATTGCGTTGAAAAGGTACATCTTCCGGCAAGTAAACCACGTAGTGACGACACTGGTCTTTTAGCGTCGTCCTGAACAACCTGACATTGCCGAAATCCTTGAGCCAGACATTCAGACCATCGTCTGGTATCTCAAGGGTTTGAACCTGCTGCCACTTACCTTTTTCCAGTGATACCGTCCTATTTTTTTCAACCGCAAACATAAACCCAGTCTGATGGTTCTTAATCGTCTTCAGGTTTTTGACGCAGCTGTACCAGGAGTCACCGGTTACAAACGCTGGCTTCAGTCCCCACGCCAGCACTTCAATCAGCATTTCACGAAAATAGTCGTTTTTAGTCTTGCCTTCCGATTTGTCGCATATCCTGAAATTTACTGGCATATGGCGACCTGCCGGGTCTGTGTAATAGAGGGTGACGAGGTTAATTCCCTTGACTGCCCTGTGGTGTTTTCCAGACCAGAAATGGCTGACCAGAGCCACAGAATTGCTATAGGGTTTATCAAGAACAGTATCATCGACACTCAATGTGCCACCAACAAGACACAAGTCCTGAGCGGCCTCTTTGAACATATCTTTTGGCTGATAATGTTCGCGGTTAAGAAAACGATTAACGCTATCGTGAGAAATGCCGGTCACTTCTGCCAGCCTTGTGCATGTTGATGATTTTGGCTCACTGATCAGAAACCCCATGTATTGTGGGAGTGTGCATTGTGCAGTTGTTGGGCGAGTAGTACTTCTCACTTTCGTCCCTGAAAGGTAGTGATTTTTGGTAATTATCAAACTTTAGGATATGTTGTCAATGCGTAAGTCCTAACTGATACGAAAACATTGCTGACCAGTCAGTAAGGAGGTTCTGGCAATGGGTGAACATACTTGTCGTTTTTGCAGGAAGACGTTCAATAGAGCATCCTGGCTTGTGAGACACATACGAACCCACACGGGAGAAAAGCCTTATAAGTGCTATGACTGTGAACAAGCTTTTTCAACCTCCAGTAGTCTTAATGTGCACGAGCGAATCCATTCGGGAGAAAAGCCCTTTCAATGTGGTTTCTGTGCAAAGTCTTTCGAAACCTCATCTCATCTCGCCAGGCACCAACGAGTCCATACTGGAGAAAGACCTTTTAAATGCCGCCTCTGTGATAAGTCTTTTAAAGATAAACAACATTTAAACAATCACCAGTCAGTTCATGCGGAAGAAAAGCCTTTTCAATGTCCTGGCTGCAATAAGTTTTATACGCGAAGAGATAGCCTCAAAGGACATATGAAATCCCAGCACCCCCATCTCCAGCCCCCTCCGATGGTTATAAGCACCCAGCAAGAAGCTTCCACCGGCCCGGTGACCTGTATTACTCACACGTTTACCCATCCAACAATCAGTAATAGTAATGTCACCAATGATGTCACCGTATCCAGAATAGTGAGTCCGGAAGCAACTGCGACTGTTGTGACAACTGAATTACCCCATGCAACAATAACAAACGTTACTCAGGGTCCGGAAGAGCCACCTGTGCAATCCATTGAGCTTGCTGCAGAAGAAGAAGGGCATGAACTCTTTAATTTTGAAGATTTGCTTCCCCTTAGTCTATGGAAGTGAGCCGGATGTGTGCTTTGAAGTTTCCGGTCTGTCGTTGTCCGGTTCGGCACTGCCCTCAGGATGGCTGACTTTTGATGTTTAGAGGGTGTCTGTCAGACCCGATTATGCCCATCGTCTTTTCTACCCCCCAGATGAACATGGCAAGCTGAACGTCAGAACAAGGCAAAATGACCAGTAACAGCAAGCTGTTGCGAGGCATCTCAACGCAGGGTTAGCGTTCAGATTGCCCGCGTCAAGCGTAGTCAGGGGAGTCGATGGTAGTCAAGACAGCCTCAAAAAACCCTCAAAAACGACAACCCGGCGTCGAGGCAATACGTTGAAATCCTTTTGATCATCACGTTGGAGTACAACACTGAGGGCAAAGGTAAACCGTTCATTAACCCCATCAAGTCATTTTCCCCTGTAGCAGGATATACGTCCTAAGGCGTATATTTGTCGGGAATTGCTGATGATTTGCCATGGCATATTTTCAGCAGTCTGGACAAATTAACAAAAACAATTATCAGCGAGGGACAGGCATTCAGGTTTATACTTGTTCATAGATTGCTGACCAGGGTGAGCTTACAATCCATTAACTTTTATAGTCATTTCTTTTCTTGAACAGTTTCTGGCATTGCGTCTTAAGTCATTGCCACCATTGATGTAACAGCCAGTTTGCCGAGAATGATTTTCTGCTCCTGAGTGAGTGGCAGCTCTGGCATGAGAGAATTGAGAATCACACCCTTACGCCTTTGCTTGCAACTATCCATGAGGCTTGCCGGGTCTGAACCTGAGGGTACGAACATGGGTATAGAGAGCGGTAACGCTGTTGGTTATTGTCCAGCAACTGCGCTCATTGCTCCATGCAAAGACGTTTGGTAACCATCACTGATACGAAAACATTGCTGACCAGTCAGTAAGGAGGTTCTGGCAATGGGTGAACATACTTGTCGTATTTGTAAGAAGACGTTCACTAGAAAAGACCTGCTTGTGACACACATACGAACTCACACGGGAGAAAGGCCTTATAAGTGCCATCAATGTGAAAAGACTTTTGCAGACAGCGGTAATTGTAAAAAGCACGAGCGAATCCATACGGGAGAAAGGCCCTATCAATGTGGTTTCTGTTCAAAGTCTTTCAGATACTCAACTAATCTCGCCAGGCACCAACGAATCCATACCGGAGAAAGAGCTTATCAATGCACTCTCTGTGATAAGTCTTTTACACAGCGATCTACTTTACAAAGTCACCAGTCAGTTCATACGAAAGAAAAGCCTTTTCAATGTCCTGACTGCAATAAGTCTTATACGCGGAGAGATAGCCTCAATAAACATATTAAATCCCGGCACCCCCATCTCCAGCTCCCTCCCATGATTATAAACACCGAGCAAGACGCTTCCCTCGGCCCGGTGACCTGTATTACTCACACATTTACCAATCCAACAATCAGTAATAGTGATGTCACCGTATCCAGAATAGCGAGCCCGGAAGCAACTGCCACTGTTGTGACAACTGAATTGCCCCATGCAACAATAACAAACGTTACCCAGGGTCCGGAAGAGCCACCTGTGCAATCCATTGAGCTTGCTGCAGAAGAAGAAGAGCAGGGACTCTTTAATTTTGAAGATTTGCTTCCCCCTGGTGCATGGAGGTGAGCCGGATATGTGCTATTAACCCAATCAAGTCATTTTCCCCTATAGCCACCATCAACCCGGACAGGGCGCAGTTTTTTACAGCAACTTTTTACAGCAACTTTTTACAGCAACCTCCAAGCAGGGCGATACAAAAGCAGCCTGGTACCGTCACGATTTTGCATGGCAGCAGATATGACGACCACCACCATTATCAGGCCAATAGTGTCAGCCAGGGTGTGTCGTTTACGCCGTAAGCGGTCAAACGGCATCCAGACGCCAATGGCACTAACTGAATGATGAGGTTTTGGTGGCTTCTTAACAGCCCCTGGTTCGCATCTGCGGTGGATTCCCGACACTATGTTGCCCGATGACAGGCAACATAGTCATGATTTTTTGTTCCCGCCAATCACTCCATGCCCCCAGTAGCGTCTTAAGAAACGATACCCGTGTTTGCTGAGCCGCTTTAACGCTGATTTCTCCGGGTGTCTTGTCACTCTGTTTTGCTGTTTTTCCCCATCAGTGCTCGTATCAGGTTGTAGACCAGAAAGTTCAGAATGACGTCTGTCCGGGGGGACTTTATCTGCATCCAGTCAAGGGTAATATTAGTCCGACGTTTGTTTTTGACCGCACCGATTGCAGCTCTGCCAGCATCTGCTCATAAAGCGCCTGGCTCATCCAATCGCTGGCGTGGTCGTTTACGTTTGAATACCCCATCTTTGCTACCTGACTTTCCATCACATTTTTGGAAATCAATACAACGGGCACCCTTTTTTTCAAAGACCCTGTCAGCGCTGGCCGACAACAACAGAGCCAACAGGCAATCGCCAGGGCGCAGACGGGATAGCAACGCCCTGAGCAAGTCCTGCTCCCCTGTTTCTTTCCCTTCACAGGAGACAGCGACGTCGGGTAGTGCGCCGCTGCCAGGACATATCAGAACAAGTATCCTGAGACAGGGAAACCAGTGCCTTTTTTTTGGGTGCCTGGCTGCGGATATTCTTTTTGGTTTTCCTCGGTGTCAGGCATTAACGTAGCAAAAACACCGCATTATACAGTGTTATCAGCGTACTCTACTGATCAAAGGTTGATCATGTTTTTGCCATGGAGTATTCTCATCAGTCTGGACAAATTGACAAAGACAATTATCCGCAAGGGACAGGTATTCAGGTTTATACCTGGTCATAGATTGCTGACCAGGGTGAGTTTACAATCCATTGACCTTTATAGTCATTTCTTTTCTTGAACAGTTTCTGGCATTGCGTCTTAAGTCATTGCCACCATTGATGTAACAGCCAGTTTGCCGGGAATGGTTTTCTGCTCTTGAGTGGGTGGCAACTCTGGCATGAAATAATTCAGAACCACACCCTTACGCCTTTGCTGACAACGATCCATGAGGCTTGCCCGGTCTGAACCTGTGGGGGTACGAACATGGGTATAGAGCGCGGTAACGCTGTTGGTTATTGTCCAGCAACTGCGCTCATTGCTCCATGAAAAGTCGTTTGGTAAACATCACTGATACTAAAACATTGCTGACCAGTCAGTAAGGAGGTTCTGGCAATGGGTGAACATACTTGTCATTTTTGCAGGAAGACGTTCAATAGAGAATCCCATCTTGTGATACACATACGAACTCACACGGGAGAAATGCCTTATAAGTGCCATCACTGTGAAAAGACTTTTGCAGACAACGCTAATTGTAAAAGGCACGAGCGAATCCATACGGGAGAAAGGCCCTATCAATGTGGTTTCTGTTCAAAGTCTTTCAGATACTCAACTGATCTCGCCAGGCACCAACGAATCCATACCGGAGAAAGAGCTTATCAATGCACTCTCTGTGATAAGTCTTTTACACAGCGATCTACTTTACAAAGTCACCAGTCAGTTCATACGAAAGAAAAGCCTTTTCAATGTCCTGGCTGCAATAAGTCTTATAAGCGAAGACATAATCTCAAAGAACATATGAAATCCCGGCACCCCCATCTCCAGCTCCCTCCGATGGTTATAAACACCGAGCAAGACGCTTCCCTCGGCCCGGTGACCTGTATTACTCACACATTTACCAATACAACAATCAGTAATAGTGATGTCACCGTATCCAGAATAGTGAGCCCGGAAGCAACTGCCACTGTTGTGACAACTGAATTGCCCCATGCAACAATAACAAACATTACCCAGGGTTCGGAAGAGCCACCTGTGCAATCCATTGAGCTTGCTGCAGAAGAAGAAGAGCAGGGACTCTTTAATTTTGAAGATTTGCTTCCCCCTGGTGCATGGATGTGAGCCGGATATGTGCTATTAACCCAATCAAGTCATTTTCCCCTATAGCCACCATCAACCCGGACAGGGCGCAGTTTTTTACAGCAACTTTTTACAGCAACTTTTTACAGCAACCTCCAAGGAGGGCGATACAAAAGCAGCCTGGTACCGTCACGATTTTGCATGGCAGCAGATATGACGACTACCACCATTATCAGGCCAATAGTGTCAGCCAGGGTGTGTCGTTTACGCCGTAAGCGGTCAAACGGCATCCAGACGCCAATGGCACTAACTGAATGATGAGGTTTTGGTGGCTTCTTAACAGCCCCTGGTTCCCATCTGACTGGTGGATTCCCGACACTATGTTGCCCGATGACAGGCAACATAGTCATGATTTTTTGTTCCCGCCAATCACTCCATGCCCCCAGTAGCGTCTTAAGAAACGATACCCGTGTTTGCTGAGCCGTTTTAACGCTGATTTCTCCGGGTGTCTTGTCACTCTGTTTTGCTGTTTTTCCCCATCAGTGCTCGTATCAGGTTGTAGACCAGAAAGTTCAGAATGACGTCTGTCCGGGGGGACTTTTCTGCATCCAGTCAAGGGGTAATGATAGTCCGACGTTTGTTTTTGACAGCACCGATTGCAGCTCTGCCGGCATCTGCTCATAAAGCGCCTGACTCATCCTATCGCTGGCGTGGTCGTTTACGTTTGAATACCCCATCCTTACTACCTGACTTGCCATCACATTTTTGAACATCAATAAAACGGGCACCCTTTTTTTCAAAGACCCTGTCAGCGCTGGCCGACAACAACAGAGCCAACAGGCAATCGCCAGGGCGCAGACGGGATAGCAACGCCCTGAGCAAAGCCTGCTCCCCTGTTTCTTTCCCTTCACAGGAGTGACAGCAACGTCGAGTAGTGCGTCGCTGCCAAGGCATACAGAACAAGTATCCTGAGACAGGGAAACCAGTGCCTTTTTTTTGAGTGCCTGGCTGCGGATATTCTTTTTGGTTTTCCTCGGTGTCAGGCATTAACGTAGCAAAAACACCGCATTATACAGTGTTATCAGCGTGCTCTACTGATCAAAGGTTGATCATGTTTTTGCCATGGAGTATTCTCATCAGTCTGGACAAATTGACAAAGACAATTATCCGCAAGGGACAGGTATTCAGGTTTATACCTGGTCATAGATTGCTGACCAGGGTGAGTTTACAATCCATTGACCTTTATAGCCATTTCTTTTCTTGAACAGTTTCTGGCATTGCGTCTTAAGTCATTGCCACCATTGATGTAACAGCCAGTTTGCCGCGAATGGTTTTCTGCTCTTGAGTGGGTGGCAGCTCTGGCATGAAATAATTCAGAACCACACCCTTACGCCTTTGCTGGCAACGATCCATGAGGCTTGCCCGGTCTGAACCCAGGGTACGAACATGGGTATAGAGTACGGTAACGCTGTTGGTTATTGTCCGGTAACCGTCCTCATTGCTCCATGCAAAGACATTTGGTAAACATCACTGATACGAAAACATTGCTGACCAGTCAGTAAGGAGGTTCTGGCATGGGTGAACATACTTGTCATTTTTGCAGGAAGACGTTCACTAGAGCATCCGGGCTTGTGAGACACATACGAACTCACACGGGAGAAAGGCCTTATAAGTGCCATCACTGTGAAAAGGCTTTTTCAACCACCGGTAATCGTGATGTGCACGAGCGAATCCATAGGGGAGAAAAGCCCTTTCAATGTGGTTTCTGTGCAAAGCAATTCAGAACCTCATCTCATCTCGCTCAGCACCAACGAATCCATACCGAAGAAAGAGCTTATAAATGCACTCTCTGTGATAAGTCTTTTACACAACAAGGTCATTTGAAATATCACCAGTCAGTTCATATGAAAAAAAAGCCTTTTCAATGTCCTGACTGCAATAAGTCTTATACGCGGAGAGATAACCTCAATAAACATATTAAATTCCGGCACCCCCATCTCCAGCTCCCTCCCATGATTATAAACACCGAGCAAGACGCTTCCCTCGGCCCGGTGACCTGTATCACTCACACGTTTACCAATCCAACAATCAGTAATAGTGATGTCACCGTATCCAGAATAGTGACCCCGGAAGCAACTGCCACTGTTATGACAACTGAATTGCCCCATGCAACAATAACAAACGTTACCCAGGGTCCGGAAGAGCCACCTGTGCAATCCATTGAGCTTGCTGCAGAAGAAGAAGAGCAGGGACTCTTTAATTTTGAAGATTTGCTTCTCCCTGGTGCATGGAGGTGAGCCGGATATGTGCTATTAACCCAATCAAGTCATTTTCCCCTATAGCCACCATCAACCCGGACAGGGCGCAGTTTTTTACAGCAACTTTTTACAGCAACTTTTTACAGCAACTTTTTACAGCAACTTTTTACAGCAACCTCCAAGCAGGGCGATACAAAAGCAGCCTAGTACCGTCACGATTTTGCATGGCAGCAGATATGACGACTACCACCATTATCAGGCCAATAGTGTCAGCCAGGGTGTGTCGTTTACGCCGTAAGCGGTCAAACGGCATCCAGACGCCAATGGCACTAACTGAATGATGAGGTTTTGGTGGCTTCTTAACAGCCCCTGGTTCCCATCTGACTGGTGGATTCCCGACACTATGTTGCCCGATGACAGGCAACATAGTCATGATTTTTTGTTCCCGCCAATCACTCCATGCCCCCAGTAGCGTCTTAAGAAACGATACCCGTGTTTGCTGAGCCGTTTTAACGCTGATTTCTCCGGGTGTATTGTCACTCTGTGTTGCTGTTTTTCCCCATCAGTGCTCGTATCAGGTTGTAGACCAGAAAGTTCAGAATGACGTCTGTCCGGGGGGACTTTATCTGCATCCAGTCAAGGGTAATATTAGTCCGACGTTTGTTTTTGACCGCACCGATTGCAGCTCTGCCAGCATCTGCTCATAAAGCGCCTGGCTCATCCAATCGCTGGCGTGGTCGTTTACGTTTGAATACCCCATCTTTGCTACCTGACTTTCCATCACATTTTTGGAAATCAATACAACGGGCACCCTTTTTTTCAAAGACCCTGTCAGCGCTGGCCGACAACAACAGAGCCAACAGGCAATCGCCAGGGCGCAGACGGGATAGCAACGCCCTGAGCAAGTCCTGCTTCCCTGTTTCTTTCCCTTCACAGGAGTGACAGCGACGTCGAGTAGTGCGCCGCTGCCAGGACATATGAGAACAAGTATCCTGAGACAGGGAAACCAGTGCCTTTTTTTTGAGTGCCTGGCTGCGGATATTCTTTTTGGTTTTCCTCGGTGTCAGGCATTAACGTAGCAAAAACACCGCATTATACAGTGTTATCAGCGTGCTCTACTGATCAAAGGTTGATCATGTTTTTGCCATGGAGTATTCTCATCAGTCTGGACAAATTGACAAAGACAATTATCCGCAAGGGACAGGTATTCAGGTTTATACCTGGTCATAGATTGCTGACCAGGGTGAGTTTACAATCCATTGACCTTTATAGTCATTTCTTTTCTTGAAAAGTTTCTGGCATTGCGTCTTAAGTCATTGCCACCATTGATGTAACAGCCAGTTTGCCGGGAATGGTTTTCTGCTCTTGAGTGGGTGGCAGCTCTGGCATGAAATAATTCAGAACCACACCCTTACGCCTTTGCTGGCAACGATCCATGAGGCTTGCCCGGTCTGGACCCGAGGGTACGAACATGGGTATAGAGTACGGTAACGCTGTTGGTTGTTGTCCGGTAACCGTCCTCATTGCTCCATGCAAAGACATTTGGTAAACATCACTGATACGAAAACATTGCTGACCAGTCAGTAAGGAGGTTCTGGCATGGGTGAACATACTTGTCATTTTTGCAGGAAGACGTTCACTAGAGCATCCGGGCTTGTGAGACACATACGAACTCACACGGGAGAAAGGCCTTATAAGTGCCATCACTGTGAAAAGGCTTTTTCAACCACCGGTAATCGTGATGTGCACGAGCGAATCCATAGGGGAGAAAATCCCTTTCAATGTGGTTTCTGTGCAAAGCAATTCAGAACCTCATCTCATCTCGCTCAGCACCAACGAATCCATGCCGAAGAAAGAGCTTATCAATGCACTCTCTGTGATAAGTCTTTTAAACAGCAATCTACTTTAAAAAATCACCAGTCAGTTCATATGAAAAAAGAGCATTTTCAATGTCCTGACTGCAATAAGTCTTATACGCGGAGAGATAGCCTCAATAAACATATTAAATCCCGGCACCCCCATCTCCAACTCCCTCCCATGATTATAAACACCGAGCAAGACGCTTCCCTCGGCCCGGTGACCTGTATTACTCACACATTTACCCATCCAACAATCAGTAATAGTGATGTCACCGTATCCAGAATAGTGACCCCGGAAGCAACTGCCACTGTTATGACAACTGAATTGCCCCATGCAACAATAACAAACGTTACCCAGGGTCCGGAAGAGCCACCTGTGCAATCCGTTGAGCTTGCTGCAGAAGAAGAAGGGCAGGGACTCTTTAATTTTGAAGATTTGCTTCCCCCTGGTGCATGGAGGTGAGCCGGATATGTGCTATTAACCCAATCAAGTCATTTTCCCCTATAGCCACCATCAACCCGGACAGGGCGCAGTTTTTTACAGCAACTTTTTACAGCAACTTTTTACAGCAACCTCCAAGCAGGGCGATACAAAAGCAGCCTGGTACCGTCACGATTTTGCATCGCAGCAGATATGACGACCACCACCATTATCAGGCCAATAGTGTCAGCCAGGGTGTGTCGTTTACGCCGTAAGCGGTCAAACGGCATCCAGACGCCAATGGCACTAACTGAATGATGAGGTTTTGGTGGCTTCTTAACAGCCCCTGGTTCCCATCTGCCTGGTGGATTCCCGACACTATGTTGCCCGATGACAGGCAACATAGTCATGATTTCTTGTTCCCGCCAATCACTCCATGCCCCCAGTAGCGTCTTAAGAAACGATACCCGTGTTTGCTGAGCCGTTTTAACGCTGATTTCTCCGGGTGTCTTGTCACTCTGTTTTGCTGTTTTTCCCCATCAGTGCTCGTATCAGGTTGTAGACCAGAAAGTTCAGAATGACGTCTGTCCGGGGGGACTTTATCTGCATCCAGTCAAGGGTAATATTAGTCCGACGTTTGTTTTTGACCGCACCGATTGCAGCTCTGCCAGCATCTGCTCATAAAGCGCCTGGCTCATCCAATCGCTGGCGTGGTCGTTTACGTTTGAATACCCCATCTTTGCTACCTGACTTTCCATCACATTTTTGGAAATCAATACAACGGGCACCCTTTTTTTCAAAGACCCTGTCAGCGCTGGCCGACAACAACAGAGCCAACAGGAAATCACCAGGGCGCAGACGGGATAGCAACGCCCTGAGCAAGTCCTGCTCCCCTGTTTCTTTCCCTTCACAGGAGTGACAGCGACGTCGGGTAGTGCGCCGCTGCCAGGACATATGAGAACAAGTATCCTGAGACAGGGAAACCAGTGCCTTTTTTTTGAGTGTCTGGCTGCGGATATTCTTTTTGGTTTTCCTCGGTGTCAGGCATTAACGTAGCAAAAACACCGCATTATACAGTGTTATCAGCGTGCTCTACTGATCAAAGGTTGATCATGTTTTTGCCATGGAGTATTCTCATCAGTCTGGACAAGTTGACAAAGACAATTATCCGCAAGGGACAGGCATTCAGGTTTATACCTGGTCATAGATTGCTGACCAGGGTAAGTTTACAATCCATTAACTTTTATAGTCATTTCTCTTCCTGAACAGTTTCTGGCATTGCGTCTTAAGTCATTGCCACCCTTGATGTAACCGCCAGTTTGCCGGGAATGGTTTTCTGCTCTTGAGTGGGTGGCAGCTCTGGCATGAAATAATTCAGAACCACACCCTTACGCCTTTGCTGGCAACGATCCATGAGGCTTGCCCGGTCTGGACCCGAGGGTACGAACATGGGTATAGAGTGCGGTAACGCTGTTGGTTGTTGTCCGGCAACCGTCCTCATTGCTCCATGCAAAGACGTTTGGTAAACATCACTGATACGAAAACATTGCTGACCAGTCAGTAAGGAGGTTCTGGCAATGGGTGAACATACTTGTACTATTTGTAAGAAGACGTTCCCTACCAAATACCAGCTTGTGAGACACATGCGAACTCACACGGGAGAAAAGCCTTATAAATGCCATCACTGTGAAAAGGCTTTTTCAACCAGCTGTGATTGTAAAAGGCACGAGCGAACCCATACGGGAGAAAAGCCCTTTCAATGTGGTTTCTGTGCAAGGTCTTTCACAACCTCATCTCATCTCGCTCAGCACCAACGAATCCATGCCGAAGAAAGAGCTTATAAATGCACTCTCTGTGATAAGTCTTTTAAACAGCAATCTATTTTACAAAATCACCAGTCAGTTCATATGAAAAAAAAGCCTTTTCAATGTCCTGACTGCAATAAGTCTTATACGCGAAGGCAATACCTCAATAAACATATGAAATCCCAGCACCCCTATCTCCAGCTCCCTCCCATGATTATAAACACCGAGCAAGACGCTTCCCTCGGCCCGGTGACCTGTATCACTCACACGTTTACCAATCCAACAATCAGTAATAGTGATGTCACCGTATCCAGAATAGTGAGCCCGGAAGCAACTGCCACTGTTGTGACAACTGAATTGCCCCATGCAACAATAACAAACATTACCCAGGGTCTGGAAGAGCCACCTGTGCAATCCATTGAGCTTGCTGCAGAAGAAGAAGAGCAGGGACTCTTTAATTTTGAAGATTTGCTTCCCCCTGGTGTATGGATGTGAGCCGGATGCGTGCTTTGACGTTTCCGGTCTGTGATTGTCCCGTTCGGCTCTGCCCTCAGGATGACTGACTTTTGATGTTTAGAGGGTGTCTGTCAGACCCTGTTATGCCCATCGTCTTTTCTAACCCCCCTGATGAACATGGCAGGCTGGACGTCAGAACAAGGCAGAATGACCAGTAACAGCAAGCTATTGCGAGGCATTTCAACGCAGGGTTGCGTTCACATTGCCCGCGTAAAGCGTAGTCAGGGGAACCGATGGCAGTAAAGATAGCCTCAAAAAACGCTTAAAAACTACAATCCGGCGTCGAGGCAATACGTTGAAACCCTTTTGATCATCACGTTGGCGTACAACACTGAGGGCAAAGGTAAACCGTTCATTAACCTAAATTCCGCAGTTGAATTTCATAAATTGCTTCTTTATCTTGCGGCAGTCAGGCTTTCGTCTTTTCATTACTCCCCTTTTGGGTGACTGCAGTAAATAGTTATAAGTCAACTTGCGTAAGGTTTTCAGTGGAGGCAGTGATTTCAACTGAGGAATTCAGGATTAACCCCATCACGTTATTTTCCCCTGTAGCCACCATCAACCCGGACAAGGCGCAGTTTTTTACAGCAACCTTCAGGGCGGCGACACAAAAGCAGCCTGATAGCATCTGGAGAAACGATGCCCGTGTTTCCTGAGCCGTTTTAATGCTGATTTCTCTGGGTGTCTTGTCACTCTGTTTTGCTGTTTTTCCTCACCAGTGCTCGTATCAGGTTGCAGACCAGAAAGTTAAGAAAGTTAAAAAAATTGATGGCTATGTCTTTTCTCACCATTTCCGGGCGTTTACAGGGCAATAGATCCATTTTCAGGGTCGTTTTGATGACATCAACATTAATCGCCACATGCCAGGATTTCAGGTATGGGGCGATGACGTCTGTCCGGGGGGACTTTTCTGCATCCAGTCAAGGGGTAATGATAGTCCGACGTTTGTTTTTGACAGCACGGATCACAAGCTCTGCCGGCATTTGCTCATAAAGCGTCTGACTCATCCAATCGCTGGCGTGGTCGTTTACGTTTGAATACCCCATCTTTGCTACCTGACTTTCCATCACATTTTTGGAAATCAATACAACGGGCACCCTTTTTTTCAAAGACCCTGTCAGCGCTGGCCGACAACAACAGAGCCAACAGGAAATCACCAGGACGCAGACGGGATAGCAACGTCCTGGGCAAATGTTTCTTTCCCTTCACAGGAGTGACAGCGACGTCGGGTAGTGCGCCGCTGCCAGGACATATGAGAACAAGTATCCTGAGACAGGGAAACCAGTGCCTTTTTTTGGGTGCCTGGCTGCGGATATGCTTTTTGGTTTTCCTCGGTGTCAGGCATTAACATAGCAAAAACACCGGATTATCCAGTGTTATCAGCGTGTCTGCTGATCAAAGGTTGATCATGATTTGCCATGGCATATTCTCATCAGTGTGGACAAATTAACAAAGACAATTATCAGCGAGGGACAGGCATTCAGGTTTATACTTGTTCGTAGATTGCTGACGAGAGTGAGCTTACAATCCATTGACTTTTATAGTCATTTCTCTTCCTGAACAGTTTCTGGCATTGCGTCTTAAGTCATTGCCACCATTGATGTAACAGCCAGTTTGCCGGGAATGGTTTTCTGCTCTTGAGTGGGTGGCAGCTCTTGCATGAAAGAATTCAGAACCACAGCCTTACGCCTTTGCTGGCAACTATCCATGAGGCTTGCCCGGTCTGAACCTGTGGGGGTACGAACATGGGTATATACCCAAGTGAATTCAAGATGCAGGATTCAGTATCTGAAAATTGTCATTAATCCTGCTCACTAACGAAGCACCTATTTCTGGTAGCGTAACATACAGAAAATGACGTATATTTTTCCGGAAATCCTTCAGTTTTGCAAAGTATTGATTATTTCGAGCGTACTCATTCATTACCTTCCATAACCGCTCAATTGGGTTCAGGTTTGGGCTGTAGGGCGGAAGGTAATGCAGTTTTATACCCAGCTTTTCAGCCTCATCAACGACTTCCTTCGAATAGTGATAACCTGCTCCATCCAGCACCATGTGAATGACACTCTTTGATGTATAAGCGGACTTAACTTTTCTGAAGAATTCAATGATAGCCAGCCCGTTAACCGTCTCGAATTGATCAAAAATAGCAGCAGACAAGTTGTTCAATTCTATCGCACCGACGATGTTCATTCGGTTGCGACTGCCCGTCGTATTGATGACTTTATCAACACCTTTGCGTATCCAACCCGAGGTGATTTTGGTGGCTTGCGTTGGGTGAACTGCATCCATGAAAAGCACAACCTCACTCTCAGGCAGTGAGGCTTTCAACTCTTCGTAGTGCTCAATAAACTCTGCCTGCTTATTGGCATCCACCTTGTGCGGTACACCTTTTGGTTTTTTGTAGGTGAAGCCTTTTTGGTGCAACCACTTGTTGAGGCCTGACACGGTGTATTTGACAGCCCAGCGTTCAAAAATATACGACACAATTTCGTAGACATGGGCGTAAGTATGTTCTGAAATATGCACAATTAGCTGCTCACTTTGCTCGTCATTAAGATGACTCTCACTGCCACCGTTTTCAGGTTTCAGTTTGTCCTTTTTCAGGTAGTCATCAATGTGCCGGGCAATGGAAAATTCACTTTTTCTCAATGCTTGAGCAATGGCGGTTATTGACCAGCCTTCAGATCTCAGTAATACGGCTTTAATACGGTCACACTCCCGAGCATCCCGCGACGTTTTGTGTTGGGACTCCAAGGTTGATTTTTGCTGAGGTGTGAGCATAAATTTTGGCATCCGTTGAGATTGCTAAAAAAATGCAGAAAAATCAAGCATCTTCAACGGTCACGAGTATAGAGCGCGGTAACGCTGTTGGTTATTGTCCAGCAACTGCGCTCATTGCTCCATGCAAAGTCGTTTGGTAACCATCACTGATACGAAAACATTGCTGACCAGTCAGTAAGGAGGTTCTGGCAATGGGTGAACATACTTGTCATTTTTGCAGGAAGACGTTCAATAGAGAATCCCATCTTGTGATACACATACGAACTCACACGGGAGAAATGCCTTATAAGTGCCATCACTGTGAAAAGACTTTTGCAGACAACGCTAATTGTAAAAGGCACGAGCGAATCCATACGGGAGAAAGGCCCTATCAATGTGGTTTCTGTTCAAAGTCTTTCAGATACTCAACTGATCTCGCCAGGCACCAACGAATCCATACCGGAGAAAGAGCTTATCAATGCACTCTCTGTGATAAGTCTTTTACACAGCGATCTACTTTACAAAGTCACCAGTCAGTTCATACGAAAGAAAAGCCTTTTCAATGTCCTGGCTGCAATAAGTCTTATACGCGGAGAGATAGCCTCAAAAGACATATTAAATCCCGGCACCCCCATCTCCAGCTCCCTCCCATGATTATAAACACCGAGCAAGACGCTTCCCTCGGCCCGGTGACCTGTATTACTCACACATTTACCAATCCAACAATCAGTAATAGTGATGTCACCGTATCCAGAATAGTTACCCCGGAAGCAACTGCCACTGTTATGACAACTGAATTGCCCCATGCAACAATAACAAACGTTACCCAGGGTCCGGAAGAGCCACCTGTGCAATTCATTGAGCTTGCTGCAGAAGAAGAAGAGCAGGGACTCTTTAATTTTGAAGATTTGCTTCTCCCTGGTGCATGGAGGTGAGCCGGATATGTGCTATTAACCCAATCAAGTCATTTTCCCCTATAGCCACCATCAACCCGGACAGGGCGCAGTTTTTTACAGCAACTTTTTACAGCAACCTCCAAAGCAGGGCGAGACAAAAGCAGCCTGGTACCGTCACGATTTTGCATGGCAGCAGATATGACGACCACCACCATTATCAGGCCAATAGTGTCAGCCAGGGTGTGTCGTTTACGCCGTAAGGGGTCAAACGGCATCCAGACGCCAATGGCACTAACTGAATGATGAGGTTTTGGTGGCTTCTTAACAGCCCCTGGTTCCCATCTGCCTGGTGGATTCCCGACACTATGTTGCCCGATGACAGGCAACATAGTCATGATTTTTTGTTCCCGCCAATCACTCCATGCCCCCAGTAGCGTCTTAAGAAACGATACCCGTGTTTGCTGAGCCGTTTTAACGCTGATTTCTCCGGGTGTCTTGTCACTCTGTTTTGCTGTTTTTCCCCATCAGTGCTCGTATCAGGTTGTAGACCAGAAAGTTCAGAATGACGTCTGTCCGGGGGGGACTTTATCTGCATCCAGTCAAGGGTAATATTAGTCCGACGTTTGTTTTTGACCGCACCGATTGCAGCTCTGCCAGCATCTGCTCATAAAGCGTCTGACTCATCTAATCGCTGGCGTGGTCGTTTACGTTTGAATACCCCATCCTTGCTACCTGACTTTTCATCACATTGTCGACAATCAATACAACGGGCACCCTTTTTTTCAAAGACCCTGTCAGCGCTGGCCGACAACAACAGAGCCAACAGGCAATCGCCAGGGCGCAGACGGGATAGCAACGCCCTGAGCAAGTTCTGCTCCCCTGTTTCTTTCCCTTCACAGGAGTGACAGCGAAGTCGGGTAGTGCGCCGCTGCCAGGACATATCAGAACAAGTATCCTGAGACAGGGAAACCAGTGCCTTTTTTTTGAGTGTCTGGCTGCGGATATTCTTTTTGGTTTTCCTCGGTGTCAGGCATTAACGTAGCAAAAACACCGCATTATACAGTGTTATCAGCGTGCTCTACTGATCAAAGGTTGATCATGTTTTTGCCATGGCGTATTCTCATCAGTCTGGACAAATTGACAAAGACAATTATCCGCAAGGGACAGGTATTCAGGTTTATACCTGGTCATAGATTGCTGACCAGGGTGAGTTTACAATCCATTGACCTTTATAGTCATTTCTTTTCTTGAACAGTTTCTGGCATTGCGTCTTAAGTCATTGCCACCATTGATGTAACAGCCAGTTTGCCGGTAATGGTTTTCTGCTCTTGAGTGGGTGGCAGCTCTGGCATGAAATAATTCAGAATCACACCCTTACGCCTTTGCTGGCAACGATCCATGAGGCTTGCCCGGTCTGGACCCGAGGGTACGAACATGGGTATAGAGTGCGGTAACGCTGTTGGTTGTTGTCCGGCAACCGTCCTCATTGCTCCATGCAAAGACGTTTGGTAAACATCACTGATACGAAAACATTGCTGACCAGTCAGTAAGGAGATTCTGACAATGGGTGAACATATTTGTCATTTTTGTAAGAAGACGTTCAATAGAGAATCCCATCTTGTGATACACATACGAACTCACACGGGAGAAAGGCCTTATAACTGTTATCACTGTCAAAAGGCTTTTGCAACTCAATATGATTGTAAAAAGCACGAGCGAATCCATACGGGAGAAAAGCCCTATCAATGTGGTTTCTGTTCAAAGTTTTTCAGAAGCTCATCTAATCTCGCCAGGCACCAACGAATCCATACCGAAGAAAGAGCTTATAAATGCACTCTCTGTGATAAGTCTTTTACACAACAAGGTCATTTGAAATATCACCAGTCAGTTCATATGAAAAAAAAGCCTTTTCAATGTCCTGACTGCAATAAGTCTTATACGCGGAGAGATAACCTCAATAAACATATTAAATTCCGGCACCCCCATCTCCAGCTCCCTCCCATGATTATAAACACCGAGCAAGACGCTTCCCTCGGCCCGGTGACCTGTATTACTCACACATTTACCAATCCAACAATCAGTAATAGTGATGTCACCGTATCCAGAATAGTGACCCCGGAAGCAACTGCCACTGTTATGACAACTGAATTGCCCCATGCAACAATAACAAACGTTACCCAGGGTCCGGAAGAGCCACCTGTGCAATCCGTTGAGCTTGCTGTAGAAGAAGAAGAGCAGGGACTCTTTAATTTTGAAGATTTGCTTCCCCCTGGTGCATGGATGTGAGCCGGATGTGTGCTTTGAAGTGTCCGGTCTATCGTTGTCCGGTTCGGCTCTGCCCTCAGGATGACTGACTTTTGATGTTTAGAGGGTATCTGTCAGACCCTGTTATGCCCATCGTCTTTTCTACCCCCCCCTGATGAACATGGCAAGCTGGACGTCAAAACAAGGCAGAATGATCAGTAACAGCAAGCTGTTGCGAGGCATTTCAACGCAGGGTTGGCGTTCACATTGCCCGCGTAAACCGTAGTCAGGGGAGTCGTTGGTAGTAAAGACAGCCTCAAAAGACGCTCAAAACTACAACCCGGCGTCGAGGCAATACGTTGTAACCCTTTTGATCATCACGTTGGCGTACAACACTGAGGGCAAAGGTAAACCGTTCATTAACCCAATCACGTTATTTTCCCCTGTAGCCACCATCAACCCGGACAAGGCGCAGTTTTTTACAGCAACCTTCAGGGCGGCGACACAAAAGCAGCCTGGTAGCATCTGGAGAAACGATGCCCGTGTTTCCTGAGCCGTTTTAACGCTGATTTCTCCGGGTATCTTGTCACTCTATTTTGCTGTTTTTCCCCACCAGTGCTCGTATCAGGTTGCAGACCAGAAAGTTAAGAAAATTAAGAAAGTTGATGGCTATGTCTTTTCTCACCATTTCCGGGCGCTTACAGGGCAATAGATCCATTTTCAGGGTCGTTTTGATGACATCAACATTAATCGCCACATGCCAGGATTTCAGGTATGGGGCGATGACGTCTGTCCGGGGGGACTTTTCTGCATCCAGTCAAGGGGTAATGATAGTCCGACGTTTGTTTTTGACAGCACGGATCGAAGCTCTGCCGACATCTGCTCATAAAGCGTCTGACTCATCCAATGGCTGGCGTGGTCGTTTACGTTTGAATACCCCATCCTTGCTACCTGACTTTCCATCACATTGTCGACAACCAATACAACGGGCACCCTTTTTTTCAAAGACCCTGTCAGCGCTGGCCTGCAACAACAGAGCCAACAGGCAATCGCCAGGGCGCAGACGGGATAGCAACGCCCTGAGCAAGTCCTGCTCCCCTGTTTCTTTCCCTTCACTGGGAGTGACAGCGACGTCGGGTAGTGCGCCGCTGCCAGGACATATCAGAACAAGTATCCTGAGAACAGGGAAATCAGTGCCTTTTTTTGAGTGCCTGGCTGCGGATATTCTTTTTGGTTTTCCTCGGTGTCAGGCATTAACGTAGCAAAAACACCGCATTATACAGTGTTATCAGCGTACTCTACTGATCAAAGGTTGATCCTGTTTTTGCCATGGCGTATTCTCATCAGTCTGGACAAATTGACAAAGACAATTATCCGCAAGGGACAGGTATTCAGGTTTATACCTGGTCATAGATTGCTGACCAGGGTGAGCTTACAATCCATTGACCTTTATAGTCATTTCTTTTCTTGAACAGTTTCTGACATTGCGTCTTAAGTCATTGCCACCATTGATGTAACAGCCAGTTTGCCGGGAATGGTTTTCTGCTCTTGAGTGGGTGGCAGCTCTGGCATGAAATAATTCAGAACCACACCCTTACGCCTTTGCTGGCAACGATCCATGAGGCTTGCCCGGTCTGGACCCGAGGGTACGAACATGGGTATAGAGTGCGGTAACGCTGTTGGTTGTTGTCCGGCAACCGTCCTCATTGCTCCATGCAAAGACGTTTGGTAAACATCACTGATACGAAAACATTGCTGACCAGTCAGTAAGGAGATTCTGACAATGGGTGAACATATTTGTCATTTTTGTAAGAAGACGTTCAATAGAGAATCCCATCTTGTGATACACATACGAACTCACACGGGAGAAAGGCCTTATAACTGTTATCACTGTCAAAAGGCTTTTGCAACTCAATATGATTGTAAAAGCCACGAGCGAATCCATACGGGAGAAAAGCCCTATCAATGTGGTTTCTGTTCAAAGTTTTTCAGAAGCTCATCTAATCTCGCCAGGCACCAACGAATCCATACCGAAGAAAGAGCTTATAAATGCACTCTCTGTGATAAGTCTTTTACACAACAAGGTCATTTAAAAGATCACCAGTCAGTTCATATGAAAAAAAAGCCTTTTCAATGTCCTGACTGCAATAAGTCTTATACGCGGAGAGATAACCTCAATAAACATATTAAATTCCGGCACCCCCATCTCCAGCTCCCTCCCATGATTATAAACACCGAGCAAGACGCTTCCCTCGGCCCGGTAACCTGTATTACTCACACATTTACCAATCCAACAATCAGTAATAGTGATGTCACCGTATCCAGAATAGTGACCCCGGAAGCAACTGCCACTGTTGTGACAACTGAATTGCCCCATGCAACAATAACAAACATTACCCAGGGTCTGGAAGAGCCACCTTTGCAATCCATTGAGCTTGCTGCAGCAGAAGAAGAAGAGCAGGGACTCTTTAATTTTGAAGATTTGCTTCCCCCTGATGCATGTATGTGAGCCGGATGCGTGCTTTGACGTTTTCGGTCTGTGGTTGTCCCGTTCGGCTCTGCCCTCAGGATGACTGACTTTTGATGTTTAGAGGGTGTCTGTCAGACCCTGTTATGCCCATCGTCTTTTCTAACCCCCCTGATGAACATGGCAAGCTGGACGTCAGAACAAGGCAGAATGACCAGTAACAGCAAACTATTGCGAGGCATTTCAACGCAGGGTTGCGTTCACATTGCCCGCGTAAAGCGTAGTCGGGGGAGTCGATGGTAGTAAAGATAGCCTCAAAAAACGCTTAAAAACTACAATCCGGCGTCGAGACAACACGTTGAAACCCTTTTGATCATCACGTTGGCGTACAACACTGAGGGCAAAGGTAAACCGTTCATTAACCCCATCACCTTATTTTCCCCTGTAGCCACCATCAACCCGGACAAGGCGCAGTTTTTTACAGCAACCTTCAGGGCGGCGACACAAAAGCAGCCTGGTAGCATCTGGAGAAACGATGCCCGTGTTTCCTGAGCCGTTTTAACGCTGATTTCTCTGGGTGTCTTGTCACTCTATTTTGCTGTTTTTCCCCACCAGTGCTCGTATCAGGTTGCAGACCAGAAAGTTAAGAAAGTTAAAAAAGTTGATGGCTATGTCTTTTCTCACCGTTTCCGGGCGCTTACAGGGCAATAGATCCATTTTCAGGGTCGTTTTGATGACATCAACATTAATCGCCACATGCCAGGATTTCAGGTATGGGGCGATGACGTCTGTCCGGGGGGGCTTTTCTGCATCCAGTCAAAGGGTAATGATAGTCTGACGTTTGTTTTTTGACAGCACGGATCGCAGCTCTGCCGGCATCTGCTCATAAAGCGTCTGACTCATCCAATCGCTGGCGTGGTGGTTTACGTTTGAATACCCCATCCTTGCTCCCTGACTTTCCATCACATTGTCGACAATCAATACATCGGGCACCCTTTTTTTCAAAGACCCTGTCAGCGCTGGCCGGCAACAACAGAGCCAACAGGCAATCACCAGGGCACAGACGGGATAGCAACGCCTTGAGCAAGTCCTGCTCCCCTGTTTCTTTCCCTTCACAGGGAGCGACAGCGACGTCGGGTAGTGCGCCGCTGCCAGGACATATCAGAACAAGTATCCTGAGAACAGGGAAATCAGTGCCTTTTTTTGAGTGCCTGGCTGCGGATATTCTTTTTGGTTTTGCTCGGTGTCAGGCATTAACGTAACAAAAACACCGCATTATACAGTGTTATCAGCGTGCTCTACTGATCAAAGGTTGATCATGTTTTTGCCATGGCGTATTCTCATCAGTCTGGACAAATTGACAAAGACAATTATCCGCAAGGGACAGGTATTCAGGTTTATACCTGGTCATAGATTGCTGACCAGGGTGAGTTTACAATCCATTGACCTTTATAGTCATTTCTTTTCTTGAACAGTTTCTGGCATTGCGTCTTAAGTCATTGCCACCATTGATGTAACAGCCAGTTTGCCGGGAATGGTTTTCTGCTCTTGAGTGGGTGGCAGCTCTGGCATGAAATAATTCAGAACCACACCCTTACGCCTTTGCTGGCAACGATCCATGAGGCTTGCCCGGTCTGAACCCGAGGGTACGAACATGGGTATAGAGTGCGGTAACGCTGTTGGTTGTTGTCCGGCAACCGTCCTCATTGCTCCATGCAAAGACGTTTGGTAAACATCACTGATACGAAAACATTGCTGACCAGTCAGTAAGGAGGTTCTGGCAATGGGTGAACATATTTGTACTTTTTGTAAGAAGACGTTCACTGCAAAATACCTGCTTGTGAGACACATACGAACTCACACGGGAGAAAAGCCTTATAAGTGCTATCACTGTGAAAAGGCTTTTTCAACCACCAGTATTCGTGATGAGCACGAGCGAACCCATACGGGAGAAAAGCCCTATCAATGTGGTTTCTGTGCAAAGCAATTCAGAACCTCATCTCATCTCGCTCAGCACCAACGAATCCATGCCGAAGAAAGAGCTTATCAATGCACTCTCTGTGATAAGTCTTTTAAACAGCAAGCTACTTTACAAAATCACCAGTCAGTTCACAGGAACGAAAAGCCTTTTCAATGTCCTGAATGCAATAAGTCTTATAAGGGAAGAAATAACCTCAAAAGACATATTAAATCCCGGCACCCCCATCTCCAGCGCCATCCGTTGATTATAAACACCGGGCAAGACGCTTCCACCGGCCCGGTGACCTGTATCACTCACACGTTTACCAATCCAACAATCAGTAATAGTGATGTCACCGTATCCAGAATAGTGAGCCCGGAAGCAACTGCCACTGTTGTGACAACTGAATTGCCCCATGCAACAATAACAAACGTTACCCAGGGTCCGGAAGAGCCACCTGTGCAATCCATTGAGCTTGCTGCAGAAGAAGAAGAGCAGGGACTCTTTAATTTTGAAGATTTGCTTCTCCCTAATGCATGGAAGTGAGCCGGATGTGTGCTATTAACCCAATCAAGTCATTTTCCCCTATAGCCACCATCAACCCGGACAGGGCACAGTTTTTTACAGCAACTTTTTACAGCAACCTCCAAGCAGGGCGAGACAAAAGCAGCCTGGTACCGTCACGATTTTGCATGGCAGCAGATATGACGACCACCACCATTATCAGGCCAATAGTGTCAGCCAGGGTGTGTCGTTTACGCCGTAAGCGGTCAAACGGCATCCAGACGCCAATGGCACTAACTGAATGATGAGGTTTTGGTGGCTTCTTAACAGCCCCTGGTTCCCATCTGCCTGGTGGATTCCCGACACTATGTTGCCCGATGACAGGCAACATAGTCATGATTTCTTGTTCCCGCCAATCACTCCATGCCCCCAGTAGCGTCTTAAGAAACGATACCCGTGTTTGCTGAGCCGTTTTAACGCTGATTTCTCCGGGTGTCTTGTCACTCTGTTTTGCTGTTTTTCCCCATCAGTGCTCGTATCAGGTTGTAGACCAGAAAGTTCAGAATGACGTCTGTCCGGGGGGACTTTATCTGCATCCAGTCAAGGGTAATATTAGTCCGACGTTTGTTTTTGACCGCACCGATTGCAGCTCTGCCAGCATCTGCTCATAAAGCGCCTGGCTCATCCAATCGCTGGCGTGGTCGTTTACGTTTGAATACCCCATCTTTGCTACCTGACTTTCCATCACATTTTTGGAAATCAATACAACGGGCACCCTTTTTTTCAAAGACCCTGTCAGCGCTGGCCGACAACAACAGAGCCAACAGGCAATCGCCAGGGCGCAGACGGGATAGCAACGCCCTGAGCAAGTCCTGCTTCCCTGTTTCTTTCCCTTCACAGGAGTGACAGCGACGTCGGGTAGTGCGCCGCTGCCAGGACATATGAGAACAAGTATCCTGAGACAGGGAAACCAGTGCCTTTTTTTTGAGTGCCTGGCTGCGGATATTCTTTTTGGTTTTCCTCGGTGTCAGGCATTAACGTAGCAAAAACACCGCATTATACAGTGTTATCAGCGTGCTCTACTGATCAAAGGTTGATCATGTTTTTGCCATGGAGTATTCTCATCAGTCTGGACAAATTGACAAAGACAATTATCCGCAAGGGACAGGTATTCAGGTTTATACCTGGTCATAGATTGCTGACCAGGGTGAGTTTACAATCCATTGACCTTTATAGTCATTTCTTTTCTTGAACAGTTTCTGGCATTGCGTCTTAAGTCATTGCCACCATTGATGTAACAGCCAGTTTGCCGGGAATGGTTTTCTGCTCTTGAGTGGGTGGCAGCTCTGGCATGAAATAATTCAGAACCACACCCTTACGCCTTTGCTGGCAACGATCCATGAGGCTTGCCCGGTCTGGATCCGAGGGTACGAACATGGGTATAGAGTGCGGTAACGCTGTTGGTTGTTGTCCGGCAACCGTCCTCATTGCTCCATGCAAAGACGTTTAGTAAACATCACTGATACGAAAACATTGCTGACCAGTCAGTAAGGAGGTTCTGGCAATGGGTGAACATATTTGTCATTTTTGCAGGAAGACGTTCAATAGAGAATCCCTTCTTGTGATACACATACGAACTCACACGGGAGAAAGGCCTTATAACTGTTATCACTGTCAAAAGGCTTTTGCAACTCAATATGATTGTAAAAGCCACGAGCGAATCCATACGGGAGAAAAGCCCTATCAATGTGGTTTCTGTTCAAAGTTTTTCAGAAGCTCATCTAATCTCGCCAGGCACCAACGAATCCATACCGAAGAAAGAGCTTATAAATGCACTCTCTGTGATAAGTCTTTTAAACATGCACATCATTTAAAATATCACCAGTCAGTTCATAGCAAAGAAGAGCCTTTTCAATGTCCTGAATGCAATAAGTCTTATAAGGGAATACATAGCCTCAAAAAACATATGAAATCCCAGCACCCCCATCTTCAGCTCCCTCCGATGGTTATAAGCACCGGGCAAGACGCTTCCGCCGGCCCAGTGACCTGTATTACTCACACGTTTACCCATCCAACAATCAGTAATAGTGATGTCACCGTATCCAGAATAGTGACCCCGGAAGCAACTGCCACTGTTATGACAACTGAATTGCCCCATGCAACAATAACAAACGTTACCCAGGGTTCGGAAGAGCCACCTGTGCAATCCATTGAGCTTGCTGCAGAAGAAGAGCAGGGACTCTTTAATTTTGAAGATTTGCTTCCCCCTGGTGCATGGAGGTGAGCCGGATGCGTGCTTTGACGTTTCCGGTCTGTGGTTGTCCCGTTCGGCTCTGCCCTCAGGATGACTGACTTTTGATGTTTAGAGGGTGTCTGTCAGACCCTGTTATGCCCATCGTCTTTTCTAACCCCCCTGATGAACATGGCAAGCTGGACGTCAGAACAAGGCAGAATGACCATTAACAGCAAACTATTGCGAGGCATTTCAACGCAGGGTTGGCGTTAAGATTGCCCGCGTAAAGCGTAGTCAGGGGAGTCGATGGTAGTAAAGATAGCCTCAAAAAACGCTTAAAAACTACAATCCGGCGTCGAGGCAATACGTTGAAACCCTTTTGATCATCACGTTGGCATACAACACTGAGGGCAAAGGTAAACCGTTCATTAACCCCATCACGTTATTTTCCCCTGTAGCCACCATCAAACCGGACAAGGCGCAGTTTTTTACAGCAACCTTCAGGGCGGCGACACAAAAGCAGCCTGGTAGCATCTGGAGAAACGATGCCCGTGTTTCCTGAGCCGTTTTAACGCTGATTTCTCCGGGTATCTTGTCACTCTATTTTGCTGTTTTTCCTCACCAGTGCTCGTATCAGGTTGCAGACCAGAAAGTTAAGAAAGTTAAAAAAGTTGATGGCTATGTCTTTTCTCACCATTTCCGGGCGCTTACAGGGCAATAGATCCATTTTCAGGGTCGTTTTGATGACATCAACATTAATCGCCACATGCCAGGATTTCAGGTATGGGGCGATGACGTATGTCCGGGGGGACTTTTCTGCATCCAGTCAAGGGGTAATGATAGTCCGACGTTTGTTTTTGACAGCACGGATCGCAGCTCTGCCGGCATCTGCTCATAAAGCGTCTGACTCATCCAATCGCTGGCGTGGTGGTTTACGTTTGAATACCCCATCCTTGCTCCCTGACTTTCCATCACATTGTCGACAATCAATACATCGGGCACCCTTTTTTTCAAAGACCCTGTCAGCGCTGGCCAGCAACAACAGAGCCAACAGGCAATCGCCAGGACGCAGACGGGATAGCAACGTCCTGGGCAAGGCCTGCCTCCCCTGTTTCTTTCACTTCACAGAGTGACAGAGAGGTCGGGTAGTGCGCCGCTGCCAGGACATATCAGAACAAGTATCCTGAGACAGGGAAACCAGTGCCTTTTTTTGAGTGCCTGGCTGCGGATATTCTTTTTGGTTTTCCTCAGTGTCAGGCATTAACGTAGCAAAAACACCGCATTATACAGTGTCATCAGCGTGCTCTACTGATCAAAGGTTGATCATGTTTTTGCCATGGCGTATTCTCATCAGTCTGGACAAATTGACAAAGAAAATTATCCGCAAGGGACAGGTATTCAGGTTTATACCTGGTCATAGATTGCTGACGAGGGTGAGTCTACAATCCATTGACCTTTATAGTCATTTCTTTTCTTGAACAGTTTCTGGCATTGCGTCTTAAGTCATTGCCACCATTGATGTAACAGCCAGTTTGCCGGGAATGGTTTTCTGCTCTTGAGTGGATGGCAGCTCTGACATGAGAGAATTGAGAATCACACCCTTACGCCTTTGCTGGCAACTATCCATTAGGCTTGCCTGGTCTGAACCCGTGGTTACGAGCATGGGTTATATAGTGCGATAAAGCTGTTGGTTGTTGTCCGGCAACCGTCCTTATTGCTCCATGCAAAGTCGTTTGGTAAACATCACTGATACGAAAACATTGCTGACCAGTCAGTAAGGAGGTTCTGGCAATGGGTGAACATACTTGTACTATTTGTAAGAAGACGTTCACTAAAGAATACCTGCTTGTGAGACACATGCGAACTCACACGGGAGAAAGGCCTTATAAGTGCCATCACTGTGAAAAGGCTTTTTCAACCACCGGTGATCGTGATGTGCACGAGCGAACCCATACGGGAGAAAAGCCCTATCAATGTGGTTTCTGTTCAAAGTTTTTCATAAGCTCATCTCATCTCGCCAGGCACCAACGAATCCATAGCGAAGAAAGAGCTTTTCAATGCGCTCTCTGTGATAAGTCTTTTAAAAACCGATCTACTTTACAAGGTCACCAGTCAGTTCATATGAAAAAAAAGCCTTTTCAATGTCCTGACTGCAATAAGTCTTATACGCGAAGAAATAGCCTCAAAAGACATATTAAATCCCGGCACCCCCATCTCCAGCTCCCTCCCATGATTATAAACACCGAGCAAGACGCTTCCCTCGGCCCAGTGACCTGTATCACTCACACGTTTACCCATCCAACAATCAGTAATAGTGATGTCACCGTATCCAGAATAGTGAGCCCGGAAGCAACTGCCACTGTTATGACAACTGAATTGCCCCATGCAACAATAACAAACGTTACCCAGGATCCGGAAGAGCCACCTGTGCAATCCATTGAGCTTGCTGCAGAAGAAGAAGAGCAGGGACTCTTTAATTTTGAAGATTTGCTTCCCCCTGGTGCATGGATGTGAGCCGGATGCGTGCTTTGACGTTTCCGGTCTGTGGCTGTCCCGTTCGGCTCTGCCCTCAGGATGACTGACTTTTGATGTTTAGAGGGTGTCTGTCAGAGCCTGTTATGCCCATCGTCTTTTCTAACCCCCCTGATGAACATGGCAGGCTGGACGTCAGAACAAGGCAGAATGACCAGTAATAGCAAGCTATTGCGAGGCATTTCAACGCAGGGCTGGCGTTCAGATTGCCCGCGTAAAGCGTAGTCAGGAGTCAGGAGAGTCGATGGCAGTAAAGATAGCCTCAAAAAACCCTCAAAAACTACAACCCGGCGTCGGGGTAATACGTTGTAACCCTTTTGATCATCACGTTGGCGTACAACACTGAGGGCAAAGGTAAACCGTTCATTAACCCCATCACGTTATTTTCCCCTGTAGCCACCATCAACCCGGACAAGGCGCAGTTTTTTACAGCAACCTTCAGGGCGGCGACACAAAAGCAGCCTGGTAGCATCTGGAGAAACGATGCCCGTGTTTCCTGAGCCGTTTTAACGCTGATTTCTCTGGGTGTCTTGTCACTCTATTTTGCTGTTTTTCCCCACCAGTGCTCGTATCAGGTTGCAGACCAGAAAGTTAAGAAAGTTAAAAAAGTTGATGGCTATGTCTTTTCTCACCATTTTCGGGCGCTTACAGGGCAATATATCCATTTTCAGGGTCGTTTTGATGACATCAACATTAATCGCCACATGCCAGGATTTCAGGTATGGGGCGATGACGTCTGTCCGGGGGGACTTTTCTGCATCCAGTCAAGGGGTAATGATAGTCCGACGTTTGTTTTTGACAGCACGGATTGCAGCTCTGCCGGCATCTGCTCATAAAGCGTCTGACTCATCCAATCGCTGGCGTGGTCGTTTACGTTTGAATACCCCATCCTTGCTCCCTGACTTTCCATCACATTGTCGACAATCAATACATCGGGCACCCTTTTTTCAAAGACCCTGTCAGCGCTGGCCGACAACAACAGAGCCAACAGGCAATCACCAGGACGCAGACGGGATAGCAACGCCCTGAGCAAGTCCTGCTCCCCTGTTTCTTTCCCTTCACTGGGAGTGACAGCGACGTCGGGTAGTGCGCCGCTGCCAGGACATATCAGAACAAGTATCCTGAGAACAGGGAAATCAGTGCCTTTTTTTTGAGTGCCCGGCTGCGGATATTCTTTTTGGTTTTCCTCGGTGTCAGGCATTAACGTAGCAAAAACACCGCATTATACAGTGTTATCAGCGTGCTCTACTGATCAAAGGTTGATCATGTTTTTGCCATGGCGTATTCTCATCAGTCTGGACAAATTGACAAAGACAATTATCCGCAAGGGACAGGTATTCAGGTTTATACCTGGTCATAGATTGCTGACCAGGGTGAGTTTACAATCCATTGACCTTTATAGTCATTTCTTTTCTTGAACAGTTTCTGGCATTGCGTCTTAAGTCATTGCCACCATTGATGTAACAGCCAGTTTGCCGGGAATGGTTTTCTGCTCCTGAGTGAGTGGCAGCTCTGGCATGAAATAATTCAGAACCACACCCTTACGCCTTTGCTGGCAACGATCCATGAGGCTTGCCCGGTCTGATGAGGGTACGAACATGGGGTATAGAGTGCGGTAACGCTGTTGGTTGTTGTCCGGCAACCGTCCTCATTGCTCCATGCAAAGACGTTTGGTAAACATCACTGATGCGAAAACATTGCTGACCAGTCAGTAAGGAGGTTCTGGCAATGGCTAAACATACTTGTCATTTTTGCAGGAAAACATTCGATAGACCAGGTAGGCTTGCAGCGCATATACGACAAATTCACACGCTGGAAAGGCCTTATAACTGCCATCACTGTGAAAAGGCTTTTTCAACCACCCGTATTCGTGATGAGCACGAGCGAACCCATACGGGAGAAAAGCCCTATCAATGTGGTTTCTGTGCAAAGCAATTCAGAAGTACATCTAATCTCGCTGTGCACCAACGAATCCATGCCGAAGAAAGAGCTTATAAATGCACTCTCTGTGATAAGTCTTTTAAACAGCAAGCTACTTTACAACATCACCAGTCAGTTCATACGAAAGAAAAGCCTTTTCAATGTCCTGGCTGCAATAAGTCTTATAAGCGAAGACATAATCTCAAAGAACATATGAAATCCCGGCACCCCCATCTCCAGCTCCCTCCGATGGTTATAAACACCGAGCAAGACGCTTCCCTCGGCCCGGTGACCTGTATTACTCACACATTTACCAATCCAACAATCAGTAATAGTGATGTCACCGTATCCAGAATAGTGACCCCGGAAGCAACTGCGACTGTTATGACAACTGAATTGCCCCATGCAACAATAACAAACGTTACCCAGGGTCCGGAAGAGCCACCTGTGCAATCCATTGAGCTTGCTGCAGAAGAAGAAGAGCAGGGACTCTTTAATTTTGAAGATTTGCTTCCCCCTGGTGCATGGAAGTGAGCCGGATGTATGCTTTGAAGTTTCCGGTCTGTGGTTATCCGGTTCGGCTCTGCCCTCAGGATGACTGACTTTTGATGTTTAGAGGGTGTCTGTCAGACCCTGTTATGCCCATAGTCTTTTCTAACCACTCTGATGAACATGGCAGGCTGGACGTCAGAACAAGGCAGAATGACCAGTAATAGCAAGCTATTGCGAGGTATTTCAACGCAGGGTTGCGTTCACATTGCCCGCGTAAAGCGTAGTCGGGGGAGTCGATGGTAGTAAAGATAACCCCAAAAAATCCTCAAAAACTACAACCCGGCATCGAGGCAATACGTTGAAACCCTTTTGATCATCACTTTGGCGTACAACACTGAGGGCAAAGGTAAACCGTTCATTAACCCCATCACCTTATTTTCCCCTGTAGCCACCATCAACCGGGACAAGGCGCAGTTTTTTACAGCAACCTTCAGGGCGGCGACACAAAAGCAGCCTGGTAGCATCTGGAGAAACGATGCCCGTGTTTCCTGAGCTGTTTTAACGCTGATTTCTCCGGGTATCTTGTCACTGTGCTTTGCTGTTTTTCCCCATCAGTGCTCGTATCAGGTTGCAGACCAGAAAGTTCAAAAAGTTGATGGACATGTCTTTTCTCACCGTTTCCGGGCGCTTACAGGACAATAGATCCATTTTCAGGGTCATTTTGATGACATCAACATTAATCGCCACATGCCAGGGTTTCAGGTATGGGGCGATACGTTTGTCCGGGGGGACTTTTCTGCATCCAGTAAAGGGGTAATGATAGTCTGACGTTTGTTTTTGACAGCACTGATCGCAGCTCTGCCGGCATCTGCTCATAAAGCGTCTGACTCATCCAATCGCTGGCGTGGTCGTTTACGTTTGAATACCCCATCCTTGCTACCTGACTTTCCATCACATTGTCGACAATCAATACATCGGGCACCCTTTTTTTCAAAGACCCTGTCAGTGCTGGCCGGCAACAACAGAGCCAACAGGCAATCGCCAGGACGCAGACGGGATAGCAACGTCCTGAGAACAAGGCCTGCTCCCCTGTTTCTTTCCCTTCACAGGGAGCGACAGCGACGTCGGGTAGTGCGCCGCTGCCGGGACATATCAGAACAAGTATCCTGAGAACAGGAAAACCAGTACCTTTTTTGGGTACCTGGCTGCGGATATTCTTTTTGGTTTTGCTCGGTATCAGGCATTAACGTAGCAAAAACACCGGATTATACAGTGTTATCAGAGTATCTGCTGATCAAAAGTTGATCATGTTTTTGCCATGGAGTATTCTCATCAGTCTGGACAAATTGACAAAGACAATTATCCGCAAGGGACAGGTATTCAGGTTTATACTTGGTCATAGATTGCTGACCAGGGTGAGTTTACAATCCATTGTCCTTTATAGTCATTTCTTTTCCTGAACAGTTTCTGGCATTGCGTCTTAAGTCATTGCCACCATTGATGTAACAGCCAGTTTGCCGGGAATGGTTTTCTGCTCTTGAGTGGGTGGCAGCTCTGGCATGAGAGAATTGAGAATCATACCCTTACGCCTTTGTTGGCAACTATCCATGAGGCTTGCCCGGTCTGAACCTGAGGGTACGAATATGGGTATAGAGTGCGGTAACGCTGTTGGTTGTTGTCCAGCAACTGTCCTCATTGCTCCATGCAAAGACGTTTGGTAAACATCACTGATATGAAAACATTGCTAACCAGTCAGTAAGGAGATTCTGGCAATGGGTAAACATACTTGTCATTTTTGCAGGAAGACGTTCGATAGACCAAGTAGGCTTGCAGCGCATATACGACAAATTCACACGCTGGAAAGGCCTTATAAGTGCCATCACTGTGAAAAGGCTTTTTCAACCACCGTTATTCGTGATCAGCACGAGCGAACCCATACGGGAGAAAAGCCCTATCAATGTGGTTTCTGTGCAAAGTATTTCACAACCTCATCTAATCTCGCTATGCACCAACGAATCCATACCGAAGAAAGAGCTTATAAATGCACTCTCTGTGATAAGTCTTTTAAACATCGACTTACTTTACAAAATCACCAGTCAGTTCATAGGAAAGAAAAGCCTTTTCAATGTCCTGGCTGCAATAAGTTTTATACGCGAAGACATAAGCTCAAAGAACATATGAAATCCCGGCACCCCCATCTTCAGCTCCCTCCGATGGTTATAAGCACCGGGCAAGACGCTTCCGCCGGCCCAGTGACCTGTATCACTCACACGTTTACCAATCCAACAATCAGTAATAGTGATGTCACCGTATCCAGAATAGTGACCCCGGAAGCAACTGCCACTGTTGTGACAACTGAATTGCCCCATGCAACAATAACAAACGTTACCCAGGGTCCGAAAGAGCCACCTGTGCAATCCGTTGAGCTTGCTGCGGAAGAAGAAGGGCAGGGACTCTTTAATTTTGAAGATTTGCTTCCCCTTGGTCTATGAAAGTGAGCCGGATGTGTGCTTTGAAGTGTCCGGTCTGTGGTTATCCGGTTCGGCTCTGCCCTCAGGATGACTGACTTTTGATGTTTAGAGGGTGTCTGTCAGACCCTGTTATGCCCATCGTCTTTTCTAACCACTCTGATGAACATGGCAAGCTGGACGTCAGAACAAGGCAGAATGACCAGTAACAGCAAGCTATTGCGAGGCCAGGGTTGCGTTCACATTGCCCGCGTAAAGCGTAGTCGGGGGAGTCGATGGTAATAAAGATAGCCTCAAAAAACGCTTAAAAACTACAATCCGGCGTCAATCCGGCGTCGAGGCAATACGTTGAAACCCTTTTGATCATTACGTTGGCATACAACACTGAGGGCAAAGGTAAACCGTTCATTAACCCCATCACGTTATTTTCCCCTGTAGCCACCATCAAACCCGGACAAGGCGCAGTTTTTTACAGCAACCTTCAGGAGCGACACAAAAGCAGCCTGACACCGTCACGATCCTGCATCGCAGCAGATCGCCATTATCAGGCCAATAGTGTCAGCCAGGATGTGGCCTTTACGCCGTAAGGGGTCAAACGGCGTCCAGACGCCAATGGCACTGACTGAATTATGAGGTTTTGGTGGCTTCTTAACAGCCCCTGGTTCCCATCTGCCTGGTGGATTCCCAACAATATGTTGCCCGATGATATGCAACATAGTCATGATTTTTTGTTCCAGCCAATCACCCCATGCCCCCGGTAGCGTCTGAAGAAACGGTACCCGTGTTTCCTGAGCCGTTTTAACGCTGATTTCTCCTGGTGTCTTGTCACTGTGTTTTGCTGTTTTTCCCCATCAGTGCTCGTATCAGGTTGCAGACCAGAAAGTTCAAAAAGTTGATGGCTATGTCTTTTCTCACCATTTCCGGGCGCTTACAGCGCAATAGATCCATTTTCAGGGTCGTTTTGATGACATCAACATTAATCGCCACATGCCAGGATTTCAGGTATGGGGCGATGACGTCTGTCCGGGGGGGGACTTTTCTGCATCCAGTAAAGGGGTAATGACAGTCCGACGTTTGTTTTTGACAGCATGGATCGCCAGCTCTGCCGGCATCTGCTCATAAAGCGCCTGACTCATCCAATCGCTGGCGTGGTCGTTTAAGTGTGAATACCCCCATCCCTGCTACCTGACTTTCCATCACATTTTTGAACATCAATACAACGGGCACCCTTTTTTTCAAAGACCCTGTCAGCTCTGGCCGGCAACAACAGAGCCAACAGGAAATCGCCAGGACACAGACGGGATAGCAACGTCCTGTGCAAGGCCTGCTCCCCTGTTTCTTTCCCTTCACAGGAGTGACAGCGACGTCGCGTAGTGCATCGCTGCCAGGACATATCAGAACAAGTATCCTGAGACAGGGAAACCAGTGCCCTTTTTTTGGGTGCCTGGCTGCTTAGGGTGCAATTAAAAGTGTTCCCCAGTCAACAATTTCCCACAATTTGACCATAATATGGTGAGTTCATTTTTTCCGATGCCTACCATGCCTGCCTCCAAAACCCTCGCTGAAAAACTTGCTGCCATTCCTTGCGTGAGTGACGGGGTGAAATGGATTGCCAGTCAGGCAGACCGGGTTTTTGCGTCTCAGGGGCGCTTCCTGGTGGATTACTACCACCTTTGCGAATACATGGCAGATGCTGCCAGAGAGTGCGCTGGCAAAGATGAGAAAGCCTGCAAAAAATGGACGGATGAACAAAAAACAAGAATGAAGACAGGCCACTCCGAGAAAGTTCTGGCAGAGCTTGAGCCGTATCGCAATGGTAAGGCTGGAAAGGAAGCCAATAAGTCAGAAGAGTGCCATCGCTCTATCAGGAACCGTCCCGGGCAATTTCATTACCACACGGCAGAAGCCGCCAACTTGCCCATCGGTTCGGGTGAAACAGAGAACTCTAATCGTTCTGTTTTACAAACCCGGCTGAAGCTTCCCGGAGCCTGGTGGAAACCAGAATATGCACATGACATGTTGAACCTTAGAACTTTAAGGGCTAATGGTGACTGGGATAAGTGCCGGAAAGTTACTGGTTAGAACACTTTTAATTGCACCCATTCGTTCAAGTCAAATTGCCATGAATCTATTGTGGTGTATAGTTTCGTTTGATAATACGTTGATTAGTATGAATCATAAGGGTTACCTTTTTTCATGATTTAGAGGTTGGTTAATCACCCTCTATGGAGATCGATAACCCTTCTCCTTTTTGAAGAAGAAGTGTCAGATCAGGTCTGGACTACCATAGCCGCTGAAGCCATTACCACCCATTTCACAAAATACTTTGCCAGGAAAGTATGCAACGCAGGGGCTGTTATTATCCCGGAGATGGTCAACGATACCCGGCAGCAGTGACCTGTATCAGCTGTTTGACTTACACTGCCCGTTAAAGATCCTGTTTACTGGCAGCACTTGCGGAATACACTACAGTTTTTATAACCCTTTCTGAAAACGGTAACCTGAGAATTTTTCTGGAAAGCTGGCCGTTTTGAGCATGCTATGCTTCAAATTTTGATCAAAAGGTGGGGCTTATTACTGAAGTAAAAGGCCGTTAACATGTGTTTTTCTCAGTATGACGAGGTTTTTTTGCCACAATCTTTCTTCCAGCGTGCAAAAACCATTTTGCATCTGGGTATACCTATGATTATTGCCATGGTTTCCCAAAGCCTGCTTAATCTTGTTGATGCTGCCCTGGTTGGGCCTTTGGGTGAAAATGCCCTGGCTGCTGTTGGCACTGGAAGTAATGCATTGCTGGTAGCTTTAGCACTTGTAGCAGGCGTTTCCTCCGGGGTTCAGGCACAAGTGGCCCGGCGAATGGGAACAAAGCTTACTCACTGTGCAGCAACGCCTGTTAATCACGGTATCATTATTGCCTTTGTATTTGGTCTACCGGTAAGCCTGTTATTGTGCCTGGCTGCACCGTGGGTTATGCAAGTGTATCAGGTCGCCCCTGCTGTTGAATCTGATGCATTGCTGTACTTTCAAATACGGGTAATGACATTGACTGCAGCAGTGTTAAACCTTTCCTTCCGGGGCTATTGGAATGGTACGTGCCAGCCCCATGGTTATTTAAAAAACCTGCTAATCAGTCATTTGTTCAATGCAGCAGTCAGTTATTGCCTGATTTACGGAAAAGCCAGCCTGCCAGCTTTAGGCGTTGCAGGTGCAGCAATTGGCACATTTTTATCCATGTATTTGTGTGCATTACTGAATTTATACGATTTACGTCGTTGTGCGTTTCATCACGGATTGCTCTCTCAATGGGGCAGTAAGCAGGCTTTTTTTCGTTTGGTTAAATTAGCCGTACCTGACTCGGTGCAACAGGTACTGTTTTCCCTGGGTATTATGCTCTTTTTTGTGATTATCTCTTACCTGGGCGCAGCTGCTGTTGCCATCAGTCACGTATTGATTTCTATTTCTTTGTTTTTAATTTTGCCAGGTTTGGGACTAGGCGTTTCTGTTACCACCCTGGTCAGTCAAAGTCTTGGAGCTAACAAACCTGATGAGGCCTGGCAATGGGGAAAGGATGCGGTTTCAGTTGCTGCCATGGTGTTACTCGTATTGGGATTGCCTTTTATTTTAGCACCGCACTTTTTTTTATCCTGGTTCCTTCATGATGACAATTTGCTAATACTTGCACAATTTCCGCTACAGTTACTGAGCCTGGGGATTATTGCTGATACAGCAGCCCTGGTTTTACCCCAGGCTCTTTTAGGTGCAGGGGCTAATCGTATTGTGTTGGTTATTCGCTTTTTCTTTCAATGGTGTGTGCTGCTGCCATTGGCCTGGATCGTCGGTCCTTTTTTAGGCTGGGGACTCTCAGCGGTTTGGGGTGTGCAAGCCTTACAGAGGCTTCTAAGCTCGTTGACGTTTATCCGTATCTGGCATCAGAAGAGGTGGATTGAAATTGATATCTAATGCCTGTCGGTTTTTTTAATTCCGCTTTACATGGGTAATTTGGACGTTACCCTGTGTTGAAACGTCTGATAATAGCAGGCTTTATTCGTTGTTTCGTTTTGTTTTGTTTTGTTTTGTCATCCAGTTTTGTCATCCAATTTGCCATTTTTAAGACAGTCTTCAAGGGTTTCAGCTGTCTTATACCCTTCTAATATGATTGGATAATTTATCGTTTAATGAAAGCATTAATTAACTGCCTTGAAATCGTATAATCTGCTGGAATATCAGGCAGGTTATCAACGGTAAACCAATAGCCTTCTATTAACTCCTTTTCCTCCAGGACAATGTTTCCCGATACATAGGTCGCATGAAATCCCAACATCAATGAATGGGGGAAGGGCCAGCTCTGGCTGCATTGATACCGGATATTATCAACCGTTAACCCTACCTCCTCCATCACCTCACGTGCAACAGCGGCTTCCGCATTTTCACCCGGTTCAATAAATCCGGCAATAACGGTAAAAAAGGGAGACGGCCTTCCCTGGTGGCGTTTATGTTTCACTAACAACAGTTCTTCGCCTTTGGTGACAAGCACAATGATACACGGTGAAATTCGAGGATAAACCCGGTGTTGGCAGGAAGAACAATCATGCGACCACTCATTCATCACCGGCCGGGTAGCAGAACCACATAAACCACAAAAACGATGCACCTCACCGGAGCGTTTCAACTGTAATGCATGATTCAGCAGGGCAAATTCACTTTGACTGGCGGTAGGTAACAGCGATCGGACGGGTATCCATTGATAAATAGCCACTGTACGAGAATCAGCAACAGAATCAGCACCAGAGTCAGCCATAACTAAAGCTATAGGTTCCCCTTGCCAGTAACCCACGGTATATGATTGGATATTTTGACCCGAAAAACACGCTGGCAACCGAGACCAGACACAGGATTGTCCTTTATTCCTATTCATCCTATTCATCAAAAGGCTGTCATTGCGCAAAACTAACCAGCGTGTCGGCTCTATTTCCGAGTTCCATCCCACCAGCGGCACATAATCGCTGGTACTATCGCCAGCCCCTGAAGAAGGTCTATTATCCTTGCTCATAATCGTCTTCCCAAAGGCACAGGCCCGCTTTTTTTTGTATGGCCGCCAGTTTTTTCTGATGGGATTCCAGCTCCAACGGAGAAGCCTGAATGACCTTTAACGGCAACCGGTCCTCATCCAACCGACGAATGCGACTGCCCCCCTCCACACTGCTATCGTCAGCGTCATTTGCACCTAACGAAAGCATTCGCTGCCCACCTGTCATGGCCAGGTAAACTTCAGCCAGAATTTCCGAGTCGAGTAAAGCCCCGTGCAACGTACGTGAAGAGTTGTCTATGTGATAGCGCCGACACAAAGCATCCAGGTTATTCTTCTGCCCGGGATGCTTTGCTCGTGCCATGGCCAGTGTATCAATCACCGAGCAGAAGTCAGCCACCTCGCCATAATCACCATCAAACACGCTAAATTCATGATTAATAAAGCCAACATCAAAAGGGGCATTATGAATAATCAGCTCAGCACCTTTAATAAACTGAAAAAAGTCATCAGCAATGGCTGCAAATACCGGCTTATCACTCAAAAATTCATTGGTAATGCCATGAACATCAATGGCCCCCTGGTCCACCAACCGCTGTGGATTGATATACACATGGTAGTGATTCCCGGTCAGCTTCCGCTCCACCAGCTCAACACACCCTATCTCCACAATGCGATGTCCCTGGGCAGGATCAATACCTGTGGTTTCTGTATCCAGAACAATCTGCCTCATAACCGCCCCCCTGATGCATTGATGACCTCTTGTGCCCCCTGGCAGGCCAGTTGGTCGGCCACTTCATTCTCAGCATGACCTGCATGACCTTTTACCCAGCACCATTCCACTGTGTGATTCTGGTTCAACTGATCCAACTGCTCCCACAAGTCCTTATTTTTGACAGGCTTTCCATCGGCAGTTTTCCAGTTTTTCTTTTTCCAGCCAGCTAACCACTGGGTGATACCCTGCTTTACATACTTTGAATCTGTCGTTAGTCTCACCGGGCAGGGACGCTTCAGCACCTTCAATCCTTCTATGGCAGCCATTAACTCCATCCGGTTATTGGTTGTCTCTTTTTCGCCGCCGTACAGGGTTTTTTCATGGTTTGCATATCGCAGCAACACGCCCCAGCCACCAGGCCCCGGGTTACCTTTACAGGCACCATCAGTAAACAGTTCAACAATATTGCTCAAAACTCTTCTCCAAAACCACAGGCACCGGGACGTGCAGCAGGTGAGCCCACCAGTGACCGTTTAACATGTTTCCAGGTTGCTTTCAGCGGGGTAGTACCATGAACTTCATGGGTTGCCTGTATCATATAAAAGCTACCAGCCGGGCATTGTCTCTCTTTCAGAAAACCCTCCAACATACCCCCTGCCCGGCTTTGAACCAGTCGCACTAAAGGCTGACAGTAATCACCATAATCAATACGCTCTATGGAAAAGCCTAACAGGGTCAGCCAATCACGCAAACGGCTGACATGCAGGAATCGCAATAATGAAAACACCTTATACCGCTCAGGCATAACCCAGCGTGATAATGCATGCAGGCTCCAGGGATTAAAACCAATAATAATCAGCTTACCTTCTGGCATGATACTCTTTGCAGCTTCACTCAGTAGTCGGTGTGGGCTTTGTGCTATTTCCAGCATGTGGTGCAGCACGACAACATCAAGGCACCCGGGTGAAACCGGCCAGTAATAAGGGTCACACTCCATTGTCGATAAGGGCGGACGAATCTCGTTCGGAAGTTCCATGGAAAAGTGATGGCCTGCAGCACAGTGGTGCAAAAGATCAACACCACAGGTAACTGTCAGTTGGCAGGCATAATAGCCAAACGTCATTTCGAGGACATCATCCAGCAACTGTTGCTGGACAGCTAACAGTGACGAACCCGATGGCGTTACAAACCAGTCCCGCAGTTGCCGCCGCCGCTTCTGAAAACCATCTTGCAATCCATTTGATAAATTCGGCAACCCTCACCCTCCACTCAACAGAATAGCCTGTATACTATTGATCAATAAACACGTACAGTAGGTCATTTTAAAAGGCCATCATAACAGTGCAGATTACTCCTATCCCCGCCTTTACCGACAACTATATATGGGCAGCTCACGATGACACAAGCTGCTTTGTGGTTGACCCCGGTGATGCCAACCCGGTTCTCCGGTTTCTTGACGAAAACAGGCTATCCCTTAAGGGGTTACTGATTACCCATCATCACTACGACCATACCGGTGGTATCATCCAGTTAAGTCAACAACAACCCGCCCTGCCCGTTTACGGTCCTTATAATGACGCTATCTCTGGCGTAACACACCGGGTAAAACAGGGAGATACGGTGCCCGTGCTGGATAGAAAATTCCATGTGATGGAAATCCCCGGCCATACACTCGACCATATTGCCTATGTTACAAACGATGGGGACAACACCGTGGACAGCCCCATCCTGTTTTGTGGTGACACCCTGTTTTCAGGTGGTTGCGGACGACTCTTTGAAGGCACACCAGAACAGATGCAGGCATCCCTCGATCAACTGGCGACGCTACCTGATAACACACAAGTCTGCTGCGCTCACGAATACACTAAAGCAAATCTTGTCTTTGCCCTGTCCATAGAACCTGACAATCAGGCCCTGAAGGCTCGCATCAACGACGTTGCAGCATTACGACAACACCAGCGACCTACCCTGCCTTCAACCCTGCTCACTGAAAAGCAAAGCAACCCGTTTATGCGCACAAGAGTGAAGGCAGTGATGCGTCATGCCCAGAACCACAGCCATGACCTTCTTTCATCACCATCAGCAGTACTGGGAATCATTCGCCAACTCAAGGATTCCTTTTAAGCTTGCCTGTTTCTTAAGGTGATGCCTTTTGTTAAGGTTACAATATTGCAACAGTTAACAGTCAGACCCCTTTTATCTATGGATCACTATTGCCAGTCACTTCCTTCTCTAGCCCTGTTTCGTCGCAAACGCCTGGTAGGGTTCGCTTTTCCCATGCTCCTTCTGCTGGGGGGGTGCCAAACCACAAAACCATTGAAAGATAGCCGTTTATCTGACACAAACATCACGACAATCAAGGAAATACCAGCGAAAAAAAGCAGCAAAACCGCTGGCAAGAAAAAAATGGCTGAGAAAAAAATGGCTGAGAAAAAAATTCATGTTGACGTTAAACAGAAAGCTGCGGCCATTACCAATCTCTGGCAACGACTACAAGAAGGGATGACCATAAGCGTCGACCTGTCCAATCGCCGTATCCAGTCTGAACTGGAGTGGTATAAAAATAATCAGTACTCTTTTGACTTGCTCGCTGAACGAGCAGGTCCTTACTTGTACTTTATTACTCAACAAGTCGAAGCCAGAGGCCTGCCCCTTGAGCTGGCCCTGCTCCCCGTCGTAGAAAGCTCCTTTGACCCCTTTGCCTTTTCCCATGCGGGTGCGTCAGGTCTGTGGCAACTGATGCCCGGTACGGCTGGAGACTTTGGGCTACTCCAGAACTGGTGGTACGACGGGCGGCGTGATGTTGTCGCTGCTACCCATGCAGCACTGGATTATATAGAAACGCTTTACAGCCAGCTTGATGACTGGAAACTAGCCCTGGCCGCTTACAACTCAGGGCTGGGTCGTGTTCAGCGGGCTGTAAAAAAAAATGCCCGTAACAAAAAATCAACTTCATTCTGGCACCTCGACCTGCCCAATGAAACCACTGCCTATGTTCCAAAATTGCTGGCATTAAGTGCAGTGATTAAAACCCCGAAAAAATACGGTATCACCCTGCCATCTATTGATAACAACCCCTACTTTGAAACCATTGCTATTGGCAGCCAGCTGGATATGGCCAGGGCAGCTGAACTGGCCGGTATCTCCCTGAATGACCTGTATAAACTGAATCCCGGCCTGAATCGCTGGTCCACACCGCCAGAAGGTCCCCATTATCTGGCTATCCCCAGTAATAAAGCCAGACAGTTCAAGGCAGCTCTTCGCGCAATGCCCGAAAATATGCGGCTACAATGGCAGCGCTATACCGTGAAAGCCGGTGACAGCCTGCTGAAAATTGCCAGACAAAACCAGACGCAGGTTTCCCTGATTTCAGAGGCCAATCAACTGACCTCCTCGGTAATACTGATTGGTCAGAACCTGCTGATTCCCGTCCCTGCAAAAGACGCTCAATCGTATACGTTAACCGCCCGTCAGCGGCAGTCAGGCGGGCAAAAAAAGACAGGCAGCAGCCAACAAAAAAGACAATATGTAGTACGCTCTGGTGATAGTTTCTGGTCTATTGCCCGCCGTTATGGCGTCAGTGTGAATAACCTGGCACGGTGGAATAACCTGTCCCCAGAAAAACCCCTGCAAATCAACCAAACCTTAGCTGTTTGGGTAACGTCTACACTACCGAATACTTTAAATAAGAATAAAGTGATGCGCAAGATCCGCTATAAAGTCAGAAGTGGTGACTCACTCTCTTTGATTGCGGATAAATTTGATATTAATGTCAGTGAAATTAAAGGCTGGAATACACTGGATGCCAAATACATTCACCCCGGCCAGCAGCTAACGCTCTTCGTTGATGTAACCAGAGCATACGATTAAACAAAATTACGGGCCGTGTCATGGCGGCCTTTTTGTTCCACACCCACTAAGGCTTTTGTCTTTTCATACCTTTTCCTTTTTTGGGTGGCTATAGTAAATAGTTATAAGTCTATTTGCGTAAGGTTTTCAGCGGAGGCGATGATTTCAACCGAGGCTTTAAGGATAAAAAGAACATCACGGCATGGTCTTTGTCACCATCACTGAAGACGTTAGACAACCAGGAAACTAAGGAAAATTTATAGACCGTGTGGAAGCAGCACCTGAAAATCAAACAGACCCCGTTCATCACTCTCATCCTGTAACCTGTCGTCAGTAACCACACCTGAACTTAATACACTCTCAACACATGATACAGTGCCACTGCGACACAACGGTTGTTACTGCATGGGGGGATACAGTGGTGCTGATAATAGCCTCTGCTGTGCTGGAGGTTATTTTGGATACATATAGTGGGGGCTTCTGATAGGGAGTTACATGCGACCCGCAATGCCATACAGACAAAGCCTCTCGCTGCCATATGAGCCGCTGAACCATGACAGGGGAACACTTTACACATACGCTCAGTCCGAGCGTTTCAACAAAGTTTCAACAAAGTTTCAACAAATAGAAGCCTGAAAACTGTTTCATGTTTTCTTGATTTGTTTCTCGTGTTATCCAGCAACGGTGGCGCTTGAGTATCTATCCAGAGGCTTATCTGTCTGTTGAGAGGCTGTTGTCTCAGCCATTACACCCATTATGCAGGGTTTCGCATGCTATTGAGAGTATATCATGGGCTTGCTCCACGCAAGCCTTGCTATCCATCTCCACCCAAACGGCAAAGCTACGCAATGCCGCTATGGATGGAGAATTCCGCAATGTTCGTTAAAATAGACTATGATATTCTTCAAATCGACTTTCCAGTTTTTCATGAACTAATGTGCAATATTCAGGTAACCTGTCGTTGAGTGATGCTGTTGATGCCAGCCTCCCCTGGCCTCTGCCAACCAGCAGGTTTTCTTACTTTTCCCCCAATAATAATGAGGGCATGCAATGATAACGGTTGTTTCTGTGGCTCTTTCCTTCATGCTTATTCTGTCCACAGCTGTGGTCGCAGAAACAACAGCTAAGTCAGGCACCGGAGTCGTCAAGCCGGTACATGCCATTAGCCTTTACGGTGCGCCAAAGTATCCAGCTTCGTTTACCCATTTTAATTATACCAACCCTGAAGCCCCAAAAAGGGGGGAGCTCAAACAGGCGGCCATTGGTACCTTTGACACATTCAACCCGTACATAGACCGAGGCACAGCAGCCGCAGCCAGCGATTTGATCTATGATACCCTTCTCGCCCGCTCATGGGATGAACCTCTCACTAAATATGGCCTGATTGCAGAGTCTATTGAACGGGACCCTGGCAACCACTGGGCGGCTTACCGCATCAATAAAAAAGCCCGGTTTCATGATGGCAAGCCTGTTACTGCCAACGATGTTAAATTCTCTTTTATGCTTCTGCGGGAAAAAGGCTCTGCCTTCTATAAACATTTCTACCGTGATGTCGAAAGTGTGGAGGTGACTGATCCTTATCGGGTGCTATTCCGGTTTAACAACCCTGGTAATCGTGAGTTACCTTTAATACTGGGACAGATGCCTGTCATGCCGGAACATTACTGGAAAGGTAAGGACTTTTCGTCCCCCGGGCTGGCAATTCCTGTGGGCAGTGGCCCGTATAAAGTCGTAAAGTTTGATGCCGGACGTTCTGTTACCTACGAGCGTGTCAAAAACTACTGGGGCGCAAACCTGCCCGTGAATACCGGGCGGTATAATTTTAACCGACTACGTTACGACTATTACCGTGATAACACCGTCGCCATGGAGGCCTTGATTGCCGGGGAGTACGACATCAAAGTGGTCAGTGACCCGCGCATCTGGCATGACCAGATTAACGATAGCGTATTGAAAAAAAATAAAATGACCCGCGAAACAATAAGAAACAACAATCCACAAACCCTGATGATCACCTATAACACACGCAAGCCTCTACTACAGGATAAACAGGTGCGAGAGGCCCTGGGATATGCCTTTAATTTTAAGGCCATCAACCATAACCAGTTTCACGACATGTACCATCGGGCCACCAGCTTTTTCTCCGGTACGCCCTTAGCATCCAGCGGCCTGCCTTCTGTTGGAGAGCGGGCGCTGCTTTCCCCGTGGAAAGCCTCATTACCTCCGGCACTGTTTACCCAACCTTATCAGCCTCCTGGCAGTGGGTCCACCAGCGAAAGACGTCAACTGAAAAAAGGACTCGACTTACTCAAAGCTGCTGGCTTCCAGCTGCAACATAACCAACAGGTCAAAGAAGGCACTCCTCTCGTGCTGGAAGCGCTGGTCATGCAGCCAGACCATGAAAAAACCATGCTGTTTTTTAAGGATGGACTCGCACGTCTTGGGGTGAAGCTGAACGTTCGAAGCGTTGATCCGGCACAATATATTGAGCGCCTGCGCAACCAGGACTTTGATATTATCCTGCACACATTCCCCCATACCCCAAGTCCCGGCACAGAGCAAGCCAGTTTCTGGGGCTCCTCAACCGTCAACCAACACGGTACCCGTAATCTGGCCGGAACTCATATGCCGGTACTGGATGATTTAACGCAAAAAATTGCCGATGCCAAAAACCACGACGACCTTAAAACCAGCATCCACGCATTAGACCGTGTGTTATTGTGGGAGCAATATACTCTCCCCCTGTGGTATCTTCCTGTATGGCCTGTCGTTCAGAAGCAGACACTACAGCACCCTGAAAATCCCGCCCCTTATGCGCTAGATATTATGACATGGTGGTTTAAATCCTAGTATCATCAGGCGCTGATGCCCCGACAACTTCCACTGTCATCGCTTCCGCCACCGCACAGTGGATGTGTATGACGGCCCCATGAATATGGACACTTATGAGGAATGCTTACCCGTATATACGGTCAACTGAACAACAGTATCAATATTCCATTGCCAGGATACTGCTGCTACCGATATAGTAGTGGCACAGAAAAAATATGTGCAATCCTTCATAGAGATGCGGAACCTTCATAGAAAAAGCGCATCAAGGTCTATAGTAAAGCACAACTGATTTACCGGCATCTTCAGGTTTTTTTATGGGACTATACCGTTTTGACTGGACCCACACTGTACGGGTTATTATCTGTGTTTTTATTCTGCTCACTATCTCTGAGGCAAATGCCCAACCTCAAACAGCATTGGTATTACATGGAACCCCAAAGTACAAAACAGATTTTACGCATTTTGACTATGTTAACCCCCAGGCGCCTGAAGGTGGCAGCATAACCATGGCCGCCAGCGGCACCTTTGATAGCCTCAACCCTTATATTGAAAAAGGCACAAGCGCTTCAGGGATACAACTGATCTACGACACTCTGATGACGCATAGTCAGGACGAGCCCTTCTCACTGTACCCTTTGATTGCCCAATCGTATGAACGTCCTTCTGATAACACAAGTATCACCTTTCACCTGAATCCAGCCGCACGCTTTCATGATGGGCATCCCATCACCGCCCGGGATGTACAATACACATTTTCATTACTGACTGAGAAAGGCTCTCCTTTTTACAAGGCCTATTACAGTGACGTAAAACAAGTGAATGTACTCTCTAACCACAGTGTGCAATTTCTCTTTAAAACCAATAATAACCCTGAATTACCCTTGATTATTGCGGAACTTCCGGTTTTCCCTGCCCATTTCTGGGAAAAACCTGAAAACGATTTTGAACAGGCCAACCTTGCCTTTCCCCTTGGCTCTGGCCCCTATCGTGTCACCTCGGCAGAGGCCGGGAAGTCTGTGCTGTACGAGCGGGTAAAAAACTACTGGGGCAAAGCCCTGCCTGTGAACAAAGGGCGCTATAATGCCGATCAGCGCCGTTTTGATTATTACCGTGACGAACAGGTAGCTATTGAGGCACTGAAAGCGGGCGCCTACGACCTTCGTTTTGAAAATGTGGCAAAAAACTGGGCGCAAGCCTACGATACACCTGCCGCTCAGGCAGGCCTGTTAAAAAAAGAAGCCATCAAAACGCTTTCCTCAAAGGGGATTCAGGGTTTTGCCTTCAATCTGCGTAATCCCTTGTTTTCGGATATAAAGGTACGTCAGGCAATTACCTATGCCCTGGACTTTGAATGGCTAAACCGCCATTTGTTTTATGGTGGATACCATCGTTCTAACAGTTACTTTTCCAACTCTGAACTGGCAGCGACGGGATTACCCACAAAGGAGGAGCTGGCGTTGCTGTCTCCTTTCAAAGAACAACTGCCGCCCGAGGTGTTTTCCCAGCCTTTCTCTCTCCCTGTCACCGACGGCTCTGGTGGAAACCGACAATCATTAAGTGATGCCCTGAGCTTGTTAAAACAGGCCGGCTGGTCATTGAAAAATGGCAAGCTCATCAACGATAAAAACGAACCATTCGTCTTTGAGCTACTGTTTCTTGAACCTTCTATGGCACGCATCATATTACCGTTCAAAAAAAACCTGGAACAATTAGGCATCACGCTAACGCCTCGCATCGTTGATATTTCCCAATACATCAATCGCCTTCGCGAGTTTGACTTCGATATGGTACCTGTCGTTTTTCCACAGTCCAATAGCCCTGGCAATGAACAGCGTGATTTCTGGGGCAGCCAGGCTGCAAAGATACCGGCAAGCCGTAACATCATAGGCATTCAGTCACCCGCTATTGATCAACTTATTGAAACCGTCATCAGTGCAGATACCCGTGAAACACTGATAATTGCAACCCGTGCCCTCGACCGGGCGCTACTGTGGGGATACTATATAGTGCCCCACTGGTATCTGCCCGAATCCCGAGTTGCCTACTGGCATCAGTTAAAGCACCCCGAAAACACCCCACCTTTATATCAACTGGACCTCAACACCTGGTGGGTGGACCCGGAAAGCACATTACCCGTTACATTACCCGTTACAGAAGCTGAGCCTGCAGATAACAATAGTTATTACGGACTGCTGTTTGCCATTATCATCGGTATTCTGATCCTGGTCACCCTTGTACTTATCAGACGACGCAGGAGACAGGCATGAGCAGTTATATTCTACGTCGCCTGCTCCTGATGATACCGACACTATTCGGTATTTTGTTAATTAACTTTGTCATTATCCAGGCTGCGCCCGGCGGCCCTGTTGAACAGATGATTGCCAGGCTGGAAGGCTTTGACACCAGTGCCACCAGTCGTATTGGTGGCTCCAGTCATTCGGAAGTACAACAAATGTCAATGGATGAGTCTGGGGATTATCGTGGCCGGCGGGGACTGGACCCTGATCTGATTAAAGATATTGAAAAACTTTATGGTTTTGACAAACCCGCTCATGAACGTTTCTGGCAGATGATTGTTAACTACCTCCACTTTGATTTTGGAGATTCCTTTTTTCGGGATGCTAAAGTGGTTGATCTTATTAAAGAAAAGCTCCCTGTCTCCATTTCCCTGGGGATATGGAGCACGCTGCTGATCTACTTGATATCCATTCCCCTGGGCATTCGCAAAGCCGTCAAACACGGCAGCCGGTTCGATATTTGGTCCAGTACCATTATCACAACAGGTTATGCCATTCCGAGCTTTCTGCTGGCAATTCTCCTCGTTGTCCTGCTGGCCGGTGGCAGTTACTGGAATATTTTTCCTCTGCGTGGTCTTACATCCGATAACTTTCACCAACTGTCACTGGCTGGCAAGGTACTCGACTATCTCTGGCATATGGTACTACCCATCTTCTGCCTGGTAATCAGTGGCTTTGCCACACTGACACTGCTGACCAAAAATTCATTTCTGGATGAAATTCACCGTCAGTACGTACAAACAGCCAGAGCGAAAGGCTTACCCGAAAACCGGGTACTTTATGGGCATATTTTCCGCAATGCCATGTTAGTGGTGATTTCCGGTTTTCCCGCAGCACTCATTGGTATTTTATTTACCAATGCCCTTCTGATTGAAATTATCTTTTCCCTCGATGGCCTGGGACTGTTGGGTTATGAGGCTGCCATTAACCGGGACTATCCGGTGGTCTTTGGTTCCCTCTTTATTTTCACCCTTATGGGAATGCTGGTAAAACTTGCTGGCGATTTAACCTATGTGCTAGTGGATCCCCGGATTGATTTTGAGGCCAGGAATTAACTCAATGGCAACAGTAATAACGTTAAGTCCTCTCAATCAACGGCGCTGTCAGAACTTTACTCGAAACCGCCGCGGTTATTATTCATTCTGGCTGTTTCTGGTGTTGTTCTTTATGACATTATTTGCCGAGTTTATTGCCAATGATAAACCCCTGGTCGTGTACTTCCATGGCAGTGTCTATTTCCCTGTCTTTAAAATTTACCCCGAAACAACCTTTGGTGGTGAACTTGAGCTTGAAACGGACTACCGTGATGATTATGCCAAAAACCTGATCAACGCTAAAGGCTGGATGCTGTGGCCCCCGATTCGTTACAGCTACGATACAATCAATTATGCCCGCGTTGCTCCTGCCCCACCTTCCCTGGATAACTGGCTCGGTACCGATGACCAGGGACGAGACGTGCTGGCACGGGTTATCTACGGTTTTCGAATCTCCATTTTATTCGGCCTGACCCTGACGCTGTTCAGTAGCATTATTGGTGTTGCTGCCGGCGCGGTACAGGGGTTTTATGGCGGGAAAATCGACCTGTTTGGTCAGCGGTTTATTGAAATATGGTCAGGCATGCCCAGCCTTTTTTTGCTGATTATTTTATCGAGCTTTATTGAACCGGGCTTCTGGTGGCTATTGGGCATCATGTTACTGTTTCAATGGATGGCCCTCGTGGATGTGGTTCGTGCCGAGTTTTTAAGGGGACGTAACCTGGAGTATGTGCGTGCGGCCAGGGCCCTGGGTATGGGCAATAGTCGTCTGATGTTCAAACATATGCTTCCCAATGCCATGATTGCCACCATTACCTTTATGCCTTTTATCCTGACCGGAGCTATTACCACATTAACATCCCTTGACTTTCTTGGGTTTGGCCTTCCGGCCGGCTCACCGTCCCTTGGAGAACTCATTGCACAGGGTAAAAATAACCTTCATGCCCCCTGGCTGGGGATTACTGCTTTCACCGTAATGTCAGTGATGCTTATTTTACTGGTGTTTATTGGTGAAGCGGCACGCGATGCCCTTGACCCCCGAAAATATTATACGAGTCATTCATAATGCCATTACTGACTGTCAATGACCTCCATGTGCGCTTTGTTCAAGGTGCGCACATTGCCCATACTGTCAAGGGTGTTTCCTTCTCCCTTGAAAAAGGCAAAACCCTTGGGCTTGTGGGTGAATCCGGCTCCGGAAAATCCATCACAGCACTCAGCATTTTACGCTTGCTCCCCGACAATGCCGAGCTTTACGGAAATATTACTGTCAATAACACGTCCATCATCAATGCCAGTGATGCACAGATTCGTCAGATTCGTGGTCATAAAGTCAGCATGATCTTTCAGGAACCCATGACAGCACTTAACCCGCTTCACACCATTGAAAAACAAATCAATGAAACCTTGATGTTACACCTTGGCCTGCCATGGGAACAGGCAACGAAAAAAACACTGGAGTTACTGGCGTTGGTGGGCATAAAACAGGCGCACAGTCGCCTTATGGCTTATCCCCATGAACTTTCCGGCGGGCAGCGCCAACGAGTGATGATTGCCATGGCTCTGGCCTGTGAACCCGAACTGCTGATTGCCGACGAGCCTACAACAGCATTGGATGTAACAGTGCAACGGCAGATACTTTCACTGCTGCAAGCATTACAGAAAAAACTGGGCATGGCGGTTTTATTCATCAGCCATGACCTTAATCTTGTACGTCATGTATCAGATAGTATCTGTGTCATGAAAGACGGTATGATTGTTGAGAGCAATAATACTGAGGCCCTGTTTCAGGCTCCTCAGCATGTTTATACCCGTGAATTACTTAATGCCGAACCCACAGGAGAGCCTGTACCTTTTAAAGATCATGACAACCCTGTGCTGACCTGCGAGAACCTGTCCATCTGGTTTCCGGTAAAACGCGGATTATTTAAACGCACCATTGATCATGTCAAGGCCGTGACTGATCTTTCACTGTCATTAAAAAAAGGAGAAACATTAGGCATCGTTGGCGAATCCGGCTCTGGCAAAACAACCCTGGTGCTGGCCTTGTTAAAACTGCTGCCTGCCAAAGGACATATTGTCTTCCAGGGCCAACGTGTAGAGACTTTATCTCAAAAAGCCTATCGCCCTTTGCGCAGGAAAATCCAGATTGTTTTCCAGGACCCTTATGGGAGCTTAAGCCCACGAATGACTGTTGCAGATATTATCGGCGAAGGACTCGATATCCATCATGCCCTGTCTGACAATGAACGCACCCAATCCATTGAATCTGCATTACGGGATGTCAGGCTTGACCCTGCCTGCAAGTCCCGTTACCCCCACGAGTTTTCTGGTGGGCAGCGTCAGCGTATTGCCATTGCCCGCGCCATTGTGCTCAGACCCAGGGTAATCGTCCTGGATGAGCCGACATCGGCTCTTGATCGCACAGTACAGTCACAAATCATTTCCCTGTTGCGACAATTACAGCAAAAGTATCAGCTCAGCTATCTGTTCATCAGCCATGACCTTGCCGTTGTGAAAGCCATGAGCCACAGAATAATGGTCATGAAAGCAGGAAGTATCGTGGAAGAGGGAAAAACGGAACAGTTATTTGAAAATCCTGAACATCTCTATACTCAAAGTCTGATAGACGCCGCTTTTTAACTGACGACAATGGACAATTTGATTAATAATCTGAAGTTACGTATTCGTACCCTGTATAGCGTTTATTCATTCGGTCAAGATATACCATGGGTGGTGGTAAGACACATTGAAATGCGTAACTCTAGTTATAATGTTTACTCACATGCAAGATTACAATAAAGCTGCACTCGCTCAAACCGGGTATCCTAAGCATGTTCTGTCTCTGGTCTCCCTCCGATCATCCAATCAATACTGGTTTTATCCAAAAAACAACGAAGAAAATTTTCACATTGAAAAGAGGACCTGTCGTTACCAGTGAGCCTGGCCAATCAGAATATAAAATCACACTCAAACATCAGTTTGAGATATATCAGGAATCCAAACCATATGGAACTTTGAAAGTCCATATCATTCAAAATGACAACTTCGGATTACGTTGTGGTGTATGGAATTTGCGATTACTTTACGCAAACGATGAATACGCACTCATTTCGTTGTTGATGTTTATTGGCAGTAAAGACCTGCAGCTCAATGGCATAAATTACGTTTATATAGAGCCACCATCATCGATCGATTATTTTAATTTTATACTCTCTTGCGGTTTTATCCCCAAGCCTGAAAAATTCAACTTCCCTGCTTTGATAGATAATATGCTATCCAAACCAGACTCGCCATTTGCGCCATTTATTGGTATCTCCGAAATGTTAGAGAATGCGAAGTTAGAGTGGAATGTGAAGTTAGCGTGGCAAGCCTCAACGTCAATGGACTGGTGTAGTCAAACTATAAAAACGTCACCTGCGCTCTGGTCATGTCCTGTAGTGATACTGCTGGATAATCTGCAACGCAATTTCGATGAATGGTTTGACCTTGAGTCAAGCCTTTGAATTTCTGAATTCAGGTAAAAAGACACCGCCCCCGCACAAAAAAAAGGGGAACTATAATATCAGTAAAATTCAGGTTCGTTGTTAAACCTGATCCAAATAGCCATACTCCTCCAGGCGGCAGCGCAAAATACACAGGGAAACAGCAAGCGGTTCTGGCAGCAAACGTTGAGTCTATCCCGAAGCCTCTCATTTTTGGTCATTTCCCCTTTGCGCCGGACTTTTTTAGTCTTCAGATCCGAATACAGGACAGGCTTCTTAACCAGCTCATAAGCAATAGGAACAGACGTATCCCCCCATGGTAATGGGCATTGAGAAAATTGATCCCTTTGACTAGACTAATAGCTGTTGTTTTGGTCAATGATGCCAGCAGATAGTCATACTACCGTTCCATAATATCTTGATTGATAATGACTATCATGCCACAAAATCAGTTCAGTGTGTAACTTGAGTCATCACTTAAACTCCTCGACATAGCTTAATTGTAAGGTGTTTGCCATGTACACAGAAAGCAGTCAGCAGTCAATGCTTAAAAAAATCAATACGACTTTATTCAACCCGAATTCCTCAGTTAAAATCATTACCTCCGCTGAAAGCCTTACGTAAGTAAGCTTATAACTATTTAATACAGTCATCCAAAATAGATATTATAAAAAAACACACGCATCACTGCCGCAAGGTTAAGAAGCAATTTATGAAATTTAACGACGGAATTTAGGCTCAATCAAATCAGGTATCTTCAATATGTTCAGTTTCGCGTATCCCGTCGGCACTCGTTTTGTTAATAAAAAGACGAATGAAGTCTTCATACTGTTTAGAGGTTCCATGAGTGGCCTCCATTGTCTTGGCCCAGAATTGGCTGGCTCATATAAGTTTGATATACACCACAAATCTAAAGTATCAGGGACTTTGCACACCGATATCTTTCAAACTAACACCCCGGAACAACCTACTGGTTTCTGGAAGAACATCGCTAAATCCAAAACGACCTCCGAAGACGAAGGACACCAACTATTTTCATTATTGATGTTTATTGGTAGTTGTGATTTATGCGTCAACGGTATCAGCTACGTATATATTTATCCGCCACACACATCCATCGATATTTTCAATTTTGTCGTTTCCTGCGGTTTTAACCCAAAGACTCAAGATATCCTAAATTTTGTGGAAGCGCAGGCAAGTTATTTGTGCCATAGAAGTGAGCTTGGTGACTTTAATGACATTATATCATTTAGAACTAAAGTACAAGAATTAGGCTGGATATCCTCAACCTCGATGGGTTTAAGTCCAGGGAACTCAAAGCCACTGGAATGGCATATAAATAACAAGCCACCAATGTCTAATCTTTGGTCATGTCCTGTAGTGATACTCCGGGATAATCTGCAAAAAATTTTCGATGAATCGTTTGACCTTGAATCAAGTTTTTGAGTACTTTAAAAAAGCTCCCCGGAACCCATTAAGAGCCAAGTTTTTAAAGGCTGTTTGCTAATGGCATAGTGCCTGCTGTATATACCCATTAAACTTGAAGATGCCGGTTTTTTATCAATAGCAACCCTTGAAAATAAAGGGCTGTAGCTGATATAGACCTAGCATCTTGAAGTGGTTTGAGTATAGGTACAGACGAAACATCTTTTAACCTGAATTCCTCAGTTGACATCATCAACTCCGCTGAAAGCCTTACGCAAGTAAGCTTATAACTATTTACTACAGTCATCCAAAATAGATGTTATAAAAAACAAAAGCACTACTGCCGCAAGGTTAAGAAGCAATTTATTGATGAAATTTAACGACGGAATTCAGGTTCAATCAAATCAGGTATCTTCAATATGTTAATCTCGTATCCCACCGGTACTCGTTTTGTTAATAAAAAGACGAATGAAGTCTTCATACTGTTTAGAGGTTCCATGAGTGGCCTCCATTGTCTTGGCCCAGAATTGGCTGGCTCATATAAGTTTGATGTACACCACAAATCTAAAGTATCAGGGACTTTGCACACCGATATCTTTCAAACTAACACCCCGGAACAACCTGCTGTTTTCTGGACGAACATCGTTAAATCCAAAACGACCTCCGAAGACGAAGCACACCAACTATTTTCATTATTGATGTTTATTGGTAGTTGTGATTTATGCGTCAACGGTATCAGCTACGTATATATTTATCCGCCATATCTGCCACACACATCCATCGATATTTTCAATTTTGTCGTTTCCTGCGGTTTTAACCCAAAGACTCAAGATATCCTAAGTTTTGTGGAAGCGCAGGCAAGTTATTTGTGCCGTAAAACCATGGGTGAGCTTGGTGACTTTAATGACATTATTTCCTTTAGAACTAAAGTACAAGAATTAGGCTGGATGTCCTCAACCTCCATGGGTTTAAGTCCAGGGAACTCAATACCACTGGAATGGCATATAAATAACAAGCCACCAAGGTCTAATCTTTGGTCATGTCCTGTAGTGATACTCCGGGATAATCTGCAAAAAATTTTCGATGAATCGTTTGACCTTGAATCAAGTTGTTGAGTACTTTAAAAAAGCTCCCCGGAACCCATTAAGAGCCAAGTTTTTAAAGGCTGTTTGCGGGTGGCGCAGTGCCTGCTGCACAGGTACAGACGAAACGTCTTTTAGCCTGAATTCTGCCGTTGAATTTCATAAATTGTTTAGCCTGCGGCAGTCAGGCTTTCGTCTTTTCATAAACGCCCTTTTGGGTGACAGTTCAATGAGCTTACTGGAAGCGTCATTTTCGGTGGGGATCTTACGCACTTTCGATAAATCACAGCTTAAAGACACTGCCATTTTGATGATCTGACACTCTCAGTGTTTTCAGGGCATCGCCAGTCACAGAAAGCGTGGATGAGCATGATAACTCTCTGGACGAAAAGCCCTGTCCGCTGCTGTGTTCAAGGGACTTCAACAAAGGATTTCCATTCAGACAGAGAATCCAGTAGAGGATTTAGACGGTGCGATTGCTCTCAGTCATTCATGTACATATCCTGTGAAGTATCAGCGCCCCCTTGTATCAGGCTTTTTCCTTTGCCGTATTGACCCGAAGAATACGACCCGCCAGCTCTTTACCGTTCATAGCCATTGCTGCTGCAGCGTCTTCCTCCCTGGAGTAAGTGATAAAGGCAAACCCCCTTGAGCGGCCTGATTCCCGGTCCCTCATCAGCTTTATATCATCAACGCAACCGTACTCGGAAAAGGCAATATCAAGATCCTGCTCATCGGCACTGTAGGCTAAATTTCCGACATATAATGTCTTATTTTCCATGAAACATTAACTCTGTTCATCATTATTGGTTCATCAATGACCCATACAAGCCAGCCAAGACTCTATCAGACTCTCATAAATAAAAAGCACTGTCTATATTCTCCCTGACCTCCCCAATGATCATAACGTTTTTGACGTGCTTAACAGGTTGATTCGCGATCAAACCATTCATTGATAGTGTTCTCCAGATTATGCTGCAGTAACCCTAAAGGACACGACCAGAACCTGAGCTTCGTTGGTGCGCTTTTGTAATAATATTTCATTTGACTTTCCTTAAGGAAGGGAAGATGATTAAACTTCGGTGAGAAACCGAAGGACAGCATAATATCGAAAAACTTAACCGAAGGTGGCGATATATACACAGAATCGACGCTCATACTGTCATTGAAAGACAAATAACAACTGCCAATAAATAGCAGCAACGCAAGTAGCTGGGGGTTCTCGTGGTTATTTACCTCTACCTCCATGTGGCTGTAGGTGCTTGTAAAAGCCGAAGCTGGCTGAAAGCAAGGTACAGTATGGGGAGATCGAATGATGATACGGGTGGATCCATACTTTTCGGACTGCTTATATATCTCAAACTGTGTATCAACATCGGATGAGAGGAAACGATTAAAAAAACGGGGCTTCCTCCACAATGTAAAAGTTTCTTCCGTCGCTTTTTGAATAAAACGCGTACCGCTGGGAAACACAGGCAGTTTCTCCTCTGATTTGCGTGATAAACCACGTCATAGCTATCGTGAAAAACAGGACTGTCTCAACCCATTGAAACCTGTAATGAACCAAACCACCTTGAAGATAAAGAGAAATCGCTGGTGAGTTAAACGTGTGAGGTCAAATTTTATACCGGAATCGCCGGGTGCATTGTTCCTGCCATTTGTTGAAGAATACGGTTCACCTGGCAGCTGTAGCCAAACTCGTTATCATACCAGACATATAGCACACAAAGGGTGCCTTTAACAATGGTTGCCCTGCTGTCTACAATCCCCGCATTGCGGTTGCCCACAAAGTCGCTGGATACCACTTCGGTGGAATTCACATAATCAATCTGCTTTTTCAGATCAGAATGCAGTGACATTTTTCGCAGATAATTATTCAACTCATCAACGGTTGTTGCCTGACTCAGGTTCAGATTCAAAATCGCCAGTGACACGTTAGGTGTCGGCACACGGATTGAACTACCCGTCAGTTTGCCTTCCATTGCCGGCAGAGCTTTCGCCACCGCACTGGCAGCACCTGTTTCGGTAATCACCATGTTCAATGCCGCACCACGGCCGCGACGTTCTCCTTTATGGTAATTGTCAATCAGGTTCTGGTCATTGGTGTAGGAATGAACGGTCTCAACATGACCATTGTCCACGCCGACAAAATCGTTGATGGCTTTTAATACGGGTGTAATGGCATTGGTGGTACAGGACGCCGCTGAAAGGATCGTGTCTTCCTTAATCAGTCCATTGTTGACACCATAAACAATATTTTTAATGCCACCCTTGCCCGGTGCTGTCAGCAACACGCGTGATGCCCCCGGACATTTCAGGTGCTGCCCAAGACCTTCTTCATCACGCCAGATACCCGTGTTATCGATGATAATGGCATTATTAATGCCGTACTGAGTGTAATCCACCTGATCCGGTGCACTGGAGTAGATTACCTGAATTTTTACACCGTTCGCATAAATCAGGTTATGGTCTTCATCAATATCAATGGTGCCGCGGAAAGAGCCGTGGACAGAATCCCGACGCAGCAAATTTGCCCGCTTTTGCAGATCATTTCCAGCACCACCAGTACGAACAACGATGGCACGCAGGTTAATTCCCTCTCCACCACCAGCCCGTTCAATCAAAAGCCGCGCCATAAGCCGACCTATACGACCGAAACCGTAGAGTACAACATCCTGACCAGCACGACAGTGTAGCCCATTGCCATTGATGACAGGTGTCACTTCACCCCGCACATACTCTTCCAAAGACCCGGGCGTTTTACAGTCATGGTAACCCGTTACCAGTTTACCGAGGTCAATACGGGAAGGTGTCAGATTCAGTGTGGACAAGATCTCAAGTACCGGGTAAGTTTCCCTGACAGACAGCTCATCACCCAAAATTTTCTGTACAAACTTATGCGCCTTGATAATATCAATCACCGAACGGTTGATGATCGAGCGACCATAAACGGAGGTGATGACATTACGATCACGGTATAGACTGCCGATAATGGGAATCATTGACTCGGCAATGGCTTCACACTCTTTCCAGTCCTTAAAGAGATCTTTTACCACAGTTACTGTCCTGATCTTCTATTATAGGTGATAGCCTGATCATATAATCACAGACACACACTTTCAAACACAGAACAACAAAATTAATCAAAACCCCTGTGTGCCAGAACAGGGCAATCTCATTGGGTACTGACCTTCAGGCTTTGTAGTAATACCCATGGACTCATCTAACTACAGTCGTTAAAGCGATAAAATCGCCAGAAATGTGTAGGGGATGGCAAACAACTGATCGGTGAGATGGACGGCAGTATGATCCCTGTGGTTCTTTTTGACGAGGAGGCTGAGGGTGACAAACGCAAAACCAGAAAAGTAGACTGGCAAGATTACTACCACCTTTGCGAATACATCGCAGATGCTGCCAGAGAGTGCTCTGGCAAAGATGAGAAAGCCTGCAAAAAATGGACGGATGAACAAAAAACAAGAATGAAGACAGGCCACTCCGAGAAAGTTCTGGCAGAGCTTGAGCCGTATCGCAATGGTAAGGCTGGAAAGGAAGCCAATAAGTCAGAAGAGTGCCATCGCTATATCAGGAACCGTCCTGGGCAATTTGATTACCAAGCGGCAGAAGCCGCCAACTTGCCCATCGGTTCCGGTGAAATAGAGAGTTCTAATCGTTCTGTTGTACAAACCCGGCTCAAGCTTCCCGGAGCCTGGTGGAAACCAGAGTATGCACATGACATGTTGAATCTTAGAACTTTAAGGGCTAATGGTGACTGGGATAAATACTGGAAAGTTACTGGTTAGAACACTTTTAATTGCACCCCTATATTCTCCCTGATCTCCCCAATGATCATAAAGTTTTTGACGTGCTTAACAGGTTGATTCGCGATCAAACCATTCATTGATAGTGTTCTCCAGATTATGCTGCAATAACGCTAAAGGACACGACCAGAACAAACCCTTCGTTAGTGCGCTTTTGTAATAAAAGTTCATTTGACTTTCCTCAAAAAAAAGGTTGGGAAGATGATTAAACTTCGGTGAGAAACCGTAGGACAGCATAGTATCGAAAAGCTTGAAATAAGGTGACGGTATATACACACAATCGACGCTCACACTGTTGTTGAAGGACAAATCACAACTGCCAATAAATAGCAACAACGCAAGTAGCTGGGGGTCCTCGCGGTTATTTACCTCTGCCTCCATGTAGCTGTATCTGCTTTTAAAAGACGAGGTTGGCTGAACTCTCAAGTTATCAAGCTGATGGAACACTGACGTACGGGTTTTTTTGTGGGGAGATTGAATGATGATACGGGCGGACCCATACTTTTCGGACTGCTTATATATCTCAAACTTTGTATCAACATTTGATGAGAGGAAATGCTCAGAACAGCAGGGCTTCCTCCACAATGTAAAAGCTTCTTCCGTCGCTTTTTTAATAAAACGCGTACCGGTGGGAAACACAGACAGTTTCTCCTCTGATTTGTGTGATAAACCTAAATTCATCAGTTGACATCAACGCCTCCGCTGACAGCCTTACGCAAGTTGACTTATAACTATTGACTACAGTCACCCAAAAGGGGGGTTATGAAAAGACGAAAGCCTGACTGCCGTAAGGTAAAGAAGCAATTTATGAAATTCAACTGCGGAATTTAGGATAAACCACGTCATAGCTATCATGAAAACCAAGACTGTTTCAACGCATTGAAACCTATCATGAGCCAAACCACCTTGAAGATAAAGAGAAATCGCCAGTGCCTGCAAGCGCTAATCCCCATATAGCATCACACTTGCAGTGGCCGGCCGGCCTTTGTAAGTCCACTTAAAAGGCCTGGCCATTTTCTCATTGAAAAAGTTCACAAACTGATGAAGTCTTGCCTTGAGGTCTTCTGTTGACGTAAAACTGTTTCGTTTCAGAAAGCGTCTCACCAAAACAGAAAACCATATCTCTGTCTGGTTCAGCCACGATTCATGCTTCGGGGTATAGTGAAACACAATCTTGTGGGATATATCACTCAAACAGGCTGCCCGTGTTTTCATACTCTTGAGGATGCCAGTTTTCCCTTTTACACCCGGCTCTTTTTCCGTTGTACCCTCAACCCTGGCTACTGCCTTAACTGCGGCTTCTGACATATGGGTATTAAGTCGATCCATGACAAAATGCCAGCCCGTTGCGGCAGGGTCACTTTCCAGCGTATTATCAAGCCAGCTGGCGACGTCCTGTTCTTTCCGTGTATCCCTTACAAGGGGAATGATCTTGCCTGTCACGACATCCATCCCAGCCAGCAGAGCCTGAGTTCCATGGCGCTTATACTCAAACTCACGTTTTTCAATATAGCCCGGCCTGACAGGCTTTCCCCCTGTCAATGGCTCTAATGCCTGCATGCCCGTTTTTTCATCAAAGGATATTATACGAATTCCCTGCTAAGCACGTTCAATAGCTTGACGACAAGTGACGTAGAAGTCAGCGCTATGTATTCCCAAGTCTTCATCCCTTGGGGTGTCTGCCCGGCCCTTCACTTTACCGGGACGAATATCGGCCTGATTTTAAAAAACGCCCCACCTGTCTCTGTGAGATTGATGGGACAATACCTTTATCCTGAGCCGCCATAGCCAGTGAACTTTCGGACCAATGACTGAATGGATAACCATGCTCTTCAGGCTTGTCACAGGACATAGCGACAATCAGGCAAATTTGCTCTTCGGTAAACTTGGGTTTTGCGCCAGGGCGAGGCGCTTCTTTTAGTTTTTCTAAAACAGGCAGTTCATCACTGCGCTCAACCCAGTGCTTCCGCCAGCGTGTGACGGTTTCACGGTTGCACTTGAGTTCTTTTGTTGTCCCCAGAAGACTTTTCCCTTCTGCACCAGCCAATATGATTTTAGCCCTGAGCACTATGGATTGAGCACTTTTCCTCTGGCGAACAAGAAGCTCCAGGTCACTACGTTCCTGCTCTGACAAAATGATCTGCTGGGTATGCTTTGATGGCATCCGTGCTACTGCTGTTAAAAAAAGAGGTGCGAATCAAAACATGTTTTTGCTTGTATGTATATCAGCGCTTTCCGGCACTACAGTCGTTAAAGCGATAATTAACATAAGAACGGGTGTATTGCAGATTTCAAGGGGGGGGGGTGAGACAGCTTAGGTTTTCCCTCATCCCCCTGTCACTCCCATCAGCCAACCGCTACAATGCTCACTCAGTGCTTCTTTAATAAGATTTTGGCTTAGGACATACCACTAAGGACACATCATGGCGCAAGCTTCATTGACCCTTCCTCGTCAAGCAGGTAATAAAATCATCTGGGGACAACTCTCCGGCACACAGTCGGCCTACCTGATCCACCAGGCAGCACAACACTATAATGGCCTGTTACTGGTCATCACCCCGGACTCTGCCACCGCCCTGACACTGGAAGAAGAGCTGCGTTTTTTTCTGGGCAACAATAGCCCCGTCACTTTGCACCAGTTGCCTGACTGGGAAACCCTGCCCTATGACAATTTTTCCCCACATCAGAATATTGTCTCTGAGCGCCTGGCCACCTTATATCAACTACCCCATGCTCAACGGGCTATATTAGTTACCCCCATTACCACATTGATTCACCAGATTTGTCCTCGCTCTTTTTTAGAATCCGGGGCGCTGATAATAAAAAAGGGCGAACGCTTTCTGCTGCAAGAGCGTCGCCAGACATTAGAGCAGGCCGGGTATCGCTGCGTCGAGTCTGTCTTTGAGCACGGGGAATTTGCCATCCGAGGCTCAATGATGGATATTTTTCCCATGGGTTCATCGGTTCCTTTTCGCATTGATTTATTCGATGATGACATCGACAGCATTCGTACCTTTGATCCAGAAACGCAGCGCTCCATTGATGAAGTAGACAACGTCCACCTGCTGCCAGGTCATGAATTCCCCATGGACAAAGCCAGCAGAGATCAATTCAGAGCCAGTTACCGTGACTGCTTTGATGTTGATCACCGTGACTGCCCCTTATACCAGGATATTGGTGCAGGGGTGGCCAGTCCGGGTATTGAGTACTATCTGCCATTGTTTTTTCAGCAGACAGCAACGCTGTTTAATTACCTGCCAGAGAAAACCACACTGATATTAAGCAGTGCCCTTCCTGAAGCCCTTGAGCGGTTTCACAGGGATGTACAAGAACGCTATGAAAACCGAAAGGTTGATCCTCTTCGTCCTCTTCTACCCCCTGAACAGTTGTTTTTAAAACCCGACGCCTTTTATGCTCAGGCAAAAGCCTACGCCCGTATTCAATTATCAACAGAAGCTATTCGGGAAAAACCAGGGCAGGTCAACGTCAACTGGCCGACAGTACCAGCGTTAACAGTGAATGCAAAGCTTGAAAATCCACTGGCACCGCTGCTTGCTTACCTGTCATCAGCTCGGCGTGTGCTGTTAGTCGCCGAAAGCCCCGGTCGTCGTGAAGTATTATTGGAATTGTTAAAAGACGCCAATATCCTGCCCACCTCTTTTGAAGACTGGTCATCCTTTGTGAAGAGTGAATCAGCCCTTGCTATCACTATTGGCACTGTTCACCATGCCATTGAAATTCCAGAGGCGGGCATTAGCCTGATACCAGAAACCTGCCTTCTGGGTCAGCATATTACACAATCCCGACGACGGAAAAACACAAACCATCAAGCCGACCAGGTTATCCGCAACCTGACTGAGTTGCGTATAGGTGCACCTGTCGTGCACATTGACCATGGGGTTGGGCGTTACCGGGGGCTGCAGACCTTAGGCATTGAAGGACAAATGGAAGAGTTCCTCACCCTCGAATACGCCAACGATTCCAGGCTCTACGTGCCTGTAGCAGCCCTTCATTTAATCTCACGCTACAGCGGTGCTGACGATGAAACAGCACCTCTGCATCGGCTCGGGAATGAGCAGTGGTCAAAAGCCCGTAAAAAAGCGGCCGAAAAAGCCCGTGATGTGGCAGCAGAGCTACTGGATATTTATGCACGAAGGGAAGCACGCAAAGGGTTTGCCTTTGACGCTCCGGATCAGCATTATTTAACTTTTTCGGCGAACTTCCCCTTTGAGGAAACCACTGACCAGCAAAACGCTATCCATGCCGTCATTGATGATATGTGCGCCCCCTCCCCCATGGACCGGCTAGTGTGTGGCGATGTCGGTTTTGGCAAAACGGAAGTCGCCATGCGTGCCGCCTTTCTCGCTGTCCAAAGTGGCAAGCAGGTCGCCATTCTCGTACCGACAACGCTGCTGGCACAACAACATTTTGAAACCTTCCAGGATCGTTTTGCTGACTGGCCAGTGGAGGTCGAGGTGATGTCACGCTTCCGTTCCACCAAAGCGCTGCAGTCACTGAAGCAAAAAATCGAGCGGGGAACAACCGATATTTTAATCGGTACCCATAAGATGCTTCAGGATGAAATAAACTTCAAAGATCTGGGGCTACTGATTATTGACGAAGAGCACCGGTTTGGTGTGCGCCATAAAGAGAAACTCAAATCCCTCCGTGCCCAGGTGGATATTCTCACGCTGACAGCCACCCCCATCCCCCGAACCCTGAATATGGCCATGTCGGGTATACGAGATTTGTCAATTATTGCAACGCCACCTGCACGACGACTATCTGTTAAAACATTTATTCGTGAAAAAGACACACACCTGGTGCGAGAAGCCATACTCAGAGAACTTCTCAGAGGTGGGCAAGTCTATTACCTGCACAATGAAGTACAAACCATTGAAAAAACTGCCCGGGATTTATCGGAATTGCTCCCTGAAGCCCGTATTGCCGTTGGACATGGCCAGATGCGTGAACGGGAGCTTGAACACGTGATGTCTGAGTTTTACCACAAACGTTTCAATGTGCTGGTTTGCACCACCATTATTGAAACCGGTATCGACGTACCCAGTGCCAATACTATCATCATTCAGCGAGCAGATCAGTTTGGCCTTGCACAGTTACACCAGCTACGTGGACGTGTCGGTCGTTCACACCACCAGGCCTATGCTTATCTGCTCACTGCTCCCACTAAAACACTGACTCCAAATGCCAAAAAACGGCTGGAAGCCATCAGTGAAGCCCAGGATCTCGGGGCAGGTTTCATGCTGGCTTCCCATGACCTGGAAATCCGTGGTGCCGGTGAGTTATTAGGTGAAGGGCAAAGCGGCCAGATTCGAAGTGTCGGTTTTACCCTTTATACAGAAATGCTTGAGCAAGCCGTCGAATCCATCAAAAAAGGTGAAACACCCAATGCTGATCAACCCCTGGCAAAGGGCATTGAAATTAACCTTCGTATTCCTGCACTACTTCCTGAAGACTATATACACGACGTACATGCCCGACTGATTCTCTATAAACGCATTGCAGCAGCAACAACAGAAAATGCGCTGAAAAACCTGCAGGTCGAACTGATCGATCGCTTTGGATTACTCCCTGAGCCTGCCAAACACCTGTTCCGGCAGACAAGCTTGAAGCTGAAGGCCCAGGCCATTGGCATTCAAAAACTGGATGCAGGCCCTGAACAGGGAAAAATTGAGTTCGAAAGACAACCCAGGGTTGATCCGATGATTATTATTCAGCTGATACAGTCTGAACCTGAGACATTCCAGCTCGACGGCAGTAACGTGCTGAAATACTGTGGCACAATGACCAGCCCGGACCAACGCTTCATCACCATTGAAAGATTGCTGGAGACATTAGGAGCCTGAAAATGGACAGGATAAAACAATGCCTTTCAATAGCACTGACACTGGCGGTAAACAGCCCCCTGCTAGCCACCACCACCAATAAGCAGGCAGAAGACATACCCTGGTATCAGGTCGATATGATCGTCTTTTTAAATAACACCAGCATGAATACCATGACGGAAGCCTGGCCTGCCCCTCGACTACGCCCTGTGCCAAAGGAAGCCATCCCTTTAATACCATGGGATACAGCTTCTGAAGTCCCTGTGGATGACACTTCTGAAGCATCCGTGGATGACATGGGCAGTCCACCTGCCCTGGTTGATACGCAAAAGGCTGATACGCAAAAGGCTGATACGCAAAAGACTGATACGCAAAAGGCTGATACGCAAAAAGCGGCATTTGTCGCTCTTCCCCCATCAAGTTTTCTGCTCAATGACGAAGCTGAACGACTGAATCAGTCACCAGATTACCAGGTACTCAAACAGATAGCCTGGCGAATGCCGCTCCTGCCCTCTGAACAAAAAGACCATCCCGTACGGATTGCTACTCCTGTTGATGACCAGTCCAACTATATACTCAGTGGCACCATTGATGTCAGCGCACAGCGTTATCTGCATGTTGACGTTGATCTCTGGTATAACCAGCTCACAACACTCCCTGATACACCCGAACCGGAAGCAGTTCCTCAGGCTCTGCTAACGCCATCAACCAAGCCCGGCAGTCGTCAACCTACACCCTCTGACATGACACCACCTTTAAAGCTGAAGGTTTCAGGAAGCTTTCATCTGAATGAAAGCAGACGGGTGACAAATACTCAACAGATACAATACCTTGATACACCGGTCATGGGTGTTTTGATTAAGTTAACACCGTATGAAAAGCCAAAGATAAAAAAGGAAGAGCCTGTTGAGCATGAGCCTCAGACGCCAGATGCCATCTAGTACTTCATCTTAAAGCACATAACAGGATAATTGAGTATCATGGTAACTCCGAGTCAGGAATGTCGGAGCTATCGTGATTATCAAATAGTGTTGGACGGAGTACTGGTGCACTGTAAACCCACTCAGGGAGTAAACCACTGGCAGTTTTATGCATTACCGTGAATGTTAATGCACAGCGTAAAGCTGTTTTTGCCAGATACCGTCACATAGTGCACAGAGTCCATCAAACTGTTAACAATAAACAACCCCCGGCCACTGGACTGAAGGGTCGAATTATCCAGCATTTCTTTGGCATGATTCGCACTCTCATTCAGCGTTTCGGCAGGCAGCACATGCCCCCAGTCACTGACAGTAATGGACACTGCTGTATCAGATACATCCACCAGCGTTTCCACAATATTGCCAGGTTGATTACCATAGGCATGTTCAATGGTATTATTCAGAACTTCAACCAAACATAACTCAAGCCGACTAATTTCTACAGGTGTCAGTAGCGTCATTTCGCAAATACCCCTGACTGCCATCGCCACCATTACCGTATTGGAAAGACTGGAGTCGACCTCCATTTTTAATTGCTGGCATTGTCCCGGTATTGCCATCAGCCACCTTCCAGTGCATCACTTACGGATGCAAAAACAGGAAACAGTGTTTCCATTGAGGTCAGTTCAAACAAATCTTTGACGGCTGGCTGGGCTCCTGCCAGTTTAATCACCCCCTGACCGGACAATTTTTTTAACGCTGCCACCAGCGACCCCAAACCACTACTGTCCATAAACTTCACATTTTCAAGGTCAACAATGATAGTTGAAGCACCTTTATCAATAACATCAAACAAATAATTTTTGAATGCTTCTGCCAGCGATGCATCCAGGCGCGTTTCTTCAACAACAACAATTTGACAGGCACCTTCTTCCCTGGATTGAAATGACATTATCCGTTTCCTTTTTTCTATGGGTTCCACTCTAGTACAAGATAGGTTAAATCATCATCAAACGCATCCTGCTGTTTCCAGTTTCTGATGGTTTGATCAATAACCGTGACAGATCTTGACAAAGAGTCATCAAATGTTGATGACAATACTTGCTCTAAACGGTGTTCACCAAACTGCTCACTGGTAACATTCTCACATTCGGTAATACCATCAGAATACAGAAAGAGACGATCGCCGGGAGCCAATTGAAATGTGACAGATTCATAACACTGGTGTGGCATCATACCAACAGGTACACCTTTTCCCTCCACACGCTTGACAGTTCTGCATTGGCGTTGCATCCAAAATGGATTGGGATGACCTGCCTGCGAAACAGTGACACTGCCGGTGACTGTATTTAATATTCCATAGGCAATTGTGAAGTAAAGCATATGGTCAGCACTGGCCTGAAAACGGTCATTGAGCAGTGTCAGTACCTGCTCGGGTGCCACACCCACTGTTCCGGATTCAGTCTCAGGAAGTAAGGCCCGGCGAAGGGCATTATCGCCGGTCTCGGATAAAATATTATTTAATGTAAATGAAAATAAAGCCGAAGGGATACCATGTCCGGCGACGTCCAACTGATAAAAACAAACATGGCTTTCCCCAAGCCCATGATAACCAAACATATCGCCCCCGAGATGTTTACTCGGTTTGAATAGCCAGTCAAAAGTGACATTATTAAGCGTAGCAGGCTGAACTAACAGGCTTTCCTGCATCTGTGCTGCTGATTCAAGGTCTTTTTCAATGATTTTTATGGCATCGGACAGGGCCTGATTCTTGTCTTCAAGGTCCCGTTCTAACTCAACGATACGGATACCGGACTTCAACCGGGCATCCAACTCATCAAAATTCACAGGCTTGCTGACAAAATCATCAGCACCAGCATTAATTCCCTCCACCAGGGATTGACGCTCTGTTTTTCCAGTCAAAAGAATGAAATACAGGTAGCGGCCAAAGTTATTGTTACGAATGGATTTACAAAGATCAATACCATCCATTTCAGGCATTACCCAGTCACTGATTACAATGCGAATATCAGGGTGAGTTTGAAGCATAGTCAATGCTGCCAAACCATCTTCAGCTTCAAGCACATGATGCCCTTTCTTCCTTAGAATGGCCGACAGCATCATGCGCTGGTCCCGGGCATCTTCAACAATCAGTAGTTTCATTCTGAATTTAATGACCGTCCATGGTATCAACAATCAAAAGCCTTATTCTGACTATAGCCCGTTAGCGGATGACTTAACGCTAAGGATATCAACCTTTATTGTTATGCTTTTATATTGACAGGTATTTCCACAGATACCCGGTTAAACCCTGTCATCGACACAAAAAACTCTTCAGGTATGCGCTCGTAATCCTGCAGCCATAAACGGCACCATTCTACGAAGGATTCCCTCAACATCACCTTCAATGCCATAATCATTTTCAGCAATGGCTTTCAACGCATTAAATCCTGACATGGTAAATACGGTAGCCCCGAGAATAAAGTTCACCCGCCAAAACAAATCACCGGCATGTAAATGTGGGCAGATACGCACCAGCAGTTTAAAATATCGCTGAAACACATTCCCATAACGTTCATTCAAATGACGCTTCAAATGCCCTTGCGTTTCATTAAATGCCAGACCAATCAATCGCATAAAAATGGATAAGTCTTCACGACCTCGGTGCTTAATAGCCATAATCTGATCTACCAGCAAATCAAGCGCAGGCTCCAGATCTGGCTCAGAGCCTTCAGCATCCAGTTTATCCAGCGCACAAGAAAGATTTTCAGCAAAAGGCTCTAAAAAACGGGAAAATACCGCCTGGATTAATGCCTTCTTGGAGCCAAAATGATAGTTCACAGCAGCCAGGTTAACACCGGCTCGGCTGGTAATTGACCGAAGCGATGTTTCAGAAAATCCTTGCTCAGCAAACAATAATTCTGCCGCATTAAGAATGCGCTCCACTGTAACTGACTGTGACATGGGTTTAATAAGACCAGAAAGATAAACCGTTGTGCGGTGAGCAGACAGATTTCAGTAAACAGTACGTATGGGTTTGAGGCAAGACTCAAGAGCACCTGTTTCACACTGGTACTCATCAGTTTAACTGAACATAAAAGCCTGTTCACCAAATGCCATATCTCAAGTCTACCTACTCGCCATAATAATATTTGACTCTAAAATATAACAAACCTATACGCCCGCCACAATACTCGTCAAATCCTGATGATGAAGCACAGTGCATAACAGGAGGGACAGTATTGACACTATTATTGACACTATCAGATGCGAATGCCAGCGGCAGAGCCGCTGAAGACTAGTCCACAGCCCCCTTCTTGTAACACTCCTGAGTATTTACTGTGGATATCATGAGGCAATGTGTCATATACCCATTCGGAAGCGACCGCTGAAAGCAATCAGACGGCAAGCCAGCGACCTGAGCCTTGCCCTGGCAGCAGGATAAGTGATAGAGAGACAGTGGGCCTCCCGTTATCGTAACCTTTTTATCCCCTTTGTATCCGTTCATCAACCCTCGTTCAACCCTCGTAATTGTTATGTCAACCCCAGGTCACGAGGAGTGTCTGCCTGAATATTTATAAAAAGAATAAATTAATAATAATTCATTACTTTACGTAGTTCTGCACAATAGGATAATGTCAGATCTCTGGAATACTTTCGACAGTAAAAAGAGTTAAGTGTAATTATGCTTGTCCCTTACGATGATAACTCACTGTCCATCGGCAATACCCCGCTGGTGAAGTTGAATCGCCTTGCCCATGATGGGCACCGTATCTTTATGAAAATGGAGTCAAGGAATCCATTAAACTGTGTGAAGTGCCGTATCGGGGCAAGCATGGTTTGGGATGCAGAAGCTTCAGGCCAGTTAAAGCGCGGGATCTCGTTACTGGAGGCAACCAGTGGGAATACGGGCATTGCCCTGGCGTTTGTGGCTGCTTCACGGGGCGTGCCTCTGACATTGACCATGCCGGCATCAATGAGCCTGGAGCGACGCAAAATCATGAAGGCGTTCGGTGCCAGACTGGTGCTGACAGAGTCCGCCAAAGGCATGAGTGGTGCAGTGGCGAAAGCAGAAGCGATTGCTCAGGAACACCCTGGCAAGTATCTGGTTTTGCGGCAGTTTGAAAATCCGGCTAACCCTGAAATTCATGAAAAAACCACGGGGCCGGAAATCTGGAATGACCTTGATGGCAATATTGATGTGTTTGTGGCAGGTGTCGGTACCGGCGGCACAATAACAGGCGTATCACGTTACCTGAAAAACAGTCGTAAAAAAACCGTGGCATCGGTTGCCGTGGAGCCAGAGGCCTCGCCGGTAATTACTCAGGCCATGGCCGGAGAGGAGGTAAAACCGGCACCGCATAAAATTCAGGGTATTGGCGCAGGTTTTATTCCCGGGAACCTGGATTTGTCACTGTTAGATCAGATTGAACAAGTGTCTAATGAAGAGGCAATCACCACCGCACACCAGCTGATGACAAAGGAAGGCGTTCTGGCCGGTATTTCCGGCGGTGCCGCTGTGGCTGCTGCACTTCGGGTAGCTGAGCAACCACAGTACAAGGATAAAACCATTGTGGTGGTGGTTCCTGATTCCGGCGAACGGTATTTATCCTCTACACTGTTTGATGGGGTATTTACGGACAGCGAGACTATGCAGTAGAGTAGTATTTGGCATATATTGGTGAATACCAAAAAAACCTTGAAAATACCACGTCGCTAACTTTAGCCTGATAGTCAGAAGAACCCGATGAATCTATGCTATCAGATGCGTCCTGGTTTAAAGAACACTTTGCAGGCTCTGTTGACATAAGTCTGCAAAGGCAGAGGCTTTCCCTGTCACTGGACTGCCGTCATCCCTGCAAAGGTATTCCCTTTGTCGTAGATTCTCCCTCGACGGCAATGACGATTATAGGGTTATCAACGCTTAGCTGCATGAGCAGGCCTGGGTTCAATGAAAAAGAAATAATGAAAGAGGTGCCATGATGACCTATGAAATTGCCATTATTGTGTTTGTGGTGCTGGTGATTATCCTGATTGCCCGTGGGGTAAAAATGGTACCGCAGGGGTATAACTACACCGTTGAGCGCTTTGGAAAATACACGCGCACGTTGCCCGCAGGGTTACATGTGATTGTGCCGCTGGTTGATGCCATTGGTCAGAAAATTATTATGATGGAACAGGTTCTGGATGTACCGCCCCAGGAAGTGATTTCTGCTGACAATGCTCAAGTAACGACAGATGCCGTTTGTTTTTTTCAGGTTCAGGACCCCGTGAAGGCTTCTTATGAAGTTAATGATCTTGCCCGGGCCATGCAAAATCTGGTGATGACGAATATACGAGCAGTACTGGGTTCCATGGAGCTGGACGATATGCTCTCCAACCGTGACAAGATTAATAGTCAGTTGTTGCACAAGGTGGATGAGGCTACCGATCCCTGGGGTGTTAAAGTGACCCGTATTGAACTGCGGGATATTGCACCGCCAGCGGATCTAGTGGAATCCATGGCCCGGCAAATGAAAGCTGAACGGGAGAAGCGAGCCCAGATACTTGAAGCCGAAGGTGCCAAGGAAGCGGCGATCAATGTAGCACAAGGGGAAAAGCAGGCACAGATCTTAAAGGCAGAAGGTGAGCTTGAAGCGGCTCGGCGTGAAGCAGAAGCACGGGAACGTTTAGCTGAAGCAGAGGCAAAGGCAACAGACGCTGTTTCTCAAGCCATTGCAGAAGGCGATCCGCGAGCTATCAATTACTTCATTGCTCAAAAGTATGTGGATGCCTTGAAGGATGTTGCCTCTGCTAATAATAATAAAGTCATTATGATGCCCCTTGAGGCAGGCAATGTCATTGGTGCTTTGGCAGGTATTAAGGAGTTGGTGAGGGAGGCCGGAGCAACAACGAACAAAAAAGATAAGACGGTGGAATAATCATGGAAGCGCTGACCAGTTTTGGGTTCTGGCACTGGTTGATTGTGGTGTTTGTCTTACTGGGTATTGAAGCCCTGGGAGCTGGGGGTTTTCTTCTGGGGGCTGCTATGGCCGCTGCGGTGGTTGCATTGTGTACCTGGTGGGGGTGGGTGACGGGTTGGGCCGCCCAGCTGGTGTTATTTGGCATCTTCACCCTTATTTTCACTGTCGTTTATTGGAAGGTATTCCGTAAAATCAATGAAAAAACCGATGCGACTGGCCTGAATGACCGGGCTTCTCAGTTGATTGGCAGATCAGTACTGCTTGAAGAGGATATGCCTGACGGGACAGGGAAGGTTCAAATCGGGGATACGTTATGGAAGGTACAAAGCTTGACAGCGCTGAATCAAGGTGACCGGGTGAGTGTTGTTGGTAGCCGTGGGATGGTATTGCTGGTTGAAAAAATCAAGCATTAACTCATAAGGGCTGAAGCTTCCTCTGGTTGTTTTGTGCTGGTTACTAACGACAAGAATACAGGCCAGCTCAATACTGCTGAACTACTGAGGACGTATAAATCACAGCAGCAGGCAGAGAGGCTTCCGTTTCCTGAAAAGCCCTGAGTTTCTGGTGTCGTCTTTGTATCTTAAGAGGCCTAAGCGCTATTAATGGTGATGACTCTGTGTCTGATGGTCTATGATGCTATACAACACCATATTTGTCATGCACTGAGAAGACAAAGCCGAACCTTTCCGGACATGAAGAAAAAGCCAGCCCTGAATCCAATGGTCAGATGGGTGTTCTCCTGCTTTGAGGACGTTCATGTATTGACAGTCAACCGAACGGAGAAGCATGTTATAGGGATTACAGATAACCAGTGGACGATTATTTTTATTTCAGGTCCCCAATACCAGAAAATGTATTCCTGATTCCGGTAGTGAATGACGGTAAGTTTTTTATGAAAGCGTCTTTTTCTTCTGCACATCAGCAGGATTTTTGTTATTTTATCAGCGTGTAACTTCTGACGATCTATTTATGCTATAGTTTCCTTAGTTTAACATTGGATCATCTTATTTGGCGTGCACTCGAACATTGATTATTTGCAAAGGTGTCACCTGCTCAATGAATAGCAGAGATTGTGCACTGATCACAGGAGTGCAGGAAGTAAAATTTATGCCACTTTACAAACTGATGTTTCGGGGAGATAGCAGAGGCCCCATTGATAATAAGCCAAACCCATTTGATAACGGACTAAAAGCAGTAGATATGAACGCTCCTGTTACTCAATTATTGTCACCTAATGGCATTTATCAAGGTTTTATTGGAGAAACAACTGTTTGTCTCACACCTGACATCCTGTCAGCAGTGATATTTCCAATGAATAGAAATCCTGTTACATGGATTTATTGCTTGTATATTGATATAAATGAAGAAAACAGTGTCAATGGATTTAATCGTCAAGTAGTAAGTTATTTAAACTTGAACTCTAATCAACTTCCTTTACATTGGTTTGCACGAGAATGGGCGGTAAAAGAAGTACCTAATAATCAGATAGTCACTGCTATTAAGATACTAAGAATATTCGACCCTGGAAAGATGTTTCCCCAGAGATTCAGGATTATAAATTGCTATGAAAATCAACATTTTACAACACCCTCCGAAAAAATCTATAGAAGTCTGCTATTGCAATATATCCATTCATTGCGGATAAAAAATGAAATTTCATCTAATTCATTCAGGCATGGATTTATAGTCTCAGAGACTAAAGGGCCTGGAAAAATGCTAACAGAAGATGAATTTAATGAACGGTTCAAGGAAGAAAGAGGTATTGATGTCAATGATTTTTTATTTCGACTCTATAACCCGTCATGCACCACCTGAACTGACATTTTCCAGATTCCTGCTATTTATAAGATCAACAACTATCAGGCATTTTCTTCTGCCTCTTGTTCAGTAACGTATTCAGGTCATGGATCACCTCGGATGAGTCGCTGGAAAGCAGTATCATGAATACCACTGCCATTGATAGCCATAGGGATAATTTTTTTTTGAAATGCCAGACTCACAACCCTTGTTTTGGTACTCCAGCATGAAGGTCGTTGTGTGACACTCTGGTCGTGTACACAGAAACCTCTGAATACCCACTTTGTTTTTCCCAGATCCATTGACGTTGTCCATTTTGCATTTAGATGTTTTAGATATTTAGAGGTATTTTTAAAAGACTAATACTATAAAAAATTTCAGACAGTGATAAAAAAATCCACCATAAGTGATGATGGTTCAGACCTGGCCTGAAATGTCTCCTTCAAAAAGGACAGGGGTTACCGATTTAGATGTTAGATGTTAGATGTAAGGTAATTAATCAAAATCTACATCACGAAAAAAGGTAACCCTGATGATTCATAATGCCATCACAGTACAGCATTTCTGATCAATAGCACCAAACAACGTATTTCGATCTTCTGTCTCAATATGGATATTGACAGTATCACCTTCCACCAGCCATGACGTCGTAGCTTTTCCTTGTGACAATTGTTCTAACATGCGTTTTTCAACAAGACAGCAGGCCCCTTTTGAACGGTTTTTATTGGAAATCGTTCCTGAACCAATAATTGTACCTGCCCCTAAATGACGGGTTTTAGCGGCGTGGGAAACCAGGTCATAAAAATTAAACACCATATCAATACCACAATCTGGCTTACCAAACTGTTCACCATTTAACGTAACCACCATGGGCAAATGTAACGTTCCTTCTCGCCAGTAATCGCTCACCTCATCCAGTGTCACCGCCACGGGACCAAACGCACTGGCGGGTTTGCCCTGAAGAAAGCCAAAACCTTTGGAAAGTTCATTGGGAATCAGGTTGCGGAAGGAGATATCATTACACAGGGTCAGTAGTCGTATATGAGACCGGGCATTTGCCGCTGAAGTACCCATGGGCACATCGCCGGTAATGATGGCTAATTCTGCCTCAAAATCAATGCCCCATTCCTCATTACCGACAATGGGATCACAAGGGCCCAGTAGATTATCTGAAGCGCCCTGATACATCAGCGGGTCTGTCCAGAAACGGTCAGGCATTTGGGAACCACGCGCTTTTCGTGCCAGTTCAACATGGTTGACATAGGCACTACCATCGAGAAACTGGGCCGCTCGGGGTAAAGGTGCGGTGAGCTGTCTGGCGTTGAAGGCTTCACTCTGTGTCAGTCTACCCTCGTTGAGGGCAAAGTAGACAGTTTCAAGAGCAGGTAGCACCTGCTCCCAGTGATCCATAGCCTGCCGCATTGTCCGGGCAATATCAGGCACCGGCATCATCTGTTTTAATTCACGGGAGACAACGACGAGTTCTCCGTCAGGTGATGAAGACTTTTTGCTGGCCAGTTTCATGACGTTGCCCCTTCACGGGATTTCCAGGAGTGCACATATTCCATGACTTCAACGGCGTGAGCCGCTTCCGTTACTTTTAACGGGTGACGGGTATCAATCATCACGGCCACCTCATCTGTGAATGTGGCTGGATTTTCCTGGCTTTTTTTCAAAGCCTTTGGGTGAGGACCATGGGGGAAACCGCAGGGGTGAAAGGTAACCATACCGACGTCGATATGGTCGCGGCTGAAGAAGTCCCCCTTATGGTAAAAAATGACTTCATCGTAATCATCATTATTGTGGAAAAAGGGTACTTTAAGTGCATCAGGGTCTGATTCGATTGGGCGTGGACAGAACGTACACACCACGAACCCCCGACCCACAAAAGTGGTATGGACGGAAGGTGGTAAGTGGTAACGATGGCTTGTCATTGGTCGTATATCCCGCCAGTTGAGACGCACAACGGTATTTGTGCCGTGCCAGCCTATGGCATCAAGAGGATTAAAGGGATAGGTCAACCTGGTGATAGCATCGAGTCGTTTAATATGAATCTCCCAGGTGCTGTCATCCTGCTGTTGTTTAAACGTGTCATTGATACGTGGGTAATCCAGGGTGGCAGGGTCATAGAATGCGTTGTAGCCGGCAAAGCCTTTATCGGGGAACCGATAACTGCCATCACGGTTTTCTATCATCAGCAGTTTCACCGATGAGGAGGTGTCAATGCGCCAGGCAGTGCCTCGGGGAATAACGATATAGTCACCTTCGTCAATACTGAGGTGTCCGTAATCACAATAGAATTCACCCTGCCCCTCATGAAGAAACAGCAACTCGTCACCATCACTGTTTCTGACCAGGTGGGGCATGGACTCAGCCAGTGTCCATAAACGAACACTGGTTTCAGCATTTTTGAGAATCACAGGAGCATCCCAGGGACTGTACACGGCATTACGCAGTTGATTCAAATCGAAGGCATGGGGGCAAAGGGGACCATCAAATGTCACCCAGCCGGTTGGGGGATGTTGGTGGTGCATATGAGAGACGGGACCATAAAAACCTTCCCGACCAAGCTCTCGCTCATAGGTGTTATCGGGTAAGTCACAATGGGCCTGTCTGGAATGCTGGCCTTCGCGTATGGGTAAACTGATCCAGGGTTTATGACTCATACCAACTCCTGTTTTGCCATTTATCATTGTCATCAATCATTTTGCCCATAGTAGGGTAATTGGCAAGGTATCGCCACGTTTGCTTTTCTATTTATTTACATGAAATTGAAACAGTTTTACACCATTAAGACTACCTTAGACAAACTGGTGTTTTCATTGTGTTGGAGAAGGAGTGATTAATGGTAACGGGGTTTGTTAAGGAGGATTATTTCAGAAAGGTGTGTAATGTGACAGGAGTACATCGCGTAGAAATAGTGAATCAGCCAACACAGCAGCGTGTAGGGGTGAGCCATGTCAGAACCACTCATTCCCAGCCACTGGTCTTCAATATGGTACAATGGCAACGCTTTATCAGGGCTACCAGGTCGGGCTGGGATGACCTTTAAAGCAGGTAAAACAGGGGCAAAAAACATGAACATTTTTTTATACCGCAAAATAAGTAAGTTTTGGGAAAGTACTCAAGAACCTGTTTTTATCAAAGATCAAAGCCTGTACAAAATCAAAGCCTATACGTACTTGTACATACTTGTGCGCAATAGTTGTGAAACCATCAAACATTTAGTAAGTAGTAGGGTCTGAAACATATCAATTTGTTGGTCAACTTGTTGGTCAAAATTGTTTATGTTTTTGCCTTGAGTTAAACCGCTAGCAATAAATCTAGTGTATCTGATTGAGGTTGATTAAATGAATACCTTGACTAAAGCCCTCGCAGGTGTATCAATTTCGTTATTGACTACTCTGAGTTTCGCGGCGGAGACAGGTAAAGAAGCTTCCACCTATAACGTTGATGCTGGCAAAGCGGGTTCGGGTAAGGGGGAGGGTACAGGCAATTGGGGTATAACTTCTTTTGGAGGTACAGGTCAAAAAGATATAGCGATCTATGATACAAACACTCAGAAAACAACACTCACCAATACCAAGTCAGAAATCTCGGTGCATTTGCATTATGAGGCTGCGACAAATGTCTGGACTGGTGCACTTTCTGTGCTGAGTTGTAAGAATATTAAGGAAAATTCAAACCTTGATGGTTGTAAATTCGTTAAGCTTATCAAACCTATTGAACTATACGATATCAAGGTGAATCTTGATGAAAAAAATTTAGGCACTGTTTCGTATAAAGACAATTTCAAAGTCTTAGGTACCACTGTTGTTACAACGGCTTCTTATAAATTCTCTTAATAATTTTTTTATTATCAACTGAAGTTACTCAATCATACCCTGTGAAGGGTCTGCTCATTCGATCAAGATGCTATAGGTGGTTTCAAAAAACAATGGGATGAGTAACTTCAGTAAGTTCTCAATAACTGCTGGATAAATGCAAAACCCTGTTATGCATCTATCCTTTTCTCATGCATCTTTCAAACCAGCTGAATTCGTATCATAAACGCATGTGCTCTCTCCTGAAAAAATCCTGGAGTTCATTGCTCAACAGCAGGAACAGATCGTAAAATTTCAAGGGCTTGTTGAGACATGATACGCTGAGATTCGTCGTTTAAAAAAACGTCTGGCGAATCGCCCAACAAAAAGCCAAAACAGGGTTTCAGCTGTTTATACGTCAGTTGAATAATTTCAGTTATTCAATACCTGCAACCATAGGCAACTGGGATATTTTTACGATTTCAGCAGATTATTTCAGGGATGAGCGGGTCATGCTTCAAACAGGTTGATACCACGTTCTTGAGATAATCGCGCATAATCAATAGACTGGCTTTACTGATATCCTGCCTGTTTTTCTTATGGCAGTCATTAAAGTTTCATGTATTCACTGTGATACCGCAGATGGCGTTGTGAAAAATGGTAAAGCACCTTCATACATACAACGCTACCTGTCTGGAAGCTGTAAGCAAAGCTTCCAGCTTACGGAACCTCGCTACAAATTTGCTACAAAAAGGTCATTGCACACCAGCCATTCCCGCAAAAAAGTATGCGAATTGTATTCAAACTGAAGGGTCGAAAACCTCTGTTATGACTGACTTTTATTTATTTAGCGGGAACTGCTGATTGCACACGTCTTTGGTCGTTGAACAAAGGAAACGTTGAATAAACTGATAAAGCGAGTCAAACCCTACACGTTCAGGTTTTACTGCACAGATAACTGGAAGCCCTACAGCTCAGAACTTCCAGCAGATATCCCTATTGTTAGCAGGAAGCTGACGCAAAGTATCGAAGGGACTAACCTGACACTTCGCACCCGCCTGAAGCGGTTAACCCGTAAAACCATTGGCTATTCTCCCTTAGAAGAACTGCATGACAAGGTCATCGGGGGAGTTTATCTCAAGAATGTGGTATCAACCTCTTTAAAACATAACCGTGACGACAACAGACTGAGGGAGAACGGGTGCTGTTACATTTAATCTACCTGAGACTCAGGAACCTGCCCGTTGCGATAAGCCTGTAACAACTGTTTCAACCGCTTGATTTCTTCTTTAATTTTCAGGCCGGCATCAGTATTCATCACTCGCTTCCGATGTGTTTTTTTCAGTACACGAATATCTGAATTTACCTCCAGACCTTCTTTTATGACTTGTTCAATGGAGCTAAAAGGTTTGTGAGAGACTAGGCGGAGTCCCCAGGAATTGTAGATCAGCGTATAGCCCCCAATTCCGGTGGTAGACTGGTAGGGCCGTGAAAGCCCGCCATCAATGACCAGTAAGCGGCCATCAGCTTTAATGGGGCTTTCCCCTTTGGCTTCTTTAACCGGGGTATGACCACTGATGATATGACCATTATCCGGGTCAAGTCCAAAGTCAGACAGAATTTTCTGACAAATTTCAGCATGCTCACGCAATTTGAAGTAAGCGTTCAATTTCTCTTTGTGTTGGGCTTTTTCTTTCAGGAAGTACCGTTCAAAGGTAGCCATTTTTTGCTTGGCAAACATGGGAGATTTTGGCCCTGTCCATAAATACCATAGCCAGTCAGCATCGTGGCTGCTTTTAGTGTACTGTGCTTGTCGTACAAGCTCGTCAAACTTGTCCAGCATTGCCTGGCCCTCGTAGGGAGTGCCATTGATATTGAGTTTCTGATACTGCCCTTCGTCGTCCAGCACAATACAACCATGGATAAGCAGATTGCCATTGCAGGTTAAATACAGGGAACCATTGGTATAGAAAAAGCGAATATGCCTCTGTAGCTTTTCACTGTTGAGAAAATAAAAGGTCAGTTTATCGATCACGGCTTGTTCATCAGCGGTTAAAACGAGTGGATCAGCAGGGTCGATAGTGGGAAAAAAATTACTGGTTAGCAGGTAATCGCCATCAGGGGTAGAAAAGGTGCCTTTTTCATAGTTAATACGATTTAGACAATCTCTGTCATCCATAGCAAAATCAGGCCGGGATTTTAGCAGATGCCCTTCCAGTTTGAACTGGATAATGGAAATTGCCTTGTGCATACGAGCAATCAGCAGCTTGTCTTTCTCGGCATAGAACTCTTCGTTGCCCATGAGCTTTGGCATAAATTCCGAGCAGGGGTCATTCCCATAGACTTCCATGGCCAGCTGACCCAAAGGGAGCAGGTTTATGCCATAGCCTTCTTCCAGACACTCCAGGTTTGCATAACGTAAGGCAATACGAATGGTTGTAGCCACCATCAGCGGATGACCGTTGGCGGCTCCCATCCACAGGATATCGTGGTTCCCCCACTGAATATCGGTGTCATGGTGAGCCATGATTCTATCCATGACTTTATGGGGATAAGGCCCTCGATCGTAGATATCACCAATAATATGCAGACGGTCTACGGCAAGCTGCTGCATGACCTTACAGATAGCAATAATAAAGTCATCTGCTCGCTCCAGTTCAATCACAGTATTGATGATCTGGTTGTAGTATCCTTCCTGGTTAAGCTGACTGATCTCAATGTGTAGCAGTTCATCAAGAATGTAGGCAAAATCCTTTGGCAGCGCTTTACGCACTTTCGAGCGGGTATACTTTGAAGTCAATAGTTTGCAGATGGTGATCAGACGGTGGATATTAACCTGATACCAGTCTTTATGGTTGCCCCCTTCCGCTTTCAGGATTTTCAATCGCTCCTCCGGGTAGGCGATTAAAATCGCCAGCATTTTTTTTTCCCGGTTGGAGAGAGTGTGGCCAAAAATATCATCTACTTTAAAGCGCATAACCCCGGAAGCCGTGCGCAAATGGTGAGAAAAAGCAACGTACTCGCCGTGGATATCTGTCAAAAAATGCTCGGTGCCTTTGGGCAAATTAAGAATAGCCTTCAGGTTAATCAGTTCCGTAGTTACGTCACCGATACAGGGATACTGTCGGGCGAGAAGTTTCAGGTACTCTGTATTTTTCATAATGCCTCTGAGCCTTGTGCTGCCCTGCAAAGCGCACGGTCGGTATTGAAAAAAAGGATCTCATTTTATAACAGACATCAGGCTCTGTTGACATAAGAAAACACTCTGGTGATGTAAAGCGGCAGAAAATAAAGGGGTGTGTATTTTCAATCTACTGTTCTGTCGTCCAGTTTGCCATACTCACTACGCCAGTGAGAAAAGACGATTGGTTAGTTGTAAGTCGGCTCTTTTCGCTCTACTTGAGAGTTAGGCTTCACCTTACGGGCTGCTTTTTCTTTATTGGCGTCTGATGGCCTGATGGGTAGACACAAGCCAATAAGTGTACTGGTGACCAGCGCTGTGGCTGCCACCAGTCCGGCTCTACCCATGGCTTCAGGACCATGGCCCAATCCATCGAAGATGGCAGTCAGCAAGGCCGGAGCCAAATGGCTTGCGCCAGCTTTTATCCACCAGGGAGTATATAACAGGGCGGCAGCTCCCAGACACAATACACGCTTGATACGACCAGGCAGCCGGCGGGTGATAAGCCACAGGGAAAACAGACACCCAGTGGCTCCCATCAGATAAACGAGCCAGCCCAGAAGGTATTGTGTACTTGTCATGTGGAGTCCTGAACCGGCATCTGCCAGTTAGTGTTTTAAAAAGTTTGGCCGATAAGGGTAGTGGCAATGAAAACTATACCAGCATCGACCCCGCAAATGGTGGAACCGTGGATTTCTGCTTTACTGTTGGTATTTTCTGAAATGCAGCTACCCTGAAAGAAGTCAGACAGATACGGGAAGAAATACGGGAAGAAAGTATTCATGCCCTTTTGTCTGATAGATGGAATTTTATGGATGGAAAGCCCTTATGGCAAATACCACAGGTTCTCTATTGGACTGGTTAGCCCTGGCGGTCATGCTGCTATGCTGGGTGGGCTATACCGTCTATGCTCGAAGGAAGGCTCGAACGACTATCTGCCTTGCCAGTATTCTTGCTTTGTACCGGCGGGAATGGATGCTACGCCTGCTTAACCGGGATAACCGGATATCGGATGCCTCATGGTTAACGAATCTACGTGCTGGTGTTACTTTTTTTGCCTCTACCAGCATCCTGGTTATTGCGGGGTTAATTGCTGGCATTGCCGCATCTGAGGAGGCCGTTGGGGTACTGTCTACACTGCCTTTTGTGACGACCAATACCCGCGAGCTCTGGCAGGAAAAGCTCATGATAATGGTGTTGATTTTTGTTTACTCCTTTTTTGAATTTACCTGGAGTCATCGGTTGTACAATTTCATCTGCGTTATTATGGGCAGTGCTCCACTGTCTGTTGATATTGAAAAACGTCCCGTTGAACAACAAGTCTTTGCCACACGTGTCAGCAGGATTATGAGTGATGCAGCCTACCACTTTAATTTAGGGTTGCGGGCGTACTACTTTGGGATGGCTGCCATGGCCTGGTTTATCAGCCCCTGGTTTTTTGTGGTGGCCTCCCTGTTCGTTTCAGGCGTATTATACCATCGGGAGTTTCACTCACAGGTCCTGAAAACACTGGCTTATAGCCAGAAAGAAACGAGTTTGTAAATTCAGGATAATGTTACATGCTGACATGATTCTGCCAGCCCAATTTGATTTCGTCCTGCTTTTTTAGCGCTGTACAGAGCGGTATCCGCTGCCTCGATAAGTTGTGACAAAGACCCCATGGTGGCACTGGATGCTGCCAGCCCAACACTGACAGTAACACCTATGGTGGTCGGAGACTGTTCGATAGTTTTACGCAACCGCTCAGCAACCTGCCAGGCGTCTTCTACGGGTGTCAGGGGGAGAAGAGCAGCAAACTCTTCACCTCCGAACCGGCACAACAGATCTTCCTGGCGGAGATTTTGCCGACACAGTTGAGCAATAGCTGTTAATACTTCGTCGCCTTTAGTATGGCCATATTCATCGTTAATATTTTTAAAATTATCGATATCAATAAACAACAGACTACATTGTTGTAAGTGTGACTGGGCTTCCACAGTAAAGGCACGCCGATTGAGTAATCCGGTTAGTGGGTCCAATCTGGCCTGGGTCTTCCAGAACTGCATCTGATGATAGCCCAGGTATAATGTTCTGGCATGGCTGGCAATATCACTGGCCGTATGCCAGCAGGCATTCTGCTTCTTTGTTGTTCTGGCCTGAAGCAGGAGGAACTGATGGTGATCATCAGCCTGCTGGCCTATGGAAAATAGCTTGTTGACTTCCCCATTATGTTCCTGTACGTACATATCCTGCTGGCTGGCCAGTAGATGTTTTATGAGGGATTTCAGTGTTGGTAACTGATGTTCAAAGTGCAAGGTCAATGTGCCGGAGGAGGCACTGATGTGACAGGTGTCTTTTTGCTGGGAGATTTGCTGGGAGATTTGTTGGAGGCTTTGACGTGTTTGGTAGGTAATTATGCAGACGCTTAATGTTGGCAACGCTACTTCACAGGTGCGTAGTATTCGCGCAGTCAGGTCTTCGGCAGATAATACCCTATCGGGTTTATGCAGGTGTTTGCGCAATGCACTTTCAAAGATTTTTCGTTGTTTTTTCGCGGGCACATGGACACTGGGGGTGACTACTTGCTGTGAACCCTTATAATCAGCGTACCAATAGGCCAGGGAAAGACAAATACTGTGTAGCACCACTATAGCCGACTCAAGCAATGTTGGAATGCTGCGTGGTAGAGGGGAGAGAAGCACCGTCGTCGTCACCAGTGTCACTGACACCAATGTGTACAACAGAAGGGACAACCTGGCAGGTCTGCTGCCTGCCAGGCTGGAAAGGATCAGGCCAGCATAAGTCAGCGCTGCTGTTATCATCATCGCCATAAAACCATAGGTCACCAGTGATTCAGCCTGAGCTGGCAAAAACAGCAGACTGTCCAGGAAACTGACAGAAATAAAACAGCCACCGACTATTAACGTGCTGATAACGGGTGTATGTATTGGCATGTCAGCCAGTTGCCGATAACAGGCCAAAGCAGTCAGGCAGGTAATTATGGCAGTAACCACAACCCAGTGACCGGGATCCCCTACAACGGGGAGCTGTGCAAATAATCCGGTGTAAGAAAAGGCCAGCAGTAGCAGTAGCGATACGATATGACTGGCTGGTAATAACAGGCGGGTATTTTTTGTGAAGACGCTCCTGGCCAAAGCGGTAAACAGGATAAAAACAGCCACCCCCATTAATAAGGTGATGAACAACCAGTGCTTCGACTGGTTCAGGACATAGATACCCTCTGGCCAGAGGATCGGGGTAAACTGATTAGGATAAGGTGCCTCCACGGCCAGATAGTAGGTGCCGGTTGACTGAGGCGGCGGTAATACAATGGCGGTGGCGTCTTTTCCGTGATGCTTTTGTGTATTGGAAGCGCCGAGTTCTGTCAGGGTAAAACCGGCAGGCGTCATTGTGTAGACATTTAAAACAGTGTATGGCACTTCCCGAAAGGCAAGTATCCAGCGTTTTTGCAAGTCATCATTGTTTTGCAGAGTAAACCGGAACCACTGAATGGTTTCTTTGATGGCAGGGTTATCAGTGTCAATCAGCGCAGAAGGTGCTTCAGTCGGTAATAAATGGTCAGTGAGAGAAATCGGTAAAAAGCCTGTGACATTTACCGGTGTGCCTGAGGCATGGGCAGAGCTTGAAATCATTGCCAGAGTGAACAGTAGCAGCATTAACAATCCCCGGCTTCGTTGACACAACAAGACACTGTCCGTGACAGGAAAATCGGTTTTCCGCCAGTCACACAGACACAATTGTTCCCATTGATGCCAAACCCTGATTAGCACGGTCGAGAAGCTGTTTTTTTTGTTACCCGCAGGGAAAAGCCCAACACTGGAGTGAGCATTGTTGGGGTCACTTGAAAGGTATAGGCTTTCCAACTTAACGGTGTCATGCCACGGCGTTGTCGGGTTTTGCTGAGCTTGCCTTTTTATGTTAACAGAGCCTGAGTAACAAATACCTTTAAAACCTTTGCCCTGAAGACATGCCCGCATGGTAAGGCCTCCCTGCTGTCATCCGTTACCTTTGCCCAGCTTTGTTCAATTTTGTTCAATTTTGCCCAATGTTGTTATTGGTGTTGACTGGGGCCAGGGCCGAATAGTTATTAGATTGTTTTTAATTCTGACACAGGACGTGCATGAGCGGGAAGTGCTAAATGCTTTTTTATCAACCCTGATACCAATCGACGCTTCTGACTACGCAATTATCTGACCAGATACCCAGGAAAGTCATCCCTTCAGTCTTTGGTGAGTAAAATAACCGCTGCTACGTGGGAACGTTTTTCCCATGCCTGTTTGATGGTTGCCAAACAACAGAAGATCGAAACAGGCAGGGTTTGAGTGCATTTTCTTTGGTACAGGCTTTTCCCTCAATGGTATCGTCAACGATTAAAATGCCATCAGGTGCTTCAATCTTTCTGACGACAGGTTTTACATACCTCCAGAGGGTCGTACTGGAAAAATTATTGCTTGAAAGCAACCGGGTTATCCGGTCATGGCTATACTGATTGTCCTGTCGCTCAGACAGACCAGTGGCTGTTGTTTTGCTGAAAGATGACAGCAGATAGTCAGAGTAAAGTTCTATAAGATCTCGATTCATACTGGCTGTCATGCCACAAAATCATCTCAATGTGTAAAATATGTAAAATATGTAAAATGTGTAAAATGTGTAAAATGTGTAAAATGTGTAAAATGTGTAAAATGTGTAAAATGTGTAAAATGTGTAAAATGTGTAAAATGTGTAACTTGAGAGAGTAAACGCCGGGCGACACAAACACGCAACAGCAGGTTGTCTAGATAGCCAAAGCGTAAAGGCAACCGCTATACCTTGTCCTGACCGTGGCTATTATGATGAAGGCAAGAAAATAACAAACGTTCAACCTGAATTCCGCAGTTGAATGGAGGATGTAATTTAATTTGTGTAAACGCTTGTCGTTAATACTCCAAAGAGGAGCATAACTATGAGCGTTGAAATCAATGAAAAATTGCTTGGCCAGGTGGTTGGGCAAATCAAAAATCAGGATGACCTTGCCGATCTTAGCCGCCAGCTGATCAAAGCGGCTGTTGAGCGTGTTATGGCCGTCGAGCTGGAAGAGCACCTTGGTTATGCCAAACACTCTACCGATGGGCATAACACGGGAAACAGTCGCAACGGTTCCAGCAAAAAGACCATCAAAGGTGACTTTGGTGAGCTGGAAATCAATACGCCCCGAGACCGTAATGGCGAATTTGAACCTCAGCTCATTACCAAAGGGTCGACACGAATCAACAAGCTTGATCAGCAAATTCTGTCCCTCTACTCACGAGGAATGACCACCCGTGATATTGCTGATACGCTTGAGGAAATGTATGGTGCTGACATCTCGCTAACCCTCATATCCAAGGTCACTGATGCTGTTCTTGATGAAGTAAAAGCCTGGCAGAACAGACCCCTGGAAAGCCTGTATCCAGTACTCTATCTTGATGGCATTGTGGTCAAGGTTCACAAAGATAAGCGGGTTATCAAGAAAACTGTTTTTGTCGCTCTGGGCGTTAATTTGGAAGGCCAGAAGGAGCTTTTAGGTCTTTGGCTTGCAGAAACAGAAGGCGCTACATTTTGGCTGTCGGTGTTAACAGAGCTTCAGAACCGAGGTGTTGAGGATGTGTTTATTGCCTGCGTGGATGGACTGTCAGGCTTTCCTGAAGCCATCAACACGGCTTTCCCAAAGGCTCAGGTGCAGCTTTGCATTGTCCACCAGGTAAGGAACTCTCTGAAATACGTGTCCTACAAGGAACGCAAAGCAGTCGCTAATGACCTGAAGAGGATATATCAGTCAGCAACCACTGAAGAAGCAGAAAGGGAGCTGAGCGCCTTTGAAGGCACGTGGGGAGAGAAGTTTCCTTCCATAGGCAAGTCATGGCGTAAAAACTGGGATAACCTGATTACCCTTTTTGACTATCCTAAGGAGGTCAGGAAGGCTATTTACACGACGAATGCTATAGAGTCGCTGAACAGCGTCATCCGAAAAGCTATAAAAAACCGGAAAATATTCCCAACGGATGATGCCGTTCTGAAGGTTATTTTCCTGGCGACAGAAAAGGCGTCGGCTAGATGGACTATGCCAATAAGAGACTGGAAGTCAGCCATGAACCGGTTTGAAATCATGTTTCCAGACCGGATCAAGGTGTAAACAAGTAATGGCGTTTACACAGAATTATTTACAGGCTCTATCATATTGGGCAATGTTTTATTCCTCAATCTTAAAAACTATCGTATATCAAAAAAATATTAAATATAGGCTAACCGAATCCGAATCAACACTTCAAAATTATCGAGGAACACTAAAACATCCTGCCAACTTTTTTCATAGTATGAAGGCAAATGTTTTCAATCATGGCTTTGAATATCTAATGATAGATTATCTGCGCTCTAGAGATGGCTCCGAAGCTAGAGATAAACTTGTTCTTTCATTATTAAATCAATATAAAATCCAAGACTTTGAATATAAATATCTAAATATCTTCAAGTTGGGGGATGACTCCACTCTTCATGATGAAATTTCAAAATATGAAGACCCAGATGTTAAAGTCTTAGCTCCTATGAAAGATCAGGATTTTTTCCGTAGAAAACCTTGGCTTGTAGGTCATACACGACCAGTAAGTAATATTGCTGAGACCTTTCGCTACTCAGATTTACTAATAATGGTATCTGATGGAAGAAACCATACATACGGATTTATTGGTGAGGTAGAAGGGCATCATGGTGAAAACCTTTTTAGGGGTACTTATTGGAGTAACAAAGATGGAATTAAAGGTCGATATACAACATTTGCGCTAGGTGCTTCAGATAGGAAAAAGAAAATTGATGGTTTTGTAGTTAAAGAAAATATCATCCTCACTCAGGACAGTGACGAACGATGGATACTTCATTTCTCAAATGCTAATGCATTCATGAAATCCTTTAAGAGTGCCATAAATAATTTAGAACTTTGTTTAGGTGGTCACTTTTCTAATATCGGTTCTCTAGATGAATCACACCAAAAAATACTAAACATAATTGAAGATGAATGGAATGGTAATGTTTATGATTTAATCAAAAAGCTGGAAAGCCTAGTTGACTACGATGTAGATATAAATGAATATAGCTATCAAATGGATGAGAATTCAGAGATAATTTACAAGCCATCTCCTATAGCACTAAATAGTTTTTATCTACACAGATTAACGACACAAGAAAAGGCATAACAAAAAATTCCAGCGGACACTCGCTCCGCTCGTGCCGCTGAATTTGGCGTTAGCATTCAATATAGTTTTCGTAAGAAACTCAACAGGGGAGAAGTTTTAAAGTTATTTTTATAGATGAGAGAAGATATAATCATATTTATTCAGTATTGAGCACGAGGTAGGCATTATGGGGTTGTTTTCAAATGTTCCTAGATTTGGGGGGGTGTTTTACAGGCGTTTTTCTCAAGAGCTAGGTTGTCTTGATATTGACACCTTTTTCGGTAAAGATTCCATAGCGCAAAGTGGCATTTGTGCTGGATGCACTTTAAATTGGATTAGGCATTACTTACTGAATAACACCTATTACAATAATGACATTATTTCTAGAGACAAGCATGATATAGAAACTATTCAAGGTGCATTAAGGTATAGAGATCAGGCTCTATCAAGCTTTCTCATTGAAAAGGTGATTATGGTAGTTCGACCCTTTCACTTTAAAAAAAAACCTATTTCCAGTATTGAGGCTAGGGATATTAGTCATTTAACCTGTGTTTCTCATGGAGTCAGTATATTTACATACAACCATAGATCTCATGGCAGGCATGTCGTTGCAGCATATGTTGATCCATCAAAAAGGCTTTATTTTATAGATACGAATAAAGGTGATGTATCTATTCCTTACCCTGGAAGCATCGATTGGTTGCACTCATACTTGGATCTATTTCTCATGGACGTGAAAGATTTTCAGGTTACACACTTTGCACCGTATTGGAATGAAGATATATTCCAAAAATGCTTAATAGAGCTGGCAGCCTATTCTAACAAAGCCTTACAGCAGAACGCCTACGGCGTCTGCTGAAGGTGGCGTTAGGCGCTAAAACAAACATCGTCAAAATTGAACCAATCAGCTATCTTATGACTTATAGTTATATGCTCTCAGATGAGCATCAGCAACTTGTTGTTTTCTAAATGATTTATCCATGGGAGTGCTCAGATTGCCAACTATTTTAAGAATCGGGCCATACAGGTTTTTCTTCTACTCTAATGAGAATGGAGAGTCCGCCCATATTCATATTCAGCGTGACAAAGCTCTGGCGAAATTCTGGTTAAAACCTGTCATGCTTGCAAGCTCAACAAGATTCTCCGCAAAAGAGATAAGGGAGCTTCAAAAGCATGTAGAGAAAAATCGAAATCAATTCTTGGAGGCATGGAATGAATACTTTAAAGGTTGAGGCCCACCCCTTGGCGCAAGATGTTAAATTTTCTGAATCTGAGCTGATTGTTAGCCTAGTTGACGGCAGAGTTATTCTTGTACCAATTTCTTGGTTTCCATCTCTTGCAAATGGAACCAAACAACAACTCAGCAATTGGGAGTTGCTTGGTGAGGGAGACGGTATTCATTGGCCTGATCTTGATGAAGATTTGAGTGTTAAAGGTCTCTTGCTTGGTGTCCACTAAAAATCTGATAAGCACAAATCGCGCCTAACAAATGCTTCCAGTTCGTTCCGGGGCTTCGCCCCTCCACCCGACGCCGCCGTCGACGGCGCGGCTGAAGCAGGCGTTATGTGCTTAAGCTGGCATCTTGCAATTTGCGCAATAATACTCATTGGTAGCCAGTTGATCTGTAAATACAATATCCTTTTAAAGTTTTAAACCGCAACACAAATATTGAACATCAAAATTAAATTACTTGCCGCTGCACTTTGTCTAGTCGGAACAACTGCTAGTGCTGGAATGACATGCCGTACAGACTCTTTTGGTACAACTCGCTGCGATAATGGTACAACTTATCGCACTGACTCTTTTGGTACCACGAGAGATAATCACGGTAATTCTTGGAGAACAGATTCCTTTGGCACCACACGAGGCAGTGATGGTTCTACGTATAGAACAGACTCCTTCGGTACAACTAGAGATAACCGCGGTAACTCCTGGAGAACGGATTCATTTGGTACAACCAGAGGAAGTAATGGGAGTACTTGTAGAACAGACTCATTCGGTACAATGCGCTGCAATTAATGCATAACCAGCACATAACAAGGTTTTCCAGCGGACGCCTGCGGCGCCGCTGAAAACGGCGTTAGGCGGCTAATCCAAAATTGTAGATTACAGTATGTTTATAGCTGTTGATTTTATAGATTATGAATAGGATTAAGATATTGTGTTCAAATCAAAATTTACTGTATGGATGTTAAAGCCATGATGGCTATATAAGCTTTCATATTTAGTCTTTCTAAGTGAATTTTATTGATTCTTTGGAATTAGCCAAGATAAAGAAGGCTGACCGATACAGTCAGCCCAAGTAATAACTATGATTCTTCAGCAGTATCAATTATGAAGGCTTCTGCTTCAGCATCTAGAATATACCAGCAGTTTCTTGCAAGGCCAGATGTTTTTTCAATTTCAATATTCGTTATTCCATCAGCTCCTTGAGCATATGCTGCAATTTTTAGATCAGTTAATACAATATTTTCTTCAGGTGCAGATTCAACAAAATTGCGATGGCATCTACCAGCAGAGACAGAGCCCAGTGAGATTGCATTTTCTGGTTTCGAATCATAGACTCTAACTGTTCTAACTGCGTTTCTTCGTTCATCAATATTAATATATGATTGATCGTTACCAACCCTTATATTAGATGAATAAGTACTACAACCAGTAAGGAAAATAGAAGTAAGAAGAAAAATAGATGAAGCTTTAATTTTCATGGTTGGTAAATGTTCTTTAAAATACTTTCGTTAATAATTATCCATTATACAAGCATGTATAAAAATAAGGGGTATAGCGGATATGTTTGCTACTGTATGGTGGATTATCCTTAGGAAATAGCATCGGTGATGCTGTTGTTTGCATATCTTGTTCTTCGCTGTCACATAGACGCACGCCTAACAAAAATTTCCAGTTCGTTCCGGGGCTGCGCCCCTCCACCCGACCTCGCCTGCGGCTTGGCGGCTGAAATTGGCGTTATAGCACTAATTTAAGTCCTGTGAAATCCGTGATATAATTCTTTAATCTAAATTTGAATAGAGGTAAAAATGAGAGAATATGAAAAAAGTGACAGCTCTCAAGAAATTGATAGCTGTCAAGAAATTGATAGCTCTCAAGAAATTGACAGCTCTCAAGAAATTGACTTAGTAGCTAAGTTTACTAATTGCATTTTAAAGATTGATCTATCGTCACTAAAATATCTTTTAGAAAAAAATGATTCAGTATCAAATATAGAGAAAGTAAATTCTAACTATCAGTCAGATTATTTTATCAATGAAGAATCTGAACTTATTTATTATTTGGCAGTTTTAAGTGGTCAAGCTCAATCTGAGGCATTAGGAATTGCACCTATATTTTATAAAAACAAAGCTAAAGCCAAATCGTGGAGAGATAAGATAATTAAGAAAATACATCCTGATAAAAGCAAGCACCCACAAGCAGATAAGGCTACAGAAGCATTAAATAGTTTGTATGAACGGATGTTAAAAGATGCAAAATAATGAAAGAGGAAAAGAACTAGCAACTCTGTTTGATAATAGCCGACCAAATTTTGATCTTGAAAGTAACCTTGGAGATAACTTAGATAAATCTTCAGCACAGGGAACGCTAAATGCTTGGACTCATGGAGCCCTTGTTGATGGAACCGGCAAGGTCTGGATAAACGAGGAATATTTATTCCAAATATGGCGTACTGACAAAGCTACAGCAAGCTATTTTGTAACTGGTATTTCTCCTGATGATAAAGCTAACTTTAATGGTATTGTATGTGTAAATTATTCAGCCGTAATATACCGATTACTTGAAATTATTGATAGCCCAATAAGCAATAAAAGAAGAAGCTATCTTCGACTTTCTGAAAATATAGGTCAGTCCGTTAGAGATTCTGATGCAGCTGAAGTTTACAGGCTGAAATATAATGAATATATATCAGGATTAAAAAGAGAACTAAAGAATACTAGGGTGAAAGAATATAATATTATATTTGATGAACTAACAGGGCTTGACTTAGTAAAATCAACAGCTGAATTTCATCATATTCGTCGTCAATCAATTTACCCTAATTTAATAAGCATGCTTTGGAATGGAATGGTCATAAATAAAGAAACCCATGATATGATTAACTCTTATAATATTACAGATGAATACGATTTGTTTGAATTATGTAAAAAGATGGGTTGGCATACGTCGTGGCTAGAGCGGTATGAAAGAGACTTGAAGACTGCTGGAATACAATAACCGCGCTATAACAAAAAATTCCAGGGGACTGCGCCTGCGGTGCAGCCCCTGAATTTGGCGTTATGCGTTCAGTCAGCCTTAAAAACTGGTCGTCTAACCCCAATATAAGAGCATCGGTTTTTAAAGGTTAACCAAATGAAATTTGATGCAGAATTAGAAAGAATCAAAAAAGGGTTTAGCAAAAAACAAAAGAAGCTCTTTGATCGAATTAAACCTCTTGTTGGACGCAAAGTATCTATTGGGTTAATTAGTTTACAAGGTGTTGAGAGAACTACTCAGGCTGAAATAGAAGTTATTGCTAATTTGATATGTCAATTCGAACCAGTAAGCATTCTGAGTTTTCAAAGTACACCGAGACGCATCACTTTCAGTGGAGAGGTCGGCAAAGGGCATTCTGTACAAATTATTCCACAACATAAGGTTGCAAACACTAACCCTAAAGCACAAGACTGGGCTATTGACTTGGTGTTAGAGCTACATAGAGTAATCGGGCATGATTTTGTAAAAATTGCTGCTATCGGAATTGAATATGATGGTCATCCTTCATATTACGTAGAAAGTAATATAAAAAATACATATCAGTGTGACATAGGAATTGTTTCAAATGATGGAGTTTTATCCATCAGAATTCCCCCTGAGTCATGGAAAGAAGATCCCAACTACATAAAAAAGTCTTTAACAAAGTACTTTGAACATCAAATTAAAATAATTGATGAGGTTCAGGTAAGTACCTTGAACGCTTATCAATTTATAAAGCCAGCCACAGAAGAGCCAGACAGCCATAAATTAACAATATGCCCAATATGCAATGGACGATGCCAGCTAGCAGGAGATGACTGTCCTGCATGTAAAGGTATGGGGTCTGTTAAACAACTAGTAGCAGAGCAATTAGATCTTACTGAATACGATAATTTTACATGTCCAAGTTGCCGAGGCATTCAATTGGATTGTAGCTCTTGCAATGGCTCAGGGACAATCAGTCGTGAAAGAGCCTTGGAATCATGACAGCAGAGTGCACGCATAACAAAAATTTCCAGCCGACTGCACCTGTGGCGCAGCGGCTGAAATTGGCGTTAGGTGTTTAAAAAGGTTCAACACAAAGATGAAGAAAATATCAGGTTCAACAGTTTATTTTAAAAAGATTTTCCCTTGTGTATGGTTTGGCGGGCTAGGTGTTTTCTTTGTTATAGCTATTTTAGCGAATGAGCAACAGGACTCTATAGTGCCTATAATCGCTCCACTTATAATGGCCATTTTTGGTTTTTTTGTTGTGCGCCGAGTATGGCGCGTAGCGCCAAACGGCGCTGTTCCAGTACGCATGGTGGCGGCTGGATGACTTGGAGGTGAAAGTCCTCTATCGACCCGGCAAGGGGAACGATTAGCTGAACGGCAAGGGTGTCTATCGTGAGGTGGAATCTGAAGAAAGCCGAAGGCAAAACACTGGCCTGACGAACAGAAATCCCATAGGAGGCGTTCGCAGTGGGTAAGAAGGCGATTACCTTCAAAGCCCGATACTTGCACAGAAATTACGGACGTAGATGCGGCGGGTATAAGTGGGAAGGTCACGCGCATTACCTCGGGAGGTCTGCCATCCTGCCACAGGCTACCAATGTCTTGAGGCATTGGGATGGGGCGGCAGAAGTCAGCAGAAGTCATAGTAGGTTTGTCACCGCAAACTGAAGGATGGAACACGTTAAATGGATTGGGAGCCGAACTCTCGATGACGACAGGAGCAGCAGTAAAGTCTGTTGAGATACAGACACTCTGTGCAAAGGGGCGCGGACGGTATCCGTGTGAGTATGCGACAGAGGCGGCAAACGTCACGGCGGGAACGGAGAACTTCCATAAGGAGTCGTTAGATTTGCTAACGGCGGTATTAGACCGATCAAACATGAAACGAGCCTATGATCGGGTGCTACGAAATAAAGGTGCACCGGGTGTGGATGGTATGATGGTGAGTGAATTAAAAGCCTACCTCCAATCACATTGGCTCGAACACAGGGAAGCCATACGAAATGGCAGCTATGAGCCTCAGCCTGTACGCAGGGTAGAAATACCCAAGTCAGGCGGGGGAAAGCGACAACTGGGTATTCCGACGGTGTTGGACAGGCTGGTACAGCAAGCCCTTCACCAACAATTAAGTCTGATCTTTGAACCCACATTCTCAAACAACAGCTACGGCTTCAGGCCGGGGCGCAAAGCTGGGCAGGCAGTACAGCAAGCCCAAAGCTATGCGGAAGCGGGCTACCGCTGGTTAGTAGACCTCGACCTTGAGAAATTCTTTGACCGTGTAAACCATGACATCCTGATGGCGCGGGTTGCACGACAGGTCAAGGATAAACGAATCCTGAAACTGATTCGATCCTATCTTGAGGCGGGAATAATGACCGGTGGATTGGCAGTGGCAAGGAAAACGGGCACTCCGCAAGGAGGGCCATTATCACCGCTGCTCTCAAATATCCTGTTAACCGATCTGGATAAAGAGCTGGAGAGGCGTGGGCACAAGTTCAGCCGCTATGCGGATGATTGCAACATTTACGTCAGAAGCAAAGAGGCAGGACAACGGTTACTGGGTTCAATAACGGAATACCTTGAAAGCGAACTCAAGCTGAAGGTGAACCGTGAAAAGAGCGCAGTAGGACGACCTTGGGAAAGAGTGTTTCTGGGCTACACCTTGTGTCGTCGAAAGAGAAACATCCGTTTGAAAGTCTCGGCTAAAGCCATTAACCGCTTCAAGGGTGATCTGAAAAGGTTGTTCAGGAAAGGGCGAGGGCGATCTATCCGGGTAACGATTAAAGAGCTTGCCCCAAAACTACGGGGCTGGATGAACTACTTTCGGCACATAGGCGTCAAAGGTATCTTGCAGGAACTGGACGGCTGGATAAGGCGTCACTTGCGAAAGATACTCTGGCGGCAATGGAAGCGCACTTACACTCGGTTCAAAAGGCTGATACGACTTGGAATCCGTGAGGAAAGGGCATGGAAAAGTGTTACCAATGGGCGCGGCGCATGGTGGAACGCCGGAGCTTCGCACATGAATCAGGCGCTGCCCAAGAAGCTGTTTGATCGAATAGGTTTGATATCGCTGGTTGATTATAATCAGCGGCTCAAGTGTTTAGCATGAACCGCCGTGATACGGAACCGTACGTCCGGTGGTGTGAGAGGACGGTGAGAGCAATCTCACCTCCTACTCGATTTAAAAAAATTGGTATGGGATCTTGCAGATGAGGTTTTTGATGATGGAGACTCCTTGTTGTTCAAGAAAAAGGGGAGAGAGCAACGCGTCCTCTTAACAGACATTCTGAATATCAACCATTCGGTAAATAGCTCCCCCGAACGAGTTGAGATTACCCTAAGAGGAAGCGGAGCAATTGGTAGTGAGCTTGTGTTCAATCCTCCACTTCGACTGCCCTTAACCAAAAATAAAATGGTTGCGGAGTTAATACAAAGAGTCGATCGGGCTAAAAACACCTAACAAGGCACTCAAGTTCGTGCCTTCGGCACCGGACGCTCACTGCGTTCGCGCCGCTTAGTTTCAGCGTTATGTGCTTATTCAAAATATCGGAGAAATAAGTGTCAGAAGTACAAATTAGAAAAGCAAAAATTGATGATTCCAGCCTTATTCTGAGTTTTATTAAAGAGCTTGCAGCATATGAAAAAGCTGAGAATGAAGTTATAGCCTCAATAGAAGATATCGAGAAAAACCTATTTAATGAGAGCACAACAACAGAAGCTGTAATTTGCTTTTCTGATAATCAGCCAATTGGATTCGCAGTATACTTCTTGAATTTTTCAACGTGGCTTGGGAAAAACGGTTTATATCTCGAAGATTTATATGTCAGCCCTGATTTTCGTGGTACTGGTGCTGGTAAAAAAATGCTCAAACATTTAGCTCAATTAGCTGTTGAATATAATTGTGGCAGGTTTGAATGGTCAGTTTTAGATTGGAATGAACCAGCTATAAAATTCTATGAATCCATTGGTGCGAAACCACAAAGCGAATGGGTCGGGTATCGTTTGCAAGGGCAGTCACTAGAAATTTTTGCTAAAAGTTAAGCACGCACATAACAAATGCTTCCAGTTCGTTCGCTACGCTCACCCGACGCCGACGCCGACGCCGCCGTCGGCGGCGCGGCTGAAGCAGGCGTTATATTTCTCATTCAAAACTTAAGGTATTGATATGTAAAAATATATTATTAACGTTCAGTGACCCCCTAATAAATCAAACAAAACCGAGAAATTATGAAATCAAAACTGATTGGATTAGCGCTTCTTTTATCTTCTGTTAGCGCACAAAGTGCTGAAAATTATATAGCCTACTGTGAAGGGTGTGCCTCAAATCAAATGGAAGAAACTGCCAGGCAATATGCTGATGGTAAGGACATTCTAGAAGGAAATGTAATTGTCTACGATCAAAAAAACAGAGCAGCTAAAACATTTTTTACATCAGGTTATGGGAACACAGCTAAAGAAATAAAAAACCCAAAGGAGATAGATGAATTAGTTGATGCGATGAGAAGCTTAAATGAGGCAATAAAAAATGATAAAAACAACATAAGAAACAAGCCTAAATAAAACCCTATACCAATCTGGGACAAAACTAAGTGCTTCCGAGAAGGCCGTTGCCCGCATATAAACTAAGAGAATAATTTTAAATAATAAAGCTTATAATAATGAAAAAAATATTAACATTCTTACTATTTATCTCTCTACTAAGTTGAGCAAGCACAACTGCAAAACTTGGAGAGATTTCAGAATTTGGATCAGCATTAGCCCCAGAATTCGAAGTTCCCATTGAATACCAAAATAGAGAACACATTATAAAACATGAAGTGCGAATATCAGCATGGATGAATGCTAATTTAGATTCTTCTACAAAAATAGCATTAAGAACAAGTGAAGCAGCAATAGATGCAGCAAAAGCAATTATACCTATGCTTGATACTAAAAATATAGGTATATGGGTAAAAACAACAAATCAATATAGAGTTTTATTTAACATCCATCATAACAATAGTGGTGACATAGTAGCCAATTATGTTATAGGGTCTGCTGTAGATGGTAATTTACTTAGAGTTGATTTATTAGAAAGTGAAGTCGATGGTCAGAAATTGGATTCAAATAAAGCACAAGAATCAGATAGATCGATTAACATCATTATAAATGAGGGAGGGAGTGAACCAGGCGTTATTAACTCGCCAACTTCTGATTTATCTTTCCCTAGGGATATAATTGTCTATCCCGGTGATAGTTTACGTCAAGGGAAGGTTATCATAGGCCCAGTCTATACCATAGATAGTCTTAACAACTCTAGCGGTGGAGGTAATTTAACTATCAGAAGGAACTGATGTTCCTATATTCAGGTTTTTTCTTGAACCGAGAGTGAAATATAACAAATGCATCCAGGTGACCGCCTTCGGCGGCACCTGATGCAGGCATTAAATTTTGGAGAAATAATGCGAGTGATTGCGGCAGTAATAATATCCTCATTTGGGTTCTTTCAAGGTACCAATATTCTATTGCATTACATCACAGGGATTTTAGCTGTTGGCTCAGTGCCAAAAACAAGCAAACAGAGTTGTGTGCCAGCTGGCGAGTTTCTGAGCTTCAAGCCTGCGCCCAACAAAAGCTTTCATCCGACCTCGCTGACGCTCGGCGGCTGAAGCAGGCGTTAGGTGCTCACAGCTCAACATCACGCAGCGGTTTCGCAATCAGAGGGAATTCAGAAATTATTTTTTTATCCATCGTAAATAATTCTGTTCCAAGGTGTATTGCCAAGGAAACATATTCACAGTCGTATGCTGAACAACTGCTCTGATTTACAAGGGAGAGCACGCTTAGAGATTTAATGTCGTATTCATTGCCTGACATTAATGCTTCAGCTTCACTTTGTATCTGAAGAGCCTTATCGTAATTGATGAGTCCTTTTCTAAGGTACAAGGCCAAAACATTTCTGAATTCGCTTCGCCAAAGGTGAGGAGCTACCCACACGGGATCATTCTCAAGGAGTTTTTCTGCATGTGGGGTGTATTTTGTAGGCAGGTACAAGTAAATAAGTACGTTGGTGTCGACAACAATCATGATCTGCCTTCGTTAATTGCGCTTTGGATATCATCAATATCAACCAGATTGATATCAATTCCACGGCGTAATTCTCTAGCACGCTTCAAATGCTCAGAAGGATTTACCCGTCTCGGCAGGAGCATTTGTTCAAGGCAATGAATTAGCTCACTATTTATACTTCTGTGGTGGGCAGATGCTGCCTCTTTAAGCCTGTTATAAAGCGTTTCAGGTATGTTTTTAACTGTAAGTGCTGGCATTTGAGTAATCTCCAAGAAATCGTATTGGTTGCATTATGGTTGCAAAATGCAATTCAGTCAAGCCGCGCACCTGACAAGTGGTTCCAAGTGACGCCTGCGGCGCACCTGAACCAAGCGTTAGCTGCCAATACCAAACAATCAGTCCGTTGGAAATTTCTGTTTTTGATGAAGCACGCGCATAACGTGGATATTCGAACCATCCACATAGTAAGAAACAATCATTGATACTTCTGGAATGATTAATAATCTCCCACGAATTCCATCGCGCTGGACACCCATATTTGGTTGATCTAACAAGTTTTCAGCTTTAGCTTCGATGATCTCATCAGTCTTTTCAGCAGCAATTGGGTTAAATTCGTAAATAAATTCAAATATTTTTTCTCGATCATTTAAAGATTCAACTTCCCAATAAATCATTAATGACCACCTCGCTTACGGATTTTCGCTTTGCGTTTTGTCATTTCATCTTTGGCTGCTTCATGATCAACAAAATCAGTGTTATTAGAATCTAGTTTTTCAAATGCCAAATTCACTTGCTTGGTAAGCCAGGCATCTTGAGACAAGGCTTTTCGTTGTTGCTCAGCCAGTTGCTCTGTAAATTCTCGGCAGGCATCACTAATAGTGCGACCTTGGCTTTCAGCCATCTGTTGTGCCAAGCGCTTTGTTTCCTCATCAACCCGGAATTGAATTCTAGTTTCCATAGCAAACCTCTATAATTTTGTACACACATATGTTAGCACAGTGAAAGGCAGCTAACAAATGCTTCCAGTTCTTGGCTTCGCCACCCGACACCCGACGCCGCCTGCGGCGGCGCGGCTGAAGCAGGCGTTATGCGCCAAACAAAATCTAGATATTACCAATAAAATTGAGAAGTAAAATGAAAGGAAGGATAAAAAAATATAACTCTGATAGAGGTTTTGGTTTTATTGAGGATTTAAGAGGAGATGAATATTTTTTTCATAAAAATAATTGGTGGGATAACTCATCTATTCAGGTTGGATTGATTGTTAGATTCAATACAAAGGAAACTAAAAAAGGTGTTGAGGCCATTAAAGTTTCCCCAATGAAAGGAGCAAAGGCAGAAGAAGTTAAAATTGAGAAGTCCATAACTCAACAAAGAAGAGATGATAGGGTGCATTGCCCAAAATGCTTTAAAAAAATTGTACCAAGAATGGTATTCAGTAATGGGCAACCACATAAAACTGTCTGCCCTTATTGTGCAGCAGAAGTTAGAAGATTTACAAAATGTTTTATTGCTACAGCCGTTTATCAAGATCCAGATTGCTTTGAAATTGAAGTACTCAGAAGTTATCGAGATGACATGTTGGAAAAACATAAACTAGGGAGAGCATTTATAAAATACTATTATAAGTTATCACCACCAATTGCTGCTTGGCTTGTTCACCATCAAAAAACATCGAAGTGTGTTCGATTAATACTTGATCTCATAGTAAAGCGCATAACAAAGTTTTCCAAGGGATTGCGCTGACGCGCAGCCCCTGAAAACGGCGTTATGTGAACAAACCCAGCTCATTCAATATAAGAAGTAGTAGCCATGAATAATATTGCATGTATAACAATAAGCGCATTTGGGTTCTTTTATGGTATAAGAGACATCGTGTATAACATCACTGGTTATTTGAGTTGTAGTAGTCCAGACCTAATCTGACATTTCTTATTAAAAAAAGAGAAGGGTTACCGATTTAGATAGAGGGTGATTAACCAAAATATAAATCACGAATAAAGGTAACCCTTATGATTCATACTAACCAACGCATCATCAAACACAAGGTTGGTTTACTGAACCTGGCTGATGAGCCTGGCAACATCTCGAAAGCGTGTAAAACCATGGGTGTTTCCAGAGATACCTTCGACCGTTACAGGGAGGCAGTCAATGAAGGCGGTGTGGATGCCCTGATTGACCAAAGTCGTCGAGTACCCAACCTGAAAAACCGTGTTGACCCTGCTGTTGAACAGGCAGTTCTTGAACACGCCATTGAAGACCCGGCCCATGGGCAGGCACGTGTCTCCAATGCGCTGCGAAAGAAAGGCGTTTTTGTCTCCCCCAGTGGGGTACGTAGTATTTGGCTGCGACATGACCTGGCTAACTTCAAACAGCGTCTGAAGGCGCTGGAGGCCAAAGTGGCAGAGGAAGGTGTTATATCCTCACTGAGTCGCAAGTCAGGGCGCTGGAACGCAGGAAAATCGATGACGAAGCCTGTGGCGAAATAGATACTGCTCACCCCGGCTATCTGGGTTCTCAGGATACGTTCTATGTTGGGACATTCAAAGGCGTTGGACGGGTTTACCAGCAGACCTGTGTGGATACCTGTTTCAAGGTCGCCCAGTGCAAGCTCTACACAACCAAGACGCCCATCACCGCTGCTGACTTGCTCAATGACAAGGTCCTCCCATTTTATCAGGCGGAAGACTTGCCGGTATTACGCATTCTGACGGATCGTGGTACAGAGTATTGTGGTCGTGCAGATCAACACGATGACCAACTTTATCTGGCAGTGAATGATATTGAGCACACCAAAACCAAAGGGCGGCATCCGCAAACGAATGGCATCTGTGAAAGGTTCCATAAGACGATTTTGCAGGAGTTTTATCAGTCTACCCTGCGGAAGAAACTGTACACGACGATAGAGTCATTGCAGTTTGACCTGGACGAATGGTTAAACTTCTACAATACTGAGCGAACCCATCAGGGTAAGCACTGCGATGGGGGGTCACCGATGGAAACACTGGTGGCCGGAAAAGCAATCTGGAAGGAAAAATTTGTAGCTTAAATTTGACCTGACAGACACTCTCTAAAAATCAGTAACTGTCAGGTCAAGTCTGAACTACTACATGGGCGAAAAGCTTACACCACTCAACCCAGTTGATCTTCTCCAAGGGGAAGATGAAATCGCTGAATTTCTATCAGAGGCTTATCTTGATGATGATCCCAATGTTTTTATCATTGCCCTTGGCCATGTAGCAAGACATAAAGGCATGAGTACCCTTGCAAAAGAAACAGGCTTAAACAGGGAAAGTCTCTATAAAACTTTCAGTGGTAAAGTTCAGCCAAAATGGGATACTGTCCATCGTCTTTTAAGAGCACTGAAGGTCAGACTTGCTGTTGCAGGCTAACTGCATATCATTGAGCACACGCATAACAAATGGTTCCAGTTCGTTCCGGGGCTGTGCGTCCCTCCACCCGACGCCGTCGGCGGCGCGGCTGAACCAGGCGTTATGTTGCTAATACCAACCAAAATCACATGTCTTGTTTTTTAGATTGAATTATTCTATGAGCATTTAAAAATAGGTTCTAAAATGCTTTTACTGGTGGATTGCTATTCGAGGTAAAAGCAATGAAGCTATACAAAGGGAAAATGATTGCATACCTGATCGCATCATTTACTTTGCTCGGCAGTAGTGAGGCATTTTCTTTTGAGTGCCCAACGCTATCACAAGTAAGGGCTACAAATTTTGATGAACCAGTAAAGAAAGATAATGGTTACTTTGTTGTAGGAAAAGTTGCCACAGATTGCACTATTTATATGGGGATCGTGGAAATACATAATCAAAGTAACCCAACTATCGCTCAGAAAGAAGCTCAAAACGTTATCAAAAATGATAATTTACACGACCCGGTAAGTGAAACAATAAGTGGTGATAAACAAGCATGCGTTTACTATGGAAATGTGCGTGATCAAACTAACCCATCTGTATTTGTAATCAACTGGGGAAGCAGAGATTAGAGATGACTACACGTTTCGTATAGGAGAATGTTAGAATTTTGAGAACGAACTTCCCGACTTTACCAAACCATAGTCAATTAGCTACAAAGCTCGCCCCAGAATTTAGCCGTTACAATTAGAGCGCAACATAACAAGTGGTTCCAAGGTACGCCGCCTGCGGCGGTGCCCCTGAACCAGGCGTTATATAAAAAGGAACTTCTAATGTTACCCATAATTTTAGCGATCTTTGTCTTCTGCTTTATTTTGGAGCGTATCTTTGTCGGATGGGAATTGCCGAAGGTTAAAACGTGGCCTGTTCGTGTACTCATAATTAACGGTGTGCAACTTGGAGTTGTTCTGTTGGCTGGTGTTACCTGGGAAGTTTGGCTCTCGTCTTGGTCAGTCTTTAGCTTGTCAGATTATGTATCACCGGTAACTGGGGGTTGTATCGCGTACTTTATCGCAACATTCGTCTTTTACTGGTGGCACCGGTGGCGCCATGAATACGATTTTTTATGGGTTGGTTTTCATCAGATACATCATAGTCCCCAAAGATTGGAGGTCATAACTTCATTTTATAAACACCCTGGTGAGATGATAGTTAATTCAATAATTGGTAGCTTCCTGGTTTATACTTTACTTGGCTTGTCCCTCGAAGCGGGAGCAATTTATACTTTTTGCACCGCAATTGGAGAGTTTTTCTATCATACGAATGTAAAAACTCCACGATGGGTTGGATATATTTTCCAGCGACCGGAAATGCATAGAATTCATCACCAGCTTAATCAGCATAAAAATAATTACGGGGACATTGTGTGGTGGGACATGCTATTTGGAACCTACGAAAATCCAAAAGATTGGGAATATACCTGCGGTTTTACGCCAGAAAGAGAGGAGCGTCTACTAGATATGCTGGTGTATAAAGATGTTCATAAAAAGCTATAACACATTTGTCCAGTTGACCCCCAAACCTACGCGGCTTTTGTGGGTTGCGCTACGTTTCACTTTAGCACAAAATCCACTCCGGCCCGGCCGCAACTGGCAAAAGCGTTAGGCGCATACAGATCGGCATCGGAGAAAAAAATTGAAATTATGAATAGTTATACAATGATTTTTTTTGTTTTTCTTGCTTTCAATTTATTAAGCGGTTGTGCTGGTGTTGCAGTTGGCACATATGGAAAGCATGAATCAGCACAAGAGAACTTTTGCATCAACAAGGAAAAAAACAATACTATGTGTTACAACTCACCTGTTAATGGTTATACCCAGGAAGAAGTTATTTCGTTATGGGGAAAGCCAGATAAAAAAGATAAGTACAAAAGCTGCGTGGTTTATCTTTACGATAATGGCGTTGCCTAGAGTGGGGGGGTGGAGCGTTCATTGGTGTAGTACCTGTTCCATTGCTGGCTCCAACTGGTAAATACTACAATAGAATTTATTTCAATTCTGGTCGTAGTGTGGGTATCGTCAAAGAATATGGTGAAGTTAAAAGTGCTGTTGGTGCTATGTGTGGTAGTAATGAATGCAAAACAGTTGCGGGTGCAGTTAATGAAAATCAAAGAAATCTAAAAATTAAAATAAAAAGTTGGTGCAGTCAATCTGCGCCTGACAAGTAAATCCAGGTGACACCTATGGCGCCCCTGAATTGAAGTATTCCAAAATTATCGTAAAAAAAGTGGCAAAAGATGAATATTTTCGTTCTTGATAACAATATTAAAAAATGTGCTGAGTACCATTGTGATCAGCATGCAATCAAGATGATACTTGAAAGTGTTCAGTTACTTTGCACTGCTTTGAACAAAAAAGGCTTTAAAACACCGTATAAATCAACGCATATAAAGCATCCCTGCGTATTATGGGTTGAAGAGTCATACGATAATTTTAAATGGCTCTCCCAGTTGGCATATGCACTTAATGACGAGTACAAATATCGCTTTGATAAAGAAAATAATCATCAATCAATTTCTATCTTAAAAGAGATTCAACACTTTGAATATCCACGTAAAGGGTTGACGCCTTTTCCGCAGGCAATGCCAGATAAATACAAAATTGAAAATGATCCGGTAGCAGCATACCGACAGTTTTACCTTGCCGAAAAAATGCACTTCGCTAGATGGACAAAGCGCCGAGTTCCCATTTGGGTAAACTCAAGTCACGAGTAAAATTTACCTGACAAGTGGTTCCAGGTGACGCCTATGCGCACCTGAATCAGGCATTATGCGTTAAAACTGAATTCATTAGTTGAATGTCATAAATGACTTCTTTACCCTGCAACAGTTGAGCTTTCGTTTTTCTATAACTTCCCTTTTGGGAGCCTGTAGTTAATAGTTATAAGGCAACCCTCTATCTTTATTTAGAATAAGGTTTCGTTACTGCAAAAAACATTAACTCTTAGCATTTCTAAAGGCTATTTGTGAAAAAATCATGTGGTAATGCTGCAAAAGAGATTATAAAAGAAGTTGATATCAAGTTTGGTATAAAATTAACTGAGCAAGTAATAAAGAAATATTTCAAGAGCAATTATTGTTAAATTAATCGGGCAGTTGGTTTCAGACTGTTAACCAGGTTTGAAGAGAAAGGTATTATTAATTCAGGAAAAGTAATACTTATAGTTGGTTGTTTTGTTGGTGCAACTTTTGATTCTGTAGCAACGAATACAATGGGTAATATAACACGAGACATTTTTATACAACCGTAAGCCTGAAAAAAAATGCCAGTTGACAACGCTAGACGTGCTGCTGCAGAATTTGGCGTCAGGCACATACAACCATCAGCTATGGGAGAAAAAATGAAAAGCATATTCTTTATTTTGATAGCCGCTTTATTGTCTGGTTGCACCGGAATTCCCAAAGGTATATTACCCGTTGATAGTTTTGATTCAGAGCGTTACCTTGGAAAATGGTATGAAATTGCTCGTTTAGACCACTCATTTGAGCGAGGACTCGAGAGTGTCACGGCGGAATACTCCTCTCGTGATGATGGCGGTATCAATGTAAAAAACCGAGGTTTCTCCACAAAAGATCAAAAGTGGAAGGAAGTCACAGGTAAAGCCTATTTTGTGGGTTCTTCAGACATTGGGCATTTAAAAGTGTCATTCTTTGGCCCATTTTATGGGTCATATATAATCTTAGATATTGACAAACAAGACTACAGTTATTCACTAGTCGCAGGTCCAAACCGGTCTTACTTATGGTTCTTATCCCGAAAGCCATTCTTGCCTGAAGCAAAAGTCAATGAATTAAAAGCAAAAGCTGAAAGACTAGGTTTCGATACAAGCAAACTTATCTTTGTCAGCCATTAACAATCCCTTAACAAGTAAATCCAGGTGATGCCTGCGGCGGACCTGATTTTGGTGTTAGCTGCTGAATCAAAAATTTAGAAACATCACTATTTTTTAACATCTATCGTAAATCGACAGAGTACGCCCGCCGAAATAGGTGGATGGTGAATTTCGTCTAACATTCTGTTAATATCCCTTTTGTCTTTTGACCTACCCTCGGGCAGAGGGAAAGTAAAGCCTGTGGAGTTAATGTAAGTCCCTTGTGGCCGTAACCATGAAGCAGGAACCTGTGTGAACTCGTGAGAAAGTAACACCTCAGTAATGGGAATCCTCCAGCGACTTAGCTGGAGGAGGATGTCAAACTCTGTTTGTTCACGGAAGAGCAGCAGAGCCTGAAGGACTGAATGGGATCGCCATCATCTCACCTGGAGAAAAGGACTGTTTGCCGTGCATTCAATGTTCCAGACAGGGAGCCTGATGGTGCCAGCTCTGGGTCATGAGATAAACGAGGGTGCGAATGATTCAATCCAGGTCAATGTGAATTCAGGGTCAAAGCCACGACAAAAAATTCCACCACTGTCAGTCTCTGCATCAAGTACATTATGGCAAAGCATCATTTTCATCGTGCAGGGTCACCGTAAATACGGTCATGAATATTTGATGGGTGGAAAATCCCGAAACCGGTCTCCTGAGTCACTGGCTTGAAAAGAGGTGAAGTCATGGGAGGTAAGAATCGATGACAGTTCATCGCTGTCGGTCTGGGCAAATTGCCGAAGGCAATCATCAGCAAGGGGCAGAAATTTCTGGTTATACTTATTCATATTTTGCTCAGAAGCGAAATACTCCTCATCAAGACGTTTATAGTCGTTTTTCTTTTCGAGTAACCTTTGATTTATCAGGAGCCAGGCTCTTAAATCAGAGCCATTGGAGTCTGGACTCCGTTTGACCGCTCATGTTGATAAACACACTGACCTTGCAGATGAAAAATTGCAAAAACCACCTTTTAAGATAAGTGGATGTAATATGCAAATATTGGCTTTTATATGTGAAGCGTGTAAAAACTATAACCTAACTACCAAAGATGAGCATGGAGGTGCGGAGTGTATGTCGTGTGGTGCTCCCAGCGGGTCAAATTCAGAGGAGTTCTTTGATTTTAAGAAGCCTTTAACAGCCGCTGTTTTAGGTTGTGGTTCGCTACAAACTCACAGGAACGCTTGCTGGCACCCTCACCCAGTAGATACTTATGATTACGACAGTTCTAGAGAACCAACAGTTGTAACAGACCTGAATATTCCTTCGTTTAATGATCTTAGAGTTTTTCATTACGATCTTGTATTAATGGAATATTTACCGGATTTAGATCATTTAGGATCAGCCTATTTGTTACTAAAACCGGGCGGGATACTATTTATTATGGAGGGTTGTTTAGACGACATCTGGTTAACTTTGGAAACAAAAGTCGCTAAAAAAGGGGGAAAAGACCAGCAAAATATAATAACCGTTGAATCACCGAGAGTATTGTATCAATTTAAAGGAGCTGTAACGTTTGGTCACCAAGGGTCATCATGTATATCAGATAAAGCTCTGTTTTTTATATACAATAACTTCTTTTTTGGTCAACGGCTTTTTCTTTCTGCTAAAAAATGTCTGTTTTTTTTCAAGAAAAAGTAACCTGAATTGCGCACCGGTCTGATTGTGAAGCATGATAGTTATCATGGTCACAGAGACGTATCTTTTTTTAGCCATCAAGGAGAAGTTAACGGTTCTCCGGTTGAAGCGACCGGTACTGTTAAAAGAATAATGTTGACAATAAAGCGTTACAAACCAGAGGATAAAGCACAATGGAATGGCTTTATTCAACAATCTAAAAATGGTACTAATGTTTTGCTCAGAAGCGAAATACTCCTCATCAAGACGTTTATAGTCGTTTTTCTTTCCGAGTAACCTTTGATTTATCAGGGGTCAGGCTCTTAAATCAGAGCCATTGGAGTCTGGACTCCGTTTGACCGCTCATGTTGATAAACACACTGACCTTGCAGATGAAAAATTGCAAAAACCACCTTTTAAGATAAGTAGATGTAATATGCAAATATTGGCTTTTATATGTGAAGCGTGTAAAAACTATAACCTAACTACCAAAGATGAGCATGGAGGTGCGGAGTGTATGTCGTGTGGTGCTCCCAGCGGGTCAAATTCAGAGGAGTTCTTTGATTTTAAGAAGCCTTTAACAGCCGCTGTTTTAGGTTGTGGCTCGCTACAAACCCACAAGAACGCTTGCTGGCACCCTCACCCAGTAGATACTTATGATTACAACAGTTCTAGAGAACCAACAGTTGTAACAGACCTGAATATTCCTTCGTTTAATGATCTTAGAGTTTTTCATTACGATATTGTATTAATGGAGTATTTACCGGATTTACATCATTTAGGATCAGCCTATTTGTTACTAAAACCGGGTGGGATACTATTTATCATAGAGGGTGGTTTAGACATGAGCGAGTTGACTTTGGAAGCAGAAGTCGCTGGAAAAGGGGGAAAAGACCAGCAAAATATAACCGTTGAATCAACGAGAGTATTGTATCAATTTAAAGGAGCTGTAACGTTTGGTCACCCAGGGTCATCATGTATATCAAATAAAGTTCTGTTTTTTATATACAATCACTTCTTTCGTGGTCAACGGAATTTTCTTTTTTCTGCTAAAGACTGTCTGTTTTTTTTCAAGAAAAAGTAACCTGAATTGCGCACCGGTCTGATTGTGAAGCATGATAGTTATCATGGTCACAGAGACGTATCTTTTTTTAGCCATCAAGGAGAAGTTAACGGTTCTCCGGTTGAAGCGACCGGTACTGTTAAAAGAATAATGTTGACAATAAAACGTTACAAACCAGAGGATAAAGCACAATGGAATGGCTTTATTCAACAATCTAAAAATGGCACGTTTTTATTTGACCGTGGGTATATGGATTACCACCAGCAGCGGTTTGATGATCACTCCCTGATGATTTACCAGAAAAATACCCTGGTTGCAGTACTGCCTGCCAATCAGGTGAATGATGATATTCACTCCCATCAGGGCTTAAGTTATGGTGGCGTGATTACGGATCATGGCATGAAAGCCACTCGAATGCTGGCGCTGTTTGAAGGTATAGTCAGTTATCTTCAGCGACAGGGTATCAAGACGATTCATTACAAAGCGATGCCAGCTATTTATCATCAGTTGCCGGCTGATGAAGATCTCTATGCCCTTTACCGGATGGGAGCGCAGCTGTATCGGCGTGATCTTTCCTGTGTCATAAAACCCCAACGTGAAGTGGCAGGTAGCACCAATTTTAAACGAAACTGTAAAAAAGCCGTTAAAGCGCAGATTCAGGTTCGGTATTCAGAAAATCTTGAAATCTATCACCGGCTGTTGACAGAGGTACTTAAGCGTCATGATACGGTGCCTGTTCATTCGGTAGGGGAGCTTATTCGACTGAAAGCAAACTTTCCTGACAATATTCAGCTCATTGGTGCATTTGATGGTGAGCGTTTGCTGGCCGGTTCATTGTTATTCAAAACAAAAACCGTCGTTCATACGCAATACCTTGCCAACTCTGAACAGGGAAAAGCCTGTGGTGCTCTGGACCAGGTGATTTTTTCATTGATTGCCACCTGTGCTGAAGACAATCGATGCCTTAGTTTTGGTGTAAGTACAGAGAATAACGGGCATGGATTGAATGAAGGGTTAATGCGCCAGAAAGAAGGTTTTGGCGGCAGAAGTCTAGTGCATGATTTTTACAGGCTAACGATAGTATGATTCCGTTTCTGGATTTAAAAACCATTAATCAGCAATACCGTGAGGAATTGATTGAAGCAGCCACACGAGTGATTGACTCAGGTTGGTATGTCCTGGGGGAAGAAGTCAAAGCCTTTGAGTCTGCCTTTGCACGCTACTGTGAAACATCTCACTGTTTAGCTGTGGGTAATGGGCTGGATGCCCTTTCCCTGATTCTCCGGGGCTACAGGGAAATGGGGGTGATGAAGGCAGGGGATGAAGTGATTGTCCCTGCCAATACCTATATTGCCTCCTTGCTGGCCATTTCAGAAAGCGGGTTGAAACCCGTTCTGGCGGAGCCTGATACCTCTACCTTTAATCTCAATCCTGACAATGTCGTGCAATATATCAGCCCTAGGACAAAAGCTATTATGGCGGTGCATTTATACGGTCAGGTAACCCACATGGATTCTCTGGGGCGTGTTGCAAAGGCCCATGGCCTGAAGTTGATAGAAGATTGTGCCCAGGCCCATGGCGCCATTTATAAGGGACAAAAAGCAGGAAGCCTGGGGGATGCTGCCGGGTTTAGTTTTTATCCCGGGAAAAACCTTGGGGCACTGGGCGACGGTGGAGCGGTAACCACATCGGATGCAAAACTTGCAAAAATGATTGACGGGTTAAGAAACTATGGCTCTCACAAAAAATATCACCATGTCTATAAAGGTGTGAACAGTCGCCTTGATGAAATGCAGGCGGCTTTATTGCGTGTCAAACTCAAGTATCTGGATCGTGAAATTGCTGAACGTCGTCGGGTTGCCTGCGAGTACATGGCGCGTATTCGTCATCCTGACATTCAGCTACCGACCATAAACAACCATGAAGCCCATGTCTGGCATGTATTTGTTATCCGCACCAGGTACCGTGATACTTTCATCAGACAACTGAAAAAGTATAACATTGAAGCCATTGTTCATTATCCGGTGGCACCCCATAAGCAGCCAGCCTATCAGGAAATAGCCCATCAGCAACTACCCATTACCGAGAGGCTGCATAAGGAAGTTGTCAGCCTGCCTGTCAGTGCGGTGATGACAAAGGAAGAGATCGGTCAGGTTGTCCGTGCTGCTAACGCATTTGCCATAAATAATTAATACCGGCGTGACAACTATCTTGAATAACTTATCTTGAATAACTTATCTTGAATAACTCCGGTTCTTTCCGAAGACTGCAGTGCTTAACCCACAGCGCGTTTCAAACCTGTTCCATAAACTTCATATCACCCTCGTCGAAGAGGCTGCATATAAATGACTAATGAAAATGGAAAAAGGTAAACGTTTAACTTGCTTTTATAATGGGCGTTGATATTCCATCAAGCAATGATGTGAGTATTATTTCAACAATTTCAAAAAAGGAGTGCAGTTAAGGGTATAACAAGTGGCGCAATAATTGCCGCCTTCGGCTGCCAGACTCGCAACGACGTTGCACGTCCATGTGCCAGGCGTTATCTGTAATATCCACAGTATTACTCTATAATTGTCATTCTAAATAATAATGTTGGGTAGTGCGAACATGTATAGAACAGCGAGAGGCTATTTAATCTTTTTCGCCTTGATAATAGTCGTTATACAAAATGCAGGGGCTATTTCCTTTGCGACAGAGTATAAAATTTGCATCAATGGTCAACAGATAGGCCACCTGAAGCGTTCTATCAGCAGAGAAGGGCATACCTCAATTGAGATAGAGTTTATGCCTGTATCTGAAGAACAAGGTTCTATTGAAGAGGACCTGATGGAACTGCTGGTATCTAACCAAACTATTAGTTTGCAGACTATTTTCCATCATTATCAATCAGTCCTTTCATTGGCATCGCCTGCATCAGCATCACCAATACAAAATAATAAAATTTCAATAACCTTAATGGAAAGCGCCAGCCACCCAATCTCAATTAGTTATTATCTTTCAGGTAAGACAGCTTCCTACTCATTAGCTGGTCAGGCTGAAAACACTCAATTTGTAATTGGGGGAACAAATCAAGTCTACGGTTTTAATCCTGGCCAGGGTTTTTATGTAAAAGATCTCATTCATATGACTCAGGAAGAGGACGAAGGGGTTGATCAAATGACATCTATTCATAATGAGTATATTGAGAGTGTTGATTCTCTGGTTACTGCTTCTCTGAAAGATACTCATAATGAGGATGTAACGGGTTCGTTTTTCCTTTTTGGTCAAAATTTTGAGAAGTTATTAACAACATTAGCTGAGGGGCAAGATCCTAATAGTGGATTACTTAATTTATATTCTATATTTCTAGTTCTTATCGTATCACCTGAGCAAAGCAATTTTAAATTACAGATTACAGGGTATGGTCAGGAGGTAATTTATGACTCAGGAAGTAATATATTTATACAACAAGATCCTGCTGATGACCCATCCCCCACTGGGGTTATTACAACTTATCAGATTAATTCAAATGGGATTATTACTTCTATTGCTATTCGTGATGGAAAAGGTGAAGTAACATTTTCCAGTGAGCAGATAACCATCTAATTCATCAATTACCAGCTTGCCAGATTTTGCGCTTTCTATCTTACCACTCGAAAGCTATTAAGTCGGTGGAATTAAAAGGCAGATAACCAATGATTCCAAGGTGCGCCGCGTGCCTGCGGCGGTGCTCCTGAACAAGGCTCAGGCGGCTTTATTGACTGTTTGGTTTAAGCAACAAACAGCGTGTATAAAGGATATCCAACGGAAAATTTTAGCGGGTCTGTCTGGGTACCGTTGAGAGCGGTATGTCATAATAAAAAAGAAGGCAGGCATGGGGCGATGCTGGTAGATTTTTTATTGTTACCCACTGAAGAATGTTCTTAAAATAGCGTCTCTATTTTGCTCATTGCCCTGGTACCAGATATGGCAGGAACTATCAGCAAATAAGGAAGTTATTTCAGGAAAATCCCAGGAAAATAGAAGGAAGGCTATTTATGAGTGACCTTAATCCAAAGTTTGGCAAATTATTGTTTGATGATTTTGTTCGAATGGCGAAAGATGACAGCCTGTCCATTCATGAAAAGGTAGGTTTTCCTGACAGCTACAGACAAGGGAAGGAAGCCGCCATTTTTCAGGATATTATCAGTAAGCTCGGTGACGTCAGCCAGCTAAAGAACGGTATTGCCCTGGAAATTGGTCCGGGTTGCAGCAATATTACCCGCATGCTGAAAGATGTTTGTTTTGAACAGGCGTGTAAGCTCCTATGGGCGGATAATGAAGCGATGCTGGATTTATTACCGGATGAGACCGGTATCACAGAAAAGCACTCCGGGTACTACCCAAAGATTGATTCACTGATGACTACTTACAAGGGGAAAATCAATTTTATTTTGTCCTACAGTGTGCTTCAGTGTGTCTTTGAAGAAGGCAATATCTGGTCATTTGTTGATGAGTCTCTGGACTTGCTGGCGGAAGGCGGCGTCTTCCTGATTGGAGACATTCCTAATGTCAGTATGCGAAAACGCTTTTTCTCCAGCAACAGGGGTATACGCTTCCATCAGGGATTTATGAATACTGATGCTTGTCCTGATGTTACTTTCAATCAGGTTGAAAAAAATAAAATCGATGATGCTGTTGTCTTCGGTATATTACAGCGTGTCCGTGCACAGGGGTTTGATGCTTATGTTATGCCCCAACGCCCGGATTTGCCCTTTGCGAACCGCCGGGAAGATATTCTTATCAGAAGACCCTGATCAGACATGGGCCTGGCAATCTCTCCTATAAAGATACACTGCTTTGAATACCTTTATTGCAAAGTCTCCCTCTGAAGAAAAACAAGCGGCCAGTCATAGAAAAGAATCCCGAAAGATCCTGAAAGCGACGATGCTCCTGGGTTCATCGTCTGTGGTTGAAATGATGCTGACCATTATACGCACCAAGGTATTGGCGATGATTCTCGGGCCTGCCGGTATTGGCCTGGCCGGGATTCTTAATCATATTATGGCTACAGCATCTGTCTTTTTTGATATGGGAACCAGCACCAGTGCAACCCGGTTGGTAGCAGGGACGCCTGCCACTGAAAGAAGCGCTGTTGGTCGTTTATTAACGATTATTACTCTCCTGTGCCTGGTATCAGGTAGTGTAGGAGCAGTCTCTGTCTTTTTTGCAGCGTCCCCTGTTGCAGCACTGATGCTCAGTGATACCGGGCAGGCATGGTTAATACAACTACTGGCTGTGGGTGTACTGTTCACCGTAGCCGGTGGTATTCAGAAAGCCTTTATTAATGGGTTACAGTGTTACCAGGCTCTTGCGCGTATAACCCTCTCTGGTAGTTTAACCGGCACCATCGCATCTATTGCCATTGCCTGGTACTGCCAGTTTGAAGGAATTATTGTCTATGTCATTGCCGTACCGCTGATCAATAGTATTGTGATTTTCTATTATGTGGTGAAAGCGGGGTACCGGCTTGAAGCAGTTTGCTACTCAGTAATTAAAAAAGAGACAGCCAGCATACTGAAACTTGGCCTGCCAGTCATGGTGAGTGTGCTGATGGACAGTGGGGTGATACTTTATGTCCGTGGTCAGGTTATGAATACCCTGGGGCTTGAGGCCGCAGGGCTTTTTCAGGTGGCATGGGCAATCACAGGTATTTATGTGGGTTTTATCCTCACCGCCATGATGAAAGAGTACTATCCCAGATTAACGGGCCTGGTGGGTTCAAATACCTTAACCAATACAGCAGTGAATCAACAAATGATCATGGCGATCTGGCTGACAACACCCTTATTGTTAGGTGTTGCTGCCCTGGCACCCTTGATGGTCACGGTGTTGTATTCCGGTGAGTTTCTACCCGTGGTCGATACACTACGATGGATGGCCCTGGGCACTGTGCTAAAAGTGATAGCCTGGTCCATGGGATTTATCTGGGTTGCCCGTGGCAAAGGCGGGTATGTGATTGCTGACTCAGTACTGTGGAGTATTGTGTTTGTTGCAGGTGTCGTACTGACCATTGATTATGTCGGTCTGACCGGTATTGGCCGGGTTTATGCCGCCAGCTTTGCCTTTGCTGTTTTTTATACTTATGTCTTTGTCAGACATATCACCGGTTTTCGACTTGAAAAAAAAGCCGTACTGGAAAGTGTTATGCTGATTATAAGCTGTCTATTGTGTATCGCTGCAAACCGATGGTTATCGTTAATAACAGCACTGATTTTCGGTGGCATTATTTATTGCCTGATGTCTGCTCGTGCTTTACTCAGCTTGTATAAAAGCTACAAGAATAACGAATAAGGAAAAGAAATTATGGTGATTAATGAAAGTACTCCACCATTGGATGAAGGCAAGCCTGTCGTCAGTTTTATTCTCTGCGCTTACAATCAGGAAAAATACATTGAAGCAGCCATTAAGGGTGCATTTTCTCAAACCTACTCACCGTTAGACATTATTTTAACGGATGACTGCTCCACAGACAGTACCTTCTCCATTATGGAAAAGATGGCTGAAAACTATCAAGGTGAGCATAGGGTTCGACTCAATAGAAACTCCAAAAACAGGGGTATCAGCGCAAATTTCACCAAGGCCGTCAGCATGTCCCGGGGAGAATTTATTATTGGCGCGGCAGGTGATGATATTTTTTTACCCACGTCAACGCAGGCTCTGGCGGGTTGTTGGCTCCACAGTGGAAAACAGACGCTGCTGGTTCATGCCAATGCCCAAATGATGGATAAGCAAGGGCAGTTATTGGATGAAATACGTCGCCCCGATCCGGGTGCATTAACCAGCTGTCAGGTTGCACTGCGTAAAAATGCAGGCACTATTGGTGCTGTCACTGGTTACTCTGCCCGACTGTTCACGGAGTTCCCTCCCATTGATCCAAAAGTGGTGCACGAAGATCGGGTTTTACCCATCAGGGCTTTGCTGCTTAGTAATATTGGCTATGTCGATAAGGTATTGATACACTACCGTGTGGGTGGCATTTCCTATGGTTATGACAAAACCTCGTTTGATGATTATCTTTTTAACCTCGGCAATACCATGGCACAACGTTATGTTGAAGATTACCGGCAAAAAGTTGTGGATCTGCAATTCGCCGGTGCCGGCAAAATACTTATCAATATTGCTGAAAAAAAACAGGCTGAGTGGGAGCTGATTGCTCAACTGGGGAAAAAGCGAAAACCATCACTGTCAATGATAAAAAATAGTTTAAGGCAAGGTGTGAAACCTGCGTTTGTTATTAAAAATACGATAAAGTATCTTCTGCCCACCCTTTATCACACGACAGTTACCAGAATAAAAGAGGTTACGGATAAATCATAATGAAAATTCTGGCAATAACAAACACTATTGAGTTTCAAAACAGGGCGACGTTTGAGGCCATCAGCCAGCGCTATGGCTGCCTGGATGTTCTGGTAAAACGGCATCTCAAAGATATTTTCAAAAAGAAAATCGTATCTGACAAACTCTCTGTTTATTATGTTCACTCACTGGTGCCGGCATCCCTGCAAAAGTACCCACTGTTTGAGTTGCTTGAGTTGACGTGGCTGAATAGTTGGCTCAGGCGATATAAAGTACAGTACGATATCTTTTTATTTTGCAACACACATGTTGCCCATATGACGTCGTTGTTTAACGGGAAAAAAAGGTTAGCACTATTTGTTGACCCTTACACATTGATGAGCAACGGGAAGTCAACCTCTCAGGAAAAGCGGTGGGTGAGAAATACCGATGCGGTGCTTTGTACCAGCCGGGCATTGGCAGATCACTACATCAGGCGGCATTTATCCATTAACCGGGCAACGACTTATTACTGGCCAAATACGGTTGACCTTAGTCAATGGCAATATAACGAAAAAACAGACGATCAGCGACCTGTGAAAACTGTCTGTGGTTATTCGGGAAATATGAACGAGATAACCATTGATCTGGCACTGCTGGACAGACTGACAGACTGCTTTGAACAGGTTGAATTTCGCTTTGCCGGTCGGGTAAATTTCAGGCTCGAGACAGATGCTGCTGCCATATATAGCATCTTTAGAAAGAACAATGTGAAGTATCTTGGGTTTATCCCCTATGCTCGGGTAGCGGAGGAAGTGAGTCGCTGGAACCTTTGTCTGATGCTGGACAGACAAGACGAGCTGTCTACTTACGTGCACCATAACAAGGTTTACCAGTATCTGGCATTAGGCAAGCCTGTGGTTGCCACGAAAACCCATGACGATTACCTGCCATTATTGAACGTCCTGTATCTGGCTGAAACACACACTGCATTTATTGATCTGTTTGATCGGGCATTAAAGGAGCGCCATGATCCTGCTCTGATTCAGCGGCGCAGGGAGCGAGCACAGGATAACAGTGCCTATGTCAGGGCAAAGCAGTTTATGACGATTGTTAAACAACACTATAAGAATAAAAGATGTTCATCAAAACACAGACCTCTCAACTGTTAAAAACCCTTATTCCTTCTGAAGTGATGTGGTGCACTAAAAATGGACACCCTTCTATGCAATTTTCTGTAGCTCATATTACTCAGGACTGACATAGCCCAAAGTACTCGCCGTTTTCTATTGTATTCGCCTTTCATGTGACCTTAAATTTCCTGGAGGCTTTGGGTGCCAGGTTCTGTCGCTTCATACGGGTAGTAATGGTTTTCAGACAGCCAGGCATACCTGCTTCCTCCAGATCTTTTTGGATCAGTCAGTTTAAGCGCCTCTTCTCTGAATTCTCTTGTAGTGGCCATTACTCACCTCAAATAGTCGTCTAACTATCACAGTGAGGTGTCCAGAAGTAGTGCATCAGATCAAGTGGGAGTGATGATTTACCTGTGTGCAGCATATGTTCTGAAAATTGGTGATTTTTTTGAAATACTACACATCTGATGATACGACTTATTAACAGGGCATAAGTGTGAAAAAAAGTGTGAAAAAAAGTGTGAAAAAAAGTGTGAAAAAAAGTGTGAAAAAAAGTGTGAAAAAAAGTGTGAAAAAAAGTGTGAAAAAAATTATTCATGTTGTTATGTCGTTAGGGACAGGCGGTATTGAAAATATGGTGGTAGATATCGCAAATATCCAGAGCCGTCACCATAATGTCGCCTTGATGGTGGTTAACAATGTCATGGATAACTATGTGAGGGAGCGGCTTTGTGCATCGGTTCATTTAATTGAACTCAACAGACAGCCAAAAAGTCTGTCACCGTTTTTTTTGTTCGATTTCTATCGTGTCCTGGCAAAGTTCTCTCCTGAACAACTGCACGTGCATCATAAGGATATACTGAAACTACTGCCTTTCTCTTTTCTAAGAAAAAAACGGGTGATTGTTCATACAGTACATGATACAGGAATAACCTATAAAAGAGAGCTGGGTTATGCCAGCTCGGTATGTGCCATTTCATCGAGTGTAAAAACTGATCTGAAAAAACGATACGGCATAAAATCCAATGTCGTTTATAATGGTATTAATCATCTGTCGATACCGTTAAAGCAATCTTACAAACAGCAAGGTATACTGAAAGTTGTACAGGTTGGACGGTTACTTCATGAGAAAAAAGGACAAGATATTCTCATTGATGCATTACAAACTATTCATAAAAAAAGAGGAACGTTGAATTTTACCCTGGATATTATTGGTGGTGGGTCCTCTGAAAAATACCTTGTTAATAAGGTGAAAGCCTGTAACCTGGAAGAGTATGTTCATTTCAACGGTTTTTTGTCCAGGGACACTGTGTATGAAAGACTTCGTCAATGGGATATTCTGATTCAGCCTTCCCGGTATGAAGGTTTTGGTCTAACCGTTGTCGAGGCAATGTCAGCGGGTGTGCCGGTGATTGTTTCTGACAAAGAAGGACCGATGGAAATTATTCAGCACGGCAAATACGGTGAATTTTTTGAGAGTGGAAGTGCAGAGCATCTTGCACAATGCATAGAGACTTTACAAAAAAGTTATTACTGTGGTGACATTGAACATAAAGCCGCAGCAGCAAGGAAGTATGTGAGCACGCACTTTAGTATTGAAAAAACAGCTGCGCTGTATGCATTGTTGTAACGTGTATGAATCACCTAACCCCTGAGACCTATATTCATCGCATTAAACACGAGATGCCGGGAACAGAAGTCCATTACCGATGTTTCCGAAACACTGTTTTTGCCATTTACCTGCTGGCATTTTTTCTTGGGTCTTATGTGCTTGAAAGCCTGGGCATTCCCTACACCTCAGAGGGTGGAAGTATCGTTTTCAAAATTCATGTGTATAGCTTGTTGATACTCGCCACTATGGGTATACAGTGCCTTCGGCGAGGTATCGGCTTCTTTTTTATTCCCCCTGTACCAAGGTTAGGGTATGCGCCGCTTTTCTTTTTGCTCGGCGCTGTCTGGGTTGCTGTCTATGGTATTTTGAAAGGTGGTACTGCGGGTATGGCTTATATTGTCGATACCCTGTTGACACCGGTATTGGCTCTGTACCTTTTACCTGTTTTAAGAAAAGAGGATCAGTGTCGGCTGGCAAAAATGATTGCCTGCCTGATCGTTTTTAATTCGATGGTATCAACGGTTGAAAGCCTGGGTAAATTTTATCTTGTTAATACGACGTATGACTGGAATGATCGCTCTGCAGCTTTCATGGCACACCCGTTAAATAATGGATTGATATTGCTGGTGTGTTTTCCGTTGTTTATTGAGCGCTTTAAAGAACGAAACCGGCTGATTGTTACCCTTGTATGTATTGTTGGCATGCTTGGGTTTGGTGCCAGGGCATCAACAGCCTTATTGATGCTTCCTGTTATTCTTTTTTTCGGGAGGGAGGGAGGGCGCTTTCTGTTAGCACGAAGCCTGTGTCGGAAAGACACATTTCTCATTCTTTATTTTGGTTTTGTGACGAGTATTCCGGGCATATTTCTCCTGGTGGATAATACCGGGATTGGTTACCGTTTCTTCCACAGTATAGGCACCGGAGAGGTGGATGTCAGTGCTCAGACGAGGCTGGACGTTTATAATATCTTCTTTCATCTTACCTTTGATGAGTGGCTTAATGGTGCGACACCGGCGTTAATGCTGGAGATCCCGGAGATTATCAATAACGACATTGTTGAGAATTTCTGGATAGGCTGGTTATTGCAGTTTGGTTTGATAGGGATGTTGCCTGTGGGACTGGCTCTATTTTACCTTAACGGTCGTATGCTGGTTGTGGGGCCTGTTCTGGTTAAGATGTCAGCTTTGGTTTTTTTGCTGGGATCTTATACCAATAACTCGTTGATGGCAAAAACCCCGTTACTGCTTTTTTACTTCTCATTGGTATCCTTGTACTTTTTAAACAGGCAAAAGACATGACCTGTTTTTTGATAACAAAGATCGAATAAGAAAATCAAATAAAAGATCGAATAAGAAAATCAAATAAAAGATCGAATAAAAATATCGAATATAAAGATGAATAAAAAGATGAATAAAAAGATGAATAAAAAGATGACTATTCTGGTGATCAGTGTGCACCCCGAGAGCCGGGGTGGCATTAGCTCTGTGGTCACGATGCAGTCCAAAGCCCTCAAGAATAAAGTCACACTGTTTCATCTGTCGCCGTCAAGTTCTGACGATAAAACACTCTGGAAAAAAATGACCCGATGGCTAAAGGCCATTGTACAGTTTCCCTTTGTGTTACTGTCCAACTCCATTGACCTTGTCCATGTACATGGCTCGGCTGCAGGTAGTTTTCCCAGAAAAGTCCCCTTTATGTTACTGAGTAAGCTGTTTCGCAGGAAAGTTATTTACCATATGCACTCTGGTGCGCCGGATCACTATATCAACCAGCCTTCCCGGATAAAAAGTAAAGTCATCCAGTTTTTGCTCAATCGTTATGACGGGCTGGTTGTGTTGAGTGATCACTGGCAGTGGGTATTAGAACCTTATGTCAGAATAACCATGTATTCGGTCTTTAATGCCGTTGAGTCTCACAAGTTACCTGAGGCAACGTCAGTGAATAAACCGTTTACAGTGCTGATCAGTGGTGAAACCGGGCATCGAAAAGGCCACTATACGTTGCTGAAAATCGTTCAACAGTTACGTTCTTATCAGGATATTGTTTTCAGGGTGGCCGGGGCAGGTAAAGAGTTAAAGAAACTGCAAACCATGGCCAGTGCCCAGGGACTGAACGATCTTATACAATGGTTGGGTTGGCTTGATCAGGCAGGACTGGATCAAGAGCAGGCCAGTGCCGATCTTTTTATTTTGCCCACTCATAGCGAAGGTATGCCAATGGCGATCCTTGAAGCGATGTTTGCAGGGTTACCTGTTCTCTCAACGCCTGTGGGCAGTATCCCGGACTGTATCATTGAAGGGAAGAGTGGATACTTGTTTGAGCCTGATGATGTTTCCGGCTTTGCAGAGAAAATTTTAGCGTTGAAAGATGACCCGGCTTTACTGAAGCAGCTTTCTGATAACGCCAGGTTGATAGCGCATTCACAATTTACACTGGAAAAATTTTCAAAAAATATTCGCGCGGTTTATCAACAGGTATTGACAGGGAAACAGTCAGCATCGTTCCATCAATTACAAAAAAACTGATAATAACAATGACAAGTTATGTAAAACCGTTATCTAACGTAGTTATAAAAGACAGACTACTGGCATCTATGCAGCATGATGAGTATGCCGGTTATGATCCCTTTGACGGATTGAACAGTAAGTTGTTTACAACGTTAAAGCTGGATAAAGTGCCTTTCTTTCGGCTGGTCTGGTTGCAGTTGCATAAGCGTTTACCCATTAACCTGCGCCCTCTGGTTGGTGTGCCAAAAGAAAGAAACCCAAAGGGGGTTGCGCTGGTTATTTTAGGATTGATTGAGGAATACCAAAATACCAGGGCAACCCATTATCTGACAGAGGCCATTCAACTGGGAGACTGGCTGCTCAAAAAAACCTGTGACAGAAAGCAATGGCAGCATCATTGTTGGGGCTACAATTTTCCCTGGCAGGCCAGAGCTTTTTATGTGCCAGCAGGAAAGCCTAATATGATTACCACTTGCTATGTCGCCAGAGCATTATTTGGCCTGGCTGATGTCTCAGGTAACCATCAGTATCAGGATGCTGCTATTGATGCAGGGCGATTTATTGGTTCCCTGTTCATGCAACAAAATGAACGGGCACATTTTGTCTATATTCCCGGTGAAACCGCCTTTATTCATAATGCCAGTCTGTGGGGCGCTGCTGTAGCCAGTCAGGCTGCGGTATTAGCCGATGATAAAGCGTTGTTGGATAAAGCCCGTCGTGCGGTGGAACAGTCGGTCAAAGAGCAGGCATCTGATGGCAGTTGGGTTTATGGAGAGCGAAGTCATCACCGGTTTATTGACGGCTTCCATACGGGCTATAACCTGGAAGCAATCTGGTGGTACCAGCAACATACGGGGGAACAGCAATTCGATAAAGTACTCAGAAAAGGGTTAGCCTATTATAAGGCAAATTTTTTCCTGAAGGATGGCACCCCTAAGTATTATAATAATGCCGTTTATCCCGTTGATATGCATTCCGTGGCGCAGAGTGTCTTTACCCTGATGCGTGTAGGTGGTACTGAGGAGGATCGTCAGTTGGTTAAGAAGGTGTTGGACTGGTCGATAAAGCATATGTTTATGCTAAGAAAAAACGCTTTCCGTTACCAGAAGACCAGCAAAACCGTTAACAATGTTTGTTATCTTCGCTGGACGCAAGCCTGGATGTATTACGCGCTGAGCTATCAGTGTAATACCATGACATAGTGCTATTTACAGTACTATAAGTAGCACTATAAAAGGAAAAGATAAAAGGAAAGGATAAAAGGAAAGGATAAAAGGAAAGGATAAAAGGCAAGGATAAAAGGCAAGGATAAAAGGAAAGGGTTGGCTGTATCTTAGCCCGTGTTGCGCATTATGATCAGGATAATCAGGGATAGATTATGTTGCATCACTGCCTTCTTTTATGGCGTTGTATACCGTTTATTGCCATCAGTGTGTTGAGTATTCCTGTTGCCACTGGCGCTGAGGTTACTCCTCAGCATTTTGGTGCCATTACGGATGATGGTATTGACGACAGTTATGCCATACAGCAGGCGATTACAGCGCTGAAAGGGGGAGACTCCCTGTTTTTTCCAGCGGGCAGATACGATATCGCAAAGCCACTCTATGCCATGAGTATTCATAATAGCCGTCTCTATGGCGAGGTGGGTAGCCAACTGGTAAAAATGGGTTCGTTTACCGGAGAGTACCTGCTTCAGGTGAGAAACAGCCACAATATTACCATTGATCATCTGACCTTTCAGGGGCTAACCTCAGATCCTGAAGATAGGGTGTGGGGCGAACAAGGCGTATTTCTAGGCAGTACCCGTGACGCCAGGGTAGCAGACAATATATTTCAGGATTTTGGTGATGCCTGCCTGAGAGTCACCACTGCCGATGAGCCACCGGAAGGGGTTTATTCTTTTGATGCAGTGATTGAAAGAAACCAGTTTCTTAACTGTAACCAGGTCACCACCACACAAGTGAATGAGGCTTACGGCGCCACACAAAACATTACTTTTCAATGGAATTACTTTGAGGGTTTGAAAGGCTCATTAAAACTCTGTTCCAGACAACCAGTATCGGGAGGGGTCATTCGAAATAATCTGATGCTGAACAATAAGAAGCATGGGATAGAAGTTTGTTCATACAGTCAGGTTCTGATTGAGGGTAACTACATAAAAGATACCCAGGGCTACGCGATCAATTATTATGAGAACAGAAACTTTGACTGGAATGATCACACAATTCATAACAATGTGATCGAAGACAGTGAATATGGTCTGGGATTCTGGGCGGTTATGCCAGGCTCAACCTATGGACCTGTGGACAATACGCAGATTACGGGTAATTGCTTTGCCAATATTCGTGGAGGGGACGCGCCAAAAAGTGTTATACGCCTCACCAGCAAAGCACCTGATATGTCATACAGGGGCGTTAATGTTGAGGACAACCAGTTCTATAATGTCAGCTCCCGGACAATGGTTTCCATAGCAGGCTCTGCAACGGAAGTCTCTCAGTCTGACAACAGGGAAGTGTACCGTGACTGCGTGCCCTGGGGTATTCGTTACCTGGGAACCGCCAACCGGTGGCTAAGATACCACAATCATTCTTTTTACCGTCTGTTCTGGGAATCATCGTTCAGCAGACTCTCACAATAATTCTCCTGTCCTGTAAAAATAATCAAGACCTCAGCAGGCAACAACGAAAATTCTAACCGCATTTGGCTAATCTTCTTTCTATGAAAAAAATCATTTTTCTTGGCTGTACCATGCATGCCGTGACCATGGTTGATACATTGTCTGTTATTAAACGGCGGATACAACAAAAAAAATTCACCCAACATGTTGTCGTTAACGTGGCAAAACTTGTCAATATGCAAAAAGATGACCGACTTAAACAATCGGTGGAATCCTGTGACTTGATTAATATTGATGGTATGGGCGTGGTCTGGGGAGCGCGTTTTCTTGGGCATGATATTCCAGAACGGGTAGCTGGTGTGGACCTGTTTTATCATCTGTTGAAAATGGCCGAGCAGGAAAGCTTCGCTGTTTTTTTACTGGGAGGGACAGAGGACGTTATTCAGCAAACAACAGAGACCGTTAAGCAGCAACACCCTTATCTCAATGTGGCGGGCTCACACCATGGCTATTTTTGGGATGATGAAGCGTCAGTGGTTGAGGTAATAAAAACGTCCGGTGCACAGCTATTGTTTGTCGCCATTACCAGCCCGAAAAAAGAAAACTTTATCGACCAGTGGAAGGCGTCGCTGGGCGTTGACTTTGTGATGGGCGTGGGGGGCACCTTTGATATTGTAGCAGGTAAAGTGAAGAGGGCACCCCCATGGATGCAGCAGTACGGTCTGGAGTGGCTATACCGTGTCCTTCAGGAGCCGGGTCGCATGTGGAAGCGGTACTTTGTCACCAATACATTGTTTGCAAAGTTAATGTTAGCTGAGCGTCTACGACAACGACCCTGTAACGACCCTGTAAAGCACAGTGCCGACGACTGAAGTATTGAAAAGCGCGCCAGCTCTTTGGTATCAATAATAAACATAAGACCTGTTGGTTGCCGCTGGCTTTTCACTGACAGAAGTTATGGCTCTCAAGCCATTTACGCTTAAGCTATTTAAGCGTAAGTCCTGCTTTTGTCCTGAGAAGCTGTGGCCTGAAAAAAAAAAGAAAAAGATCATGCCAGCATCAAGTAATAGTTCTCAATCAACGATCTTCATACTCTGTCAGGTCGTGTTTGATATTGCCCTGGCCTATGCCGGTGCTGCAATATCAGAATATATTCGTTTTCAAACCATTTTACACACCCTCTCCCTGGTAGTGATGATCCAGGCGTTGCTGGCAGTGCTCTTCTCAATCTTTACCGGTGTTTATCTTCCATGGCGTGGCAGATTTTTGGTTGAACGGGTCGGTAAAGTGGCTATGGCATGGACGCTGTCGTTTGCGGCACTGATTGCGTTTATGGCAATGACGAAAACTACCGGTGTCTATTCCCGCATCTGGATGGGCGTATGGTTTCTCAGTACTCTCTTCTCAACCATTACCTTACGGTTATTACTTTACTCATTTCTAATGCGAGTCCGCTCAAAAGGCCGCAATAGTAAGAAAGTCATGGTGATTGGCAATGGTAAGGAGTTTGAGGCGCTTAAACAGGCGTTTGCTCCAGGCAATCCCTATGGTTACAGGCTTAATGCCCTAATTCACCACAAGAATATTCCATCAACCACCAGGCAAGTGGAAAAGTTACTCGTCCAGGGGATGAAATTTGATGAGTGCTGGATTTGTCTGCCTTTAACAGGCAGTGACCTGATTAAACCGCTATTAGTCAGCCTGCGCCACACCACCCTGGATATTCGCTATATGCCGGGATTTCAGGATATGCCTCTGCTGAACTATAAAGTGACCACCATTGGCGGGTTTAATGTGCTGGATATCAGCTGTACGCCTATGGACTCTGGAAACAGGGTGGTCAAGCGTCTGGAAGATCTGGTGATTGGCAGTGTCATCCTTGTATTAATTTCCCCTGTGTTTGTGGTAATTGCCCTGGCCGTCAAAATCTCTTCACCGGGTCCGGTCTTTTTCAGGCAAAAGCGACACGGTGCCAATGGTGAGCCCATTGAGATTTATAAATTCAGAAGCATGAGAGTCCACCGTGAAAGCAAGGGACAGGTTAAACAGGCGACAAAAAATGATCCCAGGGTGACAAAGTGTGGTGCTTTTATTCGCAGAACCAGTCTGGATGAGCTGCCACAGTTTATTAATGTGATCCAGGGACGTATGTCTGTTGTAGGGCCAAGGCCTCATGCACTGGCACACAATGAGTACTATAAGGATCTTGTGCAGTCTTATATGAAGCGCCATAAAGTCAAACCAGGCATAACCGGCCTGGCACAGGTACGGGGGTTCAGAGGCGAGACCGATACCCTGGATAAGATGCAGCGCCGGGTTGAGTCTGACCTTGAGTACATTAATGGCTGGTCCCTGTGGCAGGATATAAAAATTATTGCAGGAACAGCCTTCAAAGGCTTTGTCAATCCTAATGCTTACTAGTGCAGCTGAGCGCGAATGCCCATACCCACAAAAATATATATGCTTTAATTTGCATCTCTTGTTTTATCTGAGCGATCCGCCTCATAAGATCGTTTTCCACTACACTCCCAAACAGGCATCCTGGCTGAATCAGATTGAAATCTGATTCTCTATTTTGGTAAGGGGCTTTTTAAAGGGAAACCCCTTTACCTCAACAGGGGATCTCAAAACAGGACTTTACGCATTTGTAGACTTTTTCAATGAGAGATGGCCAAGCCTTTTGAGTGGACTTAGTGGACTTAGTGGACTTAGTGGACTTAGTGGATTTAGTGGATTTAGTGGATTTAGTGGATTTATAAAGGTCGACCATTACAGGTATGAAGACGGGGATTAACGCTTGGCTGCACTGGAAAGGCCATTGGTGTTACAACCTGTAATCCGGCCTGGCACTTCCCCCCCTGAAAGATACCATTGCTATTTTGAGCGATGCCAAAGCCAGATGTGTCCATATAGAAACACTGATGATGGATGAGGCTACGCTGGAGCGCCATAGGCAACGCAGGGTAACAGAGGCAGTACCCGCCCGCCACAAGTGTGCCTGAGCATCTGAATAAAGCCGAAAAGAAACTCTTTAAGACACTCTTTAAGACACTCTTTAAGACACTCTTTAAGACACTCTTTAAGACACTCTTTAAGATACTTTTTAATCAGTTAACTGACTGCTTCCGCCTGGAGCAAGAGTACATTTCAGCAGACTTTATTCAGCAATCCCTTGATCAATGGCTATCAAAACAATGCCCGTAACAAAGCGCCACTGCATGGTTTCAGCTGAAGTAGTCCAGATTTGATCTGACCCACTACCGTGAATTTCACCAGAATCATTTTACATTGGAGGTGGAAACGAATGACTTGCTCAGCACTAAAACTCAGCTATCTTATGTTATTATCTTTTACAGTTAATAATTAATAACGTATGCATTTATGATTTTATATCGTTTTTTTTATGTTTCGCTGATCATCAGTAGCTTATTTACACCTTTGTTGAGTCAGGCAGTGCCAACAAAACGAGACTGTGATAAATCTGGTGGCTACCATATTGAAAATAAACAACCTGTGAATGAAAGGCAATGCTCTGGATCTATAGAAAAAGTTAATAAAAAACGCAGAAATTTTAAATTCTTTTCATCTTTTTCCTATTCTATTATTGATCATCTCAAGAATAATAAAAAGATAGATTATTATGAGATGCAAAAAAAATACGGAATAAAAGATGAAAGAAATTTTCGAAGAAGGATATATGATGTTATGTTGGTGTTGCAGGGTTTTAGATTGGTTATAGCAGATACTTCTCTTGAAAATCGGAGAACGACATATTGTACCTCGAATAAAGAACATCCAGCATGGAATATAGGTTGTTTCAAGTGGAAAGGAACGTTAAAACCGCCTGAGTGGTTTGAAAATAATGATAAGTTTGTTAATGAATGTTATTTTCCTCTCTTTATTATAGGTAACAGCCATGGAATAAAGACAGTCTCTTTTATACTACCGAAAACACAAGCAATCACCCAGGTAATAACTATGAATAATGATATTAACAGTTGGTTGTGCACAGCTGCGATGAGCTATTTTTATGATTTAAAGGACAGAATAACCTGGAGCAAAGGGCTCAAAGGATACAGTGAAAAAATGTCACTATACCTGTGTATATTATCTTTTATTGCTTCAAAAACACTCGAAACGTCACCTGATGCTTTTAAGTCAACCCATATTACTCTAACAGTGAAATTTCTTTCTAACGTGGATACAAAAAAAAGTCGCTATATATATGATGTGTTAGCTGTTTTAAAATTACTGGGCCTGGTTGAAAAAATACCTGGAAGAACAGGAGAGTGGGTTATGGAATTCAAAAACAAAATATTGCCAAAATACGGGGATTTCTTTGGGTTTGAGGATACATCAGATTTTGATCTTGGGTGTGACTTGGAACCTGACACTGAGGATATCATCAAGGAGCTTGAGATTATTGAGGTTGAGGATATCATCAAGGAGTTTAAGATTATTGAGGGTGAGGATATCATCAGGGAGTTTGAGATTATTGAGGGTGAGGATATCATCAGGGAGTTTGAGGGTGATGATATCCTGAGGGCCTGGACTTCCATGTAAGTTGACATTGAGGATGCCTTGATGATGTTTTGTGATGGGCAAAGGTTTTACATTTGCTCCCTGCAGGCTGTTGTCAGCAAATGGGGGTACCACCTGTTATTGCAAGCCTGGCTTGTGATGCCATGACGTTCGTGATGGCTGTACAAGGTGTCATTGACCTGTTGAGAATAACCTGTACTGGCAGTTTGATATCAGCTTTCAGGAAGATGACGGCCATATCCGAAAGGGACATGGTGCTGAAGAGTGCTGAAGAGTGCTGAAAACATGGCAATCTTCAGGCACATAGCATTGAACGCGCCGCTGCTGATAATGAATATTCAGGGCTGGTAGGGTATTATACGACGCTATTTGATCAAAAATGGCAAATGAGATCACCTTGTGCTGCTTCCCTGAGACTGTTTACGAACATCTACTTATCTGATTAAAAGCAGGTTTCAGAAAAATCTCACGTTAGGAGAATCTATCGCCATATTCTATGTACTCTCACACAAGATGGCTAAAAATGCCAAATGACACTACGTTTAATAAAGAGAGACAGCAAAGGTAGCCCCCGAATGGACGAATACTCGTCATACGCCAGCCCTAAACACACCCCCGAAGAACTTATCAAAGCCCTCGAAACCTACAATGACCCCGTTAAACTCCAGCAATTGCTTGCAGACACTGTCGAAGATATCGAAACCTTTGAGGATGAACTGTTAGAGTTATATAGCCAGATCCGCGGATTACCCGCCAAAATTTCGGCAATCAATGCAAGGCTTGCGAGTATGGAGGCAGCTTCGGAACTATCAGAAGGTGCTGTGGAATGCCTTCACTACCAGAAGATGCTGACAAAAATGAGTGAAAATTACCGTATTTTGTCACTGCGAGAGCGAACCGTTGAAGGTTTCTTGCTAAACCTCAAAAAAGAGAAAGATGATATTTGCAGCCACCTCAAGATTTTAGAGGTCAAAGGGAAATGCCATTAACCAGCCGCAGCCGCCCTGACAATGCAGTAAAGGGGTAAATTGTAGTAGTCCAGAACTCATCTGACATGTCTTCTTCAAAAGGGTTACCGATTTAGATAGAGGGTGATTAACCAAAATCTATATCACAAAACAAGGTAACCCTTTTGACATGATGTGATGCACTACTTCTGGACACCTCACTATGATAGTTAGACGACTATTTGAGGTGAGCAATGGCCACTACAAGAGAATTCAGAGAAGAGGCGCTTAAACTGGCTGAGACCGTTGGTATCCCTGCTGCAGCCAAAGAATTAGGGGTAACACCCGCAAAGCTTTATATTCTATGGCAATGCTAAGGCTCTCTGAGAAAATCAAACCTCACTGGCTGGCTTACTGTCTAAGGAGCTTAACGGTAAAAGAATGCAGGAAGCAGTGTGTTTCTGGGGTTGCTATTTTGAGAATAATTCCCAAAGACTTCAGAAAATTTAAGGTCACTCTTCCTTCTGAAGTTGTTGTAGATCAGTGGAACTCTATTGTAGAGCCAATGGTTCAACAATGCTGGAACCTTGTTTTACGCAACGACAATCTCAAACTACAACGAGACATGCTTCTCCCCAAACTCATCTCCGGCCAAATTCAGCTGTAAAGGATGATACCATGAAAGCAACAGAAACCCTGCTGTTCAAGTTTCTCCAGAAATCCGTTCAGTTCATTATTCCCATCTACCAACGGCAGTACAGCTGGAGTCATTCTCAGTGCGAGCAGTTGTGGAGCGATATTATCCGGGCAGGTTCCCAGAATGACGGTGGGCACTTTATTGGCTCGGTGGTCTACGTTGAGAGCGGCCTTTACAGCCACAGCGATGTACCCAGGCTGCTGGTGATTGATGGCCAGCAGCGGCTGACCACCAGTACCTTGCTGATAGCTGTGTTGTCTCAGGAAATCCGCAGTCCCATGGCAGAAACTGGCGAGCCGGTTGTTGAAGGCACTAATGCCAGGAAATTGAGAAATTATTACCTTTGCAATGACAATGAAGAAGGTACAGACCTCTACTACAAGTTGGTGCTGACCAAGAGTGATAATGATGCTCTTCGCCGTATTATCCATGGTAAGGGAGAGGTTGAGACAGAATCTTCACTACGGGTAGACCAAAACTACGCCTTCTTTGCCAAAAAGCTTAAAAGTGCGGATAGCAATCAGCTTGCAACTCTCTACAAAGGATTGCAGAAACTACTGATTGTCGATATCTCTCTGGATCGTGAGCGGGACAATCCCCAGCGAATTTTTGAGAGTCTGAACTCTACCGGGTTGGCACTCAGCCAGGCAGACCTGATTCGTAATTATGTATTGATGGGGTTAGAACCTGACCAGCAGAACCGGCTGTATAACGAATACTGGTTCCCTACGGAAAAGGACTTTGGCCATGGGGAATACGGCTGGCTGTTCAACCAGTTTATGCGGGACTTCCTCACCGTAAAAACTGGAAACCCTCCCCGTATTGGCGACGTGTACGAAGCTTTCAAAGCGTATATGGTCAGCTCAGGAGATGACATTGAAGAGCTGGTTGCCGATGTACGACGCCACGCCAGTTACTATGTTGCCTTTGTTCGAGAGCAGGAAGCCGATGCAAAACTGCTGGATGCTTTCAAAGATCTGAACAGCTACAAAGTCGATGTTGCCTACCCTCTGGTTCTGGAGCTATACCACGACTATGCCCACAATATTTTAGAGCGGGACGAGTTTGTTAAGTGTGTACGAATCATTGAAAGCTATGCTTTTCGCCGTTTTGTCTGCAGTATCCCAACCAACTCAATGAACAAAACCTTTGCCCGTTTTAGCAAAGCCGTTACTAAAAATCTTACATAATCTGTAATTATGCAGACTTATCTACGCCGTCTACATGGATGCACAGCGAGCTGTGTCTGACTCCACTCTTTCGTAGGGTTTTAGGTCGAGCTGTAACGTGTCTGCGACCATGCTTATGAATCAAAAAAATGGTAACTGTTAGCTTGGTTTTCGCGTAACCGTTTACCACCTTTGATTCATGATCGAAATTATATCAGATAGTTACAGATTATAATAGTTTACAGCTAACTGTTTTTAACCCTGAACAAAGGAAACTACCTCGAAAGCTTTCAGGCAGCATTTCTCAATCTGACCAGTTACCGCAGAATGCCAAAGGATGATGAGTTTAAACGCTGCTTGCTGACCAAGGATATGTACAACATGCGAAACAAAGCCTACTGGCTAAAGAGGTTGGAAAATTATGGCCGGAAAGAGCGGGTAGTGGTAGAAGATTACACCATCGAGCACGTTCTTCCCCAGAACCCTAATCTCTCTGAAGCCTGGCAGGCTGAGTTGGGAGAAAACTGGAAACAGGTACAGGAAAGCTATCTAAACACCTTGGGTAACCTCACCCTGACCGGCTACAACCCAGAGCTTAGTGATCGCCCCTTCGCAGAAAAGCGGGATATGGAAGGTGGATTTGCCCAAAGTCCCCTCAAGTTGAACCGCTCTCTGGCACAACAAACCTGCTGGAACGAGCAATCTATCCTGGAACGCAGTGAACAGCTGAGTAACCAGATGTCGGCAGTTTGGTCTTTGCCTGATTTACCCGCCGATGTCCTGCTTGTTTACAGCCAGCCAGAGCTTAAAAAGTCTGAGTACACACTGGCCGACCATCCACATATTGCCAAAGGCTCCATGAAAGAATTGTTCCAGAAATTCCGGGCTCAGATTCTGGCGCTGGATGAGAGTATCCGAGAGGAATACCTGAAGCTCTACGTGACCTTTAAGTTTGATACCAACTTTGTTGATGTAGTACCACAGGCTTCCGCCTTGCGCCTGTCTCTGAATATGAAGTTTGATGAAATCCATGATCCAAAAGGACTCTGCAGAGATATTACCAACCTCGGCCGCTGGGGGAATGGCGATGTTGAGGTGAAGCTGTCTGAGGTATCAGAACTGTCCTATGTGATGGAGCTGGTGCAGCAGGCTTTGGATTTGCAGGTTGGAGAGTAACAGCCGTTGATTTTGCATTAACCAGAATAAGCGTGCATGGTATGATATCTCCTCAATGAACAAAGGGGAGATAAAGCCATGAAGCGAAGGAGTGCAACCAAACTTCTATCTTCTATAGCCGTCTTTTTTAGCGGTTATGCACCTTTGTTTCTGATTATGATGGTCAAAGACGTTAAAGAGGTAATGTGGCATACATTCAGCCTGTCAGAGCCGGTGTTTGGCAGAACTGATTTCAGTATCCCTTATTTTTTGAGTTTCAAAAATTCAACTGTTGTGGCAGGGCTGATGGTGATTATGCTCAGTAGCTGCCTTTTACTTTCGAATAACTGAGTCACATTCTTAAAGAACTGGCTTACGCTGATACGGTTGAAAAACTGGAGTAGCTTTTACCTTGGGCAGTGAAAGCATTCAAAGGATAGAACGTTCCGTTTGGGCTGCCTATAATGCTGGTTTTATTGGCGCTTACGTCCAATGCAGCCATGGCAAAATCTCCAAGCCATACAGTACTGACACAGAGTAACCCTGCTTTTATGTCGATATACCTGGCATTTCGTCTGGAACTGCTGGCGAGTAAGCGCAATTTAAACTACTTTTAGTTCAGGTCAGCGCTGTATCTTTTTCCATTAAGATTATCATTCCAGGCGCTTCAGCTGATAAGGTAGTGCGTAACATGAATTATAAAACTGCGCAGTTGTCAGACTTTTTAGTATATCTTCTTATTTTACGGCAACACACGGCTGGTTATGAACCTTCATTCATAAAAATGTATCCAGGTTCTCTGTAGTATTAGAATTGATCAGAGGGTGGCTATGCTCCTGCCATTCGTGTTCCGAGAGGTAAGCAAAATATTATGAAGAAAAAGCCAAATGCTTGCGGCAGAACATTTCTTTTACCAAATCACCACAAGAACCATAATACCTCTTTGGTTGCCGGGGCACGCTCGACGGGGCTACCGAACAGTTCATATGGAAAACGTGTGTTTTCAGGCTTTGTTTTTCGTGGAGACAAAAGAAAGCCTGAAATAATGTTTAACCAAGGATTTTTTCCTCGTATGGAATTTTGCTCTGAAGTCAGCGTGGATACACGTATGGCCCGATTGACCGGCGCTTTAGACGGCGGGTTCACATATGGTTATGGTGTTTCCACAACACTTTCTGCCCGAATTGCAATGTTTTATGTGCTACGTAACAGTCGGCCAACGTTCTGTCTTGACAGATTCCACTGGTGGTATCCATATTATAAAGGGTATATTTATTTGATTGATGCAAGAGTAATGAGTGGTTACGCTATACCTGTGCCAGAAGAATATCGCGATTCTACTATTCTTCACCATGAGTGGCATGATGCGGGTGTGCTTAAGCAAATATATGAAGTGAACTTCGTGCATCCAATACCGAATTCATCCATTGTCGGTGTTGTTTGGTCAAATAAACATGTTAAAGATGAAGAATGTGAAATGTCCCTGGATTGGCTGTCAGACACGAACATTCAGCTTACGCTGGGTGAAAACACTGCATACGATGGAGATATGGAAGAGGTGACCCGTCTCTTTCAATAGCCGAATATCAACTGAAAATGAGAAGTTATGAAAGTGGCTCTTTGAGGTGCAGGCAAGGATCATTGATACCCATCAACCTGACCATGGGCATTTTGTACTAATCATCTTTTTTAACGACGCTATTGTGCTGAAAATATGTACTATAGCTCTGCTTTGAAACTCCTCGCAATAGCTTGCGTTTCACCTTATTTTGTCGTCCAGCTTGCCATGCTCACTAAGGTAGTTAGAAAAGACAATGGCTATATTAGAAAAGACGTTCAGATAAGGGCTATACCGTACCGGCCTTCTTTCTTGGAATGCCTAATCTCTGTCGTCTTTCCCAAAGCGTTTTACGACTAATGCCGAGTTTTTGAGCCAACTCGGTTTCTGTCATTTGTTCCTGATGCTCCAACACAAAGCGCTGGAAGTAATCCTCCAGCGTCAGTCCAGTCTGAGTTACGTTGTTGTCCGATTTAAAAGTCAATTGACGTGCTTTTGTTTCAATATCCAGATACTCAGGCGTAATAATCGTATCTTCCGAGAGAATGACGGCCCGTTCAATAGCATGCTCCAACTCCCGCACATTCCCGGGCCAAAGGTGCTGGTTAATTGTTGCCATGGCGTCCGGTGACAAGGCATACAGCGGCTTGTTCATTTTTTCACAGTTTCTTTTCAACAGCCACTGTGCCAGTGTCAGAATATCTGCACCACGCTCACGCAAAGGCGGTATCCGCAACTCAACAACTTTTAACCGGTAATACAAATCTTCACGAAACCTCGACTCAAGAGCAAGTTGGCGAAGATTACGGTGTGTTGCTGCTATCAAACGCACATCCACCTTTTGGGATTGAACAGATCCTACGCGACGAATTTCCCCCTCCTGCAATACTCGCAGCAAACGTGCCTGTGCCTCCAGATTCAGCTCCCCGATTTCATCCAGAAACAAGGACCCGCCGTTTGCAGCTTCTATCAGCCCTGTGCGTGCCGCTGAAGCACCGGTAAATGCCCCTTTTTCGTGCCCGAACAGTTCTGACTCAATCAGGCTTTCAGGAATCGCTGCACAGTTAACCGAAATCATAGGCCCTGAGGCTCGTTCACTGTTTTCATGTAATGCTTTAGCGATCAGCTCTTTACCAGTGCCAGACTCACCCTGAATTAACACCGTGGCATCCGTTGGTGCCACCTTTTGTACCCGCTGAAAGAGCTGCAACATGGCAGGGCTATCACCAATAATACCGCCAAACCCTGAGACCGCTGGCGGACTCGATGCCGAGTCTTCAGGCGCAACAGGATCAGGCTTTTGAACCGCTTGAACATTCCTGTGCGCCTGATTGTCAGAGAGCACTTCCCCGACACGTTGCAGCATTTCTTCATGGTCAAAAGGTTTGGCAATATAATCCACTGCTCCCATTTTCATGGCACTGACAGCAGAGTTAAGGCTGGCATAACTGGTCATAATCAACACCGGCACCCCTTTTGCCCTGACAATTAACTCAGAGCCAGGCTCTCCCGGTAAACGAAGGTCGCTGATAATCAGGGAAAAGTTCTGCAGGCTGAAGTTGTGTTCAGCCTCATGCACCGAACCTGCCTCACTGATCGAATACCCTCGCCGCTTCAACAGGCGTCGCAGAGATGCACGAATGATCGCTTCATCTTCAACAATAAGAATATGTGCCTGACTCATACCCACTCCCCCGAATGCCTTGTCTCCTGCTGTTGTTCTGCATACGCAGAGTCAATACACGGCAGTGAAACAATAAAACAAGTACCGCTCCGACTGACTTCATTGACAGGGCTGATGACGCGTATCGTACCAAAGTAAGCTTCCACAATATTCCAGGCCAGTGCCAACCCTAACCCTGTGCCTTTTCCCGCTTCTTTAGTAGTAAAAAACGGGTCGAAAAGCTTTTCTTTTATATTCTGGGGGATACCATGTCCATGGTCTTCTACGGCAATATCAACTGTATGTCGTTTTTCTGTTGTCGTTATTGTGATATCACTACCTGTTGGCGAAGCATCAGCCGCATTACTCAGTAAATTTATAAACACCTGTTGCAGCTTTTGATACCCCGCTAAAACCCAGTGTTCCGGGTTACAGCAATTCAAAAATGTCAGCCCATCATGTTTACTGTTTAATTGTAACAGCGCTATTGCTTCACCAACACACTCATAAAGTCTCACGGGTTGTGCGTTACCTTTCACCCCCTGTTTGGCTTGTCCACTGTGCGCATAACTTACCAGCATTTGCACAATATTACCGACTCTTTTGGTCTGTTCAAGTATTTGTTGAGCGCTTTCACGGATATCCGGGTCCGATGAAAAGCTTTTCAGCTCTTGTGCCAGGCAGTCGATCCCGGTAATGGGGTTGCCAATTTCATGGGCAACCCCGGCAGCCAGCTGGCCAATGGAAGCCAGTCGCTCACTGTGTATCAACTGGTCTTCAAGCTGCTGATGTTCGGTAAGATCTTCCAACAGCAGCACCTGATTGCCATCCATTGTGATTGCATTACTGTCAATGTTGGCCTTATGCACACTAAAGCATCGTGGCGTGCCCTCAACATCGACGCGATATTTATTCAGAAATGTTCTGCCCTGACCAATAAACGTGCCAAGCAATGACGCCCAGGGTGAAGGCAAATTGCTCACCGGGAGCCCCAACACCTGTTTGGTTTCGAGCCCGGTCATCTTTACCATGGCTGGATTCCATAAAAGAATATCACCATGTCCCACAGCACAAACCCCTAAAGGAATACTGTACAGTGTTTCCCTGTGATACCGCCTTAAGCTATCCAGCTCAGCAGCAAGCCCGGTCAGTTCAGAATGATAGGCTTCAAGGCGCGACTCAAGAAAATGCCAGTCCTGGTGAATGTAGCTTTTATCATTGTCAAGGGGTAAGAATCTGTTAACAATCTCAAGGGCCACCGTCGGCCCCATAAACCCTGATAAATTACTTTGTATTTTATCCCTGAGCCTTGCCAGCTCAGTGGATCGTTGCTCATCAAATTTAAGACCCAGTTCAGCCAGCGCCCTGGACACTTCTTTTCGGGCTGCCCGTTTGCCCAACGGTTCACATAGCATCTTCTGAAAAGCCAATGCAGATTGTGCTTTGGGAATACTCTGCGTACCCGCTGTCACATGCTGAACCATACACTCTCTTGCAACACGTTGCTCCGCTTCGGTAGCCTCCGTCAATAATGACACTGCCACAAATACGATAATATTGACAGAAAGCGCTACTACTGCAGCCAAATACCAATGCTCGGCAATCCAGCTTTGAACTCGAATGCCCTCCACAAAAAGCGGTGTAATATCTATGGTCAACGGTAGCATCAATGTCATAAACCAAAGGCAGGTGCCTGCCAGTACACCACTGATAAACCCTTTGTGATTCCCTTTCTCCCAGTACAAAGTACACAGTGCCCCCGGCAATAACTGAAGAGCCCCTACATAGGCGACAATATTCAACGTATATAAATCGCTATCACCATGCAGTAGCCGGTAAAAGCAATAAGCCGCAATAATCAGCACCATAATTAACCCGCGCTTGAACCACATCACTCGCCGGTAAATGTTGATCTCCGGATTGACACGTTCAATCTGTTGGTAAATCGGCAGAACGATATGGTTTAACATGATTGAGGACAGTGCCATTGTTGTTACTATCATCAGGCTACTTGCTGCTGAAAGTCCTCCCAGATAAACAATCAGCGTTAACCACGGCTGATTCAGTGCCTGTCCAATGGCCAGAGGAAAGTATTCCGGGAGGGTATTGACATTCAGTTTGATCGCTGACCAGATAATGAGGGGGGTTGAAATACTGAGCACTAACAGAAAAAGCGGCAATCCCCAACTGGCAGCATACAAAGCTCTGCTATCCCGGTTTTCTGTAAACGTCATATGGAACATATGAGGCATCACAATAGCTGAAGCAAAAAACATTAACAGTGTCGTTCGCCAGGGGCCCTCTTCCAGTGAGGTTCGCATCGTCAAAATATTTTTTCTGTTGGCATTCAACCAGGCATCCAACCCCTCCAGACCACCAAAGACCTGGAAAAGAATGACCCCCCCCACAACAAGAATCACTATTATTTTCAGCAATGATTCAACAGCAATAGCAAACACCAGTCCCTGGTGGTGATCACCACTGGTAATAGGCTGGGAACCAAATAACACGGTGAAAAGTATCATCAAAATACAAAAGCCAATGGCCAGCGTGACCGGCGATGATTGATCGGTAACCAGGTGAATACTGTGGGATACCGCTTGAATTTGCAGCGACAAAAGCGGCATTAAGGTGACAAACAACAATAAAGCACTGATAGTGCCTGCAGCCGGACTGCGAAAGCGAAAGGCAAACAAGTCCGCCAATGAACTCAACTGATGTTTTTTAACGATGTTCAGAATAGGACTTAACAATACCGGCGCCAGAAGAAATGCGCCACTGAGTCCAAAATAAAAGGCCAGAAACCCATAACCAAAATCATAGGCAACTCCCATGCTTCCATAGTAAGCCCAGCTACTTGCATAGACGCCTAATGATAAAACGTAGGTAACCGGGTGCTGTACCAGCCGTCTGGGAAACCACCCTTTTTCTGTGATCCATGCACAGGCAAACAATAGCAATAAATAGCCAGTGCCAATAATCACCAGAGGCTGTAAGTCAAACATCGTCAGCTTTTCCCCGTGGCTGTAAAAGAAAAGTCGCTACAATCAGAATCAGCCATAACACCCAGGGTTGATACCAGTGGTCACTAAAATGAATCCACCAACTCATAATGGAGGGGGAGAAAAGGTAGATACCTATCACCAGAAGCAGTACAAGGCGATATATATACATAAGTCATCCGGCTTTTGCCCTTTGCCTTTTAGCTCGAGGGGAAGAGCCTCTATATTTTCAATTACTGATGGATATATCAATGCTTTTTTTGACATCCTTCTCCAGCCAGATCGCTGGAGGATTCCTATTGTCCAGCCATTTTCACAATTTCAACGGATGAATTCAGGTTCAACGCAGGATTTCCATCGGGATAACAGCGCAACTGGTGATTTAAAAAATGCGATTAGTGTCATCTCAAGAGCACAGGCTCGCAGGCTCAAGAAATACCAGGGGAAAGCGGCTTAAGTCAGTGCCATTGTATTAATAAACGGAAAAACTGAAGTAACCGACTGACTGTTAATTACAGACAGCCGGTTACCGGGTCAGGCTACTTCCTGCTCTGTTTCCTGAGCTTCCTTCCGGGCAGTGATATCATCTTTAATATAGGGTTCCAGCAGCCGTGCAATCCCACGGAATACCGGTACGACTACCGAATTACCAAACTGCCGGTACGCCTGAGTATCTGATACAGGAATCACAAAATCCTGATCATCCGCCTGTCTTTCAGTCCCTGTTTTTTCAAAACCCATCAGTCTTGCACATTCACGGGGGGTCAGTCGTCGGGGTGTCTTTCTTGACTTGTCAAAGTGGTCTTGTTCAAGTTCTTCCGGGGTCAGCTCCTGATGATTGATCAGAATCTCTGAGCCGTCTTTGTGTTGACATCCTCCTCGCCCTAAAGGACTATCTCTTAGTCACATCTCCACACCTTTTGTCATGCGGTAGGTGTGGAGACGATCTTGCAACTTTGCCCACCCTTCCCAAATGACCAACCATCCGGGTATGCCGGTGCGTTTTGAGTCACACCAGCCACCTACTTTTGCAATGGTATGGAGAAGCCAGGTCAATGTTGGCTCTTCTTTAGGCAACGACTTTCCTTCGTAGTAAGTAAGCCACAGCACTTTCCACTCTTCTTTACTTACAACACGGCTAGCCGGCGTTTTCTCGTTCCAGGCTTTATCGTCTTTGTGTCTTCTGTCATAAGGAAGCATCAAGGCCTCCCTGATCTGTAACAGCCTGACGGCGACGAACATGAGTATTACAGCTAAACGAAGCACATTGCCTGCACAAAGAAGCCGCAAACGTTCAACACCCGCCCCGGTTTTCCAGGCTTTGTGGAACTCTTCTATACGCCAGCGCAGCTCATAAAACCGTAATACCATACGGCAATCATCAAATGTATCAACCGGTTCAGATGTCAATAAAATCCAACGCAAACACTCCTTTGTGTCGTTGTTGAACTCTTCGGCAATAAGAATATTCACAGTGACTGGTTCCAATCGACCACCGAGCCTTTGAGGTGATTGAATGGTCACTGTCTTCCTTTTTACTTGTAGCATTACTGATCGTGCTTTGCGTCCTCCACGTTGAGGAACGTCCACTACATAAGTTCCAAGAGCAGCTTCCTGGCTCACTGCATAAAAAAGAAGCCTGTCATCATCGACCAAAACCCGATTCTGCGTCGCCCTGACAACAAACCTTTGGCAATGAAGCTGCTTGTACCGGATATATTCAAAAACATCCGCTTCACGATCGCAAACACTGATAGTCTTTCCCATCTGGAGACCCAGCCTGGACTCAATATTTTCTGATGAACGCTGCCATTTAAAGCTTTCTTTTTCTTCGTAAGGCCGCTGCTTGCGTTCATGTCTTTTGCCACGCTCCTCAATATCCCTGATCCAGCGTTGCTGATCAATTAAGCCAACCGTCCGCTCAGTATCAGCGTCAATCAGCATCACTGTATGCGCCCAAATCCCTTTAGACCGGCTTTTCTCTGGTTCACCTATATCACCCAGCTCTGACCTGACGGAATGTGAATAGCTAAGAGCGGTACTGTCTTCAATGGCTAATAGAAGGTGAGAATCTTCTGCCGCAAGGGCTGCTGACTGGAAACCAGCCTCAGCAATGGCTTCAGGCTTGACGGCCTCATTTTCAATAAGCCGGTAAGCCCCTTCAACAGCGGCAAGATTACCGCTACAAGCACTGGCCATGGATGAACCAGTATTTGCAGAAAGGCTTGCAGCGACACGGACTAATCGCTTTGTACGACGTTTATCTCCCAACTGTGCATCCCCAAAAATGCTTTCAGCCCATTGCTGAGGTGGTAGTGGCATCATGATCTTGGTTTACCATAGAGAAGGATAAACCAAGATTAGGAGATGTGACTAAGAGATAGCCCTAAAGGACGAGGATTCCTAATCGTCACCAATCAGGTTTCCTGTTTCAACACGCTTTCCCTGGATGGTTGCTTAAGCAGCCATCCCCGTTCCAGTCGCTCCACAGGCTAACCCCGCCAGCCCGGCGGTTTTTATATTCAATGCTGCTGCTATGTCTCTGTCCCAATGGGTGTTGCACTGTGGACAGTCCCATTCACGGATTGATAGCGGCATACTTTCGTTGATATATCCGCAGCCAGGACAACGCTTTGAGCTTGGGAAGAATCTATCAATGACAGATACAGTACGACCCGTCCATTCAGCCTTGTACTGCAACTGTCTGACAAATTCACCCCAGTTAGCATCGGCTATATGCTTTGCCAGCTTCGGATTTTTGATCATGTTCTTCACGGCCAAATCCTCTACACAAACAACTTGGTTTTCGTTAATGAGTTTGTGGGACGCCTTGTGGGTAGCATCCATCCGGCAGTCAGCTATTTTTGCGTGCAGGCGTGCAACGTTGAGCCTTGCTTTATCTCGGTTGTTGCTCCCTTTCTGCTTTTTAGCCAGCGTGCGCTGAAGGTAGGCAAGCTTTTGCTCGTAGCGTCTGGTATGCCTTGGATTACCGGATTTTTCGCCGTCTGACGTGATGAACAAGTCCTTCAAACCTAAATCAATACCCACTGTTTTATCGAAATCGCGTAAAACCCCGTACTTCTAGTGCGGGGATGTAAGCGCGTCGGCGACAGCCGACTAATGGGGGACTCTCTGCTGTTGCACGTACTGTTTGATGACATCGATTGATGCTCCACCACAGCTTGCGGCAAAGTAGCTTGGACTCCATAGTGCTGATTTGTAGTACCTGTTTGCTACTGCTGGATGAAAGAGTTTCAGCTTTCGGCTAGATACGCCTTTCAGGCTGTTAACCAACTTCGACAAAGCGATCCTGGGCGGATAGTTCACCAATAGGTGGACATGGTCTTCCTCCCCGTTGAACTCAACCAGCTCTGCCTCAAAATCTTCACAGACCTTGCAGAACAAGGTTTCAAGCGTTGGGTACATATATCCTTCTAACACTTTGTAGCGGTATTTTGTTACAAAGACCAAATGGCAATGTAATTTAAAAATACAATGTATACCAGCGCGATATTCGTTTGTTTTGCTCATAGACCAATTGTATAATCCTAAAATCCTCAGTTAAAAATACCAGCTAAACTACAACCCATTGTGTTGAGAGGGTTACAGCATGGTTCTATCACCAAAACCGGTTCACCCAAAGGGTGAACGCAACGAACTCAGTAAACAGGTCGCAACAGCAACGCTTGAAGTGGACACTTTTGAAGGTAAAGTTCAGGTTGAATGGGAACCTGGCGCATCAGTGACACCCATGGGACAGCTTGCTTTTTTTATACAGTTTTTAAAGACAGGTTGTCGATTTGAACCATGGGTTGATGATTGCCCTCTGACTTACAAAAGTAATAATGCACCCAAAAAAGTGAATGTATTGGGTTCGCTGTTTCTTTCAATTCTTTCAGGCCATAAACGTTATGCCAATATTGGAACACTGGTCGGTGATGGCGTTAATCCGAAATTACTGGGTATGACAAAAGTAGTCAGTGATGATTCAGCCAGGCGAGGACTACTTAAAATAGATGAGAAAAAAGGTGTTAAATGGATGCAGCATCATTTGCAGGAATGCTACGAACCTTTATTACAACTACCCTGGATAATGGATGTCGATGTTACAATAAAAACCATTTATGGTAATCAAGAAGGGGCTGAACAAGGCTATAATCCTCATAAACGGGGACGACCTTCACATACTTATCATACTTACATGATGGCTAATTTAAAATTAGTCCTTGAAGTTGAGGTACAACCTGGTAACCAAACGAATAGTAAATATTCATTACCGGGGTTAATGAACTTATTGGAACGCCTTCCAAAAACGTGCTGGCCTGAATTTATTCGGGGTGATTGTGATTGGGGAACCGATCGAGTCATGACAGAGCTTGAGCAGGCTGGATGCGACTATCTATTCAAGATGAAAAAGACAGCCAATGTGAAGAAAGCCTTCTACCATGCGCACTGTAGCGGAGGATGGACGCGCTACGACAGATACTGGGAAGGCAAGGAGTCCGAATTAAAACTGGATGGCTGGGTGAAACCCAGACGAATCATTATCGTTCGTCGAAGATTGCCGGGAGATGCTTTGTTACTGGAAAAAGAAAATAAGAAAAAGCAGAAAGAAATAGCCTTTCTCGAAGGCCCTGAAAATATCAAACTGTTTGAGTACTTAGTGTTAGTAAGTAGTCTTGATGATGGTGTGATTACAATCATTGATCATTACAGAGATCGGGCTGACTGTGAAAATAATTTTGATGAAATAAAAAATCAGTGGGGTTGGGGTGGCTATACGACGCAAGATATTAAACGTTGCCGACTCATATCAAGAATGGTTGCATTGGCTTATAACTGGTGGACTTTATTTGTTAGATTGAGCAATCCAGATTCACACAAAGAATCTATCACCAGCAGACCACTATTAATGAGTGCGATTGGAAAGTTAACAGAAAGTGGTCGGCAAAAAAAAATAACATTGACAAGCCAGCATACACTAATGAATAAAATCAAGGAAATGCAGAGAGAACTCTGTTTTTTTTCGATTCAATAAAAAAGATTGCGGCGCAGTTAACTTCAGATGAAATTTGGTGTCGTATTTTAACCAGGTCAGTATCGAAATTCTTAAAGAAAGGTCAGGTTATTACGCCGTTTGTTCTTCTAAACTCCAGCTAAAGCCAAAAAGCTCTTGAGCCTTATACGTCAAACACCGTCCATTACGAGGCGGTGGTGTTCGGCTCAACTGATGAATTTAGGATAATGGGTCTATGCAGAAGACAAAAACATTGAAAGTTCGCGTTAAAGACAAACACACTAAACAGCTAAAAAACATGGCTTGTGCGGTTAATTTTGTCTGGAATTACATCAACGAACTCAGTATCCGTGCTATCAAAGAGCGTGGTCAGTTTTTGTCAGCCTACGATATTCACCCTTACACCAAAGGTGCTGGTAAAGAGCTTGGTCTGCATAGCCAGACATTGCAGTGTATAGCCTCTGAGTACGTCACCCGCAGAAAGCAATTCAAGAAAGCACGACTGAACTGGCGTAAGTCTGGCGGTATTCGCCGATCACTTGGCTGGATTCCTGTTAATACAGGCCAGGCTAAGTGGAAAAACGGGCAGATATTCCATAATGGCCTGTACTTTTCAGTATGGGACTCCTTCGGTTTAAGCGGCTATAAGTTCCGATCTGCCAGCTTTAATGAACATGCCAGAGGACGCTGGTATTTTAATGTCGTTGTGACGGTTGAAGTTGAAGCCTCTCAAGGGCAATCGTCAGTAGGCATTGACCTTGGTTGCAAAGAGTCCGCTACTGACTCCAATGGCACAAGTATCAAAGGGCGTGAATATTGCCGGTTAGAGGCTAAGTTGGGAATCGCCCAGCGAGCCAGAAACCAAAAGCGTGTAAAAGCCATACACGCAAAAATCAGAAACCGCAGGCAAGACGCCCTGCACAAATACAGCCGCAAACTCGTTAATGGCAATGCGGCTATCTTCGTTGGTAACGTATCAAGCAAAGCACTGACCAAGACCAAAATGGCAAAGTCTGTCTTGGATGCAGGGTGGCACTCACTCAAAACCATGCTGGAATACAAATGCGATCACGCAGGCGTGGTTTTTGAAGAAATCAACGAAGCCTACTCCACCCAAACCTGTTCGTGCTGTGGCACTATCCCGCCCAGTAGTCCGAAAGGTAGAACAGGTTTGCGAATAAGAGAATGGATCTGCTCAGAGTGCGGAGCTGAGCACCACCGCGATATAAACGCGGCCAGAAACATTCTTGCGGCGGGGCATCGCCGTCTAGCGGTAGGAATCCCCGTCCTTTAGGACGGGGAGGATGTCAATTCTGAGATAAAGGCTATACAGTCATTATGATTATCGGCTTTAGGATGATTCGGTTTTTTTCCATCGTTGTCATATCAGGCAATAAAAAACCAACAGGCCATGATCAGCAACAGAGTATATGCTTTTCATAGCGTACAGACTATTTATTGGGTATGTTTACGGCTTTGATGTTCATTGAGGGTATCCATTGAGCATTTTTCAGGCGCTGTTAGCATAAGACAAACTTACCTCTGAGCGTAACCCATGAAGCCTATTCGTTTACTGGATAACCGACTTGCCAACCAGATTGCTGCCGGAGAAGTGGTAGAGCGCCCTGCCTCTGCCGTCAAGGAACTGTTGGAAAACAGCTTGGACTCAGGCGCAAAGAAACTCAGTATCGAAGTGGAGGCCGGGGGTGCAAAGCTGATCCGAATACGGGACGATGGTTGTGGCATTCCCAAAAATGACCTGTCCCTGGCGCTGTCACGTCATGCTACCAGTAAGATATCAGAACTTGAAGATTTAGAAGGGGTTTCAACCCTCGGTTTTCGTGGCGAAGCGCTGGCCAGCATCAGTTCCGTGTCCCGCTTGACGTTAACCTCAAATACCGAGGGGCAGGAGGCAGGGTGGCAGGTACAGGTCGAAGGGCGGGATATGCTCTCCCGGCTTGATCCAGCCCCCCATCCGGTGGGAACAACTGTTGAAGTCAAAGACCTGTTTTTTAATACACCGGCTCGGCGAAAATTTTTGCGCACTGAAAAAACCGAGTTTTCTCACCTTGAAGAAGTGGTAAAGCGCCTGGCCCTGTCACGCTTTGATGTGGCTTTTGCATTCAGACACAACCAACGCAGTATTTATCAGTTACGTGCAGCTACCACGCAGGCAGAAAAAGATCGCAGGGTTGGCTCACTCTGCGGCCCCCGCTTTATTGAGAATGCGGTGGGTATTGAGGCAGAAGCATCAGGGTTAAAGCTGTGGGGATGGGTAGGCTTACCGACCTTTTCTCGTGCCAGTGCCGACTTGCAGTATTTTTTTGTGAACGGGCGTGTTATTCGTGACCGACTGGTTACCCATGCGGTACGCCAGGCCTATCGTGATGTACTGTTTAGTGGCCGTCACCCAACCTTTGTCTTGTATCTTGAGCTTGACCCGGCACTGGTGGATGTCAATGTGCACCCTACCAAGCACGAAGTGCGCTTTCGTGACGGGCGTACAGTACATAACTTCTTATTCAGTACATTAAACAGGGCACTGGCAGAAGTGCGACCAGATGACCATTTGCCGCCACCGACAACCCTGACAAGTGAGTCCCGAACATTGAGTGGCGGCGTGGAAGCCGGCGAATTTAAGGGGCAGGAGAATATAATGTTGACCCCGGCTGCCTTACCGGCAAAATCCTGGGCGTCAAATACCGATAATACACCAGGACTCTCTTATGCCTCTCCTGCTACATCGGGACAAATTAAACGACAAATTGAGCCTTATGGTGAGCTGTACGCATCATCACCATCAACACCAAGATCAACACCAACACCAACACCAACACCAACGACGGCTAACTCCGAGAATAGTGAACAGGTAGTGGTGTCAGGTCTCACTGCCCCCTCTTTACATCAGGTAACGTCTGAATCAAATACTATCATTCCACCTTTAGGCTATGCCGTTGCGCAATTGAAAGGCGTGTTTATTCTGGCAGAGAATGATCAGGGGATGATCCTGGTGGATATGCACGCAGCCCATGAGCGCATTACCTACGAGCGCATGAAAGTGGCCTGGAGGGCTGAAGGTATTCCCGCCCAACCACTTCTAGTACCAAAGTCCATTTCTGTCAGTGTAAGGGAGGCTGATTGTGCTGAAGAGCATGCCAGCTATTTTCAAAAGTTAGGGTTAACATTAGAGCGAATGGGGCCAGAAACACTGGTGATCCGCGAAGTACCGGTACTGCTGAAAACTGCCGATACCGAGAAACTGGTACACGATATCATTACCGATCTGAAACAGTTTGGTACCAGTGATAAAATTGAAGCTCATATCAATGAAATTCTTGCCACCATGGCCTGTCATGGTTCTGTTCGGGCGAATCGCAAGCTTTCCATTGAAGAAATGAATGGACTGCTGCGTGATATGGAACACACAGAACGCAGTGGTCAGTGTAATCACGGTCGTCCAACCTGGACACTGTTAACAATGAATGAGCTGGACAAGCTGTTCATGAGAGGGCAATGAATCAGAGGACGTTTATGAATGTCCGGCAGGTCAAAAGCTCATTCATTTAAGCAGCATAAAGCAAAGCACAAAACCACAAAAACCTCCACAAAAACCTAAGGTGGTGTATCGTACGACGGTTGACCAATGAAAGATTAGTGTATCACCAACAAAAAAAGTCGGGTTATTATGCTTCAAAATATCTGGTCGGAGCCGCAGAACTCCCGAAAAAAAACCACTACACTGGCAGAAAAGTGTTACAAAGCGGTGATGTACTTTACGAATAATCATCATTTAATGAAATATCAACAGGCTCTGAAGCACAACTGGCCAATAGGCTTCTGAGTGACAGAAGTGGCGTGCAAGACATTGGTCAAACAATGATTGTGTAGTTCAGGTGTGAGGTGGAAATTGGCAGGCACAGAAGTTCTTTTGAAAACAAGATCCCTGATCCACAGTGAAGGACTATGGTAACAACTCTGGTCTGGTTCCCTGTCAGGCAAGCCACTGTTTGAGACTTAAGCCAGCTATCAGACTGAGGGTATCCTGCAAATAAACGTCAATGGTTGTATTATTAAATCATTGTCGCTTGTTTTAAGAAAAACCTGAAATAACCATGCCTGACTTATGTTTTAACTGCTCATTGGTTTTCCACTGTTTTTGTGGATAATCCGTTGGAAAAAATAACTGAAGCCTTAAAAAATACCTATAAAAATAGTGTAAACGTTATTTTGCCTGTTTTTTATACGGTTTTTTATATCATAGCAACAGTTACAGGTTAACCCATTATAAATAGCCTTGTGACTTATATATACGGCTATATACAGAGGCACGAGGCGAAAAAAATTCAACATTTCATCGCCTTTTTTTTACATTATAATCAGTTTTTTTTCCTGAAAAAATAAAATATATATGGTATTTCACCAAAAATAGAAAAGTATTAACGATAGTACTATTTCCAGATAATGATTCGATTCTATAAGATGTCCCTGTTCTGAAAGGCGGGTAAAGTTGAAAAATTAATCGCTTTAATGAGTCATTTGTCGTTAAATATAAGGCATCATCAATAATTTTCACACTGCATACTCTTCCTGTGGATAACCTGTTGGATAACTTATGAAAGATGGTCAAAAATAGCCTTTAACATCTTAAGCCTACTCTTTGAGGATATGACGGCAGGTGATGAACTTTTCTCTGGATTTGGCACTATTCTCACCACAGGAAAGATCGAACGCCTTCTTCAGGTGTTCTGCTCCATGATAAAAGTCTACGATTTCAAGACCTTTCGGGAGTTCCTCGGTCAGGTAAGTCTAGTTGTCTTTAACCGCGTCAGCAACTTTGACAAGCGTCCTGATGTTATCCTCGATGGTGAGGTGGAATGCGACGAAGTTTATCATCCGTAGAAAAACTCGCCTGTATAGGTAAAATGTTGCGGTCTTTGGTGTATATTCGCTAGTATCTGTAGTATCTTCCTGCGGCCAGCCCTGGCGCCAGACGATAATCTCTATGAAGACCAGTGTCTTTCGCTATGTTCTCCCTCGGGTTTCTATCATTCAAAGTAGCAAAGAAGGTCTATGAAACAGCTACAGCTCGGTGTTTTTGGCTCCGCATTTGATCCCCCCACTCGCGGTCATCTGGATGTGATCAGGCAGTCAGCTTCTCATTTTGACAGCATTCTTCTTGTACCGAGTGCGTCTCATGCCTTTGCTAAAAAAATGCAACCTTTTGAGCATCGAATTGCTATGTTGCAGGTTTTTATAGAGGCGTTGGGAAATGTTGGTTGCCATCTTGAGCTTTGTCTTATTGAGGCTGAGTTGTTGAAGAAAGCCCCGGATCAACCGGTCTATACATTTGATGTATTGTCAGCCCTTGAGGCTCGGTATCGTGAAGATGTAGCGATCAGTTTTATCAGGGGACCTGATAATGCTGACCCTCAGGTATGGCATCGTTTTTACAAAGCCCAGGCAATTGAGCGTCGCTGGGGTATTTTTACCGCAGAGCAGCAAGTGAGCGCAAGAAGCTGCCAGGTGAGAGCACTTTTTGCCAGTCAGGCGCCTGGGGAGGTGACTCATAATCAGTTGGCCACCTTGCTATTGCCAGCCGTTAGTGACTATATCTTAGGTAACGGTTTATACCTTAAGGAATCACAATGAAATTGTCGGGTCTGGGTTATCAGGATGTTGAGCAACTCAATGAACAGCAGTTGCTGGATGGCTTTCTGGACGTTCGAAAGTACACGCTGCGCTATAAACGGTTTGATGGTGGACTGAGTGAGCCGCTGGAAAGGGAAGGGTTTTTCAGACCCCCGTCGGTGGGTGTGATTCTCTATGATCCCGCTGTGAATAAGCTCGTTTTGGTGGAGCAGTTTCGTATGGGACCATACCTGTCAAAGGATGACCCCTGGCTACTGGAAATTGTAGCGGGGATGACAGAGCCTGGCGAGAACGCAGCAGAAGTTGCACACCGCGAAATCAAAGAAGAAACCGGGCAAACAGTCAGGCAGCTGATTCACATCTTCGATGTTTACTTAAGCCCCGGTTGTTCCAATGAAAAAATGACATTGTATTGTGGTCTGGTGGATGCCGGTGATGGTGGGGGTGTTTTTGGGCTTGAAGAAGAAGGCGAAGATATCAAGGTGCATACTTTATTACTGGAGGAGGCTTGTCAGATGCTGGAAGACGGGCGTATCGCTAACTCTCCAGCAGTAATAGCCATTCAATGGTTAAAGTTACACCAGGGGGAACTGATGGATTATGTATAGAATACGACTGCCGCAACGGTTGTTAGCAGTAGTGTTACTGCTTTCAGGCTGCCAGTTTGGTTTATCCGGGCTATATAAAGACGGGTTTCCAGGTACTGCCACCTGGACAGTGCTGCCTGTATTGAATTTCTCACAAAAAGAAGGCGTTAACGCCGATGTTGAGCGGATGATTACCGTCCTGCTCCCTTCTGTCGGTATAGAAAATCCTCGGCTTTTTCATGATGTCTCATTGCCGACAAACAGCAGAACCGCTGATGCAGCCCGATTGAAAAAGGGTGAGGGCTGGGCACAGGTGCAGGGTGCTGGCTTAGCCGTTGGTGGAGAAGTGCATCAGTGGGAAGTGAACAGCAGCGGTCGTGGACAAGTGACACTGGGCATGCATGTCAATGATGGCTTGTCGGGCAAAACCCTGTGGAGTGTTAATGGCTCTGGCACAGGGCTGCCGGGAGAGAGTAATCATGAGATTGCCCGACGACTGATAGTGGATCTATTGCAGTCGTTGCCCGTTCAGAGGCGGCAGTGATGCTTTTCACCGGGTATGTCATCGCGTTTTCAGTGCTTATGGAGAATCTCCACCACTGAGAGAACTCAGTGGTGGAGGCATCCTGGAGTATGAGGGCGACTTTTTTCCAACCGTTAAACCGTTAAATAGCAGCCGTTATTTTTTGCAGCCAGGCCAGGTCATCTCCACCAAGCTGTGGTGATAATGCCTCCCGAACGTGTTTGTGGTAGTCATTTAACCATTCAACTTCTTGTTCACAAAGCAGTGAACGCTCAAGGGGGCGGGTATCAATGGGTGCTAATGTCAGATATTCCAGCTTGTAGAATGTACCAAATTCTGTCGTGATATCTTCAGATACCACCATAATATTTTCGATACGCACACCGTGTTTGCCATCACGGTACATCCCTGGTTCATTTGTTACCAACATGCCGGGCTTCAGGGGGGTATCAACCCATCTGGGGCTGATGCTCTGCGGCCCTTCGTGCACATTGAGGAAGTAGCCCACACCATGGCCTGTGCCGTGGTTATAGTCCATGCCTAATGCCCAAAGGGGTTGACGCGCCATCATATCGAGCTGGATGCCGCGTGTGCCTTTTTTGAAGCGAGTGGAGGCCAGTTTGATATGGCTTTTTAGTACCAGTGTATAATCGCGTTTTTCTTCGTCGGTCAGCTCGCCACAAGAGAAAGTGCGGGTAATATCCGTTGTTCCATCAGGGTATTGACCGCCAGAGTCTATCAGCAGCAGTCCTTCAGGTTTTACGGTTAAACAGGTCTTTTTTTCTGCCCGGTAATGGCAGATGGCACCATTGGTTGCGTAGCCGGCAATCGTGTCGAAGCTAGGGCCCTGGTACAAAGGGTCTTCAGAACGAATGGCCTGAAGTTTTTCATCAATCTCTACTTCATTGATGTGGCCTGTTGGAATGCTATCCTCCAGCCAGCGCGATAAACGTACAATAGCTGCACCATCTCGACGGTGGCATTCGCGCATAAAAGCAATCTCAGTGGGGTTTTTAATGGCTTTATGCAGAGTCGATGGGGAGGTGGCCTCAATGATTTTCACAGACGCAGGCACGGCATTTTTCAGCCAGCAACTGGTGGTTGCAGGAGGCATCTGAAGCTGACTATGGGCAGTCAAAGTGGCGAGGTCTTTAGCAATAGCATCGTAAGCACACAGCTTAACGCCAGAGGCTTTCAGTGCCGCCAGGGCGTCAGCCTCAATCCGGCTGTCATCCACATAAAGAGAGACCCTGTCACCCGAAAACAGGGCATAGGCTAAAAAGACAGGATTGCACTTTACATCAGCACCCCGCAGATTAAACAGCCAGGCAATATCATCCAGTGTGCTGATTAACAGATGATCGACCTTTTTCCGGGTCATTGCTTCGCGTACAGCGGCGAACTTGTCATCACGGGTTTTTCCGGCATAACGGTCAGCATGGAGAAAGACCGGCTCGGCTGGCATGGCAGGGCGGTCTGTCCAGGCCTGTGCTAATAAATCCTTGTCGCAGGTTAGTTGAAAAGAGGCGATTTCAACACTTTTTTCCAGATGGCGGGCAGCAGCAACACTCATTGTCTGACCATCAAAGCCGATAGTACTTCCCTCATCCAACTGTTCTACCAGCCATTCACCCATGGCAGGTACGCCGGGGTTACCCTCACGCATGAGTTCAATACCTGTTCCTTCCAGTTCTTGTTTGGCCTGGATAAAGTAGCGGCCATCGGTCCACAATCCTGCCTGGTCCTTCAGAATGACCAGCGTTCCGGCACTGCCTGTAAAGCCCGATGCCCAGGTACGGCCTGTCCAGTGATCGGCTACATATTCACTCTGATGAGGGTCAGAACCGGGAATAATCCAGGCATCTATCCGTTGTTTAGCCATTTCCGTGCGCAGAGCTGCCAATCGGTCCATTATTGTATTCATGAGAAGTTCCAGATGCTTTGGGGGACGAAATGTTGGCTTGACTTTCTCAGGCAAGGCGGTCATCTGTCAAGGCTGATTGAATGTTGATGACAACTTAAGTACCCAACTATCTCCAGATGCTTCTCATGGATACCCTGGTTAAGACTGCAATCAATGCTATGTTCAGTGTCAAAAAGCCTCAGAAGACATTGATCCCCCTGCTTCTTTCTGCTCTCATTGTCGTACAAGGCAAAGCTGATTTTCGCAATGGGAGTCGGTGCTCATCAATGAGCAAAAAGCGATTCCAACGCGGGTATCCGAGTTTGGTCTTGAGATTTCCCTGCTTTGCGTTGTTGATCTTACATCCAATACTGCTTTTGCCTTAAAGGCGTTTCAGACAGTGGATGTGAAGGAGAAAACCCGTGTTGACCTCCATGCCGAGCACGTCAAAGGCCTGGCTGAACAACGCCTTGTTGTCCAGACCCGGCTGAAACTTCCCGGAGCGTGGTGGAAGCCGGAACATGCACATGACATGTTGAACCTCAGAACGTAAAGGGCTAATGGTGACCGGGATAAGTGTTGGAAAGCCGCTGATTAGAACAGTTTTAATTGCATCCATTGACGCTTGTGTGCATGAAGGCTGTAAAGTAGACTGTAAGGTCGTCGAACTTACTTATAACTTCCGGTGATGGAGTAAATATGGCTCGAGTAACTGTTGAAGATTGTCTGAATCATGTGGACAACCGTTTTGAACTGGTAATGGTTGCCTCCAAGCGTGCCCGTCAGCTGACGATTGGTGGCAAAGCGTCAAAACTGGCCTGGGAAAATGACAAGCCCACCGTCATGGCATTGCGTGAAATTGCTGAAGGGGTAGTTACGGCTAAAAATATTGATGAAAGTCACCTCAATGATGATGAGGCCTCTCTGTTTTTATCCGGTGTTGAAGGATAATACCTTATCTGGCAGTGAGTAATACCTACAGTCTACTATGGCCATTTGTCATCTGCACGGGAGGAGTAGGCTTTGCTGACCATCGATGAGTTTGCCAGCCGCCTGATGTCTTATCTGAGTACTGAGCAGGTTAATCTTGTCCGCCGGGCATACTATTTTGCGGAGCAGGCCCATGATGGTCAAATCCGGCGCAGTGGTGAGCCCTATGTCACCCATCCCCTGAAGGTCGCCTCTATTTTGGCTGATATGCATATGGACCATTCCAGCCTGATGGCTGCCATGCTCCATGACGTTATTGAAGATACGGGGATTGAAAAAAAAGCGATCGAGGCTCAGTTTGGTGAAGTGGTTGCCAACCTGGTGGACGGTGTCAGTAAGCTGACCCACATGCAGTTCGAAAACAGGACACTGGAACAAGCAGAAAATTTTCAGAAAATGGCACTGGCCATGGCACGCGATATTCGTGTGATACTGGTTAAGCTGGCCGACCGGCTGCATAACATGCGTACTCTTGGTGTTTTGCGTGCTGATAAACGCTTCCGTATTGCAAAAGAGACTCTCGATATTTACGTACCCATTGCCAACCGACTGGGTATGCACCGCTTGCGTGTGGAGCTTGAAGACCTTGGCTTTTCTGCCATGTATCCCATGCGCTCCCGACTGATTCATCGGGCTTTTCAACAGGCACGGGGTAATCGGAAAAAACTTGTCTGTCAGGTACAAAAAGTGATTGCAGCCCGTCTTGAGGACGAAGGCCTTAAGGGTCGTGTTATTGGTCGGGAAAAACACCTGTACAGCATTTACCAGGAAATGCGCAATCAGTGCAAGTCGTTTTCTGAAATCATGGATATATTTGCCTTTCGCATTGTCGTCGATAGTATTGACAGCTGTTACCGGGCGTTGGGCATCAGCCATAACCTGTATAAGCCAATACCCGGGCGATTTAAAGACTACATTGCCATTCCCAAAGCGAATGGCTATCAGTCATTGCACACCACGCTATTTGGTATGCACGGTATTCCCGTTGAAATCCAGATTCGTACCCAGGAAATGGAGGATATGGCCAACAATGGTATTGCGGCTCACTGGTTATATAAAAATGACGATGAAGCTCTGTCCGGCAGCCATGCTCGTATCCGCCAATGGCTGAAAGGTATGATGGAGATGCAGCGTAATGCAGGAAGCTCCCTGGAATTTATCGAAAATGTGAAAATCGATTTATTTCCTGACGAGATTTATGTCTTCTCACCCAAGGGCCATATCCTTGAGCTGCCTAAAGGGGCAACAGCGGTTGATTTTGCCTACGCGATTCATACGGGTGTCGGTAATGCCTGTGTGGCCTGTCGTATTGATAAACGCCTGGCCTCACTGAGCCAACCCCTTCAAAGTGGGCAAACCATTGAGATTGTTACAGCAGCAGGGGCAAGGCCCAATGCTTCCTGGCTGAATTTTGTGGTAACCGGTAAAGCCCGCTCTAATATTCGTTTGTTGCTGAAAAATCAGCAGCACAGTGAGTCTGTTGCCTTGGGGCAGCGACTCCTGAATAATGCCCTGATGAGATTTAACACGTCTTTGGATGACATCCCTCAGGAAACCATTGAGCAACGCATTGGCCAGCTGAACATTGAGAACATGGAAGCTCTGCTGGAAGAAATAGGGCTGGGCAACCGGATGGCGTATGTCGCAGCCAGGCTCTTTGTTGAACCCCATACGGTTTCTGAACAGAAAAGCCGACTTGAAAGTCCTCAGCCTGAAGCACCTTTGTCGATACAGGGAACTGAAGGTATGGTCATCAGTTTTGCTCGCTGCTGTTACCCGATACCGGGTGATCCTGTTGTGGGTCGCGTAAGTTCTGGCCGGGGTATTGTGATTCATAAAGACAGCTGTAACAACATTGCTGATGTCCGCTATAACCCTGAGAAAATTCTGGAAGTGGTCTGGGATAAGGATGTCAGGGGTGAGTTTACCGTTGGGTTGCAGATAGAGCTTGAGCAGCAGCGTGACATGATTGCCGTTATCGCGACGAGTATTACCGATATGGAAGGGAATATCGAAAGCATTAACCTGGAAGCAAGAGATGCTTCCTGTTCTCAGATTCAGTTGCTGGTCAGTGTCCGTGACCGCTTGCATTTGGCAAGAGTGATTAAGCGACTAAGGGTGATTAAAGGAATACACTCCATTACACGGTTAAAAGAGGCTTAAATCGCTGGACTAAAAACCTGGCCTTTCAGCCTGTTGTCAGCAATGGTTGACGTATAGCCGCTCCACTTCTAGTATCAGATCCTTTCTCTCATAAAATAAGTGGTAACCTTATGAGCAACCGGCAGATTATTCATACCGAAAAAGCTCCCCTGGCCATTGGCACTTATTCACAAGCGGTAAAAGCCGGTACGACCGTATATATTTCTGGTCAGATTCCTCTGGTGCCAGAAACCATGCAACTTGAAACCGGTGACTTTAAAGCGCAAACCCGCCGTTGCTTCGAGAACCTGAAAGCGGTGGCAGAAGCGGCAAGTGGTGCCCTGTCAGATGCAGCCAAAGTGACTATTTACCTCACAGACCTGAGCAACTTTGCAGCCGTTAATGAGGTGATGGCTGAATACTTCACCGAACCCTATCCGGCACGTGCTGCTATTGGTGTGAAGGCGTTGCCAAAAGGTGCACTTGTAGAGGTGGATGCCATCCTTGAACTTAAGTAACTACCCATTGATTCCTTTAACTACGCTATTGCGCTGACAATCCAGGCACCCACTTTGCGTTGAAATACCTGTCAATGGCAGGCTTGACGGGGTGTTTCGGCCTGTTCGGGTGTCCAGCCTGTCATGTTCATTACGGTAGCGAGAGAAAAGCTGGTTGGGTATAATGCCGGCAGAAACGAGGGAGAAAGGCCGTGTTTTTTGGGCTTGAACGATGTCATTGACTTTTCCGGTCAGATTGAGCTTTTTATCAATACTTCAAATATGTCAGGTTGTATAAACGAAAAAAACAGGAGTTCTGTTACCAATCCAAAGAAATACGCGAAGAATTCTGTGGTGGGCACTATGCCATCCACTATGCCATCCACTATGCCATCATAGCTGCTATCAAAAAAACGACTCTTCACTCACCTCTTCGATTCTGATCAATCACATCAATGAATCAAAACAGGACACTGTATAATGGATTCAAAATTACCATCCATCGAACACCTGCAAGCCCATGCCAAAAAACGCATGCCGGGCTTCGCTTACGACTACCTCAGTGGTGGTTGTTTCTCCGAAGTTAACCTTGCCCGTAACACGCGTGAAATTCGTGAAGTGCAGCTTCGACCACAATACCTTCGTGACTTCAAAGGGGCGTCTCAAAAAACACAACTCTTTGGCGTAGAATACGATGCGCCATTTGGTATTGCACCCGTTGGTCTCCAGGGGCTTATGTGGCCAAACGCCTGTGAAATCCTTGCCAGAGCTGCCAAAGACCACAACGTCCCGTTTTGCCTCAGTACTGTTGGTACAGCAAGTATTGAAACTGTCGCCGAAATCACTGAAGGGCATTTTTGGTTTCAGCTCTATCACCCTGCTGAAAATGAACTTCGTGATAAAATTATTAAACGCGCTAAAGACGCTGGCTGTAAGACGCTGGTGATGCTCGCTGATACACCGACATTCGCTTATCGGCCAAAAGAAATTCGTAACGGTCTTTCCATCCCGCCAAGAATGACACTCAGAAACATCTGCCAAATGATGGCTCGCCCACGTTGGGCCTGGGAGCAGCTTCTTGCGGGTAAGCCTGAGTTTCAGACAATGAAGCCTTACATTCCGAAGGGTCTCAATATGAAACACCTCGGCCTTTTCATGGACAAAACATTTTCTGGCCGTCTCTGTGCGGAAAAAATCAAACCTCTGCGTGATATGTGGAATGGCAACCTCGTGATCAAAGGTGTGGTGAATGAAGACGATGCCGACAGAGCCCTGAAACTCGGCGTTGATGGTCTGATCGTTTCCAACCATGGAGGCCGTCAACTTGACAACGGTGAATCCACGATCAAACCACTGACTAAACTTGCAGAAAAGTACAAAGGAAAAACAACGCTTATCATGGATGGCGGTATCCGTTCTGGTGTAGACATTGCTTCCACGCTTGCATCCGGAGCAGATTTCATATTCACAGGACGTGCTCCCATGTACGGTGTTTGCGCCATGGGTAAAAAAGGTGGCGACCAGGCTATCAGCATCCTTAAGCGTCAACTTCAACAGGTCATGGAGCAAGTGGGCTGTGAAAGAGTTGAAGATTTCCCAAACCATCTTGTCAGCAATGCATCTTGTCAGCAATGATAGTGGTCAATTGACATCCTCCCCGCCGTAAACGACGGGGATTCCTGTTAGTCACCCAACAGGCTTTCCTGTTTCATAGTTCGTTGCTCAGGGGATAGCTTGGTTATCGCGTAAATTCCCACTGTGGGGATTTTTACGGTGATGAGCCAACTCATATGCCCCAAGTCTCACACGAACTCCACAGGCTTAACATTCCTCTAGCCCAGAGGTAGGTCTGAAAGACAAGAAAGAAAATACTACATGGGCTTGCTCTACGCAAGCCGAGCTTACATACCCTCACTAAAAGTAAGGGGCTTTACGCTCGTTCGGTAAAAAAAGACACCTGATTAAGCGACTTTTTCAATGGCTACGGCTCTAAGCCCAGAGGACTCATGTCGTCCAGATACGCGTGCAGCCAGCAGTTATCATAGAACAGCATCTCATCCAGGTGTCCTCGCTGGATACCCCTAACGGGCTGGTTCCTGTCCAAAAACGGGTTTCATTACGATGGCTGGTGCTTTTATACCAACCTGAAAACGCCAAAATAACGTCCCCATTGACCATGACCTTCCCTGACGAGAGAGTATTATGGCTATTTAAGGGAAATAATCTGGCCACAAGACGGCCAGCACCATCCAGCTGCGCCTGGTGTCTGATTTCGAGCCGGGTTTGATGACCTGTCAGGACGGGTGCAGGATATGGGGACAAGATGACCCGGTTATAACAGACAACCGAAGACCAGCACCAGGCGTCGAATCGCTCCTCTCCTTTACAACGGCATAAAGACAGCTACAACGGCATAAAGACAGCCCTGTATCGTGGCTCGTGGATCATTGTTTGCCAAGCCTTTGTTTGCCTTGCAGCAAGGGCTGGGTAGCTACAAGGATTGATTATCGGGAACCGTCTTCAGTTGTTTTACCTTGTCCATATTACGCCAGGCAGCTTCGTTATAAAAAGGGGCCTGATCAATGGCCTTTTGAAACAGTGCTTCTGCACTGTTGAGGTCACCGGCCATCATGGCCAGGTAGCCCGCATCATTGCTGGCTTCATAAGGTTCCATGAAACGCTCCAGCAGGCCTGCGACTTCATCGAATCGTCTGGCTCTGGCAGTGACCAATGCCAGATTGTAGATCGCTCGGGTGTACTGAGGCTCCATGCTCAGCACATCACGCAACAGCCGCTCAGCCTGTTGCCAGCTCCCCGACATAAACAGGGAATAGGCCCGGTTATTCATCAGCTCCATATCTCCCGGGTCGAGCTGCAACCCTTGCTGATAATAGGTCTGTGCCTGTTGGAACTGTCCGTCTATATCGGCCAGCTGCCCCAGGCCATTGAAAGCTTTCACCGGTGTATGATTTTGTACAGACTGCTCCGTTGGGCTTTGATGCTGAAACACGGCCACTGCTTTGACCAGTAGGCGGCGTGCCTCTTTGCGGTTATCCTGCTCCAGTAAAATAAGCCCCAGTCCTTCCAGACTGGCAATATGCCGGGGCGCGCTTTTCAGTACAAACCGGTAAATCTGCTCTGCCTGTCCCACGTTTCCGGCCTGCTGGTGGAGCTGAGCCAGTTTATAGCCAGCTTTGGCATTACGCTTGTCTAATTCAAAGGCCCGGGCGTAGTAGGCAGCAGCCTTATTGAGATTATTACGCTTCAAGGCCCGGTCAGCAGAGTATTCGGCATCGGTGGACGTTTTTATGCCGCTGGCTCGTTTAACACTTTCCTCCCAAGTCCCATCGTATAAGCTGAGTGTATTATCAGCCACCTGCCCTTTACCTGCAGCTTCTGCTGGATCTATTGTTGTGGTTTTTTGTGCCTGCTTATCCATTGCTGTGCAGCCTGAGAGCATCATTGCCATCAAAACTGAATAAATACTGTTGTTCATCCTTGTCGTATCCATGAGAGGCTCTTTTTTACAGCGTATCAAAACTGACTGCTATTTACAGTCATCAACAGAAGGCTTTCGTACCTTTTCGCGCCTTTGTGCCTTTGTGCCTGTCAAAAGAAACAACAAAGGATAGCGAGCGTTAATGCGATAGCATGGAATAAATGGGAAAGCCTTCTAAAAGGTCTTTGCCTTTTAAGTCAAAAGCTTTATCCTAAATTCCGCAGTTGAATGTCATAAATTGCTTCTTTACCTTCCGGTACTCGGGCTTTCGTCTTTTCATAACCTCCCTTTTGGGTGACTTGGGTGACTTGGGTGACTTGGGTGACTTGGGTGACTGTAGTCAATAGTTATAAGTCAACTTGCGTAAGGCTTTCAGCGGAGGCAGTGATTTCAACTGAGGAATTTAGGTTTATAGTAATACTGCGGGCAGTTTTAAATAGTCTGGTGTCTGATGCTGCAAGGCCTGCACTGCAACTCGGGGGGGGGGGGGGGGGCAGTTTTATGATAACTCGAGAATCTCGAGAATAAGTGTGAGTTACCATAAAATAGCGATATGTCTTCAACCCCCTGGTAGCGTGGAGTTTTAAGTTTATAAAACTGTCCTGAGTATTATAGAAAGAAATTTTTGACTCGGGTTGGACTACCTTATGTATGTACCACGTCAGTTTGGGAAAAACTGTATTCCCAATTCTATTACAGCTATCTTTATTGAACTGCGTTCTGTCTGGGGGTACGAGAATATTACTGATCAGTTGATCAAAAAATATCGCCGCCATTTTTCAATAAGCTATAGTACAAATAAACTGATTATTGATGCCATGGGGCAGGCCGGTTTAAGGTGTCAGTATATTTGTCCTCAGGAGTCACTGATTACAGCACTTAAAGCGAATAATGTGGCGTTAGCCATTGCTATTCAGTCATCGGTTAGTCATGCGTACCCCATAAAGAAAAATCTCTGGAACAGCAATGAATACCTGACCATCAATCAGAGCGGCGCTTTTTTTGCCAGAGCTATTTATACAACACTTATTGATGTATATGATGTCAATTTTTACGCTATTCGCCCGGGGACGAATCGCCTTCCTGATGATTCATCCACCTCCAGTGAAGATTTGCATAGCCGTTTGGACGAATTCTTATCCATGAGTGATTAAACTGCAACCTGTTTGAAAATCGTATGTTTTCGAATACTGAAGTGATCCCCAGCAATCAAACAGCCTGAGAGATAAGTCAGGCTCTAACCTGGGGTTCTCAGGCTCAGGCTACCTGCTTAAAACAGACCTGATGGGGTGCGTCATTATCCAACCGCTACTAAAAATCTAACATAATCTGTAATTTATGTAGACTTATCTACGCCGTCGACATGGATGCACGACGAATCGTGTCTAACTCCACGCTTGCGTAGGGTTTTGGGTCGAGCTGTAACGTGTCCCGACCATAATTATCAAGGTTCAAACTCGCACTGTAATCCCTCTCATGCAGAGTTTTACATTTCGGACATCGCCACTGGCGATCGGACAGAGCGAGATTGTCGTTTATCCTGAATTCCTCAGTTGAAATCACTGCCTCCACTGAAAACCTTACGCAAGTTGACTTATAACTATTTACTGCAGTCACCCAAAAGGGGGAGTAATGAAAAGACGAAAGCCTGACTGCCACAAGATAAAGGAGCAATTTATGAAATTCAACTGCGGAATTTAGGTTTATTTAGTTGCAAGTATGAACCGCACACTTTTTCGAGCTGGGAAAGAACCGATCTGCAATCACAATCTGGTATCCTCTCAGTTCTGCCTTGTATTCGAAAAGCTCTCTCAGCTTGCCGAAACCTGCGTCACTGATTGCTCTTGCCAGTTTGTGGTTTTTTTTACCATGCCTTTTACATTCAGGTTTTCCATGGTGATTATTTTGAATCTTGAAGTCAAATAATCACTGACCTCATGTACTACGGCTGATTGCTGGTTACTTACCCGGTAATGAAGTTTGGGGTCCATTTCACTGTCTGAACAGATCATGGCATTTGCTGTTATCAAGCAGGTTATAAATGTCGAACTCAGGTCATTTAAGACATAATATAAAGTATGATCTGAACAAGACATAACAAACCCGACTACGAGGATATCATGCGTTACCTTCTCGCAATTTTGTTACCCCCTGTCGCCGTTTTTCTTTGTGGCAAGCCGGTGCAGGGCATTTTGAATATTTTTCTGACGCTGCTGGGTTGGATTCCAGGAATGATCCATGCCTTGTTTGTGGTCAACAGCCACCTGGCCGACAAGCGCAATCAAGCCGTTATTGATGCCATTAACAAGCAGGGGAAATAGCATGTCATTGTTTAAAGTGTACCCACTGTACCTCGCAGTTATGGTCACACTGCTGGCCGGTTGCCAAAGCGCCTACTACAGTGCTATGGAAAAGGTCGGCTACCATAAGCGTGATATTATGGTAGACCGGATTGAGGGCACTCAGGTCGCCCAGGAAAATGCTCAGGCACAATTCAAATCAGCCCTGGCAAGGTTTCGCCATACCATTAACTTTGACGGTGGTGATCTGGAAGCGGTATACGATGACTTGAACAAGGAGTATGAACGCAGTGTCAGTGCCGCCGATAACGTCCGCAACCGGATTGATGGCGTTAAAAATGTCTCCGAAGCCCTGTTTGCAGAATGGCAGAAGGAACTCAGCCAATACGCTAACCAGAAGTTGCGCAATGCCAGTGAAAGGGAGCTGAAAGTCACTCGGCGTCACTATCAGCAAATGCTGTCCAGTTTGGAAACATCAGAAAGGCAGATGCAGCCTGTTCTCAATGCTTTTCATGACCAGGTGCTGTACCTCAAACATAACCTGAATGCTCGCGCAATTTCTGCTTTGAAAGGCGAGTTTGCCTCCATCAAATCGGATATCGACCAACTGATTCGAAATATGCAGGTGTCCATTGATCAATCGAAGCAATTTGTAAAAACATTGAAACAGCGGACATAGGCTCAGGCTCAGAATACTCTGAGCCTGCCTTGTGCTTGCTATACATGAAGTGGTTATAGTTCTCCGGACACACAAACACGGGTAATATTGCAACCCATTAAGGTGTGTCCAAATGTCAGCAAAGAAAACGAAATCATAGACAACTGAGTTCAGGGAATCTGCAGTAAAATTGGCTGTAGAGTCTGATAAACCGGTGACAGAAACAGCCAGAGAGCTTGAGGTGAATACTGGCACCCGTCAGGGCGGGGAGCATGTCAACATTGACTTTGCCGACTAATGAGGCACTGGTACCCGGTAGTATTACCTCAAGAAAATGGTTGATCTTTTTTCAGAATTCCCTGGATTTTGGGAAATCCGGATTATTCCGAGTATGCTCATTCATTACCTTTGACAGCCTTTCCATTGGATTAAGATTTGACCCGTGAGGCAGCAGGTAATGCAAACGACATCAGGCCACCTAACCTGACATTTTCCTGATTCCTGCATAAGATTAACAACTATCAGAAGTTTTCCTGTGCCACCTGTTCAGTACTGTACCATGGATGTATAACCAGGTTCTGCTGTCTGTGGTATTAATGACTTTGGGCTGTCTTGACATATCTGTCCAGTCAGTTACCTTTGCTTCTTTATTCACAGTACTACTACCGGGTTAGTGGAATGTTAAGTCTGCGGCATTCATGTGAGACTTGGCGGATAAGCAAGCTGCCCCTTGAGCAATGAGCTGTGAAACAGAAAGCCTGTCAGGTGGCTAGTGGGTCTTCCTCCCATCAGTATCAGGTGGGGGGCGATGTCAAAAAAGCACGCCATTACGTTTATTATTGACGCTCACGATTCTACTAAACGTAAAAATGGGAAATGCGCACCGCATAAGCAGGTTTATGGCAAACACTCCACAAGTAACAAATACATCCGGCGCTGACGATTGTTCTCAGCCACCAAACCAACCACCAGGAAAAAAGAGAAAGGTACGCTGGGGAAGAGTATTCGTGCTGTTCAGCTTGATTATTGTTGTGTTTATGGGCGTATTGACCTGGGATCTGAATCGCATTATTACACGACAGTTTGAAGGTAAAAAATGGGCAATTCCGGCCAAGGTTTATGCCAGAGCGCTGGAGCTTTATCAAGGAAAATTACTGTCTCCCAGTGCGCTTGTTCATCAATTGAAACAACAGGGTTATCAGGTTGTTCAAAGGGTTACACGACCGGGGACTTTTTCCTACTCAGATAATACTTTCACCATCTACAGCCGTGGTTTTCAGTTTGCAGACGGTATTGAGCCTTCTACCTGCGTGCGGGTGCGTTTTTCCGAAGATAAAGTGATTTCACTGAAGAGTAAAAGTGGCTCGCCACTTCCTTTGCTGCGACTTGATCCACAATTGATTGGCGGTATTTATCCGGCAAGCTACGAAGACCGTTTATTGATTCGTACAGAGCGGGCCCCCCGGTACCTGGTGCCGACTTTGATTGCTGTTGAAGACCGGGATTTTTACCATCACTTTGGCATATCTCCCAAGGCTATTGTTCGAGCCATGTTCGTTAATGTGCTGTCAGGCAGTATTGTTCAGGGTGGTAGTACGTTAACACAGCAGCTGGTAAAAAACTTCTTCCTGACCAATGACCGTACATTGGTGCGTAAAGGCAAAGAGGCCATTATGGCGTTATTGCTTGAGTGGCATTACAGCAAAGCCGAGATTCTTGAGACTTACTTAAATGAAGTCTATCTGGGGCAGCAGGGACGACGTGCCGTGCATGGCTTTGGGCTGGCCAGCCAGTTTTATTTTGCGCAGCCCCTTCAGGAGCTGAGTCTGGCTAAGACAGCATTGTTGGTTGCGCTGGTCAAGGGGGCTTCTTTTTACGATCCCAGGCGTCACCCTGAGCGTGCCTTGGAACGCAGGAATCTGGTTCTGGACCTGCTTGCTGAACAAGGTCTGGTACCAGCCGATGAAGTTGAGCGCTCTAAAGAGCAACCCCTGGGAGTGGTTAGTCGGGAGCAGCTCAGGACAAGTGACTTTCCGGCCTATATTGATTTGGTGAAGCAACAGTTGCGTGAACATTATAAAGAGCAGGACTTAACTTCTGACGGGTTGCGGGTTTTCTCTAATCTGGACCCTGTTATTCAGAGGGCAGCACAAAGCAGTGTCACAAAAACCCTTGATTCTCTGGATCGTCGTACCAGGGAGAAAGAGCTGCAAAGTGCATTGGTTGTCACTGATGCCCAAACCGGGGATTTGCTGGCATTGGTAGGGGATAGATACTCGGGCTATGACGGGTTTAACCGTGCCATTGATGCCAATCGCTCAGTGGGATCATTGTTAAAACCTGCGATCTATTTAACAGCGCTGCAAAATCCTGATCGTTATACACTGACAACGCCGGTTAATGATAAAGCTATCAAGATCAAAGACGGAAAAGGTGGTTTCTGGGAGCCCAAAAATGACGACGGGACTACCCACGGGATTGTTCCTCTGTATCAGGCTCTGGCGAAATCCTATAACCTGGCCACAGTGAATATCGGTATGGATCTTGGTGTTGATAATGTCCTCAATACCGTTAAGGCACTGGGTATCAGAGAATCGTTACCGACTTACCCGTCCGTCTTACTGGGGGCGGCCTCATTGTCACCGATAGACATGGCTAACATGTATCAAACCATTGCCAGTGGCGGCTTTCGAATGCCCCTGCGTGCTATTGATGCGGTACTTGATGCTAATAGTAAGCCGTTAAAGCGTTATGGCCTGACAGTGGAAAGAGCAGTAGATGCTGACAGCATGGAGCTACTGCGATTTGCCCTGGGACTCACCATGCGCGAAGGCACTGGTCGTCGAGCTTATCAGTCCATTGACCCTGGCATTGACCTGGGCGGCAAAAGTGGTACATCCAATGACCAGAGAGACAGCTGGTTTGCCGGGTATTCCGGTAATTTGATGGCCGTCAGCTGGGTAGGTTATGACGATAATTCACCAACCCACCTCTATGGCAGTACGGGAGCATTGCCAGTATGGCGGCGCTTTATGGCATCGGTACCTTTAACGTCTGTCAGTTCGGTACCTACTGAGCGTATTGAATTTGACTGGGTAAAACCGCAGAGGAACGTGCGAACAGAACGCTACTGTGAAAGCGCTGTTCAGTTTCCCTATATCAAAGGATCGGCACCAAAAGTAACAGAGGGCTGCACCCCCGGGAAAGGGGCATCTATTATAGACAAGATTAAATCCTGGTTTGAGTAAAGGATAGGTAATATGGTTGTTTTTCGTTATATAGCAATGGGGCTGGCGTTGTTGCTTGCTGGTTGTACGACGATAACCACACTTATGCCAGAGGCAGGTTTGTCCACTGACGGGACGCATAATTATGCTGTTGGGGTCTTGTTAACGCATGCTCAGGAAGCACAGGCCAAAGGTGATCTGGCAGCAGCTGATGGCTGGCTTGTGCGTGCCATGCGTATCAGTCCGACAGCACCGGTTGTGTACTATCGCATGGCCTTGCTACGCAAAGAGCAGGGACAACCGGATCAGGCGCGGCAGCTGGCGTCAAGGGCCTTAAGCCTTAGACCGGACAGCCGGATGACGCAGGATTTGAATAAGTTTCTACAGCAGTTATAAATGAAGACAGCTGCTGCCTTGCAGGCAGCCGTCTGTTATAGTCCTGTCTGTTTTCATTGCCTGATGATCAAATATACCCAAATGATGCATGATGTAATCAGTCTGCTTGATGCCATGGAGCAGGAGTTAAAGAGGTTGGCACTATGGGAAGGTCTGCCACCTTCGCCAGAAGCAATGGCCAGTACAACGCCTTTTTGTATGGATACCCTGCGGTTGAGTCAGTGGCTACAGTGGATTTTTATTCCTCGGGTACGGGCCATTATTGATCATGGTGCAGGACTGCCCGTTGGAGCCAATATGACACCTTACGCTGAAGAAGCCTTGGCGGTGGATGGGGTCCATTCCGCCGTTTTGTTGGATATCATTGGTCAATTTGATCAGTTGATGAGTTAAGCCCTGCTTGCCAGGGTATTTTAAACGTCAATGCTTTAAAAGTGATCACCGATCTGATCACTGCGCTTTACACGGATGTACCTCAAGTCATTTTTCAGATACCCAGAAAATGTTCGTTTGAATACTGCGCTGAATGTGAAAAATGATCCACTGCAAGCCAGGGGAACAAACATGTTTAATCCAGATCCATTGACATTATCCATTTTGCAGCTTGGATACAGCACTTTCTGATAACAGATCATACGACACATTAATTTATAAGCAACAGTTTTGATTCACTGTCAAATAAGATATAGTGTATGTTTTTTCTTCAGGTTTTTATTAATGGGAACGCCCAGAGCTACTCTTGAAACTATAAAACTGGCCATTTTTGATATTGACGGTGTGTTGACCGACGGCACCTTGTATTACGGTGCAGAAGGTGAATTTATCAAACCCTTCAATGTCAAAGATGGCGTAGGTTTTGGCCTGCTTCAAAGTAATGGTGTTGCTGTGGCGGTGATTACTGCAAAAGAGTCAGCACCTTTGGCGCAAAGAATGAAAGATTTGAAGGTTAAACACTTTTTCCCGGGCTGTCATGATAAAACTGCCGTTTATGAACGGTTAAAGCAACAATTATCGGTAATAGATGAAGAGGTTGCGTATGTGGGCGATGATGTACTGGATTTACCGGTAATGAATACTGTGGGTCTTGCTATTGCACCTGCTGACGCTTACCCGCTGGTAAAACAGGCCGCGAAGGTTGTTACAGAAGCCAAAGGAGGACAAGGTGTTGCCAGAGAGGTGGCTGATTTGCTGATAGGGGCAAGAATAGACCTTGAGGTTGCTTATTATTCACTGGTGGGGGTTGTGCAGTAAAAGTTGTGCAACCGTCGTGAGCCTGTCAATCATTCCGTGTAAATGCCACTGGTTATTTATGCCTTAATCCGGGTCTGGGAGCATAATTTCAAACCGGTTCATGGCCGCTTTCAGTCCCTGATTGGCATAGTTCACAAATCACCAAACGCTGATACCTGCTCTTAAACTGACGCCTGATTCTGATGGTGGCATTTGCCACTTCACAAAGCACCGTCCTGATCATTTTATTGCCTTTGCGTATGCGTTCACTTTTACGCTTACCTGCACTCTCGTTGCTACCCGGGCAAAGTTAAGCCCATCAATACGGCTATCTGAAACAACAAAGGAGGAGGCCTTAAAGCGATAGTAGGGAATAAATGGGAAAGCCTTCTAACAGGTCTTTGCCTTTTAAGTCAGAAAGTTCTATCAGAAAGGCCAGCTCAATGACGTCTGCACCCTGTGCTTTTACCAGTTGTGTAACAGCTTTGGCTGTGCCACCTGTGGCGAGAACGTCGTCTACAATCAAGACACGGCTTTTTGTGGGCAAGTCTTCTTTGTGGATTTCAAGGCAATTAGTGCCATACTCAAGCGTGTAATGCTGGGAGATCACCTCCCGAGGCAATTTGCCGGGTTTACGTGCAGGAATAAAGCCTTTTCTTAACTGGATGGCCAAGGGTGCGGCAAAGCAAAAGCCTCTTGCCTCCATACCAAGAATGTAATCAATGTCATAGTCACGGTAGCGGTCAGCTAAATGTGCAATGGCACCGGCATAGGCCTCACCATTACCTAGCAGAGGTGTGATGTCTTTAAACGTGATATCTTTGGTCGGATAGCCTGGTACATTTCTGATAAATTTAGACATTTGCGCCAGTGTCTGCATGCGCTTTACTCCTCTTTGGTCAGACTAGTATACAAGATATAGCGCAAGCGTTATAAAATCATCATGATGCATGCGCTTTAAACAAACTATCCGCGTCTATTATTGATGCTGCCTTGCAATGGTTTTTGTGTCAGCTCACTTTTGTTCAACAGGGTTAAGGCCTGGAGTGTATGGGAGCAGGTACTGAAGAAAACATCCGCTACTAAAAATCTAACATAATCTGTAATTATGTAGACTTATCTACGCCGTCGGCATGGATGCACGACGAATCGTGTCTAACTCCACTCTTGCGTAGGGTTTTGGGTCGAGCTGTAACGTGTCTCGACCATAATTATCAAGGTTCAAACTCGCACTGTAATCCCTATCATGCAAAGTTTTACATTTCGGACATCGCCACTGGCGATCGGACAAAGCGATATTGTCGTTTATGTAGTTGCAAGTATGAACCGCACACTTTTTCGAGCTGGGAAAGAACCGATCTGCAATCACAATCTGGCATCCTCTCAGCTCTGCCTTGTATTCGACAAGCTCTCTCAGCTTGCCGAAACCTGCGTCACTGATTGCTCTTGCCAGTTTGCGGTTTTTTACCATGCCTTTTACATTCAGGTTTTCCATGGTGATTATTTTGAATCTTGACGTCAAATAATCACTTACCTCATGTATTACGGCTGATCGCTGGTTACTGATCCGGTAATGAAGTTTTGCAACTGCCCGCTTGGCTTTCGCGTAACGGTTGCTTCTCTTTATTTTGCGGCTTAACGCTCTCTGTTTCCTGTTAAGGCGTTTCAGAGAGTGTTTCAGTTTCTGATTAGCAGCAAAGGTTTTGCCATTCGAACAAATAGCTAAATTTTTGATGCCAAAATCAACGCCTACAGACTCATTGCTTTGTGCTTTTGGGTCGTAGTCTTGAGTGTCTACCAAAATAGAAGCGAAATACTTTCCGGCTCGCTTACTGATCGTCACCTGACAGGGTGTGCCCGTGAATCTCAGTTCCTGGCGCATTTTAATTTTGGTTTTCAGTTTCTCAATGCGAAGTGTTCTGCCGTCAACATCGAACTTGGGTTTTTCTCTCAGAGAAAAACTATCGTGTAGGCCTCGCTTCTTGAATCTTGGGTAACCTGCTTTTTCTCCTTTCTTCACCCGACGAAAGAAATGAGTAAAGGCGTTATGAAGATCGTCGACTGTATTTCTCGTTACACGTTGACTGACTTCGGCATACCAGGGGAACTCAAGCCTGAGTTCTTTGTATTTTTCATTCGCAGCCTTCTTTGACCACTTAACGCCTTCTTGATTGAAATGTGCTAACAGTTGATTGAACGCATGACGACGAGAACCACAAGCCCTGTCAAGATAATCGGCTTGTTGTTTTGTCGGTCTGAGTTCAATCTTGTGAGCTAACAACATCCTGCAAAGTCTCAAGCATCTTTTTGTGTTTCTTGCTTCGGCTGCCGTAAAGTCTTGCGCTGAATACAGTGATTATTTCCAATACATCATTGGCGAGTTCTTCTTCAAACGAAGGCTGATCGCCTTTATGTACGATGACTATTTCTATTCCCTGCAATTCACATAGGGAGAACACCAATTCAGCGCTGAACCTTAACAGCCTGTCTTTATGTGAAACCACCAGTCGTTTAATCTGACGTTGCATTATCAACTCAAGTAGCTGATTAAGTCCTTTTTTCCGGTAGTTCATGCCAGAACCAAGATCACGTACAACCTGAGTTCGCCAACCTTTTGCAGAACAGTAGGCTTCCAGTAACTCTTGCTGCCTGTCTAAGTCTGGCTTTTGGTCGTGACTGGATACTCTGCAATAGCAAAGCGCAGGCGCAGCTTCGTTACTTAAGCCCATCAATTCAGACACGTCGTAGTAACGAGTTCCGCCTTTGGTCTTTCTGGCAGGAAGCAACTCACCTGTACTTTCCCATTTTCGTAGTGTTACAGGGTCTGTACCAAGTAAACGAGCGGCCTCACCTATCTTCACTAACCTCTTATCCATACTTGAGATTTTATCAGATAATTTTAGATTATAACAGTTTACTGCGAACTGTTTTTAGCCCTCTTCTGACATCTTTGATTGACTGTCCTCCGTTACTAAAAATCTTACATAATCTGTAATTATGCAGACTTATCTACGCCGTCTACTCTACATGATGGGTGCACAGCGAGCTGTGTCTGACTCCACTCTTTCGTAGGGTTTTAGGTCGAGCTGTAACGTGTCTGCGACCATGCTTATGAATCAAAAAAATGGTAACTGTTAGCTTGGTTTTCGCGTAACCGTTTACCACCTTTGATTCATGATCGAAATTATATCAGATAGTTACAGATTATAATAGTTTACAGCTAACTGTTTTTAACCCTCCTGTGAAACTGGCATTATCCATCACCGAAAAAAGCGAGAAGCCCTGTAATTTTAGTGCGGGGAGGGATAGCTCGGAGTCCGTCAGGACTCCTGATGAGGTCTATTCTGTTGCTCAATGTATTCTTGAGGATACCTATAACCACTTCAGATCACCCTGGAATTACCTTTTTGGACATTGGTGGCTAATTCCCTTTGGCTAGCATTGCCATTCACTGTTAGACTTCCCGTCCGGCAAAAATCATCACTGAGGAAAACCATGGGATTCATTGACCGGATTGATCATGCAATGCAGAAAAACAACACACTGGTGTGTGTTGGTCTTGACCCACTGCCCAACCATTTTCCCGCTGCTGTGGCCAGCAGGCCTGAGGCAATATTTCAGTTCAATAAAGCCATTGTTGACGCCACCGCTGATCTGGTCTGTGCCTACAAGCCGCAGGCAGCCCATTACCATGCCCAGGGTGCAGAAGATCAACTGGCAAAAACCATTGACTATATTAAAGCCCAATATCCTGATATTCAGGTGATTCTGGATGCCAAGCGCGGTGACATTGGCAGCACAGCAGAGCAATACGCTAAAGAAGCCTTTGAGCGCTACAAAGCTGATGCGGTGACCATTAATCCTTATATGGGTTTCGATACTGTTGAACCATTTTCACGCTATACCCATAAGGGAACAATCATTCTTTGCCGTACATCCAACCGGGGAGCCAAAGCAATTCAAAACCTGAAAGCAGGTAATCGATGTTTATATGAAATTATTGCAGAAAAAGCCGTTAAGGAGTGGAATGCCAACAACAATATTCTTCTGGTTGTGGGAGCTACTAACCCGAATGAACTGAAACATATTCGCCAAATTACCGGTGATATGACCTTACTGGTACCCGGCTTAGGTGCACAGGGCGGTCATGTGGAAGCCGCGATCACCCGCGGTTTGAACAGTGAAAAGCGGGGAATGATTGTAAATTCTTCCCGTGGGATTATCTATGCCAGCAGCGGGGATAATTTTGCCGAAGCAGCACGTAATGCGACGACTGCATTCAGAGATACCATCAATCGTTTTCGTTAATTCAGTTGGTCACTTTATCCATCATGGGTAAGACGCTATCTTTTAAAGTATGAAAAACCTGCTAACCACTATACGACACTGCACAGAGTGTAAAGACCATTTACCCCTTGGCCCTCGCCCGGTGCTTATTGCCAATCCCAGGGCTGAAGTTGTGATTATCGGGCAGGCACCGGGCACCAAAGTTCATGCCAGTGGTATTCCCTGGGATGATCAAAGTGGCCGGTTATTGCGTCAATGGCTGCAATTAACACCCGAACAGTTTTACCATAATGACAAAATTGCCATTATGCCCATGGGGTTTTGCTATCCGGGCAAAGGGAAATCAGGTGATCTGCCTCCGAGACCCGAGTGTGCCCCTCTGTGGCATCACTGTCTTTTAGAAAATATGCCACGTGTAAAGCTTATACTGCTGATTGGGCAATACAGTCAGACGTATTACCTGAAAGAAAGCATGAAAAAAAACCTGACAGAAACCGTCGCACACTTTGAAGAGTATCTGCCCCTCTATTTTCCACTGCCACATCCATCACCGCGTAATCGATGCTGGATGCGTAGGCACCCGTGGTTTGATGAGCGGGTGGTTCCTGCTTTACGCGAAAAGCTATTTCCTATTCTCAGGTCAACAGCGCTTAATCATTAAGCCATAAATCATCCAGATCAGTCTCTACTTGTGCACTAGCATTAACAGGTTCAGGCACTGTTTCTCTATATGGGTAAATAGCGTAAAAATTCACATCATTCATATCTATGAGAGGTGCATAAACGGCTTTGGCAAAAAAAACACCTCTCTGATTGATGGCTAAGTATTCATCGCTATTCCAGGGGTTTTTCTTTATGGGGTAGGCATGGTGATTTGATGACTGAATAGCAATGGCCAAAGATACATTGTTTGCCTTGAGTGCGGCAATAAGTGAGCCTTCCAAATAAATATATCTTACAGGTATACCGACTTCTGCCATGGCATTTTCAATCACTTGGCTTGAAATACGGGTTGGTGAAAAAGGCCGGCGATATTTCCTGATCAATGCATCAGTAATTTTTTCGTCGTAGCGCCAGAAAGTACGCAACTCAATTAAAACAGCAACAATAGAATTAGTAATACAGTTTTTTCCAAATTGGCGAGGTACAGATAACATACTCTCTCCTTAATTTAGTTATTAGCCATTTCCCTGGCTCATGATATTATTCGTAAAATCAGTTGAACCTGAATTCATCAGCTGAGCCTGTTCCCACCACCCCGTAATGGGTAGTGTTTGACGTATGAGACTTAAGAGTTTTTTGACTTTAGCTTGAGTTTAGAAAAACAACCGGCACAACAATCTGACCTTTATTTAAGAATGTCGATATTGACGTGGTTAAAATACGACACCAAATAGCATCTGAAGTTAACTGTGCCGTAATCTTTTTTATTGAATCGAAAAAAAAGCAAAGTTTTCCCTGTATTTCTCTGATTCTATTCACCAGTGTGTACTCGCTTTTCAATCGCACTCGTTAATAGTAGTCTACTGATGATGGACTCTTTATACGAATCTGAATTACTCAATCTAACGAACAAAATCCATGAGTTATAAGTCAATACAATCATTCTTTTTATGAATCAGTAACGTTTAATAGCTTGCGTCGTATAGCCTGACCAGCCCCACTGATTTTTTATCAAATAGCTCAGGATCAAAACCCCCCCACCAGCGCGTAAGTTTGGTGGAGCAGGCAACCGCAGGCATTGCCGAGCTTTGCCTCGAACGTTGTGTCCCTCAGAAGCCGTCTTAAAAGTGTTCCCGTGGCGAGAACCACGGGAAATGGAGGATGAAAAGCGGATGTTGTGGAGTGAATAGTGGCACTATTTAACGAACAGCAGCCGTTTTTCAGCCCCATTTATCCTGGCCGCAGTGGGAGCATGACTTTTAAGACGGCTTCTCAGGTGGCGTTCACTGGCCACCTGAAGCATGTGGAGCGAAGCGACATTCTTTATTGACTTCATCAAAATTATTTTCATAGTCAGTCCGATCTCTATCAATAATGATCAATTATTGTAATGATGCCATCATCAACGCTGGTGACTAATAGTGAGTATTAAAATAGATTGATATTTTCTGAACCTTCAGGAAAGGCTATTTTTTTCTGCTTTTTCTGATTATCCTTTTTCAATCACTTCCAATGACAAAGCATCGCCTGACAATCTTCGGCGAACAATAATGATTCACCCTTGTTTTGTCCGGACGTCCAGTTTTTATTCGGATTTTTTGCCTTTCCAGTGTCTGTCGTAGCGAGTCCATCCTCGGCTACAGTGCCCATGGCAGAGGGTTTTCTTCACATTCTATCCCTGTAAAAATAGGGTTACTCTGTGTCAGCACTGTATGGCTTGGATATTTTGCCATGGCTGCATTGGACTTCAGTGTTTTATGAAAGACTTTGACTTTCCGCCGTTTTTGTCGATTGCCTTCAAAGCCTCTGCATCACACTCCAGATCCCTGCATAACAGATAGAGAATGCCTTGACGACCGTCTTTGTTTTTAAAGACCTGTCTGTCTGTGAAGCAGCATAGGAAAGTCCACACCGGCAAGCCAGACCCTGATTGGCTTATCCTCTGAAAAATCCACGGTATCTATGCGTAGTGAGTGCCCTTGTTTTTTGTCTTCCTCCCTGAAGGACTTGAGGATACTGATAGCCTCCATAAGAGAAAATGAGTACCAAATGAGACTGCTCTGTACTTATTGTTTGTTTCTATTGATATTTTTATGGCAGGGGGAGTAGAGTATCTAAATGAAATACTGCTGTTTTCAGGTATGACTAAAAAATAAAACGTGTTCCAGGTCCGCCGGGTGAGGCTGTACCATGAGCCTGCGTTGACACCTCTGAAGGCAAAGCCACTGGCTTTTGCGCAATAACAATAAGATGTATCTGCCTGGCAGATAATCAGGGGATGTAAGGGAATGATGCACAGCATACGAAAGCTGTTTCTGCTTTTGGGTTCAGTACTGCCTGTCAGTGGCTGGGCTGCCTGGGAATTTAATATGCCCGAAGGGGTGACAGAGGTCAGTCGCTCCATTTACGGATTGCATATGACCATCTTTTTCATTTGTGTTGCCATTGGCGTAGTGGTGTTCGCGGTGATGTTTTACTCCATTATTGTTCATCGCAAATCCAGAGGAGCAAAACCTGAACAGTTTCATGAGAGCACGCTTGTAGAAGTTCTGTGGACAGCCATTCCCTTGCTGATTCTAGTGGTTATGGCCATTCCTGCCACGAAAACCCTGATTGATATTTACGACACAGACGATGCAGAAATTGATATCAAAATTACTGGCTATCAGTGGAAGTGGCAATACGAATATCTTGGTGAAGATGTTTCTTTTTTCAGTAATATTCAGACCCCAAAAAGTGAGATTTATAACAGTCGCAATAAAAATGATAACTATCTTTTAGAAGTGGATGAACCTTTAGTACTTCCTGTTGGCAAAAAAATTCGTTTTCTGGTTACCGCATCGGATGTGATCCATTCCTGGTGGGTACCCCAGTTTGCTGTTAAGCGTGATGCTATTCCTGGTTTTATCAACGAAGCCTGGACCCGTATTAAAGAACCTGGCATTTATCGTGGTCAGTGTGCTGAGCTGTGTGGTAAAAACCACGCTTATATGCCTATTGTTGTCGATGTTCGCTCAGAAAAAGATTACCGCAAATGGCTGGCCGGGAAAAAAGCAGAAGCGGTTAAAATTAAAGAACTGACCAGTAAAAACTGGACATTGGCTGAGCTTAATGAGCGGGGTAAAACGGTGTATGACAAAGTGTGTAGCGCCTGTCATATGCCACAAGGTCAGGGTATGCCGCCAGTATTTCCGGCACTGAAAGGCTCTGCCATTGCCACAGAAAAAGAGCGGATGATAGAACATGTAGATATTGTCGTTAATGGTAAAAAGGGTACTGCCATGCAGGCCTTTGCCGCACAGTTAAGTGAAGTGGACCTGGCAGCCGTTATTACCTATGAGCGTAATGCCTGGGGTAACAATACGGGTGAGATGGTTACACCAAAACAGATTCTTGAATTTAAAAAAACCGGTGAATTAAAGGCTGCGTCCCCACAGGCCGGTCAGTAAGGAGAATCAGGATGACTGCTGTGAAAGACGATCATATAAATGACCATCATGATGAACACAGCCATGGCCCTGCCAAAGGCGTGATGCGCTGGGTGTATACCACTAACCATAAAGACATTGGCTCCATGTATTTGTGGTTCAGCTTTATTATGTTCCTCATTGGCGGTGCCATGGCAATGATTATCCGGGCTGAACTGTTTCAGCCCGGGCTGCATATTGTGGAGCCCGGTTTCTTTAACCAGATGACCACCATGCACGGGTTGATCATGGTGTTTGGTGCCGTGATGCCCGCCTTTGTCGGGTTGGCTAACTGGATGATTCCTTTGATGATCGGCGCACCGGATATGGCCATGCCGCGGATGAATAACTGGAGTTTCTGGATTCTGCCTTTTGCCGCATTGATGCTGATCAGCACCTTGTTTATGGATGGGGGCGGCCCTAACTTTGGCTGGACCTTTTACGCACCGCTGTCCACGGATTACGCACCACCATCGACGACCTTCTTTATTTTTGCCATTCATATGCTGGGTATCTCGTCCATCATGGGAGCGATCAATATCATCGCTACTGTCCTTAACCTCCGTGCGCCGGGCATGACACTGATGAAAATGCCATTGTTTTGCTGGACCTGGTTGATTACCGCGTATTTGTTGATTGCGGTCATGCCTGTGTTGGCGGGTGTTGTTACCATGATGCTGATGGATATTCACTTTGGCACCAGCTTTTTTAATGCCGGTGGTGGTGGTGATCCGGTGCTGTTCCAGCATATTTTCTGGTTCTTTGGTCATCCTGAAGTGTACATTATGATTTTGCCGTCTTTCGGTATTATCTCCTCCATTATCCCTGCTTTTGCGCGTAAACCCTTGTTTGGTTACTCCTCTATGGTTTATGCCACCGCCAGTATTGCATTTTTGTCGTTTATTGTCTGGGCGCATCATATGTTTACGGTAGGCATTCCGCTGGTGGGTGAGCTGTTCTTTATGTACGCCACCATGCTGATTGCTGTGCCAACAGGCGTCAAGGTGTTTAACTGGGTCACCACCATGTTTCGCGGTTCCATGACCTTTGAAACGCCCATGCTATTCTCCATTGCCTTTGTGGTACTGTTTACCCTTGGCGGTTTTTCGGGATTAATGCTCTCCATTGCGCCTGCCGATTTTCAGTACCACGATACTTACTTTGTGGTGGCACATTTCCATTATGTATTGGTGCCTGGCGCTATCTTTGCCATTTATGCTGCGGTGTATTACTGGCTGCCAAAGTGGACGGGGTATATGTACGATGAAACTTTGGCAAAAGTCCATTTCTGGATGTCCTTTATTGGCATGAACCTGACGTTCTTCCCCATGCATTTTGTGGGGTTGGCCGGTATGCCAAGGCGCATTCCTGACTACGCCCTTCAGTTTGCTGACTTTAACCAGATCTCCAGTATTGGTGGTTTTCTGTTCGGTACAACGCAGTTGTTGTTTTTGTTTGTTGTGATCAAGTGCATCAGGGGCGGCAAAAAAAGCGAAGCAAAAAGCTGGGAAGGCGCCGAAGGGTTGGAGTGGAGCGTGCCTTCACCGGCACCGTATCACACCTTCTCTACGCCACCGGATGTAAAGTGATTTTTCTACAGAAAAACAATGGGAGCAGCGAATGAGTCATCGCGACGACAAGGTAGAAAACAATACCCGCCGTACACTTATTCGCTCAACGCTGATAGCGATGGGTATGTTTGGTTTTGGTTTTGCTTTGGTACCGTTGTATGACGTGTTTTGTCGGGTCACCGGGCTTAATGGCAAAACCAGTGATACACCCTATGAAAACAAACGCGCACAAATTGACACCAGCCGAACCATAACAGTCCAGTTTGTTTCCACGCAAAATGGCGGTATCAACTGGGAGTTTAAGCCCAGTGTGTCAGCAATCAATGTGCACCCGGGAGAAGTGGGTGTGCTTAATTTCCTTATTAAAAACCCGACGAATCAACGGGCAGTCACACAGTCCATCCCGAGTATCAGCCCGTTTCAGGCAACGAACTATCTCCACAAGGTGGAGTGCTTCTGCTTTACCACACAGGTACTGGAGGCCCGTGAAGAGAAACTGATGCCGCTGCGGATTATTGTGGATCAGGATCTGCCGGAATACATTAAAACACTCACGCTGTCTTATACATTGTTTGACGTTACCCATTTGGGTGCAGGAAACGAGGGAGAAAGCTAATGGAAAATGAAGGATCATATTATGTTCCTGCGCAGAGCAAGTGGCCGATCATTGCCTCCATTGGGCTGTTCCTGACGCTGACAGGCACTGCCATGATAATGACCCATATGAGTGCCGGTGAAAAAGACGCCATGGGATACTGGGTGTTTTTTGCCGGTGGGTTGATTATGGCGTGGATGCTCTTTGGCTGGTTTGGTAATGTCATTCAGGAATCTCGTGCCGGTTTATATTCTCAGCAAATGGATCGCAGTTTCCGCTGGGGTATGGGCTGGTTTATTTTCTCGGAAGTCATGTTCTTTGCTGCTTTTTTTGGCGTATTGTTTTATGTCCGATTTTTCTCAGTGCCCTGGTTAGGGGGTGAAGGCCATCATGTTATGACCAATCAGCTGCTATGGCAGGGTTTTACCGCCGACTGGCCTTTGATGAACAATCCGGACAATGAACGGTTTCCGGGTTCTGCCGCGTTGGTTGATCCTTTTCATCTGCCCTTGCTGAATACGTTATTGCTGGTGACATCGAGCATGACCCTGACGCTTGCCCATCACGCCCTGCGGCGGGACGATCGCTATAAACTCAAGCTCTGGATGATTCTCACATTGATGCTGGGCTTTGCCTTTCTATTCTTTCAGGTAGAAGAATATATTGAAGCCTATACCGAGTTGGGACTGACGCTGAAAGCCGGCATTTATGGCTCGACGTTCTTTATTCTTACGGGCTTTCACGGTGCCCACGTGACGCTGGGAGCGATTATGCTGACGGTGATGCTGGTGCGTATTTATAAAGGCCATTTTGAACCCGAAAAGCACTTTGCTTTTGAGTCGGCCAGCTGGTACTGGCACTTTGTGGATGTTATCTGGATCGGGCTTTTTATTTTTGTGTACCTTGTGTGATACTGATTAACGATACAGCCAGGGCGCATGACTGCTGATGTCTCCGTGCAACCATGCGAATAAAATGGTTAGCATCAGCAACACGGTTAAGGTGATTCGTACAGTCAATGATGCCAGTAGTCGGCCAGAGCCTTTTTGATCGGTCAACAGAAAATAAAAGCCACAGGCCAGGCTGATCAGAATCGCAGAAAATAGAAAAATAATTATTATTGTGTACCACATGTCAGAACGCTGAGCCTCTTGTGCGACGAGTTGTACGACGAGCAGACTTACCAGCATAACAAAGTCTATGCTTTCTGGCAGGGAGAAGTCGCCAGATGTCAGTATATAAACGCAAATTATCACTGTTGGTGTTGTTCCTGCTTCCCATACTGGTGAGTCTGGGTTGCTGGCAGCTTGCTCGCTATCACCAGAAAGTCCACCTTGAAGGGCTGATGGCTGATCGTCTTAATCTTCCTCCCCTGTCTTTATCAGCGCTGATGACGATTGATGACCCGCATCTGTTACCGGTTACCCTGAAAGGACAGTTTCTTTCAGACCAGGTGTTTTTTCTTGATAACCAGATACACCGTGGGCAGGCCGGTGTCGAAGTGATTATGCCGTTTGTGACCGATGACCGACAGTGGTTATTAGTTGATCGGGGATGGCTGCCATTGCCTGAAAGAAGCAGGCTCCCTTTGATGACGACAAATGACCATCATTATTTATTAACAGGCCGTATTCAAAAGCCCCTGGGTCAATCATTGCTTCTGGCTGACGACCACTGGGGTAATGGCTGGCCAAAACTGATTCAGTCACTGGATTTTCAGCAGTTCGCTACCGTATTAAATACATCGGTGCCCTCCTGGGTGGTTCGTCTTGATGTTGAACAACCCGCCGCGTTTGAAATACGGCCATTGACAATCCCTGTCAAATCTCAAAGGCATCTTGGCTACGCGGTCCAGTGGTTTACTATGGCGCTGGTACTGTTAGGGCTTTATGCCCACCAGATGAAAAAAGGAGTCGTCCATGATTAAAGAAAAGGTAAACCGCCCTGGTCGCTGGCAGGCAGCTGTTGTGTTTGTGTTGCCATTTCTGTTGTTTGGTCTGGCCTGGTTTATGTATTTTTCCGGGCAATGGCTGCCAGAGGGACGCACAAATAAAGGGACACTGTTATTACCACCGAGTCAGTTTGATGATCTGATCAGCATGGAAAACAACCCCTCTTTTTCTCCTGATGCGTTGGCAGGTCGCTGGGCCATCATTGTTTTCGGTGATGCTGCCTGTGCTAATCCTTCCTGCCAGAACAGCCTGTATATCACACGACAAGTCCACCTTGGTTTGGCGAAGGAGTCAGATCGAGTGACACGACTGCTTATTTCCAGGAGCAAGTCATTGGTGAGTGAGGCTGTTAAGAAGCAACACCCCGATGTTTTCTGGCTACAGGCAAAACCTGAGACTGTAGAAAAAGCCCTGTCGGTGAGCACATGGCCCGAGGGACAGTATTTTATTATGGACCCGTTGGGTAACATCATGATGAAGTACCAACCTGAACAGCAAGGTAATGACCTGCTCAAGGATATGCAAAAATTACTCAGGGCATCCAATATAGGGTAAAGCAGTATGCTAAAGAAAAACAGACATAAAAAAGGCTACTGGCTGGCTCTGTTTGCTACGCTTCTGGCCGTTGTGGTTGTAGGACTCGGGGCTTATACCCGCCTGGTTCATGCCGGGCTTGGCTGCCCGGATTGGCCAGGCTGTTATGGTTTTTTAACAGTGCCTGTATCTGATCATGCTATCACTGTTGCTGAAGAGCGGTTTCCCCATGCACCGGTGGAGGTTGAAAAAGGCTGGGCGGAAATGGTACACCGCTACGTTGCCGGACTGCTGATGTTGACGGTATTAGTGCTGACATACCGGTTATTTAAACACCGTCATAAACAGGGACAGCCCGGGAAACTGCCTTTTTTCATTCTTGGATTAATTATTTTGCAGGCCGCTTTTGGTATGTGGACGGTTACCTTAAAGTTATGGCCTCAGGTGGTAACAGCACACCTGCTTGGTGGGTTTGCAACATTGAGTTTGTTGTTTTTATTAACCATGCGACTGTCAGGCTCAAACTGGAAACAGTTACCGACCACCTGGCGATTATTCCGACTACGGCGCTGGGCGCGTGCCGGGCTGGCTCTGGTCATTTTGCAGGTAGCGCTCGGCGGGTGGACCAGCGCTAACTATGCGGCACTGGCCTGTCCAGACTTTCCCATGTGTCAGGGACAGTGGTGGCCGGAAACCAACTTTGAAAAGGGTTTTAATTTTGATCATGCCATTGGCCCGAATTACCTGGGCGGTAGTCTGGATTCAGCGGCCAGGACCGCGATTCATCTGACTCATCGTATCGGGGCAATATCCGTTTTTGTTGTTCTGGCAGGCATGCTGCTGATTGCCAGATCCTATGCCAGGAGGATCGCCATTGTTGAGCGGCAGAGCGTACATCAACTGTCGTTATTTGTTCTGTTGGCGCTGATCCTTCAGATTCTGCTGGGCATTAGTAATGTACACTGGCACCTGCCGTTGTTTATTGCGGTGGCACATAATCTTGGAGGAGCCTTATTGCTCTTGTCGATGGTCACATTTAACTACCGTCTTAGCAACCTGGTTGACAGGGATGTAAAAGGTGCAAACTATGAATAAGAATAAAACGGCTATTGTGCTTAAACACCATGATACTGAAGATAGTGCAGGTACTGACTGGCGAGATTATGTTGAGTTAACCAAGCCCCGTGTTGTCGGGTTAATGTTATTAACATCATGGATTGGTATGTGTCTGGCAACGCCTGGGTGGGTGCCGTTGGATGTTGTGGTGTTTGGTAATCTGGGTATTGCTTTTTGTGCGGGATCGGCTGCTGTCATCAATCATATTGTTGACAGGCGTATCGATACACTGATGGCAAGGACACATAAAAGACCGGTAGCTGAAGGGCGTGTCGATCCGTTGCAGGCTTTTCTGTTTGCCGTAGTGATGGGTACGGTGGGTATGACGATACTCGTGACACTGATTAACCCGTTAACCGCCTGGCTCACGCTAGCTTCGTTACTGGGTTATGCCGTTATTTATACGTCGTTGTTAAAGCGTGCTACACCGCAGAATATTGTGATTGGCGGGATAGCAGGTGCTGCACCACCGTTGTTAGGTTGGACGGCAGTGACAGGCCAGTTTGAAGGACATGCATTACTGCTGGTGTTGATTATTTTTGCCTGGACACCACCGCACTTTTGGGCACTGGCGATTCATCGGCGGGATGATTATGTCAAAGCGAATATCCCAATGCTGCCAGTCACACACGGTATTCAATACACGAAACTGCACATTGTTTTGTATACCATTATTCTGCAAATTGTAAGCCTTTTGCCGTTTATTACCGGAATGAGTGGTTTTATTTACCTGGCAGGTTCTGTCATTTTAGGGGTACGCTTTTTCTATTGGTCAATGGTGCTGATGAAAAACAGTCAACCCAATGCTGCCATGAGTACATTCAGGTTTTCCATCATTTATCTAATGTTGCTGTTTGTTGTACTGCTCGTTGACCACTACGCATTTTATTGGTGGGTCTGACACCCTGCACTGCGCTTTTTTCCGGAGGAATATTGCACCAATGAATGATACCAACAAGGCCGTCAAAAAAACGGTATTTGCGCTACTGGCAATAATTTCTGTGATAGTCGGGGGAACAGTTTATAAACACCTGAACAAGCCCCCGCTGACAAAAGAGCAACTTCAGGGCATGGGGGCAATCGTTTTTGATACCCCACGTAGCTTCGAGTTCACCGGTCTGGTTAACCACAACGGGCAGCCCTTTACTAAAGAAAGCCTGACGGGTAATTGGACGGTTATGTATTTTGGCTACACCTTTTGCCCGGATATCTGCCCGGCGTCTTTAGGGCAGCTCAACAAAATGGATAAACAATTTAAGGAAACCAACCCGAAGCTGGCATCAAAGGTTCGTTATGTGATGGTCACTGTTGACCCTGCCCGCGATACTGTTGAGAAGCTCAGTGGCTATGTACCGTACTTTAACCCTGATTTTGTTGGAGTTACCGGGGGGATAAAAGCCATTCATGATTTAGCGCGTCAGTTAAATGTCGCTTTTACACCGGTAACAAACCCTGATGATGAGTTCTATCTGGTTGATCATAGTGCCAACGTGATCATCATTAATCCAAAAGGGGATTACCACGGGTTTATCCGTCCCCCACTGGACCCCACAAGGATGGTTACGATGGTTCAGGCCATTGATGAATTATTTTAAAGCCTGTTGAACATAACCCCGTTACGCCAGGCGGGGTTTAGGCAATTGACTAAACAGAAACAGAATAAAGCAGGATACGACGATAGAGGGGCCTGCCGGGGTATCCAGATACCAGGATGATGCCAGACCACCGGTAACACCAGTCATGCCAAACAGCGCTGCTTTTACCGCCATCTGTTCAGGCGTACGGGAAAAGCGCTGAGCTGCCGCAGAAGGAATAATAAGCATGGAGGTAATCAACAGGACACCCACAATTTTCATGGCAACGGCAATCACCAGGGCCATTATCACCGTAAGAGCTAACCGAACTTTTTTGATGGGTACGCCATCGACCTGTGCCAGTTCGGCATGAACGGACATGGACAGCAGTGGTTGCCACAGGAGCACCAGGGCAGCCATTACCAAAATGCCACCGGCATAAATCCAAATGATATCCGTTAGATTGACCGCCAGCAGGTCACCAAACAGGTAGGCCATCATGTCCACACGCACATTATTGGCAAAACTGATGGTAACAAGTCCAAGGGATAAGCTGCTGTGGGCGAGTATGCCCAGCAGGGTATCAGAGGTGAGGTTACGTTTATCCTGCAAACCTGCCAGCACGAGGGCTACAAATAACGAACAAACAATCACCGCAAGGTTCAGGTTAACGTCCATCAACAAGCCAAGGGAGACGCCCAGTAGTGCCGAGTGTGACAGGGTATCGCCAAAGTACGCCATTTTTCGCCAGACAACGAAACAGCCAAGGGGACCGGCAATGACAGCCACACCATAGCCTGCCAGCAAGGCATATAATAGCAAATCAGACATTATCTATCCTCCTTCTGGTCAAGGGTAATGTGACCGTGGATATCATGGCTGTGGTCGTGCTGATGTGTATAAATAGCAAGTTCCCTTGCCTCGTCACCAAACAGTTTTAAATAAGCGGGGTGTTTTTTCACCGTGTGGGGATGACCAGAGCAACAAACATGCTGATTGATACAAACAACCCTGTCCGTTGATGCCATAACCAGGTGCAAATCATGGGATACCATCAGCACAGCACACTGGTTTTCATTTCGTAATTCAGTGATCAGGCGATACAGTTCTTTCTGACCATTGGCATCGACACCTTGAACGGGTTCATCAAGCACTAGAAGGTGGGGTTTTTTCAATAATGCACGCGCTAACAGAACTCGCTGGAGTTCTCCTCCAGACAATGACTGAACAGGGGAGTGAATGACCTTGCCAACACCCGTTCTATCCAGTGCGGACTCAATATTAGCCATTTTACTGCCGGTCATTGATAAAAAGCGCTTTACTGACAGTGGCATATTTCTGTTAATCTGCAGCTTTTGTGGCATATAACCAATGCGTAACTCCCCGGTCAGGATACGCTTGCCGGCACTGGCCTGTTGCAGCCCAAGAACAATACGAACCAGTGTTGTTTTTCCGGCACCATTAGGGCCAATAAGGGTGACGATTTCTCTGTGTTCTACGTCCATACTGATGGCGTTCAGAACAGTGCGTCCTTGAAACGTCATGCTGATGTTGTGGAGACTGATTAAGGGATCGCTCATGACAGAGAGTGTTCTTTAATGCAGTTACAGCACAAGCCTGTCAGTTCAATGGATGCATCCAATAGCGAAAAACCATGCTCTTTTGCACAACGTTGCAGGACTTTATTAATGACAGGGTCCTCAACTTCAATGGTAATACAGCATTGCTTACAAATCAGAAACCCGCTTTTATGAACCTGATTGGCATGTGCCCTGGGGTTGGTGCAGCCCACATAGGCGTTAATAGAGGATAGCCGGTGTACCAGCCCCTGCTCCTGTAGAAATTCCAGTGCCCGATAAACAGTAGGCGGCTGTGCGGGGCGTGATTCCTGCTTTGTCAGCGCCGCCAGAATATCATAAGCCCCGATGGGCTGATGGCTTTGCCACACCAGTTTTAACACCGTTTCGCGCAGTGGTGTCAGACGTGCCCCCTTTTGCTGGCACAGGTCATGTGCCTTTTTTAATGCCTCTGCTATACAGTGACTGTGGTTATGGGGGGTATAGGCATTGTCCAGATGGGAGGCCATTGTTTACCTGAATGTTTCGCAAAATGCGTATGTTATAGCATAATGCAGAGTAAGAAAATCAAGCCTGCTCTCCAGAGTCATCTTATTTAATACTGATCTTTGGGCTTTGTAGACAAGAATGCATCGACCCTACTGTTATCCTGGCCAGGGGCAATGGGCCATTGTTTGTGACCGATTCCATACTATTTTTCGACAATCAATCCGTGGAGACCCCTTCCAATGTCTCTTGCCGACTATTCAGTGATTATCTTCCTGTTGTTATTCAATGTGGTGATAGGTCTTGGCTTTAGCCGGAATATCAATACGTTTGAACATTTTGCCATTGGTCATCGTGCCTTTGGCACCTTTGCTATCTTTGCTACTTTGTCTGCTTCATTTATAGGTGGGGGCTACACGCTGGGTAATGCGGAGCGGGTCTTTAATGGTGGTATGATTTTTGCCATGGCCCTGCTTGGGTTTAGTCTGAAAGAAATATTGATGGGCCAGTTTATTGCACCCAGAATGGGACGTTTTCACGACTGTGTTTCAGTGGGTGATATTATGGAAAAAGCCTATGGCAAGCCCGGCAAAGTGTTTACTGGCTTTTTTGGCATGTTGGTGTGCAGTGGTATTTTAGGTGCTCAGGTCAATGCCATGGGGCAGATCATCAACACCTTTTTTGAGATTCCACCCTACATGGGCGTTTTTATTGGTTTTGGTGTTATTGTCCTCTATTGCACAACAGGGGGGATGAAAGCGGTTGTTTATACCGATATTATTCAGTTTCTGCTGCTGGCCATTGCGCTGCCTGCCCTGTTCTTTATCGGTCTGCAACGTGTTGGCGGCTGGCAAACGGTGGTTGAACAAACACCGATCACATTCACAGCGCCGTTGGAAACCCCTCACTTCTGGTTTATTCTGACGCCACTGTTCCTGACGTTTATGCTCGGTGAAACAACGGTTCCCCCCTATGCTCAGCGATTGTTGATGGCTAAAAATCCTGAAACTACCCGAAAGGCAACGTTAATCAGTGGTTTTTTGTCCGCACCGTTCTTTTTACTGGTTGGTGCTCTCGGACTCATTGCTCTGGTCATTAACCCTGCTATCAATGGCAACGAGGCGATCCCTTTTCTGGCTGATGCTCTGTTACCCTCCGGGTGGAAAGGTCTGGTGGTTGCCGGGCTGGTTGCTATCGTAATGTCGTCAGCATCCGGCTTTCTCAACGCTGCATCCATTTGTGCGGTGAATGATGTCATCATGCCCCTTCGAAAAGCAACAATGGCCCCTTCATCCTTACTGTGGATCGTCCGGTTCATTACGCTGGTCGTCGGTGCTCTTTCTCTGCTTTTTGCATTGTCATTCCAAAATGCGATGGACATACTGGTTTACGCTTACAATTTTTGGAGTCCCTTAATTCTTGTCCCACTGCTGGCAGTCATCCTGAATGTCTCTACCAGACAAAGACAGCTATGGTTAAGTGTTCTGGTGAGCCTGTTAGCCATGTTTATTTGCCGGCAAGAACCTGGATGGGCAGGAAAGCTGCCGACATCTGTCGTTGGAGTAACGGCCAGCCTGGTGAGCTTTCTGGCTCTCAAATCTTGAAAATGCTCAGGGACTCCATCCAACATCGGTGACTGACGGCACAAAACGGACGGATTCTGAGGAGTTGTTCGTAATCTTTGTTACAGATGCATATTCTGACCACCTCTGAACACCCATTCTCCATAACGTGGCAAAATATGACGAGAGCACTAAAAGAGCTTTCTAATGGCGATGTGGAATAACGCCTGAAATACTGGGCTGGCTGATCTTTCTCCTTGCTGGAGAAAACACATTAACCGCTTTGGTAATTGCTTACAAGCGGTAATATTTTATCATTGACAGAAAAAATATAGTGTTTTTTTGCATTTTGTTCACTAATAAATAGGTAGGGTGGTTGAGAAATCATGACAAACACAGGTTCTCCATTTTTCATTATAAAACTACCAATTTTATAACCGGGAAGTGCTAAGCCATTTATTCTGATTTTCAGTTTGTATTCTTCAGGTAATTTATTTTCATAGAACCGAATTGTATTACCATCATCATTTGCTATCGTTTTATTATAGAAGGTACTCTTTAGCTGTATTGCTTCCCCGGTCATATTGACTTTTGATGACCATAGCTGAATATAGGCAATCAATAACAACAAACATGAAAGTAAAACAACAAATACTGCAATTTTTTTTGAAATAGCTTGCGTTAAAAGATATTCACTCCCTATTGTTACAAATACTGGAAAAATAAAAATGATTAAAAAAGTATAAGCATATACTTGCCAGCTGATATTTAAAGTGTCTTGCATAATTATTTCCTCCCAAATTCTCCTCAAAGCATCAACGACTTTTGATGATCAAGACCCGTATTAATATTTATTTCGGAAAGCCCGGATTTGTGTAGTTCTTCCGCTATTTTACCTGCCTTAAATTCATCCTTAGCCCAATAAGCGTTGGTGACACAACGTGTTTTTAAGCCTGAATCTGTACAATACTTTATAGCCATAAATAATACTTTTTTTAATATAAAGCATTTGCCACCGGTAAAAACCACCAACTCTAAATCTGGAAATTCATTTCGAGCAGAAGTTATACTGTCTATAATTTCATCAAACGATAATTTACTGGTTAGCTTGGGTGAACATTCGAAACAGCAATCATCACATGCAGCTGTACATTTATAGGTTGTTATGATCGTAAGTATTCTAGGTGATATGGATATACGAAAATTCATGATCTATAAACCAAATAATTTTTCTAATTTTTCTAATTTTTTTAATTTTTTTAATTTTTTTAATATCCTTACTGATTTTAAAGTCAATGTAAACAATATTTTTTTTAAATTTGATGTTTTATTGATCTATATCAATTTTTTGGCCAGGTGGTCGTATTCCTCCCTATGTATTGACCCCGGCTTGATCGAAGTGATAGCGCAAACCTGCTTCTTTAGGGGCGGGTCTAGCTATCGCAAGGCGCTAGCCTTGCTGAGACAGCCGTTTAGATGTTTTTACCGCCTTTTCAGATGGAGGCGTTCTCTGGTTTTCAATGTATGCCTTCACCGTCTCCAGGCTTGCGCCACCAACTGACACACAGCAATAGCTCGGACTCCAAAAGTGTTTACCCCATAGCATGGGCTTTATCTCAGACCAAAATTCCTTTCTCAGAAAGTAAGACGACTTCCCTTTCAGCTTGCTTACCAGGTTGGATACAGCCAATTTAGGGTGAACACTGACCATTATGTGTATATGGTCGTGTTCCCCATTGCATTCGTAGAGTTTACAGTCCATTTGCTCGCATGTTTCCGTGAATATCTCAGATAGCCTGTCCAGCATTTCTTTAGTGAATACATTTCTTCTGTATTTTGTTACAAACACCAGGTGAACATTGTTTTTAAAGATGCATGATCTGCCTGTGCGCCATTCGTGCATATTAACCTCATGCTTGACGGTAATTTTTAGCAAGAGTATCATTTAATTGTCGTTTTTATAAGGTAAAGAAATGCTTCAAGGTATCCGACTCAAAGCCAATCCAACAGATCAGCAAAAGCTGATTCTGTCGCAATGGATGGGCTGTGCCCGGTTTATCTGGAATGCAAAGTGTGATGAAGATCGCTATTTCAGAGCCTATGCAAAAAAGTACTATCCGATTGGCACTTATACACCAGTAGATACCAGGGCAGCACAGTTCAAAAGCAAAGAGCTTTCCCCCTGGCTTTCTGACTGCCCCAGCCAGATTATTAGAAATTCTGCTACCAACTGGTATCAGACCTGTCAGAAATTCATGAAAGGAATTTGTGGTAGGCCAAAGCGCAAGCCGAAAACTGATAAAGGTAGTGTGTACCTTACTAAAGAATTATTCCGGTTCCATTTGTGCGAGGACGGAGTAACCCGTCTTTTTATTGGCACAAAGACCAATAATATCGGGTATCTGTCCATTAAGAATCACCGAACATTCTCACAACCAAAGTCACTGTATATCAGGAAAGAGGCTGGCAGTTATTATGTGTCTTTCTGCTATGACGATGGTGCAGACGAACCAGCAACCGACAAGGATAACCTGGCCTGGCTGCAAGGTGCATCTAAAGAATGGCTGGATGAGTATGTTATCGGCGTAGACCGGGGGGTGGTTGTCCCTGCTCATACTGGTGTGAAGGCTTATGACTTCACTGTAAACCAGAAAAACAACATGGATAAGCGCAAGCGGTACATTAAGAAGCTGCAACGTCGTTTATCTCGTCAAAGAAAAGGCTCTAACCGTAGGCAGAAAACGAAGAACCGAATAGCCAGGCAACATAAGAAAGTGGCCTGTATCAGGCAAGATTTTTGCCATAAAACCAGCCGTAAAATGGTTGACAGTCAAGCCAGGGTGATTATTTTTGAGAACCTGAAAACCTCAAGGATGACCCGCAAGCCAAAGGCCAGGAAGTCCGGCAACGGCAAGTTTATTCCCAATAGTTCCAGAGCCAAAGCTGGACTCAACAAAGCGGTTCTTAACGTTGACTGGCATTATCTGGAAACCTGCACACGCTACAAAGCCGCCAAAGCAGGAAAGGCGGTATTCAAAATACCTGCACCCTATACGAGTCAAGAGTGTGCTGATTGTGGTCATACTCACCCCGACAACCGCAAGAAACAAGCATTGTTTGCCTGTGGTAACTGTGGACACGTTGACAACGCTGATAATAACGCCAGCATCGTCATTAAGAAACGAGCAATTAACCTTCTTTTGGACTCTGGAACGGAGTTGGTCGGCAAAGGTATTCCAGTGCTGACTAAAGGGCGTGGAGCGGTTCGTAAGCCGAGAAAAGCCAAGGCTTCTCTCGCTATTCGCAATGAAACGTCAAAAAAGAAAAGAACGGTATCTACCTCGGTAGCTGCTTAGTATTGGCAGCTCGCGTCTTTAGGCGCGAGTAGTTCACGTGGTCAGAGCAGATTATCAAACAGTGCGATCACTACACTAAACTACGAAAAATTCCTGCGGCCCATTGCTCAATTGCTGCCGATGCTATCACTTCACTTTTTGGTGTCTTCGGGTGTAAGCCCCTTTATATCACCCTTTGTGAAAGCTGGACTGAACAGAGGGTGGATGGAAAATGCTAACCCCTTTTCCGTACTGGCATCCTGTTCCTCTACTATAAAATCAGAAGCCCCTTCAGTACCTGCTCCGTCACCTCGTAAGCCTGAACCACTGACCGGTATTTCTGCTTCTCCCCGTTCTGAACCATTTTGCCCGGCTCAATGGCTAACTGTTTTCGTTCATTGGTTGTTGATTATTAGGCAAAACGCGAATACGGTATTCTTATGGATTAACCTGTCGTTAATCATCGTATTATGCAGCACGGATTGTCTGGGAATGCAGGATGACAACACAACAGAGCATGAAAGAAGGGTGGTATTTACTAAAGACCAGAACCCGACAGGAGCAACGTGCCGAAGAGCATCTTGATAATCAGGGATTTGATGTCTTTTCTCCTATGATTTGCCCTGCGGGGTGTAAAGAGGAAATCCTTTTCCCAGGGTACCTCTTTTTGTACCTTGGTCTGAAAGATTTAGGGTACTATCACAAAATCAAGTCTACGCGAGGCGTAACAGACATTGTTCGGTTTGATCATGTGAGTCGGCGCTTGTACGCTGATGGTCGCATTACCTCGGCAGAAGGAAGTTCAAATCATTTTTTACCCAAACCTATTCCCAACGGGGAAAAGGTTATTGGGCAGATTAGAGAGATAGTGACTTTTCTGGAAACTCAGACAAAGGATGACTGCTTTGCTGAAGGGGATAATGTGATCATCTGTAATCCACTCTATGAACACATGAAAGCGACGTTTCATAAAGAACTCAGTATGAACAGGGGGGTAGTGTTGATTGAGTACATTACACAACAAAGAAATATTGAAGGTCATGTGGAGAAAACCAGAGACGCGTCCGTTAAGAAGGTGACCGTCAAGTTGGCAGATTTGAAAAAAGCGGATGAGAATTAGTCATGTGAAGGCGGAGCTTTCGCCTTTGACATTCAGTTGTCGGCCATTAAGTCCTTATGAACGGGACTATGCTACTTATTACGGTATTCATGGGGAAGCACTCCATAATGAGGCTTTCCATGAGTTTGGTTATGTTGACTGCCCTGGCTACAGGGTAGCTTGTCATTATTACGGTTTGTCTGCCCCTAAAGGCACTTTTTTTCTGTCCCATGGCTACTATGACCATGTTGGACTATTCAGGCATGTTCTCACCTTTTTGCTCAACAGAGGGTATAGCGTACTGGCTTATGATTTACCCGGTCATGGGTTATCCAGTGGTGCTCCGGCTTCTATTCCCGACTTTTCTGCCTATGGTGATGTCCTTGAAGCCATCTTAAAGGCTTCACAAGGGCACTTGCCCGAACCTTGGCACGCCTACGGACAAAGTACCGGCTGTGCCATTATCACAGAAGTACTACTGTCATATTGTGAAGGAGGGAAGCCGCTTCCTTTTCAACAAGTTGTACTGTCTGCCCCGCTGGTGCGCCCCTATTTGTGGCAAATAGGACGTTTACAGCTCTACGCCAGTCGCTGGGCGATTAATACATTACCCCGCAAATTTACCAATAACTCGCGCGACCGGGCATTTCTGGCTTTTGTTAAACAAGATCCTCTTGCACCGCGTTTGTTACCTGTTGAATGGGTGAATGCCATGGATCGCTGGATTCGCAGGGTGGAACAGGCAGCCCATAACATCCCCCTGACACCACTGATTTTGCAAGGCACCCATGATAAGACGGTGGATGCCAGACACAATATTCCCATTCTCAGCAAGTTATTCCGGCAGCCGGAAGTGCTTTATCTTAAAGGAGCCAGGCACCATTTGCCCAATGAAATACCCGCCACTCGCCAGGAATATATGGCGTGGCTTGGCCATTGGCTGTAACAGGGTGGGATAATGGCTTTTATGGGCATATGGGCACAGTTTAACCCAAAAGCCATAAAAAGAACCGGCGGAAGCCGGCACTTCCTGCCAGCTTATGCGATGCCAGCGAGCAGGTTTTTCAGGAAGTAAATAATGATGATGATAGCCATCAGGGAAAAGTCCAGACCTCCCACTGGAGGAATCACCTTTCTGATTCGACTGGACAGAGGCTCTGTTAATTGATGCAATAGCATCAGGCCGGGGTTGTAGCTCCCCTGTGCGACCCAGCTGGCAATGGCAATAATGATCAGGCTGTACATGTAGATATTGAGAATATGTTCAGCCAGTTTTACCAGACTGGTGAGGACCACCTGCGGGATGGGCACCATGCCTGGTGGCACTCCCTGTATGGCCAGCAAACCATAAATCAATGCTATCTGCAGTAGCAGTGCCAGTACCAGAGAGGCAGCATCAATACCGCCAAACCCGGGAATCACTTTTCGTAATGGATTTAGTAGTGGAGATGTGATTTTAACAATAGCCTGGGAGATGGGATTGTAAAAATCTGCCTGTGCCGCCTGCAACAAAAATCGCAACAGGACTGCCATAATATACAGCCCGCCGAGGGTCTGTAACAAGAAAACAAAACTGGATAAAAGTGCCGACATTCATGCCTCTCTTTGTGGTTGTGCAGTGCTGCTCACATAGCACCGGGTAAAACGAGTGAGTTATTCCATTATGATAAAACAGCCTACTCTTTGCTTAATGCTTCGGCCATTTCTTTAGCACGATAGACAGCTTTACACATGGCTTTCTCCAGGAGCTGGTTCAGCCCGCCGTCCTGTAACACACGAACGGCCTGTTCTGTCGTTCCGTTTGGGGAGCACACATTTTTTCTTAACTGTACAATATCGTTGTCATCATTGTCCTCGTCACTATTTTGCTGTGCCATAGTAGCAGCACCCACTGCCGTTTGAAGGGTTAGCCGGTTGGCGACCTCAGCTGGAAGGCCAAGCTTTATGCCCACCTTTTCAATGGCTTCCATCAACAGGAAATAATAGGCTGGTGCACTGCCTGACACAGCCATTACAGCATCAATGAGAGACTCGTCTTCAAGCCACAGGGCAATACCCACAGCATTGAAGAGGGACTCAGTTATGGCTTTCTCAGCCTCTGTGACATGCTCATTGGCAAACAGTCCACAGGCGCCAAGGCCAAGTAATGACGGCGTATTAGGCATGCTACGCACAATGGAGAGAGGGGTACCGCCCCAACGACTCAGACAGTCCATGGTGACGCCAACGGCTACAGAAATCAGCAAGGGTCGTCTCCTCACCAGCACGGGTGCTATTTCTGTCAGCACTGTTTGAATACATTGAGGTTTTACACACAGCACCACAATATCGGCATCTGCCCCTTGCTGGTTGTTATCAGTGACAGGGATACCCAGCATTTCACTCACTGTCTGGCGGGTTTTCTCACTGGCGGCTGTCGCTGTGATTTGTTCTGCCTTCCATCCTTTATTCAGAATGCCACCAATAACAGCCCGCGCCATATTGCCTGCACCGATAAAACTGATCCGGCTTTGTGAATGTGTCATTGTTACCTCTGTTACCTCTTTTTAACGTTTTCCAAACAGGGCTGTACCCACTCTGACGATAGTAGCGCCTTCGGCAATGGCTGCCTCAAGATCGTCTGTCATGCCCATGGATAATGTATCCATATGAAGAGCACACTGTTGGTTTAGCCTGGTCAGATGATCAGCCATTGCTTTAAAAGGGATACGCTGAGCCTGGGGGGTGATCGCCCTGGCTGGAATCGCCATTAATCCCCGTAGCTTTAGACCGGGGAGTTGTTTTACTGCCTTAACCATAGCGGGCAGATCCGTCTCTGTTACGCCAGATTTGCTGGCTTCTGCACTGATGTTCACCTGCAAACAGATATTGAGTGGCGGGAGGTGCTTCGGGCGTTGTTCATTGAGCCTTGTTGCCACTTTCAGGCGGTCAACGCTGTGAACCCATTGAAAATGTGACGCGATATCCCGGGTTTTATTGGATTGAATGGGGCCGATAAAATGCCAGCAAATACCCGGTAGCGCCCTCAGGGCAGCTTGTTTTTCAAGGGCTTCCTGCAGATAACTTTCACCAAAGTGGCGTTGCCCAAGGTGGTATGCCTCTTCAATGACCGAAGTCGGCTTTTTCTTACTGACAGCCAATAACTGCACTGGATCGGTTCGTCCATTGGCCGTTTTGGCCTGTGCTATACGCTCAAGCACTTGCTCAAAGGAGTGTTGTAACAGGCTCATAATGGACTCATCTGGAAAATCTGAAAAATAGTCATACTCACTGCAAACTTTGCCATTGCTGGCCGATAGCCTTCTAACACTGTGTGTTCGGAAAACCAGGAGCGTTTTTGTACCCGGAGACTGACTGGGAACAGACTACCGCGCAGAGCACTATCACCGGTCAGGCTCCTAGTGTACTCATTTCATTGCCTGAGGGATAATTTATGGATATTACTGAACTGTTGGCATTCAGCAACAAGCAAGGTGCATCGGATCTTCACCTTTCTGCCGGTATGCCGCCGATGATTCGTATTGATGGTGATGTGAAGCGGGTCAATGTGCCGGCCATGGAACATAAGGAGGTCCATGCACTGATCTATGACATCATGACCGATAAGCAGCGCAAGGAATTTGAAGAATATCTGGAGATTGACTTTTCCTTTGAGATTCCCGGTGTTGCCCGGTTTCGTGTCAATGCCTTTAACCACTCTCGCGGTGCAGGTGCTGTCTTTAGAACCATTCCGACAAAAATCCTTTCTATGGATGATTTGGGTATGGGCAGGGTCTTTAAGGAAATTACTGCCAAACCCCGTGGGCTGATTGTGGTTACAGGCCCTACAGGTTCAGGTAAAAGTACCACTATGGCAGCTATGCTTGACCACCTGAATGAGACAAAATATGAACATATTTTGACCATTGAAGACCCGATCGAATTTGTTCACCCCCCGAAGAAGTGCCTGGTGAATCAACGGGAAGTTAACAGAGATACCCATAGCTTTGATAATGCACTGCGTTCTGCCCTGCGCGAAGACCCCGACATTATTCTGGTAGGTGAGATGCGAGACCTTGAAACCATTCGGCTGGCCCTCAGTGCAGCTGAGACCGGTCACCTGGTGTTTGGAACCCTGCACACCACCTCAGCGGCTAAAACCATTGACCGAATTATTGATGTCTTTCCTGCTGATGAAAAGGCGATGGTTCGCTCTATGCTCTCTGAGTCACTGGAGGCAGTGATTTCCCAAACCCTGCTGAAGAAAAAAGGCGGTGGTCGTGTGGCAGCCCACGAAATTATGCTGGGTACTTCCGCTATTCGTAATTTGATTCGGGAAGATAAGGTGGCTCAAATGTATTCCACCATTCAGACAGGCAATAGCATTGGCATGCAGACACTGGATCAGTGCCTGGAGAGTTTAGTGAAAAAGAAAGTCATTACCGCGGAAGTGGCAAAGGAGAAAGCAAAAGATCCGGATAAGTTTTGATGGGTTCATTTTATACTCAGCAGTATCTTTTCTGGCAGTGAGTCCATATGACCGGGGGAATGAGTCCGGTGGATGTTGGTATGGTAGTGACTATGGTAATGGACATCACCCGCCGCTGCGGTCAGGTTGCCTGATTATGGCAAAATGTGGCAAAAGTCATGGGGTTTGATTCAGCAGGACTTGTCAGTTCACTACCCTGCTACTGACCGTTACTGTCTGTCAATGAAGTGTAAATTCCCTTTAAGAGATCTCATTCATCTTCTATATAAAAGTGCGAATATTACTTTATAAGTAGTAACAAGTATTTCGCTGGACTTTTCACCGGTGTTTCTGGGGTTGAGTAACATTTGGTGTATGTTTGTCGCCAGCCTGAAGTGAAAGCAGGGTATTGTTTATGCCACAATTTAATATGCTTAATGGTATCCAAAACAAACTCTTTGGCAGTACTAAGCAAACAGCCATTGACGTACAGTTGGCTGAGATGGCAGATGCCCGAAAGGGCATTTTATACTTTCTGGGTAATACGCGTGCAGAGTCTGTCCAGGCAGGTTTCTCGTTCACCAATGCAGCATTAGTTTATGGTGGCTCAGGGATTACTACGATGCCCGGTGACCTGTTGGCACTACCTGCATGGCTCTACCAGCAAACAGCAGGCAGAAGCACGCTGGGGCAATCCCTGTCTGAGATGGCCGGTTTTGCTGCTGATGAAATTAGCAAAATAGACAGGATGATATCTGAGTTTTTTGCATGGGCGATTGACCGTCTGGCATCTTTGTTTGGTCGTTTTAGTACAACGGTATCGAACTTTTTACTCACTTTAAGCACTGATTCGCTGATGGTGCTTGTGGCGACCCGGCTTTCAACAACGTTTAAAGCCGTTACGCCAGGTGTGGCGCATTATACGCTATTGTCGCAGTTTTACTCAGGCCTGGTTCATACTATTCAGGGACTAAAAGCGTTTTTTATGCAGCTGTGGAGTGGCCGTGATGCTGATTTTCTAGGCGGTTACCCTTCTACCATTGCCAATGCTATGGCCAGGCACTCTCTGGCTAAAGCGGGTGGCGGTATCATGGATGCCGGTGTCAATTTTGGCGTGGCAGTGGGTGCCACAGTGGGTGCTGCTCTTGGTACGTTGCCGGTGATTTTGATGCAGGTTTTCAGGGATATTGTGAGTTGGCTGGAAGGCATTATCCAGCGCTATTTAGTGAATAAATCCTTTAAGAAAGCCAATGAAGCCTGGCAGGCTATAAAAGCACATCAAGCCAGTAGAGCAAATGCTGAACCCACTCTGTTGACCGACCATAATGAGTTCTCAGCCTGGTTTCGTAAAGCGGTTATTCCTTGCCCGGTTATTGCTGCCCTCGCCGTGAGTTGCGGCTTTGCAGCCAATCCTCTTCGTTTCTTACAAATTTTGGATGACACTCTACTTGGCAAATTAACCAATAAGAACGATCCCAGCCTTGTTCATACCTGCCATGCCGAGGCCGCGAAAATGCAGGCAGCTTATAATGAAGGGGAGCAGCATATTAATCATCTGAAAAGGTTGGCCATGACTTATATCCCCGAGTACTGTAATGATTACCATGTGAAGTTTTGCAGTGATGACCCTGTGGTGTCTGTACGCCTGGACACAATGATGGTAGGGATTACACCTCAAAAAGCGGAGCAAAGTCCACAGCAGGTTAAGCCGCGTAAGCTTCAGTTTGTGGGAGGGCCTTTTGGAGGATACATTAGTTCTTGACCCATCATTTTGACCCATCGTTTTCCCTTATTTTGATGTCCAGCCTGCCATACTTATTACGGTAGTTAAAAAAGGCCACTGTTATAACAAAAAACCGAACTGTCTGGAAACAGTCAGCCCGGTTTTTTTAGGTTCAATTAAATAAGCCTTTTAAGACACCCTTCAAGGAGCCATTAATATTTTTATCAATGGCATTTTTTATATGTTTTTTAGCTTCCTGCTTCGCCAGGTTTGCAATAGTGCCGGCCATACGTTCGGAATCCAAACCACACTGCTGCTCGCCCAGCTTGCCGACACAACGTACAGGCCAGGTGACATTGATATAATCTTTGTTGACTTTGCAGGCCGGGTCTCTGTCAATGACCTGCTCATCTCCCCGAATGTTCAGCCCAACGTGGTAGTCGATGGTTCGGTCAACCAGGTTTATTGTGCCATCGCCTTTCAAGTTCATGCTGGATAATGCAGCGGTCAGATCTTTATTGGTGGCAACACCGTTGCGAATGATAAATTGACCACTGAGGTTTTCAAATGGGGTGCTGGTGCCCCAGTCTTTCTTTTGCAGCTTTTTCTGACGGACAAGGGCAATACCTTCGCAAACCATTTTATTAAAGTTGGCTTCAGTAAAGGCCCCCTGATTGATGTCAAAACCAATGGTGCCATTGAGGTTGCGGGTCAGTACACTTTGTAGCTGTCCCTGGGTGGTAATAGTCATGCTGGCATTCACATCGCCTTGCAAAGGCTTTAACTCAGGTACTGGCGTTGACAGTGCATTCAGATTAATGCCTTTCAGATTCGCCGTTACTGCCAGTTTCGGTGTGTTCTGTACTCTGACATCCGCTTTTCCATCAAGGTCAATGGTACCTTTATAAAAGTCGGAGGCTATTTTTACTTCAGAGCGTCCCCCGGCAGCATTAAGAGTGACAGAAGGTTGATCAAATTGTAGTTTGGCAACCGTCAGTGAACTCAACCCCATAGAGCCGTTAATAGTCAGGTCTCTTAGTAGTGCTTCGGGAATCAGAGGCAGTTCTTTTTCAGATATGTTGCTTTTTGCCGGTGAGGACTGCTCCTTTTCTGTATCCTCAACAGGCTTTGTGGTGGCAGGTGGCAGGTAGCTGTCCAAATTCAGGGCATTGCCTGTGAATTTAAAAGTGACAGCCTGCCTGGCAAAGTCAACGACATTGACGAAACCGTTCAGGTTAAAGCTATCGAGGGTTAATGTCAGGTTATCCGCATTGAGGCTTTTGCCATTGCTTTTAAAGTGGCTTTTTAATGCCAGGCTTTCCATTGCATTTTTATCAGCCATGGGGGGAAGTGGCATATTTAGTTGTGCCAGAAATTGTTTTGGATTAAAGGCGGTAACATTGAGCTCGCCTTCTGTGAGGAAGGGTTGTTGCTGTAGATGGATGTTTCCCGTGAGGGTTAGTGGTTCACTATTTGCTGCATCGGGTTTTGCAATGAAACTGAGGTTATTCAGATCATAGAGTCCTTTTTCAAGGTTAAAGGTCACTGTTGCTTTAAGGTCTGTATTCAGGCTCACTTTGGGGTTGTTGCTTAAAACCAGCGCCCTGGCGGTTATATTGAAAGGTTTCTGGCTGGATATGGCCCCTGTGCTAAGGCTGGCATTTTTAACCACATAACTGTCACCGGTTGTTTTATCGTTGTACCGAATCGTCAGGTCAGTGATGGCAACGTTGGCAATGTCCAGCTTTAGTGGGGTACTTGCTGCTGTTGTTGAACCGGTGGCCGTTGTTTGAGGGGCAGACGTCCTGGCAGGTGTTGAGGCTTTGGTGGGGGTTACTTCCCAGTTTCCTTTACCCTGCGGATTTTTAACCAGGTTAAGGTTCAGACCACCAAGGGTGGCATTTTTTACCTCAATATTTTTGCTCAGTAGAGGCAGTAACTTCACGCTGACATCGGCATTTTCAAGGCTAGCCAGCTGGCTGCCATCTTGCCCAGCCACAGTCAGGTCTTTAAGCGTCAGTCCCAGCCAGGGAAAAACTGACCAGCCTATGGAACCGTTAATTTTTAACGTCAGTCCTGTTTGCTTATAGGCTATTTTAGCAATGTCATCCCGGTAGTCATTCGGGTCTATGAGTTGCGGTAGCAGAACTGCAGCCAGCACTATCAGCAGGACCAGTCCTGCAAAAACGATGGCGATCCACTTAATAAGCCGATTCATAATGGAGCCTCAGTAGTCAGTAATTAGTAGTCAGTAAGCGTATATTCGCAAATTGGCGGCGTGATTGGCGTGATTATTGTACACCTGATTTCGTAGAGTAAGGAATCTTTGTTGTTTGCTTTGTTATTTCACTTTTTCAGGAGCCACAGTACAGGGGCAGGAATGTCATGGAGAATACGACGGTTTTTTTTTGGGTGGGCCGAAGATTATTGAGTGACCTTAGGGCGACATAATACCAATGGCCTGTTCTAAGAAGCTGTTTATGATCTTTTTTCTCTTTCCCTCCATTCGCCAGAGCTCAATAGCGCAGAGCAAGTGTGGGAGGTATGATTCATCTAACAGGTGCTTTGACAGTGACGAAAGATTGTTGATAGCTGCTGCACAGCCTGGAAAAAGCTGGTTTCATAAGCTGGACGAACAGACAACCTTGTTCCAGGCATTGGGCAGTTATGGAATAGTTATTTTGTGGGATGGGTATAACAACAGTTTTAACCCACTACCGTTATTTGTAGATTATTCCTAAAGCAACGCCATAGGATCTACACCTTTCATCTTTTTAAATTCAAAGGGGTACTCTGAGGGTGCAGGAAGCAGTTGATGTAAAGTGTTCTTGCTCCCATCATCATTTATAAGTTTCAATTGGGCACAACGATAACGATGGCGAGGACAACGTCTAATAATCTCCATTCCTTTATGTGTATAAAAACTTACATTCCCATAATAATAAGGGTCGTCTATTTCAATGCCTCGTTTATTATTCAATAAACCTAATCCGGCAACAGCCCTCAATAAAAAAGTTCCTAACCCTAGTTTTTGGTATTTAGGGTTGATATAAAGGCCATGTACGTCCAGCCAATCTTTATCCTCCTCGTGTTCACGGAATGATAAATAACCAGCAGTCTCTCCTCTATTACCTGAAGCTAATGTAGAGTGGTTTTTTTTGTGTAACGAATATGGTTCTCAAAAGAAACTCTGTTGTTGATATTTAACTCAATGATATAATAGGGATATTTCACAAAGAAAGGATCTGGACCGGATAATTGCATTCTTAAAAATCGGCTAAAATCCAATTGTCCTAAACCTCTTCTTGGGTCCCTGGATGATCGTTCTTGAATAAAATAGTAGGAACGAAGTGAATGTTCCCTTATAATTCTTACTTCTAAACCTGAACTTTTTAATTCCTCATGGGTGAATTTGTCAATTAAAAAACGAAGCGGGACTCTGGCATCCGGATATAATGGGTTTAAATCATTCATTTTAAGCTCCTTTTGAGCTATTCCCTTTACAGCGACATGATTGTGAAGGACAAAAAGTGAATTGAACAGACCTGAGTGTTATAAAACGTGGTGAAATAAAATCGTTGTAGACTATCATAGTCATGGGAACTGGGTTAAATCTGTGATTTATACTTCTACAGCCGTTGTTTTCCAAGGAGTATAAAATTTAAAACCATAGATTTAGCCCACCACCAAACACCATGAATCCAAGTCAGCTGACTTTCAAAAAAGTATAAATCTTTTTCGGGTGGCGGATCAAAACCAGCGCTTGAAAACTTCATCCTGAATTCATCAATTGAGCTAGCTCCAAGACCCCGTTAATGGGCAGTGTTTGACTTGCCACGAACGCGTAGTGACCATGACGATGAATGGTTCTTGTGTCCGAGATACCGGCCGCGTTTAAGGGGGTTAGTCCAACAACCGTCATTAGCCATTTAAAAACTTGCCCTGCCACAGGTGGCGTCACTTCCTTTCTACAACGAAGAATTCCCCTCTTGTTTCGGTACTCTGGCATGACACTCTGGTTGTGTACGCAGAAATCTCTGAATACCCGCTTTATTTTTCCCAGATTGATTGACATTGTCCATCTTGCAGTCAGAACACAGTATTTTTTAATAACATGTCATACGACAAATTATGTATAAACAACAGTTTTGACGTACTACCCAACCCCGCATTAGCCCCTTTCCTGAATATTCAAATGCCTTAGCGTACTCACCGGCCGGGTCCAGGGGTGCAATACTCTGGCTGCATTTCTCATGGCAGGGGACTTTAATGCCAGCATAGCCTCCCTGTTAGAATTAAATTGTCCTTGCAACAGGACATACCAGTCCCTCTGATTACGCCTGAAATGCACGGTTACGGCGTCGGCCAGTTCAGGGAACTGTTGCTGCATGCGCCTGACATCATCCGGGTGATTGGCTGCATACCACTGTATGGTGTAACCGTTTCCGTGACGGGCAATGCGTTGCATTGGCTGTTGGAAATGGCCTGGTTGTTGTATGCGGGGTTGTCGGTGGGTGCCAGCGACCATTTTCTGTAAACCTTCCACCGAACGAATCCATGGATATAGCCTTGCGGTCAGGCGAGAATAAGGAGGTAATGCCAGTGCTGCCTGAGCGGCCTCTCTACTCATAAAAGTGCCGCCAATTAATACATACCAGTCAGCGTTGCGCTTGCGATAGTGCACAATACGGGTATTTTGCAGTGCGGGGTAACGAAGTTGCACCCGCTCCAGTGATGCTTTGTTGTTCGCTGCCAGCCACTGAATAGTGTAGCTGCCAGGCGGGGCATTGAGTGCCCGGTCATTGTAAGACGACCGATGACTCCCATTAAAGTCTTCATGGCGGACGGCGGATGTTCCGTAATGTTTCCTGGCGGGCGCAGGCTGGGGCTGTTCCTGGTAAAAGTCAGGGTTGTATCCGTAATCCGTATATGTCGATGGCTGTATATTATAGTCGGGCAGATGTGCCTGTTGCTGTGTTGGCGGGTATTGGCGTTGTGAGTAAGGTTGTTGGTTATAGTCAGCCTCCTGATAACTTGGTCGTTGACGAGTAATGGTATGTTGACCAGTAGAGGCGGTTGCATAATGGAGCTGCTCACCAAACAGCGCAGAGGATTCCAGTGCTGGTGCAGGGTAATGGGGTGCCTGTGTCGTTTCAGGATAATTGTTTGTGTAATCGCTGGTGGATGTTAGTGGTGGCTGTGCAGTCCCGTTGTACTGATACCGCTGGTATTGTGACTTTGAGACAGACGGCTGAGAAGCGACAGACTCTGGAGCCCATTGGTAGGGCTGTGGGTCACGATCAGGATAGTGCAGTCTGGTATTTTGATGTTGCCGCTGCTGTGTGGTTGAAGGTGAAGCTTGTGTGCGACCGTAGGGCAATGCCTGATAAGCACTTGAAGTATCCGTGGTATAGGGTTGTGGCGTCAGCTGTTCCGGGTGGGGGGTATTATGACGATTGATGCCGGGATAAGCAGGCACAGTATCAGGGTATTGGTAGTTATTAACAAATGTGTTTGGCCTGACAAGGTCGAGTTGCTGGATGCTGGCCACTGAACGGGTCCAGGGATAAAATCTGGCGGCAATGATAGCGCGTGGCTCTCGTTTGAGTGCGGCCATAGCGGCTACCCGACTGGGGTAGGGGCCATCAAGCAGCAGAAACCATTGTTTTCTGGAACGCTGGTATTCAGCAATCGTCGCTTCCCTGAGGACAGGGTATTGTGCTTTCAGGCGCTCTAAAGGCTCACGGCTATTTGCTGCAATCCATTGTAAGACATAGTTATCAGGTGGGGCGTTGAGCAACTCAGTCAGAACTGCGTTTTCGGTCACTTTGGTAGCCGATGGTGAATAGGGGTTAGTAAAAGACGATGTCGTGACCTGAGAGCCATACATGGGTGGTTTGGTGACAGCTGACTGGTAACGATAGGTATGAGCAACCTGGCTTTCCCGGTTGGTTGGGAAGGCCGATTCAGGTGCTTCGTGATAGACCCCGTCAGCACCGGCATCACACAGCCAGTCATTATCACTGCCTGACTGGCAATCCCAGGTTGAGCTGAAGGCCAATGGTTTCGGGGGAAGCAGTAATGCCTCTGTTGTATTACCAACAGACCCGGTAGCCAGTGTTGTCACGACACAAAGTCTGAGCTGCTTATCCTTAAACAGGGCAAGAGCGGGCATGAGTCAGATCCTTTTGACCATTACCTCCACATTACCTTGATTGCAGTCAATTGCAAGCCTTGCTCAAAATTTTCAGGTTCTCATTGTGTTGATAGTGTTGATAGTGTTGATAGTGTAGAAACCGTCCTCTGTAGGGGGCAATTCTCAGGCAAACATTGATCTATGATGGAGAATGATGCCAATGGCCTTTTCTGACTACGGTAATGAGTCTGCAAACTGGACGACAGAGAAAGAATAAACCATGAGTAAAGTCGGCTATTGCGAGGGTTTCAACGCAGGTTGGCGTTCAGGTTGCCAGCGTAAAGCGGAATTAGACGAGTCGACGGGTATTAGCCTGTGACGAGGCGATACGATAGTCGCCAATGGTTTTTAACAGGCGCTCATGGGAGAGCTGTCTTTCCGGGTCATGGAGGGTGATGGCCTTGCTTTCGGTCAGTGCCTGTTGTGTGACCAGCAGTAATAACCGACCGCCCACACCCCGGCCACGTGTTAACTGTCTTACACATAAACGGTGTATTAACCAGCTATCGCCCTGTTTATCGACAATGAGTGCTGCCAGTAACCGCTGGTTGAATCGAGCGGCATAGAGGTGTTGACCTTCTGTTTGAGCAACGGTGTCAAGCATACGTGCTATTGCACAGCAATGGTCAGTTGAGTGCCAGTCATCAAGCATCCACTGGGGCGCATCCTCATAAATCTTTTGCAAATCCTCCCGATCCTGACGAGAAGGCTGAATGATTTCTTCAACAGTAACAGGCATAGAATTTGAGCTATTGTATTGTTTGAGGCAGGAGTGTAATGGGATTTACCGGTTTTTTCAAGGAATTTCAATGCTGGCAAGCTATTATTACGACAACACGACCAGCAGCTCCTCTGCCAGTATAATTCTTGTCACACTATAGATTGCGGGTGGGATTGCGGGTGGGATTGCGGGTGGGATTGCGGGTGGGATTGCGGGTGTTGTTTTGTCGCTACCGTCTTTTTTTCAGGAGCGTGTCAATAATGCAAGTCTGTCGGGACAGGAAAAGCGCTTTACTACCGCTTTAATTATGTGATAATAATTGAAAACGCTATGGTCAAGGCAACAGGAAACGATAAGAGTAAATAATGAATGATGTCACACCAGAGCAGCCAACCGGGAGGGATGAAAAAAATCTGGCAATGCTGGTTCACTTGCTTCCGTTATCAGGTTTTATCATACCGGGGATGAATATTGTCATTCCTCTGGTGATCTGGTTTATGAAGCGAGATGTGTCCCCTTATATGGATTACCATGCCAGAGAATCCCTTAATTTTCAAATTACCGTACTGCTGGCTTTTGCTCTTTGGGTTGCTTTAAAGTTTATACTCATCGGTTTACTGCTACTGCCATTGGTGCCTGTTGTGGTTGTTCTCGTAATAGTGTTTATGATCCGGGCTGCCATGCAGGCCTCACGGGGTCATTACTATCATTACCCCTGCACTGTGAGGTTCGTGAACTAGTGCCCCTAAGCGCTAATCCCCATACAATATCACACTTGCAGTGGAATTTGTTGAGGCACTTGATTTTATTACGCTGCCGGTTGGTAAACGCATATAAATAGTCAAAGGGGTTAATGTCGGCCTTTGTAAGTCCACTTAAAAGGCTTGGCCATTTTCTCGTTGAAGAAGTCCATGAACTGATGAAGGCGTACCTTAAGATCTTCTGTTGACGTAAAGCTGTTTCGTTTCAGAAAGCGTCTCACCAAAATAGAAAACCATATCTCTATCTGGGTTTAGCCACGATGCATGCTTCGGGGTACATAGTGAAACACAATCTTGTGGGATATATCACTCAGGTAGGCTGCCCGTGTTTTCATATTCTTGAGGATGCCGGTTTTACCCCTTTTAGACCCAGCTCTTTTTCCGTTGTACCCTCAACCCTGGCTACTGCCTTAACTGCGGCTTCTGACATATGGGTATTAAGGCGATCCATGACAAAATGCCAGCCCGTTAGAAAGACTGCTTTCTCTTCAGAATTTCTTTCCACCCTGGCGTATTCAATCAACTTTGCAAAGAAGGTATCAGTCGGTTTTTTCTTCTTCACTGAGAAGTCTCTGAAAATGGTTCTTTCTTTTTACGTGTTTTATCTGGCTGATCCATGTCGCTCTGGCTGTTATTTTTTTCAGTGCCTGTCACGACATCCATCCCAGCCAGCAGGGCCTGAGTTCCATGGCTTATACTCAAACTCACGTTTTTCAATATAGCCCGGCTTGACAGGCTTTCCCCCTGTCAATGGCTCTAATGCCTGCATGCCCGTTTTTTCATCAAAGGATATTGTACGAATTCCCTGCTCAGCACGTTCAATAGCTTGACGATAGGTGTCGCAGACGTCAGCGCTATGTATTTCGAAGTCTTCATCCCTTGGGGTGTCTACCCAGCCCTTCACTTTATCGGGACGAATATCGGCCTGATTTTAAAAAACGCCCCACCTGTCTCTGTGAGATTGATGGGATGGCGCTTAATCAAACTCACGTTTTTCAATATAGCCCGGCTTGACAGCCGTCAATGGCTCTAGCTGCATGCCCGTTTTTTCATCAAAGGATATTGCTTTCCCTGCACGTTCAATAGCTTGACGATAGGTGTGCAACGTGGATTTCGAAGTCTTCATCCCTTGGGGTGCTACCCAGCCCTTCACTTTATCGGGACGAATATCGGCCTGATTTTAAAAAACGCCCCACCTGTCATGGGACAATACCTTTATAGCCGCCATAGCCAGCGATCAGGACTGAATGGATAACCATGCTCTTCAGGCTTTTAGCGACTCTTCGGTAAACTTGGGTTTTGCACCGGGGCGAGGCGCTTCTTTTAGTTTTTCCAAAACAGGCAGTTCATCACTACGTTCAACCCAATGCTTCCGCCAGCGTGTGACGGTTTCACGGTTACACTTGAGTTCTTTTGTTGTCCCGAGAAGACTTTTCCCTTCTGCACCAGCCAATATGATTTTAGCCCTGAGCACTATGGATTGAGCACTTTTCCGCTGGCGAACAAGAAGCTCCAGGTCACTACGTTCCTGCTCTGACAAAATGATCTGCTGGGTATGCTTTGATGGCATCCGTGCTACTGCTGTTAAAAAAAGGGGTGCGAATCAAAACATGTTTTTGCTTGTATGTATATCAGCGCTTTCCGGCACTAGCAGTCGTTTTATGTACTTTCAAGGGTGAGTGATGAACCGACCAGAACAATACCATCACCATGGTCGGAAACATCAATCTCAATACTTTCGGGAGGAAACCAGCTAAGCTGCTGACGCAGTAAGTGCAGACCATCAGGCTCCGGCAGGCTGGCGAGCATTAAAGCCTGGCTGGCTGCATTGTCTTCAAGGGTTGGATGTTTGCTTTCAGGGTATTCTGTACAGGTATCGCTTACACAGAGTCCCAGACCTATTTGTAATTTTGCAATACGTTGGTTTGCCGTGTTGTGAGAATGTGTCTGAATCATCAAGCTGCAATCCAGGGCATGGAGTGCAAAGTCATGGCCGTCCATGCTGGAAAAACGAATATAACAGTTGCCCTCTGGTGAGTAGCTGACAGTGCCATTATACTGCCTGGCGGCTTCTTCAATCAGTAGAACATGCTGCTCGACGATCAGGATTAAATCCTGCGGTGCCAGTATTTGCTGTAGCCGACGCATATTTTTAGCGCATATAGCCACAATAGCTGATGTTTCGCTATCTGTTAACTCTGATGTCTCTGCAGGAAACGCTTTATATTTCTCTGTCAGCTGGTGCTCTACCAGGGTAGCGATACGCGCCACCTCGCCTTTTGGTTTAATGGAGCCGGGCTGCTGTGTCAGCACAGAGCGCAGTTGTCGCTCAATTAACTGGAGCTGCCCGGTGATTTTATCGCCAAAGAGATAAACCAGCGCAAGCCCGGCAACAAGTAACAGGGCATTAATTGCAAAGATCTTGTGAATCACGCCTCTTGCGCTTTGCTTTAACAACCCATTATTCAGGGATAGGTGAACATACCCTGCGATAACATCCTGGGTGCGAATAGGTGCTGGTGTGATTTGTGTGGCGTGTGGATAGGGTGCTACCGTGTTTTTAGCATGCCCAATGCGTTGATTATCAATACTATAAATGGATGCCTGGCTAATATAGGGGCTTTGTACAAGGTTGTTCAGGAGGATGCTCAGGCTGAGCCGATCCCCGGTCATCAACATGTTGGCTGCTGCTTTTGCTGTTTGCTCACTGAGCAGTGTGCCAATGGATTGTATTTGCTGCCTGTTGGCAGCCTGGATCTGTGATGAAATTAACCAGCAGCTAAACGCTGTCATTGAGACAATGAGAGTGCCATACAAAATCATCAATTGAAATTTCAGTGGCAAACTGGACAATGGTGAGGTGATATTCAAGGCCTTCTTATATATCCGAAAGGTCAAATTGGCTCTCCCGATCAAGCAATTTTGGGCAACAAAGCGATAGGTTGTCCTGATAGTAGGTGCTTCTCAAGTGGAATTCACGAACAGGATGATGAAGAAGAGGATGAAATGGTTGCAGGTGGGCTATTTTTAAATAAGCTTGATGATCCGGCACCACAGGCAACGATAACCTTGAAAGCCTGATCCATGGAAATATCGGGACAGATCTCAACCTGGTCACTGGGCAGATGATAAACAACCCCTGAGGCAGGACTCGGTGCTGTTGGAACGAACGCTGTATAGCTTCCATCAACGTGCCTGCTGGTAATGAGAGCAATAGTCCACGTCGGGGTTGCCTTTCCATAAAGCCATACACGTGCAACTTCGCCTTTAAACGGAGCGGCATCTTTTCTAAGCATCATCTCTACGATCTCTTTCAGAGAACGGTAGCCTGGTAGTGCTTTCAAAAGGTGAGTTTCCAGTGTTTTATATAGCCAGCCACCAAACCGGGTACGCACAAAGTGGCCAACAATGGAGCAGGAAACAATGATAAGCAGAATAACAACGATATCCGAGATAATAATCGGGATACCATAGCCATCAAATAAGTGAGCCAGAGGGCTGATCCACTCGCCAATGGTTTGGATGAGCCAGCCAAAAAAGAAGAAGATAATTGCAAGGGGGAGCAGTACAATAAGTCCTCCCAAAATAGACTCATTCAGAAATAACCGAAAGAGTTTAAATTTGATGCGTTGTCCGAGGCTCATAGTCATTCCTTTGATTGTCTGTAGCGCAAAAGTGCTTTCATCGTATCAGCAGCCGTTGACTTCAGGCTATCAATAAGGGTAGCGGCATTGTCAAGATTATTGTCAAGGGCTGCTTTTTCAATGGCTGCTGCGATCTCCCCCAAAGGGATGGCTCCAATATTCTGGCTGCTTGATTTTAGTGTGTGGGAGGCCCTGATGAGTAGCTTTACATCGGTTTGTTGCAGGGATGATTCAATATCAGCCATTAGTTGGGAAGCATCCTCCAGATAACTTTTCAGCAGCCCAAAAAACTCCTCTTCCATTAGCTCCTGAAGCATATCAAGGGTTTGTATCTTGATCATTTCTGCCACTGGCACTGATGCCTGAGGACTTTCAAGATGCTGTGTTTTACTTATTTGAAGGAGGGGAGCCGAATGTAGCCAGTGGTCTAACCGGTTTTTCAGCAAGTCCAGCTTGATGGGTTTGGCAAGGTAATCATCCATGCCTGAGGCTGAACATTTTTCCCTGTCGCCAGTCATGGCATTGGCCGTCATTGCAATAACAGGGACTCTTCGCTGGTGTTGGCGGGCTTCCCTTTTCCGGATGTGCTCTGTGGCATCATAACCACTCATGTTGGGCATTTGGCAATCCATGAAGATAACATCATATTGTTTTTTATCGGTCATATGCACAGCAATGGCACCGTCATCGGCTATATCAATATGCTGGTAACCCAGTTTATTGAGCATACTGACAGCGACTTTCTGATTGACTTTATTGTCTTCAACCAAGAGTAATTGCGTATGTTTGAGCATTACTGTCTGCGGTGCGGGGATCGTTTCTGTTTTGCCTGTGTCCTGCAAGGCCTGCAAGGTAATATCCAGCAGTTGTGATTGTCGGTAGGGGGTGCTCAGGCAGGCGTATATGCCGGCTTGTTTTTGCTCTGTCTCTGAGATGGGGTTGGCTGAGATCAACAGTATCCGCTTGTTGTTATTGATCATTTCATCGTTTGTGATGGCTGTGGATAATTCAACACCGCTCATGTCAGGTATGTCCATCCCTAAGAAAATCAGTGTGAAGGGGGTATCGTTGGCTGCTTCGTGGAGTTTGCGCAGAGCCTGCCTGCCATTTTTAGCTTCTTCATAGGGCATCTCCCAGGCGTGGAGGTAATGCCGTAATATTTCACGATGTGTGGCATTGTCGTCAGTGATCAGTACTTTTACGCCTTTTAATCTATGACAGGACGCCTTGTCCGGGAACGTCATTGATTGCGTTGATTGCGTTGATTGCGTTGATTGCTGCATGGCTATCTCAAATGAGAACAGGGAGCCTTTGCCTTTTTCGGAAATGACACGGATATCCCCACCCATCAGGTTGACTAACTGGCGGGAAATCGTCAGCCCCAGGCCTGTGCCCCCAAACTTTCGGGTAGTACTGCCGTCAGCTTGTGTAAATGAGGAGAAAAGCTTCTTTTGTGTTTCAGGGGGGATGCCAATACCGGTATCTTCAACGGAGAAACGGACAATGACAGATTGTTTCTGTTGTGCCATAAGCCTGACACGCACAGTGATACTGCCTTGCTCAGTAAATTTGACAGCATTGCTCAATAAGTTAGTCAGTACCTGTCGTAAACGAAGGGGGTCTCCCTGCAGTTTTCCGGGGAGCTGTGTGTCGGTGTAGCAGTTTAGTTCGAGCTGTTTTTCCCGCGCAGTGGCCGCTAACAGAGCACAGACGTCTTCTGTGAGTACTTTGGGGTCCATATCAATGCACTCTATATCCATTTTTCCGGCTTCAATTTTGGAGAAGTCGAGGATGTCATTGATGATCTGAAGCAGGGTATCGGCAGAAGCATGGGCAGTCTTCAAAAAGTCGTTTTGCTCTTTATTCAGCGGCGTGTCTTGCAGTAGCTCCAGCATCCCAAGCACGCCATTCATAGGTGTTCTAATTTCATGACTCATGTTGGCAAGGAATATTCCTTTTGCTTTTGCCGCTTCAATAGCTGCGTCCTTAGCCCTGTTCATTGCTTCAACACTGTCTTTTAACTGGGCATTTTTTGTATCAAGTTCGCGGGTTCGGTTTGCAACAGCCGTTTCTAACCCTTCGCGCTGGTGTTGAAGCCGTATATCACGCTCTGTGATTTGATGGAGCATGTTATTAAAGCATTGATAGAGTTGCCCGATTTCGTCGTTGTTATCGGTATGGACTTTTCGATCAAATTGCTCGTTATGGGTAATATCGCTAATCACCGCTGCAAGCTCTGTGACAGGGTGAGCAAGCAGCCTCTGCAGGCGGGAGGTTAAAATGGATGCTGCAATGACTGAGGCCAGTGCTGCCATCAACGCAACAACAAGATTTTTGAACAATTCCTGATAAAGGAGAGAAAGGTCTGACTGTATATAAATAGCGCCAATAAACTGGCCATCTGCTTGTATAGGGCGATATAAATGCAACCGGTTTTTACTAAAATCCGTCACCGGCAACTCAAGTGCTGCCGGGCTGAAACGCCAGGGTTTACTCTGATGCAGATGATAAATTGCCAGGGGTTGACCGGTGCTGGTAAACAGTTGTGCTGATTGTATATGGCGGGTGGTTGAGAAGGCATTCAGTAAACGCTCAGCAGAATGACTGTCGTCAAACATCAATGATGCCTCTGCATTGGAGCCGGTGATTTCTGCCAGGGATTCAAGGTCTCTGACCAATTCGGTGCGTGCATTAAGGAGGTCATTGATTGTTTGAATAGACAGGGTGACGAGTAAGACAGTGTAGGCAGTAATAAGCATTGCATAGCGCAATTTGCGCTTAATGGGCAGGTTGTTGAAATTCAAAAGTTCCATGGTATGCCATCGCCACTGTTATCAAACAGATGAAGCAGTGAATGAAAGTTCACCCGTTTACAGCAGGATATAGGCGCAAATTTCAAGACTATATTCTTTTAAAAATAGCGCAAAATCATAGGGGTTCAATAATAATAAATGACAGACTTTCTTTTTCGCTCAGGACCTCAGCCTGACACAGGAGGTAGTGGACCAGATCGTTGCACAAAGGCAAACAGGCGGATAAAGGGTTTTCTGAAACAGTGCGTTTCAAACAGTACGTTTCGACATGAGCCTGTCTGGCTTATTGACGCAATCTCGGTCAAAGGACAGTAGTGAGGGTATTTCAGGTCCATCACTGCAAAAGTACTCATCACTGCATCATGAATGGTGAAATTGTGATAATGTTATGCTGACTTTTCCTGCAAAAGTCTGGAATTTTGGCCGCTTGTTCAGAAACTGTTTTGAGCAGTTTTTCAGCAGTTGTTTTGGGTTGAGTTGGCACAGCAGAAGCACTGTTGTTACCATAATGTTGAAATTCTACCGTATAGTCTATGATTGTAGCAACAAGGGTTCAAGCTACAGCTCTTGTTATGTTTTAATCAATTCTGCGGCAATAGCTAACAGTATACTGTTACGTCACACTTTCGGCAGTAATTGCTGTGGATGTGTTTGAGTGATTACCGTTGGAGTTACCATGAAAACATTAAGCTTAATTTCTTCATCTTTACTTTCTTTGTTAGCTGCCAGTATGAGTTATGCTGGAAACACTTCCCATTATACGTTTAACCCTTATACAGTTAAAGTCAGGATGTCTGCTACTTTTCAACCATACCCAGTCACCTTAAGATGCCGAACAGAAGAAGGACTGGCTGGTGTAACAGGAATGAATTTGGATGACCCGTGTCTTCGTTTTAAAGTTAAGAGTGAAGGCGGGCCACTAATATCTCCGGTTAGCAGTGTTCTTTTTATATCAAAAGATATAGGCATTGGTTGCTTGTTCCCGTATAAAATGATAATCGATATTGCTAGTCCCTTCATAACAAAAACAGAAATTGTCTGTATTGCAGATAGAGAAGGTGATTTTTCATGGACACCAATCAATTGAACAAAAATGAAGAGCGTAATACAAAAATGAAGAGCGTAATAAGGAGTAATATCGCTACTTTTTCAGTTTGGACAGACGATGCCGTCAGACCAGTGGCGTTCACGTATGCGTCCGTAGCACCTGTCGTCAAACATCAACGATGCCTCTGCATTGGAGCCGGTGATTTCTGCCAGGGATTCAAGGTCTCTGACCAGTTCGGTGCGTGCATTAAGGAGGTCATTGATTGTTTGAATAGACAGGGTGATGAGTAAGACAGTGCAGGCAGTAATAAGCATTGCATAGCGCAATTTGCGCTTAATGGGCAGGTTGTTGAAATTCAAAAGTTCCATGGTATGCCATCGCCACTGTTATCAAACAGATGAAGCAGTGAATGAAAGTTCACCCGTTTACAGCAGGATATAGGCGCAAATTTCAAGACTATATTCTTTTAGAAAAAGCGCAAAATCATAGGGGTTCAATAATAACAACTGAAGTTACGCACTTCGCTACCATCGACTACAACAGGTAGTCACTTGTCCAACGGGATAGACACTATATGTAGTAGCACTGCGTAACTTGAGATAATAAATGACAGACTTTCTTTTTCGCTCAGGACCTGAGCCTGACACAGGAGGTAGTGAACCAGATCGTTGCACAAAGGCAAGCGGGCGGATAAAGAATTTTCTGAAACAGTGCGTTTCGACATGAGCCTGTCTGGCTTATTGACGCAATCTCGGTCAAAGGACAGTAGTGAGGGTATTTCAGGTCCATCACTGCAAAAGTACTCATCACTGCATCATGAAGGGTGAAATTGTGATAATGTTATGCTGACTTTTCCTGCAAAAGTCTGGAATTTTGGCCGCTTGTTCAGAAACTGTTTTGAGCAGTTTTTCAGCAGTTGTTTTGGGTTGAGTCGGCACAGCAGAAGCACTGTTGTTACCATAATGTTGAAATTCTACCGTATAGTCTATGATTGTAGCAACAAGGGTTCGTACTACAGCTCTTGTTATGTTTTAATCAATTCTGCGGCAATAGCTAACAGTATACTGTTACGTCACACTTTCGGCAGTAATTGCTGTGGATGTGTTTGAGTGATTACCGTTGGAGTTACCATGAAAACATTAAGCTTAATTTCTTCATCTTTACTTTCTTTGTTAGCTGCCAGTATGAGTTATGCTGGAAACACTTCCCATTATACGTTTAACCCTGATACAGTTAAAGTCAGGATGTCTGCTACTTTTCAAGCATATCCAGTCACCTTAAGATGCCGAACAGAAAAAGGAAAGGCTAATGTAACAGAAATGAATATTGATAACAGCCCGTGTTATCGTTTTAGAGTTAAGAGTAAGGAAGGCGGGCCACTAATATTTCGGACTAGCAGTGTTATTTTTACATCAAAAGATATAGGTGTGGGTTGCTTGTTCCCGTATAAAATGATGATCGATATTGCTAATACCTACAAAACAAAAACTGAAATTGTCTGTATTGCAGATAGAGAAGGTGATTTTTCATGGACACCAATCAATTGAACAAAAATGAAGGGCGTAATAAGGAGTAATGTCGCTACTTTTTCAGTTTGGACAGACGATGCCGTCAGACCAGTGGCGTTCACGTATGCGTCCGTAATACCTGGCGTTATCAGGGAGATCTTATCGTTTCATAGTGAAGCTCTTTACGTCAAAAGGCAGGCTTACTCATAGGGGTGAAAACCGAATGAGTGCCTGCTCTCCACAATCCATTAATAGCCAATGGGTATTAATGGATTATTTATTGGAGGCTAGATCTTGCATTGACTGCCTGTAATAAACGATGCTTTTGTTCTTCTGTGAGTTCATTCCAGTGTGCATTATTTAAAGCACCTTCAAGAGCATAGAGAAGCACTTTAGAAACTTTAAAACCTCTATCTCGTACTTTGCAGTAGCTTTCAACAGAACCTGTTTTTTTCAGTTGATCAAGCGTCTTTATACCGACAGCATTTAACCATTGAACAGACGTTTTACCCAGATTTTTTAATTCTATTAGCTCATTAGCCATACAGGTACCCCATTCAACCTAAGTAATTAGAACTAAGGTTTATATTTCTAAACGAAAGAAGTAGATCTTATTTAATAATAGACACTACTTTTAAATCATACATTTTTCATAATAACTTTCAGGTTATTATGCTTTTTATGCTTCTTTTTAGGTATAAAGTATCATTTTACCAAAAGGCTGAAATAATGATTCTATGGCAAGAATTAAATACTTGCCATAGAAAAAAGAATATTGTCAGAAAGTAAACGCTGTTGGAGCAATGATACCCATGACTAATAAAAAGACTTGTTTTTAATGAATTTTTAGCTATCTTCAGGAGTGCTGAAAATGATACTGACCCGCCAACAAACTGACCCATCAAAAAAAATAGACTTGGAATTGTATCATGAACTTTATGGGATACTTGAGAGAGTGACCATATTAAACACGGTGAGCGACTGTTAGCGGATTGATTCGTAAATTGGTCTATATGGCCGAATAGTCAGTATATCCTGTGATTTTGATGGTGCTACTCTCTGGCTGTTCCTTTAGGTTGTAAAACGTTGGCAGCAGTTTGGCTCTGACTCTGTTAGTCAGGAACCCAAATACTTCATCATTCTAATGCCCTTCTCAGAGATATGGCGGATAAAGCGCTCAATAAATGCCTCAGTACTGAGCTTCACACGGTTATGCTTGCGGTTGAGAAACATGAATGATTCAGAGATGTTGGTATTGCTTGTCAAACAGCCAACCGATACATGTCGGTTTCTGTCGGGTATTGTTTAAGAAACGCTTACCAGTAAAAGCTTCAGTGTAATGATTAACTCAAGTTACGCAGTGTTACTACATGTTACTACATATAGTGTCTATCCCGTTGGACAAGTTACTACCTGTTGGAGTCGATGGTAGCGAAGTGCGTAACTTCAGTGATTAATAACAATGGCCTGTCCTAACTAGTGTCTGTCAGAAAACCCATGAATAATCCGACTCAACAGGCACTGACAAAATTTTTTTGAAAACAAAACAGGCCGCTCATGCCAGTCACCTCTTTTTTTGATCAAAACTTAATCATTTCCCCGTTTTTCGGGTGTCCGTAATCCTCACCCAACGATGATCGTTTGTTTTCTGGTACGCTTCTCCGTTCAGGCTGCTTTTTTGACAGCCTGACTGGATTGCTTTTGCAGTATAGAGCCCAAGCGGTGCAGATTGGTTCCTAAAACCGCCAGGCCAACATACCGACGATAACCGTCAATCCCTGAGTCCGGACATTGGTCCAGTCCGTGCTGCTCAAGTGCATTAATGTCGGACTCTACCGCAGAATGCTTCTTCATTGCCCTGACAAACTCAGGGTGTCGTTCACGCTTCCGATCTTGTTCAGACCATCGCCCCTTTTTGGGTAAGACGGCTCGGTCAAGAAATGTTTCCAGCTTTTCAAGGTTCTCTTTTGACCAGAATCCCCGGTCATAACTGACCTGCGATACTTCAGAAAACCGCTGCTTTGCGCCTTTAGCAATGGCTACAGTCACCTGGTCATCAGTCTGTTTTTCCATGACCAAATGGTGAAGGGTGAAACCAAACTGATCTTGCAGTACGCACACCCTGAGGCCGAGTTCTACAGGAACGCCTGCTTTTCCTTTACTGATCCATTCCGTATGGCGTTCAAATAACGAAAAAACCTTCTCACTGTGCGGAATGGTTTCATGTTTCAGTACACGACGGATAATCAGTTGACACTGGTAGTCTGCATCTTTTATCCAGCGCTCCAGCTCTTTCAGTCGTAAGTCTCCGGGTATCCGTGCCTTCAAGAGATTCAAGGTTATTTCAGCCTTGCGGATAAGCTTCTGGCTGACGACAGGTATAAAGCATTTTACCAAGTGGGTAGGCTACATACTCAGCATGGACAGTTTCGATACCATACTGTCGTGCTTCACGGAGCGACTCATTGGACGACGTTGACCGTTTCAGGTTACGGGCTTTGTGAAAACGCTTTTTGTGCTGATCCTGCAAGTAGCTGCTCTGTCGCCACAGGCTTTCCTGCTGCTCTGACGACAGGCAGGCTGCCCACTCGATCATCTTGCGAACGGCATCCCGCAGCAGGTTAGTATCCGTTGGAAAGTGGGCATTGGTTTTTACGACAAACGAGTCAGCGCGGGCGCATATCCGCTCTTCTTTTTTTTTACCAGCTGGTGACCGGCATTGACCACAATCTGGTTGATCTCATCCAGTATTTCCGGGGTGAACAGGGCGATATTATCCTGCAAAGTCTGGATGTGATAAGAGTGGGTACAGTACGGTCCGTGTCCGAGCATTTGCCGCAATGTACCGTGTTCATTGGCCAGCTCCTGAAGGCGGTCGTAGTCGCAGTTGATGGTCAGACGCAGGGTGCCAAAAATCAGTATTTTCCAGAGATCCATACCAGGGCGGCCATTGTCACGGCTAGCGGGTATCATTCGCTCAAGGGCTTGAAAAACCAGGGCGGCCATTGTCACGGCTAGCGGGTATCATTCGCTCAAGGGCTTGCTCCCTCAGCTCTGGGGTGACCCAGATATGCTGAAAAGCCCGCAAGAGGCGGGGTATGTCGTCCCTGGATTTGGGGTTGAAGGTGATGGCAGAGATATCGACCTCGCCTAACTGCATTTGTGGCTTGATGGTTTGGCGCATGAGTGAGAAAACAGCCTGTCAGTGGAAATCTTCAATGATTAAGTTAGGTCACAGACTTCTGTTTTCAAGGGCTGATGGGTTTTCGGACAACCACTAACTACGCTACTGCCCTGACAAACTGAACGTCAACCTTGCGCTTAAACGCTTAGTAATAGCAGGCTTTATTTGACATCTCGCCTTGTTCGCCTTGTTCGCCTTGTTCGCCTCGTTCGCCTTGGGTAGTAGGGGTCGATAATTATCAGCGCGATATTCGTCAGTATCAGAAAAATCGGCCAGTCTTGTCATGAAGGACAGAAGGGCATCCTTGAAATTTGGACTCAGGATGCCAGATCAGGATTGGAAAAGATGTGATTTATGCCAAATGAGATTGCCCTGTCAAGGGCACTGTATTTTTGCAGCCTGTTGTTATTATCCAGTGCACTGATAGTAACAATTTCTGCTCAACATGCCCTTAAAACTGCTATAAATTCTGATACTCCCTTAAAACACTGGCTGATTTCCTGATACCTTCCAGTTCATCGTCGTTGAGACTGCCAGGTATCAGGCCTTCAATGCCCTCGCTATTGATTAAAGCAGGAAGGCTCATACACACACCGTCAATACCCAGTTCACCCGTCAGCCTTGCTGTTAGCGGGATAATACTGTGCTGATCTTTTTGAATAGCCACCACAATATGGTGAATAGCCAGACCAATGGCCCAGTTTGTATGCCCTTTTCCGGCAATAATTTCATAGGCCGCCTTGATGACCTGTGTGGATATGCGATCACGTTCTGCACTGTCAATGCGCTTGCCATTGATTTCATCATCAATGACCGACATACCCGCTACTGAAGCAGAACTCCAGACAGGGATTTCAGAGTCTCCATGCTCTCCCAAAACATAAGCATGTACCGATTGAGGCGATACACCGTAGTAATCTGCCAGCAAGGTTCTAAAGCGGATGGTATCAAGTAATGTCCCTGACCCAATGATCCGATGATGGGGGCGATTACTTAGGGTTTGCATCACCTGTGTTAAGATATCCACAGGGTTACTGGCTATTAGCAGTATTGCATCAGGTGCATAGCGATCAAGGGATTCAGCGATAGACTCAAAAACAACAATGTTTCGTTTAAGCAGCTCTAACCGGCTTTCATCAGGACTTGACTGGCCGACACCGGCACAGATAACGATAATGCCCGCTTCTTTCAAAGCAGAAAAATCACCGGCAACAATGTTACAACGCCCGACCAGGGGCTGGCCATGCATCATATCCAACGCCTCACCTTTTGCCTGTTCTGCATTTTTATCGACAAAAATAAGCTTGCTGGCTGCCTTTTGCTGAAACAATGAATAGGCTGCCGCCATACCAACAAAACCAGTACCAACGATACCAATATGATGGAGATTCTTCATAACTGCCTCCTCAAGAAATTGGCCACAAGATAACACTATTGGTCATAAAAAGGTCAATAAGGATTTGTCCTGAAATAATTTCCTGATTTGGTTGCCCATTTTGCCCATTGCCGTTTTAGCGTGAGCATAGATGATCGAAATAAAGAAGTTATTCTATGACAAGTCCTGAAAAACAAGCCATGGGTTAATGGTTTTTGAGGAGGGTGCGGTGAATTCTCTGTTAAATCTGCCAGGAATTTACTCTAATAGTGCCAGCGAATACCCCTCAAAGACACTTCAGTCCTTAACATCTCCTTTTATGGGGAGCGGCAATGAAAGCCATACTAACACCAACGCCACCAACGTCATTCCCGCTAAGACATATATACCCAAGTGAATTCAAGATGCAGGATTCAGTATCTGAAAATTGTCATTAATCCTGCTCACTAACGAAGCACCTATTTCTGGTAGCGTAACATACAGAAAATGACGTATATTTTTCCGGAAATCCTTCGGTTTTGCAAAGTATTGATTATTTCGAGCGTACTCATTCATTACCTTCCATAACCGCTCAATTGGGTTCAGGTTTGGGCTGTAGGGCGGAAGGTAATGCAGTTTTATACCCAGCTTTTCAGCCTCATCAACGACTTCCTTCGAATAGTGATAACCTGCTCCATCCAGCACCATGTGAATGACACTCTTTGATGTATAAGCGGACTTAACTTTTCTGAAGAATTCAATGATAGCCAGCCCGTTAACCGTCTCGAATTGATCAAAAATAGCAGCAGACAAGTTGTTCAATTCTATCGCACCGACGATGTTCATTCGGTTGCGACTGCCCGTCGTATTGATGACTTTATCAACACCTTTGCGTATCCAACCCGAGGTGATTTTGGTGGCTTGCGTTGGGTGAACTGCATCCATGAAAAGCACAACCTCACTCTCAGGCAGTGAGGCTTTCAACTCTTCGTAGTGCTCAATAAACTCTGCCTGCTTATTGGCATCCACCTTGTGCGGTACACCTTTTGGTTTTTTGTAGGTGAAGCCTTTTTGGTGCAACCACTTGTTGAGGCCTGACACGGTGTATTTGACAGCCCAGCGTTCAAAAATATACGACACAATTTCGTAGACATGGGCGTAAGTATGCTCTGAAATATGCACAATTAGCTGCTCACTTTGCTCGTCATTAAGATGACTCTCACTGCCACCGTTTTCAGGTTTCAGTTTGTCCTTTTTCAGGTAGTCATCAATGTGCCGGGCAATGGAAAATTCACTTTTTCTCAATGCTTGAGCAATGGCGTTTATTGACCAGCCTTCAGATCTCAGTAATACGGCTTTAATACGGTCACACTCCCGAGCATCCCGCGACGTTTTGTGTTGGGACTCCAAGGTTGATTTTTGCTGAGGTGTGAGCATAAATTTTGGCATCCGTTGAGATTGCTAAAAAAATGCAGAAAAATCAAGCATCTTCAACGGTCACGAGTATATACCAGTTATAACAATACTTCGGACAGTTTTATAAACTTAACATTTCCGGCTGCCAGGGGGTTGAAGATATATTGTCATTTTATCGTAACTCACGTTTATTCTTGAGTTACCATAAAATTGCTCACTTGAGTTTGCAGGCCTTGCAGCATGAGACACCAGACTCCTGAAACTGTCCGCAGTATTGATATACACTGCCGTATAGTATTTCTGTCTTCGAAGGAGTGAGACGGACTGTTGGTATTTTCTGGCATGCAGCTACCCTGAGTTTGATGATCTGATACTGTCTGTCTTTTCGGGGCATCATTGTCAGATGCTGAGTCAGATGCTGAGGATTATGCAGAATCAACGGGTAGAAATGTTGAGGTCTAACACGTCTGGTCAGGGTAGGCAATGCGTTGGAGTACAGGTATAGTCGTGGCACTGTTGATATTTGGCTGGCTTGCACTTTGTAGCAACCTGGCCGAATCTTGAAAATAGCTGAAATAATTGTTTCAGCTGAGTAGGATTTAGGATAGGAGCCGCCTGTTAGTATGTTGAGTGATGACCAGTTATTGAGGTATAGCCGACAGATTATGCTGGCTGGTATTGACCTGGATGGGCAAGATGCTTTGCTGGCAGCTCGTGCTGTTATTTTTGGGATGGGTGGACTGGGGAACCCGGCAGCACAGTATCTTGCAGCAGCAGGAGTGGGAGGCTTAACACTGGTTGATCCTGACGTGGTTGAATTATCAAACCTGCAGCGACAAATACTTTATACCCAACAAGATGTGGGAAAGCCTAAAGTTGCTTGCGCTGCCGGGCGGTTGCAGGCAATGAATCCAGACATTCAGATTGATACCCTCCAGATACGTTTAGATGAAAAACAGATAGCAGAAGTGATTTCCAATGCCACTGTTGTTTTGGATGCAACGGATAATTTTTCCAGTCGACTTGCGATCAGTGACGCTTGTTTAGGGGCTTCCGTTCCATTGGTTAGTGGTGCGGCAATAAAAATGAGTGGGCAGTTATCAGTGTACGACTATCGCCAGCGAGGAGGCCCTTGTTACCGTTGTTTATACAGCGAAGATATGATTGATCAGACAAGTTGTCATGAATCGGGTATTCTAGGTCCGGTTGTCGGTGTAATGGGTACCCTGCAGGCCATAGAGGCCATCAAGTTACTGGTGGGCCTTTATCAAGGCGTGAGCGGTTATTTACTGCTGTTTGATGCCATCACAATGGAGTGGCAGAAACTCCGGCTTTCAAAAGACCCGCAGTGCTCTGCATGCCATTAGGGATTGATTCTTTCTGTATTTCAACGCATAGCATTTTCAAAGTGATCAGCTTTTTAGAAAATTCCGCGGTTGAATTTCATAAAAGGCTTTCAGCAGAGGCAGTGATTTCAGCTGAGGAATTCAGGGTGAACCCAGAAAGCCCTTCAGAGTGAGTAATGACGGGGGGGTAGAGCAAATTGTCCCCCTCTACAGAGAACGCTCTGATCTGGATGTTTTTTTGTTGAAATAGTTCTGCCAGCAGGGTTATTACAGCTAACGTATTTGCGACTTTTTCTCAGAGCTATACTCAGTCCATTGCGGCCTTTGAGGCTCTTGAATGTTTGTATAAAAACAGGAACATTCTGTATTCAAAAGTCAAGGTAGAAGGTAAAAAAAGGCATTGTGTCGTCGATGAAAGAGAGCAGCCATCGTGGACTTCTGTTATTATGCCAAAGCCATTGAGCTTAGACTATTTTCAGGAGTCTCGTTATGGTCTGTCAGCGTGCTTTTCATTTAGGTGTTTGTCGTTCTGATCTGAAAGGGGCAAAGCTTGCCATTGTGCCAGGTGACCCTGAGCGTGTAAGGCGTATTGGCGAGTTGCTGGATAACGCTGTTGAATTAGCCCGTCACCGGGAGTTTACCAGCTGGTACGGTGAGTTGGAAGGTAAGCCGCTGGTGGTATGCTCCACCGGGATCGGTGGGCCTTCTACATCCATTGCTGTTGAAGAGCTCGCTCAGCTTGGGGTCAGGACCTTTCTCAGGGTAGGAACCACCGGGGCGATTCAGCCTGGTATCAATGTGGGTAATATTATCGTGAGTACGGGGGCTGTTCGCCTTGATGGTGCCAGCTTGCATTTTGCTCCTATGGAGTTTCCTGCTGTCGCGGATTTCGTCTGCTCCCAGGCACTGGTCAGTGCCGCGCAGAAACACGAAATACCCTTTGTAACTGGCATTACCGCATCGTCAGATACGTTTTATCCAGGACAAGAGCGCTATGACACGTTTTCAGGGCGAGTCACCCGTCGGTTTCGTGGCTCCATGGAAGAGTGGCAGTCAATGGGCGTGCTCAATTATGAAATGGAAGCAGCAACATTGTTCACCATGTGTGCCAGCCAGGGTTTACGATCGGGTTGTGTGGCCGGTGTCATTGTTAATCGTGCAAATAGCGAAAGTCCTGATGAGAAGGAAATTGCATGTGTGGAAGGTAATGCCATCACTGTCGTTGTAGAAGCCGCTCGTCTGTTGCTCAGGGCTTGAGGATGCTGCTTTTGTGACGTAAGTCTTCTGTGCAGTTGAAGGCTGAAGCGTACATCCTGTTCTGAAATCAACAGGAAGAAAATGAGAAAACAAAGTATTGAAAAAGTATTGAAAATTGAAAAGTATTGAGTGTTCTCGCCTTAAATGCCTGGCCTTGCTGGTCACCTTGTTGACAGCGAGGGTCGGGTCTGCTTTTTCTGTACAAAAAACCGTTGAAGCCATGTGTCGGGATGCTGGCGAGATTTCTCTGACACAACTCACTGTATCTGACAGAAAAGCATTGCAGCTCGCTGGCAAAGGGCAGGATTTTCCGGTTTTGCAGCTGGCAGAAGATGTATCAAAACGTAACACCTATAAGAAAGACAATAACCGGCTGGTACTGCAACTGATCTGCCATGGCGTTTTTCCTGCACCAGCAGAACGGGATGCCGCCGTTGAGGATGCTTATCATCACTGGCAATCAGGCCAGCACTTTCTCTTCAATATTTGCAATTATGTCACGAGTGGTCTGACTGCTGGCTTCTGCGCACAGCGCCGGGCAAAGCAGGACGAACTCGATCATGAACATGTGATGAAAAACCTGGCTCACCAATTAACGCCGGGTCAGCAAAATGCAGTTAATGAGGCCTTTAAAGCCGCCAGAAATTTCTATACTGAAAAGGCCGACAAAGAAGAGTTTCATGGTGGAACTATCCGTACGGCTTCCAGCATTGATTCAGCCCGCATCCAGGAAAACCGGTATATTGCACGTATCACCAATACCTTAAAGGGGGTACTGCCTTTAGCATTCCCTGATGACAAAAAAGCCGACAGGGCACTGAACGATACCTGGCATAAAGTCAAAGAACGCCTGGTGGGTAAACCCATCACTGATTTTAATATGACAGTTTCTTTTTCAGGCGTGCGTGATGTGCAACGCCAGTGGCTGGTTTTTCGGGATAAGACAGCGACAATGTTGGCTGCTTTAAATCCAGATATTACCGTAAAAAAATGGAAAGCCCTGTTGACGCAGGAGCGGACAGAAGAATTACTGCGTATTGTAAACGATAAAGGGTAACAGACACAGACAATTTTTCTGACTTTCGAATTATAAAATGAATAACAAAAAGAAAAAGTTTGTCTATTATTGCCAGTATTATTAATTTCTCTGATGGTGATAGTGTGCTCTCGGTCAACAGGTTGGTTCCTAAATTCTCTTTATTTCATATTTTTTGTGTTTTATTTTATTTTTTTTCTAATAAAACTTATTGCGGTTTAGGTGATAGTGAATTAAGGATTACTGAAGCCAGAATGCCTGTTCAGTGCCAGGATCAGCAAGATGATCTTCCACCCTGGATGAGGAGTGATTTCATAGAAAAACTACCATCTACCTGTTATTCTGCGTCCGCAGATCTCTTGCTGGAGTGTGAAGAAGGCAGTGCAGAGAATACAGGGCCGTGCAGTATGTTTCCAATAGGTGCCACCTTGCAGCAGGCAGAAAGAGCGGCCCAGTTTCATGCCACCCTTGCTTCTAAAGTGACAACGGCTGCTCAGAATCAATCAGTCAGGATTACTGATGATTATGTTAAAGGCAAGTACCCTGAATTATACAATCTATTCAGGGGCGAAGACTTCTTTAAAAGAAATATGGTGCTGACTGACTTATTACTTGATGTCTGCAACCGGTTAGTTCCTGAATTTATAAAAAATGAACATAAATGGTATGCGGTATCTTCTGCGTTAGAAAAAATGAGAGCTGAAAGAAAAGCAAGGGGAGGGCGAAAAGTATCAACAGAAGAAGCAGAACTTAAAACACGATGTGCGGCGGCCAGAGAAGAGGGTTTGCTTGGAATGAGGGGAAAGAGCTTATTGTACCTTCTGTTTGATGGCTATGGCATTCAACATTTAGCACTGATAAAAGAAAGATCTCAAATGGAAAAAGCATTGAGATTCCTGGTCAGTAAGCCAGGTGCTGTAATAATAATGAATGATCTGGAAACCTCCCTGGGAGCGGAAGAGGTGTTTGACCAGAGAGTTCATACTATTGATGTTCGCCTTAGAATGATTATCAGGTCTATGTTTATCTTCAGGAAAATGGCCGGCTCAGTATTTATTGCAATTATGGACCAGATATTGATAAATCCTGATCACATGCTAAACGTCTTTAAAATTATGCCGACGCTTTTTGTAGTAACCGCATTATCAAGGCATGAGGATACGAAAGACCTACTGAATCTGTATTCTGTCCATGGTGATGATGAAAATAAAAAGCGGACATCTTACAATGAACGCTATGATGCTTTAAAGCGTTCCAATACTGTGTCGGATGTATTATTTCCAATACAGGACTATTTAAACAGAATTTTCTATCAGGCGAGGGAGGATAAACAGAGTACATCGGGTATTATTTCCCATAGTGAAAGTGAAGAGCTGGCATACACCGTTATTTACACCTTGCTTTATGGGCAGAAGTTATACTACGATCTTCATAAGCTTGTTTTCCCTGGTTCAATGGATACACAGTTCTCCTCTGATTTTTTGAAAAAAATTGTTCAAAACAAGATGCTTGGTAATTTTGATGGCATGGTACTGGCGCGAGCTATTTTGGCTATGACTGAGTTTCCTGTACTTCAACGCTATGTTGCTGAAAGAGGCGGTATAGATGAGCAATGGAATGTTAGTGAAGAACAATTTGAACGTTTAGCAAAGGGGCTTTCCAATATTGTTGATTTGTCATTTGAGCTTCCCGGAGGAGATAGAGAATTCTGGCATATTTTTAAAATAGGACTTTTGTACGCGGATGTGACTTTAAGAAAGGAAGAAGGAACAATAGTAAACCTTTATATAAACCTGCGTCGATCAGCACTCTCTGGAGAAAAATCATGGTTTATAGAGCTTGTTAACCGTTGGGGAGTGTTTTTACCCTCTAACTCAAACCCATTTTATTTATCATCACTTATTCAGAAAAAATTTAAACTGAGAAAAGAACCGGGTACCCATGAGCAGTGGAATCAATTTTTTTATGAGTTTTCAGAAAGCTTATTAAAGGAAGATATTGCAATGTTTAAAGCAGAACCCAAGTAGGAAAGCAATATATGTATTCTATAAGGCAGTATCTTATTTTCTTCATAAGTGTAATGCTGTTTTGTTTTTCCTGTGGTGCTTGCTGGGCGGCTAAAACCCCCTTGTTGAGAGTTATATATATACCTGAACAGGCAAATGATATTATTCGTGCAATGAAACATCACAATAACCAGAAAAATAGTCAAGGCGATGTTGATGTTGATGTTGATGTTGATAGCTATATTCAGGTATGTTGGGATTTTTTATTAATGAAATTTGATATGCCTGTTCTAGGTGATTGTAAAAAAGAGGGTGTTTGGGTTTACTATGATAATCACAATACTGGTGTTAATATTGATTTTTCAGAAGGAATAGGTGAAATTGTTTGCATTGATTTTTATAAGCACCATGGGGAAAAGGGTAATGTATTTTTAGAGCAGTACGGTGATCAAAAAGTCAGGAAAGAGTTAAATGAGTCTCTAGAGGCTGGCTTTTATCCAGCCTGTTTAGTTATGGATAGTCATAAAAATATCAGTTTTTATGACAGCACTTGTGTTCAAAAAAAGAATGCAGGCGAGCCTGACAAAAGAGTCTGCTACCAACGAGATATCAAAAAACTCATTACGTTGTATTCTATTGGGTATTCTGCCCAGTCAGTTTTGGATCTGTATGGTGACGAAGGGGTGTGCCCTGATCAGGTGTTCAATGAAATAGTAAGGATTACGGGCACTGAGATGAAAAAAATCGGGGATTATTTTGACGATAGTGATAGTCAGTTTTTACAGTCTTCCCTTACAGATAATACTGTTTGTGAAGTTCGATCACTGTTTCACCAACGATTTATGAGAATGGAAAATATTAAGAATAATATGAAGCCACATGGATGGGATTGGAAGCAGGCAAAAAAATTTTTTCGACAGCAATGTTCTGGTGATACCTTTAAAAATTCAGGAATGTGTAGTTCAATGACTTTAGGCAGTCGTCATGAATTTGATGATATGTTTAAGGAAAAAGAGTTACATAAGCTTGTTAGTCTTTCAGAAGCCACACTTGAAGTTGAACAGTTTTATAAAGAACTTCCTCAGTTATCTACGGATAAACTGAAAGATAAATTACGAAGTCAACGTTATATTTCAGAGGGCCATTTAGACTATTTTCCTGAGTGTTTGCGGAAGAGATACCCACCAATGGCATTTATAAGCGGGCGGTCTTTAGAAGGAAGGGTGTTTAAATGTAAGCGTTCTTTGTCAGGATCATGTTTTGATCCTGTGATAGTGAAAGTTAATAAACCTGGATTTTTCCCGAAAGAAATACTAAATGGTGCTAAGGGACAGTATCAATTGATAGAGGAAAGGATACTGCCTGATTTTTTTGCGGATGTAATTGAGCAAGGGTATGCTCTTTTTGATGATGTCCGCTGCTATTATCAGGTGATGGAATTTTTGCCTTTTTCTATGAATGACTTCTTTGATAAGGAGAATATAGATGATCGCATAGTCCGGTTTTTATTATCCAGACTGTGTTTTTATTTGTGTTGCATGCAAAGAGAAAGAGTAGCACATCGGGATATCAAACCGGATAACCTGATGCTATCCGCACAGGGGGAACTCAAAATAGTAGATTTTGGAGGCATTGTTCAATATGAAAGCATAGGAAACTATCGTGATGGTTTTAAAGGTACAGTAGGGTTTAATCCTTATTTATCAACAAGAGAAAAACTTGATGACGAGTATGACCCTTTTCATCATGATCGATTTAGTGTGGGCATGGTCGTAATATGTTTACTATTTGGCGGAATGCCTTATGAAAATATTGTTTCTACCATGAATGGTAGCTGGAAAGAAGAGGCTAAGTGTGTACAGTTTTTGACTGAATTATTTAATTGGGGACGTCAAGTAGGAAAAATAAAATATCACCCTGGTGATGATATCATAAAACTGGTAGCACTATTGCTGTCTAATGAAAAGGGTGATGCTATGAGCTTATATGAACGTTCAGCTCTACTTCCTCATTCACCTTTTCTTTGTGATGAAGAAAAACGGTATATGTCAGGTTCAAGCACTGTATTCATAGGAGTGAATGGACTCTGACGTAAAAATATTGGGGTTTTGTCTATCCGTCATTCACCACTGGAATAGCAATAAAGCACCCGTCTGCCTGTTGGATTCCGGGCTGGTTTTTTCTTCATGTCTAAAGGGAAGCCTCAGCTTTCTGATGAGTTTGCACAGTAACGAAGTAGTGACTGGATAGGTAATACTCCAGATAATCCGGTTCTTCTCCAGCGGCAGGGCCGCCTTTGTTTTTGAGCAGGGCTTTATGATGATATCTGGCTCAGCCTCGCAATACATGGATGTTTTTTGCCACTGTCTGAAGGGGCTTCTATTGCATCGGCTTTACACTGGAAGGGTTTTTCCCTCAGTTTATCCAGCTTTTCACTCTCTTTTAGAGACTTTTTTTGTATACGCCTTGTCAGTGTTTTCTTCTCTGATGGGCTTTGTTGATGGCGAATGGGCTTTGTTGATGGCGAAATAAAACCCGGCGCCTTGATTGCTAACTCGAAATAGGCTTTACTGACATCAGCTTCAAACAATTCATCCAGTGTTCTCTCTATAACTTTGTCGTTTAGTTGTTCTGATTCAATGCCTTCCCTTATGAGTTTATTGAGAGGCTTGTCAGCAAAGAATTGTGAGAACATATGATGGAATTGGTCAGTAAGGCCAGGTCGATTGATAATCATACCCACGACTGCTTCACCGTGAGAGGCCTTCCAGTCATCGGAGGTTTTTGGGGCACGCTGGTCAATGTGTTCAGCAATATACAGTTCTTTGCACATTCCAGCGACTAATCCGAGGCGATCCATGACCTGAGTATAGTATTGAACAAAGAGGCATAAGAAAATTCCTGATAGTTGTTGATCTTATAAATAGCAGGAGTCAGGAAAATATCATTGTAGAGGGTGAATGTGGTTATGGAGGAGGTTCGATAGTGAAATGGAAAGTTGTCAAGCGGATAGGAATAGCATTTTCTACCTTGGTCGTTTTGGCCGTGGCGGCTGGCATTATTTTCAATTCATATGCCACGCCAACGTTCCGCGAATCGATTCAGGTGCCGATCTTTACAGTTGGCGATCAAAATTACTCCCGTGCGATCGACAGCGGCAAAAACGTCGTGAAACTGGGACCGCTTCCATTGGGGATCTATTCTGGCGGCATTGCTTTTCGCAACTACGAAGGCGCCGCTAAGCACCTTAAATCACTCCACAAACAAGATGCCGGCTGGGGAGTCTATCGGCTTTCGGGAGATTTTCAATTGGACACTTATGAGTGCGAGGGACAAACCTATATTAACAAGAGCTTATTGGTTGTCGCGCGGGCGAGTCCGGGCCATTGATGAATGGTCACAAAAAAAATAAACCGGCATTGCCGGGCATAAGTGGTATCGGGAGAGTAATAAGAATGATTATTCTCATGCGTAAGTCCTGATCATTGAGCGCATATTGCCATACAGCTCACTGTATGTATTTGGTTCTTAATGGATTCCAGGGAGTTGGCGCTCATTTGGTTTTCAAGGTTACGAGTAGCATGCTCTTTTGATATAAAGCCGCTTCACTATAAAACTGTACGATTTTCTCAATAAAGCTGAATGCCAGGAGGGCATACGCAAGTTCCGTTGGTTTGTGCTGTAAAACCAACAGCATTACCCGTCAAGGCAGTCAGGGCAAAGGTGTGAGACACAACCTGAGCGTCAACAATACCCTTGTAAAGATGAGTGGTCATTTTAAGATATCTTTCAAAACCATCATTTCTTACTTCATATGCGGCAGATTACTGATACGCAACATTATCTCAGTAAGCATTTGCATATCCATTTGCATACTTTCAGTTGTTTTAAATTCATTAGGGGCATGTCCTATAGAGTGCTGGCCGGGGGTAGATGTTTTAAAGTTAACGGCATTGGGTATTTCTCTGGCGGTTGTTGAACCAGCGGCCTCTACAGAGTTACCTGTTTGTCCAGTAACCTGTGAGTAGATATTGAGCAATGTTTGCACCCAGATACTTTCAGGTTTATGGTCCATCCAGCCTTCGATAGATACCTGGATCTTCATCTGATTGTTAGTGTCACGGGCATATTGGTTCAGTTTTTTTTCAATCGCCTGCCTTGTGTTGCTGACATTCCGCCTCTGGGGAGCGAGCACATTAGTCGCAACGACAAGCCCTTTTCTGGTTGCTTCCAGGTAGATTGATGAGAGGGTTAATGGCTTCATAAAGTCATCGGAACTGGTAACGCTGAGCTGATTAGCTTTGTCATTTTTACCATACAGATCATTAATATAATGCACTGCTTTATTGTATTCGTTATCGACAAAGGCTGTACGGCTGGTTGCCAGAAAACCGGCCATGGCTGTTACCGGGTTGATACCTTCATGCCTTGAACTCTGTGTGGAAGTGGCTGCCACAACCACTACCTTTAGCTGGTTATGTTCCGGGCTAATAGTAATGGCGATATCATTTCCTCTGTCGGATAAAAAACGCTGTTTTGCGATAGTTAATTTTTTAACGACTTGTGTCGTATCTATACCCGAAATGATAGCAGTTGACTCTGAGTTAACCTGGTTTTGTGAGTGGCTACCTGTGAACTGCACGATGGCAGGCTTTTTGGCATTCGGCAAAGGACTGACAGGGAAGATCGCTTTAATACTGCCTGTGTTATTTTTTGGAATGATTACAGGGTGAAGGCTGTCAAGCACGATATTGTAGGGCGGTAAAATTCGGTGCCTTTTATAGTATTCAATCCCTTCACCGGAGGTTTCTCCCGTCGTCCTGATCATCAGGCGAATGCCGCGATGAAGTGGTAGTTTATTTTCTTTGATAGCTTTCATGGCATAGATAGCACTGACAATAGCACTTTTATCATCTTCACTACCGCGACCATACAACCTGTCACCAATTTTGGTGAGTTTATAGGGGTTCAGTTGCTGACCATCATCAAGTAACCATTTTTTCGGATCAGCCGGAACAACATCGGCATGGGTTACGATACCAACATCCTCGTCGGTATCTCCGGGGAGGGACACTTCAAACACATAATTACCTATATTTTTATAGACCAGCCGCCATTTCCATGCCATCTTTTCAATTAACTTGCCCATGGCAATGATATTGGGGTTTTGGTTCGGTGGAACATCGGGTGTATTAGACGACGGTATCGCTACCATACTGGCCAATAATGCCTCGGCATCGTTATAGTAGTGACGGCATACCCATAGCCCCAGTAGGGAGGGAAGCAGTGCTGCAGCGGATTCACTGATAGTCCTGTTATCCACATAGGCCTTTAGTGCATCACTGCGCGATAAACTTATTGCTTTGCTGGCTATCACACTGGAGAGAAACTGTTTGAAATCACCCGTTGTATCAAGCTGTTTATTCTCCAGTAGTGCTGTCAGGTCATTGTATGACAGTTGTAGTTTTTCCTGTGAAGCAGGTGCGTCAGAAGATTTTGTCGATGATGTGGTGTTCCTGTTATTGTTACAACCACTGAGAGTTATACAAAGCCCCAGTAGTAAGGCAAGCAGCTTGGAGGTTCTTCTGGCCAATGTCATTAACTCTCTCCTTAGGTGCTACAGTGCTTTTTACCAATAGAGATGACCCTCTGATGTCAGGAAATCATCAGAACGGTGGAAAGATCATGCTGAGCCTTTATCAGCAGGCACGCGAGGTTATCGTGATTGATAGTTGGGGGCCGGGCTGATAATGAGTCAGCCAAAAAGCAATAACATTGCTTTGCTTCATAGTATAGACAATGAAAGTAAGCACAAAGAGCGAAAGTTACTCAGGGGAAGGCGCCACAGAGCAGCATTGTCAGGTCGTTATTTTCGGTATTGATTAATCACTAAGCTGATAACTACGGCAGTGCCTAATCAGGCAAGTCCAGCAGGATTAAGTAACAGCAGCACAATAGCGCTGGCTGCCAGGATGGGTTCTGGCCGGGAAACCTGTTGTGATAGAAAGCCTTCCATAACCGCAGCCATGGCAATGATCAGGGAAATGAGAAAATGCATACCCTGTTTCATTGCAGACCACACTGTTTCAGTTCTGTTTACAACAGCCAGGTCAAGCTTGCAGGCCATGATATGCACGTAAAATAACATCAGAAGAAGTGGCAAAGCGGCTCTATCCGGTCTTCTGGAGGTGTTGTTTGGATAACACCCCGCAATCCACTAAGAGCCATAAATAATTATGTATTGGTATGAGGACGAATGATAACTGACATACTTTTAATAAAGAAGCCTGGTAATAGAGAAGTCTGGCTGATGAAAGAAACGACAAGGTGCTCCTTGGACAGAGTGCTCCTTAAAAAGCCTTTGCAATCACCTCACTTTCAGCGTAGGGCGGGCGGATCACTTCAGTTTGGTGCTTTAATCAGCGCCGTGATAAACAGGGGGAACATCTTCTTTTGCTGGCGAACACCACCTCTGAGATCATCAATGTAAGTTTTGAATGCCTGTTTGGCAGATAGATTACCTGCAGGATATGATGAACATCACCGGTGGCACAAAAAAACCAGCATCACTAGTAATTATGTGTTATAGAAATCTGCGACAATGGCATTTTTACTGGCTTGGCGAAAGCATGTTCGCTGGATTTCTTTCATGGTACAGTAGCGATCTATTAATTTTTATAACTGGTGAATAATGGACGATAAGAGTAATCGGCCAGAAGAAGAGATACCAACGGTTGATGGCCGCTTTCCTGTTGATGAGCACATCGAAGAGGTTGACGAAAACGGTCAAACCATTCGGAGAAAAGGTATCTACCTGCTGCCAAATTTGTTTACCACGGGTAACCTGTTTTGTGGCTTTTATGGCGTCATTGCTGCTCAGGCCGGTTTTTTTTCGTTGGCCTGTATCGTTATATTTATCGCGATGCTGCTTGATGGATTAGACGGCCGTGTTGCAAGGATGACGAATACCCAGAGTAAGTTTGGTGAGCAGTTCGACAGCCTGGCAGATATGGTCACTTTCGGGGTTGCACCTGCTATGATTGCTTACAGTTGGGCATTGCATGACTTGGGTAAGGTGGGCTGGATGGTGGCATTTATCTACTCTGCTTGTGGTGCGCTGCGATTAGCGCGCTTTAATGCACAGATAGAAGTGACTGACAGTCGTTATTTTACAGGGTTGGCAAGTCCCGCTGCAGCAGCTGTTGTAGTAGGCTTGGTTTGGTCATTGAGTGATTATGGTGTTGACGGTAAAGACACGATCTGGGTATCAGTGATTGCGGCCATTGTTGTGGCATCGGCAGGGGTGTTGATGTTCAGCAATGTACGGTATTACAGCTTCAAGAAATTTGATTTAAAAGGACGCGTGCATTTTATCTTTATGCTGGTCATCGTGTTGGTATTTGCAGTAGTCTTTGCTGATCCACCCAGGGTGTTAATGCTTATGTTCCTGGGGTATGCGTGTTCAGGACCAGTTAATGCGATTTTGCGATTAAAAGGGCGATCCAGAAAAATTTGATGTCCCTACAGGTTGTATTTTCGCCATTCCTTAAAGACAGAAGCGCTCTCTATGGATGTTTATGCATTTGCTGGCGTGTTATGGTTTTAATCCTACCAGCATTGAGTTGCGCGAAGGAAAAGGAATTTTGTAGAGCCTTTGTTTTATCTTGTTACTATTCGGGCATTCTGTGCTAATGCAGTTATTTGGCAGGTAAAACTACGTAGCTGCGTTACTATGCCATCGCCCTATAATGCGTCCCCAGTTTCGGCAGCACACCTTCGGTTATTTTCTCTTCCCGTTATACCTCGGGTTGACATAAAGGACGGAATCGGTAAAATGCGCCTCCACTGACTCAAGAGAGTCGGCGGGTTGAGCAGCTTTTTGTTAAATAGAATCTTTGATGATCATTACAAAAAAATGCTTGACAACGAAACGGGTCGCGGTACTATAGTCGGCCTTGCCTGACGAGATAAACACGTCGTCAGCCGGTTAACCCGCTGGTTAGCCGAGTTCTTTAACAACGTATCAGATAATTCGTGTGGGCGCTTGTTGGATGGTATTCAGTCAACAGAGCCTCTTTCAGGTTCTTCCTGGTAAGAGTGTTCTGAAATGATATAAATGCTGATCAAACAAGTGAACATACTCGTTAATTCAGCGCCTGATGTTCATGTCAGGGCGCTTAATCAATGTGACGTTTAATTGTAAGGTTGAGCAGTTATCTTCGGATAACAACACGATATAAACTGAAGAGTTTGATCATGGCTCAGATTGAACGCTGGCGGCAGGCCTAACACATGCAAGTCGAGCGGTAGCAGAACCAGCTTGCTGGTTGCTGACGAGCGGCGGACGGGTGCGTAACACGTAGGAATCTGCCCGGTAGTGGGGGATAGCCCGGAGAAATCCGGATTAATACCGCATACGCCCTAAGGGGGAAAGCAGGGGATTTGTTCTTTTAGGAGAGTGAACCTTGCGCTATCGGATGAGCCTGCGTCGGATTAGCTTGTTGGTGAGGTAAAGGCTTACCAAGGCGACGATCCGTAGCTGGTCTGAGAGGATGATCAGCCACACTGGGACTGAGACACGGCCCAGACTCCTACGGGAGGCAGCAGTGGGGAATATTGCACAATGGGCGAAAGCCTGATGCAGCCATGCCGCGTGTGTGAAGAAGGCCCCAGGGTTGTAAAGCACTTTCAGCGAGGAGGAAAGGGTAGTTGTTAATACCAGCTATCTGTGACGTTACTCGCAGAAGAAGCACCGGCTAACTCCGTGCCAGCAGCCGCGGTAATACGGAGGGTGCGAGCGTTAATCGGAATTACTGGGCGTAAAGCGTGCGTAGGCGGCTAATTAAGTGGGATGTGAAAGCCCCGGGCTCAACCCGGGAACTGCATCCCAAACTGGGTAGCTGGAGTACAGCAGAGGAGTGTGGAATTTCCTGTGTAGCGGTGAAATGCGTAGATATAGGAAGGAACACCAGTGGCGAAGGCGACACTCTGGGCTGATACTGACGCTGAGGTACGAAAGCGTGGGGAGCAAACAGGATTAGATACCCTGGTAGTCCACGCCGTAAACGATGTCGACTAGTTGTTGGAGATCTTGTTATCTTTGGTGACGAAGCTAACGCGATAAGTCGACCGCCTGGGGAGTACGGCCGCAAGGTTAAAACTCAAATGAATTGACGGGGGCCCGCACAAGCGGTGGAGCATGTGGTTTAATTCGAAGCAACGCGAAGAACCTTACCTGGTCTTGACATCCTGCGAACCTTTTAGAGATAGAGGGGTGCCTTCGGGAGCGCAGTGACAGGTGCTGCATGGCTGTCGTCAGCTCGTGTCGTGAGATGTTGGGTTAAGTCCCGCAACGAGCGCAACCCTTATCCTCAGTTACCAGCACGTTAAGGTGGGCACTTTGGGGAGACTGCCGGTGACAAACCGGAGGAAGGTGGGGACGACGTCAAGTCATCATGGCCCTTACGGCCAGGGCTACACACGTGCTACAATGGTGCATACAGACGGTTGCGAAGCTGCGAAGTGAAGCTAATCTGAGAAAGTGCATCGTAGTCCGGATTGGAGTCTGCAACTCGACTCCATGAAGTCGGAATCGCTAGTAATCGTGAATCAGAATGTCACGGTGAATACGTTCCCGGGCCTTGTACACACCGCCCGTCACACCATGGGAGTGGGTTGCTCCAGAAGTGGCTAGTCTAACCGCTGTTTTCGAACAGAGGAGGACGGTCACCACGGAGTGATTCATGACTGGGGTGAAGTCGTAACAAGGTAGCCCTAGGGGAACCTGGGGCTGGATCACCTCCTTAAACGAAGACTGACCTCTGCAAGCGTTCACACGAATTATCTGATTATCTCGACGGGTATTAGCTGGTCGGGGTATTTTTTTGCTCTTTAACAATGTGGAATCCAAATTTAAGCTGAATTGATTTAAAAGACGTTAGTCTTTTAAAGAAGATTCTTGCTGAGACACTCTCAAGTGTATGGCGGTCCGATTTTATCGGACAATCGTTAAGGTCGTTGTTGCCATAACCTGGATCAGACAGATCGTTTCGGGTTATATGGTCAAGTGACTAAGCGTGCACGGTGGATGCCTTGGCAGTCAGAGGCGATGAAGGACGTGGTAATCTGCGATAAGCGTTGGTGAGTCGATAAACAGGCTTTGACCCAGCGATGTCCGAATGGGGAAACCCACTCACATCAGTGAGTATTCCAGTGCTGAATTCATAGGCGCTGGAAGGCGAACCCGGGGAACTGAAACATCTAAGTACCCGGAGGAAAAGAAATCAATTGAGATTCCCCCAGTAGCGGCGAGCGAACGGGGATTAGCCCTTAAGCTGGATAGGGTTTAGCAGAACGCACTGGAAAGTGCGGCAATAAAGGGTGATAGCCCCGTATGCGAAAGGCCATTTTCAGTGAAATCGAGTAGGTCGGGACACGAGAAATCTTGACTGAAGCGTCTTCGGACAAGGGGGGACCATCCTCCAAGGCTAAATACTCCTGACTGACCGATAGTGAACCAGTACCGTGAGGGAAAGGCGAAAAGAACCCCGTTGAGGGGAGTGAAATAGATCCTGAAACCGTGTACGTACAAGCAGTGGGAGCAGAAAGCTCTTTTAAGAGCAGGTTCTGTGACTGCGTACCTTTTGTATAATGGGTCAGCGACTTACATTTTGTGGCAAGGTTAACCGAATAGGGTAGCCGCAGGGAAACCGAGTCTTAACAGGGCGCAACAGTCGCAGGGTGTAGACCCGAAACCGGGCGATCTAGCCATGAGCAGGTTGAAGATCAGGTAACACTGATTGGAGGACCGAACCCACCGTCGTTGAAAAGCCGGGGGATGACTTGTGGCTGGGAGTGAAAGGCTAATCAAGCCCGGAGATAGCTGGTTCTCCTCGAAAGCTATTTAGGTAGCGCCTCGTGTTTCACCATTGGGGGTAGAGCACTGTTTGGGCTAGGGGGTCATCCCGACTTACCAACCCCATGCAAACTCCGAATACCAATGAGTGCAATCACGGGAGACACACGGCGGGTGCTAACGTCCGTCGTGGAAAGGGAAACAACCCAGACCGTCAGCTAAGGTCCCAAAGTAATAGTTAAGTGGGAAACGATGTGAGAAGGCCCAGACAGCCAGGAGGTTGGCTTAGAAGCAGCCATCCTTTAAAGAAAGCGTAATAGCTCACTGGTCGAGTCGGCTCGCGCGGAAGATGTAACGGGGCTCAAACTATTCACCGAAGCTACGGGTTCAATAGTAAGTATTGAGCGGTAGAGGAGCGTTCTGTAAGCCGTTGAAGGTCAAGCTGGAAGGCAGGCTGGAGGTATCAGAAGTGCGAATGCTGACATGAGTAACGATAAAGGGGGTGAGAGGCCCCCTCGCCGGAAGACCAAGGGTTCCTGCGCAACGCTAATCGGCGCAGGGTGAGTCGGCCCCTAAGGTGAGGTCGAAAGACGTAATCGATGGGAAACGGGTTAATATTCCCGTACCCCTGTTGGCTGCGATGGAGTGACGGAGAAGGCTAGGCTGGCGCGGCGATGGTTGTCCGCGTTTAAGGCAGTAGGCAAGGGTCCCAGGCAAATCCGGGTCCCTCTTTAAAAGAGAATGCCGAGAGCTGATGACGACTGTTCTTTAAGAACGGGAAGTGGTCAATGCCATGCTTCCAGGAAAAACTTCTAAGCATCAGGTCAACAGGGACCGTACCCCAAACCGACACAGGTGGTCAGGTAGAGAATACCGAGGCGCTTGAGAGAACTCGGGTGAAGGAACTAGGCAAAATGGTACCGTAACTTCGGGAGAAGGTACGCTCCTGCGGGTGATGAGACGTGCTCTCTGAGCTGGCGGGAGTCGAAGAGACCAGTTGGCTGCGACTGTTTATTAAAAACACAGCACTGTGCAAACACGAAAGTGGACGTATACGGTGTGACGCCTGCCCGGTGCCGGAAGGTTAATTGATGCTGTTATCGCAAGAGAAGCGGTTGATCGAAGCCCCGGTAAACGGCGGCCGTAACTATAACGGTCCTAAGGTAGCGAAATTCCTTGTCGGGTAAGTTCCGACCTGCACGAATGGCGTAACGATGGCCAGGCTGTCTCCACCCGAGACTCAGTGAAATTGAAATTGCTGTTAAGATGCAGTGTATCCGCGGCTAGACGGAAAGACCCCGTGAACCTTTACTATAGCTTCACAGTGGATCTTGCTATTGCCTGTGCAGGATAGGTGGGAGGCTTTGAAGCGTAGACGCCAGTCTGCGTGGAGCCATCCTTGAAATACCACCCTGGCAATAGTGAGGTTCTAACCTCGGTCCTTTATCAGGATCAGGGACATTGTGTGGTGGGTAGTTTGACTGGGGCGGTCTCCTCCTAAAGAGTAACGGAGGAGCACGAAGGTTGGCTAAGTACGGTCGGACATCGTACGGTTAGTGTAATGGCACAAGCCAGCTTGACTGCGAGACTGACAAGTCGAGCAGGTACGAAAGTAGGTCATAGTGATCCGGTGGTTCTGAATGGAAGGGCCATCGCTCAACGGATAAAAGGTACTCCGGGGATAACAGGCTGATACCGCCCAAGAGTTCACATCGACGGCGGTGTTTGGCACCTCGATGTCGGCTCATCACATCCTGGGGCTGAAGCCGGTCCCAAGGGTATGGCTGTTCGCCATTTAAAGTGGTACGCGAGCTGGGTTTAGAACGTCGTGAGACAGTTCGGTCCCTATCTGCCGTGGACGTTGGAAGTTTGAGGAGAGCTGCTCCCAGTACGAGAGGACCGGAGTGGACGAACCACTGGTGTTCGGGTTGTGTCGCCAGATGCATTGCCCGGTAGCTACGTTCGGACGGGATAACCGCTGAAAGCATCTAAGCGGGAAGCCCCCTTCAAGATGAGACTTCCCTGACCCCTTGAGGGTCCTGAAGAGCCGTTTAAGACCAAGACGTTGATAGGTTGGGTGTGTAAGCGTTGTGAGGCGTTGAGCTAACCAATACTAATGACTCGTGCGGCTTGATCATATAACGCCAAAGCGATCTGCAAAAGCAGGGCCATACGCAGAAGAGTGTTGAGCAGGAAGACAGCTTAAAATCGGATTCCAGACGAGCGATAAAAGCGCTTGTCACAGTTTCGCCTGGCGACCATAGACTGTTGGAACCACCTGATCCCATCCCGAACTCAGTAGTGAAACGACATATCGCCGATGGTAGTGTGGGGCTTCCCCATGTGAGAGTAGGTCATCGCCAGGCATTGATTAAGAAACCCCTGATAGCATAGGCTGTCAGGGGTTTTTTTTATTTTTCTATTTTTCTATTTTGCCATGGTCAAAAAGGAAACCACCTGATCCCATCCGCCTTCCATCGCCGCAGGCGCTCAGTAGTGAAACGACATATCGCCCATGGTAGTGTGGGGTTTCCCGACCTGTGAGAGTAGGTCATCGCCAGGCATTGATTAAGAAACCCCTGATAGCATAGGCCGTCAGGGGTTTTTTTTATTTTTCTATTTTTCTATTTTGCCATGGTCAAAAAGGCACCACCTGATCCCATCCGCCTTCCATCGCCGCAGGCGCTCAGTAGTGAAACGACCTATCGCCCATGGTAGTGTGGGGTTTCCCGACCTGTGAGAGTAGGTCATCGCCAGGCATTGATTAAGAAACCCCTGATAGCATAGGCTGTCAGGGGTTTTTTTTATTTTTCTATTTTTCTATTTGGCCATGGTCAAAAAGGCACCACCTGATCCCATCCGCCTTCCATCGCCGCAGGCGCTCAGCAGTGAAACGACATGTGCACCAGCAAGCCTGTCTCTGGCCTGCGTTTCCACATAGCCATTTCCAAAGAATCTGCTACCAGTGTGGCTGTCATCCTGCTTCCCATTGACCAGCCCACTACAGCTCTTGAACACAGGTCAATAAAGATCGAAAGATAGAGCCAGCCCTCTCTGGCCGGAATGCAGGTGATGTCACCTGCGTAAGCTTGATCCGGACTATCTTGATGAAAGTCACGGTCGAGCAGGTTCTCAGCTACAGGCTTGTTATGTCTGGCGTCTGTTGTTGCCTTAAATTTTCGTTTGATCTTGCAGGTCAGGCCTTCTTCCTTCATCAGCCGTCCTGTGGGTTTGCGACTCACTGTTTTATTCATACCCGCCAGATCATCTTTAATACGACGTTCCCCGTCAGTTTGGCGGCTTCTCTCATGAATGTTTCTGATATCTGCCTTCAATGCCTGATCTTCCTGAGAGCGCCTGGAAGCAGGGCGAGAGAGCCATTCATAATAGCCACTGCGAGATACCCACATAATCCGGCACATGGCTGAAACGTTGAACAGCTCCTGGTGATCACTGATGAATTGAAACTTCAGTAACACTCCCTGGCAAAGAAGGTGCCTGCCCTTTTTAACAGGGCTCGTTCTTCTTTCAGTTTGGCGTTCTCTTTGCGCAAACGCTTGAGTTCGTCGTATAGATGTTCATCGTTCACCTGAGGATTGCTGGAAGCCTCAGGGTGGTGATACCTGGAAATCCGGGTATGCAGGGTGCCAGTATCCACCCCAAACTCTCTGGCTGTTTCTGTCACCGGTTTATCAGACTCTACAGCCAATTTTACCGCAGATTCCCTGAACTCAGTTGTCTATAATTTCGTTTTCTTTGCTGACATTTGGACACACCTTAATGGGTTGCAATATTACCCGTGTTTGTGTGTCCGCAGAACTAAACCACTTCAGAGGAAAAAACTCACTGGCGCGTAAGCGCCATTTCTCCCTGAGGGGAGCGAGGGCTGTGTGCAGAACGCCAGCCGCCGAATCCCCTAAAATGCCGCTGACGAGCAAAAAGCGCAAAGACGCGCAGCTTTGTGGGGAGATTCAAGTTGCCTTACCCCGTGAACTGTCGTTGTCACAAATGCGGGAATTATCCGCTGATTTTTTTCAAACCGAGTGCCAGGCGTGCCAAATACACCCCCGGGATTGCGGAAACCACGCAGAACCCTGCTAACAGAACAAACACCGAAGGTGCGCCCGCCATAAATAAAACGGGAGCAAACGCCAGTCCGACCAACGATTGATGCGTCCGAGTTAGCATGTCGGACGCAGAGATCACATACGGTAATTTATGCTCTTCGGTGAGCTCGATACCAGCGGCTTGCAACGCGATTCGTAAAGGTGCTAAGCCGGTGAATATTAGAACCGTTCCCAAGGTCAACAACAGCCATAGAGAGGCATTAAAAGCCCAGATTAGACAACCTGTTCCGACTAATGTGGCCCCAGTTAAAAAAGCCGTTTTCAAAGTCTCAATACGGACAGTCTTACTGGTGAGTCGTGCACCCGCCAAAACAGCGAGGGCTGCAATCAGAGAGAAATACGACATTCGATCAGAAAACTGGATTTCATGCCCCAGCATATAACTCCATGAATCTTCCGACAGCACATGGATCATGGCGATCTGGTAACCTGTTAGCACCGTCACGATCATGAGTCTGAACGCCAGTACATTCCATTGAATCTTATCAATAAGGATATGCGTCAGTTTTACAGGCGTTCGGGTCTCCCTGGAGCCTTGCCAATCCGGCATCTGCACCATCATCCCCACGCAAAAAATAAACAGCACTGCTTCCATATAAAACACGGCCACCGGATCGAATAAACGAATGAGTGCCCCGGCCGCCAATGGCGACATCACTGTACTCATTGCATAGATACTTTGCTGTTTGGAGAGGAAAGCCACTCGGTCGTCCGATGGAACAAATTGCTTGTAGGCACTGGATCGAACGGATACATTGACACCAAACAGAAAGGAGAGCGCAAACGCCACCATATAGAGTTGCTCAATGGACGTAGCCAATATGGCTATAGGCATAACGAACACTCTGAGTGTATCAGCAGCCAAACTGACCGTTCTCAGTGGAAGGTGAACTGTGAGCGGCTTCATCAACAAAAATACCAGTAAACTGGACGTTAACCGTACCGCGATCAGAACCCCAGTCTCGTCCGCCGATTCCGTGATCGCGTACGCCATGGATATCAGTGCTAAATCGCTCATGCCGATACTGAACGCCGAGATGGAATCGATGAACAATAATTTATTTTTGTGAATCATGGGATCATCATCAAACCGGATTTAATAAAGCAATCTCACCAATGCTTATTAAATGTGAACAGTGCGAGCAAACATGTTTATATTCACGCTGATCCATATCTTCGCCAAAAGCATGACTGTATGTGATCTCGCAGTTGGAACAGATTTCAAATTCGGGCTGTTTTATATCGTAATTTTTATGCATCCTCTCCAACGACTCAAAGAAACTGAACCCTACTCCAGGGTACACGCCAGAGAGAAGATCTGCCATGAAGTAATTGATGTCACGATTGTGGTCGCCACGATCGTAGTCGGTAGGTGACCCTTGCCTGGAATGAGTCTGAGGAGCCACCAGTTTTAGATAAAGCGTCAGCTCTTTCTTCATGATGGTGAACAGCGGAGACACTAACGTGAAATCCCCCCACATTTTCTTCTGCACACTTTCACCAAAAACAACGCCCAGGGTATACGACCGGAAAACACTGGTAAAAAGATCTTCAAAATGGTATCCAAAAGATAATTTTTCAATGCCTCGTTTACGAGCAAATCTTTCTACATTGGCACGCATTACAGTGTGCCACAAAGTGATAGAGCGTCCCCTGCCGTTTTCATGTAAAACCTTACTGATGGCGGATTCAAATCCGTGTTTGAACCCCATGGTCTGGTTTACGTAATCTATATCCAATACAGTATGATCCTTCACTCCCATACTCGCCATAGCTTCTTTAGCGACAATAATGTCTTCCGGGGCTGCCGCCGTTTCAGCGACAGTAACACCCACTAAATTGAACGGGGGGAGCCGATTTTTATTACGTTGAAGTAAGTACAGTAAGGCAAGACTGTCCCGGCCGCCGGATAGCGCCAGCAATAACGTATCGCCTTTTTCAATCAAATTTTTAGAATGAATACCATCTACAAAAATATCATCAATATGCCGTATAAAGGTGTCCCCATTCATTTGCAAACTTTTAAGTTCAGCAACGCCGTTTTCCTGAAACCAAAGCATCCGTTTGGTGTATAGGGAATCCTTAGTTTCAACGTGGGATTCGACACCTGCGTCTTCCCACAATCTCAATGTTCTACAGTATTCAGGCAATTGATACGCTCTGACCATGTCCAGAACAATGGTATCTTGATGATCAATAACATAGTTCTGATCATCAACGATATCGCCATTGACGTAACATATTACAGAATCTCTTGGAATGTATTTCTCGTTTAAGAAGGTTCTTAAAGGTTTTCCCGATTCAGCCATTTGGATATGGACTTGGTCTAATCGATCTTTTATAGATATTCTGGTAAGCATTCTATTAGCCTTTAAATTCGATCCGGCAACCAATACCGGATCGATGTATCTTGGATATGGGCGTTATTGTCTGTTGTAGTCATTAAAAGATCAGCATCTCTTTTAATTCGGCTATGGATCATAGAATAGATTTTTCGAAAGGAGAGTTCTTCGGATGTGACTTGTACATCCTTAACAGGTTGAGGTTTTGTAGAAAAAACCGACAACTTACCCAATTTCTGAGCAGCGTTACCCATGGTTATTCACCTCATTTATTATTGCCATTTTTAGATAGAAATGCCTGGGCAATGGTGATTTTATACAGGTTCAATGGGTTTTCTATAAGGAGAATATCTTATTGATAATGGGGTTGTTATTTGTTAAACGACGCTCTTAGTCCGATTGCTTCTCGTGATTGGACAATCTCTCCCACACGTTTCTTAGCAGCAGTCCTTAAAGTCCCAACATCACAAGTTTGAGATGCCCAACCCCTGACAGGCACTGTCTATTTTGAGGATGTCCTCTCTGTTGCCAAATAAATTACACCTTCAATGCCGGGGCTGCATAACCAGGCACCAGACCACCCCTTTACAGGAAATCACTGACGGTAAGGCACTTTACCGGCAGTAGCCGGAATGGGTCGATATGCGGCCCCTGTGACTGTTTTATGCACCGTCCACTGCTGCCTGCGTGCTTAATCTGGTCAAACATTGGTGAACGCTGCCGAATGTGCCATGTTGGAAGGAGTAAAGAGGCTGGGCGCAAGGGGGCACAGGCTGACGGGCACAAATGGGCACAGGTGGGGTACATGGCAAAATTCAAGCTGTCAGAGGCCGCAAAACTAGTTGGAATTAATCGCAGAACTATCTACAAACACATTGAAAGCGGTAAAGTTTCTGCAACCTTAGATGATATGGGTAACAGGTGCATTGAAGCTGCTGAGTTACATCAGGCTTATGGTGATTTTGAAACTAAGGGCACAGCTCTAATCACTCAAATAGGCTGCCCGTGTTTTCATACTCTTGAGGATGCCGGTTTTCCCTTTTACACCCAGCTCTTTTTCCGTTGTACCCTCAACCCTGGCTACTGCCTTAACTGCGGCTTCTGACATTGGGGCAAAGCTTCCCAATGAGTGCCAGTTATAATTAACAGCCTCGGGTTCATCATCTTTTGCCTGGTCAAAGTATCTGCGGGTGTGTATCCAGCACTGAGCTTGTGTAATGTCAGGGTGTTTCTTGCAGTAGCTGTCGTACACGCCATAACCATCGGTGAGAAATACACCTTTGAAGTTTTTCAGCAGAGGCTTGATGTGGCAGGTTAAGCGTGTCAGGGATAAGGTAAAGGCTACTTCAACTTTCTGAAGGAACGCGCCCGGCTCTGATGGCAACTGCTGGTTTTGCAGTTGCAGGTTAATGGGTGCGATGTACAGAAAGATAAGTGCAATGTTGAAGTGGTGTAATCGCTATGTCGATATCAGGTCAAACGACATATTGCCAATTACAGTCAGGAGCGAACCAGTTTGCAGGTACAGGTTGTTATGGAGCACCTGATTGAAAAGCTACTTCCAGCAGAATATGACATAATTCTGTCTCCTTTATTTCTCAAGGTCTGTATAATGATGACCTTTAGCATAAATCTGAGGGGGGTGTTCTTGTGAATAATCAGAATACATTGAAGAAAGCTACAGCAGATGCTGCCATGGAGTATATACTGCCCTCGCTGGAAAGTAATACTGTGATCGGGGTTGGTACTGGTTCAACGGCTAATTATTTTATAGATGTATTGGTTGAGTATAGAAATGATTTTGATGGTTGTGTCGCTAGCTCAGAAGCTTCAACGGAAAGGCTAAGGGCACACGGTATTCCTGTCTATGATTTAAACTCTGTGGGCACTATTCCGTTTTATATTGATGGTGCTGATGAAGTTAATAGTTACCTACAGCTTGTTAAGGGGGGGGGTGGTGCTCTCACTCGGGAGAAAATTGTCGCTGCAGCAGCTAAGGAGTTTGTTTGTATTGCTGATGAAAGCAAAAAAGTGGCAACTTTGGGGGCATTTCCGTTACCCGTTGAAGTTATACCTATGGCGAGAAGTTACGTTGGCAGAGAATTGGTAAAACTGGGGGGAGATCCATCTTATCGTGAAGGCGTAATCACAGATAATGGTAATGTTATTTTGGATGTCTGGAATTTAACAATCACTGACCCTGTCTCTCTTGAAAAGGCGATTAATGATATTACCGGTGTTGTAACCAATGGCCTTTTTGCTTTAAAGCCTGCGGATATATTGTTTTTGGCTGAAGCAACAGGTATTAGGAAGGTGGTGTCAAAATAATAACATTTTGTATCTCTGGGGAATTACATTTTCTTAGAGATACTGTTTTCCATTAAAATTCATGTTGCTTTTATTGGAGGGTAACTATAGTTAATGTATTGTTTTTGATGTACAGGAGGTAGATGTATGAATTCTCAAGAAGATAGACTGGAAGCTAAGGAAGTATTCGCTATTTATTTGTCAATGGCTGTATTATTCGTTACTTTTCTGTCAGTTTTTGTTTTTCTGATATAACAAAAATAACTCTTGATAGATTCCAGGGATTTGCCATCCGTGCGGTTCCTTCAACGACATGCAGTGAGCGTTTTTGCGTAAAATAGCTTCATTTCACTATGAAGCTTACATTCACCACCTAACCTGAGATTTTTCTGGTTACTGCTATTGATAATACTCATCTTTTTTTCTAACTACCGTGGTGAACATGGTAAACTGGACGATAAAACAAGGCGAAATGACAACTAAGGCCTGCTATTATTGTGAAACGTTTCAATGCAGGGTTGGCGTTCAGATTGCCTGCGTAAAGCGGAGTTAGAAGAGTCTATGGCTATTAATCTGCCTGAAAACTGTTCAGAGTGTTGATTAACTGAAGTTACGCACTTCGCTGCCATGGACGACAACAGGTAGTAACTTGTCCAATGGGATAGACACTATATGTAGTAGCACTGGGTAACTTGAATGATTAATTAAACCTTAAGGATAACTGGTCCGAACTATTGGTTTATTTATCAAATAGCTCAGGGTCGTCCCCCTCTTCCACCAAAGCGTTAGTTTGTTGGAGCAAGCAAACGCAGGCGGCATTGTTAAGCTTTGCTCAGGAAGTTGTGTTACTTTGGTGGCCACCCGCCACTTGAAGCATGTGGCGCGAATCAACATCTTTGAATCAACATCTTTGAATCAATATATTTATTGGTGCTAAATAAAATGCATGTTGAAACGATTTACTAATGAATAGCCCTGTTTTTTCTAATCAGGCCGAGGGTATATCATGGAAGGTAACATAGAGCAAAGCAGTCATAGCTGGAGACATCGTTTAGCAACGACACTTTTTTTGTGGTTTATGATTTTGTCATTAGGACCATTAACTGTGATTGGCCTGGTTGAGTACGAATATGCAAGAAAAAGAATTATTAATGATCGTTATGAACAGTTGTCAACAATTAATGTGCTCTTAAGTGAACAGTTGAATGATTTTTTTGATGAGATTGTGACTAATCTGTTTATCAGATCCTGGGGGGCTCAGGAATTTATTGATCAACTGGTTGGCAGTCATGAACTGTCAAAACTATCAGTGAATGAATATATAAAAAGTCAAACTTATAATGATTTAATGGAGGAGTATGCTAACGAGTTTATCGATTTTGTTGAACATTATGGCTATTCAGATGTCATTATAGGCGATGCAAAAGGGACTATTTTTTATACGGTTAATGAAGGAAGTGATCTTGGTGAAAATATTTTTACAGGCTCCTTGGCAAACACCGCTTTTTCCAAATCTGTAAAAGAAAGTATGATGAGCTATAAACCAAGATTTACACCTGTTGAAGACTATCTCCAGGATGGAGATGAACTTGTTAGTTTTTTTATTATGCCTCTGGTTGATGATAATGAGGATATTAGTGGATTTATAGCTGTTCAGGTTTATGCCAGTAACATACAGGAAATATTTAAACGTCAGGGCGATATCCTTGGGGAAAGTATAAACTCCTATTTAGTGGGTTCTGATGGTGTTATTGTTTTTGGAACAAGCTACTCACCCGAACTGAAATTAGCCCTGAGTCCATCAAATCCGTTGATGGCATTGTGGTTGTCTCATGTTGATCCGTCCACAGGTAATTATGTTGAGGAAGATGAACACCTTGATGAATTGAATGAGCATGACCATGACCATGACCATGGTGAAAATCACCAGGGCATGTCTCAAAGAAAAATAGTATCATCTGGCATTTATTCTCATATTAAAAGCTACAAAAATATTGAGAGGAATGATGTCCTGGGTATCTATTATCCGGTAAATGTGGGTGGAACACCCATGGCTATGATTTCCGAAGTCTCTCATAAAGATTCTTTCTCACCTGTCTATCAGTTTAGAAATAGAATTTTATTAGTTTCAGGTATTATTTTTATTGCTGTTATCATATTGGCGATATTTATCACACGTAAACTGGTGAAACCCATAAAGACGATTACATCCTGGGTGAAAAGGGTCTCCTCAGGTGATTATGTGCAAGGCACTGTTCTTAGCGGTAATACTGAAATCACTGAGCTGAGTAGAAACTTCAAGTATATGACCGAGAAATTGCGCAGTATCAGCAATGAAAATGAGCAACGAAGCTGGATGCAGGAGGGGTTGGCAGGGTTAAATGATAGCCTGCGTGGTGACTTGGGTATGCCTGATTTATGCAAAAACGTAGTGACTTATCTTTGTCAGTATTTAGGGTTTCAGACGGGAGCCATGTATGTGCTGGGTGAAGATAAAATACTGCATTTAATGGGTTCCTATGCCTGGTCTACCAGGAAACAGCATGCTAATCGGTTTGCCATTGGTGAAGGTTTGGTTGGGCAGGCAGCATTAGAAAAAACAACGATTGAAATAGTGAATGTTCCACCCGATTATTTGGTGATAGAGTCAGGTATTGGTAGCTCTGCTCCCTATAGCATTTTAATTATTCCCGTGGTTTATGAAAATGAACTGAAGGGGGTTTTTGAGTTTGCATTGCTGCAATCGGTAATGGATAAACAGTCTGAATTTATGAAGGTGTCCATAGAAAGTGTCGCTATCTCTATAAATTCTGCTCAGTATAGGACACGTGTTAATCAGCTACTCGATAAAACAACAAAGCAGTCAGATGTGCTAAAAGAGCAACAGGAAGAGTTGAAGACGATTAATGAAGAGCTGGAGAAGCGGGCAGCAATACTGGAGGAGTCAGAAGAAGAGCTGAAGGTGCAAAGTGAGGAGCTGCAAAGGTCTAATGCAGAGCTTGAAGAAAAAAGTGAGCAGCTGTTACAACAGAAAGAACAGATTGAGCAGAAAAATCATGATATAGAAACGTCGAAGAAAGCGATTGAAGAGAAAGCCAAAGAACTGGAGCAAAGCAGTAAATATAAATCAGAATTTTTGGCAAATATGTCACATGAGTTGAGAACACCTTTGAATTCATTACTTTTGTTGTCACAAATGTTGGCAGATAATGATGAAGGAAATTTAAATGATGATCAAATAGAATCAGCAAAAGTTATTTATAATGGTGGCAAGGAATTATTGGATCTTATCAATGATATTTTAGATCTTTCCAAGGTTGAAGCTGGCAAAATGACAATTAATCTGGATTATGTGGATATACCAGAGTTATGTAGCGGTATTAGCAAATTATTCAAGCCGTTGGCAGATAATAAAAATCTTGAATTTGCCGTATCAATAGTAAAAGGAACACCAAAGTCTATTCTTTCTGATAGTCAGAGATTACTGCAAATCATCAAAAACTTTTTATCGAATGCCTTTAAATTTACGGAGAAAGGGGCTGTTCATATCACCGTTTTTCCTACATCTCGCCAGGGAAAGTATGGTGAATTAGAGTATGTTTCTTTTTCCATAAAAGATACAGGAATCGGTATTCCCCAAGACAAGCAGGCAGCAATATTTGAGGCATTTCAGCAGGCTGATGGCTCAACGAGTCGAAAATATGGAGGCACCGGTTTAGGGCTTGCCATTTCAAAAGAGTTTGCCGCGTTACTGGGTGGGTTTATTGAACTTGAGAGCATTGAAAATGAAGGGACGACGTTCTCTGTATTATTACCGGCAAAATCAGTATTATCACTGGGGGATGAGGAAGTATTTGTTAATAGTGATGAGCCGGAGGTTATGGAGGGAACAATAGATAATGGCGTCGATATTTCTGCCCCTCAGTTAATGCCAAAACCTGTAATAACAACTGAAAAGCCTGTTGAGGAAGATAGTGAGGAAGATAGTGAGGTAGTGAGTATTGAGTCTGATAAGCCTCGTTTGCTGCTTATTGAAGATGACCCAGGTTTTATCGATATTCTGGGTAAAATTGCCAAAAAAAATAGATTTCAGTATTTCCATGCAGATACCGGCGAGAAGGGGTTAAAGCTGGCATCCACGATGAGGCCTGATGCGATTATTCTTGACTTGGGGTTGCCGGATATTGATGGGCAGGAAGTGTTGTCAAAGCTTCAGGAAAATGTAAACACTAAAAATATCCCGGTGCATATTATTACAGGCCGTGATCCCGACACGATAAAAAGTAAAGGAGCAGTTGGGTATTTAGTCAAACCTGTATCAATGGCAGACCTTGATAATGTTTTTATTACCCTTGAAAGAGCCATACACAGTCACATTCGCCGTGTTCTGGTTTTGGACAATGATGATAAGTCCAGAGTTCATGTCAACAATATTTTAAAGAAAAAAGGGATTGATGTGGGTATGTGTGAGACCTCGGCCGAAGCCAGTGACATGCTGATGGAAAAGCGTTGGCAATGCCTGGTGATGGATTGTGATCTGGAGGGAGGTAGTAGTGGTTCGGCATTTCTGAAAAATATGCAGGAGCAGCTGGGGAGTGATATGCCGTTTGTGATTATTCATACTGCAAAGGCATTATCAGAGGATGAATACAGGGAATTGCAGCAATACACCAGTACAATGGTGATGAAAGGGGCAATGGCAAGCGACAGAGTCATGGATGAGGTCAGCTTATTTTTGCACTCTGTACAGAAGCCTGACATGAATAAAGACGATGGGGTTAACGAGGCGTTTGTCAGTGGTGAAGATAAAAGCCTGGATGGTCATAAACTGTTGCTGGTTGATGATGATCTGAGAAATATCTTTGCGTTGTCGAAGGCTCTGCAGGGGCTTGGCATGGATGTGGTTATTGCAGATAACGGGAAGGTTGCATTAGAGAAACTCTCTGATGAAGGTGATATTGAACTGGTACTCATGGATATCATGATGCCCGTCATGGATGGTTATGAAGCCATGCAGGAAATTAGAAAAATTCCTGCCTATAACGATATTCCTGTGATTGCATTGACAGCAAAGGCAATGACAACAGATCGTAGTAAGTGCATTGATGCTGGTGCTAATGATTATATGACCAAACCAGTAGATATGGATAAGCTGGTTGCCATGTTAAAGATATGGTTGTTGAAATGAATGAGGTTGATAAGGAAAATCTGGAACTTTCATTACTGCTTAAAGCCATGGAAACATGCTATGGCTATGATTTTCATGATTATGCAAAAGCTTCTTTATTGCGCAGAGTAAAGCGTTACTTGTCACTGCATGACAGAGAGCATATTAGTGATTTGATTCCCCTGTTTTTACATAATGACAAGGCTTTTGGCCGGTTTGTTCAGCAGTTGTCTGTGCCTGTAACAGAAATGTTTCGTGACCCGGATTTTTTTCAGGTATTGCGATCACAGGTATTGCCCATGTTGAAAACCTACCCCTTTATTAAAATATGGCATGCGGGGTGTGCAACAGGCCAGGAAGTGTATTCAATGGCGATTCTTCTGGAAGAAGAAGGTTTGTTGGATCGGTGTCGTATCTATGCAACAGACTTTAATGAAAAAGCGTTGGATATTGCAAGGCAGGGGATTTACCCATCGCGTAATCTGGCACTTTATGCGTCTAATTATAAAGATTCAGGCGGACAACTCTCACTATCAGCTTATTGCCATCAAATGTATGAATCTATCAAAATGAAAGACACTCTGGTGAAAAAAATAATGTTTGCCAATCATAACCTGGTGACCGATGGTGCTTTTGGTGAAATGAACCTGATTTTATGTCGAAATGTGCTCATTTATTTTAACCAGATGTTGCAAGATAGAGTGTTAACATTACTATCAGACAGTTTATGTCCTTTTGGTGTGTTATGTATTGGCAAACGGGAAAACCTGCAGCTCAGCCCAGTGGCGCAGTATCTGGATATTATTGACCGTTGTCAGCGTGTGTACAGGAAAAAAGAGTGAGGAGTGTGACCATAAGGGCTTACGAAGCAATCGTGATAGGTGCTTCTGCGGGAGGCTTAACCGCCATCACAACCCTGATAAAGGGACTGTCTGAAAATTTTCCACTACCCATACTGGTTGCAAAGCATATTGCAGCTTCTGACAGGGGGGGGACAGCAAAGGTGCTCAATAAAGTAACACCCATGCCAGTCCATGAGGCCATGGATAAACAACCTGTGTGTCCTGGTTCCGTTTACCTGGCACCTGCCAATTATCATATGCTGATAGAAAATAAAGCGTTGATTTGTTTAAACGCTGATGAACGTGTTTGTCATGTAAGACCCTCGGTTGATGTGCTTTTTCGGTCTGCAGCGAGTGTATTTGGTGACAGGTTGGTGGCGATTGTTCTGACTGGCGCAAATCATGACGGTGCTGAGGGAATAAAGGCTGTAAAACGCTTGGGAGGGCTAACGATTGCCCAGTGCCCGGCTTCAGCAGAGGCCGTAGTAATGCCCAATGCAGCCATTGCCACAGGGAGCGTTGACCGGGTGTTACCCCTTGACGAGATCAGTGCATTTATCAATTATCTTACGATGAACTAGGCCTATAAACAGGAATTGTCATGGATGATGATACTAGCGGCGTTAAAATTCTGGTGGTCGATGACCGGCCAGAGAATCTCCTGGCCATGGATAAACTGCTACGGCCACTAGGCGCAACTATCCACAAGGCCAGCTCCGGGGAAGCAGCGTTGTCAGAAGTCTTGAGGTACCGGTTTGCACTGATTCTTTTAGATGTGCAAATGCCTGGTATGGACGGCTTTGAAACAGCAACACTGTTGCACAGTAATAAGCAAACTGCGCGGATTCCCATCATTTTTGTAACAGCTATTAATAAAGACCAAAATTATATCTGCAAAGGTTATGAGGCTGGCGCTGTGGACTACTTAGCCAAGCCAATAAACCCTGATATTTTGTTGGGCAAGGTCAAGGTGTTTCTAACGCTGGAATACCAACGCCAGGAGCTGGAAGAGGTCTCAAAGCAGTTGCGCTGGATCAGCGCTAAAAATCAGCTGCTACTTGATTCAGCCAGTGAAGGGATTATGGGGCTGGACACCTCAGGACACATTACCTTTTGTAATCCGGCCGCTCGTGAGTTAATGGGTGGCTCAGAAACGAGTATTACCGGTGAGCATATCAGCCAGTTTATCTTTGAAGGTGAGAAAGCAGCCTGTCTGACAGAGTGGGAATCCTCAGAACTGAATGAAAAGTGCATGAAGCAGGGAGAAAGTGCTCAGCAAGCAGGCACTTTGTGGAAACAGTATGAAGGCAGCTTTCCTGTAGAATACAGTTTAGCGCCACTGATTAACGACAAGAAGCAGGTGAAAGGGGCCGTCTTTATTTTCAAGGATATTACCTCTCGGAAAGTGCTTGAAGATAAACTGATGAAAATGGCGAAATATGACAGCCTGACCGGGCTGGCTAACCGGATACTGTTTAAGGAGTTTCTGAATGCCTCCATGGCGCGCAGTGAGCGTAGAGAGAAGCACACTGCTGTCATGTTTCTGGATCTTGATCACTTTAAGGCAATCAATGACACACTCGGTCATGATGCTGGCGATGAGCTGTTGATTGAAGTAGCAAAACGTTTGCAGGCATGTGTTCGGGAAGGGGACATGGTAGCCAGACTCGGTGGTGACGAATTTTCAGTGATTCTTGATGATGTGAAGCAACCGGAAGATGCCCGCATTGTGGCAGAGAAAATTCTTGAAGCCATGTTGCGACCTCATACACTGGCAGGTGAGGAGCGTAATGTTGGTACCAGTATTGGCATAGCGGCCTACCCGGATGATGGTAATAATGCGGACGCCGTGATAAAGGCGGCTGACGAAGCCATGTATGTTGTGAAGAAAGAGGGGCGCAATGGTTACAAATTTTATGCAGACCTTGCCAGCCCTAAAGACAAACCACGGTTTGCCGTTGTTAAATCCATGGACAATACTACCGCCCAGAAAGGACTGCGTCGACCTTCGTCGCCAGAGCAGTAATATCAGGGGCTTTCACAAAAGGTGCCTTCAACTTATGGTATTGAGTCAACATCAGTGAACTACTCGCGCCTAAAGACGCGAGCTTCCAATACTAAGCAGCTACCGAGGGAGATACCGTTCTTTTCTTTTTTGACGTTTCGTTGCGAACTACGGGATAAGCCTTAGCTTTTCTCGGTTTACGAATCGCTCCACGTCCTTTAACCAATACAGGGATTCCTTTACCGGCCAACTCCGTTCCAGAGTCGAGAAGAAGATTAATTGCTCTTTTCTTAATTACGATGCTGGCGTTCTTATCAGCGTTGTCAACGTGTCCGCAGTTACCACAAGCAAACGTCTCTTGTTTCCTGCGGTTGTCGGGGTGAGTGTGACCACAATCAGCACACTCTTGACTCGTATAGGGTGCAGGAACTTTGAATACCGCTTTTCCTGCTTTAGCGGCTTTGTAGCGGGTGCAGGTTTCCAGATAATGCCAGCCAACGTTAAGAACAGCTTTGTTGAGTCCAGCTTTGGCTTTGGCACTATTGGGAATAAACTTGCCGTTGCGGTCTTTCCTGGCCTTTGGCTTTCGGGTCATCCTTGAGGTTTTCAGGTTCTCAAAAATAATTACCCTGGCCTTACTGTTAACCATTGTACGGCTGGTTTTATGGCAAAAGTCCTGCCTGATGCAGGCTACTTTCCTGTGTTGTCTGGTTATCCGATTTTTTGTCTTTTGACGACGGCTTGAGCCTTTGGTTTGTCTGGATAGTCGGCGTTGCAGCTTTTTAATATACCGCTTGCGCTTATCCATAGTGCTTTTCTGGTTTATGGTGAAGTCGTAAGCCTTAACGCCAGTATGAGCAGGGATAACCACGCCACGATCTACGCCGATAACATACTCATCCAGCCATTCCTTAGATGCACCTTTCAGCCATACCAGATTATCCTTGTCGGTTGCTGGTTCGTATGAGTCATCGTCATAGCAGAAAGACACATAATAGCTGCCAGCTTCTTTCCTGATATATAGCGACTTTGGTTGTGAGAATGACCGATGATTCTTAATGGACAGATAACCAATATTATTGGTCTTTGTGCCAATGAAAAGACGTGTTACGCCATCCTTGCAAACATCGAACCTGAATAGCTCTTTTGTTATATGAACACTACCCTTGTGGGTTTTTGGCTTTCTCCCTGGTCTACCGCAAATTCCCTTCATGAATTTCTGACAGGTCTGATACCAGTTAACCGCCGAATTACGAATAATCTGGCTGGGGCAGTGAGAAAGCCAGGGGCTTAGCTCCCTGCTTTTGAAGTGAGATGTTTTTTGATCGACAGGGGGATACGTCCCCGTAGGACAGTACTTTCTGGCGTAGGTTCTGAAATAGCGATCTTCATCACACTTTGCATTCCAGATAAACCGGGCGCAGCCCATCCATTGAGACAGAATCAGCTTTTGCTGCTCCGTTAGATTGGCTTTGAGTCGGATACCTTGAAGCATTTCTTCGCCTTATAAAAACGACAATCATAGGGTACTCTTGATAAAATTTACCGTCAAGCATGAGGTTAATATGTACGAATGGCGCACTGGTAGATCATGTATTTTTAAAAACAATGTTCACTTGGTATTTGTAACAAAATACCGGAGAAATGTGTTTACCAAAGAAATGCTGGGTAGGCTGTCTGAAATATTCAGGGAAACATGCGGACAGATGGACTGTGAGATACACGAATGCAATGGGGAGCACGATCATATACACATGATGGTGAGTGTTCACCCTAAATTAGCTGTATCCAATCTTGTAAGCAAGCTAAAAGGGAAATCATCCTATTTCCTGAGAAAAGAATTCTGGCCTCAGATAAAGCCGATGCTATGGGGCAAGCACTTCTGGAGTCCTGGTTATTGCTGTGTGTCAGTTGGTGGGGCTAGCCTGGAAACAGTGAAAGCGTATATCGAAAATCAGAGAACGCCTCCGTCAGAGAAAGCGGTAAAAACATCTAAACGTCTATCACAGCAAGGCTAGCGCCTTGCCCAGGCTAGACTCGCCCTTAAAAGAGCTATCTCTTAGTCACATCTCCACACCTTTTGTCATGCGGTAGGTGTGGAGACGATCTTGCAACTTTGCCCACCCTTCCCAAATGACCAACCATCCGGGTATGCCGGTGCGTTTTGAGTCACACCAGCCACCTACTTTTGCAATGGTATGGAGAAGCCAAGTCAATGTTGGCTCTTCTTTAGGCAACGACTTTCCTTCGTAGTAAGTAAGCCACAGCACTTTCCACTCTTCTTTACTTACAACACGGCTAGCCGGCGTTTTCTCGTTCCAGGCTTTATCGTCTTTGTGTCTTCTGTCATAAGGGAGCATCAAGGCCTCCCTGATCTGTAACAGCCTGACGGCGACGAACATGAGTATTACAGCTAAACGAAGCACATTGCCTGCACAAAGAAGCCGCAAACGTTCAACACCCGCCCCGGTTTTCCAGGCTTTGTGGAACTCTTCTATACGCCAGCGCAGCTCATAAAACCGTAATACCATACGGCAATCATCAAATGTATCAACCGGTTCAGATGTCAATAAAATCCAACGCAAACACTCCTTTGTGTCGTTGTTGAACTCTTCGGCAATAAGAATATTCACAGTGACTGGTTCCAATCGACCACCGAGTCTTTGAGGTGATTGAATGGTCACTGTCTTCCTTTTTACTTGTAGCATTACTGATCGTGCTTTGCGTCCTCCACGTTGAGGAACGTCCACTACATAAGTTCCAAGAGCAGCTTCCTGGCTCACTGCATAAAAAAGAAGCCTGTCATCATCGACCAAAACCCGATTCTGCGTCGCCCTGACAACAAACCTTTGGCAATGAAGCTGCTTGTACCGGATATATTCAAAAACATCCGCTTCACGATCGCAAACACTGATAGTCTTTCCCATCTGGAGACCCAGCCTGGACTCAATATTTTCTGATGAACGCTGCCATTTAAAGCTTTCTTTTTCTTCGTAAGGCCGCTGCTTGCGTTCATGTCTTTTGCCACGCTCCTCAATATCCCTGATCCAGCGTTGCTGATCAATTAAGCCAACCGTCCGCTCAGTATCAGCGTCAATCAGCATCACTGTATGCGCCCAAATCCCTTTATACTCGTGACCGTTGAAGATGCTTGATTTTTCTGCATTTTTTTAGCAATCTCAACGGATGCCAAAATTTATGCTCACACCTCAGCAAAAATCAACCTTGGAGTCCCAACACAAAACGTCGCGGGATGCTCGGGAGTGTGACCGTATTAAAGCCGTATTACTGAGATCTGAAGGCTGGTCAATAACCGCCATTGCTCAAGCATTGAGAAAAAGTGAATTTTCCATTGCCCGGCACATTGATGACTACCTGAAAAAGGACAAACTGAAACCTGAAAACGGTGGCAGTGAGAGTCATCTTAATGACGAGCAAAGTGAGCAGCTAATTGTGCATATTTCAGAGCATACTTACGCCCATGTCTACGAAATTGTGTCGTATATTTTTGAACGCTGGGCTGTCAAATACACCGTGTCAGGCCTCAACAAGTGGTTGCACCAAAAAGGCTTCACCTACAAAAAACCAAAAGGTGTACCGCACAAGGTGGATGCCAATAAGCAGGCAGAGTTTATTGAGCACTACGAAGAGTTGAAAGCCTCACTGCCTGAGAGTGAGGTTGTGCTTTTCATGGATGCAGTTCACCCAACGCAAGCCACCAAAATCACCTCGGGTTGGATACGCAAAGGTGTTGATAAAGTCATCAATACGACGGGCAGTCGCAACCGAATGAACATCGTCGGTGCGATAGAATTGAACAACTTGTCTGCTGCTATTTTTGATCAATTCGAGACGGTTAACGGGCTGGCTATCATTGAATTCTTCAGAAAAGTTAAGTCCGCTTATACATCAAAGAGTGTCATTCACATGGTGCTGGATGGAGCAGGTTATCACTATTCGAAGGAAGTCGTTGATGAGGCTGAAAAGCTGGGTATAAAACTGCATTACCTTCCGCCCTACAGCCCAAACCTGAACCCAATTGAGCGGTTATGGAAGGTAATGAATGAGTACGCTCGAAATAATCAATACTTTGCAAAACCGAAGGATTTCCGGAAAAATATACGTCATTTTCTGTATGTTACGCTACCAGAAATAGGTCCTTCGTTAGTGAGCAGGATTAATGACAATTTTCAGATACTGAATCCTGCATCTTGAATTCACTTGGGTATAGACCGGCTTTTCTCTGGTTCACCTATATCACCCAGCTCTGACCTGACGGAATGTGAATAGCTAAGAGCGGTACTGTCTTCAATGGCTAATAGAAGGTGAGAATCTTCTGCCGCAAGGGCTGCTGACTGGAAACCAGCCTCAGCAATGGCTTCAGGCTTGACGGCCTCATTTTCAATAAGCCGGTAAGCCCCTTCAACAGCGGCAAGATTACCGCTACAAGCACTGGCCATGGATGAACCAGTATTTGCAGAAAGGCTTGCAGCGACACGGACTAATCGCTTTGTACGACGTTTATCTCCCAACTGTGCATCCCCAAAAATGCTTTCAGCCCATTGCTGAGGTGGTAGTGGCATCATGATCTTGGTTTACCATAGAGAAGGATAAACCAAGATTAGGAGATGTGACTAAGAGATAGCCTTAAAAGAGCGAGATTGCGCCCGGTTTTCGTTCAAGTGGACATATAACAAAGATTTCCTGCGGACAGTGCCTGTGACACAATGGCTGAGGCTGGGGCTGAGGCTGGCGTTGCAACGTGCCGTTATGCATGACAATGGGATAATGGGTTGGTGTGCCATGGTATCCACAAACGAAAGGTAAACTCATCACTCAGCCACTTTCCCTGACTGGCATAGAGGTTCCGGGTATGAGTATCCCTGCCGGTTTTTTCCATTTTTGTAGACTCAACATGATTTGTCCTGTGTTTTCTGTCAAAGTGATGAAAACACAGTTTGAAGTGATTGGAGCGGCCGTATGCACGTACATATTCTGGGAATCTGCGGGACGTTTATGGGGAGCCTGGCGCTTCTGGCACGAGAGCAGGGCTTTACTGTGACCGGCTCCGACCAAAAAGTATATCCTCCCATGAGCACACAACTGGAGGTTCAAGGGATAGGTTTAATGGAAGGTTATGACCCAAAACACCTGAACCCCGAGCCCGATCTGGTCGTTATAGGCAATGCCATGAGTCGCGGCAATGCCGCCGTTGAGTCTGTGCTGGATAAGGGACTGCCTTATACATCAGGCCCTGAGTTTTTTGCACGGCATATTCTCAGGGATAAATGGGTGCTGGCTGTGGCGGGTACCCATGGAAAAACCACAACCAGCAGTATGCTGGCCTGGATACTTGATTACGCAGGCATGGGGCCAGGCTTTTTGATTGGTGGCATTCCTGATAACTTCGGTATCTCTGCACGAAAGGGGGATACGCCGTTTTTTGTGGTAGAGGCTGATGAGTACGATACAGCATTTTTTGATAAGCGGTCTAAATTTGTGCATTACCATCCGCGCACTCTGATCATGAATAATCTTGAGTTTGATCATGCAGATATTTTTGATAACCTCGCAGCGATCCAGAAACAGTTTCATCATCTGGTGCGCACTGTTCCTTCTGTGGGGCGCATTATTGCACCCGTTGCCGATACGGCGATTGATGAAGTCTTAGCCATGGGCTGCTGGTCTGAGGTGGAATATCTGGGATCGCAATGGACAACAACCCTCACAGAAGAAGACGGTTCTGCATTCAATATTCGGTGTGATGGCAAAATCTCGGGCACTGTCCGGTGGCGTCATACTGGCAATCATAATGTGGCAAATGCCCTGGCGGCCATTGCCGCAGCCCGGCATGTGGGCGTGATGCCTGAGATGGGTTGTGAAGCATTGTGCCAGTTTCAGGGCGTCAAGCGTCGTATGGAGCTGGTGGCTGACGTCAATGGCGTGCGTATCTATGATGATTTTGCCCATCATCCAACAGCCATTGCGACAACGATTCAGGGGCTGCGCACCAAAGTTGGAAGTAGCCCCATTCGCGTGGTGATAGAGCCGCGTTCCAATACCATGCGTATGGGCGTTCACCAGGCTACCCTGGCAGAGGCGACACGCCAGGCATCGGAGGTGATCTGGTTTCGTCCCCAGGAGCTAAACTGGTCACTGAATGATGTCTGTAAAGCTAACGGTGTACCTTCGAAGGTCATGAACTCTACAGAAGCGATTATCAGTTATCTGCAAAGTACCACTGGCCCTGGTGAGTATGTACTCATCATGAGTAATGGCGGGTTTGAAGGTATTCACCAGCGACTGGCTAAGGCACTGGCGTCGGTTACAATGGTTGAATCCGTTTAGGCAAGGGCCACTGAGGCGGGTTTACTGTCTGCATCTCATTGCAATGGGCTTGTTCTTCTGTCATTGGCTACTGTGTGACCCTGGCTTATCACTTCCATATAGTGTGGAGGGGGTTCGTTAGCATTACTATTATAATCATTAATAGTGAGTGTCAGGGTATAATCTTGAAAGCTAACCACAATGGCTAATACCCGGATAGTATCAGCGGACAATTGTTTGAGATGATATTGAAGTTTAATGCCGTTATTAATAGTGAATGTTATAAAATGTGAGGGTTGCAGGCTCTCACTATTATCTTCACTACTTTGCTGTTGAACAAGCATCTGGGTAGAACAGGCTTTATTGAGGAGTTCAGGTATTATCAACGCCAATGTCAAAGCAGTAGGTTGATTCAGATGCTCTATTATCCAGTGCTGTGTTTCATCGGTCATTAAAAAAATATCAAATATATGGACATCACTGTCTGTAACTTCTGTTCTTGACTTTGGTAACACAGCATTGTCTCTGTCTTGAATCTCATGATAGAAAATGCGCTTAGCGATTGTTACATGTTCTGGCAAACGGTTTGGCCTTGCTGTTTGCAGTGAGGTAATTCTTGCTCTCTCATTTTCATGAGACCTTCCATTTGTACATAGCTCGTATCCTAAAAAGCAAGGAAAAGCACAAGTGCAAAAGAATAACCAGGCAAGATTACGTGCTGGTGTTGTGGTTTGACCTCTTAAATGGTAATAATAATGAAATCTATATTTAAAGTTATTAATGCCATCTCCTAATAGAATTGAAAAGGGTCCTGGTATAATAAAACCAGGATCGTTTTGAATAAAATCGATAGCAGTCAAAGAGGTAACCTTATATATGATAAAGTCATCCACTCTACATGCGTTACATAATTGACTGGAACAGTCTATCTCTGGATGATGATTTAAAGAACCTCTGTGATCAGCACTGCTCAATGAGTTTGCCGTACCGCACAGCCGTAAACTGCCTTCATGTTCCAGTTTCCAATTGAATTGGCATTCTTTCGCGTTTGAAAAAACTGATTCCAAAAGGAGAGTCAGCAAAAGAATAAACTTAAATTTTACTTTCATCATTATTTACCCCTCTCTCATTACTATTAACTTAAGATAATGGCAGCCAGGTATAAGTCAAACCGTTAATATTGGTCATTTTTTATTAGAGAGTTCTAACACTACTTTCAGCGGCTGTGCCGCAGGTGCTATCTGCTGGAAATTTTTGTTATGCCTACTATGTAACTGTTAGAAATATATCAATTGCTGATATGCCAGATGCAAACAAAGGCTATTTGAAGTGGTCCCCAACAATCAAACAACCTGAGTGGTTAGTTAAGCTCTGATCTACCGTTCGTCAGGCTCAGGCTGCCTGCTTAAAATAGACTTGGTCGGGCGTATTGTCACCCAACCCCTGAGATGATGAATTACCACCTCCAGATCAAACCGATCTTGATTTAAACTAGCTATACTCACCCAGCCCCCCTTTCTTTATGGCTTAAGCATCTTATTCTACTCGTTTAAATCAGACCGAGAGGTTATTATTTTACCCACTATACCATAATCAAGTGCTTCTTGAGAGTTCAGCCAATAGTCCCTATCAATATCTCGCCTGACTCTCTCAATGTCTTGACCTGTAGCTTTTGCAGTAATTTTTGCGATACGCTCCTTCATGGCAATAATTTGTTCCATTTGTATTTTTAGATCCGATGCACAGCCTTGACCTCCACCTGATGGCTGATGAATCATAAAACGGGTATTAGGAAGGGAGTAGCGATTTTCTTTTTTTGCCGCAAGGTAAATATGTGTGCCTGCACTGGCTACATAGCCTGAACCAACTACTATAACATCGGAAGTAATAAATTTTATAAAGTCATGAATGGAATCTCCTGCTTCCACATGACCACCCTGAGAGTTTATAAACAACTTGATGGGATCATGAGATTCCTGATCAAGATAAGCTAGTTTTCTGCACAGCTTTTCAGCCTGATGTTGATTAATTTCACCAAAAATAAACACTTGCCTATGCTTCAAGAGCGGATCAAGCTTGTTTATCTCCTTTTCATACTCATATGTATGTTGGGATTCTTTCGTCATCATCATTTATGCCCGTCTCAAATGCAGTGATTACATGAGTTGACCAGTCTTTCACAATTGCTCATTAGTTTTGAGCCAAAGTGTGTCAGCTTGCCAGAGTTATTGATAACATTAACTGTTTGATGAAACTTATTTTTGAATGATGTTTCATTGTTTCTCTCATTATAATGACTTTTGATATCTGATTTTCTCAGCGCATCATTTTCAAGCAAGGTATTGAACATATGGATTGTTCTAGCCAAAACAAACATAGCATGATAAACACCGCTTAATGGTCGGTAATTCAGACGGAAAGGTGTATAGTATTTACCCTCATCATCAGTGATTACGGGTTCCTGATACCAAATATGATAAAGTAAGTTATGTGCTGACTCATGAACAGTATGCTCAGCTAATCTGGACCAATGCTCTCTATCCGGTTCAAAAGTTCTTAAGAAGAACATACCCAACACGTTCAAGTACGAACTTGCATTTACACCGTTTGATTGTATGAGGTTGATGTTATCAATAAGGATTGAAACCTCTGCAAAATGTTTTTTGTCTATGCTTTGTAGAAGACTAAAAAAATCAAGCAAGTGTTTTTGTGTTGTATAAGATTTTGCTGGGCCAGGTGTGATTATGCTGGTTTTTTTATTTTTGTACTTTTCGTTGTACGTTTCTTTATGATCCCTCTGAGTAACCATCAGCAAAAGTTCTTCAATACTAGCGGGATATGTTTTACCAAACCTTGATATTGACGGCTGTCCCTCATAACGCTTTGCTGATGAGAGGGCATCATACAGACAATCGAAAATCATATGACAACTATTTTTGTTGCTTTTCTCAGCTTCAACTAACAAAGCTGCATGACACAGGAAAAAAACAGGTTTATTATTATTGATCCGATCGAAAGCGTTTTGCAGCTCTTCTTCAACGGAGAAAGCTTTGTAATCACAAATAGATGAAATGTAACTGTAACTACTGATAAGCTCATTAATGTTCAGTTTAATGAGCTACTTAGCATTCTGGGCATTGGGTTCTGCCCAGTTAATGTGTGTAATATCCATAAATTTAGTTCTCAAATGCGGTGGGATATTTTTTAATATAAAGCTGATCTAACTCAGTATCTTTCTTTTTAAGGATTGACAGTACTTCTTTTGATACTAGAAATATAATAGATGTCATTATTATCACGAGTCCCATGACTATAATGATACTATTAATATGTTCAGCACCAGCTATAGATGTGAAGTAACCGAATAATTGACTCCCTACTGGAATAGATATGATACATAAAAAGAATACAGCACTTTCCAATCTTGCTCTGTAAATGTCAGGAACAGCTAGCGTCCTGATACTACTGCAAGCAACGCTTTTAGTTGTAAGACCAAAACCGGATATAGCAAGAGATAGCGCCTTAAAGGCTGTCGGTTCTACATACACAAACAACAGAATGCCAAAACCAATTAATATATTACCAAAAAATACAGGAACTATTCTTTTGTATATATTGAAATCAACTTTTGATATAATTATCCCACCTAAAAGCATGCCTGATGCAAATGATGCCTCAAATATTGCAAGAGTATTTACATTGTTACCTATTTTTTCGACAATATAGAAAGGTATAGCCACTGTTAATAAAGGAGTAATAATGAAATTACTGATCATTGACGTATAACATATATGTTTTTCTGCTGACAGTTTTGACAAAACTTTAAAACCAATCATCATTCTTTGGGTAAGGTTATTATCTTTAAGATTCCTTTCAGATGTCGTAACTTTTTTTATTTTAATGAGGTGTACAAGGAGATAAGATATAGAATAAAGCGTGATGACTATTATTATTGCACCTTGTACACCCCATATTGCAATAAAGCCACCACCTAAAAACGCACCAATAATAGTTTGAAATGAGTTAAAAGTCGTTGCTATGCCTATAGCTTTTGTATAGGATTCCTTTTTTGCAATAAATGGAATAATACTGTTTATTCCACTGGATGAAATTGAATTGTTAGCAGCAAGTATTGACGCACATAATGCACTAACAATGATGCCATTTTCTAAATAAATCGTATTTAAATAAAAAACACTAATTGCCAATATAGCAACTATCGAGTTTAGGTGTAAAATCTTCTTTTTATCCTTTGTGTCAAGAAGTTCACCTGAAATAGGCAGAAAGATCAGGTTAAAAACCCACATAATTGCTATAACTGTACCCAGTATCAATCCGTTTTCCTGTTCAGTACTGATAATTGACCATATCAGAACAATATTGAAGCTACGGAATGCCAGTAGCCCAATGGAACTAGAAATAAGAAAGCTATACAGCGGCATGGGCAATAACCTCTTTGAAATAGCTATTATAATCTTTAGTTACGGAAGAAAGAGCTTTGCATTTACTTAAGCAATGCAAAGCTACGTCATAAGAGCTATATATGTCATTGGCAATAACTGCCAATTTAAAGTAATCTTCCTCTGATAGTTCTTTAGTTAAAAAGTCTTTGAAAAATACAGCGTGAGACCACATCCATTGGTTCAATGTACGATAAGGATCTTCTTCATCAATGGCAGGTTTTAATAAACGTGAACCGTAACCAGTAAAAGAATGGAAAATAAAACCCTGCTGCCTTAAGGCAATCTCAATTTCTGAAAACAACGGTTGATTTTCATATTGCTGAATAAATTCTACTTCAATTTCTACAGCAAGTGCTTTTTCAATATAAGTATAACCGTGCTCAATAGCATAAAGATCAGCCCCTTGTATATCTGACTTGATATAATCAGGCTGAAATGGAAGGTTAATATCATTAAGCCTGGTTGTATCTACTGCTACCTTAGCTTTTACCTCTAGCCAATCAGAAAGATGTTGAAATTTGGATAGCAGCTTGTGATTGGGATGTAGTAAAGAAGAGCATGACTCAAATTCACAGATATGCAATTTCTTGAGGATGTAATTTAATTTGTGTAAACGCTTGTCGTTAATACTCCAAAGAGGAGCATAACTATGAGCGTTGAAATCAATGAAAAATTGCTTGGCCAGGTGGTTGGGCAAATCAAAAATCAGGATGACCTTGCCGATCTTAGCCGCCAGCTGATCAAAGCGGCTGTTGAGCGTGTTATGGCCGTCGAGCTGGAAGAGCACCTTGGTTATGCCAAACACTCTACCGATGGGCATAACACGGGAAACAGTCGCAACGGTTCCAGCAAAAAGACCATCAAAGGTGACTTTGGTGAGCTGGAAATCAATACGCCCCGAGACCGTAATGGCGAATTTGAACCTCAGCTCATTACCAAAGGGTCGACACGAATCAACAAGCTTGATCAGCAAATTCTGTCCCTCTACTCACGAGGAATGACCACCCGTGATATTGCTGATACGCTTGAGGAAATGTATGGTGCTGACATCTCGCCAACCCTCATATCCAAGGTCACTGATGCTGTTCTTGATGAAGTAAAAGCCTGGCAGAACAGACCCCTGGAAAGCCTGTATCCAGTACTCTATCTTGATGGCATTGTGGTCAAGGTTCACAAAGATAAGCGGGTTATCAAGAAAACTGTTTTTGTCGCTCTGGGCGTTAATTTGGAAGGCCAGAAGGAGCTTTTAGGTCTTTGGCTTGCAGAAACAGAAGGCGCTACATTTTGGCTGTCGGTGTTAACAGAGCTTCAGAACCGAGGTGTTGAGGATGTGTTTATTGCCTGCGTGGATGGACTGTCAGGCTTTCCTGAAGCCATCAACACGGCTTTCCCAAAGGCTCAGGTGCAGCTTTGCATTGTCCACCAGGTAAGGAACTCTCTGAAATACGTGTCCTACAAGGAACGCAAAGCAGTCGCTAATGACCTGAAGAGGATATATCAGTCAGCAACCACTGAAGAAGCAGAAAGGGAGCTGAGCGCCTTTGAAGGCACGTGGGGAGAGAAGTTTCCTTCCATAGGCAAGTCATGGCGTAAAAACTGGGATAACCTGATTACCCTTTTTGACTATCCTAAGGAGGTCAGGAAGGCTATTTACACGACGAATGCTATAGAGTCGCTGAACAGCGTCATCCGAAAAGCTATAAAAAACCGGAAAATATTCCCAACGGATGATGCCGTTCTGAAGGTTATTTTCCTGGCGACAGAAAAGGCGTCGGCTAGATGGACTATGCCAATAAGAGACTGGAAGTCAGCCATGAACCGGTTTGAAATCATGTTTCCAGACCGGATCAAGGTGTAAACAAGTAATGGCGTTTACACAGAATTATTTACAGGCTCAATTTCTTTCTGGAGCCATCACCAATTACAGCGCTTATCAACTCATCAAACCCTGCTTTTTGCTGGGATGAACTAAGTTCTTCTTCACTATAATGGTCTATTCCTACCGCTTTATAATGACTTAGCTGATGGTAGTTTTGAGAATTTGACAGATAAGCCTTTGAGCCTATGTCTAATACTTTGATAGGATCGAAGCAGTCAGTTAGATCACTCAACTTCATAGGTTTTTACCAGATTATTAAATAACAGGTATCTTTAATTATTATTAAAATCGCCTATAGCTTGAGTATAGGCGATTACTATTTCTGTTAGTTATCAACTGTTTTCAGGCAAGGTGTACTTTTTCTTGTTAGGGAGAATACTTTTTTAGGATCAATCTTTTTCATTATTTTATACCTTATTATAAATTATGATCTTTTTAATAGAGTTTTGATTAAACACTAATGAATCAGTAATAAACATAAGTAATTGTACTTATTTAGCTACCTTTGTCGTTCGCTATCTATAAAGGAGGGATGGTCGGCAAATGGGGGTAAATTCTCCACATTGGCTCTGTATCTCTTGGTATTTCTGGTGTTGTTGAGCAGTTTTGTTTTTTAAAAACTGTCGTGTACCAGCAAAGCCAGCAATACCAAGGCTCAGAGCTAAGGTGAACCCCACTGTCTAGACAAGAAATCAGCTTTTTTAAGTCAATACTGTGGACAGTTTTACTGAACTGACACCATGAGAGAATATCAACGATAATCAAGAGTTTATAAGCCAGGCGACTATCTGAAGCTATCTCTCATGGATGCCATGGTTAATACTGCTCTGAATGCTATGTCCAGTGTTAAAAAGCCTCAGAAGGCTTTCATTGCCTTAATTATCTATACGATTATTGTCGTACAAGTGAAGGCGAACTTTCGCACTATTAGCCGATATCCCTCAATGAGCGAGAAGCGATTCCGGCGCTGGTATCCTCGAACCTTTGATTTTTTTGAGCTTAACCGCCTGATGCTGAAAGATGTGTACGCAAGAGCAACCACTCTCATTGCTGCACTGGATGCCAGCTTTATGAGCAAAAGTGGCAAGCTCACTGATGGCATGGGTATGTTCTGGCGTGTATGTTCTGGCGTGGCTGTACAAGCCGAACTGAGTTTGGGCTTGAGCTTTCCCTGCTTTGTCTGGTTGACCTTTTATCAAACACGGCTTTTGCGTTAAAGGCGTTTCAGACGATAGATAAAAAAGGCAAGAGCCGTATTGACCTCTATGCTGAACAAGTCACAGGCTTAGCCCGGCAATTGGTGTCTATGGGGGTTACCTGTCTTGCAGTGGACGCCTGTTATTTCAAGGAGAAGTTTGTCTCCCCGGTCACCGCAGCAGGCATTCAGATTGCCGGTAAGTTACGGCGTGATGCTGATCTTCTGTGGCTCTGTACAGGAGCGTATTCAGGTCGTGGACGCCCTGAAACTTACCACGGCAAGGTATGCTTTGAAAATGATCTGAACAGGTTCGCTCATGCAGGTGTGCTGGAAACAGGTGAGGAGGTATGGGCTGGGACCGTTTACTCCAAATGCCTCAAGTGCCGAATCAAGCTTGTCATGCTGAGAGTACAGCGGAAAAAGGGCCGGAAAAAGAAAGTCGGTATCGCTCTACTCAACAGATACAGAGTTGGACGCTATGACTCTTATCAGTTACTACAAGGCACGTTTTCAAATTGAGTTCATTTTCCGTGATGCCAAACAATACACTGGACTGATGGACTGTCAATCTCACCGGAAAGAGGCGATTCACACCCATATAAACGCCTCATTTTCAGCGCTGAATGTCTTGAAGCTGGAAGACCGGAGAGCCAGGGGAACAAGTGGTGAGACGGTGATCTCTATTGCGAGCTGGAAGCGTCGCAAGTTCAACCAGCACTTGATGTGTAGAGTTTTTGACAACTTGGGATTCAGCATAAATGATGAAAAAGTCATGGACACTTATCAACGATTCAGCGACTACGGAGCTATTGCTGCATGAAAGTGTCCGCAGTATTGAAGTAAAAAAGCGGCCTGAAAAGAGAAACGGGCTTGTTGGCAACCAGTTTCACCTTTGGGTGAGGTTGCCCTGTGTTCAAAAATCGGAAAGTTCTTCATAAAATAAACAGAAATTAACTAAAAAGTAGCACCCACAAATGAGTAGGCTGAATTTTAATCAAAAAATTTTGGCGGCTACCTGCTGAATTGGATTATTTTAGGACTTACGCATTGATGACGCCGGCATATTTTGGTAGCAGGTAATCTTTGCCCTTTGCGAAGCTCTCAATGAAAGCACCAACCACCCCTTTAAACAGCTCGCGCTGGTGCTGATAAATATTGGTAAACTCCTGCGCTATCTGCATCTTCTGGAGATATACAAAACTCAGAATACTGGCAAAGATGTGATTTCTCACAGGCCGCTCATTACGCACCTGAAAATGCTCGATATGGCAAACTTGCTTGATCGCTCTGTGAAACTGTTCGATCTGCCAGTGCTGGTCATGTATCTGGATGAATTCATTGCGTTGAAAAGGTACATCTTCCGGCAAGTAAACCACGTAGTGACGACACTGGTCTTTTAGCGTCGTCCTGAACAACCTGACATTGCCGAAATCCTTGAGCCAGACATTCAGACCATCGTCTGGTATCTCAAGGGTTTGAACCTGCTGCCACTTACCTTTTTCCAGTGATACCGTCCTATTTTTTTCAACCGCAAACATAAACCCAGTCTGATGGTTCTTAATCGTCTTCAGGTTTTTGACGCAGCTGTACCAGGAGTCACCGGTTACAAACGCTGGCTTCAGTCCCCACGCCAGCACTTCAATCAGCATTTCACGAAAATAGTCGTTTTTAGTCTTGCCTTCCGATTTGTCGCATATCCTGAAATTTACTGGCATATGGCGACCTGCCGGGTCTGTGTAATAGAGGGTGACGAGGTTAATTCCCTTGACTGCCCTGTGGTGTTTTCCAGACCAGAAATGGCTGACCAGAGCCACAGAATTGCTATAGGGTTTATCAAGAACAGTATCATCGACACTCAATGTGCCACCAACAAGACACAAGTCCTGAGCGGCCTCTTTGAACATATCTTTTGGCTGATAATGTTCGCGGTTAAGAAAACGATTAACGCTATCGTGAGAAATGCCGGTCACTTCTGCCAGCCTTGTGCATGTTGATGATTTTGGCTCACTGATCAGAAACCCCATGTATTGTGGGAGTGTGCATTGTGCAGTTGTTGGGCGAGTAGTACTTCTCACTTTCGTCCCTGAAAGGTAGTGATTTTTGGTAATTATCAAACTTTAGGATATGTTGTCAATGCGTAAGTCCTATATTTGTGGGTTTTCGGGCAGGCACTACTTAAGGACCTGTCCAGTTTTTGGGGTTCACTATAGGCAATGACTTTTCCAGTGCAACCCTTTGGGGATAGGTAAAGTCTGTCGTCAGAAAGGTTGAGGCGCCCGGTGGTGTTCTGATCTTTGACGATACCCTTCAGGAAAAAGCCTGTACCCGAGAAAATGAACGTAATACCTGCCACGTTGACCACTCAAAACAGCCGACAGTCAAAGGTATTCATCTTCTTAATGCCCATTACCATACGGGGGGATAGTTCTGTTCCTGTCGCTTATGAACGGGTTAAGAAGCCTATCCTGTATTCGGATCTGAAGACTAAAAAAGTCCGGCGCAAAGGGGAAATGACCAAAAATGAGAGGCTTCGGGACAGGCTCAACGTTTGCTGCCAATACCGGGAGAGTCCTGGCTCTGTTTGACTACTTACGTTGCCCTGAGGGTTTGCTAGAATACGGGTTTATTTTGTGGGTTTCGGAGTATTTGTGACTGATACAGTAACGTTGGCCATGACAGGGGCTTCTGGTGCCCAGTATGGTATTCGGCTGTTAGAGTGTCTGGTGGCAGCGGATAAGCCAGTGTTTTTTATGGTCTCTCAGGCGGCACAGGTGGTGCTGGAAACCGAGACCAGCATGTGCCTGACGGGCGATACAAAGGCCATCCTGAAAACGCTGGAGCAACACACCGGTGCCAGGACCGGGCAGATACAGGTGTTTGGTAATAAAGACTGGATGTCCCCCGTGGCCTCTGGTAGTGGTGTGTCCAGTCAAATGGTGATCTGTCCATGCAGTGCGGGCACGTTATCTGCCATTGCTTATGGCGCTAGCAATAACCTGATTGAACGTGCTGCAGATGTTGCCCTGAAAGAACGCCGGAAGCTGGTGGTTGTCACGCGGGAATCACCGCTGTCTGAAATTCATCTGGAAAATATGCTGAAACTGACAAGGATGGGGGTTGTGGTGCTGCCAGCTTCACCTGGGTTTTATAATAAACCAGCGTCTGTCGGTGACCTTGTGGACTTTATGGTAGCGCGTATTTTGGGCCAGTTGGGTATTGCGCAGACACTGATGCCTTACTGGGGTGACTGAAGAATCAATAGCACACTTCCTGCCTGGTACTTATTAGCACTTTTTACTGTTGCGAGTACCACTCACTGATCAGGGTGACCTCTTTTTCTGAAATCAGCCGCGAAATGTATATCATGGAGGGAGAGTTATCCCGCTTGCCACTGCGAAAATCCATTAATTGCTTCACTAAATAGGCTTTTTTCTGCCCTGCAAGGTTGGGGTTAGCAGGGGATGAACTGACTCCGGCAGGGCCATGACAGCCAGAGCAAAGGGTGAGTGCTTTGGTGCTGGCGGCTACCATTTCTGGAGAATGCTCTTTTTTTACCGTTGGCTGCTGGTGACAGCCAACCAGTAACAGGGCTATCACAAGCAGTATTCCTGATTTCATGAAATCTCCTAATCCACTGCTTTTCCATGGGCTGTCAGTCGTAGCCAGGGGTGTGAGTACCAGAAGTATTGTTTACCACTGATTGATGGCGCAGTGCAGTTATAGCGGCTTCGTCCCACGGGCAAGGGATTGTTGGCTTGAACCGTAAATTGTGTTTTTTCATTATTAAGCCAGCGTACCGGAATTTCCCCCTGTCCTGAAGCATAACAGCGTAACTGCGCTTTTTGATAGTGACCATCATTCAGATGGATGGTAAGCGCTGGTGCAGGGTTGTCAGGGCTTACCAGACTACTGGTCGGAGCCTTTTGACTAACAGGCAGTGGCAGGCTATTTACCTTGAGGCAGAAGTTATCCATACTGGCGTACGATGCTGCCATGGGAAAACGTGGTAAGTCTGCAAAGTCTGATAGCGGGCTTGCAGCCCCGGAGTGTTGGCCAAGCCCTGTAAATCCCAGTCGTGTAATTAAGGCTCGCAGCTCTGGCATTGTTTCACCATAGGGCCAGGCAAAATGCCGAACAGCTTGCCCTGTCTTTTCCTTGATACGTGCCTCTGTGGATACTATGTCCAATTCTACCCGCCTGAGCCATTGCTTTTTGTTTTCATTTGCCTTTTTTTCCACGAGGTGATCGTGGTTCAGGGTATGATTAGCAATGGTCGCTTTGTGCCTGGCCATGTCCCCAATTTGTGCCCAGGTTAGAAAGTTACCATACCCTTTATCCACAGACCCAGTGCTGACAAATAATGTGAACGGCCAGCCTTTTTTTCTGAGTAAGGGGAAGGCTTCTGTGTATATATCCTTGTAAGCATCGTCAAAGGTAATGACGACGGTTTTTTCGGGCAAAGGGCGGCTGTTGCGTAATGCATCGGTGACCTCAGTAAGGGGAAGTACATGAAATTTATTTTGTTCGAGATAATCAAGATGTTGTGAAAACAGGGCAGGTTTAACACTGGTACTGGCCGGGCTGGTATCACTGACGTGGTGATACTGGAGAATGACGGCATTAGGACTGGAAGCCGCAGATAGCGACAGAGGCAGTAGTGCTGCCACTATTATTAATACCTGGTGTATCATCCGTACAGACATCGGTAAACCTTTCGCAAGAGTCAGGGCAATGAGTATAGCCTGCATTAAGCCTGTTTTCTCTTCAGGGGATGATAATTTCACCTGACTCTTACTGCCGCAATGAGTAGCTGATTTTGCCGCTGGTCAAACCTATTATACCCATCAAACTTTCTAACTCCGCTTTACGCTGACAGTCTGGGCGCTAACCCTGTGCTGAAACGCCTCGCAATAACCTGCGTTGTTACTCGTTATTTCTGTTGTTCTGTCGTCAAGTTTGCCATGCTCATTACGGTAGTTAGAAAAGGCCATTGGTATAGGAACCCGACGGGTATTTCGGCGAACATGGTTAAGGAGTTTGCCATCAGAGGCAGTGACTGATACGGCCTTTTCTTCACCTCCGGGCAAATTGATGGCGTGACCAAAGAGACAATCATCAGCGAGGGAAAGGAATCCACGACTCCATTTGGTCATGCCTTGCTCAGGAGGAGTTTAAAATCTAATAACTATTATCGTCATTTCTCTTCCTGAGCAAATCCTGGTATTTCAGACATTGTGACTTAAGATCAGTGCCATTGGCTTATGGCACGTTTTGCAGCACCCCCAGGGGAGGTAGTATACGTCAATGACACTTAAATCTCATATTGACATGAAAAATGGGTTTGCTATTGACACCAGGCATTAAATAACGTCCTGGATTAATACTTTCCAACACGGTAGCGGTCTTGCCAATCACTTTGTCTATTGCCTCTGGTTCAATTTTTTTTGTCTTCGTTTTTGTAATAATGGCTACCTTCCCCAAGGCCTGGCATCGCTTGCTGGCAGCCTGGTTGGCCCTGGATGTTGCGTCTATTTCAGAGTCGGCACTGGCTACAGCTTGAAACTCATCATCCGATACACGAAATATGGTAACTTTGGCTGGATTGGAACCACATCCGCCCAACAACAAAGAAAAACACACAATGGTATAGAGGGTATAGAGGGTATAGAGAAAACGCTTCGACATAATGTCTCCTTTACATCAGAAACACAGAAACAATACTGCACTGCGGATAGTTTATATGCCGCAAAAGTCCGATTAACACGAGTTTGCAGGCATATCTCCACTCTCTGGTAACTGATGGCTGGTTATGAGTTGCCAGAAAGTAGACATCTTTAACAGAAGATTTTGAGGCATAAGGCACAAGACCTCCTGAAACTGAAAAAGAGTAAAAAATACGCGAAGGCCGACTTTTTTTGCAAAGGCCAAAAGTCGGACTTTCCACAATTACCAAGACTCAGACACAAAAGTAGTACTATAATACTATTCTAATTTCATGTATTAATAACGTCATTTGTCGCTTAAAAGTACCAGATTTGCCGCACTTTTTTGCCGCACTTTTTTGCCGCACTTTTTTGCCGCACTTTTTTGCCGCACTTTGGGTGCACTAAAGTATATTATTTTCCCTGTAGCCCTTGGTAAACAACAGATGACCAACTTTATTGTAAACCAGAAAAGTCAGTTTTCGCGTAAAATATTTAAACGAGTATAGACAGTATTTCAGACAGTTGTTGATAGTGGGTCAACATTGTTACTTGTTTTGTTAGAAGCCGTCTTAAAAGTCCTCAAACCAAGTAAAAACTGTAAAATAAGACGTTTTAGCCGTCATTCACCACCTCAATCAGGAATAAATTGATTGGTACGTAGGGCCTAAAATAAAAATGATGATCGACTGACTTTCTGAAATGCCAACCACGTGTTTTTCCGTCCCGTTGATAGTCCAAACATGAATACCCTCAAAACAATAGAAAACCCATCTGCCCGTTGGGTTCTGAACCGGCTTTTTCTTCATGTCCGGAAATGTTCGGCTCTGCCTCTTCAGCTCATAGCGGATTCGATGTTGGATAGCAGCATAGACCATCAGACAGAGAGTCATCACCATTAACAGAGCTTCAATGCGCTCTGGTTTTTTCAAATACAGCGACGACACCAGGAAATCAGGACTTTTCAGGAAGCGGAATCCCCTCTCGACCTGCTGTTGTGATTTATACGTCCTTAGCAGTTCAGCCGTGCCTAGCCGGTCTGTATTTGTATCGTTGGTGGCCAGTACAAAGCAGCCCAGCGAAGCTTCCGCATCCCGGCGAGTCTGCACTGCAACCGAGCAGCAACCTGTTACGTAATACTCAAGGTGATCAGGTTCTGCGCCGTTAGCGGGACGACCTTTACCTTTGTAACAAGGCTTACTGATAACCCTGGGTTCAGCCTGACAGAGTTCGGATTGCTTCTGCCATTGTCTGAAGGCTTCCATGGCGTCAGCTTCACACCGAAAGGCCTTTTTACCTAGCTTTTCCAGTTTTTCGAATTCCTTCAGGGACTTTTTCTGCATGCGCCTTGTCAGCGCCTTCTGCTCTGTTTCCTGGCTCTGTTTGTTCCGAAACAACGCCCAGCGTTGCCTGACCTCTGCGTAATCAGACGACACCTCTACAGCTTCATAATGCTCAAATCCCTCAACAGCCCCCATGGCGTGTAAGGGCACACTCTGCACCAGCCCTTTGGCAGCACTGATACTGAGCGGAACACGGGAAATAAATAGCTGACCCTGCTGGTCGAGTTCTTGAATAGTCTCCCCCACGTATAGTGCCGCATCGCCGACAAAGTACCGGGATTCCAGTGCCGCCTTGAAACTCTTCAAGTGCTCTGAAACCACCTGTTTAAAACTGGTCTTGTCAGTCACATTGCCACTGGCAGCCGCCATAAACAGGGGAATGCCTGCCCGGTTTTCGGTCATCAGGAGCAAAATGGCCTGATTCAAGTCCGGGCGATGGTCACGGCTATAGCCTTGGCAAAGCCGGATACAGTTGAGGTCTTCGTCACTCTCTTCGCTGTCGCTGTTGTAGCGACCGTCAACGTGAAAGCTGGTGCCATCAAGGTTTAACGCCTCGCAAGGCAGCTTGAGATGTTTCACCACCTTGATAGCCAGCTCGAAATAGACTTTACTGACATCCAGCTCAAAGAGTTCATCCAGTGTCCTGCCCAGTGCTTTGTCGTTTATGTGCTCCGGTTCGATACCAGGCCTGATCAGCTTGTCGAGGGGTTTGTTGGCAAAGAACTGGGGAAACATATGCAGGGATCGTCCAGTAAAGCCTAAGCCATTGATAATCATGCCAACAACGGCTTCACCATGGGATATGTGCCAGTCATCGGATACTTTTGGTGCTCGCCGGTCGATATGCTCGGCGATTTTCAACTCTTTGCACATTCCAGCCACCAATCCGAGGTGATCCATGATCTGACTGCGGTATTGAACAGGAGGCATAAGTCGGTTTCCTGATATTTTCTTATCTGATAAATAGCAGAAATCAGGAAAATGTCAGGTGGGGTGGTGAATGTCGGATAGTAGTCTTTAATTTGAGTAAACGTCGTTTCAACTTTCCACCGTTTTTGATAGATCGTCAATACAGGATAGGTTTCTTAACCAGTTTATAAGCGACAGGAACAGAAGTATCCCCCCCATGGTAATGGGCATTGAGAAGATTGATACCTTTGACTGTCTGCTGTTTTGAGTGGTCAAAGTAGAAGGTGAAAAGCTGAATAAACTGAGAAAAACCATTCTGGTGTAAAGCCGATGCAGTGGAAGCCTTCAGACAGTGGCAGAAAGCATCCATGTATTGTGGGGCTGAGTCAGAAATTATCATAAGGCCGTGCTACAAAAATAAAGGCCGCCCCTTGCCGCTGGGGAAGAGCCTGATTATCTGGAGTATTACCTATCCAGCCACTGCTTCGTTGCTGTGCAAACTCACCAGAAGGCTGAGGCTTCCCCTGGCTATTTTGTACTGGCTACTAACGACAAGGGTATAAGCCAGCTAGATACTGCTGAACTGCTGAAGACGTATAAATCACAGCAGCAGGTGGAGAGGCTTCTGTTTTCTGAAAAGCCCAGAGTTTCTGGCGTCGTTCTGGTATTTTAAAAAGCCTGAGGGCATTGAAGCGCTATTATTGAAGCGCTTGATGACTCTGTCTGGTATGGTCTATGCTGCTCTATACTATACCGCATTCTTAGCGCGTTACGCATTCGTACCACATTCTTCATGAACTGATAAGGCAAAGCTGAGTCTTTGTGGATATGAAGAAAAAGCCAGCCCGGAATCCAACGGGTAGATGGGTGTTTTCTTGCTTTGGGAGCGTTTATGTATTGACTGTCAAACGAACGGAGAAGCAGGTTGCAGGGTTTACAGATGGTCCGTCGACGATTATTTTTATTTCAGGTACTGCATACCAGAAAACTTATTTTTGATTCCGGTGGTGAATGACGGTGGAAAGGCAAACTGTAAGGAATAATTTGCTGCTTAAATTTGACCTGACAGACACTTTCTAAAAATTGGCAACTACCAAGCAGACAAGCAGACAAGCAGAGTCTGAATTACTAAAGGTTTCAGTATGCCTACGTATACATGCGAGTTCTGTTCTTACACTACAAGGAGGAAAAGCAATTTTACCAAGCACATGAGACACCACACAGGAGATAAACCTTTTGTTTGCCCTGTCTGTAACAAAGGTTTTTCTGGGTCTAGCGACCTCTCGAGGCACAAAAGAGTCCACAGCGGAGAGAGACCTTATACTTGCACCTTCTGTCAGAAAACTTTTGCCTGGGGATCAAATCTCAAAGACCACCTAAGAATCCACACTGGAGAAGAAACTAGTTTTAGATGCAGTTTATGTGGGACAAATTTTACGCGGACCAGAAATTTTAATCAGCACATGAAAGAGCAACACCCTGATGCTCAATTAACCACAACAAGTAGACGGTTGCGGCCAGATGGGAATACAGAGAACTGCATAACCCATACGTTTACAACCGGCAGTAATGTCATGACGGTATCTCAACTAAGTTCTTGCAATGGTGGCAATGCTATTGTAACCACCATTCGAGGGCCTAGCACGATAACAACCTCTGTTTTGCAAGGCTCACAACCGGCTGTAAATACCACTGAGAGCACACAGAACGAGGCGTATCTTTCTTCTATCCCAAATTTTAACCCAAATTTCGATAATTTAGTGCCATATTTAGTGCCAGCTGAAATAGCTGAACAAGAGGATAAATTAATGCCGGATTTAGGATCACTTGATGATTTCGACTGGATGAATGGGTAGTGGGTCAAAACGGTTACTTATATATAATGTGTCGTATGACCTGTTGTCAGAAAGTGCTGTGTCCAGGCTGCAAAATGGACAATGTTAACGGATCTGGAAAACCAAATCTGGCATCCAAAGGTTTCTGTGTAGATGACCAGAATGTCACATAACCACATTCATGCCTGAGTATCAAAATAAGGGCTGCGAACCGGGTATTTCAAAAAATTATCCACAGGGCTATCAATGGCAGTGGTATTCGCGACACTACACGTGTCCTGGATATCAGCAAAGGTACTGTGATTGATACACTTAAGAAGCAGGAATGCAAGCTCACTGGAGTCAATCCTTATTTTTGCTGTACAGACCAATCGTTCAGTGTTCGTATTATTCACGTGTGTGATGAGGTCGAATGGGATGAACAGTGGTCGTATGTGGGTAAAAAAGAACAGCAGCGCTGGCTTTGGTATGCCATAGATCATGCATCGGGTGCATGATTGGCTTATGCCTTTGGGCGTAGGAAGGATAAAGTTTTCAAGCCCTTAAAAGTGTTTTTAGCCCCCTTGAATATCCAGCGTGATGACTGGGGTGCTTATGAACGTCATATTGATGAAGAGAAGCATGAGGTTGGTCAATGTAACAGGCAAAAAATCGAGAGAAAAAACCTGAACTTCAGGACTTGGATCAAGGGACTTGCCCGTAAAACTCTCTGTTTTTCAACGCTCGAAAAGATGCATGATATCGTTATTGGCCTATTGATCAGCAAAGTCGAATCAAAGTTGAATCAAAGTTGAATCCAGGGTTGATATTTATGACTAACAACAATTTTGATCCACTACCGCGTCGCCATACTTGCCTGGCAAAACAGGTATTCTATTCCGGGATTTGTCTTTCAGCAGCAGGGACTTGATGGTGGAACACCAGGCAATGGAGTGTATTGTCTGAAAAACTGTGGTCAGACGATTGTGACGTAGTTCTGACCTTCTTTTCGGACGATGCCCCCAACAACAGACAGGTTGATTATTGCCAGCCTGATGGCGAAAACGTATCTCTCCGGGCGTTTTTCTGATAGCTCTTAATGGATTTTGGAGAGCTACCAGCAGGGCAGTTCCGGCGACGACACAGAGTGAAAAAACTCAATACCCAATGAGATCGCTTTGGGCATTCAATAAAAATCACAGAAAGTCGATAGTCCACTAAGGTGATGTGTCTGTTATACGACCATGATAGTGATTATAACAAGAAAACACGCCATTTTATCCTTAGGTGGAATAAGGGAGTGAGTAGTGTTTGAGCTATTTACTGGAAAAAATAAGTCCATGCTGGGCATCGATATCAGTTCGGCTGCTGTCAAGTTGCTTGAATTGAGTGAAAGCAGCCAGGGAACATATTGTCTGGAGGCTTATGGTTATGAGCCTTTACCCGAAGGGGCTGTAGTGGAAAGTAAAGTTCAGGAGCCTGAGGTTGTGGGTAAGGCGATCGATAAAGCCCTGAAACGCTCACGTTCCGGATTAAAAAAAGCGGCTATTGCTGTTTCAGGGGCTGCTGTCATTACCAAAATGATTGAAATGGATGCATCCCTTAGTGACAGTGAAATGGAATCTCAAATTACCGTAGAAGCGGATCAGTATATACCTTATCCCCTGGATGAAGTCGCCATTGATTTTGAAGTCCAGTCTTTAAATCCTGAAAATCCTGAGCGTGCAGATGTTTTATTGGCTGCCTGTCGTCGGGAGAATATAGAAGCCTGTGAAGAAGCACTGGCCATTGCCGGGCTGGAAGCTCAGGTTGTGGATGTTGAGTCGTTTGTGATGGAAAGGGCATATGAACTGATTCAACAGCCGTTGGTAAGCGGTAGCAAGGAACCTGTGGTTGCTATTATCGATATGGGGGCTTTAACCACCTCATTTTATGTCATTGAGAAAGAGCATATTATTTATACCCGGGAGCAACCTTTTGGCGGGCAGCATCTGACAGATGAAATTAAGCATCACTACGATATGGAAACACAGGAGGCGGAAAGTGCTAAAAAAAGTGGTCAGCTACCTGAGGATTATGAGTCGAAGGTGTTAACGCCCTTTATAGAATCAGTTGTTCAGCAAATTTCACGTTCATTGCAGTTTTTTTATTCTTCCAGCCAACACAGTGACGTTGATGCCTTGTTTCTTGCAGGGGGAGGGGTTTCTATTCGGGGGTTAGCCGAGGCACTTAAGGAGCAGCTGAATATTAAAACTACAGTGGTTAACCCATTGTCAGTGATGAAAATTGCACGCAAGGTGAATAAAAAGCGATTGGATCAGGATGCTCCGGCACTGATGATTGCCTGTGGTCTGGCTATGAGGAGTTTTGACTGATGGCCAGAATTAATTTACTGCCCTGGCGGGAAGCATTACGAGAGCGGCGAAAAAAGGCTTTTATTGTTACATGGAGTGCTACTGCTGTTTGTGCAGCACTGATTATTTTCAGTATTGATATGATAATCAGTGATAGTATTCGTTATCAGAAGGCCAGAAACCAGTATATTGAGCAGAAAATACAACAGCTTGATCAGCGAATTGTTGAAATAAAAGATATTAAGAATAAAAAGGTCATGATTCTTGACAGAATGAGTGTCATTAAAGGACTGGAAGGGAACAGGCCTGTGATTGTCCGTGTTTTTGATCAACTGGCGCGTATTGTGCCTGAAGGGATTTATTTCAGAACCCTGGAAGCAAAAGGCAAGCAGTTTAGTCTGGTTGGGGTTGCTGAATCGAATAACCGTGTGGCAGCACTCATGCGACAATTAGATGCTTCCCCCTGGTTTTCTGATCCTAATTTAACAGCTGTCAGAAAAGTTGATGAACAAGGTGAAAAATTGAATGAATTTGATTTAACCTTTACACAGATGACTCCGGATGAAGGGGAGGGCATTCAATGAATGTGATGGAATCCCTGAAAAAATTGAATGATATAGATTTTAATAATATTGATTTTGAAAATATTGGTGACTGGCCGCCTTTGTTAAAAACAGTCAGTTGTATTCTAAGTTTTGTCATTATTATTATTTTGGGTTATCAGTCCCATTTGACAGGGTTGGAGGACAGTCGCCAGTATATTCAAAATGCAGAAGATTCGTTGAAAGAGCAGTATCGAATAAAGGCTTACCAGGCAGCAAATCTGGAGGCCTATCAAGCGCAGATTTTTGATATGGAAAAGCATTTTCAGAAACTGGTTCTTCAGTTACCAGGTGATACTGAAGTACCTGGTTTATTAGATGATATTACCTATACAGCCAGGGGGGCTGGCTTGCAAGTTGAGCACATTAAGCTGCTGCCTGAAAAAATTAATGAATTTTATGTGGAGCTTCCAATTAGTGTGCTTGTAAAAGGCTCATACCATGATTTTGGTAATTTTGTCAGTGGCGTATCGGCTTTATCAAGGATTGTGACGCTGCATGATTTAACAATAAAGTCTGATAGCACCACTAACCAGCTAACCATGGATATTCTGGCAAAAACTTATCGTTATAAAGATAGGGAGATTGAGTGATGGTAGACATACGTCGTATTTTTTGGTGTATGCTGCCACTCATGACAGGTTGTACTGGTAGTGATGATATGGAGGATATAGAGCAGTTTATGGCAGAGGTTAAAGCGCGTGCCCCTGGTAAGGTAGAGTCTGTGCCAGAGTACGCCTCTTTTCCATTTTTTACTTACAGTGCATCTGCTTTGAGAAATCCCTTTGAACCACCGCAGCAATCCATTGAAAGAAAGCGGTTTGAAACATCGGTAAAGCCCGACCTTTTCCGTGTGAAAGGGCACTTGGAGCAGTTTGATATTGCAACATTCACCATGGTAGGTCATATATCCAATACGACAGGGCACTGGGGACTGATTCGCAGTGGCACAATGATTTATCGTGTCCGGGTGGGGGATTATCTGGGGCGTAATCATGGACGCATTACCGTCATCGGAGATGATGAGATACAGCTTACCGAGCTTATGCCGGTGGGGCCTGATGCCTGGATAGAGCGACAGCGGCGTATACCCTTGATGAGATTGAGTGATCAGCAGCAGTAAAGCGATGCAGGTTAACGCGGGTTGAAAAGTAAGCGATATTATACCCATCGTCTTTTTTAACCACTACAGTGAACATGGCAAACTGGACGACAGAACAAGGCAAAGCGATGAGTAAAGAGTCCGCTATTGTGAGGCGCTTCAACGCAGGGTTGGCGTTCATATTGCCCGCATAAAGTGTATTTAGAAGCGTCGACGGGTATAAGACAGCCTCTGGTAAAGCCAGGAAGTTCATACTGTTCATTCTGTCTTAGGCGTAGCTATTGAATGGTTACTCAAGGGGTTTGACTCACCTTACGCAACATCCCTGAATACCGCGGCGTACTTATTTATGAACAAGTAGTGGATATGGCTGTAAAATTTTGATTTTTTTGCTCACCAGCCGATATCCCACCCAGACAAACAATGAATTTATGGGTGCCTTTGCATGGACAGTAAACCCCGTATCAATACCATCATGCTGCTTTTAGCGTGTAAAAAACGACCATTTTTGCTGTTGCTTGTGCTGCTCTTTTGTCAGTCGTTGCAGGTGTATGCTGGAAAGCTGATTGATATGGGGGCAGTCACAGCCCCGGATGGTTCTGTTCAACTGAGATTGACTTTTGATGGCCCTGCTCCTGTTGCTAAAGGATACAATATTGAAAAGCCCCCAAGATTATCCATTGACTTACCCGGTACCAGTAGTGCCTTGCCTAAATATAATGAGCTGGGCTTTGACGCAGCTCAAAGTGTTACTATTCTGGAATCAGGCACCCGCACCCGGCTAGTGGTCAGCCAGAAAGAACCCAAAGGGTTTGTGACCCGCCAGGATGGCAGTATGATGCTAATCACTATTGGTGGTGAAGTGGGAGAGAAAGCGAGGGCCACTCTCAAATCACCCAGTCCCTATGGTTCTCCAGATTATACCTCCACGTACCGTGCTCAACTGGCCATGACTACCCAGAGTCAAAGTCAGAAAGTGCGAGATATTGATTTTAAGCGGGGTGATGATGAGGCAGGCAACGTCATTATCACTCTATCGGATGCCAGTGTTCCTGTGGCAATTAATGAAGTCACAGGACGAATACAACTCCAGTTTAAGGGGGAGGCCATTCCTGAAAAGCTGCGTAATCGACTGGATGTCACTGATTTTGGTACACCAGTAAGATTTATCGATGCCCGCGTGGAAGAAGGTAATGGCGTCATTACTATTGAGCCTAAAGGGGGTTATGATTACCTGGCCTATCAAACGGATAACAAGCTGACTATCAGTGTAAAATCAGAGGCTGGGGAGGGGTATGTAAAAAGCCGTAAGGGAATCGCGTATCGGGGAGACAAAGTTTCTTTTAACTTTCAGAACATTGAAGTAAGAACCATCCTGCAATTGATAGCAGATATTAACAATATGAACCTGGTGGCATCCGATACGGTTACAGGCAATGTTACGCTTCGCCTGAAAAATGTCCCCTGGGATCACGCCCTTGATATTGTATTGAAGGCCAAAGGGCTTGATAAGCGTATGGCGGGTAATGTAATGACAGTGGCTCCGGCGGCGGAAATTGCTGCCAGGGAAAAAGAACAGCTGGAGAATGAAAAGCAGATTCGCGAGCTGGCACCCGTTTATACAGACCTGATTACAATCAACTATGCCGATGCTAAAGAGTTTTCAAAGGTGATCGGTGGTGATGATGATGGTAAAACAGGATTACTGACAGAGCAGGGTTCCATTCAGGTGGTTGAAAGAACTAACAGTTTGTTGATAAAAGATACTCAGGAAAAGCTGGATGAAATCCGTGCACTGATTGAACAGATGGATATACCTGTCCGGCAGGTATTGATTGAAGCAAGGATTGTGACGTTGAGTTCAAACTACACCAGGGAACTTGGAGTGAAGTGGAGTGGCGGGAAGGGGTATCAAAGTGATAATAGCAGGACGATTATTGGGGGGCGTGGCGCAGGCTTTAAATTTACCGATACAGAGGACCCCATACTGACATCCGATGGTTTTGATTTGAGTAAAACGGTTCCCACATTTGATGGCAGTCAGGTGTTTACTGATTTGAGCGTGGCGGGTAATACGGCAGCAGCTCTGGGCATTGGGTTTGTGACCAATGGCACCCTGTTGAATCTGGAGTTATCGGCTTTGATCAGTGACGGTGGTGGTGAAGTGGTTTCGCAACCAAAAGTCATTACGGCAGATAAACAAAAAGCATTAATTAAAGCGGGTAAACAGATTCCTTATACAGAAGCTTCATCCAGTGGTGCTGCGACAGTGTCGTTTCAGGATGCAGTGTTGTCACTGGAGGTGACGCCGCAAATTACACCAGAAGGACGGGTGATTCTCGATATTAAAGTCACCAATGATGACTCTACAGAAACCGCATCGAATGGGGTGCCAATTATTGATAAAAACGAAATAACCACACAGGTGCTGGTCAATGACGGTGAAACCGTCGTACTTGGTGGTGTATTCAAACAAACACAAAAGAACAATGTGGATAAAGTACCTTTGTTAGGCGATATTCCTTATCTGGGGCATTTGTTTCAGAAAAAGACCAAAAGGGATGATAAAAGTGAACTCATGGTGTTTATCACGCCAAGGGTGATAGAAGAAGGTGTAAGTATTAATTAGGGTGATTAACAGATGAGAATGTTATGTAATGTTTTTAATGCTCATAATCTGTTCTTAAAATGGTTGCGACTTGTAAGACACGCTTATTTTTTTGCTGATAAAACGCTTCAAAGCTTATACTCACTATCTTTTATAACGACCGTAGTGAGCATAGCAAACTGAACGACAGAATAGTAAAAACGACGAGTAAAGCCTGCTATTACGAGGCGTTTTAACGCAGAGTTGGCATTCAGTTTACCAGCGTAAAGTGCAGTTAGAAACGTCGATGGGTATTACCTGGACTGTTAACAAATTCATAGTTACCTGGTTGTCAAAGCCTCCATTTTTTAATGTTTAAAAGTTTTCCATCTGTAAATGATCGGAGTGGCTATTCGTTACAGAAACTACAGCTATAGGCATATGGGCACGAGCTTAATTAATATGACAAGGATGAATAAGCAGAAACATTTTCTAAATAAATGTGATGAACAATAGAAAAAAAGGGTAAGAGAGGCTACTTTTGCAGTATGTTGCAGTATACATTTTGTAAAGAATAAGGCGTAGGTTCTGTTTGTACTAAACAGGGTTAGTCGTTCAAATGACTGCTACTCATCAGGTTATGAAAGTAGTGAGCCTGAAAGTAATAATGACTTTGAAAAGTCAAGTATTATTATGTGGTATGAACAGAGTCCGAGGTGTTGATGTATGTTTTACCATCGTATACAAAGAAGGTTTTTTCGTTGCAGTGAGCAATGGTCTTTATTTCCTCTTGTCTTCCTGTCTCTAACCTGCTGGATCTGTAAAGCCTATCCGGTACTCCCAGCAGAGACGTTTTCAGCAGATGATATTGTTTCTATATCAAAATATCTTATTAATGATGTCAGATATGCAGAGGAACTTTGTAGTGGCATAAGAACGGCAAGAAAAATAGATGGAGATTCTTTTATAGATAATGTTAATGAACAAGGTTTTGATAAAAAACATGTTGGAAATATATCAAGTGTCTCTTTTAGTGATGAAGTCAGACAGTATATGAAAGGAACATTAAAAGAAAAATTTTCAATTAAAGAAAGAAATGTTAAAAAAATCCTCAATTTTATTCTTAGATGTATTTATATAATTGACGATAAGAAAAGGTCTGGAGATGAGGGGGAGGCTACTCAATATGCGTTAATACTTTATGAGGTCAGCAAAAAAGATGATTATCGTTGTGTGTTACGAGGATTAAGAGCGGCCTGTGAAAAATTTCACACACAAGAAGGTGCTCTATCAGATAGTAACAGCTGTGAGGAGAATCCGCTGGCTGGAAGTTTTGATCTGCGGTTATCCACAAGAGGGAAAAAAAGACAAGCAGCCTCTCCACTGCAACTTGATAACAACGTTGTGTCAGGTGCTTCTGGTTCTCAAGCTGAATTTCAACAGAAAGAAAAGGGTTTTCATTCAGCAGCAGCTTCCCATCCTCCCTCTGTTCCTCCTCCACCACCTTATTGTTTCGCAACTACCGTTAGCCCTTCTGCACCTCATTTATTGGACTCTTCCCCAGCCACTATGGTTACTGACAATACTTGCAGGCAGTCGGAAATAACTAATAAACAAGTGTTTTACGAAGGAGCTGACTCGAAAGATGGGGAAATAAAACTCACCAAAAACTTTACCAGGGTGTATGATCTGGATAAAAATCATAAGTTTTCTGTATGGGCTCAAAGTAGTGAAAAATCAGAAGTAGGAAAACTCATACCTTTATTACCTCTTGAAAGTAAAAAGATATCTTTAAAAGATATTTCTGAATTGATCAAAGATGAAATGGCTCTTGTGGACAGCAGTTTGGATAACAATATGGATAGAAAAATCATTTATAGCCATTCAATCCTTGCTGTTGTCAGTGAGGATGGTCAATGTGTTGATAATATGGATCATCCCAACAATTTTCCTCCTCAGTATGGAGGCTACAAGTTTTTTCCTAGAATAGAAGTGGCTGGTACAATGAATGACAGCTCATCTGATACAGCCTTGAATGGAGATGTTGTCATTGATTTGATGTCTATGGCAGGAGAGAGCAGGCAGCTAAGTATGTTTTTTCTGGCAGGACAAGAAAATAGCAGTCAATGTTTTTCTCAATCTTTTAGTATACTTTCTCCTGTTGATCAACATAGGCCCCAGGAGGGTTTTATCCCATTTCAGAAAATCAGAACGTGTCAGGAAATGACAGGTGAGCCTCATGGATTAATTTCAAATGATTTTTTTAAAACAGAGGGTAATAAAATTGCTGTTATTGCAACACATGTAAGAAAAGGAAAAAAAGAGGAATGTGATGGGGTTGGAGCAGCCTGCGCCACAGTTATGGCTTCTGTAAATTTATCAGATGCTGCTACAAGCACAGCTGTTGCAACGTACAGTGAAAATATCGCTGTTATTTCAGAAGGAGGGGTTGTGCATATTATTGAATTATATACATGGATACCTGGTGGCTCCTTTAGTTTTGATAATGAAGCAGCATTAGCTATAAAAAGAATTTTTATAAAAAGTTCTTAAAAGGGCTGTGAAGGGGGAAGGCGTAGAGCATGAGGGTAACAAAATATACAAAAATACTGGCTAAGGATGAATAGTTATCGAACGAGCGTAAAACCCCTTACTTTGAGTGAGGGGATGTAAGCTTGGCTTGCGTAGAGCAAGCCCCTTTTGCTAATATTCCTCTGTCGGGCGTTCCAGCGATTACGCTACCTGACAGGAAAAGTAAAATACCTCCGCTTTCTGCCCGTGTTTTTCAACAATCCGAAAGGTAGAGCAGATTGTCGAATAAGGCATATACCGCTATTGGTAAGGAATATGCTGCGGCAGGGCATTGCCGTCTAGTTGTAGGAATCCCGGTCGTTTACGGCGGGGAGGATGTCAAAATAATCATCCCTGCTAACTGTACTATTGCGCTGGCAATTTTGAAGAGGATGTCATACCAATCATCTTTTCTAACGACGGTATAACTCTAAGCCAAGCCTTATGATGCAAGGATCTTTGCCAGAGTTAGAAGATACAATTGGTATAATTTGATTTGTGTAAACGTTTGTCGTTAATACTCCAAAGAGGAACATAACTATGAGCGTTAAAATCAATGAAAAGTTGCTTGACCAAGTGGTTGGATAGGATGTGCGCGGTCATTGATGTAAGAAATCTGCCCGTAATGCAATGGCACTGACTTAAGCTGATATATTAGAAGCACCAGGGCTTGCCCGGGAAGAAGATTGACTATAAAAGTCAATGAAAATTCACCTCATCCCGAGCCAGCCATGACCAGGTTCAGCCCAGATTTTTTTGTCACTTGCTGATGATTGCCTTCGGCAATTTGCCCAAACGAATAGTGACCCACTATCAGCAATTCTTACTGCTGATGACCTCAACGCTTTTCAAGCCAGCTAACAGGGGTTCAGAGTTAGAGACTTCCCTCCTGTCAAAACCTTAACGCTGTTCATGAAACAAGTTGCCAGTGATACCAGGTCATGCCGTCACGCACTCATTGATGAAGCCAGAGATCGAGCTGCCAAAGGCAATAAATCATCAAACACGAAAACGGGTGCGTACACTAAAGCTCGACAACGATTAACAGAGCCGTCAATAAAAACATGACTCCGTAAGTCAGGCGATAACCTCGACAATGCCTCATCAGCTTTGTATCTTTGGCATCAACGCCGGGTTTTAATGACAATGGATGCGAGAGCATGATTTATCCAATAAGGCATTTAATGGTTATGAACATATCGTCGATTGTTGTTGTGATGCCTGGAATAATAAATTGTGTGATGAAGCTGGTTGATTGACCAGCTTATACTCTCGAAAATGGGCAGTTATACAGTAGTTAGAAAAGGCGATTGGTATAATAACAATTTTGACCCACAACCTACCTGTTTTACTTCAGGTAACTGCAATGAAAAAAGCAAAACATCGGACGCTTCTAACGGGTCTTCAGCAAAAGACCTGTTATTTTTGACACTGAGAAGCCGTCTTAACAATGTGCCCGTGGCGAGAGCCACGAGAAATAGAGAAAGCGCATTTTGTGGAGGGAATAGTGGCACTATTTAACGAACAAAAGCCATTTTTCAGCCCCATTGATCGTGGTGGCAGTAGAAGCATGACTTTTAAGACGGTTTCTTAGATAATACTTCATAGTATTGCCTTACTCATACTCTGCCCCTTTCAGATAGGCTAAGGGCTGTACTCTCTGCTCATTGAGTGGTAAAAACTTTTTAGAGCGCCCGATTATTATATTAATGATACCTGAGCTCTCAATGATTTCTGACAACCCTAACACTGCTTTTTCCTATGTAGAAGGTATCAGTGCTTAATGACAGACATGAGCGATAATTTTATAGACATTCGTGGCCTGACATTTCGTCGGGGGGATCGCATGATATTCAATAATATCGACCTGACCATTCCCCGTGGAAAAGTGGTTGGTATTATGGGGCCTTCTGGCTCAGGAAAGACGACCTTGCTACGATTGATTGGTCGCCAGTTAAAACCGGATGTCGGTGAAGTCATTGTGGACGGGCATGATCTGGGGACATTATCACGCGAGCAGTTGTTTCGGCTTCGCCGACAGATGGGCATGCTGTTTCAAAGCGGTGCATTGTTCACAGATTTAAGTGTGTTCGAAAATATTGCCTTCCCTCTGCGGACACACACCAAACTGCCCGAAGCCATGATTCGTGATATTGTGCTGATCAAGCTTCAGGCTGTCGGGTTGCGTGGCGCTGCCTGGTTGATGCCCAGTGAACTCTCAGGGGGGATGAATCGTCGGGTAGCGTTGGCACGCGCCATTGCTCTGGACCCGGATATGGTCATGTACGATGAACCTTTTGTCGGGCAGGATCCTATTGCCATGGGGGTTTTAGTGCAACTGATACGTCGCCTTAACAAGGCGCTTGGGGTAACCAGCGTCATTGTCTCCCACGACCTGAATGAAACAGCCAGCATCTCTGATTATCTGTATTTACTCGCTGACGGCCATATTATTGGTCAGGGCACCCCTGAAGTGATGAGACACTCTGAAGACCCAAGGGTTAAACAATTTATGCAGGGACAACCTGATGGTCCAGTCCCCTTTCACTACCCTGCCAGCAATTTCAGCGATGCGTTACTGAGGGAGTGCAGATGAAACTCAATGTTATAGACAAGATTGCACAACTGGGTCGCTTCGGCCTTGATGCACTGCAGTCTATTGGTCGCACCGGTATTTTTCTGGTGCTTTCTATCCTGACGCCTTCATCACTGGGTAATCGCTTTTCGCTACTGGTAAAACAGCTGTACAGTGTTGGCTTCCTGTCACTGGTCATTATTACCGTTTCAGGCCTGTTTATTGGTATGGTACTTGGCCTGCAGGGCTATTACATTTTAGTGCGCTATGGCTCAGAAGATGCTGTAGGGCAGATGGTATCATTAAGCCTTGTACGTGAGCTTGGTCCTGTGGTAACGGCCTTGCTGTTTGCAGGAAGGGCCGGCTCGGCACTGACCGCTGAAATTGGCTTGATGAAAACCACAGAGCAACTATCGAGTCTTGAAATGATTGGTGTCGACCCTCTGAAGCGAATCATTGCCCCTCGGTTCTGGGCAGGTGTCATTTCCATGCCTGTGCTTACTGCTATTTTTAATGTGGTGGGTATTCTGGGCGGTGCCATGGTCGGTATTGACTGGCTTGGTGTTCATTACGGTTCATTCTGGTCAGGCATTCAACAGTCTGTTGACCTGGTCAGCGATGTTGGCAACGGGTTGATTAAAAGCCTGGTGTTTGGCTTTGTTGTAACATGGATTGCCGTCTTTCAGGGTTACGATGCAACGGCTACATCAGAAGGTGTCAGCCGTGCTACGACCCGAACCGTTGTTTATGCGTCACTGGCCGTCCTTGGCCTTGATTTCATTCTCACCGCAGTCATGTTTGGAGAACTGTAAATATGCGGATGCGCACCGTAGAAATCAGTGTAGGCGCCTTTATGCTGGCAGGCATTCTGGCCATGTTTGTGCTGGCATTGAAAGTCAGCGGACTGTCTTTATCCACCTCGAAAGCGTCTTACTATGTTACTGCCGATTTCGATAATATCGGTGCATTGACAAAGCGGGCAAAAGTCACCATGGCGGGTGTTATCATCGGTAAGGTCAGCGATATTAGCCTTGATAAGCAAAGCTACATGGCACATGTTGAACTGGAAATTAATTCTGACGTCAATAACATTCCTGTAGATAGCACGGCAGCCATTGTGACTGCAGGCCTGCTGGGCGAAAAGTATATCAGCATCAGTGTCGGTGGCGATGAGCAGTTTCTGAAAAATAAAGACCGTATTGAAGACACACAGTCTGCACTGATACTGGAAGACCTGATTGGCAAAGTGCTCCTGACCTTAGTCCATAAAAATGATGGCAGCAAATAGCAGGCATCCAATGAACCACAAAGGATTTAATAATATGAGTAGTATACGCCCTGTCATTTGGGGTCCAGCTGTCCTTGCCCTTGGCATGTTGTTAAATGCCTTACTGCATCCTGCCATGGCAAACGAAGTGACAGGCAGCACAAAAAACACGCAGGCTGTTGCAAAAATGTCTTCACCGAGCACAGAGGTGGAGAGGATTACCCGTAACCTGCTCGATAACTTCCTCAAAAACAGAAGTCACTATCGGAAAGCCCCGGCAGAATTTATTAATGAAGTGGATCAAAAGCTATCACCTGTGGTTGCTTTTGAGTCCATTTCCCGGGGAGTGATGGGTAAATATGCACATCGCGCCACACCTGAGCAAATCCAGACATTTAAGCAAAACTTCAAGAGCAGTCTGCTCAACTTTTATGGCAAAGCACTTCTGAAGCTGGATAGTACTAATATCTTCATTGAGCAAGTAGATACTGTACCTGAGGCAGTTCTTAATGCTTATAAAGCAGGTCGCTCGCGCCAGATCCCTGTTAACATGAAGGTTAAAACCAGTGATCGCACACTGATAATCTCCTACTCAATGATCTTTGACGATGGCCGCTGGAAGCTCCGTAATGTCATTATTGACGGTATTAATATTGGTATACAGTTTCGCCGGCAGTTCTCAGAGGCGGTGGAGAAGTACGGGAAACTTCAATACGTCATCGATCACTGGCTGGAGATCATGAGTTCTGATAATAAGCAGATAAAAGAAAAACTGGATCAGACGTCTGATAAAAAACACTGAAGAGTATCAACAACATGCCTCTGGAAGCCCTTGCTAACGGTCACTTTGCCATGAAAGGCCCCATTACTTTCGATAATGCGGCTACAGTGGTTGCAGAAGGGAAAAAACGACTATCCGCTTCAACCTCCTCGCAAAAGATCACTCACTGGTGTATTGATCTGGCTTCCACAGAGCAGGCTGATAGCTCTGCTTTATCGGTCTTCCTGAGCTGGATGCGTTTTGCGCAAAAACAAGGTATTCTCCTGTCTTTCCAGAACATGCCTGCACAGTTAGAAGCACTCGCCCAAGTCTCTGACCTTCAGGATCTGCTTCAGAAGCAGTTTTAGAAGCAGTTTTAAATGTTGTGTCACTCGAGAAATATAGTCACTGATGCCCCATACCAGTGAAAACTCCATAGGTTACTGCGTTTTGTCACTAGCATCCAACACTGGCAAGCTGACAGTCTCTCCTATATTATCGGTGATTTTGCCCGTTTGAGAGGTAGATGAATGCAAGCCACTGAAGTAAAGGCATTACTTGAAGAAAAAATGCCTGGATCTGAGGTTATTGTCGAAGGAGAAGGCTGCGACTTTCGCCTGACTATCGTTAATGATGCCTTTCAAGGGGCTTTCCCGGTTAAGCGCCAGCAAATGGTCTATGCTCACCTCAACCCATATATTGCCAGTGGAGAGATTCACGCTGTCACTATGACCACGCTGACATTTAGCGAATGGGATCAAAAGGCAAATCAGGGCTGACACAGGCGCACGTTGGAGCCATAATGGATAAATTGATTATTACAGGCGGTGTGCGCCTGGACGGTGAAATTCGTGTATCTGGTGCAAAAAACTCTGCACTTCCCATTCTCGCAGCCACTTTACTGGCAGACACGCCCGTTACTGTTTGCAACCTTCCGCATCTCCATGACATTACCACAATGTTTGAACTCTTCGGTTGCATGGGTATTGACCTGCTGGTCGATGAAAAAATGAATGTTGAAGTGCACGCAAGCACGATAAAGCAACTAAGGGCACCTTATGAGCTTGTAAAAACCATGCGGGCTTCTATCCTGGTATTGGGTCCTATCCTCGCTCGCTATGGTCGGGCAGAAGTGTCATTGCCAGGGGGCTGTGCCATTGGCTCCAGGCCTGTTGACCTCCATATACGGGGCTTACAGAAAATGGGCGCTGATGTCATCGTTGAAGATGGTTATATTAAGGCAACGGTCAATGGCCGACTCAAAGGTGCCAAAATTTCCATGGATACCGTGACTGTCACTGGCACAGAGAACATACTCATGGCTGCGGCCCTCGCAGAGGGAGAAACCATCATCGAAAATGCAGCACGTGAACCCGAGGTTGTAGACCTGGCCGAGTGCCTGATTACTATGGGCGCCAAAATCTCCGGTCATGGCTCAGATACCATTCGCATCCAGGGTGTGAAAAAACTTAAAGGCTGTAGTTATACGGTATTGCCTGACCGCATTGAAGCAGGTACCTACCTGATTGCCACCGCGGCAACACAGGGGCGCATCCGTCTGAAAGACGTCCAGCCAGATATCATGGATGCCATTTTAGTCAAGCTTCGTGAAGCCGGTGCCACCGTGGAGTGGGGTAAAGACTGGATTGAGCTTAATATGCACGGTCAAAAGCCCAAGGCAGTTGACTTGAAAACGGCTCCCTTCCCAGCCATGCCAACGGATATCCAGGCTCAGTTTACTGCACTGAATGCGATTGCTGAAGGTACCGGGCATGTCACTGAAACCATCTTCGAAAACCGCTTTATGCATATTGAGGAAATGAAGCGGATGGGGGCCGATGTCACCATTGAAGGTAATACCGTCATTGTTCGCGGTGTTAATAAACTCAAGGCTGCACCGGTGATGGCAACGGACTTAAGGGCATCTGCCAGCCTGGTTATTGCAGGTCTGGTGGCTGACGGCAATACAGAGATTGAGCGAATTTATCACATTGACCGTGGTTATGAGTGTATCGAAGAGAAACTCCGTCAACTCGGTGCCAACATTCAGCGCATTGCTGATTAATACCAATCGACGCTTCTAACTCGTTTCCATCCAAAAACTCAATCAGTTTACAGGCCAGAGAATTCAGGCGCTGTAAAAATTGAAGCCCATTGTTTTTAACGGCTATATTTCCTTGGACAGCAAAAACAGGGAAAACCAAAAAAAGGGGCTTCAAATCCGCAAAAACGCAACCCACAGTGTAGACTCCATCTGGCCTGTATTACTCATGAAATTTGTGAAGAACTTTCCAGCGTTTCCCATTGGCTGAATGCCTGCCCGGAGTGTATCCTGACGCCATTGCCGAGGCCGGGTTTCAGGAAACTGCACGAGGGGCAAAAGAGAGTGATCTTTTGCTGGCAAACTGAACGCCAACCCTGCGTTGAAACGCCTGGTAACAGCTGGTTTTACTCGTCATTTCTACTACTCTGTCGTCCAGTTTACCATGCTCACCAAGGTCGTTAGAAAAGACGATTGGTATAACACATTTTCAATTACTGACAAGATTCGGCCGACGGTCGACTTCGGTTTTAATCTCCATCACCTGGCCATTGCGTATAATTTCAATGGTCACGTGTGATCCCGGTGGCTTTTGCGCCACCATATTCATCACACGCCTGCCATCGCTGGTGCTCTGTCCATTGATTTTTGTCAGAATGTCTCCTCGTTGAATACCTGCCCTGTCTGCTGGCCCACCGTCGTACACCCCGGAAATTAAAATGCCTGCATCAGATCTAATGCCATAGGCATTAGCCAGTGAGCTATTAAGGGGCTGTGACTCAATACCCAGCCAACCCCTGATCACATAGCCATAGCGAATAATCGAGTGCATGACAAAGCGCGCCATATTCGAAGGAATGGCAAAACCTATCCCCTCATTACCACCTCCCCGGGAAAAGAGCAATGTGCTGATACCGATCAAATCACCGTAAGCATTGACCAGCGCACCACCGGAGTTGCCAATATTAATGGCTGCATCCGTTTGAATAAAATCTTCATACGTATTGAGTTGAAGGTCATTACGACCTGTTGCGCTGATAATACCCATGGTCACAGTCTGCCCCAGTCCAAAGGGGTTACCAATGGCGAGGACAACATCACCAATCTCCGCCTGTGAAGAGTCAGCCAAATGAATATAGGGCATGCTATGAGTATTGATACGATTGATACGCAGAACCGCCAAATCCGTCTCGGGGTCTGTACCAACGACAGTAGCAATTTCCTCTCTACCATCCCGGAGGGAAACGATAATACGCTCTGCACCCTGAATCACATGATTATTCGTGAGGATGAAACCATCAGGACTAACAATGACGCCGGAACCCAGACTGGTTTCAACTTTCTGGTTGCCCTGCATATGTGGAGGCAAAGCAATGGGCGCTTCCTTCCTTTGAGCAACTGATGCGGTGGAAATATTCACAACAGCAGGTGTGGCACGCTTTACTGCAGAGCTATAAGATACTTGACCATTAGTGGATAGCCAGTCCCTTGCCCGGTTAAGGGCATTATCCAGCAATTCTGGAGAAAACCCCATCAGTTCAGGTTTTAGCAAAAAAGTGGCTACACAGATAATGATACCTGCCAGCACCGGCCAGCCAAAAAATCGCAATTGTTTTTTCATGTAATGGCACACTCAACGCCGACTGATATTATCTACTAAAGTATCCCATTGTATGAAAACGATTGTTAGGGGTTCTGCCAACACCCATTCATACAGTGCTCCACTAACAACACCTGACTCAACGGACGCAAACATGCCTGTGACAGTAACTGAAGTAGTAAACACACTTGATGAAGAGCTTCAGCCCTACCTTTTTAAGGACTATTGCCCTAACGGATTGCAGGTGGAGGGAAAAAAAACCATCAAAAAAATCATTACCGGAGTGACCGCCTGTCAGGCTCTGATTGATAAAGCCATAGAGAAAGAAGCCGACGCCATTGTGGTACACCATGGCTACTTCTGGCGAGGTGAATCACCAGTGATTACCGGGATGAAAAAGCAGCGAATTGAAACATTGCTGCGGCACAGCATCAGTTTGATAGCGTATCACCTGCCGTTGGATGCACATCCGGTACTGGGCAACAACGTTCAATTAGCACACCGCATGGGTTGGAATATTCAAGGGGGTATGGAAGCCGGTAAAACCCGGCCGTTAGGTAATTGGGGAACACTTCAGGATAAGTTATCCGTTAAAGACATGGCCGCTCAGCTGGAAAGTGTTTTAAACCGCAAACCACTGGTTATTGCCGGGGGCGACCATAGCATCAACCGGGTTGCCTGGTGTACGGGTGCAGCACAGAGCATGATTGATCAGGCATTAGCATTGGGAGCTGACGCATTTGTTAGCGGAGAAGTCTCAGAATCTACATTTCACTTTGCCCGGGAAAACGGTATCCATTATTTTGCCGCAGGTCATCACGCTACTGAGCGGTATGGCGTTCAGGCATTAGCACAGTGGATAACGGAAAGAATGAATGTGGTACATGAGTTTATTGATATTGATTCTCCCGTTTGAACGATGCAACTATTGGATAGAGCTATGGGTGGTGGCGGAAAGTACCCTGTTACAGTGGCTTGCTCCACAGGCAATAACCACTGAGATCAAAGTAAAGAATCCTGATCTGGGCACCTTTGTGATTGATAAAGACAAACAAGTGCCCACTAAAGGGATCTTTCTGTCATTTTTTAGTTTGCAATAATTCAATAAGCTTGATTAATAAAAGTCAAAGCAACGTTTTTTCACAGCCTGATAAATCAATAGACAACAATTTCAGATTGCATCCTTATCAATCATACCTACACTAACCATATTACTAAAAGTAGGTGGGTTTCACGCATGTATTTATTGTTGAAAAGATCACTGTTGCTATGGATGTATATACTATACGTTATTACATTTTCCTTATTTGCTGATAGACAGCTTTTGGCAAACGCTGGTCCACCAATAATAATTCCAGTAAAATATGGCAAAAATGAAAACAGTGAAGCTTTTTTTGAGCTTTCAGTAAACTACTTCGAGCGCTCCCTTTTTCGGCTTAACGAAACCGGGGTTGGGAGAGAACATTCAACGGAAAGTCTGCTATGTGATATCACCGCCTTGTCATGTTACCTCTGCCCTCAACATCACACGTTACGTTTTACTACAAGGAAATATCCTTTGGAGGACATCAAAGGATGTTCTCCTATGTGTGAATTAACATCCAGTATTGAGATTTTCTCTCTTGAAGATGAACACCTCTTTTCTATATTCACAACAGAAAAAATACTTGCTGGCTTTTTACCACAAGATAGCTGGGACACACTCCTTCTCACGCAACATGTTAACCCCTCTAAAACAGCGAATATGTCACCTTTCGATATCAACAGACTGATTCAGTATAAGAATATGCTGGTAGCAGCTGTTAGAAAACTATCCACCATCCCTCGGGAACATGACCCAATAACAGTAGATGTTTCTTCAACGTCATGTATACCTGAACAAATAGATCCTGAAAACAACGATTTAGAAATAGTCTGTGCAAATCAATATAACGACATATCATATAGAGCACTCAAGGGAGCTTTATTGTGCTATATGATGAATGAAGAGAGGGTCCTGCCTCTTGTTTTAACGGGTAAGAATAAATTAAATCACTTTCTGTCGTCCATTGAAAACCTTCATAATCTCAATCAATGGTGTCAAACAGCAGAAATTGCCGATATCATATTACCTGTACAGTGGCCTGTTATTTACCAACCTGCTTTAAAAGATAGTGAAGATATAAATCCTGCTGTTTTTTGGGGTGATGCTTACTACAAGTATCTGTGCCAACAAATCTATTTGATCAAAAAAAAATGGAGTGGCACAGATAAAAGAAGTTACAGAAAAAAGCACAGTTTGTTGCCGTGATAAAATGTTTATAGCCAGACTTCTGACGTTATAGTTTGATGTGTATCTTCTAATTATGGATGAAAGAACCGTTAAACAGAGGTTCATTTCATATTGCACAAGCCCCTCAAATACCCTTGTTGATTAGACTAGACTGATAACAATACCTGCATAAACAAGGACGGTTATGGCCGACAACCAAGACTATCTCCGGCGTATTCAACCTGTTGATACCGCCAGAGAAGATACCTTTTATAAAAAAACCGCTAATGACAGGCAGTCGACAGTCAGCGCCAGCGAAAATGTGCTTCATATGCTGGAAGTCCAAACAAGCTTTGATGACTTAAAAAGCACCGTGGAAGGGCTAAGGGAAGGTCCCCACTTAAACAATGAGTTACAGGCACTGATTTCCACGCTGGTTGCCAGTGTCGTTACAGAATCCCTGCCAAAAAACCCACAACAAAATACCTCAACAGATAAACAGGGTTCTGGTGGCGTCGCTGCTGTTGAATCTGCCGGGCCTGCCAATAACAAAGGGGCTATACGCCGCATGCAACAGGTAATGGAGTCAGAAAGCCGTGTACTCCAACAGATAATGGATTACCTGCAACTTTCCAGCCCAGCCCGCAAAGACGAACATATTCAAAATATGGGACTCGAATACAAAGAACTCCCTCCCACCCTTACCAGCTATATGAACAGGCGGGAGGCTTTACTGGAAAAAGTACAGGCTCATCTTGACGGCCAAATGGACAGGGAAACACTCAGGCAGACGGCTCAGCATTTGGTCAGCTATGTGGATACTGCCTTGATGATTATCGATAACTCACTGGCTCTGGAATTGGCCAGGGAGGTCCATGAACAACAACGTTGATTATTCGCAGATCATCCAAAAGATGCTGGTCACAACGGGTACGTTTGTTGGGACAGGAATCCTGGTGGGGTTTATGATCCAGTACTGCTCAACACCATTGCAGCATTTTTTGAACAACATTTTTCACGTTTCTCAAACGGTTACCAAACGAGCGTAAGGCCCCTTACTTTTAGTGAGGGGGATGTAAGCTAGGCTTGCGTATAGCAAGCCCATCTGGTAACTTCTTTCGTGTCTTTGTAGACCTACCACTGGGCTAGTGGGATGTTAAGTCTGCGGAGTTCATGTGAGACTTGGGGGGTATGAGTTGGCTCATCACCGTAAAAACCCCCACAGCGGGAATTTACGCGATAACCAAGCTATCCCCTGAGCAATGAACTGTGAAACAGAAACCTGATTGGTGACGATTAGGAATCCTCGTCCTTCAGGGCTATCTCTTAGTCACATCTCCACACCTTTTGTCATGCGGTAGGTGTGGAGACGATCTTGCAACTTTGCCCACCCTTCCCAAATGACCAACCATCCGGGTATGCCGGTGCGTTTTGAGTCACACCAGCCACCTACTTTTGCAATGGTATGGAGAAGCCAGGTCAATGTTGGCTCTTCTTTAGGCAACGACTTTCCTTCGTAGTAAGTAAGCCACAGCACTTTCCACTCTTCTTTACTTACAACACGGCTAGCCGGCGTTTTCTCGTTCCAGGCTTTATCGTCTTTGTGTCTTCTGTCATAAGGGAGCATCAAGGCCTCCCTGATCTGTAACAGCCTGACGGCGACGAACATGAGTATTACAGCTAAACGAAGCACATTGCCTGCACAAAGAAGCCGCAAACGTTCAACACCCGCCCCGGTTTTCCAGGCTTTGTGGAACTCTTCTATACGCCAGCGCAGCTCATAAAACCGTAATACCATACGGCAATCATCAAATGTATCAACCGGTTCAGATGTCAATAAAATCCAACGCAAACACTCCTTTGTGTCGTTGTTGAACTCTTCGGCAATAAGAATATTCACAGTGACTGGTTCCAATCGACCACCGAGCCTTTGAGGTGATTGAATGGTCACTGTCTTCCTTTTTACTTGTAGCATTACTGATCGTGCTTTGCGTCCTCCACGTTGAGGAACGTCCACTACATAAGTTCCAAGAGCAGCTTCCTGGCTCACTGCATAAAAAAGAAGCCTGTCATCATCGACCAAAACCCGATTCTGCGTCGCCCTGACAACAAACCTTTGGCAATGAAGCTGCTTGTACCGGATATATTCAAAAACATCCGCTTCACGATCGCAAACACTGATAGTCTTTCCCATCTGGAGACCCAGCCTGGACTCAATATTTTCTGATGAACGCTGCCATTTAAAGCTTTCTTTTTCTTCGTAAGGCCGCTGCTTGCGTTCATGTCTTTTGCCACGCTCCTCAATATCCCTGATCCAGCGTTGCTGATCAATTAAGCCAACCGTCCGCTCAGTATCAGCGTCAATCAGCATCACTGTATGCGCCCAAATCCCTTTAGACCGGCTTTTCTCTGGTTCACCTATATCACCCAGCTCTGACCTGACGGAATGTGAATAGCTAAGAGCGGTACTGTCTTCAATGGCTAATAGAAGGTGAGAATCTTCTGCCGCAAGGGCTGCTGACTGGAAACCAGCCTCAGCAATGGCTTCAGGCTTGACGGCCTCATTTTCAATAAGCCGGTAAGCCCCTTCAACAGCGGCAAGATGACCGCTACAAGCACTGGCCATGGATGAACCAGTATTTGCAGAAAGGCTTGCAGCGACACGGACTAATCGCTTTGTACGACGTTTATCTCCCAACTCTGCATCCCCAAAAATGCTTTCAGCCCATTGCTGAGGTGGTAGTGGCATCATGATCTTGGTTTACCATAGAGAAGGATAAACCAAGATTAGGAGATGTGACTAAGAGATAGTCCTTCAGGGCGAGGAGGATGTCAACCTTGAAATCTCAGGTCACAAACAATAAGACACGTTATGGTTTTCAGGAAGGTCGCTGAAATTTGGGTAAGTGACCTTTTTTCTGTCTCGATTTTACTCGGCTGCCGAACATTACCCGTGTGGGAAAACGTTCATCAAATGACCGTTTCCCATAAAATAAAGAACCAACGCAAGTTTTAACAGGCAAATAGCCTGTTATTTCACGAGAAAAGTCGGCTTTTTAGACCTCGCAGATCGCAGTATAAACGCAACTTTTGAGATAGCTTCTATACACTGCCCGGTGATGGTGGCACTGGAAACGGCTTAATATTCCCACTTTTAGCTTCAGTGACTTTCGCAGTTCCTTCTTTTTCCACCTCATCAATCCGCACAATAGATGTCAGCGGGATATAACTGCGCTTGACGTCTTCAAAGAGGTTCTTTAGCCGTTCTTCAGATGGGTCAATCAATAGCTGACTACGTTCCCCGAAGGTGATCTCTTCAATTTCAATGAAACCCCACAACTCACTCTGAAAAATCTGGCGAGCATAGACCTCAAATACTTCACCCTCATTGAGGAAGATGACACGGAATATGGGTTTGGTCGACATTAACGCTTTGATTACCTGTTAAAAATGAAATGGCCTGTTGCCTGTTTTCAGGAGAAAAATCAGTACACAGTACACCATTTAGCCTAAATTGCCTAAATTTGCCCAAAGAATACCATAGATGATCTCTTTCCGGGCTGAATTGTTGCCGCAACCTTCTACGTAGCTATACGTCACGTGGAATCCCTGACTGTCGGCCCAAACCCGTCATTGTGACTATCCCCTTTGACGAGGCATCAGTATAATGCATCTTTCAATTAAACAAATGATGGTTCATTGCTTTGTCATCTGAATTGACTAAAAAACTGTACATTAAAACCCACGGTTGCCAGATGAACGAGTATGACTCTGCTCGCATGGCAGACCTGTTGGGCGAGACCCACACGCTTGAGCTGACAGATAACCCTGAAGAAGCTGACGTGGTACTGGTCAACACCTGCTCTGTGCGGGAAAAAGCACAGGAAAAGCTGTTTCACCAGCTAGGCCGCTGGAAGAAACTAAAGGCGAATAACCCCGATCTTATCATCGGCGTCGGCGGCTGTGTGGCCAGTCAGGAAGGCGATGCTATTCGTAAGCGGGCTCCCCATGTGGATGTCGTCTTTGGGCCTCAGACCTTGCATCGTCTCCCTGAGATGATTGATGCCACCAAGTCCAGTCACATACCCGTGGTGGATGTCACTTTTCCGGAAATTGAAAAGTTTGACCGCCTGCCGGAGCCCAGTGTAGATGGTCCTACTGCCTTTGTCTCCATTATGGAAGGGTGCAGTAAATACTGTACTTTCTGTATAGTACCTTACACCCGTGGTGCTGAAGTCAGTCGCCCCATGGATGATGTTCTGGCTGAGTGTGTCAGCCTTGCTGAAAAAGGCGTTCGGGAAATCAACCTGCTGGGTCAGAACGTGAACGCCTACCATGGAGAAAAAAATGATGGTACCACTTGTGACCTGGCCGAGCTAATTACCATTGTGGCAGCCATTGACGGTATTGACCGTATTCGTTTCACCACCTCCCACCCTGTGGAGTTTTCGGAAAGCCTGATCAATGTCTATGCTGATGTACCTGAACTTGTCAGCCATTTGCACCTCCCGGTGCAAAGTGGTTCAAACCGTATTCTTGCCCTGATGCAGCGGAACCACACCATTGACGATTACACTCGCAAGGTCCGCAGGCTACGAGATATTCGCCCGAACCTGAGTATGTCTTCCGACTTTATTATTGGGTTCCCTGGTGAGACTGATCAGGACTTTGAAGACACCATGAACCTGATTGCTGAGGTGGGTTTTGACACGTCATTCAGCTTTATCTATAGCAGGCGCCCGGGCACACCCGCCTCGGATATGCCTGATAATGTGCCGGAGGCTGTCAAAAAGCAGCGGCTGAAAATTTTGCAAGACCGAATCAATCAGCATGCCATGCAAATCAGCCGCCGCCTGGTAGGCTCAACACAGAAGATTCTGGTGACCGATTACTCGAAAAAGGACCCAGGGCAATTGACTGGTCGTACGGAGTGCAACCGCACTGTAAACTTCTCCTGTGATGATCCACGTCTGATCAGTCACTTTGCTGAGGTGGAAATCATAGAAGCACTCCCCCATTCACTGCGTGGCTCCCTGACAGGCTATGAGTTCGACGCCTTGTCTCAGGTAACTTGATATAAATAGTGAGATAAATAGCTGGACTTTTTGCCGGGGTATGGCGCACCCTACATAACGCCGGATTCTTTAAAGGCATTATTTATGCGTCGTAAAATCAGTCAACACCCCATTCAACACGTTTGTAGCAATGGGCAGATAAGAGTTATTGCCGGTCAGTGGCGTGGACGAAAGTTATTGGTAGCGGATCTGCAGGGATTGAGGCCAACACCGGACCGTGTTCGGCAAACAGTGTTTGACTGGCTGGCTCCTTACCTGCCAGGTGCCCGGGTGCTGGACTGTTTCAGTGGCTCAGGGGCTTTGACGCTCGAAGCGCTGTCGCGTGGGGCTTCTCAAGCCTGCATGCTGGAAAAGGCCAGGGAAGCTGCCCGCGTAATAGCCAGTAACCTTGTGTCACTGAACGCAGAAAATGTCACTGTCATCAATACTGATGCTCTGCAATGGCTGGCACAACCAGTAGCGGAACCTTTTGACCTGATCTTTCTTGACCCGCCATTTCGGGAAGGTCTGCTTGAAAAAGCCTACAAATGCCTTTGTGAAAATGGGTATACAGACTCTGAAACGCTGGTCTACGTCGAGGCAGAAAAGGCACTTCCTCTCAGAACGCTTATGCCCCAGTGGGTAATGATTAAGGAAAAAGTGGCTGGACAGGTACGCTATACACTCTGGCAAGCTCAGTAAAAGTAACAGTGTTTATAGAGGGGAATACGACGGTTTTTAGATAGTTGCTCTAGACTTGCTGAAACTCTCTGGTTATTCTTGCAGCCGCCAATGTTTTAACCATGGCCTGTTTGGGCGTTGCTACACGCTGGCCAGTGCATTTGCGTTTAACGAAGGAGCAATTCCATGAAACAACCTGTTCGTGTTGCGGTAACCGGTGCAGCGGGTAATATCAGCTATTCTTTGCTATTTAAAATCGCTGCGGGTGAAATGCTGGGTATTGATCAGCCAGTGATCCTTCAACTGGTTGAAATTCCTCAGGCTATGGACAAGCTCCGTGGTGTTGCCATGGAACTCGAGGATTGTGCTTTCCCCTTGCTGCATGGTATTTCCCTGCACGATAATCCCTTTGACGGTTTTAAAGGGGTTCATTACGCTATGCTACTGGGCGCACGCCCTCGTACCAAGGGTATGGAGCGTTCTGATCTACTGGAAGCGAATGCCAAAATATTTGCTGAGCAGGGTAAGGCGCTGAATGATGTGGCTAACCGTGACGTAAAAGCGCTGGTTGTCGGTAACCCGGCCAATACCAACTGTCTCATCCTTTCCCGTAACGCACCTGATCTGAGTGCGGGTCAGTTCTGTGCAATGGCGCGTCTGGATCATAACCGTGCCAAAGGTATTTTGGGTAACAAACTGGGTGTAAACCCTTCCGATATTGACGGCGTTTGTATCTGGGGTAACCACTCTCCCACCATGTATCCAGATGTTCACCATGCCCATGTGCTGGGTGAAGAGTCTGTTATCGACCAGATTGACGAGCAGTGGTATAAGGAAGACTACACGCCGTGCATCCAAAAGCGTGGTGCCGCTATCATTGAAGCCCGTGGTCTCTCCAGTGCAGCTTCTGCGGCACAGGCGGCTCTGGATCATATGCACGACTGGGTGCTGGGTAGCGATGGAAATATCGTCAGCATGAGCATTATCTCTGACGGCAGCTACGGTATTGCTAAAGGCATTTACTATTCTTTCCCGGTTATCTGTGAGTTCGGCACTTACCAGATTGTTCAGGATCTGGAAATCAATGACTACGGTCAGCAAATGATGAAGAAGACCGAGCAGGAGCTGATGGACGAAAAAGTAGCAGTAGAGCATCTGTTGCCGGTTGAAACGGAGAAAAAGCTGAATGACGTTCCCCGTTGCTCTCGTACAGGTCAGACGTTGTTTGATGCTGCGATTGACACCGGTGAAGCCTGCTATAAAGCGAACCGTGTTTGCTGATAGCAAGCAGTGCCTGCCCTCAATGAGGAGCAGGCTTTCTTTTTGATACAATCTCACGGTAAAAAAAGCAGTTTTAGCTATCTACATTCTGATATAGTCATTTTAAACATGGTCAGCATGAGACAGGTATAATAACTATGACAATCGCTTCTTTTATCGCCAGTGAAGACAAGCAGAAAATGATGGGCAGTAGTGATGATGCCTTTATTTCTTCTGAGTTCACACTTGAGCATATCATCAAAAAACAACAATCGGCGTTTTTGAATAATCCTTATCCGCTATTGGATGAGCGCATTGCGCACTTGAAAACGTTGAAACAGGCATTTAAAGAAAATCGGTCAGCGTTTATTGAAGCTATTGATGCAGATTTTGGCGGCCGAGCACGCAATGAAACACTGGTCGGTGAGTTTATGCCAGTGTTGGAGACTATCAGCTATACTCTGAGGCGCTTGAGAAAGTGGATGAAACCTCGCCGCAGGCATCTGGCCATGCAACTTCAGCCTGCATCTGCCAAAGTCGTTTATCAACCTTTAGGTGTTGTGGGTGTGGTTGTGCCCTGGAACTATCCGTTGCAACTCAGCGCTGTACCGCTAATCACGGCTTTGGCTGCGGGTAATCGGGTGATGATTAAAATGTCTGAGTATACACCGAAGACGTCAGCCCTTTTTTCGGAGATGATAGCTCGCATTTTCCCGGACGATTTAGTGACCGTCATAAATGGCGATGCTGAGGTAGGGGCTGCTTTTACCCGTCAGCCCTTTGACCACCTGTTGTTTACAGGTTCTACCGAGGTGGGCCGCCATGTGATGAAAGCAGCCGCGGAAAATCTGGCACCTGTCACGTTGGAGCTTGGTGGTAAATCCCCTGTCATTATCAATGATGACTTCCCTCTGGAGGAGGCTGCAGAGCGTATTTGTTTTGGCAAATCCCTCAATGCAGGACAGACGTGTATTGCACCTGATTATATTTTGCTAAAAGAAAGTCAGAAAGAATCGTTTGTTGATGCCTATAAGAAAGCCTTTCGCAAGATGTACCCTACTGTTAACAACAGTAAGGACTACTCTGCCATTATCAATGAGCGCCAGTTTACTCGCCTTCAGTCTGTGCTTGAGGATGCAAGGGCTAAAGGTGCGGATATTCGCCCGGTAACGGATGAAACTATTAACGATGGTAGTCGTCGAATGGTACCTCACCTTATTTTAAATCCATCGGATGACATGACCATCATGCAGAAAGAAATTTTTGGTCCACTGTTACCGGTGGTTACTGTTGATAATCTGGAAAAAGCGATCAGCTTCGTGCAGGCCAGACCTCGTCCTTTGGCACTGTATTACTTTGGGTTAGATAAAGGACAGCAGGAAAAAGTGGTGCTATCAACACATGCCGGTGGTGTCAGTATTAATGATACGTTGACACACTGTATTGTTGACGATATGCCTTTTGGTGGCATTGGTCCGTCAGGTATGGGCCATTACCATGGACATGAAGGTTTTTTGGCACTGACCAAGGCAAAGTCTGTTTTATCCAAAGGCAGGTTGAACTCCTCCAAATTGATCTATCCACCGTATAACGGTATCAAGAGACTGATCGTTGGCGTTTTAACGGGGGGGAAGTAGCCAGACCTTTACAGCCAGATATTACCCCGGTGACACAGGCTGGCATTTGTTTTCATTTGTAGCCTTTCTCTTAATTCGCTACTATCGGTGTCTTCTATTGTACCCAATAACGGTGGACTGACGTGACAGCGCTTATTGGGTGATATACCCGTTAGCAGGACAGTCATTCTTAATGATCAATGTAATTTACCCTGGTACCTTCGATCCTATTACCAAAGGTCATATGGATCTGGTGGAGCGAGCCGTCCGACTTTTTGACAGAGTAGTGATTGCTGTTGCAGATAGTCCCAGGAAAAAGCCAGTCTTCGAGTTGGCTGAACGGGTTAAGCTGGCAAAGGAAGTGACCAGTCATATTGATAATATAGAGGTGATTGGTTTTCACTCATTGTTGGCGGACTTTCTGGTAGAACAGAAAGCCAAGGTTATTTTAAGGGGATTACGAGCTGTTTCTGACTTTGAATACGAATTTCAAATGGCAAATATGAATCGTGTGCTGGCGCCCCAGGTGGAAAGTCTGTTTTTAACGCCGGCTGAACAGTATTCCTATATTTCATCAACACTGGTACGGGAAATTTCATCCCTGGGTGGGGATGTTTCAAAATTTGTTGCCCCTTGTGTACAAAAGGCACTGGCGGATAAATTCAGGTAGTAAAGGAGATAGACTATGGCTCTGATCATTACCGACGATTGTATTAACTGTGATGTGTGTGAACCTGAGTGTCCAAACAGTGCTATTTCACCGGGTGATGAAATTTATGTCATCGACCCAAATCTTTGCACTGAGTGCGTTGGGCATTTTGATAAACCTCAGTGCCAGCAGAGCTGTCCGGTAGATTGTATTCCCTTGGACCCAAACCATCAGGAAACCCGGGATGAGTTGATGGCAAAGTATGAACTCATTATGGCGGCATAGCGGCCGCTTTATTTGCCCGCCGTCTATCAATCCCATATGACGTATACTTTACCAGAAAATACAGGGGGAATTAGCCGATACGCCTCAATTCCCCCAGTTTTCCGTCATCCCCGTAAGTGATTTCAAACGTACCATAAATTCCCTCGCGTGTGAGGTGTTGGAGGAGAGTATCGTAAGGAATACTCATGGATTGTCCGTCAGTCGTTCTGACCTGTACCCGGTTCTTGAGACCTTTGTAAAACTGAAGAACTTGCTCTGATGTGAGGCTGATGGAAAATATGGCTTTTGGCATGGGATATCCCTTATTTTTTCAACCCTTTCCTATACTGTAAAACATCTTCTCTTAAAGGATCAAAGGGGTAGAAAAAAGGGTAGAAAAAGGGGTAGAAAAAGGGGTAGAAAAAGGGGTAGAAAAAGGGGTAGAAAAAGGGGTAGAAAAAGAAACAGCACAATCCAATGCGCCATTAATACGCTTTCAACAGGCCCATTGAGGGAGGCTAACCCCTGACTCATTTTCCTCAAAGGCAGATCGGGTATGATAGACAGGATGATCGGTTTTTCGTGCTTGAGATGACCAAAGAACCGTTCCATCACCGAATTGATTGTTCTTGCGCAGGGTATCTGGCCTGATTTTGGACTGACCCTTTTGCTTCTTCTGCCACCAGCCAGATATGGCACACCTTCCAATATCTGTTAAAATTCCCTGCGCTTTTGCCCAATAAATAACAGGACAGTTGGCTATGACTCTTGCCAATCAGGTGTTAGCACTTAACAATGATTTGCCCATTCGTACACATCAACCAGTACACAATGGCAAGGTGCGCTCCGTTTACTGGCTGACCGAAGCTGACAGTCGTCGGCTGATTGCCGAAAGGAACTACGACGTACCTGCTGATGCCCCCTTGGCGATTATGGTGATCAGTGACCGTATCTCTGCCTTTGACTGTATCTGGCATGGTACAGACGGCATGATGGGCGTTCCTGGCAAAGGAGCCGCACTGAATGCCATTTCCAGCCATTGGTTCAGGCTGTTCAAAACTCAGGGGTTGGCGGACAGTCATATCCTTGAAGTGCCACACCCTTTGGTCTGGATTGTCCAGAAAGCACGCCCCATAAAGGTTGAAGCTATCGTCCGCCAGTATATTACTGGCTCTATGTGGCGAGATTACGCTAAAGGCCTGCGGAACTTCTGCGGTATTTCACTGCCTGACGGGTTGGGAAAAGACCAAAAACTGTCTGAGTTACTCATCACACCTTCCACAAAAGGTATTTTAACAGGCGTTCCCGGTGTGCCTGAAGTCGATGATGTTAATATCACCCGTGAAACTATCGAGCAGAATTACACCACCTTTAATTTCAGCAAACCCGGCGATATTAACCTGTATGAGAACCTTCTAAAGGAAGGCTTTACTGTGATTGGCGATGCTCTGGCACAGCTGGATCAGACTTTTGTTGACACCAAGTTCGAGTTTGGTTATGTCACCGATAAAGCTGGCAAAGAAAAACTCATCTTCATAGATGAGGTGGGTACACCAGACTCCTCTCGTATTTGGGACGGTGCTAATTATCGCAGGGGCCATGTTATTGAAAAATCGAAAGAAGCTTTCCGTCAACACCTGCTCAACCACTTCCCTGACCCTGATATTTTGCTGAATAAAAGCAGGATGGCAGAACGGATTGCCCTGGCAAAAAACAATGCACTGCCAACACAATTGCTGCTGGAGACCTCTGAGACTTACCTGGCCATGGCGGAAAAAATTACAGGACATCGTCCAGTACTGTCTTCTCACCCAAAAAAAGACATTATTGAGACATTAAGACGTGACTATCAGCTGATTGATGAACCTGAATTCCTCAGTTGAAATCACTGCCTCCACTGAAAACCTTACGCAAGTTGACTGATAACTATTGACTACAGTCACCCAAAAGGGAAGTTATGAAATTCAACTGCGGAATTTAGGTTCATGTAAATTTTTGCTCAAAGCTGCATCCCGCTATGGCTGCCAATACGGTGGAGCAAGTAACCACAGGCAGGCCTTAAGGTTCTGTACCTCGGTGGTGTTCATTCGTCACCTGAAGCATAAGGAGAGAGCAATATCCTTATTGACCTACAAATAACTTAACACCCGCTTCACCCGCTTATTAGAGTGACGTTTTAATTCACCATAATACTTACATGGCAAATACATCGCCGCCAATAACAACAGCCATACAAAATAGGCTAAGGCCAGGTTAGCTTCATATCCGTGCGGAAAAGCGGAGGCTTCCTCTGTAAAAAAGTTTATCATCTTGCCATATGCCAGATAGCTGTACAGGTGAGCAGCACCATTTATCAATGGCACATGCAACAGATAGAAAAACAACGGCACAGAGCCAAACACATGCACCCCGCGCAGCAGGAGATACTTGTTCTGACTTAAATCCACTTTCTCAAGCAATGCAAGCACTATCAGTCCCGGCCCGATAGTCATCAACAAAAATTGTAATGACGGAGGATATTTGGTGGTATTAAGCAATGATAAGAACCAATGCTTACTGCCATCAAACAGCGTTGGATCACCGTATAAGTTGGTCAGCCTTAATACAAGATAGATGACAATCATCGTCAGCCCAGCAGAGAACAATCGCCTTTGCCTTAACCTGGCAGGCTGTAAATACAGTTGTCCGGCCCAGTAGCCCAGTGCCAATACACTAAACCAGGGCACTAAAGGGAAAGCCACACGTATCCGTAACTGGGTGCCTGATAGCATGAAGTTACCTCGCATATGAAGAATTTTCCACAACCAGTCAGACCTTCCACTCAAGTCTAAAAACCACTGATCATTGAGGGCGTTATGAAACAATAAAAAAGGTAAATTCACCAGCAAAATGGCAGACAGGGGCAAATAGAGCATAAGCGCCAGTAGGATCATTGAGACACCAATGACCCAGATGACATGAAGAAAGATTAACGGATAGCCAAACTGCCAAATGAAATTGACGACTACCAACTCCAGGATAATCAGCCAAATCCCCCGGGTTAGCAGAAACTGTTGCAACTGGCTTCGGGATTGCACTTTCTGGCCGTAAAGAAAGGCACCCACACCGGTTAAAAATACGAATAAAGGCGCACAAAAATGAGACACCCAACGGGTCAGAAAACAGGCTGCATTTGTTTGACTTAAGTCAGTTGGATCGAACGCCGTATCCGCCCAAAAATCACGGGTATGGTCCAGCGCCATCAAAACGATGATCAAGCCACGCAAAACATCAATACTCACGAGGCGCTTTGAAGTACTACTCATTGGTTGCTCCTGATTTTATTTAATGCCTGACCAGTGTCCAGTATGCAGACCGTCTTTGGCCCGTGTGAGAATCACCAGGTGCAGGCACCGGAGTTTCTTCGCCGGTCAAATCCACCGTGGTCAAGAAGCGGCTTTGACTGACATGCTTCATTAGCCCCCATTTTTCTTTCGATTTTCTTTGTATTGCATTTACCGATTTTATGCTTTTTTTGTCACTATGATGCTGATAAGCACCCCGGTTGTTAGTGTAATATCCTTTGTGAACATTGTTTACTAAGAGTCGTTGTATTTCAGAAAATACTAACAGTCCATCATTGCTGCGAAGGCAGGTATACAACACGACAGTGGATATCCGTCTTCGCGGGGATGACGTTGGTATAGTTTTATCGAAAAAAACAGTCGATTTCTCACCATTTTCGCTTCGGCAAAAAGATCATTAACAGCTTCCAGCAGGAGAACCGTAAGTTAACTTTTTTTGGAAGTACTGTTTTGGAAAGTACTGTTTTGGAAAGTACTGTTTTGGAAAGTACTGTTTTGGAAAGTACTGTTTTGGAAAGTACTGTTTTGGAAAGTACTGTGATTTACGTTGATGGTAACTACGTTACAATACACCTTTTTGAGAGGTATGTATCAATGCAGCTGTTTGCACGCAGGGAGGGTCAGGGGGCAGATCTTATCAGCATTCACGGGCTGTTTGGCTCTCAGGAAAACCTGGGAACTATTAATCGTTCCCTGGCGTCAACCTGCACAGTGCATGCTCTTGATTTGAGAAACCATGGTCGCTCCCCGCACTCAGATGCCATGGATTACCCGCTAATGGCACAGGATATTTTAGCCTACATGGATGCCATGGGGCTGACATCCGTCGACCTTTTGGGACATTCCATGGGCGGAAAAGTCGCAATGTCTGTTGCCTTGCTAGCACCTGATCGGGTGAGAAAACTGATTGTGATGGATATCGCTCCCGTTAACTACCCTGCACGGCAGGGTGATGTATTTTCCGGGTTTGAGGCCATTGATTTAAACACGCTTAAGAGACGCGCCGACGCTGATGCATTATTGGCGCAATATGTAAAAGAAAAAGCTGTCCGGCAATTCCTTTTAAAAAATCTTTACAAAGATGAGCAGGGTCAATACCAGTGGCGTATGAATCTGGCCGGTATTCATGCTAACTATTCGAGCCTGAGGAAAGGGTTATATGCCAGTGTGCCTTTTGAAGGTAATACCCTGTTTCTGAAAGGGGGAGAGTCCGACTACATTCTGCCTGAGCATCGAAGCTATGTTCTATCACTGTTTCCGAACGCATCGGTGAGAATCATCCCTGAAGCAGGTCACTGGCTACATGCTCAAAAACCCGCATTGGTATTAAGATCCATACAGCATTTTCTTGGTGACTGATTCGGTGTGCCTGGAAACGGTTTAACGGTTTATCCGTAGTAATGATCGTGATAAACGGGCTTGAAAAGCAGCTTTTAAACCCGTTTATCGCGACCGGAGTAGGAATATGACTTTTAAGACAGCTTCTTAGTGGTAGGAAGGATGGTCAAAGTCATCGTAATCGCTATAATCATCCAGCTCGTCATCAACAGGTATAGCGCCTTGCTTTTTAGAAAAGTAGTGATCAATCCCCTGACGGATTGTTGACGCTTTTCTTTTCTTACAGCACTCTTTCTTTGAGCGCTCCTTGCGGTGAGCAACATACTTATCATCAGTAAAATCTTCTTCACTGTAATAACGCCCCGCCTCTTCCCTGGCCATAATCTATTCCTTATTGGTTACTGCATACTCATACTAAATGCTAGGAAAAGTCAGGCCGTCACGTCATACAAAATTATAATATATAGCCAGTTATCTATTCTTGAAATGAATCAACTCGAATGACCGCTGTGTCCAGTTGCCCATCATCCATCAATGTCAGCACCCTGTAACCGGGTAAACGAGTACTGTCTATCTTAAACGTCTCACTCCCGGGCATAAACTGTGCGCTGGTTGATGGTGTGGAAAAGCAGGGGATTATTCCCATCAACTCTGTCTTGTATTGCTGGTGGATATGCCCATGAATCACAGCCTTTACGTGATTGTAAGGCCTGATAACACGTTGAAAATCAAAGGTATTGTGCAGATTGCTTTTATCTATCCACTCACTGCCTGTCTCATACGGCGGATGATGAAGCGCAATGATCGTGCTCTGAGGGTATTTCCTTAGCTGGCTTTCCAGCCAGGATAGCTCCTTATTCGATAACGTGCCATAGACTGCACCAGGCGTTTTGGAGTTCAATAACAACAGTTGCCAACACCCAACCTCAATGCGCTTTTCCATCGCCTGAGGACAAACCGCCTGCATAGTCGCTTCTACATCATGATTGCCGCAGAGCCAAAAAAATGGCGTTCCTGAAGGGGTGAGAAAATCCACTAGCTGTTGATAGGATTCATTGGTTTCATCCTGGCTCAAATCACCCGTTACGACAATCACGTCACAGTCCCTGTGGTGCTGCTGAATATGATGCACGATACCAGACAGCCTTTGATAAGGATTGATGCCATAATGTGTGGCATCCTGTGTAGCAAACAAATGGGTGTCGGAAAGCTGGATAATTTTTTGCATGGTTCTCAAGAGGGCTTAAACGTATCAGACACATGTCCGCCACTGATACAAAAATCCAGCAGTTCGCTCAAAAATTGATTCAGCTGCGCCTTTTCGTTCAAAGATAGCATATGCCCATTAGGATAGTGAGTGATTAAAGGTAGCCAGGAATATTTTTGTGCGCCTGTCACTTCAGCCATCTGTACATCATGGTACAATTGCACTTTCAGTTCAGGTAACGTCAGCCATTTACCCCAGGCAGCAGACATTTTCAGGTGAATACTTGTGGTATAGGGCGCCCGGTTCAGCACCCAAATATCTAATCGATTGACGGACAGACTGTCACCTGAACAGTGGTGTACTAAAAACTGTATCTGATCCTGATGTTGCAGGTGAGGCAGCAGCTTCATAAGCCTGGCATAATTTACCTCGCACAAGCTATGTTGCCGACTTAAGTCCACCTTACAGGTTGTTTTTTTTGCTAATGTGATCATGCTTTGATCATAACCTGGTGCATGGCCATAATCATCCTCTTGTTTTTTGTGGCTGTTCCAAACACTATAGACCGCATATATTATCTTTTGTCGATTTATACCAAGGACCCTATTATGCTTCGATCCCGTCATCATGTTTTTCTGTTGGCTGCACTGACAAGCTCTGCCATGGGCGTACAGGCGGCAGTACCGAAGTATAATCTGCTGGATATTTATAATCTGGCTCTTGAAAACGATGCGAAACTGGCCGCTGCAAAGGCGGGTATGCAGGCAAAGAAAGAGTTGCTTCCCCAAGGACGGGCGTTACTGTTACCAACCATTAGTGCCAGTGCAAATACACAGTACCAAAAGAAAACAACCGACGTGACCGATGGCGCTGACCAGGAAAGTGATTATAACTCTCATGGCTGGAGCGCTACCCTGAGCCAGCCGGTATTTAATCTGGCCGGTTGGTATGGTTACAGCCAGGCTAAATCTCTGAGCACTCAGGCTGACTTTGATTTTGCTAATGCTCAGCAGAGCTTAATTCTTCGCGTTTCTCAGGCTTACTTTAATGTTCTACGGGCAGAAGACAGCCTGATAACCTCCACTGCAGAGGAGCGTGCGGTGAAACAACAACTGGATCAGGCACGTGAACGCTATAATGTTGGTCTTATCGCTGAAACAGACGTACTGCAAGCACAAGCTGCCTACGATAATGCACGGGTTGCTCGCATCCAAGGTGAAAATGAGGTGAATGTCAGCTACGAGAACCTGCGAACCATGACTAATGCCAGTGTGACGAATATCGGTAAGCTGAAAAAGGCCATGCCTGTTATTAAGCCCACCCCTGCTGTTGCGGATGAATGGGTAGAGCGTGCCTTGAAAAACAATATTACTCTGAAATCAGCAAGAGCCGGTATTCAAGCTGCAGAAGACAATGTTCGGGTGAAAAAAGCAGGGCATGCGCCCACTATTGAAGCTACAGCCTCTTATAATTACAGCAATGACAAAAGTACCGAAGGTCCTTTGAGTTCTCCTGACTCAGGCTACAAAACGGGGCGCTCCCATGGTTCTGTCGTCGGCTTAACACTTACTATGCCTATTTTCTCTGGTGGCGCCACTCAGGCCCAGGTTCGTGAAGCTATCTACCAAATGGAGCAGACCCAGCAAAATTTTGACAAACTGCTGCGCGATACTAACGCCAATACTCGCAACCTTTTCCGCACTGTCAGCTCCGATGTTGACCGGGTAGAAGCCCGTAAGCAGGGCATTATTTCCTCTGAAAGCGCATTAAAAGCAACAGAAAGTGGCTACGAGGTTGGTACCCAGAATATTACCGACGTACTGGATGCCCAGAAAAAACTTTATGCGGCACAGCGCGACTACCTCAATGCCCGTTATGACTTTATCATTAACACCCTGCAACTCAAACAATACGCAGGAACCCTCAGCCCTGAAGACTTAACAAAGCTGAACAACTGGATCACCTTTAATAAAGCAGAAAGCTCTGCATCTATTCCTGTTACTCCGTAATCAGCCAATAGTTCAGGGCGATTTCATTTAGCACAACGGCAATCACATGAAGCAGCAGAGTTTTACATTTATCATCTGCTGCCCATGGCAAAAACATGACCATTTATCAAATAGCTCAGGGTCAAAACCCCCACCAGAGCGTAAGCTTGGTGGAGCGGGCAACCGCAGGCATTGCGGAGCTTTGCCTCGAAGGTTGTCTCGCTTAGGTGGCGTTCACTCGCCACCTAAAGCATGTGGAGCGAAGCGACATCCTTATTGACTGACCATCTCAAGCACTCTGACCCTATGGCTTTCATTCTCCAGCCACAGCTCTTTATCTTATTCTCTCAAAAGACGCACCCTCCTCATAGATGCATGGATGCATGGATGCATGGATGCATAGATGCATAGCTGTTTAAATGATGACCGAGGCGCTCGCACGTGTAATACCAATCGACTCTTCTAACGACGCTTTATCCTAAATTCCGCAGTTGAATTTCATCAATTGCTTCTTTAACTTCCGGTAGTCGGGCTTTCATCTTTTCATAACCTCCCTTTTGGGTGATTGCAGTCAATAGTTATAAGTCAACTTGCGTAAGGCTTTCAGCAGAGGCAGTGATTTCAACTGAGGAACTTAGGTTTATACTGTCAATCTGAACGCCAAGTCTGTGTTGTGTGTTGAAACGCCTTGCAATAGCAGGCTTTACTCGTCGTTTCGTCTTGTTCTGTCGTCCAGTTTATCATGCTCACTACGGTAGTTAGAGAAGACGATGGGTACTATTTCTACAGAAAGGAAGAAAAAGCCCCAGGAAAATAAGGGCTTTAAAGCGTCATTATGCTACTGCCTGGTTCAGGATTTCACGGCTGATTTCAAGAGTAATGGATTGGTTTTCACCAAGTTTGAGCATCTTGTGAGACTTAAGGCTGGCGACAATACTTCCCACCGCTTTTTGTTTATCACCATCGTGTTCTGTGAGTTGTGTGGCAACATCAAGTTGGTGATAAAAGGCTTCAATAGCATCGATTGTGCGCTCTGCCAGATCGTCACCTGCACTCAGGCCAAAAACGTTTTTGCCCATCTGTTCAAGCTTGCCACGCTTGAAACTAATTTGATTACGCAGTAGTGATGGTTGAACAATCGCAAGTGAACGCGCGTGATCCACGCCGAACAAAGCTGTCAATTCGTGCCCAATCATGTGTGTTGCCCAATCTTGCCTTACACCGCTGCCAATCAAACCGTTTAACGCCTGGTTTGCTGACCACATCAGGTTGGCACGCCACACATCGTCTTGATGATCAATTGCGTTACCCAAGGTGATCAGTGAGCGCAATAACACTTCAGCATATCCGTCTTGAACCAATGCACCCTGTACTGATGTCAGGTATTGCTCGCAAACGTGAACAAAGGCATCGACTAAACCATTAGTTACTTGACGAGGTGGTAAGCTCTTAATCACGTCTGGATCAAGTACCGCAAATTCAGGATAAACAGCAGGTGACATGAAGGAGAGTTTGTCCTGTGTACTGGCGCGACTGATCACTGATGCACCATTAGACTCAGATCCCGTCGCAGGTAGCGTAAGAATTGCGCCGATCGCTACAGCGTCTTTAACTTGATAGTGGCCCGTTAAGATATCCCAACCATCGCCGTCATATAAAGCGGCACCGGCAACGTATTTAGAACCATCAATTACCGAACCACCGCCAACGGCCAGAATAAAGTCCACTTGATCCTGCTTCACAACAGCAACAGCTTTGTCCAGGGTTTCAACGGTTGGATTTGACTCTACACCGCCAAATTCACGCCAGTCATGATTTGACAAGGCTTCAACGACTTGTTCGTATACGCCGTTCTTTTTGATAGAACCTCCCCCGTACAAAACCAGTACTTTTGCATTTGCGGGAATCAGGGACTTGATAGAGGCTATTTGACCCTGGCCAAATTGAATTTGAGTAGGGTTGTTAAAACTAAATTCCATGATTAGCAAGCTCCTGTATTGCTTGTGCCTGTAGTTCTCAGCTATGAGTAGATAATCGGTCTTTTGTTTTGCCAGAGGCTGGTCTCACAAAACAATAGATGCATAACCGCCTCGGAACGAAGATTTCAGGTAGCTAATATATGAAAATTCCTTGCCTGAAACTATTAAACGTGAAAAAAACTTGTACAACCAATGCGGCAAACACTGCTGGCTCTATCCGTCCCTGATTTCAAAGGGGGTTATCATACCTTTATGATTACGCGGCCACTATCGCCTTTCCATTTGCATTGAGGTAATACTAAATAAGTGCACAAGACTCTGCAAGGGAGAGGAGAGCTGATGAAACTGTTACGGTCAGGATTTTCATTTATTGAGATGATTATCACTGTCGCAATCATTGGGACACTGGCAGCAATAGCTTTTCCCTCCTATTACGAGTACTTACGGGAAACCCGCCGCATCGATGCTTATATTGCACTGACACTGGCTGCTGCCGAGCAGGAACGTGCTTACGCTATAAACAATGCTTTTATTTCAGATATCAGCGCCCTTGGCGGGAGCCTGTCAAAAGAAGGGTTTTATACCCTCAGTGTGACTGTAGACGGTGCGGGCTACACACTGACAGCAACAGCGTCCCCTAACGGGCCGCAGGCCGGAGACTCAGGCTGTCTGGTTCTCACACTGAACCATCAGGGTATCAAAGCGCCAACACCATGCTGGAGGTAATACCCTCGTCTTTTACCAGACAGACCCTGTGTTGACCCTTCAATGTAACCAGTGCCTATGACGTTTTATCAGCCGGGTACATAGCCAGAATATCAGCAGGCTAAATAACAACGGTAATAAAAAGACCTCAAGAACAGCTACTGCAATATACCTTGCCATATTGGTAGCTAGATAACTTGCCTTTTTTGACAACTGTACTTTCGTGGTTTTAAACTGGCTGAGCGAACGGCTGGCCTCGCTTTTGATAGAATTTTTATCCGTGTTTTGCAAAATATGCTGATGAGTATCAACAATCGCCTGATAACTTTGGTGATATAACAATTCCGTCACAGCCTTGCTGGAATGGCTGACCAATGAGACTGATACAGGGAAAACAACCATCACCAATAAACTGGCAGCCAATGTTGATTCACTACACCGAATAATTGACATATGCCAGCGGTTTTTTGGCGCTAACCAGGTATCAGCCGCCACCAGAGCAACCAGAGCAATTTCAGTAATCAGCAATAACCAGGGGAATAGCCACTGAGTCAAATGCAGCAGGTTATCCAGTACATGCAGTACCACTAGATTATAAAGGGCAAAATTACGACCATGACCCACCAGATCAGTCAGTTGTGTTAACACATTACCCAGCTGAATATTGGCGTCAACAATAAAACTGATACCAAAATTACTGCTTTGTAATACCATCAACCCGGCATGTAACTCCGACAGAGTTATCAGCATGGTCTGCGCCCGGTCTGATGCACTGCTGATAAATTGATGGTTTTCCTGGTAAGTTTGCCCAAGGAGCTTTTTATCCATAATGGAAAGTTCACCCTCTGAGGCCAGCCAGGAGGTCATAAAGGTAAGCAGAAGTAGCAACAGAAGGATACTGTATTTTGTCCAGTGGACTGACCATTTCACAGGAAGCTTGAGTCCCAACATAACCAATGCCTTTTTTAGTAGAGTATTCGTTTATAAGCAGCCGAGATTGTCTAACTGAGTAACATCACCACGAAAACGGCTTTTATCCACCAGTCCGGAAACACCGGCAACCCGCCCTTTTTCGGTATACTGCCAGAAAGCCCAGGGGATATTTCCGAGATTGTCTTCAGTGGTCGTGTATTCACTGATCCATAATGGGTATTCATTAAAACTGCTATCAAAGTGTTGGGACCAGTAATGCTTGCTGGTATAAATAATGGGTCGACAACCCGTTTGCTGTTCAACATGCCTCAGCCAGATTTTTACTGCCGCTCGAAGGGACTCACTGCCGCCTGACGGGTTCACTTCCACATCCAGCACCGGTGGCAAGGGATGGGCAACATCTCCTGTGATTTTCATAAAATGCTTCGCCTGTGTCAGTGCATCCTGATCAGGGGAGAAAAAATGATAAGCCCCAAACATTAATGACGTATCGGCGATACTATGGATATTCTCATCATATTTCGGGTCGGTGTAGTGAGACCCTTCCGTTGCTTTGATAAATGCAAACTGGTAATGACGTTCAACCCTGTCCCACTGCACTTGACCCTGATAATGGGAAACATCAATACCTTGCAAAGAAGAAGTCCCATGGTTCGGTACTGAAACAACAGCAGATTGTGTTTTCTGCTCTATTTTTTGCTTAATGGCCTTCACCTGTTCCTTCGCATCTGACTGTGCCTTTTTCTGCTCTGTAGCTACTTTAGAGAAACCGTGATACAAAAAATAAGCAATGGCCACAATCAATAAAATATCCAGAAAATAAAGAAGTTTGGCATTAAGGGCAATTTTTTTACGCATCATCCTGTTCTCATTTTTTTATTTTTATAAGATCCCTTATTATTTTTCCCAGAAATGCTGATGGGTAACAAGTGCCATCAAACAGGTTTTTACCAGAATACCTGATAGTAAGTCGATACACATAATTAATTGATATTAATAATACGTATTACCACTTACCTCAAAAGAACTCACAGATAGCTGCCAGCGTCTATAATTCCAAGCTTCAGGTGAAAAAAACTTAAAAAAGCTCATCGCCATACAGGATTGGTTATGTCTGACACTGTAACTAAGCATTTGCCTGAAGAGCAGGCTAACCCGGTCAATCAATGGACAAAACGTGATACGGGATGGATGCTCAACCTGTTCGGTACCGCGGTTGGCGCAGGTGTGCTTTATTTGCCTGTCAGTGCAAGTGTCGGTGGCATTTGGCCACTGGTGATTCTTAGCCTTTTAGCTGGCCCTATGGTATGGCTGGCCCACCGTAATCTGGTGAGATTCTGCCTGTCCTCCAAAGACCCTCAAGCAAATATTACGATGACCATGCACGAGCACTTTGGTGAAAGGATTGGTCACTGGTTAGCCTGGGCCTACAATTTATCGGTGTATCCCATTCTGTTGATGTATGCCATTGGTATGACAAACGTCGTCATCAGTTACATGGAAAATCAACTGCATCTGGCCACCCCGCTTCGCTTCTGGCTTTGCAGTGGCCTGATTTCCCTGCTGGTTTTGTTAATGCATACTCGTGAAGTCTGGATGCTGTGGGCCATCAAGGTTATGGTGTATCCGCTGATCCTGACATTGATTTGTATTTCTGTCTATATGATACCCTACTGGGATACGGCAGTATTTTACCAGCCTTTTTCAGTTCAGGATATGCTGGCCACGCTGTTTTTTACCACCCCCCTGCTGATATTCTCTTTCAACCATTCACCTTCCTGCTCCGCTTTTGCACAAACCTACCGCCTGCTAATGCCAGGCAAGACACAGTGTGAGGAAAAAACCCGGAAAATCCTCAAGCGAAACACTGTGCTGCTAATGGTTGTGATCCTTTTTTTCGTTTTTTCCTGTGTGCTCAGCCTGACGCCTGCAGACATGGCCCAGGCCAAGGCCGATAACCTCCCCGTACTATCAGTGTTGGGCGACCGTACAGGTAATGACCTGTTTTCTCTTTTGGTTCCCCTGATTGCCTTTATGGCCATTGTCAGTTCATTTTTTGGTACCTATCTTGGGACTCTGGAAGGGTTACAAGGTGCTTCCATGCAGTTGTGGTCAAAATACCTGCCTAACCGGCCCGTTCATTCGTCAATAATTCGCAAATGGATAGTGGGTTTTATCCTGATCACCTGCTGGTGGGCAGGTTATGCTAACTGGAGCGTCATTAGCATCATTGAAACCTTAGTGGTACCGATACTGGCTATTATTCTTTATGTCATGCCTGTTTATGCCCATTACCATATCAAGCAATTAAAAGATTATCAAAACAAGTGGCTGGATTTATTTATTGTTTGTGTGGGACTGATTATTATTTGTGGTTTTCTTGTCGAAAAGGTCATTTAACAGTCAATATTTTTTATTTGGGTAGTATATTGGCCATTTATTAGCATTTCCTTTTTTCATTGAATCACACTTATTTATTTGAAATACGCTTTTCTATCAAGCGCTATACTTTTCAGTAAATGGATTTTAAGGTTCTTTTAATAAGGATATCTCTATGAGTAATGGTGTTGGTAGTGGTAATTTCTCTACAGGCTCTTTAGGTCTGACAGCTACGCCAGATAACATTGATTCAGCCAATCAATCATTTGCAGGGCATAGTGTTACCGCTCTCACAGAGGATAGAACCCCCGCCAGGCAGCTACCCGCATCTGCTGATACGACCTCACTGCCTGAGAGTAAGACGCTCAGTGAGCGAAGCATTTTCTCACAAGAGCCTGTTGAGACGCTTCTTCTTAAGGAAATAGCAGCCTTGAGACAAGAAGTTCAGGAGCTGAAAGCTGCCTTGGCGGCATCAGGCAACTCGGCTGCAGAAGAGTCTCGTAGTGACTCATGGACTGGCCCGTTGTCAGAGGGGAGTGATGTTTCTGATAGTTCCCGCCCTGAAGCAACCTTCTCTGGAGGAACTGAAGTAAAACACCCTGATGAAGTACTGGCTATGGAGCCAAAAGAGCATGATGACGAAGATGATTTCCGGCGGCATACAGAAGCAGAGCCAGACAAGCAATCGGGTTCTGTAGACGATATTGAAGACACCATGGAGGAGGAAGCAACATTTGAAGAAAACCCAACAACAGAGTCAGAGTGCCAAAGTGAAAGTGAGAAAATAGAAATCAAGGTAGACAGCTCTGAACAACCAGTGGAAACACCTGTCGTCAAAATACAACAAACCAGACACAGCGTAGAAGCAGAAAAAGCAGCCATCATATCCACTGCCATAATCCAACCAATAACCAGTGAACCAGAGTCCACATCCCTTGCTGCCAGAGAGATTTCTATTGCAGAAAATGTAAAACCCGAACTGACCAGGCCTGTGCCAGGCATGAATAAGCCCAGTAATATCAGTATTCATAAACGTAGAGCTTCTGTTTTACTCACTCCAATAAATTTTCTAAAGCGCTTTCTCATTGGCGACTCCAGAAAAATGCACCATAAAAATGATGTATTGAAGCTGACTGCCAACAAGACGTTAAAAGACAACCCAGGTTTGCTGGATGGTGAAGTCAACCCACAAACGCAGTGTTACAATGGGCTGAAGTCAGAAGAGTGTGAATCATTTGTTTTACGTGGTGCAAAACTGAAGCTGATAGAGCAGTACAAACCCCAGTCTGATGAAGCCAGAGATTTTGCCAGTAAGCACAAAAAACTCACTGAATTTCTGGATAAGCCATTCGAACGATACTCTGCCATGTGGAAAAGCAGGCTAGAGGTTAAAGTTCCCTTTATGGATGGGGATAAGCTGAAATATGATACTATTGATTTAAGCAAAATAGTTGCCAGTGCTGAAAGAGGGGAGGCAGCAAAAAAATCAGCATTACAAGATGAAGTAAAAAGAATTAAAGAGAGTTATCCACTCGTTGTTGATTACATCAAAAACAATGAAGCAAAAGAGACAAGAGAAGCCCTGATTCAAGACCTGATGGTCAACAAAGCAGATTATATTAAAGATATAGAGCAGGCTCAATACAACAAGTTAAAGAGTGTATTAGATAACAGGGCAAACATTAAGGAAATTATGACCGATTATTCTGAATTATTTGACTCCGATGGTGACGGTAAGCTACCTGAGACAAAAGAAGAGTTCTTAGAAGCCTACAGCCAGTTAAAAGCAAAATTCAAAGCCGCTGACCAGAAGCTCGGTGATGCTAAAAGTGCCAAGCGCAAACTTGAATTAGAAGAGGCTTTCACGTTCCGCAAAGCCTCTAAACATCAAATAGAGAAAGCGCTGGATGAAAGTGCTGAGAAAGTCAGGGAAGTTGAACAAGAGGTAGTTAAGCTCAGAAAGGCTCGAGACTTAGTCAGAGAGATTCTACACCAAACGCGAGCATATAATGATTCAGCGTCGTCTATGCTGGATAACTTGTAGATTTTATAGTTCGTGAGAAGCGAGCCTGTAAATAATACCAATCGATTCTGCTAACTACGCTATTGTGCGGGCAATCTGAATGCCAGCCCTGAAGAGGATATATCAGTGCGTGGGGAGAGAAGTTTCCTTCCATAGGCAAGTCAAAACGCTTGGCAATAGCAGGCCTTACTCGTTATTTCGCCTTGTTCTGACTTCTGTCTTGCCATATTGATTACAGTAGTTAGAAACGGTCATTGGTATCATTTCCTGGCAAGGCTAAATGCTAAAATAAAAAACCTCCCTGTTTTGGGAGGTTTTCCGGAAATCACTCATCATCTTGCTAATAGCACTCAAATCAAGTCTGAAATGCAAGCAATAACCTCTCTGGTTATTTTGTTTTAGCATTCATCGCCTCTTGCAGACTTCTCACTTCATCCTGCAGTTTTTTTATCTCAGACTTCACTTCTTCCATGGGAGGTGTGCCTGGTTTCGCTTTTCCCGCTTTGATATTGGCTTTCATTTGTTCGTATTTCGCTAAGTCCTCGATCGCTTTTATGTGGCGATGCTGCAGCTCAGGATAAGGCGCTTGCTCAATAGTCTCATTTTCTACAAAGAAGGGGTGTTGCAATACCTCTTCGGCATCCGGTCGTTTTTCCGGGTCAAGAGCCAACATGCGTGTGATTAAATCCTTAGCATGGGATGATAGGTTCTCGTTACTTTTAATCTTATTAATAAACTGATTATAAGCTTCAGGGTTAAAAATCAAAAGGGGACCATCAGACGTATACAGCTCGTCCGGGCGATTGCCTGCCAGCAAATCATGTAGTACCAAGGCAGATGACCAGATATCTACAGCAGCGGTATATGGCTCATCACTCATGACTTCTGGTGCTAAATACATGGGTGATCCATAACTGCCAGAATAGAGTGGTAACTTGGCATTGGCTTCTTTTCTTGCTGCACCGTAATCTACCGTTGTAACGATACCCCGATGATCAACCAGCAAGTTTTCAGGCTTTATATCCCTATGAGCAATACCTTCCCGTTGCATATATTTAAGTTGTTCTATGAATTGTCGTGCAATGGAATGAGCCAGGGAAGCATTCACTGGCTTAACACTGGGAGCAAGTTCATCTTTTTTATCACCATAGATCAGTTGTGTTAGATCCTTTCCACGATGCTCCATAATCGTCGTAAGGCATTCCTGACCATCAATAACCATTACGCCATACCCTGTAACGCCTGGGGCAAAAGGAATACTTTTCTGTAAACCAATCTCCAGATCAACATCTTCTTTATCTTCCTTTGAATATAAGGGCTGGGTTTTTACAACATAATTCTTTTCCAGTTTATTGAGAGTATGACCTGGATGGGACTGATTCTGCCATGTTGCTTTAGAGACGCTACCAAATGCACCTTTTGCCAGCCTTTCACCCTTCTGAAGATTTTTGATCTCGGGTGGTTTTCTCACTTTATGCTGATACTCCGGCATTACGCCGCGGGCTTCCTTTGAAGGTTTCAGCTGGCGCTTCTGCAATCTCTGGAGTGACTCGTAGGCTGCAAGGAATTTTCTCCCCAAATGCGATTCCCGGAGCATATAGAACAAGCTGATAGCTTTGAATTTATTCTCTTCTACCGCTTTAGTCTTTCGGCCAAAGGCTTTACCTGTCTCTGGCAGAGTATCCGCTTCCTGTTGAGGGGCTGGCTGGTGTTGTACCCCCGAACTTTTGTTACCTGGATCAATCATGGGTGTATATTTCCTACAGAAGTAATACTCCCCCAATCGGCCATGAACCTGAATTCCGCAGTTGAATTTCATAAATTGCTTCTTTACCTTGCGGCAGTCAGGCTTTCAGTGGAGGTAGTGATTTCAACTGAGGTATTTAGGATGAACGCGCTTTATTTAACTGGAGTTACGCATTTCAATATCTCTTGCCACCACCTATTATAAGATCCTGGCCAAATGAGCAGACGCTATATGATACGGGTGCGTAACTTGAGTTAATAATAAACCATGAGCGTATAGCAATACTTCGGACAGTTTTATAAACTTAAAACGCCAGGCTGCCAGGGTGTTGAAGATATATCATTATTTTATGGTAACTCATCCTTATCCTTGAATTACCATAAAATCGCCCCCTTGAGTTGCAGGTCTTGCAGCATCAGACACCAGGCTGTCTAAAACTGTCCGCAGCATTGGTATAGCATGATGATAAGAAGACATACCTGAACTTGTGAAAACAGACGGTTTTTGTCGTATAACCATGTCTGCGCAGGCGCTGTAAAACAGCAAAACTTATAAAGAATAATGAGAGGCTATATGTGGCTTGTATATATGATTCTTACCAGTGATCAAAGTATTTATACCGGTATTACCACAAATATTACTCGGCGTTGGAAGGAGCATACGGTAGGCAGAGTGGGGGCAAAGTTTTTTCGTGGGCGAGCGCCTGAATACCTGTTATACCTTGAGACAAGTCATAATCGATCATCCGCTACAAAAAGAGAAATGGCGATAAAAAGATTTTCCCGTGCACAGAAATGGCAATACCTTACGGTATCGAGTGACTTAAATAAGGTGCACACCATTGAGCATGGCCTTCCTGTTTATTCATGGGATAGCCCGTTTACACCTTAACCTTAACCTTAACCTTAGGGGTGGCTGCACTTCAGAAAATACCAATAGTCTGTCATTCCTGCGAAGGCAAGAGTCTATCACAACAGTGAGTCACCGCCTTTGCAGAAATGATACTGGTATAGTTTGCATTACTCCTTCCCTGAGAAAAACTGGCATCTTCAAGCTTAACGAGTATGCGTCTGTCAACCTGAATTCCGCAGTTGAGTTTCATAAATTGCTTCTTTACCTTGCCGCAGTTAAGCTTTCGTCTTTTCATAACCTCCCTTTTGGGTGACTGTAGTAAATAGTTATAATTCAACTTGCGTAAGGCTGTCAGCGGAGGCAGTGATTTCAACTGAGGAATTTAGGGTCAACATACCAATACCTTTTTCACTGACATCCAGAAGATAATTCCAATAGCTCTATCAGCTGCATTTTGTTGGATACCAGGTCAGCCAGTGTATACCCATCAAGTACAGCGATAAAGGCTGCTACAGCTTCAGCAAACACGCCTTTTAACTGGCATCCCGGAGATAATCGACACAAAGGTTCCTCACAATCAATCAATAGAAGAGTGCTTTCTATCTCCCGGATTAATTGACCAATATTGATCAACTCAGGATTCTTACCGATTTTAAAGCCTCCGCCTTTTCCACGAAAAGTGGTCAGATAACCCAACTGCCCCAGCTTTTGTACGATTTTCATAACGTGATTGCGCGACAAACTATAGATATTGGTCACTTCCTGTATCGATAACAACGTGTGCTCAGGAGCCAGCGAAGCATAAATTAAGATTCGTAGTGCGTAGTCTGTTTGCTTGTTCAGCTTCATTCTTTTCCCAATATACCGATAAATCTTTTCTGTTAGCCGGAATCGTCTCGGGCCTATGTGCGCGAAGTTCTACTTTAAAGCGGTTATATACCCATTAAACGTGAAGATACCAGTTTTTTCTCAATAGCAAACTTCAAAAAATAACATTGGTATTCCTTCTCAACGTTCATACAGGCCATCCTGGCATACAGTTTGACAACATGATTGCAGCCTGACTGGCAGCCCCTGACACGGTAACAGGTATTTTCGGGAAATAGCCTGGCTGCCTTTCTATATCTGAAAATACCTGTTTTTCTCATACGGGAAAATTCAGGCTTCGCCTTATCCTGGTCAATAGCAGTGGACAACCACAAAAGAAGTATATAATATACATCTTAAAATGAAAAATATGTAAATTTAATTTTTAAGCAGGAAATACAATAATGTCACTCAGTGAAGACACCATCAGAATCGTCAAGTCTACGGCTCCTGTATTGGCCAGGCATGGTGAGACCGTGACCAAACTGTTCTATCAGAACATGTTCAAGGCCAACCCGGAATTACTCAATATTTTCAACAGCACCAATCAGAAGACAGGTGACCAGCCTCGTGCTCTGGCTGAAGCGGTTTATAGTTATGCTGCCAATATTGATAACCTCGACGCTCTGACCGGTGCAGTAAAGCGCATTGCTCACAAGCATACCAGTTTTACTATTTTACCTGAGCACTATCCTATTGTTGGCAAGCATTTACTGGAGGCTGTGGCAGAAGTACTCGGTGATGCTGCGACAGATGATATACTTCAGGCGTGGACAGAAGCCTATAACTTCCTGGCAGATTTGTTGATTAATTTAGAAGAAAGCATCTACAAACGCACTGAAGAGCAACCAGGAGGCTGGCACGGAACCCGTGATTTTCGGGTTTGTCGCAAAGAGCCGGAAAGTGAGGTCATCACTTCTTTTTACCTGGAGCCTGTTGATGGCAAACCTGTCATTGACTTCAAGCCAGGTCAGTATATCGGTATCTATTTAGAGCCTGAGGGACACCCATATCAGGAAATTCGGCAATACAGTTTGTCCGGGGCTCCCAATGGCAAGGATTACCGTATTTCTGTCAAACGTGAAGTGAAGGAAGGATTTGAGGGATTGGTATCTAACTATCTGCATGATCAGCTGAATGTTGGCGATGTTGTTAAGCTGAGTCCTCCCGCCGGTGACTTTTTTCTGAATAAGTCCTGCGACTCTCCCGTTGTGTTGATCAGTGGCGGGGTTGGCCTGACACCAATGATGAGTATGTTTAATAGCCTCATTGCTGAAGGATCTTCCCGTGAAATTTGTTATGTTCACAGTGCTATCAATGGCCGTACCCATGCATTCGCTGAGCACATTTATCGTGCAACAAAGCTGCACGACAATGTGAAGAGTTTCCTCTTCTATGATAAGCCTGAGGCCGATGATACCGGGTACGACTTTATTGGGCGTGCAGATCTGACTGTCATTCGAGAATCTATACAGTTACCGAATGCCCACTATTATTTTTGTGGGCCTATGGGTTTCATGAACATGGTTAACAAAACGCTATTAAGCTGGGACGTACCAGCAGAACATATCCATTACGAAGTTTTTGGACCTCACGCAGAAGCAGCGGCTTAAGGATCGATCAATAACACTGAATCAAGTTGCTTTTCTCTGGTATCGCTTTAGTTTTTACGCCTGATTCCCTCGGGACTAGTGCCTCCAGGCGCTAATCCCCATACAGCATCACACTTGCAGTGGTTGGCCTTTGTAAGTCCATTTAAAAGGCCTGGCCATTTTCTCATTGAAAAAGTCCACAAACTGATGAAGTCTTGCCTTGAGGTCTTCTGTTGACGTAAAGCTGTTTCGTTTCAGAAAGCATCTCACCAAAATAGAAAACCTTTTCTCTATCTGGTTTAGCCACGATGCATGCTTCGGGGTATAGGGAAACACAATCTTGTGAGATATATCACTCAGGCAGGCTGCCCGTGTTTTCATAGTCTTGAGGATGCCGGTTTTCCCTTTTGCGCCAGGCTCTTTTTCTGTAGTGCCCTCAATCCTGGCTACAGCCTTAACTGCGGCCTCTGACATATGAGTATTAAGGCGATCCATGACAACATGCCAGCCCGTTGCGGCAGGGTCACTTTCCAGCGTATTATCGAGCCAGTCGCCGAAGTCCTGTTCTTTCCGTGTATCCCTTACAAGGGGAATGATCTTGCCTGTCACGACATCCATCACAGCCAGCAGGGCCTGAGTTCCATGGCGCTTATACTCAAACTCACGTTTTTCAATATAGCCCGGCTTGACAGGCTTTCCCGCTGTCAATGGCTCTAATGCCTGCATGTCCGTTTTTTCAATCAAAGGATATTGTACGAATTTCCTGCTCAGCACGTTCAATAGCTTGATGACAGGTGTCGCAGACGTCAGCGCTATGTATGTCGAAGGCTTCATCCCCTGGGGTGTCTACCCAGCCCTTCACTTTATCGGGACGACTATCGGCCTGATTTTAAAAAACGCCCCACCTGTCTCTGAGATTGATGGGACAATACCTTTATCCTGAGTCGCCATAGCCAGTGAACTTTCGGACCAATGATTGAATGGATAACCATACTCTTCAGGTTTGTCACAGAACATAGCGACAATCAGGCAAATTTACTCTTCGATAAACCTGGGTGTTGCGCCGGGGCGAGGCGCTTCTTTTAGTTTTCTAAAAGTAGTTTTCTAAAAGTTTTCTAAAACAGGCAGTTCATCACTGCGCTTAACCCAGTGTTTCCGCCAGTGTGTGACGGTTTCACGGTTGCACCTGTGTTCTTTTGTTGTCCCCAGAAGACTTTTCCCTTCTGCGCCCGCCAGTATGATTTTGGCTCTGAGCACTATGGATTGAGCACTTTTCCGCTGGCGGATAATAAACGCCAGATCACTACGTTCCTGCTCTGACAAAATAATCTGCTGAGTATGCTTTGATGGCATCCGTGCTACTGCTGTTAAAAAAAGGGGTGCGAATCAAAACATGTTTTTGCTTGTATGTGTATCAGCGCTTTCCGGCACTCGTTAGTAGTTAGAAAAGAAGATGGGTATAATAAATTTAATCTCTACCCAATGGGTTTTCTCACATAAGCTATAGCCTGCGTACTTTAAACTGACGTCCTTTGATTTTGCCTTTTTCTAAACGTTGCAAGGCTTTCCGTGCGTACTCGCGGTTAACAGCAACATAGGCAACAAAATCGAATATATTGATTTTTCCTACCTGATTACCGGGAATAGCAGCCTCGCCGGTCAAGGCACCCAGAATATCTCCCGGGCGAACCTTATGCTTCCGTCCACCATCAATGCATAACGTAACCATAGAAGCAGGCTCAGGCTTTCCTGCATGTTTTTTCAATGTGGCCGTTGATAACACTGTCAATGCGTACTGAAGGTAGTCACTGATGGCATCCAGTTTGTACTGTTCGCGAGAAGTGTACAGGTTAAGTGCTATGCCGCTTTTTCCTGCTCTGCCGGTGCGACCAATACGATGAACATGGACTCCAGGGTCTCGGCTCAGGTCATAATTAATAACAGCAGCCAGATCATCAATATCCAGACCACGGGCAGCGACATCGGTTGCAATCAGGAGCCGGCTGCTGCGATTAGCAAAACGTACAAGAATCTGATCACGTTCTTTTTGTGCTAAATCACCATGGAGTACCAGTGGTTTGTATCCCTGCTCAAATAAAGCGGTGCCGACAGCCTTGCAGGTTTTTTTAGTGTTACAGAAAACCACAGCGGATAAAGGTTGCCAGTGTCCCAACAGCTTAAGGAGCACCTCGGATTTATCGTTATTTTCAGCCAGGTAAAACTGCTGATCAATAGCCATATGCTGATCTGTGGCGCTTGTGGTCACTTCTATGGGTTGTTTTTGAATATGTTGACTCAAACTGCGAATAGACGCCGGATAGGTAGCGGAGTACAACAGGGTCTGGCGCTGTGAGGTTGTATGACTGATGATGGTATTTATACTATTAATAAAGCCCATGTCCAGCATTCGGTCAGCTTCATCAAGCACTAATGTATTGACCTTTTTGAGAGACACAGTACCTTTACGAAGATGATCCTGAATCCGCCCCGGTGTTCCCACCACAATATGGGCGCCGTAGGCAAGGGAGCCAATTTGCGGACCAATGGGCTGACCACCACAAAGTGTTACCACTTTTATGTTTGGCAGAAAGCGTGCCAGTCGGCGAGTTTCTGTGGCAACTTGTGTTGCCAGCTCCCGGGTGGGGCAAAGCACCAGCCCCTGGCAGTAAAAATCCTCAGGGTGGATTCGAGTGAGCAGGTTAATGGCAAATGCCGCTGTTTTCCCGGAGCCTGTTTTTGCTTTGGCAATCACATCCTGTCCTGCCAGTATTATTGGCAGGCTTTCCTGTTGAATAGGGGTCATTGTTGAAAAGCCTAATGACTGAAGGTTATCCAGCAGAGGCTTTGGCAGTGGCAGAGTTGAAAACAGAGAATCGGTCAAAATGGGGCTTCTTTTTACAGTGTGGAAAGCCCAGATAATATAATGCATACTCAGGGGCTTCCATCAGGGATAGTCCCGGCGCTGGAAGGGAAGTTAATAAGTAATATTAAACCGGCGAAATAAAAATGCTATCACCCACAGGGGACCAATAAGAAGATACTGAATATCTTGAAAGAAAGAGGGTTTTTTTCCTTCAATGGCGTGCCCGATAAACTGGAAGACCCATGAGATAATAAAAATCCCCAAAGACACGGGTAGCAAAGCTGTGTCCAACCATTGACCAACGAGTAACATAATGGCAGTCATTGCCAGCATTACCAAAGCCAGCCTGGTTGATAAACGCAGATAAAAGACCAGTGAGAGAAGCACTAATGCGGTTGCCAGCAGCCAGTGAATTGCCCACAGCAGCCCCAGTAAAGAAAAGGTGATCAGAGGGACACATACCCAGTGAATGCGTTTATTCGGAGGATGTAATTTAATTTGTGTAAACGCTTGTCGTTAATACTCCAAAGAGGAGCATAACTATGAGCGTTGAAATCAATGAAAAATTGCTTGGCCAGGTGGTTGGGCAAATCAAAAATCAGGATGACCTTGCCGATCTTAGCCGCCAGCTGATCAAAGCGGCTGTTGAGCGTGTTATGGCCGTCGAGCTGGAAGAGCACCTTGGTTATGCCAAACACTCTACCGATGGGCATAACACGGGAAACAGTCGCAACGGTTCCAGCAAAAAGACCATCAAAGGTGACTTTGGTGAGCTGGAAATCAATACGCCCCGAGACCGTAATGGCGAATTTGAACCTCAGCTCATTACCAAAGGGTCGACACGAATCAACAAGCTTGATCAGCAAATTCTGTCCCTCTACTCACGAGGAATGACCACCCGTGATATTGCTGATACGCTTGAGGAAATGTATGGTGCTGACATCTCGCTAACCCTCATATCCAAGGTCACTGATGCTGTTCTTGATGAAGTAAAAGCCTGGCAGAACAGACCCCTGGAAAGCCTGTATCCAGTACTCTATCTTGATGGCATTGTGGTCAAGGTTCACAAAGATAAGCGGGTTATCAAGAAAACTGTTTTTGTCGCTCTGGGCGTTAATTTGGAAGGCCAGAAGGAGCTTTTAGGTCTTTGGCTTGCAGAAACAGAAGGCGCTACATTTTGGCTGTCGGTGTTAACAGAGCTTCAGAACCGAGGTGTTGAGGATGTGTTTATTGCCTGCGTGGATGGACTGTCAGGCTTTCCTGAAGCCATCAACACGGCTTTCCCAAAGGCTCAGGTGCAGCTTTGCATTGTCCACCAGGTAAGGAACTCTCTGAAATACGTGTCCTACAAGGAACGCAAAGCAGTCGCTAATGACCTGAAGAGGATATATCAGTCAGCAACCACTGAAGAAGCAGAAAGGGAGCTGAGCGCCTTTGAAGGCACGTGGGGAGAGAAGTTTCCTTCCATAGGCAAGTCATGGCGTAAAAACTGGGATAACCTGATTACCCTTTTTGACTATCCTAAGGAGGTCAGGAAGGCTATTTAGTGGTTGTCCGAAAACCCATCAGCCCTTGAAAACAGCAGTCTGTGACCTAACTTAATCATTGAAGATTTCCACTGACAGGCTGTTTTCTCACTCATGCGCCAAACCATCAAGCCACAAATGCAGTTAGGCGAGGTCGATATCTCTGCCATCACCTTCAACCCCAAATCCAGGGACGACATACCCCGCCTCTTGCGGGCTTTTCAGCATATCTGGGTCACCCCAGAGCTGAGGGAGCAGGTTTTTCAAGCCCTTGAGCGAATGATACCCGCTAGCCGTGACAATGGCCGCCCTGGTATGGATCTCTGGAAAATACTGATTTTTGGCACCCTGCGTCTGACCATCAACTGCGACTACGACCGCCTTCAGGAGCTGGCCAATGAACACGGTACATTGCGGCAAATGCTCGGACACGGACCGTACTGTACCCACTCTTATCACATCCAGACTTTGCAGGATAATATCGCCCTGTTCACCCCGGAAATACTGGATGAGATCAACCAGATTGTGGTCAATGCCGGTCACCAGCTGGTAAAAAAAAAGAAGAGCGGATATGCGCCCGCGCTGACTCGTTTGTCGTAAAAACCAATGCCCACTTTCCAACGGATACTAACCTGCTGCGGGATGCCGTTCGCAAGATGATCGAATGGGCAGCCTGCCTGTCGTCAGAGCAGCAGGAAAGCCTGTGGCGACAGAGCAGCTACTTGCAGGATCAGCACAAAAAGCGTTTTCACAAAGCCCGTAACCTGAAACGGTCAACGTCGTCCAATGAGTCGCTCCGTGAAGCACGACAGTATGGTATCGAAACTGTCCATGCTGAGTATGTAGCCTACAGCCAGAAGCTTATCCGCAAGGCTGAAATAACCTTGAATCTCTTGAAGGCACGGATACCCGGAGACTTACGACTGAAAGAGCTGGAGCGCTGGATAAAAGATGCAGACTACCAGTGTCAACTGATTATCCGTCGTGTACTGAAACATGAAACCATTCCGCACAGTGAGAAGGTTTTTTCGTTATTTGAACGCCATACGGAATGGATCAGTAAAGGAAAAGCAGGCGTTCCTGTAGAACTCGGCCTCAGGGTGTGCGTACTGCAAGATCAGTTTGGTTTCACCCTTCACCATTTGGTCATGGAAAAACAGACTGATGACCAGGTGACTGTAGCCATTGCTAAAGGCGCAAAACAGCGGTTTTCTGAAGTATCGCAGGTCAGTTATGACCGGGGATTCTGGTCAAAAGAGAACCTTGAAAAGCTGGAAACATTTCTTGACCGAGCCGTCTTACCCAAAAAGGGGCGATGGTCTGAACAAGATCGGAAGCGTGAACGACACCCTGAGTTTGTCAGGGCAATGAAGAAGCATTCTGCGGTAGAGTCCGACATTAATGCACTTGAGCAGCACGGACTGGACCAATGTCCGGACTCAGGGATTGACGGTTATCGTCGGTATGTTGGCCTGGCGGTTTTAGGAACCAATCTGCACCGCTTGGGCTCTATACTGCAAAAGCAATCCAGTCAGGCTGTCAAAAAAGCAGCCTGAACGGAGAAGCGTACCAGAAAACAAACGATCATCGTTGGGTGAGGATTACGGACACCCGAAAAACGGGGAAATGATTAAGTTTTGATCAAAAAAAGAGGTGACTGGCATGAGCGGCCTGTTTTGTTTTCAAAAAAATTTTGTCAGTGCCTGTTGAGTCGGATTATTCATGGGTTTTCTGACAGACACTATTTACACGACGAATGCTATAGAGTCGCTGAACAGCGTCATCCGAAAAGCTATAAAAAACCGGAAAATATTCCCAACGGATGATGCCGTTCTGAAGGTTATTTTCCTGGCGACAGAAAAGGCGTCGGCTAGATGGACTATGCCAATAAGAGACTGGAAGTCAGCCATGAACCGGTTTGAAATCATGTTTCCAGACCGGATCAAGGTGTAAACAAGTAATGGCGTTTACACAGAATTATTTACAGGCTCTTTATTCGTAAGATTTTGATGGCTATCACCATAGTCATCAAACCACTGTTCAATTGTCTTCATAACCCCACCTTTATCATTTGCTACCTGTTATACTAGCCGATTGTTCTAAACCCCAACCAGTTTGAAAACTGCATGTTTTCAAATACTACTGATTTCACTGCGATATACGCGAACTGACAGGCAAAAATCCATCGGTAAAATAACGTATTTTCCCATAGGGGTCGTTTTTTGCTGAAAGTCCACCACTCGCAATGGAATCAAATGCTCGAATGTCTGCTTACATAGTCTATTCATGTCACTCATACCAGAACTCGTGAACGATTCTCTGCACCGTATCAGGTGGCCAAAGGCTGCTCACCTGTTGCCGTGGCATGAGCGTTGACCCTGAATTCCGCAGCTGAATTTCATAAATTGCTTCTTTACTTTGCGGTAGTCAGGCTTTCGTCTTTTCATACTCCCCCTTTCTGGGTCTATCTCTTAGTCACAAATACCAAACTTGACTTATCCTTGTTAGCGGCAGGCCAGAATCATGATGCCTCTTCCTCATCAACAGTGGGCTGAAAGTACTTTTGGAGGTGCTGAATTGGGTGATAAGCGTCGTACAAAACGGTGGTTGGTGGTTAAAGGTTGCCAATCATCTGTCGGCTCACACCGGTATATTTTTGTCAGCTTCATGAGAAGGTCATCAGACGTTAGTGGAAGGCGCTTATGGATTGATGGAAAATGATGCAGTCAATGCTGAGCCATTGCCGAGGCCGGGTTTCAGGAAACTGCACGAAGGGCAAAAGATAGTGATCTTTTGCTGGCGCCTGAAGACTCAACAACGTCCAGTTACCAGCACTGTGCACGATTAAAACCGGGTGATCCGGGTGGGTCAGAAGAGAGTAAGTTCCGGAGAATATGGGTTCATAGCGTGATACTGCTGGACGCTGGTAGTGAGCGGACAGTTGGGCTGATTGATCAGCAACGCTGGATAAGGGGTGAAAAAAAACGGGGCAGGAAGCACCAGCGAAAGCAGCGACCTTACGAAGAAAAAGAAAGTGTCAAGTGGCAACAATCATCAGAAACCACAACGTGCCGCCTCGGTACTCAAATGGCAAAAACGATCAGTGTCTGCCATCGAGAGGCGGATATCTTTGAGTATGTTCATTCAAACAGGAAAATCAGCAGAGGTTTGTTGTCAGGGTGACACAGAACCGGGTTCTCGTTGATGAGAATCAACTTCTTTTCCATGCGCTGGCCACAAACCTATACAGTGAAAGTGCCTCAAGAAAGTGCCTCAAGAAAGTGCCTCAAGAAAGTACCTCAAGAAAGTGCCTCAAGAAAGAAAATGCCTCAAGAAAATGCCTCAAGAAAATGCCTCAAGAAAATGCCTCAAGAAAATGCCTCAAGAAAATGCCTCAAAAGGATGGTTGAAAGGCGCGTAAGGCAACCCTTCAGGTAAAAAGCAAAACAGTGACGATACCTGCTCCCGCAAGACCTGGAGGCAGGCTGGAGCCTATTATCCTACATATCGTGAGCGCAGAAGAAATCAATCATGATACTGAAGAAAGATTATGCTGGAGGCTGCTGACTACAGAGAATGTCAGTACGCTTGAAGAGTGTCGTGTATCCCTGAGATTTTATGAACTTCGCTGGTCCATAGAGGACTTCCATAAAGCGTGAAAAACAGGTGCAGGTGTTGAGCGTTTGCCAATGCCTGCACCGGATAATCTTCAACGGATGGCGGTTATACTGATGTTTGTGGCTGTGAGGTTGCTACATATAAGGGAAGCGCTCATGCTACCAAAAGTATCGGTTTTCAAACTGGTTGGCGTTTAATTACGCTATTGCGCTGGCAGTCTGGATGCCAACCCTGTATTGAAACTCCTGACAATAGCAGACTTTACTCGTCTTCTAGCATTATTCTGTCGTCGTCCAGTTTACCATGCTCACTACAGTAGTTATAAAAGACGATTGGTATAAGTTCCTCATATTTTTTCCCTGTGTTTTATCCTGTAGTCATAGGGTCTGGAAAAATTTGTTATTTACGCTACATTAAGAACACGAAATCAAAAACACGAAATCAAAACACGAAATCAAAATGCTTACGACGACATCATTAATTAGAATTTGTTGTTTATTATTGCTTGCAATAATAAACTGTGCTCATTCTGATGAGTTATTATTGAGTGTAAAAGCAGTCTGCTATGAACAGGAAATAGTGCTTTCTTTGATAAAAACTGGCTCCACGAAAAAGTGGTATGCACACTCTTATCCCAAAGGGAATGATCTTAATATTTCAAACGTCCACTTCTTGGATAAAACCACCTTTGATTCGACAATTTTTGGGCTTTGCTATAAGTTTACTATCACAGAGATCATACATGCACCGTGTATAGAGCGTTTTGACTCCATTTTTTATAACTGGTACAAACTTTATGTATGGTACAAATTTTATGAACAGTTCAAAGAAAATTTCTTATAATGTTCGTATAATCCCTCACGAGGTACATAATACCTGACAAGGAGCGTTTCGCGCGTATTCTGCTTTTCCCAATCTGGAACCCGGACATGTACGAGAAACAGACAGGGAACCTGAATATGGCTTGATGTAATCCATAGCAAGTCTGCAAATGGATAAGATCCGTCGTTCAATGCAAGCACCCGAACTGCTGGAAGAAAACATCCGTCTGACAGTGGCATTTGCCAGGCAAAGCAGCCAGCATCAAAAAGAACAGAAAAAATATCGGGCCGACTTACAGCCCGATAGGGATGGTGAGCTAGCTGTAAACAGGCAGACGGTTACAAATATTTAACACCTTCTCGCGAGTATCAGCTGCAACCTTGTCATTTTCAATATTATCCAGCACATCGCAGATCCAACCGGCCAGATTAATGGCATCGTGCTCTTTGAAGCCACGGCGAGTGATAGCCGGTGTACCAATACGTAGTCCACTGGTTATAAAAGGGGAGCGTGGGTCGTTAGGTACCGCGTTTTTGTTGACCGTAATGTTTGCGCGTCCCAGGGCTGCTTCAGCATCTTTACCCGTGTAGTCTTTGCCAATCAGATTTACGAGGAACAGGTGATTATCAGTACCGCCGGAGACAATATCGATACCTCGTGCGATCATCACTTTGCACATAGCCTGCGCATTTTTAATCACCTGTTCCTGATAGTACTTGAAACTGTCCTCCTTAGCTTCTTTAAAGCAAACAGCTTTAGCAGCAACGACGTGGCACAGTGGGCCACCCTGAGACTCAGGAAATACAGCAAAGTTCAGCTTCTTATTCAGCACTTCGTCGTCATTCGCTAAAATCAGCCCCCCACGGGGTCCCCCCAGCGTTTTGTGTGTTGTTGTTGTAACAACATCGGCAATACCAACAGGTGACGGATAGACACCAGCCGCTACCAGACCAGCAATATGCGCCATATCCACAAAGAAATAAGCACCCACCTTATCGGCAATGGCCCGGAACCGCTGCCAGTCAACCACTCTTGAGAAAGCAGAAAAACCACCAACGATTATTTCAGGTTTATGCTTGAGAGCCAGGCGTTCGATTTCTTCGTAGTGGATATCACCCGTTTCAGGGTGCAGGCCGTACTGAACAGCATTGTAAATGCGACCGGAGAAGCTGACCCTGGCACCATGGGTTAAATGTCCACCATGTGCCAGGCTCATACCCAGAATAGTATCGCCTGGCTTGATCAGCGCCATATAAACAGCAGCATTCGCCTGTGAGCCAGAATGGGGCTGAACATTGGCGTATTGCGCGCCAAATAGCGCCTTGGCCCGGTCAATGGCAAGCTGTTCAATCACATCCACATGCCCACAGCCACCGTAATAGCGCTTATTTGGGTAACCCTCTGCATACTTGTTGGTTAATATACTTCCCTGAGCCTCCATGACCCGCGGGCTGGTGTAGTTCTCAGAGGCAATCAGCTCAATATGCTCTTCCTGACGAACGGCTTCCGCACTGATGGCTTTTTGCAGATCTGGATCAAAATCAGCAATGGACATACCCTTTGTGAACATTGAAGCTCCCCACGATGGCGATTATTTGGTAAGAGTCAGGAGTGTAATACAGTTCATTGTTTTCGTGAAATGGGATTACGGCCGGGGAATTGAGTAGAGCACATTTTTTTGACTTATCCCCCCCCTTGTTTCTGCACAAAAGCAGAGCAATGTGCTTTCAGCTGTTAGTGTTTTTTATACGGAATATCTTGATGTTCAGTGCTTCGTTAACTGATTAAAAACAGCATCTTCTCCGGTTACAGGCTCCGGTTACAGGCCGCCAGACGAATGACAGCCTGCTGTACAAATTCGAAACTTTCCGTCGCATTCCAAACAGTCTTGCTCCGTCAATCTTCTTATAATTTCCACATCAACAACAAAAATAATGATGATAGTGCGCGAGACGTGTATTTTTGTGCCAAAGACAGGAAGATGCGACGATGTTGATAGTTCGCCCCGTAGAGTTCGACGATATCAAAGCTATTGAATACCTGGCCGAGTCAGCAGGGACTTCAATGGCCACGCTACCGTCAGACATCTCCCATCTACGTGACCTTATTGAAGGAACTCAGCAAGCTCTGAAGAGCACTATTACCAAACCAGCAGGTGAAACCTATCACTTTGTATTATCTGATATCCCCTCCGGCCAGGTGTTGGGTATTGCAGGTGTAAATGCTGCCGTAGGCATTACCGCCCCGTTTTACAGTTACCGCTTACAAGATATTGTTCATGTTTCAGAAGATTTACAGATCCATAACCGTGTACCAGCATTAACGCTCTGTTATGATTACACGGGATACACCTCACTATGTACGCTTTACCTTTTACCAGAAGCTGAAACCCCGGAAACTCTGCAATTATTAAGTCGAGCCCGATTGCTTTTTCTTGCCCAGCACCGCCACCGTTTTGCCGATCGTATACTCGCAGAGCTTCAGGGTGTGGTGGATGAACAGGGAAGATCACCCTTCTGGGAAGATCTGGGTCGACACTTCTTTACTATGGATATGAGCCATGCCAACTCTTTAACAGGGATTTGTGGCAAAGGTTTTATTGCTGACCTGATGCCCCGGTTTCCTGTTTATACGCCACTATTATCTCGCAAAGCCCGTTCCGTGATCGGTGAAGTACGCCCTGACCGGGTGCTTGCCATGGATCTGCTTGAGAAGGAAGGTTTTCGCTATGAAGAGTATGTGGATATCTTTGATGCAGGCCCCACACTGGAAGCTCGTATTGATACCTTAACTACCGTATCGACCAGTCAGCAACAAGCAGTGCGTATTGGTGAAACACGACAAGAGCCTCGCTGCCTTGTCGCGAATACCGGCACCACCGATTTCCGCTGTCTCTACACCCACCTGAATCGGGAGCAATTTACCGTTTCTGCAGCAACCGCAGACGCTTTGCACATTCAGGCTGGGGATCCCATACGCTTTTGTCAATAAAAGGAAACAGAACAGTGATGAGTATCAACCTACAACAGCTATTTGATAGCCTCTGGGAAGCCTATTTACCCCTGTCCCCCGATGCTAAAGCCATTCATGCATTGTTTGCTGATAATAACGGGCATGTGGTTAATGACCATATTGCGCTGCGGACATTTAATTTGCCGGGTATTGGTATCAGCAAAATGGCAGACCCTTTTCTGGCTGCGGGTTACGTTGAAGGTGGCGAATATACGTTCCCTGCCCGCAAGTTGTATGCAAAACATTTTCAGCATCAAGATCCAACATTGCCTAAAGTCTTCATTAGTGAGTTGCTGGTAGAACAACTGTCTGAAAATGCAGGCACGCTTATTCGGCAGCTGATTGAGCAGCTCGATAGCAAGCCAGTCAAGGCATTCCCCCTATGCCTTATGGGACGCCCCTGGCAGGTGTCCATCCGCAATTATGAAACACTGGTAAGGGAAAGCGAATATGCCGGCTGGGTCGCTGCTCACGGTTTTGTAGCAAATCATTTCACCGTTTCCGTGAACCATCTGGGCAACAATATAACCCTTGAGCAAGTGAATGATAAAATCCTGAAAGCGGGCTTTGCAATGAACGACAGCAGCGGACTGATTAAGGGCTCACCAGAAGTGCTTCTGGAACAGTCGTCAACGCTGGCAGGGAATATCAGGGTGACATTTTTGGATGGCGAAAAGGTTATTCCCGGATGCTTTTATGAATTTGCCAAACGCTATCCTCTACGCAATGGTGACCTTTATCAGGGATTTGTTGTAACATCCGCCGACAAGATTTTTGAAAGTACCGATAGACGCGATAAGCTTCACCGCTACCAATAAACAACAAAACTAATAAGGAGGCGTGACTATTATGATGATAATCCGACCGATCACTGCCAGCGACCACAATGCTCTGTGGCATATGGCCAATAAAACCGGGCCAGGATTTACCTCTCTTCAACCGAATCCTGAAGTGATAAAAAACCGGCTGGAATTAGCATTGGCTTCCATGGTTGATAATCCACCAGAGGAAGCACTGTACCTGATGGTAATGGAAGATACCAACACCGGACAGATAGTAGGCATTTGTGGTCTGGAATCTGCCGTTGGACTCACAGCTCCGTGGTATAACTACAAAGTCAGCGCCTATGTGCATGCATCCCGTGAGCTGGATGTCTACTGTCGGCATAATACGCTGAACCTCTGTTGTGACCATACCGGTTACTCAGAACTCTGCTCCCTGTTCCTTGACCCTGAGTACCGGCATTCAAAAAATAGTCATCTGTTGTCTAAATCACGCTTTTTGTTTTTAGCCGCACACAGGGAGCGTTTTAATACTAATGTTTTTGCAGAATTGCGAGGCTATCAGGATGAAAAAGGCCACTCACCCTTTTGGGAAGGGCTGGGTCGGCATTTCTTTAATGTTGATTTTGAAAAAGCTGACCAACAGATTTCCCAGGGCAAGGCCTTTATTGCCGAATTGATGCCTCATCATCCGATCTATACTAAGCTATTGCCCAAAGATGCACAGGTAACCATTGGTAGAACCCATAACAGCACGCTGGCTGCCCGAAAGATTTTAGAGCAGGAGGGATTTCGTTATACAGGTTATGTTGATATTTTTGATGCAGGCCCCCTGGTTGAGGCTCCTGTTGACGATATTCGTGCTGTGCGCGACTCCCGCGTTTTCACTGTCAATGTCCATAACAAGCTGCCTGATACACCAGACTCCTGGCTGTTAGGTAATGATCGGCTTGAAGACTACCGGTGTATTCTTGGCACAGCCGTTACTCTGGACGATGGCAGTGTATTGATTTCGAAAGCCCAGGCCATAGCACTCAATGTGGAGACCGGCGATACCCTGCGCCTTGTTGCTCTGTCAGCCCCCGCACGGGAAACCGCAGCAAACTCACCCGTATCAGCCACTAAACCCACATTTAACACAGGCAACGAAGACAATGGATAAAGTACATTTTATTGATGGTCACTGGGTCAGTGGGCAGGGGCACGCCTTCCAGTCAGTCAACCCTTCCACTGCCGATATTCTCTGGGAAGGTGCTGCTGCTGATACCAGACAGGTAGACGCGGCTGTGGCTGCCGCAAGATCGGCACTGCCACAGTGGTCTGCACAAACACTGGAATCACGTACATCAATTCTAACCCGCTTTGCAAAGATTGTGGCAGAAAACAACGAACGCATCGCTACCACTATTGCCCATGAAACGGGTAAGCCGCTGTGGGAGGCCCGCACGGAAGCCTCGGCAATAGAAGGCAAGATTGCTACTTCCCTTAAAGCACACAATGAGCGCACCGGGGTAATAGAGACGACTTTACCTGTTGGCAAGGCGGTGATCAGGCACAAACCCCATGGTGTCGTTGCTGTTTTTGGTCCTTATAATTTTCCAGGGCATTTGCCCAACGGACATATTGTGCCTGCCTTGATTGCTGGCAATACCGTGGTATTTAAACCCAGTGAACTCACACCTGCCACAGCCCAACTGATAGTAAAACTCTGGGAACAGGCTGGCCTGCCTGCTGGTGTTCTGAACCTTGTGCAGGGTGAGAAAGAAACAGGCATCATGCTGGCTTCCCATGCTGGCATTGATGGCTTGTTTTTTACCGGCAGCTCTCAGACAGGCAAGCTCCTGCACCAACAGTATGGCGGACAGCCCGGAAAAATCATGGCCCTGGAAATGGGCGGCAATAATCCATTGATTGTCTCAGAGCTATCTAATGTTGATGGCGCTATCAACGACACCATTCACTCTGCCTTTATTACCGCAGGCCAACGCTGTACCTGTGCACGAAGGCTGTTTGTCCCCAGTGGACGATGGGGGGACAGCTTCCTGAAAAAGCTGGTTGTCAGTACTAAAGCTATTAAGGTCGATCACTGGAATGCTGATCCACAGCCGTTTATGGGTGCCCTGATTTCTGAGTCAGCTGTGCAGCGTATTCTTGAAGCACAGGCACACTTGCAAAGCATGGGGGGTGAAAGCCTGCTGGAAGCTAAAATACTTCAAGCAGGTACAGCACTGCTCAGCCCTGGCATTATGGATGTGTCTGCCATTGCAGAGTTACCCGATGAAGAGTACTTTGGCCCGCTGTTACAGGTCATTCGTTATGATGACTTTAACAATGCTGTCACCCAGGCGAATAAGACGCGCTATGGCCTTTCCGCAGGTCTGCTTAGTGAAAATGCTGCTGAGTATGACCTGTTTTTTCATCACATTCGCGCAGGCATTGTTAACTGGAACCGCCCTATTACCGGCGCGGCAGGCACTGCGCCTTTCGGCGGGGTCGGTGACAGTGGCAACCACCGCCCCAGTGCCTATTTTGCGGCAGATTACTGTTCCTACCCGGTGGCCAGTGTTGAATCAAAGGTTTTGGTGATGCCAGACACACTGGCACCAGGACTTTCCACTATTAACTGAACCTACCAATAATCTACCAATAATCTACCAATAACCTTGCAATAAGGGAGAGCTTCTCCCTTATTGCTTGTTAGCAACAGAAATAACAATGAATGCATACGAATCAAATTTTGACGGACTCGTGGGACCTACCCATAACTACGCTGGACTATCTTATGGCAACGTAGCCTCAGGCAATAACCGGTCTTCAACCTCCAATCCGAAACTGGCAGCATTGCAGGGTCTTGAGAAAATGAAAGCCATGCACGACCTTGGCCTGGTACAAGGTGTTCTGCCTCCCCACGAACGACCTGCTGTCAACGAATTAAGGGCACTGGGCTTTTCTGGCAGTGATGCTAACGTGTTGATCAAAGCGGCAAAGTATGCCCCAAAACTGTTAGCATCTTGCTATTCTGCCGCAACCATGTGGACAGCCAACGCAGCAACAGTCTCCCCCAGTGCGGATACAGCCGACGGGAAGGTACACTTGACCCCGGCTAACCTGTCAAACAAGTTTCACCGCTCCATCGAACACAAGACGACCAGGCGAGTACTTCAGGCTGTATTTACCAGTGAGCAATACTTCACGCACCACGAGGCATTACCAGGTATTCCACAGTTTGGTGATGAAGGTGCTGCTAACTATACGCGTTTCTGCACTGACTACCATCACCGTGGCGTGACGTTTTTTGTTTATGGTGATAATGGGTTCAGCTCAGATGAGCAACGCCCTCGTCCACAGCGCTACCCTGCTCGACAGACACGAGAGGCTTCTGAAGCCATTGCACGTCAGCATCAGCTATCCAGTGATCGTGTCGTCTTTGCACAACAGCACCCGAATGCCATCGATCAGGGAGTATTTCACAATGATGTTATTGCTGTGGGTAATAAAAACATATTATTTTGCCATGACCACGCTTTTTTACACCAGCCACTGGTTTATGAGCAACTGCAGAAAGCGTGCACTGATTCAGAGCTATCTATTATTGAAGTCTCTAATGATCAGGTGAGTGTGAGTGATGCAGTATCCAGTTATCTCTTTAACAGTCAGCTGGTAACTATAAACGGTAAAAATACACTGATTGTGCCTTCTGAGTGTGACACAAATGAAAAGGTAGCACACTATTTACGCTGGCTAACCGAAAGCCATCACCCTATTGATGCGGTGAGATCCTTTGATCTCAGACAAAGTATGAAAAACGGCGGAGGACCTGCCTGTTTACGGCTAAGAGTTGTTCTCACTGATGCAGAACTTGCTGCTGTTAACCCTGCCAGTGTTATGAGTGACTCGCTTTATCAACAGCTGATCCAGTGGGTTAATGATCATTACCGTGACAGTTTAACCGAAAAAGACCTTGCTGACCCTCAGCTATTAATGGAATCCCGAAACGCACTTGATGAGTTAACGGTCATTATGCAGCTGGGTTCTGTCTATGATTTTCAGCGATGAGCCATGAAATCCCCCTGTAAGGGCTATCATTCAAGGGGATCATGTCGTCAGGCTTGAGTGGCTATTTTTCGCTGGCGATATTTGCGGCTCCTTTAATCAGAATCCCCAGTCGGCTGACCTTTTTCGGTGTGAGTGCTGGCCAGTTATCGATAATCTCCTGTGACACATAGTGAATGGTACAAAGTGCCTGCTTCGCAGCATCACTGGGAATTAATTTATCATCGCTCCTTTCTTTAAAACTCCAGAGTCGACACATCAATTGATGTGTCAGGTGGTAGTCCGGCTGCCACGATAACTGAAAAATATCTAACAGCTCTTCTTCCGGGTGTTCATTCAGCAACGCCAGCACCCGCTCCTGTTGCAATTGTGTCTGACCTTCCAGCTCACGGAGATCGCTCTCACAGCGGTTAAGCCGACCAATAAGTAGCTCTCTGTTGTTTGTTTTGATGACTGTCATTATATAAACTCCCCCTATACGAACTATCCATATAAAAAGTAACGCGAAGACCGACTTTTTCTGGTTTACAATAAAGTCGGCCATCGATTGTTTCCCAAGGGCTACAGGGAAAATCATGTACTTTAGCGCACCAAAAGTGCGGCAAATCTGGTACTTTTAAGCGACAAATGAAGTTAGCAATGCATGAAATTAGAGTAGCATTATAGTACTACTTTCGTGCCTGAGTCCTGGTAATTGTGGAAAGTCCGACTTTTGGCCTTTGCAGAAAAAGTCGGCCTTCGCGTAGACATTGTAGTGTATAGCCTCTGACTACGTCACCCGCAGAAAACAATTCAAGAAAGCCCGCCTCAACTGGCGCAAGTCTGTCGGTGTTCGCCGATCCCCTGGTTGGATTCCTGTTAATACAGGCCAGTCCAGGGATCTGTCTCAAAATAACTTCCGTGTTTGATAGAGTCTAATGTACGCTAACGTCTGGTTGGTATTTTGTCGTTTTGGTGTATCAATACTGCGGACACTTTTAGACACTTTGGTGTCTGATGCTGCAAGGCCTGCAACTCAAAGGGGCCATTTTATGGTAGCTCAAGGATAACCGTGAGTTACCATAAAATGACGATATATCTTCAACCCCCTGGCAGCCACGAATTTCAAGTTTATAAAACTGTCCGGAGTATTGCTTTAAAAGAGGCCAGAAATAGGCTTCTGATTTCCTGGATGGCATGTCAATCCGCTTTGATAAACCACTGCCAAAGTAGAATTACACAGCTGTCCCTCAAATGAGGTGAAATCGGGAAGTTATTTCCGAACAAATCCTTAACTTAGCTAGCTGTCCAGTTTATGGGGTCCACTATAGCCGGTAACGGCCTCTTCTACTCGGACAAACACCGAAGTGTACCAACAAAAAGCGACTACTTAGATCAAAAAAAAATAGATTTAGTGCTTAAATATGATTATTAAGTATTTTATTTGTGTTTGAGATGTGTAGAATAAAAAACGCTGTATAAATAAATATTTTTAATTTTTAGCTAATAAAATAAAATAAAATAAAATTATGAACAGTATTTCTGAAGAACAAAAAGATAAATTAATAGATCAAAGAATAAAAGAACTAATCACATTCGAGGTTGAATCGGCATGACTACTTTTCCAAGAAATGCCCTACTGGCTATCGCGGCAAGAGGAGCAAGTGACTTTGGTGGTTTTGTCGCCATGGTTGCTTTCAGCAGCTATATCTATATTACTACAAATAATCCAATTAATGTCGGTATTTTTCTTACCTGTCGTGTTCTGGGCGGTATAGTAGGAAGTTTTTTTGCCAATTTGATTTTTACTTGGATAAAAAGTTCTTCTGCCTTATTTTTTTGAATTTACTACGCTTTATTCCCAAAGCTGTTAGTGGCTTAATCTGGTTACCACCCTCTACTCACGCTTATACTTTGCCCGTTATAGGGCTTTTGACAGGTGTTTGTAATACTGTTTTTACCGCTGGTGTGAATAGCCAACTACCAGAGTGGGTGGATGAAACCCTGTTAGTTCATGTCAATGGATACATGAGTGTTATTTCAGGTATAGCTATTGTTGCTGGCAGTCTTATTGCAGGCCTTATTATCAGTATTTCAGGCTTTCATGCTGTCTTTGGAATGGCTTGTATGAGTTATCTATTATCTGGGATGCTAATTGTAGGCATAAAGTCTAATAATGAAAATATTGTTCTGAAAAAATCGTCACCCGGAAGTATCAGGAAAGACATCACGAAACTGATGCAGGTTTTAAATACTGCCCCTGTCCTAAGCTTAATGTTACTTACGACCCTGGCTGATACTTTAGGAAGTGCCAGTCACAATGTTGGATTCCCTATACTTTCCAAAATTCTTGAACCAGAAAATGCAGCCGCTACTATGGGTTATATTCTTGCAGTATGGGCGTTAGGGCAAATTATTGGTGCCAGAATTATTGCATCTCTCTTAAAGAACAAAACAGCAGACTGTATGGAGAAAGCATACTTCTTAGGTGTGATATGTATGTCATTCGGCTTTATTTTTGCCTTTTGGCAGACATCACTGGTATTTTCTCTCATTTTTTTCGCAATAGCAGGTCTTGGCGATGGTATTGCAGAGGTATCCTTTGTGACACGTGCGCAACGCGCTGAAAAATCCGTACGTTTATTACTATTCAGCACTATAAGCCTTATGCAGCAAAGTGGGTTTGGGGTAGGAATGCTGATTAGCTCTTTTGTATTCTCTTTACTACCAGCAGGTTATGTTGTATCAATTTTTCATGGTATTCCTTTAGTTATGATTGGGTATTTCATTTTAAGGAAAGTGCTTTTAATCAAAACTAAACCCAAATTCATTTGAAATTTTTGGTTTCAAGTTCAACCCAGTGCTTCCGCCAGCGTGTGACGGTTTTACGGTTACAGTTGAGTTCTTTTGTTTGTCCCCAGAAAACTTTTCCCTTCTGCACCAGCCAATATGATTTTAGCCCTGAGCACTATGGATTGAGCGCTTTTCCGCTGGCGAACAAGAAGCTCCAGGTCACTACATACCTGCTTTGACAAAATGATCTGCTGAGTATGCTTTGATGACATCCGTGCTACTGCTGTTTGAAAAAAGGGATGAGAATCAAAGCATATTTTTTCGTGTATGAGTATCAGCGCTTCCAGGCACTGGCTCCTTTCATAAAGCACTAATAAAGTTGTACAGTTGGGTTTAATGCCTGGCTGAGAAGGAAATAGGTGACAAATGCCCATGATTGGTTTTTGGCACCGTCAGGAAGCCACTGCCCGGAAGAGAGATCCGGTTCAGGCAGACGATTTTTGCCCCAGACCCATTCATTACTATGAAGATAATATTCATTAAACCCAAGTTCTGTCATGAATGTATGAATATCTTTGGCTAATGTTAAGCACTCTTCCTGAGAAGATGTACAATCATGAAACATTTTTACTAGAGCCAGGGCCACTTTGCCAAGCCTGTGTGGCCATAATGTTCTCCCTCTGTTGTTTTCAAGGGCGTCGCTATTTTCTGGCTTTTCCATAGGTATGAATTGAAAGCCTTTAAAACGCTGAAAATGATTATTAAACATTGTGTAGGCACTTGTATAATGCTCTTCGGGCACTGCACCCGCCAAAATAGCCCAGGCCAAACCATAGGGGTCGAACAGCTTACCGCTGGAAAAATCATTGCCATCAGGCTCAATTGTTCGCAGCTCTACCAGTCTACTTATATTATCTGGTACTTTAGTGTGCATCACAACCTTCATACTTTCGTTATCTCTAATAAAACCTCTTGGTTTAAAGATCTCTTCTTGAAATAATAGCTTTGTTTGAATAGCATTCTTCTGTTTTTCAATAAGCGTCTTCACCAATGCGTTAAATTTTGTGCTATCAGATGAAAATAACAAGAAGCTATCTGGTAAGTTGCATTGGGTCGTGGAGATAACAGTGCGAATACGTTCATGATCAAGATGGTCGGCAACCGTAGACAGCTTTTTCAAAGCCATTAACAGGCGGCTGTTGACAGCCAGACTGGCGGTGCCATTAAGAAAATCACCAATAATATCCAGGCTTCCTACACCTACGTGTAAATCAGACTCTGGAGAAATTAGATTTTGGAATATATGTAGTAATGCATAAGCCACCAAATCGGAGAAGAGTTCTTTATTATTCTGAAATTGCTGTTCCTCTTTATTATGTAACATTGCTTCCACTAGAGAAGTTGTTATATATAAGGCGCTCAATTCAGAATCCGTTGTTTCGGGGGTAGGTCGCTTATTATCCAGATAACCTGACAGCAGGATAGACCATTCTGTTTTTTCAGCATCTTCGGGCAGTTTGTCTGGTTCGGTAGCATCTTTGATTCTTTTTATTTCCTCCTTTATTTCCTGATGGGACTTTGAAAGGAAAAAACTCTCTGCATCGGCAGTTTCCAGCAATTCGCTATGGAAATCGGGTAGATGTTTTGCTACCACTCCTTTGAGTGTATTGAATCGCCTGTATTTTCCTCCTGAATCAAGGAATTTGTTTTTCATAAACTTCTTGTCATCTACAGGAATAACGATGGGGAATTCACCTTTTCTGGTAGTCCCTTCCCTTAAAGAATAATAGATATTTTCTTCATCCTCCCGGATAACATGTGACATAAGTTTGTTTAAGTAGCTTGTTAATGCTATTCGTCCCTGCTCCGTTTGCACCAGAGCGTCTGTCATTTTGGCAATGTCTCTGGTCCATTGCTGTTGAGTATACTGAGTATCTTCGCCTATGGAAGCAGGAAACCCATTTTTAATGAGGGTCTGTATCAGTTCGATGGAATGTTTGATTCTTTCTCTCGAGTTGTCAGAATTTTCTACCATTTGCTCCCCTTGTTGAGTAGAAAATCCTCCCCCGACAGGTAAGGCTGGAGCAATTGCCGGGAGAGTCAGGAAAATCATTAAAATGGATAATATAATGGGATGATATTTCAAATTATTTTTCATCATGGTAGTGTTTCTCAAAGTGGTATGTATATACAGGGTTGTGTGATGAATAGAGTCAGATGACGCCACCAGTGAACAGAATTGATAGTTTAGCATGAAAAAAACAGGCAATGATTCTTTATAACCCCGTTTTATTATCTATGGTTAGTGGATGGGTGTTGGAGATTGTAAACCATACCAGCAGTCTATCAACTTATGAAAAATACCTTAAAATTTTGCGGTTGTAGAATTTAGATAATTAATACCCATCAACTCTTCTAATGATGCTATTGCATCGGCAATCTGCATGCCAACCCTGCGTTTAAATGTTTTTCAATAGCAGGCTTTACTTGCCGTTTTGCCTTGTTCTGTTGTCCAGTTTCTCATGCTCATTACGGTAGTTAGAAAAGACGATGGGTATTATTTCAGGGTAATTCCCTGCTGTGTAGCTCTGCTACTGCATCAAACCGCTGTTCCCACAAAGCAGAGAGTGCTGCACTGAGCGTGATAAACTGCCCTGCCGCCCGCCGCTGTGGAAAGGACGGCCTGAAGATATCCAGGTCGTTAATATAAACAGACCATACGCCACTGAGCTTGAGTTTCGCGTGACCAATGGGTTGACCAAGGTAAGTGAGAGAAGCCTGGAAACGTGCTTGTTTATCGGCTTTGATTGAATAAAGGCCATCATTAAACATGCCGGCGTGCCTGTTATTATTGTTTTATCAGCAACTGTTCGTCTTTTATTTTGCGGTCTAACCTGCTGAAAAACAAGGGCTGGAAATAAAGAAAGGGCTTTTAGCCCCGGTTATTGTAGAATGCTGGCTCCGTTGGATATCATTGCTTTGGGGTGTAGCGAGAAATGACGTCAAGATAAGACAAGCGTAAAAAGGCAGTGCTGAGAAAATCTTTCAGCACTCAAGGTTATCAATTATGTGCATGAAGCTCTTCATTCAGTGCGATGGTCGACTTATGTGTCAAGCACTCAATGGCACCGTTCAGGGAGTTGCGACGGAACAGTAAATAAGACTTGCCTGCAAGTTCTGCTGCTTTTACCGCTTTGATGGGCCTGTATGCACCATCAAACATTTGCACCTTACTACCAGCGGTCAGGTAAAGACCTGCCTCAACGGTACAGTGATCACCTAATGGAATACCAATACCAGCATTTGCGCCAATCAGGCAGTGCTCGCCGACAGAGATAACCCTGTTATTTCCGCCTGAGAGTGTGCCCATGGTGCTACAGCCGCCACCAAGGTCTGATCCCTCACCCACCATGACACCAGCAGAGACGCGGCCTTCAATCATGCTTTTGCCTTCAGTACCGGCGTTAAAGTTAACAAACCCTTCGTGCATGATTGTGGTACCTTCACCAATATAGGCACCCAGGCGAACTCGCGCTGTATGGGCTATACGAACACCGGCAGGCACAACGTAATCGGTCATTCTGGGGAATTTGTCAACAGAGGTGACGGACAGGATTTTCCCTTCTGCGCGGGCTTTTAGCTGACGAATGGGCAGCTCGTCCAGATCCACAGGTCCTTCATTTGTCCATGCCACATTGGGCAACAGGGCAAAAATGCCCTGTAAGTTTACTTGATGGGGCTTAACCAGCCGATGTGACAGAAGATGCAGTTTCAGGTAGGCTTCAGGGGTTGAGGAGGGCTCATCATCAGTGGCCAGGATAGTCATCACTCTTGGTTGTTCACTGACTTCCAGTACTTTCATATCTTCTGCCAGAGCATCTTCATGGCAGGTTTCAAAGCGTTCTTCCAGTGCATGACAGGTCGTGCTGTCCAGTGGAATAACGGCATTTCCACCGCTGTATTTTACCAAAGGGCTGATATTGGTAAGCAGTTGTGCAGAAGGGTTTAGCAGGGGGCGTGGGTAAAAGACATCCAGCCATTCACCTTTTTTGTTAAGTGTACCGGTGCCGATGGCGAGGCTGAAACAGGCGCTGTCCATTAAAATGTCCTTTTTGTAAACAAAGTAGTGTAGTGCTCAGGGTCAAAGCCTAGAACAGGTGCCTCTCCCAAGTCCAGCAAGGGCCTCTTTATCATAGCCAGATTTTCAAGAATAAGGGAAATGGCTTTTTCTTCGGTAAGGCTGTTTTTTTGTTCTTCAGGAAGTAAGCGCCAGGTGGTACCCCGCTTGTTGACTAATACTTCCCACGGCATAAATGTCAGCCAATGGCGAAGTAGAGCCGGGTCCAGTCCTTCTTTGCGCCAGTCATGAAAATGATAATCAATGTTTTCATTTTTTAGCCACCGCCTAGCTTTGCGCATAGTATCGCAGTTTGAGATACCGTACAGGGTTATCATCGTATTTTCTCCGAAAACAACGTGAAAATAGAAGAGTACTATGCCAGCAAAGCCTGAAGGTTTCGACCTGACGGCAAGTGATTTTTATGGTATGGATAATGGTTAAACCATTTGCAGGGATGCGAGCGTGGATAAATGTAGCGTGCAGTGTTGTTACCAGGGCCTCATCGGTTTGTGTAAAGATGCCCCTTTACCCGGTGAGAATTACTGTTTCTGGCACCACCCCAGTGTTGACAAGTCCGGTTCTGATGTCTGTACAAAGCTTGAGTCTCGTGCAAAAACGTACGAACCCATGGAAGGTTTTGTCCTGAAAAAAGCGAATCTGGAAAATATCAATTTGGTTAACACAGCAGGAGAACCCTTTCGGTTGATTAATGCTGATCTGAGTCGCGCTAACCTGAAAAATGCACACCTTTTTAAAGTGAATCTAAGTGGCAGCTGTTTACTGAAAGCCAACCTGTCGGGTTCTAATTTACACTGTGCGAATCTGTCTGATTGTAATTTGCTGGGTGTCAACTTCAAGGGCTGCCGGCTGGAAAAAGTGATTTGGGGAGACAGTATTTTGCAGGCTTCCATGGCCAGGGAGCACAGAGGAAACAGTGAAGAATACTCAGGCATTGCACTGTATGAAGAAGCAGAAGAGGTAGCGAGAAACATTCGAAAAAGCTGTGAGGCTCAGGGGTTGTTCGACATTGCCGGCAGCTTCTTCCATAAAGAAATGGTTTTTCGTCGCCACCAGCTACCCCGGCGCTCACTCAGCAGGGGGTTATCAAAAGGCGTCGATCTTGTCAGTGGCTATGGTGAAAAGCCAGAACGTATCGTTCTGTTTTCCACAGCATTTATCTTTTTATGCTCCCTGTTTTACTTTTTCTCTGGGCTAAGCAGTAGTGGGCAGGCGGTTGGCTTTGATGGTTCGAAGACGGTGAGTGACAATATTACCGCCTGGCTGGACTGTTTGTATTTTAGTGTAGTGACGTTTACCACACTGGGGTATGGTGACCTAACGCCTTTGGGACCTTCCCGATTGTTTGCCGCCCTTGAAGCCTTTACCGGCAGTTTTTCCCTGGCACTTTTTGTGGTGGTATTCGTAAAGAAAATGACGAGATAGCAGCAGGATTGTATTCAGATAACCGGTATTTCAAATTCAGTTACCCTGAAAATGAGAACATAGAAAACTATAAACAATTATTTTTATTTTAAAAAAAACTATTACGGCTATTTTTATCCTATATATTTCAGTGCTGTGGACATCTTTATTATGGAAAAGCCCAGATAGTAAGGAGTTTATAACCATGTTTTTACTTTTTGACCATCCATGGTTGAATATGAGTTGCCAGAAAGTAAAAACCCTGGTCTGTAATTAGGCATCAAACCCAAGATTGTCTAAAACTGTCCACTGCATTGTTTTAAAGACGATATTCATAACCTGTTTACCTTTATTTGTTATTAGTAAAAGAGTATTTTTTATGATTCACTTGAGATTGCTTTCAGTTCCCCTGTGTTTTTTCATGATTTTTATGATGCCTCTCCTTTCCTACGCAGAACATGATGATAAATATGCCAAAGATAACAAAACAGAAACAACAACAATAGAAACACCAACCTTGCAGGAGTCTCTAAAGATCATCAAAGAAGCACATCAAAATGATATTGAACAAGCAATATTCGAAGTGGGTGATACTCCTATTGAAGCTCTATCTGAAGAGTTACGTAGTTGGTTTCAATCTGCAGGATTCGCAAGTGACTTAACGCTCAGGCAGGCTCTGGAAAAGCTACAGGAGGTATCGGATAAACCACTCACTTCAGAAAAAGCGGTACAGAACACTTTAAAGACAGTAATGTCTGACCCTCAGTTAATGCCGGTAAAATTAACCGTTGAAACCCATCAAGACTCAGACTCCGATTTAGCACCTTCGTCCACGGGGGCATTATCGCTGTTTCACTCTGGTCTGGGTAGTTTACTTTTCTCTGTCAATGCACAGACGCTCACTCCTTTTTTGTCATTTATGGCTTTCCTTACACAACTAGCCCCTTCAACAGCCACTAATACCTCATCCACGCCAACGGAAACACTTATTAAAACATCGACGGCAATAGTAAGCGGATCTAATAGTATATCAAGGACAGTAACAGACGGATTGACTAGTGCATCAGCGACAGTATCAAACATAGTTTCCAGTGCATCAGCGACAATAACAGGCGGATTTACTAATATATCAGCTAATATATCAGCTAATGCATCAACTGATGGAGCATCAGTGCTAACGGAATTAGCTGCCAGGTCATCAATACTGCCAAATCCCACTAGCCCCTCTAGAACAACATTAGCCAGCACCGATGATAACTCATTTGCCACTTATTTGATATCCACTGTCGTAGTGGTAGCTGTCGTTTCTGTCCTTGTTATTGCTGTCTGCATCTACAGAAATAAATTTTATCGAAAAAGCCACAGGTTCGAGATTTATAGAAGCTCCCCGGACACAGTAGAGCCGGCACAGGCGGAACTGGACCCGATGGTTGAAGACACTAAGCTGTAAGACACGATGTCTGAATGACCAGGTGTAACCCTGGTGCCAGCCCTTCGCTGATACTGTCCTGGTAATAGTAGAGGAATGCCGGTCAATAACTGGCACCCTCTGCGCAGATCTGTATGTGCACTATTAATGCATACGGCTTCTGTCTCTCAGGCCACGGGTGAAGAATTTTCTCTTTTGGCAGCACCGTATTCAGAAAGCGTCCGAACTTATTGAAAGGCGCGTAAGACCCCCCCACCTTCAGGGCGGGGCGGATGTCAAACCCCTATAAAGCCTTTTCTGAAATGCAGCATCCTAAGAGAAAGTCTTAACTGAAAATAATCTCTTTAATATCACAGGTAATCTGATGCAGAATAGGGTTTTTCTTATATTCACTAATCCATTCATTTAACGAATCAAGCAAAGTTTTCTGCAGTTGCCATTCCATTTCCTTGAAGTCAGTGTAAACTTCACACATATATTCACCGGATATTGGTAAGAATAGATAGACGTTTGTTTCTGTTTTATATATTGCAAAGTTATAAAAGTTATTATTTGCAAAATGACAAGTATATATAAATCCTTTATCTATATCCGTCTCATCAAATGACACATAACTGATGGCGAACAAGCAGGGCATATTAAACATAATATCCTTGCACCCGACACCTATCATTCTAAAAAACGCTAACGCACGCAGGGAAACCCCAGAATGTGATGAGTATAATGGTTTTTTCTCATCCGCAGGGTAATCAGGGTAATCTGGAGGATAGAATAAATATTGTGGAATCTTGGAAGTAACAAGTTGCATCCTGCATGGGGCAGTATCAAGGGCAGTATCAAGGGCAGTAAAGTCAGGAGGATCAAAGACAACAGAAGTACTCCCATCATCAAACAGATCAAAGCGTTTATTTTTGACGTCTTTGTGTATAATTGTGAGCCAGACCACCGTGATGATAAAGCTTATTTCTCCATTAGTAATTCTTCTTGACGTTTTCAGCTCAACAAGCTCATTCATGTCAAAAGGCGCTGTTTGATAAAACATAAACTATTCCACTTTTATCCGTTTAATGAGCCTCAGCCCTTGTGCTGTATGGCTTTATTGGTTTCTTATGCTTAAACACAAATTTCGCTGAGAAATCCGACCCGTAAAGGCTTGCAGAAATGACAAAAAAATTAACCGAAAGCAGTCAGACTACTTTTAAACAATAGAGTAAACAATTGAGTAAACAGTAGAGGATAGAACTTTCGCATTGACAAATAACCATTAAAGTGGGTAAACCAGCAAAAAAAAGCAGTGGATGACGTCGTTCGCAGAACGATAACGAAACCAACAGCAGCTATGTGTGATCTTCCAAAATAGACTGGATTTCTGCTGTGTGAACCCAAATCCGCAACCTGTACTCGCCTTAGTGAGCTGAGGGGTATGTCACACAATAGCGTTAACCGGTTGCTACAGCGCGAAGACTTTTCCCCCAAAGCCCTTTTTTTGGAGGCTTCAGCTAAACTCATTCTCGAAGGCGGCACACTCTCTGTTGATGACTCTGTGTTGGAAAAACCGCACATTAAATACACGTATAATGTCGTTTATTACTATGCCGGAAACACCACAAAGTTAAAGCTGTCAAAAGCATTAGCCGCATCACGCTCTATTACACAGATATCAAAGGGTTCGGTCTGCCTGTCAGTTTTCGCATCTATGATCCAGCAGATGGAAAATCCAAAAATGACTATTTTGTCCACATGCTACAAGAGGTGCTTGCGTGGGGGTGAGACCTGCATTTGGTTACCGGAGATTCTTAGTATAGTACTATTGCAAACCTGAAGTTAGCAAAAAATAGTGGTCTGGGTTTTATGTTCGCTGTTAAAAGCAATCGTACTGTCTCTATTCAAAAGGGGCACTACCAACAGGGCCAGAGCCTGGAGATTCCCGACGAGGGAATAACTGTTTGGCCACGTAACGTTGGTTATGTGAAACTTTACCGGACGCGGCTAAAAAACGAGCTGCGCCATGACGTTGTCTACATACCCAATGCTGGAACAGAGCAATTATCAAGGTCAGGCTTTAACCCGCTTCATCAACACTATTGGGCGATGGAAGAGTATCATGGGGTACTGAAGCAACTCTGTAATATTGAGCGCTTTCAGGTAAGGGGAAAGCAGCAAGTCAGGGATCACATCTTTGCCGCTATCTTTAGATATACCTGCCTTAAAGCCATGAAGGTATCTGAGTCACTCAGGAGTATCTATAGCGTTAAGAAAGATGCCCTCAAAGAAGAAGCCACCTGGGCGTTCATAAAAAGCTTCTCTGAGGGGAAAGAATGACTAAAACCCTCTTTTGTCAGAGCTATCAATGCGTAAGTTCTAACTACCATTGATAGCCGTATGGATAATTTTTTTTGAAATACCAGGTTCACAGCCCTTATTTTGATACTCAAGCATGAATGTGGTTATGTGACATTCTGGTGGTTTACACAGGAACCTTTAGATGCCAGATTTGGTTTTTCCAGATCGATTGATATCGTCCATTTTTCAGCCTGTACACAGCACTTTCTGATAATGAATCATACGACACATTATATATAAGCAACAGTTTTGACCCACTACCTTTAATCTGATAGTCAGTGTTAATATCTTTCCTGAAAGCTAAAAGCGGTAAAAAGGGTTTATTATGGTAAAGAAAGATGGCAACAGTCGGCTTGTTTACTCTACCGACCAAGGACGTATCAAAGAAAAAAAAAGTGATAGTAATGCCATTTCAGGTGACGGTACTGTCCGTGTGTGCTTAGAGAAAAAAGGCCGGGGAGGCAAAATAGTCACTGTGATCAATGGGCTGCCCATGACTGGAAATGATTTGAAAGCCTTTGCCAGACAATTAAAAAAACGCTGTGGTGGTGGCGGGGCAGTAAAGGATGGGAACATTGAACTTCAGGGTAATCACGTAGACACGTTGATCGATGTGTTAAAAAAACAGGGATATAATGCCAAACGATTCGGGGGGCCATAGCTCAAAGGAGTCTGTAAAACCTCCGGTTATTATAGTTGGCTACAGGCCGCTATTTTCACGAGGTGTTGAGTTTTCGGACAGACACTGATTACGCTATTGCGCTGGCAACCTGAACGCCAACCTGTATTGAAACACCTCGCAATACCTGCTATTACTTATTGTTTCACCTTGTGCTATCGTCCTGTTTGTTACGCTCATTACCATAGTGAGAAAAGGCTATTCCCATAACTTCTCAACGGGAACAGCTGTCGTTAATTGACATCCTCCCTGCCCTAAAGAGAACGTCGCAAAAGTCTGATTCCCATGCTCTGCTTGGGAACCCCATACTACAGCCCTTGTATTTAGAGCGGTATACACTCCTACGCAGAGCATGGGTACCAGGTTTTTGGTATTTTGCGAAAACTTCTAGTCCGTGAATGGGATTGCCCGGAATGCAAAATCCACTGGGATAGAAATATAGCAGCAGCTATCAATACCAAAACTACTGGGCTTGCGGGGTTAGCTTGTGGAGCAACTGGAGTAGCGCCCTGGTTGCTGTCCAGGGAAAGTATGTTGAAACCCGAAACAAGGTAGGAGAAGATGTCAAAGGTTGTCCTGATAGCGCTTATTTGATATCACCTGTAAAATGACTAGTCTATGGCTATCAATAACAAATTGAGCATGCAAAAAGCACTGCTGTTTTATCAAACACTAGGGTACTGTATATGTTAAAGAAAGCACTTATTGCTATTATGATTGCAGGCACGCTGACTGGTTGTGAAATTTCAGATAACTCCTCGCTGTCCAACGCGGAAATAGGTCAGATTGCTGCCGATTACCTGGTAGATCACCCGGAGATTCTGATTAAGGTTTCTGAAGCCCTCAAAAAGCAGCAGGCAGAAAAATACATTGCTGAAATTGCAGCTAAAGCATTGTCACAAATGGATGAGTTGTTAAACGATAAAACATCGCCTGTTCTTGGCAGTGAGACTCCCAAAGTGCGTATTGTCGAGTTCTTTGATTATCAGTGTTTGTATTGTAAGCAGCTGGCACCTGCACTTAAGCAGTTTCTGGATGAAAACAAAAAAGATGTACAGCTGGTTCTGAAAGAAACACCGATCTTTGGTACTCGCTGGGAAGCGTCAAGGTACGCCGCAGAAATGGGACTCAGTGTTTATCAGCAAAAAGGCAGCGCTGCTTATGAGAAATACCATAACAGTCTGCTTGAATCGAGCATTGCTGAGTCTCAGCTGACCCGAGCAAACGTGGATAAATTTGCTGAAGCTGCAGGTGCAGACCCTAAGGAAATGTCATCACATGCGGAAGATAAAGATCCGATTGATAAAAACCTGAAGCTGTTTATGGATCTTGGTTTTCGTGGCACACCAGCGCTACTCGTGATTCCTGAAGGGGCTAAAGATGCCAAAGATATTAAGGTCATTGCCGGAGCTGATATAGATGCTATTAAAAAGGCAGTGAAGGAGGCATCAGACATGAAGAAAATTTAGCGCAACTGAGCGTGTTGCCCATACATCTGTTATCCCTGAAACGATCCACCGTCGTATTAGTGGGAATCAGGTTCTCATACCAATCGTCTTCTATAACGACCTTGGTGAGCATGGCAAACTGGACGACAGACTAGTAAAAACGACGAGTAACACCGGCTATTGCGAGGCGTTTCAAGGCAGGGCTGGTGTTCAGATTGCCAGCATAAAGCGTAGTTAGAAGCGTCGATTGGTACTCTATACAGTGGCACTGGATTAAGACAAAATACCTCTGTAGGGGGGGCAATGTCGAGTGAAATGCTGACTTGAGAGGGAGAATGAGTGACTGAAAATCGATATTCTGCCAGTCCTTTATCTCAAGCAGTCTATTTCTTGTGCAGTACACTATTCTCTGGAAAAATAGCTTAAAACTTCTTTAGGCTGGCATCAATCCCGTATTAACCTCATGGCTCTTGCTATCTTTGATCTGATACAAGTTGGCACGGTCAGCCAAAAGAACAGCAGCGCTGGCTTTGGTATGCCATAGATCACACGCATAGGGCGCATGACTGGCTTATGCCTCTGGGGGCAGGAGGGATAAAGTTTTCAAGCGCTTTTAGCCCTGTTGAATATCCAGTGGGATACGACACTGATGACTGGGGTGCTTATGAATATCATATTGATGAAGATAAGCAGAGGATGTCATTTAATTGATACTATAGTTTTCCACCCCTTTTTTTGTGCGGGAACGTGTATTTTTGCCTGAATTCAGGAATTTTCACGAGGATATCATTTAATTGGCGTTTACACAGAATTATTTACAGGCTCTATTGATCATTGACATCCTCACCGACCTAAAGGACGGGGATTCCTACTACTAGTGCCGGAAAGCGCTGATATACATACAAGCAAAAACATGTTTTGATTCGCACCCCTTTTTTTAACAGCAGTAGCACGGATGCCATCAAAGCATACCCAGCAGATCATTTTGTCAGAGCAGGAACGTAGTGACCTGGAGCTTCTTGTTCGCCAGCGGAAAAGTGCTCAATCCATAGTGCTCAGGGCTAAAATCATATTGGCTGGTGCAGAAGGGAAAAGTCTTCTGGGGACAACAAAAGAACTCAAGTGTAACCGTGAAACCGTCACACGCTGGCGGAAGCATTGGGTTGAACGTAGTGATGAACTGCCTGTTTTGGAAAAACTAAAAGAAGCGCCTCGCCCCGGTGCAAAACCCAAGTTTACCGAAGAGCAAATTTGCCTGATTGTCGCTATGTCCTGTGACAAGCCTGAAGAGCATGGTTATCCATTCAGTCACTGGTCAGAAAGCTCGCTGGCTATGGCGGCTCAGGATAAAGGTATTGTCCCATCAATCTCACAGAGACAGGTGGGGCGTTTTTTAAAATCAGGCCGATATTCGTCCCGATAAAGTGAAGGGCTGGGTAGACACCCCAAGGGATGAAGACTTCGAAATACATAGCGCTGACGTCTGCGACACCTATCGTCAAGCTATTGAACGTGCTGAGCAGGGAATTCGTACAATATCCTTTGATGAAAAAACGGGCATGCAGGCATTAGAGCCATTGACAGGGGGAAAGCCTGTCAAGCCGGGCTATATTGAAAAACGTGAGTTTGAGTATAAGCGCCATGGAACTCAGGCCCTGCTGGCTGGGATGGATGTCGTGACAGGCAAGATCATTCCCCTTGTAAGGGATACACGGAAAGAACAGGACTTCGCCGACTGGCTTGATAATACGCTGGAAAGTGACCCTGCCGCAACGGGCTGGCATTTTGTCATGGATCGCCTTAATACCCATATGTCAGAAGCCGCAGTTAAGGCAGTAGCCAGGGTTGAGGGTACAACGGAAAAAGAGCTGGGTCTAAAAGGGAAAACCGGCATCCTCAAGAATATGAAAACACGGGCAGCCTACCTGAGTGATATATCCCACAAGATTGTGTTTCACTATACCCCGAAGCATGTATCGTGGCTAAACCAGATAGAGATATGGTTTTCTATTTTGGTGAGACGCTTTCTGAAACGAAACAGCTTTACGTCAACAGAAGATCTTAAGGTACGCCTTCATCAGTTCATGGACTTCTTCAACAAGAAAATGGCCAAGCCTTTTAAATGGACTTACAAAGGCCGACCATTGCAAGTGTGATATTGTATGGGGATTAGCGCTTAGGGGCACTAGACGGTAATGCCCTACCGCAACATATACCTTACCAGTAGCGGTATATGCCTTATTCGACAATCTGCTCTACCTTTCGGATTGTTGAAAAACACGGGCAGAAAGCGGAGGTATTTTACTTTTCCTGTCAGGTAGCGTAATCGCTGGAAACGCCTGACAGATAGAGGATACCACAAGGGGCTTGCTTTGCAAGCCTCGCTTACATCCCCGCACTCAAAGTGCGGGGTTTTACGCGATTTCGATAACGTTAAATTCAGGATTGATATTTATGGCTATACTCGTGACCGTTGAAGATGCTTGATTTTTCTGCATTTTTTTAGCAATCTCAACGGATGCCAAAATTTATGCTCACACCTCAGCAAAAATCAACCTTGGAGTCCCAACACAAAACGTCGCGGGATGCTCGGGAGTGTGACCGTATTAAAGCCGTATTACTGAGATCTGAAGGCTGGTCAATAACCGCCATTGCTCAAGCATTGAGAAAAAGTGAATTTTCCATTGCCCGGCACATTGATGACTACCTGAAAAAGGACAAACTGAAACCTGAAAACGGTGGCAGTGAGAGTCATCTTAATGACGAGCAAAGTGAGCAGCTAATTGTGCATATTTCAGAGCATACTTACGCCCATGTCTACGAAATTGTGTCGTATATTTTTGAACGCTGGGCTGTCAAATACACCGTGTCAGGCCTCAACAAGTGGTTGCACCAAAAAGGCTTCACCTACAAAAAACCAAAAGGTGTACCGCACAAGGTGGATGCCAATAAGCAGGCAGAGTTTATTGAGCACTACGAAGAGTTGAAAGCCTCACTGCCTGAGAGTGAGGTTGTGCTTTTCATGGATGCAGTTCACCCAACGCAAGCCACCAAAATCACCTCGGGTTGGATACGCAAAGGTGTTGATAAAGTCATCAATACGACGGGCAGTCGCAACCGAATGAACATCGTCGGTGCGATAGAATTGAACAACTTGTCTGCTGCTATTTTTGATCAATTCGAGACGGTTAACGGGCTGGCTATCATTGAATTCTTCAGAAAAGTTAAGTCCGCTTATACATCAAAGAGTGTCATTCACATGGTGCTGGATGGAGCAGGTTATCACTATTCGAAGGAAGTCGTTGATGAGGCTGAAAAGCTGGGTATAAAACTGCATTACCTTCCGCCCTACAGCCCAAAACTGAACCCAATTGAGCGGTTATGGAAGGTAATGAATGAGTACGCTCGAAATAATCAATACTTTGCAAAACCGAAGGATTTCCGGAAAAATATACGTCATTTTCTGTATGTTACGCTACCAGAAATAGGTGCTTCGTTAGTGAGCAGGATTAATGACAATTTTCAGATACTGAATCCTGCATCTTGAATTCACTTGGGTATAACAACAATTCTGACCCACTCCCTAAACCTGATACCTATTCTTTTAAACATTACCTACAACGCTGGCAACAGGAATTGCGCACCAAACAGAACAAGAATAAATAGCTCCAGGTCTTGAGCTAACTATTTATTACTCCAGTTATTACTCCAGTTATTACTCCAGTTATTACTCCAGTTATTACTCCAGCCTGCGCTTTTGCATTTCGTCCACACATGTAACGGTTCATTGGCGGACGTTTGTAAAACCAGCTCATTTTGACCCTGCTGCTTCTGCCATTAACAGCAGTTACGAACTATGACTCAAGATCATCCCATAAAAAACTATCTCCAAAGCCGTGGTGGTAATACCAATGACCTATTCTAACGACGCTATTGGGCTGGCAATCTGAACACTAGTCCTGCGTTGAAACACTCGGCAATAGCAGGCTTTACTCGTCATTTCGCTTTGTTCTGACGTCCAGCTTGCCATGCTGATGACATTACGGTAGTTAGAAAAAGCCGTTGATATAATAGGTTGTTTTTTTACAAAACAACACTACATCGATATGGATGTTGTCGAGATAATATTATCCCAGTCCCTATGAACCGCTTCACTGAAAAATCGATCGATATCTTCTTCTAGCCAGCGTTCACGAGTCTGGGCAATATTAGATGCTCCTTCCAGTAATTCCTGCTCTGTGGCGCCAGCAAGATCAGATTCCAACGTCTCCATCAACAACTCGGCATTACTGTCTGTTTTACTGCACCAGACAGGAAAGTTTTGATCACGCTGCTTTATAAGATCAAGAAGCTGACTTTCGGATTTAAACAATTTCGTGAGATAGTTGATGAAATCAGCCTCATTATTAATACTTTCCAAAAATTGACGATTGAATCGCGTCATGACGTTATTGGGTAACCGGCCTACGGTACCATAACGTTGTGGAATGTGATTTTCTGGAAACTTGCACACTGTTTGTGCCAACTGATTCTTAACATAACCTCTAACTTCAGTAGATTCCCTGGAGGCAATCAAGGGCGTCCCATTGTTAAAGCAAACTTTTGCCATCGTGTCGTAAAGTACACTCTCATTGAAGAATAATTTCAATTTACACAGTAAACGGGATAATGAGAAGGGTTCGGCTTCGCTGCCAAGCTCTTGCTTTAATGCTACAAAGAGCATCAGTGTTTTAATCTGATCAATAATTTCCGATGTATGGTCCTGGCAATCTCTTTCTTCAGCGGCGTTAATCATGGCAGTGATTTCTGCTGCAATTTTACTTAACAGCCTTTCAGGATAAGCAACCAGCGTCTGAAGGATTTGTTCAAAAGATTGTTGAATATCTCTCCTTCCAAAACGAATCTCCTGGATCTTTCTGTTAAGTTTCTGCAAAGCTTCAAGCTGTCCGATGGATATTTTTCCCCGAAGGTTGTCGATAGATGCGTTAAAGACAGTAGACGTGTAGCTATTTATCCGTTCAGTTCCTGCAGCCCTTAGACGCCTTGTAGTCCCCAACGCTTCATAACGGTCTACCCCCGGAACGCGTCCTTCACGTATTGCTATTTCATTCATCATGCTCTGCAATTCCATATTATCTCTATGCCTTAAATCCTCAGAGAGAGGCTGTTGATATAAATGAGGGGTATCAGGGAGTGGCTGGCCAACCAGGTTCTCTTCAAAGCTTGTCAGGCTCTCTTGACATTGATTAATGAACGCCTGTCCATGTTTATCGCGAAGAAAGTTGCATTTGGGGTAAAACTTACCGTGCAGTTGACGAGGGTTGTTACTGTGTCGGATTAACTCAAGTTGTATGGTTCCTCCACAAGAAAAGCATTGCACCTTGTTTTCAATAAAAGAGAAATAAAATCCCTCCTGAGATAAGTTGTGAGCATTTTTATGTTCACGGAAACATCTATTAAAGTTCAAACTATTAATATATTCTCTAAAACGTATGTTCGTGAATGTAGAAACACGTTCACTATAATCTGCCTTATCATCATTATAACGATTAAGGCCAGGGCTTGTAAGCTCATTTCTCCTTTCAGTTACCGGATGATTAGTTGGCTCAGTGATCTCTGATTGAGAAACAGAGTCTGAGTCTACTTTATCAATATTATTAATAAAAAAATAGTATTGACGCAATTCACCATCACCAGTAATAATTTTCTCTATAATGGTTTGATCATCCAGCGAAGTATTAAATTCAGGGTAAAAAACCTTTATATTATTTTTAAAATTTGACCAAAGTTTGGTATTGGAAAGCAATGCTTGAAATGTATCAAATCGTTGCTGATGACCTGTTAAATGGCACTGATAATAAGGCGCTTCAACCACAGTCCGGGAATTAAATCTGGATGAATTGACACCTGAACCATTTGGTGCTGACAAATGTTCTGATGCTTGATGTTGCGAATGAAGGCTGTAGGGAGAAGCTGACGGCCCATTGCCATTATTAGAATATCCGTAAGCCATAAATAAACCTCATTATTTATTTTTCCAACTACTACCACCCTTAGTAACTTGTTGACTTTAAAGTATTAAAAATTAAGTCAGCATATATTCAATGGTAAAAGACACCTTAAAATCAGGCGGTTATACTCATTTTGTCAGTAAGCCGGAATGTTATCTTCTGTAGGATATTTAGTCTACTTTTGAGAAAAAAAGTTTCTTTTTTTAGAAGAATTAAACAGTCAGGACTTCTGAGAAAATTGTATTTCGGGAGTTCGCAGCTACATTATTGAGTAAGCAAAGCATCAATGTGCTTGAGTTTGAAAACAAGTCGCTAAAAATGGAAGCCAAAATGTTAAAAAAAACGACGGCTTTTTTTGTGAAAACCATGCTCTTTTTTACTTCACTACTACCCGGTCCCGGTCAGTTGTTTTGTGCCATTCCCCTAAACACTGCTATTTTGTAAACAGGTGTAGTGAAAATACAAATGTTCTTCAATAAAACTCGCAATGAAATAGTAACTGTGGTCATAGCCCGACTGTAACCGATAATCAAGGTTCACTCCTTTTTCCTTTGCTAAAACCACCAGCGATTGTGGCATTAACTGTTCATTGAGAAACCTGTCATTGCCTCCCTGATCGATCATTAATGGAGGAACAGTTGCACAGTCAGTTTTTCTCAACAGTTTTACGGTATCATATCTTTCCCATTTGACTCGATCGTTCCCTAAATAGTGCGAAAAGGCCTTTTTCCCCCATGGGGCTTTGGAAGGGTGACAAATAGGACTGAACGCCGACACCGAGCTATAGACGCCGGGGTTGCGCAAGGCAATCATCATGGCTCCATGCCCACCCATAGAGTGACCACTGATGGCACATTTGGATGATACCGGAAAGTGCTGCTTAATCAATGCTGGAAGCTCTGTGACCACATAGTCATACATGCGATAATGTTCACACCACGGTGCTTCGGTGGCATTGACATAAAAGCCCGCTCCCAATCCTAAGTCATACGCGCCATCAGGGGCATCGGGCACACCTTCGCCTCGTGGACTGGTGTCAGGTGCAACAATCGCCATGCTCAGCTCAGAGGCGATACGCAGCGCGCCGGCTTTCTGCATAAAATTTGCATCGGTACAGGTTAACCCTGACAGCCAGTAAAGCACCGGTACCGGGTTCGATTTGGTAGCAAAAGGTGGCAGATAAATGGCAAGCCGCATCTCGCAGCTGAGTACATCGGATACATGAACAAACTGTTGATGCCAGCCACCAAAACAACGCTGACGGCAAGAGAGTGTTAACATTATTTGCACCTTTCAGTAGTCCAGTAGTCCAGTAGTCCAGTAGTGGGGAGCTGAACGAATACTTTTTCCTTCATGCATCAGGTCAAAGACGTCGTTAATGTCGTCAAGCCCTATGGTATGAGTAAGGAAGTCATCCAGCTGAAACTCACCGGCCAAATAACAGTTGACAGTCTTTGGCAGCTCTGAACGCTCTTTTACACCACTAAAGGCTGAATGGCCCATACCTGACAGGGGTAAAAACATCAGTATGGCACACACCGGTAGCAACCAGGTAAAGGATTACCTGCTGGGTGCCAGTTTTTTTCACACAGGAGTACGTTATTGATATCAAATTTCTGGCACCGGCTGCCCTGCCAACTTTACTGCCATTCTAGCAGTGAAAAACAAAGTGATTGACACTTATTATGCGAATTATGCGAAGACCGACTTTCAGGGAAATTTTGTCAATATATGAGGATAGGACTTACGCATTGATGACGCCGGCATATTTTGGTAGCAGGTAATCTTTGCCCTTTGCGAAGCTCTCAATGAAAGCACCAACCACCCCTTTAAACAGCTCGCGCTGGTGCTGATAAATATTGGTAAACTCCTGCGCTATCTGCATCTTCTGGAGATATACAAAACTCAGAATACTGGCAAAGATGTGATTTCTCACAGGCCGCTCATTACGCACCTGAAAATGCTCGATATGGCAAACTTGCTTGATCGCTCTGTGAAACTGTTCGATCTGCCAGTGCTGGTCATGTATCTGGATGAATTCATTGCGTTGAAAAGGTACATCTTCCGGCAAGTAAACCACGTAGTGACGACACTGGTCTTTTAGCGTCGTCCTGAGTACAACCTGACATTGCCGAAATCCTTGAGCCAGACATTCAGACCATCGTCTGGTATCTCAAGGGTTTGAACCTGCTGCCACTTACCTTTTTCCAGTGATACCGTCCTATTTTTTTCAACCGCAAACATAAACCCAGTCTGATGGTTCTTAATCGTCTTCAGGTTTTTGACGCAGCTGTACCAGGAGTCACCGGTTACAAACGCTGGCTTCAGTCCCCACGCCAGCACTTCAATCAGCATTTCACGAAAATAGTCGTTTTTAGTCTTGCCTTCCGATTTGTCGCATATCCTGAAATTTACTGGCATATGGCGACCTGCCGGGTCTGTGTAATAGAGGGTGACGAGGTTAATTCCCTTGACTGCCCTGTGGTGTTTTCCAGACCAGAAATGGCTGACCAGAGCCACAGAATTGCTATAGGGTTTATCAAGAACAGTATCATCGACACTCAATGTGCCACCAACAAGACACAAGTCCTGAGCGGCCTCTTTGAACATATCTTTTGGCTGATAATGTTCGCGGTTAAGAAAACGATTAACGCTATCGTGAGAAATGCCGGTCACTTCTGCCAGCCTTGTGCATGTTGATGATTTTGGCTCACTGATCAGAAACCCCATGTATTGTGGGAGTGTGCATTGTGCAGTTGTTGGGCGAGTAGTACTTCTCACTTTCGTCCCTGAAAGGTAGTGATTTTTGGTAATTATCAAACTTTAGGATATGTTGTCAATGCGTAAGTCCTAGAGGATTCCAGCTAATGATTATGCCATAGCTAATTCATGGTATGGACGTTTATTGAACACGTAATATTGAACCAGTGAATAAAGGGCATAGAGACCAAGGGTCGCCACGCATAAGGTGATTTTCTTACGCTCCATCTGCATATAGTCTGAAAGAGTACATTGTCCAAGGGTAAGAGGCGTATCAACGCTTAATAAATACTTGCCCAGTGTCTTTTTAATTAAACGACAGCATATATAACTATAGCCAAGATAAGTACCAATAAATACCAAAATAGCACATAATGTAAAACCCAATAGAATAGGCAATGCGCCTGGATCATTGAGGGAGAAAATTCCCTCGTTATTGCGTGAAAAGATGTAAGTAACAAGCTGTAAAAATACAGAAACAACTATTTGCATAAACATCTTCGCTATCAGGAGATCAATAACAAAAGCACCTGTACGTCGAAACTTGTTACCTGACATCATCTTTTACTACCCTACTTATTTGCCAAGAATTGAATTGATCTGAGCCTTGTAAGTAGCAGCTTGAGCGCCATAGATAACCTGAATACCATTACTACCCACTTTCACTAGTCCTTTGGCACCGAGTTCTTGAGTCCAGTAGTCATTATCTTTCACCAGACTACCCTCTTTCACGGTAATGCGCAGACGGGTAATACAAGCGTCCACGTCCTTAATGTTGTCAGGTCCACCGAGGGCTTCAACAATCTGTTCAGCCATCTCGCTGCCCTGGCTGGCACCTTTTTTAGCAGACAGATAGTCTTTTTTGCTGACAACGGCAACAGCGCTACCCTTACGTCCAGGTGTTTTAATATCGAAGTGAATGATGTACCAGCGGAACAGGAAGTAGTAGATCGGGGCATAAATGAGACCAACCACTGGAATGAAATACCAGTTATTTTCAACACCTGTAACCCCAGGCAGAATACCGAACAGTGTAAAGTCAATGAAGCCACCACTGAAGGTCATACCAACCTTCACATTCAGAATGTCCATCAGCATGAAGGACAGACCAGCCAGTGGTACGTGAATGGCATAGTACAGTGCAGGTGCCAGGAACAGGAAGGTGAACTCAATAGGCTCTGTAATGCCAGTCAGGAAGGCAGTGAGTGCTACGGAAGCCAGCAGGCCACCAGCAACTTTTCTGTTTTCCTTGTCTGCACAGGTGTACATAGCGTATGCAGCAGCAGGCAGACCAAACATCATGAATGGGAACTTACCGGTCATAAAGTTGGCAGCGGTAAACTGAGAGAAGTCTCCGTGAGCCAGAGAGGCAAAGAAGATGTTCTGGGTACCATAGACAATCTGATCACCAAATTGTGCCACGCCACCCACCGATGTTTGCCACAGTGGCAGATAAAATACGTGGTGTAAACCAACGGGTATCAATGAACGCTCAACAAGACCGAAGATCAGGGAGGCTATCCAGCCATTGCCGGAATCACTCAGGCTACCGAGTGCATTGCCGATGGCTCCAAAACCCACACCCAGGTAAGGCCAGATAAAGGTTAAGGCGATACCGTAAAACAGTGCAGCGAATGCGGCAACGATGGGAACAAAACGGACTCCACCAAAGAATGCCAGAAAGTCTGGCAGCTTGACTGCGTGATAACGATTATGAAGCAGAACAGCCATAGCACCAGCGATCAAACCACCAAACACGCCCATACTCAAGGTGTTATGTATGCCCATCATGTCAGTCAGAATACCATTGTATTCCTTTCCGCCGATCAAAACAGCCGTTCCTTCAGGGCCAATCATATTGCAAACGACGAGTGTTTTCGCGATAACAACATTCATAATCAGATAAGAAATCAGCGCAGCCAGAGCAGCAGCACCTTTTTCTGTGCGTGCAAAGCCAATGGCAATGGCCATTGCAAACATAACTGGCAGGTTGCCGAATATAATGCTGCCGGCATCCATCATAATTTGAAGGAAGCTATTAAGAATACTGCCTTCGTGCAAGAAGCCTATATTATAAGCTTCAAGCATTGCCTTGTTGGTAAAACTCCCTGCAACACCCAACATAATACCGGCTGCGGGAAGCAGCGCAATTGGCAACATAATCGCCTGGGATAATTTACTGAAAAAACCCTTCATAAATCATTTCCTTCATATTTTTTCCAACGTGCATATTTAACGCGGACGTCTCCCGCCCCGGGCACATAACATCAACTGATTCGGTACTGAGTGACTATTCTGACGTCCAGGAAATAGCTGCACGTAGCTTAATAGACTGTAAAGAGATGGTGATACCAACTGTTATTTGCCTGAAAGGAGGGAGAAGTTCAGCCGATGCCAATCATACGCTTTTTTTTATTTCCAAAAAAATGCCACATATACGCATTTTTTATCCCTAAAAAGTGTCACATATACGCATTTTTCATCCTCAAAAAGTGTTACATATACGCTTTTTTTATCCACAAAAATATGCCATAAATCAATAAAACGACATTTCAGAGAGGGATATCTGATGAGGCGTCTATTGTTTGCTCTGTTGCTGTTTGCAGCACCGGTCTCTGGCCTGGGTTTTTTTAAATGTGAAAACACCATCACTATTGCTAACATTAATGACTCTGTTGTCCGGCTAATTACCCATATTGACCATTATGTGCTTACCCAGGGCTATAACTGTGCTGTGCAGCTGGTACCCGGGGATAATACGTCGAGCATTAATCGTATGGTCGCAAGCGGAAAGCCTGATATTATTTCTGCCCTGTGGCTTAATGACGCTAAAAAGGCAGTGGAGAAAGGCGTTACTGACCAACGGCTGCTAACCCTCGGAGATGCCGTGTACCCGGGTGGGGAAGAAGGTTTCTGGGTACCTGACTATATGCTCAAACACCATGGTAAGTTTGCCAGTATCAATGGCATTAAACAACATGCTTCTGTGTTTAGCCGCCCCCAAAATCCCGAACGCGGTGTTTTTTACGGCTGTCGTGCAGGCTGGGCATGTCAGACAACCGTAAAACAGCTTTTTAAGGCTCTAGGGTTAGCAGAAGCAAAATACGACTCTGTCACGCTGGATTCCCCTGTCAGCTTCGATCAGGTACTGGCTGGTCTCTATGAACAAGAGCAGCCCTGGTTTGGGTATTATCGCTCACCATCGGTTATGCTTGCCAAATACCCTATGACCAAAGTCAGATTTAATTCGGGTGTTCTCGAAGAAGAGTTTTTTACCTGCACTGTTAACCCGGCTTGTGCCACCCCTGAAATCACTATGTACCCCGGCTCACCGATTCAAACAGTGACAACCTATGGATTTGCCCTGGAGGCCGGCGACGTTTTTTCGTATTTGAAGAGCCGGACACTCAGCCATCAGGCACTCAATGCTTTACTGAATTGGAAGCACACTAACAATGCCAGTGATAAAGATGCTGCCCTGCACTTTTTAATGAATTATGAGGAAATCTGGCGGACGTGGGTGCCAAGGCTGGTGATTGGGAAGGTGAGGCGATCTTTGTATCCACGTTAGTGACGTAATAGCCAATGGACTCTTCTAATACCAATCACACAGAGTGATCTGATGCACTACTTCTGGACACCTCACCAGGATAGTTAGACGACTATTTGAGGTGAGCAATGGCCACTACAGGAGAATTCACAGAAGAGGCGCTTAAACTGGCTGATACCGTTGGTATTCCGGCTACTGCCAAAGAGTTAGGGATAACGACCGCAAAACCCTATGGTTGGAGGTCTGCGGCTAAGAAGAAAAGCGCTGTTAGTCAGCGAGAAACAGCGCTTACAACAGAGAATGCCCGCCTAAAGTGCTCATTGGCAGAAAAAACAGAGGCGCTGAATACCGTTACTAAAAATCTTACATAATCTGTAATTATGCAGACTTATCTACGCCGTCTACATGGATGCACAGCGAGCTGTGTCTGACTCCACTCTTTCGTAGGGTTTTAGGTCGAGCTGTAACGTGTCTGCGACCATGCTTATGAATCAAAAAAATGGTAACTGTTAGCTTGGTTTTCGCGTAACCGTTTACCACCTTTGATTCATGATCGAAATTATATCAGATAGTTACAGATTATAATAGTTTACAGCTAACTGTTTTTAACCCTAAAAAAGGCGGCAGCCTACTTCGCAAAAACCAAAAATAGCGCGTTTTCAGTTCATGCTGGATAACGAGCAGAGCTTTAGCCTTAAGGCAATGGCAAAAGCAGTAAAGGTAACGCGAAGTGGGTACTATCAGTGGAAAAAGGCACGCAATACAGCCAGTAAGCCCTCAATGTCCCAAAAGGCACGAGACAAGGCAATCAAAGACCTCTTTGTCGAGAACAAAGCCAGGGCAGGTGCCTGACGAATCCAAAAAGATCTGAAGGAAGCAGGTAGGCCTTGCTGTCTGAAAACCATTACTACCTGTATGAAGCGGCAGGACCTGGTACTCAAAGCCTTCAGGAAATTTAAGGTCACAGCAACGGACAGTCAAAATAACCTGCCCATTGCACCCAGTTTACTGAAGCGGGATTTTTCAGCAACAAGGCCAAACCAGAAGTGGGCTGGTGACACCAAGTATTTACGGCCCCCTGAGGGCTGGCTGTACCTGGCTGTTGTTATTGACCTTTACTCTCGTAAAGTGATTGGCTGGTCTATGAGTACCACAATGACATCCTCTTTGATCTGTGATGCCCTGACCATGGCGTTATGGCGGCGTAAGCGGCTAAAAGGCTTCATCTTTCACAGGGGCAGAGGTAGCCCATACTGCTCTGTTGCATTCCTTAAGCTGCCTGCTAAACAGAAGATGGCACAAAGCATGAGCCGAAAAGCTGATGATTGGGACAACGCTGGGTAGAGAGCTTTTTTCACTCTTTGAAGATTGAAGCCATCCACTATGATCCACTGATGAGCAGGGAAGATACCCACCAGGCAGTGTTTGAATACATGGAAGGCGACTACAATAGAAAACGGCGAGTACTTTGGGCTATGTCAGTCCTGAGCAATATGAGCTACAGAAAATTGCATAGAAGGGTGTCCATTTTTAGTGCACCACATCACTCATAGATACAGTGCAGTAAGGCTGCATCCAAGAAACGTAATACATTTGTGTTACAAAGATACAGGGTAGAGGCTGTTTTTCTTGCAAAATACCAGAATAGATATACTGTATATACAAACAGTATATCTATTCTGGTGAATGCCCTTTATGCAACCCTCGAAACCTGCCAGAGTCTTGATTCCTTTCTATCAAAGTCCCGCAGGCTGTGGCTTTCCATCGCCAGCGGCAGACTGGCTGGAAGATAAGCTATCGCTGGATCAGCATTTTATCCATCATCCGGCAGCAACCTTTTTTGCCCGAGCTAGCGGAGACTCAATGGAGTGGGCTGGTATCCTGGACGGTGCTACGTTGATCGTTGATAGAAGTCTGACTGCTGTTTCAGGAGATATTATCATTGCCTTGCTCGATGGTGAGCTGTTGGTGAAGCGCTACATTAAAACCGGCGAGGCCGTTGTACTTGCTTCTGAAAACCCTGCTTACGCGCCTGTCACATTGACGCCAGAACAAACACTGGATGTTTGGGGTGTCATTACTGCCTGTATCAATAGTTTCCGATGAAACCCATCATTGCCCTGGTCGATGCCAATAATTTCTATGTCAGTTGTGAGCGAGTGTTTGATCCTGGGCTACTGGGGCGGCCTGTATCAGTAGCATCCAATAATCATGGGTGCCTGGTGGCTCGGTCTGCGGAAGTGAAGGCAATGGGTATCAAAATGGGTACACCTGTTTTCAAAGTCCGTGACTTGATTGCATCAGGGCAGCTACAGGTGTTGTCCAGTAACTACACACTATACGGTGATCTTTCCAGCAGGTTTCATTCCATTTTGGAGCAGTATTCTCCTTGCGTGGAAGTTTACAGCATTGATGAAGCATTTATTGATTTGTCCGGTCACAGCAAAGATACCTTGCAGGGGATTGGTTTGTGCATGAAAGACAAAGTTGCACAGTGGACAGGGCTTCCCATTTGCGTAGGGATCAGTACAACCAAGACATTAGCAAAAGCGGCTAACTATGCAGCAAAACATTACCCCTCTACTGGCGGCGTGGTTGATTTAACCTGTCCTGTAAGGCAGGAAAGGCTACTGGCTATCATGCCTGTTGATGAGGTATGGGGTGTAGGCCGGCGCATCAGTCATAAGCTACAGAGTCAGGGTATAGAGACAGCGCTTGATCTTGCAAGAAGCAACCGAAGCTGGATTAAAAAGCGCTTTTCTGTGGTGCTGGAGCGAACGGTATGTGAGCTTCAAGGGGAGAGCTGTATCCCATTTGAGGAGGAAAGCACAGGTAATAAGCATCAAATCATTGTTAGCCGGTCATTTGGTGAGTGTGTTACATCTAAAAATGAGCTGCATTCCGCCCTTGCCAGCTTTGCTAGTCGTGCGTGTGAAAAGATGCGGGAGCAGGGCAAGTACGCCTCAGAAGCCATCATTTTTATTCGAACCGACCCATTTAAAAAGAACCAGCTTCAGGACTGCCAGAATGTTCGGTTGGCGCTGCCAAGTCCAAGCAATAACACCAGCTCTTGGCTGCAACCGATAGAATCTGCTCTGAACCAGATGTTCAAGGATGGGTATGAGTACAAAAAGGCAGGCTTTATGCTCTGTGACCTGTGTGATGACAGTGGTTATCAGGGAGATTTGTTGGCTGATAACATTACTCCAGGCACAGCGCCTATGATGGAAACGCTCGATGCTATTAACAAAAAGTTTGGCAGGAACAGCCTTCGTGTAGCCTCCACCCAACTCGGGCATAAAAGGTGGCATATGAAACAGGTGTCACTGTCGCCAGGGTACACAACACAGTGGAGTGATATTCTGAGGGTAAAGTGCAAATAGAGAAAAGCCCCACCTGTTGACAGAACGGGGCTTGGAGGAAGTAACGTTGCCGTCGTTTGATCTCTCAGTCCTTTAAGGGAGCAAAGGATGGCAGGGTTGATCGATGCTCTTGTTATTGTTGTTATAGTTGCCGCTGTATTTATTTTTGTTATCAGCGCCTTGCCGAGTCTGCCTGACGGTTGTTTTTATTATTGTCTTGCCTCGACTTGCTGCAAAGATTATTCGGAAATTACGTACAAGTCAACACCTTGTATGTATTTATGCGTATTTATTTCAGCTAAAGGGGTTACTTCGTGTGTTGCAAAGTGCTACATTAATATGAAATATGATTCATTGTTGCTAAGGATAAAACATGGCAAGCAAACCACTGAGATTAGATGAAGAGCTGGTTGATGCAGCCGCTCTGATCGGAAAGGTCAAGAAACGCTCTGCTGCTAAGCAGGTTGAGTACTGGGCTAGTTTGGGGCGAATTGCCAAGGAAAACCCTGACCTTCCTATTCGCTTTATTGAGGACATTATGGAAGCGGAGGAAGAGCGTAAGCATGGACTAGTATCGGAGTATCGTTTTGGCTAAAGCAGTGAAGATTCTTCAAACAGCTAAGTTTGACAGAGCCGTGAAAAAGCTCAAGAAAAATCAAAAGGCTGACCTTGATGAAGCAATCAAAGCCATAGCGAATAATCCAGAGATCGGAGATAATAAAAGGGGTAGTCTGAGTCATCTTCAGGTCTATAAATTCAAAATGGTCAAGCAGTTAACATTACTGGCTTACTACTTTGATGAAGGTGAGTTGATATTGGAACTGGTGTCATTTGGCTCACATGAGAATTTTTACCGTAACCTGGAGTGCCAAGAGCGCCACTAAAAATAATCAGGGGAATAAAAATGATGGTTGGTCTGAAAGTTGAGTCCTGAATTCAAGTCATAAGTGCATAGCCCATAACTTTTCTGTCATCCACTCCAGTTAACTTCTCGAACACCTTGGCCATGTTCCCATGAGTGACAGGGTGATGCAAAATAGCTGTTACAGCCTAAGGATTTCGCCACCTTTTCATGTTCAACAAACTCTTTTCTATTGTCATAGGCGATCGTTTTCACAAACCGTTTTAAGGGGGTGGGCGCTTTAATCATTGCCTTTCTCATTCCTTCTGCTTTTTTTCCTGACAAGGGTACAAAGGCGCAGCTTTGACTTACGCTCATCCATTGTTGCAATGGCTCGCTTGTGGTTTTTCTCAATCATAGTATCGGCTTCCCAGTCACTAACCCTCTGCCGTTTATTAGCGATTTCAGGGCGATGCTCAATACCAACACGGTTAGGAATCCCGTACGATTATGGCCTGATCCGTAACGCTTGCGATATGGCTTACCTTGGTGACGTAAGTGCTTGTAGCGCGTACCGCCTTCTTTTTTATCGGTCAGTATATACTGATAAACCGTCTCGTGGTGGAGCTTGATAACCCCTTTTTGTTCCAGCCTTCCGACGACCTGCTCAGGGTTGTGCTCGTTTTTTATAGCCTTTTCAACCTGCCGCTTTATGTCATGCACTCTCGTCAATGGGAATGCGACTATCTTCCTTCATTGGTAACGTATCAAGTAAAGCCCTCACTAAGACCAAAATGGCAAAGTTGGTCCTGGATGCAGGGTGGCTTCACTCCACACCATGCTGGAATACAAATGCGATCACGCAGGCGTGGTTTTTGAAGAAACTAACGAAGCCTGCTCACCCAAACCTGTTCATGCTGTGGCACTATCCCGCCCAGTCGTCCGAAATTCAGGGCGGGGAGGGTGTCAATACTGGCGCTCCAAAACAAGATAACTGTAGGTCAGTGACTGCTCATCCTCTGTTCGATGGTCCTCCCTGGCTATTTCCTGCCATGCGTTGTTATCCAGCGTGGGAAAAAAAGCATCGCCTTCAAAGCGCTGATAAACACGCGTTAGATATAAGCGTTCGGCCTGTGGCATTGCCTGCTTATAAATTTCAGCGCCGCCAATCAACATCACTTCATTCGCATCGTCAATCATGGCAATATCTTTGGCCAGTGACAGTGCATCTGGCAAGCTGTGTACCACTTTAATCCCGTCATGGGTAAAGTGTTTATCACGGGTGATCACAATGTTGGTTCTGCCAGGCAGTGGCTTGCCCAGAGATTGAAAAGTTTTTCGCCCCATCACAACAGGCTTGCCTATGGTCATCGCTTTGAAGTAACGAAGATCTCCGGGCAGGTACCACGGCATTTTGTTGTTGATGCCAATGGCATTGTTTTCGGCCACGGCGGCAATCATAGCTATTTTCATAGGTAGCGTCCTTGTCAATACTGGCTTTCAGGGTTAAATACATCCACATTTTCGTGTCCTTCATCGTAAAGGTGCATAGCGTGCAGCTGACTCATGACACCTTTTTCACAATAACGCCGCACATAATGCTGTTGCGTAACCAGCTCAGGGAAGCGCGTGCGTAACGGGTAAAAGGGTATATGGATGACTTTCCGCCCGTGAAGGGCAAACGGGTTAAGTTCTTCCTCATCGGGGTGGCGAATATCAATAGAATATCAATAGAATATCAATAATAGTATCACCCTGTTTCCGTTGATCGCACACGTTAACGTCTTCACGGGTCGGGCCATCTGCAATAATATCGTTATCGGAAACCACCCGGCGGGTGGCAATGGCTTCATCCAGTAAAGCAAAATCGAACTTGCTTTCTTCGCGCTCAATGCGGTCTTTCCTTGCACGGGTTGTCGGCTTTTTAGAGATGACAGCACAGTATTCCGGACTATTTTGGGCAAAGGCTTCGGTACCAATGTTGACGGCTATATTCATGATATCCTGTTTATCCATGGCGATCAGCGGTCTCAGGACAAGCATGTCGGAAGCATCGTCAATTATAGACAGGTTGGTTAACGTCTGGCTGGCCACTTGTGCGACAGCTTCACCTGTGATCTCGCAAATCACCGAAACCGAAGAAAAGGGAGTGATAAATTTTGTCATCACTATACACTGGGTAACAGCCTGCTGTGTAGCGGTTGATACGGAATCAGTACAGATGCGCACTAAAACCGTGCTTTTTAAGCCAAAAGCGCTTTAAACAGGATGCGCAATTGTTGGGAGAAGTGCTCTGTGTAAGTGCATGTATCGCTAATATCGCTAATTAATAAGTATGCCTTTATGAAATTTCAATAACTGGCATGATAATTGCTAGGATAAGTACTTGCTGACAAGTGTTTATCAGGGCATGGTTGTTACAGCAGCACCTGTCCGACAGCTTTCATTTTCCTGAGGAAATAATAATGTCCAAGACAATCAACCTGATCAAAGAAAACGACGTCAAGTGGGTCGACATGCGGTTCACCGACAGTAAAGGTAAAGAACAGCATGTCTCTATCCCCGCCAGTGAGGTGGATGGTGAGTTTTTTGAGATGGGTAAAATGTTTGATGGCTCCTCCATTATGGGCTGGAAAGGTATCAACGAATCCGACATGATTTTGCTACCAGACGACGACACGGCTGTTATCGACCCATTCACAGACGAGACAACCCTGAACCTGCGTTGCGACATTATTGAGCCTTCTACCATGCAGGGTTACGAGCGTGATCCTCGCTCTGTTGCCAGGCGTGCAGAAGACTACCTGAAATCCACCGGGATTGCCGACACGGCTTTCTTTGGTCCCGAACCTGAGTTCTTCGTCTTTGACGATGTGAAATGGAAAGTCGATATGTCTGGTGCTTCTTACGAAATCAACTCTGAAGAAGCGGCCTGGTCCTCCTCTTTCAAGCTCGAAGGGGGCAATACAGGTCACCGTCCTCGCGTAAAAGGTGGATATTTTCCTGTTCCTCCTGTTGATTCCCTGCACAACCTGCGTACTGCTATGTGTCAGGCTATGGAAGAGCAGGGACTCGAGGTTGAAGTGCATCACCACGAAGTGGGCACTGCCGGTCAATGTGAAATCGGCGTTAAGTTTAACACCATGGTGAAAAAGGCTGACGAAGTTCAGATCCTGAAATATACGGTGCATAACGTTGCCCATGCTTACGGCAAAACGGCGACCTTTATGCCCAAACCTGTGGTTGGTGACAATGGGAGTGGTATGCATGTGCATATGTCCCTGAGCAAAAACGGCGAAAACCTGTTTGCCGGTGACGGCTATGCCGGTCTGAGTGAAAAAGCCCTGTATTACATTGGTGGCATCATCAGGCATGCCAGAGCTATCAATGCCTTTACTAATGCATCTACCAATTCCTATAAACGTCTGGTTCCTGGCTTTGAAGCGCCAGTAATGCTGGCATACTCTGCCCGTAATCGTTCTGCCTCCATCCGTATCCCCTACGTTAACAGCCCCAAAGCTCGCCGCGTTGAAGTTCGTTTCCCTGACCCGGCAGCCAACCCTTACCTGGCTTTTGCGGCTATGCTGATGGCGGGACTCGATGGCATCAAGAACAAGATTCATCCTGGTGACGCTGCAGACAAAGACCTGTATGACCTGCCTCCTGAAGAAGCCACTGAAATACCGACGGTTGCTGAGACATTCGAAGAGGCTCTGGCGGCTTTGGACAGTGATCGTGAGTTCCTGACAGCGGGTGGTGTATTCACTGATGATATGATCAATGCCTATATTGCACTGAAAAAAGAAGAGTGTCTGACGATTAGCCAAACGACTCATCCTGCTGAGTTTGACCTGTATTACAGTGTTTAGGGTTTTGTTTAGGGTTTTGTTTAGGGTTTAAGGTAGCTGCATTTCAGAAAATACCAGCAGTCCGTCATCTCCACCTTCGCGGGGGTGACGCTAATACCGTTTTCATTGTTGCTTCCCTGATTACAGCCATGCCTGAAGAACGTCAAGATGCAGGATGTATTGAGGAAAAAATTTTGGTATTAGCAGGATGTAGCGGACAGGTTTCTGCGGCTTGAAGTTTTCGAGCAAGTATATACTACCAGTAGAGTGTTCTAACTATGCTTTACGCTGGCAATCTGAACGCCCCCTACGTTGAACACCTCGCAACAGAGCAGACTTCACCTGTCATTTTGCCTTGTTCTGTCATCCAGTTTGCCATACTCACTACAAGTCACTGGTTTTATAGTTGATATGTAGCGTTTTCCATGACTTAGGGTTAGCTATAAATGATGAAAAATCATAGACGCTTATCAGCGATTCAGTCACTACGGAGCTATCGCTGCATGAAAGTGTCTGCTGTACTGTTGAGTTAAGGTATGTTTCGGTCAATGATGAAGAGAATCAAGACGACTTTTTGAATGATGAATAGAATCAAGAGACCCAGTCCAAATCAGGATGGCAGAGAAATACCTGTTGAATACCTGGTGTTGCATTACACTGCGGCTGATCTGGAGCACACACTGGCCATTTTTCTCAAGCCAGGGGGCATTGTATCGTCACATCTTGTTATTGATCGAGATGGTGCTGTTTATGAATTGGTAAGCTGCCTGGAAGGTAAAGCCAAACGGGCTCGTCATGCCGGTCCCAGTCAGTGGACAGATAACAGAGGCACGCTTGAGGCCTTTAATGACTTTGCCATAGGCATTGAGTTGGTGAATTATAATGGCAACCTTTTTGACTATACTGATGCGCAATACAACACTTTGAGTGAAGTAATAAAAACACTGCAGCAGTATTATCCCAAATTGTTAAGCCCCGGCAGAATACTGGGCCATGAGCAGATTTCCGGTTTTAGGGGGAAGGCAGATCCCGGCTTGTGTTTTGACTGGCCTCGTTTTTATCAACAGTGTTTTCCGGGGCAGGATTATCCCGTCAGGGACAGTGTTTGCCCTGTAGAACTACAAAGCACCCTCGAACGCTTTAAGATGACTGAACCCGTGGAGCAGGAAGCTCGTGCAGCCTATTGGATATCTGTCAGTACTGTTTTGGAGACATCCGTACGACTCTTTCAGCAGGCGAAAACCTAGTACTTCGTCTTAAAGCACATAATAATAAAATACTGAGTATCATGGTAACTCCGAGTCAGAAAGGAGGGTTAACCATTATCGACTATTTACATAACATCTACACAAACAGTTGACCAACCGGTTATCTGTGGTTATCAAATAGAGTTGAACGGAGTACTAGTGCCGGAAAGCGCTGATATACATACAAGCAAAAACATGTTTTGATTCGCACCCCTTTTTTTAACAGCAGTAGCACGGATGCCATCAAAGCATACCCAGCAGATCATTTTGCCAGAGCAGGAACGTAGTGACCTGGAGCTTCTTGTTCGCCAGCGGAAAAGTGCTCAATCCATAGTGCTCAGGGCTAAAATCATATTGGCTGGTGCAGAAGGGAAAAGTCTTCTGGGGACAACAAAAGAACTCAAGTGTAACCGTGAAACCGTCACACGCTGGCGGAAGCATTGGGTTGAACGTAGTGATGAACTGCCTGTTTTGGAAAAACTAAAAGAAGCGCCTCGCCCCGGTGCAAAACCCAAGTTTACCGAAGAGCAAATTTGCCTGATTGTCGCTATGTCCTGTGACAAGCCTGAAGAGCATGGTTATCCATTCAGTCACTGGTCAGAAAGCTCGCTGGCTATGGCGGCTCAGGATAAAGGTATTGTCCCATCAATCTCACAGAGACAGGTGGGGCGTTTTTTAAAATCAGGCCGATATTCGTCCCGATAAAGTGAAGGGCTGGGTAGACACCCCAAGGGATGAAGACTTCGAAATACATAGCGCTGACGTCTGCGACACCTATCGTCAAGCTATTGAACGTGCTGAGCAGGGAATTCGTACAATATCCTTTGATGAAAAAACGGGCATGCAGGCATTAGAGCCATTGACAGGGGGAAAGCCTGTCAAGCCGGGCTATATTGAAAAACGTGAGTTTGAGTATAAGCGCCATGGAACTCAGGCCCTGCTGGCTGGGATGGATGTCGTGACAGGCAAGATCATTCCCCTTGTAAGGGATACACGGAAAGAACAGGACTTCGCCGACTGGCTTGATAATACGCTGGAAAGTGACCCTGCCGCAACGGGCTGGCATTTTGTCATGGATCGCCTTAATACCCATATGTCAGAAGCCGCAGTTAAGGCAGTAGCCAGGGTTGAGGGTACAACGGAAAAAGAGCTGGGTCTAAAAGGGAAAACCGGCATCCTCAAGAATATGAAAACACGGGCAGCCTACCTGAGTGATATATCCCACAAGATTGTGTTTCACTATACCCCGAAGCATGCATCGTGGCTAAACCAGATAGAGATATGGTTTTCTATTTTGGTGAGACGCTTTCTGAAACGAAACAGCTTTACGTCAACAGAAGATCTTAAGGTACGCCTTCATCAGTTCATGGACTTCTTCAACGAGAAAATGGCCAAGCCTTTTAAGTGGACTTACAAAGGCCGACCATTGCAAGTGTGATATTGTATGGGGATTAGCGCTTAGGGGCACTAGAAATAAACACAGTGTCAGACGGTTGGCGGGAGCCGGTTTTCCATTACGGAGGCTATTCCCGGCCATCGACAGGGAGGATATATTTTGAGCGAAAAGCTGTCATTGAATGATGAGGCCTATCTCTGTCTGCTGTGCCTCAAAAACAGCACTGAGCGGATTACCAGACTTTATATGGCATACATTCAGCTACGGACAGGTATTGGTCACTCGCCCCCGATACTGTTTGCTATGTTGTGGGTGTTATTCAAAAAAATTCGTGGGTTGCAAAGCCGTTTGTCGGAAAAGTGGCCGGCGTATATGATCGATAAAAAGTGGCATGAACCCCATGAGCAGATGATGCATCTTCATGGATTAAGTGTTGAAAGTCAGGATGCGCTTGAACAGATCTGTGCTAACGAAATGCGCATGTTGCAGTTGGTCAGTATGATCTCCTCCCCCACCTGATTGAGGGTGGGGGAGGAGGTCAACGCTGTATTGTGGGTAAATGGTAGACTGACGGGGATATTTAATGATGAATGAGGAAATAAACTTTGCTGCATTCAACGGGGAGCTAGATAAGGTGAAACTTTTTTTATCACAAGGGGTGGACATTAATGCCCGTAATATATTTAGAATGACTCCTTTGATGAGCGCTTCCGTCCAGGGAAGTTTAGACCTGATAAATTACTTGATTGAAGCCGGCGCAGACCTCAACTTGACTGACTTCTGGGGAAGGAGTGCACTGATAACAGCCATAACGGGTACCGCGGAATCCAGTATAAAAAAAGAAGTAGTTCTCGCATTGCTTCGTGCAGGCGCAAACCCGAATATAGGAGGAGAACCACCTACTCATCCTTATGTTTTAGCTGAAGCTACCCGTCCTTGTGTTATTGAAGCTGCCTGGATTGGGGAGTTTGATATTATCAACATATGCCTGGGTTTCGGTGCCAGGCTGGTGCCTGCCAGGTATGTCGATTATAGTCATCGAGTCCCTGGTAAGACAAAAGAAGCAATCGAGAGGCTGCTTGGTAGCCCCTTGTCCCTGGAAAGCCAAGCCATCAGGCTTATCAGGTCCCTTGTGAGCAGCAGGAGCATTCCCGAACTGCCTCTACCTCCCAGGATACTGAGAAAATGCTTTGACCTCCCTGAGCCGTCAGTCAATGAGCAACCTGAATAACTCAAGTTACTCACCGGAATAGGCTCGTAGCTGATCCAATGATGACCGAAGAGCCTTCATGTCAATTTTTGCCCGAAGCTGGAAATGGTTCATTTTCAGCTTTGAGGATAACATTTCCAGCCTGAAGGCTGAGTAGATTGAGAGAAATAAAATAGAGGATTGCTTTGCGCTCTCACCGTATGGGAAGGTGACTTTGTCATGGAAGCATTGGATTTCAGCGTTTTATGGAAAACCTCAACTTTCCACCTTTTTTGTTCGATCGTCTCATTTATCGTCGTTTTTCTTTTCGAACAAGCCTTGATTTATCAGGGGCTAGCATCTTAAGTCAGTGCCATTGGGCCATGAACCGGTTTGAAATTATGTTTCCAGACCGGATTAAGGCATAAATAACCAGTGGCGTTTACACAGAATTATTGACAGGCTCGAAAAGTCGTTCTATTTAGCGAGAAGCAACCTGAAAAATAGCGAAATCTGGTTTTTTTGCAGCAGGCCCATGTTTAAGCTCCACAGCTGGCTTATTCCTGAAAAACAACCCAATGGTTCCCAATAACTACCCAATAACTAAAGGTGGCTCACCAGATCAATTTCATATTCCACCTGGCCTGAAGGGGTGTTAACTAATACAACATCACCCTCCTCCTTGCCAATCATCGCTCTGGCAATAGGAGAGTTGACAGAGATTTTACTGGCTTTGATGCTTGCTTCATCATCACCAACGATGGTGTATGTGACTTTCTCGTCACTATCAAGGTTAACCAGTTGTACAGTAACCCCAAAAATGACCTTGCCCGTTTTTTCGATAGCTGTGATATCAATAACCTGGGCATCAGCCAATTTGGCTTCGATGTCATTGATACGAGCCTCTACCAGCCCCTGCTGTTCACGGGCAGCGTGATATTCAGCATTTTCCTTTAAATCGCCCAACTCACGCGCTTCAGCAATGGCTGCGGAAATACGGGGGCGCTCAACCCCTTTTAAGTTTTTGAGTTCTTCACGCAGCGCCTTTTCGCCTGCAACGGTCATCGGATATCGGTTCATTCAGTGTTACCCTGGTGAAAGCCCTGCTATCGTGGAGGATAGGAGGGCTTGGATTGCACTTATTCTGGATAGATAGCGTGCAGTCCATCAATCCGGTCGTACGTCAACAAGACGTATTACCGGCATGTAAGTCCTGAAGCCGTCTAACCACTTTCTCAGAACCAAAGGCAATGGCACGTGCCACCGCTTCCGCCCCCGCCATAGTAGTGGTATACAGCACCTTATTAGTGAGGGCAGAACGTCGAATGGTGTAAGAGTCTGAAACGGTTTGACGACTGTCAGTTGTGTTGACCACAAAGGCTATCTCACCATTGACGATCATGTCTACTAAATGTGGTCGCCCCTGCTTCACTTTATTGACCGTTGTCACCGGCAGCCCCGCCTCCTCAATCACTTTGGCAGTACCCTGTGTAGCCAACAACTCGTAACCAGTATCCATTAACAGCCGGGCCAGCATAGGCACGTCACCTTTGTCGAAGTCCCGCACACTGATAATCACCCGGCCTTTTTTCTCTGGCAGTTGCATTTTAGCAGCCAGCTGTGCTTTGTGGTAAGCCTCGGGAAAAGAGGCGCCCACCCCCATTACTTCGCCGGTGGATTTCATTTCAGGCCCAAGCAAAGGGTCTACTTTCGGGAACTTGTTAAAGGGGAAGATAGCTTCTTTTACACTGAAATACGACGGTACTATTTCCTGAGTAAAACCCACCTGTTCCAGGGATCGTCCCATCATCACCTTAGCCGCAACCTTAGCGAGGGAGCGACCAATACACTTGGATACAAAAGGCACCGTCCTTGATGCACGCGGATTCACTTCGATGACATACAGCTCACCATCTTGAATGGCCAGCTGAACATTCATCAAACCAACAACGCCCAGCTCTAATGCCATAGCAGAAACCTGTGCCCGGATTTTATCCTGCATGCGCGGGCTTAAGCTGTAAGGCGGCAATGAACAACCAGAGTCACCAGAGTGGATACCTGCCTGTTCGATATGCTGCATAATGGCACCTATTACCACTTGCTTACCATCAGAAACCGCATCGACATCCACTTCAACTGCGCGGTTCAGGAAGGAGTCCAGTAATACCGGGCTATCATTAGACACCTGAACCGCTTCGCGCATATAACGGTTCAGCTCGTCTTCTCCATTGACAATTTCCATGGCACGACCGCCAAGTACATAGGAAGGTCTGACCACCAGAGGGTAACCTATTTCCTCTGCCTTACGAGTCGCTTCATCAGTGGAGCGCGCCGTTGCATTTTGTGGCTGCAACAGCCCCAAACGCTGAATCATTTGCTGAAAGCGTTCACGGTCTTCAGCAACATCAATGGCTTCAGGACTGGTACCAATAACAGGTACGCCTTCTGCCTCGAGGGCGCGGGCAAGCTTCAGTGGCGTCTGACCACCGTACTGTACAATCACGCCAGTGGGTTTTTCTGTCCGGATAATGGCCAGCACATCTTCAAGCGTCACTGGCTCAAAGTATAAACGGTCAGAAGTATCATAGTCGGTGGAGACTGTTTCCGGGTTACAGTTCACCATAATGGTTTCGTACCCTTCTTCCCGTGCAGCCATGGCTGCATGAACACAGCAATAGTCGAATTCAATCCCCTGACCAATCCGGTTAGCACCGCCACCGATCACCATGATCTTGTCGTTATCAGAAGGATCAGCCTCACACTCTTGTTCGTAAGTGGAGTACATATAAGCGGTAGAGGAGGCAAACTCGGCACTACAGGTATCTACACGCTTGTACACAGGTCTGATTCCCTGCTCCAGGCGATAGTGGCGGACATCTGATTCAGGCACATTCAGCAACTGCGCCAGACGCTGGTCACTAAACCCTTTTCGTTTCAGGCCGAAAAGCGTTTCTTTGGAGAGGTCTGATAGTTTTGTCCTCGAAAGGGCCAGCTCTTCTTTTACCAGATCTTCAATCTGCACCAGAAACCAGGGGTCAATCCTGCAGGCATCAAACACTTCATCAATACTCATCCCGGCGCGGAATGCATCAGCCACGTAGTACATGCGATGCTCGCTTGGCGCAACCAGTTCGGCGCGGATGGTATCAGCAGCGTCTTCATGGTTCAGGTCCATCACCGGGTTAAAACCCGTGGCACCGGTTTCCAGTCCACGCAACGCCTTTTGCATGGACTCCTGAAAGGTACGACCAATGGCCATCACCTCACCCACCGACTTCATCTGTGTAGTCAGCCGGGCATCCGCCTGAGGAAATTTTTCAAAGGCAAAACGTGGAATTTTAGTGACGACGTAATCAATAGCCGGTTCAAACGATGCGGGAATGACATCACCAGTAATTTCATTACGGAGTTCATCCAGTGTGTAACCCACCGCGAGCCTGGCAGCAACTTTAGCAATGGGAAAGCCCGTTGCCTTGGAAGCCAGGGCAGAAGAACGAGACACTCGCGGGTTCATTTCAATCACCACCATTCGACCGGTGTTCGGACAAATACCAAACTGCACGTTGGAACCGCCCGTCTCGACGCCAATCTCGCGCAGCACAGCAATGGAGGCACTGCGCATAATCTGGTATTCTTTGTCTGTCAGTGTTTGTGCCGGCGCAACTGTAATGGAGTCACCGGTATGGACGCCCATGGGATCAACGTTTTCAATGGAACAGACAATAATGCAGTTATCATTTTTGTCGCGCACCACCTCCATCTCATACTCTTTCCAGCCAATAAGGGATTCATCAATTAACAGCTCACTGGTAGGAGACAGATCAAGTCCCCGCCCACAGATTTCCTCAAACTCATCACGGTTATAGGCGATACCGCCGCCGGTGCCGCCCATTGTGAACGACGGTCGAATAATGCAGGGAAAGCCCACCTTATCAAGCGTTGCAAAAGCGTCTTCCATGGAATGAGCAATACCTGAGTTTGGCGTTGCCAGGCCAATATTTTTCATGGCCTTGTCGAACAGAGCACGGTCTTCTGCTTTATCAATGGCCTCACGGGTTGCGCCTATCATGGTGATATTGTGTTTTTTCAGCACTCCCTTATGGGCCAGATCCAGTGCACAGTTCAGGGCAGTCTGTCCCCCCATGGTTGGTAAAATAGCATCAGGCTTTTCTTTCTCGATAATCTTTTCAACGATTTCCCATTGAATAGGCTCGATATAGGTCGCATCTGCCATGCTCGGGTCTGTCATAATGGTTGCAGGATTGGAATTGACCAATACCACGCGATAGCCTTCTTCTTTCAGGGCTTTACAGGCCTGAGCCCCGGAATAGTCAAACTCACAGGCCTGACCAATAATAATCGGACCGGCACCTAGAATCAGAATGCTTTTTATATCGATACGTTTTGGCATCATCATTCTCACAGTCGCGGAGAGAAACCACTACTTGCAGTCTCTCACTATTTATCCAGATATCCCGAAATCAGTGGGCATTTACGTCGGCAGGGTTTCCCGGACGGGTGCTGGTTTTTTTTGCCTTATGGGCTTCCAGCAATGCCAAAAATCGGTTAAACAGGCTGGCTACATCGTGCGGACCCGGACTCGCCTCAGGATGTCCCTGAAAGCTGAACGCAGGCACATCTGTCCGTTCAATCCCCTGCAAGCTACCATCAAACAGGGAGCGGTGGGTGGCACGTAAATTGGCGGGTAATGACTCTTCAGCCACAGAGAAACCATGGTTCTGACTGGTAATCATCACCTTTTTAGAGTCCAGATCCTGTACCGGATGGTTAGCACCATGATGACCAAACTTCATCTTTTCCGTTCTTGCGCCACTGGCCAGGGCCAATAACTGATGCCCTAAACAAATACCGAAGATGGGCAGCTTCTTCCTCAGCAGCTCTGTAATAGCCGCAATAGCATAATCGCAGGGTTCAGGATCACCGGGTCCATTGGAGAGAAACACACCATCAGGATGCATGGCCAGCACATCCTGAGCGGGCGTTCTTGCCGGTACAATGGTCAGTTTGCAACCACGCTGCGCCAGCATGCGCAGGATGTTATGCTTGACCCCAAAGTCATATGCAACAACATGCCAGGGATGCCCAACAGACTGTTGGTGGCTGTCTGTTGTCAGATCCCACACGCCTTCCGTCCAGGAATAGCTTTGTGCAGTGGTTACTTCTTTTGCCAGATCCATGCCTTTGAGGCCGGGAAAAGCACGGGCCCTGGTAATAGCCACGCTTTCATCGACCTGATCACCTGCCATGATACAACCGGCCTGCGCACCTTTTTCCCGCAGTATACGGGTTAAACGGCGGGTATCAATGCCAGCGACAGCCACCGTGTTGTGGGATACAAGGTATTCATCAAGGGGTTGCTTATTGCGCCAGTTGCTGGTCAGCAGAGGAAGGTCACGAATAACAAGGCCGGCAGCATGAACCCTGTCTGACTCCTGGTCAAGCACATTGGTACCCGTGTTACCAATATGCGGATATGTGAGCGTAACAATCTGTCGAGAATAGGAGGGGTCAGTGAGTATTTCCTGATAACCGGTCATGGCAGTATTAAAAACAACTTCACCACAGGTTTCGCCGTCGGCTCCTATGGCCTTTCCCCGGAAAATACTGCCATCTTCCAGGGCTAGAATGGCTATCTTTGTCAATGGTATCTCCCATTACTCCATAGTTGATGCCGACAACACCTTCAGAGCCTGGTCCCTGAAATAATGGTCATTTTTCAGGTACACCCAACTCAGACCCAAAAAAAACGAGACACCTGTGGCAAGCATCTCGTTGTTTGTCATGCTGCTGGCCATCGCAACAATTTTCGACCCAAATTTTTCCTAATCTATCACAACCCATCAGAAAGGGATAGCATTTAACCGACGAGGGGGGGGGAGACAGTTAACCTGTCCCACGGCAGGTGAATTTCAGAGTTTGACCTTGTTTTTCCTCTGATATCCCATTAGTGAGACGATCAGTGATCAGTTGAAGAATGTCTTCGAGACAGACCATGGCAGGCACACGTTAAAGCCGATTTCATGGTGAATCTGCTGACCAGGTTGGTTGTATGCACTTATCAGAACAAAAAATCACCACTGAATATTCAGTACACCGGCTTGGTCGAACTGATCACGTAGCTGTACGCCTGACTCAGGTCGTGGACAATTCACTACCGCTACTAAAAATCTAACATAATCTGTAATTATGCAGACTTATCTACGCCGTCGACATGAATGCACGACGAATCGTGTCTAACTCCACTCTTGTGTAGGGTTTTGGGTCGAGCTGTAACGTGTCTCGACCATAATTATCAAGGTTCAAACTCGCACTGTAATCCCTATCATGCAAAGTTTTACATTTCGGACATCGCCACTGGCGATCGGACAAAGCGATATTGTCGTTTATGTAGTTGCAAGTATGAACCGCACACTTTTTCGAGCTGGGAAAGAACCGATCTGCAATCACAATCTGGCATCCTCTCAGCTCTGCCTTGTATTCGACAAGCTCTCTCAGCTTGCCGAAACCTGCGTCACTGATTGCTCTTGCCAGTTTGCGGTTTTTTACCATGCCTTTTACATTCAGGTTTTCCATGGTGATTATTTTGAATCTTGACGTCAAATAATCACTTACCTCATGTATTACGGCTGATCGCTGGTTACTGATCCGGTAATGAAGTTTTGCAACTGCCCGCTTGGCTTTCGCGTAACGGTTGCTTCTCTTTATTTTGCGGCTTAACGCTCTCTGTTTCCTGTTAAGGCGTTTCAGAGAGTGTTTCAGTTTCTGATTAGCAGCAAAGGTTTTGCCATTCGAACAAATAGCTAAATTTTTGATGCCAAAATGAGCCTGTAAATAATTCTGTGTAAACGCCATTACTTGTTTACACCTTGATCCGGTCTGGAAACATGATTTCAAACCGGTTCATGGCTGACTTCCAGTCTCTTATTGGCATAGTCCATCTAGCCGACGCCTTTTCTGTCGCCAGGAAAATAACCTTCAGAACGGCATCATCCGTTGGGAATATTTTCCGGTTTTTTATAGCTTTTCGGATGACGCTGTTCAGCGACTCTATAGCATTCGTCGTGTAAATAGCCTTCCTGACCTCCTTAGGATAGTCAAAAAGGGTAATCAGGTTATCCCAGTTTTTACGCCATGACTTGCCTATGGAAGGAAACTTCTCTCCCCACGTGCCTTCAAAGGCGCTCAGCTCCCTTTCTGCTTCTTCAGTGGTTGCTGACTGATATATCCTCTTCAGGTCATTAGCGACTGCTTTGCGTTCCTTGTAGGACACGTATTTCAGAGAGTTCCTTACCTGGTGGACAATGCAAAGCTGCACCTGAGCCTTTGGGAAAGCCGTGTTGATGGCTTCAGGAAAGCCTGACAGTCCATCCACGCAGGCAATAAACACATCCTCAACACCTCGGTTCTGAAGCTCTGTTAACACCGACAGCCAAAATGTAGCGCCTTCTGTTTCTGCAAGCCAAAGACCTAAAAGCTCCTTCTGGCCTTCCAAATTAACGCCCAGAGCGACAAAAACAGTTTTCTTGATAACCCGCTTATCTTTGTGAACCTTGACCACAATGCCATCAAGATAGAGTACTGGATACAGGCTTTCCAGGGGTCTGTTCTGCCAGGCTTTTACTTCATCAAGAACAGCATCAGTGACCTTGGATATGAGGGTTGGCGAGATGTCAGCACCATACATTTCCTCAAGCGTATCAGCAATATCACGGGTGGTCATTCCTCGTGAGTAGAGGGACAGAATTTGCTGATCAAGCTTGTTGATTCGTGTCGACCCTTTGGTAATGAGCTGAGGTTCAAATTCGCCATTACGGTCTCGGGGCGTATTGATTTCCAGCTCACCAAAGTCACCTTTGATGGTCTTTTTGCTGGAACCGTTGCGACTGTTTCCCGTGTTATGCCCATCGGTAGAGTGTTTGGCATAACCAAGGTGCTCTTCCAGCTCGACGGCCATAACACGCTCAACAGCCGCTTTGATCAGCTGGCGGCTAAGATCGGCAAGGTCATCCTGATTTTTGATTTGCCCAACCACCTGGCCAAGCAATTTTTCATTGATTTCAACGCTCATAGTTATGCTCCTCTTTGGAGTATTAACGACAAGCGTTTACACAAATTAAATTACATCCTCGCCAAAATCAACGCCTACAGACTCATTGCTTTGTGCTTTTGGGTCGTAGTCTTGAGTGTCTACCAAAATAGAAGCGAAATACTTTCCGGCTCGCTTACTGATCGTCACCTGACAGGGTGTGCCCGTGAATCTCAGTTCCTGGCGCATTTTAATTTTGGTTTTCAGTTTCTCAATGCGAAGTGTTCTGCCGTCAACATGGAACTTGGGTTTTTCTCTCAGAGAAAAACTATCGTGTAGGCCTCGCTTCTTGAATCTTGGGTAACCTGCTTTTTCTCCTTTCTTCACCCGACGAAAGAAATGAGTAAAGGCGTTATGAAGATCGTCGACTGTATTTCTCGTTACACGTTGACTGACTTCGGCATACCAGGGGAACTCAAGCCTGAGTTCTTTGTATTTTTCATTCGCAGCCTTCTTTGACCACTTAACGCCTTCTTGATTGAAATGTGCTAACAGTTGATTGAACGCATGACGACGAGAACCACAAGCCCTGTCAAGATAATCGGCTTGTTGTTTTGTCGGTCTGAGTCCAATCTTGTGAGCTAACAACATCTTGCAAAGTCTCAAGCATCTTTTTGTGTTTCTTGCTTCGGCTGCCGTAAAGTCTTGCGCTGAATACAGTGATTATTTCCAATACATCATTGGCGAGTTCTTCTTCAAACGAAGGCTGATCGCCTTTATGTACGATGACTATTTCTATTCCCTGCAATTCACATAGGGAGAACACCAATTCAGCGCCGAACCTTAACAGCCTGTCTTTATGTGAAACCACCAGTCGTTTAATCTGACGTTTCATTATTAACTCAAGTAGCTGATTAAGTCCTTTTTTCCGGTAGTTCATGCCAGAACCAAGATCACGTATAACCTGAGTTCGCCAACCTTTTGCAGAACAGTAGGCTTCCAGTAACTCTTGCTGCCTGTCTAAGTCTGGCTTTTGGTCGTGACTGGATACCCTGCAATAGCAAAGAGTAGGCGCAGCTTCGTTACTGAAGCCCATCAATTCAGACACGTCGTAGTAACGAGTTCCACCTTTGGTCTTTCTGGCAGGAAGCAACTCACCTGTACTTTCCCATTTTCGCAGTGTTACAGGGTCTGTACCAAGTAAACGAGGGGCCTCACCTATCTTCACTAATCTCTTATCCATGCTTGAGATTTTATCAGATAGTTTCAGATTATAATAGTTTACTGCGAACTGTTTTTAGCCCCTGTCAGCATAAGGTCAGGCCAGCGTTTGCGAGTAGAACGATACGACAGCATTTCGCCCTCTCTTACGTGGAACTCAGGTCAAAAGCGTTTGTTGATCGCCTTGTTCCGTAGATCGACTTCGTGCTTGAATAACGCCTTTCAAGTGTTCCCTGATAGCAGCAATGGGCGACTCCCATAAATTGGGAGTGGGTTCAGAGTTGATGAGAATGTTCATATTGGCATTGGCTTCAAAGATGAACATAGTGTCATCTTTATCCAGATGACAGTCGATACCAAAATAATCAAGTTTCAATTTTTCAGCAATTTGCTCTGTCAGTTGGCTAAGGCGTGGCCCCAGGTCTTTGTGGAAAGTATTGATTAACGCTCTCTCCTGATGCAGCAGTTCTGAATGTTTTGCCATAAAAGTGCGGGCTGTACGGTGTACCATCCAGTGCTGATCAACCAACATATGACGCAGGTGAGGCACACCTTCTACAACAGCAATACGGTATTTGTGGTAATGCCCCTGCTTATCCTTACAATCTTCAAAGGCGCTCATATAATAAGGCCGACCATCAATAGCAAAGGGGTACAGAGCCTGTTCAAACTGTTCTGCATTATCAACCCGGGTCAGGCTTTTTCCACCGTGCAATCCAGCTTCACGTAACAGAACCGGGCCACAGAAATGGGCTTCATAGTGCGCTTTTACATCTTGGGGGGTATGGGGGACAAAGCGTATAGTTTTGGGAACTCTCACCCCTTCAATGTTCGCAAGAATTTTAGCAACCTGGTCGCGACGTGTGTTTTTAATGGCTTCAGGCGGATTAATAACCGGTACACCTTGCTGCTTGCAGAAGGCTATACAGCGAGACAGTGCCTGCTCATGGGTATCCGCATCGCTTATTTCATTAAAAATCACTGCTGGTTTGAAGGGAAAGGCATAACGCTGGCGGCCATTGGTACCAGCGAGAATGAAGCGTCTTGTGCGAAACTCTCGACTATTCTCCATTGAGGGGGCTACACTGCTGGAACCATTGAGTAAATACTGAAATTGTCCTTTATCATCCAGTACGGCTTTCACCTGATTGTCATCAGCGACACCACTGATAAACAGAACGTCCATTATTATTACTCCAAATCATTATTGTTATAGATTGTTATAGGGTTGTTATCAGGAGGCAGAGGACAACACTAGTGACGCTGCATGGTAATATACAAAAGCTCCCACTTGAGTTCGACGCCAGCATTAGTTATTTCAAACCCAACGTAGTTATCAAGAGCGTTGTAGATATCCTGATCATCGACAGTTTTCAAGCCGAACAACAAGCGGCAAAAGTAGACCATATCCTGCTTGGTATTGAACAACCAGCTACAAGACTTGACAGCATGTTCCAGCAGATGAAGGTCAGCTATAGTGGCAGAGCCTGGTAAGGGTTTATCTACCTGCAAATAAGCGCCTTGATGTCCGGTGCCATTATGCAGCCCTGAGAAATCATCCAGGAAATGACTGATACCACTGTTTGCGGCTACATCAGCAAAGCAGATATAACCGCCCGCTGTTAATGACTGAGCAACTGATGCAAGAAAGCCTTCTTTATTATTAATATGGTGTAAGGCGGCTAACGAAATCACCAGGTCGAAGCTCTCTGCTGGGAGAGTCAAGTTTTCCAGATCAATCGTTTTTATGGTATCAGACTTACGAAATGGCTGGCTGGGGTCAGCGCTATAGAGTCGACAATGATCCGGAAGGTGGTGAGAGAGATAGCCTCCACCTGAGGGTAAATCCAATACGTTCTCAATATGGCTGGTGTCCAGCAGGTCAAATAATCGCTTGAACTCCTGGTCTCTGCTATGGGGAAACAGTTGCATGGCAAGGTCATAAGGGTGACCCCGCTGTTGAAAAGTGTCCGCATACTTATTATTCATTCCAGAGAATCCTGCTCCTACTGCCAGTCATCTGGTTCATGCCAGACATGTACACGACAGATATTTTTGTTGTTTTTGTTTAGGACTCATAGTGTGCCTGAAATAAAAAAAGATTTCACGCTGTTTATGGACAAAGACTTATATGTAGAAAAAAGCACAGTAAGAATCAATACTGTGCTTTTATGTGGGAAACAGGTTTTCAAGCACTTGCTCTGAGGCGTATTGTGATTGGGCGTCGGCTCTAATGAAAACTGATTCTGCTGCGGTTATAACGCGCCAGGCGTTTGCTGACACCCTTAACTTCAGCAAGGCTGTTCAGGTTGTCGAAACGGCCATAACGGTCTCTGTAGTTAACAATAGCCTGTGCTGTCCTGGCACCGACAAATACCAGGGCGCTGTCGATTTCATGGGCACTGGCAGTGTTGATATTCAGACGCTTAGACTGATCAGCCTGGGCAGTGATAGCAACTGCTGATGCAACAGCAATGATCAATGAAGGGGCTTTTAAGAACTTCATGTGCGTACTCCTTGCACTCGTTAAAATAATAATCCTCACTAATCGGTTTAGCGCAGAACCCTGATACCTGCAACGATTTACCAGGAAATCCGTTGAATCGCCAGTGTATGGTTACGTCGGCGCCTGTTTATAAGGGAAGTGTCAAAAAAACCAACGTTTTCTTTATTCTAAAGTTATATAAATAATCATTTATTGCTATTTTTTATTATATGTTTATTTCGGTTCAGACGCTGTTACAACGATCACCTGCAAACAGAAAGCGTTGGGTTGGATCATTGCAGCAGGCGTATAGAGCCATTCTATGCCTACTGCCGGGTATTGACTGATCTGTTATGCTTTTGCAAGCTTTGAAGCTGTTTTCCTGGTTGTTTTTGTGGCACTGACAGGCCTTTTTCGGACGGTTACCGTCCTTTTTGATACGATGGGTTCTTTCGGAATTTCTGCGGCTTTTTCTGTACTCTTCTGCTGAGAGAGAGAGGTTTTTTCAATAGCTTTCAGCAAGTCATTGAAGGATTCTTTTAAACAACGTGCATAGAAGCCGGGGTCTGGCATCATATCACGGCAGCAGGTAAGGCTGATTGCCAGATTGCCATTGTAGCTGAAAATAATATGAAAAAGACCAACACTGTCCATACAGATGCCCGTACCGTAAAAGCGCACCAGTTTTGAGCCAGCCTGATACAGAGGAATCTGTGGCCCTGCAACATTGGTAATGATGGTATTGACAATGGGGTTAATGTGGCTGAGCAGGTTGTATTTACTGATAGTTCTGGCGGCCAGATTGGATACTGTATTGGGCAGTAGTTGTGTCGCATCCATTAGTTCCATAGAGCCCATGGCTTGATGATTATTTTTTGCACGCCCATTGGCAATGTGAATAGCGTGCAGGCGCTCAAGGGGATCAGCAATATCGGTATATATGCTTGGAAACAAGAAGGATATCTGATTGTAACTGTTCAGGTTCTCTTTTTTATTGCGAACAGACACAGGAACCATGGCATTCAGGGATGTTTCTGGCAATTCTCCTTTCTGACTTAAGTAGCGACGCAATGCACCGGATACGATAGCAACGACGACATCATTGACCTTCAGACCATTGATTGACTTTGATAAGTGCTTTATGTCGTCAAGGTCAAAGTTTACTGCTTCAAACACGCGATGGGGTGTGACCTTTTTGTTAAAGCGTGTTTTGGGAGCGTTTCCAAAAGAGCAATTTTTTCCCATTACCGCTTTTTTTAGCGTCCCCTTTATCAGAGGTAAACTGTATTTGGCAATAATTTTGCTCCGTTTCCAGATGTTGCCATAGCTATTAATGGAAGCTCTGGCCAGCAGTTCAATGGATGTGGGAATGCGGTCTACAATCCAGGGCTGTTGTGCTTCATGGTTTGTTGCGTTGGGGCTGAGATCATGCATTGCAGCCAGTAGAATGGCTCCGCCCTGACCGTCTATGAGGGCATGATGAATTTTTACCACCATTGCGTAACACCCTTTCGGTAACCCATCGATATGATCAAGCCCTTCGATGATATACATTTCCCAGGGTGGGCGATTCATATCCAGAGGGCGTGAGTGAATACGTGCCATTTGAATGCAAAGCTGACGCCAGTCGCCGGGGCTTGGTAATGCAATATGACGTATATGGAATTCCAGATCAAAGTCAGGGTCAGCGATCCAGTAAGGGTAATCAAGACCAGCAGGTACCTGAACATAGCGGTTGCGCAATGCCGGTGTTTTATGCAGCCTGCTTTTGAAGTAGCTCAGAATATTTTTGAAGCGTACGGGTTGTGTTTCAGATGTTGAGGGGTCATAGATTGCCAGGCAGCCTATGTGCATTGGGGTTGTTCCTGTTTCCAGGTTAATAAAAGCTGTATCAAGCGCTGAGAGTTGCTCCATAGTGTATGACCCAGTAAATAGTAATAGGGACTGTTTATACTTATATCCAGCCCTGCCTGATATGCTATTCACCGCGTATTTTCAGCATTGGCACGACGACGGACTCTTTTTCAAAGCGCATTTGCCAAGCCTGCTGGATTACGGCACAGAGGCAGAGTACCCGCTTGTCTGGTAATACAAAGAAAGCAGGCGGTAAGTAGGTTCTGGCAAATATTATGAGGGAACTTTTATAGAAGTAAAGTGGATAACAGGTATTGTTGTCAGCTATATCATTCGGCTATTAAACGACAGATGTATATCTTTCATAGGGTTCCCAGCAATGATCAGGCTGAGCCAGACGGTCACCGATGACTTTAAGTACTTCGACACTGAAAGGTAAACCAAGATGGCTGGCATCTACTTTAATATTTTCAGTGAAAGGGGCATTCTTTTCCTTGGCAATGTGAGAAGGGATAACACCATCATTGTCAGAATAGATTGAAATACAATGCACCCTGTCTACAGGATGGACAATCTGCTCGACCAGTTTATCAATGTTTTCCTGCCTGCCTGTTACTCGGGCGATAATTTCATAAAGTTTCCAGATACTCGCATGTTTGGGGGAGCCGCCAATAGGGCTTCCAAGGGAGATCACTGTGCGAACCTGTTCGGGATGGCTTCTGGCAGCTTCCCTGGCAATAACCCCCCCCAGGCTCCAGCCAATCAGGCTGACTTTTCTGGAGGACACCATATAAGTGTGCTTGAGTAGATCAGAAACCCGCTGCAACATATCACCCTCACGGGTTTGTCCGAGATTAATTCCCTGATCCCAGGGGCGGGCATCATAGCCCAGGGCTTTCAACCGTTTACGGAGAACCGCTGTCGCTTTGTCATTGGTCATAAATCCCGGAAAAACCAGTACAGGATGCCCGTCTCCGTGGGGGATGTGTTTTAGCTCTGATTGCCAGTCATTCCCTGAGCGAATATCAGATACAGCTCTGACTATGTCGGCAGCGACATGAATGACGCTTGATTTCTTATTCTTATTAGCCATGAGTGAATCCATGAGCATATTGTGCTTGCCAAAGTACATCGTTAAATCCTTTCAGGCAAATTATCAGCAATAGACAACGTTTTTATTATTTTCCTTCTCCTCAGTATGCATATTGTCATTAAAAAGTGCTACTTTTTCAGTGAATATACTTCTTCAGTCAGGAATCTATAGAAGCAAGGGACGCTGACAAAAGTAGTGAGGAAGAAATCAGCAAAGCAAGGGTAGTCTTCCTTTAGGGGGTGGCAGTCAGGGGGTGGTAGTTAGGGGGACAGTGAAAAATATACCTGCGTTGTCCCATGAAGGCGGGCAATCACTGTTATGATTATTTTCTGCCTTCGAGGGAATGACGGTTTATTGGTCAGTTTTGTAATGCTCCCATCCTGAGGAGTCCTCTTAAAATCGGTCTTTTATCCTCCCTTTCTCATGATGATCGCTACGCGCAGATTTTCAAACAGTTTTTGAGGCTCTGCTGTCCTGCTCATATTATCAGGCAGGCACTGACTCCAAATATTCTTTGATGATCTTGTATTCTTCCTGTACCAGGGAATCAACGTTCTTGCCTATGAAGTTGCACAGGGCATTACCTACAAAGGGGATAGATGAAGTGATGTCAATGGCCACACGGTTTTCACTCCCTTGTTCTGTTTGGCGCAGATGCATGGTGCCGTTAATGCGGGCAGGTACACCTGAAATATCGACTTTAAAAGTGCAGTGCCAACCATCGGCCTGTTTGTTCCATTCTTCTTTCTGGCGGGTACGGTTCCACTCACCAACAAATTTTTTTAATGTCGCTGGTGTATTATCGTCAACAGGTACTTCACGGCGAGTGTCAACCAGTAAATGACTGTCCTCAAGGCAGACCGTTTTTACTTTAAAGTTTCGAGCACCCAAAGCTGTATATTTTTTCGCCATAAATTCAGCATCTGCAAATAATAAAAAAACGGCGTCAAGACTCTGGTTGTACTGGTGTATATGGTTGATTTTCATACAAACTACCTGAAATAAATAGAACGGACTCTGGTCAGGGCGGGCAGCCCTTGGTATAAACTCGTAAGAGTAACGCTTGTGTCGTATTTTCCATGAAAAACACTTGGTTATAAAGAAATAATTGTTGTTTGTACGTGCTTTTTACGTTGATCTCCTGATGGGGTAGTATCTATGAAAGTGTTATTAACGACAATGTTACAATAGAGTTACAATAGAGTTACAATAGAAACTGTGAATCCTGTGTTTATACGTTGTTCAGGTTAGCAGTGCTTATTTGAGAATCGTTCACAAAAAGACGGGCTAATGAGCCAATGGAGTGATGAATGTACAGTAAAATCTGGCTGGCTGGTCTCGGAGCTTATGGTCGTTCTGAAAAGCTGGGCAAGGAAAGTATCCGGTTATTGGATGAGCTGGCTGGTGAAGGGGTTGATATCCGCGAACGGACAGCAGAAAAAATGACTAGTCTGAGACAGCGGATAAAAGACAACTTGCAGGAGAATGTCAATAAAGTGAAAGACTTGCTTTATGTGAAGCCAAAGAACACTCATATTGATGCTTTATCCCGTCAGGTAGAAGAACTCAGTGTTGCTGTGAATGCTTTAGCGAAGCAGTCGCCGCAAACAGCAAAAAAGCCGACAGCTACTACCGTTCATAACCGCAGGGGAAAGGTATAGGGGAAAGGTATAGGGGAAAGGTATAGGGGAAAAAGCATAATTGTGTGGGCACAGTTATGTTGGATGTTTAAAGGTGTAGGTAGAATGAAGTTTTCGGTAGTGGGCTAAACTTGTGATTTTGAATTTTACTCCCTTGGGCGCAGGCGTGTAGGGGTCGGAGTCACAGGTTTAGCCCACTACCCTGTTCTGTTTGTATTCAGTTACAGGCACTCCAAACCAAAGGTGATCAGCAGGCTAAGGGAGGAAAAGAATGAAGCGGGTTATTTTTAATTTGAAAGGAGGTGTTGGAAAAACAAGTATTACCTGTAATCTGGCAGCTATTGATGCCAGGCTCGTTAAAGACATTGGTTGTAGACCTTGATCCCCAGGCAAACAGCAGCCATTACCTTATGGGAAGACCCGTCGTTGAATGTAAGGATAATCTGGCAGTGTTCTTCGAGCAAATGCTCAGCTTTTCCATGTTTTCTCGAAAAGTGGAGGATTTTATCTATCCAACGCCTTTTGAGCATCTGTATGTGATGCCATCCAGTCCTGAATTAAATTTAATTGAGCATAAGCTGATGGCCAAACATAAAATCTATAAGCTGAAATCAACGCTTTCGCGACTTGCTGGTGAGTATGATCGTATCTACATCGACACGGCGCCCGCGCTAAATTTTTATACCCACTCAGCGTTGATTGCTGCTGATCGCTGCCTTGTTCCTTTCGATTGTGATGACTTCTCTCGCCAGGCGTTATACACCATTATTGGCGAGATACAGGAAGTTCAGGAAGATCATAACCCGGATTTACGAATAGAGGGGATTGTGGTGAACCAGTTTGATGCCAGAGCCCGCCTGCCAGCCCAGCTCGTTAATGAGCTCATCGAAGAGGGGTTGCCTGTATTACCAATACGGCTATCATCGTCAGTGATTATGCGTGAGTCACATCAGGTTCGAACCCCCTTAATATATTTGTCTCCCGGACACCCATTGACCACACGCTTTAAACAGTTGCATAGAGCGCTGAGTGAGAAGAGCATGAAGTCAGTGGTCAGCCATGAGCTTGACCGGGCATAGGCCCTTTGCGAGGATGGCAGAAATTCAAGCTGAAAATCAGGATTTTACCAATGAATAGCGAATTTATTTGCTGAAAAATATGATTTTTAGACTAATTTTCTGTCATCACAGTAAGGCATACTATTTTTCCGGTCAGTCACCTGGAGACAAGTACAGAAAGCAGAGAGTGACTGCTGTCCCTATCCCTATACCTGAAGCATTTGCCGTTGCTACAAAGCAGCAGGTGGCAGGAAACAACGCAGCAGCAAACTCAAAGGTAACAGGCATATAGCACTGTAACTTCACTCTACATATCGGAAAGTCACCAGGTTTTCGTCATGCCCATAAAGTATATTTTCATTACCCTGCCAGTGAAACAGGCCTGATCCCGAGGTATATTGGCTGCCAAAGGGGTTTTGCTCAATAAAGTAGACTTGCTCGTTGCCAGCTTCTCCAAGAATCGCAAGGTCGGTGACGTATGATGTTTCCTCAACGGCTGGAGACACAGTTTTATGAATGAACTCAACAATCTGTCTGCACCAGTGATGAATTTGTTGTTGCCGTTCGGTCTCATCAAGATTTAGCAGCAGGTCATTTTTCCGATAAAGCGCTTGTTGGGATATGGCGGTTACCCGGTTGTTGTGGACAAATACCCGGAACTCTTTATCTGGATCAATATCCACCCAGGGAAACAGGTAGAGATGGATGCTGTTTGCTTCGTCTTTATCATCAGCAAGGGTATAAATTGGATTATGTCCCAGTGGTGCTGTTGGCATAGACAGGAATAAGTCGTGGACACTGCTGTAAACTTTCTGCTTCCGTTTCTTCTGACTGTCACTTTGAACATATTTTAAAGAGGTGAGGTCAGTTCGGACAAACCATTTACCTTCTTTTAACTTTTTATCCAATTCTTTGTAACGTGATAAATTAACTATGTCTTTTATATCTTCTTTAAATGGCCTCGAAATATATCCCAGGTTATGAAAAACCACCACAGCCTCAACCATTGTATCAACCGTGTCTTTGTATAGCTTGTATCTGTGGTAATCCTTTCCTTCTTCACCTTTTATATGTATCCAGTTTTTTGCATGGGAACGCCTTATGACTTTCTGATAATCATCCGGCTTTTTGTCGTCAGGCCAGTGATTATTTGAGTTGAACTGTTTCCGGTCACCATCATCGGCTTCAACCTTTTCCAGTGAAATACCCTCAATAATAATTTCGCAGTATTGCTGAGGATTCTCCGTTGCCACTGCGCCTGGCGTTATTCCCACTACAACTAGCAGGACTATACTGTTTGTAAAATGCAATAATGGATTCTTCATTATCTTAAGCTCTTCAAATGATTACTGCAAAATTATAGAAGAGCCTGATAAAGTCACAATGCATAAACCAATAAAACAATCAATGAGGATGCCTGTTAATGTAATAGCAATTTTATTATGGATAATGACTCGACACGGCTATAGTTATATTCCATTGGCTGAAAAATAAAAATGATCACCACAAAAAATGGATGGTTTTATTAAATAGCCTTTTCCTCATTAAAATACCTTGTACTCATGGCCTTTTCTAACGACCGTAATGAGCATGGCAAGCTGGCAATAGTGCCAGGCACAACGATGAGTGAAACCCACCATTGTGAACATCCTGAAGCGTATTGTGAGGCGTTCTAACGCAGGATTAACGTTCAGGTGACTACCAGCGCAATAGCGTAGTTGGAAAAAGTCATGGGTATTACACATTAAAGCGGAAATGCATAACATCACCGTCCCTGACAATGTATTCTTTACCTTCCACGCGAAGTTTACCGGCTTCTCTGGCTCCCTGCTCACCCTGGTAGTGGGTAAAGTCTGTGAAACTGGTTACCTCAGCACGAATAAAACCGCGCTCAAAATCAGTATGAATCACGCCAGCCGCCTGAGGCGCTGTTGCACCGATTTTTACAGTCCAGGCGCGTACTTCTTTTACTCCGGCAGTAAAGTAAGTTTGTAAGCCCAGCAGGGAATAGCCGGCTCGAATGACACGGTCCAGTCCAGGCTCTTCCATACCCAGGTCAGCGAGAAACTCGTCCCGCTCTTCATCATCCAGCTCAGCAATTTCTGATTCCAGCTTATTGCACACAGGGACAACAACAGCTCCTTCCTGTTCAGCAATGGCTCTGACTTTGTCGAGATAAGAGTTATTGTCAAAACCGTCTTCATCGACGTTGGCAATGTACATGGTAGGCTTGGTAGTGAGAAGGTGTAGCATTTTGGCGTGTTTCTTCTCATCCTCATTCAGTGCCAGAGAGCGCACGGGGTCGCCCTTTTCCAGATGGGGGATGATCTTCTCCAGTAAGGCTTTTTGGGCAATAGCGTCTTTATCACCACCTTTGGCCGTGCGCACAACACGCTGGAGCTGCTTTTCACAGCTTTCCAGGTCGGCCATCGCCAGTTCAAGGTTAATAATGTCGATATCTGTTGCTGGATCTACCTTATTAGCCACATGGATGACGTTGTCGTTTTCAAAACAGCGGACAACATGGGCAATGGCATCGGTTTCACGGATATTAGCCAGAAACTTATTGCCCAGTCCTTCGCCCTTGGATGCACCCGCCACCAGACCGGCAATATCCACAAACTCCATGGTCGTTGGTACGATTTTTTCCGGGCTGACAATGGCAGCGAGCGCATCCAGTCGTGGATCAGGCATTGGCACTATGCCAGCATTAGGCTCAATAGTACAAAAGGGGAAATTCTCAGCATCAATACCCGCCTTAGTCAGGGCATTAAACAGAGTAGATTTGCCCACATTGGGTAGCCCAACGATTCCGCATTTAAATCCCATAATTGATGTATCCTGCCTGGTTTCACAGAAAAAAGCACGGAGGGGATTATAATGAGCTACCCAGGATAGCACCACTGTCAGTGTTAATAAGCCTGTGTATTTACCGCTACTAAAAATCTAACATAATCTGTAATTATGCAGACTTATCTACGCCGTCGACATGAATGCACGACGAATCGTGTCTAACTCCACTCTTGTGTAGGGTTTTGGGTCGAGCTGTAACGTGTCTCGACCATAATTATCAAGGTTCAAACTCGCACTGTAATCCCTATCATGCAAAGTTTTACATTTCGGACATCGCCACTGGCGATCGGACAAAGCGATATTGTCGTTTATGTAGTTGCAAGTATGAACCGCACACTTTTTCGAGCTGGGAAAGAACCGATCTGCAATCACAATCTGGCATCCTCTCAGCTCTGCCTTGTATTCGACAAGCTCTCTCAGCTTGCCGAAACCTGCGTCACTGATTGCTCTTGCCAGTTTGCGGTTTTTTACCATGCCTTTTACATTCAGGTTTTCCATGGTGATTATTTTGAATCTTGACGTCAAATAATCACTTACCTCATGTATTACGGCTGATCGCTGGTTACTGATCCGGTAATGAAGTTTTGCAACTGCCCGCTTGGCTTTCGCGTAACGGTTGCTTCTCTTTATTTTGCGGCTTAACGCTCTCTGTTTCCTGTTAAGGCGTTTCAGAGAGTGTTTCAGTTTCTGATTAGCAGCAAAGGTTTTGCCATTCGAACAAATAGCTAAATTTTTGATGCCAAAATCAACGCCTACAGACTCATTGCTTTGTGCTTTTGGGTCGTAGTCTTGAGTGTCTACCAAAATAGAAGCGAAATACTTTCCGGCTCGCTTACTGATCGTCACCTGACAGGGTGTGCCCGTGAATCTCAGTTCCTGGCGCATTTTAATTTTGGTTTTCAGTTTCTCAATGCGAAGTGTTCTGCCGTCAACATGGAACTTGGGTTTTTCTCTCAGAGAAAAACTATCGTGTAGGCCTCGCTTCTTGAATCTTGGGTAACCTGCTTTTTCTCCTTTCTTCACCCGACGAAAGAAATGAGTAAAGGCGTTATGAAGATCGTCGACTGTATTTCTCGTTACACGTTGACTGACTTCGGCATACCAGGGGAACTCAAGCCTGAGTTCTTTGTATTTTTCATTCGCAGCCTTCTTTGACCACTTAACGCCTTCTTGATTGAAATGTGCTAACAGTTGATTGAACGCATGACGACGAGAACCACAAGCCCTGTCAAGATAATCGGCTTGTTGTTTTGTCGGTCTGAGTTCAATCTTGTGAGCTAACAACATCTTGCAAAGTCTCAAGCATCTTTTTGTGTTTCTTGCTTCGGCTGCCGTAAAGTCTTGCGCTGAATACAGTGATTATTTCCAATACATCATTGGCGAGTTCTTCTTCAAACGAAGGCTGATCGCCTTTATGTACGATGACTATTTCTATTCCCTGCAATTCACATAGGGAGAACACCAATTCAGCGCCGAACCTTAACAGCCTGTCTTTATGTGAAACCACCAGTCGTTTAATCTGACGTTTCATTATTAACTCAAGTAGCTGATTAAGTCCTTTTTTCCGGTAGTTGATGCCAGAACCAAGATCACGTATAACCTGAGTTCGCCAACCTTTTGCAGAACAGTAGGCTTCCAGTAACTCTTGCTGCCTGTCTAAGTCTGGCTTTTGGTCGTGACTGGATACCCTGCAATAGCAAAGAGTAGGCGCAGCTTCGTTACTGAAGCCCATCAATTCAGACACGTCGTAGTAACGAGTTCCACCTTTGGTCTTTCTGGCAGGAAGCAACTCACCTGTACTTTCCCATTTTCGCAGTGTTACAGGGTCTGTACCAAGTAAACGAGCGGCCTCACCTATCTTCACTAATCTCTTATCCATGCTTGAGATTTTATCAGATAGTTTCAGATTATAATAGTTTACTGCGAACTGTTTTTAGCCCCTTGAAAGCAGGGGTAGATTTGCACTCACCCATTACCAGGCTTGTATTTTTATGTCAACAGAGCCTGACATAAAGCGCTAACATTATCAGTAAAGCGTATAAATAAATGAATGGATGAATGATGGGAGACATTTATAAAGGATTTACATTGCCAGAGCTGGTGACGACGCTGGCTGTAGCTGCCATCCTGGTGAGCCTGGCAGCACCCTCCATGAAATCAGTATTGGCTGACCGGCGTATTGCTGCAGTGACACAGCAACTCTACGGAAGCATCGTACTGGCACGCAGTGAAGCAGTGACCCGTGGTATGAATGTCAGTATTTGTCGTGCAACAGGCACAGCAGGCTGTGCCGGTGAGGGCGATAACTGGGCATCGGGCTGGCTCGTTTTTGTTGATGGTGACAGCAATGGCATACTGGATGCTGATGATGAGTTGGTCAGGGCGTATCAGAAGCAGCCTGATAATCTCACCATCATCTGGAATCGTGGTGAATCCCTGCGTATGGACAGCCGTGGTCAGGTGCGTGATGCCGGCACGTTTATCCTCTGTGAAGCACTGTCAGACAGGGTTGCTGCCCGAACAATCACCCTTAGTCTGACAGGACGGGCAAGGGTATCGGAAACTGACACATGCGCATAAGGACAGTGACATGCATCAACGAGGCAGTGAAAAGGGATTGGGTTTTATCGAAGTGCTTATTTCCCTCTTAGTGGTTGTGATTGGCACTTTAGGTATGGCAGGGTTGCACAGCCGGGGCCTGCAGTACTCGCACATTGCCTATTTGCATTCGGTGGGGGCAACCCTTGCCGAGGATATGCTTGACCGCATACGACTCAATAACCAGCTTGCCCTGACAACCTCGGACTATCAGGTTTCTGCCAGTGCAGGTATTCCTGATGACTGCTCGGCAGATGAATACCCCGATCGTTGCGAATCAGGGAACTGTACTCCTTCCCAGTTAGCACAATACGACATGGATCAATGGAAGTTCCATCTTTTATGTCAATTGCCCGATGCCAGCGGTTCTATCCGCTATGAAGATACCAGTGATGGGCGTACCTATATTATTACCCTTTCTTTTCAATCGTCTATTGGCACGGTGACCCCTGGTGATCTGGTGATAAGGGGAGCCTTATGAGGCACTCATGGGCAGGTTTTTCGTTGGTTGAGCTGATGGTATCCCTGTTATTGGGCATGTTACTTCTGACCGGTGTTGGTCATCTTTTTTTATCCACCAATAAAACCTATACCCTTCAGGATGAATTGATTCGCATGCAGGAAAATGCCCGCGTGGTGTTGGGTCTCCTGAAAAAAGAAATCCGTATGGCCGCTTATACCAGTTGTCCTTCCTGGAGTGATATGGGCAATGCCCTGATGACGGCAGAAACAAACCGTATCTGGATGGCTCATGTTGATAAAGGTGTACTGGGCATCCCCTCAGGTAATGATGCAGAAAGTATCATCGACAGTGGCTCCCTCTCTGAGGTACTGGTGATTCACAAGATAAACAGGGAAGGGAGTATACCGGTGTCATCCTACCATCAGGCGGGCTATGAAATTACCCTGACGGAGTCCCATGGTGTTAATCGGGGTGATCTGCTGGCATTGATTGATGACACCTGTGAACAGGTCTCTGTTTTTGTAGCAGGATCGGGTACCAGTGGCAGTACAGTGTCTTATGCTTTTTCTAACAGTGGCACATTGTATAACTGTACAGGGTTGCTGGGTGGAGCCTTTAACTGTATGGACGGGCAATCGGGTACCAGTATATTTGATGTCAGCGACTCAGAGCTGGCACCTTTGTCGTCAGTGGCTTATTACATTCGTGAAAGTAATCGTGTACCGACGCTTTATCGCCGCAGAGCTGGAGAGACAGAGGGTGGAAGCCGGTTATCAGCAGAAGCTCTGGTTGAAGGAGTGGAAGCCCTTCATCTGCTTTATGGCGTTGATTCTGATGGAGATGGCGTGGCTAATCAATACCGGCCAGCTTCATCCATTGGACTGTATAGTAACGAATGGAAGACCGTGACCAGTGTTAAAGTGGAATTACTTATCAGAAGTCTGCGTGAAGTGGTGGATGAGCCTGCTACCTACTTCTTTCAGGGCCGTAAACGGACAGCAATGGATAACTATCTGCGAAAAGTGTTTGTAACATCGGTGGAGTTGAGGAACAGGGATGATTAAATGAGACAAAAGGGCAGTGTGTTGCTGGTAAGCTTGATGATATTGTTGATCCTCACTATTGCCGGGCTGACGGTGATCAACTCGTCAAGTATTGAAGGGAAAGTGACCGGCCAGTTCATGGATCATCAAGTAGCCTTTAACGTGGGGGAGGCTGCATTGCTGGCCGTGGAAAACTGGGTTGAAGCTACAGCCCTTGATGTCACTGCATTTACTTCAGCCTGTACAAAAGGACTTTGCTTTAATGGCTCAGACCCTGCTGTTATCAGCACTTGTGACGCGAACCCCAGTTTTCCATGGAAAGACAGTGTACTATGGAATGACGATGCCCGGGCAGGGGTCCTGCCCGTTACCCTCGATGGTGTCGTATTCAATACACGCTATCTGGTGGAGTTCCGGTGCTACCTGCCCAGGGAAAGTCCAGGGCCGGATTCTGACCCTGCAAACAGCAATGACTGGGCACAGCTTTTTCGTATTTCTGTGCTGGCAAACGGTAACGTTGATACAACGCAGGTGATGTTGCAAAGTACTTATAAAAAGAACCCGTAATCGGGACTGAGGAGATTAACTATGGATAGTCTGTCCAGACAATGGATGCTGGCTGTTTTCCTTTTCCTCTCCGCTATGGTGCGTGCTGAACCTGGTGCCAGTCTCTATTCGGCAACACCACCTCTGTTAAGTAAGAGCTCTGACCCACTGGTTATGCTGGTCATGTCCGTGGACCATGAACTCTTTAAGAAAGCCTATAGCGATTATTCTGACCTTGATGGCGATGGCATACTGGACAGCACCTATGAAGATTCATTCGATTATCTGGGGTACTTTGATAATCGCTGGTGTTACCGTTATGACAAAACAACCAATATCTATCGACCCGAAGTGCCAGCGACAGGAGCAAATAAGCATTTCTGCACAACCAGTGCGGCTCCATGGAGTGGCAATTTTTTAAACTGGGCGACAATGGCACGTATCGATGTGCTGAGAAAGGTGATGTTTGGAGGGAAGCGAGTGACCGATACCGCTGATACCACCGTATTGGAACGCGCCTATCTCCCCCGGGATATTCATTCTTTTGTCAAAGTCTACAAAGGAACACCTGAGCTGCCTGCAAGCTACTTAACCCCCTTCCCTCAGAATGAAATCAGCTTGTGTAGCCTTGCCACCACTGAAAATGGTGTGCCAGTGGTCAGGGTCGCCAGCCAGGCGTGGCCAAGATGGGCATCAACTGAAGTCAGGCAGTGTCAGTGGGAGAACCTGAACAGTCCGTCACTGTCCTATAAGCTGGCAGAACATCAAGTGCATGTTGAGGCCTGTGTGGAAGGCAAAGATGCTGAAACATCAGAGCACTGCAAAGCCTATAATGGAGGAAAACACAAACCTGCCGGTTTGCTTCAGCGCTATGGAGAAGACAGCAATATCCGGTTTGGACTAATCAGTGGCAGTTATGACAAAAATATCTCTGGCGGTCTGTTAAGGCGCAATATCACCAGGCTGGCAGGTAATACCGATCCTTCAAAAGATGAGCTGAATGTTTCAACAGGGGTTTTTAACAGCGCTGTTAAAGGGATTATTTACCATATCAATCAGTTTCGTATTGCGAAATACAGTTATAGCCGCAGTAAATACACAGACTGTAGCACTTACGGGATCTCTGCAAGCACCTTCAAAGCGGCCAGTAGTCGTGCAACTGCGTCGAACCGCCATTGTAGCAATTGGGGAAACCCCCTGGCAGAGCTTTATCTTGAAGCACTTCGCTACTTCTCAGGAGCCACTCAGCCATCGGCGGCCTTCAATACCGCCAGTGACAGCTATTTTGTGCCGGGTTTGACCACAGAGTCCTGGGTTCGCCCCCAGAGCAGTGATAATGCCTGTGCCAGCTGTGCCATTATCGTGCTTTCTACCGGTTTAAACTCCTTTGATGCCGATGAGTTAAGCTCAGCCAGTGATGTGCCTGGCATCAGTGGTTCTTTGGGTGTAAGCACTCTGACGGACAGCGTTGGTACTATGGAAGCGGTGGTCAACGAAGGCGTTTCTTTTCCCGGTATTTTTCTTGCCGATAAGAGCGGCGGGGGGCAGTGGTGTGAGGAAACCAGTGTAACCCGTCTGTCAGAGCTGCGTGGAAATTGCCCGGAGCAGCCACAGTCCGAAGGAAGCTACCATATATCAGGGCTTGCCCTGCACGGGCGCAACGCCGATCTCAGGGTGGACCTGGCTGGAAAGCAGTCTGTCAAAACCTATGCGATTCAGCTGGCAGACAATGTCCCCTCTTTTTCTCTGGGGGTGAATGGCAAGTCTGTGACTTTTCAGCCAGTGTGCTTGGCACACAGCAGTAAGAGTGAATGTTCCATGATCGATGTCAGCATTGACTTCATGGCCGCTGATCATAAAAGTGGAAAACTGCTGTTTACCTGGGAAGATTCACCGTGGGGGAATGATAACGATAACGATGCCAACTCCAGTATTGCTTACTGTATTGCTGACGCCTGCTCGCCCACTATTGGCGAGTTTCAGGTTAAGCTGACCGTTCAGCAGGAAACCAAAAATGCGGGTGCGGAAACCTGGTATTCCTATACCGTCACAGGTACGGACCAGGACGGTTTGGCGTTGCCACTGGCAACCGACGCCGGCAGTGATGTTAGCCAGGGCAGAGGGTTAGCTGTTTCCAAGGTCTTTAATGCCGTGGGTAATACAGCAACATTGTTGCCTAAACCCCTATGGTTTGCCGCCAAATACGGCGGGTTTATTGATCTGGACAATGACGGCTCACCCGGACATGACGCCGATGGTGATGGCACACCGGACGTTGGTGATAGCCGGGAGTGGGATAATAAAAACAATATTACCGGGGTTCTGAGTCCTGACGGGTTGCCTGATAATTACTTTTTTGCCAGAAATCCATCCCGGCTGGAGCATCACCTTGGTCAGGTTTTTCATGATATCTCAACGCAAAGAGCCTCAGCAAGCAATGTGTCTCTGGTTTCCAACGAGGCAAAAGGCGAGGGTGTGATTTATCAGGCACTGTTTCAGCCCAGGATGCAATGGAATAAAAAAACCGTCACCTGGGGTGGGATGCTTCATGCATTGTTTGTGGATGATCAGGGCTGGTTGCGGGAAGACACTGACCAGGATGGCCAGCTTGATGATTATGCCACGGACAGGGTCATTGATCTGGTTTTTGACCCCAGTGCAGGTCAGACCTTTTTACAGCGCTATCAAATTATTGATCAGAAAAAAGTGCTTTATGGCCCACTTCGTCCTGCCCATGAGCTGCAGCCATTATGGGATGCACGCGATGCCCTGGCCAGTGTCAGTGACCGGATGCATCAAAGGACATATGTTGCCAACGCCAGTACTGGCCGGCATATTTTAACCTGGCTTGACAGTAATAATAACCAGCAGGTGGATACGGATGAGCTGCAGAATTTTGATGCACAGACCTTTAATGGAAAGGCCGGATATTTAGGTGTACCGGCCGCAGCAGCTACCAGCGTGGTGAATTATATCCGCGGTGAAGAAGTCGATGGATTCCGGTCAAGAACCATTGATTATGATCGTAGCGGAACGGAAAAAGTCTGGCGACTGGGGGACATTGTGCACTCAACTCCGGTGGTTTCCACAGCCCCTGATGGCGGTTATGACGCACGCTTTAATGATACAAGTTACACAACGTTTAAAAATACCTACAAACACCGACGACACGTGGTGTATGTGGGAGCCAATGACGGTCTGATTCACGCTTTTAACGGCGGCTTTCTGGAGGCTGATAGCCGTCAATATAAAACGACAGGCTTACGCGGCGAAACCGCTCACCCCTTAGGTGCAGAGTTATGGGCCTATGCACCCATGAACCTGTTGCCCCATTTGCGCTGGTTAACAGAACCTGATTATCCCCATGTGTATTATATGGACGGAGAGTCCCAGCTATTTGATGTCAATATTTTTGCTGCCGATGACGATCATCCGCAGGGGTGGGGCACGATTCTGGTGACAGGCATGGGACTCGGTGGTGGAGCCATAAGTGTTACCGCAGAAGGCCATGGGCGAACCCTGCGCTCAGGGTATGTTGTGCTCGATGTTACAAACCCTGAAAAGCCCCCGAAGCTGCTGGCAGAGATTACTGACCCGGCACTGGGTTTTACCGTGTCTCGCCCTGCCCTGGTGAAACAGCGTCAGAAGGGGAGTGATGGCAGCTGGTCAAATCCACTGAAAAATAACTGGTACCTGGTTTTTGCGTCAGGCCCTGCCGGAGCAGGAGAAGTGGGGATACGCAATGCACTGGAAAAAGGTAGCAGTGATCAGAACCTCCAGATCTTTGCATATGATTTAGCCAGTCAGACCCTGGTCAGGGGGTTTGATCCCCATGTAACAACCATGGGCAACAGCTACGGTGGCTCCATGACCGTGGTCGACTGGAATCAGGATTATCAGGATGATGCGATTTATTTCGGGATTGTTGACACAAGGGAAAACGTCTCCGGTGGCGGGCTATGGCGTATGCACCTTGATAACTCACTGGGGAATTCAACTGTCTCCCAGCTATTAAATACCGGTCAACCTGTCACTGCTGCACCTTTAACCGTTAAAGATGGCAGTGATTTATGGCTTTATGGGGGAACAGGCCGGCTGTTGGTGGCTGAGGATAATACTCGCCTGACACAACAGACGTTTTACGGGGTGAAGGAACCCGTAAATACTGACGGTGTGCACACCTTTGGCCAGGTCAGTAAAGCATCTTTGATTGATACCACCCGGGTGGTTGTCAAAAATACCGGTGAAGTTCGCGTGAAAACCAGCAGTGGCTATGGGGATTTAATGATTGATGGTAAAAGCATCACAAGTTTTAAAGGATTGAAGGCAGCGATGGCTGAGCAGGCAGGCTGGAAGGTGAATTTAGTCTCAGACGGTGTGGTACCTTCTGAAAAAAGCGTCGCCCGTCCCAGACAATTATTCTCAACAATTTTATTTACCGGTTACCAGCCTTCGGAAAACAGCTGCCAGGTGGAAGGACGCAGCCATTTATACGGTATGCATTATATAACCGGAACGGCAACACCTTTGGCACTGTTTGATGACACAGAGACAGATCCCCACCAGTCAGGCGAAAGGCCATCACTGAATAAAGTCAGCCTCGGCGTTGGTTATGCTTCGTCGCCGACGGTTCATTTCAGTCAAAGCGGGTCTATTCAGGCCATTACGCAAGGCGCCGGTGGTAGTCTTCATAAAACGGCGTTGAATGATATTTTCTCGCCATCCGGTCGATTGAGCTGGCAGGAAATTTTTGATTTCCAATAAAGTAAAGAGTCAACAGGTCAACAGAATGATGTTCAAAAAAAACAGGGGATTTACGCTCATTGAATTAATGGTGGTGATTGCCCTTATGGGTATGCTGTCAGGCGTATTAATTTCCATGGGGGATTTAATTCGTGATTATAGAGTGAGTTATGTTCAAAAGCGTGTTTATTATTCGTTGTTACTGGCAAAAAGTGAAGCGATCAAGCGCAATACAACAGTCAGTGTATGCAGAAGTTCCTCTGGCAATGCCTGCAGTGGCGGTAATAACTGGAACGATGGCTGGATCGTCTTTACCGATAAAAACGCCAACCAGCAAAAAGACAGTGCTGATAGCCTTGTCCGGGTTTATAACAATGTGCCTGATGGCTTTAAAATTGACTGGGCCGGCAAGGCAAGTGGTATATCCTTTGATGCGAGAGGCAGGCCCGATCAGGATGGTCTCCTTGATTTTAAAATCTGCCTGACCACTCGCAATGACAGCCCCATCCGTCTTATTGCAGTCCATGGCCGCAAGCAGGGCAGTCGCCTGAAAATGCTGACGGGTAATGGGAGTTGTTAACAAGACCCATTTACAGGCATGATAGAAGTATTGTGTTGATGCAGACATACGGACATACGGACATGCGGACAAAGATGCTGTGAATACACTCCCTCACCAACAGGCTGGCCTCAGCTTAATGGAGGTGCTGGTGAGTTCTGTACTTCTTACCATGATCTTTCTTTGGATCAGTGAAAGTCACATTCGTAGCTTAAGTGATATTGCCGAAACCAGTCAGAGGACACAGGTCGTCTGGCGCATAGAAGAACTGGCTGAGCGCGTTAAAGTGATACCTTTGCCTGATAATTATAAAACAGAAGTCAACGGTGTTGGTAATGTAAGCACCTACTGCAATAACCGGCAGAATTGCCAGGGAGTGCAATGCTCAACGTCTGAAATCATCAAATTTGATGTGCAGAAAGTTTACTGTAACATGGATAATATTAACAATTTGGATCTGTCTTTTGATTGTTTTGACAGTAATACCGGCAACAAACTGTCCAATTGTGCCAGTAGTGGCACTGTCGGAGTGCGTATAACCGCTTCATGGAAACACAAAGGCCGGGACAGGGAACAACTTTCTGCCTATACAGAATTCTTTTTGAGCACCAATCAGTCATTGTTTTTTGATGGGAATGATTATCTGACAACATCGGGTCAGTTATTTGATGGGACTCAGTTTACTATTGCCATGTGGGTAAAACCTTCAGCCCTTAGTCGTTGGCGAGGTTTTTTTGGCCTGGATGGTTCCGATGACCGGTCACCGAGTCTATGGATATATGGCTCTCAGCTCCACTACGACAGCTATGAACTCAGTACGATCCGGTTTTTTGGAATGACACTGAAGCGCTTTTTTGGAGGGACACCGAACCGCTTTTCAGGTTATATACCGGGTTATTTTAGCACTGGCCAGTGGACTCATGTTACCTGGGTAAAAAAAGCCAATGATTATTTTTTTTACAAGGATGGAATCTTACAGCAACAAGTTACAGGTATTTCTTCTAAGGTCACCCCAAAAACTAACCTTATGATTGGGAAGGTTGATAATTTCTTCACAGGGGAGCTTGATGATGTTCAGGTTTATAATGCTTCCCTCTCTGCGACACAAATCCGTTTATTGATGGAAGGGCGTACTTTTCCTGGTATGAATATGACATTGCATCTTGATTTTGATGGGAACTCACTCAATGATGCTCTCAGGGACCGTTCAGGCACAGGTGGATCAGTGACGCCAACAGGTATCGGTGACAGAAGTAGACGACATGTGGTTCGATAAGCACTGAGAGAGGCCAGGGATGAAGCAGCAAGGGTTAACACTGATTGAGATGATGGTGGCGGCGCTGCTTTCAGTGGTGATCATCCAGGGTTCTTTTCAATTGCTGTTTTCAGCGCTGTCCGCATCAAGCTATCACGAAGCACGAGCACTGGCTCAGATTCGCGCCCAAAATGCGTTACATATGATCACTAATGATATTCGTGAAGCTGGCAGCGGTTCAGCACTCACTGTTGGTGGTTATAATGTGTTTGAAAACCAGCAGTTTGGCGGTGCAGGTTCGCGGCACACAAACAAAACCCTCAAGGGATGTCAGACCCTTTGTGATAACAGTAACACCTGCATTGCTTTTTCCTGGGTGAATGGTTATCAATCAGCAGGCACGGGTGCAGGAGATTGCTATTTAAAAACACAATTTTCATCCCCTTCCCGAGCCTCCGGCTGGATTTCTTATCAGCGTGTCGATAACACGATTTTTTATGGAGGGCGATGTGGAGGTGCTTCCTGTACAAGTAGCGGAAGTGCTTCTGACAGTGACTCTATCGGTATTGTATTGAATATAAGAGGTCGTGGAAATAAAAGAGATTGTTTGGGTAATGTGATGTCCACAGCTGTTGTCAATCGTTATTTTATTGCCAAAGGCAGTGATAATAAAAATGCACTCTACTGTCAAAGTTTTTCTCCGTCTTCAGGCAGCTCACTGGGTACAAAGCAATTGATGGTTGAAGGTGTTGAACAAATGCGCCTTCTTTTTGGTTATGCTGATAATGATGGTAAAAGTCCTACAAGTTATCGGCGGCCACATGAAGTGGCGGCTGGCCGGTGGGGGCGGGTAAGAAGTGTTGAAATAGGTGTTCTTGTGGGAGGAGGTGATCTCTGGGGGAGCAACACACGAAAAGCGAGGGGATATACGTTGCTGGGTATCCATACACTCAACATTACCGATAAAGAGCCGCGTTACGAATTTACCACCTTGCAGCGGGTTGTCGCATTGACAGAAAATACCAGCTGGCGGGCAAGGGAATACTACGAGTCAACGGATTAAAGAGCACCAGGGAATGGCAGCAAAAAGAGCAGGAATGACAGGCTATGTTCTGCCTGTGGCGATGGCCGTATTATCGGTATTAACCTTTTCCATGATTGGTGTGATGGAAACGTCACAGGTTCAGGAAAGGCAGGCAAGAAATGAGCAGGATCGCCTGCGTGTAGAACAAATTGCCAAAGCCGAACTTGATATTCAGGCAAAGGCATTAGAAGCTAATGTAGCCCCAATGCGAGAGTCAAAGAGTCATAGTATAACGCCCGTATCTTACCCTAATGGCTGTAGTTCTTCTGCAAAAGATGCCATTTGTCAAACGGTCAATCTCACTTACATTGGTGATTTATCAAAGCCTCAGGCTTTAGAAGATGCAGTTCCTTTAGCAAGGTTTGAAGGGCGAAAGTTTCGCCTTGAGTCAAAAGCTGAGCATAGGTTGTCGGGTGCTTCCTCCACAATGAATATGGAACTCAGTTATGGCAATCTTGTTTTACTGCTGCGCCAGGATATACCCGGGGCAATGGGTACCGAGCCTGACCGTGATGAACTTATGGGACACCTGCAGTTTTATATTCCAGACTGGTGGGAAGTCACTGTAAAGGAAGTCTGGCGGTTTGGCTGCATGGCACCACGATGGAGCTGGAGTGTATTATTTACTGGTCTGGTGTTTACATTTCTTGGATTAACATCATTTGGTGCGGGGGCGGTGTTGACGTCTGCAATATTGACTGCCGCTGGTGCTTCCGCAGGGGCGGCTTCAGCGGTGCTGGGTGATAAAAATATTTCGTTTGTTACCCGTTGCCGTGTGAGCTATACCGATAAATGGGGAAGGTCTGTTCGCTGGGAGTCTGATGTTATTAACCCGGGTGATAATCGCTGGTTTCTGGTGCCTGAAGATTCTACCAATGTCAACTTCTATTGGCGGGGGATCGTGTTAGGGAAAGTAGCGGGACACAATGGTTTTTGGCAGGTCGGAGTTACCAAGTGGTGGACATTTAAACAATTTGACTGGTACCATTCAAGCCCGACGGATAACTGCCGTATTGCTTATGGTACCGCCATTAAACCACGTGTTGAGCCAGTGCCTTGTGGTGTTATTATTGCGGATGATCAAACACCAGTGAACCCGGACCCGGAAAATAATCCCTACAGCTTTCGACATGGGCGAAGCTATTAATGAGAGGGCTGCTGTGGGTCAGGCTTATTGCCGCCGTCACACTCGTTTGTATCCCCCCGTTTCTTAATGCTCAGCCAGATGGGTCCGATCAAAAACTGCGACAAGCGCTTCAACCCCTGGGATTAACTGGCAACCCTGCCAAAGGGTTGGAATTGCCGGATATTCGTTCCTCCAAACTGGCACAATTAGGTCGAGAGCTGTTTTTCAGCAAAAGTTTGAGTGTTGGGTTTGATGTGGCTTGTGCCAGTTGCCACCATCCGTTACTGGCAGGTACGGACAAATTATCCCTGCCTGTTGGTGTAGGCGCTGTTGCCCCTGATCTGGTTGGGCCAGGTCGGCGTCATAACGGCGATGTCAATACTGACCCGGAAGCGGATGGCGGCCCGAATGTTGAGCGAAACTCACCCACCACATTTAACGTGGCCCTTTACCAGCACGCGTTGTTTGATGATGGTCGGGTTGAGCGCATTGTTTTTCACGATGGGTACTATGCAACAACTAATAAGCTGAGCCAGAAGGGCATTTTGTCTCATTCACAAGAGCGTGGCATAAAAACGCCGGAAAGCATTTTTCGAGGACCGGATGTACTGGCCGGTCATGACCTTCTCCAGGCGCAGGTACGTTTTCCGGTTATTGCTGCGGCTGAAATGCGGGGCTTTTCTTCCGGACTCAAAGGCAACAATGCCGTAAGAGCTTTTTTAGCAAAGCGGCTTCAGGGAAAGACCGGTGAACTCAAAAAGAATCGCTGGGAACCACTGTTTCATCAGGCATTTGATGACGACACTGAACAGCCTGTAGAGAAAACCATCACGTTTGATCGCATTACCAGAGCACTCGCTGAGTATCAACGTTCACAGCTATTTATTGATAATCCCTGGAAAGCCTTTCTTGAAGGCAGAGGTGCTCTTTCAGAAACGGCGAAACAGGGCGCATTGTTGTTTTTTTTAAATGCAGATAAAGGTGGTGCAGGCTGTGCCAGGTGTCATGGAGGTGATTTTTTTACCAACGAATCGTATCATAACCTTGCTGTTCCTCAGTTCGGGCGAGGCAATTTTGTTTATGGACAGGATTTGGGACGCTACCGTGTAACACGTAAAGATAAAGACCTTTTTGCCTTTCGGGTGCCGTCGTTATTGAATGTGACTGAAACCGCACCCTATGGTCATACAGGAGCATTTACCGATTTAAAGGGAATCATTCAGCATCACCTGAACCCGGAAAAAAGCATTGAAGGGTTTGACTTCTCGTTAAAGCAGTTACCCCAATTTAACGGGTTAACCGTACGCTACCCCGAAGCGGAAAAAAATACTCAGGCAGCACTTAAGCAACGTAAAGCAGTATACCTCCACCGTATGCCAAGGCTTAGCGATCAACAAATAACGTCGCTTATGGCTTTTCTGGAAACGTTGACTGACCCATGTCTGAAAAGTGAAACTTGTCTGCGCCCCTGGATTCCTCAGGAAGAAGCCCCTGATAACCATCGGCTAAAAGCGAAAATTACCCACCAGTTTGATAATATTTCTCCGATTCCGTTAATAAAAGTCAATGAGCAACACAACGAGCAGGGAGTGCTACCCGGTCTTGGTCATGTCCCACCGCTGGCAAGAACATGCCCGATATCAAGGGGAAAGACAGTCAAAGGCGATGGTTTTACCCATGTGACAGCCAGCAGTGGAATCACCATTAACAGACAATTTGATTTTTCTACCATCAAAAAATCTCTCAGTGGTGATGGTTTGGTAGCAATGGAACCCTTGTTGTTTTCAGGTGGCGTTGCAGCGGGCGATATTAACGACGACTGTTTTACTGATTTAATCATTAATCAGGGCAATGGGGCACCGGTAAAAGTGTTGATTAATAACCAGAAAGGTGGATTTAACAGTACTGCAGATAACTGGGGTATTGACCCGGATGATGATATGACTAACCCGATGCTGGTGGATATGAACGGCGATGGCTGGCTGGATCTATTCCATGGCAATATCACGGCAGATGCACCTGGGCTTTATTTAAATAATGGCCGCCAGAAATTTTTACGTGTGTTTAAACCAGGATTTAAAGTGGGGCAGGTGACCATGGGCGCAGGGTTTGGCGATGTGGATAGTGATGGCGATATGGATGTTTTTCTTGCCCACTGGGGACGCCCTTCAAAAGCTGAAGAAGAACATTTATGGCTAAACCAGGGCAGTGGTCTGTTTCTTCCCGGTGCGCGGCAGTTTGGTCTGGCAGGCCATTTTGGAGAGAGGGACTATACTTTTACACCCAATTTTGTCGATATTAATGATGATGGCATAGCCGATCTTTTATCCGTTGCTGATTTTTCCACCAGCCAGGCCTTTCTGAATGACAACCACCAGCGTTTTATTAATATTACCAATACGGCAGTTATTACCGACCAAAACGGTATGGGCACGGCTATTGCTGATTTTGACAATGATGGTGATATGGACTGGTTTGTCTCCAGTATCTATTATCCCAATGACCTGACGTTAGGTAACGGTAACCGGTTGTACCAAAATGAGTGGGCTGGACTGTTTGGTAAAATGCAGTGGACCGATATTACCGACGAGGCTGGTGTGCGTGACGGTGGTTGGGGGTGGGGAGCGTGCGCCGCTGATTTTAATAACGATGGCTGGATGGATATCTTTCATACCAACGGTGTGCCTTTTGACCCATCGGAGGTTCGTAAGGACTTACATTATCTGTTTACCCTGCTGGAGATGGAGGGCTTTCATAACGTTACCGCTTTTGCGTCCATAGATGATTTTCTCAGTGAGTATCAGAGGAAGATTTCTCCTGAGCAGGTGGATGATTTACGCGCACTCTACTATGTGGGCAAGAGCCTCAATAGTATGCGGTCGCACATTAAACACATTGATAAGCGTGCTAAATTATTCCTGAATAATCAGCAGGGACAGTTTATTGAATCGGCTGAAAAACTCGGTATTGCTGATCCCGGTCAGGGGCGTGGGGTTAGCTGTTTTGACTATGACCGGGACGGGGACATGGATGTGCTTATCGTGAATAACCAGGGGAGTCCTGCCCTTTACAGAAATGATTTTGGTCACCAGAACAGTTTTTTGACCGTTAAACTGATCAGTGACAGTCACAATGTCCGTGGCATCGGCGCGAAAATCATTGTTGAATCTTCTTCAGGTCGGCAGGTACAGGAAGTAAAAATTGAGAATAATTATCTGTCGCAGAATCCTCTGGAGCGTCATTTCGGACTGGGCAAAGACACTGTAGTTGATAAATTGACGGTGTTATGGCCGGATGGTGAAAAACGGGAGATACGGTCAATTAAGGCAAACCAGTTTGTGGTCGTTAATCAGTCTAAAGTAAAGGAATAATCCACACTATTTTCTCACTCAGTCTCAGGGATGGAGAATCATGAGTTTTAAAGGTTTCTCACTGGTCGAAATGATGATAGCCATGTCAATTATGGGTATTTTGGCGGCTATCAGTTTTCCTTCTTATATGTCGTATGTCACTGATGGTCGGCGGACAGAGGCCAGTGCCTTTTTACTGGAAGTCATGCAAAAAGAAGAGCGTTATTTTACCAGACATTTGGAATATACAACAAGATTAAGTCAGTTGAATTATAGTTCTGATGCCGTGGTAACAGATAGCGGCTATTATCGTGTAACAGCAGTAGCTTGTACGCCGAATCCCTGTATAAAATTAACAGCTACTCCTCAAGGTGTTCAAGCCACCCGTGATAATAATCGAATATTGACGCTGGACAGCCTTGGCAGGCGCTCTGGTGACTGGAATGATTAATTGTTAATAAAAAAAGGTCGAGTTATGGAAAAGGACGTTCGAGATGCCACCCGACTCTTAATTGCTGATGCAGGAACAGCAGAAGCAGATCGGCTGGTAAACATCTTTCGGGATGAAGGGCAAACAACACGGGCTCATCATATTACTTCCGCTGAAACGCTTGAAAGTGCTTTTCTAGAAAAAACCAAATGGGATTTGCTGATTATTGCCAACTTGCCGGATGATTTGTCGGTCTCTCTGCTGATGGAGACGATTGATCACCAAAATGCAGATATACCAGTGATTTTACTGGTTGATTATAAAGACAGTGTAGAAAAGCTTGAGTATCTGCAACAAGGTATAAAAGCGGTGGTTTCCCCGGAAAGTAAAGAGATGTTGTTATTGGTTGCGAATCAGGAAATTGAAAACCTGTATATACGGCGTAACTATCGGCGGATGAGTGTGGCTCTCAATGAGTCTGAACGCCAGCGTCGTATGCTACTGGACGATGAAGTCGATGCCATTCTTTATATCAAAGATAATATTGTCTGCTATACGAATCCGGCATTTTGTCAGTTGCTGGGTCAGGATAATGCGGATTTATTGACAGGACGCGCTTTTACCGAAATGGTGATGGAAGATGAACGGGAGGACGTCGGTGCCTTTCTGACGAGTGTCGAAGAAACGGGTCAGGCGCTGGCCGTTTTACAATGCTCATTGCTACAGGACGGCGATGATGTGCTTCCTGTTCGAGTGATTATTAAACCTACGTCTTATGATGGTGCTTTTAGTCTGAGTTTGCAGATTAAATCTTTTAATGCCCCCATTGATGAGGAAACCAGAATCACTGCTCAAAAAGCAGTCGGCTTTACGGAATTAGCGGATAAACAGACATTACTGGATCAGCTGAAAATCAGTGTGCAGAAGGCTGCCTCAGGTAAAGGGCGGGCTACCCTGGTGCATGTCAGTATTGATAGCCTTCAGGGGTTTTTTGATAGCAAAGGCAAAGCCTATAGTCAGGGGCTTGAAGATGCTGTGGCAGACAGGATTGTTGATGTACTGGGTGTGACTCATTCTGGTGCCAGATTAGGCGGTGGTCAGTTTGGACTGCTCCTGAACGTGGGTGGTGAAAGTGGGGTTCAGGCACTTGCCGATGAGCTGTTAAAAAAGGTGTCTGCTGAGCCTGTGGTGATTGAAGGCGAGCAAGGGCAAATCACACTGAGTATGGGAGCGATTATTCTTGGTGACAATGCGATTGATGCCAGTACGCTGATGGTAAGAGCGAAACATGCCTGCGGGCAGGCTGAAAAAAAAGGGGGGGGGCAGCTTGCGTTTTATAAAGCCAGGAAGGTGGGGGCTTTGAAGTCGGTGGAAAAACACATTGCCATGATGCTTAGCCAGTCTATGAAAAATGATGGGTTGAAGCTTTATTACCAGCCCATTGTCAGCCTCAAAGGTGCTGAAGGGAATTATTATGAAGTGTGGTTTTCCATGACAGATATGCGTGGCAGAGAGCATGATTGCGCCCATTTCAGAACAAAGCTGGATAATATGTCCCTGTGGGGGCATGTGGATCGCTGGACATTGATGACCGCCAGCGAGCAGCTCGCTGATAAGCGCAAAGACGGCAATGATACCCGTTTAATTCTCACTATTGGGGGTTATGAAATTAAAAACAGCCAGTTTCTTCCCTGGATGAAAGCTACCCTTGCCAAAGCAGGTATTCCTGAGAATGCTGTAACCCTTGAGCTGAGTGAATCGAATATTGTGCGTTATGGCTCTGCAGCAGGTACGTTTTTTGACCAGGTAAAAAGCATGGGGTGCCGTACAGCAATCAGTGAATTTGGCTGTAGTGTCAATCCACTGGAGCTGGCTGAATCGGTCAATGTGGACTTTATTAAAACAGATCCCAGCTTCACCAAAGATTTAACCGGTGACAACCGGGGAGAAGCGTTTAAGGACATCATCAATAAGGTGGTTGCCGCCGGCAAACAGGTTATTGTTCCCCAGGTCAAAAATACTTCTGCACTGGCACCATTGTGGCATATAGGGGTCGACTATGTTCAGGGGGATTTTCTCCAGGGACCTGCTGAGTCCATGGAATTTAGCTTTGACAGTGATTTTTAAATTGTCACGTTCTGGCATACACTAGCGCCATTATTGTTATTCCACGGAATTCAGGCATTTCAATGTCATCATCGCTTACGCTTGTCATGGCTCAACTGAACCTTACAGTTGGGGATATCAATGGCAACACCTCCAGAGTTATTGACGCCGCTGAGCAGGCACGGGATCAGCATCGGGCTGATGTGATTGTCTTTCCGGAGCTGACCCTGTGCGGGTACCCTCCCGAAGATTTATTGCTAAGACCCAGCATGGTGGTGCGCACCGAAACTGCTCTGAACCGACTGAAGAGGATTAAAGGTATTGATATCGTGTTGGGTTTGCCAACCATGGGAGGACATGGGTTGGAAAACCAGGCTATCGTGGTGCGTGATGGTAAGGTGATTTGTCGTTATGGCAAGCAACACTTGCCCAATTATCAGGTCTTTGATGAAAAGCGTTACTTTGTACCGGGCAATGCCTTAGGCGTTTTTGACTGCAAAGGCGTGAAGGTCGGTTTAAGCATTTGCGAAGATTTATGGCACGAAAAGCCAGTGCGGGCCGCCAAAGATGCCGGGGCTGATATGGTTGTCAGCTTAAATGCGTCTCCCTTTCATCGTGACAAACAGTCTATCCGTCAGGACACCGTTCGTCAGCGCTGCCTTGAGACGGGGCTTCCCATTATCTATGTCAATCTGGTGGGGGGGCAGGATGAGTTGGTGTTTGATGGCGGCTCATTTGCACTCAATGGCAGTGGCGATGTGGCAGTGGCATCGAATTACTTTTCAGAAGGATTGTTCCCCGTCAGTTTTTCCAGGGCGACAGGTGCATTTCAGCAGGGGACGGTAACGCCTTGCCCCCAGCTGTATGAGCGGGTTTATAGTGCGCTGGTGACGGGGGTAAGGGACTATGTTAACAAGAATGGTTTTAAAGGTGTTGTGCTGGGTTTGTCCGGAGGTATTGACTCCGGTCTGACCCTGGCCATTGCTACTGATGCCCTTGGGGCAGGGCGTGTTCAGGCCGTGATGATGCCCTATCGCTACACGTCTGCTATGAGCCTGGCCGATGCCGAAGAAGAAGCGGCTCTGTTGGGTGTCGATTATAAAGTGCTGCCTATTGAATCTGTGTTTAATGCTTTTTTGAAGACACTCGCTGGCGAGTTTAAAGACAGTGACAGGGATACGACAGAAGAGAATCTGCAGTCCCGAAGTCGTGGCGTGCTGCTAATGGCTATTTCCAACAAGAAGGGCTATCTGGTGTTAACCACAGGCAATAAAAGTGAAATGTCTGTGGGTTATGCTACCCTCTACGGGGATATGGCTGGTGGTTATAATGTTTTAAAAGATGTTCCCAAGACGTTGGTATTTGAATTGTCCCGCTATCGTAATACCCTGGGCTATGTTATTCCTCAACGGGTGATTGATCGTCCGCCTTCGGCTGAATTAGCGCCTGATCAGATGGATGAAGACAGTCTGCCCCCTTATGATGAACTGGATAAGATTCTTGAGCTGTATGTTGAGCGGGATTACAGTGCAGAAGCCATTATTGCCAAAGGCTTTGACAGTGAAATCGTGTATCGCGTATTACGGCTGGTGGATATTAATGAATTTAAGCGCCGTCAGGCACCTGTTGGTGTGCGTATTACGCCACGGGGCTTTGGGCGTGATCGGCGTTATCCAGTGACCAATGGGTGGAAGCCCGGGTTCTGAACTGTTCGCAGGCGGTTGAAGGGGGCGTGTATTGTACACCCCCTTCAACCGTCTTGTGCAGGAAATTTTTCATAGTGGGAAAGGTGTTGCTGAATTTATGCGGATAAGTATCACCCAGTCAGGCAGTGCCGTTAAATAGAGCAACCGTGTTTCTTGCGGCTTCAATACCTCCTTCGTATTCGGGGTTCACCGCAAGTTTGAGTGCGGGGGGGCTATCCATCCAGAAATTTATAGTTGGCAGAGCCCAACTGGCAGGCCATACGACACCGACTATGTTAGTATTCGGGATGGTATGCATAAAGTTTATTTCGTAGATATCGTTTAAAAAGGGAAACACCTTAGCCCAGAAGCCTGCACGAGGATTTTGAATAGCAAAGCCAGCCATTTCACCCGCATTAATCAGGTAAACATACCCTGGTTTAGGATTACGGCATCTTATCCAACTATATTGAGAAGCAACCTTGGTAGAGATTGCTGTTGAGATGCCTTCGTTATGGGTAATACCTCCTATGGCCCCCGTTAATCTGGGAATTTGGTCTTCTACCACAAAAGGCCATTGCATTGCGAATCCTTGATGAAAAATCACACAGGGAGCCCTAGTGTCACCCCGAAAAACATAACCTGAAAAATATTCACGCGCCCTGGTTTTTACAGCGGGTATCAATCGCGCTCCTGGAACTTTTCTTGTATCCTGAAACGTCAGTGGATTGTTCAGAAGCAGTGTATTATTCTCGGAATAAATTCTATTTTCATGGGCGTAAACTTCATTCTTTAGCACTAGAGTCTATCCTCTGCGTTGCTATCTCGCAGCACTTGCGAAACTCTTTTAAAAACAGTGTGAGAGTGACAGATAAAGCATAGGAAGTTATACCAGTCACCTGTTTTAACGATGCTACTGCGCTGACAATCGAAACAAAAGTTCTGCGTTGTCGTTCCTCGCAATAGCAGGCTTTACTTGTTATTTCACCTTGTTCTGATATCCAGTCTGCCATGCTTCATTATGGTAATGAGAAGAAGGTCATTGGTATTGTTTAAAACAACATCTAACGATCAATTATAACGGGTGTTTTTGCCGTAGACAGGCAAGAATCATTTGAAATTGCAAATTTTTATACTATTTTATGACCTGCGCCTCTGTAGGTGACAATGCTTAGCATTTTTTCCGTAAGCCCCTGACTTCCAGGTAAGGGCCAATAAAACCAGCGTTATAGCCAGCCCAAACGGAACGTTCTATCCTTTGAATGCTTTCACTGCCCAGGGTAGAAGCTGCTCTAGTTTTTCAACCGTATCAGCATAAGCCAGTTCTTTAAGAATAGTTCAAAGCACTGAAGGGAAAGGTTTGCAAGTGACCTCGCAAGAGGGAGTGCTAAAAGCTCCCTCAATTATTCGTTTATCTTTTATGATGAATACAGGATTACAACCAATTCTGTTGGCTTTATTAGTCTACTCGAATCGTATCTGGAAACAATGAAACAAGAAGGTAGAACAGAGCAGTGCATTCAAGCTGAACGGAACTGGTGGAAAAGCAAACAACGAATGATTCGATCCGGTAAGCCAGCTCTCAAATCATAATCTTAACCCGCCATTGTGCGGGTTTTTTGTGGTGCGCCGAGTATGGCGCGTAGCGTCAACAGGCGCTGTTCCAGTACACATGGTGGTGGCTGGATGACTTGGTGGTGAAAGTCCTCTATCCACCCGGCAAGGGGAACGATTAGCTCAACGGCAAAGGTGTCTACCGCAAGGTGGAATCTGAAGAAAACCGAAGGCAAAACACTGACCCGACGAACAGAAATGGCATAGGAGGCGTTCGCAGTGGGTAAGAAGGCCATTATCTTCAAAACCCGATACTTGCAGGGAAACTGCGGGCGTAGATGCGGTGGGTATAAGTGGGAAGGTCGCGCGCATTACCTCGGGAGGTCTGCTTCCCTGCCACAGGCTATCAGCATCGCGAGGTGTTGAGATGGAAATGCAGAAGTCAGCAGAGGCCATAGTAGGTTTGTTACCGCAAGCTGAAGGGCTGAACCTGTAGATAAAGTGAAGTAAGCGCGATCTCTGATTGTTTAGGACAGATGCTCGAAAGAGGCCTTTAAATACTGGAGCTACAATTGGTAGCTCCTTCTACCCGGTGACGGTGGGGGCGACTCCGCCTCCTGCTCGATCTCTGAATCCGGTATTCACTGGAAAATACAGACTGTTGTTATGCACGTTTTTAGTGCTTATTTAAGTCTTTGCTTTCCGGTGTTTGTTGGTGGAGGCGGCGGGACTTGAACCCGCGTCCGCCAGCTCTACGCCTTTGGCTCTACATGCTTAGATCCGTTTTTAAATTAACTCTGAACGACCCAACGGGCAGGGTGAACCGAGCGATCCTGCTTCGTTTTAACCCTTCAACCCCAGGCGGGTCTCCGTGGCGATCCTGTTTTCAATTTCGATCGTTACCAGTCAACAGGCAAATCAGCACGATCGGGAGCCGACTGTTTTTAGGCAGCCATTGCTCCTTGGTAGTTGTCTTCATTAGCAACTATAAGGTTTGCAGTGATTAGTTTTACGAGAGCCACTACGCGCTCGACATGCACCTTGGGTTTCGTAACCGTCGTCGAATCCTAATCGCCCCCGATGAAACCATGATGCATTTATTGCAGAATACAGTATGAAAGTCAAATTTTAATTTTTATTTGCGATAACTGAATGAGGCATCCAAAACTGCCATGGTTATCTTTTTCGCATCACTCGTTGTTTCTCAATGTTCCACTCCCGCTCTTTGATAGTTGCACGTTTGTCAAACTCCTTCTTACCACGAGCTAATGCCACCTGGCATTTAATCAGGTGCTTTTTCCAGTAAAGCCTGGTGGCAATGCAAGTATGCCCTGTTTGTTGGGTAGTGCTAAACAGTTTTGCCAGCTCTTTACGGTGCATCAGTAGTTTTCGGTCACGCAGCGGATCGGCCACCACATGAGTCGATGCAGTGTCCAGGGGGATAATTTGCGCGCCGATAAGCCATGCCTCGCCATCTTTTAACAGGACATAGCTATCCACCAGTTGCACTTTGCCTACCCGGAGGCTTTTCACCTCCCAACCGGAAAGAGCAACACCTGCTTCGAAGGACTCGTCGAGATGGTAGTCGTGACGCGCCTTTTTGTTAGTGACGATGGTTGAATCGCCCTGCTTGCTTTTCTTTGATCTCTTAGCCATAGAGCGGATTATAGGGAGGTGTGTGCTTGATGTCACTGAATATATCCAACAACCATAGTTGCAGGCACAAAGGTTGCTCGAAAGCAGTGAAAAATGGGAAAGCGGCTTTATCCGGCTTTCCGGGGGCTGCCTGGGTAACTCCCCGGAATCCATTAAGAGCCTTAGTTATACTATTAATGGAATACTAACAAAGGACACTGTGTTGCAGCAGAGATATTCTCAGCGGTGTTGCCGTTGAGAAAATGTTTAACGCCTGTTCTGGCATGTGAGCCAATGATCATCAAATCTGCAGGTAACGACTGTGCCAGTTTGCTGATTTCGGTGGAGGCAGAGCCGTTAACAATGTGGGTGCTGATGACTTCATTATTTGCCGGATTTAACGTGTGAAGCAATTTATCGATAGATTCTTCATGGTTTTTAATGAGCGTGTTTTCAATATCGTTGAGTGTGTCTGTGTGGGTTAAATACTGACCAAAATAGTCTGCCGGGTATCTTTCAAAGGGTGACAGCCAGGTGTGGATAATGTGCAATTTGCCATCTTCATGCTGTGTGGCTATTTCATAAGCATTTTGCAGCATAGTTTTATTCAGTGACTGATCATCGGAATGAATATCAAGAGCCAGCAACACATTATGTGTGTTTCTTTCAGGCATGTTTTCAGGAATTAACCATACAGGGATGCGTAGCAACCTCAGCAGAGAAAGATCATTGCCAGAAATACGATGAATGCCCAGTAAGTCAACATGTGATACTTCTTTTACCACCAGATCGATACTATCTGTTTCAATGCTGTTTTGTATTTCCTCAACAGGATTGCCAAAAACAATCTTACTCGTTGCGCTGACATTATTGAATACCGCGAATTTTACAAAGCGTGCGAGTAGTTGCTCACAAGATTTTCGCTTGCACTCAATGAGCTCGTCTACACTCCTTAACCAGTAAGTAGCCAGGGGTGGCGCTGGGTTATCGTAGGCGACAAAGGTGATGGTGGCGTTAGATAACTGAGCAATACTGACAGCTTGTGTCACCGCACGAGTAATGTCACGCTCGGCAAACTGAATATCTGCCCCGACAACAGGTACGAGAATATGGTTAACATTCATAATAAGTCCACCTTATGTGCGCAAGATATCCGTTACAAGAGTGATTAACCAGTAATCATTTTTTACTGGCGATTATTATTCCGCGAAAAGCTTAACACAGTTTCCCCTGCAAAAGACGATTTCACCAGATTCTCACTGCTGAAACAGGTGGCTGGCCTGGCAGCACTAACTAGTGGTTGTCCGAAAACCCATCAGCCCTTGAAAACAGCAGTCTGTGACCTAACTTAATCATTGAAGATTTCCACTGACAGGCTGTTTTCTCACTCATGCGCCAAACCATCAAGCCACAAATGCAGTTAGGCGAGGTCGATATCTCTGCCATCACCTTCAACCCCAAATCCAGGGACGACATACCCCGCCTCTTGCGGGCTTTTCAGCATATCTGGGTCACCCCAGAGCTGAGGGAGCAGTTTTTCAAGCCCTTGAGCGAATGATACCCGCTAGCCGTGACAATGGCCGCCCTGGTATGGATCTCTGGAAAATACTGATTTTTGGCACCCTGCGTCTGACCATCAACTGCGACTACGACCGCCTTCAGGAGCTGGCCAATGAACACGGTACATTGCGGCAAATGCTCGGACACGGACCGTACTGTACCCACTCTTATCACATCCAGACTTTGCAGGATAATATCGCCCTGTTCACCCCGGAAATACTGGATGAGATCAACCAGATTGTGGTCAATGCCGGTCACCAGCTGGTAAAAAAAAAGAAGAGCGGATATGCGCCCGCGCTTCACAAAGCCCGTAACCTGAAACGGTCAACGTCGTCCAATGAGTCGCTCCGTGAAGCACGACAGCATGGTATCGAAACTGTCCATGCTGAGTATGTAGCCTACAGCCAGAAGCTTATCCGCAAGGCTGAAATAACCTTGAATCTCTTGAAGGCACGGATACCCGGAGACTTACGACTGAAAGAGCTGGAGCGCTGGATAAAAGATGCAGACTACCAGTGTCAAATGATTATCCGTCGTGTACTGAAACATGAAACCATTCCGCACAGTGAGAAGGTTTTTTCGTTATTTGAACGCCATACGGAATGGATCAGTAAAGGAAAAGCAGGCGTTCCTGTAGAACTCGGCCTCAGGGTGTGCGTACTGCAAGATCAGTTTGGTTTCACCCTTCACCATTTGGTCATGGAAAAACAGACTGATGACCAGGTGACTGTAGCCATTGCTATACTCGTGACCGTTGAAGATGCTTGATTTTTCTGCATTTTTTTAGCAATCTCAACGGATGCCAAAATTTATGCTCACACCTCAGCAAAAATCAACCTTGGAGTCCCAACACAAAACGTCGCGGGATGCTCGGGAGTGTGACCGTATTAAAGCCGTATTACTGAGATCTGAAGGCTGGTCAATAACCGCCATTGCTCAAGCATTGAGAAAAAGTGAATTTTCCATTGCCCGGCACATTGATGACTACCTGAAAAAGGACAAACTGAAACCTGAAAACGGTGGCAGTGAGAGTCATCTTAATGACGAGCAAAGTGAGCAGCTAATTGTGCATATTTCAGAACATACTTACGCCCATGTCTACGAAATTGTGTCGTATATTTTTGAACGCTGGGCTGTCAAATACACCGTGTCAGGCCTCAACAAGTGGTTGCACCAAAAAGGCTTCACCTACAAAAAACCAAAAGGTGTACCGCACAAGGTGGATGCCAATAAGCAGGCAGAGTTTATTGAGCACTACGAAGAGTTGAAAGCCTCACTGCCTGAGAGCTATCTCTTAGTCACATCTCCACACCTTTTGTCATGCGGTAGGTGTGGAGACGATCTTGCAACTTTGCCCACCCTTCCCAAATGACCAACCATCCGGGTATGCCGGTGCGTTTTGAGTCACACCAGCCACCTACTTTTGCAATGGTATGGAGAAGCCAAGTCAATGTTGGCTCTTCTTTAGGCAACGACTTTCCTTCGTAGTAAGTAAGCCACAGCACTTTCCACTCTTCTTTACTTACAACACGGCTAGCCGGCGTTTTCTCGTTCCAGGCTTTATCGTCTTTGTGTCTTCTGTCATAAGGGAGCATCAAGGCCTCCCTGATCTGTAACAGCCTGACGGCGACGAACATGAGTATTACAGCTAAACGAAGCACATTACCTGCACAAAGAAGCCGCAAACGTTCAACACCCGCCCCGGTTTTCCAGGCTTTGTGAAACTCTTCTATACGCCAGCGCAGCTCATAAAACCGTAATACCATACGGCAATCATCAAATGTATCAACCGGTTCAGATGTCAATAAAATCCAACGCAAACACTCCTTTGTGTCGTTGTTGAACTCTTCGGCAATAAGAATATTCACAGTGACTGGTTCCAATCGACCACCGAGCCTTTGAGGTGATTGAATGGTCACTGTCTTCCTTTTTACTTGTAGCATTACTGATCGTGCTTTGCGTCCTCCACGTTGAGGAACGTCCACTACATAAGTTCCAAGAGCAGCTTCCTGGCTCACTGCATAAAAAAGAAGCCTGTCATCATCGACCAAAACCCGATTCTGCGTCGCCCTGACAACAAACCTTTGGCAATGAAGCTGCTTGTACCGGATATATTCAAAAACATCCGCTTCACGATCGCAAACACTGATAGTCTTTCCCATCTGGAGACCCAGCCTGGACTCAATATTTTCTGATGAACGCTGCCATTTAAAGCTTTCTTTTTCTTCGTAAGGCCGCTGCTTGCGTTCATGTCTTTTGCCACGCTCCTCAATATCCCTGATCCAGCGTTGCTGATCAATTAAGCCAACCGTCCGCTCAGTATCAGCGTCAATCAGCATCACTGTATGCGCCCAAATCCCTTTAGACCGGCTTTTCTCTGGTTCACCTATATCACCCAGCTCTGACCTGACGGAATGTGAATAGCTAAGAGCGGTACTGTCTTCAATGGCTAATAGAAGGTGAGAATCTTCTGCCGCAAGGGCTGCTGACTGGAAACCAGCCTCAGCAATGGCTTCAGGCTTGACGGCCTCATTTTCAATAAGCCGGTAAGCCCCTTCAACAGCGGCAAGATTACCGCTACAAGCACTGGCCATGGATGAACCAGTATTTGCAGAAAGGCTTGCAGCGACACGGACTAATCGCTTTGTACGACGTTTATCTCCCAACTGTGCATCCCCAAAAATGCTTTCAGCCCATTGCTGAGGTGGTAGTGGCATCATGATCTTGGTTTACCATAGAGAAGGATAAACCAAGATTAGGAGATGTGACTAAGAGATAGCTGCCTGAGAGTGAGGTTGTGCTTTTCATGGATGCAGTTCACCCAACGCAAGCCACCAAAATCACCTCGGGTTGGATACGCAAAGGTGTTGATAAAGTCATCAATACGACGGGCAGTCGCAACCGAATGAACATCGTCGGTGCGATAGAATTGAACAACTTGTCTGCTGCTATTTTTGATCAATTCGAGACGGTTAACGGGCTGGCTATCATTGAATTCTTCAGAAAAGTTAAGTCCGCTTATACATCAAAGAGTGTCATTCACATGGTGCTGGATGGAGCAGGTTATCACTATTCGAAGGAAGTCGTTGATGAGGCTGAAAAGCTGGGTATAAAACTGCATTACCTTCCGCCCTACAGCCCAAACCTGAACCCAATTGAGCGGTTATGGAAGGTAATGAATGAGTACGCTCGAAATAATCAATACTTTGCAAAACCGAAGGATTTCCGGAAAAATATACGTCATTTTCTGTATGTTACGCTACCAGAAATAGGTGCTTCGTTAGTGAGCAGGATTAATGACAATTTTCAGATACTGAATCCTGCATCTTGAATTCACTTGGGTATAAAGGCGCAAAACAGCGGTTTTCTGAAGTATCGCAGGTCAGTTATGACCGGGGATTCTGGTCAAAAGAGAACCTTGAAAAGCTGGAAACATTTCTTGACCGAGCCGTCTTACCCAAAAAGGGGCGATGGTCTGAACAAGATCGGAAGCGTGAACGACACCCTGAGTTTGTCAGGGCAATGAAGAAGCATTCTGCGGTAGAGTCCGACATTAATGCACTTGAGCAGCACGGACTGGACCAATGTCCGGACTCAGGGATTGACGGTTATCGTCGGTATGTTGGCCTGGCGGTTTTAGGAACAAATCTGCACCGCTTGGGCTCTATACTGCAAAAGCAATCCAGTCAGGCTGTCAAAAAAGCAGCCTGAACGGAGAAGCGTACCAGAAAACAAACGATCATCGTTGGGTGAGGATTACGGACACCCGAAAAACGGGGAAATGATTAAGTTTTGATCAAAAAAAGAGGTGACTGGCATGAGCGGCCTGTTTTGTTTTCAAAAAAATTTTGTCAGTGCCTGTTGAGTCGGATTATTCATGGGTTTTCTGACAGACACTAACTATAAAAATCCAATCTGTCCAATCTGTGTAGCGTGATACCCATGGTTATTTCTCCTGCCAAAGTACTTTGTGACAGTCGAAATAATCGAATCCCCCCCTGTTTTTGAACGACACTAAGTGTTATATCTACAGAGCCACGCCAGCATTCAAACTGAGAGATTATGCTCATCGCCGCTATAGCTCTTTATATTCAAGCTCTGATAGATATGCGTCATTGTTCTAAACTATTGTTCTAAGCCATTGTTCTAAATTGATGCGTAAGCCCTGATGTATTGAGGACATTATTCTTTCATTAGACACGTCTTAAGACGTATGACGTATATAGGGGCATGTTTTTCATTTAACCACACCTTTGACTCACTCCCCCTCATTTTAACACGGTTTCCTGATACACTACCGTGTACCTTCACTGACAATGAGATGTTTGAAACACCTTCCCGGCCCTGCTTTCCTATCGTACTTTTACGGTTGTTCCACCTTCTGTCATAAGATATTCTGACTCTTCTATTCTTTTCAAAAGTCAATCTTTAAACTATGTCCAGGGATATAAAAAAGGCCGCGTTGGATTATCATGCCAACCCTAAACCCGGCAAAATTTCCATCGAAATCACCACTGCTGCTGAAACAGCAAGAGACCTTTCTCTGGCATATAGTCCGGGTGTGGCAGAACCCGTCCGGGCTATTGCTGCAGATCCTGAAAACGCCTACAAATACACAGCAAAAGGCAATCTCGTTGCCGTTATCAGTAACGGCTCAGCAATTCTGGGACTGGGCAATCTTGGACCGCTGGCCAGCAAGCCAGTAATGGAGGGCAAGGCACTGCTGTTTAAGCGATTTGCTGGCGTTAATTCTATTGATATTGAGGTTAACACTGAAACCCCCCAGGCATTTATTGATACAGTCAAGCATATTGCTGGCACCTTTGGTGGGATTAACCTGGAAGATATTAAGGCACCAGAATGTTTTGAGATTGAGCGCCGCCTGATCGAAGCGTGTGAAATTCCCGTATTCCATGATGACCAGCATGGCACTGCCATTGTTACCGCAGCAGGAATGGTGAATGCGCTGGATATAACCGGTAAAAAAATTGAGGATGCACAGCTGGTTTGTCTTGGCGCTGGCTCAGCAGCCATTGCCTGCGTAAAGTTATTAATCAGTTGCGGGTTCAGGTCCGAAAATATCCTGATGTTAGACAGTAACGGAGTGATCCACACCGGACGTAATGATTTGAACCAGTATAAGTCACTGTTTGCTGTTGATACTGACTGCCGAACCCTGGATGAGGCGATTGCTGGTGCTGATGCTTTCCTGGGGCTGTCTGGTCCTGACTTGCTGTCGCCAGCTCAGTTAAAAAGCATGTCACCTGACCCCATTGTTTTTGCTTGTGCTAACCCGGACCCGGAAATCCGCCCCGAGCTGGCACTGCAAACCCGTTCCGATGTTATTATGGCAACCGGTCGTTCTGATTACCCTAACCAGGTAAACAATGTGCTGGGTTTTCCGTTTATTTTCAGGGGCGCACTGGATGTGCAGGCCAGCCGCATTAATGAGGCCATGAAAATAGCCGCTGTAGACGCTATTCGCGCACTGGCCAAAGAGCCTGTTCCGCAGGATGTGAAGGACGCTTATGATGGAATAGAGCTATCGTTTGGTGCTGATTATATTATTCCTAAACCCACAGACCCTCGCCTGCTGGGAGCAGTTTCTGCTGCTGTTGCTCATGCAGCTGTAGAAACAGGGGTGGCTCGAAGCCACTACCCTGAACACTACCCGCTCACTTCACTGGCTGATATTCATTAGTATACTGTGCATGTGAGAACCTGTTGCTGTTGACATCCTCCTCGCCCTGAAGGACGAGGATTCCTAATCGTCACCAATCAGGTTTCTGTTTCACAGTTCATTGCTCAGGGGATAGCTTGGTTATCGCGTAAATTCCCGCTGTGGGGGTTTTTACGGTGATGAGCCAACTCATACCCCCCAAGTCTCACATGAACTCCGCAGACTTAACATCCCACTAGCCCAGTGGTAGGTCTACAAAGACACGAAAGAAGTTACCAGATGGGCTTGCTATACGCAAGCCTAGCTTACATCCCCTCACTAAAAGTAAGGGGCCTTACGCTCGTTCGGTAATTGGCACGGCGTTAAACTTTGTGGCGAAGCTGGTCATTCACCAGCTCATATTCCCGGAAAGGGTATTTATGTGGGTAAGGCAATGGGTATTACACAGGAGTATGGCATTTCTGTAGATTTTCACTCAATGCCTTCAAGACTTGAGTTCGATTAATAATGCCTAATACACGTCCATCTTCAACAACCGGGTAGATTTTAGGTTTATTACTTTTCATGGAATCAGCCAACTCAATAATGCCATCTCCTGGCGATAGCGTGAGCACCTCCGAGCGCATAACATCAGAGACAACGGGGGATATATCACAGTAATAACTGCTGGTCAGCAGTTTCTGGATACAGTCTTGCTCTGATATAAAGCCCACCAGTTTTTTATTTCTGTCAACAACAGGCACACCTAACAGGTTTTTATTACAAAGCAGCTCTGTAACCTCTGTTAATGGCATGTCAGGATGCACGACGGGTGTATCATACAACATGTAATCCCGCACCTGAATATACATAGTCATAACCAGTTTCCACTTCAACAGCATATACTTGATAACTGAAGTTACGCACTTCGCTACCATTGACGACAACAGGTAGTAACTTATCCAATGAGATAGACACTCTATATAGACACTCTATGTAGTAGCATTGTGTCACTTGAGTTGATAATTTACGCTAATGCAGCATAGTGGGTAAATTAATAAATTGGATGATATGGATAATAGTTTACTATGGTTGTTAGAAAAGACGATGGGTATCAATCGTCAATACTGCGGACAGTTTTAAACACTCTGGTGTATGATGCTGCAAGGCCTGCAACTCAAGAGGGCCATTTTATGGTAACTCAAGGATAAACGTGAGTTACCACAAAATAACACTATATCCTCAACATCCTCAACCCCTTGGCAGCCGCGGGTTTTAAGGTTATAAAACTGTCCGAAGTATTGAATTGTCAATCTTTTTTTGAAGATTGAGCGCGTAATCTGTAAACTTGCGAAGAAAGTGCTCAGAAACTGTTTTTTTTTGTGATGCCCCAATGACAGACGCCGGATATATTCAAAAAGTTTAGTCCTGCTCCCGAGTTCTAAATAGAAGAAAGGCCTCAGGATTCAACAAATGAACAGGTAAAAAGCGGTTTCTTTCCGGGAAACGCAGGTTCTGTCAGTGGGAAATCGAGCGTTATCAGGGAGTTTATAATGTTAATTAAAAGAGGAACCGGTATCCGCATTCCCTCATCTGAAATCACGCCAGAACAGGTGTATTGGTCACGACGTCAATTCATTCAAGCTTTAGGCGGCCTGGCAGGTAGCGTGGCACTTGCTGGTTGTCGTCCAAATCCCGCCAGCGGCAATGTTTCTGACGATCTTGAGCTGCAGGTGAGTGCGGAGGTTGATGAATTAGGCGATTCAATAAACGCCTACAAGGACATCACGACCTATAACAACTTTTACGAGTTCAGTCTCAAAAAAGAGCAGGTGGCGGTCAAGGCCAAAGATTTCCGCACTTCGCCATGGGAAGTGGAGGTGAGCGGGTTGGTACGCCAGCCCGGCGTTTACGATCTGGAGAAGTTGCTCACCCGGTTTGATCAACAGGAGCGGATCTATCGTCTGCGTTGTGTGGAAGCGTGGTCCATGGTGATACCGTGGAACGGTTTTCCACTGGCTCAGTTGTTGAAAGAGGTCGAACCCACCGCCGAGGCGAAATTTGTGCGCTTCGAGACCCTTTTCGACCCCTCTCAAATGCCAGGTCAGAAATCCCCGTGGTTCAAATGGCCTTATGTGGAGGGCTTGCGGCTGGATGAGGCAATGAACGACTTAACGATGTTGGCCACAGGCATCTACGGCAAAGCACTGACGCCACAAAACGGGGCACCCATTCGGCTGGTAGTGCCCTGGAAGTATGGCTTTAAGAGCATCAAGTCCATTGTTAAGATCGAACTGGTTGAGAAAATGCCCACCTCTTTATGGATGGCGGCTGGCCCAAATGAGTATGGCTTTTACGCCAATGTCAATCCAGAGGTGAGCCACCCTCGCTGGTCACAGGCCACCGAGCGGCGGATTGGGGAATTAAGGCGCCGTCCGACGCTCATGTTTAACGGATACCAGGAACACGTCGCCGGTTTGTATACCGGCATGGATCTGCGAGCGAACTTTTAGCAGGTACCTCACCCATCAATTTGGCCAATTAACCCTGTCATTCCCAACGTCATGCTTGATTCATTACGAATAGTAGACCAGAAAACCAAAATCAAATGGTTAAAATGGGCGACCCATCTGGTGGCATGGGTGCCACTGCTTTTGCTGTCTGGTGATGGCTGGTACCATCATCTCGGCGCCGATCCCATTCGTGAAGTGACATTGCGCACCGGCAAGTGGACGCTGATTTTTTTGCTGGCATCCCTGACAATGACCCCGCTCAATAGCTTCTTCAGCTGGAAAAAACTCATTCCTTTGCGAAAACTGTTGGGACTTTATGCCTTCCTGTATGCTTTTTTGCATTTGCTCACGTTCGTGGGTTTAGATTACCAGTTTGTATGGCATCTGATTATCACAGAAATGGTATCGCGCAATTACACCTTCATCGGTTTGATCGCCTTTCTGATACTTTTGTCTTTGGCAGCAAGCTCCAACACATGGGCGCAGCGCAAATTACGCAAGAACTGGAAACGCTTACACCGCCTGGTCTATCTGGCCGCTATGCTTGCCATTGCCCACTTCCTGTTATTGGTTAAAAACGCCTACACGGAGCCGCTACTTTATGGGCTGCTTCTGCTTATCCTCCTGCTCATGCGCGTCACACCGATTCGGAAATGTCTTTTGCAACTGCGACGAGGCTATCAAACACGAAGCCCATAAAAAAACCGCCCCGTTCCCAAAGGGTTTCACGGCTTAACGTGCAGGGTGCCCGGTAATGGCAAAACACTGACCAGGCACTGCAACATCAACTATTAACCACTAACGGGCAAGGCTGCGAAGGGTGTGCTGATACATCAACTTTAATATCAAACACATCCTGGATGATTTTTGGCGTAAGAACCTCAAAAGGTGTACCTGTGGCTGCCATTTTGCCTTGTTTTAACACCATGATCCGGTCGGAATAACGGGCGGCCAGATTGAGGTCGTGCAGAATCACAAAAACCCCTATGCCTGCATCAGCTTGTGCGCGTGCCACCTGCAGGGTATGTTGCTGATGGGCAGGGTCAAGGGCTGACGTAGGCTCATCCAGCAACAGGTAACGAGGACCGAGAGGGCATTCATCCCATATCTGACATAACACCCGTGCCATATGCACCCGTTGTTTTTCCCCACCAGATAGCGTCGTATACAGCTGGTTACAAAGATGCAGACAATCAACCTTTGCCAGTGCCTGACGGGTTGTTTCCCGGTTTTGCTGATGGTCTGTAGCGCAGGGAATGCGGCCAAGTAATACCACTTCCTCAACGGTGAAGGGAAAGCTCAGTGATGATGACTGGGGCAAAACCCCAACCATCAGTGCCTTTTGCCCAGAGGTCCAGTCACTGCGGCCATTGAGGGTAACGTTTCCGCCAGAGGGGATGCGATCACCGGTAATGGTTTTCATCAGCGTACTTTTACCGGCTCCGTTGGGGCCAAGTACTGAGATCACTTCACCAGGTTTGACACTCAGGCTGATATTGTCCAACAGTGTCTTGTCACCAATGTGGACGCCAATATTCGAGAGTTCAAGAATCTGTTCAGTTGCTGACATATCAGGCAATCCGTTGACGTTGCTGCCAAAGCATAGACATAAAGAAAGGCGCACCCATCAGGGCTGTCACAATACCGATAGGCAGATCAGACGGTGCCACAATGGTTCTGGCAATCATATCTGCGGCAGTAAGGACAATGCCGCCGAGCATGGCTGATGCCGGGAGGAGTACACGATGGTCAGGTCCAACCATCAGTCGAATCAGATGGGGGATAACCAGGCCAATAAACCCGATGATGCCACTGACCGATACCGCAACACCCACAATGATGGCACACAGGGTAATCAGTTTGAGCTTCACCACTTGTACATTGATACCAAGGTGGCGTGCTTCAGACTCACCCAACAGTATGGCATTGATGACTTGTCCGTAACGACACAGCATCAGTGTTGCAGGCACGAGAACGACGGCACATACCAGCACCAGATTCCAGGTGGCACCGCCGAGGCTACCCATCTGCCAGTAGCTGAGAGTCCGCAAAGCCGTGTCATCAGCCAGGTAAGTCAGGATGCCGAGGCCAGCACCTGACAGGGCATTGATGGCAACACCCGCAAGCAGCATAGTGGCAACAGAGGTTCCATTGCTGGTGGTGCCTGTACGATACACCAACCAGGTGGCCAGCATTCCCGCGGCAAAGGCCATCAGGGAAATACTGATACTGTGGATAAAGCTATCGGTAATCCATGAGAACAGCGCCCCACCCAATACAATAGCCACACCGGCACCGAGTGCAGCCCCTCCAGAAACGCCAATAATACTTGGGTCAGCCAGGGGGTTGCGGAATATCCCCTGCATGGATGCACCCGCCACTGCAAGGGCAGCACCGACCATAATCCCCAGTAACGTGCGGGGTAAACGGATAGACTCAATGATCAATTGTGTTTGCTCATTGACGGAGGCCGTCAACAGGCCAATACGGTCAAATAAAATTGACAGAATATCCATTGGAGAAATTGCCACCGGCCCTGTGCCTACTGAGAGCAAGAGGGTGATTGGCAAGGCAATAGCGAATACTGTCAGCAAAAGGGCAGCATGCCGTTTACGAACCATGCTTCGCCTCTGCTACCGGTTTGGGTTGACTGGCAGCGTCTGGCTTGTTTTTGCCGTACAATACACTAGCCAGACGCATGGCTGTTTCCCCCGTGCGTGGGCCAAAGCCACCGAGGAGCACAGTGCCGTCCATTGCGATGACATTGCCCTGCCTGCCTGCAGGCGTTTGTCGCAGTGCAGGCTGCATGTCTAACAGCTGCTCTGGTGTCAGGCCATTACCGCGGTCAGCGTAAATGATAAACTCAGGTGCCATTTGTAATAAGGCTTCGTTGGATAAAGGTTTGTAACTGACAAATTGATCAGCCGCTACGTTATTACCACCGGCCAGCTTAATCATGGCATCTGCCGCTGTATCACTCCCGGAAACAGACAGAGAACGTCCTCCCATAGCAAGCAGAAACAGCACTTTTGCTTTGTTTTCATGGCTGTCTGCCAGTGCACGGGCTTTTTGAAAAGAGGACTGAATCGAAGCCCACAGGGCTTTCCCTTCTTTCTCTTTATCAAGCAGTTGACTGAGGGACTTAATCCGCTGGCGAATAGCCTCTTCGGTATGGTTCAACGGCAAGGCCACGACTTTGACACCGGCATTTTTTAACTGTGTCAGGGTGGAAGGCGGTCCCATATCTTCCGTACCCATCAGCACGGTGGGTTTCATGGCCAGAATACCTTCAGCAGAGAGCTGCTTGTGGTACCCCAGCCGGGGGACACTGTCTGTTTCCGGTGGCCAGTTGCTGGTGATATCCACTGCAACGACCTGATCACCCGCACCAAGGGCATATACCAGTTCCGTAATACCGTTACCCGCAGAAACAATACGTTGTGTCTGCTGCCGGGTGTCAGTGCTGACTGTAACGGGATCGCTCTCGGTAGCGCGAGAATCAGCGATAACTGAACCATTGAGCAATGGCAGAGCTGTCAGAGCGAATGTCGCCATCCATTTGTTCACGAAGCGGTTTCCTCCATCAAAACTTGAGCGGCTTTAATATTGTGCTGCCCAAGGAACATCATCAATTTGACCAGGTTACCCAGTGGGGCTTCTTTGTCGCCAGCGATCAATACAGTGGTGCCAGGGTGTGTCCCAACTTCAGCCAGCAGCTTCTCTGTAAAGACGGACCAGTCATTAAAACGCTCTTCTTCCAGTGCCCAGGGCTGGCCTTCTTCCAGAATGGAGACGGTCACTGTTTTTGGTTCGTCTGTTACAATAGCTTCAGACTGAGTAGCCTGGGGCAGCTCAACCGGCAGACTGAGTGTTTGTACGTTAGCGGTAAACAACAAAAAGACCATGACAATAAACACCACATCCAACAGTGGCGTCAGGTCGGGTAACGGTAATGATGCGTCGGTTTCTTCGGTGTTCTCAATGCGAATCATGCTGCCACTGCCTCACCGGTGATGGTTTTTTTTTCGGTTTTTCCCTGATGGCGGCATTGATTCTCTTCGCTGAAGGCGAGGCCATCGTCGTTCATATCCAGACCTTCCATTAACAGGTTGACATGATTCATGGCAAACTCCAGCTTACTCAGATAGTGGTTGGCCCAAAGCCCTAAGCCATGGGCACCCGCCAAAGCAGGAATGGCCACAAACAAACCAAAGGCGGTGGTGTACATGGCTTCCCACAGGCCACCGGCGAGCACGTCAGGTGTCACCGGGCCACCACTGGCGGCAATGCCCTGGAACATATTGATCAGGCCCAGTACAGTACCAAGCAGACCAAACATAGGGGATAAAATACCAATCAGCATTAATGGTTTTAACCAGTTTTGCAGTGCCCGCTTTTGCTCCAGTAACCACAGACCTGCCACTTCTTCGCGCATATCTTTCGTACTGGTGCTATGGCTGAGCAGCACGGCGATGCCCCGGCGAATACCTTTACTTTTGCACAGGTTTTCACAGAGCCGTTCCTGGCCGTTACTGCAGTGCTTGTATTTACGGACTTCCTGAAACAGGATTCGTAACCCTTTCTTGTTCAGTGATGGTAGTGCTGCGTAAGTAATTAAACGTTCCAGCACCATGGCCAGGCCCAGGCAGGAAGCAATAATCAATGGCCATGCCATGGGGCCGAGTGATGCAATTTGTTGTGACAACATGGCGATCAGTCCTATGGGGATTAGTTAAGTTGGAAAACGACGCGTTGATGAAGTCGTGTTTTAATGTTGAGGCCATTGCGTTTTTTGGGTTTAAACTCCCACTGACTTATAGCGGCAATGGCAGATTTATCCATTAACCTGAAACCAGACGATTCAAGGATCGTGACTTTTATCACGTGGCCGGTTTCATCCACAATCAATTCAAGATTAACAGCCCCTTCAATATTGCGTCGGCGGTAACGGGTGGGATACACAGGCTGTACCTGGTTTGTGACTATTGCATCTGACACAAAAACGGGCTCGTGACTGAGACCTTCCACTTTGCTTTCTTGCAGAGCACTTTTCACAGAGGCAGGTTGAGCAGGCATTTCTTTTTCAGCAATGACCTTTTCTGTTTTCTCAACCGGTTGTTTGAGGGGCTTCTCTACGCGCTTCTCTGCGGGCTTTTTGACCACTTCTTTTTTAACGGGTGGCTTTTTCTTTTCGACCTTTTCGACCTTTTCGACCTTTTCGACCTTTTCGACAACAGGTTTTTCGGGTTTGGGTTTCTGGCGCTTTAAGACCGGTTCTGCATTGGCAACAGGCTCAGGTAATGGTTTTTTTGGGGAGACTACTGGTGCAGGTTCAGGTTCAGGTTTCGGTTCTGCCGTTTGCTGTGCTGGCTGAGCCTGCATAGTTACCGAAGAAAACGTAACACTGACAGGTGCTTTCACGCTACCCATGGTGATATCGGGAGTGATTTCTCGTTTACTCAGATACCAGCCAAACCCAATATGAGCAACGATAGAAAAACCAAGGGTCAGTAATAGCGTTTTTGACATGTGTTTTGTTTCAAGGACTACCAGGAATGACGACGGTTGTCATATTTTACGCTGTTTTTCACGATCGACCTGAGAAGAGCTTGAAAATCTATAGCTCCCCAATCCGGCCTGTCAGTCTGTATTTCCATGCAGGGTTGGGGTAAATAGTGAGCGCTGTTTAACAACCTGTCGGGTGCGCATATTACTGGATAGTAGACATTAGCTCAATAATTTAAATGATAATAATTTACATTTATTAATAATTTGCATTTATCTTTTGCTTTGATTACTATGCGCGTCGTTGAATTAACAGAAAAGAATGAAGATTGTCGTCTATGCACAGGTAGGCACAAAATCCTGCCAGGAACCTGCACTAAGCCAGCACTGAGCCAGCACTGAGCCAGCACTAAGCCGACACTAAAATAGACGGTTTGCAAGACGTCACACACGGATATTAGCTTACATGAATTTTTCGAAGACCAGACTTGCTATTGCCATTGTAACTGTCAGTACTACTGTGGTACAAGCGGATGATACCCCTGTCCCCATTGGGAAAACCACGACACTTGAGCAGATAACCGTCTCTGCTACCCGAACTGAAAAGCAACTCAAGGATGTTGCTGCCAGTGTCACGGTTATCAACAAAGCGCAAATGGATAAGGAGCTGGCAACAAACATCAGGGATATGGTGCGCTACGAACCGGGTGTTTCGGTTCAAAAGGGCGCAAGGGATGGACTGAAGGGCTTTAATATTCGGGGCATGGAGGGTAACAGGGTCAAGATCGTCGTCGATGGCGTGGATCAGGCGCAGTATTTTAATCCCAGTAGTACTTATTCCTTCATCTCAAACCCGCGTAACTTTGTTGATATTGATTCGCTGAAGGCCGTTGAAATTGTTAAAGGTCCGGCATCCAGTCTTTATGGCAGTGATGCCATTGGCGGGATGGTGGCCTTCCAGACCAAAGACCCTGCTGACTACTTAAAAACCACAGGGGATGAAACTGCAGCCTCTGTGAAAGGGGAATACAAAAGTGCAGATAAAGGGTTTTCAGAAACGCTTTCCCTGGCAAACCGCAGGGGCGATCTCGAAACCATGGTTGTTTATACCCGCAGAGACTCCCACGAAACCAAAAACCACGGTGAAGGTGCTGATACTTTCAAGGATGACCGTGGGTTGCCTGACCCGGCTAATAAGGGGCTGAATAATGTGTTGGCAAAGGCCCGGTATCAGGTGAATAACGCTCACCGTGTCGGGCTGACGGGTGAGTTTTTTGATGCCGCTTCCAGCATGGTGCTAAAGTCTAACGGAGGATCTACGGCAGCTGATAGTGCAACTGGAAAAGATAAGATAACCCGTGGCCGAATTGGCTTTTTCCATGAGTGGCAAGCCGACACAGGTTTGTTTGACAAAGCACGCTGGCAAGTGGACTGGCAAAAAAGCAAGAGCCATATGAAAACATACGTGCCTGCTTATGAGCGTTATAAAAACCGCCTGATGGATTACAACTATTCAGAAAATGCGTATTCCCTGGGCGCACAGTTTGATAAAACAGCAGCATTGGCAGGCTTGCAGCACAACATTATTTATGGGTTGAACACCAGCAAAACCCAGGTTAAAAACAACAGTGTTGAACATGACCTTGACGCTAAGACGACCAGGCCTAAAGACTATATCCCTGCCATTGATGTGACAAAATACGGGGTATACCTGCAGGATGACATTCAGGTGGCTGATCCCCTGGTGGTCACTCCCGGTCTGCGTTATGACACTTTCAAATACAGCCCTCAGGGTAAATCTGACAGCAGTGGCAATAAGGTTACGGCCCGCCTGGGGTTGGTTTATACATTCAGTGAACGCCTCTCTGGCTTTGCCCAATTCAGTCAGGGCTTCAAAGCACCCGGCTTTCTGGACATGTACTATGCCTACGAACAACTACCTTTTGCAAAGATTTTAGCGAATCCTGACCTTAAGCCGGAGAAAAGCAATTCCTTTGAGTTGGGTCTGAGGGGTGACGGTCATCTGGGCAGTTATGAGGTGACCGGTTTCTATAATAAGTACACCCATTTTATTGAACGGGTCGTCATTGGAAAATTACCAGGCAGCCCCACAGGATTCGGGAATATTTACCAGAGTCGGAATATCACCAGTGTGGATGTCAAGGGTATTGAGCTGCGCGGTCAGTTCTGGCTGGATGAAGCCCTCAATGCGCCCACAGGGACTACGCTCAGGGGTTCCCTGGCCTATGCCGACGGTGAAAACAAGGATAACGGTGAAAAACTCAACAGTGTGGCACCGCTAACCGCCGTGATTGGCCTGGGTTATGATGACCTTTCAGGTAAATATGGCGGAGAAATTGCTTGGACACTGGTTAAGGGAAAAAGCGACGCTGATGTGAGCAATGCAGATTTGAATCAGGGGGGAGAGCAGTTCAATCCTGGTGGTTATGGTCTGGTTGATTTAACGGCTTATTACAATCCGGCTGAAAACGTCACCCTGCGTGCAGGCATTTTCAATCTGACTGACAAGAAATACCGGGTGTTAGATGATGTTCGGGGGCGCAGTACCACCTTTGCAGGCATTGATCGCTACACCCAGCCCGGTCGAAACGTTTCCGTCAGCGTAAAATGGGATATTTAATGTAAGAAAAGACTCCACTTGGGAAGAGCCCGCCGGCCAGTAAGGTGATTTCGCCCACCGCGCTGGCTTTAATGGCCTGTTCCAGGCTACCTGTAACTGATGGCAGGTAGTCTTTCTTTTTCGGAAGTTCGAAACCAGAAGAGCAAGTCTTACTACGCAGACTGTTGGGTCATCTGTGCGCTGGAGAAAGGTTACAACACTCAAGAGCACAGGCTCGCAGGTTCAAGAAATACCAAGGGAAAGCGGCTTGAGTCAGCGCCATTGGATCATACCTCTATTTATACAGATTTGCTGATCGGAAAGCACTGACACACATCAATAATATTTCGGTATTTACTTATTTAAATAAGCATAATGACTATTAATAATATAACTTAATAAATATAACGGACTTCGAAAATTCTTTGGAGTTTATGCGAATAAGGATAAAAAAATACAGAATGCAAAACAGTCAGTTAACAACTCTGCCAAAGTATTTTCAGCGCAGGTTAATACGAAAGGCAAAGTGAATCTTTCTTCACTTACTGCTATCGCAAAAGCTCATATTGGCAAAAACGGCGAAGGTGACATTTGCGGCAGCTCAACGCGCGTTAATAGTGGTTAATCACTGACGATACCTTGATATCCTTCCCGCCCTAAAGGGCTATCTCTTTATCACAAATCCAGGATAACAGGAAAAGTGCCTGAATAGACTGTGTCACAAGGCTTGCCGCACAAAAACACTATAGAGAGGCTGATAGGGAAGTCTTTCTTTTATACGACAATGGGAAATATTCTAAAGTCCTGTGATTCCTTACTATAGAGCCTGTATCAACCCTTTAATCTGGCTATAACCATTGTCGTTTATATGCGGGTTTCTGCGCTTTTAACTTCCCGCCGCTGAACCACAATTTATGGGTGCATCCCTTGGTGTTAAAGGCTAAACAGGTTTTTTAGCATCTCAAGATTTGTGACTAAGAGATAGCCCTAAAGGGTGGGGATTCCTACTACCAGACGGCAATGCCCTGCCGCAATGTACCCCAGCTGAGGGAACTCTGAATTGACTATTTTAGCCATCATTCTAGTCGGCTGTTTAACTCAGTTCTCTGGTCTTGGAGTTATTGCTACCGCAATTTCTAAGCTGGAGCTGGTTGATAGTTCTGGCTCATTTTCATCCTCTGTATCTATAGCTAATACCTTGGGTATTAGCTTTACAGGAATTCTATTGGGCGGGTTGCTGGCTCGATACCAAGGGTTTCGGATTGGTTTTTTTGCCCCGTTATTTTCGTCTTTATTAATCCCCCCCCCTTATCTTTACCAACAACATCTACATTATTCTGGCCATCATCTTTTCTATCTCGATTATCATTGGCCTGGATAACCCCAATAACATTTCCTCACTGAATAAGTTGATAAAAGACAAGAAGGATAAAGCCGTTACTAAAAATCTTACATAATCTGTAATTATGCAGACTTATCTACGCCGTCTACATGGATGCACAGCGAGCTGTGTCTGACTCCACTCTTTCGTAGGGTTTTAGGTCGAGCTGTAACGTGTCTGCGACCATGCTTATGAATCAAAAAAATGGTAACTGTTAGCTTGGTTTTCGCGTAACCGTTTACCACCTTTGATTCATGATCGAAATTATATCAGATAGTTACAGATTATAATAGTTTACAGCTAACTGTTTTTAACCCACACATTCACAAAATACACGACGGCTATACAATCGTCTGTGATCATTTCACCGTTATTATCAGCAGGGGTTGTGGTGTCTTTCGGGCACGATATGTCATTTATGCTCTTCATGTTCTTTTATGCGCTAACTTGTTTACCCTTGGTGTTCAGTAAAGAGTTGAGACAGCTCCCTTCTAGTGTAAATAGAAAAGATCGAGGCTCTTGGGAGGGATATAAAATCATTATGGAAAGCCCTGCTCTCAGGGGGCTCACTATTTCACGGGTCCTTAATAACCTCTTATTTACCGGGCTAATTGTCTTGATCCCAATGATGGTGGTAAAGACATCGACAACAAACCAGCAATTTACTTTTATTCAGAACGTAGTGTTATCACTTATTAGTGCAAGTTTTGTTATCAATGGTTTGGTATCAAACAACCTGTTAAAGAATAAGCCTGCTTTAGCTGCAACGTTTGCCAAAATGTCTACTTTGTTTGCAGCACTCGCGATAGCAGTATCTGCAGGATTTGGCTTTTCTGAATACTCATTGTATTTGATGGCTTTGATGATTGGGTGGGGTCAGTTTTACTTCAGGGTATCAGGAATGACTCTTGGTCAGGCAGTTACGCCTCAAGAGCATTTGGGAGAAGTAATATTAGCCGGTGATACTTTAGTTAGAGGGATTACTGCTGGTTATTCAGTGTTCTTACTCTTTTTAGTGAATGCTTATGACTCCTTTGTCCCCCTTTTCGTTTTTTGCATCATTGGATCTACCGCTCCTGTTTTCTTGAGTAAAAGTTCAAAAACTTACAGAGATGGCACTGAAAGTGAGGTATAAATAGCAATGTTAACGGCATTAAACCAGAGTCTTGTGGAGAACGGGAGCGATATACACAAAGTCAATAGTATTTTATCTGTGCTACTGAGTGACGGGATGCGAGCGTTTGAGTCAAAAGATAATCCGGTAGATGACAAAGCCCTGTAAGGTAACAGCCTGGCGATGGTGCTCACTGACGTCATCAAGGCACACGCTGTCAAGGCGTATCACAACAGCAGCTGATTTCAATAAAATAACCCCTGAACTATTTATTCTGCGGTTATTGTCTGAGATGAAAGGCTCAGGTATGATAGGCGCCTTGCGAATGAATGATGAAGGCACTCCAATGCGTCAACCTTTAATAGCTGGAAACTGGAAGATGAATGGTTCTTCCCAAAGTATCCGAGAGCTACTCGATGGTGTTATTTCTGGTCTGGCGTCAAAGGTTGAAGTATTAGTATGTCCGCCGACTATTTATATTCAGCAGGTTCGCGATATCCTCAGTGGTACACCGGTGAAGTGGGGCTTACAGAATGTCGCCGCTGAAACCAAAGGTGCATTTACGGGGGAAACTTCGCCATTGATGGCAAAAGATTTAGGCTGTGAGTATGCCATTATTGGTCATTCTGAACGCCGCACTCTCTATAAAGAAACGGATCAAGAGGTTGCTGCCAAGTTTTGCGCTTTGGTTGACCAGGGTATAACCCCGATTCTTTGTGTAGGCGAAAGTCTTGAAGAGCGCGAGGCCAGTGATACTATGAAGGTAGTTGCTGCTCAGATTGAGTGCGTTATCAAGAAGGCAGGCATTGAGCGTCTGGGTGATTTTGTCATTGCCTACGAGCCGGTCTGGGCAATTGGTACAGGATTGACGGCAACACCTGAACAGGCTCAAGAGGTACATGCAGCCATTCGTGAGCTGCTCTCCCGCACCAGTGAAGAAGTGGCTCAAAAGACACGCATTCTATATGGTGGCAGCATGAAGGCAGCAAATGCCGGAGAATTAGTGGCACAACCGGATGTCGATGGTGGTCTGATCGGTGGTGCTTCGTTGGTCGCTGAAGAGTTTAAAGCGATTTGTCAGACTGTGGGATAGTGATGGAAACCATCGTTCTTATTGTTCATGTGCTTATTGCAGCTGCTGTCGTCGGGCTTATCTTGATTCAGCAGGGTAAAGGTGCTGAGGCGGGTGCCAGTTTTGGTGCCGGAGCGTCACAAACAGTGTTTGGCTCTCAGGGGTCTGCCAGCTTTTTAAGTCGTACCACAGCGGTATTGGCAACGCTATTTTTTCTGACAAGCTTTGGCTTGGCCATGGTGGCAAAGGATAAAGCCGATGCGGTTCGTGACGCTGGCTTGCCCGTTGTCGTTGAGAAGCCTGTGTCTACTGGCGATGCGCCAATATCTTCTGAAAAAAATGCTGTTGATATTGATGCGCCTGTGATAAAGTCTACCTCTGTTGAAAGTGATCAGGTTGGCAAGAAATCTGATGAGAATCAATAAGTTGACTCTGAGCAGAGTTGATTTGTCAGTCATTTGGCCGAAGTGGTGGAATCGGTAGACACGCCATCTTGAGGGGGTGGTGCGCTATGCGCGTGTGGGTTCAAGTCCCGCCTTCGGCACCAGGATAAAATTCCTTGTATTACAAGGGATTACGTCCTTAAAAAGAAGCCTGGCGCTGAATGCTCTGGGTTTTTTTATGCCTTAAATTCCCCATTTCCCCAAACGTTTCCCCAAAAGCCCCCGACTTAGACGACGGTTTTGGCGTTCCCCAAATGCGTTCCCCAAACGTTCCCCAAATTATTGGGTGCTCGGCAGACGGCGCAGTTTTCGCCGGTAATGCTTCTGGGCACTGATGGTTTTGTGGCCGGACTGTTTGCTGGTGCAGACCAAAGACTTTATTGCGATAGTCGGCATCCTGTGCACGGTCTGCCCGGCTGTCGGCGTACTTTTTTTGTTGAAAGGCTTTGTTGTCGGCATATTCCTGCTGGCGCAGTTTGCGATCATAGATTGAATTGATGGCACCAATTCCCTGAAGGAACCCGGTGCCAAAGGCGTTGGCGTTGCTCATGCCCTGCTCCCTTTCGTGGATGCGTTACCTTCGAGTTGTTGCAGGCGCTTGTCCATATTGCGGATGGCACCAAAAGCCACCATGGTGGCATCGCCAAGGTCTACCTGTTTGCCATCGCTCATGGACGGCGGCATTTCCTGCGCCATGCCCCCCACATGCCCATATTCAGCCCGGCCACCGGATTGCCCCGGCTTGTAGTCATAGCCATAATTGTTGAAGCTACGGGCATCGGCCATATCCTGCTGGTCATTCCTCGGTTGAATGTTTTGCTTTTTATTTTTGTCAGACACCATATAACTGGCGGCCATGCCCATTCCCATCCCGGCCAGCCCCCAACCATTGCCCTGACTTTGGGCGGCATTTTGCTGGTTGGTTATGTTGCGCTGGTTCTCCATAGCGCCTGCTTGATTAATGCCGGATAATCCCTGTTGCTGTGCGCGGCGGCCCAGCCCCATGAGTGAGCTTTGCAGTTGCCCGAACCGGTTGGCCGACTGCTGACGTGCATTGTCACTGGCCCCCATGGTGGTGGCGTTGCGACTGCGTTGTCTGCTGGCGTTGTGTGCCTGTTGCTGCGCGGCTGTTAACGGTTTGCCAAAACCCGCCAGTTGCCGCTCGCTTTGCCCGGCAGTGGCATCAAAGGTGCGACCGGCCAGTTCACTGGCAGCCTGAGCATTTTGGGCAACTAACTCTTTATTGGTTGCCTGAGTGACCAACTGCCGCTCATAGGGCAGAAACCTCGCCATATAATCGTTTTCAAGTTGTCTTGACAGGGCCACCTGCCGACGCTGCACACTGTAATCGGGCGCTGGACTGCCGCCGCCTCCTCCTCCACACATAACCGTGTCTCCCTACTCGCTGGGTTTAAACCAGTCATATTTTTGAGCAGCCGCCCCAAAGCCCATACCGGCAGCCGTACCAAAGGCATTGTACTTACTGGAATCCACCATCTGGTTAGCCTGGGCAGTGGTCGCATTGTAACCGGCTTCGTTACCGGCAACCTGTCCAAACTGGTTCATACTCATCCCTGCCTGACCACGACCAATCCCCGCGTATTCAAGCATTCTGCCGGTGTACAGGTCTTGTCCTGCCTGGTGTCCGCCGGCGGCTGCCATCCCTGCTGCTTTGGCCAGCGCCTTTGAACCTGTGGCAAATTGCCCGGTTAACTGTGCCTGACCTGCGCCACCTTGCACGCCGAAAGGGTTTAATTGTGAACGGGCAGAATTGATAGCCGTATTGGTCATATTCTGGCGAAATCCGTCCGTGTTCATCCCTTGAGTGTCTTGTAGAAACTGGTTTTCAAGGGGTTTATAAAAAGTGTTGTATTCACCAAGGCGACGCTCGGCGACACTAATCATTTCATGTTCATAGGGGCCAGCTTTTACCGTGCTGCTGCCACCGCCTCCACCTCCACACATGGCGCATTCTCCTTTGCGTTGATTGTTGATCCCTTACCGGGTTGTCACTTGCAGAACAAATCACCTTTGCTAGGCTTTGAGCCAAACGAAAAATAAAGAAGGTAAGTCGTATGAGCCAAGCCGCAGAAAATGAGATGACCACCCCCACTGATCACCAACTGAAGACGCTCACCAATATTGTCACGATTGTTGGTGAAACCCGTTCCGATGTTAAGGTGCTTGACCACAAGGTTGACGGGCTTGACCACAAGGTTGTCGTTCTTGACCACAAGGTTGACGGGCTTGACCACAAGGTTGTCGTTCTTGACCACAAGGTTGACGGGCTTGACCTCAAGGTTGGCGAACTTGACCACAAGGTTGACGGGCTTGACCTCAAGGTTGACGGGCTTGATCACAAGGTTGGTGAGCTTGATCACAAGGTTGACGCACTTGACCACAAGGTTGGCGAACTTGACCACAAGGTTGACGCACTTGACCACAAGGTTGGCGAACTTGACCACAAGGTTGACGCACTTGACCACAAGGTTGGCGAACTTGACCACAAGGTTGGCGAACTTGACCACAAGGTTGACGCACTTGACCACAAGGTTGGCGAACTTGACCACAAGGTTGACGCACTTGACCACAAGGTTGGCGAACTTGACCACAAGGTTGACGCACTTGACCACAAGGTTGGCGAGCTTGACCACAAGGTTGACGCACTTGACCACAAGGTTGACGGGCTTGACCACAAGGTTGGCGAACTTGACCACAAGGTTGACCGTCTCATACAAAAGTTCGACGAGTTTAGCGCGGAACAGAAAGCCATTAACGCTGAGCAAAAAGCGATTAACGCGGAACAGAAAGCCATTAACACTGAGCAAAAAGCGATTAACGCTGAGCAAAAAGCGATTAACGCAGAAAACAGCCAACGCTTTGATCGAATGGAAGGATTGCTCCTGCAAATTGTCGATAAACTTTCCAACAGTTAGTGTTCCTGTAGTCACGCCATAGTGCTGATGTAGTGCTCATGCAGTGCTCATGTAGTGGTGATACAGTGGGGTTGTAGCATTACGACAGCGCCATCGTCTTCAGCCTGTGCGACGTAGCAGGCTGCCAAAGGTTTCATAGCCTGCCACCTTTAGTGCCTCAATCGTCCGCTCGTCGTTAATTCCGAGCGTGACGCCCAGGTAAATGTATTTTGGGTTCAGAGTTTGTGCCCACTGGTGGTAAGCCATCAGAAACTGCGCCAGCGTGCCCTTGCCTCGATGCTCGGGCAGCACATAAAAGGCATCATCCTGAGTGACAATATCCCGGCCAAAATACGTTTCCGTGGCTGTGGCCAGAAACGCACCCACTACTTCACCCGCATCATTTTCAGCAACCACCATCAACCGGTGGGGATGATCCACGTGATCAACAATGAAGCGCAGCGCCTTGTCGTTATCAAAGTCAAAGTCTGCATAAGTGCGGGTTTCCTTGCTCATGGCCTTGGCAATGGCAAAAATACCGGGGATATGTTCGGCGGTGGCTGTCCGTAGCTTTAGCATGGTGATCCTTGTTTTTAGTGAAAATCCATAGGGTGGACTATTCTCCAACAGCCAACCAGTTAATCAGAATCGTTTCATCTGTGGGATTGATTTGTTGGGCACCCTGGTCGTATTCAATGGAATCAAGATAAAAATTATTTATTGTGGTTGTTTCGCTTTTGATTGCCCTTCTGTAGTGATACGTCGCTGTGACCTCATCTATACCCGCGTAACCATAATGAGCTGGAGTGGAGCGGCCTGCTCCAACAGATAAAGTAGTACTTATTTGATTGAAGGTAAGTGTCTTCGTGCCTGAAATATAACTGTTTTCCAGACCGTAAGTATGAGGCAGGTCAATATAACCCTCTCCTCTATAACGGTATGACCAAACCGTCTTATAAATCGTCCAGCCTGATAACGTGTAACCACTCACAGAAACACTGGCTGACTCTGGATTAACCGTCATCGAATTTGAAGAGTACGCTGCTACGAGTACTGATGAAGGTGAGGCATCTAACGTGCGGGTTTTATATTCGTACTGGGCACCTGTTGAGAACGTACCCCCTGCGTCGGCAGCAGTGTAAGACACTTTAATATCATAATTGCCGACGCTTGGTACGATTATGTCGAGGGTAGCAAAGGCGTCATTAAACTGACCGATAGAAGTGGTTTTCGATGCGCCCAGTTGCCATAAATCTGTTCCCACAGGGCGATACCAGCCATGAACGGTGACTGTCCGGTTATAATAAACCCCGGCCTGCGTGGTTGAACGCACAGATTTAAACCGTGCATTGATACGGCATTTTTTTAAGCTGGTGCGATTACTGATAACAGTCTCATGGTTGTTACTGCTGCCGTTATAGGTTCTGTCTGGATAGACCAGTGTTGCACTACCTTCACCTAACTCCAGTTGTGCAGTGGGAGTAAAAACCCATCCCCCACTTTCTCTTGGGTTTGGCTCCACGTTTGAATGGGATAATCGCCACTGCTGACTCTGTGTTGGGTACTCTGGGTTGTACGTGGGAATAATGAACGGAGCCAGATATACCGTTGGTTGCGACTTGAAATAGGCGGGTATGCTAACTTGCTGATTGGCACTGGTCACGCCCCGTTCAATGCGTCTGACTTCCTTATAGGGCACATGCTCAGTGCCATTCCAAACGTAAGAAGCAATACGCCCCTGATTCATAAGTAGATAGTCATTGCCACTAATACCGCCTTTACCCGTCAACAGAATCTGACCAGAACCGTCTGAGCGAGTGTCCATGGTAATTGAAGCCTGCCCGATGGAAAACGATACTTTATCTGGCAGCTCACCCGTTTGAAGCTGTGAAATGGCAAGTGAACCCTGCACAGCAACATCAGCTCGCAAGGCAATAGCCCAATCAGGCGCTTCCTCCGTGCCAAGGTTGAGATAGGTAAAAGGATTTTTATTGCCACCTGGCGTTGCAATGTACATTCCCTCACTGACCACATCGAGAATATTATCGGCTGTTGATCTTGGCGTACCGACCGTACCCTCAACAGTATCATAAGCGCTGTAAACAACATTGTTGCCAATGGTTTTGGCAACACGTACCCAGTAGGTATAGGTTATACCGTCGTCCACATTGACATCGGAATACCTGTTGGCAGTGCTCGAACCAATCAATACCCGGTCATCCACTGACCCAGTATTTGATCGCCACAGTTCAAAATAATGTGGAAACGCCATAGCAGGGGGCAACCATTCAATATCCATGGCACCCACCAGACTCGATACCACCACTGCCTCCACCTTACCCGGTGGCGTTAAATCAAACCCTTCAACTGTTTTAATCATTTGACCATTGGCATAGTCACCAGAGTTAAAGGGAGTTACAACCTGGTGGTTTGCTACGGGCTGAAATAAACCACTGGCAACCATATCACCCCATGTCACCAGTGAACTATCAATCGTACCCACTTGCCCGGTGGTCAGACGCAGGATTTCCGTCACCTGCACCATCCATTGCTGAAGGTTTACATTGTCTGCCACTGTGGGTGGATCAATCAGCCCTGGTATCCGGTTACTGGTCATGATCAAAGCTCCATCATGCTGTCAGCCAGGGTAATGGCATACACCGTATCGGTGCCCGTCAGGGCGAATTGCCACTGACTGCCCCGTGGCGCGGGCAGACGAAAACCGTAGTCGCCGGTAATCACCTGTCGCATCACTTCCTGCCCGTCACGGTAAAGGACAAAGGTCAGGTTATCGTAACTGGCCGCTTCAATACGGGCGCAGTTAAATGATCGTGGTCGAGTAATCAGAACTTTGCTTTGCCACTGATAAGTCAGAGGATCACCTGTTTCAAAACGCTTGATAAAACCATCAGCAACAACAAATAACCCGTCGGCAAGGGCATCTTTATAGACGGCAGTAAAAGCCGTATCAAAATGGATAAGGCCAGTATCAGGCCGTTTAGGATCGAAAATATACCCGCCTTGCTCACCATTGGTTTTGGTGTAACTGAAGATGTAACGGTTATCGAGGTGACTGGCGACAATGGATGACGGGTTCAGTTTGCGCCACTGTTCGCGGCTGAATAACCCATCGGATACCACGCCTGCATTTTGCCCGTTGACCACCACAATCCCGTCGGGACTGGCATAGGCGACACCAAACGGGCCGGATACAATGGAACGCCTTGACAGGCAACCCTGGTCAATTTTTAACTCTGTGGCACTCATGGCGGTGGGATTCATACCGCTGATAATGAACGGATTCTCGGCAGTCAGAGCAACAAGGGTATTACCGGTCTGCCCGGTGCCAATAACCGGGTAGTTGCAGGGATAACGGGCAAAGGGGTTCCAGGCATGGACCCGGTAGGGTTCACTGATCACCACATCATTACCATCAGCACCAAACAGTAACCCATTGGGTAATACTCCAAGGCTGTGCAGGCTGTCCGGTGGCGGATACCAATTCTCGGACAGTAACGGATCGCCCGGTATGTCAGTATCATCAAGGATATCCTCAAAGGTATCCTGACCGGGGGGCAACTCGGCAACAAGCTGAAAAATTCCGGCACCGTTGGACACCCGTCGCCGGTATAGCCGTTTGCTGTGCAGGTTATAATTACCCGTGGGCACGGCACCAATGCCGCTTATTGTCACCGTTTGGCCAACGGATAATGTCAGTACCGATGACGCGCTCGATGGCGGCCCTTCCATCAGCAGACTGCCAAGTTGGCACACCTGAGTGATGACATAATCCCGTTCAAACTGATAAACCGGATCATCGTCGCCGCCACTGTCTGCATTGACCACCATGGCGAGTGCCGGGGCCGGTACGCCCAGGCGATAGCTGTTTGCTGGCATAACGCCCGGACCAATGGCGGTATCCCGGTCAGTGATTTTTGGATAAACGTCGCCGGTGAAACAGGCAATGCTCTGGTTATTGCTGCGAATAGGGGCCAGGACAATATCCACTTCATTATCCCATTCAAACCAGTAGCCACTGTCATCATCCCCCGGGGTCGGGTGATAGCGGTACACAGTCCTGGTATCTGGCAGATTGAGCGCCTGCACAGGTGCCAGCCCTTTCAGTGGTTGCAGTACACCATTATCGAGGTCGGTATTATAGGCACGACTGGCACCCTGATGTGGCAATGCTGTGGGATCAAGACGGGGTATTTCACCCGTGAAACCTGCAATGGGGATTTTCATCCTTTCCCTGCTCGTTTCATCAACCGTTCAACCCGCTCGCCTTCATCGTATTCAATGCTTTTTTCGCAATGATTTTTATCAAGCCAGTCAAGCAACTTACAAAGCAGACAACCCCAACCCTTACCTTGTCGTCTGGCTTTACCTGCACGGCTTGAAATGGTTTCATCGGGATAGCCGTCAAATAACGTATTCACCCATTGATCAAAGGCAATGGCGTTTTTCCACAGGTAGCGTTTCAACCACAGCCAAAATCCCTTCATGGACTGACCTCCAGATCAATACTGACAGCGTTCAGTTGCTCCACAGTTTCTGAGGCTTGTATCTCGTCCTCCATGGACTGCTTAGAACCAATCACCTGTGCAGCAAAAGCAGCAAAGGCATCGGCTTTTTCAATGATTCGCTGAGCCAGGCTGAAACGGTCTATGCCCCCGACTGGATGCGCTCACCGAAAAAACTGCAACACCTCCTGCAAGGCTATTTCGACACCCTCGGCGCTTATGTTCTGTCTGTCGCTGATCTGATGACCCGCCGGGCTGTTGATGCGCCTGTGCGACCCGATAGGCTTATCCAGGATATTCCTGTGGTTGGCTCGTTTGTCCGCGACGGCGAAGGCAGAACCCGCTACCGCAATGAAATGCAGGAAATGCAAAAAGAACTCAACGAACTGATGACCACCATTAACCGATACAGGGACAATGGCCGAACCAAAGACGCCAGGGCCATGATCCAGGAGAACAAAGGTCGCCTGCAAGCTCGTCGGCAAATCAACCGCTACGCCGACCGCATCAGCAAACTGAACAAAAAGATTCGCCATATTATGGACAATCGCCTGATGACTGCCACCATCAAGCGCCAGCGGATCGACGCCCTCAATCAGCAGATCAACCAGCTATCAGCAGAAGCAGTGGAGAAGTATGGCCATCGGTTTTAGGTCAACACAATGAATCTGATTAGGCGAATATGTACCGACCCCTTATACTGGCCGATAGCTGTAATACTTTAAAGGGGCAGGTTATGACAAAACCCACCGTCTTTGATGTGGCGCATTATATCCTTCGCGTTAAAGGGGAAATGTCAGCCATGAAGTTGCAAAAGCTGGTTTATTACGCCCAGGCCTGGTCTTTGGTGTGGGATGACAAGCCGCTGTTTGATAATGAAATTCAGGCATGGGCGAATGGCCCTGTATGCCCTGACCTTTACTTTAAACACCAGGGGCGATTCAGTGTCACCGCCGACCTGTTCAGCCGTCACTCTGCCCCGTTATCAACCACTCAGCAGGAAACCGTCGGCGCTGTTCTGGAAGCCTACGCGGCTAAATCTGCCCAGTGGCTCAGTGACCAGACTCACTTAGAGTTGCCCTGGCTGGATGCTCGCAGAGGGTTATCTGACCGTGAACGGGGGCAGGCACCCATTACTCTTGAAGCCATAGCCGAGTACTATGGTACGCTTTAATGGGGAAGAGAAAGAAAGTCCCTGCCAGCAACCGCCCTGATCGTAAACAAGTCAGAATCCCGAGTCACCCTGATACCGGAAAAGGACGCCCGTCATGGCGATTCTCCACCGTCCATAAGTCCGGCCCCTTTGCCTGGCCTGCTGGACAGGATACAGAGATCAAGATTCTGGGTAGATTAAGAGAGTTTGACGGGATGGGTTGGGCTGAAATTGAGGGCTAAAAACAGTTTGCAGTAAACTATTATAATCACCTGATGTGTGACTTTTAATGATGCAGTCAGAAAGGCATGACCACCGTCTAAAATAGAAGTGCAACCCACTATCAGACGGTGCCGGTCATGCCTGTAGAAGAGTTTATCACCAATATCTTTTGTTTGATTGATGATTTGTACAACACTGTTGTCACCAGCCCATTACGTAGACGTGGTACTCCACCAAAACTCTCTGATAGCGAAGTCATCGCTATGGAAATTGCAGGCGAGTGGCTCGGTCACCATCACGACAAGGGCATTTACGAATACTTCAAGAAACATTGGGAACACTTGTTCCCCAACTTGTCCCACAGGACTCAGTTTGTACGCCAAGCAGCAAACCTCTGGGTTGTTAAGCAGAAACTGCATCAATATTTGGTGCGAATGCTTGGGGCGGGTAGGTCAGATATTCACTTGGTTGATGGCTTCCCCATGGATGTCTGTGTAAGAACAAGGGCTAACCGCAGTAAGGTCTACAAAGGCCAGGCAGCCTATGGATATTGTGCGTCAAAGAAGAAATCTTTTTATGGCTTTCATGGTCATTTGCTAACAGATGCACGGGGCGTTGCGGTTGATATGACAGTGACAGCTGCCAATATTGATGAGCGAGACAGCATATACGACTTGCTTGAAGGCATTAAAGGATTAATGATTGGCGACAAGGGCTATATCAGACCTGAGCTGAAGCAAGACTGTGAAAGTTTTGGTATTGATTTGCAAACGCCACTGCGAAAAAACATGAAAGATAAACGACCAAGATCGGTTGTCAGGAAGCTGATGAATATTCGGCGACGTATAGAGACGGTCATTGGTCAATTGGCCGAGTACTTTGAGCTGCAGCGTGTGAGAACTAGGGATGAATGGCACCTGACAAGTCGTGTAGCTCGAAAGCTGCTGGGCATCACTGTTGGAATTTACTTGAACATCCAGTCTGGGCATGAGCCTATGCAGTTTGAGGGTATGCTTTCAGCTTAAAGTCACACATCAGGTTATAATCTGAAACTATCTTATAAAATCTCAAGCATGGATAAGAGATTAGTGAAGATAGGTGAGGCCGCTCGTTTACTTGGTACAGACCCTGTAACACTGCGAAAATGGGAAAGTACAGGTGAGTTGCTTCCTGCCAGAAAGACCAAAGGTGGAACTCGTTACTACGACGTGTCTGAATTGATGGGCTTCAGTAACGAAGCTGCGCCTACTCTTTGCTATTGCAGGGTATCCAGTCACGACCAAAAGCCAGACTTAGACAGGCAGCAAGAGTTACTGGAAGCCTACTGTTCTGCAAAAGGTTGGCGAACTCAGGTTATACGTGATCTTGGTTCTGGCATGAACTACCGGAAAAAAGGACTTAATCAGCTACTTGAGTTAATAATGAAACGTCAGATTAAACGACTGGTGGTTTCACATAAAGACAGGCTGTTAAGGTTCGGCGCTGAATTGGTGTTCTCCCTATGTGAATTGCAGGGAATAGAAATAGTCATCGTACATAAAGGCGATCAGCCTTCGTTTGAAGAAGAACTCGCCAATGATGTATTGGAAATAATCACTGTATTCAGCGCAAGACTTTACGGCAGCCGAAGCAAGAAACACAAAAAGATGCTTGAGACTTTGCAAGATGTTGTTAGCTCACAAGATTGAACTCAGACCGACAAAACAACAAGCCGATTATCTTGACAGGGCTTGTGGTTCTCGTCGTCATGCGTTCAATCAACTGTTAGCACATTTCAATCAAGAAGGCGTTAAGTGGTCAAAGAAGGCTGCGAATGAAAAATACAAAGAACTCAGGCTTGAGTTCCCCTGGTATGCCGAAGTCAGTCAACGTGTAACGAGAAATACAGTCGACGATCTTCATAACGCCTTTACTCATTTCTTTCGTCGGGTGAAGAAAGGAGAAAAAGCAGGTTACCCAAGATTCAAGAAGCGAGGCCTACACGATAGTTTTTCTCTGAGAGAAAAACCCAAGTTCCATGTTGACGGCAGAACACTTCGCATTGAGAAACTGAAAACCAAAATTAAAATGCTCCAGGAACTGAGATTCACGGGCACACCCTGTCAGGTGACGATCAGTAAGCGAGCCGGAAAGTATTTCGCTTCTATTTTGGTAGACACTCAAGACTACGACCCAAAAGCACAAAGCAATGAGTCTGTAGGCGTTGATTTTGGCATCAAAAATTTAGCTATTTGTTCGAATGGCAAAACCTTTGCTGCTAATCAGAAACTGAAACACTCTCTGAAACGCCTTAACAGGAAACAGAGAGCGTTAAGCCGCAAAATAAAGAGAAGCAACCGTTACGCGAAAGCCAAGCGGGCAGTTGCAAAACTTCATTACCGGATCAGTAACCAGCGATCAGCCGTAATACATGAGGTAAGTGATTATTTGACGTCAAGATTCAAAATAATCACCATGGAAAACCTGAATGTAAAAGGCATGGTAAAAAACCGCAAACTGGCAAGAGCAATCAGTGACGCAGGTTTCGGCAAGCTGAGAGAGCTTGTCGAATACAAGGCAGAGCTGAGAGGATGCCAGATTGTGATTGCAGATCGGTTCTTTCCCAGCTCGAAAAAGTGTGCGGTTCATACTTGCAACTACATAAACGACAATATCGCTTTGTCCGATCGCCAGTGGCGATGTCCGAAATGTAAAACTTTGCATGATAGGGATTACAGTGCGAGTTTGAACCTTGATAATTATGGTCGAGACACGTTACAGCTCGACCCAAAACCCTACACAAGCGTGGAGTTAGACACGATTCGTCGTGCATTCATGTCGACGGCGTAGATAAGTCTGCATAATTACAGATTATGTTAGATTTTTAGTAGCGGCGCTTGCATTATCCAATACAAGCTCAAAGACAGTAACCAGAAATTCATTATCAGGATAACAGAAGAACAACCCGAGGAGCCGGAAAGTGTTCATGCTTATCTGGCCAGGGTCGATCAAGAGAAACTGCCCCATGGCGACAGGTTCGCGTTGCTTGTTAACTCAGTGGGGCGCTACAACAAAGCACAGAACACCAGGCACCCATCTTTCGAGACAGCACTGGAATACATGAAAAACTGGTGACTGCTCCCCATCCTGCCAACAACCAGACTTTTGATGTGTCTGGGTACCTCAGTAAAATCCGTGCGTGTCGTAAATTATTTACTCTCACAGATTTTGTCACCAAAAAGTCATGGCACAAAATAAGTGACTGCTCTCCTACCTGAAGGTAGGAGCTTCTAGCTTCTCAGGCAGCAACCAGCAGTGTGCCAGGTTTACGCTTGCCTCCATCAGCAGAGACGGACAGCGCTTCCGTCTTCAATTTCAATATGCCTTGCTGCTTGATATTCATTGCAGCGTTTATATCACGGTCAATACCTTTTATCTCGCAGTTTGGGCAATCCCAGCTACGGACAGATAACGGCATTTCATCCACTTTATGACCACAACAAGAGCACGTTTTAGAGGATGCAAACCACTGGTCTATCTTCACCAGATATTTGCCTTCCTGCTTTGCTTTGTACTTAAGTACTCGTGGGGCTGTTGCCCTGAAGACAAGAGTAGTAGATGGCGTATGAGTACAGCACGCCTTTTATTCTTGCATCTCCCCAAAAAAAGCTGTAAGTTACTGATTTTTAAGAACGGAAACAGACCAGTATTCCCTAAAAGGTGTGCTCTAAAGTGTTGATTTTTAAGACTTAAACCCCACCTTGAGGGGGGGTGCGCTATGCGCGTGTGGGTTCAAGTCCCGCCTTCGGCACCAGGTTGTTAGCTATCTGTTTTTTGTAGCCCAGTCGATAATTAAAAATATTGTCGGTGATATATTGTCTCGTTATACTTATTGGCGGTATGATACGAGGCGAAGTGGATTAAAAGTGGCTTAGTCGTTTGTCGGGTTCATAACCTAAAGGTTGCTGGTTCAAATTCAGCCTTCGCTATCCTATTAATAACCCCTCTTAGTGGGGTTTTTTATTAGGCTCTATTGCGATCCTGGTGCATATTCAATAGGGCTGGTGGTGCACTATCAAAGGGAGGTCTTATTTTAAGGTCTTCTCAGCGTGGTTTGCTGTTGTTAAACGCTTACTGCGCTTAGTACAGGGCTTTTATAGCCCTTTTTTTGTTTTTAGATTCTGTGTGCAGTCTTTTCGCGGTAGCGTTGAAAACTGTGCATTATGTATCGCGTGTACAGGTGTTTCAGTCATGGCAGCTAAACAGTCGCAGCTAGAGGCGTTGGTAGAGCCGATCGTGACGTCCCTCGGCTATTGCCTTTGGGGTATAGAATTTCGGTCTCAGCGTCGTCATTCGCTGCTCCGTATTTATATTGACAGTGATAATGGTGTTTCTCTGGAAGGCTGTGAGAAAGTCAGTCGCCAGCTCAGCAGCGTATTTGATGTTGAAGATCCTGTTCCCGGGGAGTATACCCTGGAGGTATCTTCTCCTGGTATGGATCGTCCATTGTTCAGGCTGGAGCACTACGACACGTGTAAAGGCTCGGAAGTAGCACTGCGGTTACGCACACCGTTTGAAGGTCGTCGTAAATACCGTGGCCTGATCAAAGGAATTGAAGGCCGGGATATAGTGATTGAAACGGATGGTCATGAGCTTCTTCTGCCCGTTGAGAGTATTGAAAAGGCGCATGTGATTCCCCGGTTCTGAGAAATCCGGGGGAGAGAGTAAATTAAGAACCTGTTCAGGCCGGCGAGTGTCGGTTTGCGACCAGAGAAGTGTTGGCATAAGCATAGGCGAGGCAGAAGAGCATGAGTAAAGAGATTCTGTTGGTCGTAGAGTCCGTATCCAATGAAAAAGGTGTGCCTCCTGAAGTGATCTTCGAGGCGATGGAAATAGCACTGGCAACGGCAACCAAAAAACGTTATGAGACTGAGGTTGATATTCGCGTTGCTATTGATCGACAAACCGGGGAGTACGAGACATTTCGCCGCTGGACGGTTGTGGCTGATGAGGATTTCGAATTTCCCGGCATGCACCTGACCCTTGACGAAGGCCAGGAAAAAGAGGCAGGCATCAAGATTGGCGGTACCTGGGAAGAAGAGGTTGAGTCTGTCGGTTTTGGTCGTATTGCCGCACAAACAGCCAAGCAGGTCATTGTTCAGAAAGTGCGTGAGGCAGAGCGCCTCCAGATGGTGGAAGCATATCGTGATCGCCTGGGCGAGTTGATTTCAGGCACAGTGAAGAAAACCACCCGTGAAAGCATTATCATTGATCTGGGTAATAATGCTGAAGCGGTGATGCGTAAAGATCAAATCCTGCCCCGTGAAAACTTCAGGGTGGGTACGCGTGTTCGGGCGCATCTGAATGAGATCTCCACCGAAGGTCGTGGTCCTCAGCTGATGCTGTCACGAACCTGTCCGGAAATGCTGATTGAACTGTTTCGTATTGAAGTACCGGAAATCTCTGAAGAAGTGATTGAGATTAAAGGGGCTGCTCGTGATCCGGGGCTGCGTTCAAAGATTGCTGTAAAAACAAATGACGGACGTATTGACCCTGTGGGTGCCTGTGTCGGTATGCGCGGTGCGCGTGTTCAGGCGGTATCCGGTGAGTTGGCCAATGAGCGTGTGGATATTGTGCTCTGGGATGAAAACCCGGTGCAGTACGTTGTGAATGCCATGCAACCTGCTGAAGTGGCCTCCATTGTGGTGGACGAAGAGTCTGGCTCCATGGACATTGCAGTGGCAGAAGATAATCTGGCTCAGGCTATTGGCCGTAATGGACAAAACGTCCGACTAGCTAGTGAGTTGACCGGCTGGAACCTGAACGTCATGACAGAAAGTGATGCTGCTGAGAAGCAGCAGAAAGAAGCTGGCAAAGCTGTCCAGAAGTTTGTTAGTGCGCTGGATGTTGATAGTGACCTGGCAGAACAGCTGTTTGCTGCCGGGTTCACCGGTCTGGAAGAGATTGCTTACGTACCCGTTGAAGAATTGCTTGAAATCGACGGTATGAATGAAGAATTGGCCAATGAGTTACAGACTCGAGCCAAAGACAAACTGCTGACTCAAGCCATAGCCCAGGAAGAAAAACTCGAAGGAGCCCAGCCGGCTGAGGATTTGCTGACTATGGACGGTATGAATCAGCAGCTGGCTTATGAGCTTGCCAGCCGCGGTGTGTTAACAATGGAAGATCTGGCGGAACAGTCTGTCGATGAACTTCTGGATATAGAAGGTGTCGATGAAAGGCTGGCGGGTGAGTTAATTATGACCGCGCGTCAACCCTGGTTTGAAGAAACAGGTAACTGAGTGGGCCACCGAGAGGAGAAGCGTTAATGGCAGAAGTAACCGTAGAACAGCTCGCAGCAGTGGTCGGTGCCCCCGTCGAGCGGTTGTTAAAACAGATGCAGGATGCCGGCCTGCCACAGACAAAAGGTGGTCAGTCAGTATCCGATGCAGAAAAACACCAGTTGCTGGCGCACCTGAAAAACACCCATGGCAGCACTGATCGTTCATCGGCAGTGGGTAAAGTCACACTGAAGCGAAGTACTGTTCAGCAAATGAAGGTGGCTGGCAGTACTGGCAAGAGCAAGGTTGTTAACGTAGAAGTCCGTAAGAAGCGTACCTACGTTAAGAAAGATAGCGCGGAGACGAATAACCGTCGTGGTCGTAATGGTAAAACTGCTGATGCGCGCAGTGACAGTGATACCCATTCCCGCCGTGACAGTGATACCCATTCCCGCCGTGACAATGACACCCGCACTCGCCGTGAAGGTGATCGCCCAACGCGTCGCAGTGGTGGTGATGTGCGTCCGGCGGCGCGTCGTGATGGTGATTCCCGTCCGTCATACCGTGATAGCAGCTCCCGACCGTCGCGCCGCGATGAGATTAACAGCCGTGGTCCGGTTGTGGCCGCAGATGCACCACCGCCACCGTCTGAAGATAGTCGTAAGAGTCGTAACAAACGCGCTAAAGGTAAAGATCGCAAAGACCTGGAGGATCGCCCACGCCGCGGCGAGCGTCGTAGTAGCGGCCGTGACAGTGGTCGTGAATCAGGCCGTCGCAGTAATAACCGTCGTGCACAAAGGACGGTAACGCCGGATTCCATGTCTGCCCACGGGTTCACCAAGCCGACAGCCCCTGTGGTGCGTGAAGTCTCTATTCCTGAGACCGTGACTGTGGGTGAGCTGGCGCAGAAAATGGCGGTTAAAGCGGCTGACGTCATTAAAACCATGTTCAAGATGGGTTCAATGGTTACCATCAACCAGGTAATCGACCAGGATACGGCATCCATTGTGGTTGAAGAGATGGGGCACAAGTTCAAACTCACCAAAACGGATGCCATTGAAGACACACTGGTTGAAGATGCAGCAGCCGAGGTCCGTGGTGAAGAGAAGCTTCGTGCTCCGGTTGTCACCGTTATGGGACACGTTGACCACGGTAAGACCTCCCTGCTGGATTACATCCGCAAGAGCCGTGTACAAGCGGGTGAAGCCGGTGGTATTACCCAGCACATCGGTGCTTACCACGTGAAAACCCCACGGGGCATTGTGTCTTTTCTGGATACACCAGGTCATGCGGCGTTTACTGCAATGCGTGCCCGTGGTGCTCAGGCAACAGACATCGTTATTCTGGTGGTTGCTGCCGATGATGGCGTAATGCCTCAGACCGAAGAAGCCGTTCATCACGCAAAAGCAGCGGGAGTACCCATTGTTGTTGCTGTGAACAAGATGGATAAGCCGGAAGCTGATCCTGATCGGGTGAAGAATGAGCTGTCTGCCCGTGAGGTTATTCCTGAAGAATGGGGTGGTGATACCCAGTTTATGCCTGTCTCTGCACTGACCGGTGAAGGTGTAGATGCCCTGTTGGAAGCAGTCCTGCTGCAAGCTGAATTACTGGAGCTGACTGCCGTTGATGAGGGTCCGGCTCGAGGCGTTGTAGTGGAGTCACGTCTGGATCGCGGTCGCGGCCCAGTGGCTACCATTTTGGTGCAAAGCGGTAAGCTGAAGCAGGGTGACAACATTCTGGTGGGTCAGCAGTACGGTCGTGTGCGTGCCATGCTGAACGAAAATGGCAAAGCCATTGACGAAGCCGGTCCCTCTATCCCTGTTGAGATTCTGGGTCTGGATGGCACACCGGATGCCGGTGACGAAATGCAGGCCGTGAAAGACGAGCGTAAAGCCCGTGAAATCGCTATGTTCCGTCAGGGCAAATTCCGCGAGGTGAAACTGGCTCGCCAGCAGGCGGCCAAACTGGAAAATGTTTTCTCCACCATGGACTCCAGGGAGAAAAAAGTCCTTAATATCGTACTGAAGGCTGACGTTCGTGGCTCCCTTGAAGCCCTGACCTCTTCGCTGCAAGAGCAAGGTAACGACGAAGTGGAAGTGAAGGTGATTTCCGGCGGCGTCGGTGGTATCACTGAAACTGACGCCAACCTGGCGCTGGCTTCCAATGCGGTTATCGTTGGCTTCAATGTGCGTGCTGATGCTTCTGCCCGTAAGGTGGTGGAAGCGGAAGAACTCGACATGCGTTATTACAGTGTGATCTATGACATCGTGGATGATGTGAAAAAAGCACTGGGTGGTATGCTCGGCTCTGACACTCGTGAAGAAATCGTGGGCGTTGCTGAAGTGCGTGATGTCTTCCGTTCACCGAAATTTGGTGCAGTTGCTGGTTGTATGGTCGTTGAAGGTACGGTTTATCGTAATGACCGTATCCGCGTACTGCGTGAGAATGTGGTCATTTACGAAGGTGAGCTGGAGTCTCTCAGACGCTTCAAGGATGACGTCAATGAAATCCGTAACGGTATGGAGTGTGGTATCGCCGTTAAGAGCTACAACGACGTAAAAACAGGTGACAAGATTGAAGTGTACAAGACCATTGAAGTCAAACGTACACTGTAATCGAGGTTTCCTGATTGCTTCATTCAAAGGCCCGCAGCGATAATGATTCCTGCGGGCTTTTGTAGTTTATACCAACGCTGTTTTTGATCGGACATGACAAAGCAGGCGTTGGTACCCGTTAACACTGGTATTTTTCATCAGTGTTGTTTGATGTGCAATACAGGATGTGTAATACAGAAAGTACCGATGGCTAAAGAATACAGTCGTACCCGGCGAGTGGCTGAACAGGTTCAAAAAGAGCTGGCTCAGATTATTCAGCTGGAGATGAAAGACCCGCGCCTGGGGTTGGTAACGGTGAGTGCCGTTGATATCAGCCGTGACCTGGCATTTGCCGATATTCATGTTTCATTCATGGGTATTGATGATCAGGAACAAATTGATGAATCCGTTGAGGTGTTAAACGGTGCAAGCGGCTTCCTTCGGAGCCAGCTGGCACGAGCCATGAAGCTACGCTCCACGCCCCGGTTGCGTTTTTATTTTGACAACAGTCTTCGACGCGCCCAGCACCTGAGCACGCTCATTGAGCACGCCAGAGCCAAAGATCAGCAGGAAAAGAGCGGGAAGTAACAGTATGGCAAACAGAAGACGTAACCGTGGCCGTTCGGTTGACGGTATTATTGTGGTCGATAAAATGCCGGGTGTCAGCTCCAACAACATACTCCAGCGAGTGAAGCGTGTGTTTGGTGCAGCTAAGGCTGGTCATACCGGGAGCCTTGACCCATTGGCAACAGGCGTGTTGCCCGTCTGCCTGGGTGAGGCGACCAAATTTTCCCGTTTTTTGCTGGAGTCCGATAAGTCCTATCGCACCATTGTTCAGTTGGGCGTGCAAACCACTACAGGCGATGCTGAAGGTGAAGTGGTGGAAGAACGGCCCGTCCGGGTGACGCGTTCAGATATTGAAGCGGTACTGGCACAGTTCCGTGGAGAGATTCAGCAGGTGCCTGGCATGTACTCTGCCCTCAAACATAATGGCCAGCCTCTGTACAAGTTGGCTCGCGAGGGTATTGAAGTGGAGCGACCGGCACGTACAGTCACGATTCACCGGATTGAGCTGATTGACTTTACGGGTACGCAGTGTGTTTTGGAAGTAGAGTGTTCAAAAGGTACCTACATTCGCACACTGGCTGAAGATATTGGTCATGGGTTAGGTTGCCTGGCCTATGTGGCTCAATTGCGCCGCATCAAAGCCGGGCCTTATGAAGAGAAGGATTCCCTCACCCTGGAGCAGCTGGAAGGGATTAAAAATGACGCACGTTCAGCGGCCTTGAACGCAGAGCAGGCCAGTGACCTGAAAGCGATAGTCGAACAAATAGACGAAGCAGGTCGTGACTCACTGGAAGATGACCAGCTTGAGCAGTTGAAAGCTCTGTCCAGCCAGCGAAACCGTGCCGGTAATACTGCGCTGGATGGATTGCTGAAACCTTTGGATACCGCTGTGAGCCACTCGCCAGAGGTAATATTGGGTGATAACAGCAGTTTTTATATCTTACAGGGCCAGCCGGTACTGGTTCCCCAGGCACCCACTCATGGATTGGTACGTATTTATGGTACGTTGCAAGGGCGGGAGCCCGGTCGTTACTTTCTTGGCGTGGGCGAAATTATGGATGATGGGCGCGTTGCACCAAAGCGACTGGTGAGAATGCAAATAGAGTGATAAACTCCGCCCTTTAAAATGACAACACCTTGATGGGGCTGTCGCCAGGGTTATGTGGCTTACGCAAACTCTGGTAGAAGGCAGACTGTTAGTATGCACGGTTATGCCCAATTTAAAGGCCAGTGTTTCTGGCTATCGCATACTGTATTGGAGATGTATTATGGCTTTGACTGCCAAAAAAAAAGTAGAGATTGTTAAAAAATTCGGTCGCTCTAAAGGCGATACTGGCTCTCCTGAAGTACAGGTTGCACTGCTGAGTGCAAACATTGAAGGGCTGCAGTCTCACTTCAAGGCAAACCACAAAGATCACCACTCTCGTCGTGGCCTGATCCGCATGGTAAACCAGCGCCGTAACCTGCTTGATTACCTGAAACGTAAGGATGTTGAGCGTTACCGTACGCTGATTGGCCGATTGGGTCTGCGTCGTTAATCAGCACCCAGCTGTACACAGTGGTGGTGAGTTTCTTCTGCTGCTGACAGTCAAAGCACCGCGAGCTGCAATTCTGTGGCTGGCGGTGTTTTGCGTTATAAAACCCTAATCATTGTGTATCGGCGAACTGTCAATCAGGGGTGCAATTCCAAGGGGATGGGCCATAGCCTTTGGAATTGCATCCATCTCTATGACAGTAAGGATGCTGATCGAATGATTATTTTATTCACTGAATTAGGAAACTATTGTGACTCCGATAACCAAAACCTTCCAGTTTGGTGGGAAGTCCATCACACTGGAAACTGGCCGTGTGGCACGCCAGGCCACTGGTGCCGTAATGGCTACAATGGGTGAAACCGCTGTGCTGGCTACCGTTGTGGGTGCCCGTGAGGCGAAGCCAGGGCAGGACTTCTTCCCGCTGTCTGTTCACTATCAGGAAAAGGCCTACGCTGCTGGCCGTATTCCCGGTGGTTTCATGAAACGTGAAGGTAAAGCCAGTGATAAGGAAACACTGACTTCTCGCCTGATTGATCGGCCTATACGCCCCCTGTTTCCCAAAGATTTCCTGAATGAAGTGCAGGTGGTGATTACCGTCATGTCTGTGGACAAGAAAAGTGACCCGGACATTCTGGCAATGGTAGCAACCTCGGCGGCACTTGCCATTTCGGGAATTCCTTTTGATGGCCCTATCGGAGCCGCCCGTGTTGGCTTTACTGAAGAAGACGGCTACATTCTGAACCCGTCGTTTGAAAAGCTGAAAGTCTCTGAGTTGGATATGGTGGTCGCTGGTACTGCCGATGCAATACTGATGGTGGAGTCTGAAGCACTGGAGCTGACCGAAGATGAAATGCTCGGTGCGGTACTGTTTGCCCATGAAGAATATCAGGCCGTGATTAACGCCGTTAAGGCACTGGCAGCTGAGTGTGGTAAACCACGCTGGGAATGGGAATCGGTTCCTGAAAATGCTGATGTAAAAGCAGCGGTAGCAGGACAGTTTGAAGCCGGCATTCGTGAAGCTTACCAAACCACTGTAAAGCAGGATCGTAATACCAGGTTGGCCGCTCTTCGCCAGGATGCTGTTACAGCGCTGGCCGGTGATGGAGAAGAACAGTTTGATGAAGCTGATGTAAGAGCGGCTTTCAGCAAGCTGGAAAAAACGGTGGTGCGTGGCAACATTCTTGAAGGGAAACCACGAATTGACGGCCGTGACAGCAAAACCGTTCGCACTATTAATGTGGAAGTGGGTGTACTGCCAAAGACGCACGGCTCCGCCCTGTTCACCCGTGGTGAAACCCAGGCGCTTGTTACCGCAACGCTGGGAACTGCACGTGATGCACAGCTGATTGATGCACTGGAAGGTGAAAGCAAAGATCCATTCATGCTGCACTATAACTTCCCACCTTACTCTGTGGGTGAGTGTGGTCGTATGAGTGCTCCGGGGCGTCGTGAAGTGGGCCATGGTCGTTTGGCTCGCCGGGGTGTGCAGGCAGTTTTGCCCACGGAAGAAGCGTTCCCGTATACCGTTCGTGTGGTCTCTGAAATTACTGAATCCAACGGTTCCAGCTCAATGGCTTCTGTCTGTGGTTCCAGCCTGGCTTTGATGGATGCCGGCGTCCCGCTGAAAGCCCCTGTTGCCGGTATTGCCATGGGCCTGGTGAAAGAGCAGGAGCGATTTGCTGTTCTGACCGATATCCTGGGTGACGAAGATCACCTTGGCGATATGGATTTTAAAGTAGCGGGTACTGCTGAAGGGATTACTGCCCTGCAGATGGATATCAAGATTGCCGGTATTACTGAAGAAATCATGGATATTGCTCTGGAGCAAGCCTTACAGGCACGCCTCCACATTCTGGGTGAAATGAACAAAGTGATTGCCAGCTCTCGCACTGAGCTTTCACCCAATGCACCAATGACCATGAAGATCAAAATCGATACCGACAAAATCCGCGATGTGATCGGTAAAGGTGGTGCAACCATTCGCTCTATCTGTGAAGAAACCGGCGCAGCTATCGACATTGATGACGATGGCATGGTGAAGATTTTTGCTGATTCCAGAGAAGCCTGCCAGACAGCGTATGATCGCGTTTACGGTATTACCGCCGAAGCAGAAATTGGTAAAATCTATAATGGTACCGTTACTCGTATCGTTGATTTTGGTGCCTTTATCAACATTATGCCGGGTACTGATGGTCTGGTGCATATTTCTCAGATTGCCGATCACCGTGTTGAAAGCGTTGGTGATTACCTGAAAATGGGTCAGCAGGTGGATGTGGTCGTGATGGATATCGACAACCGTGGCCGCGTTAAGTTGAGCATGAAGGAAGTCGCACGCCAGCGTGAACAGGAATCCTGACGGTGAAGACCTGAGCCTTATGGAGAAAGCTTAGCAGGCGCAGGCTATCAGGACTGTGCCAGGGCGCTTTACCATACTCTTGACCTCCTCCCCACCCTCTCCCCTGGTGGGGGTCTTACGCGAAATTGATAACTGACGTTACGCACTGCGCTACCATCAACGACAACAGGTAGTCACTTGTCCAATGGGATAGACGCTATATGTAGAACAACTATGGTATTAGTACTATGGTAGTAGCACGGCGTAACTTGAGTTATAGTATGCAGCCATTCAATTCTGTAAAAAATACAGCTTCTATTATTCAGACCCTGTCCCTATCTTTTTCTATTATAAGAAAAGCGACAGATTAACTTTACCACCATTGGAGTTAAACATGCGCATTGGTATCCCCAAAGAAATAAAAAATCACGAATACCGTGTTGGCTTAACCCCTGCGTCTGCCCATGATCTCGTTGTTAACGGACATGAAGTGCTCGTTGAAACCAACGCTGGTGAGGGCATTGGTTTCAGTGATGAAGACTACCACGCAGCTGGCGCAGAAGTCCTGTCGACTGCCGATGATGTGTTTGAAAAAGCAGAAATGATTGTGAAGGTCAAAGAGCCACAAGCAGTTGAACGTGCTCGCCTCAAGCCACACCACACATTATTTACCTATCTTCACCTGGCACCTGATGCTGAACAGACCCATGACCTTATCAAATCCGGTGCCACCTGTATTGCCTACGAAACTGTCACCGACAGAAAAGGTGGCCTACCTCTGCTGGCACCTATGTCTGCTGTTGCTGGTCGCATGTCTATTCAGGCCGGAGCCAGTGCTCTGGAAAAATCTAACGGTGGCCGTGCGTTACTGATCGGCGGCGTACCCGGTGTTGAGCCTGCCAAAGTTGTCATTATCGGTGGAGGTGTTGTTGGTGAAAATGCTGCCGAAATGGCTGTAGGTATGGGGGCTGAAGTCGTCATTCTGGATCGTTCGCTGGATGTTCTGCGTCGTTTGTCTAATCGTTTTTATAACCGCATCAAAACCGTTTACTCCACACTCCAGGCCTTGGCTGAACACATAACCTCTGCTGACCTGGTCATTGGTGCGGTATTATTACCTGGTGCTGCAGCTCCTAAGCTGATTACCCGTGAACTGGTTGCCAGGATGAAAAAAGGGGCCGTTATTGTGGACGTAGCTATTGACCAGGGCGGTTGTTCAGAAACGGCTGTTGCTACTACTCATGCAGATCCCACCTACATTGTTGATGGCGTTGTGCATTACTGTGTTGCCAATATGCCAGGCGCTGTTGCCCGCACCTCCACTATAGCACTGAATAATGCCACATTGCCTTACACACTGGCGCTGGCTAACAAGGGCATCAGGCAGGCACTGTCCGATGACAGGCACCTGCTCAATGGCCTGAATGTGTGCAAGGGACATATTACCTGCCATGATGTCTCTGAAGCACTGGAACTTCCCTACACAGTACCAGAAGATATTATTCGGGAGCTGTAATACTGGCTAATAGTATCAGGCTCTAATGCCCATACCGTTTTCACTGCTATCCTCCCTGCGAAGAGGGTGTCACAAAAGTCTGGTTACCATGCTCCGCGTGGTAACCCCATACCTACAGTCCTTGTATGTAGAGGGTGTACACTTCTACGCAGAGCATGGGGGAGAGGTTTTTGGGATTTTGCGACACCCGCCGAAGAGGCTATCTCTTTATCACAATTCCTGAAGGCAGGACAACAGGAAAAGTGCCTGAATAGCTTGTTTCACAAGGCTTGCCGCACAAAACCACTATAGAGAGGCTGATATGGAAGCCTTTCTTTTATACGACAATGGAAAATATTCTAAAGTCCTGTGGTTCCTTGCTATAGAGCCTGTATCAACCCTTTAATTTAACTATAATCGTTGTCGTTTATATGCGGGTTTCTGCGCTTTTAATTTCCCACCGCTGAACCACAATTTATGGATGCATCCCCTGGTGTTAAAGGCTAGACAGGTTTTTTAGCATCTCAAGATTTGTGACTAAGAGATAGCTTTTTGGCGGTGGGGCATGGATGTAAGATCAACAACGCAAAGCAGGGAAATCTCAAGACCAAACTCGGCATGGCTTGTTCAACCATGCCAGAACATACCTGGCCCCTCGGTGAGCTTGTCACTTTTAGTCACAAAACTGGCATCAAGTGCTGCAATTAATGAACTCGCCTTCTTGTGTCTGCCTCCAGGCATCAGACAGTTAAACGCGAAGACGTCAAAGGCTCCGAGATACCCGCGTTGGAATCGCTTCTCGTCCATTGATGAGTACCAACTCATATTGCGAAAATCAGCTTTCCCTTGTACGACAATGAGGGCAGAAAGAAGCAGGGCGATAAATGTCTTCTGAGGCTTTTTGACACTGGACATAGCATTCAGTGTGGTCTTAACTAGGGTAACCATGAAAAGCATCTGGAGATGGTTGGTTGCTTAAATCTTCCTGATTATCGTTGATGCTCTCTCTCATGGAGCCAGCTTGTAAAAACTGTCCGCAGTATTGATGAACGACACGTTTAAAATTCTGCTTATCAAAACAGAGGGCTGTATGGCAATCCATACCTGTCAGGAATGTGGGAAAGGTTTTAAAACGTCAAGTATATTAAAGATGCATATGCGAACTCATTCCGCAGAACGACCTTATAAGTGTCAAGTCTGTCAAAAGAGTTTCAAGAATAAAGGTCACCTCGTTGTGCACCTGCGCCTGCACACAGGAGAAAAGCCATATAAATGTGAGTCCTGTAGTTATAGATCCAATTACAGCAGTGACCTGAAAAGACACAAAGAAACACATATCGGAGTACCTTCACGTATTTATTGCCCTTTTTGTGATGGCAGGTGGTTTCGGAGCAGGATTGTCTTCAACAGCCACATGATGCATGACCACCCTGACTCCTCCTCCCCCTTGCCTGAATTAATCATTAACACACAGACACACCCCGGTATTGGCACGGTCAGCTGTATCACTCGTACTTTAACGACAACAACGGGGGTATCTACCACTGTATCGAGGATAAGTTCTCCTGCTGGAAGCGTCATTTTTACTCAAACGACAACAACAGCCACAGCCACAGCCACAGCCACTGTTCAACCGCATCCGATAGAAACAGCAACGGTTGCACAAAGCTCAGGAGCATCTTTCTCATACGCTGAGTCTCCACTTAACTCTGGTTTGCAGACTGAAGAGCCATTACTCGGTCTTGATGAAATACTGACGCAGGCCTCCTCCGAATTCTCTAGCTGGCAATTCGACAACTCATGATGTTTCCGTTTAGTGAGTACTATCAACCGGTTTATTTATCGTAAATGTCATTGCGATACTCACTGAACCTAAATGCCACAGTTGAATGTCATACATTGCTTTTTTACCTTGTGGCAGTCAGGTTTTCGTCTTTTCATAACCCCTGCTTTTTTCTGGGTGGTTGTAGTAAATAGTTATAAGTCAACCTGCGTAAAGCTTTCAGCGGAGGCAGTGATTTCAACTGAGGAACTCAGGCTGAACATTTCCCCTGACAGTTGATACCAATCGACTCTTCTAACGCCGCTTTATACACGCAAACTTAACGCCAAGCCTGCATTGAAACGCCTTGCAGTATCAGGCTGCACTCGTCATTTATTATTATTCTGTCGTCCGGTTTGCCATGCTAACCACGGTGGTTAGAAAAGATGATTGATATTATTATGTTTAATCTGAGATTGCTATTTAACACAAATAGTTATGAACTATTGAACTAAGAAGGCAGTCTTATGTCAACAGAGCCCAGCATTTAATCAGGGTAATACAACAATGCTCAAACTCTTTCTCACGCCTCGCTTTTGCGACACGGATGCTTTAGGTCATATCAACCATGCAGTAGTACTCAACTGGTTTGAACAAGCCCGTGAACCGATATTTCGACTGTTTATTCCTGACTTGAATCCCAGCCATTGGAATCTGATCATTGCTCGCATTGAAGTAGACTACAAAGCACAGATTTATTATGGCCATAATATTGAATTAACTACTTCTGTACAAAAAATCGGCAACAGCTCCATGACCATCGCCCATGAAGTGTGGCAAAAAGACACTTTATGTGCCCAGGGTGGTGCCGTTATGATTCACTTTGACTATAAAAAACAACAGCCGAAGTCTATTCCAGCAGCGATTCGCCAGGTACTTGAACAACAGTTTGAGTCAGCAGCGTTGACTTCCTCCTCCAACTAGGTCGCTGGAGGCCTCCCATTACCGGGGCGTTACTTTCTCACGAGTTCACGTAGTTTCCTGCTTTATGGTTACGGCCACAAAGGACTTACAGTAACTCCACAGGCCTGACTTTCCCTATGTTCGGGGGAGGTGAAAAAACAGAGGTTTTTTTAACAGAATGTTAGAGGAAATCACCTCACTGCCAGGTCACAGGAAGCACTCTTTTTAATCAAGGTAATAAATGAATAGCAAAAATGCCTTTGTCGTTTAACGGTTCACGGCCTTTGATACATCTGACAATGTGCAGAATTATGACACTTTGTGCCGTTGTCCTCAGACTCAGGTGCTATCAATGATCAAAAACCGCTTACGGACAGTGAAGGCAGCGAAAAAGTCTCTACCCCCTGAAGGATGTTATGTCGAGCAGGTCATGATGGCGGGCTCGCCATGGTGTTGAATACAATCCGCTCCATTGAACACGTTGTCTTCTTTATGCCTTCTAAAGAAAGGCCTTCTGGAAGCTATTCTATTACCTTCAATCATAGCTGAGCTAGCGTGGTCCTCTATGTGTTTAACCAGGTCATCTTCTTGAGTGGTCGTGTCATTATTACATAGGCTGAAAGTATGCGCAGGTATGTTAAGACCTCATCCATTCATCCTAAATTCCTTAGTTGAAATAATCACCTCCACTGAAAGCCTTACGTAAATTGACTTATAACTATTGACTACAGTCACCCAAAAGGGAGGTTATGAAAAGACGAAAGCCCTACTACGGTTACGATAAATGGGACTGAAAAACGGCTTTTGTCCGTTAAATAGCGCCACTATTAGCCTTACAAATAGCCTTACAAATAGCCTTACAAATAGCCTTACAAATAGCCTTACAAATAGCCTTACAAAAGCCCCTTTTCATCCTCCATTTCTCGTGACCCTCGCCATGGGCACACTTTTAAGACGGCTTCTAAGGAATTGAGAAACTGGCTCTGTATAGTCGTGGCAGGGCTTTAACGGTCTGCTCCAAGCTTTGTGAAACCGCTGTTGATAGTGGGTGAGGCGTGTTACAAAAGATATATTCTTGTGGGTTTTCAGATGATTGAGAAACCCGGTAATATTACCATAAGCTTCACCGCAGATTTTGCAACAAAAACAGGTAATTTCGTTGATCGCCGAGGCGTATTGCCATCTTCTGCTATCCTGTTAGTTTGAGGAATAATTCCTGTTAGTTTTATGCGTGCTAACATGGATCAGGTTTGCTGTACCAGGGCGCTTTGTGAAACAATGCCAGACAAGACAGTTTCAAGGTAACCGAAGGCGTGATTGATTCAGATGGATTCAGGCCCAATGTGGGTATTATCCTGGCCAATCACCTCGGACAGGTTTTATGGGCAAGACGCATCAGACAAGATGCCTGGCAGTTTCCTCAGGGCGGAATTAATGATAACGAAACGCCAGAAGAAGCCATGTACAGAGAACTCTACGAAGAAATAGGGCTGCGCCCGGAAGATGTGGATATTCTGGCATGTACACGTGGCTGGTTGCGTTATCGTCTCCCCAGACGATTGATACGACGGGAGCAGCACCCACTTTGTATTGGCCAGAAGCAAAAATGGTTTTTGCTGAACCTGCTGAGCAGTGATGAGAGTATACGAGTAGACCATACAGGCTCGCCGGAGTTTGACGGCTGGCGGTGGGTCAGCTACTGGTATCCGTTGGGTCAGGTAGTCTCGTTCAAACGAGAGGTGTATAGAAGGGCACTCAGGGAACTGGTTCCCAGAATAGGGCGACTGCAAGCACATGACTGCTGAATAGCTCACAACCATTGCCCATCCGGGGATTGATGGACTGGTGGTATGTTGAATACCCTGCGGACAATTATCCATGAGGTCAGCCTGGCTGACGACCTAACCTCTGCGCTGCAGACAATTGTTCGGCGGGTTAGGGATGTTATGCAGACAGAAGCCTGTTCTGTCTATTTCTATAACAGTGAAACCTCCCGTTACACCCTTATGGCGACAGAGGGGTTGAACCCTTTGGCTGTGGATAAGATATCCTTTACCTGCTCTGAAGGCATTGTTGGTCAAGTGGGGCTTCGCGAAGAACCTATCAATATTGATGACGCTGCCTCTCATCCCAAGTACCGCTACCTGAAAGCTATTGGCGAAGATAAGTTCCGAGCCTTTTTAGGCGTACCTATTATTCACCGACGATCCATGTTGGGTGTTCTGGTGGTTCAGCGCACTGAAAAGCAACGCTTTGATGAAGATGAAGAAGCCTTTCTGGTGACTATCTCCGCTATGCTTGCCGGTAGTATAGCCCATGCCGCTGCCACTGGTTCTTTGAAAGAGGTTCAGGATGGTCACTCACCTTCAAAGCCTTTTCAGGGAACCTCCGGCGCAATTGGTGTGGCCATTGGGCAAGGTATTGTTATGGTGCCTCCTGCAGACCTGAGCGCCGTGCCTGACAGCTACTGCACAAACATCGCCGAAGAGCTGGCAATGCTGGAGCATGCCCTCAATGAAGTCAGGCACAGCCTGACAACATCGGCTGAAAAGTTGGCATGCCGACTTCCTCCGGAAGAGCTCACGCTATTTGATGTCTATCTGAAAATGCTTGATGACAAGGCGCTGACCTTTGAAATTCGCCACCGTATCGAAAGCGGTTTGATGGCTCAGACTGCACTTCGGCAAGTGGTTGAAGAGCATGTCAGCCGGTTTGAAATGATGGAAGACCCTTATCTCAGTGAACGGGCAAGCGATGTCAGAGACCTCGGTCGGCGCGTGCTTTCCTACCTGCAGGCCTCAGAAATATCCCCTTCTAAATACCCGGACAATACGATTCTTATCAGTGAGGAATTAACGCCTGCAATGTTAGCAGAGGTACCGCAGGACAAACTGCAGGGGCTGGTATCGCAGCAAGGTTCAGGCAGCTCCCATGTTGCCATACTGGCCAGGTCGTTGGGGATTCCGACGGTGATGGGGGCAGTAGACTTACCCTTCCATAAAATAGCGGGTAAACAACTGATCGTAGATGGCAATCTAGGTCATATCTATTTATCACCTTCCGATGAGCTGGTGAAGCACTATCTGGAGGTGATTGAAGAAGAAAAGGCCTTTGCAAAAGGGCTGGAAGTCACACGCGATCTCCCTTGTGTGACACTCGACAACCATAAAGTGCCCCTTTGGGTGAATACCGGGTTGATGACTGACACTGTTCGCTCCCTTGACCGCGGTGCAGAAGGCGTTGGACTTTACCGTACTGAAGTACCTTTCATGGTCAGAGAACGTTTTCCCAGTGAAACCGAACAGGTGCGTATTTATCGAGGTCAGCTTGAAGCCTTTCATCCTCGCCCAGTGACCATGCGTACGCTGGATATTGGCGGCGATAAAGCGCTCAGATATTTTCCCATTAATGAAGATAATCCTTTTCTTGGCTGGCGGGGAATCCGTGTCACACTCGATCATCCGGAGATTTTTCTGGTTCAGGTCAGAGCCATGCTAAAAGCCAGTGCAGGGTTGGATAATCTGCGCATTATGCTGCCTATGATCTCTTGTGTTTTTGAGGTAGAAGACGCTTTGCAGTTAATTCACCGGGCACATAAAGAAGTTACAGCGGAGGGCGCAACCATACCCATGCCAGAAGTGGGAGTGATGATTGAGGTTCCGGCAGCCGTCTACCTGGTAGCAGATCTTGCTTCAAGGGTAGATTTTCTGTCGGTGGGGTCCAATGACCTGACACAATACCTGTTGGCTGTGGACAGAAACAACCCCAGGGTTGCCAGTCTCTACCACTCTTTTCATCCCGCTGTACTAAAAGCCCTGCATCATATTGCCCAGGAGGCAAACAGTATGGGCAAGCCCGTAGGCATTTGTGGAGAAATGGCTGGTGACCCTGCAGCGGCTGTATTACTGGTGGCTATGGGATTTAATGTGCTGTCTATGAGTGCAACGAACCTGCTCAAGGTTAAATGGATACTGCGAAGAATCACTCTGACGCGTGCCCGCGACATGCTTGATATGGTCTTACAAATGGATAACGCCCATGTCATTAGAAGCACGCTGGAGCTTGCCTTGAGCAAGGCCGGCATAGGTCAGATCCTGCAAAACAAGAACCCCCTTTCTGGCAAGAATCACCCACCGGCAATCTAGTGCCCCTAAGGGCTAATCCCCATACAATATCACACTTGCAATAGTCGGCCTTTGTAAGTCCACTTAAAAGGCCTGGCCATTTTCTCGTTGAAGAAGTCCACGAACGGATGAAGACGTACCTTAAGATCTTCTGTTGACGTAAAGCTGTTTCGTTTCAGAAAGCGTCTCACCAAAATAGAAAACCCTATCTTTATCTGGTTTAGCCACGATGCATGCTTCGGGGTATAGTGAAACACAATCTTGTGGGATATATCACTCAGGTAGGCTGCCCGTGTTTTCATAGTCTTGAGGATGCCGGTTTTCCCTTTTGCGCCAGGCTCTTTTTCTGTAGTGCCCTCAATCCTGGCTACAGCCTTAACTGCGGTCTCTGACATATGAGTAGTAAGGCGATCCATGACAAAGTGCCAACCTGCTGTATGAGAATCACTTTCCACTGTGCTCTCAAGCCAGTCTGCAAAATCCTGTTCTCTCCGTGTATCCCTGACAAGAGGGATGATCTTGCTGCCCGTCACTACATCCATTCCAGCAAGCAGGGCCTGGGTTCCGTGGCGCTTATACTCAAACTCACGTTTTTCAACATGCCCCGGCTTGACAGGCTTTCCCGCTGTCAGTGGCTCTAATGCCTGTATCCCCGCCTTTTCATCAAAAGATAGTGTACGAATACCCTGTTCAGAACGCTCAATGGCCTGACGATGGGTGTCGCAGACGTCAGCGCTATGTATTTCGAAGTCTTCATCCCTTGGGGTGTCTACCCAGCCCTTCACTTTATCGGGACGAATATCGGCCTGATTTTAAAAAACGCCCCACCTGTCTCTGTGAGATTGATGGGACAATACCTTTATCCTGAGCCGCCATAGCCAGCGAGCTTTCTGACCAGTGACTGAATGGATAACCATGCTCTTCAGGCTTGTCACAGGACATAGCGACAATCAGGCAAATTTGCTCTTCGGTAAACTTGGGTTTTGCACCGGGGCGAGGCGCTTCTTTTAGTTTTTCCAAAACAGGCAGCTCATCACTACGTTCAACCCAATGCTTCCGCCAGCGTGTGACGGTTTCACGGTTACACTTGAGTTCTTTTGTTGTCCCCAGAAGACTTTTCCCTTCTGCACCAGCCAATATGATTTTAGCCCTGAGCACTATGGATTGAGCACTTTTCCGCTGGCGAACAAGAAGCTCCAGGTCACTACGTTCCTGCTCTGACAAAATGATCTGCTGGGTATGCTTTGATGGCATCCGTGCTACTGCTGTTAAAAAAAGGGGTGCGAATCAAAACATGTTTTTGCTTGTATGTATATCAGCGCTTTCCAGCACTAGGACAAAATCTCTTCGAGCCATTGCTCGCTCTGAGGCTCTGAATCCGATGCGGATAAATCAACACCCCATTCCTGAATGTCTTCCAGTCCAAGGGGATCTTTTTTTCTTCTCTCGAAGGCGGTAGACCAGGCGCTTTGTGTCTGTTGACTCACAGTTTTATGGTTGATTTTTTTGAGGACACTCATTAATTGCGTAGTCCCCATCTCTTCCCGATACATTTCCAGCATTTCAAGCTCTGCATTTTCCAACACCTGAAAACGATCCAGCGCTTCCATTGCTGCTTTAAAGGTGCCTATGGGTTGCACCGCGTTGTTAGAAGTCTGGTCCGAAGGGGCAGCAGCCCTACTTGCCGAAGGGAGTGGCTGAGGGATGGTTGATACTGCCGGTGTGTTTATTGTGTCACTCTGTGACAGCTTTGCAGCAACCGTGTTTTTAACGATGTCAGGAACAATACCTTCTTTCTCTCTTTTGATAACCGGGCTGAGCACCTTGCATAAACTGCCCGTTAGCTGGCCATTGCTGGCATAATGTTCCAGAGATGACCATACCGTAGACTTTAATGGTTTGTTTTGTTTAATGAGACCAATGATCATAGACGGTGACAGCAGGGGACCTGTTTTTTTATGCCCGGTTTTCTCGGTTTTCCCGGCCTTTTTGGTCTCCTGGGCGTTTGCTTTCATTCGGGCTAATTTTTCTTCAAGCCTGATGGCATAGTATTCCCGCTTGTCTTGAGGCGCTTTATACCATTGTTCTGTGAATTCTGTGGCCTTGAAAAACGCGTTCAACTGTTCCAGCGACCAGTTCTTTATGACAAAACCGGTAACAGTGGCGGTAAACTCCGGTGTTGGGAGCACAACCGGTTGGCCATCGGGCGGGGACAGTGTGAGTCGTTGATGAGTGAATTGATACGCCGTTTGCTGAAGCTCAATCAGCATAGCGCTGATAAAGTGCCACAGGCGTTCCTGACCGTTCATGGCACCCGCACCGTCAACAATCACGCCTGTTTTATCATCCCCTGACACTCGGCTTGAAAAACACAGATCAGGTATATCCTTATGGTCAGTGAGATAATGATTGGCCAGCAGCAACCCTTCCAGCAACCGTTGCTGAATCCTTACCTCTGGCGCGGTTTCAGGTGCCCTCTGGTAGTCAAGACAGGCATCCATAAATTGCTGCATCTGTTTTTGTGAACCCATTGCCCGATATGTCCGGTACCATTGTGTCATGGTGGGCACGACCTGGAATAAATCGTCCATCCTGTCAGTATATTTTGAGCGGTTATCCCCGGACTGAGACCAGAGAATCTCCAGCATCATGCGTTGTAATGGTGTGTTCCTGAATCGCTGGTAAAGCTGTTGGCGCAGTGGTTTTAATGCATCCCATTGTTCCGGGGTTGGCGCTGGCTTCATATTTCTGCACAGCCCGATGTATTCCTGCCCCTCGGATTCAGGGAGTTTTGTCAGTGCAAACGTCGTTAGAGCCAGTGTTGCAGGAATGGATAATGCCCTGGTGAGGGATTCTTTACAGTCTGGTTTTTTATGATGCATTTCAATCCAGTACCGGATGCCCGATCCTCCATGGATAGCCAGTATGGGCAGCAGGGATGTCACCGCAGCACGAACAGCCATTCTTTGATTTCGGGGACTTTTATTGGCTGTCAGATCCAGATAGTGTTGAAAGTCTGCAATGTTCATGTGCCATTTTGCGGGAGCAGAAAGGAACAGAGCCAGTGCCCTCATTTGACCTGCTTCTAAAAGATCATCCTCTTCATCACTGCTGTCGTTTTCACTGTCCGTAAAATAACCAGATTCTTTAAGAGATTGGCGGAGGGTTTTCTCATTGTCAGTCAGTTTTTCCCGTGAGGGTAGGCCAAAGCCTGCAAACAGGTGGCAGGCAAGTTTCAGAAGATTCTTCTTTTCATCAGAAGGTAGCCAGTCAAAAAAGGCTTCCACCTTTGCTTTGTCGGGCAAGCCTTTGCCATGACACATGGAGGAAACGGCCCGCAGCCGTTCCAGGCTGAATTGGCCGTTGACCTTCCAGCATTCCCACGCCAGGAAATCTTCCACCTTCCCTTTGTCGGGCAAGCCTATGGTGTTCATCATGGAGGAAAAGGCCTGCAGTAGTTCCAGGCTGAATTGACCGTTCACCTTCCAGCACTCCCACGCCATGAAATCTTCCACCGCCCCTTTGTCGGGCAAGCCTCTGCGGCTCATCATGGAGGAGACAGTCCGCAGCCGTTCCAGGCTGAATTCGCCGTTCACCTTCCAGCAGCCCCACGCCAGGAAATCTTCCACCTTTGCTTTATCGGGCAAGCCTTTGCCATGACTCATGGAGGAAAATGCCCGCAGCCGTTCCAGGCTGAATTGGCCGTTCACCTTCCAGCACTCCCACGCCAGGAAATCTTCCACCTTTGCTTTGTCGGGCAAGCCTATAGTGGTCATCATGGAGGAAAAGGCCCGCAGCAGTTTCAGGCTGAATTGGCCGTTCACCCTCCAGCACTCCCACGCCAGGAAATCTTCCACCACCCCTTTGTCGGGCAAGCCCCTGCGGCTCATCATGGAGGAAAAGGCCCGCAGCAATTCCAGGCTGAATTGGCCGTTGACCTTCCAGCACTCCAACGCCAGGAAATCTTCCACCTCCCCTTTGTCGGGCAAGCCCCTGCTGCTCATCATGGAGGAAAAAGTCCGTAGCAGTTCCAGGCTGAATTGGTCGTTGACCCTCCAGCACTTCCACGCCAGGAAATCTTCCACCTTCCCTTTGTCGGGCAAACCTTTGCAATTATGCATGGAGGAAAAGGCCCGCAGCCGTTCCAGGCTGAATTGGCCGTTCACTTTCCAGCACTCCCAAGCCAGGAAATCTTCCACCTTCCCTTTGTTGGGCAAGCCTTTGCCATTATACATGGAGGAAAAGACCCGCAGCAGTTCCAGGCTGAATTGGCCGCTCACCTTCCAGCACTCCCACGTCAGGAAATCTTCCACGTTTGCTTTATCGGGCAAACCTTTGCCATTACACATGGAGGAAAAGGCCCGCAGCCGTTCCAGGCTGAATTGGCCGTTGACCTTCCAGCACTCCCACGCCAGGAAATCTTCCACCTTTGTTTTGTCGGGCAAGCCTTTGCCATGACACATGGAACAAATCTGTTTCAAGTATGGGTTAGCTGCAACTGTCTGAATAGTTTCCTCACTTTTTTCTGCAAACTGCTTTATGTGGGTCTTCGATTTGAGCATGCTGGTAAGGCAGCTGGTGTTTGTAATTTGCCGGGTATTTACCGCTGAAAAGAATACATTGGCCCTGGCAAAATAGCCTGAGAAAATCCTGGGTTCCTTAACAATGTTCAAGTCTTTTAACCTGGAAAAAAGGGAGTGTGCGGGCGGCTTACCCCTGTCGCGGAATAATTGGATGTTCCTGTCATTGAGCGTTTTCAGCAGTATCTCGGCATTATTCAATACTGCTTGTATTTCTGGCCTGGTTAAATGTGTTCGCAGATCATTTTGCTGGCTTACAGTAAATTCTGAAATTAACTTATCAAGGTCAGGTGCTGTAGTGAGCGGTACACTCTCCATGGGTCCAGGCATGTCCATGGGTCCAGGCATGTCCATGGGTCCAGGCATGTCCATGGGTCCAGGCATGTCCATGGGTTCAGGCATGCCCATGGGTTCAGGCATGTTCTGCACCATCGTTGAAGTCTGTGCATCGCCAGTCAATGGACTATTGTCGCTGGCTGTTGATAGATTTCCTGACAGGGAGCCGACCACAGCCGCCCCTCTGGAAGCTGCATCAGCAGACATGTCCGGTTCACCCGCCAGGGGCACCCCACTGCCCTGTTCCCCAGTAGAAGAGCCAGCAACACGCCAGCTGTTATCAGTAACACGCCTGAGTTTTATGGGGGGAATGGTTCCCGGCTCACGTTGCTGTTGATGGGGTAGAAAGGTTTCCGTTCCCGTTGTCGTCTGTTTCAACTGATAACCTGCCATGGTCCGCTTTCTTTTGCGTTTTGGTCTGACTGTCGTGTCATCACTTCCTGCATCAACGAACGTTAACGGGGAGGCAGTGTTCGCATTTGATGAGGAGGAAGATGACTGCATGGCTTATTCCTGTTTTCAGTAGATGACTGTCCCTGGATGACATAACCTGACTTTCGACCCTGTCAGCCCGGTAAAGTTCCAGGCAGCCGGTATGCCAGTATAAGGGAAAGCTGACCGGTTTTTTCAGGCAGTCAAGGTATGGTGTTACGGTAAAGCACTTTGGAGGCCTTTACATTCCAGGGAAGGAGTGCTTCCAGCGTCTCAACCGTATGGGCATACGGCAGCTGTCCAAGAAGGGCATAACAGAGAGAGTTGAAGGATGCCAGTCCATTGACTTTGGCCCTTTCCATCAGGCTGTAACAGGTTGGCATCCATCTAGGACAAAATCTCTTCGAGCCATTGCTCGCTCTGAGGCTCTGAATCCGATGCGGATAAATCAACACCCCATTCCTGAATGTCTTCCAGTCCAAGGGGATCTTTTTTTCTTCTCTCGAAGGCGGTAGACCAGGCGTTTTGTGTCTGTTGACTCACAGTTTTATGGTTGATTTTTTTGAGGACACTCATTAATTGCGTAGTCCCCATCTCTTCCCGATACACTTCCAGCATTTCAAGCTCTGCATTTTCCAACACCTGAAAACGATCCAGAGCGTCCATTGCTGCTTTAAAGGTCGCTATGGGCTGCACCGTGTTGTTAGAAGCGGCAGCAGCCCTACTTGCCGAAGGGAGTGGCTGAGGGATTGTTGATACTGCCGGTGTGTTTATTGTGTCACTCTGTGACAGCTTTGCAGCAACCGTGTTTTTAACGATGTCAGGAACAACACCTTCTTTCTCTCTTTTGATAACCGGGCTGAGCACCTTGCATAAACTGCCCGTTAGCTGGCCATTGCTGGCATAATGTTCCAGAGATGACCATACCGTAGACTTTAATGGTTTGTTTTGTTTAATGAGACCAATGATCATAGACGGTGATAGCAGGGGGCCTGTTTTTTTATGCCCGGTTTTCTCGGTTTTCCCGGCCTCTTTGGTCTCCTGGGCGTTTGCTTTCATTCGGGCTAATTTTTCTTCAAGCCTGATGGCATAGTGTTCCCGCTTGTCTTGAGGCGCTTTATACCACTGTTCTGTGAATTCTGTGGCCTTGAAAAACGCGTTCAACTGTTCCAACGACCAGTTCTTTATGACAAAACCGGTAACAGTGGTGGTAAACTCCGGTGTTGGGAGCACAACCGGTTGGCCATCGGGCGGGGACAGTGTGAGTTGTTGATGAGTGAATTGATACTCCGTTTGCTGAAGCTCAATCAGCATAGCGCTGATAAAGTGCCACAGGCGTTCCTGACCGTTCATGGCACCCGCACCGTCAACAATCACGCCTGTTTTATCATCCCCTGACACCCGGCTTGAAAAACACAGATCAGGTATATCCTTATGGTCAGTGAGATAATGATTGGCCAGCAGCAACCCTTCCAGCAACCGTTGCTGAATCCTTACCTCTGGCGCGGTTTCAGGTGCCCCCTGGTAGTCAAGACAGGCATCCATAAATTGCTGCATCTTTTTTTGTGAACCCATTGCCCGATATGTCCGGTACCATTGTGTCATGGTGGGCACGACCTGGAATAAATCGTCCATCCTTTCAGTATATTTTGAGCGGTTATCCCCGGACTGAGACCAGAGAATCTCCAGCATCATGCGTTGTAATGGTGTGTTCCTGAATCGCTGGTAAAGCTGTTGGCGCAGTGGTTTTAATGCATCCCATTGTTCCGGGGTTGGCGCTGGCTTCATATTTCTGCACAGCAAGATGTATTCCCACCCCTCGGATTCAGGGAGCTTTGTCAGTGCAAACGTCGTTAGAGCCAGTGGTGCAGGAATGGTTAATGCCCTGGTGAGGAATTCTTTACAGTCTGGTTTTTTATGATACATTTCAATCCAGAACCGGATACCCGATCCTCCATGGACAGCCAGTATGGGCAGCAGGGATGTCACCGCAGCACGAACAGCCATTCTTTGATTTCGGGGACTTTTATTGGCTGTCAGATCCAGATAGTGTTGAAAGTCTGCAATGTTCATCTGCCATTTTGCGGGAGCAGAAAGGAACAGAGCCAGTGCCCTCATTTGACTTGCTTCTACTTCTAAAAGATCATCCTCTTCATCACTGCTGTCGTTTTCACTGTCCGTAAAATAACCAGATTCTTTAAGAGATTGGCGGAGGGTTTTCTCATTGTCAGTCAGTTTTTCTTGTGAGGGTACGCCAAAGCCTGTAAACAGGCGACAGGCAAGTTTCAGAAGATTCTTCTTTTCATCAGAAGGTAGCCAGTCAAAAAAGGCTTCCACCTTTGCTTTGTCGGGCAAACCTTTGCCATGACACATGGAGGAAAAGGCCTGCAGCCGTTCCAGGCTGAATTGGCCGTTGACCTTCCAGCACTCCCACGCCACGAAATCTTCCACCTTCCCTTTGTCGGGCAAGCCTATGGTGTTCATCATGGAGGAAAAGGCCCGCAGTAGTTCCAGGCTGAATTGGCCGTTCACTTTCCAGCACTCCCACGCCAGGAAATCTTCCACCTTTGCTTTGTCGGGCAAGCCCTTGCTGCTCATCATGGAGGAGACAGTCCGCAGCCGTTCCAAGCTGAATTCACCGTTCACCTTCCAGCAGCCCCACGCCAGGAAATCTTCCACCTTTGCTTTATCGGGCAAGCCTTTAGTGGTCATCATGGATGAAACGGCCCGCAGCCGTTCCAGGTTGAATTGGCCGTTGACCTTCCAGCACTCCCACGCCACGAAATCTTCCACTTTCCCTTTATCGGGCAAGCCTTTGCCATGACACATGGAGGAAACGGCCCGCAGCCGTTCCAGGCTGAATTCGCCGTTCACCTTCCAGCACTCCCACGCCAGGAAATCTTCCACCTTTGCTTTATCGGGCAAGCCTCTAGTACTCATCATGGAGGAAACGGCTCGCAGCCGTTCCAGGCTGAATTGGCCGTTCATCTTCCAGCACTGCCACGCCAGGAAATCTTCCACCTTTGCTTTATCGGGCAAGCCTTTGCCATGACACATGGAGGAAACGACCCGCAGCATTTCCAGGCTGAATTGGCCGTTCACCTTCCAGCACTTCCACGCCAGGAAATCTTCCACCTTCCCTTTGTCGGGCAAACCTTTGCAATTATGCATGGAGGAAAAGGCCCGCAGCCGTTCCAGGCTGAATTGGCCGTTCACTTTCCAGCACTCCCACGTTAGGAAATTTTCCACCTTCCCTTTGTTAGGCAAGCCTTTGCCATTATACATGGAGGAAAAGACCCGCAGCAGTTCCAGGCTGAATTGGCCGCTCACCTTCCAGCACTCCCACGTCAGGAAATCTTCCACGTTTGCTTTATCGGGCAAACCTTTGCCATTACACATGGAGGAAAAGGCCCGCAGCCGTTCCAGGCTGAATTGGCCGTTCACCTTCCAGCACTCCCACGCCAGGAAATCTTCCACCTTTGCTTTGTCGGGCAAGCCTTTGCTATGACACATGGAACAAATCTGTTTCAAGTATGGGTTAGCTGCAACTGTCTGAATAGTTTCCTCACTTTTTTCTGCAAACTGCTTTATGTGGGTCTTCGATTTGAGCATGCTGGTAAGGCAGCTGGTGTTTGTAATTTGCCGGGTATTTACCGCTGAAAAGAATAGATTGGCCCTGGCAAAATAGCCTGAGAAAATCCGAGGCTCCTTAACAATGTTCAAGTCTTTTAACCTGGAAAAAAGGGAGTGTGCGGGCGGCTTACCCCTGTCGCGGGATAATTGAATGTTCCTGTCCTTGAGCGTTTTCAGCAGTATCTCGGCATTATTCAGTACTGCTTGTATTTCTGGCCTGGTTAAATGTGTTCGCAGATCATTTTGCTGGCTTACAGTAAATTCTGAAATTAACTTATCAAGGTCAGGTGCTGTAGTGAGGGGTACACTCTCTATGTGTCCAGGCATGTCTATGTGTCCAGGCATGTCCATGGGTCCAGGCATGTCCATGGGTTCAGGCATGTCCTGCACCATTGCTGAAGTCTGTGGATCGCCAGTCAATGGACTATTGTCGCTGACTGTTGGTGAATTTCCTGACAGGGAGCCGACCACAGCCGCCCCTCTGGAAGCTGCGTCAGCAGGCATGTCCGGTTCACCCGCCAGGGGCACCCCACTGCCCTGTTCCCCAGTAGAAGAGCCAACAACACGCCAGCTTTTATCAGTAACACGCCTGAGTTTTATGGGGGGAATGGTTCCCGGCTCACGTTGCTGTTGATGGGGTAAAAAGGTTTCCGTTCCCGTTGTTGTCTGTTTCAACTGATAACCTGCCATGGTCCGCTTTCTTTTGCGTTTTGGTCTGACTGTCGTGTCATCACTTCCTGCATCAACGAACGTTAACGGGGAGGCAGTGTCTGCATTTGATGAGGAGGAAGATGACTGCATGGCTTATTCCTGTTTTCAGTAGATGACTGTCCCTGGATGATAGAACCTTACTTTCGACCCTGTCAGCCCGGTAAAGTTCCATGCAGCCGGTATGCCAGTATAAGGGAAAGCTGACCGGTTTTTTCAGGCAGTCAGGGTATGGGACGTGTTACGGTAAAGCACTTTGGAGGCCTTTACATTCCAGGGAAGGAGTGCTTCCAGCTTCTCAACCGTATGGGCATACGGCAGCTGTCCAAGAAGGGCATAACAGAGAGAGTTGAAGGATGCCAGTCCATTGACTTTGGCCCTTTCCATCAGGCTGTAACAGGTTGGCATCCATCTAGGACAAAATCTCTTCGAGCCATTGCTCGCTCTGAGGCTCTGAATCCGATGCGGATAAATCAACATCCCATTCCTGAATGTCTTCCAGTCCAAGGGGATCTTTTTTTCTTCTCTCGAAGGCGGTAGACCAGGCGCTTTGTGTCTGTTGACTCACAGTTTTATGGTTGATTTTTTTGAGGACACTCATTAATTGCGTAGTCCCCATCTCTTCCCGATACACTTCCAGCATTTCAAGCTCTGCATTTCCCAACACCTGAAAACGATCCAGAGCGTCCATTGCTGCTTTAAAGGTCGCTATGGGCTGCACCGTGTTGTCAGAAGCCTGACCCTGACCCTGAGGGGCAGCAGCCCTACTTGCCGAAGGGAGTGGCTGAGGGATGGTTGATACTGCCGTTGTGTTTATTGTATCACTCTGTGACAGCTTTGCAGCAACCGTGTTTTTAACGATGTCAGGAACAACACCTTCTTTCTCTCTTTTGATAACCGGGCTGAGCACCTTGCATAAACTGCCCGTTAGCTGGCCATTGCTGGCATAATGTTCCAGAGATGACCATACCGTAGACTTTAATGGTTTGTTTTGTTTAATGAGACCAATGATCATAGACGGTGACAGCAGGGGACCTGTTTTTTTATGCCCGGTTTTCTCGGTTTTCCCGGCCTCTTTGGTCTCCTGGGCCCTTGCTTTCATTCGGGCTAAGTTTTCTTCAAGCCTGATGGCATAGTGTTCCCGCTTGTCTTGAGGCGCTTTATACCACTGTTCTGTGAATTCTGTGGCCTTGAAAAACGCGTTCAACTGTTCCAACGACCAGTTCTTTATGACAAAACCGGTAACAGTGGCGGTAAACTCCGGTGTTGGGAGCACAACCGGTTGGCCATCGGGCGGGGACAGTGTGAGTCGTTGATGATTGAATTGATACTCCGTTTGCTGAAGCTCAATCAGCATAGCGCTGATAAAGTGCCACAGGCGTTCCTGACCGGTCATGGTACCCGCACCGTCAACAATCACGCCTGTTTTATCATCCCCTGACACCCGGCTTGAAAAACACAGATCAGGTATATCCTTATGGTCAGTGAGATAATGATTGGCCAGCAGCAACCCTTCCAGCAACCGTTGCTGAATCCTTACCTCTGGCGCGGTTTCAGGTGCCCTCTGGTAGTCAAGACAGGCATCCATAAATTGCTGCATCTTTTTTTGTGAATCCATTGCCCGATATGTCCGGTACCATTGTGTCATGGTGGGCACGACCTGGAATAAATCGTCCATCCTGTCAGTATATTTTGAGCGGTTATCCCCAGACTGAGACCAGAGAATCTCCAGCATCATGCGTTGTAATGGCGTGTTCCTGAATCGCTGGTAAAGCTGTTGGCGCAGTGGTTTTAATGCACCCCATTGTTCCGGGGTTGGCGCTGGCTTCATATTTCTGCACAGCCCGATGTATTCCTGCCCCTCGGATTCAGGGAGCTTTGTCAGTGCAAACGTCGTCAGAGCCAGTGGTGCAGGAATGGTTAATGCCCTGGTGAGGAGTTCTTTACAGTCTGGTTTTTTATGATACATTTTAATCCAGAACCGGATGCCCGATCCTCCATGAATAGCCAGTATGGGCAGCAGGGATGTCAACGCAGCACGAACAGCCATTCTTTGATTTCGGGGACTTTTGCTGGCTGCCAGATCCAGATCCAGATCCAGATCCAGATCCAGATATTGTTGAAAGTCTGCAATGTCCATCTGCCATTTTGCGGGAGCAGAGAAGAACAGAGCCAGTGCCCTCATTTGACTTGCTTCTACTTCTAAAAGGTCATCCTCTTCATCACTGCTGTCGTTTTCACTGTCCGTAAAATAACCATATTCTTTAAGATAGTGGCGGAGGGTTTTCTCATTGTCAGTCAGTTTTTCCCGTGAGGGTACGCCAAAGCCTGTAAACAGGCGGCAGGCAAGTTTCAGAAAACTCTTCTTTTCATCAGAAGGTAGCCAGTCAAAAAAGGCTTCCACCTTTGCTTGGTCGGGCAAGCCTTTGCCATGACACATGGAGGAAACGGCCCGCAGCCGTTCCAGGCTGAATTCGCCGTTCACCTTCCAGCATTCCCACGCCAGGAAATCTTCCACCTCTGCTTTGTCGGGCAAGCCTTTGCAATTATACATGGAGGAAAAGGCCCGCAGCCGTTCCAGGCTGAATTGGCCGTTGACTTTCCAGCACGCCCACGCCAGGAAATCTTCCACCTTTCCTTTGTCGGGCAAGCCTTTGCCATAACACATGGAGGAAAAGACCCGCAGCCGTTCCAGGCTGAATTGGCCGTTGACCTTCCAGCACTCCCACGCCAGGAAATCTTCCACCTTCCCTTTGTCGGGCAAACCTCTAGGGGGCATCATGGAGGAAAAGATCCGCAGCAGTTTCAGGTTGAATTGGCCGTTGACCTTCCAGCACTCCCACGCCAGGAAATCTTCCACTTTCCTTTTATCGGGCAAGCCTTTGCTATGACACATGGAGGAAACGGCCCGCAGCCGTTCCAGGCTGAATTGGCCGTTGACCTTCCAGCACGCCCACGCCAGGAAATCTTCCACCTTTCCTTTGTCGGGCAAGCCTTTGCCATGACACATGGAGGAAAAGGCCCGCAGCCGTTCCAGGCTGAATTCGCCGTTCACCTTCCAGCACGCCCACGCCAGGAAATCTTCCACCATCCTTTTGTCGGGCAAACCTTTGCCATTATACATGGAGGAAAAGATCCGCAGCAGTTCCAGGCTAAATTGACCGTTCACTTTCCAGCACTCCCACGCCAGGAAATCTTCCACCTTTGCTTTGCCGGGCAAGCCTCTACTGGTCATCATGGAGGAAAAAGCCCGCAGCAGTTGCAGGCTGAATTGGCCGTTGACCTTCCAGCACGCCCACGCCAGGCAATCTTCCACCTTTGCTTTGTCGGGCAAACCTTTGCCATTATACATGGAGGAAACGATCCGCAGCAGTTCCAGGCTGAATTGGCCGTTGACCTTCCAGCACTCCCACGCCAGGAAATCTTCCACCTTTGCTTTATGGGGCAAGCCTTTGCTGCTCATCATGGAGGAAAAGGCCCGCAGCAGTTTCAGGCTGAATTCGCCGTTGACCTTCCAGCACTGCCACGCCAGGAAATCTTCCACCTTCCCTTTGTCGGGCAAGCCTTTGCTGCTCATCATGGAGGAAAAGGCCCGCAGCAGTTCCAGGCTGAATTGGCCGTTGACCTTCCAGCACTCCCACGTCGGGAAATCTTCCACCTTTGCTTTGTCGGGCAAGCCTTTGCAATGACACATGGAACAAATCTGTTTCAAGCATGGGTTAGCTGCAACTGTCTGAATAGTTTCCTCACTTTTTTCTGCAAACTGCTTTATGTGAGTCTTCGAATTGAGCATGCTGGTAAGGCAGCTGGTGTTTGTAATTTGCCGGGTATTTACCGCTGAAAAGAATACATTGGCCCTGGCAAAATAGCCTGAGAAAATCGAAGGCTCCTTAACAATGTTCAAGCTTTTTAACTTGGAAAAAAGTGAGTGTGCGGGCGGCTTACCCCTGTCCCGGGATAATTTGATGTTCCTGTCATTGAGCGTTTTCAGCAGTATCTCGGCATTATTCAGTACTGCTTGTATTTCTGGTTTGGTTAAATGTGTTCGCAGATCATTTTGCTGGCTTACAGTAAATTCTGAAATTAACTTATCAAGGTCAGGTGCTGTAGTGAGCGGTACACTCTCTATGTGTCCAGGCATGTCCATGGGTTCAGGCATGTCCTGCACTATCGTTGAAGTCTGTGTATCGCCAGTCAATGGACTATTGTCGCTGGCTGTTGGTGGATTTCCTGACAGGGAGCCGACCACCGCCGCCCCTCTGGAAGCTGCATCAGCAGACATGTCCGGTTCACCCGCCAGGGGCACCCCACTGCCCTGTTCCCCAGTAGAAGAGCCAGCAACACGCCAGCTGTTACCAGTAACACGCCTGAGTTTTATGGGGGGAATGGTGCCCGGCTCACGTTGCTGTTGATGGGGTAGAAAGGTTTCCGTTCCCGTTGTTGTCTGTTTCAACTGATAACCTGCCATGGTCCGCTTTCTTTTGCGTTTTGGTTTGACTGTCGAGTCATCACTTCCTGCATCAACGAACGTTAACGGGGAGGCAGTGTTCGCATTTGATGAGGAGGAAGATGACTGCATGGCTTATTCCTGTTTCCAGTGGATGACTGTCATTGGATGACATAACCTGACTTTCGACCCTGTCAGCCTGGTAAAGTTCCAGGCAGCCGACATGTCAGTATAAGGGAAAGCTGACCGGTTTTTTCAGGTAGTCAGGGTATGGGACGTGTTACGGTAAAGCACTTTGGAGGCCTTTACATTCCAGGGAAGGAGTGCTTCCAGCTTCTCAACCGTATGGGCATACGGCAGCTGTCCAAGAAGGGCATAACAGAGAGAGTTGAAGGATGCCAGTCCATTGACTTTGGCCCTTTCCATCAGGCTGTAACAGGTTGGCATCCATCTAGGACAAAATCTCTTCGAGCCATTGCTCGCTCTGAGGCTCTGAATCCGATGCGGATAAATCAACACCCCATTCCTGAATGTCTTCCAGTCCAAGGGGATCTTTTTTTCTTCTCTCGAAGGCGGTAGACCAGGCGTTTTGTGTCTGTTGACTCACAGTTTTATGGTTGATTTTTTTGAGGACACTCATTAATTGCGTAGTCCCCATCTCTTCCCGATACACTTCCAGCATTTCAAGCTCTGCATTTCCCAACACCTGAAAACGATCCAGAGCGTCCATTGCTGCTTTAAAGGTCGCTATGGGCTGCACCGTGTTGTTAGAAGCGGCAGCAGCCCTACTTGCCGAAGGGAGTGGCTGAGGGGTTGTTGATACTGCCGGTGTGTTTATTGTGTCACTCTGTGACAGCTTTGCAGCAACCGTGTTTTTAACGATGTCAGGAACAATACCTTCTTTCTCTCTTTTGATAACCGGGCTGAGCACCTTGCATAAACTGCCCGTTAGCTGGCCATTGCTGGCATAATGTTCCAGAGATGACCATACCGTAGACTTTAATGGTTTGTTTTGTTTAATGAGACCAATGATCATAGACGGTGACAGCAGGGGGCCTGTTTTTTTATGCCCGGCTTTCTCGGTTTTCTCGGTTTTCTCGGCCTCTTTGGTCTCCTGTGCCCTTGCTTTCATTTGGGCTAAGTTTTCTTCAAGCCTGATGGCATAGTGTTCCCGCTTGTCTTGAGGCGCTTTATACCATTGTTCTGTGAATTCTGTGGCCTTGAAAAACGCGTTCAACTGTTCCAACGACCAGTTCTTTATGACAAAACCGGTAACAGTGGCGGTAAACTCCGGTGTTGGGAGCACAACCGGTTGGCCATCGGGCGGGGACAGTGTGAGTCGTTGATGAGTGAATTGATACTCCGTTTGCTGAAGCTCAATCAGCATAGCGCTGATAAAGTGCCACAGGCGTTCCTGACCGGTCATGGTACCCGCACCGTCAATAATGACGCCTGTTTTATCATCCCCTGACACCCGGCTTGAAAAACACAGATCAGGTATATCCTCATGGTCAGTGAGATAATGATTGGCCAGCAGCAACCCTTCCAGCAACCGTTGCTGAATCCTTACCTCTGGTGTGGTTTCAGGTGCCCCCTGGTAGTCAAGACAGGCATCCATAAATTGCTGCATCTGTTTTTGTGAACCCATTGCCCGATATATCCGGTACCATTGTGTCATGGTGGGCACGACCTGGAATAAATCGTCCATCCTGTCAGTATATTTTGAGCGGTTATCCCCGGACTGAGACCAGAGAATCTCCAGCATCATGCGTTGTAATGGTGTATTCCTGAATCGCTGGTAAAGCTGTTGGCGCAGTGGTTTTAATGCATCCCATTGTTCCGGGGTTGGCGCTGGCTTCATATTTCTGCACAGCCCGATGTATTCCTGCCCCTCGGATTCAGGGAGCTGTGTTAGTGCAAACGTCGTCAGAGCCAGTGGTGCAGGAATGGTTAATGCCCTGGTGAGGAATTCTTTACAGTCTGGTTTTTTATGATGCATTTCAATCCAGAACCGGATGCCCGATCCTCCGTGGATAGCCAGTATGGGCAGCAGGGATGTCACCGCAGCACGAACAACCATTCTTTGATTTCGGGGACTTTTGCTGGCTGTCAGATTCAGATAGTGTTGAAAGTCTGCAATGTTCATCTGCCATTTTGCGGGAGCAGAAAGGAACAGAGCCAGTGCCCTCATTTGACCTGCTTCTAAAAGATCATCCTCTTCATCACTGCTGTCGTTTTCACTGTCCGTAAAATAACCAGATTCTTTAAGAGATTGGCGGAGGGTTTTCTCATTGTCAGTCAGTTTTTCTCGTGAGGGTACGCCAAAGCCTGAAAACAGGCGGCAGGCAAGTTTCAGAAGATTCTTCTTTTCATCAGAAGGTAGCCAGTCAAAAAAGGCTTCCACCTTTGCTTTGTCGGGCAAACCTTTGCCATTATACATGGAGGAAACGGCCCGCAGCAGTTCCAGGCTAAATTGACCGTTCACTTTCCAGCACTTCCACGCCAGGAAATCTTCCACCTTCCCTTTATCGGGCAAGCCTTTGCCATGACACATGGAGGAAACGGTCCTTAACAGTTCCAGGCTGAATTGGCCGTTCACCTTCCAGCACTGCCACGCCAGGAAATCTTCCACCTTCCCTTTGTCGGGCAAGCCCCTGCTGCCCATCATGGAGGAAAAGGCATGCAACAGTTCCAGGCTGAACTGGCCGTTCACCTTCCAGCACACCCACGCCTGGAAATCTTCCACTGTCCCTTTGTCGGGCAAGCCTTTGCCATTATACATGGAGGAAACGGCCCGCAGCAGTTCCAGGCTAAATTGACCGTTCACTTTCCAGCACTGCCACGCCAGGAAATCTTCCACCTTCCCTTTATCGGGCAAGCCTTTGCCATGACACATGGAGGAAACGGCCGGCAGCAGTTCCAGGCTGAATTCGCCGTTCACCTTCCAGCACTCCCACGCCAGGAAATCTTCCACCTTCCCTTTGTCGGGCAGGCCTTTGCCATTATGCATGGAGGAAACGGCCCGCAGCCGTTCCGGGCTGAATTCGCCGTTCACCTTCCAACACTCCCACGCCAGGAAATCTTCCACCTTCCCTTTGTCGGGCAGGCCTTTGCCATTATGCATGGAGGAAACGGCCCGCAGCAGTTCCAGGCTAAATTGACCGTTCATTTTCCAGCACTCCCACGCCAGGAAATCTTCCACTTCCCCTTTGTCGGGCAAGCCTTTGCCATTATACATGGAGGAAAAGACCCGCAGCAGTTCCAGGCTGAATTGGCCGTTCACCTTCCAGCACTGCCACGCCAGGAAATCTTCCACCTTCCCTTTGTCGGGCAAGCCCCTGCTGCTCATCATGGAGGAAACGGCCCGCAGCAGTTCCAGGCTGAATTCGCCGTTCACCTTCCAGCACTGCCACGCCAGGAAATCTTCCACCTTTGCTTTGTCGGGCAAGCCTTTGCCATGACACATGGAGGAAAAGGCCCTTAACAGTTCCAGGCTGAATTGACCGTTCGCCTTCCAGCACTGCCACGCCAGGAAATCTTCCACCTTCCCTTTGTGGGGCAAGCCCCTGCTGCTCATCATGGAGGAAACGGCCCGCAGCAGTTCCAGGCTGAATTGACCGTTCACTTTCCAGCACTGCCACGCCAGGAAATCTTCCACCTTTGCTTTATCGGGCAAGCCTTTGCCATGACACATGGAGGAAAAGGCCCTTAACAGCTCCAGGTTGAATTGGCCGTTCACCTTCCAGCACTGCCACGCCAGGAAATCTTCCACCTTCCCTTTGTCGGGCAAACCTCTACCACTCATCATGGAGGAAAAAGCCCGCAGCAGTTCCAGGCTGAATTGGCCGTTTACTTTCCAGCACTCCCACGCCGGGAAATCTTTCACCTTCGTGCTGTCGGGCAAGCCTTTGCTATTATGCATGGAGGAAACGGCCCGCAGCAGTTCCAGGCTAAATTGACCGTTCACTTTCCAGCACTCCAACGCCAGGAAATCTTCCACCTTTGCTTTATCGGGCAAGCCTTTGCCATGACACATGGAGGAAAAGGCCCTTAACAGTTCCAGGTTGAATTGGCCGTTCACCTTCCAGCACTCCCACGCCAGCAAATCTTCCACCTTCCCTTTGTCGGGCAAACCTCTACCACTCATCATGGAGGAAAAAGCCCGCAGCCGTTCCAGGCTGAATTGGCCGTTGACCTTCCAGCACTCCCGCGCCAGGAAATCTTCCACCTTCCCTTTGTCGGGCAAACCTCTACCACTCATCATGGAGGAAAAGGCCCGCAGCAGTTCCAGGCTGAATTGGCCGTTCACCTTCCAGCACTCCCACACCGGGAAATCTTCCACCTTCGCGTTGTCGGGCAGGCCTTTGCCATTAAACATGGAACAAATCTGTTTCAAACATGGGTTAGCTGCAACTGTCTGAATAGTTTCCTCACTTTTTTCTGCAAACTGCTTTATGTGAGTCTTCGATTTGAGCATGCTGGTAAGGCAGCTGGTGTTTGTAATCTGCTGGGTATTTACCGCTGAAAAGAATACATTGGCCCTGGCAAAATAGCCTGAGAAAATCGAAGGCTCCTTAACAATGTTCAAGCTTTTTAACTTGGAAAAAAGGGAGTGTGCGGGCGGCTTACCCCTGTCCCGGGATAATTTGATGTTCCTGTCATTGAGCGTTTTCAGCAGTATCTCGGCATTATTCAGTACTGCTTGTATTTCTGGTTTGGTTAAATGTGTTCGCAGATTATTTTGCTGGCTTACAGTAAATTCTGAAATTAACTTATCAAGGTCAGGTGCTGTAGTGGGCGGTACACTCTCTATGTGTCCAGGCATGTCCATGGGTTCAGGTATGTCCATGGGTCCAGGCATGTCCTGCGCCATCGTTGAAGTCTGTGCATCGCCAGTCAATGGACTATTGTCGCTGGCTGTTGGTGGATTTCCTGACAGGGAGCCGACCACAGCCGCCCCTCTGGAAGCTGCGTCAGCAGGCATGTCCGGTTCACCCGCCAGGGGCACCCCACTGCCCTGTTCCCCAGTAGAAGAGCCAACAACACGCCAGCTGTTATCAGTAACACGCCTGAGTTTTATGGGGGGAATGGTGCCCGGCTCACGTTGCTGTTGATGGGGTAAAAAGGTTTCCGTTCCCGTTGTTGTCTGTTTCAACTGATAACCTGCCATGGTTCGCTTTCTTTTGCGTTTTGGTCTGACTGTCGGGTCATCACTTCCTGCATCAACGAACGTTAACGGGGAGGCAGTGTTCGCATTTGATGAGGAGGAAGATGACTGCATGGCTTATTCCTGTTTTCAGTAGATGACTGTCCCTGGATGATAGAACCTTACTTTCGACCCTGTCAGCCCGGTAAAGTTCCATGCAGCCGGTATGCCAGTATAAGGGAAAGCTGACCTGTTTTTTCAGGCAGTCAGGGTATGGGACGTGTTACGGTAAAGCACTTTGGAGGCCTTTACATTCCAGGGAAGGAGTGCTTCCAGCTTCTCAACCGTATGGGCATACGGCAGCTGTCCAAGAAGGGCATAACAGAGAGAGTTGAAGGATGCCAGTCCATTGACTTTGGCCCTTTCCATCAGGCTGTAACAGGTTGGCATCCATCTAGGACAAAATCTCTTCGAGCCATTGCTCGCTCTGAGGCTCTGAATCCGACGCGAATAAATCAACATCCCATCCCTGAATGTCTTCCAGTCCAAGGGGGTCTTTTTCTCTTCTCTCGAAGGCGGTAGACCAGGCGTTTTGTGTCTGTTGACTCACAGTTTTATGGTTGATTTTTTTGAGGACACTCATTAATTGCGTAGTCCCCATCTCTTCCCGATACACTTCCAGCATTTCAAGCTCTGCATTTCCCAACACCTGAAAACGATCCAGCGCTTCCATTGCTGCTTTAAAGGTCGCTATGGGCTGCACCGTGTTGTCAGAAGCGGCAGCAGCCATGCTTGCCGAAGGGAGTGGCTGAGGGGTTGTTGATACTGCCGGTGTGTTTATTGTGTCACTCTGTGACAGCTTTGCAGCAACCGTGTTTTTAACGATGTCAGGAACAACACCTTCTTTCTCTCTTTTGATAACCGGGCTGAGCACCTTGCATAAACTGCCCGTTAGCTGGCCATTGCTGGCATAATGTTCCAGAGATGACCATACCGTAGACTTTAATGGTTTGTTTTGTTTAATGAGACCAATGATCATAGACGGTGACAGCAGGGGGCCTGTTTTTTTATGCCCGGTTTTCTCGGTTTTCCCGGCCTTTTTGGTCTCCTGGGCGCTTGCTTTCATTCGGACTAATTTTTCTTCAAGCCTGATGGCATAGTGTTCCCGCTTGTCTTGAGGCGCTTTATACCACTGTTCTGTGAATTCTGTGGCCTTGAAAAACGCGTTCAACTGTTCCAGCGACCAGTTCTTTATGACAAAACCGGTAACAGTGGCGGTAAACTCCGGTGTTGGGAGCACAACCGGTTGGCCATCGGGCGGGGACAGTGTGAGTCGTTGATGATTGAATTGATACGCCGTTTGCTGAAGCTCAATCAGCATAGCGCTGATAAAGTGCCACAGGCGTTCCTGACCGGTCATGGTACCCGCACCGTCAATAATGACGCCTGTTTTATCATCCCCTGACACCCGGCTTGAAAAACACAGATCAGGTATATCCTTATGGTCAGTGAGATAATGATTGGCCAGCAGCAACCCTTCCAGCAACCGTTGCTGAATCCTTACCTCTGGCGCGGTTTCAGGTGCCCTCTGGTAGTCAAGACAGGCATCCATAAATTGCTGCATCTGTTTTTGTGAACCCATTGCCCGATATGTCCGGTACCATTGTGTCATGGTGGGCACGACCTGGAATAAATCGTCCATCCTGTCAGTATATTTTGAGCGGTTATCCCCGGACTGAGACCAGAGAATCTCCAGCATCATGCGTTGTAATGGTGTGTTCCTGAATCGCTGGTAAAGCTGTTGGCGCAGTGGTTTTAATGCATCCCATTGTTCCGGGGTTGGCGCTGGCTTCATATTTCTGCACAGCAAGATGTATTCCCACCCCTCGGATTCAGGGAGCTGTGTTAGTGCAAACGTCGTTAGAGCCAGTGGTGCAGGAATGGATAATGCCCTGGTGAGGAATTCTTTACAGTCTGGTTTTTTATGATACATTTTAATCCAGAACCGGATGCCCGATCCTCCATGGATAGCCAGTATGGGCAGCAGGGATTTCACCGCAGCACGAACAGCCATTCTTTGATTTCGGGGACTTTTATTGGCTGTCAGATCCAGATAGTGTTGAAAGTCTGCAATGTTCATGTGCCATTTTGCGGGAGCAGAGAAGAACAGAGCCAGTGCCCTCATTTGACCTGCTTCTAAAAGATCATCCTCTTCATCACTGCTGTCGTTTTCACTGTCCGTAAAATAACCAGATTCTTTAAGAGATTGGCGGAGGGTTTTCTCATTGTCAGTCAGTTTTTCTTGTGAGGGTACGCCAAAGCCTGTAAACAGGCGGCAGGCAAGTTTCAGAAGATTCTTCTTTTCATCAGAAGGTAGCCAGTCAAAAAAAGCTTCCACCTTTGCTTTGTCGGGCAAGCCTTTGCCATTATACATGGAGGAAAAGGCCCGCAGACGTTCCAGACTCAATTGGCCGTTGACCTTCCAGCACTCCCACGCCAGGAAATCTTCCACCTCTGCTTTGTCGGGCAAGCCTTTGCAATTATACATGGAGGAAAAGGCCCGCAGACGTTCCAGACTGAATTGGCCGTTGACCTTCCAGCACTCCCACGCCAGGAAATCTTCCACCTTTGCTTTGTCGGGCAAACCTTTGCAATGATACATGGAGGAAAAGGCCCGCAGCCGTTCCAGGCTGAATTGGCCGTTGACCTTCCAGCACTCCCACGCCAGGAAATCTTCCACCTCTGCTCTGTCGGACAATCCTTTGCCATTCCACATGCAGGAAAAGGCATGCAACAGTTCCAGGCTGAATTGGCCGCTCACCTTCCAGCACTCCCACGCCAGGAAATCTTCCACCTTTGCTTTGTCGGGCAAACCTTTGCAATGATACATGGAGGAAAAGGCCCGCAGCCGTTCCAGGCTGAATTGGCCGTTGACCTTCCAGCACTCCCACGCCAGGAAATCTTCCACCTTCCCTTTGTCAGGCAAGCCTTTGCCATGACACATGGAGGAAAAGGCCCTTAACAGTTCCAGGCTGAATTGGCCGTTGACCTTCCAGCACTCCCACGCCAGGAAATCTTCCACCTTCCCTTTGTCGGGCAAGCCTTTGCCATGACACATGGAGGAAAAGGCCCGCAGCCGTTCCAGGCTGAATTCGCCGTTCACCTTCCAGCACTGCCAAGCCAGGAAATCTTCCACCATCCCTTTGTCGGGCAAACCTTTGCCATTATACATGGAGGATAAGACCCGCAGCAGTTCCAGGCTAAATTGACCGTTCACTTTCCAGCACTGCCACGCCAGGAAATCTTCCACCTTTGCTTTGCCGGGCAAGCCTCTACTGGTCATCATGGAGGAGACAGTCCGCAGCCGTTCCAGGCTGAATTGGCCGTTGACCTTCCAGCACTCCCACGCCAGGAAATCTTCCACCTTTGCTTTGTCGGGCAAACCTTTGCCATTATACATGGAGGAAACGATCCGCAGCAGTTCCAGGCTGAATTGGCCGTTGACCTTCCAGCACTCCCACGCCAGGAAATCTTCCACCTTTGCTTTATGGGGCAAGCCTTTGCCATGACACATGGAGGAAAAGGCCCGCAGCAGTTTCAGGCTGAATTCGCCGTTGACCTTCCAGCACTGCCACGCCAGGAAATCTTCCACCTTCCCTTTGTCGGGCAAGCCTTTGCCATTATACATGGAGGAAAAGGCCCGCAGCAGTTCCAGGCTGAATTGACCGTTCACTTTCCAGCACCCCCACGCCAGGAAATCTTCCACCTTTGCTTTGTCGGGCAAACCTTTGCCATGACACATGGAGGAAACGGCCCGCAGCAGTTCCAGGCTGAATTGGCCGTTCACCTTCCAGCACTCCCACGCCAGGAAATCTTCCACCTTTGCTTTATGGGGCAAGCCTTTGCTGCTCATCATGGAGGAAACGGTCCGCAGCCGTTCCAGGCTGAATTGGCCGTTGACCTTCCAGCACTCCCACGCCAGGAAATCTTCCACCTTTGCTTTGTCGGGCAAACCTTTGCCATTATACATGGAGGAAACGACCCGCAGCAGTTCCAGGCTGAATTGGCCGTTGACCTTCCAGCACTCCCACGCCAGGAAATCTTCCACCTTTGCTTTGTCGGGCAAACCTTTGCCATTATACATGGAGGAAACGACCCGCAGCAGTTCCAGGCTGAATTGGCCGTTGACCTTCCAGCACTCCCACGCCGGGAAATCTTCCACCTTCGCGTTGTCGGGCAGGCCTTTGCCATTAAACATGGAACAAATCTGTTTCAAACATGGGTTAGCTGCAACTGTCTGAATAGTTTCCTCACTTTTTTCTGCAAACTGCTTTATGTGAGTCTTCGATTTGAGCATGCTGGTAAGGCAGCTGGTGTTTGTAATCTGCTGGGTATTTACCGCTGAAAAGAATACATTGGCCCTGGCAAAATAGCCTGAGAAAATCGAAGGCTCCTTAACAATGTTCAAGTCTTTTAACTTGGAAAAAAGGGAGTGTGCGGGCGGCTTACCCCTGTCCTGGGATAACTGGATGTTCCTGTCATTGAGCGTTTTTAGCAGTATCTCGGCATTATTTAGTACTGGTTGTATTTCTGGATTGGTTAAATGTGTTCGCAGATCATTTTGCTGGCTTACAGTAAATTCTGAAATTAACTTATCAAGGTCAGGTGCTGTAGTGGGCGGTACACTCTCATGTCCAGGCATGTCTATGTGTCCAGGCATGTCCATGGGTCCAGGCATGTTCATGGACTCAGGCATGTCCTGCACCATTGCTGAAGTCTGTGCATCGCCAGTCAATGGACTATTGTCGCTGACTGTTGGTGGATTTCCTGACAGGGAGCCGACCACAGCTGCCCCTCCGAAAGCTGCATCAGCAGGCATGTCCGGTTCACCCGCCAGGGGCACCCCGCTGCCCTGTTCCGCAGCAGAAGAGCCAGCAACACGCCAGCTGTTATCAGTAACACGCCTGAGTTTTATGGGGGGAATGGTTCCCGGCTCACGTTGCTGTTGATGGGGTAGAAAGGTTTCCGTTCCCGTTGTTGTCTGTTTCAGCTGATAACCTGCCATGGTCCGCTTTCTTTTGCGTTTTGGTCTGACTGTCGTGTCATCACTTCCTGCATCAACGAACGTTAACGGGGAGGCAGTGTTCGCATTTGATGAGGAGGAAGATGACTGCATGGCTTATTCCTGTTTTCAGTAGATGACTGTCCCTGGATGATAGAACCTTACTTTCGACCCTGTCAGCCCGGTAAAGTTCCATGCAGCCGGTATGCCAGTATAAGGGAAAGCTGACCGGTTTTTTCAGGCAGTCAGGGTATGGGACGTGTTACGGTAAAGCACTTTGGAGGCCTTTACATTCCAGGGAAGGAGTGCTTCCAGCTTCTCAACCGTATGGGCATACGGCAGCTGTCCAAGAAGGGCATAACAGAGAGAGTTGAAGGATGCCAGTCCATTGACTTTGGCCCTTTCCATCAGGCTGTAACAGGTTGGCATCCATCTAGGACAAAATCTCTTCGAGCCATTGCTCGCTCTGAGGCTCTGAATCCGATGCGGATAAATCAACACCCCATTCCTGAATGTCTTCCAGTCCAAGGGGATCTTTTTTTCTTCTCTCGAAGGCGGTAGACCAGGCGTTTTGTGTCTGTTGACTCACAGTTTTATGGTTGATTTTTTTGAGGACACTCATTAATTGCGTAGTCCCCATCTCTTCCCGATACACTTCCAGCATTTCAAGCTCTGCATTTCCCAACACCTGAAAACGATCCAGAGCGTCCATTGCTGCTTTAAAGGTCGCTATGGGCTGCACCGTGTTGTTAGAAGCGGCAGCAGCCCTACTTGCCGAAGGGAGTGGCTGAGGGGTTGTTGATACTGCCGGTGTGTTTATTGTGTCACTCTGTGACAGCTTTGCAGCAACCGTGTTTTTAACGATGTCAGGAACAATACCTTCTTTCTCTCTTTTGATAACCGGGCTGAGCACCTTGCATAAACTGCCCGTTAGCTGGCCATTGCTGGCATAATGCTCCAGAGATGACCATACCGTAGACTTTAATGGTTTGTTTTGTTTAATGAGACCAATGATCATAGACGGTGACAGCAGGGGGCCTGTTTTTTTATGCCCGGCTTTCTCGGTTTTCCCGGCCTCTTTGGTCTCCTGGACCCTTGCTTTCATTCGGGCTAAGTTTTCTTCAAGCCTGATGGCATAGTGTTCCCGCTTGTCTTGAGGCGCTTTATACCACTGTTCTGTGAATTCTGTGGCCTTGAAAAACGCGTTCAACTGTTCCAGCGACCAGTTCTTTATGACAAAACCGGTAACAGTGGCGGTAAACTCCGGTGTTGGGAGCACAACCGGTTGGCCATCGGGCGGGGACAGTGTGAGTTGTTGATGAGTGAATTGATACGCCGTTTGCTGAAGCTCAATCAGCATAGCGCTGATAAAGTGCCACAGGCGTTCCTGACCGGTCATGGTACCCGCACCGTCAATAATGACGCCTGTTTTATCATCCCCTGACACCCGGCTTGAAAAACACAGATCAGGTATATCCTTATGGTCAGTGAGATAATGATTGGCCAGCAGCAACCCTTCCAGCAACCGTTGCTGAATCCTTACCTCTGGCGCGGTTTCAGGTGCCCCCTGGTAGTCAAGACAGGCATCCATAAATTGCTGCATCTGTTTTTGTGAACCCATTGCCCGATATGTCCGGTACCATTGTGTCATGGTGGGCACAACCTGGAATAAATCGTCCATCCTGTCAGTATATTTTGAGCGGTTATCCCCGGACTGAGACCAGAGAATCTCCAGCATCATGCGTTGTAATGGTGTGTTCCTGAATCGCTGGTAAAGCTGTTGGCGCAGTGGTTTTAATGCATCCCATTGTCTCTGGGTTGGCGCTGGCTTCATATTTCTGCACAGCCAGATGTATTCCTGCCCCTCGGATTCAGGGAGCTTTGTCAGTGCAAACGTCGTTAGAGCCAGTGGTGCAGGAATGGATAATGCCCTGGTGAGGAATTCTTTACAGTCTGGTTTTTTATGATACATTTCAATCCAGAACCGGATGCCCGATCCTCCATGGATAGCCAGTATGGGCAGCAGGGATGTCACCGCAGCACGAACAGCCATTCTTTGATTTCGGGGACTTTTGCTGGCTGTCAGATCCAGATAGTGTTGAAAGTCTGCAATGTTCATGTGCCATTTTGCGGGAGCAGAGAAGAACAGAGCCAGTGCCCTCATTTGACCTGCTTCTAAAAGATCATCCTCTTCATCACTGCTGTCGTTTTCACTGTCCGTAAAATAACCAGATTCTTTAAGAGATTGGCGGAGGGTTTTCTCATTGTCAGTCAGTTTTTCTTGTGAGGGTACGCCAAAGCCTGTAAACAGGCGGCAGGCAAGTTTCAGAAGACTCTTCTTTTCATCAGAAGGTAGCCAGTCAAAAAAGGCTTCCACCTTTGCTTTGTCGGGCAAACCTTTGCTATGACACATGGAGGAAACGGCCTGCAACAGTTCCAGGCTGAATTCGCCGTTCACCTTCCAGCACCCCCACGCCAGGAAATCTTCCACCTCCCCTTTGTTGGGCAAGCCTCTGCTGCTCATCATGGATGAAACGGCCCGCAGCCGTTCCAGGCTGAATTTGCCGTTCACCTTCCAGCACTCCCACGCCACGAAATCTTCCACCTTTGCTTTGTCGGGCAAACCTTTGCCATTACACATGGAGGAAACGGCCCGCAGCAGTTTCAGGGTGAATTGGCCGTTCACCCTCCAGCACTCCCACGCCAGGAAATCTTCCACTTTCCCTTTATCGGGCAAGCCTTTAGTGGTCATCATGGATGAAACGGCCCGCAGCCGTTCCAGGTTGAATTGGCCGTTGACCTTCCAGCACTCCCACGCCAGGAAATCTTCCACTTTCCCTTTATCAGGCAAGCCTTTGCCATGATACATGGAGGAAACGGCATGCAACAGTTCCAGGCTGAATTGGCCGTTCACCTTCCAGCACTGCCACGCCAGGAAATCTTCCACCTTTGCTTTATCGGGCAAGCCTCTAGTACTCATCATGGAGGAAACGGCTCGCAGCCGTTCCAGGCTGAATTGGCCGTTCACCTTCCAGAACTGCCACGCCAGGAAATCTTCCACCTTTGCTTTATCGGGCAGGCCTTTGCCATTATACATGGAGGAAACGATCCGCAGCAGTTCCAGGCTGAATTGGCCGTTCACCCTCCAGCACTGCCACGCCAGGAAATCTTCCACGTTCCCTTTGTCGGGCAAACCTTTGCAATTATGCATGGAGGAAAAGGCCCGCAGCCGTTCCAGGCTGAATTGGCCGTTCACCTTCCAGCACTCCCACGCCAGGAAACCTTCCACCTTTACTTTGTCGGGCAAACCTTTGCAATGACACATGGAGGAAACGATCCGCAGCCGTTCCAGGCTGAATTGGCCGTTGACCTTCCAACACTCCCACGCCAGGAAATCTTCCACCTTTCCTTTGTTGGGCAAGCTTTTGCCATGACACATGGAGGAAACGGCATGCAACAATTCCAGGCTGAATTTGCCGTTCACCTTCCAGCACTGCCACGCCAGGAAATCTTCCACCTTTGCTTTATCGGGCAGGCCTTTGCCATTATACATGGAGGAAAAAGCCCGCAGCCGTTCCAGGCTGAATTGGCCGTTCACCTTCCAGCACTGCCACGCCAGGAAATCTTCCACCTTTGCTTTATCGGGCAGGCCTTTGCCATTATACATGGAGGAAACGATCCGCAGCAGTTCCAGGCTGAATTCGCCGTTCACCTTCCAGCACTGCCACGCCAGGAAATCTTCCACCTTTGCTTTATCGGGCAGGCCTTTGCCATTATACATGGAGGAAACGACCCGCAGCAGTTTCAGGCTGAATTCGCCGTTCACTTTCCAGCACTCCCACGCCAGGAAATCTTCCACCTTCCCTTTGTCGGGCAAGCCTCTGCTGCTCATCATGGAGGAAACGGTCCGCAGCCGTTCCAGGCTGAATTGGCCGTTCACCTTCCAGCACTCCCACGCCAGGAAACCTTCCACCTTTGCTTTGTCGGGCAAGCCTTTGCCATTACACATGGAGGAAAAGACCCGCAGCAGTTCCAGGCTGAACTGGCCGTTGACTTTCCAGCACTCCCACGCCGGGAAATCTTCCACCTGCGCGTTGTCGGGCAGGCCTCTGCGATTAAACATGGAACCAATCTGTTTCAAGCATGGGTTAGTTGCAACTGCCTGAATATTTTCTTCACTTTTTTCTGCAAACTGCTTTATGTGAGTCTTCGAATTGAGCATGCTGGTAAGGCAGCTGGTGTTTGTAATTTGCCGGGTATTTACCGCTGAAAAGAATAGATTGGCCCTGGCAAAATAGCCTGAGAAAATCTCAGGCTCCTTAACAATGTTCAAGTCTTTTAACTTGGAAAAAAGGGAGTGTGCGCGCGGCTTACCCCTGTCGAGGGATAATTCGATTTTCCTGTCATTGAGCGTTTTCTTCAGTATCTCGGCATTCTTCAGTACTGCTTGTATTTTTGGATCGTTTAAATGTGTTCGTAGATCATTCTGCTGGCTTACAGTAAATTCTGAAATTAACTTATCAAGGTCAGGTGCTGTAGTGAGCGGTACACTCTCTATGTGTCCAGGCATGTCCATGTGTCCAGGCATGTCCATGTGTCCAGGCATGTCCATGTGTCCAGGCATGTCCATGGGTTCAGGCATGTCCTGCGCCATCGTTGAAGTCTGTGCATCGCCAGTCAATGGACTATTGTCGCTGGCTGTTGGTGGATTTCCTGACAGGGAGCCGACCACAGCCGCCCCTCTGGAAGCTGCATCAGCAGACATGTCCGGTTCAGCGGCCAGGGGCACCCCACTGCCCTGTTCCGCAGCAGAAGAGCCAACAACACGCCAGCTTTTATCAGTAACACGCCTGAGTTTTATGGGGGGAATGGTTCCCGGCTCACGTTGCTGTTGATGGGGTAAAAAGGTTTCCGTTCCCGTTGTCGTCTGTTTCAACGGATAACCTGCCATGGTCCGTTTTCTTTTGCGTTTTGGTCTGACTGTCGTGTCATCACTTCCTGCATCAACGAACGTTAACGGGGAGGCAGTGTCTGCATTTGATGAGGAGGAAGATGACTGCATGGCTTATTCCTGTTTTCAGTAGATGACTGTTCCTGGATGACATAACCTGACTTTCGACCCTGTCAGCCCGGTAAAGTTCCATGCAGCCGGTATGCCAGTATAAGGGAAAGCTGACCGTTTTTTTCAGGCAGTCAGGGTATGGGATGTGTTACTGTCAATTTACTGCGCCCTGGCACTCAGATTGTCAGCACAATCAATAGCATCGTTGGAAAGACAATGGGTATTATCAGCCAGACAGCTCTTCTCGATTCTTGAAGTAGTCCAGAGCTTCCGGATTAGCAAGGGCTTCCTGATTTTTTACAGGTCGGCCATGGATGATTTCCCTGACGGCCAGCTCCACAATTTTGCCACTGACAGTGCGGGGAATATCGGTCACCTGCACGATTTTTGCGGGCACATGCCTTGGACTGGCATGAGTACGAATGGTCTGTCGTATTTCTTGCAGTAGCGCCTCAGATAATAAAACCCCTTCACGGAGTTTCACAAATAACACAACCCGGACATCGCCATCCCATTCCTGCCCCACGGCCAGGCTTTCCAGGACAGCACCGACCTTTTCCACCTGCTGGTAGATCTCAGCCGTGCCAATACGCACACCACCGGGATTAAGTACCGCATCGGAGCGGCCATGAATAATGATCCCTCCGTCATGGGTGAGCTCCCCATAGTCTCCCTGTACCCAGATACCGCTGAACCGGCTGAAGTAAGCATTATGGTATTTGTTATTGTTCGGATCATTCCAAAACCCGACAGGCATTGCAGGGAAACTGGAAAGGCAGGCAAGCTCCCCTTTTTCATTGATAACAGCCTGACCATCATCGTTCAGAAACTGGACATCCATCCCTAAACCCCGACATTGAATCTGTCCCCTGCGCACAGGCAGGACAGGGCACCCCAACACAAAGCAGGAGACAATGTCTGTGCCGCCGGAGATGGACGACAGGCAAAGATTTTCTTTAATATCACGGTACACATAATCAAAACTTTTATGAACCAGTGTGGATCCTGTAGAAAGCATTGTTCGCAACTGTGATAAGTGATGTGTTTGTTGAGGCTTTACCCCTGATTTTTCCAGGGCACTGATATATCTGGCACTGGTACCGAAGACGCAGACCTGCTCCTCATCGATAATATCCATTAATGCTGTGGGTGAGGGGTAAAAGGGTGAGCCGTCATACAACACCAGTGTGGCGCCCAGGGCTAATGCAGATACCTGCCAGTTCCACATCATCCAGCCACAGGTAGTGAAATACATCAGTTGGTCATTTTTTTTAAGATCTGTATGCAACCCCAGCTCTTTGACATGCTGAAGCAGTGTGCCGCCGTGACCGTGCACAATGCATTTTGGCACACCGGTTGTGCCCGAAGAATAAAGAATAAACAGCGGGTGGTTAAAGGCGACAGGCTCAATATGAAGTCTATTGTGATGACTGTCCAGAAAGTTGCTGTAGCTAAGGGTGTTTTCACTGTGGACATTAACGCTATCTCGAATAAAGGGCACAACAACACACTGGTTGATCCCGGCAATGGCCTGTTGCAGTGCTTCCAGCCTGGGCAGGCAGTCTATGGTTTTACCATTGTAGTAATAACCATCGACGGTAATCAGTACTTTTGGCGCAATCTGACCAAACCGGTCAACAATGCCCTGTAGTCCAAAATCCGGAGAGCAGGATGACCAGATAGCTCCCAATGATGTAGTGGCCAGCATCATAATCACTGCCTCAGGGCAGTTGGACATAATACCCGCCACACGATCCCCTTTACTGACGCCTGACTTGATCAGTCCACCTTGCGCTGCCGTCACTGCCCTGGCCAAATCAGCAAACGATAAGACGGAACGTTTGCCATTTTCACCTCGGAAAATAATTGCTGTCTGGTTGTCTGTGCGCTGCAACAAATGTTCTGCATAGTTCACTGTGGCCCCCGGAAACCACATTGCACCTTGCATCCCGTCTTCTGCCAGTACGGCATCCGCCGGTGAATGGAACCGAATGTGAAAATAATCCATGAGGGATTGCCAAAAATCCGTCCTGTGTTCAACGCTCCAGCGGTGCAACCGATGATAATCGGTGCAGGTGAATCCCTGCTTGGCCTGAACATGTTGCATAAAACCGTTGAGGGTTGATTTTTCAATACGCTCACGGTCTGGGGACCACATAACCTCTGTCATCATTATTACTCTTAGTGTGTGGTGTGGTGTGATTAAGGGAGGTTTTCAATGCGTTAAGACAGAGTGCTAGTCCCGGTATTCCACTGGGATCAACAACCAGTTATGTTTTGGGTTATGTTGCATGCCACTAAAGAAAATGTGGTTCCGCTCAGTGAAAACGACAAGCATGAGATGATCTCTAAAATTTTGTTCATCAGGGTATTCTATCAAGCCAACGTTGGGTTCAAAAAACTGAAAAATCTTATCATCATGGCGAAAGCCCACCATATGGGAACTTACATTATTATCTTCTCGGGTAAACATATAGACCAACCCATAGTGGCCATTCCCAGAACTCACTCGGTCTAATACTGCTTTTAAATAGATGCCGTCTGTTCCCATCATGGAGTCGTCTTTGGGATATAGCTTATAGGTTTCAAGCATAGCCACCGTTTGACTAAGTGGCTGAGTACGGTCCGCACCGACGGCAGAAGCTACCAGGTTGAAGGCCGAATGACTAATGGCCATCAAATGCTCAGAGCCAAGCTCATTGGCAGACTGAACCCCTGCCTGCCCTGAAAGAAGGCTTTTTTGAAGCCACTTTGCCACCATGCAGGCACATGTCCCACTAAGCCGCCCTTTAAAACTTCGCAACTGAGTGCCTGAATCACTGATTTCCTGCTTCCACCTGACGCCACACTGAATGTTATTGTTTATGTGAAAAACGATTTTATAATCCATCAGCACTTCCTCGATACTTTTCAAGTCAATCAACCCTCAATACTGCGGACAGTTTTATACACTTGACATTCGCGGCTGCCAGGGGGTTGAAGATACATCGTTATTTTATGGTAACTCACACTTATCCCTGAGTTACCATAAAATGGCCCCCTTGAGTTGCAGGCCCTGTAGCATAAAACACTCGACTGTCTAAAACTGTCCGCAGTATTGTTTATAGGTCCACTTAAAAGGTTTGGCCATCCTCTGAAAATAAGAGATGCAAATAAAGCCTGTTGTTGTGTGTATGGCTATTAGCCCTCAGCTGCACTAGTCGAGGTATTTGGCTGAGAAGAACGCCCAGTGATGCTCTGGGTTCTTTTGAATAGCACTAAAGTGCTTCTTGTTTTGATCAGTGAAAATTACAAGCCTGAGATGATCTTTAAAATTTTGTTTATCGGGGTATTCTATCAAGCCAAAGTTGGGATCAAAATATTGAAAAATCTCATGGTCATGGCGGAAACCTACCATATGGGCACCCATACTATTATCTTCTCTGGTATATCTAAACATAAGCCCGAAGTGCTCATTCCAAACACTCGCTATGTCTAATACTGCGTTTATATGGATGCCGTTTGTCGCTATTGTGCGATATTTGTAAGACACGTTATAGGACTCAAGCATGGCAAACGTTTGAGCAAATAGATGACTACCGTCGATACCGACGGCAGAAGTGACGACGTTGAAGGCTGAAGCATTAATTGCCATCAAATGTTCAGAGCCAAGCTCATCAACAGACTGAACCCCTGCGTGCCCTGAAACCAGACTTTTTTGAAGCCATTTTGCCACCATAGAACTACAAATCCCACCAAGCCTCCACTTGAGACTTTGCCAGTGAGTACCTGAATCAGTGACTTCCTGCTTCCACCTGACGCCACACTGAATATGATTGCTTGTGTGAAAAATGACTTTATAATTCATCATTACTCCCGGTGCTTTTCAGCTAAATCAACTCTGATAGAAAACAGCGAAAACAGAGACAGGCAAAGCCTCTGTTCCGTCAATAGTTTTCTTTACCACTGCAAAAAAAATTGCAGCCCAACCTGAATCTGACGGCGTTGTGGCTTTTGCCAGGGGCTATGGCCATTGCCTGCAAGCCACGCCTGGCAGATTGAGCGGCAATGTCCCCTTAAGTGGCATTTAACGGCTGAATTCAGGTTGCATGTAAAAATCTGAATGTCAGAACGTGGGTCAGGCCATTGGACGCAAAACCACCTGCTTTTCAAAGCTGGAAAAATGCATGATATGATCATCGCTCTGCTGATCAATAAACTTGAATCTGGCATTGATAGTCATGGGAAGTCACAGGTTTAACCCACTACCTTGTATTTATATGCAACGTTGAGCAAACTGCACGGCTTTCTTCAGATAGTGAGCATTAACACCGGTTTTAATACCCATGCCCTGCAACATATACAGCACTTTTTCAGTGGGTACATTGCCTGATGCTCCCGGTGCATAGGGACAACCCCCGAGACCACCTGTAGCCGCATCAATAATGGCCACCCCTTCTTCCATTACGGCATACAAATTTACCAGCGCCTGGCCTTGTGTATCATGAAAATGGGCAGCTATCCTGGATACAGGCACTTTTTCGGCAACGTTTGCCACCACTGTTTTTGCCTGTAATGGCGTACCAATACCGATCGTATCCCCCAGTGATACTTCATAACAGCCCATATCAATGAGCATTTGGCTCAAATCTGCTACCTGGGTTACCGGGACATCACCATCATAGGGGCAGCCCATGACACAAGACAAGTAACCCCGTACAGGAATGTCGGCCCTTTGTGCCTGCTCAATCACAGGCGTAAACCGATGGATGCTTTGGGCAATGCTGCAGTTGATATTGTGCTGAGAAAACCCTTCGGAGGCTGAACAGAAAATGGCCACTTCGTTAGCACCGGCTTGCAGAGCATCTTCAAAACCCCTCAGATTTGGCGTTAACGCACTGTAAATAACCCCTGGTTTGCGTTGAATAGCTTGAAAGACTTTATCTGAACCGGCCATGGCCGGGACGCGCTTCGGTGAAACAAAGCTCCCCACCTCAATATGCTGTAAACCGGCTGCTGTCAGTTTATCCACCAGGGCAACTCGCGTTTCTACAGGCAGCACCTGGCGACTATTTTGCAGTCCATCCCTTGGGCCGACCTCAACAATTTTTACCCATGATGGAAAACGGTTAGACGACCCCATCAGCTGTCCTCCTGATAAGCCAGCAATAAAGCCCCGGCACTGACCTGATCACCGGTTGAACAACGGAGCTGTTCAATAACCCCACCACGGGGAGCTTTAATGCTGTGCTCCATTTTCATCGCCTCCAGGGTCAGCAGCAGTGTACCTTGTGCGACAGTGTCGCCAGGGGCTACATTCACATGGGTAACCACGCTGTTCATTGGCGCAGTAATGGCTTTTTCTGTGTGGGCAGTGCCGGATATTTTACAACCAGGCAAGGCAATAACGAGGGAATAACCGGGTACAAAGACTTGTAACTTTTGTCCGGGAAGAGGAATCACACGGCTTTTATATTGCCTGTCACCCACAAACAGGTGACCTGAAAGCCCTTCGGTTTCTGGTAGCCACTGTACAGTGATTAATTGTTCGCTTCTGTCACAACTGACAGAAAAGGCGTTATTGACAGGGGTTACACTGACGGTGAAGGCCTCATCTTCCACGGTAAAATAAAAAGGCGTCGGCCGGGGGCAATGCAGGCAATGTAAAGGGTGTGACGAGTATTTGAATTGTGTCGTATAATAACAGTACAGCCCTGCAAGGCTTAACAGCAATTGCTGTTTCTCGTGGGGAAGGGTCGTCTCCTGAACATGGTCCTCTATAAATGTCGTGCTCATATGCGCCTGACGGAAAGCCTGGTGGTTCAGCAATGACAACAGGTAATTCCGGTTATCGGCCAACCCCGCCTGAAAGGTATCTGACAGCGCCCCGATTAAATGGTCAATGGCCTCTTCTCGTGTATTACCTCTGGCGATCACTTTTGCCAGCATGGGATCATACCAACGGCTAACGGTGTCCCCCTGTACCACGCCTGTATCGACCCGAATGGTTTCACTCTCCTTTGGCCAGCTTAAATGATGAAGCCTGCCAGCAGAAGGCATAAAGTCACGGGCAGGGTCCTCCGCATAAAACCGCGCTTCAATGGCATGCCCCCGGCAGACTAACTCATGCTGTTGCAACGGGAGCTTTTCACCCGAAGCAATACGCAGCTGCCACGCCACCAGATCCTGCCCTGTGATCCATTCGGTGACAGGGTGTTCCACCTGAAGCCGGGTGTTTACCTCCATAAAATAAAAGTCATTGCCTGCCAGAAGAAACTCAACGGTGCCTGCCCCTTCATAATTCAGTGCTTTACCTGCCGCAACGGCTGCTTCTCCCATGGATTTGCGGACAGTATCTGGCACATTGGGTGCCGGCGCTTCTTCAATCACTTTCTGATGGCGACGTTGGAGGGAGCAGTCCCGGTCAAACAGGTAAATACCCTGACCATGGCTGTCAAAAAAGAGCTGCACTTCAACATGGCGTGTGTTCCTCAGGTAGGCTTCCAGTAACAGCGCAGGGTCACCAAAGGTTGACTGTGCCTCTCGTCGGGCAGCCTGAATACCCTCCAGTAACCCTTCCTCAGCCGTCACCAACCGCATGCCTTTACCACCACCACCGCTGGCCGCTTTAATCAGCAGCGGAAAGCCAATAGCACGTGCCTCCTGCATCAGGGTTTGATCCGTCTGATCATCACCATGATAACCCGGAATCAAGGGGACACCCGCTTTTGCCATAATGGCCTTCGCCTGGTTTTTTGACCCCATGGAGGCGATGGCAGATACAGGTGGTCCTACAAAACGAATCCCTTTCTCCTGACAGGCTTGTGCAAAAGCGGCATTTTCAGAGAAAAAGCCATAACCAGGGTGAATGCTGTCAACATTAGCCTGTTCAGCAACGGCTAACAGGCGATCGCTGTTCAGGTAGCTGTCTGATAAGGGAGCGCCGCCAAGATGATAGGCCTCATCGGCCATTTGAGTATGCAGCGCCATTGCATCAGCGTCAGAGTAGACGGCTACTGTTGTAATACCCATGGTTTTAGCCGTTCGAATAATGCGGCAGGCAATTTCTCCCCGGTTGGCAATCAGCAACCGGCACACTTTATGACTGCGTGTGTTGATCATGAGGCATCCCATTCGGGTTTGCGTTTATCAAAAAAGGCACTGAGACCTTCCCTGGCTTCTTCGGTAATCCGAATATCCGCAATACGTTTGGCTGTTAGTACCATAAGCTCATCAGAGAAAGGCCTGTTGGTCACTTCCCTCATCATCTTTTTAACGTTGTTGTGGGCTGATGGCCCGCCTTTCAAAAGGTGAGTGATGAGGGCATCCACATGTTTATCCAACGCTTCAGGATCACAGATTTCGTGTACCAGACCCAGGGCGTTTGCCTGGGCTGCGCCAAAGACTTCTGCGGTTAAAAAGTAACGCTGAGCCTGCCTCGCTCCCATGGCCCTGATGACGTAGGGACTAATGACGGAAGGCTCCAGCCCCAGCTTCACCTCGCTAAAACAAAAACGGCTGTTATCGGCTGCCACCGTAATGTCCGAGGCCGCAATTAACCCCAGTGCACCACCATAAGCAGCACCCTGAACAGCGGTAATCACCGGTGCTGGAAACTGTGACAGTCGCTTAAGCAGCCTGGCGAGTTTTAAGGCATCGTTGTAATTATCTTTCAACGTCAGCGTTTGGGCCTTTTGCATCCAGCCAATATCCGCGCCCGCTGAAAAGTGGTTGCCGCAGGCTCGCAACGCCAGCACTCGCACCTCCTTTCGCTCCAGTGTCTGAAGGGCATAATCAAGTTCACTGATCAACGCTTCATCCAGTGCGTTATTGACATTCGGACGATTCAGTGTCAGGCGGACAACACCCTGGCGAGGATTGTCTGTTAGTAGCTTTTTATCGGCTATTTTATCGGCTATTTTATCGGTCATTGGTTCACCCTACATTCTGAAAACACCAAACTGTGTCTGCTTAACCGGCGAATTCAATGCTGCCGACAGGCTTAATCCCAGAATATCCCGGGTATCTGCCGGATCAATAATCCCGTCATCCCATAATCGGGCACTGGCATACAAAGCACTGCTTTGTGCATGATAGGATGCCATTAACGGCTGCCTCATGGCCTGTATCTCCTCGTCAGTCATATGGCCGCCTTTTTTTTCCAGGGCACTTTTTTTTACCTGTACCAGCACATCTGCCGCCTGTTCAGCGCCCATTACAGAGATACGGCTATTTGGCCATGTCCATAAAAAACGCGGATCATAGGCACGGCCACACATACCATAATTACCCGCACCAAAGCTGCCTCCGATAATGACGGTCAGTTTCGGTACACGGGCACAAGAGACGGCATGAACCAGTTTCGCACCGTGCTTGGCAATCCCACCAGACTCTGCCTGGGAACCCACCATAAAGCCGGTAATATTCTGCAAAAATACCAGCGGTATCCGTCGCTGGCAGCAAAGCTCAATAAAGTGCGCCCCCTTCTGAGCAGACTCACCAAACAGTACCCCGTTATTGCCCAGAATCCCCACCGTAAACCCATGAATGCGGGCAAATCCACACACCAGCGTGTCGCCATACAATGCTTTGAACTCGTCAAACACTGAACCATCCACAATACGGGCAATAACCTCACGTACATCATAGCTGTGTTTAAAATCAGTGGGCACAATACCGTACAGCTCTTTTGGGTCGTAAAGCGGTGGCGTCGGCAGATGCTGATCACGGGCGTCAGGGGCTGTCAGATTCAGCCGTGAGACACTGCATCGAATGATTTCGATGGCATGGGCATCATGGTCAGCATAGTGATCGGCGACGCCCGATTCCCTGCAGTGCACATCAGCACCACCTAATGCTTCTGCCGTGACTTCTTCACCCGTTGCGGCCTTGACCAGGGGAGGGCCTGCCAGAAAAATCGTGCCCGTGCCTTTCACAATAATGCTTTCATCAGCCATTGCTGGTACATAGGCACCACCCGCGGTACAGGAACCCATCACTGCTGCAATCTGGGGAATTCCCCGGGCGGAAAGTCGTGCCTGATTAAAAAAGATCCGCCCGAAATGTTCACGGTCAGGAAACACCTCACTCTGACGGGGTAAATTAGCACCACCTGAGTCCACCAGGTAAATGCAGGGGAGGTGGTTCTCATCAGCAATGACCTGAGCCCGTAAGTGTTTTTTTACGGTTAAAGGGTAGTAGGTTCCGCCTTTTACGGTGGCATCGTTGGCCACAATCATGCACTGTTGCCCGGAGACAGTGCCAATGCCAGCAACGGCTCCGGCACAGGCAACGGTTTCTTCGTAAACACCTTCAGCGGCAAAGCGACCAATTTCCAAAAAGGGGGAACCCGGGTCAAGAAGTGCGGCAATACGCTCTCTCACCAGTAATTTGCCCTTTGCCTGGTGGCGTTCACGGGCCCTGTCTCCCCCACCCAGGGCAATACGGTCAAAGCAGGTATTCAGTGCATGCAGTTTTTCCTCCATGGACTGACGATTCTTTTGGTACTCAGCGCTGTCGATCGCAATCTGTGATTCGAGAATCATGGTTAGTTCCCTGTTTCCTCAAACAGCTCACGCCCGATCAACATGCGTCGAATCTCTGAGGTGCCAGCACCGATTTCATAAAGTTTGGCATCGCGCAGCAGGCGTCCTGTGGGGTAGTCGTTGATATAACCATTGCCACCAAGAATCTGAATGGCATCCAGTGCCATTTGCGTCGCTTTTTCAGCACAGTAAAGGATAACGCCCGCAGCATCTTTCCGGGTGGTCTCCCCCCGGTCACAAGCCCTGGCGACAGTGTACAGATAAGCACGACAGGCATTGAGCGTGGTATACATATCGGCAATCTTACCCTGGATCAACTGGAACTCACCGATGCTTTTACCAAACTGCTGTCGTTCGTGAATGTAGGGCACAACCGCATCCAGACAGGCCTGCATGATACCGGTAGGACCACCTGCCAGGACAACCCGCTCATAGTCCAGCCCACTCATCAGTACTTTGACGCCGCCGTTGAGCGTACCCAGTATATTCTCTTCAGGCACCTCGCAATCCTGAAAGACCAGCTCACAGGTGTTCGAACCCCGCATGCCGAGTTTGTCGAGCTTTTGTGCCTGACTGAAACCCGGAAAGCCCCGCTCTACAATAAAGGCAGTAATGCCGTGTGCGCCTTCTTCAGGGGCTGTTTTGGCATAGATCACATAAGTCCCTGCATCGGGTCCATTAGTAATCCACATTTTATTACCGTTGAGAATATAACGATCGCCTTTTTTTCTGGCCCGGAGTTTCATGCTGACCACATCCGAACCTGCATTGGCCTCGCTCATGGCCAGCGCTCCCACTTTGTCGCCGCTGATTAAATCAGGAAGGTATTTTTCTTTTTGCGCCCTGGAGCCATTATGGAATATCTGGTTAACACACAGATTGGAATGCGCTCCATAACTTAGCCCAACCGAGGCTGATGCGCGACTGACTTCCTCCATGGCCAGCACATGGGCCAGATACCCCATGCCAGCCCCACCAAAGGATTCATCTACGGTAATGCCGAGCAACCCCATATTGCCAAATGCTTTCCAGAGGTGTGAGGGAAAGGCATTGGACTGATCGACCTGTTCAGCAACAGGGGCTATCTCCTTTGAGGCAAACTGTAAGACTTGTGACTGTAGAAACTCACAGGTTTCTCCAAGTCCAAAGTTTAACGAACGGTATGCACTGGGAACTGTCATATGGCGATCTCCAGAGAAATAAAGGAATTAAGAAGACGTGAAAGAGAGAGCGGGCATAGAAATAAAGTTGCTGCTGGGGTCCCGAAAGAACGGGGTGATGCCAGAACGGGAGTGGGATGAATCTGCGATTCATAAACCCTTGTCTTTCAAGGTGGGTAAAATTCGAAACCAAAGGTACTAAAGGTACCAAAGTTACCAAAGGTTTAGCCACCATTACCAAAAAATCAGGATACAACTCAGCCATGGGCTTTTTTTCTGTTTAGCCGAAGTTTCCCTCAGTATATTTAACCTTTCTGGTGGCGTAAATATATCGATTAAAACGATAAATCTGAAAGGGTTTATCATAAGACAGTGTACTGATAATCTTGTGACTGTCTGCCAGCATACGATGGATAGCTCGTATTTCAGCCAGAGCAGACATGGCCTGTTCAGGGATATTAATCGGAATTAATAAAACAACAGTGAGCTGTCGACCTTATTTTCGAAAGGCTTGCATTTATTGTTTTTTTTAGATGAAATGGAAAGTATCGCCTTTTGGGGGGGGATGTACATCAGCTTATATTATTGGCGCGATGGTAAAACCAAGGCGGACATTAAACATGCAGGAGCTAATATAATAATGAAACTCGCACACCTCAGTACATTAAGTATTGCTGTTATAATGGCCTCATCTGCCCAGGGGAGTAACTTTCAGGGGGATTCCTCGCTGGATATTCATCTGCGAAATTATTTTAAAGGAAATTCCTACAAGAACGATGGTGAAATGGAAGCGGACAAGATGGATGCTTCTCACTCCCAGTGGGCACAGGCCGTGCGGCTCAATTTTAGTTCAGGTTATCTGGCTAATCTTGTTGGGGTCGATCTGGGCGCTCAGCATTCCTTAAAGATCAGAGGCGATAAATACAGCAATAACGGCTTGCTACGCACTGATTATAAAGGTAATGCTGATGGATATGGTAAGACGTCTTACGCCCTCAAGGTGAATCTTCTGGATATGGGGGTGGCAAAATATGGCCGTCTGTTTATTGATACACCTTTACTCAGTGATTCAGATTCCAGAGCACTGACGAGCTTAACGGAAGGCTTCCATGCACAGGGCCAGTATGATGCTTTAGGTCTTTACGGTATTGTTGCCGTTGAACGCAATTTTGTGTCCGCGTCCGGGTTTCAAAAATTTGGTAACACGGATGCAAACAATAAATTTAAAAATGAATCGGTTAATATCATTGGTGCTACGTATGATTTTGGTCATGGCTTAACAACACATCTCGCCTATGGTAAGCAAAAAAATACCGAAAAGCGTTATTTTGCCGATGTAAAGTACTCCACGAATTTACAAGCCATTGGTCTTGACTTTGGACTTCAGTATGCCAGAAACACGATTATAGGTGATCAAAAAACGCAAAATGAAACAGACGGTACAACAGAAGACAGCCAGCACACCTGGGGGGCAATGGGAACGGCACATATAGGTGCAGCGAGTATCGGTGTTGTCTATACGGCTGTCCAGAAGACGGAGCTGAATGATTTTGATTTTGAGTGGAGTGTGCGCAACCCTGATGGGGATGGCAGCGTTTCGGATGAAGGTAACTACTTTGGATACAATGCAGTTCAGTACTCTGATTTCAATAAAGGGGGGCAAAAAGCCTGGGGGCTTAACGCGAGCTACAACCTGAATGATATGATTGAAGGGCTAAGCGTCCACGGTGCCTACGTGACGGGTAAGGTGCACCGGTATGATGAAGGGGTTAGTATAAGCGCCTGGACTGAAAAAGAATACAATCTGGGCCTTTCTTATTACTTGCCGATGATTGAAGGGTTATCTGCTCACCTTATGTATGCGTACAATACGCAGGAGGAACAAGGTGAAAATGAGAGTGGTGATACAGAAGATCTTATCAATAAAGATACCCGTATGATTGTAAAGTACGATATAGCCGTTTTCTAATTGGCATTAACCAAGCTGAGCGCTTTCCCCAGAAGGTGTGGGGATAGCGCTCTCTCAGAATGATTGTCGGGATATATTGGCATCCTCCTCCAGTCAGGTCGCTGAAGGATTCCCGTTACCGGGGCGCTGCTTTCTTACGAGTTCTCACGAGTTCTCACGCAGGTTCCTGCTTCATGATTACGGCCTCAAGGCACTTACATTAACTCCACAGGCTTTACTTTCCCTCTGCTCGAGGGTAGGTCAAAAGACAGAGATATATGAACAGAATGTTAGACGAAATCCTCCCCCGCCTGTTTCGGCGGGAGTACTCTTTCGATTTACTCTTCGATTTACTTTTCGATTTACTTTTCGATTTACCAAACGAGCGTAAGGCCCCTTACTTTTAGTGAGGGGATGTAAGCTAGGCTTGCGTATAGCAAGCCCATCTGGTAACTTCTTTCGTGTCTTTGTAGACCTACCACTGGGCTAGTGGGATGTTAAGTCTGCGGAGTTCATGTGAGACTTGGGGGGTATGAGTTGGCTCATCACCGTAAAAACCCCCACAGCGGGAATTTACGCGATAACCAAGCTATCCCCTGAGCAATGAACTGTGAAACAGAAACCTGATTGGTGACGATTAGGAATCCTCGTCCTTCAGGGCGAGGAGGATGTCAAGATAGTGTCGTTAGCCTTGCTCGCCATGGGCCTGCGCAGGAATGACGAGAATGAGGTCTGTATGGATAACAGGGCTTCTTGCACTAGTGGGCATCGGGCTGTGTACCCAGGGTCATGACAATACGCTGTTGCCAGTCTTTTTTTTCTTTTTCACTGGGAAGTTTTTTCAACGTATCCTGAAAGATATAGATCATGGCTTGCAGAATACTTTTTTCCGGGTATTCAAGCTTTTCGAGCTGAAGAATAATTTCTACTGCAAGGGCAATATCTTCTGAGGTGTTTTCCATGGAGCTATTCTCCTTGCCAACGGTACAGGCTGAGGTTTATTTTATCAGCGACCAGCACTACCCCTTCTGCTTCCAGGCGAGTTCGCTGCTTGTTGTATTGGGAAGATCCCCGTGGAAATGAAATATGTCCTTTGTTGTTAATAACCCGGTGCCAGGGCAAACGGGAGCCAGCAGGCAACTGTCTGAGAATGTTGCCAACGACTCTGGCAGCCCGTGGTGAACCCGATAGCTCTGCCAGTTGTCCGTAGGTAACGACTTTACCTTCTGGTATCAAACTAAGGGCTGTCCATACTCGCACGGGATCGACAGGGGATGACACAGGTATACTCCGTTTTACGACATAAACGTTTATTTTAACTGATTGTATGGCTTATAGTCTAAGCCCGCCGTCCACCTCGATAATCCGACCGTTGATATAGTTATTTTCAATAATAAAAGCGGCAGTGTCGGAAATATCAGTGGGTGAACCCATATGGCCCAGAGGAATGCCCGCATTGATCTTTTCCCTGGCCTCAGGCCTCATGGCTGCCGTCATTTCTGTTGCTATCATCCCCGGTGCAATCCCCGCACAGCGAATGCCGTGACGGGCAAGCTCTTTCGCCCAGGTCGTTGTCAGAGCTGCAACAGCGGCTTTGGCCGCAGCGTAGTTACTTTGTCCAAAATTACCGGCCCTGGAGATGCTGGAGATATTGATGATGACACCTTTTGAACCTTGTTCGATCATACTGGCCGCCACCTCCCGGCCACACAGGAATACACCGGTCAGGTTGGTATCAATCACTGCCTGCCACTGCTCAAGGGAGAGTTTCTTTACAATGACACCCTCTTTTGCCTTAACCAGTAAACCATCACGCAAGATACCGGCATTGTTGATCAGACCATTGAGTGCACCTTGTTGCTGAACGCAACGTTTGACCATATCTTCAACCTGTTGTTCATTAGCAACATCTGCTCCGATGGCTAAACAATGTCGGGTGTATTTTTTACACTCAGCCAGGGCGTCACTTAAACCTTCGTCATGCAGGTCAACCAGTGTCAAAGCTGCACCTTTTTGTGCGAGACCTTTGGCCATAGCCTTACCCAGGCCTCTGGCTGCACCCGTAATGAGAATATGTCGGTTTTTTATCGTCATGGATGAGATCCTTTAATGAATACAACACCGTGGACAGGTTGCCAGCTGAAAGTCACGAGGTCAAACTTCACTATGGCGTCACTCAAGGCATAATGCATAATGATGTTTTTGATAATACTTCTCATTAAGATGTATTTATGTATAATGACGCTCTTTATTTTATCTTATTTCAGAAATAACAGCGCTGGCATAGGGCTGGGTTTGAAGGTTAGGTTAGTTGGGTTTGCATAGACTTGATATTATGAGATCAATAGATACAGGAAAGTTAGATATGCCAATAGAAGCTGATAAGTCTTTCACTAAAGAGCAAGCTGCATTTGATGCACGTGCATTGTTACTGAATGAATACAATGGTGTGATGTCCACGAATTCTAATGAGATGCCAGGCTACCCTTTTGGTTCTGTTATGCCATATTGCCTGGACGGTGAAGGACGTCCTGTCATTTTTATTGCTAATATTGCGCAGCATACCAGGAACATCAAGCAGAACCCAAAAGTGTCCCTGATCGTGCAACAAAGCAATATTGACGATGTTCACATTGGTGGACGTATTACCTGGATTGGCGATGCAGAGCTGATTGAACACCGTGAAGAGGAAGCCGTGATCGCAGAACGCTATTTCTCTTATTTTCCTGCATCCCGCAGCTACAGAAACATTAAGGAAGATCAGGCAAAACACAGTTTTCGCTTTTATCGCATAAACTTTGTCCGTGGGCGCTTTATCGGTGGCTTTGGCAATATCTTCTGGGTGAAGCCGGAGCTATTCCTGAAAAAGAACCCATTTTATGGCGAGGTGGAACAGAGTATGGTGAAACACATGAACGAAGACCATGTGGATGCTATGGGGAAATACTGTAAAATGGCCAATATCGAACTGCCTGAAGGTATTCAACCAAAAATGGCAGGGTTTAACAGTGAAGGTATGCACCTGCGCATTGGGCATAAAGTTGTCTTTATTCGTTTCCCGGAAGAAGTGCAGGAAGCCATGGAGGTGCGTCAGCAGCTGGTGGCTATGGCCAGGGCAGCTTAAGGGTTTTTCAAGGTTCTCAAGATGGCTGCATTTCAGAAAATACCAACAGTCTATCTATCATTCCTGCGAAGGCCGGAATCCACCACAAGAGTGCATTCTGGTCTTCGCGGGGATAACACGCAATAGCGTGTAAATTGTCGGGTAAAATAAGATTCACTATGAAGCTTTATGGTCGCCTCGATAATGCCAAGTGCTTTGAACAGTATTCATCAATATTTTTCTTCTTGTCAGGGAAGTTGCTATCGTAAGAAGAAACACTGCATCAGTGAAAAACCACTGATCTATAATTGTTGTTTCGAAGTACTGAGTGTAAACCCTTTTTTCGGGGCTAAAAACAGTTCGCAGTAAACTATTATAATCTCAAACTATCTGATAAAATCTCAAGCATGGATAAGAGATTAGTGAAGATAGGTGAGGCCGCTCGTTTACTTGGTACAGACCCTGTAACACTGCGAAAATGGGAAAGTACAGGTGAGTTGCTTCCTGCCAGAAAGACCAAAGGTGGAACTCGTTACTACGACGTGTCTGAATTGATGGGCTTCAGTAACGAAGCTGCGCCTACTCTTTGCTATTGCAGGGTATCCAGTCACGACCAAAAGCCAGACTTAGACAGGCAGCAAGAGTTACTGGAAGCCTACTGTTCTGCAAAAGGTTGGCGAACTCAGGTTATACGTGATCTTGGTTCTGGCATGAACTACCGGAAAAAAGGACTTAATCAGCTACTTGAGTTAATAATGAAACGTCAGATTAAACGACTGGTGGTTTCACATAAAGACAGGCTGTTAAGGTTCGACGCTGAATTGGTGTTCTCCCTATGTGAATTGCAGGGAATAGAAATAGTCATCGTACATCAAGGCGATCAGCCTTCGTTTGAAGAAGAACTCGCCAATGATGTATTGGAAATAATCACTGTATTCAGCGCAAGACTTTACGGCAGCCGAAGCAAGAAACACAAAAAGATGCTTGAGACTTTGCAAGATGTTGTTAGCTCACAAGATTGGACTCAGACCGACAAAACAACAAGCCGATTATCTTGACAGGGCTTGTGGTTCTCGTCGTCATGCGTTCAATCAACTGTTAGCACATTTCAATCAAGAAGGCGTTAAGTGGTCAAAGAAGGCTGCGAATGAAAAATACAAAGAACTCAGGCTTGAGTTCCCCTGGTATGCCGAAGTCAGTCAACGTGTAACGAGAAATACAGTCGACGATCTTCATAACGCCTTTACTCATTTCTTTCGTCGGGTGAAGAAAGGAGAAAAAGCAGGTTACCCAAGATTCAAGAAGCGAGGCCTACACGATAGTTTTTCTCTGAGAGAAAAACCCAAGTTCCATGTTGACGGCAGAACACTTCGCATTGAGAAACTGAAAACCAAAATTAAAATGCGCCAGGAACTGAGATTCACGGGCACACCCTGCCAGGTGACGATCAGTAAGCGAGCCGGAAAGTATTTCGCTTCTATTTTGGTAGACACTCAAGACTACGACCCAAAAGCACAAAGCAATGAGTCTGTCGGCGTTGATTTTGGCATCAAAAATTTAGCTATTTGTTCGAATGGCAAAACCTTTGCTGCTAATCAGAAACTGAAACACTCTCTGAAACGCCTTAACAGGAAACAGAGAGCGTTAAGCCGCAAAATAAAGAGAAGCAACCGTTACGCGAAAGCCAAGCGGGCAGTTGCAAAACTTCATTACCGGATCAGTAACCAGCGATCAGCCGTAATACATGAGGTAAGTGATTATTTGACGTCAAGATTCAAAATAATCACCATGGAAAACCTGAATGTAAAAGGCATGGTAAAAAACCGCAAACTGGCAAGAGCAATCAGTGACGCAGGTTTCGGCAAGCTGAGAGAGCTTGTCGAATACAAGGCAGAGCTGAGAGGATGCCAGATTGTGATTGCAGATCGGTTCTTTCCCAGCTCGAAAAAGTGTGCGGTTCATACTTGCAACTACATAAACGACAATATCGCTTTGTCCGATCGCCAGTGGCGATATCTGAAATGTAAAACTTTGCATGATAGGGATTACAGTGCGAGTTTGAACCTTGATAATTATGGTCGAGACACGTTACAGCTCGACCCAAAACCCTACACAAGCGTGGAGTTAGACACGATTCGTCGTGCATTCATGTCGACGGCGTAGATAAGTCTGCATAATTACAGATTATGTTAGATTTTTAGTAGCGGCGCTCTAACTCAATCGGGAGGTTATGCCTGATGATAAATAGCTCAGGCACGTTGTCATTGTCATCCGCTGAAAAAAACACACTGTTACTTTGGTGCATTGTTGGCATTTTATTAGCCATTGAAAGCTTTTATTTTCCCGGTAACTCGGTTGTCTTCAATTACCTGGCGGGGGCTGATCGCTGGCTGAGGAATCAGGATTTATACGCCGGCCCTGAGGGGTATTTATACCTGCCGCAGTTTGCTTTGCTGTTTAGCCTGCTTCCTGCCAAACTGGCGCTTGCAGAAGTTGGCTGGAACTGGTTTCAGTTATCAGTGATGGTCAGTGGTTTATTCTATTTCTCCCGGCTGTTAAACCGAGCAGGGGAAAAGTTCTTCTTCCCATTGCTTTCGCTGGTAGTACTGATTATCGGCTGGACCACTTTTCGCAATGGTCAGGCAACGGTTCTTCAGTTGGGATTAATGCTCTGGAGCATTGTACTTCTGGAAGATCAGCGGTGGACGTTGACAGCAGCAACCTTGATTTTAGGATTGATCAGCAAGCCGGTTTTTATTGTCTTTTTTCTGGTGGTTGTCTTTTTTTACCGTACTCTGTGGTGGCGTGTATTGCTCTTTGGTGGGTGTGCATTTCTGGTGCCTGTAATGATCAAAGGCTTTGACTATGCAGTTGCTCAGCACCTTGGCTTTATCACAATGGTTCAGGAAGCGCTGTCTTATGGTGAAGGCCATGAGAAAACCAATTGGGCGCACTTTTTTGCTATCTTTCCTCAAGTTGCTGGTATATGGGTGTCACAAAAAGTACAACTGATCACCCGTCTGTTATTTGCCGTCCTTGTACTGGTAGCAGTGGCAGTGGCTCGAAAGCATCGTTCATCGGCAACGGCAGGGTATTACCTGTTTGCTCTGTCGGCCTGTTACCTGATGTTATTTAATCCTCGTACCGAAACCAATAGTTTTTTACTGATTGCACCAGCAATTGGCTATTGGGTTGCTGTTTCCAAACACCGATTTCACGATAAGGCCTGTCATGCCTGTTGTTGGCTGCTTGTCATCAGTTTTCCCTTTGCCAAATATGTCAAATTGATCACTCCTGGCATGTGGGCTTGGGGAAAGCCTGTGATTACCCTTTTCTTCACCATTTTTTTGGTGAAACAGCTTTTTTCGAAAGAGGATTTAAAAGAGTGATACTCATCGTCTTTTCTGACTACCGTAGTGGGCATGGCAAACTGGACGACAGAACAAAAACGAAACGACGAGTAAAGCCTGCTATTGTCAAGGGTTTCAACGCAGGGTTGACTGGAATGAGCTTGCCTTCTTGTTTCTTGTTTCTTGTTTCTTGTTTCTTAACGGTAGTCGTTCAGACGTAACCTGACAGTTACCGATTTTCAGAGGGTGTCTGTCAGGTGAAATTCAAGCTACAATTTTTTCCTTCCAGATGGCTTTTCCAACCGCCCGTGTTTCCATCGGTGAACTTCCATCGAAGTGCTTATCCTGATGGGACCCACTGCCGTCGGCGGCATGATTCAGGTGTTATATGCTAAAATAGATCGACACGCAACGAATACTTTGCCTCATATGCCTGGCCTTATACCTTTGCTTTTTTTCGTATCATTATTCTGCCATGCTCATAAATTTGCAGAAGCTATCAGTAACGGTGATGAGTATTTGGTTTCAACGCTGATATCTAAAGGCAGTGATGTGAATGAATATGACAATGAGAGTGAATCCACACCCCTCATAGATGCTATCCGTTCAGGGAACTTGAAGATTTTGCTATTGCTTTTAGACGCAGGTGCTAACCCGAATCAATTTTTGTGGCATCCTCAAGGTAAAGGTACCGCTTTAATTATTGAGCACCCTCTCTCTTTTGCATCAACATTATCACAAATTGTATTGCTACTAACTTATGGAGCAAATCCTGATATTGATAATTCATGGGAGTATAATGATGCATCAAGTTATAACAGATACCTTCACTTACTGATATATCATATATGGGATTTTGAGGCTGAATTAAAAAAACCACAAAGCATAGAACAACTAAATACTATAATATTCACATTGCCAGTTTTACGAATACAAAGCTACCTTACGATTTTATTGACTGGATATGAGATAGTTGACCTTTGCAGTAAAGATAAAAAATTTCTCAAAGATGCCTTCATAAATTTCTGAACGGCACATGGCAAAAAATTCCAGCCAGCTACATCTGTATTATCTGCAGTGCAGTGGCTGAAGTTGGCATTATGCATTTATCATCAATAAAATGATCAACTTTATGGTGTTTATATTTTGCTGGAATTTTGTAGCACCGCTTTTAATTTTTCTTCATGGGATAGAGTATACGATTTCCGTATTTTTATCAGGTGAAATGGTAAAATTATACTGGATAAAATCCTGATAAAGTAAGTTTTCATTTTTTCAGATAAGAAGTCGACATATTTTTCTTCTTACAATTTAATGGTTTTGTTATTGGCCTGAAGATCTTCCAAAGAGGATAGAATTAATATTATTATTCAGCGGGTCACTAGTGTCAATGTAGCCAGTCGAACCTGAAGAAAGCTACAGGCTTTGCAATAAAGCCATTTAGACGTTTTACAGGCCATTACCACTGCAAGGTTTTGATGATTATTATTCAAAACCTTGCAGTTTAAGCATGTAAATTCAAGGGGGAGCATCAAAAATGGTATTTAAAAATTCTGAAAATTGACTACTATTTCATGATGAGTTATCTGGAGGTGAAAATGGACTACAAAATGCTCATTTATTTTCTTATTTTTCATATTTTCAGCATCCACTCTTTTGCAGAGATTCGTCTGGATGAGAATAGAAAAAACAGTTTCATATACCAAAATAATAAAGGACATATTCAGAAAATTATTCTTAGCGGCTACACTCTTCCTGAAAATGTCTCTACCTATCTGGAAACCGGTTTTATGATCACACCTATATTGAATCCAGTGAGAAACAAAAAGAGACAGTGGAAAAACATAAAAATTATTAAAGATCATAAATTGAAGGATGTTGAAATTGTTTCTATTGAGCTGATTAGATTATTGCCTTTATACTGCAATCATTTTGATTCCAGGGCATTTATTATCGAAACAACGACGGGTATTTTTTTAAAAATCTGTTTTAAAGGAACGATAAGTGACAATCCACCTTATTCCTTATGGGCAGACATGCTTGATTACTTCGCTTGGATTACATTGAGGGTTGACGATGAATTGAATCCGTGTATATTGAACAGAGGAACCAGGGAATTAAAACTATTTTTCCCGGGCAAGTTCGACAAGACGGTTTTTTTTGAAGATATCGATTTACAATGTGGATATATCGTACTAGATTCGAAGTGTTTTGACAATTCTCAGGCAACAAGTGTCAACGAACCCGTGGCAGCTCAGTCCCGGCAAGAATACAGATAATAAAGCCCTGACTTGACCAAACCTTCGTACTGGCTGCCCTGATCCAGAGTTGTGTATGACTCACACCGGCAGTGGGTTATCAACCCGTTTCAACTAAATATTGCCCCTGCTGAGTGACTCCGGGGTAATCTTTCTCAGGCAAGCATTTGGCCAGGGCTATCAGCTTTTCACCCAATGCCTTTTCGCTTTCTGCCACTATATTAATGTGTCCCATTTTTCGCCCGGGACGCTGGGTTTTACCATACCAGTGACTGGTAACACCTGAAATCATCAGCACATCGACCGGTATCAAAGGTTGGCCAAGTACATTAATCATGGCACTGGGCCCAAGCATTTTTGTAGCACCTAAAGGTAAGCCTGCTACAGCTCGCATGTGGTTTTCAAACTGACTGCACAAGGTACCCTGTTGTGTCCAGTGACCTGAGTTGTGTACACGCGGGGCAATCTCATTCACTATCAGCCTGCCATTCACATCAAAAAACTCAATGGCTAACACGCCCACATAATCCATGTCATTGGCCAGTTTGCAAAATACAGCTTCCGCCTGTGCCTGAATGTCCACAGTGACTTTTTTGGCGATAGATAGTGTGAGCACACCGTTCGTGTGATGATTTTCTGTTACTGGATAAATGGCCGTTTGCCCCGCACGGTCACGCACGCCAATAACGGAAACTTCCCTCTGAAAAGGAATCATCTCCTCAGCAATAATCGTATGTGGTGTATCAGAGGGGTCCGAAGCAAAGAATGTCTGCATCTCTGACCAAAGCCGGTCACAATCACTATCAGCGTTGAGTCGCCACTGGCCCTTACCATCATAACCTGCCTGGCAGGTTTTAATCACCAGGGGTAATCCCAGCTGATCAATCACTCTGTTCAAATGATCTGCGGTCATGATTAACTGATAAGGCGCACAGGGAATGGCCAGTTCAGTCAAAAGCATTTTTTCCAGAATGCGATCACCACCTGTATTGATAGCTGCCTTTCCCGGATAAAATTTACCCGAGCGCGAACATATCTCAAGCACCTGGTCAGGGATATGTTCAAACTCGGCGGTAATCACATCAGATGTCTCAACCGCCTGTCCCAGATCCTGTGAGAAAACCTGCCGGGTTAACGGATGAACCACCTGAGATGAACCCACGTCGTAAGCCACCACATTCAAGTCTAACGGTGCCCCAGCCAGGCTCATCATCCGGGCAAGCTGACCCGCACCTAACACTAATATCTTCATCGCATTGTTTATTCAGCAGGGTTAGAGTTTGCCAGCACGCCTTGTGTCTGTGTCTGGCGGAATGCATCAATTTTGGTTTGAAGCTCAGGCTGCTGACAGCCAAGAATCTGCGCAGCGAGCAACCCGGCATTGGCCGCACCCGCCTCGCCAATGGCCAGCGTGCCTACGGCAACACCTTTTGGCATCTGACAAATAGAGAGCAGGGAGTCTATGCCGTTTAATGCCCTGGACTGTATCGGAACCCCCAGAACCGGCAGACTGGTATAAGCTGCCACCATACCTGGCAGATGAGCTGCGCCACCAGCACCGGCAATAACCACCTTTATGCCACGAGCCACTGCCTGAGAAGCGTAATCCGCCAGTAGCTGTGGTGTGCGATGTGCTGAAACGACCCGTGTTTCATAATCAACCCCAAAGCAGTCCAGCATGTGAGCAGCATGCACCATGGTAGGCCAGTCGGACCTCGAACCCATAATAATGCCAACAGTCATCTCTGCTCCTTATCTTTCAGGTGTTGTAATGTAGACAATGCTAGCATATCTGACCTCAAGGGAACGGCTTTTGTTGACAGTAAACAGTTTGCCGGGCAGACAGAACGTCAAATCCAGTGATTGCAGGTGGTTTTCAACACTGGGATGAGCTGTCATCAATACTGCGGACACTTTCATGCAGCCATAGCCCCGTAGTCACTGAATCGGTGATAAGTGTCCATGGTTTTTTATCATTCATGGTAATCCCCAGGTCATCAAAAACTCTACACAACAAGTGTTGGCTGAACTTACGGCGTTTCCAGCTGTAGTAGTTCAGACTTGATCAGAGACAGAAGGTGTTGATGATAAACTCTTTCTAATGTCGCTTATTCTACTGACTACATGTATTGGTGCGGTCATGCCTCATTAAAAGTGAAAAGTCGGTCTTCGCGTGAGATAGGTATTCCTGACTTCGTTGCTTTTTTCAGCTTAAGGGCTTTGAATGTTATCCCCGTCTGGCAGAAAGATCTGTAGCCCGCGAAAGCAAACCTCACTGTCAGCTAGACAACACTATGATTTAGTTTTAATCAGCACATATTTCCTGGAGTTCCTGGAGTTCCTGGAAACTGTTCGTGATCTTTTTTCTCCTGTATGATTCGACTAAAGAGGAAGAAATACCCAGGTGATATCAGTCACGAACAGTTTGAGTCTATGAACAGCCTCTTATACTAATGGTCTTTTCCTACCGTAATGAGTATGGCAGGCTGGATGTCAGAACAGGGCCAAATAATGAGTCATCCCGCTATTACAAGGAATTTCAACACGGTTGGTTGCCGTTGAGATTGTCAGCGCAGTAGCGTAGTTAGAATAGACGATGAGTATTACAAAGAGGGTCACTTATAATCGATAACAAGCAGCTGCCAGGCTTTGTTACTCTTATTTTCACCCACCAATCTTACCGTAAGCTGTAAAAGCTGAAAATTACAGAGTGGATTGTTATATTGAGTCATTTACTCAATTGGTTCTTGGAGAATGCATGCTTGCACAACATTTGCGACGTTTTTTGCATCAAGAGTATTCCGTTGGTGTTTTGCTGATTATCACAGCGGCGGTGGCGATGTTTGCTGCCAATACTCATTTATCACAATACTACGATCTGCTGCTGAATTTGCCGATTCAAGTAGCCATTGGCCCACTGGATATCCATAAACCTCTCCTGCTTTGGATCAACGATGGCCTGATGGCTATTTTCTTTTTAATGGTTGGCTTGGAAGTGAAACGCGAAGTCATTGAAGGTGACTTAAGCTCGCCTGCGAAAGTGATGTTGCCAGGTATTGCTGCCTTGGGTGGTATGGTTGTGCCTGCTTTGATTTACACTGCATTCAATTATGATGATCCAGTAGGTATCCGAGGCTGGGCTATTCCTGCGGCAACAGATATTGCCTTTGCGGTGGGCATATTGGCTCTGCTCGGTAGTCGGGTGCCGGCCTCTTTAAAGATATTTCTGTTAGCGCTGGCCATCATTGATGATTTAGGCGCCATCATTATTATTGCACTTTTTTACACCTCGGACCTGTCGGTGACATCCATGGTCATTGGTGCCGCTCTGGTTGTATTGCTGGCTATATTTAACCGTGCAGGTGTGACAAAACTGACGCCTTACCTGCTAGTGGGTACTTTGCTTTGGGTGTGTGTGCTGAAGTCAGGCGTTCATGCAACACTGGCAGGCGTCCTGATCGCCCTGATAATCCCCTTAAAGCAAAGTGGTCAAAAAGAACATTCTCCCCTCAAACGCCTGGAGCATAAACTACACGGGAAAGTTAACTTTCTGATTCTCCCAATATTTGCATTTGCCAATGCAGGCATCCCCCTCAATGTTGAGCAATTTAAAACCCTGACAAACCCCGTTCCTCTTGGTATTTTGGCAGGCCTGTTTATTGGAAAGCAGCTTGGTGTCTTGTCGTTCAGCTGGGTTGCTGTTAAAACAGGTCTGACAAAGTTGCCCGCCGGGGCAAACTGGCTGCATTTGTACGGACTTTCTGCCCTATGCGGTATTGGCTTTACCATGAGCTTGTTTATTGGCTCTCTGGCGTTTTCCGGTGCCAACATCGGTTATGTTACCACAGACCGTATCGGTATTTTGGCCGGGTCACTGATATCTGCCATATTTGGCTATCTACTGCTTCGGTATTCAGGCAAAAAATCGTCGAAAGGCTAGTTTCAGTAATCAGGGCAGACACCTTGTCTGCCCTGATTACTGATCGGCAGGTCAGCCTTACGTAAACCTGAAATCCTCAGTTAAAAACACCCGATAAACTGCGACCCTTTATGTTGAAAGGGGGGTACAACAGGTTCTACCAAAACGGGTTCACCCTAAGGGTGAAATTTATCGTGGTCGCAGTAGGAGCATGACTTTTAAGACGGTTTCTTAAGCTTTAGCAGCCAGCAAACAGGCAATTAACCGAAGCATCCTTTCGGCTAAAACGGATGGTTGGCCGTGATAGTTAATTTAAACTAATTCTTTAGAAATATTTGGTAGATAAAACATAAGCGGCGTAATATAGCGAAAAACGCTAACAGCCTGATTATATTTTATACCAGACAAAGGAGATAAACGATGGGTATTGGTGGTATTAGTATCTGGCAACTGTTAATTATTTTTTTGATTGTGGTTATGCTTTTTGGCACCAGGCGGCTGAGTTCACTGGGTACTGATCTGGGCAGTGCACTAAAAGGCTTTAAAAAAGCCCTGAACCCAGAAGACAGTAATGAATCTGCTGACCCGACTAAGCCACCATTGACATCTGCAAGCACGCCATCCACCAAAGAGAAATCTCACGTATAACGAGGTGAGAAACATATTTTGTTGGATATAGGTTTTACAGAATTACTGCTCGTCGCAGTCATTGGTCTCGTTGTACTAGGTCCCGAACGTCTACCCCATGCAATAAAGGTCACGGCATACTGGATGACAAAAATCAGGCGCAGCTTTCAGTCTGCAAAAAGTGAGCTTGAGCGTGAAATTGGTGTTGATGAAATTAAACGCCAGATTCACAATGAAGCCATTATGAAAGAGTTGGAACAAACAAAGGAGCACCTTCAGGAACAAGTTCGAGACGTGAAACAAACTGTTGATCTGCCTCCCCTCCCTCCAGGAAATGAGTCCACTGACGTACCAGTAACACCCACGCTGGGAAAAAATGAGCAGAAACAAAAACACCAGGCTGATGAACACCGTGCAGAAAGAGGTGTACTGTAATCATTATGTCCGATACAGAGGAAACCCTGGAAAAAGGTCAGGAGCAAACCCTGGTTCAGCACCTGCTGGAGCTAAGGGTGCGTCTTTTACGGTGTATGGTGGCTGCACTCGTCGTGTTTGCAGGACTATTTTATTTTTCCAACGATATTTACCAGTATATCTCTGAGCCGTTACGTGCCACACTGCCCGAAGGCAGTACCATGATTGCAACCGAAGTAGCATCCCCGTTTCTTGCGCCCTTTAAGCTAACTATCGTATTGTCGTTGTTTATTACAATGCCTTTTATTCTTCACCAAATTTGGGGATTTATAGCGCCTGGACTCTACCGGCATGAAAAGCGCATTGGTATTCCTTTGCTGGCAGCCAGTATTGTATTGTTTTATCTCGGTGTCTGTTTTGCATACTTTGTCGTTTTCCCATTGATGTTTTCGTTCTTTACCTCGGTAGGACCAGATTCTGTTACAGTAATGACAGATATTAACCGGTATCTTGATTTTGTCCTGAAGCTGTTCTTCGCTTTCGGGGTAGCCTTTGAAGTCCCGGTCGTAACCATCTTACTGGTATGGTCTGGTATTTCGTCAGTGGAAAGCCTCTCCAAAAAACGTCCTTATGTCATTGTTGGCTGTTTTGTGATTGGTATGTTACTTACACCACCAGACATCATCTCACAGTCACTACTTGCCATCCCTATGTGGTTACTGTTTGAAAGTGGTATTGTATTTTCGCGCCTGATAGGAAAACGAGACAGCCAGCTATCATGACTTTTTGAAGGTTTCTGCTATACCCATAGGCAGTTTTATTTACCAATGGCGCTAAGTTAAGCTCTCATTTTTGGTATTCCCTTAGCCTGCGATTCTGTTTTCTGGTGTGTTTAAGCCTGCAAACAGGCTTTGGTCGGCGCTTATTTGCCCTGGGTTCCTTTCACCCCCATCGATTACCTGTTCCATGCTCTCCAATAATGTCAGTCATCTCCTCTAAAAGATTATTTATCACACCTTCGGCGTTATGTAATAGTAAAAGGCTGGTGGGGGTAGTAGGTCAAAGTAGTGTGTCAAAGTAGTGGGTCAAAACTGTTGTTAGCCATAAATATTGACCTTAAATTCAACTTTTTCAACTTTGTTGATTAGTAGACCAATGACGATATCGTGCATCTTTTCGAGCGTTGAAAAGCAGATAGTTTTACGGGCTAGTCACTTGATCCAAGCCCTGAAGTTCAGATTTTTTCTCTCGATTTTTGCCTGTTACGTTTACCTGCCTCATGCTTTTCTTCGTCAATATGACGCTCATAAGCACCCTGCTTTGGATCACTTACGAAGACAAGTCTTTGCCAACACACGTACCGACGCTGACATGGCTGTTTCACACTATTGCAAGCTGGGAGGTCGGTGTGATTCAAAGGGGACAGGAATACCCGGTTGGCTCGCTGTATGGGAAGGTTGGGCAAAGCTGCAAGACCGTGTCCAAACCTACAGGCTAACAAGGACTGTAGAGATGCGACTGAGAGACAGCTTTAAATAGAAAAGCCATTAAGATACCTGATGTGTGACTTTTAATGATGCAGTCAGAAAGGCATGACCACCGTCTAAAATAGAAGTGCAACCCACTATCAGACGGTGCCGGTCATGCCTGTAGAAGAGTTTATCACCAATATCTTTTGTTTGATTGATGATTTGTACAACACTGTTGTCACCAGCCCATTACGTAGACGTGGTACTCCACCAAAACTCTCTGATAGCGAAGTCATCGCTATGGAAATTGCAGGCGAGTGGCTCGGTCACCATCACGACAAGGGCATTTACGAATACTTCAAGAAACATTGGGAACACTTGTTCCCCAACTTGTCCCACAGGACTCAGTTTGTACGCCAAGCAGCAAACCTCTGGGTTGTTAAGCAGAAACTGCATCAATATTTGGTGCGAATGCTTGGGGCGGGTAGGTCAGATATTCACTTGGTTGATGGCTTCCCCATGGATGTCTGTGTAAGAACAAGGGCTAACCGCAGTAAGGTCTACAAAGGCCAGGCAGCCTATGGATATTGTGCGTCAAAGAAGAAATCTTTTTATGGCTTTCATGGTCATTTGCTAACAGATGCACGTGGCGTTCCGGTTGATATGACAGTGACGGCTGCCAATATTGATGAGCGAGACAGCATATACGACTTGCTTGAAGGCATTAAAGGATTAATGATTGGCGACAAGGGCTATATCAGACCTGAGCTGAAGCAAGACTGTGAAAGTTTTGGTATTGATTTGCAAACGCCGCTGCGAAAAAACATGAAAGATAAACGACTGAGATCAGTTGTCAGGAAGCTGATGAATATTCGGCGACGTATAGAGACGGTCATTGGTCAATTGGCCGAGTACTTTGAGCTGGAGCGTGTGAGAAGTAGGGATGAATGGCACCTGACAAGTCGTGTAGCTCGAAAGCTGCTGGGCATCACTGTTGGAATTTACTTGAACATCCAGTCTGGGCATGAGCCTATGCAGTTTGAGGGTATGCTTTCAGCTTAAAGTCACACATCAGGTTTAAGATGTTTCCGCCATGTTATTCAGCTTCGTCGAAGCGATTACTAATTAGCTTACACAAAGCATCACAGGCATCAAGCTCATCGTCTCCTTCGACGGTGAGTCCCAGAGTTTTTCCTTTGCCTGCAGCCAGCATCATAATAGCCATAATACTTTTGCCATCAACGGTTTGACCGTTAAAACAAACACTGATCTTACTGATAAACTGCGACGCCACCGAAACAAACTTCGAGGCTGCCCGGGCATGCAACCCCAGTTTGTTGACAATTTCAACATTCCGGGTGATCATGGATTACCCAACTCCCGATGGCGTACCTGAATGGTATTGGGCAAACCGGGAAAACGTTTTCCCAGCATTTCAGTCAGGTAGACGGAACGGTGCTGACCGCCCGTGCAACCAACAGCAATTGTCATATAGGTTCTCTGCCCTGACTCAAACCGGGGAAGCCACTTCTCCACAAAACCCGCAATATCATTCAGCATTGCTGTAACGTCAGGGTCTCCAGATAAAAAATCCTGTACCGGCTTCTCCAGACCTGTATGGTTTCTCAGTGACTCCACCCAGAACGGATTGGGTAAGCAACGAACATCAAAAACAAAATCTGCATCAATAGGAATGCCATGTTTAAAGCCAAACGATTGAAACAGTAAGCTGATTTTCTGGCTGATTTCGCTACAACCTCCACACTCTTTCCTGACTCGTTCCCTGATTTGATGTACTGACAGCGGTGATGTATCAATTCGCAAATCAGCCTGAGACTGCACCGGCCCCAACAATCGCTTTTCATAGTCAATAGCTTCTGCCAGTGAGCAATGTTCGTTCGTTAACGGGTGTTTTCGACGAGTGGCGCTGTACCGCATCAGCAGACTATTGATGTCAGCATCCAGAAAGATAACTTTGCAGTCAATCCCTTGCCTGCGCAGCTGCGTCAGCACCTTGGGAAAATCTTCCATGGCACCGGGCACATTACGTATATCAATACTGACTGCCATGGCGGGTGCCGTGCTGTGGGTGCTTGTCAAAGTAGCTGGCAGCTGATCCAGTATACTAACGGGGATATTATCCACACAGTAATAGCCTTCATCTTCAAGGGCGTGCAGTGCAGAGCTTTTCCCCGACCCCGAGCGCCCACTGATGATCACCAGTTTCATAATAGAAATTCCTGCCTTAAGTGGATTCACAATAATGCACTGAACCCTGCCAATGCATTACAATCAACCGACTTCAAGCGTAGATAATATTCACGGTTGATGACTCTGTAGCGTAGCGGGAGCTGCTATAGTCATCCAGAATAATTCCTTTCCAGAAAGCAGTATTATTTAATCTCCTGTATTTTCAATGAGAATCTGTTATCAAGCCCCTTATTGATCAGCGGTAATGTAATTGTAGAGTGCTGTCGCGTTATTTGCCTCACGCATTTTATGCAGCAAGCTGTCTGATTGAAAGCGACTGGCAAGCACCCTGAGGATATTCAGATGCTCCTGCGTCTCTTCTTCAGGCACCACAAGGGCAAACACCAGATCGACGGGGCTATGATCCACGGACTCAAAATCTACCGGCTCATCCAGTCTGATAAACAGGCCTATTGGCTCGGTACAGGCCTTGTTTCGACAGTGAGGAATCGCAACGCCCCTCCCCAGGCCCGTTGTACCCAGGCGCTCACGGAAAATCAGAGAGGAGAAGAGATCTTTTGCATTAATGGCTGGTACCTCATCACTAATCAGGTTCGCAACCATTTCAAGAATTTTTTTCTTGCTAGTCCCGTGCACACTGCAGCGAGTGCGCTCGGGTGTCAGTATGTTTTCAATGATCATAGGGCATGGAAATTCAAAATCGATCAGCAGCCCCTTGCATTCGGTTTAGCGTCTTTTCCTTACGTTTGACCAGTTGCCGATCGAGTTTGTCTGATAGCTGGTCAATAGCAGCATACATGTCTTCAGACTCAGCCGTTGCATTAATGTCAGCCCCACGAGTATGAAGAATTGCTTCAGCCTTGTGGACAAGCTTTTCTACACTGAGAGTCACCTGCACATTGGTAATGCAATCAAAGTGTGCACCCAGGCGCTCCAGCTTTTTGATGACATAATCGTGTAGAGCTTCTGTTACCTCGACATGATGTCCACTGATGTTGACTTGCATGTAGTGCTCTCCTGACCCCGTAACTCCAAGTCACCGTTCCCCGGAGTCTCTCGGAACGGTGGGTTACATTTTATCACCAAGACAACAGTTTGCGAATCTTGCGACAAGACATCACAAAAAATCACACAAGCCGTTTACGTTCGTTAGATGGTGGAATCTGTAATGATTCACGATACTTGGCAATTGTGCGCCTGGCAACTTTAATTCCCCGTTCATTCAAGAGAGAAGAAATCTTGTTATCACTCAATGGCTTACGGAGATTTTCTTCAGATACCATTTTACGAATCAGTGCACGTATTGCTGTGGATGAACATTCACCACCTTCCCGGGTGCTAACGTGACTTGAAAAAAAGTATTTCAGCTCAAACAGTCCTCGCGGGGTATGCATGTATTTCTGAGTGGTTACTCTGGAAATCGTAGATTCATGCATCCCCACAGCATCAGCAATATCAGCCAGCACCAACGGCTTCATGGCAGCCTCTCCTTCAGTAAAAAAATCCTGCTGATGCTCAACAATTTTTTGTGTCACCTTTAAGAGGGTTTCATGGCGATTTTGCAGGTTCTTCAAAAACCAGCGTGCTTCCTGCAGATGATTTTTCATGAAGGTATTATCACGGGTTGTATTCGAACGCTTGACCATGCCCGCATAACTGGCATTGATCCGTAGTTTTGGCAGGGCATCCGCATTTAACTCAGCAATCCAGCATCCCTTGTATTTTTTCACCACCACATCGGGTATTACATACTCCGAGGATAACAGCGCGATAGCTTCTCCCGGCTTTGGATTGAGCCTCTGAATGACCTGCAGGGCTTCACCGAGACGCTCCTTCCTGATATGTAGTTTACGCATAATTGTCGCATAATCATGACTCCCCAAAGCCTCAAGGTGCTCATCAATCAGCTGACGGGTGATGGTGAGCAGAGGCTCTGAAACATCCTGCTGTGTCAGTTGCAATTTCAGGCATTCCTGTAAATTCTGACTGGCACAACCGAGGGGATCAAACTGCTGAATACGATGCTGCAACACCTTGACTTCCTCATGCTCAAGCTGGTCCAATTCTCCTGCAAGGGCGTGGGTGATATCCTCAAGAGGGCAGGAAAGATACCCATCTGGCTTAATCGCTTCAATAATGGTTAAACCAATCAAGAGATCTCTGTTACTCATAGGGGAGAGGTTGAGCTGCCACTCAAGATGATCCTGGAGTGAGTCGACGGTCCCCGAGCGAGCATGGGCATCCATGTCATCATCCACAAGCGCGGGCATACTGGAATAAATATCATCCCACTTTGAGTCCAAAGGGAGCTCAGAAGGAATAGCTTCGCTCCATTGTGCTTCTTCTTTTACAAGCTCGCAGGGTGCCGCCTCATTAAAATCCGGTGGCTGTTCACCTGTCTGCTGCGGTGCTTCAGGCGCTTCTATGCGCGTCTCTGCGGTTTCCAGCATGGGATTAGAGTCAAGGGCTTCCTGAATTTCCTGCTGTAACTCTGCCGATGATAACTGCAACAAACGGATGGCCTGCTGCAACTGAGGCGTCATGGTCAGCTGCTGGCCCATTTTTAGCTGTAAGGATGGCTTCATAGGGCAACCGTTTACCTGTCTAAATAGTTTGTACCGGGCCAGACAAAAGATTGCCTGCCCAGATCACTGAGATAACAACACCACTATTGCTATGGACGTAAGGGAGACTCTCCGTAGGGGGCAGTCTCCTGAAACCTCTTTCCATAGCAATACTGCGGACAATTTTAGACAGTCTGGTGTCTGATGCTGCAAGGCCTGCAACTCAAGAGGGCCATTTTATGGTAACTCAAGGATAAGCGTGAGTTACCATAAGACAACAATATATTCTCAACCCCTTGGCAGCCGCGCGTTTTAAGTTTATAAAACTGTCCGAAGTATTGTCCATAGCAAAACCTTTGAAAACCGAAGATAAGAGTCGCTTTTGTCCGGTAAATAAACTGACTATGTGACGAACAAAAACGGCTTTTGACCCATTTTTCACAACGACAGTTGTTGTATGGCTGTTGTATGGTGTTTAAGGCCAGATCTCCAGGTTCAACTATCATCCTATCGCTGCCACAGGTAAAAGCAACAGATTTCTTTGGCCTTCGACGGTGTATCTGCCTGTTTTGTCGTTAGAAGCCGTGTTATAAACTGGAGTTACACATTTCAATGTTTCTTGCTACCACCCTTGCTACTACCATAGTATCTTGACCGAATGAGCAGACACTCTATGGTAAGGGTGCGAAACTTCAGTTATAAACTCAAGTTATGCACTGGTACAGGCTCGTAGCGGGTCAAATGATGACCGAAGAGTCTCCATGTCAATTTTTGCCCGACGCTGGAAAGGGTGCATTTTCAGCGTTGAGGATAACTTTTCCAGCCTTTTCCAGCCTGAAGGCTGTTTGATTGCTGGGAGTCACTTCTGTCTGGAACGCCTTTAAGGCAAAGCAGTAATGGAGGCAAGATCAACAACACAAAGCAGGGAAATCTCAAGACCAATCCTGGTGCGGCTTGTACAACCACGCCAGAACATGCCAGGCCCCTCAACAAGCTTGCCACTTTTAGTCACAAAGCTGACATCGAGTGCCGCAATTAATGAACTCGCCTTCTTGTGTATGCCTTCAGGCATCAGACAGTTAAACCCGAAAAAGTCAAAGAATCGGAGATATCAGCGTTGGAATCCCTTCTCGCTCATTGGTGAGTACCGACTCATATTACGAAAATCAGCTTTCCCTTTTACGACAAAAGGGCAGAAAGAAGCAAGGCAATAAATGTCTTCTGAGGCTTTTTGACACTGGACATAGCATTCAGTGTGGTCTTAACTGGATTATCCATGAGGAGTATCTGGAAATAGCTGGATACTTAACTCTTTCTGATTATCGTTGCTCTCTCATGAAGCCAGCTTTTAAAACGGTTCGCAGTATTGGGTTGAATATGAATTGCCAGAAAGTAAAAATCTTAAGCTGCAAGCCGGCATCAAATACAAGACTACCTGAAACTGTCCACTGTATTGTTTTAAAGGTGATATTCAGAACCTGTTTACCTTTTTACCTTTATACACTATCACTAAAAGAGTTTTTTTTATGATTCACTCAAAATTATTTTCAGCTCCCCTGTGTCTTTTCATCATTTTGATGGTACCTTTCCTTTCCTACGCAAGGCCTGATAAATTCGACAAAATAGAAACAACAGCAATAGAAACACCAACCTTGCAAGAATCTCTAAAGATCATCAAAGCAGCAAAACAAGATGATATTAAACAAGTCGTAGCCGAAACGGGTGATACTCCTATTGATGCTCTACCTGAAGAGTTACGTAGTTGGTTTCAATCTGCAGGGTTTGCAAGTGACTTAACGTTCAGGCAAGCTCTGGAACAGCTGGAGAATCTATCGGGAAAACCACTGACTTCAGAAAAAGCGGTACAGGAAGCGATAAAGACAGTTATGTCTGATCCTCAATTACTGCCAGTAAAATTAATCGTTGAAACCCATCAAAACCAGGATTCCCATTCCCCTGTTAAAACCCATCAAGACTCAGGTTCTGATTCAGCACTTTCACCCACAGGGATATTATCGCTGTTTCACTCTGGCCTGAGTCATTTACCTTTTTCTATCAATGCACAGACGCTCACTCCTTTTTTATCATTAATGGTTATCCTTACACAATTAGTCCCTTCATATGCAGATCATCAAAACAATTTCGATTTTTGTAAAGTCTGCCGAGATTACGTGAAAAATGATTGCGGACTGAATGCAACCAATCCTGGGCGCTGTAATCATTGTTTTAAGAACATTCTACCTGGTTGTGACCGGCTGGCATCCACGTCTAAAGTCCCTGCTAACGCATCATCAGCACTAACGGAAGCATTTAATAACACATCAACGGCAATAACAGAGTTAGCTACCAGCGCATCAACGAGACTGACAAAAGCCGCTCAGAATGCATCAGAATCCATAACCTTTAGCACAACCACCGATGATGACATATTAATGCCTTATTTGACAGTCACTCTCCTCGTAATAGCTGTAACTATTGTCATTATTTTTGCTTACATCTACAAAAAGAGAACGGGTCGATCAGGCTCCAGGTTAGAGTTATAGACTTGCGGGGTAGTGGGCTAAACCTGTGATTTTTATATAATATGTCGAATGACGTGTTATACAGAAGTTAACTGCACAAACTGTGGCAGCATAAGCGTAAAGATAATAGGCCGCAGCGCTCACGGGGTTCCTCGTTATCGCTGCTGCAACAATAGCTGTAGTACCAAAACGTTTATGCTCGAATATCGCTACAAGGCATACTTAAAAGGCACTAAAGAGCAAGTTATTAAAATGGCTGTTAACGGCAGTGGCATTAGAGATACAAGCAGAGTGCCTGGCATTAGCAAATCGACTGTTATCAGTACACTCAAAAATACAGAAAGCACTCTGGTGCAGGTTAACCCAAACATCAAAACCCTGTCGCCCGGTGAGCATACCAAAGTCTCTGTATGCCTTGCCTGCGAAGAGGCTGAGATGGATGAACAGTGGTCGTTTGTTTCTAAAAAATCGAATCAGCGATGGCTTTGGTATGCCATAGATTATACAACCAACACAATCCTTGCCTACGTCTTTGGCAGGCGTAAAGACGAGGTTTTTAAAAAGCTCAAAGCGCTTCTGGCTCCCTTTAACATTAAGCGATTTTACACGGATGACTGGGGAGCGTATGAACGACATCTCGACAAGGACAAGCACGAGATTGGCAAGCGAAATACGCAAAAAATCGAGAGAAAGAATCTGAATTTCAGAACTTGGATCAAGCGTCTGGCGCGTAAAACAATTTGCTTTTCAAAGCTGGAGAAAATGCATGACATCGTCATCGGTCTACTGATAAATAAGCTCGAATTCGGGGTTGATATTCATGCAAAATCACAGGTTTAGCCCACTACCCGCTGACGATCTAGACGCCAGTCCTGCGTTGAAACGCCTTGCAATAGCAGGCTTTACTGGTCATTTGTGCTGTTCTGACGTCCAGTTTGCCATGCTCATCATTATGGTAGTAAGAAAGGGCCATTGGTATGATGTGTTGTATTCCATAGTGACTGTTCTCCTGCCTGAACGTAAACGTCATTGGTTATCCATTTCCTCCCAGTCTAAGAGCCAGGGGGAGTCTCTTTCCAGTAGCTCTTGAACACTGGGTATTGTATTCAGACTGGGTATTGGTCCTAACCCTTGAGCGTTCTCAGCATAGGAAAAAGATTCGCCTGAGCTTTGGGAAACCGTTGTTGTTTGTAAAGGGCACAATTGAGTGGGCGTTGTGCTTGTCCCTGTACTTGTCGTTGTCGTTGTCGTTTCAGTAACGATGACGCTGCCATTGGGAGAAGTTATCCGCGATACCTTGGTGACTGTACCCGTGGTTGACGTTGAGGTATGAGTGATGCAACTGACCGTGCCAACACCGGGGACTTGCTTTATTCTAATGATTGGTGGCGTCAAGGGGGAGTGTTCAGGGTGGGCTATCTCCATGTGCCACCTGAAACCTTTCATGTTGCCACAATCAAAGTCAACACAGTAAGGACAATATATATTGCTATGCTTTCTTTTCAGGTGCCTGTTAATAGAAAACCTATGCGCCATAAATAAACCACAGAAGTGGCATCTAAACGAGCGTTCTTTTTTGTGAGTGGTTTTGATATGGTCGGCGAGGTGTCGTTTTTGTCTAAAATCCTTCTTGCAGATTTCACATTGATAGGGCTTTTCCCCAGTATGGGTTCGTCTGTGCTTCGTTAAACTAGATGCGTCGTAAAAACTTTTGTTGCATACTTTACAGTCAATGGGCATACAGACCTCCTATTTTGCAACCGTCATTCACCACCCCAATCAGGAATAAATTGATTGGTATGTTCGCCCCAAATATAAACAGGATTGTCTCCTGACTTTCCCATATGCCAGTCACATGCCTCTCCGTGCTACTGGACGTCAAGAGATAAATGCCTTCAAAGCAGAGGAAAACCCATCTGTCCGCCGGGTTTTAGGCTGGTTTTTTCTTCATGTCCGGGAATGTTCGACTCTGCTTCTTCAGTTCATAGCGGGTTCGATGTTGAATAGCAGCATAGACCATCAGGCAGAGAGTCATTACCATTAACAGTGCCTCAATACGTTCCGGCTTCCTGAGACAGAGTGACGACATCAGAAAGTCCGGGCTTTTCAGAAAGGGAAAACCCCTTTCAACCTGCTGCTGAGATTTATACGTCTTCAGTCTTTCAGTCGTGTCCAGCCGACCTGTGTCTGTGTCGTTGGTGGCCAGTATAAAGCAACCCAGCGACGCTTCAGCGTCCTGACGAGTTTGTACCGGGACTGAGCAGCAGCCGACCACATAATAGTCATAGTGGTCAGGGACAGCCCCATCAGTGGGGCGGCCTTTGGTTTTATAACAGGGCTTGCTGATCACCTGTACCTCGGCCTGACAACGTTCAGATTGTTTTTGCCACTGGCTGAAAGCCTTCATCCCATGGCTTTCACACTGGAACGCTTTTTTGCCCGGCTTTTGCAATGGCTTGTGCTCTTTCAGAGACTTTTTCTGCATACGCCTTGTCAGTGTCTTTTGTTGTGTTTCCTGGCTTTGCTTGTTGCGAAACAGCACCCAGTGCTGCTCTACATCCTCATAATCAGACAGCACCTCTGCGGCTTCGTAATGATCAAACCCCTCTACCGCACTCATGTCGCCCAACGGAGCGCTATTTACCAGATCTTTGGCTGCACCCATAGTAAGGGGATCTCGGGAGATAAATAATTGCTCCTGCTGGCTGAGTTCCTGAATGGTTCCTGTAACGTACAGAGCGGCATCGCCGACAAAATAACGGGCGTCCAGCGCTGCTTTAAAGCTCTTCAGGTGCTGGGAGATCACTTGTTTACAACTGGTTTTATTTGTCACATTACCACTGGCTGCTTTCATAAACAGCGGAATGCCCGCACGGTTTTCAGTCATTAGAAGCAATATGGCCTGATTCAAATCCGGGCGATGATCCCGACTGTAACCTTTGCAAAGCCTGATGCAGCTGAGGTCTTCATCATTTTCCTCATCATCACAATTATAATGACCATCAACGTGAAACCCAGTGCCATCAAAGTTTAGCGCATCGCACGGTAATTTGAGGTGTGTTACCACCTTGATAGCCAGCTCAGAACAGACTTTACTGACATTCTGTTCGATGCCAGTCGTCTGATACTTTTGGAGCACGTCGGTCAATGTGATCGGTAATGCCTGACTCTCTGCACATACCGGCTACCAGACCGAGGTTGTCTATGTTCTGAATCTGAGTGCGATACTGAACAGGAGGCATAATGCAGTTTCCTGATATTTGCTTTTTTGATTAATAGCAGAAATCAGGAAAATGTCAGGTTAGGTGGTGAATGACGGGCCCACAAATGAGTAGGCTAAATTTTAATCAAAAATTTTGGCTGCTGCCTGCTGAATCGGATTATTTGTGGGTTTTCGGGCAGGCATTAAATAGAATAAGCTGCATTAGGTGATTGCCATACCTCTCGAAGAGTTTATCATCAACACCTTCTGTTTGATCAATAATTTGTTTCAGAAACTGTTTCATGAACCTCTGCGTACCAGAGGGTTTGGGCCAAAGCTTAGGGATAGTGAAGTGATCACTATGGAGGTTGCGGGTGAATGACTGGGGCACCACAAGGATAATGACACTTGGAAATACTTTCGACGCCACTGGATGCCTCTCTTCCCAAACACCCCCAGTAGAACCAAACTGGCCTCACAGGGAGCAAACCTTTGGGCGGTTAAACAAAAGATTACTGAGCGTTTGGCTCAAATGCTTGTTGCCGGTTTGGATGATGTACACCTTGTAGACGGTTTCCCTATGGACGTTTGTGGTTTGGCACGGGCGTCAAGATGTAGAAGTTTTAATGATGAAGTTGACTATGGCTACTGTGCCTCGAAGAAAAAAGCATTCTTCGGCTTTCAAGGGCACCTGATCATTCCCATGACAGGCATTCCTGTCTCAGTAAGCCTAACGTCTGCAAATGTTGATGAAGTTGATGAAGTTGATGAAAGAAATGCCGTCTATGACTTGATCGGCAATATTGAAGGCTTACTGTTGGGCGATAAAGATGACATAAGACCAGCCATGAAGGAGGATTGCAAAGCTGTAGGTATTAATCTGCAAACACCGCTGAGGCGGAATATGAGCGACAAGCGCCCAAAAAAGTTTGTGAAGTTGACTATGAGGGTACGCCGTAAAGTTGAAACGGTGACAGGGCACCTTGCAAGTTATTTTGATATTGACTGTGCAGGTTGTCGAAACATGTGGCATATGACGGCGAGAGTAGCGCGTAAGCTGCTGGCCTGCAACATTGGCCTCTTCTTCAATATTCAGGCGGGAAGACCTGCGATACAGTTTGAGGATTTAATAGACGCATAAGTCATACCTCTACCTTTCTCTGAAAGTCGGTCTTCGCGTTATCTCTATAGATGATAGCGCTACATTTTACTGTACTTCCGTTTTTGTCAAAATATGGATTGTTCGATAATCGTTGGTAAAGTCTTCACATACCAAAGGTTCTTAAAGCTATCATTAGGGGTAAAGCAGGCCTGTAGACTGGCACCTGATTTTGTATCTATGACTTTAAAGCGCAGTGTCAGCTTAACAGAAAAGTTGGTGCATGTACTATCTTCTAGAGTAAAAAAGTCATTATTTGTAAAAATATTAGTAACATTGGCTGTTATTATGATTCTTATAACCTGCTCAGGACATATTTTATAGAGCACACAGAAGTCGTTACTAAGCCCAAGCGCTTTAATGTTTTTCCCGTGAAAAAGCCATCCGCCGGTCATGTTTTGTGCGGTGTAGATGTCCATAAGGAATCCTTGATGTAAAAAGGTCGATAATGCCTCAATATTGTCTTTTACCCACCGGTAGCGATCATCACTGACTAAACTATTCCAGCGTTCGAGAGTTTTTTCTTTAGTATTGCAGTTGTAATCAACCAGCTCATTGCCCACAAAAAATTTTATACCACGATCGAGATCTACCTTCATATCTCTGGACATGCCGGTCCCTTTGGGTTTAGCTGTTGAAATACGATTATTTATTATATTTATCAGGTTATTCTGAAAAGTAGTCGAACAATGTCCGTTAAGGGCTGATAGACCTATAGAATCAGATAGGAAACAATGATCAAACGGTTCATCACCTAATGAGGAAGCTGAATCCAATAGTGAATCGGATGTCCACCGTGGAAAGCATCCTGTCTTGGAACGAAACATATATATATCTCTCAAAGGGGGTTTGTAGCTAAACCCTTTTAATGCACATTATTGAAGTTACGTATTCGTACCCTATATACCTATACCTGAAAACTAACTTTCTGTTGTTCCCGCTAGTACTTCGTTTTATAAGCTGTTCATAATCTTCTCAGCAAGAGTCCCAGGAAGGCTAAATACGTAGATTGAAGGCTTGTGTTCAGTTTACGTTCAGTATTTTTCCATAAACGGCGACAGTTCTCTATCCAGGAAAATGAGCGCTCGACTATCCAGCATTGTGGAATAACTGCAAAAGTATGAAGCTTACTCCTTTTTGCGACCTGTACAGAAGTACCGAGTATTTCACCGGTGGCATTGGCGAAAGGTTCGCCTGTATAACTGCCATCAACTAACACAGATTCTACCTTTGATGATTCTACCTTTGATGATTCTACCTTTGATAAAGTTGACTTATTGCCTTTGAAAGCCTCCAAAGCCCCGGCTCTGTCATTTATATCTGCTGTAGTCATAGCAGTCCCATGGGAGAGTCCTTGTGTATCCATAACAATATGTCGTTTAATTCCAGAGACTTTCTTTCCTGTATCATTACTTTTAGACAATGCATAAGCAGCATTCCTGACCCTCTGAGCATGGACGATAACGAAACTCGTTTTCTCTTCCGCCCTTGTTTAGTCCGCGTTTCGGCAACCTGATTTTTTTAAAGCCTGCTCAAGCAGACCTGGTTCTCCATCAACACAGGGTTCACTCCATTGCTGAAAATAAGAGTGAACTGTTCGCCATGTTGGAAAATCCCTGGGGATCATGCGCCACTGGCAACCACTTTTGAGTAGGTAGAGTGCAGCACAACATACATCGTAAAGGTCCATGGTACGAGGCTTGGTAGATTTTCGGGCACTTCCAGGAATCGGAAGAACAGGCTCAAACTGTTCACGGTTGATATCACTGGGGTATTTCTTTCTCATGGCTAAATGAGGTTCGCAGCCCTTATTTTCATACTCAAGTATGAATGTGATTATTTGACATTCTGGTTGTTTGCACAGAAACCTTTGGATGCCAGATTTGGTTTTTCCGGCTTGATTTACATTGTCCATTTTGCAGCCTGGACACAGCACTTCCTGATAACCGGTCATACGACACATTTTACATAAGCAACAGTTTTGATCTACTACCGTTACAGTCTCGTGCTATAGGGCCGACAGTAAGGAAAAAGTGCCCTTTTTATTCACCGCCTTAATAGCAGGAAATAACATGGATCCATTGCAACGCCCGGGTCAAACCACTCAACAATATGACCAACATGACCAGATTAATGACCCGTTTGAGAAATCAGGTCGCTTTTTTGGCAAAACAGTGAAAAAGCACCCTATAATTTTACGGTTATTGAAGGGATGGCATAAATTTCGTCACAGTAAACTGATCAGCCACTTTTTTCCGGCAAAAACGGCTTACCCTCAGACACCGACATCAAAAGCTCAGCGAAAAGAATATGTCCCAAGTGTTGTGGGGATGTCACCAGAGGAGGTGAAAGGAATATATGCCAGAAATAACGAATCATTGCCCACAAAACCGGTGACGACACCTCAAGGCTCGGAAGATGATAAAAAGAGACTGTTAACCAGCATGGCACAGCATGCACAAGTTTACGAGGAGGTGGATAAACTGGAAGATATACTCAGGGTTTTAAACCATGCCGCTAAGTTGGATACGTCTGGCGGCCATCTGGCTCGAAAACTACTCAATGACTATCACATGCTGCGCAAGGGATAACTCAATCTATCTATTGCAAGCTATTGCAGGCAGTAGCACCCGAGTGTGACTCGCTCAAGCCCTGCAAGGTCTTTTTGCGTGTTGACTGAAGAGAATCCCTGAGCTTCAAGCAATTGAGCAACAGCCTTTCCCTGCTCATAACCATGCTCAATTAACAACCACCCTCCCGGCAACAACAAGGATGCAGACGCCTGAATAATACGACGGATATCATCCAGACCATCGACTCCCGATATCAGGGCAGACAAAGGCTCAAATCGCACATCACCTTCTTTGAGGTGTGGGTCATCTTCACGGATGTAAGGCGGGTTTGTCACAATCATATGCAGCTGCTTACCTGCCAGAGGCTCACACCAGTTGCCCAGGAAAAACTGTACGGAATGAATATGATTGCGCCTGGCATTCGCTTTTGCCATGTGCAGTGCCTGTTCGCTGTTATCGATGGCCAGCACCTGCCAGTGGGGCTTCTGTGAAGCCATTGCCAATGCAATAGCGCCTGTACCGGTGCCGAGATCAGCAACAATCCCATTGTCTGGTACAGGTCGTGACAGTGCCAGCTCAACCATCAGCTCTGTATCCGGACGAGGAATCAATACATGCTCGTTGACAGTCAGCTGAAGGTTCCAGAAAAACTTTTCACCGGTCAGATAGGCCACAGGTACACCTTCGCTACGTCGCTGAATCAGTGCGCAAAAGAGACTCTGCTGCCCTTTATCCAGTGTTTTATCGGGCCAGGTAAATAAAAAACTCCGGGGTTTTTGCAGGACATGGCACAGCAGTAGCTCCGCATCCAGGCGTGCAGTTTCACTGCCTGATGCCACTAACTTCTTAGTCGCGTGACCCAGTAAGACGCCAATACGATCATTCATTCGGTATGTTCATCAGACAGGCTAGCCAGCAGCTCAGTCTGGTGCTCCTGAAGCAAAGGCTGAATCACAGGGTTTAAGTCACCTTCAATCACTTCCTGCAATTTGTACAAGGTCAGATTGATACGGTGGTCTGTCACTCGCCCCTGGGGGTAGTTATAGGTTCGGATACGCTCAGAGCGGTCACCACTGCCCACGAGGCTTTTACGGGCATCACTGATTTCTTTCGCTGCCGCCTTATCCTGAGCATTTTGCAGCCTGGCAGCCAGCCAGCTCATGGCCTTGGCTTTATTCTTATGCTGGGAACGCTCATCCTGGCATTCAACAACGATACCCGTTGGTAAGTGCGTGATACGGATAGCAGAGTCCGTGGTGTTAACGTGTTGACCACCGGCACCGGAAGATCGGTAGGTATCAATACGCAGGTCTTCCCTGCGAATATCAATCGCTTCCTGTTCATCAGGCTCTGGCATAATCGCCACAGTACAGGCCGAGGTATGAATACGACCCTGGGACTCTGTCTCTGGCACGCGCTGGACACGGTGAGCACCTGACTCAAACTTTAAACGACCGTATACATCCTCGCCAATAACACGGGTAATAATTTCTTTATACCCACCGTGCTCACCATCACTCGTGCTGATAATTTCAATTTTCCAGCCCTGTTTTTCAGCATAGCGTGAGTACATGCGAAACAGGTCGCCGGCAAAAATAGCGGCTTCATCCCCCCCTGTACCTGCACGAATTTCAAGGAACGTATTGCATCTGTCACGCGGGTTTTTCGGGAGCAGTAATACCTGCAAATGCGCTTCCACTGCGGGTAACCGGTTATGACACAGCGCCAGTTCTTCCTCCGCCATGGCAGCTATCTCCGGATCACCATCAGCCATCATGCTTTCAGCTTCAGCCTTGTCAGACACGAGCTGCTCGTATGCCTGATAAGCTTTCACCACCGGCTCTAATTCAGCATACTCTTTCGAGAGCTGCCGAAACTGATCTTGCTGACTGATGACTTGTGCATCACTGAGCAGTATACCCAGCTCTTCGAAGCGTTCCTTCAGGTTGTCCAGCTTATGAATAAGGGAGTCTTTCATGGATGGTCAGTATCATCTGATCAATTAACAAGGGTTATAACTCCAGCGCAGCAGGCTTTTTTACAGGCTCACAGGGTTCAACCGCCAACAACTCTTTTGCCCAGGCCAGGCGCTCATGTTGCCCGGCTGCCGCGGCTTTTTTTAGCTGCACGCTAGGTGCATGCATCATTTTGTTGGTCAGGGTGTGCGCCAGTTTAGCCAGCACTTTTTCCGGGGGGACCCCGCGTGCTAACTCCTGTAGACTACGCCGAAGTTCGTGGTTGCGAAGCGCTTCATTATTTTCACGGTAGGCTCGCAGCACATTCACCGCATCCAGTTCACGCAGCTGTGCAGTAAAGGCCAGCAAGTCTGACGCAATGAGGGTTTCCGCAAGATCAACAGCGTCCTTGCGCTGCTGACGATTTTCATTGATGACATCTTTCAGGTCATCAACAGTATAAAGAAATACATCGGATAACCTGCTAACTTCCGGTTCAATATCACGAGGCACCGCAATATCAACCATAAACATCAAACGGTGCTTTCGCACTTTCAAGGCTCGCTCAACGCAGCCTTTACCCAATACAGGAATAGGGCTGGCGGTGGAGGAGACCACAATATCTGCCTCATGGAGCATATCAGGCAGGTCAGACAAACGTACAGCCCGGCCACCAAACTCTTCTGTCAACTGTTCAGCCCTTGCCAGCGTGCGGTTGGCAACGATCAGGTTTGTCAGGCCCTGACGTTGCAGGTGCCGGGCTACCAACTGGATTGTTTCTCCGGCACCCACCAGCAACGCGGTATTTTCAGACAGGTCGGAAAAAATCTGCCGGGCGAGTTGTGTTGCCGCATAAGCCACAGAAACGGGCAATTTGCCAATGGCTGTGTCAGTGCGCACCTGTTTGGCGGTTGAAAAGCTTTGCTGAAACAATTTGCTTAAGAGTGGTCCCACTGTATCGGCTTCGAAAGCCTGAGTGTAGGCGGACTTTAGCTGTCCCAGAATCTGGGGTTCACCCAGCACCAGAGAGTCAAGCCCGCACGCCACTCGCATCATGTGACGAATAGCGTCTTGTCCCTGATAACAGTAGGCATGATCTGCGAGCTGCTGGTAATCAACACTGTGATAGTGTGCTAACCAGCTAAGCACCCGATGCTGGTCAATCATACCTGCACAGTATAGCTCTGTCCGGTTACAGGTAGATAAAATAGCCACTTCACGGGAACCTGTCAGTGGTTGTGCTCGTTTAAGTGCTTCAGTCAGCCGGTCGGGGGAAAAAGCAATTTTCTCCCTGAGGCTGACAGGTGCTGTTTTGTGGTTAACCCCGATGGTAAGATACCCCATCACTCTCCCGCCAGTGTTCAACGTTGCTGCTATTATTTACCCAGTTATGAATCAGTGGTAGAGGTGTTTACCCTTGTGTACTGAGTATTTTTAAATAAACAGGACTTTCAGCCGATCAATTTTGCAATGGAACGTCTGTAACTGCAAACCTTGTTACGATGTGCCATCATTGACAGGAGCGTGCCCTGGCAGCAATGGCAAACTGTACAGAGGCTTCAGTGGACTAAAAACCACTTTTTATATCGATTTATATCGATTTCCCTTAGTGCAAAGGGTACCCCAACACAGGCTAAAGCATGGCATCAATAAGCAAAACAATTTTTTTTTCCTCCATGGTGTTTACTGCCTTTCTCCTGAGTGCATGCGCTTCGCATAACAGATTGCAACCAACGCCGAGTGCAGCCAGAGTTTCTGAGGAGGTTGGGGAGGCTGATCAGCACTATGCTTCTTTTTCCCCCGATACACTGTATGACCTGATGGTGGCTGAACTTGGCGGGCAACGCCAGCGCTATGATCTCGCCCTTGGCAATTACCTGAAGCAAGCACACAAAACCGAGGATATTGGTGTTGTCAAAAGAGCTTATCAAATTGCCAGCTTCGTAGGTGCCAGGCAAGCCGTTCTTGATGCTGCAACGTTATGGGTAAAGCTCGCCCCTGGTGATGCCGAGGCGCAGAAAGCCATTGTCTTTGCTTATATGCAAAAGGGAGATTACCAGAAAGCCATTGAACGCATGGAGCTGGCGCTGGCTCAGGACAACACCGCTGACTTTGAGGGACTCACTGCTTTGACTGCACATTTGCCTGATCAAGGCAAAACGTTTTTATTGTCTGCCTTCAATAAGACTATGGCAAAGTACCCGGATAATACTTCATTAGTGCTGGGAAAGGCCATTGTGTTACAGCAACTGAAGCGCTACGAAGAAGCATTAGCCGTGTGTGACCGGTTGATCGACAAAGACCATGACGACGCCATCAAGGGTATAATCATCAAAGGTCGAATCCTCAGCAATATGGGACGTGATGACGAAGCTGAGCGCATGCTGGCCAAAACGGTCAAGGCTTTTCCGAATCGGGATCGCCTGAGGTTGCTCTACGCCAGGGTACTGATCAGGGCCAATAAACTCCCTGAAGCCCGCGAGCAATTTGAAATACTGCAATTACAGTCTCCCAATGACACTGAAGTTATCCTGTCCCTTGCCCTGATTGCCATGGATAGCAACAGGGATGATGAGGCAGAGGGTTATTTGCTACGGCTTCTGGCATTGGGGCAACGACTGAATACAGCCAATTTCTATTTGGGCAAGCTCAATGAAAAACACAAAAAATGGCAAAAAGCGCAAACGTATTACTCCGCTATCACCCCCGGCAAAGAGTTTATGACGGGACAGATGGCCATGGCTCAAATGCTGGTAAAATTGGGACAATGGGATAAAGCTCGTAAGGAGCTGGATACTGCCAGAACGTTATATCCCGCTCAATCAGAGCACTTATTCCTGCTTGAAGGGGAGATATTGATGAAGCACAGTGAATACAAAGAAGCTTTCGAGCTCTACAACCGTGCTCTTCAACGCCATCCTGACGACATCAATCTGCTGTATTCCCGAGGAATGGTACAGGAAAAGCTCAATCGGGTGAACGGTCTGGAGAAAGACCTGAAGGCTATACTGGCGGTTCAGCCTGATAATGCTATTGTCCTTAATGCTCTTGGGTATACCCTGGCCAACAAAACAGGTCGCCTTGATGAAGCCAATGCGCTAATCAGTAAAGCTTACGCCATTAACAGTGAAGATCCTGCCATTATGGACAGCATGGGCTGGATTCAATACCGCCTTGGTCATACAACGAAAGCCCTTGCATTTTTAGAAGCAGCTTATAAGAAGTTTCCCGATGCGGAAGTGGCCGCTCATCTGGGCGAAGTGCTATGGATTCTGGATCGTCGGGAGGAAGCCCGGGCTTTATGGGCTACAGCCCTCAAGAAACAACCGGATAACAAAGTGTTGATTGAAACCGTCAACCGGCTGGAGTCAGGTAAAGGCACCTCACCTTTACAAAAAGCCCTTCAAAAAGCCCCTCAAAAAGCACCGTCACCACCCATAGAAAAACCATAACTGGAGAGCCACGCGTGTTGGACTGTCTGATGAAGTTATTGTTATACCATTTTCAACCCAAACGCTGGCTGTTTGCCTGCTTTCTAGTACTTTTATCCGGATGCGGCACTTTGCATAAAGCCCCTGTGACATTGTCTGAGTCAGAAAAAGAAGCAGCCTGGCAGCGAACTCTGCTGTATCAGGCCAATGTAAAGCAATGGGGATTGTCTGGTCGGCTGGGATTACGCGTACCAGGCCGTTCAGGTTCCCTGTCATTGAACTGGTCACAAAACCATGGGGCTTATACTCTCTTGCTGGAAGGTCCTTTTGGGCAGTCCATAGCCAATATTGAGGGAGGAAAATATGGCGTCGTCGCCAAGGTACAAGGTGAGGACACCCCTGTCTCTGGCCCTGACGCAGAAGCTGTGATGAGGCGCATCACAGGTTGGGACTTACCGGTTAGCTACCTGCAATACTGGGTGCGGGGTGTCCCTGTGCCTGATAGGAGTGCCCATGTGACACTGAACAATGAGGGGGTCGCAGACCGTATTACCCAGCAGGGCTGGACGGTTTCCTATGCATCCTATCGTGAGGAAAACGGGCGGTTAATGCCATCCCGGCTGAAAGTTTCACGTGGTGATATCAGCATGGTGTTATCCATAAGTGCCTGGGACTTTTGACATCCTCTATATTGGGAGGGATACTGCCTTTTGTAAATTTTTTGAGCGACGATGATGAAAAGATGATGAAAAGATGATGAAAAGATGATGAAAAGATGACGTAAAAAAGTTATGGTTCATCTCCCCTGTATTGAGTATTCTTAGTCTGCTGATGTTCTCATTAGTCAGATTTTTGGGATAGTATTTTTTGCAAGACCATGGACCGTTTTTGAAGTCTCTTGATCGATGCCTCAAGGCTTGCTGCTCAACGTTTTTACTTTCTGGCAACGCTTACGCAGCCATGATCTGTCGCGCTGACTCTTCCTCAGAAAGCCCGCCAGAACTATGCGACAGAAGATTATTTATCTGCTGATTAACATGCCTGTGTCTCAAGGCAGGCCACTTCTCGGCAACTTTCTGATTTGCGCAACAGCCTGACACCTGAAATAACACTTTTGTCCGTTTCATCTATTCTTTGTCTGTTTGGTTATATCAACGATGGAGAACAGCGACATTGAAACTATTGCTGAAGACTCTGCTCTTTTTCCTGCCCTTCATTGCCCCTGTGCAGGCACAGAATCCCGAGTTTTTTACGGAATACCGCCCGTCACGCAAAACCTCAACTTTTCCTGAGTCCCCGGTGTCGTCTGGCCTGCTGGTAATCCTTCAACATGTCTGGGAGCCGCTTCTGTTTAATCCAAAAAAGGACAGCGGATCAAAACCGGATACTGACAACGTTCCTCACGTTCTGTCGAATCATTCCTTTATCATCAGGCATTCAGAACCTGTGCCTGACCAACATACCTGCTGTCAGCCCATCCCTGACCCTGAGCAGGGCAAAGCCCGGCAGTGTTTTGGTGTGGATTTTGGTGTGGACCAGTCAATGACAAAAGTGATGGTTGACACCAGCGAGCCTGCAATACTTTTTGCACAGCAGGTCAGGCGACGCCATAAGCTTCATCAAGCCATCTCCAACAGTGAAACCATGCTGAAAAGCATCAGCGGCACAGCCAGCGGAACAGAAGTTATCATTGCGGGAGAGCAAAAAAATAGTAAAGAGACTCCTGGACTCATTCTGGAAGGTTCTTATCACCTTGTGTTCCGTTCTCTTATAGCGTCGGCTATTCATCTTCTTATTGGTCCTGGACTGTGCATGGCAGCAGGCAGGAAGGCCTGTCAGGATCTTACGTCAGGGACCCATCCCGGTCCCTCGTCTGGCAAGAGGGGCGCTGGTGTCCAAACCAGAAAACCCTGCACCAGAAAAAATGCCTTAAGAGTCGGGGGTGACAATGCTTCATTGAAAGGGGAGACACCTGGTATCATTATTAAACAGGAAACTGTCGTCAATGCATTTGCCCCTCATCGTTACTCTGATGATGTTCCCCTGTTTTTATATAAAGACGATATAGTAAAGCAGGAATACGAACGTCGAGCGCCAATATCCAGAAATAGACTTCTTTTTTCCCCCCCAGGGTTGAATCCTGATTTCAAAAAGGAAATAAAAAAAAGTATTAGACGCTACATTATTGATCTCAACGACGAAGAACGCACGCAATATCTGAATGAAAGAGTGGGTGAAAGAATCTATTCAGGGGATATTATCGGACTTAATGGGCAAAAGGAAGTGCATGCAAAGCGCTCTTTAGAAAAAGCTGAGTTAATTGGTCATTACGGCGGAGTGATCACAAATGAGAAAAAAACAGACTGCCCTACAAAAACAGGTAGATATTCAAGGGTGGATCAATATGCCTTCAGAATTGATGATAAAGTCTTTATCGATGGCTTCCGGTCGAGTAATATTCTATCTCTGGTTAATGCACCCACTGTTTATAATAAAAACGAGTCAGTGAAGGAAACAGCCAATATTGTTCCTCTTATTTACAAGTACAAAGGTCGCCCCATTGTTTTTTTTATTGCTTCAGAACCCATAGAAAAAGATCAGTCTTTATGGCTCGATTATGGTAAACAATACTGGGATATTGCAAACCAGGTGATTGAAATATCAGATGATGAAGTGGATGAGGGTGCTGATACCAGGATTACAGATAATATAGAAGGTGCCGATAGCTCTGATCCCGTTAGCTCTGGTCAAAGTGCAGCAGTAAGCACAATTCCCGATATTGACAATAGAAAAAAGCACACATGCCATTATTGCGGCAGATGTTTTAATCATAAGAGTCATATGACTGTACATACGCGCATTCACACCGGTGAGAGACCCTATAAGTGCAGATATTGCAACAAGCCCTTCATGAGAGCGAGTCACTTGACAGGACACCTGCGCATCCACACCGGTGAAAGGCCATTTAAGTGCACATATTGCAGCAAAAGTTTTAGACAGTCGGGACAATTGAAAGAACATCTGTGCATCCACACCGGTGAGAGGCCTTATAAATGCACACAGTGCGGCAAGGGTTTTATAAAACTGGATAACCTGAAAAGGCACAGTTTTACACACACCGGTAATAAGCCTTTTAAGTGCACACAGTGTGAAAAATGTTTTACCATGGATAGGATCCGGAAAAGACACGAGGTCATGCACGGTCGTGAGAAGTCTTTTAAGTGCACACAGTGTGGCAAGGGTTTTATGAGAGACTGGGACCGTAAAAGACACGAATTCATCCACAGTAAAGAGCCTTTTAAGTGCACACAGTGCGGCAAGTGTTTTCCAGATAAGAGAAACATGATCATCCATCAGAAATATATACACAGAAAACGAAAATAGATTATCTGATGGTGTTGATGTCAGTAATGATGAACTTAAATTCATCAGTTGAAATCATCGCCTCTACTGAAAGCCTCACGCAAGTTGACGTATAACTATTGACGACAGTCACCTGAAAGGCGTGTTATGAAAAGACGAAAGCCTGACTGTCGCAAGGCAAAGAAGCCATTTATGACATTCAACGGCTGAATTCAGGATAATCGCCTGGTTTATCCGTTTCCAGCCATTGAACCTTACCCTGTGGATAGAACAACAGAAAGCCACCCTGCCGGATACCAAATGGGGGCATATTCCATTCCAGGTAAGGGGTTGTGAATCATTGGGCACTGCAGATTCCTGGCGATGAGGATATGCTCAAAACGTCTGCCCGAAATCCATGACCTGCCGGGCTGACTCTTCCTCAGAAAATCCCGCCAGAACTGTACGACAGAGAACTATTTATCTACAGTTTGAAACGCTTGTGCATCAAGGCAGACCGCTTTGCGGCAACTTTCTGATTTGCGCAATAGCCTGACACCTGAAATAACACTTTTGTCCGTTTCATCTATTCTTTGTCTGTTTGGTTATATCAACGATGGAGAATAGCGACATTGAAACTATTACTGAGGTGTAGTATCCATCCGGCAGTCGGCTATTTTTTCGTACGGACGTATAACCTTGAGCCTGGCTTTAGCTTTGTTATTGCTGCCTTTACGCTTCTTAGTCAGATTACGCTGAAGACAGGCGAGCTTTTGTTCGTAGCGTTTAATGTGTTTTGGATTACCGGATTTTACACCGTCTGATCTGATGAGCAGGTTGGTTAAACCTAAATCAAGTACGGAGATGTAGGCGAGGCTTGCAGAGTAAGCTCCTTGTGGTATGCTTTTCTGTAAGTTGTTTCCAGCGATCACGCTACCTGACAGGAAAATCAACAAAAATACCTCCGCTTTCTGCCCGTGTTTCTTAACAATCCGAACAATCCGAAAGGTAGAGCAGATTGTCGAATAAGGTGTATTCCGCTACTGGTAAGGGGTACGCTGCGGTGGGGCATCCCCGTCTAGCTGTAGGAATCCCTGTCCTTCAGGACGGGGAGGATGTCAGTGAAGACTGCATTAAATCTTCTGAGAATTTGCTGTGCCCGAATTGACGTTACCTGCCCCTGCCAAGATCAATCGTTTTTTGTACATTATTGGTAAACGGCCGGATGGCTACCATAATCTGCAAACCCTGTTTCAGTTTCTGGATGTGGGTGATGAGCTAACCTTTTCCCCTGCCGATCAGCTTTCCCTGACGACTTCTCTGCCTGCCCTTGATAATGACGATAATCTGATTTTACAGGCGGCACGTTTATTGATGAAGGTGGCTGGCGTGCAAAAAGGCGTTCGTATCACACTGACTAAAAACCTGCCTTTAGGGGGTGGCCTGGGAGGGGGAAGTTCCAATGCAGCAACCGTATTGCTTGGACTTAACCATTTGTGGGGTCTGGACTTTTCACAAGACACGCTGGCAGCACTGGGCTTGCAATTAGGCGCAGATGTACCTGTATTTGTCTATGGCAAAAGTGCATTTGCTGAAGGAGTCGGTGAACAATTAACGCCGGTAGAACCCAATGAACCCTGGTTTGTGGTGTTAACACCAGAGGCTCATGTCAATACAGCAGAAATCTACGCACATCCCGATTTGACAAGAGATACCTCGCCTATTAAAGTCTGTTCGGCTTTGGATCAACCTGCACGAAATGACTTTGAGCCATTGGTTCGCCGCTGTTATCCCGAGGTTGATAAATGTTTACACCTGTTGGATAATTCTGACCATTCGAGTATCGGGCCAGCCCTGCTGAGTGGTTCCGGCGCCTGTGTCTTTTCTCCTTTCAGTACCCGGGAAGAAGCAGTTGCTGCATTACACGCCATCGGTTCCAGGGCAAAGGGTTTCGTTGCTCGCGGTATTAACAACTCACCGCTTCACTCAGTTTTGAAAAGGCTCAGGTCCGTGTGAGTGACCACTGTTTTGGGTTGCAGAATATTGAGTAGATCGACTATCGGCATGTACCTGTCGGCTCAGAACCTTTATGCATTGAGTTGTTGTTTATTGGGGTATCGCCAAGCGGTAAGGCATCAGGTTCTGATCCTGACATGCGGAGGTTCGAATCCTCCTACCCCAGCCATATTTCCTGTACCTGTTTTGTTTTTAACCACGATTGCCCCGGCAACCGTGGTTTTTGTCGTTTTATCCCTCGTCTCTTCAGCTCAGCAAGGTAGTTGCCCGTGTCGAAAATGATGGTGTTTGCCGGTAATTCCAACCCGGATCTGGTACACAAAGTTGTTAACCAACTGCATATCCCCTTTGGCAAGGCTTACATTGGCCGCTTCAGTGACGGTGAAGTCGCTGTGGAAATTCAGGAAAATGTGCGTGGCCGCGATGTGTTTCTGATTCAATCCACCTGTGCACCTACCAACGACAACCTGATGGAGCTGTTAGTGATGGCTGATGCCGTTCGTCGCTCGTCTGCGGTTCGCGTCACTGCTGTGCTGCCTTACTTTGGCTATGCCCGTCAGGATCGCCGTCCTCGATCCAGTCGCGTACCTATCAGTGCCAAAGTTGTCGCAGATATGATCGCCAGCGTGGGTGTTGACCGTGTACTCACTGTAGACCTCCATGCTGATCAGATTCAGGGTTTCTTTGATATCCCCGTGGACAATATTTACGGCTCACCAATTCTCCTGGATGCTATTGAGCGTCAGCAGTACGATAAACCGATTATTGTTTCACCTGACCATGGTGGTGTAGTGCGCGCCCGTGCTGTGGCAAAACGCCTGAATACTGACCTGGCAATTATCGACAAGCGTCGTCCTGAAGCAAACAAGATTGAAGTGATGAACATCATCGGTGATGTGGCTGATCGTACCTGTATTCTGGTAGATGATATGGTCGATACCGCAGGCACGCTATGCCAGGCAGCGGCTGCTTTAAAAGCCAAAGATGCTAAAAAAGTGTACTCTTACTGCACACACCCTGTACTGTCTGGCCGTGCATTGGAGAATATTGAAAACTCCCAGCTGGATGAGCTGGTTGTAACGAATACGATTCCGTTAAGCCCGGCGGCTCAGGCACTGGGTAAGATTCGTCAATTAGATATGTCGCCACTGCTGGCAGAATCCGTACGACGGATTAGTAATGCTGAGTCAATCAGTGCAATGTTTCAGTAATCAATGTTTCAGTAATATTGTGGGGCATTAAGGCTTTGACATCCTCCTCCAGCCAGGTCGCTGGAGGATTTCTATAGAAGGAAGTGAAACTGAGTAAAAAAACAAGACGTCAGGTTAACGGTTTTATCTGTCTGTGTCTTCCAGATGTAACAGAACCACTGAGTCTGAGACAGCCCTCCCGAAATAGCTCACTGCGCCTTTCCAGCGATAAAAAGAGAAAAGGTGACACAACCGTTACAAACAAGTACAGTACACCTCGACATAACCGCAAAAACTAAACAATAACGCTGTAGTTAGGTCCTACAGAAGAATAATTAAAACAGGAAGGTTTCTATGTTTTGGCAGTATTTATGGATACCGATAATAACGATTCTGCTTTCCTCCTGCTCGGAGCCGTGGAACAACCCCAATTCTATTGACAACAGTGATGGTATCGTTTATCAGACTAATTTTCAGATTCCTCCCCAACACCTCGACCCTGCCGTTTCATACTCAACGGATGAAGGCGTGTTTCTCGAACAGATTTACGAGCCGCCGCTGGGTTATCACTTTCTAAAAAGACCTTACCAGATGGAACCTGTCCTGGCAGAGTCCATGCCTCGTGTGATCTATCTGGACAGGTCATTTCAGACTGTCGAGGAAGACTCTCAGGCCATTGCCTACAGTCAGTATGTCATCACCCTGAAACAGGGCATTAACTACCAGCCGCATCCCGCTTTTGTTCACAAAGGTGAAGACTACCTTTATCTATTCAGCCAGGCCTCGGACAGCAGTGAGTATGACGAGATTGCAGACTTTCAGCAAACAGCCAGCAGGGAGGTTATTGCCGATGACTTTATCTATCAGATAAAACGTATTGCTGACCCCCATAACCAGTCACCACTGATGGGATTCATGGCGCAGTATATTGTCGGTATGAAGGCATTCACTGAACAATTGCGAGCCGTGAAACGCGATGGCTGGCTTGATTTGCGCCAGTATTCTGTGCAGGGGCTGAGGAAAATTGATGATTATCGTTATGCCATCACCATCAAAGGCATTTATCCACAATTTCCTTATTGGTTGGCGATGCGTTTCTTTGCCCCCATGCCCTGGGAAGCTGATCGCTTTTATCAAAACCCCGGGTTTGCGGAAAAAAACCTGACGCTGGACTGGTATCCTATAGGAACCGGGCCTTTTATGATGACTCAAAACGATCCCAACCGGCAAATTGTTCTTGAGCGCAACCCAAATTACCGGGAAGATTTCTATCCATCAGAAGGCGCCCCGGGTGACGCTGCTGCCGGTTTTCTTGATGATGCGGGAAAGCGCATTCCTTTTATCGACAAGGCGGTGTTTACCCTTGATAAGGAAATTCTGCCCATGTGGACCAAGTTTCTGCAAGGTTATTATGACCGTTCAGGAGAAAGTCACGGCAATGTCACCCAGCATTTTGACCAGGCACTGGTCATGGGTCCCAACGGCATAGAATTATCAGAAGAAATGCAGGACAAAGCCATTACCCTGTCAGAAGATATTCAACCGGCCGTTTTCTATAACGGTTTTAATATGCTTGATCCGGTAGTGGGGGGGTATAGTGAGGAAAAACGCAAACTACGCCAGGCCATAGCCATTGCCTGGAATATGGAAGAAGCTATAGACATTTTTCAAAATGGTGCATCCCTGCCTTTCATGGGTCCTATTCCACCAGGAATTGCCGGTCATCTCGAAGGCAGGGAAGGCATTAATCCTTACACCCATGACTGGCTTAATAACCGGGCTGTTCGCAAGCCCATTGAATACGCACGACAGTTAATGAGAGAAGCGGGCTACCCCGGTGGCAGAGATGCCAAAACCGGCAAACCACTGAAGCTCTATTTTGATGTGCAGGCTCAGGCAACGAGTAAAAGTTCTCAGGACTGGGAGAAAAGACAGCTGGCAAAGATTGGCATTCAACTGGAATTCCGGGCCACTGACTGGAACCGTTATAAAGAAAAAATGCGTTCCAGCAACCACCAGTTGTTTCAGTATGGCTGGGTAGCGGATTACCCTGACCCGGAAAATTTTCTATTCCTGTTATACGGGCCAGAAGGGCCGGTAAAATGCCAGTGTGACGGTACTAACCAGGCCAACTACGATAATGCCGAATATAACCGGCTGTTCAGTCAAATGAAAACGCTGAAGCCCGGCCCTGAACGACAGGCGATCATTGCCCGTTTGCTGGAGATTGTCCGTCGGGATACACCCTGGTTCACGGGTTACTATCCAAAGGAATATTATCTGAATAACCAGTGGGTGAAAAATACAAAGCGTCATGGTATCAGTAATGCGACGCTTAAATACTTAAGCATTGACAGCCAGCTTCGGGAACAAAAACAGAAGGAATGGAACAAACACACTATTGTGCCATTAATCGTTGTCGTTATCGGCTTTATCCTGCTGTTTTTACCTGCAATTATTGCCTATCGTCGCAGACAGAAACTAACCATTAATACCTGACGCTCCCTTATAAAAACTGCTTATAAAAACTGAGAATTCAGCCAGTTGTATCAGCTCAATAAGGACAATAATAGTGTTTACCTACATTATAAGACGACTGATTTATGCTATTCCCATTCTGATGGGAGTCAACCTGATTACCTTCGCGCTGTTCTTTATTGTTAACAGCCCCGATGATATGGCACGAGCTCAGCTCGGTGACAAGTATGTGACGGAAGCAACCATTTCCCTCTGGAAAGAAACCAATGGCTACGATAAACCCCTCTTTATTAACAGTGAAGAAGCAGGCATACGTCAACTGACTGAAACCATTTTCTTTAATAAATCCATCAGGCTCTTCGCCTTCGACTTTGGTCAGTCAGAGAGTGGTCGTGATATTACCAGTGATATTTCCAAGCGTATGTGGCCCAGCCTGAGTATTGCCCTGCCCACATTCCTGATGGGTATATGGGTCAATATCTGTATTGCCCTGCTGGTTGTATTGTTTCGCAACACCGGTCTGGAGCGTGGGTTTATCATTGTGTTTGTTATTCTCATGTCGGTGTCTTACCTGTTTTACATTATTGGCGGCCAATACCTTTTTGCCCGCCTGTGGAAACTGGTTCCCATTTCTGGCTTTCAGCCCGGAACAGAGGCCCTTAAATTTCTTATCCTGCCCGTTATTATTGGCGTCATATCCGGCATTGGTGCGGGAGCCAGACTGTATCGCACCCTGTTTCTTGAGGAGGCTGATCAGGACTATGCACGAACAGCAAGGGCCAAGGGGGTTTCTGAAGCCGGGGTTCTCTTTCGCCATATTCTCCCCAATAGCCTGATACCGATTCTGACCAATGTCGTGATTGTTATTCCCATGCTCTTTATGGGCAGTCTTATCATGGAGTCATTTTTCAGTATTCCGGGACTCGGTAGCTATATGATTGACGCGCTGAAGTCCCAGGACTTTGCCATTGTCCGGGCCATGGTTTTTATCGGTTCAGTGCTTTACATCATCGGTCTGATTCTTACGGATATATCTTACACAGTAGTTGACCCAAGGGTTCGACTGAATTAGGGGGGGAGTAAACAGATGAAACCGGTATTGCTGTGGAGTGACATACTCCTTTATATCCTGCTATTGGCAGTCATTGCCTTTATCATTGGCCTGGCTAAAACGCCCTCTAACCGGGAGCGCTGGGGTTGTGTCTTTCAATCACGACTGGGAATGTCAACCTTTATAGTGCTTTTGACGTATATAGTCATTGGCTTTACTGACTCACTGCATTTCAGAACCGCGCTGCCGCCTGTTGAGGGTCAGTCAAACTCTCAGGTTTACTATTCTAACGAGGTGTACAGCTCACTGGATTTTTTGTTGGGAGAAATGAAAAATAATACAGAAAAAACGTACTCCGCACCCTTCTCCCTCAAATCCTACGCCAAAGAAAATATGCAAGATGCCAGTGGCAACAGCTACCGTGACTTCCCTGACCTCAACTATGCTGGTCAGCATCTTGCGCCAGGAGACAGTGTCCTTGCCGATATTGCCTGGCAAAGCCTGACAGGCTTTTTTAAGGGAGTACTTCTGGCAGCTTTATTAATACTGTTACATCACCGGTATATGAGGGGTAAACACTCACCCTACCCATGGAAAACCGCCTATATAACCCTGGCCGTTATCATCGGTTTACTCTTCTGGCTCGTGCATGTGGGTAATCTCTATCATATCCTTGGTACCAATAAAGCCGGTAATGATGTCCTCTATAGCTCCCTGAAAGGGGTTCGCACAGGTATGCTTATTGGCTCCCTGGCAACATTGATTATGATGCCCATCGCCATTTTACTGGGCATCGCTGCCGGTTATTTCAGAGGCTGGGTGGACGATGTGATCCAGTATCTTTATACCACGCTCAGTTCCATTCCCGGCATTTTGCTCATTGCGGCATCCGTCCTGCTGTTTCAGGTACAAATTGATCTTCACCCCGGTCTTTTTGCCACCAGTCTGGAAAAAGCAGATGTCCGGTTTGTCGCCCTGTGCTTTATCCTGGGTATTACCAGCTGGGCAACCCTTTGTCGTCTGTTGAGGGCAGAAACACTCAAACTGAGCCAGCTCGATTATGTTCAGGCAGCTCACGTCTTTGGTGTCAGTCACTTCAGGATTTTACGACGACATATACTGCCCAATGTTTTCCATATTATTCTCATCACCTTTGTTCTTGACTTCAGCTCCCTGGTGCTGGCAGAGGCGGTGCTGGCTTATGTCGGTGTCGGCGTTGACTCCTCCATGTACAGCTGGGGCAATATGATCAGTGCCGGTAGTTCTGAACTGAGCCGGGAGCCTGCCGTCTGGTGGAACCTGTGTGGTGCCTTTATCTTTATGTTTATTCTTGTGTTGGCAGCCAATCTTTTTTCGGATCTTGTTAATAATACCTTCAATCCCAAGTCGGTGATGACTGGAAAACTCTCCCAGGAGGCTGGCTAATGATAACCACTATCCCTCGATCCCCTCAATCCCCTCAATCAGAGAAAGCCGATACCATTGAAGAAAAACTCAGTGTTGAGAGACTGTCAGTGGTATTAAAACAGCAACCGGAAACCCGAATTATCGACAATGTCAGTTTTCAGCTCAATGCGGGTGAGGTGTATGCCCTGGTGGGCGAATCAGGCAGTGGCAAATCCGTGAGTTCCCTGGCCATTATGCGCCTGTTACCGGAGGCATTGATGATTAGTCAAGGCAAGGTGCTACTGGAGGGAAATGACCTGTTTAAAAAGACTGAGCAGGACATGACATCCCTTCGAGGTGGCAAAATAGCCATGATTTTTCAGGATGCCCTGACCTCCCTCAATCCGGTTCAGCCAATCGGTAAGCAGATTATGGAAACCCTGAAATTACATACTCCATCGAAGGGGCAGACACTTCGGGAAAAAGCATTGGATTTGCTGAAAGAGGTGGGCATTCCTGAACCGGAAAAACGAATAGACTGGTATCCCCATCAACTATCAGGAGGCCAGCAACAACGGGTGATGATTGCCATGGCCCTGGCCTGCGAGCCGGATATACTACTGGCAGATGAGCCGACCACGGCCCTTGATGTTACCATTCAAAAGCAGATCCTTAACCTGCTGGTAAAATTAACCCGATCCAGAAACCTGGCGGTCTTGCTGATCACCCACGATATGAGTGTGGTTCGCCAGGTTGCCCATAGGGTAGGCGTTATGTATCAGGGAAAAATCATTGAGGAAGCTCCATGCGAGGCATTCTTTTCAGCCCCTCGACAGGCTTACAGTCAAAAATTAATTAACAGTCTCCCTGACACGGACTCATTCAGGTTAGGGGATTCAAGTGATCACCTGCTGAGGATCGAAAACCTCAAGGTTCACTTTCCCATTCGTAAAGGTATTTTCCAGAAGATCAGTGGGCATACCCGGGCAGTCAACGGTATCAGTTTCTCCATCAAAAAGGGTGAAACCATGGCTCTGGTGGGTGAATCTGGCTGCGGTAAAACCACAACGGGTCGAGCTATCCTGTGCCTTGAACAGGCAGCTGCGGGCACTATCTGGTTTAATAACCTCAAAATCAATGGGCTAAGTCGGAAGGAACGTCTGGCCATCAGAAAAAAAATCCAGGTTATTTTTCAGAACCCTTATTCATCCATGAACCCAAGAATGACCACAGGAAATATTATTGAAGAGGGCATGATCAGTCTGAACGCGAACCTGAGCCCACAACAGCGGGAAGAAAAAGTGGTTCACCTGTTAAGGCAGGTTAAACTGGAACCTGAGCACCGTTTTCGTTACCCCCACGAATTCTCCGGAGGACAGCGACAGCGCATTGCCATTGCCCGAGCATTGGCGGTAGACCCTGAGCTGATTATTTGCGATGAACCCACCAGTGCCCTGGATGTGTCTATCAGGGCGGAAATTCTGGATCTTTTACTGACCCTTCAGCAAGCGCTGAAAGTCTCCTATCTGTTTATCACCCACGACCTTTCCATTATCCCCCACCTTGCCCACACGGTGGCCATAATGAAAGACGGGTTGATTATTGAGCAGGGCAAAACTGAGGCCGTAATGAGGAACCCTCAACAGGCATACAGCCGGGAGTTGTTGCAGGCGGTGCCGAAAATGCAGTAAGCGCATTGTTATGTTTCCGGTGCAGGGCGGCCGGTCACATACACATTTTTTTTGTGCCTGACAGGTCGAGGCTTAAGGCAGGCTAAGCTTGATTCAGGCTCTCTTTTTCATTTGTGGCAGGACTCGGTGCTACCTTGTCTTTGTCTTCATGTTTATCACGGGTTTCAATTCCACCGAAAGGAAGTGTTTGCGTTGCCCAAAAATTTTGGATAAATCCATGACGCCCCGCTTTAGAAGCTCACTCACTGCCCCAAAGAGGAAAACGACAACAAAAGGCGTTGTTTTTAACAAAAATGCAATAAAAAATGAGACGGAAGCGAGGCCATTGACCATCCTGCAATCCCTGTGTACTGGTCAATGAAAATCGTGTTGTGTTAGCACAGGGGGGTAGGTTGGGTAATGAGGATTGGGGATGATCACTACCAAAGGTAAACAGCCCGATCCCATGGACAATGATATACCCGTATCAGCGTATCCTGGCCTGCCATCGTTATCTGATAGCGCATATAATCCACTTTGGCAGAACTGGTGACAAACACGGTAGCAGGCACTTTCACCAACACGGGCACGGTTTTAACGACCTGACTGTTATTTAATACCGTATCAAACACCGAAGTAATCATTTTCGATGTCATATTAAAGGAGAAGTTATCCTTGAAAGACAGTCTGTAGACCTGTTTATCTTCTGGCAGCTCACCAATTACCACTTCTGTTTTACACTGGCTCAGATCAATATAGCCAGAAGGGGGCCGATTATCCCTGAGGGCATCCTGAAGTTGGTTATGGTTTTCGATACGAACAGATGCCTGAGCTGGTAGTACCAGAAAAATCAGTGATCCGAGAATGATGCTACGTGTTATTCCCACAGTGGCTGCCTCTGTTGTTTTCTTTTGAGAGTATCGGCTGCCTCGGAAAATCTTTATCAATAATGTCTGCATAATCAGTAGGTAACGGATTTTCAGAGGCAATATGATACAATGAGCTGTTTTCAACGGTGATGGATATCCCTTGTAACTCAATGGCAGGCTGTAATATGCTTCTGCCACTTTTAGCAATGGGCTTCAGTGATGACGGTAAGTGGAAGCCCCATGACAGGAGCATAGTTTCATGCGAGTAATTTTGCTGGGGGCACCAGGTGCTGGAAAAGGTACTCAGGCACAATTTATCATGGAAGAGTTTGGTATTCCTCAGATTTCTACCGGTGATATGCTGCGTGCCGCCGTCAAGTCGGACTCTGAGCTGGGTAAAAAAGTAAAAGCGGTAATGGACGCAGGTTTACTGGTGTCTGATGAGATTATTATTGCGTTGGTCAAAGCGCGTATTGCGCAGGATGATTGTGCTAAAGGCTTTCTGTTTGACGGTTTTCCACGCACTATTCCTCAGGCAGAAGCATTGCGTGATGCAGGTGTTGCTATTGATCATGTGATTGAAATTGCTGTAGAAGACGATGCCATCGTTCAGCGCATAGCAGGTCGCCGCATGCATGCTGGCAGTGGTCGTACTTATCATATCCATTACAACCCCCCTAAGGAAACGGGTAAAGATGATCTGACCGGGGAACCATTGGTTCAGCGGGATGATGATCAGGAAGAGACGGTGCGCAAACGTCTGTCGGTATACCACAGCCAGACGGCCCCACTGATTGACTTCTACCAGACCATGGCAGGTCAGCACTACAGCCGTATTGACGGTGTTGGTAATGTTGATACCATTGGCCGTGCTGTGATTGAGGCATTAAAAGCGCCTGTTGTCAGTCCCCAGTAGGCGGTCTGACTCCACCGTTGTGAGAAAAAGACCGGTTTGAGGCATTTTCTATGGGGACTTGAGGTGAATAATCGTTCTGTCTACACCTTGGAAAATAGCCAGATCCCGCTTTTTTACAACAGGTCAGAGTTAATGCCCACAGGCTGCTATCACCCCGCAGAAACGACGACGGTAGGGTTATCAACGCTTAGCTGTACCGGCATTGTGTGAATGAAGAAGAGACGCGTTATGTTTCCTTTGCTTTTTATTGTCCATACGATTTTCCAGGATGTTCCATGAAACTGCTCGCTCTTGATACCGCCACAGAAGCCTGCTCGGTTGCACTGAATAGTGATGGTGATGTGCTTGAACACTATGAGGTCATTCCCCGTCGCCACAGCCGTGAGCTTTTGCCTATGATTGACCGGATTCTGGGCGATGCCGGTTTTACCTTACAACAGATGGATGCACTGGCTTTTGGGCGAGGTCCGGGGGCATTTACTGGCCTGCGTGTAGCCACCGCTATGGTTCAGGGGCTGGCATTTGCTGTGGACTGTCCGGTGATCCCCGTGTCAACGCTGGCAGCGCTGGCGCAGCAGGGCTATCGCTGTTATCAGGCCTCGTCAGTGGTATCAGTGATTGATGCACGCATGGATGAAGTTTACTGGGGGGCTTTTGTTGAGCAGCAGGGCGTGATGACATCAGTCTGTGAAGAGCAGGTGACTAAACCGGAGCTGCTGGATTTACCGTCGGTTTTCCAAACAAAAACTGCTTTTGGCATGGGTACGGGGTGGGGATTTTATGATCGTTTACCTGTTACTGTTCAGCAGCATGACAGCTCAGCGCTTCCCCATGCGGCTGATATGGTTATGATTGCTGCACAGGATTTTCTGCAGGGCAACGTATTACCGGCTGAAGAGGCGATGCCGGTTTATCTGCGTGATAAAGTTGCATTAAAAAAGAATGAGCGCCAGGCGCTGTTGGCATAAAAATGACAATGCCATAAAGTGCAGCGTTGCTGAGATGATTGGGCGGAAGTCACCATGCCTGTCGGGTAACTCCTGGCTTTTTACTGCCACTTTTTACTGCCACTTTTTACTGCCACTTTTTACTGCCACTTTTTATTGCCAACAGTGACGTTTAAATGCCGAGTCTCGCTTTGCATCTGCCTGTCTTACGGAAAACCACTATTCTTACACTGAGTTTGCATCCTTATGTCAATATGTCAATAAAGTCGAGGCAGTGGCCATGTCTGCGATAAATGTTCCTTTATTTCTGGCAACACAAGGCTGGTCAGAAGAAATGCTCCCTCTCAAAAGGTTTTTTGAGTCTTTAGGGGCAGAGCCTCTTCCTGCTAAAAAATGGCTTCCAGAGGCATCAGTCATTATTGAATATACCTGTGATGGTTTAGGGCTTCGACGCGCAGGTAAAAAAGAATCCCCTGTGATTGTTGATTTTGTCGGAGGTAAATTAAGGCACCGTCGTCAGTTTGGCGGGGGTAAAGGGCAGAATATTGCTAAAGCTGTTGGTTTGAACAAAGGTGTTACTCCCCGCGTTCTCGATGCCACCGGTGGTTTGGGGCGGGATGCGTTTGTGTTGGCAACGCTGGGGTGTCAAGTTACGCTGCTTGAGCGCTCTCCCATCATTGGTGCGCTATTGGAAGATGGCCTGAAACGAGCTGCACTGTCTATGGACGTTGCCGACATTATCAGTCGCATGCGGCTGATTCAAGGTGATGCCCTGAGTATCATGACCACCATGCTCCACGAGCAGAAGCCCTGTGATGTTGTTTATCTGGACCCTATGTTTCCTCAGCGTGATAAATCAGCGTTGGTGAAAAAAGAAATGCAGTTGTTTCATTCCCTGATAGGGGACGATAGGGACGCCGATGCGTTGCTACCCCCTGCTTTGGCATTGGCAACCCATCGCGTTGTGATTAAACGCCCGAAAAAAGCCCCTTTTCTGGCCGATGCATCACCCACCTACAGCCTTGAGGGAAAAGCCTGCCGATACGATGTTCATTCATTGAAAAGTTTTGCCGCATAAGGCACTGGCCTGCTCATGCACGCAGTATTTCCAAATGTTTTTTACGCATGGAGACAACCCTTGCAACTGATGACCATTAGCCAGTGCTTTCAGGTAAGCGCTGGTTTGCTGCTGATCATGTTGATGCCATCTTGTCCTCAATGGCTCGCCATCCTTCATCCCAGTCACGCACTGCATACATCGTGGCCCAACATCGTTGCATATGATAGCTTCCTAACAGTTCTGCTACCGCGGCCTGAGCCAGTGGGCAGGTTTTGGTTTTCTTATGCAGTTCATGGGCAAGAAAACTGCGTTCCTGGCCAAGTGTACCGGTAAAAGCCTTATACAAGGCACGCCCTTTATGGCCCAGGAACTGCAGGGTACTTACCCCGGGTATCATGGAAATCACTTTTCTATTGAATTTTTTAGATTTTTGCTGAATTAAGTAATGAATAATATCATTGCAGCTTTTGAACTCAGCCGGGCACAGGCAATCGTAGTTAGCCTCGCTTAATAATGTATTGAGCGCAGTGATATGCATTGATGTTTTGCTCAGCGAAGGGGCTTCTACAATAACGTTTGCGGCACCGCCAAGGGAGACAGTCAGGGCTTTTTTAACCCCTTTTTTCACCGCCATTTTGCTGTATTTCAGGATGACCCGTTGTATGAGCCAGTCTTTGTGTTTTTCGTAATAATCGAAGCCGCTTTCTTCAATATCCGGTATGGGAACGTATCCGTGTATGCCTGCATCTGTATCATCCAGTGTTGGCAAATAGTCATCCAATATGGGGATGTACCCTCCCACAAGGTCATGAACAGGTTCTGGAATAGGGGCGTGATCCATAGTAATACCTCCTTGGCATTAAGTTGGCTACGCTGATTAATGGCAGATATCTTGAGAAAAGTATGTTATAGCGGTGGTGGTAAAAAGAACGACGATGAGAGTATTTCCACGTAACCTCACGCAAACATTCTTGCGTTTACGGGTTTTCCACGCCAATATAGCCGCCTCACAGGATGAACAGGATGATAAGTGACGGATCGGCTATGTTGGTCAATACTTCCTGTTTAAGAAAAGATAAGCATTTACCTCTACTTTTCTGATTAATATTTCCCGAGTATACCGAGTTATGTGTCAAATGCTATTATGCCGTGCAAAACAGTTAAAAAAGCAAGTTGTTAGTATGTTGGTGCTGGTCGTTATTTTTGCATTTGCCCATGCTGAAGAGCCCAGGAAAAAAACCGTCGCTGTGAATATTGAAACGGCTTTGGTCACTGAACGTTCTTTACCCGTTACCCTGAGCAGTATTGGTACATTGCGTGCTCAGGATGACACAGAGCTCAGTTTTGCGGGTTCAGGTCACTTGGAGAAAATTTGCTTTCCCGAAGGTGCCACTGTCAAAAAAGGGGATGTTATTGCTGTACTGGATGGTGGCACAGCTAATGCGCAGCTGGCATCTGCTCAGGCAAAGTTGCTGGAGGCACAGTCCAATTACCAGCGGTATCAGTTGGTGAAAGATAAAAATGTATTTTCTGAAGTTGAGCAGATTTCCATAAAGACCAAGCTGGAAGAAGCGAAAGCCAATAAAAAAGTGGCACTCTCTGCTTTGGAAGACATGCAGTTAAAAGCACCTTATGACGGTATGCTTGGCAATTATCGCTTTGACCTGGGGGCTTACATTAATGTTGGTGCCCCTGTGGTCAGGCTGGTTGACGTGGATAGACTGGATGTCACTTACTCCCTCTCACAAGGTGAGAGAAACAATGTCAAGGTAGGCCAGATGGTTCAGTTAACCTCCACAGCGGTGCCTGGTCATACCTTTAAAGGCTCTGTGATTTACGTTGCTCCCATAGTGGACTCCTCAACAGGCCGCTTTGATGTCAAAGCAGGGATCAATAACAAAAACAAGCTGCTGGCGCCCGGATTTTCTTCCAATATTTTACACTTTCTGGGTAAACAGCGTCAGGTGCTGATTATTCCTCAAACAGCCATTGTCGCCGATGGGGCTAATTATTTTGTGTTCCGGGTCACGCCAGATAATCATGTTGAGCGGATTATGGTCAAGATTGGCAACAATACCAATGACGGCTTTACTGAAATTACCCAAGGGTTAAAGATTGGCGATCAGGTAGCGACAACGGGAACTGAGCGCTTGGAAAGTGGTACTCTTATTGCTATCTCCAATACCAGACCACCCAATAAGATACCGGCCAGGGGCAAAAATAGCAGTAGCGCTGGAAAAACCAGTGTCGGGTCTGTCAAGACACTTTCTCCTGCCCATAATCTGAAGGCTGACGTTAGCAGCCCGGACAATCCTCCGGTGAAGTTACCGTCATTGCCTGAATCTTCCTCTTCAGTGCTTAAGTCGGGTTTACCTTCTGCTGACCAGCCTGAGGGACAGCAGGAATGAATTTACCAGAGGTTTGTATACGCCGGCCTGTAATGGCTACCATGCTATCGTTGGTATTGGTGGTTGCTGGCTTAGTGGCATTCTTTAAACTCGGTTACAGTTATTTTCCGTCTATCACATTGCCAACGGTTTCTGTCAGCACCAGTTATGGGGGGGGCAGTTCGGAGTTTATGGCCGATGAAGTCACGAAAAAAGAAGAAGAAGCGCTGACTGATATTGATGGTATTGACTATATGCTGAGCAGTAGTCAGGATGGTAACAGTCGCATTACTGTGATGCTCAATGGTGATGCTCCGTATTTTGAAACTGTCAATAAAATACGCAATAAAATCCTTGGCTCTCAATCTCAACTCCCTGCCGGGCTGGATAACCCTCCATCTGTTGGTGATAATACGGGTACTTCCTGGGATGTTGTGCCTACCCTGGCCATGGCATTTACCAGCAATGACGGCACGGATACACGTACCATCTTCGATTACCTGGTGGATAATGTTGTACCGCAGCTGGAGAATATCGAAGGTGTCGGACAGGTGCCTCTACATGGGGCCTCCAGAGTTGCATTGCGAGTCTGGCTGGATATCGAAAAAATGGCGACGTTGGGGGTGACGCCAGAAGAGGTGACAGCTGTCCTGCAAAATAACAATGCTGGTTATACGGCTGGCACTATTGAGAGTGAACATAGAAAGTACACACTGGTACCTTCCAATACCCTGCAATCAATCAACGATTATGCCAACCTTATCATTCGCTACTCACAGGATAATCCAGTTCGTTTAAGCGATGTGGCAACGTTGGCATGGGGTACGGCAAGCCTGACGATCTCTCCGGTCTACTTCAATGGCCAGCAGGCCATTTCCATGCAGATTCGTCCCTTCCGTAACGTTAATCCTGTAGACGTCGCCGATCGTGTACTGGAGGCGTTGGATACCAAGATTAAACCGAAGCTGCCTAAAAATATTGAGTTGCATCTGAGCTATGATCAAGCCACTTTTATCAATGATGCCATTAACGCCAGTTATTCCGCTATCGTTGAAGCTGTCATTCTGGTTTCCCTGATTATTTTATTGTTTTTAGGTTCCCTCCGATCAGCGGTGATTCCGGTCATCACCATACCAGTATGCCTGATTGCAACTTTTACTATTATGTATTTCCTGGACTTTACCATTAATACGGTCACACTGATGGCTATTGTTCTGGCTATTGGCCTTGTTGTGGATGATGCCATTGTGGTGCTGGAGAACAGCTACCGCTGGATGGAAGGGGGGCATACACCTTTTGTTGCTGCTATCAAGGGTTCGAAGAGCATTGCTTTTTCTGTGGTTGCTATGACTTTAACACTGGTGGCGGTTTATATGCCTCTGGTGTTTTCCTCCGGGATTGCTGCTGAGGTTTTTAAACAATTTGGAATCACCCTCTCTGGTGCCGTCATGATTTCTGGTTTTGTTGCCATGACACTCTCCCCCATGATGTGTTCCCGTCTGATGCAACAGAAAGAGAAGCCACACCGTTGGTTTATGAAGATAGAGTCTTTTCTGACGATCCTCACAGATAAATACAGCCAGGTCTTGATGAGGACTTTTGTATCAGGTAAGTGGGTTTTGAGCGGTTTTGTGACGATTGTGGTTCTCGGTGTTGTGTTGTTTCTGACGCTGGATCAGGACATGATCCCCAAAGAAGACACTGGCTATCTGGAAACCAATATCACGGAACCCGCGAACAGTAACCAGGCCTTTACCAATGACAATATGGCCAAAATTGACAAGGCCATTGCCAAAGAGCCTGAGATTGCCCATAACATGTCGTATTGGATTACCGGTGGTGCTACTAATTTTCTAACCCTCAAGCCCTGGAATGAACGGAAGGAATCCCTTGATACGCTGATTGAGCGATTGAATAAAGAGCTTGGGGCTGCAGCGCCAGGCATTGATGTTGCTGTTTATCTGCCTGATCCGGTAGATTATGGCTATGGTGCCAGCTCCTTTAAAATGGTATTAATGACGCTAAGTAAAAACCCGCAGGCGTTGATTGAAAGCTCCGACAAAGTCGTTGGGGCACTGAAGAAATACCCGGGTTTGCAAAACGTTGCCAGCTCCATGGTATTTGATACGCGTCAGTACGATGTGAAGATTAATCAGGAGCGTATGTCGCAGCTCGGTGTTAGCCCATCTTCAGTACGTAACGCATTGAGCCAGTTCCTGGCCGGCAGCCATGTCACCAATATAAAAACGACAGATGACAGCATCTACCCCGTTTATGTTCAGGCCAAAGAAGAATACCTGAATGACTTCAATGTACTGAAAGATATTCGAGTCAAGGCCAGTGATGGTGCATTGGTTCCCCTGTCGCAAATCGTAACGTTTAAACCATCCACGGCTCAGCCAAGTATCAAAAGCTTTGATCGCAAAGTCGCTGCTGAAATTACCGCTACTTTTGTGCCAGGCTATACCATGGGTGAGATCCGTGATTATATGGATCAGCATATAAAAGGTCTGTTGAAAGACAATGAGTCCTACGATTTTATCGGGGCACTGCGTGAGCAGGAGAAATCCCAGTCAGAGAGTTTGTTCTACTTTGTGCTGGGGCTGTTGCTGGTGTACATGATTCTGGCTGCACAGTTTGAAAGCTTTGTGGACCCGCTGATTATCATCATCACGGTTCCCCTTTCTCTGTTTGGCGCTTTGTTGATCCTGCATCTTGTGGGTGGAACACTCAATGTCTTTACTAATATTGGACTGTTGACGTTGATAGGGTTAGTCACCAAACAAGGCATATTGATCGTACAGTTTGCCAATGATCGTCTGAAGGATGGTGTTGAACCTGCCCATGCTGCTATGGAGGGAGCAAAAACCCGTTTGCGCCCGATCCTGATGACTTCCCTGACCATGATTATCGGTGCTCTGCCACTGGCTTTGGCTACAGGCCCTGGCTCAGTGGCGCGTTCTCAAATTGGTTGGACGCTGGTCGGTGGTATGCTGATTGGCACTCTCCTGACTCTGTTTGCTATCCCTCTGGCCTACAGTCATATTAAAAGCTGGGGGCGGAATATGAAACCGATGTCATCAACACCTGCTGTATGACACAAAAAGGGAGATTATTTAAGACTCTTACCCGATCTGACGGGCTGATTCACCAGCCTTTCCAGTGTTGCACGCCAGTAAGTGCCACGAAGTCTGTGGCGCTAACCCTTACTTTACGGCCTCAGGGAGTCCTTTGTGATCTGCTAACTGATAAAGCTTATCACACTCCATCGTTTCTGAGAGTTCGGTGTCAGGCTTTCGTCTTTTCATAACCCCCCTTTTGGGTGACTGTAGTAAATAGTTATAAACCTAAAATCCTCAGTTAAAAATACCAGCTAAACTACAACCCATTGTGTTGAGAGGGCTACAGCATGGTTCTACCACCAAAACCGGTTCACCCAAAGGGTGAGCGCAACGAACTCAGTAAACAGGTCGCAACAGAGACGACGCTCGAAGTGGACACTTTTGAAGGTAACGTTCAGGTTGAATGGGAACCTGGTGCATCGGTGACACCCGTGGGACAGTTTGCTTTTTTTATACAGTTTTTAAAGACAGGTTGTCGATTTGAACCATGGGTTGATGATTGCCCTCTGACTTACAAAAGCAATAATGCACCCAAAAAAGTGAATGTATTGGGTTCGCTGTTTCTTTCAATTCTTTCAGGCCATAAACGTTATGCCAATAGTGGAACACTGGTCGGTGATGGCGTTAATCCGAAATTACCGGGTATGACAAAAGTAGTCAGTGATGATTCAGCCAGGCGAGGACTATTTAAAATAGATGATCAAAAAGGTATTGAATGGATGCAGTTTCATTTTCAGGAATGCTACGAGCCTTTATTACAACTACCCCGGGTAATGGATGTCGATGTTACAACAAAAACCATTTATGGTAATCAGGAAGGGGCTGAACAAGGCTATAATCCTCATAAACGAGGACGACCTTCACATACTTATCACACTTATACGTCAAAAGATTTATATCACAAGGTAGTGGTGTTCGATTCAATTGATGAATTTAAGTTGATCTTATAAATAACAGGGTATTGTAAAATGCAAAATGTTAATATAGAGTTTTTTGGTTTCCAGATTTGCAAGTATGGAAGTGGTTCCAGATGGAAATGCAAAAAAAGCGGAAAAATTTTTACCCTCACGACGTGTACGATAAAAAATGATATGAGTCAGCGTTACTTGACTCTTAAAGAGCCTGGGAGTAAAGATATTGCTGGTTGTTTGCTTGCTGGGTGTATAAAAGTAACTAAGAGAAATTTAAAGCACCTTCTTACCCCTCTCACTTCTTATCAATATTCCATCAAAAATTTTTATATCGCTGCAAAATATCATAACATAGCTCATAGCATAAAAACTCTATTGTTTTTTCTGATAATAGGTGAGATACAAGTCAACGGTGGTCATAATGTACACATTTCAAAACCTGATAATAGAGATAATATACGTTTTTATACAGATGTAGGTTTTTATCCAAACTTTGGCAATAATGAGGTGACAGATCCCAAGCAATGTTTATTTATTAGACAGCAAACTGACCCTGGCTGCATGATCCATTTAAATTATGAGAAAGTATTTACTATAGGTCATGATAGTTCTAATTTATTCACAGCGTGTGAAGAATGGGTGTGCATCGTTTCAATAGCAATTAGCAGGATTTCGGGCAAACTTGAGATAAATAGTTTATTTGAGCCTTGCCAGGAACGAGAACAGGAAGGAAGTTCCTGTGTTATCTTGTAACTGGATTTTAGGGATTATCCAAATATAATTGTGCCATTTCCATCGGATTTTTCCACACTAAAGTGGTAATGATGCAAGTAAATCGGGAAATTATTTCTGGAAAATTTTTTAAACCGAGCAGGCTTTAATGGCAGTATTTATCAATGTTTACGAACATGGTTGCCAGAAAAAAGTGAAAAATATCAGTTCCAAACAGGGCAAAAACATAAGCATATTTTGATCAGTTCAATTACATTTACATCCTTGCCTGGAACACTTTAGTGATACGAAATTGTACATACTGGCATACCAAAAAACTTTTGAATATGTGCAGGTATTAATATTATAAATGACCGCCTTCAACCACTCAGTTTGATCAAGATATACAAAAAATCAAGCCTGAGTCAAGACAAATTCTACTCGAATCACTGTACAAAAAAACACTCATTTTTTTACCCAAAACGGTAAAGCACCCTCAGGCATACAACGCTCCCTCAGAAAAGCCGGTAGCTTATGTAGAGGAAAAGAAATCTCCTCCCCTATTAAGCATTAAAGAGCTGTAACCGTTAAGGAAATGCCTATTTGATAATTGCCTGCTAATTGATCAGAAATAGATCCAAGGGTTGCACTTGCTGAAACACTGTGGGTTTGATTATGAACAGCATCAGATGCAGTATCGAAAGTACTGCCTCCGCCATCCAGAGAAAAGGTTGTTGGTACACTATGATCTTCGTCTATTTTCAGGTCTGATCCAGATAGCACTACTCGTACCTGACCATTACTCTCAAGATTAAATGAATCGCTGGCAGAATATACAGCCCCTTGAGAACCACCGGCATCACTCGTAGACAGTTCCATTACATCTAGTCCTGTAATTGATGCATATAAAGCTACATCCATAGAAACATTTGCAGAGGAACTGCCAATATCAGCGGCAAGTATATTCGAAGACCCCGATAGGACAAAGGCCAGGGCGATCAGTGATTTTTTCATAGTAACTCTCCTTAACACAATGATTTTTTTATTATTATTTGCAAACAGGATTCATATCGTCTTTGGGGCAATAACTGGCGTTACGCATTTCAATGTTTCTTTCTGCCACCCATAGTATATTAACCGAATAACCAGATGCTATATATGGTACGAGTGAGTAACTTCATTTAATAAGTTCATTTTAGACTACATCACAAAATAGGGTTATTTTTTAGATAGAAACCGTCTTTCACTACCCCTGTCAGGAATACACCGACTCGTAAATTCAGATAGAATGAAGAAACCAGAAATTCCGGACTCTTCAGGAACCGAAAGCCACCTTCAACCTGTTGTTGTGACTTGCAGGCAGACAGCAGCTCAGAGGCATTCAAACTATCCTGGTCCAGTTCATTGGTACCCAGGATAAAACAACCCGGTGAAGCCTGTGCATTCTCTCTTTTCTCGCAGGAAACAAAGCATTCGCCCTGTACAAAGTACTCGAAGTGATCAGGCCTGCTATCCGGCGATGGTCTTCCTTTGCCGGAATAACAGGGTTTACAGATAACCTCAGGCTCTGTTTCACTTTGACAGAGTTTTGATTGTTTCTGCCAAAAGGCAAAAGACTTCAATGCATCGTCCCGGCACAGAAAGGCCTTTTTAATTAGCTTCTCCAGATCGCGGGCCTCTTTCAGTGACTGCTATTCATCTCCTTCAGCACTCAGGTATTTCTCTGTAACGCGATGATCCTGAGTACCGATAGTCTCAAGGTGTTTGATCATGGTGTTCAGCTGAACCTGTGAGGGCGAAAAGAAGTCTGCAGAAGGTGAAGATTCGAGGGTATTGGCGTAAGATGCGTTCACAGGAGGCTGGTTCATGGCGTTATTGGTTTCGTAGCTTTATGTCACCATGAATCTGCCTTCTTTTCTCGTATTTATAGACTGAAAATCCGTGGTCTTCCTGCCTTGGCTCGTCGTTTCAAGAGAACCACACCCAAATCCAATGAGATCACTGGGACTCCTGAGTGACTGGATAAACCTGCTATTGAAGGTTGCACCGTGACCCCTGATGCCATGAGCTGCCAAAAGCGTATTGCCAGTAAAATCCTTAAGGCGAAAGCCGATTATCTGCTGGCCGTAAAAAACAACCAGGGTAAACTCTACGGTGAACTGAATCGTTACTTTGCCAGCTATTGGCGAGATAACCCAACCGACAGCCCATATAAGCTCCAGTATGATGAACAATCTGACAATAAACGGCCGCAAAGAGCATCGCCGTTGCTGGGTTCTAAATGACCACTCATGTTGTTCAAACGCAACCAGGTGGCAGGCTAAAACGATAGAAGACGTTCAGTTGGATTGAGAGAAAGAAGGTAAGGTGCGGAGCTTCATTCGTTGTTTCATCAGCAGCAAAGTCATGATGGCAGAGGAAGTCCTGCGAGCTACACGACACTCCACTGGCAGGTAGAGAATAACCTGCATTGGGTCTTTTGGATGTTGCATTTTCAGAAGACCAGTCTCGCGCCAGAAGGGGCAATACTGCTGAAAATCTGGCTATTGCGAGACAAATTGCCCTAAATCTTCTTACTTCTTAAGCAGGATACTTCGATTAAGGTCGGTATAAATAACAAACGGAAGAATTCTGGCTGGAATGAGGAATATCTTTGTCGTATTCTTGGGATGATAAAATAATGTTCATGCGTTTGCCTTGGCTTGCCATTGTTCTTTATCCAGTCGTTTTGGTGGTGTTGCTGGTTGGGTTATGATTTTATTCCTGCAAATAATTGCAGGAGTGGTATGATCAGAAATCAGCAGGTTTTAAAGACGCCCTTAATCTGATTATACACAACAAAAATCCATAGCCTGGCGGAGGATAACTCGTGGGCATAAACAACCACCCTTTGTTTTACTTATTTTTGTAAAAAATATTATTACAAGTTGATATCACACTATTTTAGTATTACTTTTATGGCGTTCTCATACCACTTATCCACTTCCCCTAAAATTATGAGCTATAAAAATTGCAACTTAGAACCTTTTAGACTATGTCAATTCTGGGCTGTAGATGGTGTAAAATACTCCATCATACTAGATAGATTTAAAGATAGATTGCCACATCCGGAAAAATATAAAGATGATAAAGCTAAAATCAGGCATGCAGCAGAAATATTTGTCAATAGCTTATCTGAAGAAGAATTTTATGAATTTCATCCATTACCTGATTTTGCAGGTATTCCGTATAGGCAATCACCCATTATATGGGCAAGATGGATTACAGAAAATATTCCACAAGGAGGAGAGGTAGAAGTCGTTTATGATGTTTGGAAAGAATATAAGATGATAAACAGAGCTATTATTCTAGCTTGGATGAAAGAAACTGAAGACAAATTTAGAAAAAACAGAATAGATAATGTTAAATTTACTTACCTCAAAAAAAAGCTTAAAGAACCAATTTATGAAAAATTTTTATCACTAATTAAAAAATATCACCCTGAAAGAAAATATGGTCTCTATGAAGGTATGCGCAAAGATGGTTCATTCACGACTTTTATAGATGAGGCTAAAATATTTTGTAAGGCCTATAAAGGAATGGTGGCAGATTTTGATGCCTATCCTAGAGAGGAATATATAGAAGAGTTTAAAAAATTAATATCTCAACCTTTAGAAAAAAACAAACCATCTTTCTTTTGTACAAGTGATGTACATCAAATCAAACTCACACCTGATGATTTAAATGATTGCATAGTACAGCTTGCTGCTTATTATTCTTTTAGACAAGCAGATCCTGGCTCTGAAGCTTTGCTGGCTTTTAAAAGATTACCCATGTTTGGACCAGAAGCTGGTCTACATCATCCAATAAGCATAATGGGTTTTGATTGTCAGCGTGTAGTATTTGATAAATATCCACAATGTGATGCAGATTTATTAGATAGAGTGATGAACACGTTGAAAAGCTTTTCCTGGCAAACAACATGTAGTTTTTATTCTTATTCTTTATCAAATAATAAAGCTGATTTCAATGTAGAAAATTTTTCTGATCTAAACTTAATTAGTAAAATGTGCAGATTCTTGTCTAACCCTATAAGCTTAACAATAGATTATTTAAAAGATCTTGAAAAGAGAGGATTTAGATTTGATGTGATGCTTCCATTCACACTAATATGCATCTCTAGTATAAACGGCAATAAAAGAGTAATGTCTAACAACCCAATTGTTGAATCTATATTTATTCTAAAAAGCATTCTTGAAAATGATATTGCAAAACATCAAAAAAATGGTTTTTTTGCCTATGCAAGTTATATGGCTCAAGAAGCAACTATGGAAGAATTAAGACGTTGGGAAGCATCTTTGCAAGCGCTAATTTATATCAAAGATAATCCTAAATTATATTACATTGAATTTTCAGAAGCATTGAATGAACTGGCTAATTTTTCTATTTTGCAAGAAGCAATAGAGCAAGGTTTAAAACGCGTTGAAATCAATGAAAAATTGCTTGGCCAGGTGGTTGGGCAAATTAGGATGACCTTGCCGATCTTAGCCGCCAGCTGATCAAAGCGGCTGTTGAGCGTGTTATGGCCGTCGAGCTGGAAGAGCACCTTGGTTATGCCAAACACTCTACCGATTAACACGGGAAACAGTCGCAACGGTTCCAGCAAAAAGACCATCAAAGGTGACTTTGGTGAGCTGGAAATCAATACGCCCCGAGACCGTAATGGCGAATTTGAACCTCAGCTCATTACCAAAGGGTCGACACGAATCAACAAGCTTGATCAGCAAATTCTGTCCCTCTACTCACGAGGAATGACCACCCGTGATATTGCTGATACGCTTGAGGAAATGTATGGTGCTGACATCTCGCCAACCCTCATATCCAAGGTCACTGATGCTGTTCTTGATGAAGTAAAAGCCTGGCAGAACAGACCCCTGGAAAGCCTGTATCCAGTACTCTATCTTGATAGAGCAAGGTTTAAAACGCTTTACTTAATTAGTGCTTGTCCGAAAACCCATCAGCCCTTGAAAACAGCAGTCTGTGACCTAACTTAATCATTGAAGATTTCCACTGACAGGCTGTTTTCCCACTCATGCGCCAAACCATCAAGCCACCAATGCAGTTAGGCGAGGTCGGTATCTCTGCCATCACCTTCAACCCCAAATCCAGGGACGACATACCCGGCCTCTTGCGGGCTTTTCAGCATATCTCTGGGTCACCCCAGAACTGAGAGAGCTGGTTTTTCAAGCCCTTAAGCGAATGATACCCGCCAGCCGTGACAATGGCCGCCCTGGTATGGATCTCTGGAAAATACTGATTTTTGGCACCCTGCGTCTGACCATCAACTGCGACTACGACGGCCTTCGGGAGCTGGCCAATGAAGACGGTACATTGCGGCAAATGCTCGAACACGGGACCGTACTGTACCCACTCTTATCACATCCAGACTTTGCAGGATAATATCGCCCTGTTCACCCTGGAAATACTGGACGAGATCAACCAGATTGTGGTCAATGCCGGTCACCAGCTGGTAAAAAAAAAAGAAGAGCGGATATGCGTCCGCGCTGACTCGTTTGTCGTAAAAACCAATGCCCACTTTCCAACGGATATTAACCTGCTACGGGATGCCGTTCACAAGGATGATCGAGTGGGCAGCCTGCCTGTCGTCAGAGCAGCAGGAAAGCCTGTGGCGACAGAGCAACTACTTGCAGGATCAGCACAAAAAGCGTTTTCACAAAGCTCGTAACCTGAAACGGTCAACGTCGTCCAATGAGTCGCTCCGTGAAGCACGACAGTATGGTATCGAAACCGTCCATGCTGAGTATGTAGCCTACAGCCAGAAGCTTATCCGCAAGGCTGAAATAACCTTGAATCTCTTGAAGGCACGGATACCCGGAGACTGACGACTGAAAGAGCTGGAGCGCTGGATAAAAGATGCAGAATACCAGTGTCAACTAATTATCCGTCGTGTACTGAACCATGCAACCGTTCCGCACAGTGAGAAGGTTTTTTCGTTATTTGAACGCCATACGGAATAGCAGCTGTTTATCTCCCGGGTGCCCCTGAATATTAAGGATGCAAAGGAGCTGGCCTGCAAAGGGCCAGCGATGTCACTGGAGCCTGTTGAAAGCTGCGAAGATTATTACTCAGCTGAAGTGCCTTCCTGCTATGGGGAAGTTCAACAACGATGGTTCTTGTTTCTCAACAAAAAGCGCAGGCGTAGTGAACAGAAAACACTGACCCGAAAGATGCAGAAGTAGTCACTGAAAGAGGCCTGCGATCTGGAGAAGCTGAGTAAAAAGGTCTTTCTGTGCCGGGACGATGCTTGTGCAGGCCGAGTGCTTTGTTTCCTGCGAGAAAAGGGAGAATGCACAGGCCTCCCCGGGTTGTTTTATCCTGGGTACCAATGAACTGGACCATAGTTGAGGATGTAATTTAATTTGTTTTAACCATCACTTTTTATTCCCCTGGTTATCATTCTGGCTTTTTCGCACCAGGCAGTTGCTGTGCAGCCTTGTCAAAGGTGTATGATCCTTTAAAGACCTCACCTTTATTTTCCATCACAAAACGAGCCTTGTTGACGATCAGGGCATCAGGAAAGTCAGCCCCTTTGCCTTTCACTATCTTAGATTTCCTGTAGTCGTTCAGCGCCTTCCAGACCACTTGACCATCCTCAAATTGAAGATTTGGCTGTTTGAATAAAGACAGTACCGTTTCAGAAATTTCTTGCTTATTGAAACTGTACTTATGACCTCTGAGAGTCCATAAAGTCTCCACCAGTACCGCATCAGTGACAAGCACCTTTTCACCGCCTTCTATCAACCTTTCTGCTTGCTCAGTCTGCTCCTCATCGTCCTCAAGGATATAACGTAACACCACATTACTATCAATGGCGATCATGGAGAGCACTCTGCAAAGATTCTTCGTCAGTCATATCATTCTTTGCTCTCATGTGCTTCATAATGCCTTTTGCAGCACTTTTTTCCTTTTTGATAATGGTAAGTTGACCATCAGCAACAAAGCTTTCCACTTCATCACCAGGTTGAATATCAAGCTCATTGCATAGGTTGGCCGGTAGTGTAATTTGCCGTTTGGCACTGACTTTAGGCATGATCTTATCTCTTTACAATTGGCATATAGTAAAGATAGCTTAATTCTTTACTATATACAAATAGTAAAACTTGTTTTTTGAGATTTATTCCCCGAAGGTGGCTTTCGGTTCCTGAAGAGTCCGGATTTTCTGGTTTCTTCATTCTATCTGAAGAAAGCGGAACGCATTGAAGCCTTGTTAATGGTGATGACTCTGTGTCTGATGGTCTATGCTGCTTTCCAGCACAGAATAAGGCAGGAACTGAAAAAGCAGAGTCGTGTATTTCCAGACCAGAAAAAAGCCTTGCCAGAACCTAACGGCGAGATGGGTATTTTTCTGTTTTCAAGGGATTAATGTATTGACGGTCAATAGTCAGGAGGAACATGTGGTCGGCTTGAAGGAAAGGCAGTGGACGATCATTCAAATGTTGGGCATTTTTTACGAGTTGGTGTATTTCTGACAGGGGTGGTGAAAGACGGTTACACAGAAACCTTTGGATGCCAGATGTGGTTTTCGGATCAATTGACATTGTCCATTTTGCAGCCAGGACACAGCACTTCCTGATAACAGATCATACGACACATTATCATAAGCAACCGTTTTGACCCACTACCCAGAGCAGTAGCTGCCGCTTTTTGGTGGTATTTCTAGCTGATTTGGAGCCTTTCTGAAGTATTTTCTTCAAAGAAAGGCTTCAAAGTATTATGACCAGAGAAGAAGGATACCTAACCTCAGGCAAACCCGGTTTAATGTTGATAGGCTGCTGTGTGCGTCATTTTTAAATTTCCTTTAACGACACCTTCTTCAGGGCGGTGAGGATATCAACCTTCGCCTAATGACAGCAAAGTAGCGTTACCACCAACCGCTGTTGTATTGACAGTGCGTGTACGCTCAGTAGCAAAGCGCAGCAGATAGTGTGGGCCACCTGCTTTTGGACCCGTGCCAGAAAGCCCCAAACCTCCAAACGGTTGTACACCGACAACAGCGCCAATCTGATTGCGGTTGATATAAGTATTGCCCACACGGGCATAAGCTTCAATAAAGTTAGCTGTCACTTCATTGCGGGTATGCACGCCGAGGGTTAAGCCGTAGCCTGCACTGTTAATCTGATCAACCACGTTTTTCAGATCAGAGGCTTTGTAACGGATAACATGGAGAACCGGACCGAATTGCTCCCTTTCCAGTACAGAGATATCCCCGATTTCAATGGCTGTTGGTGCCACAAAGTGGCCAGCAGAGGCAGCCCCTGACAGGGCGGTCTGAGCAATTAAAGTGCCTTCTTTGATCATCCGGGCGATATGCTGCTCTAATCCGGCTTTCGCATCACTATCAATAACCGGACCCAAATCAGTTTCGTGCAATGTTGGGTCTCCGACTTTCAGCTCAGCCATTGCACCTTTGAGCAGGGTAATAACACGATCGGCAATGTCTTCCTGAACAAACAGAATACGCAGGGCAGAGCAACGCTGGCCGGCACTGGAAAAGGCAGATTGTACGACATCGGTTACCACCTGCTCGGGCAGTGCCGTAGAGTCAACAATCATGGCATTTTGTCCACCGGTTTCAGCAATCAGTGGGGTAATGGCACCACCACGGTGCGCCAGTGACAGATTAATCGCATGGGCTGTTTCGGTGGAACCGGTAAAGGCAACACCGGCAATACGATGATCTTTCAATAAACGGCCACCAATGGTTGCACCATCACCTGGTAGCAGCTGGCATACTCCTGCCGGGAAACCTGCATCTTTCATCAACTCAACGGTTCTGGCAGCAATCAGGCTGGTTTGTTCAGCCGGCTTGGCAACAACGGTATTACCCGCCACCAGAGCGGCAACAATCTGGCCAATATAAATAGCCAAAGGAAAATTCCATGGACTGATACACAGGAAAACGCCACGGCCAGTGAGATACAGCTCGTTGGATTCCCCCGTAGGCCCTGGCAGCAGGATAGGATCGGAAAAACGTTCTCTACCCTGACTGGCATAATAACGACAGAAATCAACAGCTTCACGTACTTCATCAATACTGTCGTGAATCGTTTTACCGGCTTCACGATGGCACAGTGCAATCAGCTCAGGACGGTGACTCTCGATCAAATCCGCCAGTTTTTCCAGACACACCGCACGCTTTTCAACATCTGTTTTATTCCAGCGTATAAACGCCGAAGAAGCAGACGACAATGCACGATCAACTTCAGATTCTGTGGCCCAATGCATTTTACCTGCAACTTCGTGATTCATGTAAGGGCAAAAAACATCATGCTGTTCACTCGTTTCAACCTGTTGACCATCAATGATGGGCCCTTTATGCCACTGACGTGGGAGAAACGCTTCAACAGATTGTCTGAACGGCTCCCACTGGGAAGCAATGTCAATATTGATACCGCTGGAATTTTTGCGATGGCGGCCAAAAATGTCGGCAGGCAACGGGATTTTCTGATTCGCCAGGTGCTCGTGTTTCATTAAGATATCCGCAGGGTTCTTTACCAGATCTGCTGCGGGTATTTTAGCGTCTACCAATCGATGAACAAATGACGAGTTCGCGCCATTTTCCAGCAGACGTCGAACCAGGTAAGGAAGCAAGTCCTTATGACTTCCCACAGGGGCGTAAATACGAACAGGGATCGCTTCCTGCTCAATCACGGTGTTATATAACGCATCCCCCATTCCATGCAAGCGCTGGAATTCAAAATTCCGATGTTCGGCAACAGACAAAATAGTGGCTACAGTCTCGGCATTATGGCTGGCGAACTGGGGCAGCAGATAACCTTTAGCACTTTTACCCAGCAGAAACCTGGCACACACCAGATAAGCCACATCAGTGGACTCTTTGCGAGTGTAGACGGGGTAACTGCTGATGCTTTGCTGCTGGCACCATTTGATTTCACTGTCCCAGTAAGCCCCTTTTACCAGGCGCACGGGAATCGTGTCGCCCTGCTCACGGGAGATAGCCGCCAGCCAGCACAGTACCGGCAGTGCACGTTTACCATAAGCCTGCACAACCAGCCCGAAGTCACCCCAGCCTTTACAGTCTGGATGGTTAAAGATTTTCCTGAACAGCTTAAGGGATAACTCCAGGCGGTCCTGCTCTTCGGCATCAATGGTAATACCAACGCCATTGGCACGGGCAATACGCACCAGCTCCAATACAGACGCCGTCATTTCCCTTAGCACGCGGTGCTCCTGCGCTACTTCATAACGCGGGTGCAGAGCGGACAGTTTAATAGAAACCGTTGGACGAGGTGACCCGGCAGGGCCAGAGTGGTCAGCTCCTACAGACTCAATGGCCTGACGGTAAGCGGCATGATACTTCACTGCGTCATCAGCTGTCAGTGCTGCTTCACCGAGCATATCAAAGGAGTAGGTATACCCTTTTTCGCGAAACTTGCGACCATTTTTCAAGGCTTCAGTAATGGTACGACCCAGAACAAAGTGCTTACCCATGATTTTCATCGCCTGATTAACCGCCTGGCGAATCACCGGCTCCCCCACTTTATTGACCAGACGACGAATCACACCTGAAGCAGAGCCGTCCTGACGCTTATCGACGCTGACTACTTTGCCCGTGAGCATCAGACCCCAGGTGGAGGCGTTAACAAGGATAGAATCACTTTTGCTCAGGTGAGCTTCCCAGTCTGCTACACTGAGCTTGTCGCGAATCAGTGCATCGGCCGTTTCCCTGTCAGGAATACGCATCAGCGCTTCTGCCAGACACATCAGCAGAATACCTTCCTGGGTATCAAGGCTGTATTGCAACAACAGAGAGTCAATAACATGTACGGCATCACCGCGCTCGCGCACCTGTTCTACCAAACGGGTGGCTCGGCTGGAAATATTGGCTTTAATTGACGGGGGCAGTGCCGCTTGCGCCAGAAGTTCGGTGAGCCACTCGGACTCACCAATGACATAGTGGGGAGAAATCATCTCCCAGAGTTTTTGCTGATCCTGATGGGTAAAGTCAACATCAAAGGCGTTAGACGCTTTAAACATATCGGGTCCTTGCTGGCAGCTATCCTCAGACATCGCTTACCGCGTTTGCCGGTTGGGTCGTTCAAAAGCAATAATAACGATGACTTCGAAGATAACTGAAAAATGTACATTTTTTCGTCACTCAATTTTTTAACGCGAAGGCTATAATGACTTTTCATAGCAAGCAAGCACCTGAGTCAAGATTTTCCAGTTTCTTGTGTCAGGGCAATCAGTTAACGATATACGCCACTATCCATTGTTTACCGTAACAGGGTTTACCTGACAGGCATCCTGATACCGCTTCCTGCTGTGGCACCGTAGCATGACATCCGGTTTATCAGACGGTTGCAGATTACCAATACTTCGTGTTGATGGTTTTTTTCAGTCATCATCAATAATTGCTCATGATGTATCGAAATGCCTTTTCAGTATCACCTCCACTTCAGGTTATGATAAAAAAACAGTTGTTAACGACATGTTTTTCCAAGAGGGTGTCTTAAAAGTCTACCCGTAGTGAGGATCGTGAGAAGTGGCGTATGACTTTTAAGGCAGCTTGTTAAGGAGGGTGAATTGAATGTTATGAAAGTGTATCTGGTTGGCGGCGCAGTCAGGGATCAGCTGTTAGGCATTGATAGCAAAGACAGGGACTGGGTGGTGGTAGGCGAAACACCTGATGCAATGAAGGCCCGTGGCTTTCGCCCCGTAGGCAAGGGCTTCCCGGTTTTTTTACATCCCGATACCCAGGAAGAATACGCTCTGGCTCGTACAGAGCGAAAATCTGGCCATGGTTATGGTGGCTTTACCTTTTATAGCGCACCAGATGTGACGTTAGAGGATGATCTGATTCGTCGGGACTTGACCATCAATGCCATGGCGCAGGATAGCGACGGAAATATTATTGATCCTTATGGTGGGCAGACAGATATCCACAATAAAAAACTGCGCCATGTATCAGCATCCTTCGAAGAGGATCCTCTGCGGATATTAAGAGTCGCCCGCTTTGCTGCACGTTTTCATGATAAGGGGTTTACCATTGCTGCTGAAACACACCAGTTAATGAAAAAACTGGCCGACAGTGGGGAGCTAAGCTATTTGGTGCCTGAGCGTATATGGCAGGAAACGGTCAATGCTTTAAAAGAAAAGACACCAACCGTTTATTTTAACACTCTCCTGGCCTGTGGTGCATTGCCTGTTGTATTACCCTTGCTGGCCAGCTTTCTCACGAATGACAGCCCCGCCTTACCCGCTTTGTCTCAAGCAACAAAGGCCGAAGAAACGGTCTATATTCGATTTGGCACCTTGTTTCCTGCATCCGCTTCTGTGAACGACAAACAGCTATCAGCATTTTTTAAAAAGATGCACTTGCCTAATGCTTTTTCTGAGGTGGGGCTTCTGGTTAACAAGCACCTGTCAGCACTCATTGCTGCCCATCAGGGGATGGAAGCCGAAGCTCTCGTTAGCCTGTTTGAGAAAACTGATGCTTTTCGTAAACCGGAACGGTTTATGAACGCTTTGGCAAGCAGCTACTATTTGGGGGGGGTGTCAACAACCAGGCTATCAGATAGGCGCCCTGTCATTCTTCAGCAACTTCATGCCTGTCGTAAAGTCAGCGCATATCCATTTGTTAATGCGGGCTACACAGGTAAAGATGTTGGCGAGAAGGTGATGCAACAGAGAGTAAATATTGTTAGTCAGTTGTTTAATTATTCAATGGTTCAGAAATAGTCTAAAAAACTGCCCGTCTTGCCTGTCAGAATTATACGATATCAGATTATCCTGCAATACTGCGGAACTGCGGAACTGCGGAACTGCGGAACTGCGGAACTGCGGAACTGCGGAACTGCGGATACTTTCATGCAGCAATAGCTTCGTAGCTACTGAATCGTTGATAAGTGTCCATGATTTTTTCATCATCCATGGCTAATCCTAAGTTATCAAAGTTATCAAAGTTATCAAAAACTCTACACATCAAGTGCTGGTTAAACTTACACGGCAAGATAACCAATGTCCATAGACGCAAGTTGCTTAAAAAAGCGCCATAATCACCGGGAGAGCAAAGCCACGGTATTGGAGAAAACGTATTTGCCGGGCTTTCTCTTTACGGCCTTCAGGAGATGCATCGCCAAATTTTTTTATCCGAGTGCTTTCAGCCAGCGCAAACCAGTCGGGATTAGCTTCTTCTAAAGCCTGTGAGATAACAGTTTCATTAATTCCTTTTTGTTTCAGCTCTTGACGAATACGCACCGGGCCATGCCCGCGGTCAAGGTGCATACGTATAAAACACTCAGTAAATCGCTCATCACTGACCCACCCTTCTTGTTCCAGACGATCAAGCACAACGTCAATAACATCAGGCGCATCAGTGATGCGGGCCAGCTTCCGGCACAGTTCTGTCCGGCTATGTTCACGCTGCGTCAGTATGTTCAGGGCTGACTGCCAGAGTTTTTTTTCAAAGGCGTCATCCTGGTTGTTGAGAGTTGTTGGTGTTTCAGGCATGGCATGGAAGACCTGCGGTCCAGAAGTTCATTAACATTGAGGCGGGCAGAAATCACAGCAGCCTGCTCACGTGCTTGAGCGAGAATATCTCCCCAGGGGTTAATGATCATACTATGGCCCCAGGTTCTGTTACCATCCGCATGTGTTCCCCCCTGGTTAGACGCCAGAACAAAACACTGGTTTTCTATTGCCCGTGCTCTGAGCAACACTTCCCAATGGGCCTGTCCGGTTTTATGAGTAAACGCAGAAGGAACCGATAAAATATGGGCACCCCGGTTTGTGAGCTGCCGGTATAGCTCAGGAAAACGCAAGTCATAGCAAACACTGAGGCCCACTGTCACAGGCTCAGGTGTGTCCATGGTAAATAGCGTCGGTTCGTTGCCTCTCTGGTAGTCATTGGATTCCCGATAAGCCCCTTTTTCATCGCCAACGTCAGCATCGAATAAGTGAATTTTGTCGTAGCGGCAGACTTCTTTGCCATGTGGGCTATAGACAAAACAGCTGGCGCGACACTGCTCACTGGGTGTGATCTGACAGGGAACAGTGCCGCCGATCAGCCAGCAGTGACAGGCCGTGGCAAGATGGCTCATCCACTGCCTGAGGGTATCCGTATCCTCGTCTGGCCTGGCTCGCTTTTTTCCCATATAGGAAAAGGTTTCGGGTAGGACGATGATATCCGGCTGGTCATCCAGCGCATTTTTCAGCAGCAGCTCTATGGTGTTCAGGTTATCTTTAATCTGAGGGCTTGAGCACAACTGCACCAGTGATACCTGAAGCGGATTCATGGGCGGTTCCTTAAAAAACTGACAGGTTCTTCAATGAGATAATAAACACAATACTGCGAACACTGTCATGCAGCATAGCTGAAATGGACCCCAAAAATCAGACAGTGGTGTAAGCTCTGATCAATAGCAAATTGGATAGAGCCATCATGAGCAAAAAGCGCAAACAATACAGTTCAAATTTCAAGTCGAAGGTTGCCCTTGCAGCCATCAAAGGTGATCAGACAACCGCTGAGATTGCCGCACGTTTTGAGATCCACCCGACCATGGTAACGACCTGGAAACTCGACAGATAGGCCAGTTGACGGTAGAACGCGATTTTTTAGCACGAAAGCTCGATCATTGAAGAAAGGGAAGAAAGGGAAGAAAGGTCTTCGCCTTTCTCTGGTCGAGGGCAATAATCCAGACGTATCTATTGTCAATCAGTGTCGTTTACCTGACGTGTCACGGTCAGCGGTCTACTACCAGCCACACAAAGATCTATGGGAGGATTTGTCGTTGATGCGCCTGATAGACGAGCAATACCTGAAAACCCTCTTTTATGGATCACGCAGGATGTGTACGTTTTTATGGGGTCTGGGGTACAAAATCAACCGCAAACGGGTTCGCCCACTGATGGGGCAAATGGGGTTGGAAGCCATCTACCCCAAGCCCAGAACCAGTCTACCCGGCCAGGGTCACAAGGTTTATCCCTATCTGTTGAAAGGGCTGCATATCAGTCGCCCCAATCAGGTATGGGCAACGGAGGCGCTTGCAGCGCAACATATCCATTTTCATGGTCGTTTTGATGACATCAACATCAATCTCCACAAGCCAGCCTCCACATGCCAGCGTTTCAGGTATAGCGCGATGACGTCTGACCGGGGGACTTTTCTGCATCCAGTAAAGGGGTAATGATAGTCCGACGTTTGTTTTTGACAGCACGGATCGCCAGCTCTGCTGGTATCTGCTCATAAAGCGCCTGGCTCATCCACTCGCTGGAGTGGTCGATTAAGTTTGAATGCCCCATCCTTGCTACCTGACTTTCCATCACATTTTTGAAAATCAATACAACAGGCATCCTTTTTTTCAAAGGCCACTTCAGTTCTTGCCGGTAACAACCGAGCCAACAAGAAGTCGTTCTCAACATTGGCATCACCTGACAGAATGTCACCAGGACGCAGACGGGATAGCAACTGCCTGAGCAAGGCCTGCTCCCGTGTTTCTTTTTCGGTCTGGGCAAATTGCCAAAGGCAATCATCAGCGAGGGACAGAAATTCCTGACCATACTTGTTCATGGTTTGCTCGAAAGCGAAATACTTTTTATCAAGACGTTTGTTTATAGTCGTATAGTCGTTTTTATTTCCCAGCAAGCCTTGACTTATCACAGGCTGGAATTTTAAGTCAGTGCCATTGCTTCTGAGATTTTTTAACTTTTTAACCTTTTAACTTTTTAACAATGGACATAGCATTCAGTACAATCTACCTATGGTATCCATGAGAAACATCTGGAGATAGCTGAAGATAGCTGGGTACTTAACTCTTTCTGATTATCGTTGATGCCCTCTCATGGAGCCAGCTTGTAAACACTGTCCGCAGTATTGATAAACAGATAACCGTTGAAAACTTATGTGTCTGATTACTTTTTCGTGGCAACCCGGAACACCAACACCCCTGGTGATGTTAGCCAATCGTGATGAATATTACGACCGACCAACGCTGGTATTACATGACTGGGATGACTATCCCATGATTCTGGGTGGGCGCGATCTGGTTGGAAAAGGTAGCTGGCTGGCATTCAGTCGTACAGGAAGATTTGCTACTGTCACTAACTTTCGGGAAATACCCTTCAAGGAAGGCAAAATTTCTCGTGGTAAACTCGTATCGCACTTTCTTTGTGGCAATGATTCTGCATTGACGTTTTTGACACAGCTTGAAAAAGAGGCCGCTGATTATGCGGGATTTAACCTCCTCATTGGTGATACAACCGGCATATATTATTTTTCAAACCGGGGAGGCAGAGCGAGAACCCTTGCCCCGGGTCTTTACGGATTGAGTAACCACTTATTGGATACCCCCTGGCCTAAACTGGAAAAAGCCAAAACCGGTTTATCGGCTATCCTTAAGCAACCGGGCTTGTGGGATTGCGCCGTTGAGCGCATTATGGGTGTGATGCAGCATACAAGCCGCCTGGATGATGGCGTCCTGCCCAACACTGGAGTGAGTCTCGATGAAGCGTATTTACGCGCCAGTTGTTTTATTCACAGTGATCACTACGGAACGCGCAATACCAGCTTCATTCGGGTCAATGCCCAAGGGTATTTGGAGTGGCGTGAGCAACTTTATGGTGCCAAAGGTGTTAAGCAGGCCATGTTGTCACGGTCTGTTCAGTGGTTACCGAAACTTCAAGGAACTGTCTTCCCGGCTGAAAAGATCCAATTTAGTAAACGCAGTGCCAGTGCTGCCAAACTCTGATGCTCATACAGCTTCGGCTACTATTATTTCTTTGAAAGCAGAATCTGTCACACGACAGTGCCCCTCATCTACAGGAATGGCGCGGTTGTATTTTTTACTGCCACCCCCTTCGGGAGGCGCCCTTAGTTAGCCTCTTCTGTCCATTATCCGGAGAGTTTTCATGCTATACACTTTTGTGAAGTTTTTATGCCCCCTTGCATGTGGGCTGATACTTTCAACAACCGTGCTGGCCAGCAGTGCCGCTGATCTTAATATGCATAACTCGCAGTCGACTCTTCCGGCGCTTATCACCGAAAAATTCACACCATGGGAAAATATCGGCTCTTCACGGTTCTACTCTTCGCGGGAAAGTGCGTCTTTTTCACTGGATAAACCCCGTTCACTCACTGAAATCAAATTTACCATGGATAAAGCCATTCAGGTTGAGACTGCCAGGATTTATACAAAAAGCGGTGAAGTGTATACGGTGCCTTTTCAGCAGCCCAGGCCTGCAGTGGAGACTATAATTCGCCCACTCCCGAAAAGTACGGGATTGATTCAGAAGGTGACGGTCTATTACAAAGACCGTGGGAAATACCAAGGCACGATTACCCTGCTAGGGAGAAAGCGGATTAAGCAAGGGGCTAAAAACAGTTCGCAGTAAACTTTTTTTAGCCCTAAGATGGCTTCTAAGAGACAGTTTAGCCGATAACCACCCAGAATCAGGCCATGGTTTGATAGAGAATAATGCTGGCTGTGATTTTCTCTGCTATTTTTACGACCGCTAATTCTAAAAAATACTGCTTTGGGAAGATTCGCTGCATGTCACAATTGGCACTTGTTCATACCCGCGCACAGGCAGGGCTTGATGCCCCGTCGGTTTTTGTCGAGGTCCATGTGTCTCAGGGCTTGCCGGCACTGGCCATTGTGGGATTGCCAGAGGCTACCGTACGAGAAAGCAGGGAGCGAGTGCGCAGCGCCTTGATTAACAGTGGCTTCGATTTTCCTACCAGCCGTGTCACCATCAATCTCGGACCTGCTGATCTTCCTAAAGAAGGGGGGCGGTTCGATTTGCCCATTGCTTTGGGTATACTGGTCGCAACAGATCAACTGTCCGCAGAAACGTTGAAGGGCACAGTGTTTTTGGGCGAGCTGACACTCTCCGGTAAACTTCGGCCCGTCGCTGCGGTGCTTCCGGCAGCCATTGCCTGTGGACAGATTCAGGAAACTCTCGTTATTCCATCCGATAATGGGAAAATAGCAGCCCTTGCAACCGATACTACCCTTATTGCCGCCAGCGACTTGCGTCAGCTGTATGCCCATCTGACAGGACAGGCAACCATAGCACCGGTAAAAACATCCTCGAATACTCACACCCTTGCCAGTTACCCGGATCTGGCCGATGTACGAGGACAGTCTCACGCCAAACGAGCCCTGCTGGCAGCGGCTGCGGGCAGCCACCATCTTCTGTTTTATGGCTCGCCAGGCACTGGAAAAACCATGCTGGCCAGCCGCCTGCCTGGCATTTTGCCATCAATGACAGAGCATGAGGCAAGGGATGTTGCTGCCATTTACTCACTCACATCACAGACAGTCTCTGAGAACTGGCAGCAGCGTCCTTTCAGGGCACCACACCATTCATCATCGGCAGTATCACTGGTCGGTGGTGGCAGCATCCCCAAACCCGGTGAAATGACCTACGCCCATAATGGCGTACTGTTTCTGGATGAAATGCCGGAATTTCAGCGTCAGGCATTGGAAATGTTGAGGGAACCCCTTGAAAAGGGCGAGGTCATTATAACTCGCGCCAAGGCTCAGGTCTGTTTTCCAGCGCAGTTTCAACTTGTTGCTGCCATGAACCCCTGCCCCTGTGGGTATCTTGGTGATAACCGACGAACCTGTCGCTGTACACCGGACCAGGTACTTCGATACCGTAATAAACTCTCGGGTCCGTTGCTGGATCGGATTGATCTTCAGGTTGAAGTGACAGCACAACCGCCAGAGCAGTTATTGGAAACACATGTACCTGAAAAAGAGGATCACTCGGAGTACCTTAAGCAGCAGGTGATGGACGCAAGAACCCGACAGATGGACAGACAAGGCACACTGAACGCCCAGCTCACTACTGAAAAGCTGCAAGCGGTTTGCCAGCTAGGCAGCACTGAAACCGCATTCATACAAAAGCTCTGCGAAAAGCTGACTTATTCAGCACGGGCAATGCACAGAATATTAAAGGTCAGCCGAACCCTGGCAGACCTTGATAGCGCTAATGCCGTGCAAAAGCGTCATCTTGCTGAAGCAGTCCATTACCGAAAGCTGGACAAATAATACCCATCGTCTTTTTTAATGACCGTAGTGAACATGGAAAACTGGACGACAGAACAGTAGAAATGACAAGTAGAGCCAGCTATTTCGAGGGGTTTCAATGAAACACAATCGTTCAGGTTTCCAGCGTAAAGTGTCGTTAGGAGCGTCGACGGGTATAACAGGCTACTACTTCGTCTTAAAGCAGATAATAGGAGAATAATGAGCATCATGGTAACTGCGAGTCAGAAATGACGGAGTCATCGTGACTATTAAATACCATGTGCGGCTCAGTGATAATGAACGCTCAATGCTCGAGGCGCTTATTAAGCAGGAAAAACCAGGCGTTGCTCACTACAAGAAACGTAATTTTTCCCATGAAAATTTGGAAAATAGGGCGCTTTGCGTGAAATAATCCATTTTTTGTCCTGCCACTCAAGATTGACTGAAATAACAGAACGGCCAACCATTATCGACTATTTACACAACATCTACACAAATAGTTGATCGATCGGTTATTGGATTATCAGGCAACTCACCGGAGCAGAGAGCTTTTTCTAGGTTGGAGGAGCTTTTCCAATATCAATGGCAGGACCCGTAAACCTGGACTCACCATAAAAAAACAGGTGCACCTCTATAAACGCCAACACTCTTGCAAGAATTTCTCGTCCCCGGTTATTAAGGTCGCTGCTTGACCCATCACCGGCATTAAATGCAATGGCATCAATACCTTGACCAAAGGCAATATAGAGCGCCCGGTTATTAAGATAACCCTGGGAAATAATAGTTAAAGCATCCAGCCCAAAGACATTTTTAGCCCGAACGATTGAATCCAATGTCCGAAAACCTGCGTAATCCCGATAGATCCTGTCAGCAGGTAGTCCCATTTTCAAAAGGTCACTACGGATGGTTGTGGGTTCGTTGTAATATGGCGTTCCATTGTCACCACTGATCAATACATAATCAATCTTACCAGCTTTATAAAGGGCCACAGCGGCTTGCAGTCTCAGCCGGTAATGGTCATTCATGCCCCCGCTACGAGAAAACTTGCTGGTACCTAATAGCAAGCCGACTTTACTGTGCGGGGTCTTATTGATATCTGAATAAAGATAATCAGCGGTTGTTGATATGACAAGGAGGTTGGCAACAAAAATAAGTACTATCGCACATGTTATAGCAATGGCTATGACTCCTGTAACAACATTTATGCAGGTTAGCCTGAGTCCCATCAGGAGCTCCGTATCTGTTCCGTTTTAGATGCCTGGAGACAGTTACTCCAAGTACCTACAGTAGACCATATTATTTGAACTGACTAAAGGACAAAGAGTGCCTGCTATGGCGATTTCCTTATGAGATGAACCCCCATTTCCACATGGTGCGTATAAGGGAACTGATCAAAAAGTGCCATTTTCTCAATGCGGTGGGTTTCGCCGAGTACCGAAAGATTCTCTTTCAATGTTTCAGGGTTACAAGATACATAGATAATACGATCGAAGTTTTGCACCAGTGCTTCTGTTCCCCTGTCGAGTCCTGCCCTTGGAGGGTCAACAAATACCGTTGAGAAGTCGTAGCTTTTCAGATCAATATCACGCAGCCGACGGAACTGGCGAACGCCCTGCATGGCCTGGGTAAACTCTTCACTGGAAAGACGCACTATTTCGGCATTACCCGTGCTGTTAAGTCTGAAGTTATGGCGTGCACAATTGACAGAGACTTTCGAAACCTCGGTTGCCAGCACTTTGCCAAAATACTGTGCCAATACACAGGTAAAATTGCCATTACCACAATAAAGCTCCAATAAATCGCCAGTGCTGTTTTGAGCACACTGACTCGCCCAGGCCAGCATTTTTTCGTTCACGCCGGCATTAGGCTGGGTAAAGCTGTTTTCCACCTGCTGGTAATGATAAGCCTGTCCAGCCACATGCAGGGTTTCTGTAACAGCATCTGTCTTGAGCACAACTTTCTGTTTTCGGGAGCGGCCGATAATGGCAATAGCCAGTGTTTGCTGTAGCCGCTTTGCTTCATCCGCCCAATCCGCATCCAGTGCTTTATGATAAATCAGCGATACCAGTGCTTCTCCCTTTTTGGTCGTCAGGAATTCTATTTGAAATAAGCGATGACGGAGTATTGATGAAGCGTTAATGTTGTCAATCAGTACTGGCATCAACTCTCCAATACGTATTGACCCGGCAGGAAAATCGTTAACATTAAAGGGGGCTTTAGTCTCAGGGTCAAACATCCGATAGTAGCTACGCGCATTATCATGCCAGATACGGAATTCAGCACGCATTCGGTAGTGAGACGGCGCAGATGAAAAGACGCTCAGAGCTGGCGGTGTAAATACCTGAAATTGATCTGAAATTCGCTGCACTTTCTCGTTCAGCTGCTGATTATAAAGAGCAGTGTTAACCTGAGCCAATGACATGATAGCAAATACCGTCGGCTTCCGGACGACCGAAAGCCTTGTTGATGGAAGGTTCAAAAAATGGTGGGTATTATGCCGTCAGACACAGGTTAATTGAAGACGGCCAGTTTAAGAATGGACAAGGCAAAGAGAATGTACATGGTAGCCGACACCTCTTTATAACGACCACTGAGTAACTTGATGCCAGTATAGGCAATAAAGCCAAAGGCAATACCCGTTGCAATGCTAAAGCTTAAAGGAATACTGATGGCCGCAATCACTACAGGAGCTGCTTCGGTAATGTCTTCCCAGTCAATGTGCACCAGAGAGTGAGTCATTAATACCGCAACAAACATCAACGCTGGAGCAGTAGCATAGGGCGGAATAACACTTGCCAGGGGCGAAATAAACAGGCAGGCCAGAAACAGCAGACCAACGACTACCGCTGTCAGGCCGGTTTTGCCACCTGACAGAATGCCGGCAATACTTTCTGCATAACTGGAGGTGGTTGAGCTGCCAAGACCTGCACTGGCCATAGATGCAATACTATCCGCCATCATTGCTCTGCCCAGGTGGGGTAGTTTGTTGTCTTTATCCAGTAAGTTTCCCTTATGAGCAACAGCAATCAGCGTTGCTGAAGTATCAAACAGATCCACAAACAAGAAAGAAAAAACAATACTGATCAGCCCAAGTTCAAATGCGCCCGATATATCCATGGCCATAAAAGTGGGTGCAAGACTTGGCGGCGCTGAAATCACACCGTTTAACTCAACCTTGCCTGCGAGAATACTCACAACGGTGACCGCAAGGATGCCGATCATGACAGAGCCGGTAATGTTCCTGGAATACAGAGCAACAATAAGTAGTGTTCCCAGAGCAGTCATCACTGCCGGCCAGGCAGTGATATCACCCAGTGTTACCAGAGTGCTCGGACTGTCAACGATAATACCGGCACTTTGCAGAGCAATAAACCCGAGAAAGAGTCCAATACCTGCTGCAATGCCTGCCCGCAATGAAACCGGGATACTATTGATAATCCACTCACGGATTTTAAAAATACTCAGCAAAAAGAAACTAAAGCCCGATAAGAAAACAGCGCCCAGAGCCACTTGCCAGCTGTAGCCCATTTGTCCCACAACGGTGAAACTGAAAAAGGCCATCAGCCCCAGACCCGGGGCCAGTGCAATGGGATAATTGGCATATAACCCCATCACCAGAGAACCCAGTGCAGCGGCTATGCAAGTCGCTACAAAGACAGCGCCCTGATCCATACCTGTGGATGCCAGCACACTGGGGTTAACAAAGATGATATAAGCCATGGTTAAAAAAGTTGTGAACCCGGCAATGACTTCGGTCTTTACATCAGACCCTCGTTCCTTCAATTTGAATAATTGTTCAATCATTTTATGGCTATTGATAGAAGCTGAATTGGCTGAATCGGCTGAATGTACATTGTTCATGTATTTTTGTGAATATGTAGAGAATGTTAAAATATCAGTAAAAGAGCCAATAGCCAGCCAATTATCCCGGAAAATACCTGATAAAATGGTGTTTTTTTAGAAGCTACCTTAAAAGTCTATACATGGCGAGAACCAGGAGGAGTGGAAGATAAAATCGGCTTTTTCAGGCTCATTTATCAAATAGCTCAGGGTCAAAACCCCCACCAGAGCCTAAGCCTGGTGGCGCAGGCAACCGCAGGCATTGCGGAATTTTGCCTCGAAGGTTGTGTCCCCTGGGTGGCGTTCACTGGCCACCTGAAGCATGTGGAGCGAAGCGATATCCTTATTGACTACCAACCCCACACAGCAGCCGCAGGACTTTTGAGAGGGTTTCCTGGACTCGGCTGGCAGAGAGTACAACTAAGCGGCAGCTGCAAGTGAATCGTTGCGGACAATGGAAGCCCGTGTTTCAAGCTCCGCTAACAGTAAGGCCAGTTGCTGACGTTCCTCTGCTTGTTTTTCTGCTGTTTTCATCGCTTTCCCCTGTCGTGCTCTGGCAATGGCTTCCTGAATGCGCAGTGTTCTAGGACACAGCTCAAAAGTGACCTCGGTATCAGTACTGAATGAAGGGGTTCCTTGCCTTTTTTTATCTTCAACGACTGTTTCAGGCTTCTCTCCAACAACAATGCTTGTCAGCTCTGCAGCAACATGGGTATCACCAGCAATAGCGGCATCTGCAGCAGCCTGAATAGAGGATAGCTGGGCAGTAATATCATCGCTAAGGTTGATTCCTTTCATGGTAACGATAGCATTCGCCTGTGAACCTCCCACCTGCTGCGCGGATTTTGACGACTTGCTTTCCTGTTCACCACTGCCTGCTAACAATACTGAAGAATCTGCTTTAACCATCGCAGAGGCAGTCATAGTTTTTGATGCAGGTGATTGCACAGGTTTGGCTACTGTTGTCGTTTTTTTCGTCAGCTCTTCAGAACTGGTCTTGCTTTTCAAAGAAGATATATCACTCGTTGCCGTATTCTCCAGGGGTATCTCATTAGAAGAAAGTTCTTCAAACACAGATGCCAGCTCTTTTTCCAGGGCCGATTTTCTTTGGCGTACTTTCTTCCTGGGTTGAATTTTAACGGTACTGGTCTTATAGCCTTTCAAGCTTTTTGCGCCCAGTGTTTCAAGGGCTTCTTGCTCAAGAATGACCAGTTCATTACGGTCATCGGTAAAATCCCACTCTTCCACATGAAATTGCTCAGCACCATGAAGCCTGATTTCCCGGTATAGGGGGTAGTCCATGTTTTGCTCAGCAGCAGCAACCATCTTTTCCCATTGGCTTTCCAAGTCGTTACGAGTGCTGCCTACAAAGATCTGTCCTGAAACCTGATTAGTGACGGTAAAGATAATCAACGCTAAATGACCTTTCTGCAGAGAATAACAGGCGCGCAATTATACCTGTGGATTTTCATCTGTGCAGGGGAAATACTTCAGTATTTATCGAGAAAATTCACCGAATTTTACCGTATACAGCTTTGTGCACGACAAAAATGCAAGCTGACCGAAGAGTCCGGGTGTGATAAAACGTGGTGAAATAACACCAGTCGTCTTTTCTAACTACCGTAGTGAGTAGGGTAAACTGGACGACAGAACAAGGGGAAGCGACGAGTAAAGCCTGCTATTGCGAGTTTCAACGCAGGACTCATGTACAGGCTGTCAGGGCAATAGTCTCGTTAGAAAAGACAGTGAGTATTATCGAAAGCGCGTAAAACCCCGTACTTCCAGAGGGTGTCGCACCCCCCCCAGAAACCGCACTCCCATGCTCTGCATGGAAGTGTATCTCCTCTAAATACAAGGGCTGTAGGTATGGGGTTCCCACACAGAGCATGGGAATCAGGCTTTTGCGACACCCTGTTTACGGCGGGGAGGATGTCAAAGGTAGATTTCCATCGCCATCACAATGGCATCTTCCGATAAACCACCGGATAGTGGATAGTACTGCTGTCGCCGACCAATTTCGTTAAAGCCTTCATTGGCATAAAGCCGACGGGCAGCTGTATTGGACTCACGCACCTCCAGAAAAAAAGAGCGCGCCTCACACTGTTGCGCTTTTTCTATCAACTGCCGTAAAAGAGCCTTGCCAATCCCTCGACCTTGGAAGCCACTGTGGACGGATAAAATGAGCAGGTGGGCTTCATCGGCAACCAGCATCATAACGCCGTGACCAACAATCGTATTATTCTGTACAGCCACCTGGCAGCAATGATGGGATCTCAGGCTATGGATAAAATGACAGGTTCGCCAGGGATGTGCACCAGCGGCTTTTTCAACGACGGCAATCCTTGGCAGATCCTTTTCCGTCATGGCTCTGAATGTCAGCATGTAATGAGAATTATTGATCAGGCAGTGTTCTGGAAAGTAATGGCTGAAGATCAATCCAGGCGCTGGCTTTTAACGCGGGAATCTTCATAAGTTCGTTCAGGCTATACGTCACGGCTACTTGCTGATTGTCAAACAGACCGCTTTGCACCCCTCGAAGGGTATCAAAGGGTTTACCAGAGTCAATGACAAAGCGTGCAGCCGCCTGGCCGAACAGCAGGATAACATGCTGTCGTGACAGCCCAAACTGATTTTGCAGAAAGGCGCCTACCGCTTCAGCCGCCGCGCGGTCATTCTGGCTGATCAGACTGAGCAAACCGCCCTGGACTGCGCCTTTGCTTAACGGCCAGGTAAATTCACGAAATTGTTGCCTGGGAGCAGGCAGCTGAAGGGCTCGAGCAATATCCTGTAACAATCTCAGATGATAACGGCTAAACTGATTTAATCCCGTATACGGCATTTCTGTGATCGCCAGGTGATGTTGACCCAGAGGCACCACAACCAGGCGAAACTGAGGGGCGGCGCCAGTTTTTTCAACTTTTTCTTCAACTTTTTCTTCAACAGGGGGGGATCTTTGTATCTCTGGCATTTTAGCCGAAGACTCTGCTGGCAAAAGCTCCGCCAGCCCCATCCTGTGGAAAATATCTGAGGAACCCGGCACCTTTCGTGCCGTGCTGGCTGTCTGTAGCTCACAGGCTTCCTGAGGACCTGTGTTCTCCATGGGAGCCAACCGGGCGGCGGGTAACGCATCGGTAATCCCTTCAAAAGAGCGGGCAGGCATAGCATAGGGTAATTCTACCCTGGGAAACCAGACCTGAATGCCCATGGCATCTAAATAGGCTTGTCGGCGGTGCTCACTCAGTTGCATATAACCTTACATGATAGTGGTGGTGGGGTTCGCTTTTCGAGGCTGGGCATTGAGCAGATTCAGTGCATCAATATAGGCCTTGGCCGAGGCCAGAACAATATCTGTATCTTTACCGATACCATTGACGATCCGTCCCGCTTTTTCCAGCCGCACAGTGACATCGCCCTGGGAATCAGTACCACTGGTAATGCCACTGACATTATACAATGCCAGATGCCCCCCGGACTGTACAACTTTCTCAATGGCTTTGAAGACAGCATCCACGGGGCCGTCACCTTCACTGTTAACTTCATGCTGCTGACCATCAACAGTCATCACTATTGTTGCTGTGGGTTGCCTGTTGGTACTGGAACTGACCTCCATCATGACCAGCGTATATTTTTTCGGTACGTCCCCGGGGCGCATGTCGCTTACCAGAGCCTGTAAGTCTTCATCGTAGATTTTACTCTTTTTATCAGCCAGAATTTTGAACCGGCTGAAAACCTCATTCAATGCGTCTGGCGTTTGGAAGGTAATACCCAGTGCTTCCATACGCACTTTAAAGGCATTGCGACCAGAGAGTTTGCCCAGGGTAATACGGCTGGTATTCCAGCCAACATCTTCTGGTTTCATTATTTCGTAGGTTTCACGGTTTTTGATAAAGCCATCCTGATGAATACCCGATTCGTGGGCAAACGCATTGGCACCGACAATGGCTTTATTGGGCTGTACCGGAAACCCGGTGATGCCTGAAACCAGCCTGGATGTGGGAACAATGTGCCGGGTGTCAACGTTAGTGCCCAGCTTCAGGCTATCCTGGCGAGTTTTAATGACCATAACCAGCTCTTCCAGCGATGCATTGCCAGCACGCTCGCCGAGGCCGTTAATGGTACATTCAACCTGTCGGGCACCATTGACAACCGCTGACAGGGAATTGGCCACCGCCAGTCCCAGATCATTGTGACAATGCACCGAGAAAACAGCCTTATCTGAATTGGGGATGCGTTCAATGAGGCTTTTAATCATTTTTCCAAATTGATGAGGTAAAGCATAACCAACGGTATCGGGAATATTAATAGTGGTCGCACCGGCATTAATCGCGGTTTCAATCACACGACAAAGAAAGTCAATCTCAGACCGGCCTGCATCTTCACAAGAGAACTCAACATCATCAATGTAATTTCTGGCATGACCCACAGCACGCTCGGCTTGCTCAACCACCTGCTCCGGTGTCATATTCAACTTGTGTTGCATATGGATGGGCGATGTGGCAATAAAAGTATGAATCCTCCCCCGTCTGGCCGGTTTTATCCCTTGCGCTGCACGATCAATGTCTTTTTCGAGGGCACGGGATAAACTACAAACAGTACTTTCAGTAATGGTTTTAGCAATGGAGTGAACTGCTTCAAAGTCCCCAGGACTGGCAATGGCAAACCCTGCTTCAATAACATCGACCTTTAAGCGCTCCAGTGCCACAGCAATACGCACTTTTTCATCGTGCGTCATGGATGCGCCAGGGCTTTGCTCACCATCTCGTAAGGTGGTATCAAAAATAACAACCTGCTGATTGCCCATAATTTACTGGCTCTTGTATTTATAGAAAGGTGATTTAAATTGACGATAATAAGAACGTGTTAATCAAAATGCTGATTAAACAGGTAAGGGTAGCCTTGGGCTGGGTAGGGACAGGCTGGAGGAAATCAGATAAACGCCGTCATGGTATGATTTTTTTTCGGGATGCGCTGACGCTATATTCGGATTCGGATTCGGATTCGGATTCGGATTCATTGCATTCAGTGTAAGCTTATAGGTTGTTTTTAAAATTGATAGTATAGCGCTATTTTCTTGATAGCAAGCAGTTGATGTTTTTGTTTTATACAAAAACAGGGTTATTTTTTGTTTAAGTCAACACCGGATTAACAACATGAAGAAGGTACTGAGCGTTTTCATCGTTTCGTGTGGTTTTCTAACAGGTTGCGCCCTGAGTCCACAACAAATAGATGTATCACCTAAAGTCTCAGTCACACAGCAGGACAGGCACTTCAATGGGGAACTCCATGTGAATGTCATAGACAACCGGAGCAGCCCGTCACTGGGAAGCCGGGGCGGAGTGTACAGCCAGACTGACAAGATTGTAACGGATGCTGATACGTCACTGTCTATACAGTCATCTGTGGAACTGGCTCTGCGCCAAATGGGTTTTACCATCACCGATGCTGAATCAGCCCCAACTCTGACTGTATACCTTGATCGGCTGACATATCATGTGCCAGATAAAGCCTACATTACCAAAATAGATCTTAATGCGCAGGTGCGTGTGGTTGTGGTATCACATGGTCAAAAATTTAATGGCAACTATGAAAGTGAGTTATCACAGCGAGTGTTTGCAGCGCCATCAGAGGATAAAAACAAGGCCCTGGTCAATCAGGTGCTCAGTGATGCACTTACCCGGGCATTTAATGATCAGGGATTAAAGACATTTCTGGAAACCATCCCTGCGCCCTGACGCTTAATGTACAGCCCCCCCTGTGCCAGGATACAGCCATTGACCAGCAGTTACAGCCCGGTTGCTTCCCGGTGACATAGATCCTGTACATTCTCTGTACGGAATGACGGTGTGGATGGTATTGGTTGCAGGGCAGCAAGGATGCTCTTGCTGGCTTTCACTCCTGCCAGGGAGCGAACGCATCAAAAAGACTGTTCAGACAAAAGCCTTAGTCCGTTGCTTCCAGCCACTCACTCAGTAACTTCACCCAGGCTGGATGCTCATTCAAACAGGGTATTAGCTCCAGTGACTCACCACCGGCCTGCTCAAAGGTTTTTTTGGCAGCTATACCAATTTCTTCCAGGGTTTCAAGACAGTCTGAGATAAATGACGGACAGATGACCAGCACCTTTTTAGCGCCCTGCTGCGCCAGCTGTACTAAAATATCCACAGTATTCGGCTCAAGCCACCTGGCGCGCCCGAGCCGGGACTGAAACGCTACGGTGTATTTATCGAAAGGTATGTCTGCCTGTTCCACAAAACACTGTGCGGTACGGTATACCTGATGACGATAACAGGTACGATGAGCGGGTGATGGTGTATTACAACAGTCAGGATTTTTCAGACAATGACCACCTGTGCTGTCGTCTTTATGGATATGGCGAACAGGTACACCGTGAAAGCTGAAGACTAAGTGATCATAGTCTTTTTCCAGCCAGGGCCGGGCAGAATTGACCAGAGCGGCCATATACCCTTCGTGCTCATAAAATACACCATGCACTTTCAATGCTACCGATAAGTTGTGTTTCTGCATAATGGCCTGAGCCTTTTCCTTCACCGTTTTTATCGTCGACATAGCGTAGTGGGGGTATAAAGGGAAAAGCAGAATTTCCTGAACGCCGGGCTGCCTGGCCAGCCGTAAAAACGCCTGCTCCATATGGGGTTTTCCATAACGCATAGCCAGCTCAACGGGTCCTTTAAGTCGGGCTGACAGCTCGGCGGCCAATGCCTTACTGTGGCAAATCAGTGGAGAGCCTTTATCTGTCCAGATGCTTTTGTAGGCCTTTGCAGACTGGGCTGGTCGTTTAGGCAGGACAAACAGGCTGACAATCATGCGGCGTATCAGCCAGGGCAGGTCAATGACATTACCATCCATCAGAAATTCATTCAGATAATGCCGAACATCGGCCTCAGACGGGCTATGGGGGGAACCCAGATTAACCAGCAGAATACCACGACCTGTCATTGCAATTCTTTTATTTCAGCCAAATGAAGCACTGAGTATAGCCGAGGTCTGTTAAGGGATCTATGACCGTATCACGAGGTTAAAAAAGCCACAGTATCTGTCGTAGCCCAAACGGTAGAGTATTGAATTGGGTTCTGTTGTGTAATGGGGAAGTGGGTCTTTGGCCGTTGGGGTTTTCCATCATGTCCAGGCGATGCCGCTGACCTTCATGCAGAATTGGGTAAAATCTGGAAACGTGTTAACTCAACAACAGATGCCAGTCAATAAGGCTTAATGGATAAAAGATTCAATGCATACATTTGGGGTGGGCGAAGGGGCTCGAACCCTCGACCGCCGGAATCACAATCCGGAGCTCTGCCAACTGAGCTACGCCCACCATCAGACCCCTGGTGAAAGCTCCCTGCTCTCACCAGGCGGATGCGAATTATAAGGAAGACACGGGTCTTATCAAGGACTTTTTTGCATTTTGCCAGGTAGAGACCAGTCAGCAATTTTTTTTCTAACTGCCATGGAGGTCATGGCACACTGGACGACAGAACAAGACGAAATGACGAGAAATGACGAGAAATGACGAGAAATGATGAGTAAAGCCAGCTGTTGCGAGGAGGTTCAACACAGGATTGGCGCTCAGATTGCCCGCGTAAAGGGGAGTTAGAAGAGTCGATGGGTATTAGACCCCTTCACTGCTTTCAGGCTGGTTCCTTAAAAGACAGAAAGCGTCTTGAAAAATAACAGAGTGATGTTTTCACACTGTTTTTAAGGGAGTACAATGCCAGCTCTGAGGCCAACTCTGAGGCCAACTTTGAGTCACCGAACTAAAATAGCCGGAGTTTCTCACCCATGTCTGACTGTTGTAGCGCACCTGGACTCATCCCCCTTGAAAAAGCTCAAGCACTGTTGCAACAACACATCACCCCGATAAAAGAGGTCTTTGACTGCTCACTGGAAGAAAGCCTCGGTTTTACCCTGGCTGATAGTGTGGTATCGCCTGTCAGTGTTCCTCCCTATGACAACGCTTCCATGGATGGGTATGCCGTCAGGCTGTCCGAACTTGCCAGTGAAAAAGTGCTGCCTGTGGCCGGAGCGTCTTTTGCTGGTCACCCTTTCAAGGGCACAATGCCCGAGGAACACTGTGTACGCATTATGACAGGTGCCTGCATTCCTGAAGGTGCTGATAGCGTCATTATGCAGGAGCATGCAGAGAAAACCCCCAATGGTATTCAGTTTACGCAGTGGCCTGACGCCATTGGTGCCAGTATTCGCCTGACGGGTGACGATATTCAACGGGGTACCTGTATTTTTAAACAGGGGCATAAAATCAAAACACAGGATATTGGCCTTCTGGCTTCCCTGGGCGTGCCAACGGTGCCTGTATTCCGACGGCTGAAGGCCGCCGTTTTTTCAACCGGTGATGAGTTGCGCCAGCCAGGTGAAACACTGCGTGACGGTGAGATTTACGACAGCAATCGCTTTGCCATCAAAGGGATGTTGTCGAAAATGAATGTTGAGGTCATTGATTTTGGTTGTATCCCTGACGACCGCCACCGAATCAGAGATGCACTGTCTCAGGCAAATGAGCAGGCTGATGTTGTCATTACTTCAGGTGGCGTCTCTGTGGGTGACGCTGATTATACCAGAGACGTCCTTGATGAAATGGGTGAAACGACCTTCTGGAAGATTGCCATAAAGCCTGGAAAACCATTTACCTTCGGTCAGCTATCTGGCAGTGTGTTTTTTGGATTGCCGGGTAACCCGGTGTCAGCACTGGTGACTTTTCAGCAGCTGGCGGCTCCGGCTTTACGCGCAATGATGAATATGACCGCACCCCCAAAGCGAGCCATTCAGGCAGTCTGCCAAACACCACTGAAAAAATACCCCGGGCGTAAGGAATTTCAACGAGGCGTTTGGGGTATTACCGATTCAGGCCAGGTAACGGTCTCCACAACAGGTAGCCAGAGTTCGGGAATCCTTCATTCCATGAGTATGGCAGATTGTTATATTGTGCTGCCTGAGGACAATGATGGTGTAGATGCTGGTGATAACGTCACCATTGAGTTATTTGATGAATTGCTGATCTGATAGTCTCTTTAGTTCAAGTGGCGGCGGTGAATATATGTCAGTACCGTCCTGCAAAAGCAAGGGTTACTGTCGTGAAAATTTCCGGATTTTGCAGGAATAATGACGGTCTATTGCTCAGTTTTGCCATGTCATTGACCTAAGTCTAACCACAGGCTATGAAAATGCCGTTATGACGAGAACTCACCAGGTAACACCTCGATAGTTTCTTTTTCTATGACTGCTCTTCTTTTTCTATGACTGTTTTCTTGACTGTTTTCTTGACTATTCATTGGAGAACAGTCTCGGAGTTTATCCTTTGAATAGCTGATTTTTCATTTTTCGGAGGTTTTCTCTTGTAAAATACTTTTGTCGTATATTGGTCGTATGTTGAGTGATGCGACATCAAACGGTCTATTGACAGAACTCATATTTCTGTCAAAAAAAGCAAGGCTATTGTCTTGTCCAATTTAATTTTTAGCACCAAGGGCAATGATGTCTGAAATAACTATTTCATCCAGTCCTGCGGCCAGTATCAAGGCCATAACCACCCGCCGCTACGGGCGCATCTGGCTGCGCGTTGTACTGTGGATTTATACACTGCTTGTTGCTGTCAGCGTTGTGGGTTCGGGCTTCAAGCTTGCCACTGGTGGCAGTGAAGCTGCTGCCAGTCTGTTCAGTTTTGCTACCAATCCATTAATGGCGCTGATGGCAGGCACACTCGTCACAGCGTTGGTTCAGTCGTCCAGTACTGTTACTTCAGTGATTGTCGGTTTGGTGGCCGGCGGCTTACCGGTGGAAATGGCTATTCCGATGATTATGGGTGCCAATATCGGTACAACCATCACTAATACACTGGTAAGTCTCGGGCATATTGGGAATGATAAAGAGTTTAAGCGTGCATTCTGTGCATCAACGATTCATGATTTTTTCAACTACCTTGCGGTGCTGATCATCCTGCCACTGGAGTTGGCCACCGGGTTTCTGTCAAACTCAGCTGCCTACCTTGCCAATATGATAACTGGCGGTCAAAGTGTTTCCATGCAGCACCTGAACTTTATGAAAACCCTGACGCAACCGTCTGTGGATATCATTAAAGGATTTGTAGCGGTGCTGCCTGATACCACCCTTGGCGGTATTACCATGATTGCCATTGGCATCTTCCTGATTTTTATCTCGGTTATCCGCCTGGGTAAACTCCTCAAAAAAGTCATGGTCGGGCGTGCAAGAGACATACTCCATAAGTCTATCGGCCATGGACCTTTTAGTGGTATTGCCTCCGGTGCAGCTATAACGGTAATTGTACAGTCTTCTTCGACGACCACCGCCTTGATGGTACCACTGGTTGGTACTGGCGTTTTCACGGTACGCCAGATGTACCCCTTCACTCTGGGCGCTAACATTGGCACAACCATTACCGCACTGCTGGCAGCAACGGCTATTTCCGGCTCTGCAGCATTGCCGGCAATGACCATTGCCTGCGTGCATTTCCTGTTTAACACAGCGGCTGTCGTAATGATTTACGGCATCAAATGGCTGCGGGTGATTCCCCTTTACCTGGCAGAACGCCTGGCTGACCTGGCCGGTAAAAAACGTATTTATGCCTTCATTTATATAGCTCTGGCCTTTTTTGTGCTGCCTGGCCTGTTGATCCTGCTCACTGAATAGTCAGCACGCATTGCCACCAGGCGTGCATAGCGTGAGGTGGCAGTGCTTTAGTTTGTGGTTGTTGATAACAGTGTGAGCGCAGGTTAATAATAGTATCAGGCAAGTGAGGTATTTTCTGTCGGGACGTATTTTCTGTCGGACAGTAAAATAGTACTGGATAGTACTGGATAGTACTGGTTTAAGGTAAAACTGCCTTCCTATGGACTATGACCGCATAAGTCAGTGGCCTGGCATAAGTGGCTTAATCGATGATTTGCATCAAATCCATTTCAGTAAACCCTGATTTAGCGTGATAAAACTGGCAATGCAATGAATATTGGCTATCGTGAGTTTTCAAGCAATGTAGCCAGGGCAGCATTTAATAATATTATTGAATAGGACTTAAACGAATCATCTGTCATTGGCTATAAAGGTACACAGTTGGAAATTTTAGAAGCAACGAACAAATTGATTAAGTATCGAGTATTAAGAAACTTTAATCACGCTTCAATCACGCTTCGTTGTCATCGCCCACCTATCAAAAAAATGTCAACTGACGCCACTGCATCGCTGAGTCTGGCATTAGGTTTTTAACAGCCATCACCAAAAAAAGGGAGGTGATGGAAAGCCCACCGGCAGAGTGTCTGCGATTTCTGCTATCAGGCCATGAAAGCGTTCAGATCCTTCAAAAACACTGCGCTACCAGGGATTCCCTGTGAAAAGAAAGGGAAAGAAAGGGAAAGAAAGGGAAAAATGACGTACGTCCGTAAAAAACACTCAGAGCCTGTCTTGAAACCAGAGCATCTGCCACCATATAGCTTTCAACCTTTTGCGTACCTTAAATGTGAAGTAAGTCAGGCCTGTAGCAACAGGTGAGCCGCTTTGGAGAAACAGAATGTCTGAAGAAAACAGTAAAGCTGAAGAAAAGTTAGATGCCGCTGAAAAAATAACCATTGAAAAAGCGACTGATGGAGAGAATGCATCTGTGCAGCCAGAACAGGACATTGTTTTTGAAGAGCAACTTGTTGAAGAAATTATGGACTGGCAGGGAAAAGTTGATGCCCTGGCCAATGAACTGGCAAAAACTAAAGATCAGGCGCTACGTGCTCAGGCTGAAGTTCAGAACGTAAAGCGCCGTGCCCGGCAAGATGTGGAAAAAGCACACAAATTCGCTCTGGATAAATTTGTTGAGTCCCTGTTGCCTGTGGTCGATAGCCTGGAAAAAGGCATTGAGAGTGCTGAGCAGGCGGAAGGAAGCCATGAGGGTATTAAAGAAGGCATGGAGCTGACGCTGAAGCTGTTCCTCGATACCCTGACCCGCTTTGGTGTGAAGCCTGTAAACCCTGAAGGTGAGCCCTTCGACCCTCACTTTCATCAGGCCATGTCTTTGGTACCTGACCCGGATGTTGAGCCAAACACGGTACTGGACGTGTTCCAGAAAGGTTATACCCTCAATGAACGCGTGGTTCGCCCGGCCATGGTGGTTGTTTCTAAAAGCATTTAGGATTTTACGCCTGAAAAGCTTTATAACAACGGTTAAGTAAATCACCAAATATGTTATGGGAATGACCTTGAAAAAAAATCAGCCGTTCCCATATAGCAATGCAAAGGCCGATAGTCGTAATGAAAACACCGGGTACTCCGGGTTTAACATGTGACATAGGCATAACCGAATAGTTAATAGCTCTGTAAACAGGGCGGTGGAGAAGATCAGCAATGGGTAAGATAATCGGTATTGACCTGGGTACTACCAACTCCTGTGTGGCCCTGATGGATGGTGAAAAACCTAAAGTGTTGGAAAACGCGGAAGGCACGCGTACTACCCCTTCTATCATTGCTTTTACCGACGATGGTGAAACCCTGGTAGGTCAACCCGCCAAGCGTCAGGCCGTGACTAACCCTGACAGCACCCTGTTTGCCATCAAGCGTCTGATTGGCCGCCGCTTTAAAGATGATGTTGTTCAGAAAGACATCAAAATGGTGCCTTACAAAATCAGCGAAGCCGACAACGGCGATGCCTGGGTTGAAGTCAAAGGTGACAAAAAAGCACCACCTCAGATTTCTGCTGAAATTCTGAAGAAAATGAAGAAGACCGCAGAGGACTACCTGGGCGACACGGTAACAGAAGCTGTTATTACTGTACCGGCTTACTTCAACGACTCCCAGCGCCAGGCCACAAAAGATGCCGGCCGTATTGCAGGCCTGGAGGTAAAGCGTATCATCAACGAGCCTACTGCTGCTGCGCTGGCTTACGGCATGGACAAGAAAAAAGGCGACCAGACAGTTGCCGTTTATGACCTTGGTGGTGGTACCTTCGATATCTCCATCATCGAAATTGCCGACGTTGACGGTGAGCATCAGTTTGAAGTACTGGCCACTAACGGCGATACCTTCCTCGGTGGTGAAGACTTTGACCTGCGCCTGATCGAATGCCTGGCCGCTGAATTCAAGAAAGAACAGGGTATCGACCTGACAGGAGACCCCCTGGCTATGCAGCGCCTGAAAGAAGCCGCTGAAAAAGCCAAAATCGAATTGTCTTCCGCACAGCAGACCGATGTTAACCTGCCTTACATCACAGCAGATGCCACAGGTCCCAAACACTTGAATGTGAAAGTGACTCGCGCCAAGCTGGAGTCTCTGGTTGAAGACCTGATTGAGCGCTCTCTGGAGCCGTGCCGCATTGCCCTGAAAGACGCCGATCTGGATATTTCTGATATCGACGAAATCATTCTGGTCGGTGGTCAGACACGTATGCCACTGGCGCAGGAGCGCGTGGCCAAGTTCTTTGGCAAGGAGCCACGTAAAGATGTAAACCCTGACGAAGCCGTTGCTATGGGTGCATCTATTCAGGCTGCGGTTCTCGCTGGCGACGTGAAAGACATACTGCTGCTGGACGTTACTCCTCTGACTTTGGGTATCGAGACCATGGGTGGCGTAATGACCTCCCTGATCGACAAGAACACTACGATCCCAACCAAGAAGTCTCAGGTGTTCTCTACGGCTGACGACAACCAGGCAGCAGTAACCATTCACGTGTGTCAGGGTGAGCGCAAGCAAGCAGCCCAGAACAAGTCTCTGGGTCGCTTTGATCTGGCGGATATTCCACCGGCACCTCGCGGTGTGCCTCAGATCGAAGTGAGCTTTGACCTGGACGCTAACGGTATTCTGAACGTGTCGGCCAAAAACAAGGCAACCGGCAAGGAGCAATCCATCATCATTAAAGCATCCAGTGGTTTGTCTGATGATGAAATCGAGACCATGGTGAAGGACGCTGAGGCCAATGCCGCTGAAGACAAGAAGTTTGAAGAGCTGGTCACTACCCGTAACAGTGCTGACAGTCTGATCCATGCTACCCGTAAGACACTGGAAGAAGCGGGTGATAAAGCCACGGAAGAAGAGAAGACAGCCATCAACGCTGCCATCACTGCTCTGGAAGAAGCGGTTAAAGGCGACGACAAGGATGATATCGAGGCCAGGACCAAAGCGCTGACCGATGCTTCTGGTAACCTGGTACAGAAGATGTATGCCGAAGCACAACAACAGCAGCAGGAAGGCGCACAAACTCAGCAAAGCAACACTAAAGCCGAATCCAAGGCTGACGACGCTGTTGATGCTGAATTTGAAGAAGTGAAAGAAGACAAGAAGTAAGGGGCATCCCACTGTCTGCCCATTACGGTATGATAGTATGGTGTCAGACAACGCGGGAGCCTTCTCCCGCGTTGTTGCATTTATGTTTTAACAAAACCAGCTGTGTCTAACTACCACAGTAGCCGTCATCAGCTTTCATTGTCCAACGGACAGTAAGGACTGGAATGTCACGGTTAAGAAGATAACGGAAAGCGAGTTTCAGGGTTTTACTTATGGCAAAACGCGATTATTACCAAGTGCTGGGTGTGGAAAGAGGCGCTTCTGACAAAGACATCAAAAAGGCCTATCGTCGCATGGCCATGAAGTATCACCCTGATCGTAATCCGGATGACAAGGGTGCAGAAGAACATTTCAAGGAAGTGAGTGAGGCGTTCGAAGTATTGTCTGATGATCAAAAACGTGCGGCCTACGACCAGTACGGCCATGCCGGTGTTGACCCGACTATGAGGGGCGGTGCTGGCGGTTTTAGTGGTGCTGGCAACTTCAGCGATATTTTTGGTGATGTCTTTGGCGATATCTTTGGTGGTTCTGGCGTGGGTGGTCAGTCTCGCAGTAGCGTACAGCGTGGTGCGGATCTTCGTTATCAGTTGGAACTGGGTCTTGAAGAAGCGGTAAAAGGTGCCTCCAAGAAGATCCGTATCCCGACCCTCGTGGAATGTAATACCTGTGATGGTTCTGGTGCGAAAAAAGGTACCCGGCCTGTGAATTGTTCAACCTGTGGTGGTGTTGGTCATGTGCGTATGCAACAGGGCTTTTTCTCCGTTCAGCAAACCTGCCCGGACTGCCGTGGCTCAGGCGAGGTTATTAAAGACCCTTGCCGTGACTGTCACGGTGAGGGACGTGTGCAGGAATACAAAACCCTGTCAGTGAAAATCCCTGCAGGTGTGGATACGGGTGACCGTATTCGCCTGGCTGGCGAAGGTGAAGCTGGTGGTAATGGGGGTCCTGCCGGTGATCTGTATGTGCAGGTCAGTGTTGCCGATCACGCCATTTTCCAGCGCGATGGCAAACATTTGTACTGTGAAGTGCCCATTACTTTTGTGGATGCTGCCCTCGGTGGTGAGCTGGAAGTGCCAACACTGGACGGTCGTGTTAAGTTGAAGGTTCCTTCAGAAACCCAAACCGGTAAACTGTTCCGCCTGCGTGGAAAAGGTGTTACCCCCGTCCGTGGCGGCTCGTCTGGTGACCTGATGTGTCGTGTTGTGGTAGAAACCCCGGTGAAATTAACCGATGAGCAAAAAGAACTGATGCACAAGTTACAAAAGACCTTTGAGTCGGAAGGGGAAGAGCGCCAGTCTCCCAAAAAAACGTCTTTCTTTGAAGGCGTTAAGAAATTTTTTGATGATATGACATCCTGATTGGCCGCTGAATGCGCGCCTGCCTTCATAGCGTTTCGTTGCTTTTTCGGGGATAACGGTGGGGCTAAAAACAGTTCGCAGTAAACTATTATAATCTGAAACTATCTGATAAAATCTCAAGCATGGATAAGAGATTAGTGAAGATAGGTGAGGCCGCTCGTTTACTTGGTACAGACCCTGTAACACTGCGAAAATGGGAAAGTACAGGTGAGTTGCTTCCTGCCAGAAAGACCAAAGGTGGAACTCGTTACTACGACGTGTCTGAATTGATGGGCTTCAGTAACGAAGCTGCGCCTACTCTTTGCTATTGCAGGGTATCCAGTCACGACCAAAAGCCAGACTTAGAAAGGCAGCAAGAGTTACTGGAAGCCTAATGTTCTGCAAAAGGTTGGCGAACTCAGGTTATACGTGATCTTGGTTCTGGCATGAACTACCGGAAAAAAGGACTTAATCAGCTACTTGAGTTAATAATGAAACGTCAGATTAAACGACTGGTGGTTTCACATAAAGACAGGCTGTTAAGGTTCGGCGCTGAATTGGTGTTCTCCCTATGTGAATTGCAGGGAATAGAAATAGTCATCGTACATAAAGGCGATCAGCCTTCGTTTGAAGAAGAACTCGCCAATGATGTATTGGAAATAATCACTGTATTCAGCGCAAGACTTTACGGCAGCCAAAGCAAGAAACACAAAAAGATGCTTGAGACTTTGCAAGATGTTGTTAGCTCACAAGATTGAACTCAGACCGACAAAACAACAAGCCGATTATCTTGACAGGGCTTGTGGTTCTCGTCGTCATGCGTTCAATCAACTGTTAGCACATTTCAATCAAGAAGGCGTTAAGTGGTCAAAGAAGGCTGCGAATGAAAAATACAAAGAACTCAGGCTTGAGTTCCCCTGGTATGCCGAAGTCAGTCAACGTGTAACGAGAAATACAGTCGACGATCTTCATAACGCCTTTACTCATTTCTTTCGTCGGGTGAAGAAAGGAGAAAAAGCAGGTTACCCAAGATTCAAGAAGCGAGGCCTACACGATAGTTTTTCTCTGAGAGAAAAACCCAAGTTCGATGTTGACGGCAGAACACTTCGCATTGAGAAACTGAAAACCAAAATTAAAATGCGCCAGGAACTGAGATTCACGGGCACACCCTGTCAGGTGACGATCAGTAAGCGAGCCGGAAAGTATTTCGCTTCTATTTTGGTAGACACTCAAGACTACGACCCAAAAGCACAAAGCAATGAGTCTGTAGGCGTTGATTTTGGCATCAAAAATTTAGCTATTTGTTCGAATGGCAAAACCTTTGCTGCTAATCAGAAACTGAAACACTCTCTGAAACGCCTTAACAGGAAACAGAGAGCGTTAAGCCGCAAAATAAAGAGAAGCAACCGTTACGCGAAAGCCAAGCGGGCAGTTGCAAAACTTCATTACCGGATCAGTAACCAGCGATCAGCCGTAATATATGAGGTAAGTGATTATTTGACGTCAAGATTCAAAATAATCACCATGGAAAACCTGAATGTAAAAGGCATGGTAAAAAACCGCAAACTGGCAAGAGCAATCAGTGACGCAGGTTTCGGCAAGCTGAGAGAGCTTGTCGAATACAAGGCAGAGCTGAGAGGATGCCAGATTGTGATTGCAGATCGGTTCTTTCCCAGCTCGAAAAAGTGTGCGGTTCATACTTGCAACTACATAAACGACAATATCGCTTTGTCCGATCGCCAGTGGCGATGTCCGAAATGTAAAACTTTGCATGATAGGGATTACAGTGCGAGTTTGAACCTTGATAATTATGGTCGAGACACGTTACAGCTCGACCCAAAACCCTACACAAGAGTGGAGTTAGACACGATTCGTCGTGCATTCATGTCGACGGCGTAGATAAGTCTGCATAATTACAGATTATGTTAGATTTTTAGTAGCGGCAGATTGTCAGCACAATAGCGTAGTCAGGATAGGATATTGGTATTATTACAAAGTCTGAAAGGTCTGTACCGAATGAGATCGCTCCGGGCATATGGAGGAGCCGCCCTGCAATATTGCTGGTTTGCAGGATTGATGATTGTTGGCTTTACCTTTTCATTATCTGTCAGCGCTTTTAATAAACTGGAAGGGGTGTTTGTCATCAAACACAAGGGACAGGCCTGGCAATCCTTTAAAAAAAACATCAACCCTGACAAACAGTTTGTTAGCCCCGGTGAGACATACCCTCTTCTGGGTGAAAATAAACCTGGCGGTGACTGGGTGCAGGTGAAAACGGAGGCGGGCCTTCGTTGGGTCCACAAAGCCTTAGGCCAGATCCATATCACTGAAAGTCATGTAAAAGAAAGTCATGTAAAAAAAGGTGATATTTATACATTGGCTCTGTCCTGGCAACCGGGGTTTTGTGCGCTCAATCAACAGCGACAATTGCCCGAGTGCCAAAATGCCCAGGTGAACTGGGTGCTTCACGGCCTGTGGCCATCAAACAGGAAGCCACCGCACCCCTCCTATTGCAGGGGATCGTTCAAAAAATCGGCGTGTGACTATCCTCCCCTGGGTTTGGAAGGCAGTCAGTTGCTTTCTTTAGCAGTGATTATGCCTGGCGTAAAGTCCTGTCGACAACGGTATCAATGGTATAAGCATGGCAGCTGTTCCGGGCTGTCGCCGGGGGCTTTCTTTGATACAGCAATACGTTACACTCAATGGTTCAGAAACTCACCTGTCGCAATCCGGTTAATCACCCATCAGGGCAAACAGGTTTCAAAAAAAGCCGTTCTGGTGTGGTTCCGGGATTGGGGGGCTGATGATGGCTCAGTGACACTGCACTGCCAACCCCTCAAGAACCAGGCCGTGCTCCAGGACATATACCTGTATTTAAACCGCGAACTGAGTAACACGCCATCAATAGAACAGCTGGTTAAAACACCTTTTCACCACGAGTGTGGTGATCGTTTTATGATCCCATAAATACACTGCTATGATAGCGTTTTACCTGTGAGTTTTCATGACCCGATCCAAGTCCAAAAAAGCATATGTCTGTACTGAGTGTGGCGGTGAGTCTGCCAAATGGCAGGGACAATGCCCTGATTGCAAAGCCTGGAACACTTTTAAGGAAGTCAATCTTGGTCCGGCTGCATCGCCAGCTATCGCTGCTGCCAATAAAGCCGGGTTTGTCGGCACACTTGATACGTTACAACTTTTGCGTGATGTTGATATTGAGGATGCGCCCCGTTTTTCCAGTGGCATGACAGAGTTTGATCGCGTGTTAGGTGGTGGTTTTGTCAAAGGCAGCGCCATTTTGATTGGTGGTCACCCCGGTGCCGGCAAGAGTACTGTTTTACTGCAAATCCTCTGTCATGTGGCACAGTCTATGAATGCCCTTTATGTTTCCGGCGAAGAGTCTATGCAGCAAATTGCCGCAAGGGCCAGCCGTCTCGGGCTGCCAAATGATCGTTTAAAGATGCTGGCAGAAACCTCTTCTGAAAAAATTGTCACCATTGCCGAGCAGGAAAAGCCAGGTATTATCGTCATTGACTCCATCCAGGTGATGTATATGAATGGCATTGATTCAGCCCCTGGGGGTGTCGCACAGGTTCGCGAATCAGCGGCTTTTCTTACCCGCTTTGCTAAACAAACAGGCACTGTTCTGCTTATTGTTGGGCATGTGACTAAAGATAACTCACTGGCAGGTCCGATGACATTGTCGCACATTATTGATACCCAGCTTATGCTGGGGAATACTGATGACTCTCGTTTCAGGATCATGCGTGCAACGAAAAACCGTTTTGGTCAGGTCAATGAACTGGGAATATTTGCCATGACAGAAAAGGGGTTGCGTGAAGTAAAAAACCCCTCCGCGATTTTTCTGTCAAGAACACCCGAGCCTACCTCCGGGAGTATAATCAGTGTGTTATGGGAAGGAACCCGGCCTTTACTGGTTGAAATACAGGCCCTGGTCGTAGAGTCTCAACTGGGAAACCCTCGTCGTGTTACTGTTGGACTTGACCAAAACCGGCTGGCAATGTTACTCGCTATACTCACGCGTCACGGGGGAATATTCACCAGCGACCAGGATGTCTTTCTTAATGTTGTCGGTGGTGTCAAGGTCACCGAAACCAGTGCTGACCTGGCCAGTTTGCTGGCTGTTGTGTCAAGCCTGAAAGACAGGCCGTTGCCACAGGATTTAATCGCTTTTGGCGAGCTTGGGCTGGCGGGCGAAATCCGGCCTGTAGCCAATGGGCAGGAAAGGCTGGTTGAAGCGGCTAAACACGGGTTTAAACGTGCCATTGTCCCTATGGCGAACAAGCCCAGAAAGATGATTGAGGGGTTAACTGTTGTAGCAATTAATAAATTGTCAGAAGCCCTTGATGCTATTTAAATGATACTTCTGGGCGTTTTGGGTCAGAACCTGGGCTTCGCTTGCTTCCCTGTACTCTCAAAGTAAAAAGTACAGAGTTTTACGCCGTTACGATTAAACGATTGAACGAAGATGATGGCAATGTAGCAACCGGCACTATGACTACTGTAGCTAATGCCCCTCATTAATGAAAACCAGCATAAAACCTGGTTTTTTTATGCCTGTTATCTTATGCCCATCGCCTCTTATTACTCTGGCAAAGCCCTTGCCCCGGAAGGGGCCGCCGAGGGTTAGACCGTAGTTAGAGCAGCCGATGGTATGATCACCTTCGTCCACTCGGTCGTAGTGGGCAACAGGAATAAAGACTATACTTTATTTCGAAAAAAATCATTGTCTTTGGAAAGAAACATCATGCACAGGCTTAAAGGTCTTTATGGAATAACTAACAGCCAACTTCTACCTGATGATGAAACCATGATGGTGTCCGTTGAGCAAGCATTAACCGGTGGTATGAAGGTACTCCAGTACCGCGATAAAAGCAGTGACCATACTCGCCGCCTTCGACAGGCCGGCGCATTAAGGGCCCTTTGTCATCATTACCAGGCACTGCTGATCATTAATGATGATATACAACTGGCAGCCGATGTCGAAGCCGACGGTATTCATCTGGGCCAAAATGATGCTTCTATCGACGAAGCACGTTCACGTTTAGGCGACTATGCGATTATTGGTATCAGCGCTGAAAACTCTTTACTACAGGCCCTTACGGCCATTGACCTGGGAGCCGACTATATTGCTTTTGGCCGTTTTTTCCCTTCCAGTACAAAACCCGATGCCAAACAGGCAAATATCTCTTTACTAAAAGATGCCAAAAAATTATTCAGGCAACCAATGGTAGCCATTGGGGGCATTACCGTGGATAATGCTCCAGAATTGATTACTGCTGGTGCAGACATGATTGCGGTGGTCAATAACCTGTTCTCAGCACCAGATATCCAGAATCGAGCTCGTGAATTCAGCCAATTATTTTAACGAGAGGACAATATGTCTCGCTCTGCCGAGTTGTTTGCCGTTGCTCAAGAGGTTATTCCTGGTGGTGTTAATTCGCCAGTACGTGCATTTCGGGCCGTCGGTGGTCATCCTGTTTTCTTCAAAAGTGCACAAGGTGCCTGGCTGGTTGATGAAGATGAGCAAAGACTCATTGACTATATTGGTTCCTGGGGACCGATGATCCTGGGGCATAATCATCCCGATGTTGTTGAAGCCATACGGAACCAGGCACTTAAGGGGCTTAGCTTTGGAGCACCCACCCAGTATGAAACCGAGTTGGCCTCCCTGGTCAGGGAGCTTGTGCCCTCCATGGAACTGCTGCGCATGGTTAACTCAGGTACTGAAGCTACCATGAGCGCTATTCGACTGGCCAGGGGTTACACAGGCAGGGGTTACATTGTAAAGTTTGAAGGCTGTTACCACGGCCACAGTGATTCCCTGCTGGTCAATGCAGGCTCAGGGGCACTGACACTGGGGGTTCCAAGCTCACCGGGTGTTCCAGCGACGCTGGCCGAGCAAACTATTACCCTGACGTACAATGATCTTGAAAATGTGGAAACTATTTTCAGGGAGATAGGGTCTAAAGTAGCCTGTATCATTGTTGAGCCTGTGGCCGGCAATATGAACTGCGTTCCACCCAGTCCTGGCTTTTTGGAAGGCTTGCGTCGTATCTGTGATAAATATGGCACCATTTTGATCTTTGATGAAGTGATGACCGGCTTCCGTGTGGCCCTCGGCGGTGCACAGGAATACTACGGTGTTACCCCTGATTTAACCACATTGGGTAAAATTATTGGTGGAGGACTCCCCGTCGGAGCTTTTGGTGGTCGCAAAGATATTATGGAACACCTGGCTCCCCTTGGGGCGGTTTATCAGGCAGGCACGCTCTCAGGCAATCCTCTTGCCATGGCGGCGGGCCTGGCAACACTGAAAAATCTGAAAGCACCGGGTTTTCACGCCAGATTGACCGAAAAGGCGAGTACATTATTAACCGGCTTAAAACAAAAAGCGGATCAGGCGGGTATTCCTTTGGTTACTTCACAGGCGGGTGGTATGTTTGGCTTGTTTTTCACTGAGCAGAAAAGCGTCGAACGCTTTGACCAGGTGATAAATTGTAATACCGAGTGCTATGGGCGTTTCTTCCACGCTATGTTGAAACAAGGTGTTTACTTTGCGCCTTCAGCCTTTGAGGCTGGATTTATTTCAATGGCTCATGGTGAGTGTGAAATTGAAGCGACCATTAATGCCGCTGAAAAGACATTTGCCTCATTATAGAAAATAAGAATTAATGATAAGTTCCTTAGCAATTTCTGATGCGATGCTGGCTTTTGCCAGCAGCTTTTCTGTCTTTTTGATGGCGCAACAAAAAGTATTTACCCGAGTGCATCGAACCTCCTGCACTATGGCGATGTACGGCTTCCTGTTGATTGCAACTGCAGCTGTTCTTGGGTGTTTACGCTATGGTTTTTCCTCTTACTGGGCAGCGTCTCATGACCTTGTCACCAGTATCGCCCTGCTTTTAGCACCGCCTGTCGTGGGTGCGGCTCTTTGCCTTGGCCTGTCAGCAAAATCCTGGAGCAAAACCACCTGGATACAAGGTATTGTTCTCGTCTGCGTGCTTTACGGGCTTGCGCTCTGGTTAGGAACGGACAAGTTTTACCGTGATGCACAACTGACCGTTGCACTGGCACTAACCCTTTACTGTATGTTGAGGTCACAAATGAACTATGGCCCAAAGCTTATGATATTTACCGCGATCGCCTGCTATTTTATCGGCGGACTCATTATTGGTAATCAGGGTACATTATTAGGCTACCTGCGCCTTGATCTATTCAGGTACTTCATGGGCCTGGGTAATCTGTTACTCAGTAGCGGCATGTATCTTGCCTTTAAGGTCGTTTATCCCCAAACAGAGCACTACTAAACGGAAGAAGAACAGCACTCACTCGCAGAACAAAAAAGGTATAATTTTTAGCCAGGATGTATTTCAGACTCTGCTATTATACCCAACCAAATAGCTTTCAGATGCAGAAATCTATTCGTTATACCCTCCTAATACTCATTGTCTTTAATAACTACCGTCTTTAATAACTACCGTATTTAGCATGGCAAACTGGACGACAGAATAATAAAAACGACGAGTAAAGCCTGCTGTTTTCAGGCATTTCAACCTGAATTCCTCAGTTGAAATCACTGCCTCCTCTGAAAACCTTACGCAAGTTGACTTATAATTATTGACTACAGTCACTCAAAAGGGAGGTTATGAAAAGACGAAAGCCTGAATGCGGCAAGGTAAAGAAGCAATTTATGAAATTCAACTGCACAATTTATGTTCAACTTAGGTTCAATTTAGGTTCAATTTAGGTTCAATTTAGGTTCAATTTAGGTTCAATTTAGGTTCAATTTAGGTTCAATTTAGGTTTAACGCAGGGTTGGCGTTCAGATTGCCAGCATAAAGCGGAGCTAAAAGCAATTTATGTCGACTGGTATTTTTTTTCGTAAGCGCCAAATAAACCAGCGTACTGGCTGCTATCCCCAAGATTTCTTATTCTTTGCCTGCCTTAACATTCCAGGGAAGAAGCTGTTCCAGTTTCTCAACGGTATCAGCGTAAGGCAGCTCTTTTAAAATATGGTTCAGGTAATCGAAAGGCTCCAAGCCATTCACCTTTGCGCTTTCAATCAGGCTGTAGAAAATGGCACTGGCTTGCGCCCCTTTTGGCGTGTCTGCAAACATCCAATTCTTACGGCCAATAGCGAAGGGACGGATAGTGTTTTCCGCTGCGGCATTACTGATGTCCAAGTGGCCGTTGTCACAGTAAACGACCAGTTTTGGCCATTGGTTCAATGCATAGCTCATGGCTTGGCGTGACAGGCTGCCCGGGTCTAGCTTGGTTATGTTTTTCTCCAGCCATACATGAAAGTCGTCCAGTAGCGGCTTACTCTTTTGCTGACGCAGGATGGCTTTTTCTGATGGAGGAAGATCTCTTATTTCTTTCTCAATGGCGTAAAGCTTACCGATTTTGCCTAAAGCGACATTCGCCTTGCTAACGCGGGTGTTTTTCACCTTTTTGCCCGGTTTGGCTTCGCCCTTTCTGGCATCCAGAAATTTCCTGCGAACGTGGTCGAAGCAACCCACCTGGGTGATGCCTTCTTGTTTGCATACAGCGTCGTAACTGGCATACCCGTCAGTTTGCAGGTAACCGCTGAACCCTTCGAACAGACGCAGGGGAACCTCCTTGCCTCTTGAGGGATCGTATTCAAACACTACCGATGTTTGTCCGGGTGGCCCACCAAGGCTGACCCACATATATTTGTCAGAGTTGATGGACTTACTGGTTTCCTTGATTACCTGAATTCGGGTTTCGTCAGCATGGATCACCGAACCGGTCTTTTGATGATCTCTCATCAAATTGATGAGTGGCCGCAGTTCTGTAGACAACCGAATCAAAGAGTTGGCCATCGTCGTCCGGGTGACAGAGCCACCGTATCGCTTGAGGATATTCTCTTGCCTGTACAAAGGCAGTGCGTCGCAGTACTTGGAGACAATGATCCAGGCCAGTGTGCAAACAGAGAGTGAAGATTTGGGCAGTGGGTGTTTTGGCAGCTCTGCAACTTTAATGACCCGCTTCTTCTGTCCATGCTCATCGACTTCCGGAAAGACTGCTTTCTCTTGCAGAATTTCTTTCACCTGAACCCTGGCTGGTACGATATCAAGCTCTTCACGAACTTTGACAAAGAAGGTATCAATGGCTCCGGTTTTTTCTTCTTCACTGAGTTCAGAGCGTTCCTGCACTCTGGGCAGAGACTCTGAAAATGGCTTGCGCCCTGTTTTCTTTTTACGTGGTTTTGGAAGCTCTTGCTCTGGCTGATCTTTAGCTTCGTCTTGCTCTCCGGTACAGCCTTCCAGCTCCACCTCATTGAAAATGTCGCTCTGGCTGTTATTTTTTTCAGTGCTTCTTCCGTACAGGCAGGATCGGGAGAGCCTCAGGTACTCTTCCAGTTGCGCAATGCGTTTTTTTTGAGAATCGATAATCTCTGACTTCTTTTGAATAATGTCGTCTTTTTCAAGAAGGGCATTTTCTTTTTCAAGAATGACACTTTCCTGCGAATGGATCGCCTCAAACAAGGCGACCATTTCAGGGGTAGTCTCAGCCTGATGAAAGGGCAAACCCAGTGCGGATTTCGGCTGAAAAATCAGAGTGTCGGCGGTCGATTTCATGGTCGCTATTTTACCATAACATCCTGAAAAACAGGACTAAAAACAGCTCTCATAATGCCTTTTTTTATGGGGTTGCATGGCGTTGAGATTGTAGCCGTCCAGCAGCCAGTTTAATTGTTGCCCGGTTAAGGTAACCAGCTCTTCATCCGGTTTGGGCCAGTGGAATTTGTCCTCAGACAGGCTCTTGTAATAAAGCACAAAACCATTATCCTCCCAGAACAGGCACTTGATTTTATTACGCTGCCGGTTGGTAAACGCATATAAGTAGCCGTCAAAGGGGTTATGCCCCAGCTCTTGTTCAACCAACACAGCAAGCCCACGAAATGACTTGCGAAAGTCAATTGGCTCCCGGTAGAGAAACACCTTTGATAATACCGCTGACGGTCGCATAACCGGGGTGTTCATAGCATTTCCCTCACCAGCTGCTCACAAAGTGACAGGTTACTGTCATCAATACCGGACACTGTTACACCACTGGGCAGGGTGATGGAGAGTGGTGTTATTTGAGAAAACGCATCAGGTTCTGGTTGGGGTGTTACCTGAACAAAGCCAGAGTTGTTCGGGGTCGCTTTTACGCTGGGGGTTGTGTCGAGTTTACGCTTCCAGTATCCGAATTTGGATACCCTTATACCGTGCTGCTGGCACCACGCACTCTGAGTCAAACCTGAATCCCGCCATGACTGAACATGCTCCAGCCATTCACTGTCTGCGGGTAATTTCTTTGCCATATTAGCCTCCTTATATGGCTATCTCTTAGTCACATCTCCTAATCTTGGTTTATCCTTCTCTATGGTAAACCAAGATCATGATGCCACTACCACCTCAGCAATGGGCTGAAAGCATTTTTGGGGATGCACAGTTGGGAGATAAACGTCGTACAAAGCGATTAGTCCGTGTCGCTGCAAGCCTTTCTGCAAATACTGGTTCATCCATGGCCAGTGCTTGTAGCGGTCATCTTGCCGCTGTTGAAGGGGCTTACCGGCTTATTGAAAATGAGGCCGTCAAGCCTGAAGCCATTGCTGAGGCTGGTTTCCAGTCAGCAGCCCTTGCGGCAGAAGATTCTCACCTTCTATTAGCCATTGAAGACAGTACCGCTCTTAGCTATTCACATTCCGTCAGGTCAGAGCTGGGTGATATAGGTGAACCAGAGAAAAGCCGGTCTAAAGGGATTTGGGCGCATACAGTGATGCTGATTGACGCTGATACTGAGCGGACGGTTGGCTTAATTGATCAGCAACGCTGGATCAGGGATATTGAGGAGCGTGGCAAAAGACATGAACGCAAGCAGCGGCCTTACGAAGAAAAAGAAAGCTTTAAATGGCAGCGTTCATCAGAAAATATTGAGTCCAGGCTGGGTCTCCAGATGGGAAAGACTATCAGTGTTTGCGATCGTGAAGCGGATGTTTTTGAATATATCCGGTACAAGCAGCTTCATTGCCAAAGGTTTGTTGTCAGGGCGACGCAGAATCGGGTTTTGGTCGATGATGACAGGCTTCTTTTTTATGCAGTGAGCCAGGAAGCTGCTCTTGGAACTTATGTAGTGGACGTTCCTCAACGTGGAGGACGCAAAGCACGATCAGTAATGCTACAAGTAAAAAGGAAGACAGTGACCATTCAATCACCTCAAAGGCTCGGTGGTCGATTGGAACCAGTCACTGTGAATATTCTTATTGCCGAAGAGTTCAACAACGACACAAAGGAGTGTTTGCGTTGGATTTTATTGACATCTGAACCGGTTGATACATTTGATGATTGCCGTATGGTATTACGGTTTTATGAGCTGCGCTGGCGTATAGAAGAGTTCCACAAAGCCTGGAAAACCGGGGCGGGTGTTGAACGTTTGCGGCTTCTTTGTGCAGGCAATGTGCTTCGTTTAGCTGTAATACTCATGTTCGTCGCCGTCAGGCTGTTACAGATCAGGGAGGCCTTGATGCTCCCTTATGACAGAAGACACAAAGACGATAAAGCCTGGAACGAGAAAACGCCGGCTAGCCGTGTTGTAAGTAAAGAAGAGTGGAAAGTGCTGTGGCTTACTTACTACGAAGGAAAGTCGTTGCCTAAAGAAGAGCCAACATTGACCTGGCTTCTCCATACCATTGCAAAAGTAGGTGGCTGGTGTGACTCAAAACGCACCGGCATACCCGGATGGTTGGTCATTTGGGAAGGGTGGGCAAAGTTGCAAGATCGTCTCCACACCTACCGCATGACAAAAGGTGTGGAGATGTGACTAAGAGATAGCTTATATGGGGAGGCTAATTATTTCAAACGGTTTTTTGATTCTGAAGGACGTGGGTTTATTTGGCGTTTACTTTTTTTCTGTATAAAAAGTTCATATTTTTGCCTTGCATCAGCCGATGATAGAACCGGCTGTCGTGGTTTTTTTTACGTTATCGTCCGTTACACTATTAAAAGAGAAACTATCCGCTATGCGTGGTTTAATTCAACGCGTTCAACATGCCAGTGTAGAAATAGCAGGGAATACGACTGGCAAGATCAATAATGGTTTGTTGCTGTTACTTGGCATTGAAAAAACAGATAATCAGGAAAAAGCCAGCAAACTGCTGGAAAAAGTACTCAAATACCGCGTTTTCAGTGACAGTGATGGTAAAATGAACCTTGGGCTTAACGATACCGGAGGAGGGTTATTAATTGTTTCACAGTTTACCTTGGTTGCGGATACACAAAAAGGTTTACGACCGAGCTTTAGTACCGGTGCCAGTCCGGAAGCAGGGGAAGCACTCTACAACTATTTCGTTGCCCAGGCCAGGCAATGTCATTCTGTGGTTGCTACCGGCCAGTTTGGTGCCAATATGCAGGTATCGTTGCTCAATGATGGTCCGGTGACTTTTATGCTGAGCGTGTAAAGAAATACCTGGAAGCATGACAGCTCTTTGTGCATACACGCTTTTCATCTTTTACTGTAATTTACCCTGCCGACGCCAGCGCTGCTCCTGGCTTTCATAATTAACTGGCGATGGCAGCCAGTAACCGGGTCGCTCTTTTTGTCGGGCGGCACCGTCGCCCCTATGCTGAACGGTAGTATTCATTATATGCAGTGAATTGTTATTCCTGTTCATCATCAAATTCCTGTGATCAATAATTAGTGGTCTTCCTCAAGTCCTTCAGGGTTATTTATGTACAGGCAAAACTAAAAAGTTAGCTATACCCGTGAAACTTAAAGATACCTGTTTTCCCAATAGCAATCCTTGAAAATAAAGGACTACAGTTGATCTGGATGCGGCATACTGAAGTCGTTTGAGCATATAGCCTAATGTTGGCAAATGACAGAATGATGAACATTGGTCGTTCATAAGACGCATTCAATCAGGGTGTTATTTTACCTGAATGGCAGGTATGAAGAACGCGAAGTGCCAGTGTAGCTTGGATGATTCTGTAGTTTGCAATTTTAGACTTTATTCTAATATACAGAAAACATGCTTTATTGCAAGTTGTGCATTATGAAAACCCAGTAAAAGATAATACCAGTCGTCGCTTTTGAGTAACTTCAACCTTACCGTAATACAATTCTGGTTTTTTGCCCGAAAAGTTACTCGTAGATGTTCAGCCGTACTCGGCTTGGGGAGCTTCTAACTCCGTTTTACGCTGACAATCTGAACGTCAGTTCTTTATTGAAACGTCTTGCAATAGCCGGGGCTTTACTTGCCGCTTTACCTTGTTCTGACGTACAGTTTGCCATGCTCACTACGGTTTCGTCAGGAAAGACGATAGGTAGACACTATCGGAACCCGATAGGGATGACTTGCTGATAGTGATGATCAACCTGCAAGTTCAGGCTGAATATTTTCAGAGCCAGATCTTTGATCTCGAATTTTCTCAACAATCGCTGTCGTCGAGCAGTTATCCAAAAAGGCCAGCACTTTTACATCACCACCGTAAGCCTTGACAATAGGAGCACCGACCACTTCATCAAGGGTGTAGTCTCCTCCTTTAACCAGCACTTCCGGCTTGATTTGTCGAATTAACTCCTCTGGCGTATCTTCGTCAAAACTCACTACCCAGTCCACCGCTTCCAGACCGGCCAGTACAGCCTGACGTCTATCCACCGGATTGATCGGGCGTCCGTTACCCTTAAGACGTTTCACTGACGCATCGCTGTTAATAGCCAGCACCAGACGATCACCCTGCTTACGCGCCTGCTCCAGATATCCCACGTGGCCGGCGTGGATAATGTCAAAGCAACCATTGGTAAACACGATTTTCTCACCGTGACTACGGGCATCATCTATGGCGATCAGCAATTGCTCAGGGGTGACCACACCACACTCAACGCCAAGATCCCGGTTCACCTCGCGGCGCAACTCCGGCATACTGACAGTGGATGTGCCCAGCTTACCTACCACAATACCAGCGGCAATATTAGCCAGTGCAGATGCCTGTGGTAAAGACCCCCCTGCGGCCAGTGCCGCAGAAAGCACTCCGATAACGGTATCACCCGCACCGGTTACATCAAACACTTCTCGCGCACGGGCAGGGAAATGCATCTCACTGCCGGATTCCTGAATCAGTGTCATGCCGTGTTCGCTGCGGGTAATCAACAAGGCTCCAAGCTTAATTTCGCGCAACAGTTGCTTGCCTTTTTCCACCAATACATGCTCACTTTCACAGTGACCGACTACAGCTTCAAATTCACTTAAATTAGGTGTAATAACCGTTGCACCACGGTAGCGGCTAAAATCTGCTCCTTTCGGGTCTGCCAGCACCGGAATGCCTTTCTCACGAGCTAAAGCAATGAGCCGGGGAAAATCTTTTAATGTGCCTTTGTTGTAATCTGACAATACCATCGCGCCAATGCCTTTCATCAACTTTACCGCTTTCGTTTCAATCATGTCACTACTAAGCCCTTCAAAGGACTCCTCATGATCCAGGCGGATAAGTTGCTGATGCTGACTGATCACCCGCAACTTGGTGATGGTGGGTACGCCGGGAATCTGAGTAAAATCACAGTAGACACCAGCAGCCCGTAAACTTGCCTGAAGACTGTCAGCCTCTTCATCAGCTCCCGTGGCGCCAACCAGCCATGCCGGTGCTCCAAGAGCCGCAATATTCAGCGCTACGTTGCCAGCACCGCCGGGTCGATCTTCCACTTGCCCGATATGCACCACAGGCACAGGTGCTTCTGGTGAAATACGCGATGTTGCTCCATGCCAGTAACGATCAAGCATAACGTCACCTACAACCAGAACTTTCGCTTTGTCAAAACGGGGCAGTGTTAATGTTGTCATGCGTCCATTTCCTCCAGATTAACAGCCTCTTCAGCTTTCGTGTTTTTTTCCTTAAATTGCAGGTTATAGAGCCTGGCGTAATGATTGCCTTTTTTTAGCAATTCCCTGTGATGGCCGCTTTCCACAATATGTCCGTGATCCATCATAATGATCTTGTCAGCATTTTCTATGGTAGAAAGTCGGTGGGCAATCACCAGCGTCGTCCGGTTTTTCATGACATCATCCAATGCTGCCTGAATATGACGTTCAGATTCAGTATCCAGTGCCGAGGTGGCTTCATCAAGTATCAAAACAGGTGCATCTTTCAAAATCGCCCGGGCGATAGCCAGGCGTTGACGTTGCCCACCAGAGAGCAAAACACCGTCTTCACCCACCAGAGTATTCATGCCATCAGGCAGGCCTTTGATAAACTCTGAGGCATGGGCTGTTTCGGCTGCGAGGCGGATGTCTTCTTCCTGTCTGTTGCAGAGGACTCCGTAAGCAATATTGCAGGCAATGGTGTCATTGAACAGGGTTACATTCTGATTTACCAGGGCGATATTCTGACGCAGGTTTTTTAAACGGTATTCCACAAGGGGCTTTCCATCCACCCGAATTTCTCCCTCTGTGCAGTTGTAAAAGCGCGGCAGCAAACTTGCCAACGTTGTTTTACCCGAACCCGACTTACCCACCAACGCAACCGTTTGCCCAGGTTCAATGGTAAAACTGATATTCTTCAGCACCGAATTTTCGGCACCGGGATAAGCAAACCCCACCTGGCAAAACTCGACTTTGCCTTTAACACGGTCAACCGTTAACGTGCCGTTATCAGGTTCCGGTGCCTCATCCACCATATTGAAAATAGTTTCTGCTGCCGCGATCCCTTTTTGAATATTTGAATTCACTTCACTGAGCTGGCGAATGGGTTTAGGTATCAAAAAGGCTGCCGTGATAAAACCAATCAATGATGCAGTGGTGGCGTCACCACGCATCCATAACACCACATACAATAGTAGCGCCAAAGCGCAGGACACCAGAAATTGTATTGTCGGTGTATGCACTGCAGAGGCCCGGGTCATTTTCAGGTTTTGTCGGGTGTTTTTTTTACTGGCGTCAAGAAAACGATGTTTTTCATAGTTTTCGCCACCAAAACCCCGAACAACCCGGTATCCCTTAATGGTCTCTGAGGTTACATGGGTTAAGTCTCCCATGGAAAGTTGAACTTTTTTGCTCAGACCACGAAACTTTTTACTGGCCATACTGACAACTATGGCTATGAGTGGCGTGATACCAAGAAAAAGCAGTGTGAGTTGCCAGTTAGTATAAAACATGAAGCTCAGCGTAAAAGTTACCGTCAGGCCTTCCCGAATGACAACCTTGATGGCATCCGTTGCTGCGCTTGTCACCATACCCACATTATAAATGATTCGGGCAATCAGGTGTCCTGAGTTATGATTGTCGTAATAACTGTTGGGTAGCTCCACCATATGGTTGAACATCAGGCAACGCAGATCATGCACTACGGACATAGAGACCTTGGCCAGGTAGTAGTTTCCAAGAAAAGACCCTATACCACGAACGAGGGCAACACACAGCATGGCAATGGGTATCCAGTAAATCGCCAGATTACTGGTACCGTCCAATACTTCAACAAAATACTCCAGCAGTTTGGCAACAGCTGGCTGAGAGGCTGCAAACAGGATATAGCCCAGAATACTGACAGCAAATAGCCCCCAGTAGGGTTTTACATAGCTCAGCAGGCGCATATAGATACGTAGACCGCTGCTAGTGGTAGATTCAGACATAATTGGTAAAAAGGTACAATCCGAAGAGCCCGTGCAGTACACGTTGTCTGCGTATAAAACCAGCAGACACGACGAACGATAGCTCTGTTAAATGAACGGAAGATGCATTCTAGCATATTGGTTTTTTTCTGTATGGGGTAAGATTGTCAGCCCTTAAGAGGCTACACCCTGCTGTAGATAAAACCCGCAACCCTTTGGCAAAATGATCTGCAAAAGTGACTATCCTGTCCGTACTCCCACGGGCAGCAATGGTCCAGATGCTGAATCGAGAGAACACAAGTGATTCAAAAACTTAGAGACGTAGCGATAATCGCCCACGTTGACCATGGAAAAACAACCCTGGTGGACAAACTCCTGCAGCAATCCGGTACTCTGGGACGTAAAGACCAGGAAGCCGAACGGGTCATGGACTCCAATGATCAGGAAAAAGAGCGGGGTATTACCATTCTGGCCAAAAACACGGCCATTAACTGGCGTGACTACCACATTAATATTGTGGACACCCCGGGGCATGCTGATTTTGGTGGCGAAGTTGAGCGGGTACTCTCCATGGTGGATTCTGTCCTGCTGCTGGTTGATGCAGTCGACGGTCCTATGCCACAAACCCGTTTTGTGACCCAGAAAGCGTTTGAGCAGGGCCTGAAGCCCATCGTAGTTATCAACAAGATTGATCGCCCGGGTGCGCGGCCTGACTGGGTAATGGACGAGGTCTTTGACCTGTTTGACCGCCTTGGTGCAACGGATGAGCAGCTGGATTTTCCGATCATTTATGCCTCTGCCTTAAACGGTATTGCGGGTCTTGATTTGGAAGCAATGGCTGATGATATGACGCCCTTGTTTGAGATGATCACTGAGCATGTTCCTGCCCCCAAAGTGGATGTGGACGGCCCTTTCCAGATGCAGATCAGTGCTTTGGATTACAACAGTTATGTGGGTGTTATTGGTGTCGGTCGTGTGACCCGTGGCAAGCTGAAGCCCGGCACGTCTATTCGCCTGATCGATAGTGGCGGGCAAACGCGCAACGCCAAAGTCCAGAAAGTAATGGGCCATTTGGGTCTTGAGCGGGTTGAAGTGGAAGAAGCCAAGGCAGGTGACATTATCTGTATTACGGGTATCGATAATCTGAACATCTCTGATACCCTGTGCGATCCCTCCAGGGTTGAAGCCCTGCCTGCCCTGACGGTGGATGAACCGACAGTGAGCATGACCTTTCAGGTGAATGACTCACCGTTTGCCGGTCTTGATGGCAAATTTGTCACCTCCCGTAATATTCGCGATCGTCTTGATAAAGAGCTGTTGCACAATGTGGCACTGCGCGTTGAGCAGGGTGATGATGCCGATAAATTCAAAGTCTCTGGTCGAGGTGAGTTGCATCTGTCTGTATTGATTGAAACTATGCGCAGGGAAGGGTTTGAGCTGGCTGTTTCGCGCCCTGAAGTGGTGGTTAAAGAAGTCAACGGCGAGCTTCAGGAGCCTTATGAGCATGTGGTCATCGATATTGAAGTTGAGCACCAGGGCACTGTGATGGAGGAACTGGGCAAGCGCAAGGGTGATTTAAACAATATGGTGCCCGATGGCAAAGGCCGTGTCCGCCTGGATTATGTCATGCCTGCCCGCGGCCTGATCGGTTTCCGCTCCCAGTTTATGACCATGACCTCGGGTAGTGGTATCCTGACAAACGTGTTTGATCACTACGGCGAGCTCAAAGAGGGTGAAGTATCTCACCGCCAGAACGGGGTATTGGTCTCTATGGTAACCGGCAAGGTTCTTGGTTACGCCCTGTGGAATCTGCAGGAACGCGGGCGAATGTTCCTCAACCCGAACGTGGAAGTCTACGAAGGCCAGATTATCGGCTTGCACAGTCGTGATAATGACTTGACAGTGAACCCTGCCAAAGGCAAGCAACTGACCAACGTGCGTGCCTCCGGGTCTGATGAAAACATCATGCTGACGCCCCCTGTGCGCCACACACTGGAGCAGGCACTGGAATTTATTGATGACGACGAGCTGGTAGAGGTGACACCCAACCATGTGCGCCTGCGTAAAAAACTACTGAAAGAAAATGACCGCAAGCGTGCCAGTCGAAATAAATCATAAGGTCTCCTGTTACTTATAACTGTATGTGATGTGCTAACTTGATTTATGCTGGTTGTCATCCAGTATCAAAGCAGGCGAAAATAAGCCTGCTTTGGTGCTCTTATTTAGGACGGCTCATGCACACTCTTTACCCTGTCATCAAACCCTACGCTTCCCATCGGTTATCCGTGGATAGTGTCCATACTATTTATGTTGAAGAGTGCGGCACACCGGATGGCCTTCCTGTATTGTTTGTTCATGGTGGCCCGGGAGGCGGATGTAGTGAAAAAGATCGTTGCTTCTTTGACCCGGAACGTTATCGCATTATTCTGTTTGACCAGCGCGGCTGCGGTCGTTCAACACCTCATGCTGAGGTCAGGTACAATAATACTGAGCTGCTCGTACAGGATATAGAAGCTATCAGAAATTTTCTGAAGATTGAGCAATGGATTTTATTTGGTGGTTCCTGGGGGGCGACCCTTTCCCTGGTGTACGCCCAGGAGCATCCAAAGCACGTCAAAGCCATGGTCTTACGCGGCGTATTCCTTGCGCGCGACGAAGACTTTGAATGGATGTATCAAAAGGGTGCCAACAAGATCTTCCCTGATAATTGGCAGCGATTTATTGAACCGATTCCCAAAAAAGAACGCAATGATATGGTCAGGGCATATCATAAACGGCTCTTTGGTGATGATGAAATTGCTCGGATGAATGCGGCCAAGCATTGGTCAGCCTGGGAAGGTAGCGCATTAACATTAAGACCCAATGCCCAGTTGCTGGAACAGTTCATTGAACCCCATTACGCATTGGCAATTGCCCGTATAGAATGCCACTTTTTTAAGCACAGGGTCTGGCTGAAAGATAAACCCATTTTATCCCGCATGAATATGATCACCAATATCCCGGCAGTGATTGTTCACGGTCGTTATGATATGGTCTGTACCCTTGATAATGCCACCACACTGGCAAAACACTGGACAGCGGCTAAGTTGCACATTATTCGCGATGCCGGGCATGCCTATGTAGAACCCGGCATTTTAGACGCTCTGATTCGTGCAACCGATCAATTTGCTGACCAGTTGAGAGAGTATTGAGTCATTCCATGGGACTGAATGTTATGTTTTTTTCTGAGAGCGCATGATGCGCTCTCCTCACAATTGTTTTCGCTACCAGACGGGGTGATTCCATTGGGTATAAAGTGCTGATAGAAATCACTAATATCACAAACACAGCTGCCAACACGGTATCAAAGTCCATAGATGTGACACCATACTGCAAAATTACGCCTTCTTATGTCGAATTCTTGTTCCCTCAGTCCATGGGTTGAGAGTCCATCGGCTGAGTATCGGCTGAGTAAAAAAGGGTGTAGCTATCATTTAAAGCTCTTTACAAACCGTGTATAGGGGTCATAAGTTGAGCGATAAATAAGGGCAACGGCAAGGAAGAAAATAACCCCTGCTCCCGCACCTATTATTGTCATGCCGGTGGCAAAGCAGTCTTTTGAGTTTGGTCCATGATTACAGGTGATCAGATCATAGATACCGTGGATAGCAATGGGCAGTAGTGTTACCATCAATGTGGCTAACAAAGCGTAGGGTTGATAGGTATTAAAAAAATTTAACAGTTGTTTACAACGCCCGGGTTTTGGTCTGCCTTCTGCGATAAATGCCATTTCTTCTATTTTGGGTTCAACCTGATTCAATAGTGTCAATAAATCGTTGACTGCGCCTTCATCCATATTTTTTATGGCTTCATAAGAGAAATTACGGAGATTCGTTAATACACCCTGGAATTTGGTCAAGATTTCCTGACTCTGGAGTAACTGATTTTTGTGCAGGTGACTAATCATTTTGTTCGTACGAAAAAATAACGCTTTTTTTTGTGGAGAATCATCGGCAGGTATGGGTATCGTCGTCGCTGATGTCAACAAAGGTGTTGCCTCATTAGAGATTGTGTTTTGTTGACCTGCTATTGATGACTGCACGCGCCCAGGGTTGCAGGCAATATCTAAAAAAAGGTGGTTAAGTAGCTGATCGGTGCCGCTGCCGATAACAACGTCATGGGTTTGCCAGAAGTCACTTACAGCTTGATGGCCTTCTTCACCAAGGGAGGCGGACTGACCGCATTGACGGCACAGTTGATCAAAACCTGAGGGCACAACGAACTCCTCTGCTTTGGAGGTCTTGTCATATAACAATACTGTCGGCAGTTTCAGGCAGTCTCACGTTTTATACTCAAGGGTTTGAAGCTCAAAGCTTCTATTTTATGGAGACTCATGACTCAGCGGTGAGCTGCCATAAAATAGGGTAATATCCTCGATCGCTTCATAGCTGGGGGATTCAGAATCTTAAACTACTGGCAATATCGTCTTAGCATAGTCGCAATTAAACCAGGGTGATAGATAAGAATTACTTATGACCTGGGTTTTTAAAGCCTGTTTGTACCCGTCTTCAGGATATCTTGTAGCGCCTTCGGACAGTGCATCGCTAAACGCCCCATTACCGGCAATCACACACGCTTTTTTTGCCCCGCCACTGAAGTCGATGGGTATCATTTGCGGCGTGAATGTCATAAGCCGCCAAACAATTACGCAGCGCTACTATCCGCTGACCGGCATCGGATGCATAATGGCTGTCAGTTTAGCCATGCAGTCATTCAGCCAATAGAACTTACCGAAATCGCGTAAAGCCCGGTACTTTGAGTGCGAGGATGTAACCGAACAGTCCAAAGGGCTGTCTTGCGATATTTTCCAAGTCAGTGACGCTTGCTTTTTTCTTTGGACAAACGTGAGCTTTAGCCAGTCTGTCCCTTCAGGCCTCAAAGGTATAGGTGCTATCAATTTTTTGGCTGTGATGCTCTTAATTCTCCTTTTTGAAGGGAGTTAGCTAAGCTTCACAAGAATGACTGTCATATTGAGATAATTGTGGTCACATTGCAGATAGATCTTTTTGATAGGGTGTAATTGATTACAATGTAAAGAAAAAGTGTAGTTGTTTAATGTCATTTTGACACCCTCAAAAGCCTGTCCAGAAGCTTAATTGCTTTGGTGTATTCAATCGCCGTACTCAATCGCCGTACTCAATGTTAATTGTTGTTGACAGAGCTGCTAGCAATAAATGCCAGCTGCTTTTTAATGGTAGGGAGAGGACACATGGCAACGGCAGTTGGAAATATCAACCAGACTATTGCTACGCAGACGCCAACAGATGCTGGTAAAGCAACACAGACGGGCAAAACATCAACAGGATTGCAGGTAACGGCAGAAACCGATGCAAAGCCTTTGCTGGCAGCTCAGGGAGCAGATGCTGAAGAAATAGCCATGAGGCTGGCAAACACGGCACGCAAGTTTACGGCAAAGTCTAAAAAAATGGACGACGCGGCTCAAAGCAAAAAAACGGGGCAAACTGGACAAAAACAGGTGGATGAGGCGAATTTTGCTGAAGAAAAGTCAGCGTTAATGAGGTTGCTGAAAAAGTTTAGCGCCAAAGAGAGCATTTCTGATGATGAGCAGAAGCAGCTCCTTGATGAGCTGACTGATGAAGAAAAAAGGCAACTGCTCGAAGGATTCAGTGGTGATCTTGGTCATGCAGGAAAGCAGTTATTGGATAAAACGGTTGGGTTATTAAAAAAAGAGGGGCGCGACGGTATTTATTCCAGAAAAATTGTACAGCTGGAAAGGCAGTTGGAAAAATCACAAGGAAGTGTTGATCAAACATTCTGGAAAGACCTTCATGACCTGACAGAACTGACCCAGGCACCGTTGGCTGAACTCACAAAAAATGCTGAGGCATCAAGGGACTTTCTGGATAGCCCCATAAAATTACTGGGCAGTATGGATAAACGGTTTCCTGAATCAGAATTGAAACTGGTGGTTGTTGTAGAAGTCAAAAAACTAGGCTGTGTATTAGGGCAGGCCGGCAATAATAACCGTGCAGGCTTACTGGCTATTTGTAAGGAACTCAATGCAGCAAAAACATTAATGGCTTTGATCGAAGAAACAGAGATTGTTGAAGATCAAATTGAACGATGGAAAGCAGGTTCAGATCAGCTATCTATGGAGACAAACTAATGGCCAGTTCAGCCACTGCAATGGATATTCTGGTTGCCATTGAAAAAGGCGTTAACGAAGGGAATTTTGATAAAGCATTATATGTATCTGATATAAAGTCGCTCAAAGGTCGGCCTGATGAGCTGAAAGTGCTGAAAACCACCCTGGTACAGTTAAAAGAACACCTGCCACAGTATGCCAGTGATGTGGACTATCTACAGAGAAAGATAGAAGAAGTCGAAGCCAGAAAGGCCAGCGCCTCAGAAAAAGCATTGCGTTTTAATGAGAACTTCGATTACCTGTTGACCATGATTCAGGAGAGAGACCCCAAATCGGTAAGCGTTGAAGAGCAGGAAAGAAAAAAAAGGAAGAAGCAAAAGCGCAAGCAAGATGCTCATTTATTGGCAAAGGCCAATGAAAAGAAAAGCATGGCTGCCCAACCCCAGTTAATAAAAAGAGGATTGCTTCTCAGGCAATTATTAAAGCTGGTAGAGCAACAGTGGGTCACGGAAGCAGATTTTGATCAGTTACCAGGTCAGTTGGGACTTGAAACACTGCCGGGAAAAATATTCTTAATGACCAAAGTAGGCCAGCTGATTCGCCTGATGCCTGAAGATATGTTTACCAATGAGGACACCAGGCAAAATATGCTGGTGGCGGCACAGGATAGTCTCGATACGTGGATTGAAGAAGAAGCAGATGGCGACATTGAAGGACTGGCAGATGTTGAGCAGAGCTTTGGTATTGTGGGGGAGGTCACAGAAAGCCTTGGCCTTATGTCTTCAAATCACTAAATGTGGGGAAAATATATGGACTGGCGAGATCAGGTAATCGGGAATGTTGGGCGAAGCATGGGAATGGACGGCCTGAATTTTAGTGGATCTGGCGTGATCAAGCTGGCGTTTGAGAGAGGAGGGGATCTCTACGTAGAGGCCAAAGACAACGGAGTGCTCTTTTATCAAACGCGGACTATTTCACGCCATGACTGTTTGGGTATTTTGTTAAAGGCACTGAAAAGTTGCCACTATTCACAATCCATGAAGCACCCTTTACAGGCAGGACTTCAGGGGGAGGAGGATTTATTTCTTTGTTCATTTCTTCCCAATGAGTCATTCAGTGAACCCAATATACAGGGTGTGATGCAAATGATGGGTGAACAGTTCGACAAAATTACAGCTTCTTAGCACAGGGATGGGAGAGCAAGGGCTTTGCTCTATTGTCATTGTTATAACGGCTTAAGAGGGAACCACTATGGCCGACAATATCGTTAATGCAGAGAGTATCATTGATTCCAGTATGGGGCATGTGGATAGCCCGGTAGCTGGAGAGCAACCTGACAGCCACTTGACCGAGCGTTTTTCAGATCTGGTGGCAAAAGTAGAGGAAGGCAAGGAGCAGCCGTTATGGGATGCTCAGCCCCCCAGGAGATTTTCTGAGCTGGAATCTGATGATGCTGGTCAATATAACCCGGCCTATGACCGCTTCAAGACAAATGGGCCACTGACACCAGAGATTGCAGAACAATACGGTGCTTATGGGCAGGCCTGGTCTGATAAAGGCCGGGTGCTGGGTGACAGCACGGGCGTTGAGCCTGGCTCAGGAACACTGGGTGATAAAATTTTACGGGGTATGCAAGGGGTACGGGAGCATGTTGAGCAAGGAGCAAAAGAGGTTGAAGCCGTCCTTGCCCCTTCCGGGGAATCCCTGAGTATGAGGGAAATGTTTCAAACGCAGTGGACACTGTCTAACCTCATGTTAACTGAGGACTATATCGGAAAGGTGGTCAGTAAAGGCACTCAGGCGTTTGATACGCTGTTGCGTAACCAGTAGTTTGAACTGATAAAGAGAGAGAACAGGATGCTCGCCATCAACAGAGGTTTTTTCATTATTCTGACAGGCCTGTTGCTGGTAGGGTGTAAAGTTGAGCTGTACTCTGGTTTAAGTGAAAAAGAAGGGAATGAAATGCTGGCTATTTTGCTCGATGGCGGCATAGATACTGACAAGCTTCAGGATAAGGACAAAAATCTAACGCTGAAAGTATCAGCAGAGGAAGTCTCAAAAGCCATCAAGTTATTAAAAAGTTTTGGTTATCCCCGAGAGCACTTTTCTTCCATTGGTGATATTTTTCCGAAGGATGGTTTGATTTCATCACCGACAGAAGAGCGTGCACGTTATACCTACTCCATGTCTCAGGAGTTGTCATCAACGCTGTCCATGATTGATGGAGTCATTAATGCGCGAGTGCATGTGGTTCTGCCTCAGGAAACGGATTCTCTGACTGAAATTGCCTACCCTTCCTCCGCATCAGTCTTTATCAAGTACACACCGGAGTTGGAGCTGGTTGGCTTTATTCCTAAGGTGAAAACGCTGGTTGCGAACAGCATAGAAGGTTTATCTCTGGATAAAATTGCCGTGTCACTTTTCCCGGCAACCAGGATTAACCAGGTGGGTATTGCCCTTCAGACAGAGGTCACGGATGAACAATCAACAGGAGGGGGAAGCAAAAAAGTCTTAATCTTTGTCTTTGTCCTGTTGAGTCTTTTGGGATTGCTCGGTGGTAGTGCCGGGTATTGGTACATGAAAAATAAACAATCCCTGAAGCCTGACTTTTGGAAATTCTGGAAAAAAAAGAGCAGTGATGGTCTGAAAGAAATAGAACTCGATATGAATGAAAAAGAGTGACCATGGCACAGTTTGATGCTTCTGATATTCACACCGAAAGGTTGGAGAAAATTGTTGAATTCAATTTGTATCCGGTCAGGTATATACATACTTCCTGGCTTGAGGGACTTGAATTTGCACAGATAGTGGATGCCCTTAAAGCCCACGAACAAAGCCATTTTTATTTGTCAGCCTACGTGTTGAACAGCCTTAATGTCGCTGATAGCTTTGATAGCATTTTTGATACACCCGATAAAAAAATTGCTCTGGGTAACAGTGAAGAACTTGGCAAACTGGTATTGTATATGGGCATTGTTCAGAATGAAGCGGTTATTCGGCGTGTGATCAGGCGTGACCAGCGAGAAAAACTGGAAACCTGTTTAGGTGATGAAGCGTATTTTTTTGCGGTTAAAAAAGCGCAGTTTCTGGCAAAAAAAAACGGGGCTGCATCGTCTGAGTTTTTCATTGACTGGCAGCAGGTTGGGCGTTTTAAATCCTATTTAATAGTCAGTGGCCTGAAAGTATTGGCCACGGTCTACGCGGGGTCGTCTCAGGGCTTTATTCAGCGGCTTTCTTTAAAGTTTCCTCGATCCTGGAGTAAACATCTGGAGAGCCCGGAGGGCGCTGGACTATCAAAACAACAGGGAATCAATTTGCTCATAAAAAGTTACAAAGAGGTGAATAAACAGTGGCAGCACCAGTTATCCTGACCGCCAGTCATATATACGTAGATCCCTCCAGTACTGTGCTGAAAGCAAAAGACCATGCTGCTTATCTTGATGCGCAGGATGCGGTAAGCCAGGTTTCTGACCAGCTGAAAGCTGGCTATGAGGCCGAAAAAGAGCGAGGGTACCAGGACGGTATGGATCTATGTCGAATGGAACAGGCGGAACACATGCTAAAGGTGGTCAGTAGAACCATTAACTACCTTGCCAGTGTTGAAAAGTCCATGGCTGACTTGCTGTTAACGGGTGTTCGCAAGATTATTACCGATTTTGACCAGGAAGAGCTGGCGGTGGGGCTGATAAAAAATGCCTTACAACATGTAAGAAATGAAAAGCAGGTGACTATCCGCATTCCCACAAGCCAATACAGTATGATGAAAGCACGCGTCAGCGATATTCTTGAAGATTACAAAGGCGTAGGGTTTATTGATCTGGTTGCCGATCAGGGTCTGTCTACGGGTGACTGTATCATGGAAAGTGAAATAGGCATTGTGGAGGCCAGTGTGGATATTCAGCTTCAGGCCCTGCAAAAGCGATTTGAGACAGTGAATGCTTCTATTGCTGATGGTTTGGAAAACAGTGGATCGCGTTAACAGCGTCTGAAAATAATCCGTATTTTTCAAAAAGTTCTTCTATATTTTTCTATGGTTGATGCTGTTACTTTTTCTCTATCAGCCGCTGTTCCAGTGATGTATGCCTCCGTTTTTTAGTAGGGAAAAAAATGCTTCGGTTTCCCGATACGCGTCTGTTAGGCAGTGCTCTGATCCTGGCCGGTACCTCAATAGGAGCCGGTATGTTAGCACTACCGCTGGTTTCCTCTGAGATGGGTTTTTTACCGACAGTGGCTTTGTTCAGTGTTGTTGCCTTCTTTATGGCGGTTTGCGCACTGCTTATCTACGAGGCCAATCTTATCGTCGGTAAAGGCAGCAGTATGTACGTGATGGCAGGTTCAGTCTTTGGCCGACCGGGAAAGCAGGTTGCCACCGTTGCAACGCTGTGGCTTTTTTACGCATTGCTGGCAGCCTACCTGTCAGGTGGTGGTGAGCTGGTTCATCATGGTTTCAAGTCGCTTTCAGGGACTGACATCGCCCCTCAATGGGGAGTGATGGTTTTTGCTCTGCTGACCAGTGGTGTCGTATTTTATAGCACGAGAGCGGTTGATTATACTAACAGACTGCTGTTTTTATTCATGCTGATTGCTTTCTGGGGGGGCTTGATCCTCTTGATGCCTTCAGTAAAAAGTGATTTTCTGGTAACAAAAACAACCTCTTACAGTAGCCTTGTTGTAGCCCTTCCGATTATTTTTACCTCGTTTGGATACCATGGCAGTGTGCCAAGTATTATTCTGTATCAAAAAGATAACACCAAGGGGTTGCCCGTGGCTTTTTTCGTGGGAACCCTTCTGGTGCTGATCGTTTATATCCTATGGCTAATTGCTTCCCTTGGAAATCTATCGGCTCAGACGCTGGCATCACTTTCTGGTACAGAAAACTCAATCAGTCAGTTAATTGCGGGCCTTTCAGAGGTTGTCAGTCAACGCGGAAACCTGAACAGGTTGTTATTACTTTTTTCTGACCTGGCACTAATGACATCGGTTCTGGGGGTTGCTCTGGGCGTTTTTGATTATCTGGCCAGTGTATTTCATCGTGAAGATACTCGCTGGGGACGTGCTCAGACGGTACTTTTTACATTTTTACCCCCTGTGGCCTTTGCACTGCTCTATCCCCACGGTTTTGTTGTTGCTCTTGGCTATGCGGCTATAGCTCTGGCTATTCTTGCGGTGCTGTTACCTGTGGCTATTGTTTGGGTGCTAAGGGAGAGAAAGGAGAAAAACAGCTACCGGGTATCTGGCGGCAAGCCCATGCTCTTAGCCTGCCTGGCCTTTGGTATGGTTATTATCTGTGCGCAGTGCTTTGTTATTTCTAATAGTCCGTGACTGCTCTCCCAGCTAAAGCAGGGGGCTTCTGACTTCTCAGGCAGCAACTGGCAGTGTGCCAGGTTTACGCTTGCCTCCATCAGCAGAGACGGATAGCCCTTCCGATTTCTCTATGCACCTTTGCCTTGACAGGCTTGCACTTTGGTACTTTTATCCAGTTCTCACCCACATAAACAGACCCACAGTGGTAGCTGCTTTGCTTGCCTCGCTTTGATTTAGAACGCGGAAACCTTGCTTGCAGCCTGGGATTGAAGAAGTTTTTAAAAGCCTTATCCAGATTGATAACCGACTGTTGCAGTGCTATAGAATCCGCTTCTTTCAGCCAGCCATACTTTCTGCTTTTCCTGGCTTTTGCCAGTAAAGGTTTTAAGTCTTTTATTGGTGAGAGACTCTTACCTTTTACTTTATAGTAGTGATTTTTGGCAGCCAGTGCTTTGTTCCAAACGAAACGCACAGCACCAAACTGGCAGTCAAGGAATGCCGCTTGCTCTGGTGTTGGATAGATGCGTACTTTTGCGTACTTTTGCGTACTTTTGCGTACTTTTGCGTACTTTTGCGTACTTTGGTGGCTTTAATCATTGGGACATTATGCCTGAAAGTTTTTCAGGAGTCCTCTCGGACTCCCGCCTTATATCCCCTGCCTGGAAGTCCTATCTCTTTATCACAATTCCTGAAGGCAGGACAACAGGAAAAGTGCCTGAATAGCTTGTTTCACAAGGCTTGTCGCACAAAACCACTATAGAGAGGCTGATATGAAAGCCTTTCTTTTATACGACAATGAAAAATATTCTAAAGTCCTGTGGTTCCTTGCTATAGAGCCTGTATCAACCCTTTAATTTAACTATAATCGTTGTCGTTTATATGCGGGTTTCTGCGCTTTTAATTTCCCGCCGCTGAACCACAATTTATGGATGCATCCCCTAGTGTTAAAGGCTAGACAGGTTTTTTAGCATCTCAAGATTTGTGACTAAGAGATAGCCTGGAAGTCAGGGGCTTATGGCGAAAATGCTAAAAACAGGTTTTTTCAAGGATATCCTGCATTTCCAGTACTCTTTCGTGCTGATGATGGGTTGTTGTCATCTGTTTGCCTTCACTCAGGCTCATCTCCTCACTAATCCGGTTGAGGATTTCATATTCCAACTGGTGAATGCCATTATTCATCAGCCAGTTATATTCACGGGTATTGTGTGCGAGATTGAGATCTTCCGATAACGCTTCAATATTGCTGGTGGCTACCAGGTGGATACTGTTTTGATCCGTGCCTGGTTGTTGAAAATAATGGGCCAGGAGGTCGTGGTGGTCAATCTCGTTATCGGTATGGGGGTCTTCAGTGAGGATGGCTGTGAGTGTATCGGCAAGCTCAGACAGTTCATGTTTAATGGCATCGACCGCCTGAGTGTATGCTTCATACTTTTCATTGCCATCCATCGTCGCACTGATGACTGTCATAGACTGCTGGATAATCGGCAGAGCTTCTGGCTGGTAGTGCCGGATCTTTCTGGTGGCCAGTACTTTATGGGCTGTTTGTCGTTGCCCGGCGGGTGTCAACTTGATGCCATCAACGGCCTGCTTTTTTCGAGTGTGAAGGCTTTTGGTGTCCTTGCGGCGTTTGTTGCCCATGATAACCTCGTAGCGTCGTCTGGCACTTATTTTTTTATATCGGCCAGACTGCTAATCTTCTGACCCGTGGATTGCTGTTCCTGATGGTTTTCGCTAAATTGTATGCGTTCCAACAATCGATCAAAAAGAGGTGCAAGTTATGAGTGCAGCGGTATTAATTACTGGCGCCAATCGAGGGATTGGCCTTGAATTTGTTCACCATTATTTGAGAGCAGGTGACAAGGTATTTGCTTGTTGTCGTTCACCTGAGGGGGCTTCAGAGCTATTGTCAGCGAAGCAGACCCATGCCGACCAGTTGGATATCATGCCACTGGATGTCAGCAGTGGAACTATGATGGAAGCGCTTTCCCATACCCTGAATGGGCAGCCCATTGATATTCTGATTCATAATGCGGGTGTGAGTGGTCCATCAGCGCCCTTCGGTCATGTTACCGGGGAAGACTGGCTGGATCTTCTGAAAATCAATACTCTTTCCCCCCTTCTGTTGACGCAGTTGCTGGTTGAAAATGTGGCCAGCAGTACAGAGAAAAAAATTGTACTGATAACCAGTAAAATGGGTAGCATGGCGGATAACAGCAGTGGCGGGAGTTATATGTATCGCTCCTCTAAAGCGGCTCTGAATGCAGTGGGGAAAAGTTTGAGTCATGACTTGTCGCCCAAGGGTATTAAAGTGGCTTTATTGCACCCCGGGTGGGTTAAGACGGATATGGGAGGCAGTAACGCCCTTATCTCAACGCAGGACTCGGTTTCTGGCATGTGCCGGGTGATTGATGAACTGGATGACAGCACCAGTGGGCAGTTTTTTGCCTATGACGGCAGTGTGATTTCCTGGTAAAAAAGTCATAGCCCTCAACAATTGAGGGCTTTTTTATAGGAGTTGGCCCCAACGACTGAGTATAAACGGGTATTATTCAACACGCTTTCATAATAAATAGTGTTTTTAAGATTTCAATGTTTTCGGGTTTTTTTATGCTGTTATTTAAATGATTTTTTACGGAAATGTTATTTTAAACAGGCATTGAATTGTCTGTTTTTTTTGTTGAGTATCACTATGCTTTTTATTTATTATGGTGAAATGGATGAAAAGTACGATAGTAATGGATAGTAACCACTGGATTTGACGATGAAGTGGGCTATTTAGTCTGAAACTGGTTATGCCAACATGGATGATGGAGAGACAGGGAATGCAAAAAGGGAATTTCAGAAAAACAGCATTAGCTATTGCTATGGGGGGGCTGCTTTTTGGTAGGCCCGTTTCATTGTATGCTGATGATTATGTTGAGGAAAGGATACTGGATGCGCCCAAAAAAGAAGGTAGATGGACCAGTGAGAAAAAACTAAAGTCTGGCTTTCAGTATTTATATCGTCTCAGAGGTGACTCAGATGATAAGGCATTGCAAACAAATGGTGTCAATTTAATCCATGACAACGGTTATACCGATGCCACAGGGGCTGTGATTGTCTACGATACAGATGATGTCAACTTTGCCATTCAACATGAAAAAGCAACGCTTGGTTTAAGGACTCCTGTTATACGGGCCTCAGGTGTGCATCATGGCATTTGGGTTAACGCAAACAATGTGGATATAGGGAATACAATAATACGAGGCCTTATTATTGTTGATGATGGCGATGCTTATCGTATTGATGGGTCTATTACCGGAGGCAGTTTGTATGTCGGCTCAAAAGGCGAACTGTCCGGAAAGAGGGCAATTTCTGCAACTGCCACAGGTTCTATGGAAGACCTGCTAATTACAGTGAGGGGAAACCTTACAGGAACAGGGGGGACTGCCATAGATTTTTCTGCTTCTCCAAAACATGTCAACCTGATGGTAGATGGCGGCTTTATTGATGGCGATATTTTGGGGAGCACCACCAGTACTGATGATAAAATGGGGGTAAAAGGGTCAGCCAGTTTACTTAACACTATTACGGATGTTGATACTGTTTATTTTGCTGAAAGCAGTAGTTTCGCCCTTGTTCATGAAGATATCACTATGAGTTCGGGCAACGCTAGTGTTATTGTTCAGGACGGTGGTAAAGTCAGCTTCATGAAGTCAGGCACTCAGAACATTGACGGCAGCCTGGAGCTTCAGGGTAAATCCAGTATGAAGATTTTGACAGATGGTACTTCACCGGCGTTGAATGTGACAGGTAACTTTACACAGTCTGATGACGCTTCGTTGATGATAAAAAGAAGTACATTTACCCCGGGCAGAATTAGTGATGATCTTGTCATTATTCAAGCCGCCAATGTTTCATTGGGCGGACTACCGTCAAAGGGAATCTTTGGGAATCCGTTGATAAAAGTGGGTGATGTTAAGACTACATCTACGGAGGTGACGGCGGATGTGACTGATAAAACAGTGGAAGAAGTTGTTAATAGTGTTGAAGGGGCAGGAGAGAGTGCCAGAGAAGGACTGGAGACGTTGTTGAACGTCATTGTAGCGGGCGATGGGGAAGATGCTCTTGGTATTGTGTCAGCATTGGAAAGTAACGCTGAACTTGGGGAGTTGGCGTCGGAAATACGGGTGAACAATGCCGAGGCTACCCAACGGGTTAATCATCAGTTAGCAGATGCAGCTAAACAAGTTGTCATGCACCGTATGAGTAGAAATCGAATGGGCCGCGGCATTGGTACCGGAGACAGTCTGGATCAGGATGGCTTCTGGATGCAGGCACTGGATGCAGATATCACCCAGGATAACCGTATGAACGATACCGGAGGGAAAATATTCGGTTATGATGCTGACTTGAACGGAGTGTCTATTGGCTATGAGACCGAAAGGGATAACTGGACCATGGGTGGTGCGTTTACTCTCGCCAATACATCCATTGATAAGCAGGATTCTGATGACCACTCAACGGTAAAAAACTACCAGATTACACTGTATGGCTCCTGGGACAATGGCCCCTGGTTTGTTGACGGCCTGATCAATATGGGGCTGAGCAGGCACGACCGAAATCGCTACCTTGACGGCTTTTCCGACGATGTTATTACAGCGGATTTTGACAGTAAGCACTATGGCTTACGGGTGCTGGCCGGTATGGACTATAGTATTAACAGCGTCGACATTCAGCCCGTGCTTGGATTTAACTATGGTTTGATTCAAACGGACAGGTATAAGGAGAAAGGCTTTGAAAATGCTTCAGATTTTGCCAAGGCTGTTGATAAGCAAACCCACCAGAGAATAGAATTGGGTGCGGGTGTTGCCCTGAGCGAAACCTTCACGGTGGCCAGTGGAGAGATTGAGCCGGCAGCCAGACTGATGGCCTGGTACGATGTGAAAGGCGAACAGGTAGAGACAACCTCCCGCTATTTAATCGGTGGGCGGGACTATGTGGTAAAAGGAGCAGACCCGGTTAAGGAAAGCTACCAGGGTACGGTCAGTGTCACTTATCGCAGAAACGATAACTTCAGTTTTGTGGTTGGGTATTCGCGCGATCAAAATTCGGGTTACCATAGCAACAGTTACTTTGGTAGAATCCAGTATGATTTCTGAGAGGTTGTTCGCGATCTTTCAGCAGAAGCGAAAATGGTGAGAAATCGGCTATTTTTTTCGATTATTCGAGGCGCATAGTAGAGCTATATAACGAAAAAAGTGGAAAAGAGCAGGTTTATCAACGCGTTCGGTCTGTAACAAAGATTATGAACAGCTTCTAAGGCTTAGCTTTTACTAACTCCCATGCCTCGGGCTTATGGCTCGGGGCTCTTTTATATCCGTTGTCTTTTCTGGATGAAGGCTGATTGCTCTTGCAAATGATAAACAACGTTGTAGGCTGGAGCATTTTGAATTCTGAATTTTGAATGAACAATAGTGCGGACAGTGTCAGACAGTCTGGTGTCGGGTGCTGCAAGGCCTGCAAACTAAAGGGAGTCATTTTATGGTCACTCAAGGATAAACGTGAGTGACCATAAAATAACGATATATCTTCACCCCCCTGGCAGCCGGAAGTTTTAAATTTATAAAGCTGTCCGAAATATTGAAGTATTGAAGTATTGAAGTATTGAATTAATGTACCATGCAGAAAATACCCTTGCCCCGTTTTCAGTTCGAACAAATTGGTGTCATTCACTCTTGTTACCGGCAAAAATTCGGCATTCCCCGCCAGCCGGGCATTGTGACAGCTGCTGAGGCTGAGCTGGAGCTACTGTCTCCGTATAATCAGGAAAACCTGGTGCGTGGATTGGACGCTTTTTCTCATATCTGGGTGCATTTTATTTTTCACAAAACCATGGAAGAAGGCTGGCGAGCAACCGTTCGACCACCGCGCCTTGGTGGGCATCAGCGAAAGGGGGTTTTTGCCACTCGTTCTACCCACCGGCCAAACCCTGTAGGCATTTCTGTTGTTGAGTTGAAAGGTATTCGTACTGGCAATGGCAAACTGGTGTTGAAACTGGGTGCGGCTGATTTGCTCGATGGTACACCGGTGATTGATATTAAACCTTACCTTCCCTATGCAGATGCGTTGCCCGAAGCCTCGGGTGGATTTGCCCCTTTGCCCGCCACAATTTTCCATGTGCGTTTCTCTGAACAGGCCATGGCACGTTGTGCTGCCTATGAAAAAGTCACAGGCCGGCAACTGATTCAGTTAATCAAAGAAGTACTGGGACAGGACCCACGCCCTGCCTACCTGCGTGATACAACCCACCGGCGTCACGGCACGGCATTATGGGATATAAATGTTGTCTGGGAGTCCCATGGAGCGTATTTTCTAGTGACGGATCTGGAGCAGCAACCCTGATGATTATTCCTTACACCTTGCTTGAGCCGACTACCTTGCGTAATGTGATTGAAGAGTTTGTTAGCCGCGATGGAACAGATAATGGCTATGATCAGCCCCTTGAGAGCCGTGTAAAAGCTGTCCTCGCATTGTTAAAACGAGGGGATGCAGAGGTGGTGTTTGATGAAGTCCGTCAGAGTACGAACATTGTTCTGAAGATCACAGGCTGAATGCATCAAGTACATTGACGTCCCTACGCGACAGCTTTTGCCGTGTCTGTCAATGGCTGGCTTTTAGCCTGGGTTGTGTCATGTGAGGTATGCCACACCTGCTGTTTCTAAAAGGCGTCGTTCTCCAGATCATTTCGGGAAAACGACGTTCCAGTGATCTTTCTCATGAAGAAATATTGCACCGTTAAAATCACTGATTGTCTTTACTAAAATTTCATTGTCGTTTAGTAGAAGCACACCACCATCGCTGTTATATAGCTCTCCCCTTATTTGGTTGTCGTTATGGGCATGTTCCGTATCAAGGACAATAACAGGCTTCCCTAAAAATGGTACAACAATATGACGAATAATATTTTCATCACCCCACATGCCAGGACCCGGTTCTTGTTCAGCAAAAATTGCAATCATCTTTTGAAAATCAGAAAAATCAGGTTTTTCAGAGAATAGTATTGCAGCATATTCACGAAAGAATGAATAAACGTCCTCCCGGCAAAGAGTATGCGACGCTACTTTTTCTTTAATTTCATTAAAATCAGTGGTGCTGTTTAATTTTTCTTCCGGGTTGGCGCCCATTCTATTGGCATATTCAACAACAGCATTATATAGACAATAATGATCACCTCGAACCTTAATAACAGAAAAACCGATTTTCTCTAAAAAAGTAATCGCTAAATCAACAGATTTAAATACATTAAAGCCAAGTTTATTTTCCAGGAAAAGGATGTTAGTCACAGTTTTCAAATAAAATTCTACCATCGCTTGATGACTTATATGGCATTTATTTTGAAGAGATTTATGTGAATCACCCCTGTGACTCATAGTTTGTTTTTTTGTTTTAGCGTCATCGTACGTCATTCTTGGAAAAAGCACTATTTCATCACCAATATGACTTCTTAAATGCAAACAGATAAAATCTTTATCATTATCATCTTTATAGTTGGCATGACAGGTTTTCAAAGAGGGTTGTCCAAGTCTGTTCAGATAGCTGGAATCCAGTGCAAACTCAACAAATTGTTTTTTGTTAGAATGACTTTGAACTCTAATATGACTTTTTTCTTTTAATAATGTGGCTTCTCTCATGGCTAATCCTACTAATCGGTGCTTATATTGATATTTTCCCTGTAATGTCATAGAAGTAAGTATTCTTTTATAGCTATCAACATCGTAAATAAAGACTGCCTCGAATAGTTCTTTATTATTTTCATATCGAAAACATCTTTTTTCTCTATTACAATTAATACATTTCGGGTTATAAAATTTTTCCAAAAATGCTATAAGTTTATTAATATTGTCTTCTTCACTGGTAGGGTGTCTAAAGACTGCCTCGAATAGTTCTTTGTTATTTTCATATCGAAAACATCTTTTTTCTCTATCACAATTAATACATTTCGGGTTATAAGATTTTTCCAAAAATGCCATAAGTTTATCAATATTGTCTGCTTCATTGGCAGGGTATTGAAAAACCAGTGTAACAAAGCATCTGTCATAACAGTTATCATCTGTTATTTCTTCATACGTAGTAACAGATGGAATAAGGGTAAAGTCATAACCAAAATCCACAATGGAGTCAATATCCTGGATTCTAAAATTGTGTCTTGAATTCATCGAGAAAGCTAAAGCATGAAGTGATGAATTGCCAATAGAAAAAGTATTAAGTCCATCCAGGCAAACTATACGCAGTGAATAAAATTCTTTATCATCATTATGAATAACCTTACCGATGGAATAAACAGATCCCGAGTACTCAACATTAAATAGAAAGTCTTTAAAATCCCCGGGTTTGCACAGAAGGTTCAAAATCAGTGCATTTGAGTATGATGAGAGTAACAATAAAAGAAATAATATTTTATTCATGTGTAGTAGTTCAGACTTGACCTGACAGTTACTGATTTTTAGAGGGTGTCTGTCAGGTCAAATTTAAGCTACAAATTTTTCCTTCCAGATTGCTTTTCCAGCCACCAGTGTTGCCATCGGTGACCTCCCATCGCAGTGCTTACCCTGATGGGTTCGCTCAGTATTGTAGAAGTTTAACCATTCGTCCAGGTCAAACTGCAATGACTCTATCGTCGTGTACAGTTTCTTCCGCAGGGTAGACTGATAAAACTCTTGCAAAATCGTCTTATGGAACCTTTCACAGATGCCATTCGTTTGCGGATGCCGCGCTTTGGTTTTGGTGTGCTCAATATCATTCACTGCCAGATAAAGTTGGTAATCGTGTTGATCTGCACGACCACAATACTCTGTACCACGATCCGTCAGAATGCGTAATACCGGCAAGTCTTCCGCCTCATAAAATGGGAGGACCTTGTCATTGAGCAAGTCAGCAGCGGTGATGGGGGTTTTGGTTGTGTAGAGCTTACACTGGGCGACCTTGGAATAGGTATCCACATAGGTCTGCTGATAAACCCGACCAACGCCTTTGAATGTCCCAACATAGAACGTGTCCTGAGAACCCAGATAGCCGGGGTGAGCAGTATCTATTTCGCCACAGGCTTCGTCATCGAGTTTCTTGCGTTCCAGCGCCCTGACTTGCGACTCAGTGAGGATAACACCTTCCTCTGCCACTTTGGCCTCCAGCGCCTTCAGACGCTGTTTGAAGTTAGCCAGGTCATGTCGCAGCCAAATACTACGTACCCCACTGGGGGAGACAAAAACGCCTTTCTTTCGCAGCTCATTGGAGACACGTGCCTGCCCATGGGCCGGGTCTTCAATGGCGTGTTCAAGAACTGCCTGTTCAACAGCAGGGTCAACACGGTTTTTCAGGTTGGGTACTCGACGACTTTGGTCAATCAGGGCATCCACACCGCCTTCATTGACTGCCTCCCTGTAACGGTAGAAGGTATCTCTGGAAACACCCATGGTTTTACACGCTTTCGAGATGTTGCCAAGCTCATCAGCCAGGTTCAGTAAACCAACCTTGTGTTTGATGATGCGTTGGTTAGTATGAATCATAAGGGTTACCTTTATTCGTGATTTAGATTTTGGTTAATCACCCTCTATCTAACTAAATCGGTAACCCTTCTCTTTTTTTAAGAAGAAATGTCAGATTAGGTCTGGACTACTACACATATTTCTGGTTATCAAAGGGTGTCGGACGGAGTACTATCCTGGGCCTGACGGCAATACGTAAAGGTAGACAGCAAAGAAGTGACAAATGCTTCCCCCCAGCACAAACAGATGCCAAATGGCATGATTAAAAGGCAAACGGTTCCAGATATAAAAGATCACTCCCAGTGAATAACCCAGCCCACCTGCTACCAGCCAGACCATACCTCCCACCGACAGTTTGGCAGCCAGTTCTTTGCTTGCTATAACTACTAACCAGCCCATTAGTAAATAAGTCACCACAGCTGCTTTATGAAACCGGTGAGGGAACACCAGCTTGAACATAATGCCCACCAGGGCCAGCAACCAAATCACCGCGAATAATACCCAACCTGTTGAGCCTCTTATGGACACCAGTAAAAAGGGGGTATAAGTGCCAGCAATCAGCAAATAGATGGCACAGTGGTCGAGTAACTTGAATACTTGCTTTGTCCGACTATGCTGGAAACTGTGATAAAGCGTTGAGGCCAGAAACAATAGTATCAGCGTGGTGCCATAGACACTGAAACTGACCATACGCCAGACATCATTTTGCAGCGCTGCGTATGTGACCAACAGTGTTAGCCCGGCAACACTGAGTAACGCTCCCAAACCATGGGTGATACTGTTGGCAAGCTCTTCTGCAAGACTGCTGCTTCGCTCAGGGCCTGCTGTGTGCTTGGGTGTCGCTGATTCAGTCATAGCCGTTCCTTTGAGCTTCTTTGATCGTATACCGAAAAGCTCTACCCTTTAATTTATCATGACTGGAAGGCTAACGCCTGTTTTTGTTTCTTATGGACTGGCAGTGTAAATCATGGATGACAATGATTACTACCAGTGACTACTAAGGGAAGTAGCTGACAAGTTCATCCCAATGTTATCCCCGCGAAGGCGGGGATCCACTGTTCGTGGTATTTGGGAATGACGGTAAGCCGGTATATTCTGCCTTGCCGCTTCCCTGAGATGGTTGTAAGTGGCTGACTAAAAAACGGTAGCAACCCCTGACAGGTGAGATTAACATGGCAAACGAATTATTATGCCAGAGCAATAAACTGGCTCCCCTTGCCGCAGAGGAGCTAATGAGATTGACTATCGCCAACAGGAAAGGGTGCTCACTGTTCTAATCACTTTTTTGCGTTTTGTGTATTAAATCTACCTGACCACCTCTGAGTGGCTTTCAGAAAACGGGAGAGGAAATATGAAAAAATTTTTGATGGGTACTGCTGCCATTGCTGCCAGCACGATATTGGTAGGGTGTGGTATGGGTGGTAAAATGGTAAAACCTGAAACCGTGAGTCAGAAAACCTGGGTTCTCACGTCAATGAACGGCATGCCACTGACACAAAACAACCGTGTCACTCTAAAGATGAAACCTGTCAATGCCTATCAAGGCCATATATCCGGACAGGGTCCGTGCAACCATTACTTTGGTGGGTATAAGATAGAAAACAACAAGCTCAGCTTCACCCCCATGGGTTCGACTATGATGGCCTGCTCCACCCTTGCCATGCAACAGGAGAGGACGTTTCTGAAAGGCCTTGAGAAAACAAACCAGATGGTGATAAAAGAGGGTGCTCTGATACTGAAAAATAAAGACGACTCCATTTCTTATGGCTTTTCCCGGGAGTCGGCTAAAATCACCGGCCGTATTGAATCAACCAGTGGTGGCTTCCCTGCAGGCTCACAAGTGTCTGTACGCATTCAGGAAGCCAATATGCAAAATCCTGCTGCTATTGGTGAAGAAATGATCAAGCTGAAAGATGCCGTACTGGGTTCCATTCCTTTCAGCGTCAGCTATGCACCCGAGTTGGTTAAACAGGGTCATACCTATAACCTTGATGTAAAAGTGATGAATAAAGGCAAGCTAATCTACACCAGTAAAATGAAGAACGTCGTCAATGTGCATCACCCTATTAATCTGAAAGCCACTAAAACGAAAATCTAGGAGCCTTGCTATCCTCTTGCGGGTGCTCTATCCTGAGTCGAAAGTGTACTCCCGCCGAACTAGGCGGGAGGTTAATTTGTTCTAACATTCTGTTAATATTTTTTTTGTCTTTTGACCTACCCTCGGGCAGAGGGAAAGTAAAGCCTGTGGCGTTAATGTAAGTCCCTTGAGGCCGTACCCATGAAGCAGGAACCTGTGTGAACTCGTGAGAAAGTAACACCTCAGTAATGGGAATCATCCAGTGACCTAACTGGAGGAGGATGTCAAAAATAACGAATACTTGGAATGATTAGTACCTGAGCTATAGCCTTGTTACAGGTTTAACAACCTGAGAATGGATCGGCAGGCTTACTTCGGCGGGTTCGGCAGCTGGATAAAACAAAGCACTTCTGGCCCATATCTCTGACTCAGTTGAGCAATCGTCGAGATATCTATCCATAATCGAAAGAGTACTCCCGCCGAATCAGGCGGGAGGTGAATTTCTTCTACTATTCTTTTGTCTTTTGTCTTTTGTCTTTTGTCTTTTGTCTTTCGACCTATCCTCGGACAGAAAGGAAAGTAAGGCCTGTGGCGTTGTTAATGTGAGTCCCTTGTGATCCTGTCCATGAAGCTTGTAAAACCGGCGATATTATCGTCGGTATATTTTTATAAGTGTTATATGATAGCCCACAAGACTACTGGAGGAATTTCATTATGATAGATAAAGCCGCTATTATTGCCAGCATTGCTGAAAAAGCCGGTCATATACTTAACGGGGATAAAAGCCAGACCCGTGAAGACATTGAACGCAATATCAAAGCGATGCTAAACAGCGCCCTGTCTCGCCTTGATTTGGTTAACCGCGATGAATTTGATACCCAGATAGCTGTGTTACGTCATACCCGTGAAAAACTGGAGGCGCTGGAAAAAACTGTTGCAGAGCTGAAAGGGCCTGAGCGAGCTGGAACAACTGGGGCAACAACAGCAGAAGCAGCAGAAGCAGCCGCTGAAGTCTCAGAAGAGAAGACTCAGTCTGATACTTCAAAGCAAGAGTAATTGTCGGGTGTAACACCCAGTTCTGCGATTTTTCCAGGTAGGGCTGCTTCGGTCAGAACAGCCAACTCTCGCGCTCTTTCTATGGCATAGCCACTTCCCTGAAGTAGTGGCTCATCAACAAGTGCCGGGTGAGTCATTATTTCAAGGATATCGACCTTATTATGAAAACGCTTCACGACGGCTAACAATGTCGTTTCAGAGACCGCGTCGCCGTAAAAGTCATCGGAGAAAGCCAGACTTTTCCCTTTATATTCCACTGTGCCATTAACCGGGCGCAGTGGAATACCATACTCATTGGCCAGTTTTTGAGCGACAGGTGCCACTAAAGCGTGCCTGTGGCAGTGATGGTGCCCATCCAGGTGGCTTATCACCACCCCTTGTGACAACAAGTGATTAATCTGTGCTTTGAGCTCTTTTTCAATCTCAGCAGGATTCATTGACTGATTATCCCAAAAAGTACTCTGGGGTTGAAAGCAGCCGCTATCATCAAGCAGTGTTGGCACATTGTCTGATAGTGGTTTACCGCAGGTCAGACAAAGGTGAATACCAACGGCAAGCTCAGGGAAACGTTTGCTGAGGGCAATAGCATGATCAACGGCTGGCATGTTTGCCATCAGTGTCGTAGATCGAACAATCCCCTGCTGGAAAGCCTCAATAATACCCAGATTGACGCCACGGCTCAGGCCAAAATCATCAGCATTAACGATCAGTTTCATGAAATAGCCCCTGGCGAAAATTGCGGTAAGTAAGCCTCGTTGGCAACCAGAATGTCATCCAGTATCTTTTGCCCGATAGTGATATCCGGCACCAGTGGATTCAGTGACAGCGCCATTAATGCTTTATCGTAATTGCCCTCCACCGCAGCCTCTATGGCAAGGGTTTCATAGGCTTTAACCTGCTGCAGCAACCCGTTTAAATGAGTAGGCATTGCACCAAAGCTGATGGAATGTGCGCCGCTGGCATCGACGAGGGCATTGATTTCCACGACAGCATCATCAGGCAGGCTGGTAATAGCACCATTGTTTCTGACATTCACCACATTCAGTGCTTTTTTGTCGTTCCAGATAGCGTCTACCAGATCCAGCGAGACTTCTGAATAATACGCTCCACCGCGTTTTTCCAACTGTGGCGGTTTATGGTCAAGATGTTCATCCGCATACAAGGCAAACAGTTCCTCTTCTGTTCTCATGACTTGCTCTGCACGGGTGCCATTTTTACCGGCAGCCTCCAGCTCTTCTGCCAGCATGGCTTCTTTTAAGTACAGGTAACGGTGATAGGGGCAGGGAATCACGCCAAGGGCCTTCAGCACGGCTTTATCCCATGGTTTTTCAGCAATGTTATTCATAGTCAGGCTGGCACCATCACCCAGTAGATGTAACACTTCAGGGGTTTTATCAACGCCGGCAACAGACACATTATGCACCCAAACCATATGATTCAATCCGGCAAAGGATAGCGTGACTTCCTGTGGTGTTACCTTCAGCATCCGGGCAATGGAATAGTGCATATTGATGGGGACATTACACAATCCCATCACTTTTACTCTGGTATGTTTTAAAACGGCTTCCGTCACCATACCTGCGGGGTTGGTAAAATTAATCAACCAGGCATCGGGGGCAAGCTCCTCAATATCACGGCAAATATCCAGGATAACCGGAATGGTGCGAAGGGCTTTGGCAAAACCACCCGGGCCCATGGTTTCCTGCCCTATCACCCGGTATTTCAGCGGGATACGCTCATCCCTGGCGCGAGCCTGCAAGCCTCCAACCCGAAACTGTGACATGACAAACTGCGCATCTTTAATGGCGTTGCGCCGGTCAAGGGTTGCGCTGACAGAGACTGTCAATCCAGCTTTTTTCAGCATGCGACGGGTCAATGCTGTAATCACATCCAGCTTGTGCTGCCCGTCTTCAATATCCACCAGGCAAAGCTCAGTGACAGGCAGTGTATCAATACGCCGGATGATACCGTCCACTAACTCGGGTGTATAACTGCTGCCACCACCAATAATAGCCATTTTCAGGGGTTTCATAGGGTTGACTTCTGTTGTTAATCGCATTTTTCAATTCGCAGGTACAAGTGGATCATTTCTTCGATAAGATCTTGAGCCAGCATGGCATTCATCAGATGATCCTGCGCATGAACCATCACCAGGGTTACAGGAACTTTTCCCTGCCCTTCATCAGCACCAATCAGTGCAGTTTGCAGTTGATGAGCGGCTTTACTGGCTTCTTTGGATTCGGCCAGCCGTTTTTTACTCAGTTCAAAGTGTCCTTTACGTGCATGGCTCAGTGCTTCAAGGGCCAGGCTTCTGGCCTGGCCTGAATGCACGATCAAATTCATTACGGTATTTTCCAGATCCATAGGCACCTCAATGTGTTTTGCTGGCACTTGCCGACTATCCTTCCGTTCGGGTTACAGGGTGACTGGTTGCGTTTCAAACGTCCGCTCGTCAGCCAATATTTGCTTTTCAAAGACTTTGAAGAAGGGGTAGTAAATCAGGATATCCAGTACGATCAAAAAGGCGGTCAAGAGGGTGGCACTCACAGCCCAGCCTGAACCCCAGGCTGCCCCCAGTAAAGCGGGTGTTGTCCAGGGTGTCACCGCGACAGCTTTGGCAACCAGCCCTGTACTTAGGGCAAGGTAAGCAACCACTGCGTTAATTAATGGTACAAAGACAAAGGGTAAAAACATTGTCGGGTTCATTACGATGGGGGTACCAAATATCACCGGCTCGTTGACCTGGAACACCCCGGGTAAAAAACTTATACGCCCGACGCTTTTCAAGTGAATCGTACGACTGAAACTCATAAGAATCACCAGGCCAATGGTGGCACCGGAACCACCGATGCAGAGATAGAAATCCCAGAAGGGCTGTGTGAACAGGTTGGGAACTTTGCCTCCTGCTGCATAAGCGGCAGCATTCACACTAATATTACTCAGAAAAACAGGTGACAATATACCTCCAACAATGTTGTCACCATGAATTCCGTTAAACCAAAGCAGCTGACTGAGCAGAATAGCCCCGAGAATCGCTGGCAGGCTGTTAGAGGCTGACACCAGGGGTTGGAACAGCACCATCACGGCGTCGGGGATTTGCAGATTAAAACCGGTTTGAATATACAGGCTCAGCGGATACAACGTCAGGAAAATTGCCAGCACCGGCATGAGCAGCGCAAAGGAAGCCGCAATGGCTGGTGGTACCTGTTCAGGGAGGCGAATGGTAATGTTATACTTGTGCAAAAAGCGGGTCAGTTCCACAGAGTAATAAGCAACCAGCAAAGCCGTAAAAATGCCCGTGCCACTTAAATGCTTCAGAGGCAGTGCCCAGTTTTTCTCAGGCGCTGCAACCAGCAGGAACGACATGACCGATAATGCTGCCGCACCAATAGTATTCATCTTATACGACTTCGCCAGACTATACGCAACGCCCATGGTAATAAAGAGCGACATCAGTCCCATACTCATGATCCACGGCATTAAAATTGTGGTACGATGCGCGGCAACAAAATCCAGCCAAACACGGCCAACGTTGTTGTGAGTTTCAGCAGCAAAGGGTGGATTGACAAAAATCAGAATAAAGCTGCCCACAATAATAAAGGGCATGGCAACAAGAAAGCCGTCACGAAGGGCGATGATATGACGCTGAGACCCAACTTTTCCGGCAATGGGTCCTAATTTTTGTTCGACAACATTCATCAACTGGCCGTAGAGACTCATAGCACCCTCCAAGTACAACGACAGGGGAACTGCGCCAATATTCTACGCGCATAACCTGATGCAACAGGTATGGGAATTTTGGCTTACCCAGAATGCACAATCAAATCTATTATCGTATTTTCTAACTTTATGATCCTCCCTACGGATAGACTTTTAAGAAGCTGTTCACAAAAGATCATAAACAACGTCTAAGACAGCCTCTAAAAAGCCGGTTTTTCTCGTTAAACAGCACTCTCAACATCGGCTTTTTATCTTTCGTCTCTTTTGCGCCTTTTTGTTGCGCCTTTTTGCGCCTTTTTGCGCCTTGCTAAACGCAGACTGTTAAGACGGCTTCAGATGTTTAAGCCCCCTCCTCACTGGTCAACACCTGCTTCTCAAAAGCTTTAAAGAAGGGGTAGTAAAGGATGATATCCAGCACAATCAAAAGGACAGTCAGAACGGAAGCACTCAACGCCCAGCCAGAGCCCCAGGCTGAGCCCACAAACGCAGGCGTTGTCCAGGGTGTGACCGCAATCGCTTTAGCCACCAGACCCGTATTGACGGCAACATAGGCAATCACAGCGTTAATCATTGGAACAAAGACAAAGGGTAAAAACAGCGTGGGATTCATCACCACCGGAGCACCAAACATGACGGGCTCATTGATTTGGAACATCCCCGGCAAAAAGCTCATACGCCCGATGCTTTTCAAGTGAATTGCACGACTAAGGCTCATAAGAATCACCAGGCTAAGGGTTGCGCCAGTGCCACCAATAAAAATATAGAAATCCCAGAAAGGCTGTGTAAACAGGTTGGGAATTTCCTCACCTTTTGCATAAGCGGCCGCATTGACACCAATATTGGCCAGAAAAACAGGCGATAAAATTCCCACAACAATGTTGCCGCCATGAATCCCGGCAAACCACAACAGCTGACTGAGCAAAATAGCCCCGAGAATCGCTGGCAGGGTGTTAGAGGCTGACACCAGGGGTTGGAACAGCATCATCACGGCTTCAGGGATTTTCATATCAAAACCGGTTTGAATATACAGGCTCAGTGGGTAAAGCGTCAGAAAGATTGCCAGCACCGGTACAAGCAGTGAAAAGGAAGCGGCAATGGCTGGCGGTACCTGCTCAGGCATTCGAATGGTAATGTTATATTTCCGTAAAAAGCGGGTCAGCTCCACAGAATAATAAGCGACCAGTAAAGCAGTAAAGATACCAGTGCCCCCAAAGTGATTCAGAGGCAATGCCCAGTTTTCCTCAGGGGCTGCAACCAGCAAAAATGACATGGCCGATAATGCTCCAGCACCAATAGCGTCCATCTTGTACGACTTTGCCAGGCTATAAGCAACCCCCATGGTAATAAACAGCGACATCAGCCCCATACTCATGGTCCATGGCATCACAATGGTGGCACGATGTGCTGCAACAAAGTCCAGCCAGGCACGCCCAAAGGCGTTCTGAGTATCAGCGGCAAAAGGTGGATTAGCAAAAATAAGAATGAAACTGCCCACAATGATAAAGGGCATGGCAACAAGAAAACCGTCACGAAGAGCAGTAACATGACGCTGAGACCCAACCTTTCCGGCAATAGGTCCGAGTTTTTGTTCAACGAAGTTAACTAATCGGGCGTAGAGACTCATTCCGTTCTCCAAATAAAGCGAACAGTCAGAATTATGCTGGCATTTTGGTTATCGTCATTTTTCAATCAGAGACAAAGCCTGATCAAGCACCTGGTCACCTTTCATCATGCCGTAAGCCATAGGGTCAATGGCTGCCACTTTCTTATTCAGTTCAGCGGCTTGCTTTTGAAAGTCTGCCAGTTTGAATTTAACTTGCGGACCCAGAAGGCAAACATCGTAGGTTTCGATGGCTTCATCAAAGCCAGACATTGGGATGGCGGCAATTTCTACCTCCAGCTGACGCTCACTGGCCACTTTTTCCATTTTTTTTACCAGCATGCTGGTGGACATACCAGCACTACAGCAAAGAAAGATTTTTTTCATCATCTTGTCCTCTTTACAAATGGACTCAGTATTTCTTTTGTCACGCATGTAAACATAGTTGTTAAAAACTTGCAATCAGGTGGCAAAAAGTGTTGAAAAACAAGGTGTAACCGATTACATTTGCCGCGATGCGTGATCTTTAACAGCTTAACAAAAGCATAATGTAAGTAAGCTAGTTGCATCTTACAAAAGACACAGCAAACAGGAGTCTCTCTAATGTTTAAACGCTCTTTACTGAGCAGTGCTATTGCAGCCGCAGTTCTGCTTGCTTCCGGCTCTGCTTCAGCGGGTGATGCGAACGATGGATTTATTGATGGCGCCTCTATGGATATTGGCATTATGTATTATGGGCGGGAACGCGACCATAAAAATACGAACATGAAGGGGATTGACGCGAATGAAATTCGAGTCAATGCCCTTGGTGTAAATACTAACCTGCAATCAGGCTGGTATGAAGGGTGGTTCGGTCTTGATGCTGCCGTTTTCTCTAATGTTGACCTGATGAATGGCCATGGCCACGGTCAGTCAGAAGTGCTGTACTATGACGTAGATACTGGCAAAGAACGCAGCTCCAGTCGTCTTGGTCGTCTGCGTGCTCGCGTCCAGTTTGGTGATGAACAGCAGGGGATGTTTATCAAAGCAGGTATTACTGATATCAATGCCGGTACTATTGGTACGTCAGCCGGTATTAACGCCCACGCTTATCGAGGCCTGGAAGCTAACGCTCATTTGGGTAACTTCTCCCTGAGCTACGGCTATGCTGACCGGTTTATGGCTGACTGGGAGGATAAACTGCACAAAATTTTCTATGGTGACGCAGAAATTAATGACATCCAGAGCCTGGGTGGGCGTTATGAAGTTGATAATGCCTGGGTCGACCTCGCCGTGGGTCAAGGCAAAGGTTTCCGTCAAAATGCACATATCGCTGCTTCCTATACAGCCACTATCAGCAATGATACAGCACTGACATTAACCTCTTATTATCAAACGGGCAAGTATATTGACGGCACTGGCGATGCAGGTGCCGGCATGGTCAAAGACAAGGGTAATGCCGAGCGCGAATGGACATGGAGTTCCAGTGCCGTAGTGGCAAAAGGCGGATGGAGTTTCGTCGGTGGCTACGGGCAAACCTATGCACCGGATAGTGGTGAATACAACTTACGCCTGGCTACCTGGGGCAACAGTGATCACCGTAACTTTCTCCAGACAGCCTCCACACTGGATGACTTTCTGTGGGATGGACAGAAGGTGGTAAAAGCGGGTGTCAGCTATAACTTTGCTGATCAAGGACTCCCTGGACTCACTCTGGGCACCAACTATTTTTACAGTTGGGATGGTTATAACCTTAGAGGTACCACTGGGGAAAACCGTGATGCCACGATGAAAGCATTAGACTTTCAGATTATGTACAGCTTCCAGTCTGAGCGACTAAAGGGGTTGCAGGTGGGTGTCTGCGTGTGGATGACACAGCAAAATTAGAGGGATCTACTAAAGCAACGAGTCGTGATATCAGCAAATCTAACCGTAATGATGTGAAAGTCATCGCCACCTACAATATTGCCGTGTTTTAAGCTATTTAGTAGCTGCCTGGCAATAGGAATCCTCTAGCGACCTGGCTGGAGGAGGATGTCAATCTGGCTCTTCCCTTCACCAGAAAAGCAGCTTTTCAACTGCGTTAAGCCCTATTTAACGTGGATGCTTTTAGTCGTTAGACAGTTACCTGAAAAAGCAAGTGTTCAAGCGCCTGTACGTACCTGTACGTAAAAGTATTATTGCCCCTCTTGACTTTAGCAACACCCCATTGATTAATAGGTGTTGATAAGCGTCACTTACCCCGGGAAAGTAAAAAATCGACACATCAGACTGTGGATAAAGCGGCTTTTCCGTATACGACTGTTATCACAGCCCTTAAAAAGATACATGATATTGTGATTGGACTATTGATCAATAAAGTTGAATGCAAGGTCAATGATTATGGTTACCAACACTATTGATTCACTGCTGTCCGTTGTATTGACAGTGGCAGTGAAAGCAACCAGTAAATGTAGACAAAGTTATGTATCACAGACTGTTGCTGGCTGTTCCTTCCCGAATGGATACCTTGGCTTTCATAAGGAGTGAATCATGGATATCAATAAATACTCGACACTGATGCGAATAATGCACTGGTTGATGGGTATAACTATTCTTGGATTGATCGCTTGTGGCTGGTACATGACCAGCCTTGATAACAGTGTCAGTTATAAGCAGGCGATTTATCACTGGCATAAATCCTTTGGGGTTTTAATACTGTTTCTTTTATTTGCGCGGATTCTGATTCGCCTGGCCAGCCGTGTGCCACCCTTGCCTGAAACAATACAAGTCCATGAAAAGTTATTGGCCCGTCTGGTAAACTGGCTTCTTTATCTGATGATGTTCCTTGTGCCCGCTTCTGGCTATTTGATGTCAGGTGCCGCTCCCGGAAAAACGGTGCCCTTCTTCAACTGGACAATGCCGGGTCTGGTAGAAAAAAATAAAGCACTGGCCGGCCTGTTACACGGGATTCATATCGTAATCCCTTATATCTTACTGGGTATTGTTGCACTGCATATACTCGGTGCATTGAAACACCGCTTCTTTGATAAGCCGGAAAATGATGTGTTAAAACGCATGCTATAACCCTGACATAATCCTTTACCTTCCAGTAGAGTATGGATGACACTTCGAGCACTACCAATGAAAGAGAGTGAATCTGATGGATGCTCGACAAACGCAACTGGCATTGACTGGCGTTAACTGCGCCAGTTGCGTCGGTAAAATAGAGAAGGCACTGTTAGCTGTCCCCGGTGTATCAGAGGCGACAGTGAACCTCATAGAAAAAACAGTGACAACTGGCGGCACTGCAACAGAGCAGGCAATGATCACAGCCATTGAATCGGCTGGCTATCAGGCAATGGCCACGCCCTCTCATGACTATCAGCTGGCTATCGCCAATATGCGCTGTGCTTCGTGTGTCGGAAACATTGAAAAGGCACTGTCACCCCTTCTCAGCCCTGATGAATTTTCCCTGAACCTCGCAGATAAAACACTGATGATTAACAGTCCTGTTGCCACAGCTGATGTTATGGCTACTTTGGAAGAGGCTGGCTTTCCATCAACACTGATTAATGCCGAGGAGAGTAACCAGACAAAGCAGGAACAAGCTGACCAAAAACGCTTTCGCTATTTACTGAAACACTCAGCGCTGGCTTTGGGGCTGGGTATTCCCCTGATGGTATGGGGGCTTGTCACCGGCGAAATGAGTGTGGGTAATTCTGCTCAGCAAACCGCGTGGGGGATCGTAGGACTGTTAACACTGTTGGTACTGATCTTTTCTGGCGGACACTATTTTAAAGGGCTATGGCAGGGTATTAAACACGGCAGTGCAACCATGGATACGCTGGTTTCCATGGGCACCGGCGCTGCCTGGTGTTACTCAGCGGTAGTTGTGCTTTTTCCCGAATGGTTACCCGGCAATGCACGCCATGTTTACTTTGAAGCCTCTGCCATGATCATCGGGTTGATTAACCTTGGGCAGGCACTGGAGTTACGAGCAAAGGGAAAAACCAGTCAGGCCATTAAACGCCTGATGGGATTACAGCCAAAAACAGCACGCGTTATTCGTGAAGGGATTGAAAAAGATCTTGCCATTGAGCAGGTCATCCCTGGCGACCAGGTTCGTGTTCGCCCCGGTGAAAAAATACCCGTTGATGGCCGTATTATCGAAGGTGCCAGCCATGTGGATGAATCCATGCTGACCGGTGAGCCATTACCCGTTAAAAAAGGAGAAGAGGGTTATGTCAGCGCCGGTACGGTCAATAAAAACGGTACCTTTATTTTTGTTGCTGAGAAAGTGGGCAGAGAAACGGCTTTGGCTCATATTATTACTTTGGTGAAAAAAGCCCAAAGCACCAAAATGCCCATTGCCAGGATGGCTGATAAAATCTCCGCTATTTTTGTCCCTTCGGTGATAAGTATTGCCATTATCTCTGCTTTTATCTGGTTACTGACAGGGCCTGCTCCTGCCATTGCTCATATGCTGGTGGTTGCGACGACTGTATTAATTATTGCCTGCCCCTGCGCACTGGGTCTGGCAACGCCTATATCGGTGATGGCAGGGGTAGGGAAAGCGGCAGAGCTGGGGATACTTGTGAGTAAAGGCGATGCTCTACAGTCAGCCAGCACCCTGACAACGGTGGTACTGGATAAAACCGGCACCCTTACAGAGGGAAAACCTTCCGTCACAGGGTTCACATCTTATGGAGACTGGACAGAACAGGCACTGTTACAGACTGCCGGAAGTCTGGAAGCTGTCTCTGAACATCCCCTTGCTGAAGCCATTGTTACTTATGTGCGTGATCAGGGCATCGTCCTGAAAAGTGTGAATGACTTTACAGCGATCACCGGGCTGGGTGTACAGGGTAACGTCAATGGCCAATCTGTTTTGTCAGGTAATAAAGCGCTCATGGATGCACAGCAAATCACTGTCAGTCCACTGGAGCAACAGGCTAAGGAATATGCAGAGGACGGACAAACACCCATGTATATTGCTGTTGATGGTCAGCTGGCTGGAGTGATCAGTGTTTCAGATCCCCTTCGGGCCGACAGCCTGTCAGCGATCAAACGTTTGCATCAGCAGGGCCTTCAAATAGTGATGTTAACCGGTGATAATCCTCAAACAGCAAAAGCTATTGCACACGCAGCAGGCATTGATACCTTCTTTGCCGAGGCTCTTCCAGAAGACAAAGTTGAGCATATCCGCCGCCTACAGGTACAGGGTGAAAAGGTGGGCATGGTCGGTGATGGTATTAATGATGCGCCAGCACTGGCGCAGGCAGATGTGGGCTTTGCCATTGGCTCAGGCACTGACGTAGCCATGGAGGCTGCCGATGTCACCCTGATACGCTCATCACTGCATGGTCTGGCAGATGCCATTGAACTGTCCAGGGCAACACTGCGCAATATCCGGCAAAATCTATTGGGTGCCTTTATTTATAATTCCCTGGGCATTCCTGTGGCAGCCGGTGTATTGTATCCCTTTACAGGTCTATTGCTGAGTCCTGTTGTTGCCGGTGCTGCAATGGCATTGTCTTCTGTTACCGTGGTGTCTAATGCCAATCGCCTGAGGCGTTTTAAACCTGCCCATGGTATGGAGTTAGCCGAATGACTATTTTCAGCGCAGCAGTGCTAACAGGGCTGACAGCAAAAACGATTCGATAGTATGTTGTATTGAATTCAGTCCGTGTCCGTATGGTTAGTCACCCAGTTTGCCATGCTCATTACGGTAGTGAGAAAAGGCTATTGGCATGAGCTTTGGTTGAGTAACAGTTTCTGTGATTTGCAGCGAAATACAGAGCACTTTACCACACAGCACTTGAAAGTGTTGCTTGAAAGTGTTGCTTGAAAGTGTTGCTTGAAAGTGTTGCTTGAAAGTGTTGCTTGAGAGCAGCATTTCTTTTGGCCGTGAAAAAAGTCAGTACGACAGATTAATACTGACAGTCACAATAAAGAGTCCACCAATAACGACAGAAATCAGTAATAAAGAGCGGATAGTGTCAATCATAAAAATAAACCTTAATCCTATATTTTCAGCTTAGCGACTCCTTTTATGCCCACATGGGAGACTTTGGTAATTCCTTGTCAGTGCTTTGTAAGTTTTTGCAAATGACCAAAAAGTAAAGTCATTACCCCCTCTGGCACTATCCCATGAATAAATGTACAGTCACTGCTATCAGGACAGGAAAAGACAGAGTCACAGATGGGTGTACTTTTAGGGATTGATCCGGGGTCAAGGATCACAGGATATGGCATTATTGAGCAGGTGGGTAGTAAGTGCACTTACGTAGCATCAGGCTGTATTCGTATTAAAGAGGAGGCTTTGCCTGAACGATTGCTGCAGGTATTTGAAGGCATTAGTCGCCTCATTGAACATTATTGCCCTCAAAGCGTTGGTATTGAGCAGGTCTTTATGTCAAAAAATGCCGATTCTGCTTTAAAGTTGGGGCAGGCAAGGGGAGCTGCCATCGTTGCTGCGGTGAACCAGGGGCTGGAGGTTTCTGAATATTCTGCGCGACAGGTCAAACAGGCCGTAGTGGGTAAGGGTTCTGCGGATAAAAAACAGGTGCAGCACATGGTAAAAGCTATGTTAGGGCTGGATGCAACCCCGCAGGCTGATGCAGCAGACGCATTGGGGGTGGCTCTGTGTCACGCTCATACTCGCGCTGGACTGGTTCGAATGGCTGGCCTGTCAGGGCGTATTCATTGTCGGCTGATTAGCCACTAAAATATACAAAGGTGAAAAGCCGCAGCGCTGAGCACAATATCGAAGATTTGCCCGTGATCATACATTTTTGTGAGTCGTTTCCAGACTCCGGTGTTTATTCTCTGCTTGTTATACAGTTCATCCGTGACTCTGATTAGCAACTGTTGCCTGAAATTCCAGCCAGGGGCGTAACGGCCATTGGCAATAAAGGTAACATCGCTGTCTGTTAATCCATGGTCAATAGCCATAACGGTGAGGTCAGGAATCATGTGGAAGGCATGGGTAATATGTGCACTGCGCAGGGCAATCAGCGCCCGGTCTTTGAGTGGCAGTGTGCTATAACCTCTGACATAACTTGAAAAGCTTCTTGCCGGTTCGTCAAGTCTGGGCGTATCACTCAACTTGTCAGTGGCAGGGGTAAAATCTGTGGATGTTATGGAGTAGCTAAACAGCGGGATTTTAAGTTGTTCTGCAGACTTTAACGGGTGATAGTCACTGGCCAGACCTGCTATGGCCAGTTGTTTCCAGAGGGTATTGAAAAAGGAGAGTAGTATGCTCATAAAAGGGGCAGTGTCATTAAGCTTGCCCGTTAGAGAGAGGAATCTGCTGTTAGTTCCCGAAGTGGGGTAAGAAAGAGGATAAACTGTCAGGTATTCTAACTGACTGGTTAGCTCTCCCGGTGAGGCCGGGGGGAACAAAAAAGGGGAGCGTATGATTGGGTGTTTGAAAGGCAGGTTACTGGATAAACAACCGCCGGTATTATTGATGGATGTCAATGGGGTTGGTTATGAGGTGGAAGCGGCTATGTCAGTCTTTTACACATTGCCGGAGGTAGGAAGCGAGGTGACGCTCTATACGCATTTTGTCGTGAGAGAAGATGCGCAATTGTTGTATGGTTTTAGTAGCCGCAGTGAACGAGAGCTGTTCCGCACACTAATTAAAGTCAATGGCATTGGCCCTAAGTTGGGGTTGACAATTTTGTCAGGGATTGAAAGTGATGCCTTTGTGCGCTGTGTGCATGATAATGACAGTGCTACCCTGGTTAAGCTCCCCGGTGTTGGCAAGAAAACAGCAGAACGACTGATTATTGAAATGCGGGATAAGCTGGATGACTGGGCACCGGTGCCTTTGCTGGACGGTACGCTGCCAGAGGGCGGTAGTACAGGCACTGCCGTTGATCCTGATGTAGAAGCAGAAGCAATCTCTGCACTGATAGCCCTTGGTTACAAACCCCAGCAGGCAAGCAAGGTCATCAGGAAAATCTATATTGAAGGAGTTTCCAGCGAAGAGCTGATCAGGCAGTCATTAAAAAGTATGATTTAATCACCTTTTTTGGGGTCATTTCTGGGTCATTTTTGGGTCATTTTTTGGGTCATGTTTCAAAGAGGTTGATACCACATCCCTGAGATAAACTCCCCGATGATCTTGTCATGCAGTTCTTCTAAGGGAGAATAGCCAATGGTTTTACGGGTTAAGCGCTTCAGGCGGGTGCGAAGTGTCAGGTTAGTCCTCTCAATACTTTGCGTCAGCTTCTTGCTAACAACATGGATATCTGCTGGAAGTTCTGAGCTGTAGGGCTTCCAGTTATCTGTGCAGTAAAACCTGAACGTGTAGGGTTTGACTCACTTTATCCGCTTATTCAACGTTTCCTTTGTTCGACGACCAAAGACGTGTGTAATGACTTTTTTGTAGCGAGTTTCCCACGCATAGGATAGTCAGTGCTGATTCTTTTTGTGGAGTACTGATATCACCTACTGCCCTATGCCACAGGGGTACATGTATCTGGTTGCCATTATTGACTGGTATAGCCGTTACGTGGTGAGCTGGGAGTTATCAAATACACTGGATGCAGATTTCTGTATTCATGCGTTAAACCGTGCTCTGGAGCGGGCACAGCCTGACATATTCAACACAGATCAAGGCTGCCAGTTTACCAGCCATGATTTTCTGGCACCCTTGCAGGAACGGGAAATCAAGATCAGTATGGACAGCAAAGGCCGGGCACTGGATAATATTTTTGTGGAAAGGCTCTGGCGTTCCGTCAAGTACGAATGGCTGTACACACATGAGTTTCAGACGGTTCCTGAACTCCATGCAGGGCTGGATGAGTACTTTGAGTTTTACAACACTGAGGGATTACATCAGTCGCTGGACTACAAGACACCGAAGGCAATTCACTTTGCATGAGGGATTTTCAACCACTGCCAGGACTTAACTTAAATTTGTTGATTTACTGTCTTGACAGTGGGGTCCACCATAGCTCATGATTTTTTGGAGCCATCGAACTCACGTTATTTACTACGATTATAACCGTTTTTTTTTGCCTACATATGTCTATGAGGAGTGATAGATGAAATCTAAATTCATGGATTATGCTCAGGATAACGAAGGTGTAGTAACTTGGTGTTTTAACCAAAATAGTATTCTTCGTGGAGGTCGTGGAGGGCTGTGTGTTTCTCTTTGCGCCTATTGGATTAGATATCACAGTCATAACCAGCATCTGCGTAATCATCTGTATGATAAAAAACAACCGCAAAAGGTCAATGAATTCAAGCTTAACGATATCATCGCCGTGCACGATTCCGATGAATTTTGGAATACAGATTTAACCAACACTAAAGCCCAGGACTTATTTACCATGAATTGGCTACGAGTTTTTAATTTACATCTGCTTGACCACCCCGTAACCAGGGATACTCTTGTATCATTTAAAGACTACTTTACGCATGACGACCATGTGCTTAACAATTGCTGCACTCAGGCTCATCTGATGGTCAATGAGTTATTGAAATACCAGTCATGTTATGTGTTTATCTCTTTACATAATTTTGATATTGCTGCTGATTCTGGTGGGGAAGCAGGACACGCTTTTTCTGGTGTGGGAGCAGGACACGCTTTATGTGCCTGGTTTGGGCAGGGACAAAACGATGTGGCCATTTTTAATCCTAACGATGGTGAGGTATGGTTTGAGTACAAAGGACAGTTTGCTAAATTTGCGAGAGAATATTTTCCATACTTTATGTTAAGATATCGATTTTCAGAATGGGAGCTTTATCCTTTGGTAAAACCAGTACTTTTTATGGGCAGATAATATGAGCAGATAATACTGAGGCGTTTTCTCCTTTGCAGTCATTGCTCAAACGACGATGGTTTTAATTAAAAAGAGAGACAAATTGCTATCCTGACAGGGTGCTCTCTCTGAATAATTGAAACTAAGGTACCCCCCCCCAATCACGACTATAATGAAGACAACTTTTCGTAGTAGTAGTTTGCCACCATGCCTGCATCTGTCATTGCCCGTCAATCAAAAACCATTGTGCTGCAAATTGAAGTACCTGTTGAATCTGACAATATGCTGAATCTTGAAAATGGGTTGCAGCGAGCGCTGAATGAGGCCGGAAAACTCGGAACTTAAGAATTACTCAAGTTGTTTGAACCACCCACTAAAGAACCTGTTGTTGTTAATCAGCAAAAATGGCGCTATAAGGGAAAAGTGCTAAAGCACTATGAAACCCTGTACGGGCGCGTCCCCACGGAGCGTTCTGTTTATCAGGGTGTCAGAGGTGGAGTCACTATTTACGAACAATCATCACTTAATGAAATATCAGCAGGCTCTGAAGCACAACTGGCCGATAGGCTCCGGAGTGACAGAAGCGGCATGCAAGACACTGGTCAAACAACGGTTGTGCAGTTCAGGCATGAGATGGAAATCGGCAGGCGCAGAAGTTCTTTTGAAAATAAGGTCCCTGATCCAGAGTAAAGGGCGCTGGGAACAACTCTGGTCTGGCTTCATGTCAGGCAAGGTACTAATTGACACTTGAGTCAGCTATCAAATTGAGAGAGCACCCATTCTTTTTGTTGCCAACATAAGGCCACTGTTCATCCATCTGGCACAGAAGAACCGGCTCCTCTTTTTTGTCGAAAGGCAGTGATGTTACCTGTGGCCGGGAAGGTTTTTTAAGTGGCTGATAACTGTTGTTGGACTCATCCACAGTACACGGCCTGTATCCCTGACACCAGAACCATTTATCACCATAGTCACTATGCGTTCGTGAGTATCGGGCTTATTGGTGTTGTATGCATGAAGGTGCTTTACCATTTTTCACAACGCCATCTGCGGTATCACAGTAAACACATGAAACGTTAATGACTGCCATAGGAAAAACGGACAGGATACCAGTAAAGCCGGTCTATTGAGCATAGGCGATCAACGTATCTGATTCATGACCACGAATCCCTGTTGGCTGAGCTTTTCTGAGATGAAAACTGTTGGTAATAGTGTGAAAAAATCCGGCTTTTAATGAAGCAAGCTGAACAGTTTGTCTCGGTATTTTTTAGCCAGGGCATGACCAGGGCCTAACTGCTCAAACACTTTCAGCATCAGTAAACGAGCGCCATCGTTTCTAAATACGCGATCGTTGTGCACAATGAACAATAAATGCTCCAGGGCTTGTGCATTATCATTAGCAATCACGAGACGTATGGCCAGCTGATAGCGGGCTTCATGGTCGCTGCTATTTGTTGACAGCCGATCTTCCAGCTCTTCTCTGGCCGGAGCATTAGCTAACAGTTCATAAAATGCCAGCTTGGCTTTGGGTTGGGCAATTCCCTGTGTATCGTCAGGCAGGGTAGCGATTACCTGTCTGGCTTGCTCAACCTGACCTTTTTCAAGTAGCAGGTTCACTTTCAGCACCTGCAAGGCGTGATTTTCTGGCTCCTCTGCCAGTACCTGCTGTACCAGTGCCATCGCCTGATCATTGTGCCCCATTGATATCAGATCATCAATTTGATGTTTAATTTGTTCCACAGGGCTTAAGGTGAGTGGAGCCAGTAGCTTATTCAGCGTAGTTTCTGTCTGCAGTCCTGATAGCATTTTTACTGGCTTTCCCTGGTGAAACAGCACCAGGGTCGGGATGTTTCGGACACGGAGCTGATGCATCAGATTTTGTGCCAGCGGTGTATCGGCATCCAGCTTCGCCAGCAGAAACTTGCCTTCATAGGAGTCCACCAGATTTTCCAGAATGGGCAGTTGTGTTTTGCACGGTTCGCAACCATTGGCCCAGATATCCAGCAGAACGGGCTTTTCCATGGATTGCTGCAAAATCTCCTGAATATTACTTTCTGTCACGTCGATGATTGCAGGTTGTTCGTTCATTACACTTTCCAGAGTGAATAAATGCCAGACATTTTAGTCGTCTGAGGGGTTTATGGCTACACTCCTCCCGTCTGATCGGTTTGTAGAGTAGGGAGAAGGCTTTGTTGAAAATGTTGAAAAGCTTTGCGCTTTCAGGGATTAGTACCAGTCAATGCTTCTAACTACGCTACCGCGCTGGTAATCTGAACGCCAACCCTGCGTTGAAGTGCCTCGTAACAGCAGGTTTTGAAAGTGGATTAATCGCGCATTACCTGCCAAGCTCCACTGCCAGTTCAGGCTGATTAATGGCAACCATTATGTGATTAAGCATGAGTTTCGATGGGTATCGAACAACTCTTGAATATAAAACTTGAAAAAATTGATCAAGGGTCTCGGTATTGCTGGCACTGCAATCGTCCAGTTGCATTATTGCTGATTGTATGTCTGGGTCGTTAGCAAGGCGTTTTCCTGATTGACTGCCATTGTTTCTGTCAGTTTTCGGCAGATATTCATCAAAATATTCTACTGTTTTATACATAAACTCTTTATAACATGATTGTTTCAGCTTCAATGCCATATTAAAGACAGCATTCGTTGGATGTTCTTCAGTGAAGGCGTTACTTTTTGTCAACTCAGGGAGACTACTCTCTGCAGTTTTTCCAAGCCAGCGGCCTGTCAAGGAATAAATGATAATCATCTGGTCTGTGTTCAGCTCCTTTGCCAGCCGGTCTAGATGTTCTCGGAAATGGCGTTGACATTCGGGATTATTTTGCATGTTGTCAGAGACTCCATCCGATAGTTTTATCAAAACTGCTGTCACAACAAGCCATGAAAGGGCGTCTGCGGCTTCAGCCTGTTCACTGGTGTAAACCGGAGTGTTCCAGTTGAAAGCAATAACCTCCTTAATGATAGCCTGTATGTCAGCAAAGTTTAGTTGAGTATATGCAATAGCTCTAACCCCCTTGGAATCCCCCGGCATTGTTTGAAGCTGGTATCTTCTGTATAAAATGGTTTCCATCACCGCAATCAGGTCTTCTACATGGCTTCTGCTATAACGATTAAAAATTCGAGGGGTGGTAGTATAAAAATCCTTTAGCTCCTTGGCTAATGACAGGACGGGATGGTTTTGAGGTTTTGCGATTATATCACTATTGATCATTCTCAACGTCCGCCTGTAGAGTTCAGGTATTATTGTATTGGTCAGAAAGTGAACTGATTCTTCGGGAACCTTGATTTGATCAGGATGAAAGACAACCTCTGGCAGAAGATCTTTGGTGTAAATTGTTTCATCATACGCTTTTGATCTCAGCTCTGTGGCCTGACATTGGAGATCGTGAAGAACCTCCACAGAAATATACTCACCGATTTTATGGAAAATTCTTATTATTTCATTATCAATGGCCAGAATTTCAGGGTCATTAAAAACGGCTGCATTGTTTTCATAACTACTGATGTTAAGGTCAGACAAAACCAGCAGAACTTTTTTAACAGCTATTACTTCTTCGTCCATATCAAAGCTGGCCTTACCAAGATCAGCCATTGTAAAATACTTTTTACCTCTGGGTAGATGTTTCAGGAAAAAATGACTTAATTGCTCATAGAAAAAATGGGTTGCACGATCACTGGTGATAGCTTTCTCTATGTCACCTTGTTTTCTATGCACATTATTTTTCAAGTTATTATTGAAAAAACCTACTGTTAGAACAATAGAAGCAATATCACTCCTTATTTCCATATCCCTGAACTCCCGGGTCGATGTCCATGCACTTCTGAGCATACGATCAGTGTTGGTATGAGAAGCAGGACGCTCAGTTTTCACGCGGTACATACCATAACTGGTACTGTGAAACAAAAACAATAAAATGATTAACAACAGGTGACGAATGTACATGGAATCTCCTTTAGTCAATGAACAATGTGGTTGCCTGTCAGCAGTATTAACCCGGTTTTTCCCATCCTTTTTAATGTTGGATGTTTTTAATCTCGACTATTGTCTCGTACTGTTTTATTAGTATTTTTTTCATATTTGCTGATTGTAAAATAAAAATAGACGCTTACTTTTTACTTGACCAGTTTATCCTGAATTAATCCGTTGAAATCATAAAAGCAGTCGTGGGTCTTATGGTCGTATGCATTGATCCATTTTCCACACTCGCCTGACGGGGTGAATGACAAGATGAAGCCAATCCACACTGTCACAAGCTGTTCAGGTATTTTCACAATGTTAAATGATGAATGTAGGATTATTCTTGAAAATAGTCAGTCAACCTGCATTCCGCAGTTGAATTTCATAAATGGCTTCTTTACCTTGCGGCAGTCAGGCTTTCGTCTTTTCATAACCCCCTTTTGGGTGACTGTCGTCAATAGTTATCAGTCAACTTGCGTAAGGCTGTCAGCGGAGGCAGTGATTTCAACTGAGGAATTCAGGGTCAATCACTTATTCAACCGGGAAATCATCATTTTTAACGAACATTTTTAACGTTGAGGTTGTTGACTGTATATGCTTTGATATTCATCGTTATGGAAAGTGCGTAAAACCTCATACTTCTGGTGCGGGGATGTAAGCGAGGCTTGTAAAGCAAGCCCTTTTTGGTATCCTTTTTTCGTTGGGCGTTTCCAGCGATCACGCTACCCCACAGGAAAAGTAAAAAATACCTCCGCTTTCTGCTCGCGTTTCTAACAATCCGAAAGCCAGGGCAGATTGTCGAATAAGGCGTATTCCACTACTGGTAAGGGATGCGCTGCGGCAGGGAATTGCTGTCTTTTAGTAGCAGGAATCCCCGTCGTTCACGCTGGGGAGGATGTCAACGTGCAGAACCTGTCAATAGGTTGTGGTCGTCAGGAGCATATAATGAGAGTGCTACTCACAGGTGGGGCGGGTGATTTGGGAACGGTGGTCACTCCGCTTCTTGAACAGCGAGGTGACGTTCCCCTGCGACTGGATATTCTTCCACCTCGAGATGAGCGTGGCGTGTATCGGAAAGGCTCCATTTTAGACCGCGATTGCCTGGCGCGTGAGTTAGAAAGCATTACATGCGTGGTGCATATTGCTGCATGGCACGGTATTCACGAGTCGCGGGGTGTGCGCGATGCTAATGAATTTTGGGATCTTAATGTCACGGGCACCTTTAATGTGTTTGAAGCAGCTGCGAGGGCGGGGATTAACAAGCTGATCTATATTTCCAGCACAAGCATTCAACATCAACACAGCCTGTACAGTCATACCAAAGTTCTCGGTGAGGAAATCGCCCGAACCTATGTTGCCCGCCACGGAATGAGCGTCATTGTACTGCGGCCTCGTGCGTTTATCCCCCATTGGAATCAGGCGGCATACACATCGTTTGTGGAGTGGGCAAAGTGGTTTTGGACGGGAGCTGTTCATATTAGCGATATGGCTCAGGCTGTCGTCCAAAGTGTAGACCTGCTGACCAACAGGGCGCTGGAAGAATTACTGGTTCTGACGGTTGACGGGGCTTATGAGTACACCGATGACGATTTGGCTACATGGGATCAGGACGGTCCAGGTTCCACCTTCAGGCGGTATTATGCCGGGTATGAAGAACTTGCCAGACAACATGGATTGAAACCGGAAGCGAAACCTTCCAGGTACGATATATCAGCTACGGCTCACCATCTCGGCTATGTGCCTCACTACAGCTTACGCAACTTGCTGGATGAATTGCAACGCTTCGGGCTGGAGGGCCCGCCAAATGATTATTGGTAGTCGTTCCATGGAGCCAGCCTCATCCACCTTCACACCCTGTTTATGTTGTTATACCAATCAAGCTTTCTAACGTTGTCATACGTTGTTAAAAAGAGGGTTAGCCGGGCGAAAAGACAAGACGAAGTGACATGTCTAAGCCGTAGCTATGGTGAGAAAATTCAACGCAGGATTTTTGCTCAGATGACCACCGCAGGAGAATAGTTGGAAAGTGCGATTAGTATTATACCCTTAAAAAGATGCAATCTGTCAGGCTGTGGGGCTGTGGAAGTCTCTTAACAGAGATTTCGATTTCAGCTGTTGAGGTCGGCCCCTGTCTTGGACATTGACCGTTTTACACGGCTCCTTTGTTGATCATGTGGACAGGCTCTAATGCGTCATGAGTATGGGCAGGAAAATGGATACTATCCAGGCATCGTGTCAGCTGCATTTATTCATTATTCCAGAACGCTTCACTTCATCGTTTTCAGCCATGTAGGTTCTACACCAGGGGAGGAGCGTAGCAATCAGTATTTTGTCGGCAACGGAAGTCATTTATCAAATAACTCAGGGTCAAAACCCCCACCAGAGCGTAAGCTTGGTGGAGCAATCAACCGCAGGCATTGCGGAGCTTTGCCTCGAAGGTTGTGTCGCTTAGGTGGCGTTCACTCGCCACCTAAAGCATGTGGAGCGAAGCGACATCCTTATTGACTTTCATGCATCAATCCCGGGTTTGTTCAAGGTGGATTTCATATGCTTTTATCGGATCATTTTATCATCAAATATACAAACTAAAACAGTCGTCTTTCCTGTTATTTTTCACACGGTTAGCTTACCCACAACTTCTGTGGATAACGTTGTGGAATTCTCAATTTCCACTGTCACAATCCTTGATGGAGACTACGCCTCCTATAAATTGCTTGTTTTTTGTACAGCTTAATTCCTTTTCATTTCAATAGGTTATAAAACAGTCTAAAAAGTGAAATAAAGTGAAAAAAGCCTCAGATAATGGGGTAAAATGCTCTTGACATTTTAAGAATAAAGGAAGCTATTCCTTCTTAGTACAAACGTTTTATTGGTGTTTCACACGTTATCCACCTTGCTTTTGGCGCATAATTGACAGCCCCCCCCGTAAAAGCTATCTCTTAGTCACTTCTCCACACCTTTTGTCATGCGGTAGGTGTGGAGACGATCTTGCAACTTTGCCCACCCTTCCCAAATGACCAACCATCCGGGTATGCCGGTGCGTTTTGAGTCACACCAGCCACCTACTTTTGCAATGGTATGGAGAAGCCAGGTCAATGTTGGCTCTTCTTTAGGCAACGACTTTCCTTCGTAGTAAGTAAGCCACAGCACTTTCCACTCTTCTTTACTTACAACACGGCTAGCCGGCGTTTTCTCGTTCCAGGCTTTATCGTCTTTGTGTCTTCTGTCATAAGGAAGCATCAAGGCCTCCCTGATCTGTAACAGCCTGACGGCGACGAACATGAGTATTACAGCTAAACGAAGCACATTGCCTGCACAAAGAAGCCGCAAACGTTCAACACCCGCCCCGGTTTTCCAAGCTTTGTGGAACTCTTCTATACGCCAGCGCAGCTCATAAAACCGTAATACCATACGGCAATCATCAAATGTATCAACCGGTTCAGATGTCAATAAAATCCAACGAAAACAATCCTTTGTATCGTTGTTGAACTCTTCGGCAATAAGAATATTCACAGTGACTGGTTCCAATCGACCACCGAGCCTTTGAGGTGATTGAATGGTCACTGTCTTCCTTTTTACTTGTAGCATTACTGATCGTGCTTTGCGTCCTCCACGTTGAGGAACGTCCACTACATAAGTTCCAAGAGCAGCTTCCTGGCTCACTGCATAAAAAAGAAGCCTGTCATCATCGACCAAAACCCGATTCTGCGTCGCCCTGACAACAAACCTTTGGCAATGAAGCTGCTTGTACCGGATATATTCAAAAACATCCGCTTCACGATCGCAAACACTGATAGTCTTTCCCATCTGGAGACCCAGCCTGGACTCAATATTTTCTGATGAACGCTGCCATTTAAAGCTTTCTTTTTCTTCGTAAGGCCGCTGCTTGCGTTCATGTCTTTTGCCACGCTCCTCAATATCCCTGATCCAGCGTTGCTGATCAATTAAGCCAACCGTCCGCTCAGTATCAGCGTCAATCAGCATCACTGTATGCGCCCAAATCCCTTTAGACCGGCTTTTCTCTGGTTCACCTATATCACCCAGCTCTGACCTGACGGAATGTGAATAGCTAAGAGCGGTACTGTCTTCAATGGCTAATAGAAGGTGAGAATCTTCTGCCGCAAGGGCTGCTGACTGGAAACCAGCCTCAGCAATGGCTTCAGGCTTGACGGCCTCATTTTCAATAAGCCGGTAAGCCCCTTCAACAGCGGCAAGATGACCGCTACAAGCACTGGCCATGGATGAACCAGTATTTGCAGAAAGGCTTGCAGCGACACGGACTAATCGCTTTGTACGACGTTTATCTCCCAACTGTGCATCCCCAAAAATGCTTTCAGCCCATTGCTGAGGTGGTAGTGGCATCATGATCTTGGTTTACCATAGAGAAGGATAAACCAAGATTAGGAGATGTGACTAAGAGATAGCCCGTAAAAGGGGGTTTCGTTAAAAGGGAAATTTAAGAACGATGCACACAGCAGTCTGTCAACATTAAATCGAGCTTGCCTGGAGTGAGGCATCCTGTTTCTCTGATCATGATACTTTGAAGGCCTTCTTTGAGTGTATGTCAATGGACTCTACTCACTACGCTATTGCATAACATACGTATCAGTTTCCGGGAGTATCATGGTTTTGGATGATTTTTCTGTGGGGCTGTGTGCATAATGTTCTACTGGTAATATTTTTGATGTGTCCAAGGTTGTAAATATCTGATGTGGAAATATACACGTATAAAAAAAGAAATAACAAAGTCTACCATTGCTGCAACAGGATTTCTGGCTATGGTTTTAATCAGCGGTTGTTCAATACCGCTTGGAAAAGGTGTCATGGAGCCTGCGGTGAATTTAACACGTGTGATTAAAAGTCCAGCTGATAGCCGGGAATATAAGTATGTTAAACTGCCTTCGGGCTTGCAGGTATTGCTGATATCAGACCCAAAAACAGATAAGAGCGCTGCAGCGGTGAATGTGAGTGTGGGCAGCTTTCATGACCCGGATGACAGGCTTGGGCTGGCACACTTTCTTGAACATATGCTATTCATGGGGAGCAAAAAATACCCTGAGGTTGATGGCTATTTTGAATATATTCGTGCAAATGGTGGTAGTGCTAATGCGTATACAGCAAATATGCGCACCAATTATTTTTTTGACATCAATAGTGACAAACTGCGCCCTGCATTGGATCAGTTAGCACAATTTTTTGTTGCGCCGACACTGGACCCAGAGTATGTGGATCGTGAGCGTCATGCGGTGGATTCAGAGTACAGGCTGCATACCCGTGAAGACAACTGGCGTCTATCCATGGCATTAAATGCCATGTCTAACCCTGAACACCCAAAAAGCCGGTTCTTCATTGGTAGCCTTGATACGTTGAGTAATGGTGATGGCAAGGGATTATGGCAAGATTTAAAAACGTTTTACGACAAGTATTATGTAGCCGGTAATATTCGGGTGGTGCTGTACGGCCGAGAAAGTACTGAAATACTGGAGCAATGGGTAAAAGAAGCCTTTAATGGCATCCCATCACACCCGTCAGCAGATACTCGTATTGGTCTGCGGCCTTATACCGACAATGAACTCGGAGTGCGCATTAACCTGAAGCCCCTGAAAGAAACACGTGCGTTGTCGTTAAACTTTCCGTTAAAAAGTACACAGCCCTATTACCAGAAAAAGCCCCTGGGCTATCTGGCACGCTTAATAGGCTATGAAGGAAAAGGCAGCCTGTACAGTTTATTAAAGACTGAGGGGTACATTAATTCCCTGAGTGCCTACAGCAGTGATGTACCGAATGAGTATGCAGAGTTTATTATTCGTATGGCGCTGACGCCCAGGGGGCTTGAGCATGTGGATACCATTACAGCGATGGTGTTTGATTACCTGAACCTCATTCGTAAAGAAGGCATCAAAGAGCGATTATATGCAGAAAGTAAGGCTATTGCCGATTTAGGCTTCCGTTACCAGGAAGAACGTAGTCCACAGCAGATGGTGTCGGCGCTGGCTGCAAGAATGAGTTACCTGCCTGCTGCACATATCCTGAATGCGAATTACCTCTACAGCGAGTACGACCCGGCATTGATTCATCAGTTTCTGGATCAGTTTACGCCGGCTAATTTAAGGCAGGTGGTCATTGCTCCGGATGTGAGTACGAATAAGATCGAGCCTTATTTTCAAACACACTACAGTGTTCAACCTTTGAGCAAGATGCTGGTTAACCGTTTGAACAGGACTCAGGTTCATACCGGGCTGAGCATCCCGGAGCCTAACACATTTATTGCCCATGACTTCCAGTTACGAACCAATGACCCTTCATTGGCCCCCAGGCACATTATTAATAAGCCGGGTATTGATGTGTGGAGTCTGACGGACAGCAGCTTTGATATTCCCAGAGCGACGGTGAGGGTGAAGATTTCAACCGCCAGGGCATCGACCACACCGTCGGACATTGCCAATTTACAGGTATACCGCGCACTGCTTTCCCGAAGTCTGAATGAATATGGCTATCCTGCCAGGGAAGCGGGTTTATATTATGGCATCGCTGCCGGGCGTGAAGGGTTGATACTGAGTTTGTCCGGGTATCAGGATAAGCAGCTCGTGTTGCTTGAACATTTGCTAAAGGGAATAACAGAATTCAACCCTGAGAAAACAGCCTTTGAACAGGAAAAGGCACAGTTGGTGCCGGGGCTGAAAAATAAGGCTTTTCAACCGCCTTATCGTTTGGCTATGGACGGTGTCAATCAGGTGATTTACCCAAATTACCCCAGTGATGCGGTGTTGCTCAAAGCAGCCGAGTCCCTGACCTTTTCCGACTTAAAGCAGTTTGCCCATGACTTTTACAGGCAAGTCCATGTTGAGATGCTGGTGTATGGGAATCACAGTGTGATGACAGCAAAAAAAATGGCAGATCAGGTCGAGCAGACACTGCTAACAACGGCTAATCGGAGCCAGCGTTATGATGAACCCTATCATTTGCTGGCCACTGAGCAACGCACCCTTGAACTGGACATTCATCATAATGACTCGGTGTTTGTGGCGTATTTCCAGCGACCTGAAACGGACAATGTCACACGTGCTCATTATGCGTTGCTGGGCAGTTTACTGACAACGCCGTTTTTCAATTCCCTGAGAACTGAGCAGCAACTGGGGTATGTGGTACATGCCAGTGCCAGGCCAGTAGAAAAACACCCCGGGATTGTGTTTGTTGTTCAATCGCCTAAGGCAGACCCTGTGGATATTGAGCGGTATGTGGATACGTTTTTGAAAGAGCAGGTCAAGCGCTTTGAAAAAATGACCGATGCTGAATTAGAGAGCTACCGCCAGGGGCTGGTGGGTGCTTTGCTGAAACGGGACTCTAACCTTGACGAAAGAGTTGCGCGTTTCTGGCAATCCATTGACAGCCAGGAGTCTTTTGATAACCGCGAGCAGATTGCCAAAGCGGTCAGTAACACGACTGTGCTCGATATGCAGCACGCACTGGCAACACTGGTAAAAGGTCAGGGGCGGTTGATTGTCCGTTCGTTTGGTGCGGGTCATCAGCAAGCAAAAGCCAATGTGGCAGACTCTGATGTGTGTCGGGATGTGGCCTGTTTTGATGACCTGCCGAAAGGCTGAGGTATCAGAGTAGACAAGAGTTAATATCCAGATCTTAACGACACGCCGGGAAAGCGTTTCTGATATGGCAGCGTTTTCCGGGTAGTGGGTCAGATGTGTGGGTAGGTAAAAAAATAGCAGATTGCCCCTATACCCGATTCACCACCTCAATCAGTAATAAAAGGAAGCTTTGACAACCAGAGTAACTCATCCGACTGCAGTCGTAATTCTCCTGATGCTTCCACTTCACCACGTTGTAGCGCCATTAATGGTACACTGACAGGAGTCGCTGCCCGACTATAGAATGCCATCTTCTCTTCTGCACTGGGATAACGCCGTACCATGGACTGCTGCATGGTGTATTTGTATAAGTCAGTATCCAGCAGAGATTGAATAACGGGTTCTTTCATGGTGTTTTCAGGTGGTATTAGAACTTACGCATTGACAACACCGACAAAAGATGGTTTTAGCCATTCTTTCCCCTCAGAGAAGCTCTTTATGAAGTTCCAGGTGGCTTCTTTGAGAGCGTCTTTCTTAACGCTGTAGATGCTTCTGAGTGATTTAGATAGCTTCATCGCCTGAAGGCAGGTATACCCAAAAATAGCGGCAAAGATGTGATTTCTGACCTGCTGTTTTCCTCTTACCTGAAAGCGCTCAATATTACAAAGCTGCTTCAGTGCACGGTGATACTTTTTTCTATCACCCAATGGTGTTTATGAAGCTGGGTGACATACTCCCACCACTAAGCCGCTGAGGCGGCTATAGTGGGGGCTTCTTGTGACCCGTACTGAGAAATATCAGCACCTTTCGCTGTAGAATCTGCGCTGACAGAACTCTCTACAGGGGAACTCTTTACACAATCGCTGTGACCCAGCGAATCAGCTAAAGCGAAATCTCTTATGTTCATGGCGGCATTGATGTCTCTATCTGCCAACGTATGACAAGAAGGACATTCCCACTCACGAACAGACAAGGGCATTGATTCAGCTTTATAGCCACAGCCATTGCAAACCTTGGAGCCTGGCTGAAAACGACCAATGCGAATCAGGTTTTTACCATTCCAACGGCACTTATAATTAAGCACGGAAAGAAATGTACCCCAACTCACATCCTGAATCGCTCTCGATAGCTTACGGTTTTTGACCATACCCTTGATATTCAAGTCTTCAACAGCAAAGGTGGTTACGTGACTTTTGATAGCCAGCTTTGCCGTTTCTTTCTGAATGAAGTCATAACGCCGGTTGGCTATGCGCTCATGCACGATTGCCACTTTGCGTTTTTGTTTTGCTCTGCCAGTAGAGCCTTTCTGCTTTCTGGACAGTTTTTTTTGCTCTATTGCCAGTCGATGCAGTGAGTTTTTCAAAAACCGTGGGTTATCAATTTTGTTACCCTGGCTATCAATCAGCATGTGGTTCAAGCCAACATCAAGACCCACTGTATTTTCTGTCTCAATGACAGTTGGCACTGGATCACTAATGCCGTCATCAACAAGAACGCTGGCGAAATACTTACCAGAAGGCGAGCGCTTGATAGTGACGGTTTTTATCTTTCCAGAAAAAGGTCGGTGCAGTTTTGCCTTTATGTCTTTTATCCTGGGAAGGCTAACAGCACCGCTATCAAAGCCAACCGATACATGCTGAGGGCATTGATAAGACTGCCAGCCAGCATATTTCTTTTTGAATCGTGGGAACTTTGCCAGACCTTTGAAGAAATTGGAAAACGCCTTGTCAAGATTAGCCAGGGATGCCAATAAGCTCTGACTATTGACCTCTTTCAGCCAGGGCTTATCAGCTTTTTTGCTGGCTACCAGTTTGTCTTGAAGGTCACGCCTGGAAAGGCTCTTTCCTGTTTCCTTGTAGTGTGCCTCTTTTTCACTGAGCGCCCAGTTGTAGATATGACGAGAGCATCCGAAGTGTTTTTCAATCAACACCCGTTGTTCCTGGTTCGGATAAAGTCTGTACTTGTATGCTCTCATACCCTTACACTAACACATAAAACAACTTAGTGTAAGTCTGTGAAATCACATTATCATTGTGTATATAAGCTAAAATACCATTTAGTGTTAGTCACAAAATATCGTCTAAGATGCTTTACTGCTGAAATGCTCGAAAGGCTGGAAGCAATCTGTCGTGAGCTTTGCCGAAAGTGAGAAATAGAGCTTGATGAGTTTGGCGGTGAAGCTGACCACATACACCTGTTGCTCGATATGCATCCCACTATCATGCCAGGTAAATTCATCAATAATTTGAAAACTGTCACCAGCAGGCTGATAAGAAAAGAGTTCTCAGATCACCTCAAAGGTTACTACTGGAAGCCTGTACTTTGGACAAGAGCCTACTGCCTTATCACTGCTGGAGGTGCGCCATTGTCAGTATTAGCAGAATATATACAAAAACAGGAGAGGCCGGAATAATGACAGCCCTCTACGGGCTGTTTGCTATCCATCTCCACCCAAACGGCAAAGCTACGCAATGCCGCTATGGATGGAGAATTCCGCAATGTTCGTTAAAATCAGACCGTGATGATTGGTCTGTTCCAGCACGGGGTATGTAAACGACGTAATGGCGCAGCTCGTTTTTTAGCCGCGTCCGATAAAGCTTCACATAACCAAAATTACGTAGCCAGACGGTTATTCCTTCTTCAGGAATGTCCAGGCTCTGCACCTGTTGATAGTGACCCTTTTGAATAAAAACAGTACGGTTGCTTTTAACAGCGAACATAAAACCCAGACCACTGTTTTTTACGGCCTTCAGGTTTGCTGTACTGCTATACCAAGAGTCACCGGTAACAAATGCAGGTCTCAACCCCCATGTAAGCACTTCTTGCAGCATGTGGATAAAGTAGTCATTTTTGGATTTTTTATCTGCCGGATCATAGATGCGGAAACTGACAGGAACACCGTATCCTACCTGATGTGTGACTTTTAATGATGCAGTCAGAAAGGCATGACCACCGTCTAAAATAGAAGTGCAACCCACTATCAGACGGTGCCGGTCATGCCTGTAGAAGAGTTTATCACCAATATCTTTTGTTTGATTGATGATTTGTACAACACTGTTGTCACCAGCCCATTACGTAGACGTGGTACTCCACCAAAACTCTCTGATAGCGAAGTCATCGCTATGGAAATTGCAGGCGAGTGGCTCGGTCACCATCACGACAAGGGCATTTACGAATACTTCAAGAAACATTGGGAACACTTGTTCCCCAACTTGTCCCACAGGACTCAGTTTGTACGCCAAGCAGCAAACCTCTGGGTTGTTAAGCAGAAACTGCATCAATATTTGGTGCGAATGCTTGGGGCGGGTAGGTCAGATATTCACTTGGTTGATGGCTTCCCCATGGATGTCTGTGTAAGAACAAGGGCTAACCGCAGTAAGGTCTACAAAGGCCAGGCAGCCTATGGATATTGTGCGTCAAAGAAGAAATCTTTTTATGGCTTTCATGGTCATTTGCTAACAGATGCACGGGGCGTTGCGGTTGATATGACAGTGACAGCTGCCAATATTGATGAGCGAGACAGCATATACGACTTGCTTGAAGGCATTAAAGGATTAATGATTGGCGACAAGGGCTATATCAGACCTGAGCTGAAGCAAGACTGTGAAAGTTTTGGTATTGATTTGCAAACGCCACTGTGAAAAAACATGAAAGATAAACGACCAAGATCGGTTGTCAGGAAGCTGATGAATATTCGGCGACGTATAGAGACGGTCATTGGTCAATTGGCCGAGTACTTTGAGCTGCAGCGTGTGAGAACTAGGGATGAATGGCACCTGACAAGTCGTGTAGCTCGAAAGCTGCTGGGCATCACTGTTGGAATTTACTTGAACATCCAGTCTGGGCATGAGCCTATGCAGTTTGAGGATATGCTTTCAGCTTAAAGTCACACATCAGGTGTATCCTTTAATATCAGTGTAATAGAGCGTAATGAGATGAAAATGCCTTTAACAGCTTTATGGTGTTTACCAGAATAATGATAGCCGATAAAAGCCGTGTATTGAGTAGGAGGCTTATCCAAGACAGAATCATCAACAGACAGTGTACCACCTTCAAGAACCAGCTTGGCTGAAGCCTCCAGAAAAAGGTCTTTGGCGGTAAAATCTTCGCGTTGTAGAAAGCGGTTAACACAGTGGTGTGACATATCACCCAGCTCACTAAGACGAGTACAGGTTGCTGATTTGGGATCACAAAGCAGAAATCCAGTATATTTTGGAAGATCACACTTGGCTGTTGTTGGTCTTGTTATCTTTCTACGCATGACGGCATCCAATGCTTTTTGTTGATATAGCAATTTTTTTGGATGAGTGTCAATGCGAAAGTTCTATGGTATCTATATGGAGTCGCCTCCCTTCTACTTTGAGCTCTCTGGCGCTTTCAACAAACTCAGCACCGGCATCTTTCATGTCACTGATTGCCTGCTCCCCTGTTTCGGGCATCAGACCTCGTGTTGCTCCGAGGTTCACAATCACACGAAAGCCGACTTTCCGTAATTGCAGTACTGTTGTTTTGACGCAGAACTCCAGCGCGAGACCGCCAGCCAGTACAGTGGTAATCTGATGGCTTTTCAAAAATTCAATAATACCTGTGCTGCGCTGATTAGCCAGATCGTGATAACAGGCGCCGTAGGGGTGGCAATCCGGCTCAATGCCTTTCCAGACAAAAAAATCATAATCAGTGACCGGTGGCAACCCTTTTAGCAGCTCGAATCCTTTAGTGCCGGGCACTGCATGAAGGTTCCAGCGCACATCAAGATTCTTATGACCGGTAATGACGGATAGCTGGGGTTGAGCTTCACTTGCTAACCAGAGAGCTGCTGGAGAATGGGCATCTTTTGAGCCAATACGCCAGTGGGCCAACTGCGCCTGCAGATTTAATTCGCTGACAATGCCATCTCCGTCAGGTACTGGCAACTCATCGGGGCAAAGGGGAGTAAAACAGTTTTGTGCATCGATATCAATGGCTGCAACCGCCAATGGTGATCCTATTGAAATCATCTGTTTCCTGACACAGCAGGCCTGCAAAAAACAATATGTAATGAAAATATCATACTATGTCGGCTAACCTAAACCAAGATGCATTTGCTATCTAGTTCCGAAAGACTACTCCCGCCGAGCTAGGCGGGAGGTGAATTTCGTTCAGCCCGTTAGGGCTGATCTTGATTCTCAATATACTCCTTAATTACATCCAGTGGCGCACCTCCGCAACTGCCAGCAAAGTACGATCTTGACCACAAAACCGGCTTTCGATACGCACCGGCAATATCACAAAACTCTTGTCTTAACCGTCTGGATGAAACAGCTTTCAAGCTGTTTATCAGTTTCGCAATGGCTGGCGTGTTTGGTGAGTACTCGACCAATAGGTGAACATGGTCGGCCTCTCCATTACAGTCTGTTAGCTCTGCCTCAAAGTTTCTGCATATCTCAGAAAATATTTCTTTCAATCTGGTTAGATGTAATTCGCCTAGCACCTTTTTTCTGTACTTTTTTTCTGTACTTTGTCACAAAAACAATGTGGCAGTGCAAAGTATAAGCACTGTGTCGACCTTTCTTAATTTCTTGCATACTAATACTTGATGTTACGCCTTAAATCATTTAATTTAAACACAAAATACTAGCACACTGATTGTATAAATGAAGATTCTCAAGGCATATAAATTCAGACTGGAGGTGACGCCAGAGCAGCATGTAAGGCTCATGCAGCTTTGTGGTACAGCTCGCTTTGTCTGGAATAAAGCGTTGAGTATCTGCAATGAAAAGTGGGAATCCGGTGAAAAAATCCCGTCCTCATACACAATGGCTAAATGGTTGCCAATCTGGAAGAAAGAGGAAGAAACCAGTTTTCTAACTCAAGGTAACGCTGTTGCCTTGCAACAAAAGCTAATGGATTTGGGTGGTGCATGGAAAAAACACTTTGATGATCTGGCAAAACTAAAGTCTGGAAAGATCAAAGAGGTTAAGTTCGAAAAACCGTGTTTTAAGCAGCGCAACAAAGATCACCATAACTCAATTCGTATCATGCAGTTCTCCAAGTACTGCAAGGTCGAAAATCGCAGGGTAAAACTGCCAGGTAAGTTGGGATGGGTAAAGTTCCGAAAATCTCGCAATATTGATGGTGAGATAAAGAATTGCACCATTACCCGCAAATCAGACCATTGGTTTATCAGTTGCCAAACCGAACAAGAGTTACCCGTGCTGGTTCACCCTTCTGAAAAAGCGGTTGGTCTGGATATGGGTATTGCCAAGTTTGTCACGCTTTCCAGTGGTGAGCAGTACAAGCCTCTTAATGCTTTCAGGAAACATGAGGACCAGCTTGCCGGGGAGCAAAGAAAGCTTTCTCGCAAAGTAAAATTCTCTGAAAACTGGAAGGAACAAAAACGGCGTATTAACCGTATTCACAGAAAAATAGCTAGTTGTCGGGCTGATTACCTTCACAAAACCTCAACCGAAATCAGCAAAAATCACGCAATGATAGTGATTGAGAATCTGAAGGTATCCAATATGTCCAAGTCTGCAAAAGGCACTGTTGAGAAGTACGGTAAAAACGTGAAAGCCAAGTCTGGACTTAACAAGTCCATTCTCGATCAGGGATGGCATGAATTCAGAAGGCAGCTTGAGTACAAGCAAGAGTGGCTGGGCGGTGAAGTGGTTGCTGTCAATCCTGTATACACCAGCCAAACTTGTAGTGCTTGCGGCCATACTGAGAAAGCAAACAGAAAGACTCAAGCAAAGTTCGAGTGTGTAGCTTGTGGTCATTCTGAGAATGCGGATATTCAGGCCGCAAAAAATATACTAGCGTTGGGACACAGCGTTTTAGCCTGTGGAGAGGGTTCGTTAGAGTCTTTGAAGAAGCAGGAACTTCAGCAAAATCGCAAGAAAGTAGCTGCCTGGTAACAGGAATCCTCCAGCGACCTAGCTGGAGGAGGATGTCAACGCAAGCTTATCGGGTACTTTTGACCCTCAGGCTAATCAGGCTAAAGTGAGTGACAGGCGACTTCAACACCTATAGGGATAACGACAATTGACACAACATTCATTTCAGACGCTATTATTATCCGTATAATTCCTGATTTCGCCTTTAACTTTTCATCCTTATTCTATTTATTTATGAATCGTTTCTGGTGGGCAATAGCTTCTACTATTGTGTTTTCCAACTTGGACAAAACTTTTTACATCACCAGGTTCCACCCATCATTCATACACAGAATTATTTACAGGCTCACGACAATTCATTCATTTCAGACGCTATTATTATACTGCCGTTAGAAAAACAATCAGTATTACTCACAATACAGAAAGCGGTAACTGAAGATTGAAATAACAAGAGATTATTACAATAAGAGTTATGCGCATTTCTTTTCAGATGATGGCGGCCTTGGCTGTATTACTTTTTATCACCAACAGTGTACCAGAACAGCCAGGTTCGAGTGCAGTGCCTGCTGCCAGTGCCACCTCCTTCCATGCCTTGACCAATAACACCCGTAACCCTGATCAGAATGCGGCATTGGCTACGCTTTTATCGGCACTGAGTCGGCAAATACATACTTACAGTTTGGATACTGAGCCCATAGGACAGAAGTCAATGCCTGCCAACAACAATGCTCGTGTATTTATTAACTTTGAACAGGGCATGGTGCATCTGGAGGCAAATGATAAGGGTATGTTGCGCTCTGCCATCATTGATGTGCTGCTGACACCCTGGAATCCGGAAACCATGGATAGGTTTTCAGTGAACAGTATGCCTGAAGACATTCTCCCGATACTGTACGGACAGGTGTTAGATCAGGATCAAAAACCTGTGAGGGCGTATGCTGGAGCAGCATATTTTGCTGACTACCTTCTCAATACCCAACTGGTTTCATCGGCGTCAGCAAAGGGGACCGTGTACAATATTGATATTGACCTGGTACCTGATCACGATCTGGAGGGAAAGTATCAATACGTGGGTATTATCAGGCACACTGGCTACCAGTACAATATTGATGAAAGTTTGCTCTATGCGATTATTAGCACAGAAAGCAACTTTAATGCCCTTGCAATAAGCCATGCCAATGCCTACGGTTTGATGCAGGTGACTCAGCATGCAGCAGGTAAAGATGTTTTTTCACTGGTAAAAAACCGGCGGGATATACCGACGAAGGAGTACTTGTTTAAACCCCGGAATAATATTGATACCGGGGCTGCTTACTTACACTTACTCAGCACTCGCTACCTTAAGGATATTGAAGACCCTTTGTCGTTAAAGTATGCAGTAATTTCTGCCTATAATGGTGGGACAGGCAAAGTTTTTCAGACCTTTGGCGGTGGAAAAAAACAGGCAATATCCACCATCAACAGTATGCCCCCTGAAGCTGTTTATCAGGCACTGACAAAAGATCATCCAAACAGGGAATCGCGTCAGTATCTTAAAAAAGTCATTTCTGCCCAAAAACGATTTTGTCAGGAGGATATTGCCGCTTTATGATCACCCCGGTACTTATGAGCGTCACACAGAGCCTGTCAAGCAAATGGTCGGTTATTACCCGTCGTTTTGCCTTGTTCTGTCGTGCAGTTTGCCACGCCCACTCACGCCCACTACGGCAGTTAGAAAAGACGATGAGTAGAAAATTGCAGCCGTCTGGACATATTTTACTGCTTTCTTTCCCACATTGACTCCAATACCGGATAAAAAGGCTTCCCTGTTTTTGGTCTTTCGATATGCTGCCAATAGGCCACATAGATCTTGTCACTGTGCCACTGGGGAATCATATAGATACCCCACAGTAAAAGCCGATCCAAAGCCTGGCCGGTGGTGACCATATCGTCATAACTGAGAGGCTCACGCAGCCGGTTGACCAGTGCATCTATGGCAGGATGCTTAATCCCTGCCAGGTTGTTGGAGCGTAGCTCATCAGCCGCCTGACTGCTCCAGCTATTGGCTTGCTCACCCCCCAGAAAGGGCGAGTGGAAAAAATACCAGCTGACCATATCAAAGTCGAAGACTTTAATCCTGTTACGGTATTGACTGATATCAAGGGTTTGTATACTAGCCTGAATGCCGATGCTTGCCAGCGTTTTTCGAAAGGGCATGGTAAGACGCTCCCCATCAGAAGAGTCAACAAGGAGCGTAAAAGTAAAGGGCTGACCCGTTGCTTCGTGTATCATTTTACCTTTATTGAGCCGCCAGCCGGCTTCGGCTAACAAAGTAATGGCTTTAATTTTATTTGCACGATCACAACCACTGCCGTTGCAGGCAGGCAGGGAAGGCGATGTGGTGAAAAAAGAGGCGGGGAACATCTGTTTGAAGGGTTGTAACAATGCCAGTTCTGCCTCGGAGGGCAAGCCGGTAGCCATCATAGGCGTATGGGTAAAAAAGCTCTGCGTTCGTTGTGCATCGCCATGCATCAGGTGCTGATTAATCCATTTGAAATCGTATAGATGAAGAAGGGCTTCACGAACTCGTCGGTCCTGAAACAGGGGGCGACGGGTATTGAAGACCAGCCCCTTCATTCCTGGCAGGCGAAAAAAGGGTAGCGTTTCTTTGATCACCTGTTTTTTTCTGACCGCACTAAAATTAAACTGTTCGTGCCAGGTCTTGGCATCGAAGACATAACTGATATCAACCTGGCCGGTTTTAAACGCCTCTCTGGCGGTTTGCAGGTTACGGTAGTAGTTCACATGAATCCGGTCGAAATTATACAGTCCCTTGCGTGAGGCTAATTCTGCGCCCCAGTAATTTTTGACACGTTCATAGGTGATGAACTGACCCAGCTTAACCGCACTGACTTTCATAGGGCCACTCCCTACAGGGGGAGAGGTTAACGCCACATCAAAGGGCTGGTCTTTCCAGATATGTTTGGGAAACACGGGAGACAAAGCAATAAAGGCCAGTACTTTTTTGCCGGCACCTTTCTCCAGATGAAAGGTCACTTTATAAGGCGTATGGGTTGTGGCACTGATAACGTCCCGCAGGTTATTTTTGATAAAGGGGGAACCTTGCTGTTTCAGTAAATCAAAAGAGAAGACAACATCTTCAGCCGTCAGTGGTTTACCATCGTGAAATCGAGCATGTTCGTGCAGATCGAAGGTCACCCACGCCAGCGATGCCGGGTAATGCAGTTGCCTGGCCAATAGTGGGTAAAGGGTATAAGGTTCATCCGCAGAGGGCGTCATTAACCGGTCATAGATCCAATAAAGCCCATAAGCCGATCGCCCTTTACTGTTGTACGGGTTCAGTGTGTCGTAAGTACCCGATTCTGCCCAGTTAAGGGTGCCCCCTTTGGGTGCTTTCGCGTTGACGTAATCATAGTGGGGAAAGTGATCAGGGTATTTAGCCTCACCTATGAGGGAGAAGGTCGAAGTATGGTAAATCGGTACCTGTGACTGATTGGCCAGTATATTTTCACACGCTAGCACAGCGAGCAACAGTGTTAATTGATGGCTATGGTAGTTTTTTGATCGTGTTAGTTGGATAAGCATTTTTCTTATTACTGTCAATCCCGGGATACCTGGATAGTAGGCGCTACACTGCGCTATTGCTGACTTTTTAAAGATGGCGGGACTGAATACCAATGGACTCTCCTAAACCCGCTTTACACTGGCAATCTGAACGCCAAACCAGCATCTACGTCGCCAGCTTGAGGGAAACAAGCAGTAAAATGCTTTTTGCCGGTCATTACTGTCCTTTTTTCTTTGCCTTGAAGCCCCCTGGAATCTCCAGGGTTATGTCACTGTTGGGGTGACAGCAGCAAGTAAGAATACGTCCGTCAGGCACAAAGGCAATGGGTTCGACCAAGTACTCTACCTCCCCTTCCAATAATTGTACCTGGCAACTGCCACAGAAACCTTCACGACATTGGTACTCTATATCCACTTCATGGTATTCCAGTGCTTCCAGCAGGGTCAGCTCAGAGCGAGGGATAAAGCTGAAACCGTCCATAATTTTCACAATGTGGGCCATAGAGCGCTCCGCAATCAGTGGGTGTTGTGGTTATAGTGAGAAGTCACTGAAGTCTTCGGACTGTACATCGCTGTCTATCTGCCCTACCAGATAGGAGCTGACTTCAACCTCCTGAGGGGCAACCTGTACGTTATCGCTGTTTAACCAACTGTTTATCCAGGGCAGTGGATTTTGCTTAATACTGAACGGCGCATCAAAACCAATGGCAGTCATACGCTGGTTGGTAATGTATTCAACGTACTGGCCCAGAATATCTTTGTTCAAGCCGATCATGGAACCGTCACGGAACAGGTAGTCCGCCCAGTCTTTTTCCTGCTCAGCCGCAGCAATAAAAATATCGTGGGCCTCCTGACGGAGTTCCCTGGCAATTGCCGCCATTTCCGGGTCATCCTTTCCTTCAGCCATGATTTGCAGCATGTGCTGGGTGCCGATCAGGTGCAGAGCTTCGTCACGGGCAATCAGTTTGATAATTTTGGCATTGCCTTCCATGGTGGAACGCTCAGCAAAGGCAAAACTGCAGGCAAAGCTGACATAGAAGCGGATCGCTTCGAGTACATTGACAGAAACCAGTGTAAGATACAGCTTGCGTTTGAGGTCCCTGACAGAAATGGGCACACTTTTACCGTTGATGGTATGTACGCCTTCACCGAGCTGATTGTACAGGTTAATACTTCTGATCAGTTCATCGTAGTAACAGGTAATATCGTTAGCCCGTTCAATGATGGCCTGGTTGGTGACAATATCATCAAACACCTCACTGGGTTCCGTGACAATATTACGGATAATATGGGTATAGGAGCGTGAATGAATCGTCTCACTGAAGGCCCAGGTTTCAATCCAGGTTTCCAGCTCAGGGATGGAAACAACAGGCAGCAGGGCAATATTGGGTGAGCGTCCCTGCACGGAATCCAGCAAAGTCTGGTATTTCAGGTTGCTGAGGAAAATGTGTTTTTCATGCTCAGGCAATGCGGCGAAATCACGACTGTCTGTTGATAGATCCACTTCTTCAGGGCGCCAGAAAAACGACAGCTGTTTCTCAATCAGTTTCTCGAAGACAGGGTACTTCTGAATATCATAGCGGGAGACATTGACATTGCGGCCAAAGAATATGGGTTCCTCAGTGGCGTTAAAGAATGCCTGGTTAAATGTTGTGTAACTCATGAGTTCGGGTTCATCCAGGACAGCATTGCTGTCACGTTTCTGAGTTGAGTGTAATGGGTCTGATACCGGTCGCCTGATCCGGGTAACACCTCAGACCCTGACAAGCTGATTAAATCTTGCAGGCACCACCGGCGCAGGCATCATCAAGATCATTCTGGGCATCCGACGCACCATCGCGGGTGTTATGGTAATACAGTGTCTTGATCCCCAGCTTGTACGCTGTCAGCAGATCTTTAAGCAACAGTTTGACGGGAACTTTGCCACCATCAAAATGACTGGGGTCATAATTGGTGTTGGCAGAGACAGTCTGGTCGACAAATTTTTGCATAATGGCCACCAGTTGCAGATAACCATCATTGCTTCTGATATCCCATAACAGTTCATAATTGTGACGAAGGGTTTCAAAGTCAGGCACCACCTGTTTGAGGATACCGTCTTTACTGGCTTTAACACTGACAAAACCCCGTGGAGGCTCAATACCATTAGTGGCATTGCTGATCTGTGATGAGGTTTCTGAAGGCATTAATGCTGTCAGGGTCGAGTTACGCAGGCCACTTTCACGAATATCAGTACGCAGACTTTCCCAGTCCAGGTGCAGAGGCTCATCACAAATGGTATCAAGATCCTTTTTATAGGTATCGACAGGCAAAATGCCCTGAGCGTAGGTGGTCTCATTGAACCGGGTACAGGGACCGGCTTCTTTCGCCAGTGTGTTAGAGGCCTTGAGCAGGTAATACTGAATGGCCTCAAAGGTACGGTGTGTGAGTCCGTTGGCTGATCCATCAGAATAACGCATCCCGTTTTTTGCCAGGTAATTGGCAAAGTTAACCACGCCCACCCCTAATGGACGACGACCCATTGTGGCATTATGGGCAGCGGGAAGCGGATAATCCTGGTAATCGAGCAGGCTATCCAGTGCACGGACCAGAAGTTCGGCAAGCCCTTCCAGTTCGTCCAAGCTACTCAGTGCCCCGAGGTTAAAAGCCGCCAGTGTGCACAAAGCAATTTCACCCTCCTGGTCAAGGGAATGGAGCAACGGTTTGGTGGGCAGAGCAACTTCAAGGCAGAGATTACTCTGACGAACCGGCGCAACGGTGGGGTCAAAGGGACTATGGGTGTTACAGTGATCGACATTCTGCAGATAAATACGACCGGTACTGGCGCGTTCTGAAGCGAACAGGGAAAACAGTTCAATGGCTTTGACGGTTTTCTTACGAATGCTCTCATCTTGCTCGTATTGAATGTACAGCTGTTCAAATTTTTTCTGGTCTTCAAAGAAAGCATCGTACAGGCCAGGCACATCACTCGGCGAAAACAGGCTGATAGTACCGCCTTCAATCAGGCGCTGGTACATGAGCTTGTTAAACTGAACGCCGTAATCAATATGGCGCACCCGATTTTCTTCTACCCCCCGGTTATTTTTCAGCACCAGGAGGTTTTCTGCTTCATAGTGCCAAATCGGGTAGAACAGAGTGGCTGCCCCCCCACGGACTCCTCCCTGGGAACAGGACTTCACGGCAGTCTGAAAGTGCTTGTAGAAAGGAATACAGCCGGTATGGAAAGCTTCGCCGTTACGTATGGTACTGCCAATGGCGCGAATACGACCGGCATTAATACCAATGCCTGCACGCTGGCTGACGTATTTAACGATAGCACTGGATGTTGCGTTAATAGAATCCAGGGAGTCACCACACTCAATCAATACGCAGGAGCTGAACTGACGGGTGGGTGTGCGTACACCTGCCATGATCGGTGTGGGCAGGGAAATCTTGAATGTGGATACCGCATCATAAAACCGACGGACATAGTCCATCCGGCGGACTTTATCATAGCTGGCAAACAGGCAGGCACCGATCAGCATATACAATACCTGGGGGCTTTCGTAATAGTCACCAGTCACCCGGTTTTGCACCAGGTATTTGCCCTCCAGCTGCTTAACGGCTGCATAGCTGAAGTTCATATCGCGACTGTGATCCATGTAGCTGTCCATCTCATCAAATTCAGCTTCGCTGTAATCGGTCAGCAGGTAGCTATCGTATTTTTTGAGCTCGACTAAACGTGTTACCTGTTCATAAAGCCGGGGAGGTTCAAACTGACCATAGGCTTTTTTCCGCAGATGGAAAATCGCCAGGCGAGCTGCCAGATATTGATAATCGGGTGCCTGCTCAGAAATGAGGTCGGCGGCTGATTTGATCAGGGTTTCATGGATATCCGTAGTCTGTATGCCATCATAGAACTGAATGTGTGATTTCAGCTCAACTTCGGAGACAGACACATTGCTCAGCCCACGGGCTGCCCAGGTGATTACCCGGTGGATCTTTTCAAGATCCAGCTGTTCCTGTCCTCCGTCACGTTTACTGACCAGGATGTTTTTGTTCATCAAATCCGTACCTGTAGACTCAATCGATGGTGGCTGTGGAGTGGAGCGATGGTGGCAGACATACCCCTGCGCAACAGATGCTAAGCCTGCACAAGAGTTATTCAGTACGATATCCTCAATTTTGAGGGGCATACTGAGAGGAATTCACCCGCAAGCCTGTCTGCTGATCAAGTGGGTGAGTATTCATCCTTAATGTGGGTGTCATCATCATTTCCAGACACTATATGACACCATATACACTATATATGGTTACACTATATATGGTATGACAGCATAGACTATATACACAAGATAATGCGCTGTGTCCGGAATTTCAAGCGGATAACTACGTGTATAATCTGTCAGTTTTTGACCGGCCAGTGGTTGTAAGTCTGTTGTGAACGTACAGAATCAAGGCCACTTTTTTTGTCAAGGTGTACCAGAATAAGGCATTTTTTTAGTATAAGTAACGGGTTTTTCTATTTTTTCTTGTTTAGCCCAAAATTGCCAGTTTTACGGATTTATTATTACTGCCTGTTGTCAAATAAAGACCGAGACAGGCAGGTAGTGTTAAGATAGTTTGTTAATGACCAATACTTCGGACAGTTTTATCAAAAACTCGCGGTTGCCAGGGTGTTGAGGATATGTTGAGGATATATTGTTATTTTATGGTAACTCACGCTTATCCTTGACTTACCATAAAATGGCTCTCTTGTGTTGGGCCTTGCAGCATCATACACCAGATTATTTAACACTGTCCGCAGTATTGAATGACAACAGTATACAGAAGCGTGAAAGAGCGATGGCTTTAGAGAGTGAGGCAGGGCGTATCCTGATTGTAGAAGATGATGAACGTCTGGCTAATTTGACCCGGGAATATCTGGAAAATAACGGATTACAGGTGTCCATCGAAAGTCATGGCGCCAAAGCTGTAGATCGCATTTTGAGCGAGCGGCCGGATCTGGTGGTGTTAGACCTGATGCTGCCTGGTGAAGACGGTGTATCCATCTGCCGGCGTGTCCGTGGTCAGTTTAAAAATCCGATTTTAATGCTGACGGCCCGTACGGATGATCTTGATGAGGTGCTGGGTCTGGAAATGGGGGCAGATGACTATGTCGCCAAACCTGTTCGCCCAAGGGTATTGCTGGCACGAATTCGTGCCTTATTGCGCCGCAAAACACCAAGGGCTGAATCGGAACAGACAATGGGCCATTCTCGCCTGCGTTTTGGTTCGTTGATGGTGGATAATGCCATGCGGGAAGCCTGGCTGAACGACAACAGTATTGAGCTGACCAGCGCCGAGTTCGATCTGCTCTGGTTATTATGCTCAAATGCTGGACGAGTGCTTAGCCGTGAAGAGATTTTTTCCTGTTTACGAGGTATTGAATATGATGGCCAGGACCGTTCCATTGATGTACGCGTTTCTCGCATTCGGCCAAAAATTGACGATGACCCCATGCACCCCCGTCTGATAAAAACCGTTCGCAGCAAAGGCTACCTGTTTGTGAAAAGTGGCTGACCGTGAGCAGTATATTTTTACGCATATACGGCGGTTTGCTGTTTTCACTGGTGCTGGTCTCCCTGTTGTCAGGCATGACGGTCTCTGTTGTTAACAGCTCCCGGCTGGAGGACTATCGCGAATCTATGGTGAAAGGGACGCTCAGGCTGGTCGCTGAGAAAGTGATTCAGTTGCCCGAACATGAGCGCCAGTCACAGCTTGAGGCCTGGAGCTATCAGCTATCGATACCCTTCTCCCTGGTCAGCAGCGTGGATGTCACCTTCAATGACGCTGATAACGATCGACTGCACCATGGACAGGTGGTGATTACCATGCTTGACGATAATCGGGCACTGGTGTACACCCAGGTTGAACCTGGTACTCTCCTGAAGGGACAGGTGGACGCCATTTCGGAAACCCTGATCACAGACACCATGAGTTTACTGCAAACGTTAATGGCGGATACCCCTGAGCAGAAGCGTTTAAACACGATGGCGTCACTTCAGAAAAACGTCTTTAATTATCCGGCACACCTTTTAACGTTGGAAGAGGCTGATCTGAAACCCTTGCAGGTAAATCAGTTGCACCAGGGAAGTGTAGTGACGCTGGTGGATAATGCCACGGAAACCATAACGCTCTACGGACAGGTGCATAACACTCAAAAGGTGATACAGCTGGGGCCTGTTGCGTTACTCAATCCTTATCCGCCAAAACTGATCATTACCCTGGGGTTATTTGTCCTGCTGTCATTGAGCCTGGCCATTTATATCCTGGTGAAGGGAATAGAACGACGGCTTCGAAGGCTTGAGCGTGCGGCCAAGGGGTTCAGCAGCGGAGATTTTGCCGTGCGGGTGAATGTTTCCGGTGCAGACTCCATTGGCAGTCTGGCTATGGCCTTTAACGATATGGCTGGACACATTGAACGCTTGCTGGGCGTTCAGAAAGAAATGATCAGGGGTGTTTCCCATGAGTTGCGAACGCCCGTCGCACGGTTGCGTTTTGCACTGGAGATGATTGCTGATGCAGAGTCTGTCACTGAGCGTGAAATGCAGCTGGCAGGCATGGATAAGGATATCGTCGAGCTTGATACACTGGTGGATGAGTTTCTGACCTATGCTAATCTGGAGCAAGGTGCACCCTCACTGCGGTTTAAGTACCTGAATGTGGAGGCTATTGCCGGGCAAGTCGTCAGTGAGCATTTGCGGTTACAAAGCCGGATTCAAATAGAGCTTGTGCCCTGCACAGTTTCTGAACGGCGGCAATTCTCAGATATCGATCCGCGCTATCTGCACCGTGCGATTCAAAACTTGGTGGGCAATGCCTGTCGATATGCCGATACCCGGATTCAAGTGAAATTTTCTGCTACTCAGGACAATTGCCGTGTTGATGTCGATGATGATGGCCCTGGTATTCCGAAAGAGCAATGGGAGCGAGTCTTCACTGCTTTTTCACGGCTTGATGACAGCCGAACCCGTAAATCCGGTGGTTATGGACTGGGGTTGTCCATTGTTCAACGGATTATGTACTGGCATAACGGATGGGCTGAAGTCAGCCATAGCCCGCTGGGTGGTGCGCAGTTTAGTTTGATTTGGCCCCGGAAACAGAAATAGTGACAGAGTGGTAGAATGATAGATAGCACTCGACTGTGAACTACTCGCGCCTAAAGACGCGAGCTTCCAATACTAAGCAGCTACCGAGGTAGATACCATTCTTTTCTTTTTTGACGTTTCATTGCGAATAGCGAGAGAAGCCCTGGCTTTTCTCGGCTTACGAACCGCTCCACGCCCTTTAGTCAGCACTGGAATACCTTTGCCGACCAACTCCGTTCCAGAGTCGAGAAGAAGATTAATTGCTCTTTTCTTAATGACGATGCTGGCGTTTTTGTCAGCGTTATCAACGTGTCCACAATTACCACAGGAAAACAATTCTTGTTTCCTGCGGTTGTCGGGGTGAGTGTGACCACAATCAGCACACTCTTGACTCGTATAGGGTGCAGGAACTTTGAATACCGCTTTTCCTGCTTTAGCGGCTTTGTAGCGGGTGCAGGTTTCCAGATAATGCCAGCCAACGTTAAGAACAGCTTTGTTGAGTCCAGCTTTGGCTTTGGCACTATTGGGAATAAACTTGCCGTTGCGGTCTTTCCTGGCCTTTGGCTTGCCGGTCATCCTTGAGGTTTTCAGATTCTCAAAAATAATTACCCTGGCCTTACTGTTAACTATTGTACGGCTGGTTTTATGGCAAAAGTCTTGCCTGATGCAGGCTACTTTCCTGTGTTGTCTGGTTATCCGGTTTTTGGTCTTCTGACGACGGTTAGAACCTTTAGTTTGTCGAGATAAGCGGCGTTGCAGCTTTTTAATATACCGCTTGCGCTTATCCATGTTGTTTTTCTGGTTTATGGTGAAGTCGTAAGCCTTAACGCCAGTATGAGCAGGGACAACCACGCCACGATCTACTCCGATAACATGCTCATCCAGCCATTCCTTAGATGCACCTTTCAGCCATACCAGATTATCTTTGTCGGTTGTTGGTTCGTCTGCGCCATCGTCATAGCAGAAAGACACATAATAACTGCCAGCCTCTTTCCTGATATACAGTGACTTTGGTTGTGAGAATGACCGATGATTCTTAATGGACAGATAACCAATATTATTGGTCTTTGTGCCAATGAAAAGACGTGTTACGCCATCCTCGCAAACATCGAACCTGAATAGCTCTTTTGTTATATGAACACTACCTTTGTCGGTTTTTGGCTTGCGCTTTGGCCTACCACAAATCCCTTTCATGAATTTATGATAGGTCTGATACCAGTTAACCGCCGAATTACGAATAATCTGGCTGGGGCAGTGAGAAAGCCAGGGGCTTAGCTCCCTACTTTTGAAGTGAGATGCTTTTTGATCGACAGGGGGATACGTCCCCGTAGGACAGTACTTTCTGGCGTAGGTTCTGAAATAGCGATCTTCATCACACTTTGCATTCCAGATAAACCGGGCGCAACCCATCCATTGAGACAGAATCAGCTTTTGCTGCTCCGTTGGATTGGCTTTGAGTCGGATACCTTGAAGCATTTCTTCACCTTATAAAAATGATAATCATAGGGTACTCTTACTAAAATCTGCCGTCAACCATGAGGTTTATATGTACGAATGGAGAACAGGAAGATCATGTGTATTTAAAAATAATGTACATCTAGTATTTGTGACTAAATATAGACGTAATGTGTTTACTAAGGAGATGCTGGATCGGCTTACTGATATATATGGGGAGACATGCGAACAAATGGATTGTGAGCTTCTGGAATGTAATGGAGAACATGATCACGTTCATATGATGGTGAGTGTTCACCCCAAGCTCGCAGTATCTAACTTGGTTAGCAAATTAAAAGGTAAGTCGTCCTATTTCCTAAGAAAAGAATTCTGGCCTCAGATAAAGCCGATGCTATGGGGCAAGCACTTCTGGAGTCCTGGTTATTGCTGTGTGTCAGTTGGTGGGGCTAGCCTGGAAACAGTGAAAGCGTATATCGAAAATCAAAGAACGCCTCCGTCAGAGAAAGCGGTAAAAACATCTAAACGACTATCACAGCAAGGCTAACGCCTTGTCCGGGCTTGACTCGTCCCTAAAGGAACGAGATTGCGCCCGGTTTTTGTTCAAGTTTTTATCAAAAGCGCGTAAGACCCATGGAAACAGTGAGTAATGGGATGATCCGCCCCACCTACCGGCTTCTATGAGCCAAAATGGTGTGTATTAGTTAACACTAATGGAGCGGATCACCATGTCTATTACAGTTGTTGGTATTGATATTGGCAAGAATTGTTTTCACCTGCATGCCTTACATGATGACGGTGAAAAAGTGACTCGGAAGAAGTTGTCCCGTTCGAAGCTTTATTCATTTATGGCGCAGTTGGATAACACTAACGTCGTTATGGAGACCTGTGGTGGCGCACACTTTCTGGCACGGAAATTCAGGGAGTACGGTCATGCCGTCAGGTTGATCTCACCTCAGTTCGTTAAACCCTTTCTGAAGAGTCATAAGACTGATTATAACGATACTGAAGCCATCACCGAGGCTGCCTCTCGTCCAGGAATGCGCTTTGTGACGATCAAAACGTCAGAACAGCAGAGCCTGCAACTACTCCACCGGTTTAGACAAAGAATGGTGGCGCAACGAACAGCTCTGGTGAATGAAACAAGGGGAGCGCTACTGGAGTTTGGTATTACGATTCCTTGCGGTATTAGCCACCTTCGGGCGCAATTACCCCGAGTTATCGAAGACGCTGATAACGGTCTTCCTGTTGACACAAGGGATCTGTTGAGCGGGCTGCTAAAAGACCTTGAGCAATTAGATGAACGTATAAAAGAGTGCGATGACCAAATTGCCAGAGCAGCGGATAAAGAGGCGACCTGCCAGCGTTTAATGACAATAGTAGGTGTTGGTCCGATAACTGCGACAGCCTTGCACGCAGCTATCGGTGACGGGAAGCAGTTTAAAAATGGTAGACAGTTAGCAGCCTGGTTGGGTTTAACCCCCCGGCAGTACACGACAGGGGGTAAACCTCGCTTACCTGGCATCAGTAAAAAAGGAGATCGCTATTTACGGACATTACTGATTCATTGTGCACGAGCCGTTCTTTGCCGAGTCAAGCGAGAAGATGACCGCTGCAAACGCTGGGTAAAACAGCTGGAAAGCAGAAGCCATAAAAATGTGGCAACGGTTGGTCTAGCCAACAAACTGTCACGTATTGCCTGGGCAATCATTACTAAAGGGCAGGTTTATCAAGCTTAAACAACTAGCGACAAATTCACATCACCCCATTTAACGATTGCGAGGAGCTTGTAATACTGATGGCGAACCGGTAGACACCGGCAGCCTGAAACCTGATTTGCGACACGGTCTTCGAGACCGAGAGAGTATATAGGACAGGTTGCGCGGAAGCCCATCATGGCCAGAGATTTATCTCACCACAGGCCGAATATAGGGTTGCAGTTACTTTAGGTTAGTCAGATGTAGAACAGGGTCTTGCAAAACGGGGCGGATCATATATGCAAAACGGGGCGGATCATATATGTCGCAAAACCCCAAAAACCTCACTCCCTGACTCTTCCCTGTTTTGCATGGGAGTGTGTACCTCTCTTCTGAACTTTTTGGTCTACAACCTGATACGAGCACTGATGGGAAAAACAGCAAAACAGAGTGACAAGACACCAGGAGATAAGCGTTAAAACGGCTCAGGAAACACGGGTATCGTTCCTTCAGACGCTACTGGGGGTATCGGGTGATTGGCTGGAACAAAAAATCATTAATCTGTTGGATATCATCGGGCAGCATCTTGTTGGGAATCAACCAGGCAGATCGAAACCAGGAGTCGTTAAGAAGCGACCAAAACCGCATAAAAACGTCAACACCGGAGATCACAGGCACACAGGCTCAAGAAAACCAGGGGAAATGAGCTTAAGTCAGTGCCATTAGGTTACAGGCTAATGGGATTGCTGTAAAAGTCAGGCACAAAAAAACCAGCGAAGCGCCGGTTTTTTTGAAATGGCAAAGATTAAGCCGAGATTGCCTTAACCTGTGCATTCAGACGGCTCTTGTGGCGAGCAGCCTTGTTCTTGTGAATGATGCCTTTGTCAGCCATGCGGTCGATCACAGGCACGGCCGCCTGCAAGGCAGCTTTGGCTGTAGCATGGTCTTTGCTTTCAATGGCACGCACAACCTTCTTAATGGAAGTACGAACCATGGAACGCAGACCAGCATTATGCTGACGACGGTTTTCTGCCTGACGGGCACGTTTTCTAGCGGAGGGTGAATTTGCCACCGTGATGCTCCTGGGAATAAAATTTCAAACAATCTTAACAGGGAGGCTACGGACACCCTGTCAGGAGAAGCAGAGTTTGCCGCGATCGCTGGTGTACCCCGGGTAAGACACGCCAAACCATCCCCACTTTTCCCAAAATAATAAGGGACAGAATTGTGCCGATTTATCGGACTGTTGTCAATGGTACATGGCCCGAGGCCAAATAAATCAGCACGTTATCTGAGGAGCCATCTTAAAATTCAAGTTACGTACCGGTATAGGCTCGCAGCCAGGTTCGAGTACAGAGTGGGCTTCTTAACAAATTCATAAGCAACAGGGGAGTCCCCTGCACGGTGGTGGGCATTGAGAAGGTTGATACCCTTCATTGTCCACTGCTTTGAGTGGTCAAAGTGGTAAGTAAAGTGGTAAGTAAAGTGGTAAGTAAAGTGGTAAGTATTTTGTGAAAGATGACAGAAGATAGTCAGAGTACAGTTCTATAAGATCTCGATTCATACCGGCTATCATGCCGCAAAATCAGCTCAATGGGTAACTTGAGCTGTTAAGACAGTTTCCGAAGAAAGTCAAAAATAGGTACAATCAGAGGCTGTTTTTTTGTGGAACTTGCACAGCCTATCTATATTGATGGCAAGAAGATCCACCCTAACCGGAGTCAGGCCTATGAAAACCGAGCTTTACACGCAGTTACAAAAACGGTTGGATGGTTTAAAAGAAGAAGGCCTCTATAAGCGTGAGCGGATTATTACCTCTCATCAGCAGGCAGATATCAAGGTGGCGTCCGGGGAAGAGGTTCTTAATTTCTGTGCTAATAACTATCTGGGTCTGGCCAATGCGCCTGAACTGATAGATGCTGGCAAGAAAGCGCTGGATGAGTACGGTTATGGTATGGCTTCTGTGCGCTTTATCTGTGGTACTCAGGCTGTGCACAAACAGTTGGAAAAACGTCTGTCTGAGTTTCTGGGTATGGAAGATACGATTCTTTATTCCTCCTGCTTCGATGCTAATGGTGGCCTTTTTGAAACCCTGCTCGGGCCAGAAGATGCTATTATCAGTGATGCCCTGAATCATGCCAGTATTATCGATGGTGTCCGCTTGTGTAAGGCCAGGCGGTTCCGTTATGCGAATAACAATATGGCTGACTTGGAGGTTCGCCTGCAAGAGGCTGACGCAGCTGGTGCTCGCTATAAGCTGATTGCCACCGACGGTGTCTTTTCTATGGACGGTGTGATTGCTAACCTCAAAGGTGTGTGTGACCTGGCTGATAAATACAATGCGCTGGTGATGGTGGATGATTGTCATGCGGCAGGCTTTCTTGGTGAAGCTGGTCGTGGTACCCATGAGTATTGTGGAGTGATGGGGCGGGTGGATATTATCACTGGCACTCTGGGTAAAGCCCTGGGTGGTGCTTCCGGGGGGTATACCTCCGGTCGTAAAGCATTGGTGGACTGGTTGAGAAACCGCTCACGCCCTTATCTTTTTTCCAATACCCTGTCACCTACCATTGCCTCAGCCTCCATCAGAGTCTTAGATATTCTGGAAGGGGGCGATGAGTTACGCAAGCGTTTGAAAGACAATACGGATTATTTCCGTACCGAAATGAGCGGGCTGGGCTTTAAGTTGGCAGGTGCTGATCACCCCATTATTCCGGTAATGCTTGGCGATGCATCTTTAGCAGGCCGGTTTGCTGACAAAATGCTACAGGAAGGCATTTATGTGGTTGGCTTCTCCTTCCCGGTGGTGCCTGAAGGCCAGGCGCGTATACGTACACAGATGTCTGCGGCTCACACAAAAGTGCATATTGACAAGGCCATTGCTGCCTTTGCAAAAGTCGGTCGCGAATTAGACGTTATTCATTAATTTGTGATATAAGGCAATAGATTAAGGAGTGTGATGAAAACACTTGCCAAACTGAAACCAGAGCCGGGGATCTGGCTGGTCGAAAGGCCAAGGCCTGAAGTTGGTTATAACGACTTACTTATAAAAATCCGTAAAACCGCAATTTGCGGTACGGATATGCATATTTTTAACTGGGACGCCTGGTCTCAGAAAACCATACCAGTAGGGATGCATGTAGGCCATGAATTTGTTGGAGAAATTGTTGAGCTGGGTGAGGGAGTCCGGGGCTTTGAACTTGGGCAACGTGTTTCTGGAGAGGGCCATATTACCTGTGGTCACTGCCGTAACTGTCGGGCTGGGCGCCGTCATCTGTGTAATTTTACCGTAGGCGTAGGTGTCAATCGTGACGGGGCGTTTGCTGAGTATCTGTCCATTCCTGCAGTCAATGCCTTCCCTGTCCCTGATGATATCAGTGATGATCTTGCTGCTATTTTTGACCCCTTCGGTAATTCGGTACATACCGCATTATCCTTTGACCTTGTTGGCGAAGATGTCCTGATCACCGGTGCTGGTCCCATTGGTATTATGGCCGTGGCAGTCTGTAAACACGCAGGTGCCCGCCACGTGGTAATTACGGATGTGAACGAGTATCGCCTGGGTCTGGCACGCAAAATGGGCGCAACCGCAGCAGTCAATGTGGCAGAAGAGTCCATTAATGAGGTGATGAAAAGTTTAGGTATGGTTGAGGGCTTTGATATCGGCCTTGAAATGTCAGGCAACGGAGGTGCCTTCCAGCAAATGCTGGAAAAAATGAACCATGGGGGCAAAGTTGCTTTGCTGGGTATTCCTGCCAGCCATATTCCCATTGACTGGAATCAGGTCATCTTTAAAGGACTGGTCATCAAAGGCATTTATGGTCGTGAGATGTACGAGACCTGGTATAAAATAACCAGTATGTTGCAGTCTGGTCTTGATATTTCACCGGTTATTACTCATCAGATGCCTATAGATGATTTCCATAAGGGTTTCGAGATTATGGGCTCGGGGCAATCGGGTAAGGTGATTCTGGACTGGTCTTAACTGTCTTCGGGCAGGTTCCGAACGATGCTCCCTGCCCATGGAGAGGCAGGGACATTGATTTAGCCTCGAATAAACTGCAAAAACTCTTCCCGTGTCGCACGATTTTCGCGCATCAAACCACGCATCACCGAGGTAGTCATGGAAGAGTTTTGTTTTTCAACCCCACGCATCATCATGCACATATGCTGTGCATCAATGACCACAGCAACGCCTTTGGCATTGACGACGCTCATAACAGCATCAGCAATATCTGTGGTCATGTTTTCCTGAATCTGCAGGCGGCGGGCAAACATATCAACAATACGGGCAAACTTGGACAGACCGAGAACTTTACCGGCAGGCAGGTAGCCAATATGGCACTTGCCGATAAAAGGCAGCATGTGGTGTTCACACAGAGAATAAAGCTCAATGTCCTTAATCACCACCATCTCACTGATATCAGAATCAAATACTGCTCCGTTAACAACTTCATCAAGCTTCTGGTTATACCCTTTGGTCAGATACTGCATAGCTTTGGCGGCACGCATTGGAGTATCTATCAGTCCGTTGCGATGAACATCTTCACCAATGCTTTCAATGATAGCTTTATAATGTTCACTCAGTATTTCAGTCATTCCCAGTAACCTATTTGCCTTACTGTCCAGGGGTTTAAACACGTTGCGCACTATAATTCATCCCCCAGGGTTGCGCAAAGCGTACATGACGAAGTTGTAATGTATTGATGCAGATGTAAATAATCGGTTTAAAAAACGACATCAGGCATTTTCTTCAGTGATACCAGCAACCTTTTCTAACTACCGTAACGAGCATGGCAAGCTGGACGTCAGAATAAGGCGAAATTGACGGGTAAAACCTATTATTGCCAGACTATTGCCAGACGTTTCAACGCAGAGCTGACGTTCAGTGTTATTTTTTCCGGGTTGAAGCAGCGAAGCATGACATGAAGAAAACAAAAACGATGACCGGTTTGAGTGTCATTGCTCCATCCTGGACAAAGTGTTTAAAACGGTGGGAAAGCGGCTTTCCCTGTCCGAAGGGAGAAACCCGTTATGATGAGGCGAAAAGAATACCCAGCATTCTTCGCAAGGGTTCAGCAGCCCCCCATAATAACTGATCGCCCACGGTAAAGGCAGACAAATACTCTGCCCCCATATTCAATTTGCGCAATCGACCGACAGGAATATCCAGAGTGCCAGATACCTGAGCAGGCGTCAGTTTCTGCATTGTATCTTCACGACGATTCGTTATCACAGACACCCAGTCATTGGACTGTGTAATCATCGCCTCAATGTCGGTCACGGGGATATCACGACGCAGTTTTATCGTCATTGCCTGGCTGTGACAGCGCATAGCACCGATACGGACACAAATACCGTCCACAGGCACATGGCTGGCAGGATAACCCAGAATACGGTTGGTTTCTGCCTGACCTTTCCACTCTTCACGACTCTGCCCATTGTCCAGCCCATGGTCAATCCAGGGAATCAGGTTGCCCGCGAGGGGTACACCAAAGCAGGACTGAGGTAGCTCAGGATTTCTCAGCATGTGGGTAATCGACTGATCAATCGTCAAAATTTCACTGGCCGGATCAGCTAACGCCTGGCTAACTGCTGAGTTCAAATACCCCATCTGCGTGATCAGCTCACGCATATGTTGAGCCCCCCCGCCACTGGCAGCCTGATAGGTCATCACAGAGACCCACTCCACCAGGTTTTGTTGAAACAAGCCACCAATGGCCATCAGCATCAAACTGACCGTACAGTTACCACCGATAAAATTTTTAACGCCATCATTCAATGCGTTGTCGATCAGGCTGCGATTAACAGGGTCAAGTACAATAACGCTGTCGCTATCCATACGCAGTGCCGAGGCAGCGTCAACCCAATAGCCCTTCCAGCCATTGGCACGTAATGCCGGGAACACCTGCCTGGTATATTCTCCCCCCTGGCAGGAAATAATGATGTCCATGGCCTGCAGGGCATCCACATCATTGGCATCTTGCAATGCTGTTGCAGGCTTACCCACATCCGGACCCTGCTGCCCCGGCTGGGAGGTAGTAAAAAACAAAGGATCAATAGCCGCAAAGTCATTTTCCTGCTGCATGCGTGACAGAAGCACAGAACCCACCATGCCACGCCAGCCGACAAAACCGACTTTTTTCATCGCTGTATCACTCCTTTATCGTACAACCTGTTGTACAACCGGCAATTACACAGTTAATGCCATAACCACAGCATCTCCCATGGCAGCAGTTCCCACCGTTTTACAGCCCTTATCAGCAATGTCAGCCGTTCTAAACCCCTGATCCAACACCTGGCCAACGGCTTTTTCTATGGCATCTGCTGCTGCCTGCTTATGCAGAGAATAGCGCAACAGCATGGCCAGGGATAAAATCATAGCCAGAGGATTGGCTTTATCCTGACCAGCAATGTCGGGGGCAGCACCGTGCACAGGTTCGTATAGCCCTTTACCTTCAGCATTCAACGATGCTGAAGGTAACATACCGATAGAGCCGGTTAACATAGCAGCACAATCGCTCAAAATATCACCAAACATATTGCCTGTCACCATCACATCAAACTGGCGTGGGTCTCGTACCAACTGCATAGCGGCGTTGTCCACATACATATGACTCAGCTCAACCCCGGGGTAATACCTTGCCATTTCTGTGACCACATCACGCCATAAAGCGGTGGCTTCCAATACATTGGATTTATCAACAGAACATAATCTCCCTCCACGTTTTTGTGCTGCCTCAAACGCAACTTTGGCAATACGGCAGATTTCAGACTCACGGTAAACGTAGGTATTAAACCCTTCCCGCTCCCCATTTTCCAGCGTTCTCACACCCCGGGGCTGACCAAAGTAAATGCCACCGGTTAACTCCCGAATAATGAGGATGTTCAGACCAGCAACAATCTCCCACTTCAGACTCGAGGCTCCAGCCAGTTGAGGGTATAAAATAGCCGGGCGAAAGTTAGCAAATGATACCAATCCTTCACGCAGGCGTAACAGCCCTTTTTCCGGTCGCTGATCCATGGGTAAGTGGTCCCACTGTGGGCCACCGACAGCGCCAAAGAGCACAGCACTGGCACTACACGCCGCCTTGAGTGTTGCCTCAGTCAGTGCTGTACCTTCTTCTTTTATCGCTGCACCACCGACCAGACCATGAGCTACCTCAATGGATAACTGAAACCGCTCCCTGACAACATCCAATACCTTTAATGCTTCGCGGGCAATTTCAGCACCAATACCATCACCGGGCAAACAAAGAATACGGTGACTCATGTGTCATTATCCCGTTTTGTATGACTGGATCTGTGTTTGCGAAACAACCAGGGGTTTTTCTGCCGATACTGCTGCTCAAAGGTTTTAATACGATCCGCCTCCTGAAGGGTGATACCAATCTCATCCAGTCCATTCAACATACAGTGCTTGCGAAAGGCATCCACTGTAAAGTCATAGATTTCACCGCCAGATTTGATGACTACGCCTTTTTCAAGATCTACCGTTAAACGGTAAGGGGCTTCGCTGCTGGCTTCCTCCTCAAACAATTGATCAATGACATGGGCTGGTAACGTCACTGGCAGGATACCGTTTTTAAAACAGTTGTTATAAAAAATGTCAGCAAAGCTTGGAGCAATGACACAGCGAAAACCAAAATCCATTAATGCCCAGGGCGCATGCTCACGACTGGAGCCACACCCAAAGTTCTGACGTGTTAACAAAATGGAAACACCTTTATAACGTGGCTTATTCAGCACAAAATCTGAATTAATCGGGCGGGTTGAACAATCCTGCCCTGGTTGCCCCTCGTCCAGATAACGCACTTCATCAAACAGATTAGATCCAAAGCCTGTGCGCTTGACAGACTTCAAAAACTGTTTCGGGATAATCATGTCAGTATCCACATTAGCCCGGTCTAATGGTGCCACCATCCCCTCATGAATTGTAAATGCCTGCATCTGACTTGCCTCTTATTTTCTTATCCACTCACGCACATCGACAAAATGCCCGGCCACCGCCGATGCAGCGGCCATTGCCGGACTCACCAGATGGGTTCTTCCCCCAAAGCCCTGACGGCCTTCAAAATTTCGATTAGAGGTTGAGGCACAACGCTCACCCGCCCCCAGCCTGTCAGCATTCATGGCCAGACACATGGAGCAACCCGGTTCACGCCACTGCATGCCAGCCGCCCTGAAGACTTTATCCAGTCCTTCTTTTTCTGCCTGCTCTTTTACCAGACCTGAGCCTGGCACCACTAACGCTTCTTTTACAGTGGCAGCGACTTTACGGCCTTTCACCACTTCTGCCGCTTCGCGCAGGTCTTCTATACGTGAGTTTGTACACGAGCCAATAAATACACGATCAACGGGAATGTCAATCATTTTCGTACCGGCTTTCAGTCCCATATAAGCCAGCGCACGCCCATAGCCTTCTTTTTTATCCTCACACTCAGCCTTGACAGGATCAGGCACACGACCATCTACAGGCTGTACCATTTCTGGTGAGGTACCCCAGGTCACCTGAGGCTCAATGGCTTCACCCTGCAATACAACGACCTGATCAAACACTGCATCAGGGTCAGAGTGAAGGCTTCGCCAGGCTTTTACCGCCAGACGCCAGTCGTTTCCCCGGGGCGCATAGGGGCGACCCTGCACATAATCCAGTGTGATTTGATCCACAGCAACCATACCCGCACGAGCACCTGCTTCAATAGCCATATTACAGATGGTCATACGACCGGCCATAGGCATTTTGCCAATGACCTCTCCACCAAACTCTATGGCATAGCCCGTACCACCGGCTGTTCCGATTTTTCCAATAATGGCCAGAATGACGTCTTTTGCCGTTATACCAAAGCCCAGACTCCCATCAATCCGCACCAGCATAGTCTTCATTTTTTGGGTCACCAGGCACTGTGTAGCCAGTACATGTTCTACCTCTGAGGTCCCAATACCATGAGCCAATGCGCCAAGGGCACCATGAGTGGCAGTGTGAGAATCACCACAAACCACGGTCATCCCTGGCAGGGTAATCCCCTGCTCCGGACCTACCACATGAACAATGCCTTGACGAATATCGTTCATATCAAATTGTGTGATCCCAAAATTCCGACAATTATCATCCAGTGTTTTTACCTGAATTTTTGATACCGGGTCTGCAATCCCTGCAATCCCCGAGCGCCTCTCCAGCGCTGTTGTCGGTACATTATGATCAGGCGTTGCAATATTGGCTGTCAATCGCCACGGTTGACGACCAGCAAGCTTTAGCCCTTCAAATGCCTGTGGTGAGGTAACTTCATGTAGCAGGTGACGATCAATATACAAAAGTGCAGAGCCATCATCCCTGCCCTGCACCCGATGGGCATCCCATAACTTGTCATACAACGTTTTACCAGTCATGAACTTACCTCAAGCCAGTCTTGTTTGATCAACAGTTATTTTTTATAAGTTATTCTTTACAGGGTTTCGTATCGTAAGCGGAAAAGGGTTCTAATGGCTACAATAATTACTAATTACCCGTAAAAACGGAATTAAAGAGCCAGTTTCTGATAGTCGACAACAATGAGACAGAAAAAGGACTTAATGAAAATCATTGCCATTTTTAGCCTGTTATTGACGCTTTTTGTCGCGCCCTCTTTCACTCACTCAGAAATCTATCAGTGGGAGGATGAAAAAGGGGTCCGTTATTTCAGTGACAAACCGAAGAATAACCTCTCAGCGAAACAAGATAATGCCCAAAAAACACTGTTTAAGGCACTCCCACCTGATGCACACGCTCCCAGGGAAAAATTGCGCTTGCTTCAAGGCGAATGGAAACAGGTGCAGTCCAGCCCCAACCTTGAGGAAATGGCAAACCTGCTTGCCTCCCTGTGGCAAATACCTGTCAGTGCCGACGCCATCCCTCTTGAGAGAGACTTTACGTTAATTGTCAAAGACAGTCGGATCACCGTTACCCCGAAGCTGAAAGAAGATAGCATTCAAAACAACACCGATCGCCAGCAGACCTTCAAAACCCATACGGCCAAAATTGAACTGTATAACGCAACCCCCCTTGAGATTGAGGGATTCTGGAGTTTTGAATCAATTTCTAATCCAATAACCAGTGCATTTTTAGAACAGACCAGCCCTGATGCCGATGCCGGCACTCGCCTGAATCAGGTGCGCTTTGACTTACAGGGGAGTCAGTTAATGGCAACCGTGTATTTCCCTGAGAAATATCGTATTAAGTTGTTAAGGATTATTTATGAGAAGACTCGTGACTTAACGTCTATACCTTCAGAAAAAAAGGAATAAACGTAAATCCAACCCAGGGCAACAACATTTAAGTTGACCTTTTGCAAGATGTCACAGTATGCGATAAAGACTTATTATAAATATCAGGACAATACCTTAATACCCACAAAAGTAATCCACAAAAAAGAGCCATCAGGATGCCGGGTGCACTGATAAAGCCCCGAGCACTCAACGATTCCAACAATGCAGGAACAGTCCCTGCTGACAGGGTCAGCCCAATGTTATGGCATAATGCCATTCCAGAGTAACGAGACCCTGTGGGAAAAAGCTCCATCCGAATAGTATCACTGCCCAGTATCAAAGCACCTGCAAAGGCAACGATGCAAAGAGACAAAGTGGTTAGCAACAAGTGATTGCTCATTATCAGAAAGGCAGGTGGAGCAAACACTATAATGCCGATAGCGCCATAGCGCATCAACGGAACCCGACCAAACCTGTCCGAAGCGAGGCTGACGATAAAATTACACAGGGTATTAAAGACATAGAGACCCAGTGCAAGCCAATATGCCTGACTTTCTGCCATACCTATATAAGTAAACAGATAGCGGTGTAAATAAAGAAATACCGCCAGAATAACACCTAAAGTCATGGTCATGACCAAACCAGCAAATAGCTCAAACTGGTTGTGCTTCAGGACAGAAAGTATGGGAGTATGCGGTTTTGCGGAAGACGTCTTGAATGCTAAAAATACCGGTGTTTCTTTCATGCTCAGTCGCAACCAGAAACTGATCAGTCCTGCGATAGCACCAAACAAAAACAGGAGCCTCCAGCCGTATGATAAAAACTGTTCTTCAGTTAACCAGTGTTGAAGCAGCCCGGCATTCACCAGGCACAGAATATAGCCCACAGAATAGCCTAAACGATTGTAAGCAACGACGCCTCCTCGCTGGTTGGTACCACCAAACTCGGTAGCATAGACAAGACTTCCAGGAACCTCTCCCCCCATGAAAAATCCCTGAATAAACCGGAGTAAAAAAAAACCTGACTGGGCAGCGACTCCCCAAACACTGTACACCGGCAGCAAGGCAATGGCCAAAGTCGCCAGCGACATGCCAACGACTGAACTTATTACGCTTTTTTTGCGCCCGTTTTTATCGCCATGGTAACTGTAAACCAGCCCGCCAGCACAACGTGCAAGATACCCAACCAGAAAAACCAGCAACACAGGCATTACATGAGAATTGCTCTGATTGTCAGGATAAAATAATTTGCCTAATACCGGTGCCAACACTAAAATCAACGAAAAATCATAAAATTCAATCACTGCGCTAAGCCCGGTTATAAGCTTCGCCCGTCGTGCATCTGACGCATCGTTTTTTTCCATGAGGATCACTTTGTTTCGTCATAAACAGCATTAAGCATAGACTTTAATAACCTGAATTCGACATAGCATCTTCGCCATCTTCGTCATAACACCTTTTAAGCCGATATAAGCCGATATAAGCCGATATAAGCCGACATAAGCCGATATAAGCCAATAGGCTGAATGTTCAATGATGACTTTTTGTTCTGGTCATTGTATGCAAAGATGTAATACCAATCGTCTTTTCTAACAACCGCAGTGAGTATGGCAAACTGGACGATAGAGCAAGGCGAAACGATGAGAACAGGCTGTTGCGAGGCAATTTAACGCAGCGCTGACGTTTATTGCCAGCGAAAAGCGGAGTTAGACGTGTTGACGGTTATTACTTCTGGACCCCGGCCAGCAACGGAGGGTCCAGCCGTTTGTCAAACCAGTTGATTCGCCAGTCAAGGTGTGCACCCGTTGTCCGCCCTCTTGCCCCTACCTTCGAAATAGTATCACCGCGTTTGACCACTTGCCCCACTTTTACCAGAATATCACTCAGGTGCAAAAAGCTGGAAGACATGCCATAGCCATGATTAATACTAATGATTATTACCTCCTGGGTTAAAAGCCAGGAGGTGAGTGATCATTGAACAGATTTAGGGGGTTCAGGGGCATCGTGAGGTTTGGAAGGGGCTGCAGATTCGTGGGTCACTTTGTTGCTGGAGCTGCCCAGCAATCCGAAAGTCAGTGTGCTGAGGATTGATGGGTCCACATCAGCAAACACTTTGTATCCGATAAAGTTGCCGTCTTTGTCCAGTGCCGGGTTATCAGGGTAGTTCAGGCGCAAGGTTTTCAGCACCTCATTGGCAGGATCAACCAGCCCGAGATGCTGGTATCCTTCAATCATAATCACCAGTGCTTCCGGTACAGAAGGGGTTTCCTGCATATTCTCAACCACATACTTACCGCGGTTTATTGCAGCGACAAAGGCTTTGCGTTTGAGATAATAATTAGCCGCATGAATTTCATAAGCCGCCAGACGATTACGCAATGCTACCATCCGCTGGCGGGCATCAGGTGCATACTCGCTATCAGGGTAACGGCGCAGTAATTCGGCAAATTCATTAAAGGACTGGGTTGCCTGACCAGGATCTCGTCGTGTCATATCCAAAGGCAGATACCGTTCTATAATACCTGCAGACGCTGTATTAGAAGCCAGCCCTTTCAGGTAATAGGCATAATCAGCATTAGGATTTTGCGGGTGCAGGCGAATAAAACGATCAGCAGCGGCTCGAGATGCCTCAGGCTCAGCATTCATATAAAAAGCATAAATAATATTCAGCTGCGCCTGCTCGGCAAAGGCACCAAAGGGATAGCGGGATTCCAGCGTTCGCAGCGCTTTAATAGCTTCAGAGTAGCGACCGTTGCCAAGCGCTTTGTTGGCCATTTGATAGATAGTAGCCTCAGAGAGGTTTTCCGGCAGTTTGTCTTTATCCGGGTTTGAGGCGCAGCCGACCATTACCATTGCCACAAGCATCAGCGGCAGGACACGGCAGAGTGAGTTTTTCAGTGTTGTCATGGCGATGTAAAGTTTCCGTACTCCGGCACTGGTTAGTGGAAATAAGGCATGGGGTTTGCCGTTCAGGGATTTTATGTTGCTATGGTAAACTGTCGGCCACTTATTTCCTAGGGCGTACTCAGTGTTAAAGAGTACAGACCTTAATTTAACCACAGTCAACCGCAAAACCAAAAAGAGTTCCTTCCTTAATGGGTGAAATGATTCAACAGACAGCCCTTGTGCCAGAAGCGCAAGGCCACAGCCGGCTTGATCAGGCTGCAGCGAGCTGTTTTCCGGACTACTCCCGTTCCAGGCTGCAAAGCTGGATCAAATCGGGGGCATTACGAGTGGATGGCCATCAGAGCAGACCCAAAGATAAAGTGCGCAGTGGGCAAGTACTGACACTGATAGCTGAGCTTAACAGTGATGAGCGCTGGGAACCTGAAGCCATTCCTCTGGATGTTGTGTTTGAAGATGACCATATTCTGGTGATTAATAAACCGGCCGGGTTGGTGGTTCATCCTGCTGCTGGCAATTACTCAGGCACACTGCTCAATGGGCTGTTACATCATGAGCCGGCACTGTCAGCAATACCTCGCGCTGGTATTGTGCATCGGTTGGATAAAAACACTACCGGTTTAATGGTGGTTGCAAAAACCCTGCAGGCACAAACGGATTTGGTGAGCCAGTTGCAGGCACGCACAGTCAGACGGGAATATGAAGCAGTTGTGCAGGGTTTAATGACCGGTGGTGGAAGAATCGAAGAGCCTGTTGGCCGCCACCCCTCTAACCGATTGAAAATGGCTGTTGTCGCCAGTGGTAAACATGCCGCCACCCAATACCGTTTAATAGCACGGTACCGGGCGCATACCCATATCAAGTTAACGCTGGAAACAGGGCGAACACATCAAATCCGCGTGCATATGGCGCACCTGCGCTACCCTTTGACAGGCGATACCCTGTATGCCGGCTGTCTGCGTTTCCCGAAACGATGCAGCGATGCTTTAAAAGAACAACTGCAAGTGTTTCGCCGCCAGGCCTTGCATGCCAGGCAGCTGGGTTTGATTCACCCCGATACCCAAAAAGACATACAATGGGAGGTGCCACTCCCCGATGATATGGTAGCTCTGCTGGCTGCTTTACAACAGGACAGGAAGACCATCCATGAAGAAACTTCTGACTGCTGAGCAATACCTGATGGCTGACTGGCCTGCGCCAGCGTCAGTACAGGCATTTACAACGCTACGCTCCGGTGGCGTCAGTATCGGCACTTATGCACACTTTAATCTGGGACTACGCTCAGGGGATGAGTTAACGGCGGTAACAACCAACCGACAACGGCTGGAGGATGACTGGAACTGGTCACACCCGCCCCAGTGGCTTGAACAGATCCATGGCGCTAAGGTGGTGACGGCTCGGCCTGACGGGCAGGAACGCCGGGGGGATGCAGTGATATCTGATCAACTGGAGCAGCCCTGCGTGGTATTAACGGCAGACTGTTTGCCCGTTCTGTTGTGTCATACGGAGGGGGCAGTCGTAGCGGCTGCCCATGCGGGTTGGAAGGGGCTTGCAGCCGGTGTACTGGAGAACACAGTGAAGGCCATGAAGTGCTCACCTGAACAGGTGATGGCCTGGTTAGGTCCAGCCATCAGCCAGCCATGTTTTGAAGTAGGACCAGAGGTAAGACAAACGTTTATAGAAAAAAATTCCCACATGGCCAGGGCATTTTTACCGGGAAAGGGTGACCGCTGGCAGGGTGATCTTTACCAGTTAGCACGAATAGCACTGAGTACAGCAGGTGTCACTCAGGTATACGGTGGTGGTTTTTGTACGATGACTGACGACCAACGGTTTTTTTCTTATCGTCGCGATGGTCAGGCCAGTGGACGTATGGCCGCTGTCATCTGCCTTCGACGTCAACAGAAGGCTGATCACAGGTGATAGCCCTGTTCTTTACCCTGTTCTTTACCCTGTTCTTTACCATGGGCTTGTTCATCATGTGTTTTTTGATGTTGTGAGAGTGTGAGAGGTAAAATAATGAAAGACAGTAGGCCATCACTGAGCTTGCTGATTAGTCTGTTAATGTTTCCACAAATTGTTGAAACGATATACAGCCCGGCATTGACAGATATTACACACCACTTTTCGGTGAGTGCTACTGACGGTGGACAAACATTATCCATCTACTTTATTGCGTTTGCTTTAGGTATCGTATTCTGGGGCAGGTTGTGTGATGTGCTGGGCCGACGTAAAGCTATGCTGGGAGGTCTGCTGTGTTATGCAGTAGGGGCGGCTCTGGCTGTTTATGCTGAAAACTTTTCGCTGTTTATGATGGCAAGGGCGCTGACTGCTTTTGGTGCAGCGGTGGGGTCTATTGTGACCCAGACGGTCTTACGCGACAGTTACACAGGATTAGCCCTGGGTAAAGTCTATGCCGTAATGGGAATAGCCCTTGCCCTCAGTCCAGTACTTGGCTTTTTGTCCGGCGGTTTATTAACGACCTGGGGGGGCTACCAGGCGGTGCTTTGGGCCTTGTCGGTTTTAGCGTTAGTTCTGCTGTGCTGGAGTGGTATCTGCCTGTCTGAAACCTGCCCTGCAACCAGCCATAAAGAGGCACTGAGTAAATCCCTTTCCCAACTGGCTACCGACGGCCAGCTTTGGGGACATGCCGCACTTATTGCACTGTTTAATATCATACTGTTCAGCTACTACAGTCTGGCACCGTTTATGTTTAAACAACTGGGGATGAGCAGTCATGTCTTTGGCTATTCTGGCTTGCTGCTGGGAGGGGGAACCTTTATCGGGGGCCTTATCAACAGGCAGATATTAGCTAAAAATACAGCCCCCCGGAAGATTGTCTGGCTGGGTATTCTCTCTACGGCTCTAGGGACAGTGGGTGTTGTGGCTCTGCAGGGAAGCATGGCGTTTCTTGTCCCTGTTGTCCTGGTGGTGATAGGCTTTGGTCTGGTGATCCCTAACGTCCTCAGTGTCGCACTGAAAAACTATCAACATATTGTTGGTACTGCCGGTGCCTGGTTGGGGCTGCAATACTACCTGATGCTCGGTGTTGGGTTATGGTTGGTCAATATCAGTCAGAACTACGGGCTGACGCTCAGTGTTTGTGTGGCGATTGCCATTTTGGTGCAGTTGAGATTGCACACAGAAGATACTTCGTAAACAGGTATTTTCCTCTACCCTTGAAGTGGGTTGAGTATATATCAGTGGAACGCTACTAAAAAATTTCGCCTCCTTATAGTAAACTCAATTCACGCACCTGCCTTGCTGGTATTATTGGTCTGACTCTACCTGGAGTCCCTGTGGTGGACTGAGATTAATAAACACCTGTTTTTCAGGAGCCAGCTTTTTCCACAAACCGGGGTCACAGGTAAAACTGAGAGGCCTGAATGTTACCCCCGACTTGTGTCCTAAGACATGATAGTGACCTGGTTTGAGATTGAGTATCATGACACCGCCATCTTTCGAGGTTTTTTTTAATCCGCCAATGGGGAGAGTCTTTCCCAGCAATTCGCGGAAATAAAACAGCTTGTCGTAATACGCGTGGTCAGTGTTTTGCTTATTGCCCTCAGGGACAAGGGAAACAACAACGCCGGGTTCACCCTGAGGAGAATCATACAATGTTTTATGAAACTTGGTGACTGTGATAACTACCTGGCATTTTTCTGGGTCAAGTTGAGTAACAACAGGCGGCGTTAACAGGGAGTACTGAACAACCATCTCAGTAAATCGCAAGAGAGAGGAGTTGATCGCCTGGTAAGAAATATTATGATACAGGCCAATAGCCTGTCGGCCTTTGTATCCCAAGTCAATGGTTGCACTCTGGGAGGTTTGATAACCACTTTTTTCAAAAATGACAGTTATTTTTTTACCTGCTGGATAGCAAAAGCCGTAAGTTCCCTGAGCACTGGTTCTCATATTCACAAGACCTGGGTTGCAAGCCAGAAAATTTTCATAAGATACGGGAATAACATTAACATTGGCTAAATTGGTTATTGAACCAAGACGTTGGGCAAAGCCTGTGACAGGAAGACAGCCGGGCTGGCACACAGGGATTATAGGATAGATTGGGGTAGTGTCATCGGGGAGGGCGTCACTGGTAATTGTTAAAAGAAATAAAAGCCCCGTAAACCCTACACCCATCGAATATTTTAATGCTGGTAAAAGTCTTTGCATCATAATAAATCTCCATATAAGACAGTACCGAGCGTGTCTGCGAGCAGGCTATCAATTCTATTTACGGGAACAAAGTATAGTCTAAAAATAACTTTCTGAATTCATTCGGTTTCAGGAAGTGTCGTGTAGTTCCATGGAAGCAGAATATCATCAAATACAATTCGCCTGTTTCTCTTGAAGTTGGCACCGTACTTACGTCCTGTTTCATAGACTTTTTCCATGATCTGACACAGGTATGAAACTTCCTGGTAGCCTTTGTTTTTTCCATATATTTAATGTTTCGTACACTCTATATCATCCAGGGAACACCCTGGTATGGGTGGGTAACAGATGGACATGCCTTGTGCTCAACAGGATTATATTTGGAGCAGCCTGGAGAGGAGTGAGCTATGCGCCATTTCACTTTAGTAAGCTCTTCCAACGCTTGCAGGTCTTCTTTGAACAGGTAAGACCGGATGCTATTACTAACCCACCGTTGTATAAAACTAAAACCCCATTGTGCCCTTATATTGTGCCCTTATAATCAGCCTTGCCCTGCTCATCCCACCATAGTTCCAGACTCTTGCAGGCAAGCTCAATTGAGAGATGATGGGGATATCTATTTTAAATAAAAATATTCTTGGGTATTTGTGGCTTTTTAGCTATTACTTGTTTTTGAAAAAATGAGTTTTATTAACTCAAGTTACGCAGTGCTACTACCTGTTGTCGTCGATGGTAGCGAAGTGCGTAATTTCAGTTATTAAAAGTTTATTTGTCCAATACTGCGACTGCGGACAATTTTAGACAGTCTGGTATCTGATGCTGCAAGGCCTGCAACTCAAGAGGGCTATTTTATGGTAACTCAAGGATTAGCGTGAATTACCATAAAATAACAATATATCCTCAACCCCGGGCAGCCGCGAGTTTTAAGTTTGTAAAATTGTCCCAAGTATTGTTTGTCGCGGCTTTTTAAGTATAAAACTTCACTTTTTAAAAACAAATAAGGAGACATTTTAATGAGTAACATTAAAAAAACTGGAAATCGGAACAATTTACCTTACACCTTGCCCATTGTCCGCAAACACCTTGCTGGTACTGCGCCTCCGGGTAAAGGAGACGGTATTCGTCTTGCTATTTATCAGGGGCAGGGACAAGTGGGGGATCAATCAGCTATTGATCACAACCTTGCAAACCTCGAAAAGTGGGCACAAACTGCTTCAGGACATCAGGCACAAATTCTGTTACTACCGGAGCTTTTTTTGTGTGGCTATAACATCATGAATGATGATGTCCCGAACGTTGTATTGCGGCAGGAAGAGGTTCATGACCTGGTGTCAGCTATTGCCATCGGGAACAATATTGCCATTGTTTGCCCGTATGCAGAGGTTGCCACCGTTGATGGTCACAGACGCACGTTCGATGCCATGGTGTTGGTGGATGAGGAGGGCACACTCCTGAGAAACTACCGTAAAACTCACCTTTTTGGCGATGATGAAAAGCAAAATTGGTGTTTTGGCTATCAGGAGCATCCGGCAGACGCTTATCAGGTTAACCAGGTCAACGGCATCAATATTGGTTTATTGAATTGTTACGAGGCGGAATTTCCAGAGCTTTCACGGATTATGGCCCTCAAAGGCGCACAGCTGATCCTGATCCCAACTGCTGCAGATGTGGGAACGCGAGAATCAGATGGTGAGTTTACCAATTGGGCTTATCCCGATGTATCCAAAACGGCGATCCCCCAAAATGCTTATCAAAACAAGGTGTTTTGTGCCTATTCCAATCATGCATTGTGGGAACATCGCTCAGATGGAACCTTAAGCGCGGTCTATTTAGGAAACAGCACGATTGCAAGCCCTTACGGTCAGATCATGGTTTGTGCCGACAACGTCGAAACACTGCTGGTGGCTGATTGTATTCCCGGTGACTACCAAGCGACACATCCTCTCGGGCAAAGTGACTACATCAGAGATCGTCGTCCTCCTCTGTATTCCCAATTAACGGCAATGCAGCAGGACAAATGACGCTCAGACAGCCTGTCTAACCCACCGGACAGTGAATATAACACTGACTTATGCAACTGGGAATAAAAAAAACCGTCTATAAATATAGCTCGATAAAAAAGGCGATTATCAACATATCATGGAGGATATATTATGATAACAACAGCCAGCCACACATCAGCAGCAACTCCCATTACCGCCAACGATTATCATAATCACAGTCAGCCGCGCGTAAAAAAGCAGTCCTCTTTGCGTACCTTTACACCTCAACACGACAGGATTCGAGGCAAAAAACCAACGGGCACGTCGTTAAAAAAGCGAAGAATGTCCACCGGGTCCGAGGTACTGGCTACATTGCGCCCATCTGATAACGTGTCTGTTTTTAAAAACCTGGATAAAGAAACACAACAACAATTAAAAACATTTGCCTTACTTCAAAAGAACAAAGCGTACAAAACAGGCACACAAGGCTATAAGCCAGGCGATTACATTAAATATCAGGGCGCTTTTGGTGTTAAGCGAGCACAGCACGCCGGGGTTTACCTGGGACAGTACTTTGGCGTGCCCATCATTGCCAACTTTAGTGGTGGCGCAAAACCTGGCAGCATCAGCGGCATGGTCAAGCTGGACTTGCTGGCAAACTTCAAGGCAACCGCTAGAAAAAACAAAAGCCCTGTTTTCATTAACACACTGAAAACTACCCGGCAACCTCATGAAATAGTACAGGCAGCTGTTAGCGAGCTTGGCAGAACTGACTACGATCCGGTGAATAATAATTGCCAGCATTATGCTAACAGAGCCATTACCGGTATATCACGCTCTGAACAGGTTGAGGAAATCATCAACATCACCAAAAAATCCATAGAAACACCTGTTAAAAAGGGCATTAAAAAATTGATAGATAAAAAAATCGCAGTATCAACCGCTCCATACAGTTATTCAGGACAGCTGGCTACATCAGCCCTGAAAGAGTCAATTTCGGGTAAGGTTGCTAACCTGGTTGCAAAATATATTAGTGATGGCGTAGTATCTATCGCCAAATCAACGAGTGCAAAATTGAGCAAGGCAATAGAAACACAGAGCAGCCCAGTCATCAACCATTTATTAGGCGCAGTAAAACTATTTGTGTAGGCGTCCTTTACCTGGGACAGGGCCTTGGGCCAACAGTCTCCACCGTTAACGAAAAGCCGTCCGTCATCAGCGGAGATCAGTTGTAGTCCCAGACCGGTTGCCGCTTTTCAAGGAAGGAGGAGACACCTTCCTGCTGATTTTTACCCTCAAACAGTTTCATAAACAACTCCCGCTCCGTGGGCAATGCTGAACGAGGGGAGATTTCCCGTCCTAATTGAATCAGCTGTTTACAAGCACGAATCGCATCAGGACTTTGCCTCAGCGTTTGCTCAGCGAGGGTCCTGGCGGTATTGACACTTTCCCCTTTTTCTACCATCACATCCACCAGCCCGATGGCGTGGCCCCTGGTGCCATCAACCTTTTCACCACACAGAATAATCCGCTTTGCCCAGCTCTCACCCACGCGCAATGTCAAGTTCTGCGTGCCACCGGCACAAGGCAACAAACCCACAGAGGCTTCCGGTAAGGCCATCACGGCCTGTTTTTCTGCCACCAGCAGATCGCAGGCCAGAGCAACTTCAAGGCCGCCGCCCATGGCATAGCCATTGATAGCGGCAATGGATAAACCGGAAAAGTCCGTTAATGCCTCAAAAGCCTTACCAAAAGCTGTAGCCATGGCCTCCACTGCTTTTACTGGTTGATGATTGAATGCGTTTAAATCAGCACCGGCACTGAAAAACTTTTCAGAAGCCGAGCAAATAATCAACGTGGTGACCTTGCTATTTTGATGGATCTCTCGAATCATTGATTCCAACTGCTGCAGACTCGCCAGTGTCCAGGTATTGGCCGGGGGATTATCCATAGTGATAAAGGCAGTATGGGCCTCCACGGATAACTGCAAGACATTAGCCATTAATCCAACTCCGTAAACTGTTCAGAAAGAAGCCGACGGGCGATAATCAGCCGCATGACTTCATTAGTGCCTTCAAGTATCTGGTGAACACGGGTATCCCTGACATAGCGTTCTAAAGCGTATTCTTTGATATACCCATAACCACCGTGGATCTGCAGTGCTTCGTTACACACCCTGAAACCGATATCCGTAGCAAACCGTTTGGCCATGGCACAAAACGTTGTGGCTTCCGAGTGTTTATCATCGAGTTTGGTGGCAGCCAGCCTGACCAGCTGCCGGGCAGCGACAAGCTCGGTATTCATATCCGCCAGTTTGAACTGTAATGCTTGAAAATCAGCCAGGGGCTTGCCAAACTGTTTTCTGTCCTTCATGTAATCACGGGCAGTATTCAGTGCCTGTTGAGCTGTCCCGAGAGAACAGCTGGCAATATTGATCCGGCCCCCATCCAGGCCTTTCATAGCGATTTTGAAGCCTTCACCTTCTTTGCCCAGACGGTTTTCTAAGGGAACACGAACACTATCAAACGAGATTAATCGGGTGGGCTGGCAGTTCCAGCCCATTTTATCTTCTTTACGGCCAAAACGGATACCCTGGGTGTCTGCAGGTATGGCAATGGCAGAGATGCCCCGGGCATTATTGTCGCCGGTACGCACCATAACAACCAGTAGATCCGTACTTCCGGCACCGGAAATAAAGGCTTTGGTACCAGAGATAACGTAGTCATTGCCATCTTTAACCGCTTTGGTTTTCAATGACGCTGCATCACTGCCGGAATCTGGTTCCGTCAGGCAGTAAGAGGCCAGCTTACTGCCCGTTGCCATTTCTTCCCCCCAGGTGGCCAATAGTGCTTCTGTACCAAACTCGCCCACCATCCATGTGACCATATTGTGAATGGTCAAATACGCTGTGGTAGCGGTACAGCCCATGGATAGCTGCTCAAAAACTAAACTGCTATCCAGTCGGCTAAGCCCCAGACCGCCGATGGATTCTGTCGCATAGAGGGAGCAAAAGCCCAGTTTTCCCGCCTCTTTGATCGTCTCAACAGGAAAAATAGATGCCTGATCCCAGTGGGCAGCATGAGGCCTGAGGTCATTGTCTGCAAATTGCCTGGCCAGGTCACAAAACGCTTTTTGTTCATCGGATAAGGTGAAATTCATGTAGGCCTCATGCAGTAGCACAACGTTTAAAACGGTTTCTTACAACAGAGGCCATTAACAGCGGTACACGGTGGTCCCCTGATAACGTTCAACGGCTATTGCTGTTGCTTCGCCACCGCCAATACACAGTGAAGCAATGCCTTTTCTTCCCCCGGTCTGTTCCAGGGCATTAAGCAATGTCACTAAAATGCGTGCCCCGCTGGCACCGAGGGGATGCCCAAGTGCACAGGCACCGCCAAAGATATTAACCCGATCGGCGTCCAGGGCCAATGAGTTAATGGCAACCAGGGCAACCACGGCAAAAGCTTCATTGATTTCATAGCAGTCAACATCGGTATTGTGCCACCCCAGTGTTTGCTGTAAGGCGCTGATAGCATCCACGGGCGCCAGGGTAAACTCGGCTGGTTTGCGAGCATGGCTATGATAGCCTTTGATACGAGCCAGTGGTGTCAACCCCTGTGCCAGCGCATCATCCTCACGCATCAGTACCAAAGCGGCAGCACCGTCAGCAATAGAACTGGCATTGGCGGCAGTGACCGTCCCGGTTTTACTGAACGCTGGTTTGAGCTGGCGTATTTTTTCAGGGTTGGCACGTCCTGGCTGCTCATCGGTATCGACGGTGCCTTTGCGTGTTTCAACGGGGGTAATTTCCGGTACAAAGCGCCCTTCAACGATGGCTTTATTCGCACGCTCCAGCGATCTCAGGGCATAACAATCCATGGCTTCACGGCCGATAGCAAAACGGTCAGCTGTTTCCTGGGCGAAGACACCCATGAGCTGACCGCTGTAGGCATCTTCAAGGCCATCTGTAAACATATGGTCTTTTACATCGCCATGCCCCAGCCGTAAGCCCCGGCGTGCCTTGCCCAGAAGGTAAGGCGCATTGGTCATGCTTTCCATGCCACCGGCAACGACAATATTTGCTTCGTGCAGTTGTAACTGGGCACACCCCAACATAATGGCCTTCATGCCCGAGCCACAGACCTTATTAACAGTGGTTGCCGGCACATGGTCAGGCACACTTGCCAGGATAGCCGCCTGCCGGGCTGGCGCCTGACCACAGCCTGCGGGCAACACATTACCCATGATGATCTCAGAAACCGCATCCGCTGACAGCCTGCTGCGCTCAATAGCCTGAGTGATCGCTTTGGCACCGAGCTGTGGCGCTGATAAAGAAGAAAGAGAACCCTGAAATACCCCCATGGGAGTGCGGGCGGCGGATACTATGACAATGTTACTGCGGTAAGATGACATCGTGAACTCTTGTTTTTAAATAGTACCTGGTCGCACGATAGCAAGTCTTTCCGGGTGTTGCAATGAAAAGCAGTGCCTGGTCAGGGTGATCTCACTGGGCACTCACTTTCGTTTATCGACATCGGGTAAAACCCCGTACTTTCAGAGGATGTCGCAAAATCCCAGAAACCTTGCACCCATGCTCTGCGTGGGAGCATATGAGCCAACAGGAAGCCGTCCTCAATATTTGCATTATCTGACAGAATGTCGCCAGAACGTAGACGGGATAGCAACGTCCTGAGCATGGCCTGCGACCCTGTTTCTGTTCCTTTACAGGGAGCGATAGCGACGTCGAGTAGTGCGCCGCTGCCAGGACATATCAGAACAAGCATCCTGAGAACAGGGAAGCCGATGCCTTTTTTTGGGTGTCTGGCTGCGGATATTCTTTTTGGTTTTGCTCGGTATCAGGCATTAACAGTGTTGAGCCGTCAGTAAGCAGCACATCCATTTCTTTTGGCTCTCGCTACGAGCAGACTTTTCAGATGGCTTCTGAGGGGCAGGGGCAGTGTCCAATAAAATCACTGAGGCGTAATGAGGCTCCAGTACGCCGTTTTTCACTGGGAAATTCCATCCTGTGGAGATTCTGCCATTAGCTGATTCAGATCAGCCCTGAGTTTGTCAATAGCTGTAACAATCTCTTCAGTGCTCAGGCTGCCTGCTGCAGTCAGATTCTTATGCTCTGTAAGTGGGGGAAGTTTATCATTTAATAACTTTAGATCGTCGTCTATTCGTTGATAAATTTTCTCAATCTCCTGGAGGATCTCTTCATACTCCATACCTTGTGCTATCGTCAGGCTTTGGTGATCCGCCAGCGGGGGAAGAGGGTCTTGCAAGGAGTGGTTTTCAGACGTTACTGCCTGGCTTTTTGGATGTATATCAGGCTTTATGTCGGGCTGATCCTCTGGCAGGTCTTCAACACCCTCATCATAGAGTGTATCTGTGGACAGCCTTCTGCTGGATTTGCTGCTTTCCGTTCCTATTCCACTGTCTAAGCTTTCTTCTTGCCCATCGGGTGCTTTTTTATCTTCCAGTTCATTCCGGTTCAGAGAGATAGCTTTTTTAGGGGCACCCGGTGGCGTTGGTAAGAAATTAGCACTCGGTGGTAGCACCTCAGCCTTTCTTGACCTGAGAGACGTCACTTTTTTTCTGCTGGGGGAGCGGAGCAAACTTGTTTTGAGAGAGCTCTTTTTGAGGGATCTCCCTTTCATTGTGGCCTGTGAGTTATCTTCTATATGACTGTAAGCATGATCCCCTTGTGGTTGTGGGGGTTTTGGAGGTATACGGTTGTTACCGGGCATGGGAAGCATTCCTTTTCTATTATTTCCCTGATCGACCTTGTTTTAAGAATCTTTAAGAACCTTCAAAGGGCAATGGAGGGATCAATAGCGAATTTTTGCAGGGCTTTCTACTTGTCAGGACGGGATCTTTCCGTATTGTTAAATGGTTTGTAATCTGAACCTGTGTCTCATAAGCTTTGGCAAACAACGATCGGGACTGTGTTCCCCATAAGCTGTGCAGATAGCTTATCAAATTCTATTTGGCATGTTGCCAGTGTAGCTACAGAGGGGTGTGTGTATGACTGAAGCGGTACTGTTTGACGAGTTGGCCACGGGAAATGGTCAGAAAATCGGTGTGGTTACACTGAATACAGAAAAATCGCTCAATGCGTTGAATCAGGCAATGGTAGATGCCATTTATGCTCGGTTGACCCGATGGAAAACCGATGACAGTGTTGTTTGTGTGTTTATGAATGGTCAGGGAGAGAGGGCCTTTTGTGCCGGTGGCGATATCCGCACCCTGCGCCAGTCGGTGATTGATGGGGATACTGATGCGCCCCTTCGTTTTTTTTCAAAAGAATATCGTCTGGATTATTTAATCCATACTTTTGAAAAGCCGGTGATTTGTTGGGGTAATGGTTTTGTGATGGGCGGCGGAATCGGCTTAATGTCAGGTGCTACCTACCGAGTAGTGACTGATACCTCTTTGTTAGCAATGCCGGAAATCAATATTGGTCTTTATCCGGATGTGGGAGGGAGCTGGGTTCTGGGTCGCATGCCTGCTCGTATTGGGTTATTTATGGCGCTGACAGGTTGTCACCTGAATGCTGGCGATGCTATGTATCTTGGACTGGCCAATCGGTTTATCGACCATGCTTTCCGGCCTAATGTGCTTGAGGCGCTGCAAACAGCAAACTGGCAAACATTCGATGCCCACGAAGTGGTTTATAATGTTGTGCATCACTTTGATCAGGAAAGTGCTGGCTGGCTGCCATACTCCAAAATCCGTGAGTATCGTGACGCCATTGCCCAATGGATGGACAAGCCTTCGTTGCCTGCCATCATTGAGCAACTGGAAAGCCTTGAAAGCGACGATGAGTGGTTAATGGCTGCCCGCAAGAATGCATTAACAGGTTCACCACTCTCTGCCTGTATTGCCTACGAACAATTAAAAAGAACCCATCATCTGTCTCTGCAACAGGCCTTTATGGGAGAGCTGGTTCTGTCTGTCAACTGCTCTTTGCGCGGGGATTTGAACGAAGGTGTACGTGCGCTGCTGGTGGATAAGGATAAGCAACCCAAGTGGCAGTTTGCTTCTGTGAAAGATGTGAATGCCGAGGCCCTGGAGCAGTTTTTCCAGCCACCCTGGGGTAATGTGAATCATCCATTATCAGATATGTAAAAAAACATGAGTTTCTTCCAACAACGCTGTTGCGGTGGCAATCCCGTCACCAGGGATATGCTGCGCCAGAGCATTGCTGTTTGGTTCCGGGAATCCCCGTTGTTTACATTGGGGAAGATGTCATACCATGGCCTGTTCTAACGACCGTGAGAGCTGGCAAGCTGAACATCAGAACTAAAGGGGAGTTAGAGCAGACCATTGGTATCCAGTTAGAAGCCGTCTGAAAAGTTATGCTCCTGCTGCGGTCAGGATAAATGGGACTGAAAGACGGCTTTTGTTCGTTAAATAGCGCCACTACACTATCAGCCTCACAAGAACCCCTTTTCATCCTCCATTTCTCGTGGCCCTGGCCGTGGGTAGACTTTTCAGAGGGCTTCTTAAAAGCAGTTGGTTGGTCGTGGGAGTCCGGCAATGCGTGCTGCTACCTTTGCAGGGCTTTCTGGAAAGAGTTGCATTAAGTACATACTGTTGCCTTTCTCTTTACCCAGTGCGTTAGCAATATATTTCACAAAAGGCCGCTGACTGGGAGCATGTTCAAATTGTTGATAGTAGTCTCTCAATGCATTTAGCACTTCCCAGTGTGCTTCGGTAAGCTCAACAGCATCGGCTTTTGCCAGCTGCTTAGCAATCTCTCGTGTCCATTGGTTAAGGTGGACAAGGTAGCCCTCTTTATCCAGTTGCAGCATGTGTTGCTTCTCTGTGTTTCATTAATGCCAGCTGATTGTACGGTCATACTCTGACACCAGTGTGACAAACCGTTGGTAAGACGCCAGCTCAATACTGTTCGCTACCATTCCCCGGGCGTTAACGTCGGCTTCCAGTGCATATATCGGGTGCTGCTGGCTCAATAGAGTGAGTGTATCTGAAGATTCTGCCAGAAGGTAAACCCCGTCTTCAATCAGGAGAATGCTATCTTTCTCTGTTAATGCCCGCTGGCATAAGGTCAGAGGGTTGCCTGTTTTATTAATGATATGCAGTGTGCGCATTAGAAACTCAGTATGTTTATCTGCTGCCCTAGAAAGTTTGTTAGCGCCTTTTTTGTCAGCACTGTGTGATCAGGCAGTAATTGCCCGGGTGAAATATGACGCTCTTCAAGAGAGGCTTCATCCACATAAATTGTATCAATGCCATACAGTGGCAATGCCTTTAATAAAGCGCTCAGGTTTTTTCTGGGCAGCATCTCCGGGGCTTGACTGGCCAGCAACTGATAGACACCATCCCCCATCAGCAACAGCCGGGTAGGTACATCAAAGGATGAAGAAACCATGGCAGCGTCCAGTGCTTCTCTGGCGCGTTGACCATGGTAAGGCGCTTTGGTTGAGATTATACACAACGACTGACTCATACTATTCCCCAAAAGTAATGATTCGATCGGCAGTCACAGAGGCATCAATTAACTGACCAAGGCCGGATAATGCGTAGGTGCTGTCAAGGTTATGGGCACTGAGCTTATAACGGTTGGCTTCAGTTTCATCAACCACTCCCCGGCGCAGGGCGGCAGCAATACAGACAATGGCATCAAGCTGGTGTTCAGTAATAAAAGCCCGCCACTGCTGAGTGAGTGCCCGCTCATCCTGTGGGGGAGTGCAAAGGGTGGATGCCGTGTACACACCATCCTGGTAAAAGAACAGTTGCACAATCTCATGTCCTTCAGCCAGTGCGGCTTTGGCAAAATGAAGGGCGGTTTGTGGTGCCTGGCTGGTGGCGGGAGCGCCGTATATAGCAAGGGCGAACTTCACAGAAATACTCCAGAATAAAAAAGCCTCGCTTGAGGCGAGGCTTCAGTGTGCAGAGAAGGGGTTAGTCGTCACCACCCATGCCAAGCAGGGCCAGCAGCGAAGTAAACAGGTTGTAGATATCCAGATAGAGTGACACTGTTGCACGAATATAGTTGTCCTCACCGCCGTGGATGATACGGCTGGTATCAAACAGGATAAACCCGGACATCAGTAGTACAATGCCAGCAGACAGGGCCATTTGTGCGGCGGGTGCATGGAAGAACATCAGGGCAATGCCTGCAATCAAAGCAACAATCAGGCCAATAAATAGAAACCCACCCATAAATGAGAAGTCTTTGCGTGTCGTAAGAACATAGGCAGACAAGCCAAAGAATACGACGGCTGTGCCACCAAGGGCCTGCATAATTAGCTGAGGCCCATTAGCCAGGCCAACATAGTGGTTAAGGATTGGGCCAAGGGCAGCACCCATGACACCGGTAAAAGCAAAGACGGCGAGAATCCCTTTCTCGGAGTCAGCGGTTCTGTTGACTACAAACAGTAGGCCAAGGCCAACCAGAGTCAGCACCAGAGACGCCATACGGCTAATTTCCAGTGCCATGGTGATACTGGCAGTGACAGAACTGAACAGCAGCGTCATGCCCAGCAATATATAGGTGTTGCGAAGCACCTTGTTCATTTCGATGCCACTTCTGCCAGATATAGCAGTACGCGTTGTGGCAATTGCGGGTTTGCGTTCCATAGTCCTTTGTCCTCTTGTATCAGTTGCTTGCTTATCAGTATACCAAAGTCAAGGGATCGGGTTATACCTTTCGTTATTGTTGTTAATAGTGACCCTGGAGACAGTATAGAATGCTTATGAGTGACTGACCACTATGATAAGAAAGGGCCAGGGCGACCTCACTGGGTGCTGACCTTCGCTGATGTTACCTATGCAGAAAAGGATGCTATAAAAGAGATGCCATAAAAGAGATGCTATAAATGAGATGCCGAGACACCTTGACATCCTCCCCCACTTAATGAGCTATCTCTTTATCACAAATCCTGAAGGCAGGACAACAGGAAAAGTGCCTGAATAGCTTGTGTAACAAGGCTTACCGCACAAAACCACTATAGAGAGGCTGATATGGAAGCCTTTCTTTTATACGACAATGGAAAATATTCTAAAGTCCTGTGGTTCCTTACTATAGAGCCTGTATCAACCCTTTAATCTGACTATAACTATTGTCGTTTATATGCGGGTTTCTGCACTTTTAATTTCCCGCCGCTGAACCACAATTTATGGATGCATCCCTTGGTGTTAAAGGCTAGACAGGTTTTTTAGCATCTCAAGATTTGTGACTAAGAGATAGCTTAATGAGAGCGTCGTAAAAGTCTGACTCCCATGCTGTGTGGGTATCCCATACCTACAGCCTTTGTATTTAGAAGAGTATACACTTGCACGCAGAGCATGGGAGCGAAGTTTTTGTGATTTTTCGACACTCTCTTTCAGTGGAGGTCTTACACGCTTTCGATAAAAGTTGACACAAAATCTGTTTCAGGTACTATTCGCCTGGTTGCCGTACAAAGGGCAGCTCAGGAGGGATGGCAGAGCGGTTGAATGCACCGGTCTTGAAAACCGGCATAGGTTAGTAGCCTATCCAGGGTTCGAATCCCTGTCCCTCCGCCACATTAAAGGTCTTGATTTTCAAGGCCTTTTTGTGTTTTTGGAGGTTCATATTTTGCACTACTGCGGACAGTTTTTACAAGCTGGCTCCATGAGAGAGTATCAACCGAAAACGGTACTTCGAAGGGGACATTAAAGACGAGCACGCCTTCAAAGGCTCCGACGGCCACCTTGATCCCGGCCTCCCCGGAGTATCTGACGGAGCGCTGTTATTTCTGATGCACCTGGTTAACAAGTTTCGTGATACGTCCCCACGACTTTAACCCGTTTGATCAGACCCTTAAGGCTGCCCTGATCGCCCCCCCAACGCTGTGGAATAACTGAAAAAGTATGAAGCTCACTCCTTTTTGCTACCTGAACAGAGGCACCGAGTATTTTATCGGTGGCATTGGCGAAAGGTTCGCCTGTATAACTGCCATCAACTAACAATTGTCCTCTAAAAGGCCGGAGCTATAGGTTTATCCGCCATCATAGGCTACCTTGAAAGAAAGGAGACCGCTTTTTTGCATGGAGACGCAAACGCATGGCGCACCTGGAGACCAAGGAACGTCAGGAAACCCTTGACCGGTTATTGCATGACCTCGCCACCCAAATCCCCGCAGAACCTTTTGATGACCTGAAGCAATTTGTGTACCGCTTCTATGCCATGGACAGCAGGAATGACCTGCTTGGCGGAGACCGGCGGGAGTTGCTGGGCTCAACATTGTCGTTCTGGCAATTTATGGGGCATCATCACCAGGAACAACCCAAAATTGAGGTCTTTAACCCGAATCACTCTCTCCATGGTTGGCACTCGACACATTCTATTATTCGGATTTTGCATCGGGATATGCCCTTTCTGGTGGATTCTGTGCGAATGAAATTAAATGAATACGGCTCAGGTATTCACTTAATTCGCAATGGTGTACTGGCTTTTAAGCGAGACGGCGGGCATCAACGATTGCCGTCTGACAGCCCGGAGGGAAACGATACCCGTGAGGCTTTTATTTATCTTGAAATCGATCGAATTGATGACAAGGATGTTTTGGATGATTTGGCTGGCTGCCTGTTAGCCGTGTTGGCTGATGTGGCAAGGGTGGTGGATGATTTCCCGGCGATGATGCAGCGCATTACAGCAGTGAAGAAAATATCCAGGGGCAAAAACAGCAGTGAAATCAAAACCTTTCTGAATTGGCTACTGGATAATAATTTTACCTTTTTAGGGTTTGAAGAATTGAAAGTGCTGGATAAGTCAGGTCGGCAGGTGGTCACCCGTGCGCCAGAGAGTGTCCTTGGTTTATTACGGCCCAAAAATGGCGGGGAAATCGGCCAGCAAGAGCTTGAGCCCGAGCTTGAGAAGCACTTCTTTGAAAGTAAAGAGCCGCTGTCCTTTTCCAAGGCTGCCGTTCGTTCCAGTGTACACCGGCCTGCTTATCCGGACTTTATCTCCATTCGTCAGCTTGATCAGACCGGTCAGGTAGTATCAGAAAGTCGTATTGTTGGCCTGTTTACTTCACCTGTATACCGGCAGAGTCCCTTTGAAATACCGTTCATTCGCCATAAGGTGGACGCGATTATTGCCCGGGCAGGTTTGCCGCCAAGAAGCCACCATGGCAAGGACCTACACCAGATTCTCACGATTTTTCCACGGGATGAGTTATTTCAGACGCCCCCGGATCAACTGTACGAGACGGTACTGGCTATATTAAGAATCCAGGAGCGTAAACAGGTAAAAGTATTTATTCGCCAGGATACGTCAGCGTTGTTTTGCTCGGTATTATTATTTGTACCGCGGGATATTTACAGTACCGATTTCCGTACCCGGGTAGAAAAAATCCTGTGCCGCAGGCTGGAGGCCATTGATTCAGAATTTACCACCTTTTTTTCGGAGTCTGTGCTGACACGCGTTCACTTTACCTTCAAGTTAAAAGGAAAAGTCGACTATGACCGGGTGAGCATTAACGATGAAATCACTCGGGCAGCATCCACATGGAAAGACGACTTTTCCGGGGTGGCACTGGAGTTTTTCGGGGAAGCAAAGGGTAACGAGTTAGTGGCCATCTATGGTGATGGTTTCAGTGCTGGATACCGTGAAGCCTTTTCCCCTCAGTCCGCTGTTGATGATGTCAGGCACTTTGAGCAAATCAGTGAGGCCATGCCCGTTTCCATGGGGTTTTATCGTGCCCTTGAAGATGGACAGGGCATGATTCACTTTAAAATGTATCATGCCAATAAGCCTTTACCGTTAGCCGATCAGGCACCCATTATTGAAAATCTCGGCCTTCGGGTTATGGCTGAGTACCCTTACATGGTGCGCAAGCATAATGGAGAGGTGATCTGGATTCATGATTTTCTATTGTCTCTGGGGGACACCCCTGACATTGATATTGAAAAGATTGGTCCGGTCTTTCGCGAGGCTTTTGAGAAAATCTGGTTTAAACATGCAGAAAATGACAAGTTCAACCGGTTAGTGATCGCTGCCGGTATGGACTGGCGAAAAGTCACGATACTGAGAACCTGCGCCCGTTACTTAAAGCAAATTCGTATGGGTTTCAGTCAGAGTTATATTGCCGATACGCTGTGCAATAATATTGCCTTAGCCAAAATGCTGGTGGCATTGTTTGATATGCGGTTTAATCCTGAGATCAGCTTGTCTAAAACTCACCGCCTGGCTAAACAACAGCAGATCCAGAGAAGTATTCTTGAGGCCCTTGATGATGTGACGGTGCTGAGTGAAGATCACGTCATTCGTAAAATGCAGAGTGTTATTGCGGCTATTTTGCGCACTAATTTTTACCAGCAGGCTGGCTCTGGTGAATATAAGCCTTACGTATCTATCAAGCTGGCACCGAGGGATATTGAAGGCATTCCAAAGCCAGCGCCATTGTTTGAAATTTTTGTTTATTCACCCCGCTTTGAGGGGGTACACCTCAGGGGGGGGAAAGTTGCCCGCGGGGGGCTTCGCTGGTCAGATCGCATAGAAGACTTCAGGACGGAAGTGTTAGGGTTGGTCAAAGCGCAACAGGTAAAAAACGCACTGATCGTACCAGTGGGTGCAAAAGGCGGTTTTACACCCAAGCAGATACCACTGACGGCCTCAAGGGAAGAGATTCAGGCAGAAGGCGAGGCCTGTTATCGCCTGTTTATACGGGCATTGCTGGATGTGACGGATAACCTTGAAGATGGTTCCATTATTCATCCTGAGAATAGTGTTTACTATGATGATGATGATTTTTATCTGGTGGTGGCAGCAGATAAGGGCACGGCCACCTTCTCTGATATTGCCAACAGTATTGCAAAAGAGTATGGCTTTTGGTTGGGTGATGCTTTTGCATCAGGAGGCAGTGAAGGCTACGACCATAAAAAGATGGGGATTACGGCAAAAGGGGCTTGGGTATCCGTGCAAAGGCACTTCCGTGAAAAAGGCATCAATGTTCAGTCTGATACCATTTCGGTGATTGGTATCGGTGATATGGCGGGGGATGTCTTTGGTAATGGCGTATTGTTGTCAGAATCTATTGCGCTGGTGGCCGCATTTAATCATCTGCATATCTTTATTGACCCAAACCCAAGGATTGAAGTTGGTTATAAAGAACGTAAACGGTTATTTGAGCTACCCAGGTCCAGTTGGCAAGATTATGACACCCAGTTGATATCCAGTGGTGGCGGTGTTTTCTCACGAACGGCGAAATCAATCCCTATCTCTGAATCCGTAAAAAAACGGTTTGCGATTAAATCCAATCGTCTGACGCCCAATGAACTTATCAAGGCCCTGCTCAGGTCACCAGTGGATTTAATCTGGAACGGTGGCATTGGCACTTACGTGAAAGCGGTGACAGAAAGCCATGCTGATGTGGGTGATAAAGCCAATGACACATTGCGGATTAATGGCTGTGAGCTACGGGCAAGAGTCATTGGTGAAGGGGGAAATCTCGGGCTGACACAGTTAGGGCGTGTTGAGTACACGGCCACAGGCGGTGCTATGAATACTGACTTTATTGATAATTCGGCGGGCGTCGATTGTTCAGATCACGAAGTCAATATCAAAATTCTGCTCAATGGGATTGTCGCCAGTGGTGATATGACCGTTAAGCAGCGAAATGCCCTGCTGGTGGACATGACCGATGACGTGTCCCGGCTGGTGTTAATGAATAACTATCGTCAGACTCAGGCAATTTCACTGGCGGAGATTGATGTACGCAATAAAATGGAAGAATACCGCCGCTTTATGGAGTATCTGGAAACACAAGGGAAACTGGACAGAGCGATTGAATTTTTGCCCACCGATGAAGAACTGGTGGAGCGTGAAGCCGCTGGAAAAACATTAACCCGGCCAGAGTTGTCATTGTTAGTGTCCTACAGTAAATCCGATTTAAAAGAAGCGTTAATCACCTCTGATATTATTGATGATCCTTACCTGGTGCATGAACTCAATACCGCTTTCCCAAAAGTGCTGGTGGATAAGTTCAGTGATGCAATTACACAGCACCACCTGCGCAGTGACATTATTTCAACACAAATTGCCAACCGACTGATTAATATGATGGGTATTACCTTTGTCCATCGTATTCTGCAAACGACGAGGGGAGCTGCCGCTGAAATTGCACGGGCATTTTTGGTCAGTCGTGATGTGTTTTCTATCGAAAAATACTGGGAGCAGGCGGAAGTCCTCGATGATAAAGTGCCCAGTGAGTTGCAAATGCAGATGATGACTTCCATGACCAAGCTTGTTCGACGGGCAACCCGCTGGTTTTTACGGGTTAAACGGCAAAACCTTATTACTGCGCAATGCGTGACACACTACAGACCCAGGGTGCAGAGCTTCATCGGTTGCTTTGCAGAATACCTGGGGGAGCAGGAGCAAAAGGAGTTTGCCGGCAAGCTGGCCCGATTAAGTCAATACCAGATACCGGAAGAACTGGCCATTGTTGTCGCAGGGCACCGTTATTTGCTCAGTGCGCTGCCTGTGATACAAGCTTCTGATCAAACCGGTCAGCCTTTGGATAAAGTGGCTCGCGTGTATTTTTCCATTGGACAGCGGCTTGAGCTGGATTGGTATAACGGCGCCCTCGGTGCTTTTGAAGCAAATAATCACTGGCAGTCGTTGGCAACGGACAGTATCCGTGATGAGTTGAACTGGGAGCAGCGGGAGTTGACCATCGCATTGATGATGATGCCCGATGCAACCGGTAACCTTGATAAACATTTGGATCAATGGATCATGCAGCAGCATGTTTTTGTCACACGCTGGCAAGATATTCTTGGTGAAATACGCAGTGCCAGTGAACCGGATTTAGCCATGTTTACAGTGGCGAACAGGGAGTTGCTGGACCTGGTTCAGGCAACAGTGCACGCATGTCAGGGGTAGGCCAGGGGTAACAGGCGGGTTGTGAGTGATCCAAAAGCAGCCATGTGTTTATCAAATATTCATGACCGTATTTCCAGTCACCCTGCACGATGAAAATGATGTTTTGCCAGAATATACTTGATGCAGAGACTGACAGTGGTCAAATTTTTTGTAGTGGCTTTGACCCTGAACTCAAATTGACCTGAAATGATGGTCATGGTCACTTTTCGTAAGGATTTGTCCTGAAACAACTTCCCGATTTCACAAGAGAAAGAATAGCACCTTGACCGAATGAATAAATGCTATATAGGGTACGAATGCGTAACTTCAGTTATTAAGCTGTACCTGGAGCGCTCACATGTGGAGCTTGATTTCAGGTCTATTAAAACGTTGATGAAAATGGATAGTCTTCGGTGTGGAAGCCCTGCCACGGCACGGAAAGAAATTGATGTCTATCTTCTGGTTGACAATATGATCAGGACTCTGATGGCGAAAGCAGTGATAAAAACAGGTGACAGCCCTCGTAAAGTCAGCTTCAAAGCAGCATATGACGGTTTAAACAGTGAAAGCCGTTTACTATTACAGAATGCCGAAGGTGTGATAAACAATCTTTTGGAGGAGATGACCGACGATGGCTGACATTATTGGAGAGCACAGAATAGGTAATCGACCGGGGCGAAAGGAACCCGGGGCAAATAAGCGCCGACCAAAGCCTGTTTGCAGGCTTAAACACATCAGGAAACAGGTTCGCAGGCTAAGGGAATACCAACAATGAGAGCTTAAGTTAGCGCCATTGACTGTTATCTTGCGACTGCCGAAGAGCGACGTACGTGTGTATACTGCTCACCAATCAAACGCATCAGCATGAGTTACAGGTTTAAAGTGCTCTACGCTGTTCAGCCATTATCACAATGTCAACGGATGAATTCAGATTCAAGGAGACAGGATGAAACAGCTATTTTTAATCCGTGGTTTATCTGGAAGCGGTAAGACAACAGTAGCCCACTCGTTTTGTGCACACTGTATTAGTGCCGACGACTACTTCATGGAAGATGGTGAGTATAGGTTCGATACTGCCAGGATAAAGAAGGCGCACAACGACTGCCAAAAGCGCACTGAATCGTGCATGGAGATGGGCGTTAACGTCGCTGTACACAACACATTCACCTGTGAATGGGAGATGGAGCCTTACTATAAAATGGCTAAAAAACACGGCTACCGGGTATTCTCTATCATCGTAGAAAACCGCCATGCCGGTGAGAGCGTTCATGGAGTTCCAGAAGAAACCCTTCAAAAACAGGAAGAACGTTTCTCGGTAAAACTCCAATGACAAGTGTTTATATCATCACATTCATGGTGTAAGAAGCCGTCGTAAAAGTCCCTGATAAGGCTCATTGGACAACGAGGCCATGATAGAATGCCGTAATTGCCTCTGAATGCCTCTGATTTGGCGTTATTACTCCCTGTTTATTCTGCTGTCATGTGCCTTGTGACGAAGTGCCAGGCTGTTTCTGTGAAGCACTGTGTCCCTTAAAATCATCCATGCTTGCATAAATACGCAGCAGCTTACCACCAATAAAATCAAAGACGCGTGCCGGCATAATACCCCGGACGAATGGCAAAAGCCCCACAATCCACGGCGCGCGCACATAGACTTTTCCTTTTTTCATCCCCTCCCAGACAAGGTCAGCCATTTTTTCCGGTTTAATAATCGGTACCAGCAGAGGAGGTTTGACACCTTCAAACATGCCAGTATCAATATAACTGGGGGTTACGGTGGTTACTTTTACATCATGGCCACCACGCTCCATCTCCAGTCGCAAAGATTCTGACCAACCAATGACCGCCCATTTACTGGCGGCATAAACTGACATTTTAGGGTTGGGTATTAAACCGGCAGCAGAAGCAATATTGACAATGCGGGCGTCACCGTTTTTCAGCATACCGTGCAAAAAAGCACTGGTGACGTGCATAGGGCCTGCCGTGTTGATATTCAGGGTACGCTCAATGTCCGCAGGCGAGTGATCAGTAAAATCTTTGCCCACTATAATGCCAGCATTGTTAAAGAGGACATCCATATCACCAATGTCTGAGCGGACGCGATCAGCAGCCTGTTTAATCGACGCCACACTGGCCACATCCACCACGTAGGTGCTGACAGAACCACCGCGGCTTCTCAGTTCCGTTGCCGTGTCATTCAACGCAGTTTCATTGATATCCCACAGTACCACCCGGCCACCTTCAAGCAGGGTTTTTTCTGCGAACAGCCGTCCCATTCCCTGGGCACCACCGGTAATAAGTACATTTTTTGAAGAGAGTGAAAACATCATCGCATACTCGCTATAGTCTATGAACAGAGTATCTGGAATCTGTCCGGGGCTTGTTATTTTGTTGTAAAGCGACGAAGTCACCTTAACACAGATTCGTAATACCCTGTAACTGCATTTGCTGTTTGATAAGTATTTTTTGTCGTCACTGTGTTTGTAAACAATCCGAAGGGTAGAGCAGATTATCGAATAAGGTGTACCCCGCTGCTGGTAAGGGACACACTACGGCGGAGCATCGTCGTCTGGCTGTAGGGATCTACTCTCACGTTTTCAGGCGTGGGAGGATCTCAAAAAGAAAGTCTCTCGCGCTCTTGCGTAAAACTACCCGTTTTCGAGAGCATAATCTGTTCAGTCGAGTAATTTAGCGTATTCAGGTTGAACACGTCAAACGCATTGAAGCAGCTGCTTTAGACCTGCTCTTCTTTTCTGAGTGTCAAAACCTCATGCCCGGAAGCAGTAACAAGAATAGTATGCTCCCATTGTGCAGAAGGCCGACGATCTTTGGTGACTGCTGTCCAGTTGTCGCTGAGAAGTTTTGTACCTTTTTTTCCGGCATTGATCATAGGCTCAATGGTGAAGATCATGCCTTCTTTCAGCACACAGTCATTACGATCGCCGTATCCTTCATAGTGAAGGACCTGAGGGTCTTCATGGAAACCCCTGCCAATGCCATGCCCACAATACTCTTCAACAACGGTGTAGTGATTGGCATGGGCATGGTGGGCAATGACTCTGCCAATATCGCTCAGACGAGCGCCAGGTTTCACCTGCTCAATACCTTTATACATGCACTCCTGAGTCACTTTAGCCAGTCGCTGATTAAAAGGTTGTACATCGCCGACCATGAACATTTTGCTGGTGTCACCGTGATAGCCATCTTTAATTACAGTGACGTCGATATTGATAATATCACCGTTTTTCAGTATTTTTTTGTTACTGGGGATGCCGTGGCAGACGACCTGGTTAACAGACGTACAGATGGATTTGGGAAACCCCGGACGCCCTGGTGCTGCACCATAGTTTAAGGGGGCCGGGATCGCTTTTTGTTCATTAACGATATACTCATGGCAAATACGATCGAGCTCACCGGTGGATACGCCTGGCTTGACATAGGGCTCAATCATTTCCAGTAATTCAGCTGCCAGTCGGCCGGCGATGCGCATTTTTTCAATTTCTTCACGGGTTTTAATAACGATATTCATAAAGTCTGGGCATTCTATAAAGAGGTAGGCCACGGTATTTCAACCTGTAACTGAAGTTACGCATTTGTACCCTGTATAGCGTTTGTTCATTCGGTCAAGATACTACGGGTGGTGGTAAGACATATTGAAATGCGTAACTCCAGCTGTAATTAGAGAGTATTTTAGCCCAGATGCCGTTCGATACTCCACAATTACCCCTGCTTTTTTCGTATTGCAGATACCGGGAAAAGGTGAGACTGGGAGGGACAAGCTAAAAGTTACAATAAAAGGGTGAACTACTACAAATATTCAGGAGTCTATCACAACAGGGCTAGCCCTTTGCCCGGGTCAGACTCGCCGTTAAAAGAGCGAGATTGCGCCCGGTTTTCGTTCAAAGTAAAAGGTAGCAGGGCGATCTCATGAGGAAATTACTTTCAGGTCTTGTAAAAAGTATCAATCTGCCCTATTGTCATCTTCGCAAGCGCAAGAATGATGAAAGAGTAGATAATGACCCTGGGAGTAACCTTAAAGCCATCTAACGATACTGAAAGTTGCTCATAGGCACCCGTAAATACCCAATGAAATCGCTCGGCAAATGGCGATGATATTTTGAGTTTTTCCAAAAATATGTTATAAAGCGCGCCGCAATTGCCAAATTTTCCGGCATACATTGTTCACTACAGTTCACTACAGTTCACTACAGACTCACATATACCGTCACATGGCTCTGGGTGCTTTATGGTCAAACAGCGAGTCGGGTTCATGGGGTATATGGAGGCTTAACCCTGATTCAGGAGAGATGCATGACTCAAGTCACTATGCGTGACATGCTCAAGGCGGGCGTACACTTCGGACACCAGACGCGTTACTGGAACCCGAAAATGAACAAGTTCATCTTCGGTGCGCGTAATAAGATTCATATCATCAACCTTGAACACACTCTGCCTGCGTTCAACAATGCTCTGTCTTTCATCCAGAAGCTGGCTGAAAAAAAGAATAAAATCCTGTTTGTTGGTACCAAGCGTGCCGCAGGTAAAATCATCCATGAAGAAGCTACCCGTTGTGGCATGCCTTACGTGGATCACCGCTGGTTAGGTGGTATGCTGACGAACTACAAAACGATTCGTCAATCTATTCGCCGTCTGCGTGATCTGGAGACTCAACGCGATAACGGTACCTTCGAAAAGCTGACCAAAAAAGAAGCGCTGATGCGCAGCCGTGATCTGGAAAAACTCGATCGTAGCCTTGGTGGTATCAAAGACATGGGCGGCCTGCCAGACGCGCTGTTTGTCATTGATGTTGAGCACGAGCGTATCGCTATTCAGGAAGCCAACAAACTGGGTATCCCGGTTATTGGTATCGTAGATACTAACTCCAGCCCTGAAGGGGTTGACATTGTTATTCCGGGTAACGACGATGCAATCCGTGCTATCCATTTGTACATTAAAGCTGCTGCCAATGTTGTTATGGAAGGTCGTGCTAAAGCCAACACCACTGGAGCCGAAGAAGAACTGATTGCTGATGCTGCCGAAGAAAAGGCAGAAGACACAGTGGAAGAAGGGCCTGCTGAGGGCAAAGATCAGGCTGACGCTTAATTGCCAGCAGCTTGATGAAGAAAAAAAGGGGGCTCAGGCTCCCTTTTTTTTGCTATCGTCTCAGAGCATCTTAAAAGTCGCGCTGCCCGGCAGTCTGCGTTAAACGGGTCTAAAAGGCCGATTCTGTTCATTACACAGCTGGCTGTTTGCCTCTGGAAATCGGCCTTTTATCCTCCATTTATCCTGACCTCGCTACGTGCAGACACAGACGTTTAAGGGAGGTTCTGAGGGACCAAGTTAATGGGGTTGGTAGAATATACACTGTTATTTTACCGGCGAAACCCAGATAATCATTGTGCTCCTTTTAAGGGGCCTGAACATCAATTGCGAGAGGAGTCAATCATGGCAGCAATTACTGCGGCAATGGTGAAGGAGCTGCGTGAGCGTACCGGCCTGGGCATGATGGAGTGTAAAAAAGCCCTGGTCGCTGTAGACGGTGATATTGAAAAAGCCATCGAAGAAATGCGCAAATCTGGTCAGGCAAAAGCGGCCAAGAAAGCCGGTCGCGTAGCGGCAGAAGGTGTTGTTGCTACCAAAATCGCAGCGGACAACAGCTACGGTGTTCTGGTTGAAATTAACAGTGAAACTGACTTCGTTGCCCGTGATGAAAACTTCCTGGGTTACGTTGAGAAAGTCGTTGATGCTGCATTTGAGCGTAGAGAAACAGATGTTGCCACCCTGATGGCAGGTGAACTGGAAGAGTCTCGCCTGGCGCTGGTTCAGAAAATTGGTGAGAACATCAATGTGCGCCGTGTAAACCTGGTTGAAGGTGGTACTGTGGGTGGTTACGTTCACGGCAACAAGCGTATTGCAGTGCTGGTTAACCAGCAAGGTGGTGATGCTGAACTGGCTCGCGATGTGGCCATGCATGTAGCCGCTATTAATCCACAGGTTGTCAGCAAAGAAGACATGCCTGCTGAGCTGGTTGAGAAAGAGAAGGAAATCTTCAGGGCACAAGCTGAACAATCCGGCAAGCCTGCTGAAATCATTGAAAAAATGATCGGTGGCCGTATTAATAAGTTCCTGGCAGAAAACAGCCTGCTGGAACAGCCTTTCGTAAAAGATCCGGATATTAAAGTCGGCGCTCTGGCCAGGAAAGCTGGCGCAACGGTGACGGGCTTTGTTCGCTTTGAGGTGGGTGAGGGTATTGAGAAAGAAGCAGTGGACTTTGCCGCTGAAGTTCGTGCCCAGGCTGGCCTGTAACTGCTGATACCACGGTTTGTTTAGGGCTGCTGCCATGACTGTATGGTAGCAGTTTTGTGTTTCCGGCACGTTTATAATGTTGCTTGAGTACCGGTCTGGCAGTTTGGTGACTTTGGGCGCTGACCGGTCAGGTGAAACTTTTTCCAGGTGTCTGACCTATGGTATTTGCTCCAGATATTATAAGGTCAGCGGCGTGAAACCACGAATAATGCGAGAATCAATATGCCTGCAAGTGATCGACAGCCCAATTATCAACGCGTACTACTTAAGCTCAGTGGTGAAGCCCTGCAGGGCCAGGGTGAGTTTGGCATAGACCCGCGAGTGCTGGACCGGATAGCCCTGGAGATAGGACAGCTGGTAGGCATTGGTGTTCAAGTGGGTATTGTGGTCGGGGGTGGGAACCTGTTCCGCGGCGCAGAACTTAATGCCGCCGGTCTTGACCGTGTAACGGGTGATCATATGGGAATGCTGGCAACGGTCATGAATGCGCTGGCTATTCGCGATGCGCTGGAACGATCTAACATCAATACTCGTGTGATGTCTGCGATACCCATGAGTGGTGTCGTTGAACATTATGACCGTCGACACGCTCAGCGCTATTTGAGCAACGGTGATGTCGTCATTTTTTCTGCGGGTACTGGTAACCCGTTTTTTACCACAGACACTGCAGCCTGCCTTCGTGGCATTGAAATAGATGCGGATGCGGTGTTAAAAGCCACCAAGGTGGACGGTGTCTATGATAAAGATCCAACAAAATACAGCGATGCCGTAAAATTTACACACCTGAATTATGACGACGTGCTGGCACAAAAGCTGGGCGTGATGGATCTGACAGCCATTTGTCTGGTCAGAGATCAGCAAATGCCTGTAAGGGTATTTAATATGAACAAATCCGGGGCACTTCTGAATCTCGTGGTCGGGGGGGAGGAAGGAACGCTCATAAACGGGGGTGACAAATGATTAATGCGATTAAACACGATGCCGCTGAGCGGATGGAAAAGAGTGTGGACTCTTTAGCCGTTGCCTTTGCTAAAATTCGGACAGGTCGGGCGCATCCCAGCTTACTGGATGGTATCAAGGTCTCCTATTACGGTTCAGAAACTCCTCTGGGACAGGTGGCGAATATCAGTGCGGAAGATGCCCGAACACTTTCTATACGTGCCTGGGAAAAGGTGCTGGTACCTGAAATTGAAAAGGCGATTTTGAAATCCGATCTTGGCCTGAACCCTTCCACGGCCGGTGAAGTTATTCGTATTCCTCTGCCACCGTTGACAGAAGAAACCCGCAAAGGCTTTATTCGTCAGGCACGCCTTGAAGCAGAAAATGCCCGTATTGCCATTCGTAATATTCGTCGTGATGCCATGGCTGACCTGAAGGAGCTGGAAAAAGAAAAAGAGATCAGCGAAGATGAAGAGCATCGAGCGCAGGATGACATTCAAAAGCTGACAGATCAGTGGATTTCTGGTGTGGATAAGGCTTTAGGTGAGAAAGAAAACGATCTGATGGAAATCTAACTGTCGCCGCGTCTTAAGGCTTGCCTTTTTTGCAGATTTTGCAGATAAAAACTGGCAATATTTGCGGGTCTTTGCCAGACAGAAATAGCTGACGTCTTGTGGGGTGGCTTGCCTTTTCTGGTGAGCTCCTGCAATGTGTCTTTGCTATCCAAGTCATTTTTCTCAATTCATTGCCCCTTGATGATCAGGTATTATCTGTATGCTCCCTGATAGTGTTCGGGGTAATAGCGTATTGGTTTGACAAAGCCAGGGAGAGCCGGTGGAGGCTATACATTTGTGCTAAAACAGCGAATTCTAACCGGAGTGGTTCTGGCACCTATTGCACTGACAACGGTTTTCTGGTCGTCTGTCCCTTATTTTTCCCTGCTGATCGGATTGGTGATTATACTCGGTGCCTGGGAGTGGGCAAATTTGTCCGGAGTCTCTCACCCTGCAGGCAGGTTGAGTTATGCAGCACTCATAGGCGTGCTTTGTGTGTGGGACTACAACACCCATATGCCAGGCCTGATACTCATGGGCGGGGCATTATTATGGTGGGTGGTGGCCTTTGGGATGGTGAGTCAGTACCCTGCCTCAGCCCGTTATTGCAAGTCGCGTCTTGTGAGAATGTTAATGGGAGTACTGGTGCTGATACCGGCCTGGTCTGCCATTGTGATGCTAAAGAGCGATCATGGGCCGCAGGCCATTGTATTGTTGCTTTTATTGGTGTGGGGAGCGGATATAGGCGCTTATATTGTTGGAAAGAACCTGGGTAAGAGGCCTTTAGCAAAAAAAGTCAGCCCAAAGAAAACCATTGAAGGACTACTGGGAGGAATCATTTTTTCCATGCTGGTTGCCATTGTGTATGGACAGCTCACGTACGTCAATATCGGGTTCGGGCGAGAAGTTGTACTTGTCGTACTGGCAATGATGGTAGCATTAATCTCGGTACTGGGTGATTTGCTCGAAAGCTTGTTAAAGCGGGAGCGAGGTATAAAGGACAGTAGTAGTTTACTGCCAGGGCACGGTGGTGTTATGGATCGAATCGACAGTTTGACCGCTGCCTTGCCGTTATTTGCCCTGGTGCTTCACTTTATTGTGTAAACGGAATTGTGTAAACGGAAAGCGATAATGCAAGAGCTGTGTATTCTTGGTTCAACAGGCTCCATTGGAAAAAGTACACTGGATGTGGTTGCCCGCTACCCTGGGCGTTACCGTGTGCGATCGCTGGCAGCAGGGAAAAATGACGCCGTAATGCTGCCACAGATTCGCCAGTTTAACCCGGATCAAGTGGTGATGGCCGATGAAACTGCAGCGAATCGCCTGCGCCGTAATGTTCAGGCAGAAGGGTTGAGGGCAGAAATCTTATGGGGTGAGGAGCATACTGTTGCTGTTGCTGAAGATCCCACCATTGACACGGTAATGGCGGCGATTGTTGGAGCAGCAGGCTTGCTACCTACGCTGGCAGCAGTAAAAGCAGGAAAAAAGGTGTTGCTGGCCAATAAAGAAGTGCTGGTGATGACCGGCGAACTTTTTATGTCTGCTGTTAATGCAGCAGAAGCAACATTGTTGCCGATTGACAGCGAGCATAATGCGATCTTCCAGTGTATGCCCCCTCGTTTTTCCCAGGGGCTGAGCAAATCAGGTGTTCGTCGTGTATTATTGACGGCGTCCGGAGGGCCTTTTCGAGAGACACCCTTAGGGGAATTTACCGGGATTACGCCTGCTCAGGCCTGTGCGCACCCTAACTGGAATATGGGGAAAAAAGTATCTACAGATTCAGCCACCATGATGAATAAAGGGCTCGAACTTATTGAGGCTTGCTGGCTGTTTGACGCCCGGCCTGATCAGGTTGACATCGTCATTCACCCACAGAGCATTGTTCATTCCATGGTAGATTATGTGGATGGTTCTGTGCTGGCTCAATTAGGGAATCCTGATATGCGTACGCCCATTGCTCACGCCCTGGCCTGGCCTGAACGAATGATCTCTGGCGCAGATACTCTGTCTTTATCAGCCATTGCACGTCTTGATTTTTATGAGCCTGACATGAGACGCTATCCATGCTTAAAGCTGGCTATGGAAGCAGCCAAAACTGGTGGGACAGCACCTGCGGTACTGAATGCGGCCAATGAACAGGCCGTGGCTGCATTTTTATGTCATCAGTTGCGTTTTGACCACATTGGTCATGTCGTCGATGAGGTGCTGCAGGCCGTTGAAAACCGGGCAGCAAGTTCCGTTGAGCTGGTACTTGATGCCGATCGGCAAGCACGCCGATTGGCTGAACGATGCATCATTAAGCTAAAAAATGATAGTATGTCATAATGGCTTTACGAAAGCATTTCATCGGGTGTGCCTCTGTATCAGGAGATGATGTCGTATGATTCTGGATACGATACAAACCGTGGTCGCCTTTTTGATCACCTTGGGAATACTGGTCAGTATCCATGAATACGGCCACTTTTGGGTAGCGCGTCGCTGCGGTGTCAAAGTGCTGCATTTTTCTCTTGGTTTTGGTAAACCCATATGGCAAAAAAAAGACCGCCATGGTACTGCTTTTTCCGTCGCCCTTATTCCACTCGGGGGTTATGTTAAAATGCTGGATGAGCGGGAAGGGCCCGTCTCGGCGGATGAAAAACATCTTTCATTCAACAACCAGCCGGTGCTATCCCGTATTGCCATTGTTGCTGCCGGACCTGTGGCCAATTTTTTATTGGCCATTGTGGCGTTATGGCTGATGTATCTGCTCGGTGTGCAGTCAGTAGCACCACAGGTTGGCGAAGTTATACCTGACTCTCCCGCTGCAATGGCGGGTATTCAGGTTGGTGATGAAATTGTCGCTGTGGATGGTGCTGAAACAAAAGGATGGCAAGCGGTTAATATGGCGCTGGTTAGTGCTTTGGGAGAAACAAAAACGCTGCAGTTTTCAGTACTGCCTGGCGAGCCAGGTACTTCTCATACCGGTGGCACCGTGGTTGAACGAAGCCTCTACGTTAAAAACTGGCTGGCAGGCGATGAGCAACCTGATCCTTTGTTTTCTCTGGGTATTCGACCTTATACGCCAGCAATTCCTGCCATTATTGGCAGTGTAGTGGACGGTGGTGCAGCAGCCAGATCAGGGTTAAAAGTCGGTGATAACGTTTTGCAGGTTAATGGACAGCCTGTTCCCGACTGGCTGTCATGGGTGAAATTGATTAGAAAACATCCTGATCAAACACTGGCTGTCACGGTGCTGCGTGGGGAAAAACTGATAAACCTTTCTTTGACACCGGATACCCGGGACATTGACGGCAGTGGTTATATTGGTGCAGGTGTCAGGCCAGCTACCTGGCCACAGTCGATGATAAGAACAATACAGTATGGGCCGGTTACTGCTTTAGTGAAGGGCGCTGAAGGTACCTGGGCGTTAACGGCGATGACTGTCAACTCGTTGTGGAAAATGATCGTTGGTCTGGTGTCAGTGACAAACTTGAGCGGTCCCATCACTATTGCTAAGGTGGCGGGTGCTTCTATGGCATCGGGGTTTGAGAACTTTCTATACTTTCTTGGCATGCTGAGTGTCAGCCTGGGAGTTCTTAACCTGCTACCAATACCTGTGCTTGATGGAGGGCATTTGTTCTTCTATCTGGTCGAACTGGTCAGAGGGCGGCCTCTGTCTGAAAGGGTCCAGTTACTGGGTCTGAAAATTGGGGTATCTCTGGTGATATGTGTGATGGGGCTGGCTATCTATAATGATGTAAGTCGTCTATTCTGACATACTTCGTGGGCAGCATTGATGATCTTGTCTGCCTTTTCAGAGTACAAAATGAACACGGATAAGAACGGATTCCATGAATCGATCACTGTTGTCTCTGCTGATTGGCTCTATGGCCTATGTGTCAGGTGCTCAGGCATTCGTTGTCTCAGACATCCGGATAGATGGCCTGCAACGCATTTCAGCTGGTACGGTTTTTAATGCACTTCCTATAGGGGTGGGTGATGATGTTGAAGCCCCGGCGGTAGCTGATGCAACCCGGGCACTTTTTCGGACAGGTTATTTCAAAGATATCCAGATAGGTCAGGATGGAAAAGTGCTGGTCGTCACCGTTGTTGAACGGCCATCTATCAGTGAAATTGTTATCTCAGGGAACAAGGCCATAAAAACGGATGACCTGAAAAAAGGGCTGGGCAAGGCAGGCCTGTCAGAAGGTGAAATCTTCCAACAGGCAACCCTTGATGCTATTCGCCAGGAGCTTGAGCGGCAGTATGTTGCTCAAGGGCGTTATGGGGCAAATATTTCAACCGGGATAGAAGCGCTGCCACGAAACCGGGTTAAGTTGTCCATTAAGATTAAGGAAGGCAAAGTTGCAACCATCAGCCATGTCAACATTGTGGGCAATAAGGTGTATCCGCTGGCGCAGTTGCTTGACTTATTTGAGTTGAAAGAAAGTCATTGGTACTCCTTTTTCAGCTCCAGTGATAAATACTCCCGTGAGAAGCTGACTGGCGATCTGGAGCGTCTTCGCTCATGGTACCTTGATCGTGGCTATATTAACTTCAACATTACCTCTACGCAGGTGGGAATCAGCCCCGACAAAGCGCATGTTTATATTACAGTCAACATTGATGAAGGGGATAAATACACAATCGGCGATGTGAAACTGGCAGGAGATCTTATTATTCCTGAAGAGGAAGCGAAAAAACTCCTGCTGGCCAAGCCTGATCAAACCTTCTCGCGAAAAGTCATTACGCAAACGGAAGCGTCCCTTAGCCGACGCCTGGGAAATGAAGGTTATACCTTTGCTAATGTCACCGGTGTCCCCAGGGCTGATAATGATAAAAAAACCGTTGCATTAACATTTTTTGTGGACCCCGGACGTCGGGCCTATGTGCGAAGAATCAACTTTAATGGCAATACAAAAACGGATGATGAGGTACTGCGTCGTGAAATGCGACAAATGGAAGGTGCCTCGGCCAATACTGAAAAGATAGAGCTGTCCAAACTCCGACTTGAGCGCCTGGGCTACTTCAAGGAAGTCAATGTAGAAACACCGCCGGTACCAGGGACCAGCGATCAGATTGACGTCAATTATACCGTGCAGGAGCAACCGTCAGGCAGTATCACTGCCAGTGTTGGTTATTCTCAATCTGATGGTCTGTTACTCGGCGGCTCTATCAATCAGAGTAACTTCCTCGGAACCGGCAATAAAGTGTCTATCGGTCTGAACAAGAGTGATGTAAGTCAGCTGTACAGTTTTAACTTTACTAACCCTTACTACACTGTTGACGGTGTGAGCCGTGGCTTTGGCATGAATTATCGTACCTACGACTATAAGGACTCTGATATCTCCAGCTATGCTGCAGATACCTGGGGTGGGAATGTTAATTTTGGCTACCCACTGTCTGAAACGCAAAGCATTAATTTTGGTGTGAGCGTTGAAGGGACAAAAGTATCCACAGGGGACACCAGCCCAAAAGTCTTTAAAGATTACCTGGAGGAAGAAGGTGACCGCTTTACTAACTTCAAGGCAACACTTGGCTGGTCTGAATCGGCGTTAAACCGGGGGCTACTGCCGACCAATGGCTATTCACAAAGTGTATCGTCACAAATTGCGGTTCCCGGCTCTACGACAACCTTTTATAAGCTGGTTTATAAAGGACAGTATTTCCAGCCCCTGACGGATTCTCTGACAGCGCGCTTCGCTGCTCGCCTTGGCTATGCAGGTGCTTATGGCAGTACTCATGATGTGCCTTTCTTTGAGCATTTTTATGCCGGTGGATTTGGCTCTGTAAGAGGCTTTAAAGACAATACCCTGGGACCGAAAGCCAAACAAAACACCGAGGGCGGTGACTATAACAGTATGGGTGGAGACACGCTGATAGAAGGAACTGTCGAGGTACTATTTCCTCTGCCGTTTATTAAAGATCAGCGTGCCCTGCGCACCAGTGTCTTCTTTGACTTTGGTAATGTATTTGATAATAGTGGGAAAAAACATGAGGACGTGGTTGACAGTAGCAAACCAAAACTCAATGAGCTGCGCTACAGTGCGGGTCTTGGCCTGACCTGGATTACGCCCCTTGGACCATTGACATTCAGCCTGTCAAAAGCGTTGAATGCGAAAGGAGAAGACGAAACACAGATCTTCCAGTTCTCACTAGGTGCTCCTTTCTAGTATTTGCTCCGCTATTTATCGGGCGGATGAAATGACAAGCCCTTGTACTTATTGTTATAACCACAAAAAGGTGTAGAAATACGCCTTTTCGTTATAATCTAGCTCTGCATTTTACTGTTATAGATATAACAGGTTATTAGTTAACTCATCAGGAGAATGCCTTGAAATCTATACGATTCTTTTGTTTTATAGTGGTCATGCTGGTGTCTTTTGCCCAAACGGCGGCGGCAGCGACGACGATGAAGATTGCTGTGATTGACTCTGACATGGCAGTGTTGGAGTCCGATGCAGCGAAGCAGTACGCAAAAATGGCAGAATCCAAATTTGCTCCCCAGATCAAACAGATAAAAACCCTTGGGGATGAACTGAAAAAAATGGAGCAAAAACTCCAGAAGGAAGGACCTACACTGTCTGCAGCACAGAGAGAAACGCGCCAGCTCGATATCAAACGCAAGTATGAAGATCTGCAATTGAAAGATCGTCAGTTGCGTGTGGAGAAAGCACGTTCTGACCAGGAAGAGCTGGGTAAACTTCGTCCCAGACTGGAGCAGGCTATTGAGCAAATTTCCAAAGAGCAGGGTTACGATTTAGTCCTCCAGCGTGGCGCTGTGGCTTTCGTTAAACCTGAGTTTGATATTACTCGAATGGTGATTGAGCGCCTTAACAAGACACGTAATACACGTAATAAGGGCTGACAATATGTACACGCTAGCTGAGCTGGCTGAAGTATCGGGAGCCCGGCTGCAAGGGGATGGCACTCTCGTTATTACTGGACTGAACACGTTAAAGGAAGCAACAGCGCAGGAGCTGAGTTTTCTGGCTAACCCCGTCTACGCACGTTACCTTCCAGATTCTAAGGCTGGAGCGGTGATTCTTGCGCCTGCCAGCGCTGCTGATTTTACCGGTAATGCGCTGATATTGGATGACCCTTATCTAGGCTACGCACGCTTGTCTCATTTTTTTAAAACAGCGGTAGAGTTACCTGCTGGTATTGATCCGTCAGCAACGGTAAGCCCGGATGCTCAAATACATCCTCAGTCAGCCATTGGCCCTGAGGCTGTGATTGAGGCAGGGGTCATAGTCGCCAAAGGGGTGGTAATAGCATCGGGTGCTGTCATTGGGCACGATAGTATTATTGGTGAAGATACCCATATCGCCAGGAATGTTACCGTTTGTCACGGTGTCAGCATCGGTAAACGCGTTATAATCCACCCCGGAGCAGTGATTGGTAGCGATGGGTTTGGTAATGCCCGAGAGAAAGGCCGGTGGGTAAAAATTGCCCAGATTGGTGGCGTATTGATTGGTGATGATGTGGAAATCGGTGCAAATACATGTATTGATCGTGGCGCACTGGGAAATACCGTCATTAGTGACGGTGTCCGCCTGGATAACCTGATCCAGGTTGCTCATAATGTCGTGATTGGTAAAAATACGGCCATAGCTTCTCTGGCGGGCATCTCCGGTAGTACTCAAATTGGTGAAAACTGCACTATTGCCGGCAGTGCCGGCTTTGCTGGTCACCTGACCATTGCCGATAATACCCATATTGGGGGAATGGCTATGGTGACCGGATCTATCAAAAAAGCAGGTGTTTATGCTTCAGGTACGGGCTTTATGGAAGCCCGCGAATGGCGAAAAAATGCGGTCAGGTTCCGGCAACTGGATAATCTGGCAAGACGTGTGAAACATTTAGAAAAAACCTGAGTGTTATATTTTGCGGCTCGTTAAAAAGGCTGGACCAGCAGTGGCTGTGTGACAACGCCCTCTCTGTACTGGCCTTTTTCTATCATTGACACAGATTTGAGTTTATTGGTCCATGATCAAAATTGAAAAAATCAGGGAGATTTTGCCACACCGCTATCCTTTCCTGCTGGTAGATCGGGTAGTGAGTGTCAGCTTGGAAAAAAACAATCAAGATGGCAAAAATGTGCTCGAATGTATTAAAAATGTTTCGGTGAATGAACCCTTTTTTAACGGCCATTTTCCAGACCACCCGATCATGCCCGGTGTATTGATTTTGGAGGCTATGGCACAAGCTGCTGGCCTTCTTGGTTCAGAAATGGCGGGCTACCAGGTGGGTGAAGCACCTATCTATTACCTGGCAGCATCAGATAAAGTAAAGTTCAAGCGCCCCGTTGTTCCCGGTGATCAACTGCACTTGAAGGCAACTTACCTGACGAGTCGTCGAAATATATGGAAATTTTATTGTGAAGCACGTGTTGATGATAAGCTAGTGGGTTCTGCTGAAGTCACCTGTGCACGTATGAAGGAGCTTACAACTTGAGTGGTTTCCGCCTTAATAGCGACGTAATGGCTGATATTCATCCAACAGCCATTGTCGACCCAAGAGCAAAACTGGCTGATGATGTGCAGGTTGGCCCCTGGACCTATATTGGTCCGAACGTAGAGATTAACTCGGGAACACGGGTTCACTCCCATGTGGTGATTAAAGGCCCTACGGTGATAGGGAGAAATAATCGCATTTTTCAGTTTTCCAGTGTAGGGGAAGACTGTCAGGATAAAAAGTACGCCGGTGAGTTAACTCGCCTGAAAATAGGTGACGACAATATTATTCGTGAAGGGTGTACGATCCATCGTGGTACCTTTCAGGATGAGTCGTTAACACGTATTGGTCACAGAAACCTGTTGATGGCGTATGTACACATTGCCCATGACTGTATCGTAGGTAACGACTGTGTGCTTGCCAATAATTCGACAATGGGCGGGCACGTATTGATAGGTGATGGCGTTATTCTTGGTGGCTTTACGGCCATCCACCAGTTTAGTGTTATTGGTGCATACAGTATGACCGCCGGACAGACAGCGGTGTATAAAGATATTCCCGCCTTTATTATGGCCAGTGGCAATCCGGCGGCGGCTCATGGTATGAACTATGAAGGTATGCGACGCAGGGGTTACAGTAAGGAGCTGATTCAGACATTACGTCAAAGCTATAAAATTATCTATCGCCAGAGGCTGCGTATTGGTGAGGCTATTGACAAACTGGAGACGATGGAGTCGATACCTGAGCTTCAGTTGCTCATTGATTCTTTAAAGGCGTCAACACGAGGTATTATTCGTTAGCCTATGCCAAATTTGCCATTAATGAATGATTTCCCTTCTGCTGCACTATCAACCAAACCCTTGAAGGTCGCTATGGTTGCTGGTGAAGCATCCGGTGATATACTTGCCGCTGGTCTGATCCGTGAAATCAGGCAGCATCATTCAGATGCTTATTGCTACGGTATTGGTGGCCCTTTAATGATAGCTGAAGGGTTTGACAGTCTTTTCCCCATGGAACGTTTATCGGTTATGGGGCTGATGGAAGTACTCGGTCGCCTGAAAGAGTTGATGGGTATTCGTCGTAAATTAAAAGCACATCTGATCAGTGATCAGCCCACTGTTTTTGTCGGGGTTGATGCACCTGATTTTAATCTGGGACTGGAAAAACAGTTGAAAAAAGCGGGTATTCCAACTGTGCATTACGTCAGTCCCCAGGTATGGGCCTGGCGTGAAGGGCGTTTAAAAAAAATCAGGCAGTCCGTTGATCATATGTTGGCACTGCTTCCTTTTGAGGCTGACTATTACAACGCTCATCATCTGGATGTGACTTTTGTCGGGCACCCGCTGGCAGACAAAATACCTATGCAGCCTGATAAGGTGGCAGCACGCAAGGTGCTTGAAGTGTCAGAAACAGGGGTTGTTATTGGTGTGCTGCCAGGTAGTCGGAATAATGAAGTGTCGCGTTTAGGGGCGCTTTTTTTTGAAACAGCACGTTTACTCAGCAAACAATTTCCTGATGCTCGTTTTCTGGTGCCTTGTGCTAATGATAAACGTAAACAGCAGTTGCTGTCGTTAGCAAAAGATTACAGGGATCTTGAATTAACGCTTTATGATGGCCGGGCATCTGAGGTAATGGCTGCTTCTGATGCCATTTTAATCGCATCTGGGACGGCAACGCTGGAAGCCTCATTGCACAAGCGACCGCTTGTGGTGAGTTACCGTATGAATCCGCTCACGTTTGCTATAGTAAAGCGGCTGGTTAAGGTGGGCTATGTGGCTCTACCCAATCTGCTGGCAGGCCGGCAGCTGGTGCCAGAGTTGCTGCAGGATGATGCTACGCCAGAAGGGTTGTGCCATGCAATGGTTAAAGCATTAACGGATAAAGCCTATCAGCAGACACTTGAGAAAGCTTTTGTTGATAGTCATAACGTACTTAAGAGAAATGCCAGTGAGCTTGCCTACCAGGCATTGCAATCCGTCATCAGCAAGAAAGCAGCGGATAATGCCAATGGTCTTTGCTAACTGCCGTAGTGAGCATGGTCAACTGGACGACAGAACAGTAGAAGCGACGAGTAAAGCCTGCTATTGCGAGGCGTTTCAACGCAGGGTCAGGGTTCAGATTGCCCGCGTAAAGCGGCGTTAGAAGCGTCCATTGATATGAACCTGGAGGACTCCAGCAACGCCTTCAGGTATTGACATACTTTGTCTTTTCTTCTTCCAGCAACCTTCCAGCAACACCAGCAACCTTCCAGCAACAATAGACAAGTACTACGCCAGTATCATGATCTATAGGAATCCTCCAGCGACCTGGCTGGAGGAGGATGTCAACTTCTTAGCCACTTCTTAGCCACTTCTTAGCCACTTCAACCCGCCCTTTTTCCATCAGGTAGATTTGATCCATAGACTCCAGCATCGTATGCCTGTGGGTAATCATAATCACTGTGCTTTCCCTGAAGGTAGCCAGTACATGGTGTATCAACGCCTGCTCACTCTCACCATCCAACCCTTCTGTCGGCTCATCCATCACCAGCACGGGCGCTGGCTTTAACAGTGCTCGCGCAACAGCCAGCCTGCGCTGCTCACCACCGGAAAGGGCTATACCGCCATGTCCAAGCCAACGGTCCAGCAACAAAAGCCCTTCTTCATTACCACCACCGAGCTTATCCAGTCCCGTTTCTGCAAGCACTCGCATGAGTTGTTCGTCGGTTGCAGAAGGTGCTGCCAGTAGTAGATTTTCCCGTAAGGTGGTACTGAACACATGGGTACGCTGGGGAACAAAAGTTATAGACTGGTGCAACGTTTTCTCCGTCAATGACTGCACTCGCCTGCCATCAATCAGCACATCACCGCTGTCAGGCTCAACACTGCGACTCAACAGCCGTGCCATCGTTGATTTACCAGAGCCGGTTTTTCCCAACAAGGCCATATGCTGACCTGCTGGAATATGGAGGCATAAATGATCAACAACCGGTGGGCAATGACTGTTCCCGGAATAACGAAAAGTCACATTGTCAAAGCAAAGCCGACCTGTGACCTTGTGGCGTCCTTCGTTAACATCTCCATCAGCAAATACAACAGGTGGCTCATCAAGCACTTCCTTCAGGCGTGCTGCCGCCTCACGCGTGTAACTTAAAAACTGAAACGCACCAGGCAACGGCATAAGAGCTTCAAAAGCTGCCAATATGGCAAACATGGCCATGGCCATAACAGGCCCTGAAATCATGGATGCCTGATATTCCCCACTGGCCAGCCATAGCATGCCCACAGCGGTGGCACCGGCACCGGTCACCAGCAGGAAGGCGCCCAATCCATTCAGTGCAGCCATTCGCAGCTGTTGTGTCTGCATGGCCTTCTCCGTCATAGCCAGACCTGCACGACGTAGACCACAATAGCCATAAATCACTGACTCAGCCATACCCTGCACATGATCAAGCACCTGTTGCCGTAAGTCACGCTGATACCGCCCAAGGGACTGACCGGTGTTTCGACCCAGCCCGTAAAACAACACAGGCATTAACACAATCCATGCGGTCATAACCGTGAAGGTATACTTTGCTAATGCCGGGCTGACCCAGAAAATACCCAACGATACAAGCAGTGTAATAACAACAGCAGACACTACCGGGCTGATCAGTCGAAGGTAGAGTTGATCCAACGCATCGACATCCGTGACCAGCCGGTTCAGTAAATCCCCTTTGCGGTAACGTCCAATACCCTCAAGGGACAGGGGGATGAGTCGTTTGAAAAACCACTCCCTTAGCCAGGAGAGCAAACGGAAGGTAGCATCGTGGCTTATGAGTCGTTCAAAGTAACGGCTGGCGATACGCAGAATAGAAAATCCTCTGACCCCCGCTGCCGGTGAAAAGAAATTAAAAGCTTTCGCAGTCACTGCCACAAGACCCGCAAGGGACGTTGCTGTGATAAACCATCCGGACAATGCGAGTAACCCCAGGCTGGCAGCAAGGGTGACAACTGCCAGAACAATACCTGATAACAGAAGACCTTTGTGGCGTTTATACAGTACCAGAAATGGCCATAAATCACGCATTCTCCACACTCCTGTACTGGCATTGGATAAACTGTTTGAAAGAACCTTCTTGTTGCATCAATGTCTTCGGATGCCCTGAAGCAACCAGCTGTCCGTCGTCTATCATCAGGACATGATCCATGGCCATAATCTGAGAGATACGATGAGTGACTGTGATCACCGTTGTCTGTGCAGGTATTTCCGCCAGCGCCTGCAACACTTTTTGCTCACTGTCCGCATCAATGCTGGCTGTTGGCTCATCCAGAATCAATACGTTGACTGGCTGAGCCAGCGCCCGTGCCAGAGCAATCCGTTGTGCCTGACCGACAGACAGATTTCCCCCATGCTCCTGCAAAGGACTGTCCAGCCAGTCCGGCAGCTTATCAAGAATATCCATACCCTGTGCACGCTTCAGCGCTTCCAGCGCCTGCTCCCGAGTGATATTGCGGCCAAAGGCAATGTTTTCCAGTACCGTACCCGCTATAATCAGCGGATGTTGCCCCAGCCATGCCAGGCAATCCCGCCAGCTTTCGAGGTCGAGGGTTGACAGTAACTGGTTGTTGAGCCGTAATTCACCTTCAATCCCATAAAACCCCATCAGTGCATTGATCAGTGTGGTTTTCCCTGCGCCACTTGGACCCACAATCCCCACACGACAGCCAGCGGGAATAGTAAAGGTCACATCCCGAAGCAGGGGCTGTCGCCCCCTGGGAGTCATGACCGTTAATCCCCTGGCATTGATGGACACTGAACCTTGCTCTTTAAAGGACTGCTTGCCCTGATGCACTTCAGGCTCCTTCTGGCTGATGACCTCCAGGATGGATTCTGCTGCACCAACAGCTTTGGCTTTGGCATGGTAATACGTACCTAACTCACGCAGTGGCTGGTAAAACTCTGGTGCCAGCAATAGTAAAAATAATGCTGTATACAAAGTCACATCCTGGCCGTAGCTGCCAAACTCAAGGTACCCGAGAAAACTCATGCCCAGGTATACCGCTGTCAGTGCAATGGACACGGCAGCAAAAAATTCCAGCACAGTGGAAGATAAAAAGGCCAGTCGCAGCACCTCCATGGTTTTCTGACGAAAGTAATCGCTGGCCTGTGTCAACTCGGCCTGTGCTGCACCGGTCCGGCAGAATAGCCGCAGGGTTTCCATGCCTTGTAAACGATCCAGAAAAAAGCCCCCCAACCGTTCCAGGGCCTTAAAGTTACGGCGGTTAGCTTCGGCCGCTTTTATGCCTACCAGCGCCATAAACAAAGGGATCAGGGGCGCTGTCCCCAAAAAAATCACACCCACTGCCCAGTTTTCAGGAAAAACCACCACCAGCATCACCAGAGGAACTAACACAGCCAGCATCATTTGTGGCAGGTACTTTGCCATAAACTCCTGAAGTTCTTCTACCTGCTCAACGACCACTGTCGTCCAGCTTCCTGCCGGTTGCTGGGCAATAGCCATCGGGCCTAAACGCTCCAACTTATCCAATACGGCTTTTCGAACGGTAAGACGCACTTCCGCACCGGCTTTAAACCCACAATACTCCCGCGCCCAGGCACAGCAGCCCCTGGCTACCACCACCAGTACTGACCCGATAAAACAGGCAATCAACTGTTCCCTGGGGACAGCAGCCATAACCAGCTGATGAATAATGTGTGCCAGCAGGCCTGCCTGCACCAGCAGCAGTACACCATTAAGAAAGCCCGCCACAATGGCAAAACTCAGCCATTGTCGTGCGGGGCTGGTTTGATTCATCAGCCACCGGTACGCCTGTTTTTCGGGAGTCAGCTTTTTTGGTTGATCCATCAGATAAGAGGTTGTCTAAGTTGCCAGAGAATCGAACGAATCGAAAGAGCGTCATTGTAGCCCAGAAGATAAAAACTGGATAGTGAGACCTGTGAAAGGGTGCCGTTAAAACTGTTCTAATCAGCGGCTTTACAATACTTATCCCCCGTCACCATTAGCCCTTAACATTCTGAGGTTCAGCATGTCATGTGCATGTTCCGGCTTTCACCACGCTCCGGGAAGTTCCAGTGGGGTTTGGACAACAGAACGGTTTGAGCTTTCTATTTCACCTGAACCCATAGTGACCTTAACTATTGAGTGCCAGCTATCAATAAGGAACCCATCAAACAGGCTTCCCATTCCACCACGAAACTTACAGTCTGTGATTAACTACTGATATAGAATAGAACGGTTGACTGCCGATGACTTGAACTGCGCAGTATCAGTTTCATTGCCTTTGCTTATTGCCCGTGTTTGCCTGTCCGGGACACTATACCACGACATGATCAGTGCACACTTTTAATAGCACCCATATTCCATTGGATGATTTACGTTTCCCAGCTTTTTTAGTATCCTGATTTTCCATCTTGTGTACTTCTTTTCGCGCTCCCTGAATAATTGTATTTTATACCGTCCCTCAAACTGTCACTTAGGGGAGGTGTTGTGTTTTTAATAACCATTTGTTCAGTATAAGGCGTTGAATTTCTTGGACAACAGAGTCAGTAGGTACGAATGACGCGTTTTATTTTTGTCACAGGTGGTGTGGTTTCTTCTCTGGGCAAGGGAATTGCTTCGGCCTCCCTGGCGGCAATCCTTGAAGCTCGTGGCCTGAAGGTGACCATGCTCAAGCTGGACCCGTATATCAACGTCGACCCGGGCACCATGAGTCCCTTTCAGCACGGCGAAGTCTTTGTTACTGAAGACGGTGCCGAGACAGATCTGGATCTGGGTCATTACGAGCGGTTTATCCGCACAACCATGACGCAGGGAAACAACTTTACAACTGGTCGAATTTACCAGGATGTTCTGCGTAAAGAACGTCGGGGTGATTATCTGGGAGGGACTGTGCAGGTGATCCCTCATGTGACCGATGAGATCAAGCGCCGAGTGGTTCAAGGAGCCGGGGATGCGGATATTGCCCTCGTGGAAGTGGGGGGTACTGTCGGTGATATTGAATCTCAGCCCTTCCTTGAGGCCATTCGACAACTGAAGGTTGAACTGGGCTCACAACGTGCTCTTCTGATGCATTTGACGCTGGTACCTTATATTCAAACAGCAGGTGAAACCAAAACCAAGCCAACCCAGCACTCGGTGAAAGAACTGCGCTCCATCGGCCTTCAACCGGATATTCTGGTGTGCCGCAGTGAAAAACACATCGAAGCAGCGGCACGCCGTAAAATTTCTTTGTTTACCAATGTGGAGGAGCGTGCCGTTATCTCCCTGGAAGATGCCGATACCATTTACCGTATTCCACGGATGTTAACGAATCAGGGGATGGACCAAATCGTGGTGGAACGCTTTGGCCTTGACTGTCTGTCGGCAGATCTGAGTGAATGGGATGATGTGTTGGACCGGGAGCTTAACCCCAGGGGAGAAGTCACCATTGCCATGGTTGGCAAGTATATGGAACTGCTGGATGCGTATAAATCCCTGATTGAAGCCATCAAGCATGCCGGGTTGAAAAACCGTACCAAAGTCAATATTCGCTATGTGGACTCAGAAACCATTGAACAGGACGGTCTGGGTGCGTTAGAAAACGTCAGAGGTATTCTGGTACCCGGTGGTTTTGGCAGTCGTGGCATTGAGGGCAAAATTGCCACAGTGCGCCATGCCCGTGAGAACAACATTCCGTTTTTGGGGATTTGTCTGGGTATGCAGGTGGCGGTTATTGAATACGCTCGCAATGTTGCGGGGCTGGAAGGAGCAAACAGCACTGAGTTTGATCATAAAGCTGCGCATCCGGTAGTAGGACTGATTACTGAATGGATTGATGCCGGGGGGCAGACCGAGATTCGTACAGAAACCTCTGATCTCGGTGGCACTATGCGTCTGGGAGCCCAGGTCTGCCATATTAAGCCCGATACCCATTCCCACCAGGCATACAATACCCATCTGATTTCCGAACGCCACCGTCACCGGTACGAGTTTAATAATAACTACCTTGAGTCCCTCGAGGCGGCAGGTCTGATCATAGCGGGTCGTTCTGAAGACAAAGCGTTGGTGGAGATTGTTGAGGTACCTGATCACCCCTGGTTTGTGGCCTGCCAGTTCCACCCGGAGTTTACCTCTACGCCTCGTGACGGCCACGGGCTGTTTACCAGCTTTATTAATGCGGCGATAAACTACACCGTGTAAACTTCTTTAGCCTGCCAGTGATTGTGGCAGGCTTGCTTCTTTATCAAATAGCTCAGGGTCAAAACCCCCACCAGAGCGTAAGCTTGGTGGAGCAGGCAACCGCAGGCATTACGGAGCTTTGCCTCGAAGGTTGTCTCGCTTAGGTGGCGTTCACTCGCCACCTAAAGCATGTGGAGCGAAGCGACATCCTTATTGACTTACCTGTATTTACCTGTATTTACCTGTGTAAATGGAAAATCGTCTTATGCAAGAAAAAACCATTGTCATTGGTGATATCCAACTGGCTAATAATAAGCCGTTTGTACTGTTTGGTGGTATGAATGTGCTGGAATCACGGGACAGGGCCCTCAAGGTGGCCGAAGCCTACGTGGCGGTCACTGAGAAACTGGGTATTCCCTATGTTTTTAAAGCATCCTTCGACAAAGCCAACCGCTCGTCCATCCATTCGTACCGAGGGCCAGGCATGGACGAAGGACTGGCTATCTTCCGCGCCATCAAAGAAACGTTTGGTGTGCCCATTATTACTGATGTTCATGAGATTGAACAGTGTCAGCCAGTGGCTGATGTGGTGGATGTGATTCAATTACCGGCCTTTCTGGCACGTCAGACGGATCTGGTTTATGCCATGGCAAAAACAGGTGCGGTCATTAATGTGAAAAAGCCCCAGTTTCTGAGTCCCTCACAAATGGGTAATATTGTCGATAAAATTCATGAATGTGGTAACGACAAGGTCATGCTCTGCGAGCGTGGCAGCTGCATGGGCTATGATAACCTGGTGGTAGATATGCTGGGCTTTCAGACCATGAAAGACGTGAGTGGTTGTTCGCCGGTCATCTTCGATGTGACCCATTCCCTACAGTGTCGTGATCCCATGGGTGCCGCTTCAGGTGGTCGCCGTCACCAGGTGACGGAGCTGGCTCGTGCGGGCATGGCTGTAGGTTTGGCGGGGCTATTTCTGGAAGCGCACCCTGACCCGGACAATGCACGCTGTGATGGACCTTCTGCACTGCGACTTTCTGCACTGGAGCCGTTCCTGCGTCAGGTAAAAGCGGTAGATGATCTGGTGAAATCCTTTGAACCGCTAGATACCCATTAGCTGTCGTTTTGTTCACCGGTAGCATGAGGCTACCGGTGAACAACAGATGTTATCTCAGCTGGTCAACCAATGCATAAATGGCATCCAGGTTGGCCGCTCCCAACACTTTAGCCCGCTCAGGACTCCAGCCCTGCTCTTCATCTGGTGTTTCAACCGTATCCTTAAATGGCATTTCCAGCGTTAATGCCAAACAATCGAAACGGTCTGCCAGCGCATTGGAGCACACGGTCATATTGGCTTCACCCGGCTTGTCCACAGGATAGCCAACCGTGGTCTGGAAATCAGGGCTGACCTTCATCAGTGCTTCGCGATAGTTTTCGCTTAGCTGTTGCAGGCGACCAGTCCAGGACGGTATGCCCTCAGCGGCTGCAATAAAATTATAGGGCAGAGCTTCATCACCGTGCACATCCAGGCAGAAATCTACGCCGGTTTCATCCATTTTATTTCGTACAAATAATACTTCAGGGCTGCGCTCTGCTGAAGGCTCAGCCCATTCACGGTTAAGATTGGCGCCGCAGGCATTACTGCGCAAATGACCACGACGGCTTCCGTCCGGGTTCATATTGGGCACAATGTAGAAAACAGCTTTTTTCAGCAGTTCACGGGCAACAGGGCACGCCGGATCAAGTATTCGCTGAAGTAAACCTTCCATCCACCACTCAGCCATGGTTTCACCAGGGTGCTGTCGTGCAATAACCCAGCAGGCTTTTTTATTTTCACCATGGCCGATTTTCAACATATCCAGGGGCTGGCCATCAAGGGTATCACCGAGGGTCTCCACAGTAACGACCCTGGACTGCTGCGCCCAGGCGATCAGGTCATGGTGGCGCTCCATGGAATAGGGTGCGAAGTAAGCATAATAAACCGTATTATACTCAGGGGTATGATGAATCACCAGTTCACTGCCATTGTAGGTGGTATTAACACGGAACCACTCTTCCCGGTCGTAAGAGGCGACGGCGCGATAGTTTTCCCATCCTTCAACATAAGATGAACCAGGAGCATTAGTGATATGCAGACCCAATGGCTGCCCTTCGGCACCATTGACGCGGAAGTGAAACCACTGGTAAAAAACAGACTCAATGTCTTTTTTGATCTCGAGCTGAATATACTCAGGATTCTCTTTGTTGAGAACGATGATATTCCCGCTGTCAAACTGGCTGCTGATATGGAGTGACGTCATAAGTGTGTCCTTATAAAAATACGTAGCAACGCTAACGGATTGTCAGGGAAAAAGAAATACTGACAGGCAGTATATAGGCTGAGCTATGCTCCACCAACGTCTTCAGCATTGCCTGAGGACAGGCGGTATATTACTGCTCCCGAAGGGATTGGCAAGTGCCTGGGAGACAGTATTTACCAGAACGCACTTCAGCACCTAAAATAGACGCTGAATGTTATCAGAGTGATGATGATGAAAAGTAGCTATAGCCTATTGACAGGATTAGTCATGACATTGGTGGTTGGCGTTGCTTACTCCCGCGAGGGGGTGAAAACGGAGACTTTGGTGCCTGCCGAGACGAACACAAAGGCCGAAATGAATGTGCAACCTGAGGTGTCTCTTGATACTTCAATGGGTACGATAGTGTTATCTCTGGATCAAAAAAGATCCCCGGTCACTGTCAACAACTTTCTGAAGTATGTACGCGATGGCTATTACAATGGTTTGATTTTCCACCGTGTGATTGATGGCTTTATGGTCCAGGGTGGTGGTATGAAGCCGGATATGCGCCCGGCCACACCACGCAGCCCCATTGTGAATGAGTCAGCCAATGGCTTAAGCAATATGCGAGGCACCATTGCTATGGCTCGCACCAGTGAACCCGATAGCGCCACTGCTCAGTTTTTTATCAATGAAAAAGACAACAAGTTTCTTGATGCCCGTCCGGGTCGACCAGGTTATGCGGTATTCGGTCATGTCATTAAAGGAATGGATGTTATTGATGCTATGGCAAAGGTCAAAACCAGCCGCAGTGGTTCCCATAGCAATGTGCCCATTACGCCCATTATCATCAAAAAAGCAGTCATCATTAAAGACCCAGTACTTAAGAGGTCCTCTTAAAAGTCGTGCTACTACTATTATGACTTTCGACCTTCCATAAACTCGGATGTGCAGTAAACTGGGGTTAAAAGTGATTTTACTCGTTAAAACGCTGACTTTTCGTCTTTTAACAATCGGCTTTTTATGCGCCGTTGCCCTTGGCCCCTGTTACAGGCAGACGGTTAAGATCATCCGCTAATACCGCAGGGAGCTTCCGTTTGAGTCAATCTGGTACCTCTTTTAAATCACAGATTCAGCGATTGCATCATCATGCCAGGGATAGCTTTCAGCGTCGTCTTGTGGTGCTTTCAGGGTCTCGGGCATGGTGTTGCCATCGGGTTATTGCTGCGCTGGAAGTGTGTGCTGTTATTGATGACCATCCTACATATCATCTCTGGGTAGGTGACGAGCCGGACTTACCATCATACACTGACACCATAACATGTATTCCAGCCTCAAAAGCCGGCCAGTGGCTGGGACGAGAAACGCACTGCCTTGTCATTGACGGCTGGTCCGGTTTTGATGCAGATGCGTTTGGTGCCCTCAGCGGTACCTTGCAGGCAGGTGGGCTATTGCTATTGTTAACACCACCTCTGGCACAGTGGAGCCAGCATTTTGACCCGGAACATAAAAGAGTGGTTGTTTACCCTGAAACGTCCGAAACAGTGTCCGGGCGCTATTTAAAGCGTTTGACCCGTATCATCGGACAAAGTACGCTGCTTTCACGGTTTGAAGAACACGGTAACGTCTTTATTCAGCCAGAAACTGATACGAGTGTTTTACCCTTCAATGTTCAACATGGGATGGGTTGTAAAACGGCCGATCAGTTAGCCGCTGTGACGGCCATTCGAAAAGTGGCTCAAGGTCACAGAAAACGCCCGCTAGTACTCACTGCTGACCGTGGTCGTGGAAAAAGCGCAGCATTAGGCATTGCAGCGGCTTCTCTCATGAAGGAAGTAAATTGTCGTATTATTGTGACGGCACCTTCTTTGTCGGCACTGGATGTCGTCTTTGAACATGCTGCGTTACACCTCGAAAATCCCAATATTCGGCGTGGCGTGATCACCTGGCAACAGTCTGCATTGGTGTTTAAAGCGCCTGATGAGCTAACGGGTAATCAGGAACCCTGTCAGTTATTGTTCGTTGATGAAGCAGCAGCTATTCCAGCCACTTTGCTTCAAAAACTATTGGCAAGCTATTCGCGTATTGTTTTTTCTTCCACGATTCATGGTTATGAAGGAACCGGGCAAGGGTTTGCAGTACGTTTCAGAAAAAGTCTTGATCAGCAAACCCCACAGTGGCGGTCACTGCATTGCAAAGACTCTATTCGATGGTCTGAGAATGATCCGGTAGAACAGTTTACGTTTCGGGCATTGATGCTTAATGCGGAGCCTGTCAGTGCAAGTGTGCTCAATACACTGGATATGCAGCATTGGGTTTGTGAGAAGCTTAACCGTGATCAGTTATTGGACGACGACCTTCTACTCAATGAGCTGTTTGGTCTTTTGATACTGGCACACTATAAAACCCGCCCGTTTGATCTACGACAGCTTTTGGATGGTACCAATATTCAAGTCTATACACTTCGTGCACAAGGCCATGTGCTTGCTACAGCACTGATGGCGTTAGAAGGTAATATTGATAAAGCATTGGAAGAAAGCATCTGGCGAGGAGAACGCAGGGTCAGAGGGCATTTGCTGCCACAGTCTTTGAGTAATCATGTGGGTATTGCTCAGTCTATTGGTCTAACAGGTGCCAGAGTTATTCGTATCGCAGTGCATCCAGCCGTTCAGCGACAGGGACTCGGAGCAGCACTAATGGACTATATACGTAAAGATCTGAATAATAAAGGTGTCGATTATATGGGTAGTCTTTTTGGAGCAACACCTGAGCTGCTGACATTTTGGCGATCCGTGGGTCTGCAGCCTGTGCGTGTTGGTTTAACCAGGGAAGCCTCCAGCGGGACGCACTCTGCACTGCTGATCAGTGCTATAAATGCAGCAGGGGAAAGACTTGTCTGTAAAGCCCGGCAGCGTTTTTCCAGCCAGTTTGTCCATTTGTTAGCAGACGGCCTTCGTCATTTGGATGCTGACATTGTTATTGCCTGTCTGCCAGGGCTAGTGACTGCAAATGACCGGCCTTCCGAGGCTGAAATCCGCGATCTTACTGCCTATACACAAGGCCAGCGCCTGTATGAAAGCACTATTGCCGCCATTAAGCCCTTTGTCCTGTATGCATTATCAAGGGATAACAGATTGAATGCCATGGACCAGAAGCTGCTGGTTTCGAAGGTGCTTCAGGGCCGCTCATGGGATGAATCAGCCACTTACAGCAGTTTATCCGGAAAAAAAGAAGCAGACAGGCAGTTAAGAAGTGTACTTGCTGCACTTAAGCCATTATGGGTGATCAACAGTGAAAAAAATATGACTATTTTTTATAGGAAAGAATAAACAGGTTCAGGGAATTACCAACAAGTGGGAGTAGGCTTTCAAATAAAAAAGCCAGCAATTCACGCTGGCTTTTCAAGATCCATTAACATAAAGAACAAAATTTTGACACTATTATTTTTCAAATGATATTCTTGTTTTATTCTTCTCTAACAAACCCGCTCCCACATATTTTACTTTATCAAGGTCGTCCATTGTTTCAAAAGGCCCATGTTCTTCACGGTATTTAACAATCTCCATGGCAATACGCTCACCTACACCGTCCAGTCCTTTATCCAACTCTTCAGCCGAGGCATGATTAATATTGATTTTAGAAGGCATTTCATCAGCACTGGCTATCAGAGGAAGACCCAATACGAGCGGCGCAATGAATGCTAAAATCATTTTTTTCATTTTTTTCATTTTTAAATTCCCTGGCCTAATAAGCCGATAATTTATTTTAATAATCCAACATTTTTCTACCTCACTAATAGGTTTAGCGCAAGCTACCAACCATAGCAACTATTCAGCAAATACTCTTTTGAGTTGAACATTTTATGTTACTGTTTGAAAATTATTTAAGTGACACCAGAGGCTTTTTCAGCAACAGGTGATAGCCAGTCAACAATATGAGCTGAACTATCATAACCATTCACATAATTAAGTAACAAATCTTTAGTTTTTTTATAGTTATGCTCCTCAAGAGAGTCCAGAAGTTGATCAAGAACATGACATAAATCTTTCCAGGCTAGCATCTCTTCATTTGCCATAAAAATACGAGAATGTTCAGTGCTATGCTCAATACCCCCTATCAGTAGCTCCTCGTACAGCTTTTCACCGGGTCGTAACCCTATAAATTGAATATCAATATCGCCATCAGGGTGGTCAGCATCCTTTTTTGTCAGCCCAGACAATGTTATCATTCTCTCAGCTAAATCTGTCACTTTGACGGGTTCTCCCATTTCCAACACAAAGACTTCTCCACCACTGCCCAGGCTACCTGCCTGAATGACTAACTGTGCTGCTTCTGGTATGGTCATGAAATAACGGGTAATTTCAGGGTGTGTGACAGTCACAGGCCCACCTGCTTTAATTTGTTCTCTGAACGTTGGAATGACAGAACCGCTGGAACCGAGTACATTGCCAAAACGCACCATAGTAAAACAAGTATTATTTGTAACAGCCTGTTTATTGGGAAAATCTTTCAGCAAACTACGACCGTAAGGTGTAATGACTTTTTCAATATTGAGTGCTTGAAGTACCATTTCTGCCAACCGCTTTGAGGCCCCCATAACATTCTTTGGCCTTACCGCCTTATCAGTAGAAATCAGCACAAAACGCTCAACACCTGAAATAATAGCAGCTTGTGCTGTATACAAAGTACCCATCACATTATTTCGAATACCTTGGGAAAGATTATATTCAACCAATGGTACATGCTTATAGGCTGCTGCATGATAGACTGTTTCAACACGATACTCTTTCATAATATCCAATAAGCGGTCAGGGTCATTTACTGACCCGAGCACAGGAATAACACGGGCACTCAAACTTTGCACTGTTAATGCTTTTCGTAACTCCTGATCAATGCGATAAAGTGCATACTCTGACACTTCAAATAAAACCAGCGTTCTTACGCTATTTTGCAAAATCTGACGACACAGCTCGGAACCAATTGAGCCTCCTGCTCCTGTCACCAGTACTACTTTGTTGTTTATGGATTTTTCAAGCAATTTCGTAACAGGAGGTACTTGCTCACGGCCTAACAAATCACCAAGATCAATATCCTGAACTTCCTGGACTTTAAGCCTGCCACTGGCTATATCAGCAAGGGCTGGCATCGTCCTGATAGGTAAGCCAAATTGCTCAAGATGTTGAATAACAGCCTTCTTTTGTTGCTGGGATGCCGAAGGAATAGCCAGTAATATTTCCTGTATAGACTGATATACCAATAGTCTTGGTAAGTTCTCCATACTGCATACACGCAAGCCAGCAACCATCCGATTATGCAACTGTTCATTCTGATCAATAAATGCCACAGGATAGTAGTCTTTCTGCTCTTTTAGTGCATTGAATAACTGCTGCCCTGCTTGCCCTGCACCGACAATAACAATCCGACGCCCTTCCACAGACTGTGCTCTGGATGTACGGCTAAACAACAAACGAAATAATGAATATAGAGAGTGACCAGATAAAATACCTCTTATAGCAAAACGAATACCTACCATGACAAGCATAGTTAACAATAAGTAGATTAAGGGAATAGACCGTGGAACAGACTCTGAATGACCGATAAAAAAGTTAACGGAAAATAATAAGCAACATGCAACAAGACACCCCTTACCCAGCTCTAATATAGCGTGGTGATCAATGTATCTGACAACAATATGGTAAAATCCAAATATCATAAATACTGGCAAAGAAACAACAGGAGAAAGAATAAATAAAGTAAGATACTCCTCAATTATCACTAGCGACTCAATCGGCAGCAATCGAATATAAAAAGATAAATAAAGACATGTCCATAAAATAAAAATATCTGCAATGACAGAAATAAGAATCTTATAAAGACGTGACAATCCTAAGATAAAATCTTCCATAACTCACACTTTAACCCTTAAAGTAATCCTTATAAATTTGTACCATCAAGTTCAACTAGACAACAACAAAAACATAAAGGCTATAAAACTATAATTTTATCTTTCATTGAATTGACACAACATTATAGCCAGTAAACAACTCATCAAAATGTGAATTATGTAAGCTAAGCTCATTAATCATAATATTTCTGCAAAAGACTCATAGTTACTATAGAGTTCAACTATATATTTTATCTTAGAAACAATAAAATCAATCTGCCCATCATCCATACTGGACCCAGAGGGTAGACAGAAACCAGATTCAAATAAATGCTTACAAAAGTCGGTATCTGAGTGCTGATAGTACTGTGAATTAGAAAACAGTGGCTGAAAATGCATCGGTTTCCACAAATGGCGAGCCTCAATATTAAAATAATTTAACTTGCCAATGATATCTGAAGGCCTAATATCGGTTTTTTCATGATTTAAGCGTACAACTGTCAGCCACCTGTTAGAATAATCACCTTCTGGCTCGGGCATCCACTCGAGACAATCAATATCTGATAATGCTTGTTTATAACGTTCAAAAATATGCCTGCGGGCAGCAACACGATCATTTAATACAGTAAGCTGCCCCCGACCTATGCCTGCAAGCACGTTACTCATCCGATAGTTATAACCCATTTCAGTGTGTTCATAATGGGGGGCAGCATCCCTGGCCTGAGTGGCCAGATGTCGGGCTTTCTGGATCATTTCCTTGTCATCCGAAATTAGCATGCCTCCGCCTGAAGTGGTAATGATTTTATTTCCATTAAATGAAAATACCCCAAATTTACCAAAGGTTCCGGTGTGTCGTCCCTTGTAAAGTCCTCCCAGGGATTCTGCCGCATCCTCTATAACAGGTACATTGTAACGGTTACAAATAGCCATGATCTCCGACATCTTTGCACTTTGCCCATAAAGATGAACAACAATCACCGCCTTCGGTTTTTGCCCTGTTTCAAAGCTCGCTTGGAATGCCCGCTCCAGCGCTTGGGGCGACATATTCCAGGTGTCAGGTTCAGAATCAATAAAGACAGGTTGTGCTCCCTGATATAATATAGGATTTGCACTGGCAACGAAGGTAAAACTGGAACAAAACACGGTATCTCCAACACTGACATTGAGCAATCGTAAAGCCAGGTGAATAGCTGCAGTACCTGAGCTTACAGCAGCGGCATAGCCTACTTTTACATACTCTACGATCTCTTTCTCAAAACCATCAACATTTGGGCCTAGTGGCGCTATCCAGTTTGATTGAAAAGCATCTTCTATGTATCTTTTCTCCAATTCCCCCATATGGGGAATAGAAAGAAGAATGCGTGGCTGAATTTCGCTTCTTAAATGTAGTGTCACCGGTCGTCTATTACTATCAATAGCAGGCAGTTGACTCACTTCATATTCATTCATAACAGCAAGGACATTTGAGTCGCTTACTCCAGCCTCAACAGTAATCGGTGGCTTATCAGGTAATTGCGATAAAGTAGCATCCAGTTTACACCCGGCAAGTAGTAGTCTACGAATATCACCATCGGTTACCGTACGTAGAAGTACACCCTCTTTATCAACCATCAATAAAACAGAGGCACCACTTTTATCTAAAGAAACCAAAGCTTCCTTTAACGTATATTGGCTTGTAACCAGAATTTGATCAATACAATCTGAACTCTTCAAAATTAATCACCTGAAATTAGACCTTTACCTTATTAAAAACAGCCATAATCTTCCTGCTTATTAAAAAATAAACACTCATAAGAAAATCCCAGTAAAAGCACCATATCAATTGAAATATATTATGCTTTGAAAAGTCTTCATTCGGTAGACCTATTTTTTTATTAATCACGTCACCTTGATAGTATGTTCCAAATATATGATCCCACACGGCAAAGTTATTAGCATAATTCTTATCGCAGTGTTCTTTTAAAGTAGAATGATGTATCCAATGATCTTTGGGAGATTGGAAAACATACTTACCAAACCATCCCCAACTTAAATTAAAACTACTATGTTTTAAAAAACCATATGTACTAAACAGCAAGCTAAACAAGACATAATTCTCTGATGGTACGCCAGTTAAGCCAATAGCTAAAGCTGTCGCTAACACACCAATAGCTCGCTCAACAGGGTGATCCCTTGAAACTGTAACAAAATTCATTTCTACAGCCGAGTGATGATATTTGTGAATATGCCATAAATAAGGTATCTCATGCATTAAACGATGCACCCAATAGTTAAAGAAATCCAAAACCACAAAAAAGACCATAAAATGTAAAAAATCCGGCAAATACAAAGACAAGTCAAAACTGAAAAAATCACGAATCCCTTTAGCCATCAAATGGGTACTCCCAAGACTCATGATTGCAGCTAAAAAAACCATTAATGAACTATTAGTTACTAAAAAAGATATTAAGTCATTAATAATGTTCCTTTCCAGACGAAATAAGCGACGTAGCGTGGAGTCTTCATACCCGGACTTCACAACTTCGATTAACATCAAAACAGTGAATATTACCGTCAAGATAGTTATTGAAAAAAGAATCTCTTGCCAATTTTGACTATATAATCCTATAAACTTTTCTACAAATCTTTCAAACAAAAAAATCAAAAAATCCATTTCAATCCCCCTTATCATACCCAATACTACGGACAGTTTTAATACTAAGGACAGTTTTTATGCTGAAAAAGCCGAGCCGACAGGGAGCTACAAATATATCCTCACTTTCTGACAACTCATGGCTAATTAATATGAGTTACCAGAAAGTAGAAAACCTGAAAAGCAAGCCTTGAGTCATCAGGCACAAGGCTGTTTAAAACTGTCCATAGTATTGCTCAGTAAGTGTTTACTTTATCCAAAACAGAACTATTTATCTGAATTTCATTGAGAAATTGAACAATTTTATTTGCAGCTGTGCCATTACCATATACGTTGGACCATTTTTCCCCACGTAATGCCATTACGCGGCCTAATCCCTCTCGAATAGCTACTCTATCAGTTCCGACATCAATAACATTTGGGTTTCTTTCCCTGAGATTTTGCCTGATCCCAACATTCAAAACAGGCGTTGATAGAGAAGCCGCCTCAATAATACCACTACTGGAGTTACCCACTAACATTTCTGCATACATAAGCAATGATAAAAAGTCATTTCGGGGAACGTGTATTGCCGTTTTCAGATTAGGGTGATTTTCCCAGTTCAATATCCCATCTTTAATAAGGCAACCTCCTGCATCAGAATTTGGCATGAGTATTAGCACAGGCATATCAAGGTCAAAGACAGCGGACAATAAATTATTGACTTGTAATGAGACCGATTCAACCTGTTGAATAACAGGGTGAAATAAAACCATCACTAAAGGCCTGTCAGGGTCTAATGAATAACGATCAAACAGTGATATTTTTTCAGATGGCTTTAAATGAATGATGGAATCTAACCCTGGTGCTCCCGTCACACCAATATTTTCTGAACGCTCCCCCATACGTACTAAGCGTTCACGGGAGTTTTCGGAGGAGACTAAATGATAATGAGCAAATTTTGAAATTGCGTGCCGAATCGGCTCATCAATTGTCCCCGACCGCTCTCCCCCATGTAAATGAACAATGGGAATATTCAAATGTGCAGCTGCGATAGCCCCAGCCAGCATTTCTCCACGATCACCCAATACAAGCAGCATATCAGGCATCTCCCTTGCCAAAATACGGCTAAAGGCAATAATCTTTTCACCCAATGCACAGGACATTTCAAGATTCGATGACCCTGACAAAGAAACTGGAACTTTCTCAACAATATCAACCCCTAAACTCTCAATTTCCCTCCAGGTTTCGCCATATTCCCGAAGCAAATGCATTCCTGTCACAATAATACCCAGTGATAGGTTTGGGTGATGATGAATTTTTCTCAATGCCACTTCCATTAACCCAAAGTCAGCACGAGTGCCGGAAATATATAAAACTCTTCGCATCAGGCTAGATCCTTCCACTTAATTTGAGTACCCGATACCAAGCCCAGCTTAAGACTACGGCCAATAACCTTTTCCAGATCTTTTGGAGGAATCCCCGTTCCAGGGCGCAATAAAACAACATCCTTTGCTTCTATGGGCTTATTCGCCGGCAGATCTGATGCTAGTGTGACACTTCGACGAACAAGTTCCCTAACAGGAAGCTCACTGTCTCTTGGCTCTTTTTCACCATTACCAAAGCAACGTTCAACCAGCCTTATTTGATTGATCATTTCAGATAACTGGTCTGGCTCGAGGGATGCCTTATGGTCGGGACCTTCCATTGTGCAATCCAGAGTAAAGTGCTTCTCAATGACTCTGGCTCCCATAGCTACTGCTGCCAAGGATACTAATAAACCATTTGTATGATCAGAGTAACCAACAGGTAATTCAAACTGTTTGGCCATAGTATTCATTGCTGTCAAGTTCACGTCTTCATATTTAGCCGGATAGTTTGATGTACAGTGTAACAGTGTCAAATAGTTACTCAGCTCTCCTGTTAAATGAAGTCTCAAACGCTCAGCTTTAATGAGGTCTACGGCTTGAGCAACCTCTTCCAAAGACGCCATACCTGTAGATAAGATAATAGGTTTGTTGTATACACATAAGGCCTTAAGAAAAGGGGTATTCGTCAACTCTCCAGAAGGAACCTTCAATGCCTCTACCCCAAAATCTATTAAGTATTTTGCAGATTCTTCATCAAAAGGGGTAGACATAAATGCTATCTCTTGCTTCTTGCAATATGTAACAACCTTTTCATGAAATTCAAAAGACATCTCTAATTTCTTGAGCATTGAATATTGGTCTTTAATACCCGTATTTTTATGTTGATAATCAGCAGTATGTGCCTTTTTTGTAACAAGAAGATTCGCTTTAAAAGATTGAAACTTTATGGCATCAGCGCCTGCTTTTGCTGCCTCATCAACTAACTTCAACGCAATACCTAAAGAGCCATTATGATTAACACCGGCTTCCGCAATAATAAAACAAGGTTTCATATTCACATTTCAATGGAAAAATAAAGTTATTTTTCTTTAACAGAACCAGTAAACAAACAGCTTTCATCCGAAGCTGACAATTGCTCTAGTATAAACTCATCAACTAAAGTGCACTTCACCCCATTAACATAATGAAATGCTCCATCATAAGGGGGGGACCAGAAAGCTCTTATCTTTTTTGACACATCATCACCTGGCCTAACCTCTTTCATCAGATTCATCTCTTTTCGGCTAACATATCTGCCACCAATATTAGGTGATACACATAACTTATCTCTTAGCTTAATAATCTCATTAATATTCTTAACAAAAAGATCATAAAGAAAAGGCTGAGACTTTGCTTCTATTGTTTTAGCTGTCTCTCGCTTATTCGATATTGGGAATCGGATGACATCGATAATACCTCCCGTATCAATACTTTCATCCATATAGTGAGAACTAACCCCCCACTCATCAAGCTCATCCATTATCGCTAAATTATATCCTGCGGTGCCTTTATAGTCAGGAAGTGGGGCAGGATGAAAATTTATAACTCCTAGTTTTGGAATAGAAAGAAACTCATCAACAAGTTTTCGCCAAAATAATACTGAAACACCTAAATCAAATGAAAGAGTCCCATTCTTAAGCTCTTCTAAAGCCTGCAAAAAGCTAAATTCATTCAATCCATATCTCTTAGAGATAGCATGAGTAGGAGACACAGAAAGATGACTATCAGTTAAAACACCAACTACTTTAACACACTCTAAACTGAGTAGATAAGAAAGCGCATCAGCAGCCACTTTCTTTCTTCCCATAAAAAGAATCTTTATCATTTTTTGCTTCTTCAATTGTAATGATTTTGATCTTAAAAAATAAGATTAATTGCTGTCTAAAGCTATAATCTTTATATTTATATTCATATTCATATTCATATTCAACTTCATTAGTCACCCCCTTTACCTATCACAAACTCCAACCACCATCGACAATGATATTCTGCCCAGTAATATATCTGGACAAATCTGATGCTAAAAAGTGACATATACCTTTAAAGTCTTCTTCATATCCCATTCGTCCTAGTGGTGTCATCTTCTTATAGCGCTCTTTAAATTTATCCTTCTGGTCACGCTCAATACCACCAGGACTGATACAGTTTGTTCGAATCGGTGCTAATACAGTAGCAAGATATTTAGTTAACTGCACAAGCCCGCCTTTACTTGCCGCATAAGCAGCAGGAGTTAAATAATCCATGCTTTGGTATAATTGCAGTTTCTGCCCCATGACACCATAAATACTGCCTATGTTGATAATTGAGGCTGATTCGGAGCGTTCGAGTAAAGGCAAACAATGTTTTACCAGGGAAAAAGCGGCTGTAAGGTTAATATTAAGTGCTTTATTCCAGACAGAAACCTCTTGCTGCTCAAATGGGCAACTCCAGCCCTTTAACTCCGAGCTTCCCACAAGAGAAGCACAGTTCACAAGTACATCTAACTGGTTAGATGTATGTGATAACATCTCTGGTATATTGGCAATAGCTTCCTCATCACTCAAATCGGCTAGTATGCCAAAATGCTCTCCCCCGTAATGATGATTTAAGTGAGAAACAGTAGAGTCAATAGCTGCTTGATTAAGGTCAATAATCACAACTGTGGACCCCGCCTCAGCAAGGGCTTCTCCCATTGCTAACCCAAGGTGACCTGCCCCACCTGTAATGAGTGACACCCGATTAGACATATCAGATAACTGCTGTAACGTACTCATATGTTATGCTTTTTTGCTGACCAAGAATTCTGCAAATGTAAAATCCAACTCGGTATCTATATCAATAGCTCTTTCATCAGGTATTAGTACACTTTTCATCCGGCCATCAAAAATAGAATGTGATTTAGCAATAAATTCAGGAGAGCAAACATAGGCTACAGTTGTCATATCATAAACTTCAGGAACATCTTGTCTACGACTGTAATATCTACCATCTGATGCCTTATTCACTATCTGACAAAACCCTTTATGATCTTTATTAACCATATTAAAGAAGGGGCTTCTTACTGAGTTTTTAACAGTAATAACCACATCCGGTTTTTCTGCTTTGTATAAACTGATACATGCTTCAACATCATCAACATTTCTTAGTGGTGATGTTGCAGGAAGACTAATAAATAGATCAATAGATTGGTTGATTTTATTCTTATAAAATTCCACAGCATGCTTCCATGCAGAAAATTCATTGCTGGTATCTTCAGCGAGTGCTTCAGGTCGCATGAAAGGTACATCAGCACCAAAATCTCTGGAAATTTCTGCAATTTCTTCATCATCTGTTGATACAATCACCTGGTCAATAGAAGGGCTTTGTCTGGCAATTGCAATGGAGTATCCAATAAGCGGTATACCATTTAACGGTCTAATATTTTTTCGAGGCACTCCTTTTGAGCCTCCTCTTGCAAAAATAAAAGCCACGCATCTCTGTTTATTATTCATTAACTTTTTTTGTCAAATATGAAGAAGAACGAATACTCTCAACAACAGACATCGTTCTTATTCCATCCGCCAGAGAGACTGGGGTTTCCGTATCATCCTCAATAGCTTGAAGAAATTCTTTTATTTCAATCAAATAACTTTCATTTCTATCTGCTTTCCCCTGATAAAGTAAAACTTCCTTATCATTACAAAACAACATTACATTATCAGCAATTGCATCCCAAATTACCGTCCCCTGTTTACAAATAGCCTTACATTGCCGAAAAGATTGTCTTTGTAAAAAATCAAGATGAAAAGTAACATTAATCTTACAACTCTTTTTTTCAAAAACCAAATGACCAATAACCAAATCATCAACATCAATATCAAGGTTACTAACTTTAACAGACACACCTGAAGCATAAATAGGCTGACCAAAAATCCATGACAAATAATCTATCTCATGGCTTAATTCAAGTAAGGCTCCTCCACCTAAGGATTTTTTTGCAGAGACAGATTCTCTATAATCCTTTCCCGGACGCCAGTCAGGTAGATACTGCCCCACCTCGGCCTTTATACACAGTGGCTCACCATAAACATCTGACTGTAGTAATGACCGAAAAAAATCAAGTGACTTAACGAATCTCAGATTGTAACCTACCATCACTTTAACACCTCTCTTCTCAGCTTTGTTTTTTAGTTCTAAAAGTCCATGAGAAGAGTTACTAACAGGCTTTTCAATTAAAATATGAATACCACTTTCAACCATTGTATTAGCTATTTCCAAATGAAAGGTTGATGGTGTGCAGATAAATGCAGCCTGTACATTCATTTTTATAGCTTCACTTAAATCATGTAGAACACAGCACCCCTCATAATTTGAAAGTTCTTTTTTACGACTAAACAACAACACCTCTATTCTAGGAAAAACGTATTTTATATTTTTTAAGTGCCGTTTCCCAATACTACCCAACCCTATTACGAGAACACGCTTAATTATTATCATTATAACTTCTAAAAATACCTGAATTCGTATCATAAATGCATAACCTCTGTAACCAGAGGGTTGCCACTGAACTGCCTTTGAAATGAATCAGAACTCAGGGTTACTCTTTTAAGCAACCAAACCAAACTGTAGTAGTTCAGACTTGACCTGACAGTTACTGATTTTTAGAGGGTGTCTGTCAGGTCAAATTTAAGCTACAAATTTTTCCTTCCAGATTGGTTTTTTTAGCTTCCATGCACCATATTTCTTTATCCACAAATGGGATGATCGAAACTTATCAATAACATCATGATATTGATTAAGGCTAATATTCATATATTCGCAACAATCACGTATATACTTATCAGGAAACTCTCCATCAAACCGCTTAATCAATGCAATACCTTCCTCTCGAGTAATATCACCATTTCTTATTTCCTGGGCACTATCATAAGTTGCTCGTCCTATCCCAAATTTAATCATGGTTGTATGATAATGTAACCAATCAATTTTATCATCCAGAGAACTATATTTGCTGAAGCTCCCTTCAGTTCTGGAATAGTTAGGTAAAAAGTTACTATTCTCTATTGAGTAATAATAGGTTTCTTGTGGGTGCCACTTTACATAGTAACCCAAGTAATGAACTTTAGTACCAACCTTCTCTAACAACATAGGGTTCACAGGAAAATATGCTTCAAGGTCTGATAATTTAAAACCATGTTCATCCATTAGCTCTGATGCAGGAATCCCCCCTAAAATCAGGTCACTAATAGATTCTTCAGAAGAAAAGTATTTGCTATCCCTTACTGGCTTCTCATTGTCCTCTATTGCATTTCCATACTCTGCTTCATTCTCACCAAAAAGGACAAGTGGGATATCAAGAAGAGTAGACAGTCTTGGTGCTAAATTTTTTTGCCCTAAAATAAATGGCTGAAATGGATGGCCAAGATTTTCAAATGCTGACTTTGTCAGAAACCGATGCAGCTTTCTATTTTGATTATAGGTATAGTTTGCAAACCCCATATCCAGCCAGGATTCGAAGTTTTTCTTTCCAATACTTGTATAAAGTGCAGGTGGCCAGGTTATCAAGATAGGGTTCATGTTATATTTATACTTCAACATATGTGCTGCCTGCACGCTATCCTTTCCACCGCTACCGGGTATTATTACATCATACCTGCCATCTGTTCGGCGATACCTATTACATAATTCAATAAGTTCTAAATGTCTGGCCTCCCAGTCTATACTTTTTTTCTTCTCTGCATACCGACAGGCATCACAAACACCATTTTCATCAAAAACAAGGGTTTTCTTTTTTTCATTAGGCGTTTGTTTGAACTCTATCGTTGAGGCTGGCCTCTGATTATTCATCGTACAACGCTTACAAAATAAAACCTCTATTGGCAGTCCATATTTTCCCGTTTTCATTGTACAACCTTTCATATACTGATAAAATTCTGAAATAACTTAATCCCAGGGCTTCGACTTTTTTCAGGATGAAACTGAACACCAAAAATCTTACCTTTTCCCATGGCAGATACAAACTCATGATGACAATATGTTGTCAAAGACAATATATCTTTATAATTTACAACTTCAAAAGAATGCATAAAGTAAAAGCTTTCTCCATTTAATCCATTTAGAATAGGGTTCTCTTTTTGCACCTCAATCTTATTAAAACCCATATGTGGAATAGACCCTGGGCACTGAATAGGCTTTACTTCAGCATCAAAAACTCCCAATCCCTTAGTTTCACCAAACTCAAAACCAATCCTGGATAGTATTTGCATACCTAGACAGATACCAAGCGTTGGTTTTTCTTTTATCGCACAACAAAGTGATGCTAAAAGAGAATTATTTTCCATTTTCATCATGGCATTGCTAAAACTACCAACCCCCGGCAAAATAATTTTATCAACTTTATTTAGTTTTTCTGGAGTATCAACAAGAGCTGTTTTGGCACCAACTTCTTTTATAGCTTTTTCTATACTCTTTATATTACCACTAGCGCCATAATCAACAATGCCAACTAAAGTATTCATTAACTGACGTCCACTCCTTTTTCTTTTAAATAATTTTTGAGGTCTATTACTGTTGCTTGATCATAATGCAAAATTGAAGAAACAGCGACTGCAGAGGGGTTACACTCAGATACAACCTCTAACACATCTTCTTTTTTCCCGGCACCACTAGCAGCTACAACAGGAACTTTTGAGTGACTTATTACTTCAGAACATAAAGCAAGATCAAAACCTCTTCTTCGTCCATCTGAATCAACAGATTGAATAATTATTTCTCCAGCACCTCTTTGCTGAATCTCAAGCACCCAATCCAGTACTGATCGCCCCGACGGAATTCTTCCACAATCTGAATAACAATCCCAATACCTTCCATGGCGCTTTGCTTCAATATTGACAACAACAGATTGGGATCCAAAAACTTTAGCGGCTTCTGATATAATGCCAGGATTTTCTTGCAATGCAAATGTATTCAGTATAACTTTATCTGCTCCATGGTGAAAAAGCTTTGAAAAATCATCTAAGCATCTGACCCCTCCACCCACACCGAGAGGTATTAATAACTCATCAGATATCTCTTCAATATGCGGATAAAGTATTTCCCTTCTATATAAAGAAGCTACAATATCAATATATATTATTTCATCCGCCCCTTGTAAATAATACTTTTCCCCAAGCTCTGCTGGTAACCCTATTTTTCTCAGCCCCTCAAAATGCACTGGTTTTACAACAAAGGGAGGCTTAACATCCAACTTGGCAATTAATCTTAATGGCATATTAATCCCACAGTGATTGAAATAGTAAAAAAATTTAAAATGATTTTCAAAAAATCTAACCATTGGTATCACTGGCATGCAATAACATCATCAATTACTCTTATAATATTATCAGTTGCCTTACCTACCTTTGGCAATGAATGAGATTCTTTTTTTTCGGCCAATAACCTTAGCACTGTCGAGTTTAACTCTGACAAACGTTCTACCCCCGTAGACAGCCCCATTTCATCATATGGAGCATCCTTGGAAAAAACTGACAGTTTGATATTGATTAAGGGTTTAGAGATTAATGCTGCCTGTAGTCCCACTGTAGACGCCATAACTACTACGCAATCAACAGCGGGTAAAATCTCATTTATATTTTCTTCTTGAGAACTAATCTCAACATAGTCAGGCTGTCGTACAACACACCTTGAATCATTTGGATGTGGTCTTATCACAAGTCTAAGCCCTGAATAACGATTGACTAACTTACAGAGTTCATCTTCAACCTTAACAGGCAACAACACATCACCTTTTTTATCTAAATATGGATGATCTTCTGGCTCAATACTTGAGGCCCAAAGAATAACTTGCTCACCTTCTTTCCAGTTTTTTTTTCTTCGAAAGGTGCTTATACTCTCTGCATCACAATATTTTGTTATTTCATCAAATGCCGGGTTTCCCGTTACAATAATATCTTCTTCCATTCTTCCTGCAGTTATCATATTTTTTTTTACATAATCAGAAATAACACAGACTTTATTTGCAAAACCCTGTCTGCCAATCCATGAAATTTCCTGAAATGCAAATAAATCAACTAAACAAATAGAAGGAATACCCAGCTGAGATGCTGCATCTATTGCAGCCCTCTCTGCCCTTGGTGAATTCGTTGCAATCACTAAATCAGGTTTTTCTTTGATAAGGTATTTTTTAAGTGTATAGATTGGATAAAAAGCCTGTCTTCCATATTTTTGATACTGTAATTTAGCTTCCTGCTCACTGTATTTCTGCACCAAGTCACAGTAAGAAAGCCCCATATATGCAATACTTTCTTCATATGAAATCAGAGAATTACCTGTCTCTCGCTCAAAAAGTGACTTTCCTTTTAACAGAGAAGAGCTATTTTCAGCATTCACGAGATCTTTAAAACCAATACATGGCAAGTTGTTATCTCTAACCTTCCGATACGCTGTTGTCAATGCAAGATAGCTACATTGATACTCTTCTCTAGACATTAACTTCAAATAAACTGGCAGAAGTGCCTCAACATGACCACCTCCATAGGAGACAAAAAATATTTTTTTCATATTATAAAAATACGCAATACAAGTATATAAAAGGTCTACTAGATAGATCTGTCAATCCAGTCCTTAACAAACCATAATAAAAAATAACAAAGCATAGCAATTACAGGTAACAATATCATAACCAGGGTTGAATACCCAAATAGTCCTCCGAGCAAGGCAATAACAGAGAACATAATAAGAGGCTGCATATTTTCAATATATAAAAATATTATCGTTGCCAAGGCTAATAGTGCAATCATAACTAGCACAGAAATAGCCAGAAAATAGCCGTGACTATTAATAAATACTATCCCAAACCCATGACTCAACATACCAATCATTCCAGCCAGCCCTCCACCAAAAAAACCAATATTTTTTAATATTGAATCAGACAAAAAAGGGTATGACAAAGCTGTTAAACAAAGAACAAAAAATAATAGAAGCACATTTCTTTTGCCACCAAAAGATAAAACTTTAAAAGAAAAAAAACATAATAAAGAAGCAAAGTAAACAATAAATGAACCTGAACTCACACTTGAAAACATTACACCCAAAATAACATTAAAAGCTATCAGAAAAAAATTACAATTATGCCAGCACAAGGAAATATAAACTAACAAAGATGATGACATAATTGCAAATATCATTCGCCCATTCATAAAAAAACTGATAAAGCAAAGAGTGGAAAATACCAAAATAAAAACCACATCAATCTTGATTTTTGGGAAAAATTTTGCACAAAACAAAACACCCTTACTTATATTCAATGACGAATAAAGAATAAAAAAAGAAAAAAACAAAGAAAACAAGTAATTATAATCAATTCCTAAAAGGTTGGATAATTTAAATATCGGAAATACAAGATAATACCTTAATAAATGAGCATATTCATAGCCGTCATCTGTTGTAATAGCATTTACCACCTCTTCATTCTGAATACCACTGTGAATACTACTCTGAATACCCCAAACCCTTGTTACCTGGGACCATAGCTCAAAATTAATAAAACCACTTGCACAAAGTATAAAATAAACGAAAAAAATTCCCATTTTAGTAATAAAATCAAGCATTGCCTTTTCAGTCAGAGCACATCTCATATCAAGCTTACACATTCACTTTACAAGTATTCAGTCAACAAACAAACGCAACCATATCTCAATAGCCATTAACGCACGAATTTCACGCGTATGGTTTTCTGCACCACTACAATGGCTATCATACAAATAGCGCACATAGTCATAATTAAACAGTTTTCTTTCAGACACTCTTTCTGAAAAGAGAAAATCATGACAGAGATATGAAAGCTCACTCTTAAACCAATCACCGATAGGAACTGTAAACATTTGTTTCTTTCGATAGGCTAATTCTTTACCAATTAAGGGGGCAACAGCTTTTTTATAAATATACTTTGTTTCTTTGTTTTTTAGCTTAAGTTCACCTGGCATCGAGAAAGCCAGCTTAATCATGCGATAATCAAGAAAAGGAGCTCTATTCTCAATAGATACCGCCATACCCATCCGATCCGGTTTTAACAGATTATTTCCGGGAAGTAATAGCATCGTATCAATATAAAGTGCCTGATTAATTCTATCCATTTTACTTGACTTTTCATAAAATGGCTCAAGTATATTCATTACATCAATTGAGCCTATTTTTTCAAGACTTTTTTCAGAAAACAACTTCGTTCTTTTATCCCTGTCAAACAATAAAATATTATTCATATAACGCTCATAAAAAACGCTATTGCTTAAGGATTTTACCTCTTTATTAAAAAATACTTTGTACTTGTCATAGCCAGCAAAAAGTTCATCAGCCCCATCACCTGTTAATACCATTTTTACATGTTTTGATGCCAGGCTGGCTACTTTATAAGTAGGAAGAAAAGAAATATCACCATGGGGTTGGTCACTATGATAAGTGACCATAGGCCAAAGATCGATTAAGTCAGGTTCGACTTTTTGTTCTACATGATTTGTACAGAATCTTTCTGCTGCTGCCTGTGCAAAAGGTGATTCATCGTATTCAGGGTCTTTAAAACCGATAGAAAAGGTGTTTACAGGCTGTTTTAAATATTGGCTCATTAAGCCAACTACTGTCGTCGAGTCAACCCCTCCAGAAAGAAATGCTCCAAAGGGGACATCGGCTCTCAATCGTATTCTCACCGCATCTGCCAAGATAGTGTTAAACTCATCAATCCACTGGACTTCAGTTTTATTGACGGATTTAGTCTTGGAAAGATCCCACCAACAATATTCCTTCTCTCCTTCCTCAGATAATTTCAACCAATGACCAGGCATAACATGTTGAATATTATCAAAGAAAGTGAGAGGTGGTGGGACATAATTGAATGCAAAAAACTGATTTAATGCCTGATAGTTAATATTTGGTTTTTCAATAGCAGGTAAAATTGATTTTATTTCTGAGGAATAAACAATTTTCCCATTTTTTCTATGATAATAAAGAGGTTTCTCACCAACACGATCTCTAGCGAGATATATAACACCTTGCTTTTTATCATAAATAGCAATGGCAAACATACCATTCAATTGTGATAAGCACTTTATGCCATCTCGTTCATAAAGCCTGAGTATAACTTCAGTATCGCACTGTGTATGACAAATATAACCATCAGTAGCCAATTCTTTTGCTAACTCGATATGATTAAAAATCTCTCCATTCTGTACAACAACAATATTTTTATCTTCAGAGAAAAATGGCTGTTGCCCATGCTTAATATCTACGATCGCAAGCCTTTGGTTACCCAATGCCACAGCCTGATGGTTATCATGGTAGTATCCCTGACCATCAGGCCCCCGGTGATTGATAGCCTGTCCCATTTCTTTCAGGGTACCTTCTGGAAGTCTTTTATTATTCTGATCAAAGTAACCAAAGATACCACACATAACTAATGTCCACCCTTTGATACTATTTGTTTTGCTGTTATCAGAAGAATGCGAAAATCCATACTCATCGAATGACTGTCAACATACTCAAGATCCAGAGCCGTTCTTTGCCATGGTGTTGCCTGAGAGCGAAGGGCTGCCTGAGCAAGGCCTGTTATACCAGGCTTAACTGAGTGGCGCTTTATCCACTGTTGACTTTCATATTCTTTTTCCTGGGCAGGCACATTTGGCCTTGGGCCAACAAAACTCATATTTCCCAATAACACATTAAAAAGTTGGGGTAATTCATCAAGACTCGTTTTTCTCATAAAACTACCAAATTTTGTAATACGTTTATCGTTAGCTTCTGTGAAATAAGGCCCTGTATTCGATGCATCTGAATTCATGCTACGAAATTTATAAATAGAAAAGTATTCCCCGTTCAGCCCTACACGCGTTTGTTTAAATATAATATCGCCCTTAGAATCAATTTTTATTATGATTGCCATCACAATAAATAAAGGTAAAAATAAAATTATTGTTATTAAAGCAACAAAAAAATCAAAAAGATGCTTCACGTCTCTTCCTTTCAACAAATTCTCTCACAATATTTTTCAATCTAAGCTTATCATCTTCTATTTTCATCTTATCCCTTTTCTTTAATCTTTCCTCTTCATAGCGGAGTTTTTCAATTTCCTGTTTTAAGCCTACCGTTGACTTCAAGGCTTTTACACTGACACTTTGACGATGAAATGTCCTTGATAATATCACTGATGATGAGCCAAGCCTGACATGTTCAGCAAGTACAGACTCTCCAGGAATAACACCCTCACCCACCCGTGCAATGCCGCCAAAACCAAAGTTAAACCCTGCCTTTTTTATCGTCTCCACTAAACCATCAACAAAGCCATTAGCCAAAGTCTCAAACATAAAGTCAAGTTTCATATCCAAATGAAGATCATTCAATCCTATAAAAATTTCATAAATACCTTTAACTTTAAACAGGCTTTGTAGTGATTGAGCTGCATCAAATGTTTCAATTAAGGGTATGATACCGACCCTGCCATCAACATGATGTGAGAATAGTTGTACTTCCCTTACTGTCCTGAACATTGGAAGCATTAACAAGTCTGCACCACTGGCAATAGCTGTCTCTACTTCATGTTTGGTTCCACTATGGAGCGGATTAACACGAACCAGTAACTGTGATTTTTTTAATCTTGACTTTACTATTGGTATATCAGACAACGAATGCTGGCTAATCAATGTATCCAAATGTCCTTGCCGTTCACTTTTCCCTATGATTTCCAAATCTATAAATATTCGCTCAACCCCACAAAATTCAGCATATTCTGCCAAGTCAGGATTATTAGTAATAAACATTAGTTTAATCATATAGCCCGCATCTTCAGTATTAATCGTCTCCTTATTTCATCATCAAGACATGCAATTACCGATAAAAAAAATATTGATAGCAATGCAACTATAATAATAATCAGCCAACTGGATATACTATAATCTTGAAGAAATGACCCTCCTTCATAAATAAAAATTGAGCTTATTAAAGTACTGAAGAAAATCTTCGCATTAAAAAATTCTAACAAGTAGCTAAAACACCGGGAAGATAACAAAACTATTAACATCACACTAATTATTGCATACCCGGAAGCCATTGAAAAAATGATTGCTGAAAGGTCAACACCATAAATTCCAGATTTATAAATTAATAAAAATCCTGTTAGCCCTAAAAAGTTTACAACAAAAGGAGTAAGTGTATTTTTTCTGGCATTGAACACAGTTGTCAGATACGTGCCCATCCCCATCAAGGGTAGTAACACCATACCCAACGCAACAAGATCAGCAATATTAGTTATATTTTCAGTCGTTATTTTCCCATAGCCAAAAACCGATGAGCTATATGCTTTGCTTATTGCACTAAGCGCGCTAGCCGCTAAAACTGATAATACCAATGTTATCTGCATCCCATATTTAACCATTTTCATGTGTACATCTTTATTTTCAAAGTAACTCTTCGAAAGCTTCGGGAGTAAAACTACAGATAAAAATGTGACGGTTAATGCTAAAGGAAATTCAATCAATTTGCTGACATAATTCAGTACAGCAACACTGCCCTCCTCCATATAAGAAGCCTGTGATCTTGCAACTACAGGGAATAATTGTAATGTACTACCAGAAGCGACAGCCTGAATATATCGAAAAAATAATGCCTTACTGATAACAAATGGCTGACTGCTTTTTAAAGGAGATAGTGTTATATTCCCAACTCTTGCTATTTGAGATGCAAACCTTAATAATCCTCCTAATACGACAAAAGCAGACAATATAAATAAATTACCATTCATTACACTGGCAATAACCAAACCTGCAATAATAGAGGAATTTACAATCAGTGTTCCCATTGCAGGCACTGTATATTGATATTTTGCTTGTAGAAATGCTGTTGTTGCACCAGCAACCACAGTGAGTGGCACCATCCAAATAACCCAACGGATACTTTCTATTGTTTTATAATGCTGTATATCACTTAAACCAGGAGCAAGGATTGAAACCAGCATCCCCATATTTAAATACAGACATATTGTGATTATAAAAAATATAATGCCAAAAAAAAGTACAGCCTGATACAGAAGGCGTCGTGCGGTTTCCGGGGCCTTAACAAATTCTGGTATTAGAGTAACACCTAAGGCTCCACCCATAAGTACATTTACCAAAATATCTGGAATTGTTAGCATTAAAACGACAACATCGGCATCACTTCCAACACCATAAGTTGAAGCAACAACCCCCTCTCGAATAAAGCCAGATAATCGACCTAGCAATATTCCTGTATTTAATGCAAATGATGACAATAAAAGTATTTTAAACATTTTCTAAACTTTCACAGTCAAAAATACAGACCCTTATATATATGATTTCTTCTGAAAATATAAAAATATCTCTTGCTGATTCAGTGTTTATGCTCTTCATCAAACTACCCTGGCCACATAGAAAAGACTCAACTACGCTACCGCCCGAGGAAAATGGCTGTATAAAACCCGAGCACTATCCCAAAGGCTCGATTTAATAGCAGATACAGCACTGCTATTAAGGCACTTTCCGTAAAAAGCAACGCTTTTTCAAAGGCTACATGCTTCCGCTCACCCACCACTGTGGATGAATAGGCAATACCCATCATTTTTTCTAACTACAGTAGTCAGAAAAGACGATGGGTATAAAAACTCAGACAGTGAACATCATAAGAAAACCTTTTTATCATTATTATTAACTGCTTATAGTAATACCCGATTATCAGTTCCGGGACAACCTTCTTCTGGTTTTTTTATTCTTTACTCGCCTTCTATTCCCTGTATTGGCATAGTCACCCCCCACTTTTTACAGCCAGGGCACTGCCAATGCATCTCCTTGCCTGAGAAACCACAGGCGCTACAGGCATAAACAGGTTTTAACGCTAACATATTTTTCGTGACTTCCTGGAACAATGGCGAACTTTGCTCACCACCTCGAGCATACTCAAGCTCAACCAACATATTGAGGCCTTTCAGGGTTGGATGCTTATACAGCTGGGCGATAAGAAACTCCGTTGCGTGTTGCACGCCTCTTTCCTTTACCAAAAGACGTGTCATAGCAACAATCACTGTGCTACCTGGCTTTTCAATCAAACAACGAGCCAGATAACTGGCGTAGCCGGTCCCTTTTCCGGGAAGGTGGCTATAACAATTTTCAAGTAAGGGAAGCCCTAAAGGGATATAAGCATTGTTTTGACGCGAAATACGTTCCAATGACTTGATCGCATCCCGGTAGCGTCCTTCCTGGTAATCTATTTTCCCTAATAACAGACTGGCTCTGACACAGTTCCTGTCCCGACTCATGGCATTACGCAGACAACGCCTGGCCATGACCCTGTCGTTATCATTCAGATGGTAATCGGCAAGCTCACAATAATAAAATGCCAACCGCTGATAATAAGTGGACTCATTGCTACGCCGTAAGTTTTCTGCAATATCGATGGCTTTTAGCCATTCACGCTCCTGTTCATAGATTTTAAGCAGTTGCTGCAGCGCTTCTTCTTTATGCTCATGGTTATGCTGGATAATCTCAACGAGAATAGCCTCTGCCCGATCGAGTAGCCCGGCATACATATAGTCCTTTGCCAGCTCGAGTTGTACCTTGATGGACTGCGAAGTGGTAAGACTTGGCCTTGCCAGCAAGTCCTGATGAATACGTATTGAACGCTCAACTTCCCCTCTTTTACAAAAAAGCGTTCCAAGGGCCAGGTAAATATCCACGGTATCACTATTGACATCCAGCACATTAATGAATGTATCAATGGCTTCTTCAGGTTGCTCATTCAGCAGATAATTCAAGCCAACAAAATAATTTTTATTAAAGCTGGCAAGCTCCACAGAGTGAGCACGTCTTATACTGTACAGACCAAGCAGGTAGCCAATCACAATAGCCACTATGATCAACACTAACAAGGAAAGGTCAGGCATCCTTCAGCCCTTTTAAGGCACTGTTGCGTAGATGTTGTAATTCGTCATCCCTTCGTTCAAGTTTACGCTTTAAGCTCGCTATTTTTAATTTTAAGCGCGAAATAGAAAGAACCGATACAATTAGCCCCGTACTACTACCCATCACAAATGTAATAATAACCATGGATGAAACTTTCAGTCGTACAATATTTTTCCCCAGCAGATACAGGTCAATTTCTGATGCATTAGACAGGGTAAAACTAACCAGGGTTATTAGTAAAGCAAGTAAGAATACTAAAACAAGGAGATGTTTGAACCATACTACCAGTGTTGTCATCACAGCGTAAAACCGCCTCGAGAGATCATCGATAAAGGGAAAAGACCATTATTCTATTAGTACAATACGCTAAGGTAAACACACAGGGTACTGCATTTCCACCCCCTGCATCATTCACATCACGCTATCATTAACAACACGGCTGTGGGTATTGGTACGAGAGCTATTGACCCGGTCACGCATATCTTTACCTGGTTTAAAGTGTGGTACGTACTTAGCGGGTAGCGCAACAGACTCTCCCGTTTTAGGATTTCTACCTGTGCGTGGTGCCCGGTAATGAAGTGAAAAACTACCAAAACCACGAATCTCAATGCGCTCACCATTGGCCAGCGCTTGTGCCATGTGGTCAATAATTCCTTTTATTGCCAACTCAATGTCTTTGATGGACAGCTGTGCCTGCATTTCAGCAATCCGTTCGATCAGTTCAGATCGGGTCATAGCGATTAATCCTTTTCTGCTACTCCTTTATTATCAAATACTTCACTACACGCTTCCTACACTAGCTAACAGCACACTATAAATCAAGCAACGCCCTGAAGTACGACTGGCATCAGGAACTTCTGGCATAAGTATTGATCCTGAATTAATCAGTTGACATCACAAAAGCAGCCGCAGATCTTATGGTTGTTTGCATTGACCGATTGACTACACACGCCTGATGGGTGAATAACAAGATTGAGCCAATCCAGGCAGTCACCTGTTATTCAGCCATTTTCATAATTTCAACTGATAACTCAATTTACGCAGTGCTACTACATTTACGCAGTGCTACTACATAGTGCTACTACATAGTGCTACTACATAGTGCTAATACATAGTGCTACTACTTATGGTTTCTATCCCATTGGGCAAGTTATCCCCATCATCTTTTCTAACGACGGTATAACGCTAAGCTAATCTAAGCCTTATGGTGCAAGGATCTTTGCCAGAGTCAGAAGATACAACGGGTATTACTACCTGTTGTAGTCGATGGTAGCGAAGTGCGTAACTTCAGCGATAACTTCAGGTTGAAAGTCTTGAGACATAAAAAAGCCACGAATGAATTCGTGGCTTTTTTTTGAGGCACTCACCTGATTTGACAGAATCAGTGAATCTTATTTATTTTCCATTTGGGCCTTGATCAGGTCACCGATCGTTGTTGGGGTAGACTCTTCAGCTTCCTGTTTACGCAATTCCTTGATCGCCTGCTTTTCTTCAGCCTGGTCTTTCGCTTTGATAGATAGACTTATATTTCGGTTTTTACGATCCACACTGATGATGCGTGCTTCAATTTCTTCACCGGCTTTGAGAACATTAGTGGCATCTTCAACACTATCAACACTGATTTCAGACGCTTTCAGAGTGGCCAGAACGTCTGCAGCCAGCTCAACCATTGCCGCCTTGGCAGACACTTCCTTCACCACACCCTTAACGACAGAGCCTTTCTCATTGATGCCGGCGTAGGCATTGAAAGGATCTTCAGACATCTGCTTGATGCCCAGTGAGATGCGCTCACGCTCGGCGTCGATAGCCAGGATAACCGCTTCAACTTCTTCGCCTTTACGGTACTGACGGACAGCTTCTTCGCCAGTCTCGTTCCAGGAGATGTCAGACAGGTGTACCAAACCGTCAATACCTCCGTCCAGACCGATAAAGATACCAAAATCAGTGATGGACTTGATTTTACCGGTCAGGCGATCACCCTTGTTGAAGTTACCGGAGAAGTCTTCCCATGGGTTAGTCTTGCACTGCTTGATACCCAGAGAAATACGACGACGCTCTTCGTCAATATCCAGCACCTGGACTTCCACTTCATCACCCAGACCCACAACTTTGCTTGGGTGAATGTTCTTGTTAGTCCAGTCCATTTCAGAAACGTGTACCAGACCTTCAACACCTTCTTCCAGCTCAACGAAGCAGCCGTAGTCCGTCAGATTAGTCACACGGCCAGACACGCGAGTACCTTCCGGGAAGCGCTTGGTGATAGCAACCCATGGATCTTCACCCAGCTGCTTCAGTCCCAGGGATACGCGGTTGCGCTCGCGGTCAAACTTCAGTACTTTCACGTTGATTTCATCACCAACGTTCACAATTTCGCTGGGATGCTTGATACGCTTCCACGCCATGTCAGTGATGTGCAGCAGGCCGTCTACACCACCGAGGTCAACGAAGGCACCGTAGTCAGTCAGGTTCTTAACGATACCTTTCACTTCCAGGCCTTCCTGCAGGGAGTTCAGCAGCTGTTCGCGCTCGGCACTGTTTTCAGCTTCCAGCACACTGCGGCGAGAAACAACGACGTTGTTGCGCTTCTGATCCAGCTTGATAACTTTGAATTCGAGTTCTTTGCCTTCCAGGTGAGACGTGTCACGCACAGGACGGACATCCACCAGAGAGCCAGGCAGGAACGCACGGATTGTCTTAACATCAACAGTGAAGCCACCTTTGACCTTACCGCTGATAATACCTTTAACGATATCTTCAGCTTCGAAGGCCTTCTCAAGCTCACCCCAGGCTTCCATACGCTTGGCTTTTTCGCGAGACAGGCGGGTTTCACCAAAGCCGTCTTCCACAGCGTCCAGCGCCACCTGAACTTCGTCGCCCAATGCGATGCTTAACTCACCGTTTTCATCCTGGAACTGCGCCTTGGGGATAACACCCTCAGACTTCAATCCTGCATGCACAGTGACCCAGTCGCTATCGATATCAACCACGACACCACTGACAATGGCGCCGGGTTTCATTTCGATATTTTTCAGGCTTTCTTCAAATAACTCGGCAAAGCTTTCGCTCATGATTTTTCCCGTAACAACGCAACGCAACAAAGTCTGTTATACCTGACCGACAACTGTTCGATCAGGCCCTCCAAACTCTGCACTTGTCATCCACACTGCCAGCCTGTGCGGGTTAACCTGATCCTGGTATGACGACAGGAATGCTGGCCCTCTGCCTGCGCCACACCACCAATACACCTGACAGCCCAGCCAGTTAATCTGTCAGGTTTTATCAAACCCGTATCTGTAAGCTAGAGCAATCGACGCTGCTTCAACTCAGTCATTAACTGTTCAAACACCGCATCAACAGCGAGCAGACTGTTGTCGATGACGATAGCATCATCTGCTGGCAATAACGGCGCTGCGGCGCGATTAGCGTCTCGCTCGTCCCTGGCTTTTATATTAGCCAAAAGACGCTCAACATTACCATAAACACCCCGCTTTCGCAACTGAATCATGCGCCGGTTTGCACGCTCTTCGGCACTGGCTGTCAGGAAGAATTTAGCCGATGCATCGGGAAAAACCACAGTTCCCATATCCCGGCCATCGGCAATCAGGCCAGGCGCTTCCACAAAATTTTTCTGCCGTTGCAGCAGAGCATCCCGAACGCGAGGGAGTGCTGCCACCTGGGATGCCATTGCGCCGGTTTCCTCGGTTCTCAGCACCGCACCAACGGTCTCGCCTTCCAGCAAGGTATCCAATCCCTCGCCAGACGCTGAGGGAATAAACTGCACATCCAGTGTTGCTGCCAACGCAGCAACAGCAGCCTCATCGGATAGTTGAACACCCTGTTTAACGGCTGAAAGGGCTGTCAGCCGGTACAGAGCACCGCTGTCCAACAGTTTCCAGCCCAACGTTTTCGACAGCATGTAAGCCAGTGTTCCCTTACCAGAACCACTGGGACCATCAATGGTAACCACAGGAATATTTGCCTGAGTATCCATTACATCATCCTTTTTCAGCACTCTTATGCACTCTTATGTACGCTTGTGCACCCTTGTGCACCCTTCAGTAACACGCATCCCAACCTGACTGGCCAAATCGACAAAGCCCGGGAAGGACGTCCTCACATTTCCGGTATCGAGAATCCGCACGCTGTCCGTTGCCCGCAAACCGGCAACGGCAAAGGCCATGGCAACACGGTGATCACCAAAGCTGTCAACAGTACCGCCACCCACAGGATTGCCGCCATTGACAATCATACCGTCTGGCAAAGGCTCAACATTCACCCCCAGAATCTGCAACCCATCGGCCATAGACTGAATGCGGTCGCTCTCTTTAACGCGTAATTCTTTCGCGCCGGTTAATACTGTTTTTCCCTCAGCACAGGCGGCGGCCACAAACAGTACAGGAAACTCATCAATGGCCACCGGCACCAGTTCATGGGGAATATCAATGCCTTTCAAAGGTGCAGATTTCACCCGGATATCCGCCACCGGCTCGCCACCGACCAACCGTTCATCAGACACCGTAATATCTGCTCCCATCCGTTGCAAAATAGCCACGACGCCAGCACGGGTTGGGTTGATACCCACATGGGTCAAGGTAATATCAGACCCTTCTGCAATCGTCGCCGCCACCATAAAAAAGGCAGCCGATGATACATCCGCCGGCACGTCAATAGCCGTTGCCGTTAATGTACCACCACCGCGAAGTGACACCACCGGCCCATCAACAGCCACTGGATAACCAAAGCCACTGAGCATGCGCTGGGTATGGTCGCGGACAATGCCTGGTGCGGTAACGGAGGTTTGCCCTTGTGCATACATGCCTGCCAGCAACAGACAAGACTGTACCTGTGCCGAAGCCATGGGCAAGTCATAGTCAATCCCCTTCAGTGATTGACCACCGGTGACCTGCAACGGTGGCGTACCATTATCCTCTGTGACAATCATTGCCCCCATATCCACCAGGGGTCGCGTGACTCTCCCCATGGGTCGGTTTGACAAGGACTCATCGCCTGTCAGGGTGACATCAAAGGCCTGAGGTGCCATCAAGCCCGCCATCATTCGCATGGCCGTACCGGCGTTCCCCAGATACAATGGGTCTTTCGGTTTTTTCAGTCCATGCATGCCGACACCCTTAATGGTGACACGCCCCTGCTCTGGTCCCTGAATGTCAACCCCCATGGCTTTAAACGCGTTCAAAGTGGCAAGGGCATCCTCGCCTTCCAGAAAACCATCCACCACTGTTGTACCGTCTGCCAGAGCCCCCAGCATAATGGCGCGGTGAGAGATAGACTTGTCTCCCGGCACTCGAACATGTCCGGTTAACACCCCTCCCGGGCGCGTCACCAGTACCGCTAATTCATCTTTTTTACCGGCCATAGTGCATTTTCTCGTTAGCAGTGACGCAAAGTGCTCTCTGGCTTTGCGTGCACGCTCAAAAGTTTCCAATAAAGTTTGGCTGTCACTGTTTTCAATGGCTGTACGAAGCGCTGCCAGACCTGCCGAGAACATATCCAGCGATGTCAAAACGGCTGCTTTATTACTCAGGGCCACATCGTGCCACATAACCGGATCACTGGCAGCAATACGGGTAAAGTCACGAAATCCCCCGGCAGCATAACGAAACACATTGTGATTTTCTTTATTCCCTGCCAGAGAATCCACCAGCGAAAAGGCAATAAAATGCGGCAAATGGCTGGTCAGTGCCAGCACCTGATCATGGTGATCAATCTCCATACAACTGACGCGGGCACCACAACGCTCCCACAATTCCTTAACAAGCGTCAATGCTTGCGGGTTAGTCTGCATTAAAGGGGTTAAAATCACGTGATGGGCGAAAAACAGATCTGCCCTGCCTGCCTTTACACCACTTTGTTCAGAACCCGCAATGGGATGGCCTGGTACCAGATTGTCAGGTACCTCACCAAAGACTGACTGCGCAGCCAATACCAGCGCCTTCTTACAGCTCCCTGCATCGGTAATCACTTTGTCGGAGAGGTCGCATTGAGCCAACTGCCCAAGCACGGGTTCCATACCCAGCATAGGTACTGACAGAAAAATAACATCTGCCTGAACTACCGCTTCAGGTAAAGAAGCCTCACAATAATCAACCACGCCCAGTGCCACAGCATCGTCCATGGTTGCACGCTGGCGGTCATAACCAATGATAAGCCGGTCAGCACTCGCCCGTTTCAGTGCCAGGGCAAAAGAGCTGCCAATCAGCCCCAACCCTACAATCAATACAGATGATGTCAACCCATTTTCATTATGTTTTTTCATTACCTACAGCACAGCCTTGAGCACGTTCAGACAACGCTCGTTCTCTTCCGGCAGGCCGACAGAAATGCGCAAATGGCGGGGCATCCCATAGTTGTCAACCGGCCTGACAATCACCCCCTGCGCCAACATTGCCTGATAAACGGGCAACGCGTCACGTCCAACATCCACACAAAGAAAATTGCACACTGACGGAATAACCGTCAGGCCCAGCCCTTCGCAGCCCGACTGCAAAAAGGCCATACCTTCCTGGTTAATCTGCCGGGACCTGGCCAGATAATCACTGTCTTTTAATGCAGCTTCAGCAGCCACCAAACCCAGATTGTTCACATTAAACGGCTGTCGAATACGGTTCAGGATATCAGCAACATCCGGATGGGATATGGCATACCCCACACGACAACCAGCCAGACCATAAGCCTTGGAAAAGGTACGCGTAATGACCAGATTAGGAAACCGGCCAATCAGAGGCATACTCTCATGAGCATCCCTGTATTCAACATATGCCTCATCCAATACCACCAACACATTTCCCGGTACACACGTAAGAAAAGAAACCAGTTCTGTCTGCGAAAAATGGGTACCCGTAGGGTTGTTCGGGTTAGCCAGAAAAACCACGCGCGTGTCCGGTCGAACCGCTTTTGCCATGGCCTTTAAATCATGCCCCCAGTTGGCCGAAGGGACGACCACTCCTTCTGCACCTGTGGCCCGAGTGATCAGCGAATAAACAAAAAAGGCATATTCGGAATACACCGCTGACAAACCCGATGCCAGGTACGCCTGCGCCAGCAGCACCAGAATATCGTTAGAACCATTACCTAATGTAATCCGGGCAGGCTCAACTCCCAGCTTTTCAGACAGCGCAGCTTTCAGAGCAAAACCATTGGCATCGGGGTAACGAGAAAGGTCTGCAAAGGCTGACTTTATCGCTGTTAACACCGAAGGGGCTGGCCCTAGTGGATTTTCATTGCTGGCCAGCTTGACAATCATGTCCGCAGACAATCCTTGTTCCCTTGCCAGTTCTGCAATGGGCTTGCCTGGCTGATAAGGTCTTAAAGCACGGACACCTGGCTGAGCGTCCTCAATCCATTGACTGGCTTCAGCGACGATTTCTGCTGTTAATGGCATGGTTTAGAGCACCCCTTTTGGATAAGAACCCAATACTTTAATGTCATTCACCCGATCGTTCAGGCGCTCCAGCACTTTCCTGACCACCGGGTCATCCTGGTGTCCCTCAAAGTCGATAAAGAAAACATAGTTCCAGACACCGCTTCGGGACGGCCTTGTTTCTACGCGAGTCAAATCGATATCGTGCACATGGAAAGGTTCAAGGATGGCCTGAAGAGCACCTGGCTGATTGCGCATGCTAACGACAATAGACGTTTTATCCGCAACCCTGTATTGATCATCACTACTGCGAGGCACACAGTCATGGCCAATAATTAAAAACCGCGTTGAATTATCTGGCTGATCTTCGATCTTTTCGGCAATTTTATCCAATTCATAGAGTTCCACCGCCATATCACCGGCAATAGCCGCTGAGTTCCACTCACCTTTGACACGCCTGGCTGCTTCTGCGTTGGAGCTCACAGCAATTCGCTCAGCTGTCGGCCAATGGGCGTCCAGCCATTTACGGCACTGTGCCAGTGACTGGCCATGGGAATAAATACGGGAGATACGCTCCCTGCGGGTATTTTCTGACACCATCAGGTGATGATGAATACGCAGTACCACTTCCCCGCAGATATTCAGGGAAGAATCCATAAAACTGTCAAGTGTATGATTAATGACGCCTTCAGTGGAATTCTCAACGGGCACCACCCCATAATTCACAGCACCCGCACTCACTTCACGAAACACTTCATCAATAGCTATCACAGGAACACACACGGCCGAATGGCCAAAATGTTTAATGGCAGCTTGCTGGGTAAAGGTGCCTTCAGGTCCTAAAAAGGCCACACGCACAGGCTCTTCCAATGCCAGACAGGCAGACATAATCTCACGAAATAACCGGGCCATTTCTTCATCATTTAATGGCCCCTGATTACCTGCCATAATTTTGCGCAGTACCTGTGCTTCTCTTTCCGGACGATAAAATACGGCTTTTTCATCGGTCAAACTGCACGCAGTCTGTTTGATCTGTGCCACTTTCTGTGCAAATTCTGCCCGCTTACTGATTAATGCCATGATTTCCTGATCAAGCCTGTCAATTGCCTGTCGTAAGCTATCCAGTTTTTTTTTTGCCATGCCATCTTCCTCTTTCCTGACTCCCGAAGCCTGTTACACCTTACTTTGCCCACACTAACCTTCCACAGGGAGAAAAAGGCAGGTTTGAAGCCATTTTTTATATGAGCCTGAGGCAAGGGGCGCTATTCACAAAAAATAATAGAAAACCAGCCAAAGCCAGAGTTGTACCAGCGGGGCAGTATCTGACAGAATGCCTAACCATAGCGTCGCTCAAACTCACCCATAAAGTTCACCAGCGCATCCACCTGCTGCTCTGGAATCGCATTATAAAGACTGGCACGCATACCGCCCACTGCCTTGTGGCCTTGTAAATAGAGAAAGCCCGCCTGCTCTGCGTCTGCCAGAAAGTGTGACTCCAGAGAAGTATCAGCCAGGGTAAACGGGATATTCATTTTTGATCGCCAGGCAGTATCCACTGTATTTTGATAAAACCCACTCTTATCAATCATCCCGTACAATTTTTTCGCTTTACGCCCATTCACTGCCGCCACCCCTTTCAGCCCCCCCTGCTCTTTCAGCCATTTAAACACCAGGCTGGCCATGTACCAGCCAAACGTAGGCGGCGTGTTATACATGGAGCCCTTATCTGCCTGTAGTTTATAATCCAGCACCGCCGGGCAGAATGGATCACTTTTATGCAATAAATCATCCCGGACAATCACCAGCGTAATCCCCGCACAGCCGATATTTTTCTGAGCACTGGCATAGATAACCCCAAAGCGGCTGACATCAAGGGGTTCGGATAATAGCGTGGAAGACATATCGGCCACCAGTGGTACACCGCCGCTGTCAGGAATAAACGGAAAAGCAAGCCCCCCAATGGTTTCGTTTGGAGTATAGTGCAAATAAGCGGCATCAGAATCCAGGCGCCATTCGCTTTGATCCGGCATTGTCGTAAAACCCGATGCTTTGCCGTCAGCCACAACACTGACGTTCGTCAGGTAACGCTGCGCTTCTTTTATCGCCGACTGCGCCCAGTACCCGCTATTGACATAATCCGCCGAGGTTTTATTCCCTTTAATGTTCAAAGGCACCGCTGCAAACTGCCCACGGGCTCCACCTTGCAAAAAGAGCACGCGATAATTCTCAGGTATGACTAACAGATCCCGTAAATCCTGTTCGGACGCTTCAGCCAGACCAATAAAGTCTTTCCCCCGGTGGCTGATTTCCATCACCGAGGTACCGAGGTGATTCCAGTTCAGCAGTTCCTCTTTCGCCTGCTCAAGCACCGCTTTGGGAAGAGGGGCTGGGCCTGCTGAAAAATTATACACCTGCCCTTCCGGCTGCGGAATCAATGCATTTATTTCACTATCCATCAGACAGTACCCTCCAAAAGCCATTCAGCTATTACACGACAATAAAAATACATCAAACAGGTTGGCGCTGTATTTCAACCCATCACTAGTGGATGAACGTCCATCAAACCATTAGAAAACAGCCGGTGTTTAATCACCATGAGCTGAGGTATCTCCTGGTGAATGCCCTGCAGGATGTAAGATAACGCATTAATCGGGATAACAACATACCAAGTTCAGGGCGTCTACAAAAGCCTGCACTGGTAGCGTTGTAAGACTGAAGGTGTTTTACTGCTTTTCACAACGCCATCTTTGGCATTGCAGTGAACACAGGCAACTTTAATGACTGCCATAGAGAAAAACGAGCAGGATACCAGTAAAGTGCGGGAAGTGCGGGAAGTGCGGCGATGAAATATCAGCGATCAACGTATCCGATTCATCACCCGATTTTTCACTTTCATCTTATTTAATGCTTGGCATTAACTTTTCGTAGTAACCGTCAAGCTCTTCACTTTTTGACTCCATCAGTTCTTTCCATCCTGTCACCTTTAATAATAAGAGGGATAATATTACCGATAGAATGCAATAAGCCAGCATAACTATACTGCTATTGAACAAATCAATAAGCATCGGTGTTGTAGCAAAGCCCAGTAACATTGCAAGCCGAGAAGCGGTAAGATCAAAAGCTGAAAGAGAAACTCTAAGATTTTCTGGAAATGCTTTAAGCCTGTGTGCAACGCCATTCATTCCATAAATACTAAAACCCAAACCAAAGAGGAACAATCCACTATAAAACACATAAATGACTTCTGATATTGAACAGACAAATAAGCCAGCAGAGCCAACTATGAGACCTAAACTACTAATATAGTACTTTGAAAACCATCTGCTTAATTTTGGTAATAGCATAGTCGCTGATATAAACATCCCACCTGCAACAAGTGATTCTGATAAGCCTAATTCAACACCTGTGGCGTGATAAAAATCCTTAATCTCGGACGGTATGATAATTGATAAAAAGCCTGCTAGAATAAACTGCACCATACAGGCGATGGTTAAATAATCCCTTTCAGTTGATATCTTCCATTTAATGATAAAACTGGTTTTTAACTGCTTCCCCCAATCAGAATAAATATTTCCAAGATTTAATCCATTTTTTTTGTGGAGGGTGGGTTCTTTAATTTTCAAATTTAAAGAGAATATACATGCTACCAGCATCATAATAAATGCCAAGACCATTCCAAGCTCAATTGATATTTTTAGTAGAAAGCCTGCAATAACAGGAGCAACAATGGAAAATCCGGAACTTATACTTCTACTGGCCCTAACGGCATTGGAAGCATTGATATTTTTCAATGAAGTTAACATTGCACTTGAGAGCGGTAAGAGTAAAGCCATTCCAGATGCAGTCAGCATTATACTGACTAAAAGCAAATAGCTATTTATTCCCAGTTCTAAATAGGCTGTAGCGCCATATCCAGCATACCCCATTGCTACAAAAAAACAAGCCAGTGATAAAGACCTGTTTAAGGCTGTTTTCGAACTGAGCGGCGCAAGAACAGGTGTTAAAAGAATTAAGACGGTGAAGCTTATGGTCATTAGCTTCGATAAATCATTAATGCTTGAAACGCTAATTACCCACCATGCAAAAACAATTCTTATGATATTTAAAGATATTTCTCGAAGAGACAAAAAGCCAAAAAAATTATTATTATTATTCATTCTTTTAATCCAGTAACTCATCGAATTCAAACATGTAAATCTTTCTTGTATTTTCGAAAGCGTCTAAAAGATTATTTCTATCCTTTTCACCTCTTGCACCAAAGTATGGATAATGATGCTGATATTTTCCAAATAAAGCATGACAGTCACGAAAATATGCCTGCGAATCTAGAATATGAGCATGCCAGGCAATATCCATTGCAATTGTAGGGGAAAAATAAGCATCCTTATACTTACATAACATATACAGATAACATTTGTACTGCTTAAAAATTTCATTAGCAGTATCGCAGTCAACTAAAGGCTGAAATGCAGAATTTTTTTCTTCTACAGTTAACGATTCATAAAGCCAGGTCCAATTTATTGTACTATTTATATATACCCACTTTTCCTCTAATGTTTTAAGGGGTGTGGTAATTATTGTGCTCTCTATTTTTGTGTTAGGATCAATTGACGACAACAGAGTATCGTCTATATATTCATTATGATTTGGATGGATTTCGTTCATAAATAGAATACCAGATTGCCGTCATAAGAAATCCTACCACCTAACCAAAACTGAATTTAACTGACTTCCCTGACACATAGCTTGACCTTCCAGTTATGGAAACGTCCACTAAATATCAAGAGCTTTCGGCAGTAGGATATTCCAAGGTTTTTAACTTATACTGTTATACCACAAAGAGGTCTTTGGCAAGTGACGATTTCATTGAGATTGAATTTAGTCATTTTAAGGTAAGTCTTATTGATTTTATTCAGAATGCTAACATTCAAAGACATCGTTATGATCCTTTTTGACTATTTTTATTGGTACTATTTTATGCGACATCCTTAGAGTAATAACTATTTTTTTAAGTATCAACAAAAATACATTATTTTTACAATATCAAAAGGAAACTCTGGATCTTTACTCAAATTACGCACCGACATAGGCACGGAGCTGGTCAAATGATGACCGAAGGATGATGAATCAGATGCATTGATCACTTATCTTTCATAGTTGCACTTTCGCACTTTACGGGTATTCTGCCCACTTTTCTCTATGGCAATCATTAAAATCAGTAGGTGGTGCTGGTAGTGGATCAAAACTGTTGCTTATTTATAATGTGTCGTATGATCTGTTATCAGAAAGTGCTGTGTTCAGGCTACAAAATAGACAATGTTAATCGATCCGGAAAACCAAATCTGGCATCCAAAGGTTTCTGTGTATACCCAAGTGAATTCAAGATGCAGGATTCAGTATCTGAAAATTGTCATTAATCCTGCTCACTAACGAAGCACCTATTTCTGGTAGCGTAACATACAGAAAATGACGTATATTTTTCCGGAAATCCTTCGGTTTTGCAAAGTATTGATTATTTCGAGCGTACTCATTCATTACCTTCCATAACCGCTCAATTGGGTTCAGGTTTGGGCTGTAGGGCGGAAGGTAATGCAGTTTTATACCCAGCTTTTCAGCCTCATCAACGACTTCCTTCGAATAGTGATAACCTGCTCCATCCAGCACCATGTGAATGACACTCTTTGATGTATAAGCGGACTTAACTTTTCTGAAGAATTCAATGATAGCCAGCCCGTTAACCGTCTCGAATTGATCAAAAATAGCAGCAGACAAGTTGTTCAATTCTATCGCACCGACGATGTTCATTCGGTTGCGACTGCCCGTCGTATTGATGACTTTATCAACACCTTTGCGTATCCAACCCGAGGTGATTTTGGTGGCTTGCGTTGGGTGAACTGAATCCATGAAAAGCACAACCTCACTCTCAGGCAGTGAGGCTTTCAACTCTTCGTAGTGCTCAATAAACTCTGCCTGCTTATTGGCATCCACCTTGTGCGGTACACCTTTTGGTTTTTTGTAGGTGAAGCCTTTTTGGTGCAACCACTTGTTGAGGCCTGACACGGTGTATTTGACAGCCCAGCGTTCAAAAATATACGACACAATTTCGTAGACATGGGCGTAAGTATGCTCTGAAATATGCACAATTAGCTGCTCACTTTGCTCGTCATTAAGATGACTCTCACTGCCACCGTTTTCAGGTTTCAGTTTGTCCTTTTTCAGGTAGTCATCAATGTGCCGGGCAATGGAAAATTCACTTTTTCTCAATGCTTGAGCAATGGCGGTTATTGACCAGCCTTCAGATCTCAGTAATACGGCTTTAATACGGTCACACTCCCGAGCATCCCGCGACGTTTTGTGTTGGGACTCCAAGGTTGATTTTTGCTGAGGTGTGAGCATAAATTTTGGCATCCGTTGAGATTGCTAAAAAAATGCAGAAAAATCAAGCATCTTCAACGGTCACGAGTATAAACCACCAGAATGTCACATAACCACATTCATGCTTGAGTATCAAAATAAGGGCTGCGAACCGGGTATTTCAAAAAAAAATTATCCATAGGGCTATCAATAGCAGTGGTATTCGCGACACTGCACGTGTCTTCGATATCAGCAAAGGCACCGTCATTGGTACACTTAAGAAGCAAGAATACAAGCTCATTTCAGTCAATCCTGATTTTTACGGTACAGACAAATCACTCAGTGTCCGTATTATTCAGGTGTGTTATGAGACCGAATGGGATGAACAGTGGTCGTATGTGAGTAAAAAAGCGCTTTTAGCTCCGTTAAATATCCAGCGATACTACACTGATGACCGGGGTGCTTATGAACGTCATATTGATGAAGAGAAGCATAAGGTTGGTAAACGTAACACGCAAAAAATCGAGAGAAAAAACCTGAACTTCAGGACTTGGATCAAGGGACTCGCCCGTAAAACTATCAGGTTTTTCAAAGCTCAAAAAGATGCATGGTATCGTCATTAGCCTATCTAGTTCCGAAAGAGTACTCCCGCCGAGCTAGGCTATCTCTTAGTCACATCTCCTAATCTTGGTTTATCCTTATCTATGGTAAACCAAGATCATGATGCCACTACCACCTCAGCAATGGGCTGAAAGCATTTTTGGGGATGCACAGTTGGGAGATAAACGTCGTACAAAGCGATTAGTCCGTGTCGCTGCAAGCCTTTCTGCAAATACTGGTTCATCCATGGCCAGTGCTTGTAGCGGTCATCTTGCCGCTGTTGAAGGGGCTTACCGGCTTATTGAAAATGAGGCCGTCAAGCCTGAAGCCATTGCTGAGGCTGGTTTCCAGTCAGCAGCCCTTGCGGCAGAAGATTCTCACCTTCTATTAGCCATTGAAGACAGTACCGCTCTTAGCTATTCACATTCCGTCAGGTCAGAGCTGGGTGATATAGGTGAACCAGAGAAAAGCCGGTCTAAAGGGATTTGGGCGCATACAGTGATGCTGATTGACGCTGATACTGAGCGGACGGTTGGCTTAATTGATCAGCAACGCTGGATCAGGGATATTGAGGAGCGTGGCAAAAGACATGAACGCAAGCAGCGGCCTTACGAAGAAAAAGAAAGCTTTAAATGGCAGCGTTCATCAGAAAATATTGAGTCCAGGCTGGGTCTCCAGATGGGAAAGACTATCAGTGTTTGCGATCGTGAAGCGGATGTTTTTGAATATATCCGGTACAAGCAGCTTCATTGCCAAAGGTTTGTTGTCAGGGCGACGCAGAATCGGGTTTTGGTCGATGATGACAGGCTTCTTTTTTATGCAGTGAGCCAGGAAGCTGCTCTTGGAACTTATGTAGTGGACGTTCCTCAACGTGGAGGACGCAAAGCACGATCAGTAATGCTACAAGTAAAAAGGAAGACAGTGACCATTCAATCACCTCAAAGGCTCGGTGGTCGATTGGAACCAGTCACTGTGAATATTCTTATTGCCGAAGAGTTCAACAACGACACAAAGGAGTGTTTGCGTTGGATTTTATTGACATCTGAACCGGTTGATACATTTGATGATTGCCGTATGGTATTACGGTTTTATGAGCTGCGCTGGCGTATAGAAGAGTTCCACAAAGCCTGGAAAACCGGGGCGGGTGTTGAACGTTTGCGGCTTCTTTGTGCAGGTAATGTGCTTCGTTTAGCTGTAATACTCATGTTCGTCGCCGTCAGGCTGTTACAGATCAGGGAGGCCTTGATGCTCCCTTATGACAGAAGACACAAAGACGATAAAGCCTGGAACGAGAAAACGCCGGCTAGCCGTGTTGTAAGTAAAGAAGAGTGGAAAGTGCTGTGGCTTACTTACTACGAAGGAAAGTCGTTGCCTAAAGAAGAGCCAACATTGACTTGGCTTCTCCATACCATTGCAAAAGTAGGTGGCTGGTGTGACTCAAAACGCACCGGCATACCCGGATGGTTGGTCATTTGGGAAGGGTGGGCAAAGTTGCAAGATCGTCTCCACACCTACCGCATGACAAAAGGTGTGGAGATGTGACTAAGAGATAGCCGAGATAGGCGGGAGGTGAATTTCGTTCAGCCCGTTAGGGCTGATCTTGATTCTCAATATACTCCTTAATTACATCCAGTGGCGCACCTCCGCAACTGCCAGCAAAGTACGATCTTGACCACAAAACCGGCTTTCGATACGCACCGGCAATATCACAAAACTCTTGTCTTAACCGTCTGGATGAAACAGCTTTCAAGCTGTTTATCAGTTTCGCAATGGCTGGCGTGTTTGGTGAGTACTCGACCAATAGGTGAACATGGTCGGCCTCTCCATTACAGTCTGTTAGCTCTGCCTCAAAGTTTCTGCATATCTCAGAAAATATTTCTTTCAATCTGGTTAGATGTAATTCGCCTAGCACCTTTTTTCTGTACTTTGTCACAAAAACAATGTGGCAGTGCAAAGTATAAGCACTGTGTCGACCTTTCTTAATTTCTTGCATACTAATACTTGATGTTACGCCTTAAATCATTTAATTTAAACACAAAATACTAGCACACTGATTGTATAAATGAAGATTCTCAAGGCATATAAATTCAGACTGGAGGTGACGCCAGAGCAGCATGTAAGGCTCATGCAGCTTTGTGGTACAGCTCGCTTTGTCTGGAATAAAGCGTTGAGTATCTGCAATGAAAAGTGGGAATCCGGTGAAAAAATCCCGTCCTCATACACAATGGCTAAATGGTTGCCAATCTGGAAGAAAGAGGAAGAAACCAGTTTTCTAACTCAAGGTAACGCTGTTGCCTTGCAACAAAAGCTAATGGATTTGGGTGGTGCATGGAAAAAACACTTTGATGATCTGGCAAAACTAAAGTCTACCTGATGTGTGACTTTAAGCTGAAAGCATACCCTCAAACTGCATAGGCTCATGCCCAGACTGGATGTTCAAGTAAATTCCGAGCCTGTAAATAATTCTGTGTAAACGCCATTACTTGTTTACACCTTGATCCGGTCTGGAAACATGATTTCAAACCGGTTCATGGCTGACTTCCAGTCTCTTATTGGCATAGTCCATCTAGCCGACGCCTTTTCTGTCGCCAGGAAAATAACCTTCAGAACGGCATCATCCGTTGGGAATATTTTCCGGTTTTTTATAGCTTTTCGGATGACGCTGTTCAGCGACTCTATAGCATTCGTCGTGTAAATAGCCTTCCTGACCTCCTTAGGATAGTCAAAAAGGGTAATCAGGTTATCCCAGTTTTTACGCCATGACTTGCCTATGGAAGGAAACTTCTCTCCCCACGTGCCTTCAAAGGCGCTCAGCTCCCTTTCTGCTTCTTCAGTGGTTGCTGACTGATATATCCTCTTCAGGTCATTAGCGACTGCTTTGCGTTCCTTGTAGGACACGTATTTCAGAGAGTTCCTTACCTGGTGGACAATGCAAAGCTGCACCTGAGCCTTTGGGAAAGCCGTGTTGATGGCTTCAGGAAAGCCTGACAGTCCATCCACGCAGGCAATAAACACATCCTCAACACCTCGGTTCTGAAGCTCTGTTAACACCGACAGCCAAAATGTAGCGCCTTCTGTTTCTGCAAGCCAAAGACCTAAAAGCTCCTTCTGGCCTTCCAAATTAACGCCCAGAGCGACAAAAACAGTTTTCTTGATAACCCGCTTATCTTTGTGAACCTTGACCACAATGCCATCAAGATAGAGTACTGGATACAGGCTTTCCAGGGGTCTGTTCTGCCAGGCTTTTACTTCATCAAGAACAGCATCAGTGACCTTGGATATGAGGGTTGGCGAGATGTCAGCACCATACATTTCCTCAAGCGTATCAGCAATATCACGGGTGGTCATTCCTCGTGAGTAGAGGGACAGAATTTGCTGATCAAGCTTGTTGATTCGTGTCGACCCTTTGGTAATGAGCTGAGGTTCAAATTCGCCATTACGGTCTCGGGGCGTATTGATTTCCAGCTCACCAAAGTCACCTTTGATGGTCTTTTTGCTGGAACCGTTGCGACTGTTTCCCGTGTTATGCCCATCGGTAGAGTGTTTGGCATAACCAAGGTGCTCTTCCAGCTCGACGGCCATAACACGCTCAACAGCCGCTTTGATCAGCTGGCGGCTAAGATCGGCAAGGTCATCCTGATTTTTGATTTGCCCAACCACCTGGCCAAGCAATTTTTCATTGATTTCAACGCTCATAGTTATGCTCCTCTTTGGAGTATTAACGACAAGCGTTTACACAAATTAAATTACATCCTCTAAATTCCAACAGTGATGCCCAGCAGCTTTCGAGCTACACGACTTGTCAGGTGCCATTCATCCCTAGTTCTCACACGCTGCAGCTCAAAGTACTCGGCCAATTGACCAATGACCGTCTCTATACGTCGCCGAATATTCATCAGCTTCCTGACAACCGATCTTGGTCGTTTATCTTTCATGTTTTTTCGCAGTGGCGTTTGCAAATCAATACCAAAACTTTCACAGTCTTGCTTCAGCTCAGGTCTGATATAGCCCTTGTCGCCAATCATTAATCCTTTAATGCCTTCAAGCAAGTCGTATATGCTGTCTCGCTCATCAATATTGGCAGCTGTCACTGTCATATCAACCGCAACGCCCCGTGCATCTGTTAGCAAATGACCATGAAAGCCATAAAAAGATTTCTTCTTTGACGCACAATATCCATAGGCTGCCTGGCCTTTGTAGACCTTACTGCGGTTAGCCCTTGTTCTTACACAGACATCCATGGGGAAGCCATCAACCAAGTGAATATCTGACCTACCCGCCCCAAGCATTCGCACCAAATATTGATGCAGTTTCTGCTTAACAACCCAGAGGTTTGCTGCTTGGCGTACAAACTGAGTCCTGTGGGACAAGTTGGGGAACAAGTGTTCCCAATGTTTCTTGAAGTATTCGTAAATGCCCTTGTCGTGATGGTGACCGAGCCACTCGCCTGCAATTTCCATAGCGATGACTTCGCTATCAGAGAGTTTTGGTGGAGTACCACGTCTACGTAATGGGCTGGTGACAACAGTGTTGTACAAATCATCAATCAAACAAAAGATATTGGTGATAAACTCTTCTACAGGCATGACCAGCACCGTCTGATAGTGGGTTGCACTTCTATTTTAGACGGTGGTCATGCCTTTCTGACTGCATCATTAAAAGTCACACATCAGGTAAAGTCTGGAAAGATCAAAGAGGTTAAGTTCGACAAACCGTGTTTTAAGCAGCGCAACAAAGATCACCATAACTCAATTCGTATCATGCAGTTCTCCAAGTACTGCAAGGTCGAAAATCGCAGGGTAAAACTGCCAGGTAAGTTGGGATGGGTAAAGTTCCGCAAATCTCGCAATATTGATGGTGAGATAAAGAATTGCACCATTACCCGCAAATCAGACCATTGGTTTATCAGTTGCCAAACCGAACAAGAGTTACCCGTGCTGGTTCACCCTTCTGAAAAAGCGGTTGGTCTGGATATGGGTATTGCCAAGTTTGTCACGCTTTCCAGTGGTGAGCAGTACAAGCCTCTTAATGCTTTCAGGAAACATGAGGACCAGCTTGCCGGGGAGCAAAGAAAGCTTTCTCGCAAAGTAAAATTCTCTGAAAACTGGAAGGAACAAAAACGGCGTATTAACCGTATTCACAGAAAAATAGCTAGTTGTCGGGCTGATTACCTTCACAAAACCTCAACCGAAATCAGCAAAAATCACGCAATGATAGTGATTGAGAATCTGAAGGTATCCAATATGTCCAAGTCTGCAAAAGGCACTGTTGAGAAGTACGGTAAAAACGTGAAAGCCAAGTCTGGACTTAACAAGTCCATTCTCGATCAGGGATGGCATGAATTCAGAAGGCAGCTTGAGTACAAGCAAGAGTGGCTGGGCGGTGAAGTGGTTGCTGTCAATCCTGTATACACCAGCCAAACTTGTAGTGCTTGCGGCCATACTGAGAAAGCAAACAGAAAGACTCAAGCAAAGTTCGAGTGTGTAGCTTGTGGTCATTCTGAGAATGCGGATATTCAGGCCGCAAAAAATATACTGGCGTTGGGACACAGCGTTTTAGCCTGTGGAGAGGGTTCGTTAGAGTCTTTGAAGAAGCAGGAACTTCAGCAAAATCGCGAGAAAGTAGCTGCCTGGTAACAGGAATCCTCCAGCGACCTAGCTGGAGGAGGATGTCAATAATCAACAACGTTGAATAACGTTCCATTCAGGATTGATATTTATGGCTAACAACAATTTTGATCCACTATCCATATTCAACCCATATTCAACCCGCTGAAGTGTGATCAGCAGACGATTACAAGTGGTATTCAGAGATGAAACAGCAAGAGAAGCTCAATACAGAACGTCAGCGAAAAAAGTGGCGGATGTAAACTTCCGAGCCTGACAACTCCTGAGCTGATGGCTAACTTTCTTGCCATTTTGCGAGATCACACAGTGAGTGATCCCATGATGAAAGATAAAAAAGATGAAAAGTGGATCAATCTGTCAAGGCACCCAATCTCTTGAAAGCCCGGAAAACCAGATGCTCCAGCTGATAGATAAAAGCGTCGTAAAGTCCAGAAGAAACAAACCAGAAATAACACGCAGACTGTAACACCCAGTTTGAGTGAGGTCAGACAAGACGATTTCACTGACATCAACGCCAGTTTTCTCTATAATTCTCCTAACTTTCAGATGTGTGGACGTCCCATGTACCAGTATGCCCGAAAGCTTCTTTTTCAGTTATCTGCAGAAACCGCCCATGATGTATCTCTTGATATGATCGGTGCTGGTGATCGGTTGGGACTTAGTGGACTGATGGCGGCCAATGTGCCGTCAAAACCCCGTAAAGTTATGGGGCTAACCTTTGATAATCCCGTGGGTTTAGCTGCCGGACTGGATAAAAATGCTGATTGTATCAACGGTTTAGGGCGGCTGGGCTTTGGCTTTGTTGAGCTCGGTACTGTTACCCCAAGGCCGCAGCCGGGTAACCCTAAGCCGCGCATGTTCCGCATTGTTGAAAAAGAAGCCATTATCAATCGAATGGGGTTTAATAACCTCGGCGTTGATCATCTTGTGGCCAACGTGCGCAAGCGCCGCTACAAAGGCGTGGTCGGGATTAATATCGGAAAAAATGCTGATACACCTGTAGAAAATGCGGTGGATGATTATCTGGCCTGTATGAAAAAGGTATACCCTTATGCAGGCTATATTACCGTTAACCTGTCTTCTCCTAATACCCCGGGGCTTAGAAAACTGCAATTTGGTGAAACGTTAAAACGGTTGCTGGAGGCTATCAAACAGGAGCAGTCAGCGCTGGCCGGCGAATACGGTAAAAAAGTCCCTGTCGCGGTAAAAATTGCACCGGATATGACCGATGAGGAGGTTGTGGCTATTGCTAAAGAGCTTGTTGTCCAGGAGATTGAAGGCGTTATTGCGACCAACACCACCTTATCCAGGGAAGCTGTGCAAGGTTTGAAGTATGGGGGTGAGCAGGGCGGGTTAAGTGGTGCTCCGTTAGCAGAGCGTTCTACTGAGGTCATCAAAATACTGGCCGATGAATTGTTGGGCAGATTACCTGTTATTGGTGTTGGTGGTATTGACAGCACAGAAGCTGCTGTTGCAAAAATTAAGGCAGGTGCCAGCCTGTTGCAGATATACTCTGGCCTTATTTATAAAGGACCACGTCTGATTAAGGACGTTGCCGAGGCTGTGTATTCCTGCGAGCAATGATACCTGCCGACCTTTCGGGAACCCCGGATATTTCCGGGGGTCGCTAGGTTTTATTGGTTATAGGTTTGCGTTGGCAGACAGCTTTTGAACGCCGGATATGCCTGTCATGCCATCCCAGTTATCTATTCGTCCTTCACGCCAGCCGTTTAGCCAGGCCTGTCGGAGTTGTGGTTCTTCATGGGGACAGATATCCTTGGAGCGTCCGCATACACCGGTCTGGTAGCCTTTAGTGTAAGCTCTGTTGGATTTATCCCTTTTTTGTCTTTTCATCATAATGCGGCCTCTTGCGGGTTCATCAATTGCATTACCTCTTTAGCGCACGAAGGCGCTTTCCAGAGTGAGCAGAACCGTATGAGCACGGTGAGCTGGACATCGCTACGTTAGATTATGGTCAGGTGGCTGGCAAATTCAAGAAAAGTCAGTAGTCATTTTTATCGAAAATTAGCAGTAAAGTCGACTGTTAATTATAAATCCGTCATCCTGTAATACTGTGGACAGTTTTACTGAACTGACATCATGAGAGAATATCAACGATAATCAAGGGTTTATAAGCCAGGTGACTATCTGAAGATATTTCTCATGGATGCTATGGTTAAGGCTGCTCTGAATGCTATGTCCAGTGTTAAAAAGCCTCAGAAGACTTTCATTGCCTTACTTATCTATACGATTATTGTCGTACAAGGGAAGGCGAACTTTCGCAATATGAGACGATATTCCACAATGAGCGAGAAGCGATTCAGGCGCTGGTATCCTCGAACCTTTGATTTTTTTGAGCTTAACCGCCTCCCTATAAACGCCTCATTTTCAGCGCAATACTGCGGACAGTTTTAAACAGTCTGGTGTATGATGCTGCAAGGCGGCCCACAACTCAAGAGGGCCATTTTATGGTAACTCAAGGATAAGCGTGAGTTAGCATAAGGGAAGCGGCAAGGCAGAATATACCGGTTTACCGTCATTCTCACGTAGGTGGGAATACACCACGAACAGTGGCCCCCCCGCCTTCGCGGGGATGACATCGCGGGGATGACATTGGGATGAACTTGTCTGCTACTTCCCTAAAATAACACTATATCCTCAACCCCCTGGCAGCCGGGAGTTTTAAGTTTATAAAACTATCCGAAGTTCTGGTGGTGAATGACGGATAAATAATAGCTATATTTTGTAGTTTTGTGGAATAACACCATGCGTTTGGAGTCACTTTCCCTGTTTGCAAGCTGTCCTAAAGGGCTTGAAACATTACTGGCTGTTGAACTGAATCAGCTGGGAGCTGAAGCTGTTCAGGAAACAGTGGCCGGTGTCAGTTTTAAAGGCAACATGTCTATGGCCTATAAGGCCTGCTTATGGTCACGGTTGGCCAGTCGAATTTTGTTTCGGCTAGACGAACTTGCTTTAGAAACCAGGGAACAATTGTACGACGGTATTCGATCAATTGACTGGTCCCATCACCTTGATGATTCGGTCAGCTTTCGTGTGGACTTTTCCGGGTCGACACCGGATATTCAACATACCCGTTTTGGGGCACAGGTTGTCAAAGACGCTATTGTTGACCAGTGTCGTGATCAGCATGGGTTCAGACCATCAGTCAATGTGACAAAACCGGATCTCCGCATTAATGTCCATGCAAGGGGCGGGACAGTTTATCTTTCTATTGATTTGTCAGGACAAAGCCTGCATCAACGAGGCTATCGTCTTGAAGCCGGTGAAGCCCCGTTAAAAGAAAATCTTGCAGCGGCTATTTTGCTGCGTGCACGCTGGCCTGCCATTGCAAAAGACGGTGGTTCTCTGGTTGATCCCTTATGTGGCTCTGGCACCTTCCTTATTGAAGGAGCAATGATGGCAGCGGATATTGCGCCCGGGTTGTTGCGTACACGTTTCGGTTTTGATAAATGGCTGGGGCATGTTCCGAAACTCTGGCTAACAGAACTTGAGCAAGCCCGTGAGCGCCGCAAAGCAGGCCTGGCGCGTGGTTTACCACCCATTATTGGTTATGAGGGTGCGCCTGAAATAGTGGGGCGTGCCCGGGCAAATGCCCAGCGTGCCGGGTTGGGCAAGTCTGTTTCCATTAAACAGCAGGAATTTGCCAGACTGACTATCAGTGGTATTAAGCCGGGGTTGGTGCTAACGAACCCCCCTTATGGTGAGCGTATGGGGGATGAAGCCAGCCTGGTGTATTTCTATCGTCATATAGGAAATAAGCTCAAGAGCCAGTGTGCACGATGGCAGGCGGGTATTTTTTCTGCAACCCCTGAGTTATGTCGCAGCATGGGGCTGAGTCCTCGCAGGCAATACACATTATTTAATGGGGCATTGCCGTGTAAGCTGTTTCTTTATGATATTCGTGAAAAGCCGGTTGACTCGCCTTTACCGGTGTCAGAAAAGAAACAGGCGGTATTCTCTGGTTCGTCTGGTGCTCAGATGTTTGCTAATCGATTAACTAAAAACCTGCGACTGACAGGCAAATGGGCGAGAAGACAGGGCATTGAGTGTTACCGTTTATACGATGCAGATATGCCTGAGTATGCCATTGCGGTTGATTGCTACAAAGATTGGGCGCATGTGCAGGAGTATGCTGCGCCAGCCTCGGTCGATCCTGATAAAGCACGGCAGCGTTTGCTGGAAGCACTGGAAGTCATACCGGCTGTACTGGGTATTCCCGAAGAGCAGGTGGTATTCAAGCGTCGCCAGCGACAGAGCGGGAATGAGCAATATACACGACAATCCCAAACAGGAGAGATGCTTGAGATAAAAGAGGGTAAATGTCGTTTATTGGTCAATCTGAAAGACTATCTGGATACGGGTCTGTTTCTTGATCATCGAATGATGCGCCAGCGCATTGCCAGGGAGGCCGAAGGCAAAGACTTTCTCAATCTGTTCTGCTATACCGCTACCGCTTCTGTGCATGCCGGAGTCGGTGGTGCTCGAACCACCACCAGTGTCGATATGTCGAACACTTACCTTGCCTGGGGTCGTAAGAATTTTTCCCTGAACGGTTTGAGTGACCGCAGGCACCGTTTAGAACGGGCCAATTGTCTGGAATGGCTAAAGGCAGATAAACATCAGTATGACATGATCTTTATGGACCCTCCTACCTTCTCAAATTCCAGGGGAATGCGGGGAACATTTGACGTACAAAATGACCATGGGAAATTGATTGATCTGGCAATGAGAAGGCTGCGTAAGGAGGGTGTTTTGTACTTTTCGAATAACTACCGCGGTTTTTCACTGGACAGGGATTTGCCGAAGTACTTTACCATTGAGGAGATGACGGCATTGACCATTGACAAAGACTTTCAGCGCCGACAGAACATTCACCGCAGCTGGGCCATTACCCACCGGTAACGGGATGGCGCAGTGAGTGCGCCATTGGTATAACTGCTGAACTGCACGAGAGAGGTATTGGCGATTTCAGTCTGTTACTGACCCACTTCCATACATGGGGCGGCCTCTCACAGGCAAGGTTTTGGATACTATCAACATCTTGACAGTGATAGACCGCCTTCTGGTTCAGTATTGAAAAAATAGCTTACCATCACCCGCCGCATCTCAAATACAAGTGCATCTCCTCCCGATCCTGAGAAAGCGTTACATCCTTTAGCCATATCATAAAATTGTCAGGATCTTTCGTAATCATTATAACCGGGTCCGTATCTGTTGGTTTCTTTTTCCACGTAAACATGCCGATAATATTTCCTGTATCCTTGTTTATAACCTTAAAATTCTGTACGCTACTATGGAATGCGCAATAATTTGAAGCCTTGTAATGTATGCCCAAACTATGAAAGTCGTCATCATACTTAGCAGTGACTGAAGATGGGCTATACACGCCGTACATGCAGGAACCATCTCCATTGGCTTCAACTAAATAGCCTTTGTCTGAGTAATATGGTCCTTCGGATATACTATTTTTAATTGAAATATAGGCATCTTTTCCATAAGCCTTACCAATGAGACATAATAAACTCAAGGCTACAGTAAAAAAAAACGATTTTTTCGCCGTGAACTCTCTAGCTGATAAGATAGATTTCATACTCATGATATACTTCTACCGTCTATTACTACCAGCCCGGATATTTCACCAACATGCTCCTGATTTCCCTTGCCCCTTGCGGCTCGCCCTATGAAAGTTTTGGATAGTCCACCGTACACACCAGCACGGCGCTCCATCGCAAACTTCCTTAAAGCCGCAATATTATTCGTTCTTCGCGATCTTCAGGGCAGTTTATGAAATATTCGGGTTAAGCAGTCATCTTAACTCTTAACAATGATGCCTTTGTTAACATCACAAAAACGGTTATAAAACACTACTATTGTGTGATCTTGGCCAGAGGCAGATTATTAATACCAATGGCCTTTTCTAACGACAGTAACGAGTACGGCAAGCCAACCGCCAGAACAATAGAAATGACGAGCAAAGCCTGCTATTGCGAGGTGTTTCAACGCACAGCTGGCATTCAGGTTGTCAGCGTAAAGTGTCGTCAAAACAGGTTATTGGTATAAACCTTTTAACCTTTTAACCTTTTAACCTTTTAACCTTTTAACCTTTTAACCTTTTAACCTTTTAACCTTTTAACCTTTTAACCTTTTAACCTTTTAACCTTTTAACCTTTTAACCTTTTAACCTTTTAACCTTTTAGACCGACGCGGTGAGCCAACTCTGACTTTCTACTTAGGCTTAGGCCGTCTATTCTCCAATCTCAAATTCAAGTACCCCTCCCGATCCACAGAATGCGTTAAATCCATCATAAAATGGTCAGGATTTTTCGTCAATATTATAACCGGGTCCTTTCCTACTCCTACTTTCTTTTTCCACGTAAACATGCCGGTAATATTTCCTGTATCCTTGTTTATAACCTTAAAATTCTGTACGCTGCTATGGAATGCGCAATAACCTGAAGCCTTGTAATGTATGCTCAAATCACAAAAGGAGGGGTCAGCATACGTGACAGTGCATGAAGATGGATTATACACGCCGTACATGCAGGAACCATCTCCATTGACTTCAACTAAATAGCCTTTGTCTGTGGAATATGGTCCATCGTGTATCTTATTTCCAATAGAAATATAGGCATCGCTACCATAAGCCTTACCAATGAGACATAAATTTAAGGCTGCAGTAAAAAAAAACGATTTTTTCGCCGTGAACTCTCTAGCTGATAAGATAGATTTCATACTCATGATATACCTCTATCGTCTATTACTACCAGCCCGGATATTTCACCAACATGCTCCTGATTTCCCTTGCCCCTTGCGGCTCGCCCTATGAAAGTTTTGGATAGTCCACCGTACACACCAGCACGGCGCTCCATCGCAAACTTCCTTAAAGCTGCAATATTATTCGTTCTTCGCGATCTTCAGGGCAGTTTATGAAATATTCGGGCCAATCAGTCATCTTAACAATGATGCCTTTGTTAACATCACAAAAACGGTTATAAAACACTACTATTGTGTGATCTTGGCGAGAGGCAGATTATTAATACCAATGGCCTTTTCTAACGACAGTAACGAGTACGGCAAGCCCACCGCCAGAACAATAGAAATGACGAGCAAAGCCTGCTATTCGGGCCGTCTATTCGCCAATCTCAAATTCAAGTACATCTCCTGATCCACAGAAGACGTTACATCCATCATAAAATGGTCAGGATTTTTCGTCATTATTATAACCGGGTCCTTTCCTACTTTCTTTTTCCACGTAAACATGCCGGTAATATTTCCTGTATCCTTGTTTATAACCTTAAAATTCTGTACGCTGCTATGGAATTGGCAATAACCTGAAGCCTTGTAATGTATGCTCAAATCACAAAAGGAGGGATCAGCATACTTGGCAGTGCATGAAGATGGATTATACACGCCGTACATGCAGGAACCATCTCCATTGACTTCAACTAAATAGCCTTTGAATGTGTCATAGGGTCCATCGAGTATCATATTTCCAATAGAAATATAGGCATCTTTACCATAAGCCTTACCAATGAGACATAAACTCAAGGCTGCAGTAAAAAAAAACGATTTTTTCGCCGTGAACTCTCTAGCTGATAAGATAGATTTCATACTCATGATATACTTCCGTCTATTACTACCAGCCCGGATATTTCACCAACATGCTCCTGATTTCCCTTGCCCCTTGCGGCTCGCCCTATGAAAGTTTTGGATAGTCCACCGTACACACCAGCACGGCGCTCCATCGCAAACTTCCTTAAAGCCGCAATATTATTCGTTCTTCGCGATCTTCAGGGCAGTTTATGAAATATTCGGGCTAAGCAGTCATCTTAACAATGATGCCTTTGTTAACATCACAAAAACGGTTATAAAACACTACTATTGTGTGACCTTGGCCAGAGGCAGATTATTAATACCAACGGCCTTTTCTAACGACAGTAACGAGTACGGCAAGCCAACCGCCAGAACAGTAGAAATGACGAGCAAAGCCTGCTATTGCGAAGTGTTTCAACGCACAGCTGGCATTCAGATTGTCAGCGTAAAGTGTCGTTAAAACAGGTTATTGGTATAATACCTTTTAACCTTTTAACCTTTTAACCTTTTAACCTTTTAACCTTTTAACCTTTTAACCTTTTAACCTTTTAACCTTTTAACCTTGGGCCGACGCGGTGAGCTAACTCTGACTTTCTCCTCAGGCCGTCTATTGCAGGGTTCCATATCATGACAATTCATGTTGAGTGCTTCAACTGTTGATTATAACCAGCCAGTGATATCAGGCTGGTTCGATTTAGCGGTTTTGTAGAATGACATCGTCGTTTTTTTAGCACATGCTCTGTGCATGGCAAAAAAATAACGGCTTTTGCAGCACCTCTAAAAATAACGATCATAAAACTAAATTCAGGTTAATATAAAACCGCAAAAATGCAAGGCTTTTTGCAGGGTGCTATAAACAGTGTCTGGGGTTACGGCTTGGTGTAAACCTTCCTCAAGGGGTTTTTACAGATGACCGTGGTTCTTATGAGCGGCATCTTGATGGGGGCAAGCATGAAGTTGGCAAGGGAAACACGCAAAAAAAATTGAACGTAAAAAACTGAATTTCAGAAGGCGGGTCAAGGGATTGGTACGCAAAACTCTCTGTTTTTCAAAGCGGAGAAAATTTCATGATATCGTCATCGGTCTGCTGATCAATAAACGTGAATTTGGCATGGATATTCATGCAAAATCACAACAGGTTTAACCCACTACCAAAACATTCACCACAGTTGAGCCATTACCGCTACTAAAAATCTAACATAATCTGTAATTATGCAGACTTATCTACGCCGTCGACATGAATGCACGACGAATCGTGTCTAACTCCACTCTTGTGTAGGGTTTTGGGTCGAGCTGTAACGTGTCTCGACCATAATTATCAAGGTTCAAACTCGCACTGTAATCCCTATCATGCAAAGTTTTACATTTCGGACATCGCCACTGGCGATCGGACAAAGCGATATTGTCGTTTATGTAGTTGCAAGTATGAACCGCACACTTTTTCGAGCTGGGAAAGAACCGATCTGCAATCACAATCTGGCATCCTCTCAGCTCTGCCTTGTATTCGACAAGCTCTCTCAGCTTGCCGAAACCTGCGTCACTGATTGCTCTTGCCAGTTTGCGGTTTTTTACCATGCCTTTTACATTCAGGTTTTCCATGGTGATTATTTTGAATCTTGACGTCAAATAATCACTTACCTCATGTATTACGGCTGATCGCTGGTTACTGATCCGGTAATGAAGTTTTGCAACTGCCCGCTTGGCTTTCGCGTAACGGTTGCTTCTCTTTATTTTGCGGCTTAACGCTCTCTGTTTCCTGTTAAGGCGTTTCAGAGAGTGTTTCAGTTTCTGATTAGCAGCAAAGGTTTTGCCATTCGAACAAATAGCTAAATTTTTGATGCCAAAATCAACGCCTACAGACTCATTGCTTTGTGCTTTTGGGTCGTAGTCTTGAGTGTCTACCAAAATAGAAGCGAAATACTTTCCGGCTCGCTTACTGATCGTCACCTGACAGGGTGTGCCCGTGAATCTCAGTTCCTGGCGCATTTTAATTTTGGTTTTCAGTTTCTCAATGCGAAGTGTTCTGCCGTCAACATGGAACTTGGGTTTTTCTCTCAGAGAAAAACTATCGTGTAGGCCTCGCTTCTTGAATCTTGGGTAACCTGCTTTTTCTCCTTTCTTCACCCGACGAAAGAAATGAGTAAAGGCGTTATGAAGATCGTCGACTGTATTTCTCGTTACACGTTGACTGACTTCGGCATACCAAGGGAACTCAAGCCTGAGTTCTTTGTATTTTTCATTCGCAGCCTTCTTTGACCACTTAACGCCTTCTTGATTGAAATGTGCTAACAGTTGATTGAACGCATGACGACGAGAACCACAAGCCCTGTCAAGATAATCGGCTTGTTGTTTTGTCGGTCTGAGTTCAATCTTGTGAGCTAACAACATCTTGCAAAGTCTCAAGCATCTTTTTGTGTTTCTTGCTTCGGCTGCCGTAAAGTCCTGCGCTGAATACAGTGATTATTTCCAATACATCATTGGCGAGTTCTTCTTCAAACGAAGGCTGATCGCCTTTATGTACGATGACTATTTCTATTCCCTGCAATTCACATAGGGAGAACACCAATTCAGCGCCGAACCTTAACAGCCTGTCTTTATGTGAAACCACCAGTCGTTTAATCTGACGTTTCATTATTAACTCAAGTAGCTGATTAAGTCCTTTTTTCCGGTAGTTCATGCCAGAACCAAGATCACGTATAACCTGAGTTCGCCAACCTTTTGCAGAACAGTAGGCTTCCAGTAACTCTTGCTGCCTGTCTAAGTCTGGCTTTTGGTCGTGACTGGATACCCTGCAATAGCAAAGAGTAGGCGCAGCTTCGTTACTGAAGCCCATCAATTCAGACACGTCGTAGTAACGAGTTCCACCTTTGGTCTTTCTGGCAGGAAGCAACTCACCTGTACTTTCCCATTTTCGCAGTGTTACAGGGTCTGTACCAAGTAAACGAGCGGCCTCACCTATCTTCACTAATCTCTTATCCATGCTTGAGATTTTATCAGATAGTTTCAGATTATAATAGTTTACTGCGAACTGTTTTTAGCCCCTCGGTGAACAGGAGAATATAGCGGTTACACCGTTCTCCAGGTGTAACCGTGCCGACCGAAACCGAAAGATTAGAAACGGTACACGGCGCTTAAGCGGTAGACCATGGGGTCCAGGTCATAATCGCCTTTCGTCGTCGGGGCATTCCCCTCCTTATCTTTAAGTGTTGCTGTGGTGTTAATGTCGATATACATGACTGAGGCATTCACACCCCAGTTTTTATTGATCAGGTAGTCAACCCCTGCCTGAGCTGCCCAACCCCATGAGTCTTCCAGGGAGAGGCTATTATAGCCTGCAGCCTTCAGTCCCTTATCGACTTCCTCACTGGAGAAAGCAGTATAGTTGATGCCTGCACCGATATAGGGCTGCCATTGGCTGTTTTGGCCCATTGGGTAATATTGCAGGGATACGGTCGGCGGCAATTGTTTGATTGTCCCAATATCCCTGCCAGCCATGGCACCTTTGCCTTTGATTTGGTGTTTGAATGGTGTGGAGGCAAGCACTTCCAGGCCCAGTTTATTTGTTATCATATAAGTGAACGATAAGCCAAGTTGCGTATCGTTATTGGCCGATGCCTGTGCTTCTCCGTCGTCGTCATTAGGCGTGGCATTAACAAGATAAAGAGTGTCAGATTTTTTATCGGGTGCCACCGTGGCAGAACCGCCACGTACAATAAAGTCCCCTGTAGTGTATGCCATAACCGGTGCAGCGAATACCACGGAAGCCACAGAGGCAAGAACGGCAGTTTTTACTTTTAGAGTTCGCATATTTTCCCCTTATGAATATGCTTTTTATGTGAACCAAAACCCGCTTGAAGTCGCAAGGACTCAAAACGTCTGTTTCAAGTTGTAAAGTAAACGACGTTGGATTTAATGCGAATTTTGATTTAGCTATACGTTATCAGTTTTCATAAAAGAAAAAAACTGATTATTTTGGTTATGTATTGCCCCGCTTTTTACAGGGCCATTGTCACCTGATTTCCAGTTATACCGTGCTGTGGTGTCTCCCCCACGGTGTTTGTGGCACAATGAGAGCCAGCTTTTTCATTAGTTGGTAATTTCTGACGGTGACGATCCTTTATGTTCAGACCCCTTCCCCTCTTTATTGGCCTGCGTTATACGCGGGCCAGACGAAGGAATCATTTTATTTCCTTTATCTCCGGCACTTCCATGGTAGGGCTGACACTGGGTGTCTGTGTGCTGATTATTGTCCTGTCAGTCATGAATGGATTTGATCGGGAATTACGCCAGCGGGTGCTGGGCATGGTGCCCCATGCCACCATTACGGCACCCGAGGGAGGACTGGATGACTGGCAGACTATGCTCAAAACAATCCCGGAAACACCGGGTGTGGCAGCGGCTGCGCCTTTTGTGGATGCACAGGGGATGTTAACCAACCGTGGTGTGGTGCGTGGCGTCATGGTTTATGGTATTGACCCGGCCCATGAAAAAACAGTCTCCATTGTTCAGGATCATATGGCAGAAGGGACACTGGACTCATTGCAGCCCAGGCAATTTGATATTGTTATTGGCGAACTGCTGGCACAGGCACTGGGTGTTAGTATCGGTGATAAAGTCACTCTGGTATTGCCTGAAGCCAATGTCAATCTTGCGGGTGTTTTTCCCCGATTGAAACGCTTTACTGTCTCAGGCATTTTCTCTGTGGGCGCAGACCTTGACGCCAGTCTGGCTTACATCAATATTCAGGATGCCGCCAGGTTTATGCGGGTGACACAGGGCGCTACGGGTATACGATTGAAAATGGATAATCTGTTTCAGGCACCGCGTTTAGCCTGGGACGTGGCCATGAAACTGCCGGGTCGTTATTATGTGCAGGACTGGACGCGTACACAGGGGCGGTTGTTTCAGGCTATTCAAATGGAAAAAACCATGGTAGGGCTCTTGCTGACGCTGATTGTGGCAGTAGCGGCGTTTAATATTGTATCTGCTCTGGTGATGGTGGTTACCGATAAACAGGGTGATATTGCCATCCTTCGCACCTTCGGCGCAACGCCTCGCACTATTATGGGGATCTTTATGATTCAGGGTTCGGTGATTGGTGTGGCCGGTACACTGTCAGGCGTTGTGCTTGGGATTGTTGCAGCACTTAATGTCCCTGCGATTGTTGCCGGGTTGGAAAAATTACTGGGTATGCATTTCCTGAGTCCTGATGTGTACTTTATCAGTTATTTGCCCTCACAGTTACAATGGCAGGATGTTGCAATTATCAGTATTTCAGGATTGACCATGAGCTTTTTGGCAACACTCTACCCCGCATGGCGGGCTTCACGGATTCATCCGGCGGAGGCACTGCGTTATGAGTAGTCATGAGGCTGTACTGACCTGCACCACCCTGGCTAAGTCCTACGATGAAGGGCCTGAAAAACTCGACGTATTGTGCGCTGTTGACCTTGTGGTGCAGCCTTCAGAAAAAGTGGCGGTAGTGGGAGCTTCCGGTTCGGGGAAAAGTACCCTGCTACAGTTACTGGCCGGACTGGACCACCCTACATCGGGCTCCGTGCATATTTGTGGTAAAAACCTTGCCGATCTCAATGACGCTGAAAAAGGTCAGTTGCGAAACCGACACTTGGGGTTTGTCTACCAGTTCCATCATTTATTGTCCGAGTTTTCCGCCCGTGAAAATATTGCCATGCCATTATTGATGCGTAAGCAGGTGTCAATAAACGAGGCAGGCAACCAGGCAGATGCCATGCTCGCGGCTGTGGGGCTTTCGGCCCGGGCCAGGCATAAACCGGCGGAACTGTCCGGGGGAGAGCGTCAGCGTGTGGCTATTGCCCGCGCCCTGGTAACACAGCCCGACTTAGTGTTAATGGATGAGCCAACGGGTAACCTTGACCCCCATACGGCGGATAAAATTCATGAATTAATGGCATCGTTAAGCAGGGAGTTAACGACCAGTTTTATCGTAGTGAGCCATGATATGCACTTGGCGGGACAGATGGATCGTGTGTATCAGTTGGTTGATGGTCTATTGTTGGCAGCAAAACCAATAGAAGGCAAAAAATATAGCCAGTATGAATAAACTGGCTTTTTTTATTTGGATATAAACTAATTTTCCCAGTTATAGTGATTAGAATTACGTTTCAATTATTTATTAAATAGTGAAGCGGGTGCAGTATGGTTGCGAGGGTTTGGTTGGTTTTTCCTTTCTTGTTTATTTCTTGCTTTGCGGGAACTTTATGGGGGGGTTGTGAAAAATGTGAGAATAAAAGGGATGTTATTCGGTGTTCTTATTCTGACTTTTCTCATGAAAGACCAATTATGCCATTGCTTAAGCGATTGGATAGTCTTTTAAATAATGAGATATATGTGAATGACTTTAGAGAGTTACTGTTACAGAATACACAGATGGATGGTGATTATATAGAAAAACCATCTGTGAATGAATCTGTGAATGACAGGTTCTGTTGTATACAGTCTCTGTTAAAGTCCTTGATATCCAAAGAAAAGGTGTATGTCAATAAAGATCTTTATCAACACATGGTGTCTTTTATGCCAATGGCATCACTCCAGGGGGATAAAGTCATTGATGCTGGTGGAAAGTATTTTTTTACCAACGATGAGTTATTTGAGTTGATGAATTTCTGTAACCAGGTATTGGGTGTGGGTACTATTCATCATGCATCGTTGGCTTTGCATGCTGCCTACTTAATCTTTACCAATAATAAAGGGAGTTTGCCAGAGTCCCCCAATGACTATGTTGAGCTTTATGCTTTAGCAGTAGCTTCGCTTATGGAAACCTACCTTAGGTCTGAGGGTTTCAAAATGGATGAAAATCAAAGGGAGCGGGCTATTTTCTTTGAAAGGTTGTGCAGTTCCAGGTTAGTAAGTATGTACGGTAGAAATCAACAGGTGGTAGAGGAGGCGTTCGATTCAGTCATTAATGAGCAAGATGTTATAAAAGAACAACTGGTTTGTAACGCCTTGAGTAATATGACGATAGTCAAAATTTCTCAACTCGACTGGCAGCACCATGTTCTGAGTCGGGATGATGAAGGGTTTATATTTTTTCGTGTTGATGCAGAGGAAGGGTGTAAGAACGTATATCCTGTCATTATGTCAGTAAGAAATGAAGGTGATAAAAGTAAAGTTTTTTTTCATAATGGCAGCTATTTGGAGTTTGATACAGTGCAGGGAAATGAACAAGTACTTCCTTTGCTTAATAACATGTTGGAATCCATATCGTCTAGTGAGAAAGCAAAACTTATGGGAAGCTATGTACGAAAATTAAAAGAAAGGATTGGGATAAAGATAAAATTAACGCCTCTTAGTGGATCTGAATACTGGGACTGGGGTGCTCTCACCAATGGTGGCTCGTGAACTCCCGCGTGTTTAATTACCTTCAAAAAACTGGATAGAGCCTTTGCCCCGTATTTAGATTATGCAGACATTCGAAGAACACCTAATGCAGTGGTAACTTTTCTTGCCATATACGCCGGTGAGGGCGCAACTGCCACCCTTTCACTATTATGGGGGGCTTTATGATTCAGGGTTCGGTCATAGGTGTGGCCGGTACACTGTCAGGTGCTGTGCCTGGGATGATTGAAGCACTTAATGTCCCTGCGATTGTTGCCGGGTTGGAAAAATGACTGGGTATGTATTTCCTGAGTCCTGATGCGTACTTTATCAGTTATTTGCCCTCACAGTTACAATGGCAGGACGTTACAATTATCTGTATTTCAGGATTGACCATGAGCTTTTTGGCAACACTCTACCCCCCATGGCGAGCGTCACGGATTCATCCGGCGGGAGGCACTGCGTTATGAGTAGTCATGAGGCTGTACTGGCCAGCACCGCCCTGGCTAAGTCCTACGATGAAGGCTCTGATAAACTCGATGACGGGACAGATGGATCGTGTGTATCAGTTGGTTGATGGTCAATTGTTGGCAACAAAACCAATAGAAGGCAAAAAATATAGCCAGTATGAATAAACTGGCTTTTTTTATTTGGATATAAACTAATTTTCCCAGTTATAGTGATTAGAATTACGTTTCAATTATTTATTAAATAGTGAAGCGGGTGCAGTATGGTTGCGAGGGTTTGGTTGGTTTTTCCTTTCTTGTTTATTTCTTGCTTTGCGGGAACTTTATGGGGGAGTTGTGAAAAATGTGAGAATAAAAGGGATATTATTCGGTGTTCTTATTGTAAATCATCTTATGAAAGACCAATTATGCCATTGCTTAAACGATTGGACAGTATTTTAAATAATGAGAAATATGTGGATAACTTTAGAAAGTTACTGTTACAGGATTCACAGATGGGTTGTATAGAAAAACTATTTATGAATGACAGGTTTTATTGTACACAGGCTCTGTTAAAGTCCTTGATTTCCAGAGAAAAGGTGTATGTCAATAAAGATCTTTATCGACACATCGTGTCTTTTATGCCAATGGCATCAGTTCAAGGGGATAAAGTCATTGATGCTGGTGGAAAGTATTTTTTTACCAACGATGAGTTATTTGAGTTGATGAATTTCTCTAATCAGGTATTGGGTGTGGGTACTATTCATCATGCATCGTTGGCTTTGCATGTTGCCTACTTAATCTTTATCAATGATAAAGGGAGTTGGCCAGAGTCCCGCGATGACTATGTTAAGCTCTATGCCTTAGCAGTAGCTTCACTTATGGAAACCTACCTTAACACTGAGTGTTTCACAATGGATGAAAATCAAAGGGAGTGGGCTGTTTTTTTTGAAAGGTTGTGCTGTTCGAAGTTAGTAAGTATGAATGGTAGAAATCAACAGGTGGTAGAGGAGGAGTTCGATTCAGTAATTAATGAGCAAGATTTTATAAAAGAACAACAGGATCGATTTTGTAACGCCTTGAGTAATATTAAGACAGTCAAAATTTCTCAACTCCACTGGCAGCACCATGTTCTGAGTTGGGAAGATGATGCAGAGTTTGTATTTGTTTGTGTTCATGCAGAGGAAGGGTGTAAGAACGTATATCCTGTCATTATGTCAATAAGAAATGAAGGTGATAAAAGTAAAGTTTTTTTTCATAATGGCAGCTATTTGGAGTTTGATACAGAACAGGGAAAAGAACAAGTACTTCCTTTGGTCAATAACATGTTGGAATCCATATCCTCTAGTGAGAAAGAAAAGCTTATCGTAAGCTATGAAAAAAAAGTAAAAGAAAGGATTGGGATAAAATTATTTGACATGAAAAATGTTGTAAAAAGAGTCATTACGGTGGGAACGGGAGTTGTGGCAATAGCAGTGCTTGTCAAGCTTTTCTCCAATAGCAGGTGAAATTAAAAATGTTCCTCAGTCCAATACTTCGGACAGTTTTATAAACTTAAAACTCTCGGCTGCCAGGGGGTTGAGGATATATTGTTATTTTATGGTAACTCACGCTTACCCTTGAGTTACCATAAAATGGCCCTCTTGGGTTGTAGGCCTTGCAGCATCAGACGCCAGAGTGTCTAAAATTGTCCGCAGTATTGTGTTATTGATGCCAACGGGAAAAACATACCTTCAGGTCACCCTGCCTTTGTTTTGCAAACAATACGGCAGATTCTGTGCTTGATAGCCAGGGAATTGCACTGTTTGGACAACACTTCGACAAATCGTTGTCGAGTGAAGGATAAGGGAGGATTGGCTATGGCTTAACGGTGTTCCGACAGCGGGGGCAGTCACGCTTTTATCTACTTGAGGTGGGTGAAGGTAAAGACCTGCTGGCACTTGTTCGCACCCTCAGTAGTGCGCCGGAGAGACTGAGGCAGTCAAACTGGCGTTGGTGAGTCAGTTGATGAAACCTTTGTCATACCCATCGACGCTTCTAACACCGCTTTACGCGGGCAATCTGAACGCTAACCCTGCGTTGAAACTCCTGACAATAGCGGGCTTTGCTCATCATTTTACCTTATCCTGATATCCAGCCTGCCATGTTCATTACGGTAGTTAGACAAGGCGACGGGTATAAAATGCTTAACTATTGTCTTTATACTGGCTGGGATCGATATACAGCCCCAAAGACCGTTTATCAATGCGCTTTTCTTCGCCTTGCTCTTTGTAACGAAAAACAATGGTATCCCCTTCGTTAACGTCCAGGGCCTTGTCAGCAGACAAGTATTTGTAGTTTTCACCTGCGACAGTCAGCTGATGGATATAATAATCAGGCATGCCAAGCCAGTCACTATAGGGGCCATTGGTGACTATCTTTTCCAATGTGCCACGGCCTTCCAGCCTGGGTTTGCGCTTTTGAAAGTTTCTTTGCATGATTTCTGTTCACTCAATGCATTGCCTGGCTGTCGAACGCTTATTTTGGTACAGAAGTATGTATTAACACATTGTTACCCACAACTGCAGGATACGCCATAAGATTCCCTGGGCATAGGCCCTGTCATATATCCATTGGCTCTTCTAACCACGCTTTGCTGGCCATTTGAACGCTAACCCTGCGTTGACGTGCTTCGTCATTACTCACCGTTTCGTCTTACTTTGTCGTCCAGTTTGCCATGCTCACTCCGTTAGTTAGAAAAGATAATGACTATTATTCTTTACGCGGTATCCGCGAGTGAACCCGGTAAGCCTGTTGGCGCTGCACTTGCCGGTTTTTCCAGCTGCTGACAACGTTCCATCGCCAGTATAATCGAATGGCAAAATACCCCAGGGTGCCAATCGCCAGTCCTGTGATGAGTGAACCCAGATACAGGGGCTTCCAGATGCGGCTTAGTCCTATACCCACGCTATGTAGAGAAAGCTCCAGTGTGGATTCACTCATGGGTATATTCAGGATATAACAGCCAATTTTATAGGTGAAATAAAAGATGGCCGGTATGGTAACCGGGTTGGTAATCCAGACAAGCGCAACGGATAAGGGGAGGTTGCAGCGACAAACGATGGCCAGACAGGCAGCCAGTACCATTTGAAAGGGAATTGGAATAAACGCACAAAATATGCCGACAAAAAATGCAGTAGCTGCCGAACGCCGGTTCAGATGCCAAAGGTTCGGACTTTCAATGGTTGATCCGAGAACGCGAAGGCATCGGTTACTCTTGATGGTATTGGGATCAGGCAGGTAGCGTTGTATTAGTTTTTTCACCATATATCTTCACTATACATGCCACAAACGGTTTTTCCCAAGTTTTTGGTTAACTGTTATGTGGTGCGCCCCTCAAAGGGGAGCAACACCCGGATCTTGGTGTGTGAACAACTGATATCTGACAAGGGGCTGTATCAACAGCTATGCTGGAGACCAGAGGAGAAATCCTCTCTGGCCTTTGGGCCAGTGTTTTCAGACAATTGTACCCAGTGGAGTGTTGGTGGCTGTGTTTTCAGAGCCATTTACGAATAATGAGTATAGACGTTCTATTATGCCTGTAAATGATGCCTGACACCATAAAATTAACGACAGGGTTATTATCTTATGCACTGGGGGTGGCGGCAGTCTCATTACTGTCGGAACTGCCGGCATTAGAGGTTGTTATTTCCTTAGCCGTATGTTCAGCATGTTTGATTGTGTTTGCCTGTTGGTGGGCACCCGTCTTCTTTCCGTTAATGGCATTATGCCTGGGAGGGACTGTCGGCATGGGGTATGGGCACTGGGTAAAAAGTCAGGTGCTGCCCGGGCTGTACGAAAGCAAGGTCTTGATCTTGAGTGGCCGGGTACAGGGGCTGCCTGCCAAAGGTTTGCAGACAACCCGCTTTCTGTTTGATGTCGCTCCGGTAAAAAAGGGGGAGCATCACCCGCTTCATCGCCTGCGTTTAAGCTGGTTTTCTGCACCGTCTGTGGGTGAGGGACAAATGTGGCAATTAAAGGTCAAGCTTTTTCGGCCCCATGGGTTTGCCAGTCCTGGAACCTTTGATGTGGAAGCCTGGGCCGCCAGGGAAGGTATTCAGGCTATGGGTTATGTACTATCGGGGGAGCGGGTGGCTGAGTCAGAGGGCAGGCATATCCGCCAGATGCTGGAACAGTGGCTGGACGCAAAAGCGGCTCCCCGGACAGCGGGGTTGTTAAAGGCATTGCTGGTTGGTGATAAATCAGGCGTGTCACCCGAGCAATGGGTGGTATTAAACCAGACAGGTACTACCCATTTAATGGTTATTTCGGGGCTTCATATCGGGTTGTTGGCCCTGTTGGGCTATTGGTTGGCCCGGGGTATTGGCTGGTTTGGGTGCTGGCCATTGCTACGATGGCCAATGCCGTGTATTGCCGGTGCTTTCTCTTTGCTGCTGTCGGTGTGTTACGCGGTGCTGGCAGGCTTTGGTGTTCCGGTACAGCGTGCAGTAGTGATGACCGTTGTGGCATTAACTGGGCCCTTGTGTGGGGTTCGTCCTGCATCAGGCACATTGCTGGTTGTGGCCCTGGCGGTGGTGCTTACCCTTGATCCGTTGGCAGTTACCAGTGCCGGTTTCTGGTATTCGTTTATGGCCGTCTCAGCGCTGATTTTCGGGGCTTCGGGGTGGGTGGGGAAAGGGACGCATTACGAACGATGGCTACGACCACAGTGGTTGGTCTTCTGTGTGCTGGCACCACTGTTGTTGTTTAATGGGCAACCTGTTTCGCTGCTATCACCGTGGGTTAATCTTGTTGCTATCCCCCTGGTGGGGCTGCTGGTAGTCCCTTTGTTATTATTAGCCGCACTGTTCAGCGTTATCTCAGCGCCCCTCTCTGGTGGTTTACTTTGGCTGCTGGACCATATCCTCAGCGGTTTGCTTTACGGGCTGACTTCTGTTTCTGAGATGGCCCATTCAATGCCGGTCATACCCCAACCCGGGATTATTGCCGTGGTGTTTGCTCTTGCTGGCTCCGCTGTGCTGGTGTTACCCCTGCCCTGGCGTTTAAAGATTGCGAGTCCTTTGCTTTTTCTTCCCTGGTGGTGTCCACCTTCTCAGGCCCCGGATTTCGGCAGAGCCTGTATCAATATGCTGGATGTGGGGCAAGGACTTTCGGTGGTGGTAAGAACGCAGCATCATACACTGGTGTATGATACAGGGGATTACTTTAGCCCGTCCCTGAATGCAGCGGACAGTGTCATCATTCCCTATTTGAGAACCGCCGGGGTAGAAAAACTTGACCGGATCATTATTTCCCATGGTGATAAAGATCACTCAGGAGGCCTGGTACCCTTGTTAAAGCAATATCCATGTACCAATATTGTCAGTGGCACTGCATTACCCTATTACACCAGGCCCGTGGACCGTTGTAAGGCCGGTGAACAGTGGGTGTGGGACGGTGTAAGCTTTGAGGTACTCAGTGCCGGGGGAAAGTGGAAACGGGGTAATGATTGTTCCTGTGTGTTAAAGATTACTGCTGGCAATGACAGTATACTGTTAACCGGGGATATCAGCCACCGGGTTGAAAAGAAGCTGGTAGCCATGAATAAAGACCTGAAGGCGACTGTTTTGCTGGCATCACACCATGGTAGCCGCTATTCAAATACGGACGTATTTTTAAACGCAGTTCGTCCGACAGATGTCGTTTTCTCAACAGGGTATCAGAATCGGTTTGGCCATCCATCAAAGCAGGCCCTGGTCAGGGTTGAAAAGATTGGCGCTGTCAGCTGGAATACAGCGATTTCCGGTACGGTATCCGTTGAGCTTGGGTCAGTAACAGGGAAAATGTCAGGGTATCGGCAGAAGCATCGAAGATACTGGTGGCAGGGGTAGTTGTTTTTTGCTGTGAAAGTGCAGGTCTTATGGCCTGCTTCAGTGGTCGGGCGTCAGAGAGATTGGGTGAGCGCAGCGAAGGAACTGAAAGCACTTGTTATATGCGGCTTATTTCAGTCTTGCCATGTGAAAAGCACTGATAAACTCTCCGTTTTTGAAGGCAAATTTCGAAGATTCCCCTTCAATGATGAAACCATGTTTTTTATACAAAGAAATCGCTGCTTTATTATCAGTGAAAACCATGATCTCAATCCGTTGTATGTTTAGCCAGTTCTCAGCTAAATCAATAGCTGATGACATTAATTGACTACCTATCCCCCTTTTATGAAAGCCATCTTTTACTGCTATACCGAAGCCGGCCACATGCTTTCTTCTCATATTTTGCTCAGTGTACAAGAGAATATGCCCCACCACTACGCCTTCAACATCCGCCACCAGAGAATAAAATCCTTGCCTTGAACTTTCTAAATACTTTTCCCATATAGCAAGTGAAGGAAAGGGTAACTGTAAAGTCCCTGAGTAAGCCAATTGACCCGCATAAATATCTTTGATTGCCTGGATGTCTTTTTTCTCGCTATGCCTGATGGTTATCTCTGACATTGAGCACTCCACTTATTACCAGAAGTTACGCATTCGTATCCTATATAGCGTTTGTTCGTTCGGTCAAGGGACTATGGGTGGGGGTAAGACACAGTGAAATGCATAATTCCAGAGACTACTTTTCCCATTGCAGGCTGAAACAGGCACACAACAGCAAATTGTATGCTTTGTCAATGGAAGGAGGATTTTATGTTGCTGGCTCTGGCACAATAGGCTAACCACTCAATGCTGTGGTAAGCTCTGGATAAAACCCAGGAGGATCATCACCGTGTTCGAACTGGTCAAATCAGGTGGCTGGCTGATGCTGCCACTGTTGTTCAGCTCTGTGGTGGCAATGGCTATTATCTTTGAACGATTGTGGACACTGCGCCCTTCCCGCGTCATCCCCGAATATACATTGCCACAACTGTGGCAGTGGATCAAAACCAATACTCTTGACAATGACAAGGTTGCTGAGCTTCGTGAAGCCTCACCCCTCGGTGAAGTGCTGGCGGCGGGCATTACTTCCGCCCAAAATGGCCGTGACATTATGAAAGAAAGTATCGAAGAGCAGGCCGGTCATGTAGTGCACGAGCTGGAGCGTTATTTGAGTGCCCTCGGTACCATTGCAGCCATTGCGCCGCTGATGGGGTTGCTCGGTACGGTGATCGGCATGATTGACGTGTTTTCTGCCCTTATGGTGCAGGGGGCCGGTAATCCCGGGGTATTAGCAGGGGGTATTGCCAAAGCATTGATTACCACAGCAACGGGACTGACCATTGCCATTCCTGCTTTAATGTTTCACCGTTATTTTGTCCGGCGCATTGATGCATTGGTGGTTAATATGGAACAGGAGGCCATTAAACTGGTGGAGGTCATGCAGGGCGAGCGGACGATGGATGACCGCCTGACAGGTGACTGTGTATGAAATTCCATCGCCAGACCAGTCAGGATGATGTTTCTATCAACCTGACGCCTCTGATAGATGTGGTCTTTTTACTACTGATTTTCTTTATGGTGTCCACGACCTTTAAGGATAAAGCTGAACTGGCGATTACCCTGCCTGAATCCAGCGGTGCTGCGCAGGCGCAAAAAAGCCAGCCGATAGAAATCAGGATCAGCAAATCGGGTGAATATGCAGTTAATGGTACCGGTTTGAGCAATGGTCGTATGGAAACGGTGAAGACTGCCTTATCTGAGGCGAGTAGAGGCGATACTAAAAAACCATTGGTTATCACCGCTGATGCCGATGCATCCTACCAGTCAGTAGTGAGGGCTATGGATGCAGCGGGACAGCTGGGGTTTGTGAATTTGAGCATGACCACTAAAAGGGCGAAAAGGGCGGCTTCGCACGAATAGATCGTTGCGTGTTATGCTTTGGCAGGACTTTTCTTGCCCTGACAGGACATTATCTTCACCTTTATGTTCACCTTTTTGAAAACGCGTTTACACACGTCTGTTACGGATGCCTGGTACGGTAAAGATAACTGGACACGTTATCTCAGCCCTTTGAGTTATATTTTTGCCTCCCTGGCTCGGTGGCGAAAAGCACAGTATCAGACAAAACAGGGCTGGGAGCCACCAGTCCCGGTTATTGTGGTGGGCAACATTACCGTGGGGGGTACTGGCAAGACACCTGTTGTGACGACTCTGGTACAATACCTTGCTCAAAAGGGCTATCAGCCGGGTGTTGTCAGTCGTGGTTTTGGTCGTCGGGGAGTGGATTGTCCTTTGGATGTTACTCCGTTGTCCAGCCCCGGGCAGGTGGGAGACGAGCCTGTGATGCTGGCAACACAGTGTGACTGTCCGGTGGTGGTGGACCCTGACCGGGTTCGGGGAGCGCAGTATTTGTGTGAGGCTCATCAGTGCACGGTGATTATCAGCGATGATGGTTTACAGCACTATAATCTTAAGCGCCATATTGAGTTGGTGGTTATGGACGGTGCCCGTATGTTGGGCAATGGACTGAGCCTGCCAGCCGGGCCTTTACGGGAGCCGGCTGAACGGTTGAAATCCGTGGATTTTGTTCTCATCAATGGCGAGCCGGCCTCTGATCCGGGCGTTCATTATACCTCGTTTCATCTGATGCCAACTCCTCTGGAGTCTGTTTCAGGGCGGGAAAAACAGGTGAACACAAGGCCACAATCCGGTAAAGTACACGCTGTGGCAGGTATAGGTAATCCGCAACGGTTTTTCAAGATGCTGTCAGCGTTAGGATTCCATGTGATTCCACACCCCTTTCCAGATCACCATGGGTTTGCAGAATCAGACATTACTTTCAGTGATAGCCTGCCAGTGATTATGACGGCCAAAGATGCCGTCAAATGCCAGGGGTTTGCCGATGCCCACCACTGGTATTTGCCCGTGACAACGACTATCCCATCCGAGGAGCTTGAGCAGATTGCCAGGCGGCTACAACAAGTAAGTAGGGTAAGTGATGGACAAGAAACTGTTTGAAATTCTGGCCTGCCCCCTGTGTAAAGGGGATGTAAAATATCATAAAGATGCGCAGGAGCTGGTATGTCGTCCCTGTGGTCTGGCTTATCCTGTTCGGGATGGTATTCCTGTCATGTTGGAAGGAGAAGCTCGGACGCTGACAGCTGATGAACGTCTAAACGAGGCTTCCTGATGATAAACAGGCAACGGTTTACAGTGGTGATCCCGGCTCGATTTGGTTCCAGTCGCCTGCCGGGCAAGCCCCTGGCAGATATTGCCGGTAAGCCTATGATTCAGCATGTGTATGAGCGGGCACGGGCCAGTCGTGCAGAAACAGTCATTATTGCTACGGACGATGAGCGCATTGTCCGCGCGGCAAAGGACTTTGATTCAGAGGTTTGCATGACCCGCCCTGATCACCCCTCCGGTACTGACCGGTTGCAGGAGGTAGCCAGTGCTTATGGTATGCCCAGCGATACTATTGTGGTGAATGTTCAGGGTGATGAGCCGCTCATTCCCCCATCCCTCATCAATCAGGTTGCTGATGATTTGTGCCATGCCCCTTTGGCAGGTGCGGCAACGCTGTGTGAAACTATCACTGACAGTGAACAGCTGTTTAACCCTAATATTGTCAAGGTGGTGACTGACAAGGATGGGTATGCCCTGTACTTCAGTCGGGCTCCCATGCCTTGGGTACGTGATACGTTTTCCGGACCCAGGCCGGCAGTACTGCCGGCTGCGAGTATTTTCAGGCGTCATATTGGTATTTATGCCTACCGGGTGAGTTTGTTGAACCAGTACGTTCAGTGGGATAGTTGCCCCCTTGAAAGCTTTGAAGCTCTTGAGCAACTCCGGTTGCTTTGGAACAAACAAAAGATCCATGTTTCGGATACGGTGGAAACCCCGCCCCATGGTGTGGATACGCCAGAAGATCTTGAGCGGGTGCGTACCCGGCTGATGGCACAAAAGACAATGGTGACCGAATGACAGTAAGAGTGTTGTTTGTCTGTCTGGGAAATATCTGTCGTTCGCCAATGGCTCACGGTGTATTTTCTCAGATGGTCAGTGATGCCGGATTAGCGGGTCGCATTCTGGTGGATTCGGCAGGTACGAGTAGCTGGCATAAGGGTACAGCACCGGATAGCCGTTCCTCTGAAGTGGCTCAGGCGCAAGGATATGATCTTTCATTTATTCGTTCCCGTCAGGTGACATTAACTGACTTTGTGGAACAGGATCTGATTCTGGCCATGGATAATAATAATCTGGCGAGTCTGCAGGCACAATGTCCGCTGGAATATCAGCAGAAAATTCATCGATTTCTGGACTTTGCTGAAGACCTGAATACACGGGAAGTGCCTGATCCTTATTATGGTGGCAATGACGAATTTATCCGTGTATTGCGCCTGGTGGAACATGGTGGCCGGGCGTTACTGGTACATCTGCAACAGGGCCATTATTGATACGCTTCTGGACGAGGGGAGTCATTTATGCAGGTCACCCACTGCGTAGAGCAATTGACACACCCTGTATTGCCATTGCCATTGCCATTGCCATTGCACATCACAGATCCGAGGATAAGTCTGCCGTTTTATCACGATGTGCCGGGCATGTCTCTTGTGAGCCAGATGACCGTGGGCAGCGTACGCACGACTGCCTGCAATATACAGACTCACAAGCCCTCCCGGAATTAATTGATATCCGGACCTGGCACCGGGTTTTGAAGGGCTGCGTTTTCGGTGCGCAGGTGGCTATCGGCCAGGTGACAGCACCATTGTAAAAGACCCTCATGGCTACTATATTCATTCACTTCGATGGTTGATATACAGTACGTTCAGCCCCATTTCTTGCTTGTAAAAATGACTCTACAGACACTCTAAACATGCATATTCAGGAACATGTAGCGTTGGATCGCTGCAATACGCTGGGGCTTCCCACCAGGGCACGTTACTTGATTCAGGCAGGGTGCCTGAAAGATGTACAGGAGGCACTTGCCTTTGCCCGCACCAGAGAACTGCCTTTGATTCCACTGGGCGAAGGTAGCAATGTTGTTTTTTCTGGCGATCTGAATGCGGTGGTGTTGCGTATGGCCATTGCCAGCAAGTCGGTTGTATCGACGTTGGGCGACCATATCATTGTTGAATCCGGGGCAGGTGAAAACTGGCATAACTTTGTTCGCTGGACGCTTTCGCAGCAGGCTTACGGCCTTGAAAATCTGTCATTGATTCCGGGGACTGTCGGTGCTGCACCGATTCAGAATATTGGCGCTTATGGTGTCGAGTTGAAGGATGTGTTTCATTCACTGCAAGCTATTGACTGCCACACGGGTGGCATTGTCCGTTTCAACCGTGATGATTGTGCTTTTGATTACCGTGACTCGGTTTTTAAAGGTCGGTGCCGTGATTGTTATGTTATTACCTCTTTGCAACTTAAGCTCAATACGCGGCTGACTCCTCGTTTAGATTACGCAAATCTGAGGGACAGGATTGAGAAAAAGGCGCTCAAAAGTGGACTTTCAGCGGAGTTAATCAGTGATGTGATCTGTGATATTCGCAGGGAAAAACTGCCTGACCCCAAGGAACTGGGCAATGTGGGCAGCTTTTTTAAAAACCCGCAGGTCAGCGCATCCAAGGTTCAGCAGCTTAAGGCGCGTTACCCGGATCTTGTTGCCTTTCCAGCAGATGAACAGTGGAAGCTTGCGGCCGGTTGGCTGATTGATAAAGCAGGACTCAAAGGGGTAAGAAAGGGGGCCGTCGGCACCCATAAGCAGCAGGCACTGGTGCTGGTAAACCATGGAGGTGCAACAGGGCAGGAAGTGCTCTGTTTTTCTGATACTATTCAGGCTCAGGTGCATGCCCGTTTTGGTGTGCTGTTGGAACGAGAACCCAGAGTGTACTGAGTGGTGCGCAATTAATACCAATCGACGCTTCTAACTGCCCTGTTGTGCTAAACATATAAACGCCAGTACTGCGTCGTTCAAACTCCTCGCAATTGCTCTGGTTATTACTCGTCATTTCGCCTTATTCTGACGTCCAGCTTACCCTGCTCGTTTGAGAAAAGAGACGACCTTATCAAGGTCGTCTCTTTTCTATTTTGACGTTTACTTAGACACTTCTTCCTGTATCTGGGTTGTTGATGATTCGCTGATGACAGCAGCTTGTTGTTCAGCGGCCTTTTTACGTCTCAGCCGTGGGTCATTATGTGCACGACTGCGACGACGACGGGGAGTTACTGGTGCAGGGCTTTCTCCTGTAGCAACGGCAGGGGAAATCTGAGGCGCCACCTGCTCTGTTGTGACCGCTGCGCTGTTAACCGTAGACACTTGTGTATCGTTACCCTCTGTCTTTTGCGCAGCAGGCTGCTCTGCGGCTTTTACAGGCTGTTGTCCCTCCTCAGGTACAGACGTCTTGACCATTTCCGGTTGAACTTCTTTGTTAGTGTCGTCAGCGTCAACAGCTGTGGATACAGGAACAATAGCTGCGTTGCCAGTCATTAAAGTGGACTGTTGTTCTACAGCCGTTGCCTCAGGGTGAGTGCTGGCAGCGACGGCTTTTGCCATTACCGTCATCTGAGGTTTAACCTGGGTGGGGGCTCCGTTTTTGCTGGTATCTGTCACAGCAGGTTGTGTTAGATGTGTTGCTGCAGGGGCAGCTTCAGTATCTGTTTTTACAACCGGCTGTGTAGAATCAGGTATTGCTGCGGCAAACTTATCCTCAATTGCCATTTTGGGCAAAGGATTGCCATGGCGCGGCGATTTATTCTGCCGTCTTTCCTGATGAGCCAGTGAAGTGCTCTGCTCTGCTTTCGCTGCAGTCGGCTCTGCAACCAGTGGTTTGAGAGACTCAACCTCGGCAGTGGGTGTTACAGGCACAGGTGTTGCTTTTAGCTTTTGAGGCTCTGTTGCCGGTTCAGGAGCCAGTGTCTGAGCAGGAGAAGCCATGACCGGGAGTTGCTGTTCTTGTGCGGGTTGCAGTTCACGCTGAGAAGGCCGATTGCTTTTGCGACGATTAGCGGTGTTAGGGCGGCGCTTACGCTGTTGACTGTCATTTTGATCACGCTGATCCCGACCATTCTCAGCGGTTCGTGTTGATTGAGGCTGTTGCTGGGTTCTTTTATCCTCATGTAGTTCGACATCAGAATGACGGCGGTTTTGCGCTTCCTGCTGGCGGCGGCTGCGACGGCGATCCTTATAAAGTGTTTCTTGCTCCCGGTTGTTTTCCTGTCGGGGAGAACGGCGCTGCTGACCCTGGGGCTGTCGCTGCTGGGGGCGACTACTATCGCAAGGAGCTGTCTGGCGGATGGCAGGCTTTTGAGACTGGGTGCGTGGCTTGGAGGCCGCCGCTGGTTGCTTTTCTTCGGTGATGAATATATCACCCAGTGCTTTCACGAAAGAGCGAATAATACCCGGCTTTTTCTGTTGAATTGGTGCCGGTTTTTTGGGAGCAACCGTCTTAACGACGGCTTCGGTCTTTTGCACGTATTTACTTGTTGTGACAGACTCTTCAAGATTTTCGTCACTGCTGGTCAGCTCGTAGCTGCTGGAGGCAGACAGCTCTGTCAAATGGTCATGGCGCAGGCGTTGAACATCGTAGTGAGGTGTATCCAGATTTGGGTTGGGAACAATGACAATCCGTGCCTGATTGCGCTTTTCCATAGAAGCGATACCAGAGCGTTTCTCATTGAGCAAAAAGGCTGCCACAGAGACGGGTACCTGGGCACGGATCTCTGAGGTTTTATCCTTCATGGCTTCTTCTTCCATCAGTCGCATGATGGACAGGGCCAGTGACTCAATATCGCGAATGCTGCCCTGGCCGGAGCAGCGAGGGCAGACAACACCACTTGTTTCCCCAAGGGATGGGCGCAGGCGCTGACGCGACATTTCAAGCAGACCAAAGCGGGAAATACGACCCGTTTGCACACGTGCGCGATCCATACTCAGTGCCTGGCGGATACGGTTTTCTACTTCGCGCTGGTTGCGGTTATGACTCATATCAATAAAGTCGATAACGATCAAACCACCAATATCACGTAGACGTAATTGACGGGCAATTTCATCGGCGGCTTCGAGGTTAGTATTCAGAGCTGTTTCTTCAATATCACCACCGCGGGTTGCCCGAGCCGAGTTGATATCGATGGATACCAGTGCTTCTGTAGGGTCAATCACAATGGAGCCACCGGAAGGCAGCTTAACTTCACGCTGAAAGGCTGTTTCAATCTGGGATTCAATCTGGAAGCGATTGAACAGCGGTACGCTGTCCTCATACAGCCTGAGTTTTTGCTGGTACTGAGGCATTACACGCTGAACAAACTCCAGAGCCTTTTGATGAACGCCGGGTTTGTCGATGAGTACTTCGCCGATATCCTGACGCAGATAGTCACGAATGGCGCGAATGATGACGTTGCTTTCCTGGTAGATGAGGAAAGGCGCAGGCTGGTTAGCCGCTGCATCTTTAATCGCTTTCCAGTTATTCAGCAGATAGTCCAGATCCCACTGCAACTCTTTAAGGGAGCGGCCAAGCCCGGCTGTTCTGACAATGACACCCATTTCTTCCGGGATGTTCAGGTTACTGAGAATTTCACGCAGTTCGGCTCTTTCTTCGCCTTCGATGCGGCGGGAAATACCGCCGGCACGGGGATTATTTGGCATCAGTACCAGATAACGACCCGCCATACTCACGAGCGTCGTCAGAGCGGCCCCTTTGTTACCTCGCTCTTCCTTGTCGACCTGGACAATCACTTCCTGGTCTTCTTTTACTACTTCACGGATGTTGGGACGGCCGGAAGAAGGCTTGCAGAAGTACTCACGGGAGATTTCCTTCAAAGGGAGAAAACCGTGACGCTCGGCACCAAAGTCAACAAAGGCAGCTTCAAGGCTGGGTTCGATACGGGTAATTTTGCCCTTGTAAATATTCGCTTTTTTCTGTTCACGGGCACTGGATTCAATATCCAGATCGTACAGACGTTGTCCGTCTACGAGTGCAACACGCAGTTCTTCCTGCTGGGTTGCGTTAATTAACATTCTCTTCATAGAGGTCCGGTTCGCTTGTGACCAACCCCTCATCCAATGCGCTATAACCCGATAAAACCGCTTGTACTGATAGAAATCGTCAGTTGCCTCTGGCAGCTGGCGACGACCGGCAGTTTACCATTAATGGCACAGAATTACCCTGTGTAGCAAACCTGCATCGTTGCCCACAGCATAAGGGAAGAGACCTGTGCCAGCGGCTGACGGGCATGTGATGTGTTATCATACCCTGTGGCCATTATGCATTCTGGCAACACTGGTCACTGTCTCTTCCAAAAAATCTGTCTTAAAAACCATTGCTGTAATGGGAGGCGGAGTCTGAAAGTTACTCAGCAGCCCATGACCATTGCTACGGACATTTTTCCAGACAGACTCTGAAAATCGGGTCCTGCGCGGGAGAGGTTGGCGCAGATTAGTAATGACAGTGCGGCCCTGCTTCTTTTGGGCGGGGCACTGCGCTTTGCTCGTCCTATCTGAGCCCTGATGTAATAGCGTACTGCTTGTCGCGCATCGAAGTATTTTATGATGCTTTCCAGGTACCTTCCTTACCGTAAGTGCGACAGCAACCAGGCTCTCAGGTGCACAGCTTTCAAAAATCGAACTGCCTTTTCGTAGTGGAGGAAGGCAGCTCCTCAACTATATCAGTAATCAGTAGGTGCTTCAAATGAGTAAAAACTGATACTATGGCGCTATGAATAGACAGTTTATGACAGATGCCGTTCCCCAGGTTGCCGGAAGCCGGGAGTCAATACCAGAACGTTCAGCAGTCCAGGGGGAGGCATTGACCGTCCGATGGATAATCATTGATGAAGAGGAGGCGGGGCAACGGATCGATAACTACCTGATCAGACTCCTGAAAGGTGTTCCGAAAACCCGTGTGTATCGGATTATTCGCAAAGGTGAAGTGCGGGTCAATAAAAAACGGGTGACGGCAGACTACCGTTTGCAAAAAGCTGACGTATTGCGGGTTCCTCCGGTGCGGGTAACAGAAAAAGAAACCACCCGTGCACCAGGGGCAGTCATGGAAAAACTGGCTGATACTGTGTTATACGAAGATGCGTGCCTGCTTATTATTAACAAGCCGGCGGGGCTGGCTGTCCACGGTGGAAGTGGTATTAACTGCGGGGTGATTGAAGCGCTGAGGCAAATGCGCCCTCACCAAAAACATCTGGAATTGGTACACCGTCTGGACAGAGATACCTCAGGTTGCCTGATGATTGCCAAACGCCGGAGTATGTTGCGCCACCTTCATGATCAGCTGCAGCAGCGAGAGGGTGTGCAAAAGCTTTACCATGCACTGGTGGCCGGGCGTTGGCCGACTCGCAAACTGATGGTGCAGTCGCCTCTGCAAAAAAATACGTTGCGCTCTGGTGAGCGGATGGTTCGGGTGCATCCGGAAGGAAAAACATCACGTACCCGATACCGTGTTCTGGCACGGCTGCGCAACGCAACGCTGGTGGAAGCCAGTCCACTGACGGGGCGAACACACCAGATTCGTGTGCATTGCCTGGCTGCCGGGCATGCAATACTCGGGGACGCTAAATACGGCAATGACGCCAATAATACAGCGCTGCGACAGGCAGGGCTCAGACGGTTATTCCTTCATGCTGCCAGCCTTGAGCTGACTTTGCCGGATGGAAAAGCATTGAAGATTGATGCTCCTTTGCCAGATGACCTACAAAAGGTATTGAAAAACCTGAACAATGATTAACCGTTATTCACTGATTATCTTTGACTGGGATGGCACTGTGGTGGATTCTGTGCCGAATATTGTGAAAGCATTGCAGCATGCAGGCAGGCAGGAAAACTTGCCAGATCCCTTACCGTCTGCATGTCGGGAGGTGATAGGTCTTAGCCTGGAGAAGGCATTGTTAATGCTTTATCCCGAAGCGACTCATGCTCAGCTAGAGCGCCTGATTACAGCTTATCGCTCTTATCATGGGGTGCTGGAGACTAATGTTTCCCGGCTCTTTAAGGGGGCTGCTGAAGGATTGGCGCGTATAAAGCGCAGCGGTACTATGTTGGGGGTGGCAACAGGAAAAAGCCGTGCGGGGCTTGAGCGATCTTTTAAAGGTAATGGATTGAGCGGCTTCTTTGATGCCAGCATCACTGTTGACGAGGCACCTTCCAAGCCTGACCCCGGGATGGTGTTACAGATGATGGCTACTCTGTCAGTGATGGCAGATCAAACCCTTATGAGGGGACTCAGTGCATGATATGGCTATGGCTGAGCGTGCGGGTGTTGCTCGTATCGCCGTCAGCTATGGGGCTCAGAATGCAGAACAGCTAAAAGCCTGTGAGCCTGTTTATATAGCCGATCATTTTGATGATATTACGGACTGGCTGGCATTAAGGCGGTAAGACAGCCTGTCAGTCAGTGTCATTATCGAAAGGCGCGTAAGACCCCCACCGAAGAAGGCTATCTCTTAGTCACAAATACTCAACCTGGTTAGGACTTACGCATTGGCAGAATGGTCTAAAGCCTGTTAAGTACGGAAAAAAACACCTCTTTAAGGATGAATGTGAGCAGTATTGCTCGCCCCTCAACAGCACGATGCACTTTACCTGAATATATGGGGTTCTTGATTGCTGAACCAAGATCAGCCACCTGCACAAGACTAGAGGAAGTGGACAAGATATCTCACGACAGTGTTAATCGCTTCCTAAACAGGGAAAATTAGGAACCCATAGACCTTTTTAGAGAGGCAACACAAGAGTTGAATCTCACCGGAGGCACTCTCAGGGTTGACGACACCGTCCTTGATAAACCCTACAGCTTCTCTGTAGCCCTTGTTGGTCACTTCTGGTCAGGTAAGCACTATCGGGTCGTTAAAGGCATAAACTTGATAACGCTCTTTTACACTGATACTTCCGGGCTTAACATGCCAGTAAGCTACAGGGTTTATGATAAGGCTGACGGTAAAACAAAAAACGACTACTTTCGTGAAATGTTAGCTGAAGTTTTGGCATGGGGTCTGAGACCTTCGTTTGTAACAGGTGACGCCTGGTACAGCTGTGTGGAAAACCTGAAGACGATAAAAAACCATCAAACCGGGTTTATGTTTGCAGTTGAAGCCAACAGGACGGTGTCCATGGAAAAAGGCCAGTGGCAGCAAGTGTAAAGCCTTGAGATACCTGATAATGGTCTTGAGGTTTGGCTCAAGGATTTTGGCAAAGTACGACTCTTCCGAACACGACTAAAAAACCAGCCTCGTCATCACCTGTCGAATGAAAAAGGTGTGGATATGCGACTAAGAGATAGTCTAAGAAGTTGCGGGATGTAAGGGTTCATCCCGAAAGGGATGACAGATATAAATATATATTACAAAATAACTCTATTTTTTGTAATATCGTGAAATGATCACAAAACGTGCACAGAAATACAGATTTTACCCGACGCCTGAGCAGGAAAGATTACTTGCTCAGAGGTTTGGCTGTGTGCGTTTTGCCTATCATCATATCCTGCGTTGGCGTACTGATGAGTACTACAAAAATGGAAACAGCATTAACGATAATGGAACGTCCAGTAAGTTCACCGAGCTGAAAAAGCATCCAGACTATCAGTGGTTAAAAGACGTTTCCTCTGTACCCATCCAGCAGGCTTTGCGTCGTCAGCAAACCGCCTTCAAAAACTGTTGGGAAAAAAGAGCAAAGTATCCTCCGTTCAAAAAGAAACACTCAAAGCAGAGCGCTTCTTTTGCTTCATCTGCATTTCAGGACAAGTCCGGCCAGTTGTTCATTGTCAGGAGCAGGGAGCCATTGGCCATCAAGTGGAGCAGAGAACGCTCATCAGCGCCTTCCAGTATCACGATCAGCAAAGACAGAGCCGGTCGGTACTTTGCCTCCAGGCTGTGTGAGTTTGAAACTAAGCCCATGCCCATTAGCCATAAAACAGTGGTTATTGATTTAGGTTTGAAAAACCTGTTCATCACATCAGACGGTGAAAAATCCGGCAATCCAAAGCACACCGGACGCTACGGGCAGAAGCTCGCCTACCTTCAGCGCACGCTGGCTGAAAAGCAGAAAGGGAGCAGCAACCGAGGAAAGTCAAGGCTCAACGTTGCACGCCTGCACGCAAAAATAGCTGACTGCCCAATGGATGCTACACACAAAGCATCCCGCAAACTCATCAATGAGAACCCAGTGGTTTGCGTAGAAGATTTGGCTGTGAAGAACATGATCAAAAACCTGACGCTGGCAAAACCTATAGCCGATGCTGATTGGGGTAAGTTTGTCAGACAGTTGCAGTACAAAGCCCATTGGGCTGGTGGGGTTGGTCTGTGGAGCCACTGGAACGGGGATGGCGGCCTAGCTGCCATCCAGGGAAAGCGTGTTGAAACAGGAAAGCCTGTTGGGTGACTAACAGGAATCTCCGTCCTTCAGGGCGATGAGGATGTCAATACAGTAATATAATTGAAGTATCTGGGGATAGTAATATGAATAAATGGCGCGAGTCTGAAATGAGCCATAGCGGAGATTCTGGTGAAGAAGGCAAAGCCTGGCAGTTGTTGGAAAGCGTGGCTTTGCACTCCCTGAAAGAGCAAAAGTGCGCGCGGCGTTGGGGGATTTTTTTCAAATTGCTCACTTTTTTTTTACTGTTTGCTATAGTTGGCTTGGTTTACCTGTCCTCAAAAGAAATATTGCCTATCAGCAGCGCTGTTGGCTCCCATACGGCGCTCGTCGATCTGCGTGGTGCCATTAGTGATAATGGCGATGCCAGTGCGGATAATATTGTGACTGGGCTGCGTGCGGCCTTTAAAGACAAGGGAACCAAGGCTGTTGTGCTGCGCATTAACAGTCCCGGGGGTAGCCCTGTGCAATCGGGGTATATTTATGATGAGATTGTCCGGTTGCGCAAACTGTATCCCGCAATCCAACTCTATGCGGTCATCACTGATATTGGGGCCTCAGGAGCCTATTATATCGCTGCTGCCGCTGATGCTATTTACGCTGATAAAGCCAGTCTTGTGGGTTCAATTGGTGTCGTCTCCTCTGGCTTTGGTTATGTGGATGCCATGAAAAAACTGGGAATTACTCGCCGTACCTATACCTCAGGTGAGCACAAGGCATTTATGGACCCTTTCCTGCCCCAGGATAAAGAAGCAATGCAACAATGGCAGGCTTCCCTTGATACGATCCATCAGCAGTTTATCGACAGTGTCAAAGCGGGTCGCGGTGACAGGCTGAAAAGTGATGAAGACCTGTTTTCAGGTATGGTCTGGAGCGGTGAGAAGGCTAAGGCTCTGGGATTGGTCGATGGACTCGGTAGTACTGGCTTTGTTGCCAGAGAGATTGTCGGTGAAGCCCGTATTATGGATTTCACGCCGAAAATCACCCCACTGGAACGTTTTTCCCGTAATTTTGGCGCAAGCGCAGCCCATGTGATGGTGAGCATCCTGGGTGAGGGTGGCTTACAACTAAAGTAGCATGTATCCCTTTGTTGCGCTGGGGCCGAGGCCCCTTTTTTTATGGGTTTATTATCAATACTGCGGACAGTTTTAAACAGTCTGGTGCATGATGCTGCAAGGCCTGCAACTCAAGAGGGCCATTTTATGGTAACTCAAGGATAAGTGTGAGTTACCATAAAATAACAATATATTCTCAATCCCCTGGCAGCCGGGAGTTTTAAGTTTATAAAACTGTTCGAAGTATTGATTATAACAATCGACTTTTCTAACTCCGCTTTACGCTGACAATCTGAACGCTAACCCTCCATTGAAACACCTGGTAATGGCGGGCTTTACTCGTCGTTCTATCGTTCTATCGTTCTATCTTGTTTGTCATCCAGTTTGACATGCTCCCTACGGTCGTTAGAAAAGATGCCTGGTATTAGACCAATGTATTATTAATGGGTTGAATGCATTGTATTTTTCTAAAGCAGAGGAACTCTTCTGGCCAACAGGCATTCTATATAATTACCCATTGATTGAAAGTCTTCATGGCTAATAAGAAGGTTAACGGGCTGTTACTGAGAAAAGGGAATAATCGATATCACCCATGTTTGAAAAGCTGAAGTGATTCGAAAAAAACGTGTACTTTATGGAGGAAGGGTTATGAATTTATTCAACGGCGTTAATTTTACTTCTACTACTTCTTCAAATCTTGTAAAAGGCTTCGGAGCTAAAGCATTAAAAGGCTTAAAAACTCTGGAAAAGCGTTGTAAAGGTTTATGGAAAACATCGCAGCAGAAACGAGCTGTTGTTAAACCGCCTGTTGTTGAAAAGGCTGTAAAAAAGGTTGTAAAAAAGGTTGTAAGCAACCCGCAGCTGATTAGTCATACTAACAAGGCGCTGGAAGATTTCATCGGTATTAAAGCGGTGAGCCCCTCTAATGCCAACGAGCGCCTGTCCCGTCCTGTGCATCGAGCTGTTCCCAAGCCATGGCGTCCGGCACCGGCAGTGCCCAATTCACACCCTGCGCAGGATTCTGTTACTCAAATGACACGTCCAGCGCCTCTAAAGAAGCTATCAAAGAATATGTTTGATTTTGTAGAAGCCTCGCTGCATGGTGTGACTTCTGAGAACAGGCGTTATTTTGACGACAACCTCAGTGCCTGCGTTATGGAGAAATGCGTGGATGCGTTCAAAAAGGGGTGGAAGGCAGAACAGATCAAAGCCGTGGTTGAACAGTATATAGCAACATTGAACAGAACACTGTCTGAACGTCATGTTTTTAAGAGCCTGGCAGATGCCAGAAAATTTTTGGTCAGCAGCGCTTTTGCCAGCTTACAGGATACTTTTCAAGAGCCATTGCTGAAGATGAGCAATGCTCAGTGCTTAGCCAGATATAAGTACCATTTTGGTAAAATGATGATAATGGCAATGGCCAGGGAGAAAAACTGGAAAGTCGTTGCTACTGAAGATGGCTTTGATCTTTTTAAACCGGTTACGCCATCGGAGGGGAGTGTACCACAGCCGTCGAAGAATGAAGCAGCCAGGGCCAGGCGGCGAGCACGTAATACTGAGTCGTTTAAAAGGCCTGTGTCTCCGGCAGCTTTGCCAGATCGTATGACAACAGGGAATAAAATTGCGGTGGGACTGTTTGCAATCAGTGAAATGGATGCATTAAGTGGACTGAATTCATCAATAACGAATGAAAGCAAGAAACAAATGCGACAGTTAAGTAGTCAGTTGATTGATAAGAGGTTGACCATTGAGCAGTCCAAAGTCGTTATGAGCAAAGTGGTTGCGATGCTGAAGCCGACTGAAGAGGGTGGTTTCTGGACTGTTGATGAGCTGGCAGGCTGTTTGCGGGAAGCACTGACGGGTGCGCAGACAGAAGACGCTATTATCAGTGAATTTTATGCAGCGGTTGAGCGCCGCCTTGATGACAGACTGGAAGAACTTGCCTGGAATGATGTTCTGGATAAAGACTTCAGCGATGAGGATGAGGATGAGGATGAGGATGCCTTGAATGAAAAAAGGGAGGACAATACAGTCACTGTTAAGCCTTTGCCAAACCCCAGGCCCGAGTGGCTAAAGCATCGCCAGGAAGTAAGGTCGTATGCATAGAATTATTTACCGGCTCGATAAAGGGGCTGAAAAGAGCCTGTAAATAATTCTGTGTAAACTCGCCTTCAGAACACTGTCCCAGGCAGGTGTAGGGGGATTAATAAGGCAGGGATTAAAGTTGTCTGTGCCTATGGTCGATGAAGGTAATAAGGAATTCCAGAGAACCGGCACCATGAATAAACACTTCTTGCTGACAGCCACAGCCATTTTCTTAAGTGGCTGTGTCAGTAAGTCTGTCCATTATAATGAGGAGTGGTCCAAGGCCATGAATCTGACCAATACGGCAGGTATGTCCTTTCAGATTCACGACCAGCAGCTGCCGGAGACTGCTTACAATAAAGAAGGTCAATTAATAGACTATAAGTTAAGCAGCATCTCTCATCCTGCTTATGGTGGTGCCAGTGGTATAGCCGGTGTCAGCATTGCTCCCTATGGTGCTTATGAAAGTTTCTACTGGGGCTGGGGCGTACCCGGCGTCAGCCACAGGAAAAATCATCGGTTATTTGCCTGGATGCCTGAAAACCAGGCGATGGATGAAATGCATGCCCGGCAGGTATTTGAGAACCTGGTAGTCAAAGCGTCAACAGCGGTGCTCCAGGAGATGCAGTATCAGCTGCAACCGGTAAAAACGCCCTTTACACATATGGGCCTTTCTTTTCGGCAGTGGTATCTTGAGCGCAGTGATGGTGAGTGCTCATTCCAGCAAATGAACTGTATGTTGAGCGTATATATTCCTGAACCTATTGGTCCGGTCATCACCCCCCCTTTTGCCTATTATGCTACGGCAGGTCAGAATGCCTGGTTATTCCATGTTGCTGACGAGCATCGTTATCCAAGGGTTGCCCTTACCCAGGGTAATGGTCTGAAGACCATGGAAGAAAATGTGTTTTATCAGAAACTGAGTACTCGTATGCCTGGGTGGGCATACCTTTATCTGGCTCCGGGTGAAGTGGGTATAGGGGATGAAAATAAAACCATTGGCTATCCATATCTGCTCGAAAAAGGTAAGCCTTTACTGTTTGTTCGGCCTGTTCAGTAAAGCTGGCTTGACACGTCAATCACAGCGGCACAAAAGACTGATGATAGACCCTGCTATAGTGTGGTATCAATAAAACGCCTGAGGAAACGTATTTTGCCTGCATCCAGCCAGACTGAGACCTTGACACCACTTACTGCAACGCGCAGTCAATTCAGTTCCCGGCTCGGATTTATTATTGCTGCTGCAGGCTGTGCAGTAGGCATTGGCAATATCTGGAGCTTTCCTGCCCAAACGGCCGAAAATGGGGGCGCAGCATTTGTACTGGTCTATCTTGTGATGTCATTTACCCTTGCCTACCCTGCGCTGGTGGCAGAGCTAACCATCGGGCGCTTTAGCCAGTCTAACCCGGTGAGTGCACTTCAGCATATCAATACTCGTCCGCTGTGGCAACAACTGGGTAAATTAACAGGTTTAGTGGCGATTATTACCATCACACTGATTTATAGTTTCTACAGTATTGTAGGAGGCTGGTTTATCGGTTTTAGCGTTATACCCCTTGCTGATGGGTTAGGCTTAACGCGCTTTGGCGAGTCAATGGGAGCATTTTCCACAGTATTTTCTCTCCTGTTTACGTTAGTTTTTATGCTATTGACCACTTTGATGGTGACTCAGGGAGTGAAAGAAGGTATTGAACGATGGTCCAGAATTTTGATGCCTGCTTTGTTCGTTCTTTTACTGGTATTGATTGCTTTTGGGTTGACCCGGGAAGGCGCTATGGATGGGCTAAAGGTCTATCTGTTACCCGACTTTTCCAGGGTTTGGGATTCAAAACTGTTCATCAGCGCATTGGGACAGTCATTTTTCTCCATGTCCCTGGGGGTTGGGGCAATGATGGTGTATGGATCTTATCTGAGTAAAAATGCAAATATTCCAACAACAGCCGCCCATGTAGCTGTTGTTGATAGTACAGTGGCTTTTATGGCTGGGCTACTGGTGATACCTTGCATGTATGCTGCTATGCATCAGGGAATAGTTATCTATTCACCCGATGGCTCGCTGTTCAACGCTGATACACTGGTGTTTGTGGTGTTGCCTGCACTCTTTCAGCAGCTTGGGGTAGCTGGTCAGTGGATGTTTTTTGCTTTTTTTCTACTGCTGACTATTGCTGCATTAACTTCCTCTATTGCTATGCTGGAAACGCCAGTCTCTTTTCTGGTTGAACGGGTCAAGCTGCAACGTAAAAGTGCTTGTTGGCTGGTGAGTTGTATTGCTGCATTAGTTGCCTTCGTCATTATCAGTCATATAGATACCCTGTTGTCGTTGATCGTAAAAATAACAACACAATACTTAATGCCTCTGCTTTGTCTGGTCACATCGATTTTTTGTGGCTGGCTAATGAGGCAGGATCGACTGTTAAGGGAAATTCGTCGTGGTTTTCCAGAAGTTGAGTCCCGCCTGTTTTGGAAAATATGGCCCTGGTATATTCGGGTTGTATGCCCCGCACTGATCTTTTTGCTGGTGTTAAACAGTGTTTAATTCCTGAAGACTACCGCAGCTTGTGAACTACTCGCGCCTAAAGACGCGAGCTTCCAATACTAAGCAGCTACCGAGGTAGATACCATTCTTTTCTTTTTTGACGTTTCATTGCGAATAGCGAGAGAAGCCCTGGCTTTTCTCGGCTTACGAACCGCTCCACGCCCTTTAGTCAGCACTGGAATACCTTTGCCGACCAACTCCGTTCCAGAGTCGAGAAGAAGATTAATTGCTCTTTTCTTAATTACGATGCTGGCGTTTTTGTCAGCGTTATCAACGTGTCCACAATTACCACAGGAAAACAATTCTTGTTTCTTGCGGTTGTCGGGGTGAGTGTGACCACAATCAGCACACTCTTGACTCGTATAGGGTGCAGGAACTTTGAATACCGCTTTTCCTGCTTTAGCGGCTTTGTAGCGGGTGTAGGTTTCCAGATAATGCCAGCCAACGTTAAGAACAGCTTTGTTGAGTCCAGCTTTGGCTTTGGCACTATTGGGAATAAACTTGCCGTTGCGGTCTTTCCTGGCCTTTGGCTTGCAGGTCATCCTTGAGGTTTTCAGATTCTCAAAAATAATTACCCTGGCCTTACTGTTAACTATTGTACGGCTGGTTTTATGGCAAAAGTCCTGCCTGATGCAGGCTACTTTCCTGTGTTGTCTGGTTATCCGATTTTTTGTCTTTTGACGACGGCTTGAGCCTTTGGTTTGCCTGGATAGTCGGCGTTGCAGCTTTTTAATGTACCGCTTGCGCTTATCCATAGTGCTTTTCTGGTTTATGGTGAAGTCGTAAGCCTTAACGCCAGTATGAGCAGGGACAACCACGCCACGATCTACTCCGATAACATGCTCATCCAGCCATTCCTTAGATGCACCTTTCAGCCATACCAGATTATCTTTGTCGGTTGTTGGTTCGTCTGCGCCATCGTCATAGCAGAAAGACACATAATAACTGCCAGCCTCTTTCCTGATATACAGTGACTTTGGTTGTGAGAATGACCGATGATTCTTAATGGACAGATAACCAATATTATTGGTCTTTGTGCCAATGAAAAGACGTGTTACGCCATCCTCGCAAACATCGAACCTGAATAGCTCTTTTGTTATATGAACACTACCTTTGTCGGTTTTTGGCTTGCGCTTTGGCCTACCACAAATCCCTTTCATGAATTTATGATAGGTCTGATACCAATTAACCGCCGAATTACGAATAATCTGGCTGGGGCAGTGAGAAAGCCAAGGGCTTAGCTCCCTGCTTTTGAAGTGAGATGCTTTTTGATCGACAGGGGGATACGTCCCCGTAGGACAGTACTTTCTGGCGTAGGTTCTGAAATAGCGATCTTCATCACACTTTGCATTCCAGATAAACCGAGCGCAACCCATCCATTGAGACAGAATCAGCTTTTGCTGCTCCGTTGGATTGGCTTTGAGTCGGATACCTTGAAGCATTTCTTCACCTTATAAAAATGATAGTCATAGGGTACTCTTACTAAAATTTGCCGTCAACCATGAGGTTTATATGTACGAATGGAGAACAGGAAAATCATGTGTATTTAAAAATAATGTACATCTAGTATTTGTGACTAAATATAGACGTAATGTGTTTACTAAGGAGATGCTAGATCGGCTTACTGATATATGGGGAGACATGCGAACAAATGGATTGTGAGCTTCTGGAATGTAATGGAGAACATGATCACGTTCATATGATGGTGAGTGTTCACCCCAAGCTCGCAGTATCTAACTTGGTTAGCAAATTAAAAGGTAAGTCGTCCTATTTCCTAAGAAAAGAATTCTGGCCTCAGATAAAGCCGATGCTATGGGGCAAGCACTTCTGGAGTCCTGGTTATTGCTGTGTGTCAGTTGGTGGGGCTAGCTTGGAAACAGTGAAAGCGTATATCGAAAATCAAAGAACGCCTCCGTCAGAGAACTATCTCTTAGTCACATCTCCTAATCTTGGTTTATCCTTCTCTATGGTAAACCAAGATCATGATGCCACTACCACCTCAGCAATGGGCTGAAAGCATTTTTGGGGATGCACAGTTGGGAGATAAACGTCGTACAAAGCGATTAGTCCGTGTCGCTGCAAGCCTTTCTGCAAATACTGGTTCATCCATGGCCAGTGCTTGTAGCGGTCATCTTGCCGCTGTTGAAGGGGCTTACCGGCTTATTGAAAATGAGGCCGTCAAGCCTGAAGCCATTGCTGAGGCTGGTTTCCAGTCAGCAGCCCTTGCGGCAGAAGATTCTCACCTTCTATTAGCCATTGAAGACAGTACCGCTCTTAGCTATTCACATTCCGTCAGGTCAGAGCTGGGTGATATAGGTGAACCAGAGAAAAGCCGGTCTAAAGGGATTTGGGCGCATACAGTGATGCTGATTGACGCTGATACTGAGCGGACGGTTGGCTTAATTGATCAGCAACGCTGGATCAGGGATATTGAGGAGCGTGGCAAAAGACATGAACGCAAGCAGCGGCCTTACGAAGAAAAAGAAAGCTTTAAATGGCAGCGTTCATCAGAAAATATTGAGTCCAGGCTGGGTCTCCAGATGGGAAAGACTATCAGTGTTTGCGATCGTGAAGCGGATGTTTTTGAATATATCCGGTACAAGCAGCTTCATTGCCAAAGGTTTGTTGTCAGGGCGACGCAGAATCGGGTTTTGGTCGATGATGACAGGCTTCTTTTTTATGCAGTGAGCCAGGAAACTGCTCTTGGAACTTATGTAGTGGACGTTCCTCAACGTGGAGGACGCAAAGCACGATCAGTAATGCTACAAGTAAAAAGGAAGACAGTGACCATTCAATCACCTCAAAGGCTCGGTGGTCGATTGGAACCAGTCACTGTGAATATTCTTATTGCCGAAGAGTTCAACAACGACACAAAGGAGTGTTTGCGTTGGATTTTATTGACATCTGAACCGGTTGATACATTTGATGATTGCCGTATGGTATTACGGTTTTATGAGCTGCGCTGGCGTATAGAAGAGTTCCACAAAGCCTGGAAAACCGGGGCGGGTGTTGAACGTTTGCGGCTTCTTTGTGCAGGCAATGTGCTTCGTTTAGCTGTAATACTCATGTTCGTCGCCGTCAGGCTGTTACAGATCAGGGAGGCCTTGATGCTCCCTTATGACAGAAGACACAAAGACGATAAAGCCTGGAACGAGAAAACGCCGGCTAGCCGTGTTGTAAGTAAAGAAGAGTGGAAAGTGCTGTGGCTTACTTACTACGAAGGAAAGTCGTTGCCTAAAGAAGAGCCAACATTGACCTGGCTTCTCCATACCATTGCAAAAGTAGGTGGCTGGTGTGACTCAAAACGCACCGGCATACCCGGATGGTTGGTGATTTGGGAAGGGTGGGCAAAGTTGCAAGATCGTCTCCACACCTACCGCATGACAAAAGGTGTGGAGATGTGACTAAGAGATAGGTCAGAGAAAGCGGTAAAAACATCTAAACGACTATCACAGCAAGGCTAACGCCTTGTCCGGGCTTGACTCGTCCCTAAAGGAACGAGATTGCGCCTGGTTTTTGTTCAACATCCGGAACAGTCCTCCTAGTTTCTGTGTAAATGACCAGAATGTCACTGAAGTGATCCATTGATCAACACTATTGACTTCAGGTCAATATTTATGACTAGCACGCGAGCCCGTTCAGGGTCACTTTCCAGACTGGCTTTTTCTGGTTTGCAATAAAGTCGGCTATCTATTGTTTCCCAAGGGCTACAGGGAAAATTATGTACTTTAGCGCACCCAAAATGCGGCAAATCTGGATGCTTTTAAACGACAAATGACGTTAGGCTTGTCACAGGCATAGCGACAATCAGGCAAATTTGCTCTTCGGTAAACTTGGGTTTTGCACCGGGGCGAGGCGAGTTTTTAGAATAATATTGATAGTACTACTTTCGTACCTGAGTTTTGGTGATTTCTGACAAAATGAAATGGCATCCGGCTACTGTTAAAAAAAGGGGTGCGAATCAAAACATGTTTTTGCTTGTATGTATATCAGCGCTTTCCGGCACTAGTTTCTGTGTAAATGACCAGAATGTCACTGAAGTGATCCATTGATCAACACTATTGACTTCAGGTCAATATTTATGACTAGCACGCGAAGACTGGCTTTTTCTGGTTTGCAATAAAGTCGGCTATCTATTGTTTCCCAAGGGCTACAGGGAAAATTATGTACTTTAGCGCACCCAAAATGCGGCAAATCTGGTGCTTTTAAACGACAAATGACGTTAGTTGTGCATAAGATTAGAATAATATTATAGTACTACTTTCGTACCTGAGTTTTGGTGATTTTGGAAAGTCGGACTTTTGACCTCTGAAGAAAAAGTCGGCCTTCGCGTGACTAACAGCAATTTTGACCAACTACCGCTACACTTCAGGCGCTCATTCATTCTCTGGAAGGGACACTAATCAACTGTAAGAAGAAGATAAGCTGGCGAGCTTTTTAGTCAATGGCGCTTTTTGCAGGACTTGCGGTGAGTATACCTTCCTGGGTAGTTGACACCCCAAGGGCTGTACTGCATGATTTCTAATTGAGAAGAGCAGTGCAATGCATGAGGTAGCGGGTAGTGGGCTAAACTTGTGATTTGAATTTTACACCCATTGGGAAAAATGGGCTGGAAGAGTAAGAGTTACAGGTTTATTCCACTACCCATATAGCCTTGGTGTTGCATGGAATTATAACAATAATAAAAGATATTTATTAAACTATGAAAAAAAAAGTAGTACTTCTACCCTTATTATTTAGCATGTGTGTATTACCTGCCTATGCACTGGATCTGACACCTGATGGAGCGACTGTAGGTTTTGGTAAAAGCTTCAATCTACATAATAAAAAAACGGATCTGAACGCCTATCGTGGCAGTATTGTCTGGGATTGGGGGGAATCGTTGGTGAATTTTTCCGGTTTACAGGTTGGTGGATACTTTGACCTGGCATTCAATTATTGGAAAAGCAATCTGGGTTCTTCTAATGTCAGAAGCGTTGGTGCCAGTCAGGTGAATAGCGTCAGCTTTTCACCTGTGTTTCGTCTTCAATCGTCTGCTCCCACAGCCTTAGGTCTGTTTTTAGATGCTGGTGTTGGATTAAGCCATCAGTCTGAAGAAGATATTCAGCAGGAAAAAGCCAGTTCTGCTGTTAATATGGGGGGCAACGTTCAGTTTGAAATTCGGCTTATGACAGGGTTGCATTTTGATGAGCGGCAGCAGTATGAAGTAGCCTATGGCTGGTACCACTACTCCAATGCAAATTTCCATGATTTTAATGAGGGACTGGATTTTCAGACGATTTCCCTGGGTTACCGATTTTAGGAGGTTGCTGTCTTTATCCTTTCAGGATAAAGACAGTGAAGATTTGATAGTCATTCTAAGTGAGTACCGGTTGTGCTGGGCGTTCATCTGGAATCTCATTGTTTTCCCGACTTTTTCTGTGTTTCAGGGAGTCGAGACAGGCCTCGGTTTTCCCGACTGTTATGATTTAGCTTATGGCGTAAAAATTGAATGATGACATTGAACGAAGACCCGCTTGATAACACCCGGTGCCAGGACCTGTTTAGACAGCTTCGTTGGCCTGATGGTTTATGCTGCCTGCGGTGTGAGAGCCATGACATAAAATACACTATCCAGCCACTGGTAAGCCGGGCTATGATTGCTATATGATGCAGGTCAATAGATCACCGTTTTTACCTTGTTGTTTTGCATTCAATGAAAAATCAGCAAGATTCTCCGCCCACAATGGCATTGGAAACGAAGCGACCTTTGTCGTTTGGGGGAGAGGAATGCTTGCAGTCCACAGGATTGCCGATCTGCGCAGCATTGCGAAGCTTTTTGGCTCGAAGCAGGATCTGGAGGCTCAGGTGGGGTGCACTCCACACCGGAAGCCTTGTGGAGCGCAGTCACATCCTTATTGATATTCTAAAATGCGCGCCCCATTTAATGTTCTGAAGAAAGCGTCTAGTAGCGGTTTGTGAGGCCCCATGTCAGAAGCAAGATTACCCATTTTGGTGAAACCCGAATTATTATCCCCGGCAGGCAGTTTGAAAAACATGCGATATGCCTTTGCCTATGGTGCGGACGCCGTGTATGCCGGGCAACCAAGATATTCACTACGAGTAAGAAACAATGAGTTTTCCCTCACTAACCTTGAACGGGGTATTGAAGAAGCTCACAGGTTAGGTAAAAAGTTTTATGTTGTCAGTAACATTGCGCCACACAACAGTAAAATCAAAACCTATTTAAAGGACATTAAACCTGTCATCCATATGCAGCCTGATGCCTTAATCATGTCTGATCCAGGACTGATTATGTTGGTGAAGAAACACTTTCCGCAAATACCCATTCATTTGTCAGTACAGGCCAATGCTGTCAATTATGCCACGGTTGAATTCTGGCAGGAGCAAGGCATAGAGCGAGTGATTCTCTCGCGCGAATTGTCGATCGAGGAAATTGCAGAAATCCGTCAGCAAGTGCCAAACATGGCGCTGGAAGTGTTTATTCACGGTGCTCTGTGTATGGCGTACTCTGGTCGTTGTTTACTTTCAGGGTACATGAACAAACGCGATCCAAATCAAGGCGCTTGTACCAACGCGTGTCGATGGAGCTACACCGTCAGTGAAGGCAAAGAAAACGAAGTCGGTGACATCGTTCACACAATCGACCCAACACAGGTGATTCCAACCCTTGGCGAAGGCACCCCGACCGATCAGGTCTTTATGTTAGAAGAAGCCAGAAAGCCGGGTGAATATATGCCGGCATTTGAGGACGAACATGGCACTTACATCATGAATTCAAAGGATTTGCGTGCAGTGCAACATGTGAAAAGTTTAAGCCAAATTGGAGTCCACAGTTTAAAAATTGAAGGTAGAACAAAATCTCACTACTACTGTGCCAGAACAGCTCAGGTATATCGCCGTGCCATTGATGATGCAGCAGCGGGTAAACCTTTCGATGCCAGCCTGATGTCCACTCTGGAAAGTCTTGCCCATCGTGGCTACACTGAGGGATTTCTCCGTCGCCACGCCCATCATGAATATCAAAATTATCAGTACGGTCACTCAGTGAGTGAAAAGCAGCAATTTGTCGGTGAAGTTATTGGTCGCTGTGGACAGACAGGTTGGGCGATTGTCGACGTAAAAAACAAGTTCAGCCTGGGGCATCAGCTCGAACTTATGACGCCAAATGGCAACGTTACGTTTGTACTTGATGACATGTTAGACAAACAGGGTACCGCCATTAATGATGCCAAAGGTTCTGGTCATCAAGTGCGTATTCCAGTGCCAGCAGAGTTAAACCTGGATTTCGCTTTGTTGCTGCGCAACTTGGACCATGGCACTGACACTCGCAATCCATTCAAAAAAAAGTCTGCATAATGCCATGGCGCTAAAAATATTACACGACTGCATCAACTGTGACATGTGTGAGCCAGAGTGCCCAAATGCGGCAATATCTATGGGTGAGGAGATATATGAGATCAATTCGTCCTTATGCACCGAATGTGTTGGTCATTACGACAAACCAACGTGCGAGAGCGTCTGTCCTATCGATTGCATTATTGTGGATGAAGCCCACAAAGAGAGCCTGGATGAATTGGCAGAGAAGTTCGTACGAATCACGGGATACTCACCAAAATGCAGTTAAATTACTGAGGGTCGTATTCCCCACCGCTTGCGGCAAACTACTCAAAAAGCTAGCTTCATACCCTGCCCCCTGGAGCCATCTCTTAGTCACAAATCCTGAGATGCTAAAAAACCTGTCTAGCCTTTAACACCAGGGGATTCATCCATAAACTGTGGTTCAGCGGCGGGAAATTAAAAGCGCAGAAACCCGCATATAAGCGACAATGGTTATATTTAAATTAAAGGATTGATACAGGCTCTGTAGCAAGCAATTACAGGACTTTAGAATATTTTCCATTGTCGTATAAAAGAAAGACTTCCATATCAGCCTCTCTATAGTGGTTTTGTGCGGCAAGCCTTGTGAAACAAGCTATTCAGGCACTTTTCCTGTTGTCCTGCCTTCAGGATTTGTGATAAAGAGATAGCCCCCTGGGGCGGGGTTGTTGATGATTAGCAGTTACGAAAGAAAGACCTGAAGAACTCTCTGAAGAACGACTTTTTTTAGCTGGAATGAGACGCGTGCGCAGTACATAGTCATCATCCAAAGCCTGCTGGTTAGTTGCTGCCTGCAAGATCAGGCTGTGGCAACGGGGGCAGGCTGCGACAAAGGATAGTTGCTTAACGTTTCACCAGCGAGTTTCATTACATCACGTCAAGGTTGCTGTATGACAGTTTCTTTTAGTTGAAGCGTCGTTCAGCTCCCGAAGCAGATGGTATGATTTGGCAGCAGTAACAACAGGGAGTGGAAGACAGTCTGATACAATTTCATAACAGGTTGCAAAGGGGGGCTATCGTCCTCGTAAGGCTTTGAGGGTTTTTATCCCTGAAACTATTTCGCAGTTTCGGCCAACAGTCGTAAGGTCCATGCCTTGCTGAAAGCTGTCAGGAAAATTTGGTATAAAGCTTTGAAGCGGCCCAGGGTAACCAGCATTACTACTGTGATCTCTGTAGCCGACGTCTTCTTTCATTGTAATACATCATCCTGAATTCATCCGTTGAAAATACCCGTTAGCACATTAATACCAATCAACTCTTCTAATTATCATAATGCCCATGGCAAGGTGGACGTCAGAATAGTAGAAACGACGAGTAAACCTGCTATTGCGAGACATTTCAACGCAGGGCTGGCGTTTAGATTATCAGCATAGTAGCGTAGTTAGACAGGCAGTTGGTATTGCCAGGGCAACGAAAAAATGTTTGGAAAACGCTTGCCAGATCACTGACTCAAACCTTGTCAAACACGGAAGTGATTTTGAAACAGATGCTAAACAGACCAATATTCAAGATGGCCTGATTTTAAAAAGAACCTCAACGGTTCTTATCTATCTATGAATTCCCTGGAAGGGATAGTAGAGAGAGAAAAAAACCTCGCAATCCATGAATTATGCTTGCTGTTTTTTCCCGTCAGTGTCTTCATCGCTGGCAATAGCCGCAGCAATCATTTTCTGCAGGTCACCACTTTTATACATGTCTACCACGATATCGCTGCCACCTACCAGCTCGCCCTTGATCCAGAGTTGAGGGAAGGTCGGCCAGTTAGCGTACTTGGGCAGGTTAGCACGAATCTCAGGGTTGGCTAGAATATCCACATAGGCAAATTTTTCGCCACAGGCCATTAATACCTGTACCGCCTTGGAAGAAAAGCCACACTGAGGTAGCTTGGGTGAGCCTTTCATATACAGCAGGATATCGTGCGACTCAATCTGCTCTTTAATTTGATCCATGATATCCATTGCATTACCTCTATATCATTGCATCATTAATAATCGAAAGCATTCTAATGAAAATACCCCAGTAACTCCATAGGTTTTTCCTGCTATGGCTTTTGTGGTTGCTGGTAAAGAGCGTTGATTTTATGTACAGCGGCAGCCAGGCCGCTAATACGCGTCTCGTAGGAAGGGTGAGTACTCATAAACTCCGGCGGCTGAATGCCTCCAGCTTTATCCATTTTCTCCCATAGTGTTACTGCTGCCTGAGGGTTATAACCTGCCCGCGCCATAAGTTCCAGCCCCATCAAATCAGCTTCCACTTCTTTGGTACGGCTATGGGGCAGCGTCAGAGAGTAGTTGACCACCGTATCCGCTAAAGCTAATGTATCATCACTGACTCCAAGGATCGCCAGTAGCGCACCTTTCCCGAGGGCGACAGCGTAGGCCTCGGATATAGCTTCCCGCCCGTGCTCCCTCAGAGCATGAGCCATTTCATGTCCCATAATAGCCGCAATCTCATCATCAGTGAGCTTTAACTGGTGGATAATCCCGCTGTAAAAGATAATTTTGCCCCCTGGCATGCAGTAGGCATTTAGCTGTTTATCAGTAATCAGGTTGACTTGCCAGTCCCATTTCAAGGCATCACCACGAAAGGTGCCTGTTTGCGCAATGAGCCTGTCCGCTATGGCTCTCAGCCTTTGGAGGGTCACCGGGTCCTGGTTAAGTACCTGCTTTTTATCGCTCGCTTTCAGTGTTTCCCCATAAGCGATGTTAGCCATTTCATTGACTTGCTGCTCCGATAGGAGGGCAAACATATGCTGCTCGCGATCAATTCCCAGCATACCCCCTGATGTGGTTGAGATACTTTGACAACCTGCTACCAGGGCCGATATAACCATCCCTGCCAGTGCGTAACGCAGTTGATAACAGCGGGTGTAAACCTGTTTTATCCATAGTTTCATGAGTTACAGCCCTTTATTGGTATTGACAGTGCAAAAAATGACTTCAGGGATCACAGGGATCACAGGGATCACAGGGATCACAGGGATCACAGGGATAAGGGTTCGGATAAAAGGATGAGAACACGCTTCAATACCCTCATTCAAGACCTAACCTGACATTTTCCGGATTCCTGCTATTTGTAAGATCAACAACTATCAGGAATTTTCTTATGCCTCTTGTTCATTACCGTACTCAGGTCATGGATCACCCGGGATGAGTTGCTGGAATGTGCAAAGAACTGCCTATTGCTGAACACATTGACCGGTGTGTCCCAAAGACCTCCGATGATTGGAAGGTTTTCCACGGTGAAGCAGTGGTAGCCATGATTATCGATGGACTTGGCTTTACTGGCCGATCGCTTCATATGTTCCCACAATTGTTTGCTAACAAGCCTCTCGATAACCTCATAATGGAAGGCATTGAGTCAGAACACCTGAATGACAACGTTCCAGGGAGAGCACTGTCCAGGGACAGCTCTGAATGACTTGTTTGAAGCAGATATCAGTAAAGTCTATTTCGAGTTAGCAATCAAGGTAGTCAATCATCTTAAGCTACCCTGTAAACCTTGATGGCACCAGCTTCCATGTCGATGGTCGTTATAATAGCGACTGCGAAGAAGATGACGAAGACCTTCACTGCCTCAAAATTTGCAAAGGCTATAGTCGCGATCATCGCCCGGATCTTAATCCGGTCATATTGCTTTTGCTGACAGAAAACAAAGCGGGCATTCCACTGTTTATGGCAGGTGTTCATGGTAATGTTACTGATAAAACCGGCTTTAAGAACTCAAGTTACGCTGTGCTACTACATATAGTGTCTATTCCGTTGGACAAGTTGCTACCTGTTGTAGGGGTGCAATTAAAAGTGTTCCCCAGTCAGCAATTTCCCACAATTTGACCATAATATGGTGAGTTCATTTTTTCCGATGCCTACCATGCCTGCCTCCAAAACCCTCGCTGAAAAACTTGCTGCCCACCCAGAGCTGGAAAAAAGAGTATCTGAGTTGATCAGCCTGACAGAAGCCGAATCCGGACATCCTGACCGGGCTGATGAAGCAGAAGAAGCTGTCATTGAGAACCTCAGGGAACCGGGGAATGAGCTTTTGACTGACTGGGGAACCCATAAAGAGAAGCAAAAGTTTGATGAAACTCACAATCTTCACCCTGAATCAAAAGCTAAAAAAAAGACATCCACTGGATGACCACTTATGGCAAAGTAAGTCTCTGTGAGCGATGCCTGACCGTTGCAGGGCATCGTGTCCGGCCTTTTTCCGAGAATGCTCATATTCACTGTCGTGACTACTCTCAGCCGCTACAACGGCGCCTGGTTGATTTTGCATCAGACAGCTCTTTCGAAACAGCCTCACAGAAAATGAAAGAACATTATGGTGTTGTCATACCCGGGTCATCTGTCCGAGCCATTACTCCGGGTCATGCCCGCTGCATGTGTGAGCAATCAAAAGCTTCTCTGCAGAATCGCCAGAAATGTGCAGGGGATGGCAAACAACTGATCGGTGAGATGGACGGCAGTACGATCCCTGTGGTTCTTTTTGACGAGGAGGTTGAGGGTGACAAACGTAAGACCGGAAAAGCAGACTGGCAAGAAGCCAGACTTTGCCTGGTTTATGAGCAGGGAAGTTGCAATAAACGGCATCGTGTCGTCATGGGAGAACCTGACGAAGCAGGTGATCAATGGTTAAGTTGCGCTATTGAACAGGGCTTGAATGGGCAGTCGTCCATTCCTTGCGTGAGTGACGGGGTGAAATGGATTGCCAGTCAGGCAGACCGGGTGTTTGCGTCTCAGGGGCGCTTCCTGGTGGATTACTACCACCTTTGCGAATACATCGCAGATGCTGCCAGAGAGTGCGCTGGCAAAGATGAGAAGGCCTGCAAAAAATGGACGGATGAACAAAAAACAAGAATGAAGACAGGCCACTCCGAGAAAGTTCTGGCAGAGCTTGAGCCGTATCGCAATGGTAAAGAAGCCATGACGGTGGCTGTTTCTCTCGATGGTGTCATGCTGCCAGTGAAAGATGACAAGCGTCAGGAAAAACGTGGGCAGAACAAAGCCCATGGCAAGCGTACCCGTGATCCGGCTTGTTGCCAGCAAGCCAGCTGTGGAACGCTGTCGTTTTATAATGACCAGGGTGAACGGCTCTCAACGATCAGGATTGGGCGGATGTATGAAAGCAAGAAAGTGACGCTGAAAAGTGACGCTGAAAAGTGACGCTGAAAAAATCACTCTCCGACCTTCTGGACGAAGCCCGCCGGGAGAAGCCTGAGCTGACACTGGTCAAAGTTGCTGACGGGGCTAAAGACAACTGGATGTACCTGGCCGGGGAACTCCCGAAAGGTCTTGAGATCGTAGACTTTTATCATGCAGCAGAACACCTGAAGAAGGCGCTCGATCTGTCCTGTGGTGAGAACAGTGCCAAATCCAGAGAAACGTTCATCACCTGCCGTCATATCCTCAAAGAGGAGGCTGAAAGTGTTGAAAAGCTTATCAAGGCTCTGACCTGCCAGCATAAGCGACACCTTCGACCATCAACGTTGAAAACAGAGCTGGAATACTTTAGGAAAAATCGTGCCCGCCTGCGCTATGCTAAACACTTGTCGTAAAACCTGCCAATAGGGTCTGGAGTGATTGAGGCGGCCTGCAAAACCCTGGTAATACAACCCATGAAGTGGTCAGGCAGGCGACGTCGTCATCTCGGGGGGGCAAGGTGTTCTGGCACTCATTGATTCAGAGCGACCTGTTCAATAATGGCTGGAAGCTGCTGTCAGTGATCTGTTGTGCCGGGGTTACGGAGGCGGGTACAAGTCATGTCATCCAGTTCCCTGTGCAGAAGGACAATCTGGAATGAAAGTACCGGTCAATATGAAACTTTCACCCCTCTTTCACCCCTCTTTCACCCCTCTTTCATCCCTTTAGTAAAGGGTTTCAATCTATAGTAGCCCATCGTACCTGGTCATGTGCAGCAACTGGATGGACGCTTTGCGCCTTTGTACTACCAATAGTTCGCCGTATAACAGGTGTCAGACACTGCAAAGACAGGATACCTTCGGCATGCCTGAATTCAGCGCATTTTAACGGGTTATTCATGAATCATTAGGCATATAGCATCTAGATTCAGCCACATCAGCCAAAAGAAGAAGCCCTGAGGAATCCTCGCTCTCAATGGTTGTAACAGTGGGCTGCGAGTCTTGCGAAACAGTCGTTAAGAATGCGGAAGGTGATTCAACAGTGGTTACAATCGCATTGCCAGTGGGAGACCTTACCTGAGATACCTCCGTGACAGTGTCGGCGGTTTTGAACTTATGGGTTGTAAAGGTCGCTGTCGTTCCATCTGGCAGTAAGTGACTACCTGTGGTTGTAGAGACTTCATCAGTAACAGTAGGGTGTTGGTCTTTCATGTGCCTGTTGCGATTGTTAGACTGACTAAAAGCTTTTTGACAGTGAGGGCAACGATAAGGTTTCTCTCCAGTGTGGATTCTGATGTGCGCGGTGAGTTGACCAGGCTGCTTAAAAGCTTTTTGACAGTGAGGGCAACGATGAGGTCTCTCTCCAGTGTGGGTTCTCATGTGTACGGCGAGGCTGCTTTCTGTAAGGGTTTTGAGATTACATATTTTGCAGATATACTCAGGCATGTTGACTTTATCCTTTAGTAAGGGTGGAAGTCTCATAATGACCGTTTTTTCCGGACTCGCAGCCAAGGATATACAGTAGCAACAATTTTTTTAACTGACATGGCAACGGTGACGGCCAAACACTGGTATGATGCTTAACGGAATACGACAATATTTCAGTGAGAGATTGTACCGACGAAATACTATCAGTTACTGACTGAAGCTGCCACTTTTTCTTTCCATGCAGTTCAGCAGCTGGAACACAAGCTGACTGTTCTTCGCCAGCAGAACAGCCCAATCCGACATTTTGAAGACGATGATAATGACGTTCACAGGCTCTTTGCCCAAGCAGAGCGAGACGTCCTGGCAGAAGACGTGTCAGGGCTTGATATTAACGTTCCTGCCGTTGAGGTAAACGGCACCTGCTACCATCATACACTGCGATGCTCAGAAACTTACCCGTCCGCCGCCGGTTCCGTCCGGGTTTTGCATAGGCTTTACCGCAATGGCAAGGATCACTGCATGGCTCCCCTGGAACTCCGGGCTGGGATTGTCGAGGGATACTGGACACCAGGGGCTGCCAGGCAAGCTGCCTGGATAGTGGCTCAAATGCCACCGGGAGAGCCAAAAGCCTGCTTGACCTGATGGGAAACATGCCTCCTTCGGAAAGCTTTCTGGCCAGGCTCCCCGGGAAACTCAATGAACAGTGGGAATCACGCCGGAAAACTTTTGAGAGCATGAAGAAGCCGTGACGGTGGCTGTTTCTCTGGATGGTGTCATGCTGCCAGTGAAGGATGGCAAACGTCAGGAAAAATGTGAGCAGAACAAGACCCATGACAAGCGTACCCGTGGTCCGGCTGGTTGCCAGCAAGCCAGCTGTAGAACTCTGTCGTTTTATGATGACCATCAACGATCAGGGTCGGGCGGATGCTTGAAAGCAAGAAAGTGACGCTGAAAAGTGACGCTGAAAAAATCACTCTCCGACCTTCTGGACGAAGCCCGCCGGGAAAAGCCTGAGCTGACACTGGTCAAAGTTGCTGACGGGGCTAAAGACAACTGGACTTACCTGGCCGGGGAACTCCCGAAAGGTCTTGAGATCGTAGACTTTTATCATGCAGCAGAACACCTGAAGAAGGCGCTCAATCTGTCCTGTGGTGAGAACAGTGCCAAATCCAGAGAAACGTTCATCACCTGCCGTCATATCCTCAAAGAGGAGGCTGAAGGTGTTGAAAAGCTTATCAAGGCTCTGACCTGCCAGCATAAGCGACACCTTCGACCATCAACGTTGAAAACAGAGCTGGAATACTTTAGGAAAAATCGTGCCCGCCTGCGCTATGCTAAACACTTGTCGTAAAACCTGTCAATAGGGTCTGGAGTGATTGAGGCGGCCTGCAAAACCCTGGTAATACAACCCATGAAGTGTTCAGGCAGGCGACGTCGTCATCTCGGAGGGCAAGGTGTTCTGGCACTCAGGTCATTGATTCAGAGCGACCTGTTCAATAATGGCTGGAAGCTGCTGTCAGTGATCTGTTGTGCCGGGGTTACGGAGGCGGGTACAAGTCATGTCATCCAGTTCCCTGTGCAGAAGGACAATCTGGAATGAAAGTACCGGTCAATATGAAACTTTCACCCCTCTTTCATCCCTTTAGTAAAGGGTTTCAATCTATAGTAGCCCATCGTACCTGGTCATGTGCAGCAACTGGATGGACGCTTTGCGCCTTTGTACTACCAATAGTTCGCCGTATAACAGGTGTCAGACACTGCAAAGACAGGATACCTTCGGCATGCCTGAATTCAGCGCATTTTAATGGGTTATTCATGAATCATTAGGCATATAGCATCTAGATTCAGCCAGATCAGCCAAAAGATGAAGCCCTGAGGAATCCTCGCTCTCAATGGTTGTAACAGTGGGCTGCGAGTCTTGCGAAACAGTCGTTAAGAATGCAGAAGGTGATTCAACAGTGGTTACAATGGCCTTGCCAGTGGGAGACCTTACCTGAGATACCTCCGTGACAGTGTCGGCGGTTGTGAACTTATGGGTTGTAAAGGTCGCTGTCGTTCCATCTGGCAGTAAGTGACTACCTGTGGTTGTAGAGACTTCATCAGTAACAGTAGGGTGTTGGGCTTTCATGTGCCTTTTGCGATTTCCAGACCGACTAAAAGCTTTCCCGCAAACGGTGCAATGAAAAGGTTTCTCTCCAATATGGGTTCTCATGTGCCCGGCGAGATTGCTAGACGTAGTAAAAGCTTTCCCGCAAACAGTGCAACGAAAAGGTTTCTCTCCAGTATGGGTTCTTATGTGCCTGTTGAGATGACCAGACTGATTAAAAGCTCTTTGACAGTGAGGGCAACGATAAGGTCTCTCTCCAGTGTGGATTCTCATGTGCGCGGTGAGATGGCTTCTACTAGCGGTTTTGATATTACATATTTCGCAGATATACTCAGGCATGTTGAAACTTTATCCTTTAGTAAGGGGGTAAGTCTCATACTGGCCGTCTTTTCCGGGCTTGCAGCCCAAGGCAGTAGCAACAATTTTTTTAACTGACATGGCAACGGTGACGGCCAAACACTGATATGATGCTTACTGGAATATGACAACATTCCAGTGAGAAATTTCACCGATAAAATTATATCAGCCACTGACTGAAGCCGCCACTTTTTCTTGGGTGCAATTAAAAGTGTTCCCCAGTCAGCAATTTCCCACAACTTGACCATAATATGGTGAGTTCATTTTTCCGATGCCTCCCATGCCTGCCTCCAAAACCCTCGCTGAAAAACTTGCTGCCCACCCAGAGCTGGAAAAAAGAGTATCAATCTTCACCCTGAATCAAAAGCTAAAAAAAAGACATCCACTGGATGACCACTTATGGCAAAGTAAGTCTCTGTGAGCGATGCCGGACCGTTGCAGGGCATCGTGTCCGGCCTTTTTCCGAGAATGCTCATATTCACTGTCGTGACTACTCTCAGCCGCTACAACGGCGCCTGGTTGATTTTGCATCAGACAGCTCTTTCGAAACAGCCTCACAGAAAATGAAAGAACATTATGGTGTTGTCATACCCGGGTCATCTATCCGAGCCATTACTCCGGGTCATGCCCGCTGCATGTGTGAGCAATCAAAAGCTTCCCTGCAGAATCGCCAGAAATGTGCGGGGGATGGCAAACAACTGACCGGTGAGATGGACGGCAGTACGATCCCTGTGGTTCTTTTTGACGAGGAGGCTGAGGGTGACAAACATAAGACCGGAAAAGCAGACTGGCAAGAAGCCAGACTTTGCCTGGTTTATGAGCAGGGAAGTTGCAATAAACGGCATCGTGTCGTCATGGGAGAACCTGACGAAGCAGGTGATCAATGGTTAAGTTGCGCTATTGAATGAACAGGGCTTGAATGGGCAGTCGTCCATTCCTTGCGTGAGCGACGGGGTGAAATGGATTGCCAGTCAGGCAGACCGGGTGTTTGCGTCTCAGGGGCGCTTCCTGGTGGATTACTACCACCTTTGCGAATACATCGCAGATGTTGCCAGAGAGTGCGCTGGCAAAGATGAGAAAGCCTGCAAAAAATGGACGGATGAACAAAAAACAAGAATGAAGACAGGCCACTCCGAGAAAGTTCTGGCAGAGCTTGAGCCGTATCGCAATGGTAAAGAAGCCATGACGGTGGCTGTTTCTCTCGATGGTGTCATGCTGCCAGTGAAAGATGACAAGCGTCAGGAAAAACGTGGGCAGAACAAAGCCCATGGCAAGCGTACCCGTGATCCGGCTTGTTGCCAGCAAGCCAGCTGTGGAACGCTGTCGTTTTATAATGACCAGGGTGAACGGCTCTCAACGATCAGGATTGGGCGGATGTATGAAAGCAAGAAAGTGACGCTGAAAAGTGACGCTGAAAAGTGACGCTGAAAAGTGACGCTGAAAAGTGACGCTGAAAAAATCACTCTCCGACCTTCTGGACGAAGCCCGCCGGGAGAAGCCTGAGCTGACACTGGTCAAAGTTGCTGACGGGGCTAAAGACAACTGGATGTACCTGGCCGGGGAACTCCCGAAAGGTCTTGAGATCGTAGACTTTTATCATGCAGCAGAACACCTGAAGAAGGCGCTCGATCTGTCCTGTGGTGAGAACAGTGCCAAATCCAGAGAAACGTTCATCACCTGCCGTCATATCCTCAAAGAGGAGGCTGAAGGTGTTGAAAAGCTTATCAAGGCTCTGACCTGCCAGCATAAGCGACACCTTCGACCATCAACGTTGAAAACAGAGCTGGAATACTTTAGGAAAAACCGTGCCCGCATGCGCTATGCTAAACACTTGTCGTAAAACCTGCCAATAGGGTCTGGAGTGATTGAGGCGGCCTGCAAAACCCTGGTAATACAACCCATGAAGTGGTCAGGCAGGCGACGTCGTCATCTCGGGGGGCAAGGTGTTCTGGCACTCATTGATTCAGAGCGACCTGTTCAATAATGGCTGGAAGCTGCTGTCAGTGATCTGTTGTGCCGGGGTTACGGAGGCGGGTACAAGTCATGTCATCCAGTTCCCTGTGCAGAAGGACAATCTGGAATGAAAGTACCGGTCAATATGAAACTTTCACCCCTCTTTCATCCCTTTAGTAAAGGGTTTCAATCAATAGTAGCCCATCGTACCTGGTCATGTGCAGCAACTGGATGGACGCTTTGCGCCTTTTTACTACCAATAGTTCGCCGTATAACAGGTGTCAGACACTGCAAAGACAGGATACCTTCGGCATGCCTGAATTCAGCGCATTTTAACGGGTTATTCATGAATCATTAGGCATATAGCATCTAGATTCAGCCACATCAGCCAAAAGAAGAAGCCCTGAGGAATCCTCGCTCTCAATGGTTGTAACAGTGGGCTGCGAGTCTTGCGAAACAGTCGTTAAGAATGCGGAAGGTGATTCAACAGTGGTTACAATCGCATTGCCAGTGGGAGACCTTACCTGAGATACCTCCGTGACAGTGTCGGCGGTTGTGAACTTATGGGTTGTAAAGGTCGCTGTCGTTCCATCTGGCAGTAAGTGACTACCTGTGGTTGTAGAGACTTCATCAGTAACAGTAGGGTGTTGGACTTTCATGTGCTTGTTGCGATTTCCAGACAGACTAAAAGCTTTCCCACAAACAGTGCAACGATAAGGTTTCTCTCCAGTGTGGGCTCTGATGTGCTTGTTGAGAGAGCTGGAATCAATAAAAGCTCTCCCGCAAACAGTGCAAGGAAAAGGTCTATCTCCAGTGTGGGTTCTGATGTGCGTGGTGAGTTGACCAGACTGATTAAAAGCTTTTTCACAGTGAGGGCAACGATAAGGTTTCTCTCCAGTGTGGATTCTCATGTGTATGACGAAGTGGCTTCTATAACAGGTTTTGAAATTACATATTTTGCAGATATACTCAGACATGTTGACTTTATCCTTTATACCCAAGTGAATTCAAGATGCAGGATTCAGTATCTGAAAATTGTCATTAATCCTGCTCACTAACGAAGCACCTATTTCTGGTAGCGTAACATACAGAAAATGACGTATATTTTTCCGGAAATCCTTCGGTTTTGCAAAGTATTGATTATTTCGAGCGTACTCATTCATTACCTTCCATAACCGCTCAATTGGGTTCAGGTTTGGGCTGTAGGGCGGAAGGTAATGCAGTTTTATACCCAGCTTTTCAGCCTCATCAACGACTTCCTTCGAATAGTGATAACCTGCTCCATCCAGCACCATGTGAATGACACTCTTTGATGTATAAGCGGACTTAACTTTTCTGAAGAATTCAATGATAGCCAGCCCGTTAACCGTCTCGAATTGATCAAAAATAGCAGCAGACAAGTTGTTCAATTCTATCGCACCGACGATGTTCATTCGGTTGCGACTGCCCGTCGTATTGATGACTTTATCAACACCTTTGCGTATCCAACCCGAGGTGATTTTGGTGGCTTGCGTTGGGTGAACTGCATCCATGAAAAGCACAACCTCACTCTCAGGCAGTGAGGCTTTCAACTCTTCGTAGTGCTCAATAAACTCTGCCTGCTTATTGGCATCCACCTTGTGCGGTACACCTTTTGGTTTTTTGTAGGTGAAGCCTTTTTGGTGCAACCACTTGTTGAGGCCTGACACGGTGTATTTGACAGCCCAGCGTTCAAAAATATACGACACAATTTCGTAGACATGGGCGTAAGTATGCTCTGAAATATGCACAATTAGCTGCTCACTTTGCTCGTCATTAAGATGACTCTCACTGCCACCGTTTTCAGGTTTCAGTTTGTCCTTTTTCAGGTAGTCATCAATGTGCCGGGCAATGGAAAATTCACTTTTTCTCAATGCTTGAGCAATGGCGGTTATTGACCAGCCTTCAGATCTCAGTAATACGGCTTTAATACGGTCACACTCCCGAGCATCCCGCGACGTTTTGTGTTGGGACTCCAAGGTTGATTTTTGCTGAGGTGTGAGCATAAATTTTGGCATCCGTTGAGATTGCTAAAAAAATGCAGAAAAATCAAGCATCTTCAACGGTCACGAGTATAGTAAGGGTGGAAGTCTCATAATGACCGTTTTTTCCGGACTCGCAGCCAAGGATATACAGTAGCAACAATTTTTTTAACTGACATGGCAACGGTGACGGCCAAACGCTGGTATGATGCTTAACGGAATACGACAATATTTTAGTGGGAGATTGTACCGACGAAATACTATCAGTTACTGACTGAAGCTGCCACTTTTTCTTTCCATGGGGGTGCAATTAAAAGTGTTCCCCAGTCAGCAATTTCCCACAATTTGACCATAATATGGTGAGTTCATTTTTTCCGATGCCTCCCATGCCTGCCTCCAAAACCCTGGCTGAAAAACTTGCTGCCCACCTAGAGCTGAAAAAAGAGTATCTGAGTTGATCAGCCTGACAAAAGCCGAATCCGGACATCCTGACCGGGCTGGTGAAGCAGAAGAAGCTGTCATTGAGAACCTCAAGTAACTGGAATGAGCTTTTGACGGACTGGGGAGCCCATAAAGAAAAGCAAAAATTTGATGAAACTCACAACCTTCACCCTGAATCAAAAGCTAAAAAAAAGACATCCACTGGATGACCACTTATGGCAAAGTAAGTCTCTGTGAGCGATGCCGGACCGTTGCAGGGCATCGTGTCCGGCCTTTTTCCGAGAATGCTCATATTCACTGTCGTGACTACTCTCAGCCGCTACAACGGCGCCTGGTTGATTTTGCATCAGACAGCTCTTTCGAAACAGCCTCACAGAAAATGGAAGAACATTATGGTGTTGTCATACCCGGGTCATCTATCCGAGCCATTACTCCGGGTCATGCCCGCTGCATGTGTGAGCAATCAAAAGCTTCCCTGCAGAATCGCCAGAAATGTGCAGGGGATGGCAAACAACTGACCGGTGAGATGAACGGCAGTATGATCCCTGTGGTTCTTTTTGACGAGGAGGTTGAGGGTGACAAACGTAAGACCGGAAAAGCAGACTGGCAAGAAGCCAGACTTTGCCTGGTTTATGAGCAGGGAAGTTGCAATAAACGGCATCGTGTCGTCATGGGAGAACCTGACGAAGCAGGTGATCAATGGTTAAGTTGCGCTATTGAACAGGGCTTGAATGGGCAGTCGTCCATTCCTTGCGTGAGTGACGGGGTGAAATGGATTGCCAGTCAGGCAGACCGGTTTTTGCGTCTCAGGGGCGCTTCCTGGTGGATTACTACCACCTTTGCGAATACATCGCAGATGCTGCCAGAGAGTGCGCTGGCAAAGATGAGAAAGCCTGCAAAAAATGGACGGATGAACAAAAAACAGGAATGAAGACAGGCCACTCCGAGAAAGTTCTGGCAGAGCTTGAGCCGTATCGCAATGGTAAGGCTGGAAAGGAAGCCAATAAGTCAGAAGAGTGCCATCGCTATATCAGGAACCGTCCCGGGCAATTTCATTACTACGCGGCAGAAGCTGACCAGGCTCCCCAGGAAACTCAATGAACAGTGGGAATCACGCCGGAAAACTTTTGAGAGCATGAAGAAGCCATGACGGTGGCTGTTTCTCTCGATGGTGTCATGCTGCCAGTGAAAGATGACAAACGTCAGGAAAAACGTGGGCAGAAAAAGGCCCATGGCAAGCGTACCCGTGATCCGGCTTGTTGCCAGCAAGTCAGCTGTGGAACGCTGTCGTTTTATAATGACCAGGGTGAACGGCTCTCAACGATCAGGATTGGGCGGATGTATGAAAGCAAGAAAGTGACGCTGAAAAGTGACGCTGAAAAGTGACGCTGAAAAAATCACTCTCCGACCTTCTGGACGAAGCCCGCCGGGAAAAGCCTGAGCTGACACTGGTCAAAGTTGCTGACGGGGCTAAAGACAACTGGACTTACCTGGCCGGGGAACTCCCGAAAGGTCTTGAGATCGTAGACTTTTATCATGCAGCAGAACACCTGAAGAAGGCGCTCGATCTGTCCTGTGGTGAGAACAGTGCCAAATCCAGAGAAACGTTCATCACCTGCCGTCATATCCTCAAAGAGGAGGCTGAAGGTGTTGAAAAGCTTATCAAGGCTCTGACCTGCCAGCATAAGCGACACCTTCGACCATCAACGTTGAAAACAGAGCTGGAATACTTTAGGAAAAATCGTGCCCGCATGCGCTATGCTAAACATTTGTCGTAAAACCTGCCAATAGGGTCTGGAGTGATTGAGGCGGCCTGCAAAACCCTGGTAATACAACCCATGAAGTGTTCAGGCAGGCGACGTCGTCATCTCGGAGGGCAAGGTGTTCTGGCACTCAGGTCATTGATTAAGAGCGACCTGTTCAATAATGGCTGGAAGCTGCTGTCAGTGATCTGTTGTGCCGGGGTTACGGAGGCGGGTACAAGTCATGTCATCCAGTTCCCTGTGCAGAAGGACAATCTGGAATGAAAGTACCGGTCAATATGAAACTTTCACCCCTCTTTCATCCCTTTAGTAAAGGGTTTCAATCTATAGTAGCCCATCGTACCTGGTCATGTGCAGCAACTGGATGGACGCTTTGCGCCTTTGTACTACCAATAGTTCGCTGTATAACAGATGTCAGACGCTGCAAAGACAGGATGCCTGCAGCATGCCTGAATTCAGCGCATTTTAACGGGTTATTCATGAATCATTAGGCATATAGCATCTAGATTCAGCCAAATCAGCCAAAAGATGAAGCCCTGAGGAATCCTCGCTCTCAATGGTTGTAACAGTGGGCTGCGAGTCTTGCGAAACAGTCGTTAAGAATGCAGAAGGTGATTCAATAGTGGTTACAATCGCCTTGCCAGTGGGAGACCTTACCTGAGATACCTCCGTGACAGTGTCGGCGGTTGTGAACTTATGGGTTGTAAAGGTCGCTGTCGTTCCATCTGGCAGTAAGTGACTACCTGTGGTTGTAGAGACTTCATCAGTAACAGTAGGGTGTTGGGCTTTCATGTGCCTTTTGCGATTTCCAGACGAACTAAAAGCTTTCCCACAAACAGTGCAATGATAAGGTTTCTCTCCAGTGTGGGTTCTGATGTGCCTGTCGCGATTTCCAGACCGACTAAAAGCTTTCCCACAAACAGTGCAACGATAAGGTTTCTCTCCAGTGTGGTTTCTGATGTGCATGGTGAGTTCACCACACTGATGAAAAGCTCTTTGACAGTGAGGGCAAATATGAGGTTTTTCTCCAGTGTGGATTCTCATGTGTATGACGAAGTGGCTTCTATGAGAGGTTTTGTGATTACATATTTTGCAGATATACTCAGACATGTTGACTTTATCCTTTAGTAAGGGTGGAAGTCTCATAATGACCGTTTTTTCCGGACTCGCAGCCAGGGATATACAGTAGCAACAATTTTTTTAACTGACATGGCAACGGTGACGGCCAAACGCTGGTATGATGCTTAACGGAATACGACAATATTTTAGTGGGAGATTGTACCGACGAAATAATATCAGTTACTGACTGAAGCTGCCACTTTTTCTTTCCATGTGGGTGCAATTAAAAGTGTTCCCCAGTCAGCAATTTCCCACAATTTGACCATAATATGGTGAGTTCATTTTTTCCGATGCCTCCCATGCCTGCCTCCAAAACCCTCGCTGAAAAACTTGCTGCCCACCCAGAGCTGGGAAAAAGAGTATCTGAGTTGATCAGCCTGACAGAAGCCGAATCCGGACATCCTGACCGGGCTGATGAAGCAGAAGAAGCTGTCATTGAGAACCTCAGGGAACCGGGGAATGAGCTTTTGACGGACTGGGGAACCCATAAAGAGAAGCAAAAGTTTGATGAAACTCACAATCTTCACCCTGAATCAAAAGCTAAAAAAAAGACATCCACTGGATAACCACTTATGGCAAAGTAAGTCTCTGTGAGCGATGCCTGACCGTTGCAGGACATCGTGTCCGGCCTTTTTCCGAGAATGCTCATATTCACTGTCGTGACTACTCTCAGCCACTACAACGGCGCCTGGTTGATTTTGCATCAGACAGCTCTTTCGAAACAGCCTCACAGAAAATGGAAGAACATTATGGTGTTGTCATACCCGGGTCATCTATCCGAGCCATTACTCTGGGTCATGCCCGCTGCATGTGTGAGCAATCAAAAGCTTCCCTGCAGAATCGCCAGAAATGTGCAGGGGATGGCAAACAACTGACCGGTGAGATGGACGGCAGTACGATCCCTGTGGTTCTTTTTGACGAGGAGACTGAGGGTGACAAACGTAAGACCGGAAAAGTAGACTGGCAGGAAGCCAGACTTTGCCTGGTTTATGAGCAGGGAAGTTGCAATAAACGGCACCGTGTCGTCATGGGAGAACCTGACGAAGCAGGTGATCAATGGTTAAGTTGCGCTATTGAACAGGGCTTGAATGGGCAGTCGTCCATTCATTGCGTGAGTGACGGGGTGAAATGGATTGCCAGTCAGGCAGACCGGGTTTTTGCGTCTCAGGGGCGCTTCCTGGTGGATTACTACCACCTTTGCGAATACATCGCAGATGCTGCCAGAGAGTGCGCTGGCAAAGATGAGAAAGCCTGCAAAAAATGGACGGATGAACAAAAAACAGGAATGAAGACAGGCCACTCCGAGAAAGTTCTGGCAGAGCTTGAGCCGTATGGCAATGGTAAGGCTGGAAAGGAAGCCAATAAGTCAGAAGAGTGCCATCGCTATATCAGGAACCGTCCCGGGGAATTTGATTACCACGCGGCAGAAGCCGCCAGCTTACCCATCGGTTCGGGTGAAACAGAGAACTCTAATCGTTCTGTTTTACAAACCCGGCTGAAGCTTCCCGGAGCCTGGTGGAAACCAGAGTATGCACATGACATGTTGAACCTTAGAACTTTAAGGGCTAATGGTGACTGGGATAAGTACTGGAAAGTTACTGGTTATACTCGTGACCGTTGAAGATGCTTGATTTTTCTGCATTTTTTTAGCAATCTCAACGGATGCCAAAATTTATGCTCACACCTCAGCAAAAATCAACCTTGGAGTCCCAACACAAAACGTCGCGGGATGCTCGGGAGTGTGACCGTATTAAAGCCGTATTACTGAGATCTGAAGGCTGGTCAATAACCGCCATTGCTCAAGCATTGAGAAAAAGTGAATTTTCCATTGCCCGGCACATTGATGACTACCTGAAAAAGGACAAACTGAAACCTGAAAACGGTGGCAGTGAGAGTCATCTTAATGACGAGCAAAGTGAGCAGCTAATTGTGCATATTTCAGAGCATACTTACGCCCATGTCTACGAAATTGTGTCGTATATTTTTGAACGCTGGGCTGTCAAATACACCGTGTCAGGCCTCAACAAGTGGTTGCACCAAAAAGGCTTCACCTACAAAAAACCAAAAGGTGTACCGCACAAGGTGGATGCCAATAAGCAGGCAGAGTTTATTGAGCACTACGAAGAGTTGAAAGCCTCACTGCCTGAGAGTGAGGTTGTGCTTTTCATGGATGCAGTTCACCCAACGCAAGCCACCAAAATCACCTCGGGTTGGATACGCAAAGGTGTTGATAAAGTCATCAATACGACGGGCAGTCGCAACCGAATGAACATCGTCGGTGCGATAGAATTGAACAACTTGTCTGCTGCTATTTTTGATCAATTCGAGACGGTTAACGGGCTGGCTATCATTGAATTCTTCAGAAAAGTTAAGTCCGCTTATACATCAAAGAGTGTCATTCACATGGTGCTGGATGGAGCAGGTTATCACTATTCGAAGGAAGTCGTTGATGAGGCTGAAAAGCTGGGTATAAAACTGCATTACCTTCCGCCCTACAGCCCAAACCTGAACCCAATTGAGCGGTTATGGAAGGTAATGAATGAGTACGCTCGAAATAATCAATACTTTGCAAAACCGAAGGATTTCCGGAAAAATATACGTCATTTTCTGTATGTTACGCTACCAGAAATAGGTGCTTCGTTAGTGAGCAGGATTAATGACAATTTTCAGATACTGAATCCTGCATCTTGAATTCACTTGGGTATAGAACACTTTTAATTGTACCCCCTTCGACCATCAACGTTGAAAACAGAGCTGGAATACTTTAGGAGAAATCGTGCCCGCCTGCGCTATGCTAAACACTTGTCGTAAAACCTGCCAATAGGGTCTGGAGTGATTGAGGCGGCCTGCAAAACCCTGGTAATACAACCCATGAAGTGTTCAGGCAGGCGACGTCGTCATCTCGGAGGGCAAGGTGTTCTGGCACTCAGGTCATTGATTCAGAGCGACCTGTTCAATAATGGCTGGAAGCTGCTGTCAGTGATCTGTTGTGCCGGGGTTACGGAGGCGGGTACAAGTCATGTCATCCAGTTCCCTGTGCAGAAGGATAATCTGGAATGAAAGTACCGGTCAATATGAAACTTTCACCCCCTCTTTCATCCCTTTAGTAAAGGGTTTCAATCTATAGTAGCCCATCGTACCTGGTCATGTGTAGCAACTGGATGGACGCTTTGCGCCTTTGTATCACCAATAGTTCGCCGTATAACAGGTGTCAGACACTGCAAAGACAGGATACCTTCGGTATGCCTGAATTCAGCGCATTTTAACGGGTTATTCATGAATCATTAGGCATATAGCATCTAGATTCAGCCACATCAGCCAAAAGAAGAAGCCCTGAGGAATCCTCGCTCTCAATGGTTGTAACAGTGGGCTGCGAGTCTTGCGAAACAGTCGTTAAGAATGCGGAAGGTGATTCAACAGTGGTTACAATCGCCTTGCCAGTGGGAGACCTTACCTGAGATACCTCCGTGACAGTGTCGGCGGTTGTGAACTTATGGGTTGTAAAGGTCGCTGTCGTTCCATCTGGCAGTAAGTGACTACCTGTGGTTGTAGAGACTTCATCAGTAACAGCAGGGTGTTGGGCTTTCATGTGCCTTTTGCGATTTCCAGACTGACTAAAAGCTTGCCCACAAACAGTGCAACGATAAGGTTTCTCTCCAGTGTGGATTGTCATGTGCTTGTTGAGATTGCTGGAATCAGTAAAAGCTTTCCCGCAAACAGTGCAAGGAAAAGGTCTATCTCCAGTATGGGTTCTGATGTGCCTGGTGAGATCACCAGACTGATTAAAAGCTTTTTGACAGTGAGGGCAACGATGAGGTCTCTCTCCAGTGTGGGTTCTCATGTGTCTGGCGAGGCTGCTTCCTGTACGGGTTTTGAGATTACATATTTTGCAGATATACTCAGACATGTTGACTTTATCCTTTAGTAAGGGTGGAAGTCTCATAATGACCGTTTTTTCCGGACTCGCAGCCAAGGATATACAGTAGCAACAATTTTTTTATTTGACATGGCAACGGTGACGGCCAAACACTGGTATGATGCTTAACGGAATACGACAATATTTCGGTGAGAGATTGTACCGACGAAATACTATCAGTTACTGACTGGAGCTGCCACTTTTTCTTTCCATGCGGGTGCAATTAAAAGTGTTCCCCAGTCAGCAATTTCCCACAATTTGACCATAATAGGGTGAGTTCATTTTTTCCGATGCCTCCCATGCCTGCCTCCAAAACCCTCGCTGAAAAACTTGCTGCCCACCCAGAGCTGGAAAAAAGAGTATCTGAGTTGATCAGCCTGACAGAAGCCGAATCCGGACATCCTGACCGGGCTGATGAAGCAGAAGAAGCTGTCATTGAGAACCTCAGGGAACCGGGGAATGAGCTTTTGACGGACTGGGGAACCCATAAAGAGAAGCAAAAGTTTGATGAAACTCACAATCTTCACCCTGAATCAAAAGCTAAAAAAAGACATCCACTGGATGACCACTTATGGCAAAGTAAGTCTCTGTGAGCGATGCCAGACCGTTGCAGGACATCGTGTCCGGCCTTTTTCCGAGAATGCTCATATTCACTGTCGTGACTACTCTCAGCCGCTACAACGGCGCCTGGTTGATTTTGCATCAGACAGCTCTTTCGAAACAGCCTCACAGAAAATGGAAGAACATTATGGTGTTGTCATACCCGGGTCATCTATCCGAGCCATTACTCTGGGTCATGCCCGTTGCATGTGTGAGCAATCAAAAGCTTCCCTGTAGAATCGCCAGAAATGTGCAGGGTATGGCAAACAACTGACCGGTGAGATGGACGGCAGTACGATCCCTGTGGTTCTTTTTGACGGGGAGACTGAGGGTGACAAACGTAAGACCGGAAAAGCAGACTGGCAAGAAGCCAGACTTTGCCTGGTTTATGAGCAGGGAAGTTGCAATAAACGGCATCGTGTCGTCATGGGAGAACCTGACGAAGCAGGTGATCAATGGTTAAGTTGCGCTATTGAACAGGGCTTGAATGGGCAGTCGTCCATTCATTGCGTGAGTGACGGGGTGAAATGGATTGCCAGTCAGGCAGACCGGGTTTTTGCGTCTCAGGGGCGCTTCCTGGTGGATTACTACCACCTTTGCGAATACATCGCAGATGCTGCCAGAGAGTGCGCTGGCAAAGATGAGAAAGCCTGCAAAAAATGGACGGATGAACAAAAAACAGGAATGAAGACAGGCCACTCCGAGAAAGTTCTGGCAGAGCTTGAGCCGTATGGCAATGGTAAGGCTGGAAAGGAAGCCAATAAGTCAGAAGAGTGCCATCGCTATATCAGGAACCGTCCCGGGGAATTTGATTACCACGCGGCAGAAGCCGCCAGCTTACCCATCGGTTCGGGTGAAACAGAGAACTCTAATCGTTCTGTTTTACAAACCCGGCTGAAGCTTCCCGGAGCCTGGTGGAAACCAGAGTATGCACATGACATGTTGAACCTTAGAACTTTAAGGGCTAATGGTGACTGGGATAAGTACTGGAAAGTTACTGGTTATACTCGTGACCGTTGAAGATGCTTGATTTTTCTGCATTTTTTTAGCAATCTCAACGGATGCCAAAATTTATGCTCACACCTCAGCAAAAATCAACCTTGGAGTCCCAACACAAAACGTCGCGGGATGCTCGGGAGTGTGACCGTATTAAAGCCGTATTACTGAGATCTGAAGGCTGGTCAATAACCGCCATTGCTCAAGCATTGAGAAAAAGTGAATTTTCCATTGCCCGGCACATTGATGACTACCTGAAAAAGGACAAACTGAAACCTGAAAACGGTGGCAGTGAGAGTCATCTTAATGACGAGCAAAGTGAGCAGCTAATTGTGCATATTTCAGAGCATACTTACGCCCATGTCTACGAAATTGTGTCGTATATTTTTGAACGCTGGGCTGTCAAATACACCGTGTCAGGCCTCAACAAGTGGTTGCACCAAAAAGGCTTCACCTACAAAAAACCAAAAGGTGTACCGCACAAGGTGGATGCCAATAAGCAGGCAGAGTTTATTGAGCACTACGAAGAGTTGAAAGCCTCACTGCCTGAGAGTGAGGTTGTGCTTTTCATGGATGCAGTTCACCCAACGCAAGCCACCAAAATCACCTCGGGTTGGATACGCAAAGGTGTTGATAAAGTCATCAATACGACGGGCAGTCGCAACCGAATGAACATCGTCGGTGCGATAGAATTGAACAACTTGTCTGCTGCTATTTTTGATCAATTCGAGACGGTTAACGGGCTGGCTATCATTGAATTCTTCAGAAAAGTTAAGTCCGCTTATACATCAAAGAGTGTCATTCACATGGTGCTGGATGGAGCAGGTTATCACTATTCGAAGGAAGTCGTTGATGAGGCTGAAAAGCTGGGTATAAAACTGCATTACCTTCCGCCCTACAGCCCAAACCTGAACCCAATTGAGCGGTTATGGAAGGTAATGAATGAGTACGCTCGAAATAATCAATACTTTGCAAAACCGAAGGATTTCCGGAAAAATATACGTCATTTTCTGTATGTTACGCTACCAGAAATAGGTGCTTCGTTAGTGAGCAGGATTAATGACAATTTTCAGATACTGAATCCTGCATCTTGAATTCACTTGGGTATAGAACACTTTTAATTGTACCCCCTTCGACCATCAACGTTGAAAACAGAGCTGGAATACTTTAGGAGAAATCGTGCCCGCCTGCGCTATGCTAAACACTTGTCGTAAAACCTGCCAATAGGGTCTGGAGTGATTGAGGCGGCCTGCAAAACCCTGGTAATACAACCCATGAAGTGTTCAGGCAGGCGACGTCGTCATCTCGGAGGGCAAGGTGTTCTGGCACTCAGGTCATTGATTCAGAGCGACCTGTTCAATAATGGCTGGAAGCTGCTGTCAGTGATCTGTTGTGCCGGGGTTACGGAGGCGGGTACAAGTCATGTCATCCAGTTCCCTGTGCAGAAGGATAATCTGGAATGAAAGTACCGGTCAATATGAAACTTTCACCCCCTCTTTCATCCCTTTAGTAAAGGGTTTCAATCTATAGTAGCCCATCGTACCTGGTCATGTGTAGCAACTGGATGGACGCTTTGCGCCTTTGTACCACCAATAGTTCGCCGTATAACAGGTGTCAGACACTGCAAAGACAGGATACCTTCGGTATGCCTGAATTCAGCGCATTTTAACGGGTTATTCATGAATCATTAGGCATATAGCATCTAGATTCAGCCACATCAGCCAAAAGAAGAAGCCCTGAGGAATCCTCGCTCTCAGTGGTTGTAACAGTGGGCTGCGAATCTTGCGAAACAGTCGTTAAGAATGCGGAAGGTGATTCAACAGTGGTTACAATCGCCTTGCCAGTGGAAGACCTTACCTGAGATACCTCCGTGACAGTGTCGGCAGTTGTGAACTTATGGGTTGTAAAGGTCGCTGTCGTTCCATCTGGCAGTAAGTGACTACCTGTGGTTGTAGAGACTTCATCAGTAACAGTAAGGTGTTGGACTTTCATGTGCCTTTTGCGATTTCCAGACAGACTAAAAGCTTTCCCACAAACAGTGCAACGATAAGGTTTCTCTCCAGTGTGGGCTCTGATGTGCTTGTTGAGAGAGCTGGAATCAATAAAAGCTCTCCCGCAAACAGTGCAAGGAAAAGGTCTATCTCCAGTGTGGGTTCTGATGTGCGTGGTGAGTCGACCAGACTGACTAAAAGCTTTTTGACAGTGAGGGCAACGATAAGGTTTCTCTCCAGTGTGGCTTCTCATGTGTCTGACGAAGTGGCTTCTATAACAGGTTTTGAAATCACATATTTTGCAGATATACTCAGGCATGTTGACTTTATCCTTTAGTAAGGGTGGAAGTCTCATAATGACCGTTTTTTCCGGACTCGCAGCCAAGGATATACAGTAGCAACAATTTTTTTAACTGACATGGCAACGGTGACGGCCAAACACTGGTATGATGCTTAACGGAATACGACAATATTTTAGTGGGAGGTTGTACCGACGAAATACTATCAGTTACTGACTGAAGCTGCCACTTTTTCTTTCCATGCGGGTGCAATTAAAAGTGTTCCCCAGTCAGCAATTTCCCACAATTTGACCATAATAGGGTGAGTTCATTTTTTCCGATGCCTCCCATGCCTGCCTCCAAAACCCTCGCTGAAAAACTTGCTGCCCACCCAGAGCTGAAAAAAAGAGTATCTGAGTTGATCAGCCTGATAGAAGCCGAATCCGGACATCCTGACCGGGCTGATGAAGCAGAAGAAGCTGTCATTGAGAACCTCAAGTAACTGGGGAATGAGCTTTTGACGGACTGGGGACCCATAAAGAGAAGCAAAAATTTGATGAAACTCACAACCTTCACCCTGAATCAAAAGCTAAAAAAAAGACATCCACTGGATGACCACTTATGGCAAAGTAAGTCTCTGTGAGCGATGCCGGACCGTTGCAGGGCATCGTGTCCGGCCTTTTTCCGAGAATGCTCATATTCACTGTCGTGACTACTCTCAGCCGCTACAACGGCGCTTGTTTGATTTTGCATCAGACAACTCTTTCGAAACAGCCTCACAGAAAATGGAAGAACATTATGGTGTTGTCATACCCGGGTCATCTATCCGAGCCATTACTCTGGGTCATGCCCATTGCATGTGTGAGCAATCAAAAGCTTCCCTGCAGAATCGCCAGAAATGTGCAGGGGATGGCAAACAACTGATCGGTGAGATGGACGGCAGTATGATCCCTGTGGTTCTTTTTGATGAGGAGGCTGAGGGTGACAAACGCAAAACCAGAAAAGTAGACTGGTAAGAAGCCAGACTTTGCCTGGTTTATGAGCAGGGAAGTTGCAATAAACGGCACCGTGTCGTCATGGGAGAACCTGACGAAGCAGGTGATTAATGGTTAAGTTGCACTATTGAACAGGGCTTGAATGGGCAGTCGTCCATTCCTTGCGTGAGTGACGGGGTGAAATGGATTGCCAGTCAGGCAGACCGGGTGTTTGCGTCTCAGGGGCACTTCCTGGTGGATTACTACCACCTTTGCGAATACATCGCAGATGCTGCCAGAGAGTGCGCTGGCAAAGATGAGAAAGCCTGCAAAAAATGGACGGATGAACAAAAAACAAGAATGAAGACAGGCCACTCCAAGAAAGTTCTGGCAGAGCTTGAGCCGTATCGCAATAGTAAGGCTGGAAAGGAAGCCAATAAGTCAGAAGAGTGCCATCGCTATATCAGGAACCGTCCCGGGCAATTTCATTACTACGCGGCAGAAGCCGCCAGCTTACCCATCGGTTCGGGTGAAACAGAGAACTCTAATCGTTCTGTTTTACAAACCCGGCTGAAGCTTCCCGGAGCCTGGTGGAAACCAGAGTATGCACATGACATGTTGAACCTTAGAACTTTAAGGGCTAATGGTGACTGGGATAAGTGCCGGACAGTTACTGGTTGGAACACTTTTAATTGCACCCCCTGTTGTAGTCGATGGTAGCGAGGTGCGTAACTTCAGTTTATCATTAGAAAAATCCGTTTGATTCAAGTTGCCAACTGATTAATAGTCAATTTCATGGTTTTGGTACCCCTGACGGAAACACCGTTTCAGGCGTTATGTCTTTATAACAATAGCAATACACTTTCACTGAAAGGTTCAGGCAATGTCAGTTTCACATACTCTTGGCTTCCCAAGAATCGGTAATCAACGTCAACTTAAGTTTGCTGTTGAAGCCTACTGGAAAGGGGAGATCACCCAGCAGCAGTTGCTGGCAGAAGGTCAGAAGATCAAAATCACTAACTGGCGAACTCAACAACAGGCTGGCCTGGATTATATCCCTGTTGGTGATTTTGCCTGGTATGACCATGTATTGAACCACTCCCTGATGTTTGGTGTTATTCCTGAGCGATTTGGTGATGCTTCTGCCACCGATATTGATACCCTGTTTCGTATGGCTCGCGGACAGGCACCCAGTGGCCAACCAGCAGCAGCCTGTGAAATGACCAAATGGTTTAACACCAACTACCACTATATTGTTCCTGAGCTGCACAAAGATCAGACCTTTAAGCTAAACAGTGCTATTTTACTGGATGAGGTCAAAGAAGCCCTTGCTCTGGGTGTAAAAACGAAACCCGTTCTCTTAGGGCCATTAACCTGGCTGTGGCTTAGTAAAACCAGAGGTGAAGACTTCGATAAACTATCACTGCTTGATGATCTGGTGCCTTTGTACGCCAGTGTATTATCTCAATTGAGTGAGCTGGGTATTGAGTGGGTGCAAATGGATGAACCCATCCTTTCTCTGGATTTATCGGCACTCTGGCAACAGGCCTTTGAAGCCACTTACAACAAGCTGCAAACTAACCGTATCAAAACACTGCTTACCACTTACTACGGGTCACTGGATGATAACCTTGGGCTGGTTGTTAACTTACCTGTGGACGGGCTGCATGTTGACCTTGTTGAAGGCAAAGAAGATTTACTATCACTATTGGATCGTCTGCCCAACTACAAGGTGCTGTCAGCCGGTATTGTTAATGGTCGCAATATCTGGCGGGCAGACCTGACTCAGCTTAGCCAGACACTGATGGAAGCCAGACAGCGGCTCGGAGATCGTTTGTGGATATCCTCCAGCTGTTCGCTACTGCACAGTCCTGTGGATCTTGACAGTGAGCTGAATATCAATCAGGAAACCCGTAGCTGGTTAGCCTTTGCCAAACAAAAATGCGTTGAAATTGCCGTCTTGACCCACGCTGTCAACGGCACGGTCACCGCTGCCGACAAAGCCGTATTAGCGGATTCTGACCGGGCTGTTGCCAGCAAAGCTGCTTCCTCTCTTATCCATAAACCGGAAGTTCAATGTCGTGTATCTGCGTTGACAGAGACGATGACTCATCGGGCCACACCCTTTGCAACCCGAAAATCATTACAGCAGGAAAAACTGAATTTACCGCTGTACCCGACAACCACGATCGGCTCCTTCCCCCAAACAGCGGCTATCCGGCGTACCCGCCGACAGTTTAAAAAAGGAGAAATCAGTTTAGACAATTATGAAACGACCATGGAACAGGAAGTCCGGACAGTCCTGCAACGTCAGGAAGCGCTGGGGCTGGATGTACTGGTCCATGGTGAGCCAGAGCGTAATGATATGGTGGAATATTTTGGTGAGCAGCTTGATGGTTTTCTGTTCACCGGATTTGGCTGGGTACAAAGCTACGGTAGCCGGTGCGTGAAGCCCCCCATTATTCTTGGTGATATTGAGCGATCAGAGCCTATGACCGTGAAGTGGAGTCAATTTGCCCGGCAGCAGACCCGCAAACCCGTCAAAGGGATGCTTACCGGTCCGGTGACTATTCTGCGCTGGTCTTTCCCCCGGGAAGATATTGATCAAAGCCAGTCCTGCCTGCAACTGGCCCTTGCTTTGCGTGATGAGGTGATTGACCTTGAAAGTGCAGGGATTGATATTATCCAGATTGATGAACCTGCTTTTCGGGAAGGTCTCCCTCTGCGTAAAAAAGACTGGGCAGCGTATCTTGAGTGGGCAGTGAAAAGCTTTCGGGTTTCGTCCAGTGGTGTGAAGGACACCACTCAAATCCACACCCACATGTGCTACAGCGATTTTAATGAAATCATTGAATACATTGCTGCACTGGATGCGGATGTGATCAGTATTGAGGCATCCCGCTCGAATATGGCATTGCTCAATGCCTTTGAGCAATTTCGATACCCTAATGACATTGGCCCGGGCGTTTACGATATTCACTCACCCAACGTACCTGGAATATCATCTATAACGGCACTGATACAGAAAGCTGCTGAGTACCTGCCACCGGAGCAATTATGGATTAATCCTGACTGTGGTTTGAAAACCCGGAGCTGGCAGGAGGTAGAAGCAGCGCTTAACAATATGGTTACAGCGGCCAGGACCCTGAGAAGCCGTTCGTGATCTTTATGTCTTTATATCCTCAAAAGTGTTCGCAGAACAACTAAGGGGAGCAACAGTCAATAAGGCAATAAGGCAATAAGGCAATAAGGGTGTCGCTTCGCTCCACATGCTCCAGGTGGCGGGTGAACGCCACCTGAGCGACATAACCTTAGAGGCAAAGTTGCGCAATGCCTGCGGTTGCCCGCTCCACCAGGCTTACGCTCTGGTGGGGGTTTTGACCCTGAGCTGTTTGATAAAAACTATACCAGCGTTATTATCAGCGTCATTCCTGCCTTTGCAGGAATGACGGACTGTTAGTATTTTCTAAAATGTAGTTATCCTGACCCTTTATACAGCAGAAAACGCCTGAGCTTCTTACCTTTGTCGTTTATTTCAGCAGGGTGTTCCATCGTTTAAGGAATGGAGCAACCTGACGGTGCTAACCTGTATAACTGTATAAGGCTAAAAATAGCCAGAGCCACAAGCTAAATACGAGGTTGATGCCAATTCAGAGAAACTTTACGTTGCTTTTCCAGAGAAAGTGTATGCTGCACAAAAAGTAAACTGTCTGAGGTCAGGGCGTTGCAGAGTCCTGATTGAAAACAACGCATTTTCCCTTATGGATCAACGTTTGCCTGAATAGTGTTCCCCTGCAGAGCGTTTTTACTTACAGCTATATTGTCGTCAGATACGGTAAAATAACACTCTGCCACTGCTTCAAAAAACAGGGGTATTGCTCTTTATGCTTGAAAAGCAGAATTTGCCGACTAAAATTAGTCGAACATTGCCTGAACCTGAATGAGGTGAATGCTTTGATATCCGATCCTGTAAGCGCAACTGATCCATTGTTATCTGTAAAAATGACCATGGGCAGTATACTTTTATTGAAAACCGTTTCGACAAAAAAATACTGACGACAGATGAGTAAGGGATGATGCGGGCTATGAAAAGAGCGGTTAAGAAATAATTTCCTCGAAACAATAGAAGCAATAAAGTCATATTTTATCAGGATGATGTGGTTGATCCCGCAGAACTCAGTGTCTTGAGGTGTTGCAAAATATGATACCCATTAATGGAGCGGTTCCTAAGGTTCAGACACGTATCAAACAACTGTTAAGAAATGACAGTTCTATATTACTGTAGTGCATAGATAGTAATACTTATTCACTGAAGTTACGCACTTCACTACCATCGACTTCAACAGGTAGTAACTTGCCCAACGGGTTAGACACTATATCTATATAGAGTAACACTGCGTAACTTGAGTTATAACTATTTACTACAGTCACCCAAAAGGGAGGTTATCAAAAGACGAAAGCCCTACTACCGGAAGGTATAAAAGCAGTTTATGACATTCAACTGCGGAATTTAGCTTCAATGCCCAGTCTAACTGATTTTTTTGAGAAATATGCTGCCGAAGAAGGTATTGTCACCTGGTCTTTTAATCAAGATGATATTATCAGCAAAGGCCGTCGTGGGATATGTGCTGCTCTTTGCGCCTACTGGATCAAATACCATAGTCATGATCAACATCTGAGACCTGTGTTGTATGATGACGAAGGAAAGATCAGCAATTCCATGGTTAGAGAAATCTGCAACTTACAAGATTGCAATGGCCCGACATTCTCTTGTCTTCTTGATACAGATGGAGCTCGTACTATCTTAGATAGTCACGACTACATGTTAAGATGGTTATCTACTTCAGGGATATATCCCCTTAGAAACATGGCCAATCATACTGTTTTAAGAACATTTGATGGCGGCATATTCATAGATGCTGTGAGGACAGATTGCTGTACCCAGTCCCATCTGCTGGTCAATAGTTTGATGGAATATATGTCGTGCTATGTGTATATCAGTGTCAATAATCATGAAATTTTCCATATAAAAAAAGGAACCTCGGGGCACGCTTTGGCTGTCTGGATGGGTGATTCAAAGTCTGGCGTGTGTTTTTTTGACCCTAACGTCGGTGAGGCATGGTTTGAACACAGAGGCAAATTTACTAAATTTGTGCGAGATTATCTTGCAGAGTTGATGTTAAAAGGACAATATTACCATTGGTATCTTTATCCTGTGATAAAGCCCGCAACCTCTAAGTAATCCTATATAATTAAGGGATTTTCCCTCGCTGAGAACCGATGGCAGCGCTGGGTCGGATAAAAAAAAGCAGTGCGGGTTAGTTATTCCTGCACTGGCTGCACGCGTATCTGGACCACATGAATCCGGTGGACTTTGAGCAATAGCTATTGAAAAAGCCCTTGATCCGCTGTCCTTTTTTCCTTTTTTATTTAACCACTGCTCTCCGTTACTAAAAATCTTACATAATCTGTAATTATGCAGACTTATCTACGCCGTCTACATGGATGCACAGCGAGCTGTGTCTGACTCCACTCTTTCGTAGGGTTTTAGGTCGAGCTGTAACGTGTCTGCGACCATGCTTATGAATCAAAAAAATGGTAACTGTTAGCTTGGTTTTCGCGTAACCGTTTACCACCTTTGATTCATGATCGAAATTATATAAGATAGTTACAGATTATAATAGTTTACAGCTAACTGTTTTTAACCCCTTGTTTTTTACTACCACCTTCGCCAGAATGGCGTGCGTTTTTTACTAACTATTTTAACCACAACCATAAGAATGCCTTTGATAATGAATATTGCCTTATGAAAACACTTTGCTCACGTTACTCTCAGGCTCGCCGCGAAGCGTGCTGGGCAATTGGACTCACCCTGTTTTATTTCCTCTGGTGGTATCTGTCGGCTTATGGGCTGGCATCAGGCCAGGGGAGTTTCCAGTCGCTGTCTCTGGTGCTGGGTTTGCCTCTTTGGTTTTTGTTGTCCTGCATTGTGGGGCCTTGTTTGTTTATTGTCCTGTGTGCCGTGATGGTAAGCTGTGTGTTTAAAGATATGCCGCTGGATGCAGATGTTTGTCATCAGGGGGATGCTGATGAATATTGAGCTATTGATTCCTCTTGTGTTCTATTTAGCAGGGGTTTTTGCCCTGGCATTGGTGGCACGGAAACGAAGTGCCCGCCAAAACGGTGGGTTAAGTGAATATCTCATCGGTGGTCGTAGCATGGGGGGGTGGGTCCTGGCCATGACGCTTGCGGCCACTTATGCCAGTGCCAGCTCCTTTATTGGTGGTCCGGGGGCAGCCTATAAAATGGGGCTGGGCTGGGTACTGCTGGCCATGATCCAGTTGCCGGTTGCCTGGTTGACGCTGGGAGTGTTGGGCAAAAAATTCGCCATTGAGGCCAGGCGTCATAATGCATTAACCCTTAACGATATGTTGTATGCCCGTTATAAAAACCGGCGTGTGGTGGTTCTGGCATCGGTTTCACTGTTGCTGGCTTTTTTTGGCACCATGGTTGTTCAGTTTGTGGGTGGCGCTCGTTTATTAGAAGCTGTGACAGGTCTGAGTTATACGCAAAGTCTGACCATTTTTGCCATTACGGTGGGTCTCTATACGACAATTGGTGGCTTTAGGGCTGTGGTTATGACTGATGCCCTTCAGGGTATTATGATGATCCTGGGAACCATAGCGCTACTGGCTGGTGTCATTTATGCCGGTGGCGGCCTTGGGGCAATGATAAAAGACCTGCAAGAGATAGACCCCGCACTGATTAGCCCTTATGGCCCGGAGAATTTTTTATCACAACCCTTTGTGCTCAGCTTCTGGGTGCTGGTATGTTTTGGGGTTATTGGTCTCCCCCATATTGCCGTTCGCTGCATGTCCTACAAATCCAGCAAGTCGCTGCATCAAGGCATAATCATTGGTACTATAGTTATCGCTTTCCTGACACTGGGCATGCACCTGGCGGGTTCCCTGGGGCGGGTGTTGATCCCCGAGCTTGATAGCCCTGACCAGGTAATTCCAACATTAATGACGATGGTATTGCCTCCTGCCATCGCCGGTTTGTTTCTGGCAGGCCCAATGGCGGCAATTATGTCGACGATTGATTCTCAGCTGATTCAGGCATCGGCGACCTTACTGAAAGACTTGTACCTTAACTACATGGTGCAGCGTAAAGTCGGCGATAAAAAGGTGGAAAGTCGCTTGTCCAGATTGTCACTCTGGGTGACAGGTATTCTGGTGTTTTTACTCTTTATTGCTGCGATTAATCCGCCTGAGATGCTGATTTGGCTGCATCTGGTAGCCTTTGGAGGTATGCAGGCTATTTTTCTCTGGCCGTTGGTTCTGGGGCTATATTGGAAAAAAGCAACAGCAGGCGGCGCTTTTGCCTCTATGCTGATCGGTGGCGGCAGCTATATCATACTGACTGTTATCAAGCCTGATATGGCCGGTGTGCATGCGATTGTGCCGACGTTATTGTTGAGCCTGCTAGCTTTTGTTGTGGTCAGCGTATACCGCCCTGCGGCGTCCGGGGTGATAGCTGATAACCTGTCATAAAAATACATGTGAGCCTTGCCTGGCAGGGTTTACCGTGCTGTTTTCGGTTAGGGGAAACAGGTTGAAAATGGCATTTTTAAGCTATTCCCGACACCGATGGCTCACAAGGGTTTTACTGGCGCGTGATTTGCCGGGTCAGATTGTGTCCAATCCCTTTTGCCCAGTGTTTGGCCTTATCAGCGTTTTTTCCGGAAAATAAGTTGTTAACCGTGATATCAAAAAGCAATAGCCACTGCATCATATACTTCGGATGAAACGGTAGCTTCTTAAAAATTTGCAGGTGGGGTTGAAGTGCATTGCGCCGATATTTCTCGTCTTTTAATAGCAGTGATCGCCAGAAGTGTTCCATAATGGGCAAATGTTTCTCCCAGTTCACTTTGCCTACTTCGTCAAAAACAGGTCCCAGAAGAGGGTCCTGCTGTATACGACCATAGAAAGTATGCACGAGCTGATGAATATCTTGAGGGGTGTTAATATCGTCTTTCATTGGGTTGCTTCCACAGGGGTTGGCATTTCAATTATAGGTGTGATTTCCAGAAACATGTATTTTTTTTGCATCTTTTAATAAGGCGTTCTATCCTATCCTTGCACAGTGAAAGTATCAAACGGCAGGAGAACCTGAAATGAAGGCACTTCCAGCTTCTGTAGAAGCCTGTAAAAAAACTGGCATATTTACATCTGTTGCCCCTCCTGCGCCCTTTTTAAAGGAGCATACTACCGCAAAAGGTACGTGGGGCGTGCTGACTGTAAAAGTCGGCAGGCTGATATTTTGTGACGATGAGTCAGGCAAGGAATATGACTTACTGGAGGGTGATAAAATGGTGATTGCACCTGAACAAAAGCATCACCTGAAACTCAATGTTTATGCGGAATTTTTTGTTGAGTTTTATCGGGAACCTAAAGCTTCATAGCAATGTCTGGGGTTTATCAGAAAAAAAGCCGTCGACACCCCATTGCTTAAGGATCAATGCCTGGGCAGAACTGTTAACCGTGTAGCAGTAAAGCTCGTACCCTTCTGCTTTTATCAGCCGGGCCTGCTGTTCGTTGAGAGTCTTGGCGTTCACATGAATACTGACAGCCTTCAGAGATTCTGCCTGGTGTTGCCAGTTTTTAGGCAGACGCTGAAACAGGCAGCCCAGTAAATGGTCACACCTCTGCCGATAATACGTCAGGGATTGGTGGCAAAAACTTGAAATTAACAGTTGCTCCGTTGGAAATTGTGTGTTCCTGATGGTTTGAAATGACTGATTTGCCAGTTGTTCCGGGTTGCAACGGTTGGTTTTTAATTCAAGATTAAGGCTCATTCCTGTTTGCTTGATCAGCGTCAGCGCCTCTTCCAGCAGGGGAACCTTTTCCCCGCTGAACTCAGAGGAAAACCAACTGCCTGCGTCTAATGCCTGGGCTTCTTCAGTACTGATTTTATGAATATACCCCTTGCTGCTGGTGGTTCGTTGAAGTTGGGCATCATGAAACATAACGGCAGCACCATCTGCCAGTAGGGTGACGTCCATTTCTATCCAGTCCATCCCTGCGTCAGCGGCTTTTTGTATGCCAGCCAGTGTATTTTCAGGCGCGAGGCTGGCTATACCGCGATGACCAATCACAGGACTCATGGTTGAGTTCATGGTTGATCCCCCCTGATACAGATTGCTAAAATCATTAGCATAACATGCATATGACAACACAGACGAATGCTTAGAAACTGTCTTATAACTCAAGTTACGCATCGGTACAGGCTCGTAGCTGATCCAATGATACTGAAGAGCCTTCATGTCAGTTTTTGCCCGAAATTATTGCTTGAAAGCACTCGGGTTATCCGGTCATGACTATACTGATTATCCAGTAGCTCAGATAGGCCAGTGGCTGTTGTTTTGCTGAAAGATAACAGCAGATAGTCAGAGTACGATTCTATACTCAAACCACTTCAGGATGCCAGGTCTATATCAGCTACAGCCCTTTATTTTCAGGATTGCTATTGATAAAAAACCGGCATCTTCAAGTTTAATGGGTATATAAGATCTCAGTTCATACTGGCTATCATGCCGCAAAATCAGCTCAATGCGTAACTTGAGTGATAAATCGGCCTGATATAGCGGTCTGCAATAAATGTATGTAAAAAAACCGCTATTGCTTGTTAAACAGCGGACTGTTTGCTTCTTTTAAATACTAATCAGGTGCAGCCTTTTATGACGACTGTTAAGGGATGCTCTTGTAGAAGAAAATGTTTCCTATACATATGTCGTTTATTAGCAGAGTGAGGGTTGGAAAGATGTTCAGTAACAAAAATATTCTGCTCAATGGGTGGTTTTTTTTATGAGGCTGTTGATTGTTGGGTTGCTTATGACAATAATTTTATGGGGATGTGCTACGACCATGGAGGTGGACTTGAAAGAAGTATCTCAGCAAGTTGATCAGTTTGGCAGGGCTGGGGCTTGCTACATTCTGGTCAATGTTCCAAAGCAAAGATTGTTTCTGATAAAGAAAAACAGGATTCTTCAATCCTACGACATTTCGACGTCTTACTTTGGTACTGGCAACAAAAGTGTCAGCCATAAAACGCCTCTCGGTATGCATCAGATTCAGTGTAAAATAGGAGACGGTGTCCCTATAGGTGGTATTTTTGAAGGGAGAAAATATATCCATCAAATTGCCACTATCCATAAGGATAAAACAAAAAGACCTGAGGATTTGATTACTACCCGTATTTTGTGTCTTGAAGGTTTGGAGCCAGGGCTGAATAAAGGCAAAGGTATTGATTCTTTTCAGCGACATATTTATATCCATGGAACCAATGAAGAAGGGTTAATTGGCCTTCCGGTTTCCCATGGCTGTGTGCGTATGAAAAATGCTGATGTGCTGAAGCTTTATAACCAGGTTCATAAAGGGACGCTGGTTTATATTCAGGGTAGCTAACCGTGTGATTTTGAATTTTATACTCCTCGGGAAATAAGGGGTGTAGGAGTAGGGGGGTACTCATGTTACGCACTTGAAGAAATCTGCCATGCTACAGGGTATGAACAAAGAACTGTTTGAACGCTATAGTGACTATCTGATGTCTTCATTTGGAAAGACAACAGTAACCCGGCTATCAACCTTGCTTGACCCTGAATTCCTCAGTTGAAATCATTGCCTCCACTTAAAGCCTTACGTAAATTGACTGATAACTATTGACTACAGTCACCCAAAAGGGAGGTTATGAAAAGATGAAAGCCCTACTACCGGAAGGTAAAGAAGCAATTTATGAAATTCAACTGCGGAATTCAGGTTGACAGTGCATTAAGCCATGATCAGATAACAAGGCTTCTATCTGGAAACGACGTTAACTGATATGGCAAGACTATTTATCGTCCAGTTATCGTCCAGTTATCGTCCAGTTATCGTCCAGAAGAGGCCAGGGTGAGTAAAACCACAGCTTATAGTCTATTCTTAATTCTGTTTTTTCAGCACGCGATGGATTACAGAACGATATGATTGGAAAGCTGTTTAGTTAATTACCTGGTAGCAGTTTATCAAATAGCTCAGGGTCAAAAACCCCACTAGAGCGTTAAATTTGTAGAGCAGGTAATCGCAGGCATTGCGAAGCTTTGCCTCGAAGGTTGTGTCGCTCAGGTAGCGTTCACTTGCCATCTGAAGCCTTTGGAGCGAAGCGACATCCTTCTTATTGACTTCCCTTCATAACGAGGTTCCTTTCTCAAATGCCCATAGGGAAAGAAAGACCTTTTGCACCATTCTCAATCATGAACAATAGTGAATAATGGTGAACAATAGTGAAGAAAAATGTTTTTCACAACACATGTAAAAATGTAGCCTCATCGGCAAACCAAAACTAACTACCTGAGGGTCACATTATGTCTGAAAACGCTCTACACACGCAGATGGTTAAGTTCTTTCTTGGTGATACCCCTGTATACCTGGGAATAGAATATTCTGGCAATAAAAACGGTTTAGTTTTTTTCCACCCACACGACGATGAAGTCACCTCGTTAGATGTCACCCGGGAATTTATCCGGCAAAACGGAGGATGTCTCTACTCTCTGAAAAACCACCAGAAACGGCTTGTTACATTTACTATCGGAGACACGCAATACGAGATTGACCCTAACCGGATATTCACACGCAGAGGCATAGAAGCAACCCTGAAGAAATACGGCCATTATTCTGACGAGGCAGCTGATGCGACAGAAAGGTTCAGTTACTGGCTGTTTGGTCAGCTGGCATCCAGTATGATTGTAGCGACTCATAATAATCGTAATGCAGGCTATAACATTCACTCTTATGGAACCATTGAACATCCGGTGAGCTACGTTCGGGAACTGTATATTAATCCTGACCGGGGTTCCGGTGAGTTTTTCTATACCACAAACTGGTCTACCTTCGAATTTTCTCGATGGGCGGATTATAACTGCGTGCTTCAGGGTAATGATCTTGAAGACGATGGCTCTCTTTCAGTAGCAGCAGCCAAAAGAGGTATTCCGTACGTTAACATCGAATCTGAGCGAGGCCATACTGTCCAGCAACGGGAAATGCTGAATTTTATTGGTCGCCTTTACAGCAACCGGGTTGATCATGGAATAGACAACTCTCCCTGGCCTTTTCTCAAGGAAGGCGATGTTATTGATCTGGTTGACACTTCATCGGCCTATCAGCCCCAGGTTCTGAAAGCTATCCAAAAAGTTTTTGAACCCTATGGGCTTGTTGTTCGTGATCAGTTTGCTAAACAGCAGGAGGACGACCTTGGCTATTCCAACACCGATGAGGAACGTGCCCGTCAACTCCTGGCAGCCCTTAACGCACCAGATTCACAAGCTGTCTGGGCAATCAGGGGGGGGGCAGGTGCCAGTCGGGTGCTTCCCAGATTGATGGCAGCCACTCCACCAGAAACGATCAAGCCGGTGATCGGTTTCAGTGATGTCACCGATGTGCATCTGTTTCTTAACATAATATGGAATAGATCCACTATTCATGGTGTGGAAGCCGGTTATAACTTTGAAACAGACCCTATTGTTGATGTCGTTATCAACCACTGCGAAAGCATCAAGTCAGTTATCGATATATTAATGGGCAATATGAGTAACGAGCAGATTGAATACCGGGGACTGACCCCCCTTAACAAACCCGCCTCGAATCTTTCTCTCCCCCTGTCAGCTCCTCTGATGGGTGGCAATATGACCCTGATCAGTAATCTGACCAATTCTCCTTTCATGGCATGGACGAAACCCTATATATTGATTCTTGAAGACATTGGTATTAGCGCGCACCAGCTGGAAAGGTTTCTTGACGGTTTTCGGTATAATGGTTCATTTCAGAACACCCAGGCAGTGATACTAGGTCAATTCCTCCGGAGTGCCAAAGAGCAGACTGACCACTTGCAACTAGTGCTGGAGCGTTTCGCCAGCCAAACATCCGTTCCTGTTTTTCACTGGCCTTGTTTTGGTCATGGGAAGTACAATCACCCCCTGCCACTTAATACTCAAGCTACCATTCAACCATCTTCGAGTGACTTTTCATTGTTCGTTAATACTCGTCAGGGAACCAGGAGACAGCAGAACTCAAAGGCAGATTGAGGGTCTTGAGTCGTGAAACGACAAAGGGCTTTTGCTTTTCGTTCACTACCAGTGGCAGGAGACAATACAGGTAGTGGGCTGAATCTGTGATTTTTATTATTTGTGTAAGTTTATTGATCTCTGGATTCTACGAGGTCTCATTAATTCAACTCATTAACGACTTATCACTTCCATCTTCTTTCTTAGGCTCGCTGATATCTATACAGGGGGCTGGTGCATTGATCGGCAGCCTTTTTTGTATTCGGTTAAAAACCAGTGACGCTATGACCTTGGTTATGGCTGGTTTGCTAATACAAGGTTTTGGAATGTTCTTACTCCAATATGATCACCTTTACTGGATCTACACCAGCTGTCTAATCTTCGGATTTGGAGCACCCATGGTATTAATAGGGATGGACACTACGACTCAGACGCTGACTCCGCTCGAACTTCAAGGCAGGGTTAATTCCGCTATCGGTGCCATTACATGCCTGCCTTTAGTGGCCTGATTCTTTATCGCTGGCACTGTAATTGTCAATATCGGGAGAGGTTACACATCGATACTCTTACTTCTTGTCAGTCTGGCCTGCGCCGGATGTATCAGTAATATAAAAAGCTCAGCCGTAAGCGTAAAAGCTTTTTGCAAGAAATCCAGCTGATTGCCATTACTCTTTTTAAAGTTAACGCGAAGACCTGCTTTAAAACTGTCATAAAAGGCATGGCTACACCACCTGCCTGCTATGAAAAGGTCTGACTTTTATCGACCGTATTTGTACAAAAAAAATTATTTAAGGCCTTTTTGCAGACACAATACCCCGGAACCCCTGAAAAACAAAAAATGCGATTTTCTTCAATAAAATCTGGTAGTTATAGGCGTTGTGGTGCTCAAAAGGCCATTTGCCGACCGTCCCTCTGTTAGCAATACTGATCTAACCAGGCTTGCTGCTGTTTTGCACAGTGGGCAAAACAGTTGCCAGAATACATTTCATAATGGGCAGCACCTGTCTCGATATAGAGCTTCTTCGGCTCCTGCACCAAATCATAAAGTTGCGTTATTGCTCCTTCAGGATTGACAGTGTCGTGTTCTGCTCCCACCAGTAAGATGGGTGCAGTGATATCTTTTATGTATTGCTCGGGTTTTAACAAGAGGATACTGGCAGTAGTAAGGTAGGGAATCTTAATCCCCAAGGCAGGAAATTGTTCACGGTGCTCCTTATAAAAATCAGCAGAGGCACAATCTGTCAGTACTTTTGAAACAGGTACCATCATTTCACGTCCGGTGGCATCCTTTGTTTCCTGCATTTTTGTCAGCGTTTGATAAAAACGAAGCTTATCGTTTTCAGTGAGATTATGGGTCAGTAACTGTGAGCCATTAGCAAAGGCCAGTTGTGCAATAAGACACTTTACCCGTTTATCACAGGCAGTGGCTACAATCGCATTTACACCGCCGAAAAAAGACCCCCAAAGGGCAATACGATCAGCATCAATACTGTCAAGGTCTGTTATATAATCTATAGCTGCCAGTATATCTTCGACCTGTCGTTCAGGAATGAACCTGCCTGATTCACCCTGACTTTGACCAAACCCTCGATAGTCGAAGGTAAGTGCAGCATAGCCATGCCTGGCAAAGAATGTTGCATACGCCGGAAGTAGCCAGTCTTTGATGCCACAAAAGGTATGACAAAGAATAACAACGGGCAGGGTAGCTTTGAAGTTTTCAGGGAAATAAAGGTGGCCGCTGATGTTCTGGCCATGTGATAAAAATGCGATATTTTGACGCATGATAACCCCGTTATGCCAGCTCAAAAGAGCAGAAAGAGTAGGAAGACAGGAGGCGTAAGACCTTCATTATCAGGCCAGTGCCTTGAAGCACTCAAAGAGTCTAAAGTTCATATTCTATAATTTTATCAACCTTCATTGTATACAATGCTTCCGTATATTCGGACGTTTTTGTTTCAACTTTGAGCGTGCCGTATACCCAGTAGGGCGTGTAACCAGCCTCTGTCACCTTAATGCCTTTTGGATAGGATATATACACGATCTGGTTGGGAGGGGGCGGTGGTACATGAATACAGGCACCGAGTGTTGGTACGAGCAACAGTTCTGTGGCAATCTGTTCGTCATTCATATTCAGTGGAACGAGATAACCAGGGATCTTTCCTGTTACGTCATCCATAAGGCTAACGGTTTTTAAACCCAGTTTGTCGAGATAGGCAATAACTTCATCCTGTGACATTGTGCCATCGTTATACTGGTTAATAATGGCAGGTTCCGGGGCGGGAGTCAGATCATCCCATTGTAGTTCCCTGACATCTGACAGTGGTTCTGTTGTTTGTTGGGGCTTTATGACAGTGACAGAGTCGTTTGGGATATTCTCAGCCTCTGCGGAGGCTTGTGCTGAGAGTAACAGTATCCCTGAGATCAGGAAGGCGTTAAGTAAGGCATTCATACGTAAGATGTGTGTCCTGTTTTTTTTCACTATAGGCGACATTTGAACGTTCAAAAAGGCGTTCCTTTGCCTTCGCTATTGATCAAATAACTCAGGGTCAAACCCCCCGGAGCGTGAGCCTGGTGGAGCAAGCAACCGCAGGCATTCGAAGCTTTGCCTCGAAGGTTGTGTTGCTTAGGTGGCAATCACTCGCCACCTGAAGCATGTGGAGCTAAGCGACATTCTTATTGACTTCATTGACTTCCCTTTATACCCGGATGGTTAATCCGTCGGCCAATGAGGTGCGATAGGCTTGCCAGGCAGGTATGGTACCCAGAATAATGGCGCTGATGACCACAAGGCCAGCCAGTAACCCTTCAAAGCTGCCTGGCGCTGTCAACATTAGATGCAGGCCCAGTGTATTTTCCAGCATCGGCTGGAAACCGGCAAGCAGGCCATACACCATTATAAAGCCTGATGCTGTGCCTGTGACAGCATAGATGACCGACTCACTGATCATGAGCAGGAAAATATGTACAGGCCTTGCACCCACTGAACGTAAAATAGCCATTTCACGACGGCGCTCATTTAATGATGTCAGGATAGTTGTCAGCATACCCATCAAGCCAGCAAGGACGACCGTAATGGACACCGCCAGCAGGGCTTTTTCGGCATTGCCGATCAACCGCCATAAATCCTGTAGGGCAATACCCGGCAAAATAGCACTGAGGGCCTCCTGCCCATAGTCGTTGACTTTACGTTGGTAGCTGAAAACAGCAATTCGGGTTTTTAACCCAACCAGCCAGGCAGTAATGGTTGATGGCTGGAGATCCATACTGGCAGCCTGCTCAGCCGATACCTGAAAGCCGGGGACAGGCGGTGCGCCATTGTGCCAGTCTACGTGCAATGCTTCTATGCCTTTTAAAGACACCACAATAGCGCTGTCCAACGGTGTTCCTGTACGCTTCAGGATGCCTGTAATATAGAAAGGCTTGTCATCGTGGTTCTGAAGGCTTTTGGTTTGAATCCCGTGACTTAAAGTGATGGGCTGACCAATGCGGTAATTGAGTTTGCTGGCAACTTCGGCACCAACCACAGCTTCGTATACCTGTGAAAATGGCTTGCCGGCTGACATCGTCAAACCCCGGTGGTCTCCGTAACGATAATGAGTAAATAAACGACTGTTTGTCCCCACAACGCGATAACCTCTGTGGGAGTCTCCCAGGGACAAAGGAATCGTCCATTTTACGGCTGAATCGTTACTGAGCTCCTGGTAAGTTTCCCAGGATACATTATTCGTAGCATTGCCAATATGAAACACTGAGTACAATAGCAGATTCATAGGACTGCTTCGGGCACCAACGATTAAATCTGTCTCTGAGAGTGTGTTGGTAAAGCTGCTTTTAGCTGCAACCCGAATCCTCTCAACACTTAACAGCAAAGCAACACTGACAGCAATGGAGAATATGGTCAGCAGTGCTGTGGCTTTCCGGTTTTTCAGGCTTTCCCAGGCGAGGCTTGCGATGATCATAGAGTCTCTTCCGACGCTTTAGCCGTGTTGATATCAGTCATGACGATAGATCGATCAAACAGTGTTTCCAATGCAGGGTCATGGCTGACAACCAATAAGGTTGTACCTGTCCCTTCGCATTGTGCAAACAGTAATCGAATAAAGGCTTCCCGCGTCTCAGTATCCAGGGCTGATGTCGGCTCATCGGCAATCAGAATTTCAGGTTGCCCTATGAGTGCGCGAGCCGCGGCAACGCGTTGCTGCTGACCAATGCTCAAGGCGGTGACAGAGCGGGTAAATAATGAGTGGTCGGTGAGTCCCAGATGCGTTAACAGTCGAATGGCCTCATCCACTGGCTGTAACGATTGCTGATTAAGACGTTGTTGTCTAAGGCTGGCAAAATGCAGTGGCAGAGTGATATTTTCAATAACCGATAAATAGGGAATCAGGTTGAACATTTGAAAAATAAACCCGATATGGTTCGCGCGAAAACTGTCTCGTTTGGAGGGAGGTTGCTGGCTGATGGCGCTATCCAGTACCGTAACCGTTCCTTTTTGCGGGGTTAATACGCCCCCGAGCAACCCAAGCAATGTTGTTTTTCCTGAACCGGAGTGTCCTCGTATAAAAACTTTTTCACCTTGTGTGAGAGTTAACTCATGAATGTCCAATATCGGTTTGCCCCTTTGCCAGCTAAATAGCAGGTCTTTTAGCTGGACGACGGGAGTGCACTGTTCCCCCATCATTAGAAACTCACCTTCGGTTGCTGGCGACTTAGTGTGGCTGATTGCTGACCATGATCTGTCAGCGCCTGGACCTTGATGGTTTTGCTGCGTTCGAACTGCTCAAACAAGGTTGTTTCAAGCTGGTTAATGGCTTTTGGATGAGTGCATTGATAGGTATAGCTGGCCGAAATGTTCATATGGTTGCCGTAATGGTCGTGTTCGTCATGATCGTGATTATGACTGGGCTTTTTATGGTCATAATGCTCATGCTGCTCAGCCATTGCGCTGGCACTGACCATTTTACAGACGGCTGCTTCAGGTAATGTCCATATACCCGGTGCTTCCAGTTGTTTGAGGGCAGCGTTCAGTGTGACATGTTGCTGATCTGTTTTTATGTTCTCGAAACCGACAATATCGTGGGCGGGGACGTTTAATCTGAGATACAGCGTCTGGTTATCAACGGCCAGATTGAGTTCCCCATAACCATGGATATGGGCTTCATGATGTCGCATTTCTGCCTGTACAGTCGTTGCTAATGGTGCAAAGAGTGAACCCCACAGGATCAATGATGATACACGCATGGATATACCTTTTGGCTTAAAAACTGCTGCTACACGAGATTTGTTATGTTATATCATAAAATTTTTGAATGTTCTGCCCTGTAAAAACAGGTAGTACCAATGGTCTTTTCTAACTACCGTAGTATGCATGGCAAACTAGACGACAGATAAAGAAGAAACGACGAGTAAAACCTGCTATTGCGAGAAATTTCAACGCAGGGTTGGCATTCAGAGTGTCAGCGCACTGGCACAGCTGGAAACAGCTAAGATAGGTCATTGGTATAATATTCGAACTCTGCCGTAAAATACTTTATAATCGCTTTTCAAGCTCTTATGATCCTTTGTGTCTTCGTGAAAACAGGATATGGCAAGGCTTTAAGGCATTTCCTGCGTTAATTTAACGCACGTGGCAGTTTGCACGAAAAACACTACAAAGTGACACAAGGGGCTGACGTGGCCCCCAATAATCAAACGCCTGAGTGGTAAGTTAAGCTCTGGCCTACGGTTCGCAGGCTCATATTGCCTGCTTAAAATAGACCTGATCGGGTGTGTTATCACACCTCTGAAGCTACCTTTTTAGCATTTCCTTCAACTGCGCAGCATTGTCGAATGCCTTCAGGTAAACACCTTCATATTCTATGGAGCAGGGATGAAGGAGCAGGGATGAAAACCCTGGATTTCATTAAAGAACAAAGTGGCAGGAAATTTGACCCTTCTGTAATGCAAATAATGCAAATAATGCAAATAATGCAAATATTACTGGACTCGGTTGAAGGGTTTAAAGCCATCTTCGAAAAATATCCCGGACAAGTCCCACACAGTCAAAAGAACTCCGCGTCAGCGGAGCGCATCTATTTGAGGAAACTTATGTATCTGGCAGTGAAACACAGCCACATGACGCTGGTTTTATTCAGTGTAGTCTTGTTTTATTTTCGTTTTTATCAACAGCAGTTTCGCGGTAAAAAACTGCCTGAACTGTTAAAAATATTACCCCATGTTATCGATACTTTATTACTTATTTCTGCCATTGTGCTCTGTGTGATTTTGAACCAATATCCATTTACGGTTGCGTGGTTAACCTACAAAATCTTCTTTGTTGTTGGTTATATCGGGTTGGCGATTGTTGCTATGAAATCAACAGATAAAAAACGCAGTATTGGTTTTTTAACAGGCGCATCGGTGTGCCTGGTGTTAGCGGCTAAAATGGCGATCACCAAAGGCGTATTTTAAAACTTGCCCCATCAGTCGGTGAACCCGCTTATGGTTAATTTGCGTGACGGGGAGTATACAGCTGACCCTTGACCCACTCAGTAAACGACTGGCACCAGAGGCAACCGGATTATCGTGCTCCACTGCGCAGTGAGCCATTCGTGATACCACCAACCTTTTATCAGGGCCTGAACACGTCATTCTGGCTAAAAATTGTTCATGTTTTGCCCTGATGTCAACTCGATAATGATCCAGAGTATAAAGCTCAACGCTTATTCATTTGTGCTTCGATGGCTTTAAGTTTCTGGTAGTTAAGACTGCCATAAGTCATATCAGCAAACACAGAAATTTTCTGACCTTCCTGTTCAGTATTGTTGCGATCAATACAATGATCATATGACATATATTTATCCGGCAGAGTTTCAATTGTCAGACCCCAGTTGGTTACACCTACCAGGTAAATTTTATTATCCGCTATATTCTTGTAAAAGATAGGACCACCACTGTCGCCATGGTCGGTTGGCTGTTTTGCACACGTTGCAAATACACCTTTAGACTTATAATCAATATTAAGGGGAAGCCCCTTACTGGAAAACCAGGCGTTTCCATTAATGACCGTTTGTTGAGCATTGTGCTGTGAAGTCGGTATTTCTGTACCTTGTTCTAATGTGGCTTGATGATTTTTATCAGGCTTAGATAAGTCAGTGCCAAAGCCAACAGCCAGTAATGGTGGATAATGTGTCAAAAGCCACTGCTGGGTTATGTCTTTTGAAGGGAGTGCTATTGAGGGCGTATTCTTATCGGTATTATCTGTCTTTAACAGTGCAAAATCACTGGCTGTATTTTGTGAATAAGGCGTTTTAATGTCTTTCACGTGCCATGATTTCTTGCCGTCAGCAGAAGTAATTGTATACGCAGCAGGTGCAATACTTTTACCGTCAGGGTTTTGTGTACAGTGTCCGGCAGTCAATACCTCATCGTAACGTATTAACGTGCCCGTACATAAGTAGCCATCAAAAGTGACTTGTACCAGACTGGAATAAGGACTCTGACTTAGATCCTTCACCTTATCACCGTTGTCGATGAGCGCCCCAAAAGGGTATGAAAGGTTAACCGGTGGTTTTATCGTTGAACCGTAACCTGTCAACGTTATCAGGATCATGCACAGGGTAGCAACTGGAATTATACTTCTGGACATGTTTTGGATTCTCATGCTGTTGATGTCCTATTAAAAGTAGATCCTGCATTGAGAAACCCTCCATCAGTACATGCCCCATAGAATCGGGTAATTTTCCTTAATAAAGTAATCCCTGTTCCTGGCAATCCAAGGTAAACTACTTAGAAGTTGGGTCTTCAAATTCCCCTGATTATCCTTGATACTCTCTCATGGTGCTAACAATTTGGAAAAATTGTCCGCAGCATTGCCCATAGGGAAAGCGTCTGAACCAGATAGAATATAATGCAGTTGATATAATCGTCCACTACAGGATGGAATTTCAATATGCCTGAATACAAGTGCAAATTATGTAATTACAAGACCCCGAATTTGTATAGTTTCACTCAACACATGAGAGTCCACACTGGAGAGAAACCTTTTATTTGCCCTATTTGTAAGAAACCTTTTGCTCAGTCCAGCTCTCTCCGGAAGCACAAGGTAACTCACACTGGAAAGAGACCTTATACTTGCTCTATCTGTAAAAAAAGTTTTACTGAGTCTGGCTCTTGCAGCAGGCACAAAAAAACCCACGCTCAAGGAGAAAGAGAACGCTTAAGCTGTAGAGACTGTGGGACAACTTTTACCCGATCTTCAAGTTTAAACAGGCACATAAAAAATAGCAGGCACTGTTCTTCTGCTCAAGTAATCACAAATAGCCAGCCACTGCCAGGTGGAGAGACAGTGACCTGCACAACCCATACGGTCACAATTGCCAACGCTGTCATGACGGTATCTCAGCTGAATTCTTCCAGTAGTAATGCCCTGGTAACGACCATTGAAGCGCCTTCTGCAATAACAACCACTGTTTTGCAAAACGGAGAACCGGCTGTTACAACCACTGAAAGCATACAGGGCTCAGAGCCTCATTTCCCTGTCCAGGATGTACTCGATTTAGTGCCAGATTCAGAAATACTCGATAGTGGATCGGTAAATTTACAATTACCGGATTTAGGACCACTTGAGCCTTCTGATTTTTGGTAGCACCTGACAGCGATTACGCTACATGCTGCTTACGCCTGATGTTGTTATATTGTTGTTAATAATTGTCCAAAAACAACTGATTAATGATGACAAAATCAGGCGCTATTTCTTACAACCGTCTACTATGCTGTATCGTGCTAAAGATTGGCAGCCTTTCTTTTTTCAGTTTGCTTATGCCGCAGATGCCTTTTGCGGATGCCTTTTGCAGATGCCTTTTAATGGTGTCTTATATGGGGTTCATATTTGGGGTTCATATTTGGTTCGTCGGTTTGATGTTCATCAGTGATACTTATTGTAGATATCAGTAATATTGACGAGTTATTCTTTTTGAATGGCTATTCTCAATACGAGAGGCTACCCCAATATCGTGCTTTTTTCGTACTAGAGTCTGGTCGTTCGGCATAATATCTTTCATCACCTCATTTTATGAAGTGTGTTAATCAGATCATAGTGCGTGCTGTTTAAATGTCGAATAAGCTCAGTTCACAAGGGGGTCACAAACCCATCCTCATACTCAGCTAAATTATGGTTGGTTATGAGTTGCCAAAGCCAAAAAGGATCAAAAAAGAACGAAAGTCTCGAACAACAACTACCAGCCATCGGACAAAAGAATGTCTGAAGCTTTCAGGGGCTTGATTAGAGAATAATACCAGACAATAAAAATGACGTTATTTGCCTAAGCAATCTTGCACCAGGGAATGTTCGTTTTTTATTCTATTCAAGTGACAGAGGTAAATCTCAATGATTAAGTTAAGGGCAAGCGCACTTGCTATTTCCGGGCTAGCTGCTGTTATATCCTGTACCACCCTTGCTGAACATTTACCAGCCTCAGTTTCTGCAGCCAAACCCGATGGAAGCTGGGTCGGTGGTTATTATCCCAATTGGTCATACTGGCAGGGCAAAGTCGGCACAAAAGATCTTAAAGCGATTAAAGATACAGCAGGAGCTGCTAATTACATAGCCTATGCTTTTTTAGGTATCACAACCCAAAAAATACTTTCAGACAAATTGCCTCTGTACGGAGGAGTGATTCTGACTAATGAGCAACAAGGGAAGCCTGGCACCGTGGTTGACACCGAAGCTTTGGCAGAAACAGGTGCAACAAGCTGCGCTGCTTTTCCTGGCGATGTCAGTGCCTGCGTTGACTCTTATGCAAGCAAATACATGAAGCAATATGCCGCTTCCAAAGAGAACAAGACGATCTTACTCGCCTCTATTGGCGGCTGGAGTTACACATCTCGTTTTAACCAGTTTTATAAAGACTATACCTCAAATCCCGCCGTTTTAACGCGCTTCATTGATTCAACAGAGAACTGGCTTAAAGGGCACCCCGCATTCAGCGGTGTCTCCATTGACTGGGAGTATCCTGGCTACGGGAATGATGGAAGTAGTAGCACTGCCCACCATGGAGAAGGAAAGTTGTATACCGCCATGATGACTCAATTACGTGTCATGCTGGATAAGCTGGGAGCAGATAATGGTAAATACTATTATCTGTCAACAGCCGTTGTTGCCTCACCCACAGTAGCAAAAGGAGAGGCTAAAGAGGGGGTTAACTGGCAAAAGGTCGGAAATAGTGCAGACTGGTTAGATTTAATGGCTTTTGATATTCACGGTGAATTTGATACTGGCTTAGAGAAAAAGACTGTTGCACAAGGCATGGCTCAACCCGATGAGATACAGGGCGCCATTGACTTTTATATTAATAAAGCGAGTATTCCTGCCAGAAAAATAGTGTTGGGCTTGCCTGCTTATGCCCGTGAAATGCTGGTTAATGATCAGCCTGCTGAAGATAATCAGTTTGGCTACCTGGGCAATTTACACTACAGTGGTTATCAGGACTATAAGAATGCTTTTAAGCAGGCTTACTATAGCGACTACCCTGACTATTACCAGTTTCAGGATAATCCCAACCCTGAACCCTATTACCCCGTCTCTGGCATGGTTGATTTTACAGGAACGTATGATTATTCCTGTTTCCTGGGCACCCTTACCGGGGGAGCTGCCACAAGTCGCTGTGATGTTTTAACCTCCAGAGACAACAGGGGAGCTATAGGTCAGCCACTTCCCAAAGGTTTAAAACTCAGCTATCCAAAACCCGGCATAGCCTGGCTTTCAGATAACAAACAGAGTATTAATGCTAATTTTATCGGAGCGCCGCAATTCAGCCATCCCTTTCCGGCCTATCCTGTATTTACTTTGGATACACAACAGGTCGTTAGTGAAAAAGCGGATAAACTTGTCAAGGCTGACAAGCTTGGTGGTATGTGGTTCTGGGAATTGACCGGCGATGCTTTGCAAAACCCGAAATATGCTTTATTCACGCAAGCCTGTAAATCCATCGGTCACGATGGGTTATGCCTGACTCAAAAAGCTCACTGATTACTCAGGTGCGTCGGCAAGCTTACTGGTTTTGTTTCCCGGAATGGATGGTTTTCCACGAAGGTGGCTCTGAACTATATGGGCAAGTTCTTCAGTGATAGCTGGTGGTCAAGGCTGAAGAGTTTTCCTCCCGGGAAATGTTGTGCTCATCCAGACAGGTGCCGTGGATGTTAATTATTGAGGGTTCATTTTGGATTCATTGAGGATTCTCCATACTGGCTATTCGCAAACCTCTCGGTTGCGCATAAGCTTCACACCAAACCCAACAGGAACATGTCAATCAGAGAAAAAAATTCATGATGAATTTTTTCTCTGATGCTTCTTTTATACCAATGGTCTTTTCTCACTACCGTAATGAGCTGGCAAGCTGAATGTTAGAATAGTAGAAATACCAGGTAAAGTGTGTTGTTGCCAGGTGTTTAAACGCAGGGCAAGCGTTCAGATTGTCAGCGTAAAGCGGGGTTAGAAGCATTGGTTGGTATAACAACCGCAACTTTTCTGTGCTTTTCTGTGCTTTTCTGTGCATTGTTTCTGTGCATTGTTTCTATGCATTGTTTCTGTGCATTGGTATTGTACTTTCTTTCATTATTACTGACGCACCTTATATTTTTTCCGGTTTATTTTTATAGGACATTAATTCCGTACAAAAGTTTTGTGTCGTTTAGTTTGTTATTCCAGGAAAAATAAGAGTATAGTGCAAAATACAAGGATAAGTGCAAATACGTATATCTGCTTTGTTGCCCGCTACCATCAGTTATGGTAACACATAATAATTAATAAAAAGAATAAGAGCGTTATGGACAAAAAAAATTCATTCAAAAAGTCGCTGCTCAGTTCAGCGATTATAGCCGCTACACTGCAAACCCTTTCCGCTGCCTCCCAGGCGGGTACCTGCCCGGCACCTAACGCTTCGGGCAATGTGTATGTGGGTGTGGGCGATTTCTGTGAGGGGGGAATGACTGTTGATGCGGGCTTTGGCCCTGTTAACGATATTGGGATTCAAGGCCGCGTTAATGGTGATGTGCTTGTTGATGACGGGATCTCGGATTTCTGGATGAGTGCCGGTGAGCTTAACGGGTCGTTTATTAACAACGCTGTGATACGCGATATCAATATTGATAATGGCGCCAACGTTTTCTCTGATATTCAAAATAACGGCGATATGCGTTTTTTGACCGTGTCGGATGATCCGGGTGTACCGACGGTGATTCATGGCAATATTTCCAATGACGGCAATATCGTCCGTGTGCATATCACCGGCAGCCGTACGCTGGTTAAAGGCAATGTTGTCAGCTCTGCTTCAGCAACCCTCTCTCAGGACTTGCTTATTGATAAGGGGGCCAGGGTTGAAGGCAATATCACCAATCATGGCAGCATGGGAGAGATTAGGGTAGATAGTGCGCATATTGGGGGTGATCTGACCAATACAGCGGACGGCAATGGTGTCGCTGTTAATAATGGTGCCACCGTCGGTGGTACTTTCAGGAATGAAGGCAATGTCTGGGGTGTGGGTACCCTTGATGGTTCAACAGTAGCAGGTGATTTTCTCAATAGTGGTGATATTTTTGTCTTTAGCACAGCAAACGACGCTACTGTTGAAGGCAATATGGTTAATACGGGCAATGCTGTGTTCACCTACGTCGGTGATGGTTCCCATGTGGCTGGTGATTTCACTAATCAGGGCGTTGTTGTCGATACCATCAGGGTCGATGGCGCATCGGTTACCGGTAGTGTCGTCAACGGGGTTGATGGTTATACCGATGGTTTGCTGGTGATGGATGGCTCATCCGCAGGTGCTGTATTGAATGAAGGCGCTATGGGATATCTTGCCATAACATCGTCAGATATTGGCAGGGATGTGACGAATAATGGCAGCATTGGTACCGTACATGTGGCCAATGGTTCAACCATTGGGGGGAATCTAGTTAATAACGGTAGCATCAAACCAGGTGGTACTGAGTCTTTATTCGGACCATTGATGAATGGCAGGAATATGCTGGCAGGTATTGAAGTGACCAACACTTCAGCGGTGGCTGGTGATGTGGTCAACAATGGGGATATCACCCTTGATTATACCGTAGAGCCTCTGCCTGACGGTTTTACACCTGTCAGCCCCAGCCTGGTGGGCATTTCCGTAAACAATGGCAGTCACGGCGGGCGTATCGTTAATAATGGCACTATTACCGTGACTAATGGTCAGGTTCATGATGGTCCCGAGTTTATGGACGGTGCCCAGGTGAATGGCATAGAAGTGACCCGTGGTGCAACCGCTGAAGGTATAGTGAATGACGGTATGATTGTTGCCGATACCTTTGGCGTTTTGATTGATGGCACGGGCAGCGATGGGGTAACGATTAATGGTGATGTGGTCAACACTGCCAATGGTGGCATTCTTTCAAAAGACAATGGTCTTTTTATCCTGAATGCTGAGGTCGCAGGAAATGTTAAAAATGAGGGTCTGATAAATTCTTCAGAAGATAATGCCATTGATATTGAAGGCAGTGTGATTGATGGCAGCGTCATTAATACGGGTAGTCTGGTGACCAATGACAACTTTGACGTTATTGATATTAATAGCAGCAATATTGCTGGCGGTGTGTTAAATACCGATACCGGTAACCTCAGTGGTGAAGACGCTATTGATATTGATGATTCCATGGTGACAGGCACTGTAGAGAATGCCGGTACGATTAATGCGGTGGATGAAGGTTTTGATATTGACCAGAGTGATTTTGGTGCAGATCTGATCAACAGTGGTCTGATTAATGCCGGTCGTATAGGCCTTTATGTTGAAGGTGAGGAGACGGACACGGAAGATCCTGTCCCTGTTATTGATTATACGACGATAGGCGGCAGCTTTATCAACACCGGTGACATTGTTTCCGGAGAAACCGGTATTTACATGCATTATGTGGACATTGCCGGTGACTTCGACAGTTCTGGTTCTATACAGGCCGGGCCTCAGGACACCCTGTCTGACGGAAGTATGGACTTCCACGGCATTGACCTTGACCAGGTGAAGGTTGGCAACAATGTGGTTCTTGGTGATGTCAGTGCTTCCGGTTATGGTGTTCGTGTTCATGGGGCAACCGTCGGCGGCCATGTTATGGGTAACGGCACTATCACCGGCATTCAGGGAGATGCCCTGTTTATCAGTGGCACAGGCATTACCGGCAGTCTGATCAATCAGGGGGTTCTGTCGGCAGGTGATGACGGCATTGACCTTTCTGATACCACTGTCGGCGGGGATTTTACCAATAGCGGCCATATCACCGCTGGTGATGGTTCAGGCATTGCCATGAGAAACACTATCAGTGTGAGTGGCAGCGTTAATAACGCCGGTAATATCACGGCTGATGATGTTGGCATTATTCTTGAGGGCAAGCGCTTTCTTGATGAGGGTAACCAACAGGTAACGGAGCATATTGCCGAGATCGGTGGTGACTTTATTAACAGTGGTGATATTGTTACGGCAACCAACATGGGTATTCACATTGTCGATGCCAGCATCGGTGGCAAGTTTCACAATACCGGTGATATCGCTACCAATAACAAATACGCCATTAATATAGAAGGCAGCAGCCAGATTGGTGGTGATGTCTTCAACAGTGGTGAACTGACCGGCAACAAGGGCATTCGTCTCAAAGGTGGCGCGCAGCTTGAAGGCGGCCAGCTGGTGGGTGGTGAAGTTGTCACTGTGGCGGGTGTTGTAGTGAATGAAGGTACTATCAACTCAAGCAATGATGCCATTCGTGTTGTCGGTGCCGAGATTGGTGGACTGGTCAATGCCGGAGACATTGATAACACTGGCAGCGATGCCATTGATATTGATGATGCCATTATCAACGGCAATATCGAAAACCGTGGTGTGTTGAATGTCAGTGAAAGATTCAGCGGCGATGGTATTGATATTGACCAGTCTATCGTCAAGGGTAGCGTTATTAACCACGGCACCTTAACTATCAATGGTACCGAAGGTTTTGATATTGAAGATACCCTTATTGAAGGTGATGTGGGTAATGCTGCCGATGGTGTCATTAATGCCCGCTCTGACGGGTTCTATATTGAAAACACCCATATCAAAGGCAGCCTGATTAACAACGGTACCATTGTGGCTAAAGAGCATGACGGTATTGATGTTCAGGTTGATGATATGGATGAAGACGAGATTCGCACAAGGATTGATGGCAGTCTGGTCAGCACCGGAAATATTACCGCCGGCGACAATGGTTTCGAACTCGATGGTGAATGGGACGGAGGCGATACCATTGAAACGCCAGATGGCACCGTTATCGTGCCCATTGATGTGGCTAAACTGGACATTGGTGGGGCCTTTTACAATAGTGGTGAGGTGGTTGCCAAAGACAGCGGTATAGATCTTGAGTTGGTGTCTGTGGGTGCCGGTGGTGTTCTCGAAGATGGTCAGGCTAATTTTGAAAATCAGGGCATGATTACCGCCCATGAGGATGCCGCTATCAAGTTGACAGCCAGTGATGTGGCTGGCGATTTTATCAATAAGGGCAGGCTCTCCGTTGTTGATAACACCCAGTATTCTGCAGGGGATCAGTATCGCTTTCAGACAGACAATGCTTCGCCCGAAGGCGAGGTAACGCTCACTTCTGTGGGTACAGACGCAGAAGGCAACACCTGGTTCCGCATTAAAAATGAAGGAACCGTTTGGACACCGGTAACGTTGACAGAGCAGGGCGGTGATTTTGACTCGGGTTTTATTCCTGTTAACAGCGGTGAAGAAGTGTATATCACTGTTGGCAAGAACACTGACGGCTCACAGAGCTACGTGCTGTCACAGCCTGAGGAAGGGCCTTCTGGCCCACCGACAGCTGACGGAATACTTGCTGTCGCCACCCCCGATCCGGGGACTGACTTTCAGCCACCCTATAAAATTGATAGCGATGCAGATGAACAACGGGGCATTAGTCTAACGGGTAAACTGTACGGTGAAGGTGAGGAGTATGAACAGCTGATCAAGACGACGATCGGTGGATCATTTAAAAACACCGGCACTATCAGTGCTATCAATGAAGGCATTTACCTGAAGCAGGTGGATGTGGGTGGCAGCTTTGTCAGCGAAGGGGATATAGAGTCCTTCAAGGCCAGTGCCATTGATCTGAGGGATGTCACCGTTGGCGGACACTTTATTAACAACGGTAGCCTTAATGCTGGTCAGAACTATATATCCAAAGAAGGAGACAGCTACACAGAACAATGGAGCGGTACACCTTCTGAGGATGGTCAGGTTGTGCTGGAGTCCAGGGGAATTGATGAAAACGGCAATCAGTGGGTTGTTGTCCGCAATGAGGGCGATAGCGATAAGACTTTTGTGCTGGGAGAAACGGCGGGAGAATTTGCCACCAGAGACTTTACTGTTGAGTCGGGTGAAGCCGTCTATGTCAATGTCGGTGAGCTCGAAGGCGATATTGAGTTGAAGTCATACAAGGGCGATGTTGTTGCAACGACGGGGGGTAATGAAGACGACTTTAGTCATGTATCAGGGCCGCGTCACGGCATCAGTGTGGTTGATGCAGACATCGGTGGTCACTTCATTAACCGCGGCAATATAACTGCCACCGACGAAGGTATCTCTCTTAACAATGTGGCTATTGGTGGGCAGATAGAAAACACGGGCGAGATTACCAGCGAAGGCACCGGTATTGTTGTGGCAGCCTCCGAGGTAGACGGGGGTGTATTCAACAACTCTGCCATCAATGCAGTGCATGTGGGTATTGATATTGACAATACCCGCTTGTCGGGCAGTGTGGTCAATGGTGTTGACGGAGTCATCATCGTTGAACGTTCTGAAGATGGTCGCACCATGGGTATTGAGCTCGATGGTGTTGAGGGTGTGGGTGATTTTGTTAACCATGGAACTATTACCCTGCTCGGTGATGGCTGGGGTGGTGGCATGGTGGCCTCAGAGGTGTCGATGGACGGGGCTGTTGGCAACACCGGCACTATTAACAGCAGTAGCTACGGTATCGCTCTTTTCCATGTTGACGGGGCCACCGGGTTGGTTAATGAAGGGACGATTAATGCCAGAATTCCCGGTCTGTTTGCCGTAGACTCTTCCATTGATGGCGATATTGTTAATCACGCCGGCGCTGAGATTAACACTGACTATGATGGCATCTTCCTCAGTAATGTGGGTGATGCCCACAATCTGGTAAACCATGGCACGATGAATGTGGCTATGGGTGATGGCATGACGGTATTTGATACTGACTTTACCGGCAGTGTGGTTAACACCGGTGCTATCACCGCAGGTCGTGGTGGTATTTCACTGTTTGACCTGAGTGCTGACAATGTCATCAACAGTGGCACCATTACAGCGGGTACCTTTGAACCCCCTGTGGATGGTGAAGGGCCATTCCCGCCACCGCCTCCGGGCGCTTTGAAGCCCCGTGGCAATGGTTTGACGCTGGTACAGGTTGACCTGGAAGGGGTGATTAAGAACGAGGATGATGGTGTCATTAATGCTGCCAGTAATGGTATATCGCTAATTGATGGCAGTACCCATGAACTGATCAATACGGGCTCTGTCACAGCCGGTGATCATGGCCTTCTTATAGGGGGGGGTACACACGTTGATGGCAACGTATACAACGATGGATCGGTGACTGCAGGTGTGGATGCCATTCACGTTGTTGATGCCACAATGGGTAAGATGCATGACGGTGAAAGCGTTGCGGAAACCGGTTATATCATCAACGACAGCAAGGGTGTCATCGTTGCCGACGATGACGGTATCCGTGTGAAGCGTTCCATGCTGGCTGGCGGTATTGAAAACCATGGCGCCATTGATGCCGAAGAAAATGGCATTGATATTGATGATGCCCGCCTGGGTGGCCACATAGTGAATGCTGGTTCAATTGCCGCAGGCACAACAGCCATTGATATGGGTGGCGAAGATTCTGATGGCATCGTTTACGTGAATGGTAAAGTTGCCAATTATGGCGCCATTACAGCGGGTCACTCTGGTATTGTTGCGGAGGGTGTTGAACTTGATGGTGATGTGCTCAATGCTGGCACTATTACTGCTGATGGCATCGTTGATGGTATGACAGCCGGTATCGGGCTGACCCGTGTTAAGGGAATGGGCAACCTTATTAACAATGGTGGCATTCATGCCGGAAAGGCCGGTGGTGCAGGGAATATTGCATTTGGCATGGGTATTAAAGATTCTGCAATGAATGGCAATATTGAGAATAATGGCGTTGTTCTGGCCAGTGGTTATGGTATTGCCATTGACAATGTCGAAGGTGTTGACAGGGTTATTAACCGCGGCACTGTGCAAACGTCTGCCCGTGGAGTTTATATTGTTAACACTGAACTGGCTGGTGATATTGAAAACCAGGCAGACGGTGAAATCTATTCCCGAAACAGTGCCCTCTATGTAGAAAATGCCGAAGCGGGCAACCTCACCAACAGTGGCACCATTGAGGTGAGTGAAGGTCACGGTATCAAGGTCATTGATACTGTACTCAATGGCAATATGAAAAACAGCGGCACTGTTAATGCCGGTCACCACGGTATCAGTCTCGATACTGTAGAGGTGGGCAGTGTAGTGAATACCGGTTCTATCCTTGCCGGCTTCGCCAACCCTGAGGGCAATGGTCTTGAAATCAACAACAGCACCCTTGATGGCGAGGTTGCCAATGGCGAGGACGGTACAATCAAAGCCAATGCCCACGGTATGGTGGTAACCGATACCGACGGTGTCACTGACTTCTATAATGCCGGTACCCTTGAAGCGGGTGCCCACGGCATGGTGGCATCCACTGTTCAGATGGATGGCGATGTGACCAATAGTGGCATCATCCGTACCCAGGGTGTGGACGGTGAGCCGTTTACGGTGGCCATGGGGGTGTTGAATACCGAGGGTGTGGGCAGCTTGACTAACAGCGGAACCATTGATGCCGGTCTCGCAGGTGGTGAAGCAAACAATGCCCTGGGTATGGCTGCCAGCCATGTCATGATGGACGGTGCAGTGACCAATACTACCGATGGTGTGATCACCTCCAGTGGTGCCGGTATGTACCTTGACCATGTTGATGGTGTGACGCAGGTGATGAATCAGGGTCAACTGGATACTGACCATCGTGGTATTGCGCTGATGCATACCAGCGTCGCTGGTGAGTTTGCTAACAATGGTACCCTTGATTCCCGATACAGTGGCCTGTTTGCCACCGACAGTGAAGTGGGCAGTGTCGCCAACAGAAGTCAACTGACAGTGATGGAAGGCCACGGTATTAAACTGATTAACACCACCGTAGCCGGTGCGGTTACCAACAGTGGGGTATTGGCCGCAGGTCATCATGGTATCAGCCTGGACAATGTGACTGCCGCAGGTAGCCTGACCAATACCGGGTCCATTACCGCAGGCACACACCTTGCTGAAGGTAATGGTATTGAAGTGGATAACAGCACCCTTGACGGTGGTATGGTCAACGCGGCAGGTGCTGATATTAAGGCTTCTGCCAGTGGTATGCTCGTGTCGAACTCTACCCTTGAGGGCGAAGTGAAAAACGCAGGCACCCTCATAACCGAGGGGGTCAAGGATGTCACGGCTGGCCTTGGCCTTCAGAACGTGAGTGGTGTTACTGACTTTTCCAACACGGGAGACATCACTGCCGGACAAGCCGGTGGTGAAGGTAACCTTGCCTTTGGTATGGCGGCGATGAATGTGGATATGGCCGGCGAGGTGCTCAACAGTGGCAGTATTACCTCGTCAAGTTACGGCGTATACCTTGATCAGGTAAGGGGCGCTACCCGGCTGGTGAATGAGGGCAGCCTGAGTGCATCGCAATCCCGGGGTATGTCTGTTAACAACACCGTTGTGGCCGGTGAGTTGAGTAACTCTGGCTCCATCGATTCCCGTAACAGTGGTATTTATCTGGAAAATTCTGCAGCAGGTTATCTGAACAACAGTGGTACGATCAATGTCACCGAAGGCCACGGAATCAAAGTGATCGGCGGTGGGTTTGCCGGTGGCCTGACCAATGATACTGATGGAACCGTGTCAGCCGGTCATCATGGTATCAGCCTGGATCGGGCCACTTTTCTTAGTGGCAATTTGTTAAACCGTGGCACGATTACTGCCGGTACTGCCAATGCCGAAGGCAATGGTATGGAAGCCATCGACAGTATCATTAATGGACTGGTGGCTAACGAAGAGGGTGCATCCATTAACGCGGCAGCAGGGGGTATTGTGCTGGATAATACCAGCGGTGTTACCAACGTGGTTAACGCAGGCACCATCAAAGGGGGGACTGTGGGGATCACGGTGGCAAACACGGCCGTTAGTGGTGTTATCCAAAATACAGGAACGGTCTCTGGTGGTGCCTTTAAGGATGTTATCAGCCAGGGAGAGACGTCGCGTAATGTTGAAACCAGTCAGTTGGCCTTCGATCTGCGCACCCAGGCAAACGCCGTTAAGCTGGAAAATGCAGGTATCATTAACGGTGATATTCTCGGTCGCACCCTGGGGAATGAGCTGGACGACAGGCTGACACTGGCAGGGGGTGAACTCAATGGCGATGTCCACGATATTGAGCAAACCCATGTAACAGGCTCCATTACCCTGAATAACACCTTCTACAGCTTTAATAACAGCAGTACGCTGACTGTGACCGAAACGGGTACATTGCAAATGGGCCATGTCAACAGTGTTTCTGTACAGGGCAGTTATCAGCAGGAAGGTAAACTCGTCTTTGACGTTGATGAAGCCAGCCGTCCATTTACACAGGCCATTGTGGGTGTAACGGATGTGGCAGAGATTACCGACGACAGTGTCTTTGAGATGAGCCTGAAAAACAATGATCTGCGCAGCCTTAACCCACAAGATGGCACTGGCAGAGACATTGTGCTGGTTGCGGCAGATAAGGGTGCGACGGTTAACGGGGATGCAGTGACCATCACCGATAATACGATTTTGCTGAACACGCTGGTGGATCAGCGCGACAGTGGCAGACAGGTAGTGGCGAATGTCTCTGTGGCCGACACCGGGCTGCTGGCTGCTGACGGTGGTGCGGATGTGAATGCGCAAAATGCCATCAGGGCGCTCCAGGCAACAAATTCCCAAGGGTTGATTGAGCTATATGACCTGAACAGAGCGCTCTATGATCAGCTGTTTGAAGGGACTGCTACTGACTTTGCCGCCTTCGCCGAGCAGCTGGTAGCCAGCCCTGAAACGGGTATTGCCGCCGGTCAAAGTGCTCAGGCTGAAGCGGTGAATACCATCCTCACCCGGATTGCCGAACTGAGAACCGGTGCTTCTGGTATCTCCGCAGGTGACGACGATGATGAGGGCAGTAATATTCGTCCAGATTCCCTGTGGATCAGAGCAATCTACTCAGACGGCAAGCAGGATGCCACGTACCATAACGGCAATGACTTTAATGAATACTCCCTGCGCAGCTCCGGCTTTACCCTGGGTGCTGATAAAGACGTCAGTGACACCTTAACCCTGGGTGTGGGCGTAACACTGGCCAACAGCACGGCCAATGAGCGTGGTAGCCGTCAGGGTGCCAACAGTGAAACCAAAACGCTGCTGGGATCTGTCTATGCCGGGTGGCGTGACCAGGACTACTTTGCCGATGCCAGTGTCAGCGTGGGTAAAGGCGACACTGATCTGAAGAGTACCGATTGGGAGGCAGATTACGACTCTACACAGATTGGTATCAGTGCTCTGGCCGGTAAGAGTATTCTGTTCAATAACAACGACACGCTGGTAGAACCTCGTTTGGGCCTTAACTACACGCGCCTGAAAAGTGATAAGTACAGCTATCAGGGTGACACAGGTACCGAAACCATCGGTTCCCAAAACCTTGAAACCCTGGAGCTTGGTGCCGGTGTGCGTTTTGTTACCGGTATTGAAATGGGTGATGCACTGCTGCTGCCCGAAGCCAGCCTGATGGCATGGCATGACTTCAACGCAGACGGTATTGAGGTTGATGTGGCGTTTGAAACCGGTGGTGGCTCGTTCACTTACTTTGGTCCTGAAACAGAGAAAACCCGCTATCAGGCGGGTGTGGGGGCAGAATACCTGATGGACAACAACTTCAGTGTTTCTGTGAACTATGAATACAACTGGCAGGATGGGTTTAAAGCCGATACGCTGGTTGCGAAACTGAGGTATGACTTCTGACCTTTGATTGGGTGAGGCAATAACCCGGAAAGCCGGTCATGTTTCAAGGAGGTTGATACCCTATCCTTGAGATAAACTCCCCGATGACCGTGTCATGCAGTTTTTCTAAGGGAGAATAGCCAATGGTTTTACGGGTTAACCGCTTCAGGCGGGGGCAAAGTGTCAGGTTCCCTCTCGATACTTTGCGTCAGCTTATTGCTAACAACAGGGATATCTGCTGGAAGTTGTGAGCTGTAGGGCTTCCAGTTATCTGTGCAGTAAAACCTGAACGTGCAGGGTTTGACTAACTGTATCAGTTTATTCAATATTTCCTTTTTATACGACCAAAGACGTGTGAAATGACCTTTTTGTAGCAAGTTTGTAGCGAGTTTGTAGCGAGTTTGTAGCGAGGTTTCCACACATAAAATAGCCAGTACTGATTCTGTTTGTTGCCAACATATCACCACTGTTTATGGCTACTTGTCTCATGAACCTGAATTCCGTAGTTGAATGTCATAAATTGCTCCTTTACTTTGCGGCAGTCAGGCTTTCGTCTTTTCATAACCTCCCTTTTGGGTGACTTTTGGGTGATTTTTGGGTGACTGTCGTCAATAGTTATAAGTCAACTTGCGTAAGGAAGGATTTCAGCGGAGGCAGTGATTTCAACTGAGGAATTCAGGATGAACAAGGTTAATGTTTTGATGGGTGCAAAATCCCGAACCCGGTCTCCTGAGTCACTGGCCTGAAAAGAGGTGAGTTCATCGCTTTCAGTCTGGGCAAATTGCCAAAGGCAATCATCAGTGAGGGACAGAAATTCCTGGCTACACTTCTTCATAGTTGGTTTGGCAGCGAAAGACTTTTCATCAAAATTTTATAATTTTATAGTCGTATAGTCGTATAGTCGTATAGTCGTATAGTCGTATAGTCGTATAGTCTCACTGTATAGTCGTATAGTCGTATAGTCACACATCAGGTTAATTTTATAGTCGTATAGTCGTTTCTTGATTTATCAGGGGTTAGAGTCTTAAATCATCGCTATTGCGGCAAGGTGTGCTTTGAAAATGACTTGTAGAGGTTCAGCTATGCAGACGTGCTGAAAACAGGGGAAGAGGTATGGGTGGCAACCGTTTCATAGTATCTTGACCGAATAAGAAAACGCTATATATAGTACGAATGCGTAACTTCAGCGATTCAGTGACTACGGGGCTATGGCTGCATGAACGTGTCCACAATATTGGCTGAACAGCTTGTGAAAGTAAAGATTGGCTCAATTTTGTCATTCACCCATCAGGTGAGTGTGGAAAATCCACCAATGCTGACAACAATAAGGCCTACAGCAGCTCTTATAATTTCAACTGATTAATTTAGGATAATACTAAGATGGGCTATAGAGATGACTTTTATATCCCTCAAAACATTACTGGCTATACTGGCTGTGCTACATCCCATCCAACAGTCTATTTTGAACGTCAGTGTTTTTTTGGACGTATTACCCAAAATCATGATAATCCCAAAAATATTGGCCGCGCCCTTCTTCAATGTGCGGGTGATTATTTTGCTATGAATTATTCCACAGCCATAGCAAACGTAGCCTTAACAGATACAGGTATTTTGAATCAGCTTGATCCCGATAAAGAGGGCGATTATATGTTTGAATTTTTCAACGGTAGGATAAGGCACTCTAGCAGAAGTACTTTTACCTCAATAGAAAACTCAGATACAACAGTGAGGTCACACCTGTTTACAGCCATACACGGTCACCCGCGTATGAAAATTAAACATATCAGGTATTGTATTTACTTATACCATAAGTCCCTTGATGATAGTAATTACTTTGAGCGTAAAGTAATACCTCGCTACGGCTATACAGCGCTGAGTGATTTAAAACGTGATATAGATGATGCCTGTGAAAACGTGGATATGGGCATATGGTTAGCTCGCAATGATGATTAGGAGTGCTTACAATCAGGTATGTGTCTGATATTTCCGCCAGACATCTGACCCACTACCCACTACCCACTCTTTGATTAAGCGAATTTCGGCTTCATCCATCCATTCATCCAAAGTGCACCATGGAAATCCTCTTTGTCTTCGCTGATCAATGGTCCATGTCATGAATCCCTCTTTTTTCTGAGCTTTCAATATGCCTGGCCGCTATTTATCGGGTACGACGATGGCAAACTCATGGCTATTTTTGTCGTATAATTTGACCGTTTTACGAATACTTGTCTCTGAAAATGGCCGTAGTTGTTTACCTGGTACAAAACTCTGAGTACCACTGATAGGCATCCATTTTTTATGGGGTAGCTGCGAAAGGCGATACCAGTAGCCCATGGCATGATTCGGTGACAATTTTTTATCTTTGAGTCCATGTCGATGGTGTTGCCCACAGGGGTCAAACAGTCGCCTCGAGTCAGTGCAATACGGCGTTTTACCTGAATACCCTGATCGTTCTGAAATTGCAGACCTTTCGGCGTTTTAAATCAGTCATCTGTCGTTTTAATGATAGTAGTAATGTAAGTTTCTATCAGGTTAGCAATGCTGTCTTCGTCATTGCTGCCAATAAATAAATTGGCGTGAGACTTCATTGGTTCACTGCAATGCTCCATTGCAACACCAAGGCCAGCAAACTGAATCATGCTGCAATGCTCCATTGCAACACCAAGGCCAGCAAACTGAATCATGCTGATGTCATTATCCCCAACAGCGATGATATCCTCACGCTCAATACCCCATTGTTCAGCCAGCATTGATAACGTACTTCCCTTCGAGTTTCCGCTATTCGAAATATCCATGCGATCAACCCAGGAACGCTCGCAACTAAACTCATCCAGGGAGAGAATATACTGATAAGCTGCCAGGAAATGATCTTGATTCGGGTGGAATAATACGAACTTGTGAATAGCTTTCGATGACGCCATCACACGCAAAGCATCGTCAATTTGCTTTATCTTTGGTCTGACTATTGCGGGTTGCCTGTTGGCCCAGTTACAAAGCCTTTCCATGTGTGGCTCCATTACTTCAAATGTCATGGCATCTTCCACATACATCAAAATACGCAAATTTCGCTCCCGGGCAATGTGAATAATACGCCGGGCCTGATCTCTAGATAAAGGATGACTATAAACGGGTTCAGGCTGGCTATAGTCCATTATGCAGGCGCCATTGCAGCAAATGGCAGGTGTATCCAGCCCAAGTTCATAATGATAAGGGCGTGCAGCCACATGATGTCGCCCTGTCACCAGAACAACCTTTACCCCCATTTGCTGCGCAGCCTTAATACCTTTTTTTGAACTTTTAAGAATTTCACCTTTGCTGTTGAGCAAAGTACCATCCAGATCAAGTGCGAGTAGTTTGTAGCTAACCGTTACCATTAATCATTCCTTTAAGGGGAGAATCATTATTAATAACCTTTGAATACTATGAATAATGACTCTCTGGCAGGTTAAGCCTCAGAAACCGTCTGAAAAGTCATGCTCCTGCTGCGGCCACGATAAATGGGACTGAAAAACGGCTTTTGTTCGTCAGGCTCTTAATGGGTTCTGGGGAGAGCTAACAAAACAGTACCTCCAAAAGACCGGATAAGGCAGCTTTGCCACCCTTTCTAATGTTATGCAAACATTCAAAGAACCCCGAATACAGTGGGAGTTTCTCTTGTGACAGGCCTCGGTAAGGGCATAACCATGAGCGAAGCAGCGACCAGAACCCCTCCATCGTGTTCACATGAACTTCATGGAAGCCATCGTCGTCTTCATCCCGAGCATACTCTCCACTGCTGTGACTAACAGACTTATGACCAATAGCTCCACTCTTTCAGTTTACTGTCAATGACGTACTCACCGGTGTACACCAATGTGTCCGGCACTATCGTTGATGTGATGAGGGGCTTTATTGTGGCTTGTTTCACATTTGCAAGCATGAGAATGACAACCTGTCCACTGCGCTGGATCATAGCAAAGAGGGGAGGCTTTTCTTTTTCCAAAGTTGCTGGGTCGAGTGCACCTGTCAACCGATTTCTTCGTCCTCTGTGCTTCTTTTTTCACGGCTTTCGAGTGACCTTTATGACCTGCGACTATGTATACTTCATCACACGCCACTTCGCCGGTGAGAACCACGTCAGGCCGTTTACTGCACGCAGCCTCCCTGAGTTGTTGAGTGATGTTCTGAACATCATCGTTACTCTTCAGGTCAAGCTCTTGTGCAATCTGGCTGTTCGATATATCCAGTGACATCAGATACAGACAGCTGGCCCAAATTTTCAGTGGTTGGTGGTGACCGGTAAAGGCGGAGAGGGTGAGATCGTCGAATTTGCGGCTACACCTTTTGCAGAAATAACGCTGACGTTCAGGCTGTGGCTCATCTCTACCTTGACGTGTAATGTCGCCTGTTTTGCAGCGATGGCAGACGACAGCATCAGGCCAGTGGAGTTCACGAATTCGTTCGTAGCATTTGGCGTTATCAGGAAGATCATGAAGATCATGAAGATCATGAAGATCATATAGCTTCATAGTGAAGCTATTTTACACTGGATTACTTGCCACCTGCAGTCGTGAAAACCGAATACATGCCTGCTCCCCTTAACCTGTCAAGCTAAGCGCCAAAAAATTTGCCTTAAACTGATCCCCTGTAAAAGCGCCTGCCCGGATGGATTATGCTTTGTCTGCATCTGCCTGAATAGCCGTCAGTGCAATAGTGTACACAATATCATCCACCAGTGCCCCGCGAGACAAATCATTGACTGGCTTGTTTAAACCTTGCAGCATAGGTCCCACACTGATCACATCGGCACTTCGCTGTACTGCTTTGTAGGTAGTATTACCGGTATTCAGATCGGGGAAGATAAACACAGTGGCATGACCTGCGACATTACTGTCTGGCGCCTTGGAACGTGCAACAGACTCAACAGAAGCCGCGTCGTATTGTAGCGGGCCGTCGACGATCAGATCAGGCCGACGCTCGTGGACCAGACGTGTAGCTTCACGAACCTTATCAACGTCTGCCCCCTGACCGGAAGCGCCTGTACTGTAACTGATCATGGCTACACGTGGCTCAATACCAAAGGCGACGGCAGAATCTGCACTCTGAATAGCAATATTGGCCAATTGCTCTGCACTGGGGGTTGGGTTCACAGCACAATCACCATAAACCAGAACCTGCTCAGGCAGCAGCATAAAAAAGACAGAAGAAACCAGCCCGCCAGCATCTGGCTTGGGTTTCACTAACTGAAAAGCGGGACGAATGGTGTTGGCTGTTGTGTGCTCTGCACCCGATACCAAACCATCCACTTCATTAAGGGCCAGCATCATTGTGCCAAGTACCACGGTATCTTCTAACTGTGCTTCTGCCATTGGCGCATTGAGGCCTTTATGCTTACGCAACGCCACCATGGGCTCAATATAGCGGCCACGAATGCTGTCAGGGTCCATAACCACTAACCCTTTGGGTAAAGTAATGCCCATATCCTGGGCTACCTGCTCAATCACATCTTTTTTGCCCAGCAAAATACACTCAGCAATGCCCCGCTCCTGACAAATAGCTGCTGCCTGAATAGTACGAGGTTCATTACCTTCAGGCAACACAACGCGTTTTCTGGCAGCAATAGCACGTTGAACCAGATTATAACGGAAAGCCGGTGGTGACAAACGCCGCTCAGACAGGCTGGCGCAATGTGCTTTCAGCCATGGGGTATTGAGGTGTTCAGCGACGGTATTGACGACATTTTCCAAACGCTCATAGTCATCAACGGGCAATGCATTACTCATTCTGTCAAGTTGAGTGGCTGTTTTGTAAGAATCACCAGCCGTTAATAATACCGGCAAGCCACTGGTAATTGCTTTTTTACACAGTGCCATAATTGCGTCTGCCGGACGAATACCACTGGTAAGCAATAATCCGGCAATCGGGACGCCGTTAAGAGCAGCCATACACGTAGCCAGAACAATATCGTCCCGGTCACCCGGCGCAATAATCAGGTTGCCGGGTTTCAGGTGATGGGCCATATTTGCAGGGGTTCGGGCACTGAGGGTATACGTCGTTACCCGACGGTTTTTGATCTCCCCCTCATTGATAATGTCACAAGCCAGGTAGTTGGCAATGTCTATCGTTCTGGGAGATGATAATATGCCCTCATAAGGTATACAGCCCAAAGGCTCAAATGATTTGCGTGCAAATTCGGGAAGGTTGGTGAAGTGGTTATTTGTAGAACGCACAGCCTTCATATTGGCATTACTGGTTTTATTCAGAATATACCCAAGTAGCCTGGGATTTTTAACACCACCGAAAGTACCTGCTGCAATTTCCAGTTTATCGGCAACATCAGCCAGTGACCCCTCGTCCGCTGCTGATACCAGAATAATATCCGCGTTGATGGACATGGCTGTATTTCTGTTCAAACGATTGGCATAAGGCATGTTTCGTGTAGGCACTAATCCCTCCACGACCATCACTTCAGCGTCTTTTGATGCTTCATTAAACAGAGCGACAACCTCCTCCATCAGCTCATCGCCCTTGTTATCTCCCAGCAAATCCTCGGCACGATGTGCTGGAATGGGGGCTATTGGGGCTTCACAGTCCATAATACGCTGAAACAGCTTGATTGAGCACTCCGGTTTGTTATCTTTGACGGATAGCTGGGTAATGGGTTTAAAAAAATTCACCCGCAGCCCGAGGTTATCCAGTGCTCGAACCAGCCCGAGTGTCACAGAGGTTAAACCCACACCGAAGCAGGTGGGGGCAAGAAAATATGTGCGCATTGTAGTCGTTTTCCGGAAAAGGTAAGAAAGACGGAGTATACAAGTGTAGACAGGAGCACAGCGGTCTTAATGGCCGCTTTGATTCAAATCAGGGTCATGAGGACACTAAATCGTGCGTATCCCGGGCGATCATTAACTCCTCATTAGTGGCTATAACCATGGCAACGGGCGAATCCGCCTGGGTAATTATGCCATTTTTTCCCCGTAAGGTCGTGCTATTGATCGCTTCATCAATCTTAAAGCCAAAGATAGACAAACGCTTGAGGACATTCTCCCGAACCTTAGTGGAGTTTTCACCAATACCGCCGGTAAAAACCAGCGCATCAATACGCCCCATTTCAGCGGCAAAACCTGCCAGCTTTTTGGCAAGTACATTGCAGAAAACGTCCAGTGTTAACTGTGCCTGGGTATTCCCCTCTTCTGCAGCACTTTCAATTGCACGACAGTCATTATCTATCTCGGACAGCCCCAGCAGGCCGCTTTTCTTATTGAGGATATCAGTGATTTGCTCAAGGCTGTAGCCACACTGCTTATTTAAAAAACTGAAGACATTGGCGTCTATATCACCAGAACGGGTACCCATCACCAGGCCTTCCAGAGGGGTTAACCCCATGGTGGTGTCCAGGGATTTACCCTCTTTAATGGCACAGGCACTAGCGCCATTGCCCAGGTGAGCCACCAAAATAGCGCTGTTGCTGTAGTCAAGACCCAGCATATCGGCAGCTTTCCTGCTAACAAAACGATAGCTGGTACCGTGCATACCATAACGGCGCAGACCATGTTCACGGTACAGGCTGTACGGGATCGCATAAAGGTAGTTTTCAGCCGGCATGGTCTGGTGAAAGGCTGTGTCAAATACGGCAGATTGCGGCAGTCCCGGAAAAAATCGCATAGCCGCCTGAATACCTTTCAAATGGGCCGGGTTGTGCAAAGGTGCCAGATGGGAACAATCTTCAATGCCTTTGAGTACCTCGTCGGTAATCAAGGTGGAAGCAGTAAACTTCTCACCACCGTGCACCACGCGATGACCGATGGCCTCAATATACTCCATTAGCTGTTGTTCATGCAGTAAATCCACCAGTGCTTTAATGGCTTGGTCATGGCCCGGTTTACCTAGGGGTCTGGACTGTTTTTGGCCTTCGATTTTCCAGCTGATACTGGCTTCAGAACTCTCGAGTCTCTCGGCCAGACCATTAATGCTTTCATCAAAGGTTTCTGGATTAATGACGGAGAACTTCAGTGAAGAGCTACCGCAATTGATTACCAGAATACTGTTTTTACTCATAGCGCTCTGCCAATGGGTTGTATGGACTTGATGAATAGAAGTATACCGTGGCTCTGTGAGGGAGTGACTGCGTAAAATATCTCATTTTTTAGGGGCTTTCCGCCAGGCACTACGCGCTAGTATCTGGAGGAACGTTTTTATACCCGCCTGACAGCCTGGCAACCGGTAAAGAAGTATGACTAAAAGGGCTTCACCACTACAAGAAGAATAATACTCACGAGAAAGAAAATCGGGATTTCGTTAAACCAGCGGTAAAAACGGTGCGTTTTCTGGTTTTTGTCGGCAGCAAAGTGTTTCAGGTAACGCCCACACATATGGTGATACCCTGTCAGTAATGCTACCAGCGTCAGTTTAGCATGCATCCAGCCACCACTGGCCATATAAGCGGACGGTGCATAACTGAATAAGCAGAAGCCAAATACCAGTGTGGCCACCATGGCCGGTGTAGCAATACCTCGGTAGAGTTTGCGCTCCATGACTTTAAACCGCTCATTACCGGCTTCGTCTTGAGTATCGGCGTGATAAACAAACAGTCTTGGCAAATAAAACAGTGCTGCAAACCAGCAAACCATGGAAATAATGTGGAAAGCTTTGACCCAGAGCATAAAAACCTTTTATTTAATAATTAAAAGCTTTTAGAGTACCGAATTTTTGCTGCTGGTAACACTATTCTATCGCCTGCTTAACATACACTGTGACAGGCGCTTCTTACTTCTTATAAGTGGTCTTAAAATTTATCTTCTTTACTTGATCCCCGCTATGGGCAGACTGTCAAGACAGCCTCTTATCCTTAAGGGTCTGGTGGACGGTTTGCGTATAGACTGAAATATTATTTCTCTTTAATGCGACTATTATATAGAATTTTTTTCTTTATTATTAATAAGATCAAGAAAAAATAGCAAATATTTTCTTCGTTTTTTTGGTTAGCCTACAGTATAAATAAGCTGAATATGCCGCGGTAGGGGTGTGTAAAGCCTATTTGATGTGCATCCATAACAATATGGCGAGTAAAACAGCAAAGCAGAAAAAAAAGGGTTTAGCTATGCCATTTTTTACACAACATCTGGCCTCGGTTAACGAGACCTATTTTCAACACTTTAAGCACGCATTGCGTTTTTCCATCACTTTAGTGCTTGCCGGGCTGGTATGTCTGATCCATGGGATTTTGCCTTGTTTTTTTGAGGAAACTGGCAGTAAACTCATTAAGGGATTGCATAATGATATGGTAAAAAACCGGCATAACCTAACGCCCTGTAACAATAAAGTTAAAAAAGTTAACCGATCTCTTGCTTCAACAGATCAGTAATATCCCGTTTCCCCACCGGTTTGTTTCTTGTTGATTGACGGTTAGTTGGGTGACGCAGCCTTCAGGCCAATGGTACTGACTTAAGCCGCCTTTGCCTGATATTGCTGAAGACTGCGAGCCTGTGCTCTTGGATGCTGCAACCTTTTATGTGGCCTGGGGCGTCGTTTTACCGCCCAACCCATGAGTACGTTATCTACAACAAACTCCCAGAGTGGGGTTATGGGCATAAGTCAGTCTGTCATGGAGACGGTCAATATGCCCGTGATGAAGGCGGCGATGGCTTTCATGAAGTTCATGTGAACACCATGGAAGGGTTTTGGTGGCTACTGCGCTTCTGGTTGCGCCCTCACCGGGGTATATTGCAAGAAAAGTTACCGCTGTATTTGGGGTTCTTCGAATGTCTGCATAATATCAGAAGACGTGGCAAAGCGGCTCTATCCGGTCTTCTGGAGGTGTTGTCTGGATAACACCCCGGAATCCACTGAGAGCCTTAGAGTAAATTCCATAGCAAACAGCGAGGAGCCTGCTTTCTTTCAGGCTAAAGAGGTTAGTGCCAAATAAGATCGCCCAGTCATCCCCTTGATATTTTTAAATGTTCCCCAATAGTAAGCCCGTTAACTTCACATTCTTTAAGGAGCTCGCCTTGGAACAGTATCGTGGCACGACTATTTTGTCCGTCCGCCGGGGCAACAAGGTAGTTATTGGTGGTGATGGGCAGGTTTCACTCGGTGACGCTGTCATCAAGGGTAATGCCCGCAAACTGCGGCGCTTGCACAAGGATAAGGTGATCGCCGGGTTTGCCGGTGGTACAGCCGATGCCTTCACTCTGTTTGAGCATTTTGAAGGCCAGCTGGAAAAGCACCAGGGTCAGCTGGTGCGCTCAGCTGTTGAACTGGCGAAAGAGTGGCGAACCAACCGTGCCATGAGTCGCCTTGAAGCCATGTTGATTGTTGCCAATAAAGATGCGTCCCTGATCATTACCGGCAATGGCGATGTTATGGAGACGGATGATGGTATTTTAGCCATTGGCTCAGGTGGGTTTTATGCGCAGTCTGCCGCCAAGGCGCTGTTGCAGAATACTGATTTATCTGCACGTGACATTGTTGAAAAAAGCTTAACCATTGCGGCTGATGTGTGTGTCTACACTAACCAGAACCGTATTATCGAAGAGATTGAAATCTCAGATGAGTCCCCCAAACTGACCACGGACTGATTTTTTAATCGTTTTCAACTGTTTAAACAATGTACTCAGAAGCTGTCCTCCAGCCTGATTCGAATGATGAATAAGCGAGTTTCCTGATATGTCTACCATGACACCGCGTGAAATAGTTCATGAACTGGAAAAGCATATTGTTGGGCAGGACGATGCCAAGCGTGCTGTTGCCATTGCGCTGCGTAATCGCTGGCGCCGTATGCAGCTTGATGAAGAACTGCGAAACGAAATTTCGCCTAAAAATATTCTGATGATTGGTCCCACCGGTGTGGGTAAAACTGAAATTGCCCGTCGTCTTGCCAAGCTGGCTCATGCACCCTTTATGAAGGTGGAGGCTACCAAATTTACCGAAGTTGGCTACGTTGGGCGAGATGTTGAGTCTATTGTTCGTGACCTGATGGACGCAGCCGTAAAGATGCTGCGTGAGCGGGAAATTGAGCGCGTGCGCGATCGCGCACAAGACGCGGCGGAAGAACGCATCCTTGATGCCTTACTGCCGCCACCAAGAAGTTTTCATGAAGAATCCCAGTCACAACAGGATAACAATAACAGTACGCGCCAGGTATTTCGCAAAAAACTGCGTGAAGGCCAGCTTGATGATAAAGAAATTCAAATTGATGTTCGTGAAACCCCTATGGGTGTTGAAATCATGGCACCTCCTGGAATGGAGGAGATGACTAACCAGCTGCAAAGCATGTTCTCCAATCTCTCCAGCGGCAAGAAAAGGCCTCGCAAACTGCGGGTTAAAGATGCGGTTAAACTGGTGCGGGATGAAGAGGCTTCCAAGCTGGTCAATGAAGACGACCTGAAAGTGCGTGCCATTGATGCGGTTGAGCAAAACGGTATTGTCTTTATTGATGAAATCGATAAAGTCGCCAGGCGCTCCAGTGGTTCTAATGCTGATGTCTCCCGCGAAGGCGTTCAACGTGACTTGTTGCCACTGATTGAAGGCTGCACTGTTTCTACAAAATATGGCATGGTAAAAACCGACCATATTTTGTTTATTGCGTCCGGTGCTTTCCATTTGGCCAAACCTTCTGACCTGATTCCCGAGCTACAAGGCCGTTTGCCGATTCGTGTTGAGCTGAAAGCACTGACTACCGAGGACTTTGTACGCATCCTGAAAGAGCCAAATGCCTCTCTGACAGAGCAGTATCAGGCGCTGATGCGCACGGAAAAACTGAACATTGAGTTTGCCGAAAGCGGTATTAGCCGAATTGCTGAAGTCAGCTGGCAGGTGAATGAGTCTACGGAAAATATCGGTGCACGCCGCCTGCATACCGTAATGGAGCGTCTGCTTGAAGAAATTTCTTTCAGTGCAGCCGATATGGCCATCAACCAGGGTGAACAGGTACTGGTTATTGATGATAATTATGTGAATCAGCACCTGGGTGAACTGGTACAGAATGAAGATCTGAGTCGCTACATTCTCTGATTTCCCTCTGATCTTCCTCTGATTTTCCTCTGATTTTCAGGTTACCACCGAGTGACCAAAACAAGGTCATCTGCCATGAATACAGGTGGCCTGTTTTTTTAACGAACATTGCGAAATTCTCTATCCATAGCGGCATTGCGTAGCTTTGCCGTTTGGGTGGAGATGGATAGCAAGGCTTGCGTGGAGCAAGCCCATGATATACTCTCAATAGCACGCGAAACCCTGCATAATGGGTGTAATGGCTGAGACAACAGCCTCTCAACAGACAGATAAGCCTCTGGATAGATACTCAAGCGCCACCGTTGCTGGATAACACGAGAAACAAATCAAGAAAACATGAAACAGTTTTCAGGCTTCTATTTGCTGAAACGCTCGGACTGAGCGTATGTGTAAAGTGTTCCCCTGTCATGGTTCAGCGGCTCATATGGCAGCGAGAGGCTTTGTCTGTATGGCATTGCGGGTCGCATGTAACTCCCTATCAGAAGCCCCCACTATAATCGGCTTGCCGATTTAGTGGTGGGAGTAAGTCACAAGAAAAGGTATTTGATGGCGATGGTTGAAAAAATACCTGCTGGCCTGAATCTGCATAAAGGTTCTAATGAGCTGGCCATTACCTATGTCAACAATGAATCATATCGCCTGTCGGCGGAGTTCCTTCGAGTGCTGAGTCCTTCTGCCGAAGTCCGTGGTCATGGCAACCCTGTCATACAAACGGGCAAGCTACATGTACGTCTGACCGGGGTTGAGCGGGTGGGTAACTACGCCATCAGGCTTGTTTTTGATGATGGTCATGATTCAGGCATTTACACCTGGGGCTATTTGTATGATCTGTGCACGAATCGGCAGAAGCATTGGGAAGACTATGAGGGACAATTGAGGAAAGCCGGTAAAAGTCGTGACCCTGAAATCAGTGTTGTGCAATTAATTGACCCTTCTTCTTTTAAGTAGGGGTTATACCAACCATCTTTCTAACGGCCCTGGAGGTTGTCTTAATCGAAGAGTTAAAAGAAACCATGGGGTCATGTGAAAAGCAGATGGTGTTTTGTTAATGTGGATTTATCGCCTGCTTTCCTTATGAATGGATTGCGGTATGTGGCCAGCAATTTTCGGGACTATGGGGCGTTACAGGATGATTACTCTGGCGTTACAATGGCGGCTATAGCGTTAATTTGAGTAGTCAGTATGCGTAGCTTTTATCTCAAAGCCAGTGAAGTTTATTGTGAAGATGGCATTCAGGCTGATACCTGTATCAAAGTGACCGATGGAAAGATCACAGGTATTGGCGAATTACCGGACACCAATGACCCTGTCATTGATATGACAGGTGCCAGAGTGATACCCGGGCTTATTGATTTGCACATTCATGGCAGTGCTGGCGCTGATGTTATGGACGCAACCTATGATGCCCTTAATACCATCTCTAAACACATTGCAGCTAATGGCGTCACTGGCTTTTTAGGCACAACCGTTACTTCTACCTGGGAGGCCACGTTAGTCGCCCTGCGCAATGTTCGTTCAAGCATGGACAAAGGCGTAGAAGGTGCGCAATTGCTTGGAAGTTACAGTGAGGGCCTGTTTTTCTCAGAGCGGTTTAAAGGCGCGCATGCCGCCGAATACTTTCTGAAACCCACCTGTGAGCGGGTCGATGCCATGATCGCCGCTGGCGGCGGTACATTGAAATCTCTGGCCATTGCACCGGAAATTGAGGGTGCGCTGGAGGTCATCCGGCACCTTGCAGGTCAGGGAATCAACGTCATGATTGGGCATACGGGGGCAACTTACCAGCAGTCTGTGGCGGCTTTTGAGGCTGGTGCCGTGGGGGGGGTGCATATTTTTAACCAGATGCTGGGGTTACACCACCGCCAGCCAGGAACAGTGGGAGCCGTATTGCACCATAAAGATATTCTGGCAGAGCTGATTGCTGATGGTATTCATGTGGACCCGGTGATGTTGTCTATGGTTTATCGACTTAAAGGGGCCGATAAAACGGCATTGATTACTGATTGCATGTGTGCCGGTGGCTTGAGTGATGGTCATTACCAGCTCGGTCAGTTAATGGTGACGGTGAAAGAGGGTATTGCCCGCACTGATAGCGGTGCACTGGCAGGCAGTACACTGGCGTTGAACCGGGGAGTGACCAACATGATTGAACTGGCAGAAGTGCCACCTTTGGAGGCTGTTCACATGGCGTCATTAACACCGGCCACCCTGCTGGGTATTGAGCAGGAAGTCGGTAGTATAAAGATGGGTAAGCGGGCAAACCTTGCTGTTCTCGGGAAAGATAATTCTGTGCTTAAAACATTTGTTGATGGTCGAGAGGTGTTTTCCCGTCCCGACGTTTAGACGGCATTATCCAGTGAACCAGGGTTAGTGGGTTCGTTTTACCGCAAAATGCGCCAGTTCTTCCATGGCGTCCCGGTATTCACTGGCAGGTAGCGTCTTTAACGCAGCAACCGCTTTATTGGCATAGAACCGCGCTTTTTCTGCGGTGTAGTCCAATGCACCACAATCACGCACAGCCTCAACAATCGTACTAATGCTGTCCAGACCGCCTTGTTGAATCCCCTGGCGCACCAGTGTCTGATTCTCAGGTGTTCCGTTAGCCATCGTATAAATCAGCGGCAGTGTGGGTTTGCCTTCAGCCAGGTCATCTCCCAGGTTCTTACCCATGGCCTGGCTGTCGCCTGTGTAATCCAGCAGGTCATCAACCAGCTGAAAGGCAATCCCCAGGCAATTACCGTATTCAACCATGGCCTTTTCAGTGGCATTATCAGCACAGGCCAGCACAGCTGCGGTATGGGTAGAGGCTTCAAACAGCATGGCAGTTTTACAGCGAATGACTTCCATATAGTGCTCTTGTGTCACATTGGCATTGCGCACATTCATAAGCTGCATGACTTCGCCTTCAGCAATGACATTGGTGCCGTCGGCGAGAATATTAAGTAGCTGAAAGTTCTCCAGCTTGACCATCATTTGAAAAGCGCGGGAGTACAGGAAGTCACCAACCAGTACGCTGGGCGCATTACCCCATAAGGCATTGGCGGTATTACGTCCCCTGCGTAGATCCGATTTGTCTACCACATCGTCATGCAAAAGCGTCGCAGTGTGAAGAAACTCTATAATGGTTGCCAGAGGAACATGGTCAGCACCTTTATAGCCACAGGCACGGGCTGTCAATAATACCAGCAGCGGACGCAGACGTTTACCACCGGACTGGATAATGTAGTTGCTGATCTTGCTGATCAGGTTGACATCGGAGTGCAGTTGCTCACGAATGCACGTATTAACTTGCTTAAAGTCATCAAGCACAACGACCTGGAAAGAGGGTTGCTTAGTGTCTGGCATAGGGCTATACAGGTAGGATAAATGAGGAATCCTATGGAGCAGGGGGGGATCTGTCAATAAATACAAAAGATAAAGGTCAGTATCTGATGAGACCAACCTGACCGTACTTGCCTTAGGGCTTGAACTTCTTTAAAATTTGCGCCCTATTTGAAAATCTTCGGTGGCAGCCTTTTTGTCGGGTTTGCCGACACGGATTTTGTCGGGTTTGCCGGCATTGATGAGAAGTGTTGGGTCGGCCATGCGGTGCCATCCGTTAATCGTTGTGATTTTTAGATAGCCAAAATTCCGGTGCTATTCCAACGGGCTGTTTGCCAGCACAGAGCCAGCACAGAGAAAGTGCCGGATGCCTTTGACAAAGAGGCTCTACAGGATTTTCGGAGTGAATTTATGTACGCAGTTATCAGAACCGGCGGCAAGCAGTATCGCGTTGCCGAAGGTGAAACCTTCAAAGTAGAAAAGCTCAACGTTGCCGCCGGCGAAAGTATTGATATCAGCGATGTTTTGCTGATTGCTAACGGCGAAGATATCAACGTGGGCACACCGGTTATTGAAGGTGCCAGGGTCACCGCTGAAGTGGTCAACCACGGTCGTGGCCCCAAAATCAAAATCATCAAGTTCAAGCGCCGTAAGCATCATCGTAAGCAGATGGGCCACCGTCAGTGGTTCACTGAATTGAAGATCACCGGTATTACAGGATAAGGAGTAGATAATGGCTCATAAAAAAGCTGGCGGTAGTACCCGTAACGGTCGCGATTCAGAAAGTAAACGCCTTGGCGTAAAAATGTATGGCGGCCAGACTGTTCGTGCAGGTAACATCATTGTTCGTCAACGTGGCACACGTTTCCGCCCGGGTAAAAACGTAGGTATTGGCAAGGACCATACCCTGTTTGCCAAAGCTGACGGAAAGATCGTGTTTGAGGTGAAAGGGCCTCGCCAACATAAATACGTTCGCGTTGTTGCTGCCTGATGACTGCTCGCCATCAGCCTTGTGTTGCTGGTTTCAAAAACCCCGCCCTGTGCGGGGTTTTCTGTCTCAAACGTTTCCTCACAGGGAGTTGTCCTGACATACTATTCCGATTTGCTTATCCCATTGCTCCTTTAGCATGGGTAAAGAGGAGTGGAAGGGGGCCGTTATTTTGGGAAAAATTCCAAGTGGCACTTTTCAGTAATACGGGTAACTGAAGATAAGTTTTTCCCAGTGAGGTTGAAAATTTATCTATAGGTACTGGCATTGGTATTGGTATTGCCTTCAGGGGTTTGTGAGGGGGGGTGAATGTCTTTTCAACGGCTTATGTCCAGCGTGCCGGGAGATTAAACGATGAAATTTGTTGATGAAGCGCTTATCAGCGTCCAAGCCGGCAAAGGTGGTAACGGCTGCCTGAGCTTTCGCCGGGAAAAATTTGTTGATAAGGGTGGCCCTGACGGTGGTGACGGTGGTGATGGCGGCAGTGTTTATATTGTTGCTGACAAAGATCTTAACACGCTGGTGGATTACCGCTACCAGCGCCACTATCAGGCAGACAGTGGTGAGCAGGGGCGTGGCCGGAACTGCACGGGGGCCAAAGGCAATGATATTACGCTGAAAGTCCCCGTGGGCACTACGCTGGTAAACGATGAAACAGAAGAAGTCGTGGGTGATTTAATCCATGCTGACCAGCGTATTAAAGTGGCTCAGGGCGGCTTTCACGGGCTGGGCAACACTCGCTTTAAATCCAGTATAAACCGTGCCCCACGGCAGACCACCCAGGGTTCTGAAGGTGAGTTCAGAAAACTGCGCATGGAGCTGAAGGTGATTGCTGATGTGGGTTTGTTAGGCATGCCCAATGCCGGCAAGTCCACCTTTATCCGTGCGGTTTCCCATGCGCGTCCAAAGGTAGCTGATTATCCGTTTACCACTGTGGTGCCTAACCTCGGTGTGGTCAGTGTTCAGCAACATCGTAGTTTTGTGGTGGCGGATATTCCCGGATTGATAGAAGGTGCCGCTGAAGGCGCAGGTCTGGGTATTCGATTTCTGAAGCACCTGGCACGTTGTCGAATTCTTCTGCACGTGGTGGATGTGGCACCTTTGGATGAGACAGACCCTGTTGAGAGTGCAAAAGCCATTATCAGCGAACTGGAGCAATTCAGTGCAGAGCTGGCATCCCGTGACCGCTGGCTGGTATTGAATAAAATCGATATGCTACCTGAAGATGAGCGAGTGGCTATACGCCAGCGTATTATTGAAGCACTGGACTGGCAAGGGCCGGTGTATGAAACTGCCGCCATTGCCAAACAGGGCACTGGCGCTCTGTGTCACGACATTATGCAGTTCATCGACGAGCACAGTGAGCGGGAACGCCAGAATGCAGAACTGGCCCGTGCTGAACAGGAGAAACGCGTACGCATGGAAGCAGAGGCCCGTGAGCGTACCCGTGAAGCAGCGGAAGCTCGCCGTGCAGCACGCAAAGCAGTAAAGTTGGCTGCTGAGCAGGAAGATAAAGACGAAGATGATGTTAAGGTATTCTACACACCTTAGAATACCAGAGGATAGCAACAATGCTACAACGGTCACAACGGTCACAACGGCAACGGTTACACGATAGCCAGCGCTGGGTGGTTAAGATCGGTAGCGCTCTTCTCACTGATAATGGGCAGGGGTTGGATCTTGCCATGCTTGATGCCCTGGCGGCACAGATCTGCGCCATTCGCAATAAGGGGGTTGATGTTGTGGTTGTTTCCTCCGGTGCCGTGGCAGCAGGGATGGAACAGTTGCACTGGCAGGACCGCCCCACAGCCCTGAGGGACTTACAGGCGGCTGCCGCTGTGGGTCAGGCGCGTCTGATACGTGCCTGGGAGCACGTCTTTCAACATTTTCGTGTGCAAACTGCTCAGGTACTGCTCACCCATGCAGACCACAGCAACCGTCAGCGTTACCTTAATGCGCGTGCAACACTCAATGCCCTTCTTGAACACGGTATTGTGCCGGTGGTGAATGAAAACGATACCGTTGTTACTGATGAAATCCGTTTTGGCGATAACGATACCCTTGGCGCTCTGGTCACTAACCTCATTGATGCGGATGCATTGATTTTGCTGACGGATCAGGAAGGGTTGTTTACCGCTGACCCCCGAAAAGTTCCTGATGCAACACTGATCAACGAAGCCCTGGCCCATGATAAGGCATTGGATGCCATGGCCGGTGAGGGTTCTGGCCAGCTGGGTCTTGGTGGTATGCAAACCAAACTGAGAGCCGGTCGACTGGCAGCCAGTTCGGGCGCAGTGACGGTCATTGCCCATGGAAAAACCCCCGATGTCCTTAGCAGGCTATACCTGCAGAAAGAGACGGGCACGCTATTGTTACCTGATCAGGAAAAAATCACCGCCCGCAAACAATGGCTACAGGGGCATATGCGCACGTCAGGTGTGTTGGTGTTGGATAATGGCGCTATTGAAGTGTTGATAAATAAAGGTTCAAGTTTGCTACCCGTTGGGGTGATGTCTGTTGAGGGTGATTTTCAGCGTGGCGAGATGGTGACCTGCCGGGATACCTCTGGCAAAGAGGTTGCCAGAGGCATGGTTAACTACAGCGATGCAGATGCCCGTAAAATTATAGGTAAGCCCAGCAGCGCTATCTATGGATGCCTGGGGTACAAAGGGGAAGAAGAGTTGATTCACCGGGATAATATGGTGTTGGCTACACATTATCCGCCTGAATCATCCGCCTGAATCATCCGCCTGAATCATCCGCCTGAATCATCCGCCTGAATCATCCGCCTGAATCATCCGCCTGAATCCGCCTGAGTGATAAACTTTTTCTAAGCTGCCTGTGCGGCAGTGAACACACGACTGGCAACGAGGTGTTATCCGTGAGTCATGTCAGGCTGTTTTTTCTTTAAATTCGCACAGGTCTTCAATAATGCAACGACCACACTGTGGTTTGCGGGCTTTGCAAACATAACGTCCATGTAGAATCAGCCAGTGGTGGGCATCCATCAGAAACTCCCTGGGCACCAATCGTACCAGTTTTTTCTCTACTTCCAGTACATTTTTGCCCGGGGCAATGCCTGTGCGATTTGATACCCGGAAAATATGGGTATCCACTGCCATAGTCGGCTGGTTAAAGGCGGTGTTCAGCACCACGTTAGCGGTTTTACGGCCAACACCCGGCAGCGCTTCGAGAGCCTCACGGGTTTGTGGCACTTCACCCCCATGTTTGTCCAATAGTAACCGACAGGTTTTAATCACATTCTCAGCCTTGCTGTTAAACAGGCCAATGGTTTTGATATAGCTTTTCAAACCATCCACTCCAAGGTCTACCATTGCCTGTGGGCTGTTTGCCACCGGATAAAGTTTATCCGTGGCTTTATTGACACCAACATCCGTCGCCTGGGCAGACAGGATAACTGAGATCAGCAGCTCGAAAGGGGTGCGGTAGTTTAACTCAGTGGTTGGGCTGGGGTTCTGCGCCTGAAGACGCCGGAAGATGTCGGTACGCTTGGTTTGGTTCATAAGACAAGTATTATGTAAGATAGCCTGAATAGAAAAAATACCGGCCACAATCGTGGCTGGTATCAGACACTAACCTGACTTCTGGCATCTGCATGCCTCAGGTTTCATCATCTATGATCATGCCTGGGTCACGATAATCCTTAAATTGCTGCATTGTTGCAGGAGTGATAGCCTTGGACGACAAATCGTCTGTTGTTCGGCTGATATAGTCTGCATCGGGATAACCATAATTAGCAAAACCGCCGGTCATGTTTGTTTTGTGGTGCACATCATTCCAGGTAATGGTATTTTCCACTCCGCTTGTGCGAGAAGTCCCCACAGTGAAAGTCTGCCGTAATGCAAAGGTAAATTTCAGCAGGTTTTTAAAGTTTATACCCTCAGGGGTATCGGGCAAATAGGCTGTTCTTTGGCCACCCGTAAATTGCCCTGGCTTTCCCGGAATATTATAAACAATCTTTATCAGACGGTTGCTATTATCGCCCCCCAGTTTTCCATGCTCCCTGGTAATCTTCATCGTTCCGTCAGGGCAGGGTCCTTTAACAGGTTCACCAACGGCTAATCTGGCTACATTGTTACCATCCAGTTTGAACTGGGCTGATGACTCACCTGGATGCTTGAAAGCATTGCCTGTAGCCTTCTCCTTAAGGGAACCAATCAGGTCTTCAACGGCAACCGGACGCTCTTGCTTTTCCGCTCCGTGCTTATAAACGACAACGGCCCCTTCTTTCAGCGTTTTCAATGGCTCCAGGGTATAGATACTGACATAGTTATCAGATAACCGACCAATCTCTTTTTGCGTTAAACATCTTAAATGGCCATCTCTCAACAAGTCACCAAGTATTGCCTGCGCATCTCTAATGGGATTTCCATCAGTATTCAAAAGTGCAGGACTACGGGCTGAAGCACTGTCTCCATTGAATTGACTGCCTGCTCCTTGTGTGGATGCCCTCTCAGGTCTTGCACCACTGCTCAATGATTGAGACTGACGCATCTCCGCTAATAAGTATTTCAGGCGACTACCGCGGCGAACTGGCTTATCTGAAGCCGGATGTTCACTGGCACCTGCTTTAGCGCCTGCTTTTTCAGCATGTGCTGAAAACCCCGAAGTGGCACTGGTACTTGAAAGCCCCGCGAAACCCTGTGGTGCACTGGTTTTGGTGCAGGATACCCTTGAGGGGGGTGACGCTGTTGCTGCCGGAACAGAAGTACTTTGTTGCAAGTGTTGTAAATGGCTCTGTACATTTTGGATGATCTGTGGATCATCGTATTTTGAAGACATAACTACGTGAACAACTGGCTTTGGCCGTCCTGGTCTTGCTTCTACATACTCCTTGTAAGCTTCAAAAAATGCTTCTGCAGACCATTTAGCTGGTACCGAAAAAATGCCTACTGACAATAAAGGTGAATAAACAGGACAGCCTGGAGTATACTGATTGATTATTGTTGTATAAGCGACCTTCAGGATATCTTTAATCTTTTTTGGATTGCCCTTGTATGCATCATAACGGGGTCCTACAGCATGCAAAACTGATTGTGTTTTAAGGTGGGCAAGATTATAAGCGCCGGTTTCTACGACCTGTCCATCAATGAGTTTACCCATTGTTTTTGTTATTTGATGACTTTCTCGCTGCAAGCGCGGCCCTGCCTTTTGTGCCATTGCCCCTGCAAGGCCTCCAGTGTGTTCCAGGTTGCCATTTGCAGCGTTTACCATGATGTGATCTTGTTTCATGGCCGCTGCATGGGCGAATATATCTTCGGCCAGAATCACATTAAAATTTTCATGGGAAAACAGCATTCCCCCGGAAGCCAGGGAAGAAGATGCCCCCGCTGAAGATGCTCCCGCTGAAGATGCCCCCACTGAAGGTGCTCCCTGATGGGGTGGACGTAAAGACAGTTGACCCATAGCACTGGCGGGAACGGCAAAAGCACGCCTTTGTTTAAGTTGGCGTACACACTCTTTTACACGTCCAATAGCAGAAATATAATCTTCACCAGAGTACTCAACTATTTCTCGATCCTGGTGAAATACATTACCATCACGATTAACCAGTGCCACTTTTCGCCCATCCGGGCTGGTAATAATACCCTCTTTTTCGCTCCAGCCTGATTTTATAAGGTCTTCCAGGGAAGATATCGCTCTGGCAGAAGGCTGATAGTTACCTATAGTATTCATAATGCTTAACCTCTGTATGTGTATGGTCTTATAAATTTCGTAAGTATTCTGTATTCACAGACAGTGGGTTGTCAGGTTAAGTTTCCTGACACTTTTACGTTGTCAGGAAAACTAACAACAATCGGTTATTTTGCTGATCTGAATAACACTTTAGACACTCTTTTCCCTGTTACCGTCCCTGTTACCGTCCCTGTTAAAAGAAGCCTGTCATCATTGCGCCATTGAATCATCGCTTCATGAGGAATCGCTCTGGGCCGTTTGATTATTAAGCAGCATAAGCTGCCAACTTACCTATGGGTTCTGGTGAAATAGAAAGCTCAAACCGTTCTGTTGTCCAAACCCGGCTGAAACTTCCTGAAGCGTGGTGGAAGTCCGAACAGGCACATGACATGTTGAACCTCAGAACCTTAAGGACTAATATTGACTGAAATAAGTATTGAAAAGCCGCTGATTAGAACAGTGTTAATTGCACCCCTCAACACATAACTGGCGAACTCTCTGGACGGTTTTTATAGAAACTACACAGGTGGCAGCAGTCTCAGATTCACGGGTTGCAGTGCCATTTTCATGGAGAGCAGTAAGAATCTGTGCATGGGTGCGCTTGTATCTGGCCACTTTTCTGGCACGGCCTACTTGTTACAATGATGCTACATTCCGCAGTTGAATGTCATAAATTGCTTCTTTACCTTGCAGCAGTGGTGCTTACGCTTTTTTTATATCACCCCTTTCAGGTGACTGTAGTCAATAGTTATAAGTCAACTTGCGTAAGGCTTTCAGTGGAGGCGGTGATGTCAACTGAGGCATTCAGGATGATTGCTGCCCTTCAGCGGATAAGCGAATGTGATAGTTGATGGGCATGGGATTGGAAAATCAGGGATTGTGCCAGAAGTGCGAGCAGCCCTTTATGATATAGGTCATAGTCACTGAAATCATGTACCAGAAGGCACTGGGCAGACGATTATTGAGGTGCTAATGCTGGGTTGCGAGGACTCACAGCACTAGAGATGAGGGGGTTGATATGGTTATTGATTGTGAAATTTGTGGAAAAACTTTCGTGTTAGTGGCATTTTACCATAAGCACTTGCTGTATGATCACAGAATTCCTCCTTCTATGATACACAATTATGTCCCCAATATTTCACTGGAGGAAGATCTGCGGCAGTCAGCAGCTTTAGTGCAACCGGCAGGTTTATTGCCATTGCAGCCGCCAGCAATAAACAGCCAGAAAGTCGCCAATCATAATTTAACAACAATGACATTTTCCAATGGTGTACGGGTCAGAGCATCGTCAACGACGGATGATGATAGCAATCAACCTGCCATAAGGGTCGATTCACCTCACCACAGCACCGGAGTTGATTCTACCCAGAAAGAATGTCCTGTTTGTTTTATGAATGTCGAAAAATCAGAGCATGTATTCTATCCCTGTACTCACTCCTTATGCCAGAGCTGCTTTAATGAATGGGAAAAAAGCTCAGCAATAAACCAGTGTCCCATATGCCGACAGCCTTACAATTCAACGGGTGCTTCGAGTATTAATTCAACGGGTGCTTCGAGTATTAATTCAACGGGTGCTTCGGGTATTAATTCCTTGGCGGAATCAGTAGCAGAGAATTCTGGCATAGCTCGTGGCATAGGGAGAGTGGATATGCTGGGTCGTGTTTTTACCGGTGAACCTATTTGGTCTCCTTATGGTTCTGGCTTACGCTAGTGGAGACCGTCTGTTATTGCTGTTCATCGGAGAGTAGAACCCACTATATACGATGATGAAGCGGTTTTACACTGGATGACTTGCCACCTGTAGTCGTGAAAACCGAATGCCTGCCAGCTCTCCGGAACCCATTAAGAGCCTTCTCGAGGTCCCCGCCACCGGGCACGCTTTTAAGACGACTTCTGAGAAATTTGAGAGAGCGTTTCAGCAAGCTCATCAACAATTCTGGCTGTCTCAATGCTGCCATTTTTTAGTCCCTTGTGGGATACAATAATCAGCTGGTGATTTATGCCAGCCGGTGTTGCTGAAAGCCCTGGTATGTTTTTCCAGATACCCTTTGTTCCACCAAGGGCATCAATTTCCAGATCCGATACAAGGATGACTTCAGGCGCAATCTGGATCAGTCCTTCCGAGGTAACGGGTTTATAGCCGGAAAATAGCGAAATAGTATCCAGACTCTTTCCCCCGGCGCTCTTGATCAATTCGTAAGCAGGTGTTTCTCTGCCAGCCATAGCCACCTGCCCACCGGCTCCTGTAGCTGATACATGAATAACACGGGGCTGGTCTGTGTTGTGCTGTGCAATCGTTCTGGCTTTGCTAAAAGATAATGCAATCCCTTGCAGAACCTTGTCCTTTTTGGCCGGTAGTTGAAAAATTTCAGCCATACGCGTTACTTTTTTTTCAACAGGTAGGGCACGATTAATGTACTGGGTTTCAATTCCCATCATTTTTGCCTGTGCTATCATACCACTATCCCTGAGCAGGTTACCGTACAGAATAATGTCAGGCTGCAACAGCATCAGGTATTCACCATTGATAGACTTGTTGTATCGGGGAACCTCCGGGTACTGCTCTGTGAATGCAGGATCTTCCGGCATCAGTACAATATTATTATCAAGGTCCATGGCAGCAAGGATTTCCAGAAGCCCCACATCCATCACAATAATGTGTGGTGATGTGTTTGACTTCTCTGCCGCCTGAACACTGCTATAGCCCAATAGCAGAAACACTGCCAACGCCATTAAACAACAATAATTTTTTATATAACAGGTATGCTTTACCATGGAAACTCCGCCATTACGAACGAGTGATAATATCGGCTCGTCATTTCACTTTTAAGCTAATAAGCTAAATTCAGCACAGGTTAAAAAGCCTGACAATACGTCATCAGGCTTCCTGACTGGTTTTATATCGTCCACTGCACTGATAGCCAGTAACGACGTCCGTCTTCTATATATTGCTCGGTTTCGCTGTCTGATGCGTCATAACGAACATTATCCGTCAGATTATAAACAGCTGCGGACAGCAGAATATCGTCTGAAACCTCCCAGCCCATACCAACATTCATCTGAAAGCTGTCTTTCATGGTATCATTGCCGAGACTAGGTATTTGACCAAGACTGATGGCCTGTAGCTCTTTCCCGCGATAAACACCTGATACATAGGAGGACAGCTGTTCGGAGATTTGCCAGTCGAGGCTGAGGTCTGCCAGATGTCTCGGTGTATTGACCAGCGCTCCGCCATCAATACCGGCTAATGAGAAGCCATAGACGTCTTTCCCATGAGTGGATATCTCTGAGTCTGTATAGGTGTAGCTGGCCTTGCTTGTCAGTGTTTTGCTGATATCCCACTGCGCTGCCAGCTCGATGCCCCGAATAGTGGCTTCTCCCATATTGAAATACACACTCTGTGGCTTTCCATCAGGTCCCCGATCCCCCAAGCCGTCGTCGCCAAACTCACCATCGTTGTTGATATCCAATGCCTTGGAGCCAGTATTGGTGATTTTATCTTTGTATTGGGTGTCAAACAGGGTCAAAGACCCACGGATACCTTTGCCTCCGTCATAGTTGAACGACAACTCTGTATTGACACTGGTCTCAGGTTTCAGGTTCGGGTTGCCCCAGGTGGTTGAGCCCTTTGACTGCGGCGTACCAAAGGCAGGGTTGACTTCTTTTAAGTCGGGTGAACGGTATCCAGAGGAAATCCCTCCTTTGATAGTCCAGCTATCACTGGTCTGCCAGACCATATACAGGCGTGGACTCAGATGCCCGCCGTAGTTGGAGTGATGGTTATAACGTGCGCCCAGTGTGGTTGAGAGGCTGTTGGTTATTTGCCAGGTATCTTCAGCAAAGATCGCTTTATGGATAGCTGACCCGGCAACACGCCCCTTCTCATCAGCCGATAAAACCATACCGCCGATTTCCTGGGCTTCCCTTTTGACAGCTATACCCCATGTCAATGTGTGGCTGTCCATGGGAATAACCAGTTTGGTATTCAGGCTGCTATTATTCATTGACGGTAAAAAGCTGGTACGTGTGGGTGATGATAATTTTGCCTTGTCATAGGCAAGGGTTGTTGTCAGGTTGCCCCAGTCCATAAAGTATTCATGGGTGACATTCAGGCTGTAACGCTTGTAGTCCCTGATACTTTCAGTATCTCCAGTGAAACTTTTTTCCGACCTTCCATGGTACTTATCTTCACCGATACTGCCACTGAGCGTTAGAAACTGACGGTCTGTCAGCTCATAATCAATATCCGTAGACAGGGTGTAGTTTCTGTTTTCCTGAAAACCATTGGGAATGGTATCTTCCTGGCGCTGGCGGGCTGCACCGTAGAGCTTTATGCCCAACTTGTCGGACAGTGGGCCTGACAGGTAAAAATTCTGATGGGTGATATTGCCAGATATGCTGTTCTCCTGGACAGTGGCACTGGCACCGGTGGTGGCCGTCCATTCCCTGCGGGAGGGTGTGGTAATGATATTAATAACGCCCCCCATGGCATCCGTGCCGTACAAGGACGACATGGGGCCTTTCACTATCTCGATGCGTTCTATGGCATTGACAGGAGGCATCCAGCTGTACTCGACGATATTCCCTCCTTTCTGGTTCAGAACCCGCGTTGAATTGACACGTTTGCCATCCACCAGAATCAATGTGCCATCGCCTTCCATGCCTCGAATGGAAATATCCCCGGTGGGACCACCATTGAGGCTGACACCAGGCACTTGTGCCAAAGCATCACGCACGTCGCGGTAAGGCTTGTTGGCCAGGTCTTCTCTGGTGACAATACTGATGCTGGCAGGCGCTTTTTTTGCGCTTTCTTCAAAACCGCTGGCAGTAACAAAGATGTCATCAAGCGCTTTACTCTCCTCAGCAGCCTGACCAGTCAGAGGCATTGCGCAGAACGTCATCAGTCCGGCAGAACAGATGTGTTTTATCGTGGGTTGTTTCATAAAAGTAAGTATTATTAATGGTCAATAATGGTCAATGGAAAAGTGGCTTAAGCCATACCGTTATCCATCACTCCCTGACGGTGATGTTTTATCAATGCCAGAAATGCCCGTAACCGGCTTGTCACTTTTCAAAAGTTCATGGATAGTCATTTAGTTTTTTTGGTGCTTCTGGTGCTTCTGGTGCATCTGGCGTGAGAGTTGAGGCGTGCATCCGGGTACTGCCCTGTGAACGTCGGGTCATTCGGCATCAGGATGATATGATTATCCAGTTCCATGGCAGCGAGGATGTCCAGCAACCCATTATCAAACACAATCATTCGGGGCCATGTCTCTGGTGATTCTATTGCCTGAACACTGGCATGACTAACCAGCAAAAAACCTGCCCGCAGGATTAAACGACAACATCTTTTCATAGACAGTGATGCCTTCACATCAAACATGTCTCTGGTAAAATTGGCGCAATAATAATAAGAATTATTATCATTAGTTTCAAGTGTTATTTTTGTCTGTCCAGATAGCGATATATGACAAAATACCTGCCGTCCAAAATATCGGATATTATGCATAACAAAGCTGATGCGTTACTATTAACTGGCTATATATACAGTGGACCACCCGTTTATATGCGATTAATCATTGCTGAGAAGCCCAGTCTGGGCCGAGCCATTGCCAGTGTTTTACCAAAGCCCCATAAAAAGTACGAGGGCTATATTGAAACGGCAGATGGCAATTTTGTGACCTGGTGCATTGGGCATTTACTGGAGCAGGCTGAGCCGGAAGCCTACGACCCGGCGTTTAAGCAGTGGCGGCTGGAGCATTTGCCGATACTGCCTCAGCAGTGGATTCTGCAACCGCGAAAAAGCTGTCGCAGCCAGTTGGCAGTGATCAAAAAGCTGTTAAAGCGGGCTGAAATCATTGTGCATGCTGGCGACCCTGATCGGGAGGGGCAACTCCTGGTGGATGAAGTATTACAGTTCTTACAACTGGCTCCCTCGCGCCGAAGGGAAGTCCGTCGTTTGCTAGTGAATGACCTGAATCCCTCTGCTGTTAAAAAATCCCTCGCGACGCTTCAGTCTAACAACGATTTTGTCCCCCTATCGGTCTCAGCGCTGGCACGCTCACGCGCGGATTGGATTTATGGCATCAATATGACACGGGCCTTTACCTTAATGGGGCGCAAGGAAGGTTATAACGGGCTCTTATCTGTCGGGCGTGTTCAAACCCCTGTACTGGGACTGGTAGTACGCCGTGATCTGGAGATTGAGCAGTTTACGCCCAAACCTTACTTTGAAGTCTTTGCTGAGCTGGAGACCGATAAAAAAGAGCGCTTTAAGGCCAAATGGCAACCCAGTGAATCCTGCCAGCCGTGGATGGATGAAGAAGGACGTGTGCTTGATAAACGGCTGGCGCAAAACGTCGTAGACCGTATCACAGGTAAACCGGGCGTTGTGTCAAAAGCGGAAGACAAGCCAGGTAAAGAGTCACCACCACTGCCCTGTTCATTATCCATCCTGCAAATTGATGCCGCCAGGCAACACCGGCTCAGTGCGAAACAGGTGCTTGAAAGCTGCCAGGTGCTCTACGAGCAAAAGCTGATTACCTACCCTCGGTCAGACTGCCGCTATTTGCCCGAAGAGCACTTTCAACAGGCACCGGAGGTACTGGCAGCTATACGGCATAATGAGCAGAATCTCGTTAAGGCTGTTGATGAAGCTGATGCTGATACATCAGGTAAGGCCTGGAATGATAAAAAAGTCTCTGCTCACCATGCCATTATTCCTACGGCCAGAAGAGCTTCGCTGGAGCGATTAAAAGAGAGTGAAAAGCAGGTTTACCGTCTGATTGCCCGGCAGTATATTGCTCAGTTTTACCCTGACCATACCTACAGTATCCGCCGTATTACTACACGCATAGAAGGCGGTTTGTTTAAGGCAAAAAACAAAGTGTCTCTGAATGAAGGCTGGAAAGTGCTGTTTACGGGTAAACGGCATACCGTCAATGAAAGGGAACAAAGACTGCCTGTGGTAAAAAACGGTGATAAGGTTGACTGTATCAGTGCTGAGTTAAAAGAAAAGGAAACACAACCGCCACAACCCTTTTCTGATGCAACGTTACTTTCAGCCATGACTGGCATTGCTCGCTTTGTTAAAGACCCGACGATCAGAAAGGTATTAAAAGACACTGATGGCCTGGGGACAGAAGCTACTCGGGCAGGGATCATTGAGCTGCTGTTCTCCCGTAATTTTCTCACTCGCCAGGGGCGAACCATCCATGCAACCACGACGGGCAGGGCCTTGATTCAGGCATTGCCTGATATCGTCAGCCACCCGGATATGACAGCCCGCTGGGAATCCTTCCTTGAGAGTATTGTTGAGCGAAAAGGCAGTTATTCGGCCTTTATGCTGGGGCTTGATCAACAGCTACGTGCGTTACTTTCAACAGCTCTGAATACCGGTGTACCTTCTGTACGTCACCTTCCACCGGTGGAACCCGTCTTTCGAAAAAAACAACAGGTTTCCCGCCATAAACAAGGTGCTTCATTGCGCAAAAAGTCAGGCAGAAAAGGGGGTGGCACTGCTAAAGTATAAGATACTTTGAGCAAATGACTGAAAGAGAGTCTTATGAAAATACTGACAATGATTAGTACACTTAGCCTGGTCAGCCTGTCGAATGTTACCATGGCTAATAACAACTATGGTTATAAATGCCAGCATGGTAACGAGCAGAGGAAAATAGAAGTCGTCTATTTACAACGGGAGTCGTTTTTGCCATGTGAGGTACGTTATATCAAAAAACACAGTAATAAAAAGCTCTGGGGTGCCAGCTATGAAAAAGGTTACTGTGAGGCCGAGGCTAGAAAGTTTATGAAAATTCAGGAAAAGTGGGGTTGGCATTGTAAAAAGGAAATGCCCACAACGCCCACAACATAGGACAGCAATGAAAACAAAGAATACCAGGGTGGTACTGCCACCAACGTCCGTGCCAAAGTTAAACACGCGTAGCCGGGCAGGCTTTTCAATCATCAAAAGTACAGTCAGGGCTATGGGAAGAAAGAAACTTGAGAACGTGCCTCTTTAGAGGCAAGTCCTACCCCTCCTACCCCTTCCTCTCCTCTCTTCCCCCCAAAGAAACACCTCCCGGTCTATTGACATTTGTCTGTAAGTCCCGGTACCGGTCGCTAAACCATCCCTGCACAAAAAATAATCCTTGTGAAAGCCTGCTTACCTGGGCTGGGCAGACTTTATGCCCAGTTTTTCCATCAGCCAGCCAATGGTTGTCCCCTGAATCAACAGGGAGAACAAAATCACCGCCAGTGACATATGGATAATCACAGGGCGTTCCGCCATATCCATGGGGATAGAAAGCATCAATGCCACAGGGACCACTCCCCGCAGCCCTCCCCAGAACATAACTGCTTTGGTACTGCTATCAACAGGCGGGCTTTTTGGCAGTCTGTTACTGACAGGAATCAACAGATAGACGACCAGATAGCGTGCCAGCAACACGGCAACTATGGCAATGACCAACAGTGAAAGGCTGTCATTCAACTGGTTCATGTCATGGAACAATAAGTCCTCCTGCAAACCCAGCAACAGGAAGATAAAACTGTTGGCCACAAAAGCCATGAACTCCCAGTAGGGTTCCAGATACTGCTGAACCGGCTCGCTCAACACCTTGCGAGACCAGGTACGGGTGATCAGTCCCGCAGCAATGGTGGACATCACACCCGACATTCCCAGCATATGGTCGGCTACAATAAAGCTGATGTAAGCCAGAATCGTTGTATGGGCTATCTGTACAAAAGGAATGTTATGCCCCAGTCGAAGCAAAAACAGCATGGCAAAGCCCAGTATTGTACCGACAAAGATACCGCCAAGAAACACCCGGCAGAACTCCCAGATAGCGCCCAGCAGCATATAAGTATTCAGTGTTTGTCCTGTTTGCACCACAGCCATAACGATCCCGAACATGACAATGGCCGTTGCATCGTTAAACAGACTTTCCGCATCCATCAACAGAGACATACGCTCAGGTGCCTCAATCTCTTTAAATAGCGCAATGACCGCCACCGGGTCGGTTGCCGAGATTAACGCACCGAATAAAAAAGCACCCGCCATTGTCACAGGGGTGAAATAACCCAGCAGGCCACTAACAACAAACGTAGATAAAACAACACCCACTACGGCCAGCATTAAAACCGGTACCAGCTCGGCAAACAGTTTTGGAAGCTTGATGTTAATAGCTGCATCATAGATAAGCACAGGCAGGAGCACATACATGATAAGATCATGGCTCAGTTGCACCCGTAGGACGGGTGCTAAAAAATCGGATTGCTTGGCAACTAATCCTAACACCATACCAATAACAACCAGGCCAATTGTGTATGGAATACGCAAAAATTTCAGCCAGATCGCTGAACCTGTAGCTAATAAAAACAAACCGGAAAAAATCAACACCGGCAACGCTAAACCAGCGTCGTGCATAAAGTAACCCCTAAGGAAATCAACCAGGAAATGAAAAAATGAGGCTGAGCATGCATTTTATTATAGCGCCAGACAGAAGTTGCTGATCTTAAAGCACAAAAAAACTCGGGAAGTGACTGAAAAACACACGACAACCGTTTGAAAAACAGGAGTTTCGTCACAGCTACTGCGGGTTTTGCCGAGTTTGTATCCGTATATCAGCGGATTCTGAGGCTCTTACAACCAGACAAATTATGCTCAGACAGTCGCGATAGTTCAAAAAGCACCATGAAAAATGAGTACGAAAAGCATTATAATGATTCACAATGCAATAAACAGCCTCAATTATAGCACGACGTGACTGTTACTGTTTACACTGTATTTTTTAGCACAAAGTGATCCCTGGGGCTTGTGAATAGCCTGTATTTTTATACAATTTACAACCATTAACAGAATCCTGACAGCCTGTCGGACGTCATCGGCCTCAGGGAGAAAAGATCGTTTCAAAGCAATAAGCCAATGTTAAGTCCGAAAATCTGCAGGGCAACAGAAACAAGCAGGAGTTTTCCATGACTCAGGAAACAGATTATAACCGGCTGGCGTTATCACTGATGGATCTTACCAGCCTCAATGATAGTGACACGAATGAAAAAATCATCACTTTATGCCAGGCGGCAAAAACACCCGCAGGGTTTCCTGCAGCTGTCTGCGTATACCCTCGCTTTGTGCCCATCGCTAAAAAAACACTCCAGTCGCTGGGCCTTTCCCAGGTCAAGTTAGCAACGGTTACTAACTTTCCTGACGGAGGGGATGACATTGAAATAGCCATTGCTGAAACACGTGCAGCGATAGCCTATGGTGCAGATGAAGTGGATGTTGTCTTTCCTTACCGGGCGTTGATTGCAGGTAATGAAACCATCGGAGTGGAGATGATTCAGCAGTGTAAAGCCGTTTGCGGTGAGCACGTCCTGCTAAAAGTCATTATTGAATCGGGTGAGCTGAAAACCACTGAGCTTATTCAAAAAGCCTGTCAGCTTGCTATTGAAGGGGGTGCAGATTTTCTGAAAACATCCACTGGTAAAGTCTCTGTCAATGCTACGCTGGAAGCAACCCGTATTATGCTCACCGCTATTAAAGAGAGCGGTAAAGATGTCGCTTTCAAGGCTGCCGGAGGTGTTCGCCTTGCCGACGAAGCGAAACATTATTTGCAACTGGCAGAAACGCTTATGGGAAAAGACTGGGTAACCCCTGACCACTTCAGGCTTGGTGCAAGTAGCCTGCTTGACAGTTTACTGGCAGATATGAGTTTATGAAGGCAATTGACATCCTCCCCTGCCAGATTTGAGGTGTCGTAAAAGCCTGGCTCCCACGCGCCCGCGTGGGAACCTCCATAATACCCGTTAAACTTGCTAACGTCGTCATGAGGAGGGTTAGCTGAGGGAAACCACAAGGCAAAGTGACTCGTCTAAGCCGAAGCTATGGCGAAAAACGTTAACGCAGGATTTACGCTCAGATAACCACCGTACTCAGATAACCACCGCAATAGAGCAATAGAGTCATTCTAAAGCTGGATAACACTCTTATGTCAATAGCGCCTAGACGACAGTTTTCGTAGCTGCTGTCCTGTGTCTGGCCAAAATAAAACGCTTCAATCCATTGATCAACAATACTGAAACCATAACACCGACAGTAATAGCAATTACATACATCAGCCGACCATCAATGACTGGCAGTACAATCGGGCCACCATGAGGTGCGTGGTTGCCAACACCTGAAGCCATGGCAATGGCACCTGCTAACGCAGAGCCAGTCATAATAGAGGGAATGACACGGAATGGATCAGCCACTGCAAACGGAATAGCCCCTTCAGTAATGCCAATCAGCCCCATAAGAAGGGCGGCAGTGCCTGCTTCACGCTCTTGTTCCGTCCATAAGGTTTTAGAGAATTTTGTTGCCAGCCCCATACTGATAGGTGGTACACAAATTGCCGCAGCAACAGCGCCCATTATGGCATAATTGCCCTGCTGAATCATTGCAGCACCAAAAAAGAAAGCTGCTTTGTTCACCGGGCCACCCATATCAAAAGCAATCATGCCGCCAAGGATCAAGCCCAATACGATGGTATTGGCATCCCCCATATTATGAAGCCAGTCACTCAGCCCCGTCATAATACCTGCGATGGGAACCCCCACCACTTCCAACATGATGCTGCCAACGATTAATGATGACAGAACGGGAATAATAATAATCGGCATCAACGGTTCAATGGCTTGGGGTATTGGGCAACGTTTAATCCAGCGCACCACAAAACCAGCTAACAAACCTGCTGCAATAGCCCCCAGAAAACCGGCATTGGTTTTACCGGCCAGCGCACCACCTGCAAAACCAGCAACCAACCCCGGTCGTCCAGCTATACCGTAAGAAATATAACCCGCTAACAACGGTAATAAAATGCTAAATGCTGTACCGCCAATGTCACTGATTACTTTCAAGACAGGAGACTGTGAGAAATCAGGCCCCGATGGCGTCATTGGTGCACAAGCGATCGCCAGGGCCATCATAATTCCACCTGCGGCAATAAACGGAATTGCATGGGATACCCCGGTGAGCAAACCCTGTTTAACCAGAGTAACCGCAGACGCTGGTTTTTCAACCGCATCGGCACTCACCTTTCTGTGAGACCGGTCAGTTACAGGTGGCAATGATAGCGCTTGCTGCAACACCGCTTCCCCTCTTTTTATAGGTTCAGCCACTTTCGTGCGCAACACCGGAAGGTGCTCAAATCGTTCTTCGCCCTTAACAGCGACATCTGCTGCAAAAATAGCAGCATCTGCCTGTGTTAGTTGCTCCCTGGTTAGCTGATCGTCAACACCTTTGGAACCCTGCTTCTCAACAGAAACACCAATACCCAACTTTTTACCGGCTTTCTCGAGATACTCAGCAGCCATGTAAGTGTGAGCAATACCTGCAGGGCACGCTGTTACACAGACAACGTACCTGGCGGCATCCGGTGGCTCAGACGGAGTACTCTCTGTCGCTGTTTTTTTTCCGGGACTGAGAATATCCAGAAAGGCCTGACGGTCATCCTCCATCATCAGACGTTCCCTGACACTATCATTCACCAGTCGGGTAGTGATATCAGTGAGTATCTGAATATGGGTATTACTTTGTTGTGTCAGTGGAATAGCCAACAGAAAAACCAGTTTAACGGGCTCAGTCCCATCAATACCTTCCCAGTCCAATGGTTTTTTTACACGAGCGATAGCGATGGCCGTTTCTTTTACTGCTTCGCTTTTACCATGGGGAACAGCTAAATCGTCGCCAAGGGCAGTAGACCCTTCAGCCTCCCTTTTCATGACAGCATTAATAAAAGTTTCTTTGTCGTATAGTTTTCCAGCTACCTGCAACTTCTCAGTGAGAAACTGAATCACTTCGTCTCTTCCTGAGAAATCCTGGTCCAGGATAATGAACTCTCGTTGTATAAAATTTCTCAGATTCGTAGCATCATTGACATTATTGACATTATTGACATTATTGACATTATTGACATTCATAAACTTAACCTTGATCACCATGCCCGACTAAAACAGAACCCTGCATTGACCATCTTAATAAATCAGGATTCCCGCAAATTGTTCCTTTCAGAAAACGCTTGTCTAGAACCTTTAAACAGGACTTTTGCACGCAATGGATACCCGGTGACTGGCTTGCATGTTTTCCCTGTCCGGCTTTAGAAAGAATACTTCCACCGAAACAGGTGAGAGGTAGATTTCCCCTGACATTCTGTTAAAACATTTCTGTCCTTTGATCTACCCCTGAGCAGAGGGAAAGTAAAGCCTGTGGAGTCAATGTCAGTCTCTTATGGTCGTAGTAGCCATGAGGCAGGAGCCTGCATAAACTCACGAGACAGTAACACCCTGTGATGGGAATCCCACAGCGATCCAGCCGGGGAGAATGTCAACTGAAAGCGTGCATAACCGGTAGCTGTAAAAACAGTCCTCCAATGAGGACGCCTTCTCTGTCAAAGCAGTCAATCACGCATTCAAGTTAAGACCTGGAGTGGCCAGGGTAAAAACATGATCATTTATCGATCACTTCAAGCACCCTGACCATAAAGTTTCCATTCCAGCCACAGTTCTTTTTTGTGCCTGTCTTAACAGACGTATCTGACTTATTCTGAAGATTAAGTGAACCTGTCTGGAAACAGCCAGATTCTCAGCGGCAAGACCCTCTGACTCTACACCAGTCTTCATTGAATACAACATCAACTAGCGAGTATAGTTGGTTTTCCATTAGTCAGTGCTTTCGATTAGCTGCAAGTGACGTCACTGCCTTTCGACTATTTCGACTATTTCGACTATTTCGACTATTTCGACTAGCTGCAAGTGACAATGAATTTCGATTTCGACAAAATGTATTTCGACTATTTGAGTGGAAGAGTGGAAGAGTGGAAGAGTGGAAGAGTGGGTGTTAACCTGCCAAATGAATGAACAATAGCTTTATGTTGGCAATAAAAAGAAAAGACTGTTGGTATCTTTATCAGTTTATGGAAATCACAGGCTTTGTGCGATTTTTTGAGTTATGCCTCCTCGTTTTTGGACAGCGACTTGGTGCCGCAGGCTTTGTGTTTTTTTTGAGTATAACGCACAGGGTTACTTGGTGCCGCTGGAACATCAGTGTTTCTTATTACGGATAACGCACAGATTTACCACATCAAATCATCAGGGATTTCATAATCAGCGTACCAGTCTTCATCTTCTTCGGACAGTGCTGATTGATTCTGGTTTTGAAGTACAATCACCTCAGGCATACGCTCAGCAATTTTCTGTGCTACAGGAACAGGTATGATTTTATAGCTGTCCTCCTGAACAGCGATAGCCAGAAGCCCGAGGCTTAGTTTAGACTGCATCTCTTCGGTGACATAGATCTTTTTGACCTTATTATTAACGACGAAATTATAGCCAATATCCCCCTTTGAGCGAACGATTGTGTTTTTTTCGATCAGCTGCCGAACTTGTGCCTTAATGGCTTTTTTCTGGCGCTTTTCTTCCAGCTGTCGGTTTAGCTCCCGATCTTTGTCCGCAAGAACTTTTTGCTGTTCCTTCAGTTGAGCCCTGTGACGCTCAGCTTCTGTCATTTCACCGGTTTTAGCCGCCTGTTTTTTCTGTTTTTTATTGGCTGTTTTTGCTTTCAGAGCTTGTTGCTTTGTCACAAGCCCAGACTTCATTAACTGATCTCTGAGTGATTTGCTCATAATACGTCAGGTTTAACACTATCAATAGCTGGAGTAAGTTGTAAGTATTGCTCTCCCTTCACCACCAGAGACCTGACTGATGTGTGGGGAGAGCAATATGTTAATCTTTACTGGCAATAACTTCTATTTCAACTTTTACATCTTTTGGCAGGCGGGCTACTTCAACCAGACTTCTGGTTGGAAAAGGAATCGTGAAATATTGTTTATAAACTTCATTTATATCCGTAAAGTCATTCATATCTTTGACAAACACAGTGACTTTGCGAACGTCGTTCATGCCATAATCAGAGGCAGCCAACACTGCTTTTACATTTTTTAAGCACAAGTGAGCCTGGTCTTTAGTGGCTTCCGGCAAGTCACCGGTTTCCGGATCGACAGGTAGCTGCCCGGATGTGATCATCATTTTTCCAAACTGTATGCCTTGGGAGTATGGACCAATTGCGGGTGGTGCGTCCGGTGTTTCAATAACTTTAGCCATAATGTTATTTATTACCAACAGATGAGTAACTGAAGTTACGCACTTCGCTACCATCGACTACAACAGGTAGTAAATTGTCCAATGGGGATAGACAATATGATAGACAATATAGAGTAGCAATATAGTAGCAATATAGTAGCACAGCGTAACTTGAGTGAGTGACTGAAGGAAGATTTTAAAGGGATACATGATATTTGTCATCGGGGAAAGGCACAGAGACCGGTAATCGAGTATAGGTACTAATACTGCTAAGGCACCATTCAAGAATAACTACGCTCATTAAGGTCGTTAGAAAAGGTCATTGGTATAACGCCCCTGCTTTGATTGTTGCTCCCACACCATAAAAAGTAATGAGTCAGACAAACAGGGAAGTTATGTCAGGGCAAATCCCGAGTTTGTACGGGCATCAATGCTTGTCCACGCGAGGGTTTGATGACTTTGGCGTATTAGCCTGAGGTACGACAGGTACCAGTGTTACGGTGTTCCCGGCTTTTTTCAGGTAATAACCACACTGTTGAAGGTAGAGAGACATGTCATTAAGCCGCTCTTTCACTGGCCGGTTATTCTCATCACCCAGAACAAGCCGCCAGTTTGTAGTATTGTGGCCTTCTAAGGCTTGCACACCGGACAGATTTAAAACAGTGGGCGTCTGGCTCTGTGGTGTTGAGATGAAGTAAGTTGCACCCACTATATGCCTGGGCATGCTGGTACATTTCAGCGGAAAATCGATCAAGCTGGTGTTTTTCTGGTTGTTGACTTCCTCCATATACGTTTTTTGTGCTTCGGCTGAACGTTTCTGTAGTCCGCCTGAAGGGTAAGCGATGTACAAATGAACAGATTGCCCCCGAGCAGCCAGTTGGCGTAGTGTGACAGTGCGATCTTCAATGGTTTTTACCCGGGAAGGGTCCTGACGAAGACTCGGGTGCATAGTGTCTGCATGGCTTTTCCCTGAGCCTGCGCAGTTGCACAGAGGCGTTGTTGGCATAGGGGTATGAATAATAGCGGTTAGCCGGGTGATTGCTCCCTTTTCCAGCAGCTCAACCAGGGATTGTTCAAGCGCTTTTTGAAAATTTACCACAACCGAACGAACATCCGCATCATCACCTGATATAGTGGCATCTCCGGAATGTGCCAGAGGCTGAATCAATTGAGAGTCAATATTTTTTTGCAGGGCTGGACTTAAGCAGTGATCCTTATGAATGGCATCAGCAACCTGAGTGAGTAACATTGCGGTAGCATTTTTATGCGCTGGCTGATGGTATTTGAATGCACAACCGGAAATAATCAGCAAGGACACAAAAGCGCTGCCTGCCAGCATGAGCGTTCGTCTTCGGGGGGTCATGGGCTCAATCCTCTATAAGTACTCCGCCATTGAGGATAGTCGAAAATCGAGAAATTAAACGGGATATACCTAATTTTGTGTATAAGCTCTTATTGCATCAAGGAATGAATTGACTAATGTACCCTCATATTTCTTTTTGTGTTTTAGTAGAGAAAGCTTTCTTTTTAATGGTTTACCCTTTAGCCGGACGCATACCAGCTCACCCTTTTTCAGTTCTTTGGCAATGGAAAAACGAGACAGGCAACTAATGCCGGTGCCTGAAATCACCAGATGTTTAATGGCCTCAGTCTGGTTCAGCTCCATGCGAATGGTCAGATTCTGCAAGTGTTGGGCAATGGAGTCATCAAACAGCATTCGGGTAGCCGAACCCGGTTCACGGAGTAGCCAGTATTCATTAGCCAGCCTGTTTAGTGGGATCACGCGTTCTTTTGCTATAGGGTGAGAGGGGGAGGCGCAGATAACCAGCTCATCGTCAAGCCAGGGGATTACCTCGATATCGTTATGGTGACAGCGGCCTTCAATGCAGGCAATATCCACCTCAAAAGCAACCAGTTTTTCAATAACCCGGGATGAATTATGGATATCCAGGCGTGCGGTAACACCGGGGTGTTGTTTTTCATAAGTGGCCAATATTTGCGGTAGCAGGTAATTCCCAATAGTAGCACTGGCACCAATGTGTAACTGCCCGCTGAGGCTTTGGTCTTCCCGCAGGAACAGTTCACTGACTTCTTCACTGCGATCCAGAAGTTCGCAGGCGAGAGGTAACAGTTTTATGCCCTGGCAGTTAAGTTTTAAACGATTAGCCGTTCGGTCAAAAAGTCGGCAGTTGAGCTGCTTTTCCAGCTCAGACACCGCCATACTGGTTGCTGGCTGCGACAGGTGCAATTGACTGGCTGCCAATTGCACCTGGCCTAAGCTGGCTACTGCTCGAAAAGCTCTTAATTGTTTGAGGGTAATATGCATAATTTTCTTACCGGGGTTATCAGAAAATCTGAATCTGATTATACAGAAATTTGATTTTTCTTATTCATTTTTTGTCCGTATCCTTTATTTATCATTGACTACCTGGAAATAACATCTATGGCAACGACGGTGTCCACCACACATAAAAATTCTTTGTCAAACAAAAATAAACCCGGGGTGTTAGTTGCTGGACTGAGTCGAGTGCCAACTCCCATAGGTGGTCTGGCGTTAGGCATTGCCAGCCTCGGAGGCACCTGGTCACTGGTCAGTACTGAGTATGGTGAACCGCTGAAATTAATCACTGCACTTATTGCCGCAGTATTGATTGTCAAAATACTACTGAAATATGCGTTTCATCCCCACATGCTAAAAGATGAGCTGGCGCATCCGGTAATTGCGAGTGTGATGCCCACCTGTGCCATGGGCTGTATGGTCATCGCACAGGCCCTCCTTGCTTATGTACCCGCGTTTGCAAAAGGTCTGTGGCTTGTGGCTGTTATCTGTCATGGTTTGCTGTTTGTCAGTTTTGTGGTACACCGAGCTATTGATTTTAAAATGGAGCATATGGTACCGAGCTGGTTTGTGCCGCCGGTGGGTATTATTGCAGCAGCAACTACCAGCACAGGTATGGGATATACCGCTCTGGTACACGTTCTGTTTATCATTGGTCTTGTTTTTTACTTTGTTAAACTACCGTTTATGGTGTACCGACTGCTGTTTTGTGGTGTTATTTCAGATGCTTCGCTACCAACATTCGCTATCATGGGAGCACCAGCAAGCTTATCTCTGGCAGGTTATTTAACCATCACCGATAATCCTCAACCCTTGTTGCTGATTATTCTGACACCGCTGGCTATCTTTATGACAGCGCTGGTTTATATGGCTTTTGTCCGTCTGTTGCGCTTGCCGTTTTCTGCGGGCTACTCAGCTTTTACTTTTCCTATGGTCATTGGTTCAACAGCTCTGATTATGCTGACTAAATGGCTGACCTCTGAGGGTCTGATGTGGTTAGCTGAAGGGATTAATTATCTGGCACAACTGGAAATCATCGTCGCAACCGCTATCGTCTCTTATGTGGTTATGCGTTATTTGCATCATTATCTGTTTAAGCCATTATTGGTAAAGCATTGATCTCCTCCCACCTGATTCCGCCACCTGATTCCGAAGGTGGCGCAAAGTCCCGGAAACCTTGCTCCCATGCTCTGTATGGAAGTGTATACTTCTCTCAATACAAGGGGCTGTGGTATGGGGTTCCTGTGCAGGGCATGGGAATCAGACTTTTGCGACATCCTCTGTTTCGGTGGAGGTCTTACGCGTAATTCGATAAAGCCATATATGATACCCATCGACGCTTCTAACTACGCTATTCCTCATGGTTTCGTTTTGTTCTGTCGTCCAGTTTGCCATGCTTACTACGGTAGCTGGAAAAGACGATGCGTATAACAGGCCGCTACTAAAAATCTAACATAATCTGTAATTATGCAGACTTATCTACGCCGTCGACATGAATGCACGACGAATCGTGTCTAATTCCACGCTTGTGTAGGGTTTTGGGTCGAGCTGTAACGTGTCTCGACCATAATTATCAAGGTTCAAACTCGCACTGTAATCCCTATCATGCAAAGTTTTACATTTCGGACATCGCCACTGGCGATCGGACAAAGCGATATTGTCGTTTATGTAGTTGCAAGTATGAACCGCACACTTTTTCGAGCTGGGAAAGAACCGATCTGCAATCACAATCTGGCATCCTCTCAGCTCTGCCTTGTATTCGACAAGCTCTCTCAGCTTGCCGAAACCTGCGTCACTGATTGCTCTTGCCAGTTTGCGGTTTTTTACCATGCCTTTTACATTCAGGTTTTCCATGGTGATTATTTTGAATCTTGACGTCAAATAATCACTTGCCTCATGTATTACGGCTGATCGCTGGTTACTGATCCGGTAATGAAGTTTTGCAACTGCCCGCTTGGCTTTCGCGTAACGGTTGCTTCTCTTTATTTTGCGGCTTAACGCTCTCTGTTTCCTGTTAAGGCGTTTCAGAGAGTGTTTCAGTTTCTGATTAGCAGCAAAGGTTTTGCCATTCGAACAAATAGCTAAATTTTTGATGCCAAAATCAACGCCTACAGACTCATTGCTTTGTGCTTTTGGGTCGTAGTCTTGAGTGTCTACCAAAATAGAAGCGAAATACTTTCCGGCTCGCTTACTGATCGTCACCTGACAGGGTGTGCCCGTGAATCTCAGTTCCTGGCGCATTTTAATTTTGGTTTTCAGTTTCTCAATGCGAAGTGTTCTGCCGTCAACATGGAACTTGGGTTTTTCTCTCAGAGAAAAACTATCGTGTAGGCCTCGCTTCTTGAATCTTGGGTAACCTGCTTTTTCTCCTTTCTTCACCCGACGAAAGAAATGAGTAAAGGCGTTATGAAGATCGTCGACTGTATTTCTCGTTACACGTTGACTGACTTCGGCATACCAGGGGAACTCAAGCCTGAGTTCTTTGTATTTTTCATTCGCAGCCTTCTTTGACCACTTAACGCCTTCTTGATTGAAATGTGCTAAAAGTTGATTGAACGCATGACGACGAGAACCACAAGCCCTGTCAAGATAATCGGCTTGTTGTTTTGTCGGTCTGAGTTCAATCTTGTGAGCTAACAACATCTTGCAAAGTCTCAAGCATCTTTTTGTGTTTCTTGCTTCGGCTGCCGTAAAGTCTTGCGCTGAATACAGTGATTATTTCCAATACATCATTGGCGAGTTCTTCGTAAACGCCAAATAAACCCACGTCCTTCAGAATCAAAAAACCGTTTGAAATAATTAGCCTCCCCATATAAGGAGGCTAATATGGCAAAGAAATTACCCGCAGACAGTGAATGGCTGGAGCGTGTTCAGTCATGGCGGGATTCAGGTTTGACTCAGAGTGCGTGGTGCCAGCAGCACGGTATAAGGGTATCCAAATTCGGATACTGGAAGCGTAAACTCGACACAACCCCCAGCGTAAAAGCGACCCCGAACAACTCTGGCTTTGTTCAGGTAACACCCCAACCAGAACCTGATGCGTCTTCTCAGATAACACCACTCTCCATCACCCTGCCCAGTGGTGTAACAGTGTCCGGTATTGATGACAGTAACCTGTCACTTTGTGAGCAGCTGGTGAGGGATATGCTATGAACACCCCAGTTATGCGACCGTCAGCGGTATTATCAAAGGTGTTTCTCTACCGGGAGCCAATTGACTTTCGCAAGTCATTTCGTGGGCTTGCTGTGTTGGTTGAACAAGAGCTGGGGCATAACCCCTTTGACGGCTATTTATATGCGTTTACCAACCGGCAGCGTAATAAAATCAAGTGCCTGTTCTGGGAAGATAATGGTTTTGTGCTTTATTACAAGAGCCTGTCTGAGGACAAATTCCACTGGCCCAAACCGGATGAAGAGCTGGTTACCTTAACCGGGCAACAATTAAACTGGCTCCTGGACGGCTACAATCTCAACGCCATGCAACCCCATAAAAAAAGGCATTATGAGAGCTGTTTTTAGTCCTGTTTTTCAGGATGTTATGGTAAAATAGCGACCATGAAATCGACCGCCGACACTCTGATTTTTCAGCCGAAATCCGCACTGAGTTTGCCCTTTCATCAGGCTGAGACTACCCCTGAAATGGTCGCCTTGTTTGAGGCGATCCATCTGCAGGAAAGTGTCATTCTTGAAAAAGAAAATGCCCTTCTTGAAAAAGACGACATTATTCAAAAGAAGTCAGAGATTATCGATTCTCAAAAAAAACGCATTGCGCAACTGGAAGAGTACCTGAGGCTCTCCCGATCCCACCTGTACGGAAGAAGTACTGAAAAAAATAACAGCCAGAGCGACATTTTCAATGAGGTGGAGCTGGAAGGCTGTACCGGAGAGCAAGACGAAGCTAAAGATCAGCCAGAGCAAGAGCTTCCAAAACCACGTAAAAAGAAAACAGGGCGCAAGCCATTTTCAGAGGCTCTGCCCAGAGTGCAGGAACGCTCTGAACTCAGTGAAGAAGAAAAAACCGGAGCCATTGATACCTTCTTTGTCAAAGTTCGTGAAGAGCTTGATATCGTACCAGCCAGGGTTCAGGTGAAAGAAATTCTGCAAGAGAAAGCAGTCTTTCCGGAAGTCGATGAGCATGGACAGAAGAAGCGGGTCATTAAAGTTGCAGAGCTGCCAAAACACCCACTGCCCAAATCTTCACTCTCTGTTTGCACACTGGCCTGGATCATTGTCTCCAAGTACTGCGACGCACTGCCTTTGTACAGGCAAGAGAATATCCTCAAGCGATACGGTGGCTCTGTCACCCGGACGACGATGGCCAACTCTTTGATTCGGCTTTCTACAGAACTGCGGCCACTCATCAATTTGATGAGAGATCATCAAAAAACCGGTTCGGTGATCCATGCTGACGAAACCCGAATTCAGGTAATCAAGGAAACCAGTAAGTCCATCAACTCTGACAAATATATGTGGGTCAGCCTTGGTGGGCCGCCCGGACAAACATCGGTAGTGTTTGAATACGATCCCTCAAGAGGCAGGGAGGTTCCCCTGCGTCTGTTCGAAGGGTTCAGCGGTTACCTGCAAACTGACGGGTATACCAGTTACGACGCTGTATGCAAACAAGAAGGTATCACCCAGGTGGGTTGCTTCGACCACGTTCGCAGGAAATTTCTGGATGCCAGAAAGGGCGAAGCCAAACCGGGCAAAAAGGTGAAAAACACCCGCGTTAGCAAGGCGAATGTCGCTTTAGGCAAAATCGGTAAGCTTTACGCCATTGAGAAAGAAATAAGAGATCTTCCTCCATCAGAAAAAGCCATCCTGCGTCAGCAAAAGAGTAAGCCGCTACTGGACGACTTTCATGTATGGCTGGAGAAAAACATAACCAAGCTAGACCCGGGCAGCCTGTCACGCCAAGCCATGAGCTATGCATTGAACCAATGGCCAAAACTGGTCGTTTACTGTGACAACGGCCACTTGGACATCAGTAATGCCGCAGCGGAACACACTATCCGTCCCTTCGCTATTGGCCGTAAGAATTGGATGTTTGCAGACACGCCAAAAGGGGCGCAAGCCAGTGCCATTTTCTACAGCCTGATTGAAAGCGCAAAGGTGAATGGCTTGGAGCCTTTCGATTACCTGAACCATATTTTAAAAGAGCTGCCTTACGCTGATACCGTTGAGAAACTGGAACAGCTTCTTCCCTGGAATGTTAAGGCAGGCAAAGAATAAGAAATCTTGGGGATAGCAGCCAGTACGCTGGTTTATTTGGCGCTTACAGTTCTTCTTCAAACGAAGGCTGATCGCCTTTATGTACGATGACTATTTCTATTCCCTGCAATTCACATAGGGAGAACACCAATTCAGCGCCGAACCTTAACAGCCTGTCTTTATGTGAAACCACCAGTCGTTTAATCTGACGTTTCATTATTAACTCAAGTAGCTGATTAAGTCCTTTTTTCCGGTAGTTCATGCCAGAACCAAGATCACGTATAACCTGAGTTCGCCAACCTTTTGCAGAACAGTAGGCTTCCAGTAACTCTTGCTGCCTGTCTAAGTCTGGCTTTTGGTCGTGACTGGATACCCTGCAATAGCAAAGAGTAGGCGCAGCTTCGTTACTGAAGCCCATCAATTCAGACACGTCGTAGTAACGAGTTCCACCTTTGGTCTTTCTGGCAGGAAGCAACTCACCTGTACTTTCCCATTTTCGCAGTGTTACAGGGTCTGTACCAAGTAAACGAGCGGCCTCACCTATCTTCACTAATCTCTTATCCATACTTGAGATTTTATCAGATAGTTTCAGATTATAATAGTTTACTGCGAACTGTTTTTAGCCCTCTGGGCATCTGATCGTACAACTCATAAACTTTTATCGTCGTTTTTTCTCGAGCAGGCTTTGGTACTCAGGGGATTGATCTTAAGTCAGTGTCAATGGCCCCGGGTCCCTTTTAAAAAGCGACAAAGGTATAATCAAGCCACACGCGAAGATCGTTACGCTTGCCATATTGAATTTCCTCGCAGAGACTATGGTTGTTTTTGTAGAGACCGTACTTGGTCTTAAAACTCAGCCCTTTCAGGCAATTCTCCCTGAAGGTATAAACAACAAGAAAATCATGCTCATATTCTCTGCCTTTTTCACCATTAGGTAACGCAATATCTTTACCGTAAGTGAAGAAATAACCGAGTGTCAGGCCGTTGAATCCCATCCCGGCAAAGTCATATTGACCACCTACCGTATAAGCCTGTTCATCGTCGTAGATAAAATCTTCGGCAAAAGCAGACGTGGTAACATCCCATATGCCATGGGTATTTTTACCAAAATCGTAATAATAACGACCCAGCCCCAGACTGGACTTCGCCCTGGTTTTACTGACTGAGGCGACAAACGCCCAGTCCATTATGGCCAGTTGCGCATTCAGGCTTGTATTCTCTGCTTTGTCATCAAAGGCAGGATTACCCCAGGCAACGTTATTCCATAAATGCCCATCTTTTTTTGTGATGTAATAACGAGCATCAACGGTAAGCTGCGTTTTGTCTGCAAGGTCAAGGGTATAACCTATGGTGCCATTATGGGCCTTCAAAAAGTCTTTGGAAAATGCGTTACGATATTGCAGTTTAACACCATGGGCGTTATAACCCACCTGAGCGCCGACGATACGATCAATGGGCTGGTTGTGGAAGTTTTCAAGTCTGTGGAAACCCGCCTGGTTGCGAAGTGACATCTGGTCAACGTACACAAGGCCGTAGTCAATGGCATCAATAGTGCCCACAAGGTTATAACCAAACCAGGTGCTGGGTACAGATCGGGAGCGAGAGCTTGAAACCAGTGCATTATAAATAAGCTGGCGGCCGACTCGAAGCTGCCCTCCAACAGCATCATCACCGAGTTTGGCTTTAACATAAGCCTGACCCAGTTTTGCACCCCCTTTATTACTGTCGTTCAATAACTCTTTGCTGCCACCGCCACCCCTTTCACGTTCGTTATCAATGGGCATGTGAAATTTTTGCACACCGTAAAAGGACGCATCAAAGCCAATAATATCCCATGCATAACCTGATTTAGCATCCAGCATCAGGCTGCCTGTCCAGGCACCCGCTGTCTTGGTGTTGGAATGGGATAGATAGTTTTTTTTATCAATATCAAAGTAGGTAGTGCGCAATTTACCGGTCAGACTGCCTTCTCTAATGAGCTGGCTAAGATCTGCGTGCACAGTAGAAGAAACAGAAAAAATAATTGTGCAGGAAATGGCTGTGTAGGCCAAAAGGCGCTGTTTCTGCTGCATACTTTATTATCCTTTTATGACTCATTTGAATAAGCTATTGAGATTATTGTCAAAATACACTGAATAACAAGCCAGGAAGCCACCTGAAGCCTCCGTTACCTGAAGTCCCCCTTAAGAACGCTTCCTTAAAAAAGCCATGCTGCTACTGCTTCCCCTTGCTTCTCACTCTGCGCAGACTGTTAAGACGGCTTCTTAATACCCATTGACTCTTCTAATTACGCTATTGCCCTGGCTTGGAAATAAAAACAAAAAGGGAAAAGGCACTGCATAATATGGAACTTATGTACTTTTTTCATGGTTAAAATACATAGTCGAGTACGGTATTTATTAAATTCCATTGATCGTAGGTTTTTATTGTAATTATGTCAATTAAAGCCAATGTTTTTTCTTATTTTATTTTTTGTTTATATAATTATTATTTTCAGGAAAAAATTTATTGGAATTAAATAATTTTACGCAATTATGCCAGGTTGTGGTTGAAAAAAAGAAAACGCCATAGACTCCTGGAGACTACTCCCAACGTTAAAGAGGCGGTCATGTTTCAAAGAGGTTGATACCGCATTCATGAGTTAAATTCCCTGATGACCTTGTCATGCCGTTCTTCTAAGGGAGAATAGCCAATGGTTTTACGGGTTCACCGCTTCAGGCAGGTGCGAAGTGTCAGGTTAGTCCTCTCACGTCTGAGTAAGTCATCTTTCCTGCTCAGGCGTCGGGTAAAACCTGTATTTCTCTGCACGTTTTGTATTCCTTCCACGATGTCACAAAAAATACATTTATCAAACAGCTCAGTGTCAAAACCCCCATCAGAGCGTAAGCCTGGTGGAGCAGGAAACCGCAGGCATTGCGGAGCTTTGCCTCGAAGGTTGTGTCGCTCAGGTGGGGTTTACTCGCCACCTGAAGCATGTGGAGCGAAGCGACATCCTTATTGACTTTGTAATATATATTTATGCCTGTCATCCCCCACCTTCTTCGATGGGGGTCTTATGCGCCTTTCTTTCCTTGACATCCTCCCCGACCTAAAGGACGGGGATTCCTACAACTAGACGGTAATGCCCTACCGCAACATATACCTTACCAGTAGCGGTATATGCCTTATTCGACAATCTGCTCTACCTTTCGGATTGTTGAAAAACACGGGCAGAAAGCGGAGGTATTTTACTTTTCTTGTCAGGTAGCGTAATCGCTGGAAACGCCTGACAGATAGAGGATACCACAAGGGGCTTGCTTTGCAAGCCTCGCTTACACCCCCGCACTCAAAGTGCTATCTCTTAGTCACATCTCCACACCTTTTGTCATGCGGTAGGTGTGGAGACGATCTTGCAACTTTGCCCACCCTTCCCAAATGACCAACCATCCGGGTATGCCGGTGCGTTTTGAGTCACACCAGCCACCTACTTTTGCAATGGTATGGAGAAGCCAGGTCAATGTTGGCTCTTCTTTAGGCAACGACTTTCCTTCGTAGTAAGTAAGCCACAGCACTTTCCACTCTTCTTTACTTACAACACGGCTAGCCGGCGTTTTCTCGTTCCAGGCTTTATCGTCTTTGTGTCTTCTGTCATAAGGAAGCATCAAGGCCTCCCTGATCTGTAACAGCCTGACGGCGACGAACATGAGTATTACAGCTAAACGAAGCACATTGCCTGCACAAAGAAGCCGCAAACGTTCAACACCCGCCCCGGTTTTCCAAGCTTTGTGGAACTCTTCTATACGCCAGCGCAGCTCATAAAACCGTAATACCATACGGCAATCATCAAATGTATCAACCGGTTCAGATGTCAATAAAATCCAACGAAAACAATCCTTTGTATCGTTGTTGAACTCTTCGGCAATAAGAATATTCACAGTGACTGGTTCCAATCGACCACCGAGCCTTTGAGGTGATTGAATGGTCACTGTCTTCCTTTTTACTTGTAGCATTACTGATCGTGCTTTGCGTCCTCCACGTTGAGGAACGTCCACTACATAAGTTCCAAGAGCAGCTTCCTGGCTCACTGCATAAAAAAGAAGCCTGTCATCATCGACCAAAACCCGATTCTGCGTCGCCCTGACAACAAACCTTTGGCAATGAAGCTGCTTGTACCGGATATATTCAAAAACATCCGCTTCACGATCGCAAACACTGATAGTCTTTCCCATCTGGAGACCCAGCCTGGACTCAATATTTTCTGATGAACGCTGCCATTTAAAGCTTTCTTTTTCTTCGTAAGGCCGCTGCTTGCGTTCATGTCTTTTGCCACGCTCCTCAATATCCCTGATCCAGCGTTGCTGATCAATTAAGCCAACCGTCCGCTCAGTATCAGCGTCAATCAGCATCACTGTATGCGCCCAAATCCCTTTATACTCGTGACCGTTGAAGATGCTTGATTTTTCTGCATTTTTTTAGCAATCTCAACGGATGCCAAAATTTATGCTCACACCTCAGCAAAAATCAACCTTGGAGTCCCAACACAAAACGTCGCGGGATGCTCGGGAGTGTGACCGTATTAAAGCCGTATTACTGAGATCTGAAGGCTGGTCAATAACCGCCATTGCTCAAGCATTGAGAAAAAGTGAATTTTCCATTGCCCGGCACATTGATGACTACCTGAAAAAGGACAAACTGAAACCTGAAAACGGTGGCAGTGAGAGTCATCTTAATGACGAGCAAAGTGAGCAGCTAATTGTGCATATTTCAGAGCATACTTACGCCCATGTCTACGAAATTGTGTCGTATATTTTTGAACGCTGGGCTGTCAAATACACCGTGTCAGGCCTCAACAAGTGGTTGCACCAAAAAGGCTTCACCTACAAAAAACCAAAAGGTGTACCGCACAAGGTGGATGCCAATAAGCAGGCAGAGTTTATTGAGCACTACGAAGAGTTGAAAGCCTCACTGCCTGAGAGTGAGGTTGTGCTTTTCATGGATGCAGTTCACCCAACGCAAGCCACCAAAATCACCTCGGGTTGGATACGCAAAGGTGTTGATAAAGTCATCAATACGACGGGCAGTCGCAACCGAATGAACATCGTCGGTGCGATAGAATTGAACAACTTGTCTGCTGCTATTTTTGATCAATTCGAGACGGTTAACGGGCTGGCTATCATTGAATTCTTCAGAAAAGTTAAGTCCGCTTATACATCAAAGAGTGTCATTCACATGGTGCTGGATGGAGCAGGTTATCACTATTCGAAGGAAGTCGTTGATGAGGCTGAAAAGCTGGGTATAAAACTGCATTACCTTCCGCCCTACAGCCCAAACCTGAACCCAATTGAGCGGTTATGGAAGGTAATGAATGAGTACGCTCGAAATAATCAATACTTTGCAAAACCGAAGGATTTCCGGAAAAATATACGTCATTTTCTGTATGTTACGCTACCAGAAATAGGTGCTTCGTTAGTGAGCAGGATTAATGACAATTTTCAGATACTGAATCCTGCATCTTGAATTCACTTGGGTATAGACCGGCTTTTCTCTGGTTCACCTATATCACCCAGCTCTGACCTGACGGAATGTGAATAGCTAAGAGCGGTACTGTCTTCAATGGCTAATAGAAGGTGAGAATCTTCTGCCGCAAGGGCTGCTGACTGGAAACCAGCCTCAGCAATGGCTTCAGGCTTGACGGCCTCATTTTCAATAAGCCGGTAAGCCCCTTCAACAGCGGCAAGATTACCGCTACAAGCACTGGCCATGGATGAACCAGTATTTGCAGAAAGGCTTGCAGCGACACGGACTAATCGCTTTGTACGACGTTTATCTCCCAACTGTGCATCCCCAAAAATGCTTTCAGCCCATTGCTGAGGTGGTAGTGGCATCATGATCTTGGTTTACCATAGAGAAGGATAAACCAAGATTAGGAGATGTGACTAAGAGATAGCTCAAAGTGCGGGGTTTTACGCGATTTCCATAAGGTCAGTAACCGCTACTAAAAATCTAACATAATCTGTAATTATGCAGACTTATCTACGCCGTCGACATGAATGCACGACGAATCGTGTCTAACTCCACGCTTGTGTAGGGTTTTGGGTCGAGCTGTAACGTGTCTCGACCATAATTATCAAGGTTCAAACTCGCACTGTAATCCCTATCATGCAAAGTTTTACATTTCGGACATCGCCACTGGCGATCGGACAAAGCGATATTGTCGTTTATGTAGTTGCAAGTATGAACCGCACACTTTTTCGAGCTGGGAAAGAACCGATCTGCAATCACAATCTGGCATCCTCTCAGCTCTGCCTTGTATTCGACAAGCTCTCTCAGCTTGCCGAAACCTGCGTCACTGATTGCTCTTGCCAGTTTGCGGTTTTTTACCATGCCTTTTACATTCAGGTTTTCCATGGTGATTATTTTGAATCTTGACGTCAAATAATCACTTACCTCATGTATTACGGCTGATCGCTGGTTACTGATCCGGTAATGAAGTTTTGCAACTGCCCGCTTGGCTTTCGCGTAACGGTTGCTTCTCTTTATTTTGCGGCTTAACGCTCTCTGTTTCCTGTTAAGGCGTTTCAGAGAGTGTTTCAGTTTCTGATTAGCAGCAAAGGTTTTACCATTCGAACAAATAGCTAAATTTTTGATGCCAAAATCAACGCCTACAGACTCATTGCTTTGTGCTTTTGGGTCGTAGTCTTGAGTGTCTACCAAAATAGAAGCGAAAGACTTTCCGGCTCGCTTACTGATCGTCACCTGACAGGGTGTGCCCGTGAATCTCAGTTCCTGGCGCATTTTAATTTTGGTTTTCAGTTTCTCAATGCGAAGTGTTCTGCCGTCAACATCGAACTTGGGTTTTTCTCTCAGAGAAAAACTATCGTGTAGGCCTCGCTTCTTGAATCTTGGGTAACCTGCTTTTTCTCCTTTCTTCACCCGACGAAAGAAATGAGTAAAGGCGTTATGAAGATCGTCGACTGTATTTCTCGTTACACGTTGACTGACTTCGGCATACCAGGGGAACTCAAGCCTGAGTTCTTTGTATTTTTCATTCGCAGCCTTCTTTGACCACTTAACGCCTTCTTGATTGAAATGTGCTAACAGTTGATTGAACGCATGACGACGAGAACCACAAGCCCTGTCAAGATAATCGGCTTGTTGTTTTGTCGGTCTGAGTTCAATCTTGTGAGCTAACAACATCTTGCAAAGTCTCAAGCATCTTTTTGTGTTTCCTGCTTCGGCTGCCGTAAAGTCCTGCGCTGAATACAGTGATTATTTCCAATACATCATTGGCGAGTTCTTCTTCAAACGAAGGCTGATCGCCTTTATGTACGATGACTATTTCTATTCCCTGCAATTCACATAGGGAGAACACCAATTCAGCGCCGAACCTTAACAGCCTGTCTTTATGTGAAACCACCAGTCGTTTAATCTGACGTTTCATTATTAACTCAAGTAGCTGATTAAGTCCTTTTTTCCGGTAGTTCATGCCAGAACCAAGATCACGTATAACCTGAGTTCGCCAACCTTTTGCAGAACAGTAGGCTTCCAGTAACTCTTGCTGCCTGTCTAAGTCTGGCTTTTGGTCGTGACTGGATACCCTGCAATAGCAAAGAGTAGGCGCAGCTTCGTTACTGAAGCCCATCAATTCAGACACGTCGTAGTAACGAGTTCCACCTTTGGTCTTTCTGGCAGGAAGCAACTCACCTGTACTTTCCCATTTTCGCAGTGTTACAGGGTCTGTACCAAGTAAACGAGCGGCCTCACCTATCTTCACTAATCTCTTATCCATGCTTGAGATTTTATCAGATAGTTTAAGATTATAATAGTTTACTGCAAATTGTTTTTAGCCCCTTTACAGTTTTGCACGTACGCCCATTATTGCTTGCCCTGTGCGAAGAAAAAGCTCAGATCTCTGTAGCATTAAAACGATCATCTTCATCTGTATGGGGTAATAGCAGATTAAGTAGCACGGCTGTTGCCGCACAAAGGCTGACTCCCTTCAGTGTGAAGCTGCCAGCGGTAATCACCATATCACCGATACCAAACACCAGCACAATAGAGACAATCACCAGGTTTCGGGGCTTGCCAAAATCCACCTGTGCTTTAATCAGAGTGTTCAAGCCGACAACAGCAATTGAACCAAACAGCAATACCATAATCCCCCCCATCACAGGGACCGGAATGGTGGCCAGAAACCCTCCGATTTTTCCTACAAATGCAACAGCAATGGCAATAATCGCGGCCCATGTCATTATCCTGGGGTTAAAAGATCGGGTCAGTACTATCGCACCAGTCACTTCAGAATAGGTGGTATTGGGAGGTCCGCCCAGAAAACAGGCAGCCGATGTTGCCAGACCATCACCTAACAGCGTATTTTTCAAGCCCGGCTTTTCAAGGTATTTTTTTCCGGTGGCTGAGCTGATAGCCAGCATATCGCCAATGTGTTCTATTGCAGGAGCGATAGCAACAGGGATCATGAACAACATCGCATTCACATTCCACTCTGGAAAGGTAAAAGCCGGCATTATCAACCAGTCGCTTTCCAGCAGAGGTGTATAATCAATGACCCCCATGATCATGGCTGACAGATAGCCTGTGGCAATACCACAGAGTATGGGAACCAATTTTAACAGGCCCCTTGCTACTGTCGCCACCAGAAAAGTGGCAAGTAACGAAATACCGGCCAGTAATAATGCCTGCTCGTGAGCAATGCCACTAAAATTACCCGTGGGATCAATACCCGATGTTGCCATGCCAACTGCGGTTGGGGCCAGCTCCAAGCCAATGATCATAATCACAGGGCCTATGACCACCGGTGGAAATAACCGGTATAAAAAACGACTGCCCTTTACTCTCACCATTGTACTTAGCACCACATAGAGGAAACCGGCTGCAACCAGTCCTCCCATGGTGGCAGCAATCCCCCAGCTTTGTATACTAAGAGTAATAGGTGCGATAAATGCAAATGACGATGCTAAAAAAACAGGCACCTGCCCTCGAGTGACCAGTTGAAAAATCAGTGTACCCATGCCCGCCGTGAAAAATGCTACATTGGCATTCAATCCCGTCAGCAAAGGCACCAGTACCAATGCACCAAAGGCAACAAATAAGACCTGTCCACCCATTAGTGCCTGTTTGAGAGGGCTGCCACCTCCCCATGTCCCCTTACTCATCTGGCTTCCCTCTTCTGACGTTTTATCAGGATGTCTTTTATACATTTAAAGAAAAAGTCTGTTGACCTTAAAAGAATGATTTCCCTACCGGGTACCAAAAATTTTATCCCCGGCATCACCAAGCCCGGGAATAATATATCCTTTGTCGTTTAATTTATGATCAACAGATGCCGTATAAATTTCAACATCCGGGTAAGCACTCAGTACTTTCTCAATACCTTCAGGGGCAGCAACCAGTACCAGACAACGAATATCATGGCAACCAGCTTTTTTTAGCATATCAATAGTAGCCAGCATGGAACCGCCAGTGGCCAGCATCGGATCGAGAATCAGGGCGATCCGTTCATCAATATTGCTAGCCAGCTTTTCAAAGTAAGGCACAGGCTCCAGGGTTTCTTCATCACGGTACAGGCCGACGACACTGACACGGGCACTGGGTAGCAGCTCCAGAACGCCGTTCATCATCCCTAAACCTGCTCGCAGGATCGGGACAATGGTTATTTTTTTGCCTTTGATTTGTTGCACGTTGACATCACCAGCCCAGCCGTCTATCACAGCATCTTCCAGTGGGAGATCTTTTGTTGCTTCATAAGTGAGCAAGGTGCCTACTTCACTAACCAGTGTGCGGAAGTCTCGGGTGCTGATATCCCTCTCACGCATAAGTCCCAGCTTGTGCTGTATTAATGGATGCTTTATTTCCTGAACACTCATACCTGCCCTCAACTGCGTAATACCTGCAAGATACAAATTGCCTGTAAATTTTCTCATTCTCCCATAATGTACGACATAATGCCTATAGGTTTTTCTAACGGATGAAAGGAGTAATCGCCGATTGTAGTTCTGATGCAGTCAGGGTATTTTTGTTTCTTTTTCAAGGTACATTAGTACAAATTTTTGTGTACCTGCTGATTATCTAAACGACTCGCGGGGTTTATTTGTAATGTCTGTTGATCTTAAGCATATCCGGCAAGTGCTGGATGAAGCGGACTGTCTTTATACTGGCGAGCAAATTGAAGACGCCATCAAAAAGATGGGGCGGGAAATCACCGCAGTACTGGCAGAGACTAACCCTCTGATCTATTGTGTCATGAACGGTGGTTTGGTTCTAACCGGAAAATTGCTGATAGAAATGCCTTTCCCCCTGGAAGCGTCTTATGTGCATGCGACGCGTTACCGTGACCAACTCACTGGCGACAAACTGGATTGGAAAGTTCGTCCACCACAGGATATGACCGGTCGAACGGTTTTGATTGTGGACGATATCCTTGATGAAGGTCACACACTGGATGCCATTGTCCATTTCTGCAAAGAGCGGGGAGCTTACCGGGTATTAACCGCCGTATTGATTAATAAGGTACACGATCGCAAAGCCTACCCTGGCATGAAAGCCGATTTCTGTGGGCTGAATATCGAAGATCGGTATATCTTTGGCTATGGGCTGGATTACCGGGGTTACTGGCGTAATGCCAATGGGATTTTTGCGTTGAAGGGGCATTAGTCCATAAAAAACGTCTGATTATTCAGGCGTTTTTTTCCCCGTTTTTTATCCCTGAGTTTTTTATCCCTGAGTTTTTTATCCCTGAGTTTTTTATTCCTGAACAGTAGCATAATCAATCCCTGTTATTAAAGGGTTAGAATAAAAGTCTTATGGCAGAAGGAACCGGTTATTTCCTCCTCCCGTTTAAAGACAGCTACATATTTGTGGTATGCTTGCGACTTATAGTCGTAACTCTAGGTTGGTTCAGGCCTGCTTATGTCAACAAAGTCAACAAAGTCAACAAAGTCAATAAAGAAGAATCATGCATCCTTTGAAACCTCGCTTAACGCCCTTGAACAGCTGATTCAGACAATGGAGTCCGGGGAGCTTTCTTTAGAAGAGTCCCTTAAAGCGTTTGAGGAAGGTGTTAAGTTAACGAAAACTTGCCAACAGGCACTTTCTAACGCGGAACAGAAAGTCCAGTTACTACTTGAGCAAAACGGCGAGCTGGTATTACAGCCTTTTGAACCGCTGCCAGAAGGAAAGTAAGTATGTCGCTTGAGGGATACAAAAACCGTTGCCTGCATCGGGTTAATGAGATGTTAAAAGCGGTTCTCCCAAGGCAAAACCCGGTGAATACCACCGTGATTGCAGCGATGCAGTACAGCGTACTCAATGGCGGAAAACGTATTCGTCCCCTGTTATCCTACGCTGCCTGCGAAGCCGTGGGCGGTCATCTTCACGATGCCGACCCGGCAGCCTGTGCCGTTGAATTGATTCATGCCTATTCTCTGGTTCACGATGACCTTCCTGCTATGGATGATGATGACTTACGACGAGGGAAGCCTACCTGCCACAGGGCCTATAATGAGGCCATGGCAACTCTGGCTGGCGATGCACTTCAAACCCTGGCATTTCAATTACTCAGCAGTCCTGAGCAATTACCACAAACACGACTGTCTGCAAGCCAGCGGCTTTCGTTAATCAGGGTGTTAACGCATGCGTCAGGGTATGCAGGTATGGTGGGTGGACAGGCCATGGACCTTGAGTCCACCGGGCTGACCTTGCAGCAGGAGCAACTGGTCACCATGCATAACCATAAAACGGGCGCACTCATTCGTGCAGCGATCAAAATGGGTGCACTTTCCCATGCTGATGTGGCACCATGGCAATTGGTCAAACTGGATCAGTACGCATCAGCCATTGGCCTGGCCTTTCAGGTCCAGGATGATATTCTTGATGTCACAGCAGATACTCAAACACTAGGCAAGCAACAAGGTGCTGATCAGGCACTCAATAAACCAACATACGTTTCAATTATGGGGCTGGAGCAGGCAAAGTCTTATGCTGAGGCACTGTGCCAGGCAGCCATAACTGCCATTACTGACTTTGATGATACCGCCGAACCATTAAGGCAATTAGCCGGGTATATTGTTTGGCGTACCCATTAATCAGGCAGTAGTCCGTTTCAGAGGGTCAGCTAATGCTCCCTATCTTGTGTGCCATCAGGTACAATTGTCCATCACTCATTTTGGCTTGGCAGCCTGATCATAGCATCGCAATAACATGTTTCACGAAATACCGAAAGAACAGCCATACACACCACTGCTCGATCAGGTGGAAAACCCTGAACAGCTTCGTGGGCTTGATGAGTCCGAACTGCCACAACTGGCAAACGAGTTAAGAGAGTACCTGCTGTTCTCGGTAGGGCAAACAGGTGGACACTTTGGTGCCGGGCTTGGTGTGGTCGAGCTGACTATCGCCCTCCACTATAGCTATAACACACCAGAAGACCGCCTTGTCTGGGATGTGGGTCATCAGGCTTACCCTCATAAAATTCTGACAGAGCGACGCAGTGGCATGGGGACATTGCGTCAGAAAGGAGGGCTGGCAGCCTTTCCAAAGCGTAGCGAAAGCCATTACGATACGTTTGGTGTGGGTCATTCCAGCACCTCCATCAGCGCGGCATTGGGCATGGCTGTCAGCGCCAGACTTAAGAAGGAAAAACGCCGCTCTGTGGCTATTATTGGTGATGGTGCCATGACTGCGGGTATGGCCTATGAGGCCATGAACCACGCAGCTGACCTGAAAGCCAATATGCTCGTTATTTTGAATGACAACGATATGTCCATTTCGCGCAATGTGGGTGGATTGTCGAATTATCTGGCTCGCGTGCTGTCCAGTAAAACCTATCACCATATCCGTGAAGGCAGCAAAAAAGCGCTGCACGCCATTCCCAGTGCCTGGGAGCTGGCTCGACGAACAGAAACCCACATGAAAGGCATGATTATTCCCGGTACACTGTTTGAGGAAATGGGGTTTAACTATATTGGCCCTATTGATGGACATGACCTGCCCATGCTGGTTGATACGCTCAAAAAAATTCGGGAGCTGGATGGCCCGCAGTTTCTGCACATTGTCACCAAAAAAGGCAAGGGCTTCATCCCCGCCGAGCAGGACCCCATTGGCTACCATGCCATCACCAAACTTGAGCCTCGTATCACTGTCAGACAGGCTAAGCCTCAGCAACCGAAAAAGCCAAAGTATTCTGCCATTTTTGGCCAATGGCTCTGTGATATGGCCGAAAAGGATGAGCGTTTACTGGGCATTACGCCTGCCATGAAAGAAGGTTCTGACCTGGTTCGTTTTTCTGAGCGGTATCAGGAACGCTATTTTGATGTAGCCATTGCTGAGCAACACGCAGTAACCCTGGCTGCCGGGATGGCCTGCGAAGGCATGAAACCTGTCGTTGCCATTTACTCCACCTTCTTGCAACGTGCGTATGATCAGTTAATTCATGATGTGACTGTGCAGCATCTGGATGTGCTGTTCGCCATCGACCGTGCCGGGATGGTGGGTGAAGATGGTCCAACCCATGGTGGCTGTTACGATATCGCCTTTTTACGCTGTATTCCTGAGATGGTGGTAATGACGCCGGCAGACGAAAATGAAACCCGCCAGATGCTGACCACCGGTTTCCTTCATAACGGTCCTGCCTCTGTGCGCTATCCTCGTGGCACAGGACCAGGTGCTTTGGTTGATATCAGTCTTGAGCCAATGAAGATAGGTCAGGGTGAAATTACTCGAAAAGGGCAGCGCGTCGCCATACTGGCCTTTGGTACAGTTCTGGCCAATGCCATGGAAGCCGCCGAAAGCCTTGATGCCACCGTTGCGAATATGCGTTTTGTCAAACCGCTGGATGAAAAGCTGTTGATTCAGTTGGCAACCAGCCATGAGCTACTGGTAACGGTGGAAGAAGGCTGTATTATGGGGGGGGCTGGCTCGGCAGTGAATGAGTATCTTCAAAAAGAAGGTATCACCATTTCTGTGATTAACCAGGGTATACCGGACCGGTATATCGAAGCCGCCAGTCATACTGATCAGCTGGCAGAATGTGGCCTGGATGCTGATGGTATTCTCAGTGCTATCGAAGGGTGGTTCTCAGACGTCAACCGGAAAAAACTGCATTTCCAGCGCCCTGCGTCAACGAAAGTATAATACCAGTCGATGGTTCCAACTCCGCTTTACGCGGGCAATCTTAGCGCCAACCCTGCGTTGAAATACCTTACAATGGCAGGCCTTATGCCTTCAGGCTTTGCTGTACAAATGCCCCAGTTTCCACACTTTGGTGGCAAGATAGCGTTCGTTATGGGGATTTTGCCCTGTCTGGTGAGGTATTCGCTCAACAATATGGATACCCTGTTCCTCAAGGGCATCCACTTTGCGAGGGTTGTTAGTCATAAGGCGAAGACTGGAAACACCCAGATGATTTAACATGGCTTTGCACATGTCGTACTGGCGCATATCGGGTGCAAAACCGAGTTCTGCGTTAGCTTCTACAGTGTCCATACCGTGATCTTGCAATTCATAGGCGCGGATTTTATTTAGCAGGCCAATTCCTCGTCCTTCCTGACGTAAATAGAGTAACAGGCCACGGCCTTCTTCCGCGATTTTTTTTAATGCCAGCTGCAGCTGTGAACCACAGTCACAGCGTATGCTGAACAGCGCATCGCCCGTTAAACACTCCGAGTGAATACGCCCCAGCACCGGCTCATCGCCCCTCAGATCCCCTAAAGACAGTGCAATATGTTCCTTGCCTTTACTCTCATCTTCGAAACCATACATGGTAAAGTCACCGAAGGGCGTAGGCAGGCGTGATTCTGCAATGAAACGAACAGACACTCACAGCTCCTTGAATAGCCAGCAATAAAAAGAAAGAATCGCAATGGCTGAATTCGCAATGACAACTACGCAGATAGAGCATAGATGCCGACAATAACAAAAAAATCAAACCTCAATTGTAACATTTTGTGACGATGTATGCGAGGGGATAGTGTTATGTTATAACAATTTTGCCAATAGCCTGTTATGTTTAATACCACTGTCACACTACTGCGGACAGTTTCATGCAGCGATAGCCCGAAGTTACTGAATCGGTAATAAGTCTCCATGGTTTTTTCATCATTCATGGCAACCCCCAAGTCATCAAAAATGCTACACATTAGGCGTTGGTTGAACTTACGGTGTTTCCAGCGGGTAATGGCTATCACTGTTTGGTCATTTGTGCCCTTGTCTCTTCTGTCTTCCGGCTTCAATAGATTGAGGGCTGAAAATGAGGCGTTGACAGATGTGTGGATTGCCTCTCTCGTACGGGACTGACAGTCCATCAATCCAGTGTATTGTTTGGCATCACGGAAAACAGGTCAATGCCCACTTTCCTCTTCCGCTGTACTCTCAGCATAACAAGCCTGATGGGGTACAGAGGCATGTTAAGTCAACGGTTATAGCCCGTACATCGTCCCCTGTTTCCAACATATCTGCATAGCTGAACCTATACAGGTTGACCCTGAATTCATCAGTTGACATCACCGCCTCCACTGAAAGCCTTACGCAAGTTGACTGATAACTATTGACGACAGTCACCCAAAAGGGGCGCTATCCAAAGGCGCAAGCGTCACTGCCGAAAGATAAAGAAGCAACGGATAAAATTCAACTGCGGAGTTGAGGTTGAACCTATGCAAGTCATTTTCAAAGCACACCTTGCCGTCATAACACCTTGCCGTCATAACACCTTGCAGTCATAACACCTTGCAGTCATAAAAGGTTGGGTCGTCCATGACCTGAATACGTTCCAGAGTAGAGCTACAAAAGATCCGCATCGCGCCTTAACTGACCAACAACCTGAAATCCTGCTGCGGTAACTGGAGACACACATTTTTCTTTAAAGTAATAAGCGTCAATAGCCAGCAATTCCCGCTAAATATACTCGTGACCGTTGAAGATGCTTGATTTTTCTGCATTTTTTTAGCAATCTCAACGGATGCCAAAATTTATGCTCACACCTCAGCAAAAATCAACCTTGGAGTCCCAACACAAAACGTCGCGGGATGCTCGGGAGTGTGACCGTATTAAAGCCGTATTACTGAGATCTGAAGGCTGGTCAATAACCGCCATTGCTCAAGCATTGAGAAAAAGTGAATTTTCCATTGCCCGGCACATTGATGACTACCTGAAAAAGGACAAACTGAAACCTGAAAACGGTGGCAGTGAGAGTCATCTTAATGACGAGCAAAGTGAGCAGCTAATTGTGCATATTTCAGAGCATACTTACGCCCATGTCTACGAAATTGTGTCGTATATTTTTGAACGCTGGGCTGTCAAATACACCGTGTCAGGCCTCAACAAGTGGTTGCACCAAAAAGGCTTCACCTACAAAAAACCAAAAGGTGTACCGCACAAGGTGGATGCCAATAAGCAGGCAGAGTTTATTGAGCACTACGAAGAGTTGAAAGCCTCACTGCCTGAGAGTGAGGTTGTGCTTTTCATGGATGCAGTTCACCCAACGCAAGCCACCAAAATCACCTCGGGTTGGATACGCAAAGGTGTTGATAAAGTCATCAATACGACGGGCAGTCGCAACCGAATGAACATCGTCGGTGCGATAGAATTGAACAACTTGTCTGCTGCTATTTTTGATCAATTCGAGACGGTTAACGGGCTGGCTATCATTGAATTCTTCAGAAAAGTTAAGTCCGCTTATACATCAAAGAGTGTCATTCACATGGTGCTGGATGGAGCAGGTTATCACTATTCGAAGGAAGTCGTTGATGAGGCTGAAAAGCTGGGTATAAAACTGCATTACCTTCCGCCCTACAGCCCAAACCTGAACCCAATTGAGCGGTTATGGAAGGTAATGAATGAGTACGCTCGAAATAATCAATACTTTGCAAAACCGAAGGATTTCCGGAAAAATATACGTCATTTTCTGTATGTTACGCTACCAGAAATAGGTGCTTCGTTAGTGAGCAGGATTAATGACAATTTTCAGATACTGAATCCTGCATCTTGAATTCACTTGGGTATAAAAGTCAGTCATACCAGCGTTTTTCGACCCTTCAGTTTTAATGCAATTCCCATACTTTCTGCTATTTTAAAGAATAATTTCGTTAGTCTGGCAGGTTTTCATTGTGGCTGCTTCCGCTGGCCATGTGTCTGGTCAAACCGGGAATGAAAGAGGTGCTCCCCCTTATGCCGTAACCAATCATTCAGCCGATAGACGCCAGCAAAAATGATGGTGAGAAGAATGCCCTGAAACGCCTTCTGGAGCACGTCAGGTGTGAACATCACCACTTCGATGAAAAGGGAGCAGACACTGGTTTCGCTCTATCAATCAGGTACTTCTTAACACGTCGCATCCTGATGAATGAGTGAACTATCTGGAGTACGCTGAAACTACCTCCAAGGGTAAAAAATTCAGTAGTGTCCGGGTCACAGATAGTCACTTGAACCCGGATAACCTTTTCAACATCATGGGAGCGGGGCGTGTGAGATGGAAAATTGAAAATGAAACGTTTAATACACAGAAGACCTAGGGCTATAACCTCGAACATCCCGGATAACGGTTGACAAACCTCGCTCTGAGTCAGTGTAAGAGCGTGTTATCAGGTTGGACTCATTAATCTGCCACAAGGCAGAGGGTATGTTTCCTCTTTAAAATTTTATGCATTAGCTGAAGCCTGTAAACGGCTAAAGGCGTGTTTTTTGCGGGGATGGATGTAGGAAAGCCTGTTGAGTGACTAACAGAAATCCCGTCGTTTATGGCGGGGAGGATGTCAACTATGTTTTCGCATTTAGAATACTTTTCTCAAAAATTGCTGGAATATTTTTTAACGATGGGCATTACCTCGCCAGGCTTTAAGCAAGATCTTGAACGATTTCTAACAGAGAAGCATCGGCAGCCACTGGTATTCAAGTTTTTCACCTATGCTAATATCACCCGTTATGTCCATAAGTCTGCAGTACCAACTTTTGACTATTACCACAACACTCTGTTACCGATCCTGAAGAATAATTATGACCGTGTACACCAGCAGAGGAGTCACAGTATTTTTGAGCGGAACAGCCAGCTGGCCACAATGAATGCCGCTGTTACCCGCAATGCCTGCATTGGAAGCTGTATCGACATGTGCCATTCCATAGTAGCGCATATGTTACAGGAAAAGATCCATCAATACGTTATCCCCTTTATCATCTCTCTTACTATAAAAAAAGGGGAAGGCATGACAGAGTTCAATGCCAACCATTGCATGGTTGGCCTGATAGACCCCTCTTATTACCAGGGTTTTTTTCATACAGTTCAAACGGGCAGTTATCTGAAAAAAAATCGTACGGATACTCTGACTGTCCCCCTTGCTCTACAAAAGTACTGGGTTTACGTGGTGGACCCCTCTCTCAGACAACACTACCGTATTGACAGTGAATGGATAGCTCGGATAGAAGCCAATTGGCCTGACTTCGACGCAGAATGTATTGATCAGGTATGGATTAACTATGTCTATTTTATTTCGACCACGTAAAACTGAAATGGACCGCTACTAAAAATCTAACATAATCTGTAATTATGCAGACTTATCTACGCCGTCGACATGAATGCACGACGAATCGTGTCTAACTCCACTCTTGTGTAGGGTTTTGGGTCGAGCTGTAACGTGTCTCGACCATAATTATCAAGGTTCAAACTCGCACTGTAATCCCTATCATGCAAAGTTTTACATTTCGGACATCGCCACTGGCGATCGGACAAAGCGATATTGTCGTTTATGTAGTTGCAAGTATGAACCGCACACTTTTTCGAGCTGGGAAAGAACCGATCTGCAATCACAATCTGGCATCCTCTCAGCTCTGCCTTGTATTCGACAAGCTCTCTCAGCTTGCCGAAACCTGCGTCACTGATTGCTCTTGCCAGTTTGCGGTTTTTTACCATGCCTTTTACATTCAGGTTTTCCATGGTGATTATTTTGAATCTTGACGTCAAATAATCACTTACCTCATGTATTACGGCTGATCGCTGGTTACTGATCCGGTAATGAAGTTTTGCAACTGCCCGCTTGGCTTTCGCGTAACGGTTGCTTCTCTTTATTTTGCGGCTTAACGCTCTCTGTTTCCTGTTAAGGCGTTTCAGAGAGTGTTTCAGTTTCTGATTAGCAGCAAAGGTTTTGCCATTCGAACAAATAGCTAAATTTTTGATGCCAAAATCAACGCCTACAGACTCATTGCTTTGTGCTTTTGGGTCGTAGTCTTGAGTGTCTACCAAAATAGAAGCGAAATACTTTCCGGCTCGCTTACTGATCGTCACCTGACAGGGTGTGCCCGTGAATCTCAGTTCCTGGCGCATTTTAATTTTGGTTTTCAGTTTCTCAATGCGAAGTGTTCTGCCGTCAACATGGAACTTGGGTTTTTCTCTCAGAGAAAAACTATCGTGTAGGCCTCGCTTCTTGAATCTTGGGTAACCTGCTTTTTCTCCTTTCTTCACCCGACGAAAGAAATGAGTAAAGGCGTTATGAAGATCGTCGACTGTATTTCTCGTTACACGTTGACTGACTTCGGCATACCAGGGGAACTCAAGCCTGAGTTCTTTGTATTTTTCATTCGCAGCCTTCTTTGACCACTTAACGCCTTCTTGATTGAAATGTGCTAACAGTTGATTGAACGCATGACGACGAGAACCACAAGCCCTGTCAAGATAATCGGCTTGTTGTTTTGTCGGTCTGAGTTCAATCTTGTGAGCTAACAACATCTTGCAAAGTCTCAAGCATCTTTTTGTGTTTCTTGCTTCGGCTGCCGTAAAGTCTTGCGCTGAATACAGTGATTATTTCCAATACATCATTGGCGAGTTCTTCTTCAAACGAAGGCTGATCGCCTTTATGTACGATGACTATTTCTATTCCCTGCAATTCACATAGGGAGAACACCAATTCAGCGCCGAACCTTAACAGCCTGTCTTTATGTGAAACCACCAGTCGTTTAATCTGACGTTTCATTATTAACTCAAGTAGCTGATTAAGTCCTTTTTTCCGGTAGTTCATGCCAGAACCAAGATCACGTATAACCTGAGTTCGCCAACCTTTTGCAGAACAGTAGGCTTCCAGTAACTCTTGCTGCCTGTCTAAGTCTGGCTTTTGGTCGTGACTGGATACCCTGCAATAGCAAAGAGTAGGCGCAGCTTCGTTACTGAAGCCCATCAATTCAGACACGTCGTAGTAACGAGTTCCACCTTTGGTCTTTCTGGCAGGAAGCAACTCACCTGTACTTTCCCATTTTCGCAGTGTTACAGGGTCTGTACCAAGTAAACGAGCGGCCTCACCTATCTTCACTAATCTCTTATCCATGCTTGAGATTTTATCAGATAGTTTGAGATTATAATAGTTTACTGCGAACTGTTTTTAGCCCCAAAAATCAGACAGTGGTGTAAGCTCTTATCATTGGTCACTGACGTTACGTATTCGTACCCTGTATAACCTGATGTGTGACTTTAAGCTGAAAGCATACCCTCAAACTGCATAGGCTCATGCCCAGACTGGATGTTCAAGTAAATTCCAACAGTGATGCCCAGCAGCTTTCGAGCTACACGACTTGTCAGGTGCCATTCATCCCTAGTTCTCACACGCTGCAGCTCAAAGTACTCGGCCAATTGACCAATGACTGTCTCTATACGTCGCCGAATATTCATCAGCTTCCTGACAACCGATCTTGGTCGTTTATCTTTCATGTTTTTTCGCAGTGGCGTTTGCAAATCAATACCAAAACTTTCACAGTCTTGCTTCAGCTCAGGTCTGATATAGCCCTTGTCGCCAATCATTAATCCTTTAATGCCTTCAAGCAAGTCGTATATGCTGTCTCGCTCATCAATATTGGCAGCTGTCACTGTCATATCAACCGCAACGCCCCGTGCATCTGTTAGCAAATGACCATGAAAGCCATAAAAAGATTTCTTCTTTGACGCACAATATCCATAGGCTGCCTGGCCTTTGTAGACCTTACTGCGGTTAGCCCTTGTTCTTACACAGACATCCATGGGGAAGCCATCAACCAAGTGAATATCTGACCTACCCGCCCCAAGCATTCGCACCAAATATTGATGCAGTTTCTGCTTAACAACCCAGAGGTTTGCTGCTTGGCGTACAAACTGAGTCCTGTGGGACAAGTTGGGGAACAAGTGTTCCCAATGTTTCTTGAAGTATTCGTAAATGCCCTTGTCGTGATGGTGACCGAGCCACTCGCCTGCAATTTCCATAGCGATGACTTCGCTATCAGAGAGTTTTGGTGGAGTACCACGTCTACGTAATGGGCTGGTGACAACAGTGTTGTACAAATCATCAATCAAACAAAAGATATTGGTGATAAACTCTTCTACAGGCATGACCGGCACCGTCTGATAGTGGGTTGCACTTCTATTTTAGACGGTGGTCATGCCTTTCTGACTGCATCATTAAAAGTCACACATCAGGTTGTATAGCGTTTATTCATTCGGTCAGGGTGCTGTGGTTTGTGGTAAGCCACATTGAAATGCGTAACTCCGGTTAGTAAAATGAACAGAGCCACCATGAGCAAAAAAAGCCAGCAACAGGATCGTTATGGAGCACCTTTCATTGTGTTGACATCCTCCTCGCCCTGAAGGACGAGGATTCCTAATCGTCACCAATCAGGTTTCTGTTTCACAGTTCATTGCTCAGGGGATAGCTTGGTTATCGCGTAAATTCCCGCTGTGGGGGTTTTTACGGTGATGAGCCAACTCATACCCCCCAAGTCTCACATGAACTCCGCAGACTTAACATCCCACTAGCCCAGTGGTAGGTCTACAAAGACACGAAAGAAGTTACCAGATGGGCTTGCTATACGCAAGCCTGGCTTACATCCCCTCACTATAAGGGGCCTTACGCTCGTTTGGTAATTGTCTGATAAAGGAATCTGAACTTCGTGGATAACTTAACTGACTTAAAGGCCATCCTTCACTCGAAACGAGCCAACATTTATTATCTGGAAAAGTGTCGGGTCATGCAGAAAGATGGCCGGGTTCTTTTCTTGAGTGAAGCTCGCCACGAGAACCAGTATTGGAATATACCCATTGCCAATACCACCTGCCTGCTACTGGGCACAGGAACATCAATTACCCAGGCAGCCGTGCGAATGCTGGCCTCGGCAGGTGTTCTGGTGGGCTTTTGCGGTGGCGGCGGCACGCCCCTGTTAATGGCGACGGAAGTTGAGGTGGAAGTTGAATGGCTGACCCCACAGAGTGAATATCGGCCCACTGAGTATCTTCAGGGCTGGGTCGGTTTCTGGTTTGATGATCAGAAACGGCTCGAGGCGGCGCGGGAGATGCAAAATAGTCGTATCGCTTTCCTTAAAAAGATCTGGAGTAAGGATAGTGAACTCATACAAGCCGGGTTTGATCTTGAACACCCAAAGCTCGCCAGTGCATTAACCACCTTTGAGCGTCAAACGGAGGACGCCAGGAGTACGTCGGAGCTGATGCAGATAGAAGCACGCCTGACCAAAGACCTCTATAAGTTTGCCGCCCAGACCACGCATTATGGTGATTTTGTCAGAGTGCGTGACGGGCAGGATCTCGCTAATGCTTTTCTTAACCACGGCAATTACCTTGCCTACGGCCTTGCCGCTACCACATTATGGGTTTTAGGCATCCCCCATGGTTTTGCTGTGATGCACGGTAAAACCCGACGCGGCGCACTGGTCTTTGATGTGGCTGATCTCATCAAGGATGCGCTCATTCTTCCAAGGGCGTTTATCTGTGCCAAAGAAGGGGATACTGAGCAGGAATTTCGCCAACAATGCCTGCAGGCATTTACCGATCACAAGGCGCTTGATTTTATGTTTAATAAGGTCAAGGCCATAGCACTGGACCAACAAGGTGGTTAAGCCCCTGAAATGGAGGTGCAAACGTGTTAGTAACATTCGTATCACAGTGTGAAAAAAAAGCCCTGAAAAAAACACGTCGTATACTAGATACTTTTGCCCACCGGATTGGCAACAATACCTGGCAAACGATCATTACTGAGGAGGGATTAAACGCCGTTCGCAAGCTGTTGCGTAAGACTGCCACTAAAAGTACCGCCGTTAGCTGCCATTGGATGCGTTCCCGAACACGTACAGAATTAAAATGGACAATTGGGCGTCGGCGTGCATTTGACGCACAGGGACGGGTATCGGTTCATAGAACAAAAAAATCGATCATCCACCAATACGAGAGCGACTGGCATTACTTACCATTAATACAGGCGTTAACAGGCGTAGCCGCCCTGCTACACGACTGGGGAAAAGCAACGCTGCTGTTTCAGAGCAAATTACAACCTGACAGCCCCCATCGATTCAAGGGCGACCCCGTTCGTCATGAATGGATCTCCTGTCTGCTACTCACATCATTGGTAAATCATGCCGCATCTTCTGAAAAACCCCAGGATAGCCAATGGCTTAAGGTATTGATCAACCAGGAATGGGATGAAACCTGGTTTTCGACCTTGAGTGCGGATACGGTAAACACATCAGATAGACCGCTTAGTCAATTACCTCCCGCCGGCAAACTTATTGCCTGGCTGATCATCAGTCATCACCGTTTACCTGAGAAAAAAGACGACAGTTTAATCAAAAATGACAAAGCCAATACGATTGATGGGCTACTGAAGCGCCTTCACGTGGAGTGGGGTTACAAAAACCAGAAAGACTACCAACAGAGGATTGCTGAGTGTTTTCAGTTTCCCAAAGGTTTTTTGCAGCAATCCAACCCCTGGCAAAGGGCCCTTAAAAAATGGGCCAGAAAACTCGAAGCATGTCTTCCAGACATTCATCAGGTGCTGACCGATGGCAGCTACAGAGTCGTGCTGCACCATGCACGGTTATGCCTTATGCTGGCAGATCATCTCTACTCATCCGGGGATGCTGCTCAAAACTGGCCTGATAGTACCGGCTTGTTTGCTAATACGGACCGCAACAAGGGTGGCGTACTCAAGCAAAAACTTGATGAGCATCTTGTCGGGGTGGCTCAGCAAGGGGTGCGCAATGCTTATGTACTCCCCTCTTTTGAAAACGAGATGACCTCAGCCAAAAACATTCGATCACTGAAAAAACGAAGCTCGCCCCCATTTGCCTGGCAGGATAAGGCCGTTTCCGGCATTAGCCAATGGCGTAAGCAGCAAAGTGACAAAAAGTTTGGTTTTTTTGCCGTGAATATGGCCAGCACCGGACAGGGAAAGACCTTTGCCAACGCAAAAATTATGCGTGCCTTATCTGAAGATGGTGACAGTCTGCGTTATATTTTAGCCCTTGGATTACGCACACTGACCTTACAAACCGGTGACGAGTATCGTCATCGAATTGGATTGAAGGACAACAGTGAGTTAGGGGTATTGATTGGTTCCAGAGCGGTTATGGAACTCCATCAACGAAGTAAAGGCGATAAAACCGCAAAGCAGGCACAACAAGACTGCGGCTCCGAGTCCGCCGAACCACTCCTTGATGAAGACATTGACTACGACTGTGACCTGCCAGAACAGGGGCTGGCAACCGTCCTGAAAAAAAATAAAGACCGGGCTTTTCTCTATGCACCTGTTTTGGTCTGTACCATTGATCACCTGATGGCTGCCACTGAAACCACACGGGGCGGTCGCTATATTCTTCCTGCTTTACGACTGATGTCTTCAGACCTTGTGATTGATGAGGTGGATGATTTTTCTGGTGATGATTTAGTGGCCATTGGTCGTCTCATCCATCTGGCTGGTATGTTAGGGCGAAAAGTAATGATTTCATCAGCAACAATCCCCCCTGACCTGGCTGAAGGTTATTTCCGCGCGTACCGGGCTGGATGGCAACTGTTCTGCCAAACCCGCAATGCCTCTCCCTTTATTGGCTGTGCATGGATTGATGAATATACGACCAGGGTTGAAACTGTCAACGAGAAGGTGCAGGAGAGTGCATGGCGCAGTTATTGTGACCACCACAGGGCGTTTGTGGATAAACGCGTGGCGAGTCTTGATAAGGCGCCAGTCAAAAGACGGGCAAAGATTATTTCGTGCAGTACTGTTTTTGAGGCTGATGAACAGCATCAAAGCCAAAGCCGCCGTGATCGTTATTTTGATATTATTGCCAAATCAGTCCTTGAAATGCATCAGCACCATCATACGGTAGATTTGAAAACTGACTTGCGTGTTTCTTTTGGTGTGGTTCGGGTTGCCAATATTCCCCCCTGTGTTGCTCTGACCCGCTACCTGATGGCAAAATCATGGCCAGAAAATACGACCGTTAAAGTGATGGCCTACCACAGTCAGCAGATTTTGTTACTCCGGCATTTACAGGAACAACATCTCGACCAGGTGTTACAGCGCAAAGAGTCATCAGGAGAGCAACCCCAGGCATTTAACCATCCGGTAATCCGCAATCACCTCGATAAACAGCCCCCTGAGGTTCGTCATGTTCTTTTTATTCTCGTGGCGACCCCCGTTGAAGAGATAGGCCGTGACCATGACTTCGACTGGGCCATTATAGAACCATCGTCCTATCGCTCCCTGGTGCAGTTAGCTGGACGGGTTCTGCGTCACCGTAATCAATTGCCCCTTACGCCGAATATTGGGATTTTAAACTATAACCTGAAAGGAATTGAGCATGCTGGCAAGGGCAAGCCAACAAAGTATGTCTTTACTAACCCGGGGTATGAATGTGAGGCATTCCCTCTCAACTATCACACGATGACGAAACTGGTAAATGTGGATGCTATTGCAAAAAAACTGGATGCAGTGCCCCGTATTCAAAAACCACCCCGTGCCGATCTTTTTAAACCAAAAGAGCAGCTTGTACATCTGGAACACGCCGTCACCAAATCACTGTTAACGATGGGCGTCGATAAGCGTTCAGGACCAGCAACATTGAATGGCTACCTATGGGAGCACTGGTTTCTGACAGCCATGCCGCAAAAGTTTAAACCCTTCAGAAGGGGAAAGCATGGAGAGACTATTTACTGTCTTTATGACCACAAGACAGAAAACACCTGTTTTCATCGACAAGATGATGGTGAATTTATTAAATGTGAAGATATTTTTAATATCGAAACAACAGTCTGTTCTCACCACCGTGCCTTGTGGCTCAGTCGGAATTATCAACAAACCCTTCATCAATGGGCAGAAGATGATCAGGAATCACCCCATTGGCTCTCCAGGCGTTTTGGTGAACTCAATTTCGGGTATTACGATGATCAAGCCTATACCTACTGTGATCAGTGGGGATTGGTGAAAAAAGAGTAATGTGCCAGTCATGGAACGCACTGGCGGGAAAGAGAGCTGCTTGTTCAGCAGTGGAATGTTTATAAATAGACTTATTTCTAAGCTGTCTACTCGACAGAATACTTATCTTAGGCATTTTCTGGCTGGATTAACAGTAATTTTTTGCATGACAAGTCAGATGCCGCACCTGAAATTTCTTATTATAAATACACTTAGGTTTATTTCTTTTGAAATGCTGCCTATAATCCTGCTCACCCACGTAATGAGAGGCATCTAAAAATGCCAGATACTGCGATTTCTCGCTTCTTTGATGAAAAAAAAGAGGCATGGCTTAAACAGAAACTGAAAGCGAGTATGGATGATTCGCGGCAGCGTGAAGTGCATCAGGAATGCAGCAAGCGTTTTTCTTACGAGGTTTGGTTGCCAGATGCTGCACGCCGGGCAAAGCAGCTATCCCTGGTGACCCACCCCTGTACCTTCAGTCATCCCAGTGCTAAAAAAAATAAAAATGGTGAATCAACGCCCATCGTTGCCGACGCACAACGGCAGGAAGACGGTTTTCTGAAAAGTGGTAATGTGCACGCTCCGCAGGATGTGCTAGGTTGTGCGGCAGTGAACCTAGAGATTTTAGCAAATGTGCACGCTCCGCAGGATGTGCTAGGTAATGCAGCAGCCCTTGATGTTTATAAGTTCCTGACCTTGAATCTGGAAGATAACCGCACGCTGCTGACCCATATCCAGGAAGACTCTGCCATTGCTAAAGCCCTATTGACAATCGATACCGCCAGTTATGATGCCCTTAAGGATGGCTTTATGGCCATACTGAAAACTGACACCAAAGAGGTTATCACCAGCTCTAAAATCAAGCAGGTATTCTTTCCCGTTGATAGTGACTATCATCTGTTGTCCATTTTGACACCGTCCGGGTTGATGTTCGAAATGCGCAGAAGACTTGACCACATGCGTTTTAACGATGACGTCAAGCTCGCCAGGGAAAAGAGACGAAATAACACATTTTGTGAACAGGCGTTTCAGGAGATCTATAACCTGACGACCATTGGTTTTGGTGGTAGCAACACACAGAACATCAGTGTGTTAAACAGTCACAATAAAGGTAAGGCCCATCTGCTTCTGTGCGCACCACCTCGTCTGAACAAACGTGATATTCCGTTTCCCAAACGGAGCTTTTTTCAGCAGTCAATAACACCCTGGGATTGCAGAGATGATTTTCAGGGATTGCACCGTGTGTACATGATCGGCAAAAATAATCGCCAGATACGTGCCGCCCGTGACGCTTTTTATGTGTCCATACTGGACAACATCGTCCAGCGTATGTGGCAGATCCGCGCTGTTTCTGATGAGTACTTTAATCCGAAATACCATTTAATTTCAGCATCTGAACAAATCTGGCTGCTGTCCAGCAGGGTTTCAGACCGTGATGCATCGGGTGTATGGCTTGATGACATCGTAAAAGCCATTAGCCATTTTATTTTTAAAGGTTATGAACGGGTCCTTGGCCGTAAGAGCAAAAAACTCGGTGATGATGAAAAGCAGCATATAACAGGACGGATTCACGAACACCGGGAGGTCTTGTTATGAGTGGGCATATCAGTAGCTTGTTATTACTGCCCCATATCAGAGTGCATAATGCCAATGCGTTATCCAGCCCTTATACCATAGGGTTTCCAGCAATGACAGCCTGGCTGGGTGCCACACACGCATTGCAGCGTAAACTGCAGGCCGATGGCTGGGCTGTGCACTGTGAGGCAACGGGCGTCGTTTGTCATGAAATGAATCTGAACACCTACCGTGGTCCTGGTGATTTTGTCGCTTCCATTGTCGGTACAGGCAACCCTCTGGAACCCAAAAGTGAAAAAGGCAATCCTTTTAATGCTGAGCGTGCCTCGTTCATAGAAGAAGCCCGCTGCCATCTGGATGTTTCCCTCGTTGTGAAAATCTCGGACGTGGATTCCGATGATATTGAATCGTTATGCTTCAGGGTTTCTCACCATCTGAACGCTTCTCTGAAAATAGCGGGTGGTGATATTTTGCAGTTTAATCCCCCTGAAATAAGGGTCTACGAAGAAGGGAATACAAAAGATCTTGGCATGCTTAAAAGGAGACTGATGCCAGGTTATGGCATTATCGAACGTCGCGAATTGATGCAGGAGGCCATGGCGCAGGGGCAGGATGCACTGGATGCTCTTCTGGATTATCTTTCCGTGTATAATCACTGCACCATGGACGACGATGGTTCTGTCCATTGGCACAAAAAGAAAAAATTGCCACCAGCAACGGAAGATGACCTTCCAGCAGCACCGGCAGGATGGCTTGTTCCCCTGGCTACGGGTTTTCAGGGGATTTCGCCGCCTGGTAAGGCCTTAAACCAGAGAGATCCCGAGGCGCTTCACCGTTTTGCCGAAAGTGTTGTTACACTCGGCGAATTTATCATGCCTTATCGATTGATGAGTCTGAATCAGCTTCTGTGGCGATACCATTACGATGAGCTGAATAACCTCTATCTATGCGTAAACAACGATCAAGACCCTGAAGACGATACTGTTTACTATTAAAGAAGGAATAGTACAATGGCTCGAAAAAAAACCACACCATCCGTTCTTGCGTTTGAGAAAAAACTGGTCCTCTCCGATGGTTATCTGTATGGCACCCGCTGGAATGATCGCAGTCAGGTATCCCCCCTGACCCTTCAGGAAAAATCTGTGCGAGGTACCATTTCCAACCGACTGAAAACGGATGTTAAAAATGATCCGGCCAAATTAAACGCAGAAGTGGAAAAACCCAATCTTCAGACCGTTGATACCTGTGCACTGGGTGTTGACCAGGACACACTGAAGCTGCATTTCACCCTGAAAGTGTTAGGTGGTATTCATAAACCATCCGCCTGCAATAACGCCCTGTTTCAGCAGTCGTATGCCAAGGCAGCACATGGTTATAGTGAGCGCGAGGGCTTTTGCGAACTGGGCCGACGTTATGCATTGAATATTGCCAATGCCCGTGCACTCTGGCGTAACCGTGTGGGGGCAGAAACCATTGAAGTGGTTGTTCGTGTGCTTAATGAAGAACGGGAACAAAGCTGGACATTCAATGCTCATGATTTCAGCCTGCGTCACTTTGATAACCAGAATGACCAGGTGGATGAGCTGGCTACCACAATAGCCAAGACCCTCGCCAGTGTAGATGACTCCCTCCTTCTGGATATTGTCTGCTATGCCAAAGTGGGCCTGGCTCAGGAGGTCTACCCCAGTGAAGAGCTGGTGATGGATAAGGGCAAAGGTAAAAAAAGCAAGATTCTCTACAGTTATGATGAAAATCGCAAAGCAGCCATGCATTCCCAGAAACTGGGTAATGCCATACGGACAATCGATACCTGGTATCCTGACTTTAACGATCTGGAACACAGTGCAGGCCCCATCGCTATTGAACCTTATGGGGCTGTCACCAACCTCGGCAGAGCATTTCGCACACCAAAAGAGCATCAGGATTTTTATACCTTCTTCGATCAATGGGCCCTTGGAGAAACACTGTCAACAGTCAATGACGAACATTATGTGATGGCTGTACTCGTCCGTGGTGGTGTTTTCGGAGAAAGTGATAAAAAGTGATAAATAGGTAAATCATGCGAACTTATATTGATATAACATTGTTACCCGGTGATGAGCCTGGCCAGAACTTTCTCATGGAAAAAGCCTTTGGTCAGCTTCATCTGGCACTGGTGACACATAAAAAAGCGGAAGGGCATTCACCTTTTGGCATTGCATTTCCGCAATACAGTAATGCCCATCACACGGTTGGTCGAAAACTGCGAATTTTCGGGGATGAAAAAGCCCTGTTACAACTGGATTTGAAGCACTGGTTTAACAGGTTAACGGATTATGTCCATATAACCTCTGTTCGTTCTGTACCCGATAACGTGACGTCCTGGTATCGTTTCTGCCGATTGCAAACTAAATCCAGCATTCAAAGTCTGGCTAAAAGAGCTGCCAGAAGACAGGGCATCAGTGTTGATGAGGCCATGAAACAACGCAGCCATTATCAGACGGAGCGCACTGAAGCACCCTTTATCTGGGTCAAAAGTTCAAGTTCCGGGAAGCGATTTCCACTATTTATAATGCAAGAGCAAACGGAGCACGTTGATGAAACGAACACTTTTACTTTGTACGGATTAACCAGAAAAAGTAGCAACGGGGCATTACCCTGTTTTTAACCAAAAAATTACGCTATTTAAAAATGTGTTTATAATCAAGGGGTTGCAACATCGCCTTAAAAAAGGGTATTTTTAACCTTTCAGCTTGAAGCGGTTGTTGCCGCTCGTTTTTTTGCTGAAAATCTCTAGTTCACTGCCGCACAGGCAGCTTAGAAAAAAAAGGGAAAAGTTCGTGCCGCAAGGTTATGTTCACTGCCGCACAGGCAGCTTAGAAAATTGAGGTTATCAGGCTGCCGCACAGGCAGCTTAGAAAACGCATGTCAAATGTTCACTGCCGCACAGGCAGCTTAGAAATTAAGCCTGGCTCCAAGACTATGTTCACTGCCGCACAGGCAGCTTAGAAAAAATACATTTTTCGAAAAAGGAACTGTTCACTGCCGCACAGGCAGCTTAGAAACAGGTACATTATGCAACCGATTCAGGCATAGATCGGTTCACTGCCGCACAGGCAGCTTAGAAACATGATCCATTGTGATGGTGTTCTGCGGCAGGCCCTCAGAAATTTTTATAAAACAGTAGTAATGTGCTAGGAAGTTCACTGCCGCACAGGCAGCTTAGAAATGATTATCTGTTAAGTCTTCATACTCCAGGTCATAAAATCGTTCACTGCCGCACAGGCAGCTTAGAAAATCAAAGATTCCGCTAGTTTCACGAACATAGTTCACTGCCGCACAGGCAGCTTAGAAATTGCTTGCTGAGTTAGCTTCTCGCAAGATGAAGGTTCACTGCCGCACAGGCAGCTTAGAAAATATGGTAACTCGATGCTTAACTATGGTCTTCCGTTCACTGCCGCACAGGCAGCTTAGAAATTTACTCTCAGATGGCAACCTCGTATTGAACAGTTCACTGCCGCACAGGCAGCTTAGAAAATCCAGCGGGAATCGCTTCTCAGCTCATTGAGTTCACTGCCGCACAGGCAGCTTAGAAAATATTTCTCAGAATTGTTAGCTTGAAATTTTCGCTTAACCGTTCACTGCCGCACAGGCAGCTTAGAAATTCATGAAAGAAACTCATGATTGACGTTCACTGCCGCACAGGCAGCTTAGAAATATCCTCTCAGTGATCATCTTTTGTGATCGTTCACTGCCGCACAGGCAGCTTAGAAAGAAGCAATCAGTCATTTTAGGCATTCACTGCCGCACAGGCAGCTTAGAAATACGCTGCGATTAGAATTAGTCATATTTTTTTGGTTCACTGCCGCACAGGCAGCTTAGAAAAAATGGGAGTTCACTGCCGCACAGCAGCTTAGAAAATATATTGTTCTATCAGTTCTATTTAAGTTCACTGCCGCACAGGCAGCTTAGAAATTTAGGTTAGGTTGAGATTCATCACCGGTTCACTTACGTTCACTGCCGCACAGGCAGCTTAGAAAAAGTCTCAGACAGCTCCCTCAGATCGTTCACTGCCGCACAGGCAGCAGATACAAACACACAAACCTTCTCAGATGTTCACTGCCGCACAGGCAGCTTAGAAAAAAGTACTACCACCAGCTTAGCTTGGTGTTCACTGCCGCACAGGCAGCTTAGAAAGATCACCACGCAGCAGGGTCAGACACGATGTTCACTGCCGCACAGGCAGCTTAGAAAAAAGCTGGTAGCTGCCTCGAGAATAAACACGTTCACTGCCGCACAGGCAGCTTAGAAATTGCTTTATATCAGGTTAAATAAGAGTTACAGTGGAGCATGGTTCACTGCCGCACAGGCAGCTTAGAGCATGATGCGTCTAGATGAATTGGCATATGTTCACTGCCGCACAGGCAGCTTAGAAATACAGTAGTGCGTTGTTGATAAAGATAAAAGTTCACTGCCGCACAGGCAGCTTAGAAAAGGCGAGCTTGTCCTGAGCCAAGACACACATGATGTAGCGTTCACTGCCGCACAGGCAGCTTAGAAATATTCACTCAAAACATTTAGAGAGTAAACGCCAAATAAACCCACGTCCTTCAGAATCAAAAAACCGTTTGAAATAATTAGCCTCCCCATATAAGGAGGCTAATATGGCAAAGAAATTACCCGCAGACAGTGAATGGCTGGAGCATGTTCAGTCATGGCGGGATTCAGGTTTGACTCAGAGTGCGTGGTGCCAGCAGCACGGTATAAGGGTATCCAAATTCGGATACTGGAAGCGTAAACTCGACACAACCCCCAGCGTAAAAGCGACCCCGAACAACTCTGGCTTTGTTCAGGTAACACCCCAACCAGAACCTGATGCGTTTTCTCAAATAACACCACTCTCCATCACCCTGCCCAGTGGTGTAACAGTGTCCGGTATTGATGACAGTAACCTGTCACTTTGTGAGCAGCTGGTGAGGGAAATGCTATGAACACCCCGGTTATGCGACCGTCAGCGGTATTATCAAAGGTGTTTCTCTACCGGGAGCCAATTGACTTTCGCAAGTCATTTCGTGGGCTTGCTGTGTTGGTTGAACAAGAGCTGGGGCATAACCCCTTTGACGGCTACTTATATGCGTTTACCAACCGGCAGCGTAATAAAATCAAGTGCCTGTTCTGGGAGGATAATGGTTTTGTGCTTTATTACAAGAGCCTGTCTGAGGACAAATTCCACTGGCCCAAACCGGATGAAGAGCTGGTTACCTTAACCGGGCAACAATTAAACTGGCTGCTGGACGGCTACAATCTCAACGCCATGCAACCCCATAAAAAAAGGCATTATGAGAGCTGTTTTTAGTCCTGTTTTTCAGGATGTTATGGTAAAATAGCGACCATGAAATCGACCGCCGACACTCTGATTTTTCAGCCGAAATCCGCACTGGGTTTGCCCTTTCATCAGGCTGAGACTACCCCTGAAATGGTCGCCTTGTTTGAGGCGATCCATTCGCAGGAAAGTGTCATTCTTGAAAAAGAAAATGCCCTTCTTGAAAAAGACGACATTATTCAAAAGAAGTCAGAGATTATCGATTCTCAAAAAAAACGCATTGCGCAACTGGAAGAGTACCTGAGGCTCTCCCGATCCCGCCTGTACGGAAGAAGCACTGAAAAAAATAACAGCCAGAGCGACATTTTCAATGAGGTGGAGCTGGAAGGCTGTACCGGAGAGCAAGACGAAGCTAAAGATCAGCCAGAGCAAGAGCTTCCAAAACCACGTAAAAAGAAAACAGGGCGCAAGCCATTTTCAGAGTCTCTGCCCAGAGTGCAGGAACGCTCTGAACTCAGTGAAGAAGAAAAAACCGGAGCCATTGATACCTTCTTTGTCAAAGTCCGTGAAGAGCTTGATATCGTACCAGCCAGGGTTCAGGTGAAAGAAATTCTGCAAGAGAAAGCAGTCTTTCCGGAAGTCGATGAGCATGGACAGGAGAAGCGGGTCATTAAAGTTGCAGAGCTGCCAAAACACCCACTGCCCAAATCTTCACTCTCTGTTTGCACACTGGCCTGGATCATTGTCTCCAAGTACTGCGACGCACTGCCTTTGTACAGGCAAGAGAATATCCTCAAGCGATACGGTGGCTCTGTCACCCGGACGACGATGGCCAACTCTTTGATTCGGTTGTCTACAGAACTGCGGCCACTCATCAATTTGATGAGAGATCATCAAAAGACCGGTTCGGTGATCCATGCTGACGAAACCCGAATTCAGGTAATCAAGGAAACCAGTAAGTCCATCAACTCTGACAAATATATGTGGGTCAGCCTTGGTGGGCCACCCGGACAAACATCGGTAGTGTTTGAATACGATCCCTCAAGAGGCAAGGAGGTTCCCCTGCGTCTGTTCGAAGGGTTCAGCGGTTACCTGCAAACTGACGGGTATGCCAGTTACGACGCTGTATGCAAACAAGAAGGCATCACCCAGGTGGGTTGCTTCGACCACGTTCGCAGGAAATTTCTGGATGCCAGAAAGGGCGAAGCCAAACCGGGCAAAAAGGTGAAAAACACCCGCGTTAGCAAGGCGAATGTCGCTTTAGGCAAAATCGGTAAGCTTTACGCCATTGAGAAAGAAATAAGAGATCTTCCTCCATCAGAAAAAGCCATCCTGCGTCAGCAAAAGAGTAAGCCGCTACTGGACGACTTTCATGTATGGCTGGAGAAAAACATAACCAAGCTAGACCCGGGCAGCCTGTCACGCCAAGCCATGAGCTATGCATTGAACCAATGGCCAAAACTGGTCGTTTACTGTGACAACGGCCACTTGGACATCAGTAATGCCGCAGCGGAAAACACTATCCGTCCCTTCGCTATTGGCCGTAAGAATTGGATGTTTGCAGACACGCCAAAAGGGGCGCAAGCCAGTGCCATTTTCTACAGCCTGATTGAAAGCGCAAAGGTGAATGGCTTGGAGCCTTTCGATTACCTGAACCATATTTTAAAAGAGCTGCCTTACGCTGATACCGTTGAGAAACTGGAACAGCTTCTTCCCTGGAATGTTAAGGCAGGCAAAGAATAAGAAATCTTGGGGATAGCAGCCAGTACGCTGGTTTATTTGGCGCTTACTTTAGAGATGCATTGTTCACTGCCGCACAGGCAGCTTAGAAACACTTAAAGAGAGACACCTGGGTTCATTTGCGGTTCACTGCCGCACAGGCAGCTTAGAAATAAAAGTCAGAGCTACAGGTGAGATTATTCATGTTCACTGCCGCACAGGCAGCTTAGAAATACATGCGTTGCGCACTATGCTAAGGACAAAAGTTCACTGCCGCACAGGCAGCTTAGAAAACACATAAAGCCTGGTGTTGCTATCGCTGTAAGTTCACTGCCGCACAGGCAGCTTAGAAAACTCTGTCCCATTTCGCTGTTTTGAATGTGTCGTTCACTGCCGCACAGGCAGCTTAGAAACACACGATGTATTAGTGGTTTGTACAGACGATGTTCACTGCCGCACAGGCAGCTTAGAAACAATGGAAAATCTTATCTAGCGTCTGCAAATCGTTCACTGCCGCACAGGCAGCTTAGAAATTTTTCGATGTAGATGTATGATATACCGTTTTGTTCACTGCCGCACAGGCAGCTTAGAAATTAATCTTATCTTCACTGGCACCTTCAGCTATGTTCACTGCCGCACAGGCAGCTTAGAAATACATGCGTTCCGACACATGGCTATCGTCAAGGTTCACTGCCGCACAGGCAGCTTAGAAAACGGTATTGGCGGTATTAACATTGGCTTATAGAGTTCACTGCCGCACAGGCAGCTTAGAAATTATCCCGATCACTTGAAATTAGAACCTAGGGGTTCACTGCCGCACAGGCAGCTTAGAAAACCGCACTCGACATCTCCTCAGATCTTCCTGGGTTCACTGCCGCACAGGCAGCTTAGAAAATACTTCTCTCCCTTGTTCGGGCCTTCGAGTCGTTCACTGCCGCACAGGCAGCTTAGAAATTTGAAACCGCTCAAATTCCTTTAAAATTACTGTTCACTGCCGCACAGGCAGCTTAGAAACTTTTTGTTTTGCTACCTTCTTTTAAGCAGCGGTTCACTGCCGCACAGGCAGCTTAGAAACACACGTTGTAATCTTTATTGCCTGTTGTATTGTTCACTGCCGCACAGGCAGCTTAGAAATGCCATATACACATCCCGATCCATCCCGCATCCGTTCACTGCCGCACAGGCAGCTTAGAAATTTTTATAAAAGTGGTCGATACGCAGCTTCTGGTTCACTGCCGCACAGGCAGCTTAGAAAAGGGTATGGGCGGTATTAACATTGGCTTATAGGTTCACTGCCGCACAGGCAGCTTAGAAATTCCCAGAAGTACGTATACACATACATTGTATTGTTCACTGCCGCACAGGCAGCTTAGAAAATTACAAAAGCCTCCAAGGGAGCGGTCGACAGGTTCACTGCCGCACAGGCAGCTTAGAAATCACTGTTCTGGCGCTTTGTAAACTCTTCTTTGTTCACTGCCGCACAGGCAGCTTAGAAAAGTACGAGAAAGCTCTTGAAGCCATCACAGGTGTTCACTGCCGCACAGGCAGCTTAGAAAAACACTGTGATCTTGAAACACTCGGGCTGCTCGTTCACTGCCGCACAGGCAGCTTAGAAAAGCTGGCCCGTGAATTGACCCAACAGTTCCTCAGTTCACTGCCGCACAGGCAGCTTAGAAATTCTACTTTAGATCTAACTAGTATGCTTGAACGTTCACTGCCGCACAGGCAGCTTAGAAAACTTTATCCATGATGTCAGCTAACATAGTTTTGTTCACTGCCGCACAGGCAGCTTAGAAAACATTAATAGATGCGGGCCTAACGGGTTTAAACGTTCACTGCCGCACAGGCAGCTTAGAAAACTCGGCGCAGGCCATCGGTTTTGTGGATGAGGTTCACTGCCGCACAGGCAGCTTAGAAAACTGGGGTATTTGCCCAGGCGGATCGGCAGGCGTTCACTGCCGCACAGGCAGCTTAGAAATTAGTCTCCACCACCAGCACCACCGCCTCAAAGTTCACTGCCGCACAGGCAGCTTAGAAAAACAAGATCACCAGGACGCCACCAGGACGACAGTTCACTGCCGCACAGGCAGCTTAGAAAAGCGCACGGGTGAGGTGTACACCCATGAGGTCGTTCACTGCCGCACAGGCAGCTTAGAAAATTAGCTGGAACTGGCAAGATGTGGCCACAGAGTTCACTGCCGCACAGGCAGCTTAGAAAATGGTCATAAAGCTGTCACCACTGGCACTGTTGTTCACTGCCGCACAGGCAGCTTAGAAAAGACCGCAGAGCCGCTATATAGGTTTTGGCTCGTTCACTGCCGC
>CBDDPF010000013.1:0-1578423 GCA_965232215.1 Endozoicomonadaceae bacterium
GACTTCGACCCTGAGACAAGTATTGCCCAACCAGGCGAGCCATATTATCCTGCTCACTTTGTGCATGCTTTTCATCCATCCCTTTAAAAGTCTCGGTATATCCCCATAAGTGACGATTCACATCCGTCATCTCGGTGTTATTGTATTCCCTCCGTCTTTTTTCCACAGGTGACGATGTCAAGGGGCTGGGCTGGTGCACAAACGGTAGGTCATCACTATCTGTGAATAGCGATTCATCCATACCCCTCCCTTTACTACTTTGAGACAGAGTGTCATAACCCGTATCGCGTTCATCCAGTGATCGTGCCCTCTCCCAGGTGCCCTCATACACATCCTCAGTACCTGGACTTTTAGCCCCGGCATAGGGTTGCAGGTATTTATAGACACCCTGCTCCAGCGTCATTGAAAGAAACATATGATCCAAGGGCCACCACTGTCTTGTAGAATCTGCCACCGAGCCTGTTTCTTCTGAAGAGTTCCCCACAAAATCACTCAATGGTGACGCCACTAACGGAGGGAGGTCATCAGCAATATCAAGATGACGCCGGTGCAGCTCCTCTTCGTACCGGTGTAGATCTTTGAGGCTTTGCTGATGTCGTTTTTCGAAGTACTTTATTCGTTCTTCCGGGTGTTCTATGGATGCAGGGTCTACGTGTTCGAGCCATGCCTCTATGGAAACATCATCTGTCTGACCGTCTTCACCTTTGTGTTTGAGTACAACACTGTCGGGCAACTTTGCCACCCCGTTATCCCTGGCACTGACTAATGACTCATTCAATGTTTTGCCCATCTCTGAGTGGGCGGCACTTAATACAGTGTCTTTGGTTCTGCTTACCAAATCTTCTGATGTCATGGAGCTGACGGGAATCATCGCTTCACGCATCCGAATGGGCAGACCACGGTGGTTGAGTGATCCCTTTTCCATATACTTAGTCGGTTGTTCACTGCCTGCCTCAGAAGCAGGTACTGAGTACATAGAGCCAGCTTGTATGCCGGAATTAACACTTTTCGAACCATCCATAACTCATCTCATCCTTGTATCTCGTGGTATATTCTTTTGATCTCGGAGGTGCCTGGTGACTAATTAACAGGTAAGTCAAAGTAAAAAATACATCCCCCGGTTTTTGAGGAAAGCATGCCTATCATGCCATCGTGTCCTTCTATAATCCGTTTGCTGATGGATAAACCAAGCCCTGTGCCCGAAGCCTCTTTATTGGCTCGGGTGCCTTCCACCTGATAAAAAGGATCAAAAACCTTTTTTTGCAGCGCCTGAGGAATTCCCCTGCCGTAGTCTTTCACACAAACTCGCACAATGCGGTTTTGCTGCTTTAATTCTGTGTATATATCAATGCTCTTGCCCTCACTTGAAAATTTTGCCGCATTGGATAGAAAATTAGAGAGCACCTGGTGCAACCGACATTCATCCCCATCAACAACAATATTTTTTTCCAGGGTTCCTTTCACGAACACAACACCGTGATGCGCTGCGTAACTGCTATTATCCTCAATGGCTTTATCAATGAGTTCCTCAAGATCAAGGGGCCGGAACGTCATTGAAAAGTGACCTTCTGCAATTTTTTGCATATCTAAAATATCATTAACTATCGTCACAATACGCCTTGTATTGGACTGAGCAATAGCCAGTAATTGCCGGACAGAAGAACTCCATTGCTGATTCCACTGCTTTTCCATTAAATCAAGACTGCACTGAATTGATGTTAACGGCGTACGAAGCTCATGATTCACCGTTGACACAAAGCTGTCTTTCATTTTTTCAACGCGTTTTCTCTCAGTGATATCCCTCAAAGATCCAATAAGAACCGGCTCTTCGGTATCACCCAGGCGACTCAGGGTCAACGACATGTCTAAATGTTTGCCAGAAGCAGAAACCACATGAATATCAGTACGGATTTTACGTTTGACCCGGCTGTGTGCACAATGCAGTTTATTAATATATCGAGCAAGTATTCCCTTGTTTGCCATAAACTCACTTAAATTTTTCCCAGGCAGTTTACGCGTTGAAACCTCCAATGTTTCACCCATGGACTGGTTACAATTCAAGATGACCCCTTCATTGTTTAAAGTGAACAAGCTATCAAGGGTATTATCAAAAATACGTTGCAATTGATTTTGTCTTTCTTTAAATGCTTTCCCCTTTTCCAGTTTTACCTGCTGAAAGGGCGTGACATCACGATACACGCTCAGTCGTCTGACAGGAACACCGCATTCATTATGTTCAATCAACGTACGACAATGAAGCCAAAGCAAACAACCATTCTTGTGCCAATAGCCGGCTGTATGTTCAGTAAAGGGATACACCGAACCGATACACTCTCCTGCCCCACTTTTCCAGAAACCTGTGTCCTCTCTCTCCAGTAAAGCCGTATATTCTGACAAAAGATGTTGTCTCTGGGCAGGGTCATATCCCAGCATGCGCCAGAAATGAGCATTCATCCACAGGTGCTGTGCATTTTGTAAATCATGATATCCCAGGCCGTCCAATACACAACTCTCCAAAAAGTGCAGCACTTTGTGGTCAGTACTGACCTTTTCATAAAATTCCTTTTGCAGGTAATGGAGCTTTGGTACAGTCATAGGTGGCTAATCTAATGATTTTATGGTGTTATGTCGTTCCCAGAAGGTGTTTATCAGTCCAGCTAATTCATCTGGACTAAAGGGTTTTACAATCACTCCTGCTGCGCCAAGCTGCTGATAATGACTAACTTCATGCTGCTGAACCTTAGCCGTGATAAAAACAATCGGCATGGATTGATAAGCAGGCTTTTCCCGAAGCCTGTTATATAAGGCAACACCATCCATACCCGGCATCATGACATCGAGAAGTACCATTTGAGGTTCTATGTTATCTGCCATGGCGAGGGCTTCCTCGCCGCTACTGGCCAGCGTCAGTTCAAAGCCATGCAAGGATGCCAGTGATAACTGGACTAACTGCTGAATGTCCTGGTCATCCTCCACATAGAAAATATGTTTAAGTATCATGGGCAAATCATCTTGTCAGCGTTCATTGCTGTGCTATCGGCGAGAATCAAATGGACTGGAGCAGAGGCTATTAAGAACCTTACACACCTGCCGAAAGAAAAAACAGCACCTGAAAACATAAGACAATGAAAAGCACTAAGCGTCATAGCCAGCACTTCCATGCTTTACAGCAACGTTATCTGAATAACCTGGATAGGTCCTGTGTATTTTTTGAGGATAGCCTGTCATTTATGCAAACAGGCTGTCTGGATCATAAATCCTTTGATGCCGTTAAGCTGGAAGCCACTAACCTTGTGGGTTCAGGTAAAAGCTATGGGTTTGCCTGTATCTCTGATGCTGCTGACCTGCTGCTCACTATGCTCAAACACCTCAAAGCCCGTTATGGCAGTGATATTGCCTTACCTATCGAAGAGCAGGAACAGCTGGCAGTGCTGACCCTGGCAATGCTGGTCGTTATCCGCAAGGTACGCGCCGGTGAAATCATGCCTGAGAAACTTCAGGCCCAGAGTCTTTTTTTTGACCCACACGTCAAATCACGCCTTACCCCCCCGAAAAATCCTGCGCCACCTGAGCAAACAGCACCCTCTTCAAAACCACCTCTGAAAGTCCATAAACACAGATTTTGGCGCCGGCTGACTGGCAGCAGGTAGTATTGCCTTCGCTTTGCTACAATAGCCACTCCATTAACGACCCTGATAGAAACTATGAAGCGTGAACTAGCAATTGAGTTTTCCCGTGTAACAGAGGCTGCTGCTCTGGCCGGTTACAAATGGCTGGGCAGAGGTGATAAAAACAGCGCAGACGGCGCCGCTGTTAAAGCCATGCGTACTATGTTGAATAAAGTGGACATCCAGGGTGATATTGTCATTGGCGAAGGTGAAATAGACCAGGCCCCCATGCTGTTTATTGGTGAAAAAGTTGGTTCTGGCAAAGGCGAACCCCTTGATATTGCCGTTGATCCTATTGAAGGTACCCGCATGACCGCCATGGGGCAAAACAATGCCATTGCTGTTCTAGCCGCCACAGAGAAAGGTGCTTTTCTCAAAGCGCCTGATATGTATATGGAAAAGCTGGTATGTGGGCCACAAGCCAAAGGCGTTATTGACTTGAACACCAATTTAGCAACTAATCTGAAGAACGTTGCCAGAACCCTGAAAAAGCCTTTAAACGACCTGACCGTTATTACCCTTGCCAAACCCCGTCATGACCCGATAATTAACATGATGCAAACTATGGGGGTTAAAGTCTTTGCCATTCCTGACGGTGATGTGGCTGCCTCCATCCTGACCTGCATGCCTGACAGTGATGTGGATATGATGTACTGCATTGGCGGTGCTCCAGAGGGCGTGATTTCTGCAGCCGCGATTCGGGCACTCGGTGGTGATATGCAGGGGCGTCTACTCTCCCGGGATCAGAGCAAAGGTGACACTCCTGAGAATCGTGCAATCGGCAACAAAGAACGTGAACGCTGCCAAAGCATGGGGGTCACTGTGGGAGAGAAGCTGGCACTGAATGACCTGGTAAGTTCTGATAATGTCGTTTTTTCCGCCACCGGGATTACTAAAGGCGACCTGCTCTCAGGTATCCGCAGGGATGGCGGAATTGCTCACACCGAAACACTGGTGATTCGCGGTAAATCCCGCACCATTCGTCGTATTCAGTCCAGCCATTTCCTGGACCGTAAGGATGATGATATAAAAAAAGTCATTTTATAATAGTGAGGTATGCAAGGATGCATTACCTGGCCCTCTGGTTGTTAGCCGCCTGCCTGAATACTACTAGCGCGATACTTATGGCGGCTCCCGTTTATGAAAAACAAAAAGAACACTGGTATCAGGATGTCTGGTGTGAAGGCAAAGGGGGAAAAGTTGAATACAAACTAAAAGACGGTCGGCGGGTAGACTGCCAGACCGACTCACATGCCATCGAAATGGAATTTGCCCGTAAGTGGCCAGAAGCCATTGGTCAATCCCTTGACTACAGCATGCTCACCGGAAAACAGGCCGGTATTGTGCTAATCCTGCAAAGCGATAGAGACGACACCTACTGGCAGCGAATGAACCAGCTGATCAACCATTATCAATTACCCATCACCGTCTGGAAACTGGGTCCTTGAGATTCTCACCCAGCCAGGTCACTGGAGGATTCCCACTGCTGGAGCGTTACTTTCTCACGTGCTCACGCAGGTTCCTGCTTTATGGATACGACCACAAGGGGCTTTGATTAACTCCACGTTGGCACTTGGATGGATTGTAAATGTTTACACATTGAATACCCTCCCTGATTACCTGACTTCAGGATAGCCTATTCTCAATATGACAGTAATGTCAGGGCAGAATAACTGGACTTTCGTCTACTGAAAGCCCCCTCGATTAAAAACGGTGAAGCAAGTGATGAGTACAACCGTTAAAGTGAGAGTGATAACGACGTTAAGCTCCACGATTGAATTCTACGATTTTTCATTATTTCTATTTTTGGCTCCTGTTATCAGCCAACACTTTTTCCCTGCATCCAGCCGCCTTGGTTCAATTATGCCGGTGCTGCTGGTTTATTTTGCAGGCTATCTGGCAAGATTTGCTGGTGGGCTTTTTTATAGTCATTTTGGCGATGTGTATGGCAGAAAAAATAGCTATATGTATTCCATCGTCTTTATTTCCATGGCCTCCCTCGCCATTGCTTTGCTGCCAGGATATGAAACATGGGGAGTAGCTGCGCCGATACTGTTGCTGTTATTACGTATTATTCAGGGATTATCTTTAGGGGGGGAGATTCCCGGTGCACTTACATTTGCCGCTGAGCATAGCAAACCAGGCCGAAGGGGAATGGTAACAGGGTTGATCATTGCCGGTTTGACCTTGGGTACGGCCTTCGCTTCAGGTGCAATGTCCGGTTTATATTTCATGCTGGGGGACGAAAATGTCAGGGAGTGGGGGTGGCGTCTTACTTTTTGCCTGGGAGCCCTGATGGGAGGGATAAGTTTGTGGCTAAGGCTGTCACTCTCGGAAACACCCGCTTATCAACAGTTAAAAAATGAAATGCATGGAACAAAGGTACCGCTGAAACGATTGGTTCGTGACCATAAAATGGCAATAATGAAAGGTATTTCCATTGCCACGGTGCCAGCATTGTGCTTTAGTACCCTGTACTTTTTACCCCGACTTCAGGGGCATTACTTGAATACCCCGACGAGCAGTGCCTTCTCGCTGAGTTCTTTGTCTCTTTTTACCCTTACCATTTTAGCGCTGATTACCGGTTGGCTATCTGACAGGTGGGGGCGTGTGCCAATGATTAAGGGAGGGGCATTGATCGTTCTCATTTTTTTCCCAATGGGAATCCTCTTTTTACTGCAAGAAAACCTGCCGGGTATATTCGCTTTGGCTCCACTGTTATTAGGGATAGCGGCACTCAATGGCACTTATGAGGCCGCTATTGTTGAGCTGTTTCCAACGTATACACGCTACTCTGGCGTTGCTTTTTGTCACAATACATCCTTTGGTATTGTTGCGGGCTTCAACCCCATTGTATTGGAATGGCTCAGCAGCCGGGGGTTATTTTATTTCATTGGTGTTATTCCGGCGCTGTTTGCACTATGGTTGCTATGCCTGTCTGTTCGCTGGCAGGAAAGGAACAAAGCGTCGTTGGAGAATATTTAAGAAGCCGTCCTGGAGACCCTCTTAAATAGGTATTAATTACCACTTTCATAACCAGTGGTCATTTGGCATTAAAGCAACATACAGCCAACCACAAAAAAACATTCTTCTCTTGATAATAATGGCGTTATATTTTCCTATGCTTACATTGGTTATTGTTTTTAAGAAGCCGTTCATGATCTTTTTGAAGAAGCGAAAAGGGTGAGAAATTGGCTATTTTTTTCGATTATTCGAGGTACAGAGTAGGTCTATAACCTGATGTGTGACTTTAAGCTGAAAGCATACCCTCAAACTGCATAGGCTCATGCCCAGACTGGATGTTCAAGTAAATTCCAACAGTGATGCCCAGCAGCTTTCGAGCTACACGACTTGTCAGGTGCCATTCATCCCTAGTTCTCACACGCTGCAGCTCAAAGTACTCGGCCAATTGACCAATGACCGTCTCTATACGTCGCCGAATATTCATCAGCTTCCTGACAACCGATCTTGGTCGTTTATCTTTCATGTTTTTTCGCAGTGGCGTTTGCAAATCAATACCAAAACTTTCACAGTCTTGCTTCAGCTCAGGTCTGATATAGCCCTTGTCGCCAATCATTAATCCTTTAATGCCTTCAAGCAAGTCGTATATCCGACATTCACCACCCCACCTGACATTTTCCTGATTTCTGCTATTTATCAGATAAGAAAATATCAGGAAACCGACTTATGCCTCCTGTTCAATACCGCAGTCAGATCATGGATCACCTCGGATTGGTGGCTGGAATGTGCAAAGAGTTGAAAATCGCCGAGCATATCGACCGGCGAGCACCAAAAGTATCCGATGACTGGCACATATCCCATGGTGAAGCCGTTGTTGGCATGATTATCAATGGCTTAGGCTTTACTGGACGATCCCTGCATATGTTTCCCCAGTTCTTTGCCAACAAACCCCTCGACAAGCTGATTAGGCCTGGTATCGAACCAGAGCACATAAACGACAAAGCACTGGGCAGGACACTGGATGAACTCTTTGAGCTGGATGTCAGTAAAGTCTATTTCGAGCTGGCTATCAAGGTGGTGAAACATCTCAAGCTGCCTTGCGAGGCGTTAAACCTTGATGGCACCAGCTTTCACGTTGACGGTCGCTACAACAGCGACAGCGAAGAGAGTGACGAAGACCTCAACTGTATCCGGCTTTGCCAAGGCTATAGCCGTGACCATCGCCCGGACTTGAATCAGGCCATTTTGCTCCTGATGACCGAAAACCGGGCAGGCATTCCCCTGTTTATGGCGGCTGCCAGTGGCAATGTGACTGACAAGACCAGTTTTAAACAGGTGGTTTCAGAGCACTTGAAGAGTTTCAAGGCGGCACTGGAATCCCGGTACTTTGTCGGCGATGCGGCACTATACGTGGGGGAGACTATTCAAGAACTCGACCAGCAGGGTCAGCTATTTATTTCCCGTGTTCCGCTCAGTATCAGTGCTGCCAAAGGGCTGGTGCAGAGTGTGCCCTTACACGCCATGGGGGCTGTTGAGGGATTTGAGCATTATGAAGCTGTAGAGGTGTCGTCTGATTACGCAGAGGTCAGGCAACGCTGGGCGTTGTTTCGGAACAAACAGAGCCAGGAAACAGAGCAGAAGGCGCTGACAAGGCGCATGCAGAAAAAGTCCCTGAAGGAATTCGAAAAACTGGAAAAGCTAGGTAAAAAGGCCTTTCGGTGTGAAGCTGACGCCATGGAAGCCTTCAGACAATGGCAGAAGCAATCCGAACTCTGTCAGGCTGAACCCATGGTTATCAGTAAGCCTTGTTACAAAGGTAAAGGTCGTCCCGCTAACGGCGCAGAACCTGATCACCTTGAGTATTACGTAACAGGTTGCTGCTCGGTTGCAGTGCAGACTCGCCGGGATGCGGAAGCTTCGCTGGGCTGCTTTGTACTGGCCACCAACGATACAAATACAGACCGGCTAGGCACGGCTGAACTGCTAAGGACGTATAAATCACAACAGCAGGTCGAGAGGGGATTCCGCTTCCTGAAAAGTCCTGATTTCCTGGTGTCGTCGCTGTATTTGAAAAAACCAGAGCGCATTGAAGCTCTGTTAATGGTGATGACTCTCTGTCTGATGGTCTATGCTGCTATCCAACATCGAATCCGCTATGAGCTGAAGAGGCAGAGCCGAACATTTCCGGACATGAAGAAAAAGCCGGTTCAGAACCCAACGGGCAGATGGGTTTTCTATTGTTTTGAGGGTATTCATGTTTGGACTATCAACGGGACGGAAAAACACGTGGTTGGCATTTCAGAAAGTCAGTCGATCATCATTTTTATTTTAGGCCCTACGTACCAATCAATTTATTCCTGATTGAGGTGGTGAATGACGGGTATATGCTGTCTCGCTCATCAATATTGGCAGCTGTCACTGTCATATCATCCGCAACGCCCCGTGCATCTGTTAGCAAATGACCATGAAAGCCATAAAAAGATTTCTTCTTTGACGCACAATATCCATAGGCTGCCTGGCCTTTGTAGACCTTACTGCGGTTAGCCCTTGTTCTTACACAGACATCCATGGGGAAGCCATCAACCAAGTGAATATCTGACCTACCCGCCCCAAGCATTCGCACCAAATATTGATGCAGTTTCTGCTTAACAACCCAGAGGTTTGCTGCTTGGCGTACAAACTGAGTCCTGTGGGACAAGTTGGGGAACAAGTGTTCCCAATGTTTCTTGAAGTATTCGTAAATGCCCTTGTCGTGATGGTGACCGAGCCACTCGCCTGCAATTTCCATAGCGATGACTTCGCTATCAGAGAGTTTTGGTGGAGTACCACGTCTACGTAATGGGCTGGTGACAACAGTGTTGTACAAATCATCAATCAAACAAAAGATATTGGTGATAAACTCTTCTACAGGCATGACCGGCACCGTCTGATAGTGGGTTGCACTTCTATTTTAGACGGTGGTCATGCCTTTCTGACTGCATCATTAAAAGTCACACATCAGGTGTCTATATGTAATAGGGAAAAGTGAAAAAAAGAGCGATTTATCAACGTTTTCGGTCTATAACAAAGATGATGAACAGCTTCCAGGAAAGTATAACGCCAATTACTGCCACTAAACTATATCCAGAATCGAAAGAGTACTCCCGCCCGCCGAGCTAAGCGGGAGTGAGAAAGTAACACCTCAGTAATGGGAATCCTCCAGCGACTTAGCTGGAGGAGGGTGTCAATGACCTGAGAATGCAAACTCAGCAAACCAGAGTCCGCTGTGGCAAGGTACACTTTTAGGAGGAAAGGCTGTTAAGAGTATATCACTGCCACCGCAACCCAGTTTTACTCAGTAATGGGCCATACCGCCTCAATGCTTTCCAATGGTACTCCTCTGCAGACAGGCACGCGTCACATGGGAAAAGAAGCAACACTCCACGGTATTGAGCCTGGAAGCGCCACAGGCTTTTCACTCCCTCTGCCCAGGCTAGACCAAAAGACAAAAATCAGCAGAATGTCAAAAAAATTCACCTTCTGTCTGCTGGCTCGGCGCCAGTAATCTTTCAGAAAAGCAGGCAGATCAGTTTTTAAGCATCTCAACGATACGGTTCATGACTACAGATGATGGCTTATCTGGCATACCCAGCGGAGATAATGATACCTTGGTACCTTTATCTGCCAATCGGTTCTTTATCGCTTCCACTGTGGCACTAACCGTTGTAACTCTGACAGCCAAGCCTGCACGAATTAAAAAATTCTTGTAGTTCTCCTCTGCAATATAAATCACCGGTTTCCCCTTGTACACCGCTTTTCCACCAACTGTTGACTGGTAGGTTATCACCACATTGGCCAGCTTGCAGAGCTGAACAGTACTCGCAATAGTTTTGTCTAACAGATGAATGTTGCCAGCATGTGTCGAACGAATCACATCAGCCTCAAATTTCCCATCAAACTTTGGGTGCCAGGTAACAAGAAAATGAACAAGAGGTAGTTGAACCGCAGCGTCCACGAAGCGTCGAAATGCTTGTTTATAACCCTCATTGATATTACCACCGGCAAACAGCACCACTGACTCAGAAGGCTTGATGTGTAGCTTTTTACGTAACGCACTCTCATCAACAGTACTGAAGACCTTATCCCATTCTTCCAGAGCGGGCTGACCAGTAAGAGTAAGCCTTGTACCCTTGAGTTTGTCAATCTGATGAAAACTGGTCAGGGTCTCCTCAGTGGGAACCTGTAGTTCATCAATATGGTGAATCTTATCCAAAAAAGGGCGTATCCCAGAATTACCGATCGCTGTATCAAAGTTGTCATAAAAAGCAATGACTTTGCTTCCCCGTCGCTGGAAGGCATTGGATAACTGCGCCTGGACAGCACTGGCCATCCCCGTATAAACAATACGCGGCTGAGATTGCTGAATAATTGCTGCCAAAATGTCAGGTGACAACAGCCCGTCTCTTTGATAGGTAAATGCTGTAGCATCGACTCCCTCAGGCAGGGTAATAACCTTGGAATGATGCCTGTAAATTGCTGCCGCACGCCCCAATGCCAGAACGTGAAAGCCTATTCCTTTTTTAGTCAAGGCTTGCTCAATCTGAAGAAATGCACTGCTTTCTCCCTGGTCGTAAGCAATAAACAGTACATCACTCGTGTTTTCATCCGCCAGGGCGTAACTACATCCAGTTAACAAACCATATGCCCATAAAAGACAAACCTTTATCCACATTTTCACCCATGCTGTTTGTGTACTCATAGTCTCATCAATTTCTGCTCGTCATTATTGCTTCCAGTTAAGATGGCTTTATCCCGTATGTCCACAATACAGTACTTTTATCCCAGCCCATTTTCAGATTAACTCTGCAATCAACATCCATGACTGAAGCAACATTATACCTGGCTGTACCTCAACGTTTAACCATTACCACCCTCGGAAGAATCAATGGTTTAATAGTTGAGGCCTGATCATAATTAATACTTCTGTGTCGTAACTTCTTTTACTGGTTTGTTTGAACAGTCTTCCAAATAAAGGAATATCCTCAGCAACTGGAACACCCTGGCTGTTTTGAGCACCCTTTTTCTGTAGAAGCCCACCGATAATCAGTGCATTACCGTTTCCAACATAGACACTGCTACTTAATGTATGTCCTACAATTTTCTCTTTATTAGAGGCCGTATGAATAAGGTCACTCACCTGCGCTTTGGTGATTTCCATTTGTATAATATTATTACTTGATACATGAGGGGTTATTATAAGCTGAACACCATAGCTGATTTCTTTGGACTTACCTTGACTATCCATCACACTCGAAGACTGCGTTTGCATTGAATTAAAGATTGCCTGGTGCCCATCAAGTGTGACAATAGATGGCATAGTTTTTATATGAGCCTCTCCTTTATGACTTAGTGCTGAAACAGCACTTAAAAAATGGCCTACCTTATAGGCAGGAAGCTGAACATTAGTACTTACAAACGAAGAGTCAAGCAAATACTGCTGATTAGTCGCAGCGGCAAAGTTCTTTGCTTTATTCCAGTTGACTCCGAGCTGCTGAAGAGCCTCTTTAGATACTTCGATCACTGTCAGTTCCAATACTATTCTCTCTGGTGCCTGATCAAATAAAAATAAGTCCTTCTTTATTCTGCCTTGAATACTTCTTGGTGCTACGATAGTCATTGTTCCTTTGGTTGGATTCACCTGTACATATTGCCGGTAAAGTGGAGACAACATCTCGGCCAACTCATCTGGTGTCTGGAAAACCGGACGAAATATACAAGTGTGAGAAAGTTTGGAAAAAGAATGGGATGTTGGCTCTCTGACACCAACAAAAATATAATTATCATAGATATGATAATCAAAATCTCCGACGGACAACAAACTGTTCAGTGCTGTTTCAATATTCACCTCTTCTAACTGAATTGACAGAAGACCTTCAACATAGTCATCCATTACGATAGACACTTCTGCCTGAACACTTACCTCTAATAGCACCTCCCTTAAATCACCTTCTTCTATTTCAAGGGTAACCGTTTTTCCCTTGATCAGTTTTTGACTATTAGGATTTGCGTTACAAGTATATTTACCATGAATTTTTGAAATATCTATTTTTTCGGGTTGCCACCTGACACCAGAATTATTTTTATTCGTATCCTCTTTTGGGTATGACGAAGAATCAATACCGATGGTCTTTTCAGTCAACATGCCTGAAGAAGACCGGCCAGACACTTTTGTGTCCTTAAGGGATTCAACAATAGCGCTTCGATTGACCTCCCAGCTTGGTGCAGCACAACCGGTCAAGAGAATAATCAGTGATAGCTCTGCAAATGTCTTTCTCAAATTACATCTCCCTGACCGAAGGTGTGCTGTTTAGCAATGCACCTTTAACCAGACGTCTGATCAGTGGCTTCTTCTGGCTGACTGACTTGTGTATCTTCTGTCTGCCCTGTCTTTTCTGAATCTGAAGCTTGCTTTTTATCTTCAGCGTTTTCCTGCTTCTCAGATGGAACATTTCTTAGAATTTGTCGAATATTCTCATCGTATATTATCTTCTTCTTAAAAGAGGGTTGTGTTTTACCCGAGAACCTGTTTCTGACTTTAAATTCATATTTACCAAAAGGTATATCATCTTTAATAAAGCCAAACACTTTAACCTGTGCTGACGGAAATACTCGAGATGCCTCATCCCCACGTTGCCAGGATGATTCTGTTTTCATTTTTACTTTACCAACCATTTTACGATCAGCATTTCGAATTTGAACTTCACTCTCCAGTTGTCCTTCAAAAGAAGACTTATTTAAAAAGTCACCCATTACCATAAGTTTCTCATCAAGTCTGACAAGTTCAAAATTGTCAAATCCAGATTTTAAACGCGGCCTTCTCTTCTTATCAGTAATAACCATATTGAGAATAACTGCATAGCGGACATTCACACTGATGCCTTGCTTCTCATCCTCGTCTTTATATTCCTCCACCATCACTGCAACAACATGGTTACCTGATGTCTTGTTTGGTGGTTTTACTTTCCCCTTAACGGTGACTGTCTGCCCATCCCTGACAGGGTATATCTCTTTTTCTAATTCTATCCAGCTGATTTTTGACAGTGCTGGATTAATTTGTCCAACTTCCATAAAACCCATATGACCGGTTTCAAGCTGGCTCATATCCTGAACAGTCAGTTTTACTTTTTGTTTCTTTTTGCCAGTGACATTAAACGTAAAATGAGCTTCTTTGCCAGGCGTTGTTTTAATTTCAACAACTAACGGTGAAACAGCAAGGCCAGATGCCATTAAAAATGAACAAAAAGAGAGTGTAATAATAAGTGATACAAGCCTGAGCATATTATTTCCCTATACGTCGTTTAAGTCGCTGTTATCCAACCAACTAGATACCACTGACTGTAATTGTGATTGTACCAGTGTATGAGCCCGCTTTTTGCGAGGATATGTTACCAAGGGTTGCTGTGGCTGATATGGAATGGCTTGCATTGTGTGCCATATCTGCTGCCGTATCAAAAACTAACCCGTTACCATCTAAGGAATAACTGGTTGAGATACTGTCAGACCCGTTGGATAAATCGGAGCCTGTCAAGGTTAACCGAACTTGTCCATTTGATTCCAATTGATAAGTATCTGATCCAGAGTAAACTGCATTAGCAGCACCGTCGGTGCCAGATGTTGTTAATGAAAAATCATCAAGCCCGGATATAGAGGCATAAAGTCCTATATCCATTGATACACTTGATGATGCAACATCTAACTGATTTGCATTAGTACTTATAGGTATCACTAACAAGCCAACTGATAATAATTTCAACTTCATTTATTAACTCCTTTCACACGTATCTTTTGGCATTAATATTATTTGAAGAGTACCATTAAAGTTTACAGACTTTTTTCGATAGTATTATCTTAGCTAACACATTTTAAAACGGCTGATATCTCTTTAGGAAATTGCACACATCAATACAAACAGTTTTTCATTGATTGTTTTTACTACTGTTTTTTACACGATATATTTTTGACAACTTTAACATTCCTGACTGATTTGAAAGCCCACTATTAAACCACCCTGCTACCTATCCACGCCATGGCATTTTAACTGACGATGAAGCGTCGCCCTATTGACGCCAGGGCAGCAGCATGAAATAAATATACGACAGTATTAATAATAGCGTAACTTACTCAGTGTCTGTTCCACTTCAACCGCTTTCAACCACTGAATTATCAAAAAACAGGGTTATGTAATACCAATCGCCTATTCTAACTACTGCTGCATAACTTAAAAAGCTGCACCACTTGTCTATGCCTGTAATGGCCTCCCTCTTATGTGACGGGTTTGAAAGATAAGCTGACCAAGTTCCCCTGTTTTTCAGGATGCCAGACTTGCCTTTAATACCAGGCTTCTCTGGTGGCATTCCCTCCATTGCAGCAATAACCCTGACAGCAGACTCTGACCTGTGTGTATTCAGGTTGTCAGCAATAAAATGCCAGCCTCTGGCACAGGGATTACTGTTAAGCCTATGTTCCAGCCAGGAAGCAACGTCCTCCTCGGTGCCTGTTTCGCTGATCAACGGAGTCATCTTTCCTGTGGTAACATGCATTCCTGCCAAAAGCGCTAAGGTTCCGTGGCGGCGATAGTCAAATTTTGGGGGATGACCCGGCCTGGGGGATTCTTTGAGGCGTTCAGGAACAGACATTTCCTCAAGACGTTCAAGCCAGTGTTTGCGCCAGAGTGTAACGGTTCTTCTGTTGCACTGTCATTTTGCAGCAGAAGCTCTAATGCTAAGACCTTCAGCCGCCAAAAGTATAATCCTGGCGCTAAGAACAAATGCTTGAGTGCTACTTCTTTTGCGGACAATATTTTCCGGCTCGTGTTCCTGAGCTTCGCTTAATGTGAATGAGTTACGGTGATCTGCCTGCATCCCTGCTACTTCTTTCGAAAACTAAGGCCGTAGATCAAACTATAAATCAAGTGGTGTAGGTATTAGGGCTTTCCAGCACTACGCTACTGAGCTGACAATCTGATGAATGCCAGCCCTGCGTTGAAATGCCTCACAATAACAGGCTTTACTCGTCATTTAGTCTTGTTCTGACGTCCAGCTTGCCATGCTCATTATGGTATTTAGAAAAGGCCATTGGTATAGCACCTCACTGAATTTATCGGATCTTTCAGACCCGCCCCGTTTATCACAGGTTGTAGTATCAGCACGATTTTTAAGACGAATTCCTGGATAAGGTGATACCGGAGCGCCCCGCCTGACGCATAGTAGAGCGAAAGGTTATAACATTATTAAAACGTGCAACCACTCCTTTTGCACCGACCATCCCGCCTTCGTATTCCGGGTTTACCGCAAGTTTGAGTGCAGAAGGTTCACTCGGCCAGGGTATTGAGGTGATCGGCATATCTGTGCTGGCTGGCCAGACAATGCCTATTATCTTGGTGTTAGGAACAGACTTCATAAGGTTCACCTCATATAAAGCAGTTAAAATAGGGAATTGCTTAGCTAAGGGATCATTTCCACGGGGAGTAGGAATCGCAAAGCCATGAGAATGGACAGAATCGATAAGGTATACGTAGCCAGCTTTTTGAGAATAATTCGCGTAGGTGCTCGCTACCTGAGCACAAACGCTTGTTGAGACACCATAGCCGTAGGTGATTCCCCCCAGGGGGCCTGTTCTTATTGCTTCTCCCCGGGACCCCGTTCCAGCAGTATTACCTCCCTGGGCACCACTGGCCCGCTCCATCCCTTGATCAGAATCGATAGGAACCGACAGACTAAAGCCTTTATTAAAAATAATTCCCGGGGATCTGGAATCCCCCCGAAAAAGATAACCTGAAAAATACCCGTGTTTAAAGAAGTCTGGCGGCGCTGTGTAACCACCGTAAACCTTTGTTGTATCCTGAAACGTTCGTGGATCAGTTAACAGTAATACATTACTATCGCGGTAAATATCCAAGGTGTATATAAAGGTTTTGTTTCTTTGGGTTAGAGGCATGACGGCACTACCAATGGCAACTGTGGAACGCTTCTTTTGTTCCCGGCAATATAGCAATACTTCGAACAGTTTTATAAACTTAAAACTCGCGGCTGCCAAGGGCTTGAGGATGTATTGTTATTTTATGGTAACTCACGCTTATCCTTGAGTTACCATAAAATGGCCCTCTTGATTTGTAGGCCCTGCAGCATCAGACACCAGGCTGTCTAAAACTGTCCGTAGTATTGATATAGAAAAGCTCAATAAAACAACATCACTTCCTTATTTCGGTTACCGCTGCCCCGATCAAAAACAGTAATGGGTCAGGAAAACATAGGAACTATTTCAGAAAAAATCCTGGCAAGTCGTCTTAAAAGTCTGCACGTAGCGAGGATCAAGAGAAACGAAGGATGAAAGGCTGATTTTGAGCGACAAATAAACAGCTATTTAACGAGCAAAACCGACTTTTTAGATTCTTTTACCACAAACCTCAGCAGAAGCAAGACTTTTCAAGGCATCCTCAAAAAATCCTTCCGGTTTTACAACACTTAGCAGCAGTCAATAAGAATGTCGCTTCGCTCCACATGCTTTAGGTGGCGAGTGAACGCCACCTAAGCGACACAACCTTCGAGGCAAAGCTCCGCAATGCCTGCGGTTGATTGCTCCACCAAGCTTACGCTGGGGGTTTTGACCCTGAGTTATTTGATAAAAGTAACACAAAGAGAATCAACCCTCCGACTCTTCAGCTTCTTTTACACAATACTCATCTTACAACGACAATACTTCGGACAGTTTTATAAACTTAAAACTCGCGCTGCCAAGGGGTTGAGGATATATTGTTATTTTATGGTCACTCACGCTTATCCTTGAGTTACCATAAAATAGTCCTCTTGAGTTGTAGGCCTTGCAGCATCAGACACCAGACTGTCTGAAACTGTCCGCAGTATTGAACGAAAATGTACGCAAAAATGCAATATCACTGTACCTTATGTATACCCGTTGACCTGAGATCAATATAAGAGAGTATAATGTTGTGGCATGATCCCAGGATGATCTGGTTTAGTACTCACTTTCGCTTATGAGAAACTTTCGGTATCGTCGAACAACCTTAAAGTTACCCCTGCGGTCATTATTGAGCAGTGGCATAAGAAGGTCAGCCTTCAGATCGGAGTAAAACAGCTTCTTGATACGATCACTCTCGCGAGTATCCCGCGCAATCTTAGCTATAGTTCCAAGTCTACTTTTTTAGCCGATCAGTGTAATTTTCAATACCCCCAGGCATGGCAAATATTCGCTGAAAAATTAAGCACCTTCAATGGTCACGGGAATACTACGGATTACGGGTATTGAATCACATTTTTTTTACGCAGTGACTCGGCGTAATCCATAGCCATATATCCGGCAGATACTACCAGGTTGCCACCGATGAAGAAGAACGCTACCAACAGCAATCCAATATAAGAGAAGTCCTTTAACAGGTTAGCCAGCCGCCAAAATCCTTCAAAGAAAAACAGATACAGCCCAAACAGGTAAGGAATATAGCGACAGGGGCTGTATAGCCAGGTTTTTAGTCGCCGATGGACGGTACTTTCAGGGTGCGATAAGCCGTATAGAATCAGTGCTGAGAGCGTCGAGGCTGGTAATAAAAGCAAGATCCGGCTGTCCGTGCCATCGTAGCAGAGCTTCACAGAGGTGATAAATGTGACCAGAAGCAGGGTAATTCCAGCTGGCGTTGCAAAGTGAAAAAACTGTTCTCCTGATTTAGGGCTGAAAAGCATTGGGAAAAGGAGCCTGTTCATGGAAGTGCCTCCTGGTATTGGCTGTCATTATTATTCTAAGAAGCGCCAGCGTATGTGGCACTTTTGAAAGAGAGTACCCTTATAACATATTCTTATGTTTTTTGATTGAAAATAAGAATTTGGGGATGGTTTTAATGCTGAAAAAGCCCGGCCAACAAAGACCTGCAAGCATATCCTCATTTCTGTCAACTCATGGCTGGTTATGAATTATACCAATTTATCTTCTAACTCTGGCAAAGATCCCTGCATCATAAGACTTAGCTTAGGGCTAAAAACAGTTCGCAGTAAACTATTATAATATGAAACTATCTTATAAAATCTCAAGCATGGATAAGAGATTAGTGAAGATAGGTGAGGCCGCTCGTTTACTTGGTACAGACCCTGTAACACTGCGAAAATGGGAAAGTACAGGTGAGTTGCTTCCTGCCAGAAAGACCAAAGGTGGAACTCGTTACTACGACGTGTCTGAATTGATGGGCTTCAGTAACGAAGCTGCGCCTACTCTTTGCTATTGCAGGGTATCCAGTCACGACCAAAAGCCAGACTTAGACAGGCAGCAAGAGTTACTGGAAGCCTACTGTTCTGCAAAAGGTTGGCGAACTCAGGTTATACGTGATCTTGGTTCTGGCATGAACTACCGGAAAAAAGGACTTAATCAGCTACTTGAGTTAATAATGAAACGTCAGATTAAACGACTGGTGGTTTCACATAAAGACAGGCTGTTAAGGTTCGGCGCTGAATTGGTGTTCTCCCTATGTGAATTGCAGGGAATAGAAATAGTCATCGTACATAAAGGCGATCAGCCTTCGTTTGAAGAAGAACTCGCCAATGATGTATTGGAAATAATCACTGTATTCAGCGCAAGACTTTACGGCAGCCGAAGCAAGAAACACAAAAAGATGCTTGAGACTTTGCAAGATGTTGTTAGCTCACAAGATTGAACTCAGACCGACAAAACAACAAGCCGATTATCTTGACAGGGCTTGTGGTTCTCGTCGTCATGCGTTCAATCAACTGTTAGCACATTTCAATCAAGAAGGCGTTAAGTGGTCAAAGAAGGCTGCGAATGAAAAATACAAAGAACTCAGGCTTGAGTTCCCCTGGTATGCCGAAGTCAGTCAACGTGTAACGAGAAATACAGTCGACGATCTTCATAACGCCTTTACTCATTTCTTTCGTCGGGTGAAGAAAGGAGAAAAAGCAGGTTACCCAAGATTCAAGAAGCGAGGCCTACACGATAGTTTTTCTCTGAGAGAAAAACCCAAGTTCGATGTTGACGGCAGAACACTTCGCATTGAGAAACTGAAAACCAAAATTAAAATGCGCCAGGAACTGAGATTCACGGGCACACCCTGTCAGGTGACGATCAGTAAGCGAGCCGGAAAGTATTTCGCTTCTATTTTGGTAGACACTCAAGACTACGACCCAAAAGCACAAAGCAATGAGTCTGTAGGCGTTGATTTTGGCATCAAAAATTTAGCTATTTGTTCGAATGGCAAAACCTTTGCTGCTAATCAGAAACTGAAACACTCTCTGAAACGCCTTAACAGGAAACAGAGAGCGTTAAGCCGCAAAATAAAGAGAAGCAACCGTTACGCGAAAGCCAAGCGGGCAGTTGCAAAACTTCATTACCGGATCAGTAACCAGCGATCAGCCGTAATACATGAGGTAAGTGATTATTTGACGTCAAGATTCAAAATAATCACCATGGAAAACCTGAATGTAAAAGGCATGGTAAAAAACCGCAAACTGGCAAGAGCAATCAGTGACGCAGGTTTCGGCAAGCTGAGAGAGCTTGTCGAATACAAGGCAGAGCTGAGAGGATGCCAGATTGTGATTGCAGATCGGTTCTTTCCCAGCTCGAAAAAGTGTGCGGTTCATACTTGCAACTACATAAACGACAATATCGCTTTGTCCGATCGCCAGTGGCGATGTCCGAAATGTAAAACTTTGCATGATAGGGATTACAGTGCGAGTTTGAACCTTGATAATTATGGTCGAGACACGTTACAGCTCGACCCAAAACCCTACACAAGAGTGGAGTTAGACACGATTCGTCGTGCATTCATGTCGACGGCGTAGATAAGTCTGCATAATTACAGATTATGTTAGATTTTTAGTAGCGGTTATACCGTAGTAAGCATGGTAAACTGAACGACAGAACAAGGCAAAATGACGAGTAAAGCCGTCTATTATCGGGTGTTTCAACACAGGGCTGGCGTTCAGATTGTCAGTTTAATAACGTCATTAAAATAGGTGATTGGTACAAGATAAGCGTTATTCAAGGTGTATACTTCAGCTCAGTCAGATACACGTCGTAGTGACAAATCATCTCTCCCAGCGCTGAAAGCTTCTCTTTTTGCTGTGGTTGAGTGCGCCAGTAGTGAGGGGTCATAGTAAGCAGGTTAAGTAGTACCTCTGAACCCTGGAGGTGCATCTTTCCCTGTAAATGCTCTGTGCTGAGAGTAATAAATGTGTCTGGCAGTGTCTGGATCAGGCTATCATCCGAGTAAGGGCGAACTGTGTTGTAAATGACTTCGCGCAGCTCCTTCAAGTGGTTGGGACCTGGAGCAATGACAAATACACGTCCCTCTGATTTAAGAATACGAGAGAACGATGACCAGTCACACCGGGAAAATACACTAAAGATAATGTCTGTAGAAGAATCGACCACAGGTATATCGTTTACACTGGCGACCAGCCACTGTATCTGCTGGCTTCGTTTACAACAGGCCTGAACAGCAAGTTTTGAAATATCAAAGCCAATAATATGACTGTCAGGAAGTCGTTGTTTAATGTAGTGCGTATAGTACCCCTCACCACAGCCAGCATCAACAATGACAGGCTCAGGTGGCTCGGAGCAAACGGTTTTAATGGACTGATACAGTGCTAATGCAATGGGCTGGTAGTGTCCTGTGTTTAGAAAGGCTGTGCGCGCCAAAACCATAGCTTTATCATCGCCTGGTTTTTTGCTTCGCCTTTTATGCCCCTGTAATAAATTAATATACCCTTGTCGTGCACGGTCAAACTGATGATGGTTACTACAATGGACACCGGAGGATGTCGAGGTTAGCACCTGTTGACAGACTGGGCACGATAATATAACTAAAGGTCGAGGAAGAGGCATACAGTGATTTCATTCTGTAACAGTTCAAGCCGTGTAGTCTACCTGTTGCCTCTAAAGAATGCATCAGCAAAGAAGCTTGTGCCCTGTGGGTAACTGGCGGGATATCCACAGGGCCAGCTTGCGCTTCATGTTAGGTTCGCTTTCCTGGCTTTTTTCCAGCGGTTGTATCAGGTTATCATGCACTAACAGGCGGTAAATAAACTCAACTTTTTTTTTGGCAGGGTCAGAGGCGTTGATTTTGCCAGCTTTGCGTTTTTCAACATAAATGATGCCTACTCTGAGTGCTTCTCTGACAAGATCTGCCTCGTTTTTAAGTTTTTTCATCATATGGCCTCTCTCTGCGGGAGGGGGAAGTAGACTGAAAATAACATGATCCCTAAAAAAACAAAAGTACCTGCTATCAATACTGCGGACAGTTTTAAACAGTCTGGTGTATGATGCTGCAAGGCCTGCAACTCAAGAGGGCCATTTTATGGTAACTCAAGGATAAGCGTGAGTTGCCATAAAATAACAATATATCCTCAACCTCTTGGCAGCTGGGAGTTTTAAGTTTATAAAACTGTTCGAAGTATTGTGCTATGGAAACGTCAAAAGTCACCAGAAAGTGTGGACAGGGTATTCAAATTGTCAAACAAGTGACAACCTTTAATCTCAATTTATAATAAATAAACTATTTTTAGCTCAGTTTATATTAAATTTATGGCTGACTTTGTTAGGCCGATGCATAGCAATTATAGTTAAAAAGAGTATTTTTAAATTAATTGATTCCTGAGGTTTTTATTGTATTTTTTTGGTGCAAATAATTAATGAATAATATTTGCAGGCTGAATATTGATTTCTAATTTTATAAAGGCTTTTAAATGCACTCTCCTGTAAATAGAGCCGGTGCCACAGGCGCTCCTAGGCAAAATTCTACTATAGACAGTAACACTGTTGGGAAAACAACAAAAGGCAGAAAGGTTTCCACTGTTACCCATGGAGGAAATCCAAAAGATTCTGCTGCTCTTAGAAAACCAAACCCCAATATACCCAGCCAGTCAAAACCTCTTAATTCAAGAAAAATAACAAACCCACCAGATAACAATGGCTCTACAAAAGCTACGATAAAAACATCGCATAAAACAATAAGTAGTTCTGTAAAAGGCCTGAAACAAGGTGTTGGTCTGGATACTAACGTAGAGTCATTCCAGTTGGCTCGTCGAGATGTTGCTATAGGGGCAATGCGATCAATACGAGAGCTAACCAGTAGGGTACAGGGAGGCAACGCCAAACTTAAGGCTATGGGTTTTGAAAAAGGCTCCCCTGCAGATGAAGCGATGAATCGCGTGATCAATTCTAATTCACCCAACCCTAATGATATTGAGCAGATTGTTCGCACCATGGCGGATAATAGCGATTCGGTGGTAGACACACTAAACTACCTGGTTAATGAAGGTAACGGAAAAAAAGGATTGGTTGCATCAGAAGAACTCAAACCATTACTTGAAGAATCTGCAACACCGGGCATAAAGAGTATAGAATCACTGATTACAGATTGTGTTGATTCCTTCAAAGATTCTGGTTTTTCAGAAGCACTTGAAGAAAGAGTCGCCGCTAATGAACAAGGCGTGCAAGAGCACGGCAGTAGAATCGATGGCCTTGAGGCAGCAAAGGAGACTCTGGGGAAGGCCATTGGTGATGTATCAAACACTGTAGAGGCAGTAGGTTTAACAGCGAAAAATAATGAACAGGCGATTAAAGACCTGGAGAAAAAAACCTCACAAGATATAGAAACAATGGAATCCAGGCAAAAAAACACGCTGGATGAAAAGCTTGCCCAAGCAAGAGGGGATACTGACCAAAAGCTGAATGAAGCTGGCAAAGAGGTCGATAGAAAACTGGCCGAAGCGAGCAAAGAAACCGACCAAAAGCTGACCAGGGCCTCAGAGGATACCGAGAAAAAACTGGCCGAAGTGAGCAAAGAAACCGACCAAAAGCTGGCCAGGGTCTCAGAGGATATGGAGAAAAAACTGGCCAAGGCAGAGCAACACCAGGCTGAAAAAGTAAGTGACCTTGAACATCAAGTGGTGCAACTATCCAATGATCATTTGGAGACAAAGCAAAAAGCTGAAGACAACAGTACAGCCATTGAAACCCTGCAAACTGAATTGGGTAATATTCAAGCCCTTAATGGAGATATTACAGAGGTACTGAACCGCTTTGACACTGCGGATAAAGAGATAAAAACAGCAAATGCGACCGCTAAAGATGCCCGCAAACTTGCTGGAGATGCTAAGGCGTTGGCGGGTGATGCTGCTGAAAAAGCAGTAAATGCCGAGCAATTGGCAAAGCAGGCAAATACTACGGCTCTCGACGCTAAAGATCTGGCAGAGACTCAGGAAAAGAGACTAAATCAGCAACAGCAAGAGATACAGTCACTGAAAACAGCCAGAGAACAAGAGCAGCAAACATTTGAAGTGAGATTTAAGGTCTTTGAAGAAGGTTTAGCGGCTATGAACAGGGAGCTGACCACGACTAAAGAAAAGCTTGCTTCTTTAGAAGGTCAGCTTGAAGCTAGCAAAAGTGAATCAGGTGCAAATACAAATGATGTAGATCTTTTGCGCAAGGAGTTATTAACCCATGTTAAGGGGTTGCAGCAAAACGTTGATCTTGAGTCACAGAGAGCGAAAACAGCTGAAGAGGCACTTGCTCATCAAATAAGAAATTTTGATGAGCAGATTCATGGGCATGAAGAGAGAATTGACAGAATTACGCAAGAGCAAGAAAAACTGGGGGAAAACCAGGAGCGGCTGGAATCGAAGTCAAAAACCCTGGAAACCGCAGCACAACGTTTGGAAGATACCATAAAAAATGGAGAAGTATTAAAAGATGAGAAAGTCACCAAACTGGAAGAAACAGTGCAGAAACTGGAGTCGGCATTAGGGGGCGTTAATACTGAAAAAAACCACCATGATAATACGGTAAAGAAAATGGTGGAGGAAATAGAATTGTTGAATCAGGAAATAAAAGAACTTAGAGAGCAGATTGGTGAATTAAAAGGGAAGAAGCCAGCAGTTAAACCGGAGCTGTCTGAAAGCCATACCTCATCTCAAATACAAAAAGACATGGAAAGTACTGCCTCCCAAAAAACCACAGCATCTTTGAAGGAACTGGTAGCAAAAGAGCACCGCTTTGGTTTATTATCAGAGGCAAAAATATCATTAGATATGTTGCTGTCAAAACCACCGGAAACACCACCCGATGAGCCTGTGGTGAATATCGTTGTTGATGGGAAAAAAATTCAGATTTCACCATTACCAGAGGGAAAGACACTGGACGCCTGGGTCAGGGAAAATAAAAAGAACCTTACTATAGCAAGAAGCATGATAGAAGGGGAGCAGACAGTAATGAAAAGCTCTGAATCTTCTGCCTCTGCATCAACGCTACCGAGTGATACATATTTTAAAGCAATGCTGCAGACTAAAATTCAAAAAGAGGAAGATGAGTTGAATACAGGCAGCAAAAAAGACACTTGGTTAACAGAGATTGAGGATTTCAGGAAAAAACTGGAAAAACAACTTACTATTGATTTTAAGAAACCTACAGCAGAGAAGAGGATGTGATTTAATTTGTGTAAACGTTTGTCGTTAATACTCCAAAGAGGAGCATAACTATGAGCGTTGAAATCAATGAAAAGTTGCTTGACCAAGTGGTTGGACAAATCAAAAATCAGAACGACCTTGCCAATCTCAGCCGCCAGCTAATCAAAGCGGCTGTTGAGCGTGTTATGGCCATCGAGCGGGAAGAGTACCCTGGTTATGCCAGGCACTCTACCGACGGGCATAACACGGGAAACAGTCGCAACGGTTCCAGCAAAAAGACCATCAAAGGTGATTTTGGCGAATTGGAGATCAACACCCCCCGAGACAGAAATGGTGAGTTTGAACCCCAGCTGATTGCCAAAGGGTCAACGCGCATCAATAAGCTGGATCAGCAAATCCTTTCCTCTACTCAAGGGGTATGACCACCCGCGATATTACTGCTACGCTTGAGAAAATGTACGGTGCTGATGTATCTCCATCTCTGATAGCCAAAGTCACTGGTGCCGTTCCTGATGAGGTGAAGACCTGGCAAAACAGACCGCTGGAGAGCCTGTACCCGATATTCTATCTGGACGGCATTGTCGTGAAGATTCATCAGGACAAACGGGTTATCAAGAAGACAGTTTTTGTCGCCCTGGGAGTTAACCTGGAAGGCCAGAAAGAACGTTTAGGACTTTGGCTTGCCGAAACAGAAGGTGCTACCTTTTGGCTATCCGTTTTAACAGAGCTTCAGAACCGGGGTGTTGAGGATGTGTTTATTGCTTGCGTAGGTGGACTGTCAGGCTTTCCTGAAGCCATTAACACTGCTTTTCCAAAGGCTCAGATACAGCTTTGCATTGTGCACCAGGTAAGGAACTCTCTGAAACAGGTGTCCTACAAGGCGCGTAAAGCGGTGGCCAGTGACTTGAAGAGGGATCTACCAGTCAGCGACCGCTGAAGAAGCAGAAGGCGAGCTGAGCACCTTTGAAAACACGTGGGGAGAGACATTTCCCTATAGGCAGGTCATGGCGTAAAAACGGGAATAACCTGATGACTCTCTTTGATTACCCCAAGGAGATCAGGACAGCGATTTACACGACAAATGCTATAGAGTCGCTGAACAGTGTTATCCGAAAGGCAATAAAAAACAGGAAAATATTTCCAGCTGATGATGCAGTTCTGAAAGTTATACTCGTGACCGTTGAAGATGCTTGATTTTTCTGCATTTTTTTAGCAATCTCAACGGATGCCAAAATTTATGCTCACACCTCAGCAAAAATCAACCTTGGAGTCCCAACACAAAACGTCGCGGGATGCTCGGGAGTGTGACCGTATTAAAGCCGTATTACTGAGATCTGAAGGCTAGTGCCGGAAAGCGCTGATATACATACAAGCAAAAACATGTTTTGATTCGCACCCCTTTTTTTAACAGCAGTAGCACGGATGCCATCAAAGCATACCCAGCAGATCATTTTGTCAGAGCAGGAACGTAGTGACCTGGAGCTTCTTGTTCGCCAGCGGAAAAGTGCTCAATCCATAGTGCTCAGGGCTAAAATCATATTGGCTGGTGCAGAAGGGAAAAGTCTTCTCGGGACAACAAAAGAACTCAAGTGTAACCGTGAAACCGTCACACGCTGGCGGAAGCATTGGGTTGAACGTAGTGATGAACTGCCTGTTTTGGAAAAACTAAAAGAAGCGCCTCGCCCCGGTGCAAAACCCAAGTTTACCGAAGAGCAAATTTGCCTGATTGTCGCTATGTCCTGTGACAAGCCTGAAGAGCATGGTTATCCATTCAGTCACTGGTCAGAAAGCTCGCTGGCTATGGCGGCTCAGGATAAAGGTATTGTCCCATCAATCTCACAGAGACAGGTGGGGCGTTTTTTAAAATCAGGCCGATATTCGTCCCGATAAAGTGAAGGGCTGGGTAGACACCCCAAGGGATGAAGACTTCGAAATACATAGCGCTGACGTCTGCGACACCTATCGTCAAGCTATTGAACGTGCTGAGCAGGGAATTCGTACAATATCCTTTGATGAAAAAACGGGCATGCAGGCATTAGAGCCATTGACAGGGGGAAAGCCTGTCAAGCCGGGCTATATTGAAAAACGTGAGTTTGAGTATAAGCGCCATGGAACTCAGGCCCTGCTGGCTGGGATGGATGTCGTGACAGGCAAGATCATTCCCCTTGTAAGGGATACACGGAAAGAACAGGACTTCGCCGACTGGCTTGATAATACGCTGGAAAGTGACCCTGCCGCAACGGGCTGGCATTTTGTCATGGATCGCCTTAATACCCATATGTCAGAAGCCGCAGTTAAGGCAGTAGCCAGGGTTGAGGGTACAACGGAAAAAGAGCTGGGTCTAAAAGGGAAAACCGGCATCCTCAAGAATATGAAAACACGGGCAGCCTACCTGAGTGATATATCCCACAAGATTGTGTTTCACTATACCCCGAAGCATGCATCGTGGCTAAACCAGATAGAGATATGGTTTTCTATTTTGGTGAGACGCTTTCTGAAACGAAACAGCTTTACGTCAACAGAAGATCTTAAGGTACGCCTTCATCAGTTCATGGACTTCTTCAACGAGAAAATGGCCAAGCCTTTTAAGTGGACTTACAAAGGCCGACCATTGCAAGTGTGATATTGTATGGGGATTAGCGCTTAGGGGCACTAGTCAATAACCGCCATTGCTCAAGCATTGAGAAAAAGTGAATTTTCCATTGCCCGGCACATTGATGACTACCTGAAAAAGGACAAACTGAAACCTGAAAACGGTGGCAGTGAGAGTCATCTTAATGACGAGCAAAGTGAGCAGCTAATTGTGCATATTTCAGAGCATACTTACGCCCATGTCTACGAAATTGTGTCGTATATTTTTGAACGCTGGGCTGTCAAATACACCGTGTCAGGCCTCAACAAGTGGTTGCACCAAAAAGGCTTCACCTACAAAAAACCAAAAGGTGTACCGCACAAGGTGGATGCCAATAAGCAGGCAGAGTTTATTGAGCACTACGAAGAGTTGAAAGCCTCACTGCCTGAGAGTGAGGTTGTGCTTTTCATGGATGCAGTTCACCCAACGCAAGCCACCAAAATCACCTCGGGTTGGATACGCAAAGGTGTTGATAAAGTCATCAATACGACGGGCAGTCGCAACCGAATGAACATCGTCGGTGCGATAGAATTGAACAACTTGTCTGCTGCTATTTTTGATCAATTCGAGACGGTTAACGGGCTGGCTATCATTGAATTCTTCAGAAAAGTTAAGTCCGCTTATACATCAAAGAGTGTCATTCACATGGTGCTGGATGGAGCAGGTTATCACTATTCGAAGGAAGTCGTTGATGAGGCTGAAAAGCTGGGTATAAAACTGCATTACCTTCCGCCCTACAGCCCAAACCTGAACCCAATTGAGCGGTTATGGAAGGTAATGAATGAGTACGCTCGAAATAATCAATACTTTGCAAAACCGAAGGATTTCCGGAAAAATATACGTCATTTTCTGTATGTTACGCTACCAGAAATAGGTGCTTCGTTAGTGAGCAGGATTAATGACAATTTTCAGATACTGAATCCTGCATCTTGAATTCACTTGGGTATATTTACCTGACCACAGAAAAAGCGTCGTCTAAATGGACTATGCCAATAATAGATTGGAAGTCAGCCATGAACCGGTTTGAAATTATGTTTCCAGACCGGATCAAGGTGTGAACAGTCATTGGCGTTTACACAGAATTATTTGCAGGCTCACAGATACGTAGTAATCATTAGTCGCAAGGATTAAAAAACACTGCATCACCTGTCCCTTGAATAACTCCAATAAAAAGCATTTTTTAACGAAAGTCATTCTTATGTCAGTAGAATTTAAATATTAATCATTTCATCGTAAGTTGTTGGAAAGACAACCTGAAGCTTTGATGCTAACGGCTCCCCGATAATATCACGCGCTTCTCCGATACTATGAAAAATCATCGGATATTTACCAGAATTATCCGTTAACATTTCTTTTTTATTGATACGACAAAGATAAATATCGCCTTCACGGCTGATGAGTTCAAGGGATTCAGGCATGGGGTTATAATGCTTACGCAAAGTTTTTATGTTCATGAAAGCACCATTACTAAGTAGTCCGAGATCATTATAATAGCTGATTTTCAGTAGAGGATGTGATTTATGTAAACGCTTGTCGTTAATACTCCAAAGAGGAGCATAACTAGTGTCTGTCAGAAAACCCATGAATAATCCGACTCAACAGGCACTGACAAAATTTTTTTGAAAACAAAACAGGCCGCTCATGCCAGTCATCTCTTTTTTTGATCAAAACTTAATCATTTCCCCGTTTTTCGGGTGTCCGTAATCCTCACCCAACGATGATCGTTTGTTTTCTGGTACGCTTCTCCGTTCAGGCTGCTTTTTTGACAGCCTGACTGGATTGCTTTTGCAGTATAGAGCCCAAGCGGTGCAGATTTGTTCCTAAAACCGCCAGGCCAACATACCGACGATAACCGTCAATCCCTGAGTCCGGACATTGGTCCAGTCCGTGCTGCTCAAGTGCATTAATGTCGGACTCTACCGCAGAATGCTTCTTAATTGCCCTGACAAACTCAGGGTGTCGTTCACGCTTCCGATCTTGTTCAGACCATCGCCCCTTTTTGGGTAAGACGGCTCGGTCAAGAAATGTTTCCAGCTTTTCAAGGTTCTCTTTTGACCAGAATCCCCGGTCATAACTGACCTGCGATACTTCAGAAAACCGCTGTTTTGCGCCTTTAGCAATGGCTACAGTCACCTGGTCATCAGTCTGTTTTTCCATGACCAAATGGTGAAGGGTGAAACCAAACTGATCTTGCAGTACGCACACCCTGAGGCCGAGTTCTACAGGAACGCCTGCTTTTCCTTTACTGATCCATTCCGTATGGCGTTCAAATAACGAAAAAACCTTCTCACTGTGCGGAATGGTTTCATGTTTCAGTACACGACGGATAATCATTTGACACTGGTAGTCTGCATCTTTTATCCAGCGCTCCAGCTCTTTCAGTCGTAAGTCTCCGGGTATCCGTGCCTTCAAGAGATTCAAGGTCATTTCAGCCTTGCGGATAAGCTTCTGGCTGTAGGCTACATACTCAGCATGGACAGTTTCGATACCATGCTGTCGTGCTTCACGGAGCGACTCATTGGACGACGTTGACCGTTTCAGGTTACGGGCTTTGTGAAAACGCTTTTTGTGCTGATCCTGCAAGTAGTTGCTCTGTCGCCACAGGCTTTCCTGCTGCTCTGACGACAGGCAGGCTGCCCACTCGATCATCTTGCGAACGGCATCCCGCAGCAGGTTAGTATCCGTTGGAAAGTGGGCATTGGTTTTTACGACAAACGAGTCAGCGCGGGCGCATATCCGCTCTTCTTTTTTTTTACCAGCTGGTGACCGGCATTGACCACAATCTGGTTGATCTCATCCAGTATTTCCGGGGTGAACAGGGCGATATTATCCTGCAAAGTCTGGATGTGATAAGAGTGGGTACAGTACGGTCCGTGTCCGAGCATTTGCCGCAATGTACCGTGTTCATTGGCCAGCTCCTGAAGGCGGTCGTAGTCGCAGTTGATGGTCAGACGCAGGGTGCCAAAAATCAGTATTTTCCAGAGATCCATACCAGGGCGGCCATTGTCACGGCTAGCGGGTATCATTCGCTCAAGGGCTTGAAAAACCTGCTCCCTCAGCTCTGGGGTGACCCAGATATGCTGAAAAGCCCGCAAGAGGCGGGGTATGTCGTCCCTGGATTTGGGGTTGAAGGTGATGGCAGAGATATCGACCTCGCCTAACTGCATTTGTGGCTTGATGGTTTGGCGCATGAGTGAGAAAACAGCCTGTCAGTGGAAATCTTCAATGATTAAGTTAGGTCACAGACTGCTGTTTTCAAGGGCTGATGGGTTTTCGGACAACCACTAACTATGAGCGTTGAAATCAATGAAAAGTTGCTTGACCAAGTGGTTGGACAAATCAAAAATCAGGACGATCTTACCGATCTCAGCCACCAGCTAATCAAAGGGGCTGTTGAGCGTGTTATCGAACGAGCGTAAAACCCCTTACTTTGAGTGAGGGGATGTAAGCCTGGCTTGCGTAGAGCAAGCCCCTTTTGCTAATATTCCTCTGCCGGGCGTTCCAGCGATTACGCTACCTGACAGGAAAAGTAAAATACCTCCGCTTTCTGCCCGTGTTTTTCAACAATTCGAAAGGTAGAGCAGATTGTCGAATAAGGCATATACCGCTATTGGTAAGGAATATGCTGCGGCAGGGCATTGCCGTCTAGTTGTAGGAATCCCCGTCGTTTACGGCGGGGAGGATGTCAAGCTCCTATCAAATCCTCAAACTGTGTCGCAGGTCTTCCCGCCTGAATATTGATGTTGTTTTGATTCTGGGCGTTAATAATCAGGGGGTAAAATCACGTGGCTATGTTGCCTTCTCTGGCTCCGTCATCAATACGCAGTCTGATTTTCCGGCAGGGGTTGATTCACTGAAAGTCCTTCGGTCTACGCTGGATGACTATAGCGTGAGATATAGAGATGCATTGACACAGGCAACGGTACATAGTGAGTGGTCTGGCAAAAAGGAGAGTGTGATGGGCAGACACCTTATAGAGCGATTATTACGACCAGGTGCTGAGCCTGATAGAATACATCTACTACAGCATACTATGTTTACAGCATACTATGTTGCCCCAGGGTATTCGAATAAGTCATTTGCTGAATACGGGTAAAAGGCAGTTTTTTAATCGAATCAGGCCGCTTGACTGCCCCTGTGTGGGGAAGCTATCTCTTAGTCACATCTCCTAATCTTGGTTTATCCTTCTCTATGGTAAACCAAGATCATGATGCCACTACCACCTCAGCAATGGGCTGAAAGCATTTTTGGGGATGCACAGTTGGGAGATAAACGTCGTACAAAGCGATTAGTCCGTGTCGCTGCAAGCCTTTCTGCAAATACTGGTTCATCCATGGCCAGTGCTTGTAGCGGTCATCTTGCCGCTGTTGAAGGGGCTTACCGGCTTATTGAAAATGAGGCCGTCAAGCCTGAAGCCATTGCTGAGGCTGGTTTCCAGTCAGCAGCCCTTGCGGCAGAAGATTCTCACCTTCTATTAGCCATTGAAGACAGTACCGCTCTTAGCTATTCACATTCCGTCAGGTCAGAGCTGGGTGATATAGGTGAACCAGAGAAAAGCCGGTCTAAAGGGATTTGGGCGCATACAGTGATGCTGATTGACGCTGATACTGAGCGGACGGTTGGCTTAATTGATCAGCAACGCTGGATCAGGGATATTGAGGAGCGTGGCAAAAGACATGAACGCAAGCAGCGGCCTTACGAAGAAAAAGAAAGCTTTAAATGGCAGCGTTCATCAGAAAATATTGAGTCCAGGCTGGGTCTCCAGATGGGAAAGACTATCAGTGTTTGCGATCGTGAAGCGGATGTTTTTGAATATATCCGGTACAAGCAGCTTCATTGCCAAAGGTTTGTTGTCAGGGCGACGCAGAATCGGGTTTTGGTCGATGATGACAGGCTTCTTTTTTATGCAGTGAGCCAGGAAGCTGCTCTTGGAACTTATGTAGTGGACGTTCCTCAACGTGGAGGACGCAAAGCACGATCAGTAATGCTACAAGTAAAAAGGAAGACAGTGACCATTCAATCACCTCAAAGGCTCGGTGGTCGATTGGAACCAGTCACTGTGAATATTCTTATTGCCGAAGAGTTCAACAACGATACAAAGGATTGTTTTCGTTGGATTTTATTGACATCTGAACCGGTTGATACATTTGATGATTGCCGTATGGTATTACGGTTTTATGAGCTGCGCTGGCGTATAGAAGAGTTCCACAAAGCCTGGAAAACCGGGGCGGGTGTTGAACGTTTGCGGCTTCTTTGTGCAGGCAATGTGCTTCGTTTAGCTGTAATACTCATGTTCGTCGCCGTCAGGCTGTTACAGATCAGGGAGGCCTTGATGCTTCCTTATGACAGAAGACACAAAGACGATAAAGCCTGGAACGAGAAAACGCCGGCTAGCCGTGTTGTAAGTAAAGAAGAGTGGAAAGTGCTGTGGCTTACTTACTACGAAGGAAAGTCGTTGCCTAAAGAAGAGCCAACATTGACCTGGCTTCTCCATACCATTGCAAAAGTAGGTGGCTGGTGTGACTCAAAACGCACCGGCATACCCGGATGGTTGGTCATTTGGGAAGGGTGGGCAAAGTTGCAAGATCGTCTCCACACCTACCGCATGACAAAAGGTGTGGAGATGTGACTAAGAGATAGGTGTGGGGAAGTGGGGAAAAAGTGCTTTTCTTTAGGGATTGGCATTCTTCAGATATCGACGATATACCCTGTATATATTTTTATTTGAGGAGCGATTGAATCATTACCTGCAAGAATCGAGTGGCCTCACCACCTGTCGCTGCACGGTGGTCAAATGTCAGGGACAATGGCAATAGTCGATGGCTGGCAGCTTTCCCATTTGCACTGATAATCTGATGACGTAATTTTCCCACGCCGATAATACAAACCATTGGTGGCACGACAATGGGTGTCCCATAGCTGCCGGCAAAAACACCAAAGTTGCTAAGCGTAATTGACGCTCCCTGTAAATCAGAGGGTGGAATAGAGCGGTTATTGACTCCTTCGCGCAAGCGGTTGATTTGTTGACGAAGATGATCCGCATTTTGATGTTCTGCTTCTCGTATAACGGGTACAAACAGTCCGTCCTTACTGTCAATGGCTAAACCAAGATTGACGTTTTGGTGAACTTCCCGGCACATACTGGCGCCATCAAACCAGGCATTGAGGGCGGGTTCTTCCTTACAGGCGGCGACCATGGCCTGAATGAGTCTGACGGTAATATCTTCTTTTTCAGGCCAGTGGTGAATATCTGCATCGTCGAATAAAGTCACAGGCACGACGCTGGCGTGAGACTCTGCCATGGTGCGTGCCATATGTTTACGGACACCTTTGAGAGGCTCCGGGTTTTCCAGAGAATAGGTTGTGACAGTCGTGTGAGATTTTCCACGAGGCAATGACGCCAGATTCACACGGTATTTATCAGCCAGTGCTGCGATGCCTTGTGGCGATGGCGCTATGTGGTCAGTGGCTGCCTCAGGTGCAGCGCCAATAATAAAGCTATCATCTTCTTCCGGGTTTTGATGTTCCTGCACGAGTTTGCCAACGACAGTGCCTGTATCTTCATTGCCTGAGTCAAACTCCACTAAAGGGGCACCTGTCATAATCGTATCACCGGGCTTACCGCACAAACGGATAATCATTCCTGTCACTGGTGAAGGGACTTCAACCACTGCCTTGGCTGTTTCAACGGAAACCATGACCTGGTCTTCTTTGATATTATCGCCTTCCTTGACATACCACTGAATAATATCAGCTTCTGGAATCCCTTCACCCAAATCAGGCAAATAAAAAATCGTCATTATGCTTCTCCCGAGAACGCAAGGACTTTGATAGCAGCTTTCACAATATCATCCGTCCCTGGAATATAATGGTTTTCCATACGGTAGTATGGCATGGTGGCATCAAAACCGGTGACGCGCTCAACGGGGGCCTGAAGATCATTGAAAGCATCTTCATTCAGTTGCGCGGCGATTTCAGCCCCCACACCAAAACTTTTGCAGGCCTCATGAACAACCACACAGCGCCCGGTTTTACGCACTGAGCTAACCATGGTGGTCATATCGAGGGGCTTAATGGTGGCAAGGTCAATGACCTCTGTTGAAATGCCGTTAACCTCCAGCTCTCCGGCTGCCTCCAGTGTTTCTTTGATTGAGGCTCCCCAGCTGACCAGGGTGATATCGTGTCCTTCTTTCAGGGTAAAGCAGGTATCAAGGGGTAATGCCGGTGTTGATTGATCAACGACTTGCCTCACTGCTCGATAGATACGTTTAGGTTCAAGAAATATGACCGGATCCGGCTCTTTGATGGCTGACATCAGCAAGCCGTAAGCCCTGACCGGAGACGATGGAATAACAACCCGTAAACCCGGGATATGAGCAAACAGGGCTTCAGTGCTTTCAGAGTGGTGCTCTGGTGCGTGAATGCCTCCCCCAAAAGGGGCGCGTAGTACCATGGGGCAGGTCAGCCGTCCACGTGTACGGTTGCGCATGCGTGCAGCATGGCAAATCAACTGTTCCATGGCAGGGAAGATAAATCCCATAAACTGGATTTCAGCCACGGGTTTTAGCCCCTGTGCGGCCATACCTATAGTGATACCGGCAATCATGGTTTCTGCCAGGGGCGTATCCATCACTCGCTTGAGTCCGTATTTATCTCTCAATCCCTCCGTGGCACGAAACACCCCGCCGTTGGTACCAATATCTTCACCAAGCAATACAACATCGGGGTCCTTCTTCATTGCATGATCAAGGGCCAGGTTGATAGCTTCTACCATGGTAATGGGATCAGGCATGTGTAGACTCTCCATTTATTTCAGCCCTCTCCTTTGCTCGGATAATAGCTGCCTGTTTTTGTTGTTCAAGGGAGGCTGGCATATTGGCGTATTGGTAATCAAATAAATCAGCAATCGTCGGAAGAGGCGTTTCGGTATAAGTTTTAACGGCTTTTTCTACAATGTTATCGGCATCAAGTTTAAGGCTTTTTTCTTTGGATTCATTCCATAAGCCCCGGTGAAAAAGGAAGTTTCTCAATCGTTTTAAAGGTTCTTTCTGCCAGGCTGCATTGAGATCTTCGCTGTTCCGGTAGCGGCTGGCATCATCGGCGGTGGTGTGATCTCCCAGGCGGTATGAAATGGCTTCTATGACACTCGCACCTTTACTGCTTCTGGCTCGCTCAATAGCTTTTTCTAACACCTCGTGCAGTGCTATGACATCATTCCCATCCACTTGGACACACGGAAGCCCCGCTGCGATCCCTTTTTGTGCCAGTGTGGAAGCGCCTGATTGAATAGCACGGGGCACAGAGATGGCCCATTGGTTGTTGTTAATAACAAATACAACAGGTAGTTGCCAGGTTCCGGCCAGATTCAGGGCTTCAGGAAAATCCCCCTTGGATGTTGCGCCATCACCCAGTGCACATAAAACGACACGGGGTTCATGACGAATCTTAAAGGCGGTTGCCACTCCGGCTGCATGCCCTGTCTGCGTTGCTATGGGCACACAGTTAGGAAAATCCTGCTCCCAGGCAGAGCCAGCACTGCCGCGTTCATCTCCTCCCCAGTAAAGATAGATATCACTCACAGGGATACCACGTCCCATGAGACCGGGGAGGTCACGGTAGTAAGGCACCAGTACATCGTCTTTTTTGAGTAATGCCGAGTAAACCGTGCTGATGGCCTCCTGTCCCAGACACGATGGGTACGTACCCATCTTTCCCGTTCGTTGAAGTGCTACTGCTTTTTGGTCGCTTTGTCGGGCAATCGTCATAAGGCGATAGTAGTTTTTCAGTATTTTTCCGTCCCGGGTCCAATGGGGTAGTGGCTGAAGAATTTCGCCCTCCTCATCAAGGTAACGGACAAAGGGAATAGATAACGAACTTGTGTCAGGCATAGAAACCTCCTTGAACATAATCACTCATTCAACAAGTGAGCTGTCAAACACTCATCTGACTGGAAGAAGCATCAAAGAGAATAGCCTCAGCCATTTGATCGGCAATAATGTTACTGGGCACTCCGCTTTGTTGTTCTTTTTTGAAAACCCTTAATAGCGTTTGCTCAATGCCTTTAATGTGTTGGTTTGCCTGTTCTATGCTATGACCCTGGTGTCCCATGCCAATAAAAATCAAGCCACCAGCATTAATCAGGTAGTCCGGCGCGTAGAGGATGCCACGTTGTAAAAACAGGTAGCCACACTCAGGTGTTAGTAGCTGATTATTGGCTGAACCGGCAACAGCCTGGCACTGTAGCTCCGCTATGGTTTGCTCTGTGAGGATACCGCCCAGTCCGCAGGGGCTGAAAATATCGCAGGGGACTTTGTGAATGATGTCTGTACTGACAGCTTCTGCTCCAAACTGGTCAACGCAGGCGTTAAGTCTGTTTTCATCAATATCAGCAACAACCAGGTGAGCGCCTTGCTGATGGAGCAGATCACACAATTCATAACCCACATTGCCCAATCCCTGAACGGCAATACGGGTGCCTGACAGGGAATCAGAAAGCGCTGGGCAGGCTTTCAGGCAGGCCTGTATACCAAAAAAAACACCCCTGGCAGTATAGGGGGCTGGGCTTCCAGAAGTAGAGGTACAGGTGACGTACTGACTTTGTTGTACAATCACATCCATGTCTTCTATAGTGGTACCACTGTCCATGGCTGTAATGTAGCGGCCACCAAGTTCGTCGACAAATCGGCCAAAAGCGGTAAAGAGCTGTTTTCTTGAGTAAGAGCCTTCCGGCTCCATGATAACCGCTTTACCGCCACCAAGGCTTAGCCCGGCGAGTGCTGCCTTGTAGCTCATGCCTTTAGCAAGGCGAATAGCATCACCTATTGCCTCTTGTGAAGAAGAGTAAGGGATAATGCGGCAGCCACCGAGGGCAGGCCCACGTTGTGTATTATGAATAGCAATAATTGACTGTAGGCCGCTGATCCTATCATATTTAAAATGAAGATCGTTGATTTGGGCCTCTGTTATTTGTCTGAACATATCGGGTCCCCCGAGTGGTTCAGGAATGCCAGGCTCACTGTGAATTACAAGATATGTTGCATTGTGTTGTCAAGCGGTTGTTTTTGTGACTTTGTTTTTAAAGTGAAAACTGGTTATCGTGTTGGCTGAGTAAAGCAGTCAATAAGGATGTCGCTTCGCTCCACATGCTTCAGGTGGTGAGTGAACGCCACCTAAGGGACACAACCTTCGAGGCAAAGCTCCGCAATGCCTGTGGTTGCCTGCTCCACCAGGCTTACGCTCTGGTGGGGGTTTTGACCCTGAGTTGTTTAATAAAAAGCAAAAAAAAAGACCTGGTATAAATAATAAAGAAAAGACCAAGAGGAAACGGCTATGGAAAGTTGCGTACAGGAAAAACGCCGGTTTCCCCGTAAAAAGCTGGATCAGCCAGCTGAGGTGATCGATAACGATACTGGCATGGTTATTGGCCTGCTGAAGGATGTATCAAAGGGCGGTTTTCGCCTGGTGACCTCACGGGGAATACGACCATCAGATATTCGCAATGTCACATTGTTACTTCCGGGGCCACAGGCGGCGACTCACAAGATGTCAGTCACTGCCCAGTGTATCTGGTGCAAGGGGTTGAATGAAAGGTCACAATATGCTGCAGGTTTTGCTGTGTCTGATATTCAGGAGCAAGATGCCGTTGCATTAAGTTACTTCATCCGCGATTACAATGTTGCTGGCTAATGAGTGGGGTTATTCCAATATTGGCAGGCTTAATGTTTCTTTGATCTCATCCATCACTATATAGCTTTTTGAGTCCCTGACGCCAGGTAGCTTTAACAGGATATCGGACAGAAGCTCCCGGTAAGATGCCATCTCTGATATACGGGCTTTAATCAGGTAGTCAAACTGGCCTGATACGAGGTGGCATTCCAGTACGTTCGGTAGCTCAATGACGGCCTGGCGAAATTCTTCAAAAATATTTTCTGACTTGTTATACAAGCTGATTTCAACAAATACCAGTAATCCGGCTTTAAGATAAGAAGGGTTGAGGCGTGCGCTGTAACCCAGAATAATGCCTTTACGCTCCAGCCGCTTTACCCGCTCCATACAGGGTGTTGTGCTTAATCCTACCCTGTCTGCGAGTTCTACATAGGAAATGCGACCGTTTTCCTGAAGAACCCTTAATATGCTGCGATCAATTCGATCAAGTTGACGTACAATTTCTTTTCGACTTCTCATGGTGTTTACAACATTGTGATATTCGTTAGCGGCTACCGTGCTTCAATAATTGAAAAGGCCGGTAGGTGGCCGCTAAGCAATGAACCTGTAAAGGCCTGTTACTGGCGCTAAAATCAGCACCTGTCGTCATAACATTAAGTGATACCCTGCCTCTTGTTTTCCAGGCAAGTAAGCTTTTTTAAAAAGTAAGCCTTTTTAGAAGGTTGTCTTTGGGGATTCGAGGGTAGGTTACATTGCTTTATTCTTCAAGTCAGAAAGAAAAGAAGATTCTGAAATACCCATCACTATAAAAATCATCATAAAAATCATCGCTGAGGATTCAGCACACCGGCCTGGTTGAGTTATGGCGTAGCTGCTCTATGGCGCTCAGCTCAGGTGGGTTAAATGACATTAGGTGCTGCTCTCAAGCCGGGTCAGTGGCCATACTTAACCGCTGACGAAATTAGAGGGTGAGCGCTCGGTTGTACCGGATAGTCCCCTGGATTTTTCTTTGCTCTTATGGCTCTGACACCGATGTTTCTTGACGTCATGGGCAGTCCCCCGTAAAATTTGGCAGCTTTATTATGGCCTTCATCCATCAGCGGAGCGCAAGTGATTGATAGCAATCCATTGTTATGGGGGTCGCATGTATGAAAATACGGTTTTCATTGCTATATCTTTTTCAGCTTACATAAAAGCCATTGTCCAGCCTGCCAGGCTGCGCCTTTATGAAAAGCCCTTATGAGCGCGATGCAAACCGTATTGACAGGCATGTATATTTTGTCTGAGCGGGTGTGACAGCGCTAATCCTCTGACGCTAATGCACCCGGCTATGTGGCAGCAGGAATGTGCCACCAGGCGGGCCTGACTGGCCGCTTAGCCTGAGGGGTTGCAGGTTTCTCGCCCCTGTAAGCCCTTTGCTGGAATAACGAGAGGGACTGTCTCGGTTTCAGCTTACTTTAGAAACGATTGGAGTTCGCCCTATGGCAACAATTAACCAGCTGGTGCGTAAGCCCCGTAAGCGCAAAGTCGCCAAAAGCGACGTGCCTGCGCTGCAAGCTTGTCCTCAGCGTCGCGGTGTTTGCACACGTGTTTACACCACTACCCCTAAGAAGCCTAACTCTGCACTGCGTAAAGTTTGCCGTGTGCGTCTGACGAACGGTTTTGAAGTGACTTCCTACATCGGTGGTGAAGGTCACAACCTGCAGGAACACAGTGTTGTTCTGATCCGTGGCGGTCGTGTAAAAGACTTGCCCGGTGTACGTTACCATACTGTTCGCGGTAGTCTTGACACACAAGGTGTTAACGACCGTAAGCAGGGCCGTTCCAAGTACGGTACTAAACGTCCTAAGAAGTAAGAGAGCGACGCTAAGGGATTGCTTTCGCATTTTGGATGCGCATTTTCCGTTTTTTGTACCATAGATCTACAAAAAGATCTGCAAAAGATCTGCAAAAACGGCTGAATTATTTGTAGCATTGAGTTACCACCGTTTAAGCCAGAATAGCCTGGGTCAAAAACCGGGTCAGAAAAGGGTTTAAAAAAGGGTTTAAAGGTTGCTCAATTGCACTGAATCCGGTTGATAAGAGTAAGGCCGAGTCAACACCAGATCTCGGGCTGCCTGAAGACCGCAATATGTAGGACTTATCATGCCTAGAAGAAGAGTTGTCGCTAAGCGCGAGGTACTGCCAGATCCTAAATTTGGCAACAAAACCCTGACCAAGTTTATTAACCATGTCATGGTAAGCGGTAAAAAATCTGTTGCAGAGAAGATCGTTTATGGTGCACTGAACAAGGTTCAGGAGCGTTCCAACAAGGACCCTCTGGAGCAATTTGAGAAAGCACTGGAATCCATCGCACCCATGGTGGAAGTCAAGTCCCGTCGTGTGGGGGGGGCTACTTATCAGGTGCCTGTAGAAGTGCGCCCATCTCGTCGTACTGCTCTGGCGATGCGTTGGCTGGTAGACGCTGCACGTAAGCGTGGTGAAAAATCCATGGAGCTGCGTCTGGCGGGTGAGCTGATGGATGCGTCTGAAAACAAAGGTGCCGCTGTTAAGAAGCGTGAAGACGTGCACCGTATGGCTGAAGCCAACAAAGCGTTCTCTCACTACCGTTTCTAAGTATCAGAGGATTGAGTCGTGGCCCGTAAAACCCCGATCAAACGCTATCGCAACATCGGTATTTGTGCCCACGTTGACGCGGGTAAGACAACCACCACCGAGCGTGTGTTGTTTTACACAGGTCTGAGTCACAAAATTGGTGAAGTTCATGATGGTGCAGCTACCATGGACTGGATGGAGCAGGAGCAGGAGCGTGGTATCACTATCACCTCTGCGGCTACTACCTGTTTCTGGCGTGGTATGGATGCTCAGTTTGATGAGCACCGTATCAACATTATCGACACACCAGGACACGTTGATTTCACGATCGAAGTCGAGCGTTCCCTGCGTGTTCTGGACGGAGCTGTTGTTGTACTGTGTGGATCTTCCGGAGTGCAGCCACAGACCGAAACCGTATGGCGTCAGGCAAACAAGTACGAAGTTCCCCGTATGGTCTTTGTGAACAAGATGGACCGAACCGGTGCTGACTTCAAGGCGGTCGTGGACCAACTGCGTGAGCGCCTGGGTGCCAATGCTGTACCTATGCAGATGACCATCGGTTCTGAAGATGAGTTCAAGGGTGTGGTTGACCTGGTTAAGATGAAAGCTATCATCTGGAATGAAACTGACCAGGGTATGACCTTCACTTATGAGGATATTCCCGCCGGGTTGGTCGATACCTGCGCTGAAATGCGTGAGTTCATGATAGAAGCTGCTGCGGAATCTTCCGAAGAGTTGATGGAAAAATACCTTGAAGAAGGTGACCTGACAGAGGAAGACATCAAGGCGGGTATTCGCACCCGTACACTGGCGAACGAAATTGTGCCTGTGTTCGGTGGCTCTGCGTTTAAGAACAAAGGTGTTCAGGCAGTGCTGGACGCGGTTGTGGAGCTGATGCCCAGCCCTATTGAAGTGAAGGCAATCGAAGGTATTCTTGACGACGGTGAGGACACTGTTGCTACCCGTGAAGCTGACGATGATGCACCGTTTTCGGCGTTGGCGTTCAAGATCGCGACCGATCCTTTCGTAGGGACTTTGACATTCGTTCGGAACTACTCCGGCGTTTTGAAATCCGGTGATACTGTCTACAATCCGGTTAAGCACAGGAAAGAGCGTGTTGGCCGTATGGTACAGATGCACGCTAATAACCGTGAAGAACTCAAAGAGTGTCTGGCGGGTGATATTGTAGCTCTGATCGGCATGAAAGATGTCACCACCGGGGACACCCTGTGTGACATGAATAATGTCATCACCCTGGAGCGTATGGAGTTCCCGGATCCGGTAATCTCCGTAGCGGTTGAACCAAAGACAAAAGCAGATCAGGAAAAAATGGGTATTGCTCTGAGCAAGCTGGCTCAGGAAGATCCGTCTTTCCGTGTTCACACTGACGAAGAAACGGGTCAGACCATCATCTCTGGTATGGGTGAGCTGCACCTGGACATCATTGTCGATCGTATGAAGCGTGAGTTCAAGGTTGAAGCGAACATCGGTAAGCCTCAGGTTGCTTACCGTGAAAAGCTTAAGACCAGTGTTGACGCAAACCACAAGTTTGCCCGTCAATCTGGTGGTCGTGGTCAGTACGGTCACGTGGTTATCGAGTTCTCTCCAGCTGAAGAAGAAGGTCTGGAATTCGTTAACGAAATCGTGGGTGGTGTTATTCCCAAAGAATATATTCCCGCTGTACAGAAGGGTATCGAAGAGCAGATGCAAAACGGTGTTATTGCCGGTTATCCTTTGTTGGGTCTGAGAGCTCGCCTGTACGATGGGTCCTTCCACGATGTTGACTCCAGTGAAATGGCGTTTAAAATCGCCGCTTCACAAGCTCTGAAAAAGTACGCGCCTCAGGCTGATCCTGCCCTGATGGAACCTATGATGAAAGTTGAGGTGGTAACACCAGAAGACTACATGGGTGACGTTATGGGGGACCTGAACCGTCGTCGCGGTATTGTTCAGGGTATGGAGGATAGCACTTCCGGCAAGGTCATCCGTGCTCAGGTGCCGCTGGGTGAAATGTTCGGCTATGCCACTGACTTGCGTTCAGCAACTCAGGGACGTGCGACATACTCCATGGAATTCGACGAGTATGCCGAAGCACCTAACAGTGTTGCTGAAGCAGTGATCAAAAACCAGGGTTAATCCCCGATCCATTGATATCAAGGGTTAAGAGAAATGGCTAAGGAAAAATTTGAGCGTAGTAAGCCGCACGTAAACGTCGGCACCATCGGTCATGTTGACCACGGTAAAACGACTCTGACTGCTGCACTGACTCGCGTTTGTGCTGAAATTTGGGGCGGTGACGTTAAAGCATTTGACCAGATTGACAATGCGCCTGAAGAGCGTGAGCGTGGTATTACCATCTCTACTGCTCACGTAGAGTACGATTCTCCCACTCGTCACTATGCACACGTTGACTGCCCGGGTCACGCTGACTACGTTAAGAACATGATCACCGGTGCTGCTCAGATGGACGGCGCCATTCTGGTATGTTCTGCTGCTGACGGCCCCATGCCTCAGACTCGTGAGCACATCCTGCTGTCCCGCCAGGTTGGTGTTCCTTATATCGTAGTCTTCCTGAACAAAGCTGACATGGTAGACGACGAAGAGCTACTGGAACTGGTTGAAATGGAAGTGCGTGAACTGCTGGACACTTACGAGTTCCCGGGTGACGATACGCCTATTATCATCGGTTCTGCTCTGATGGCGCTGGAAGGCAAAGATGACAACGAAATGGGTACTACTGCCGTTAAGAAGCTGGTAGAAACCCTGGACGAGTACATCCCTGAGCCTGAGCGTGCTGTTGACCAGCCTTTCCTGATGCCAATTGAAGACGTATTCTCCATCGCTGGCCGTGGTACTGTTGTTACCGGTCGTGTTGAGCGTGGTATTGTTAAAGTTGGTGAAGAAATCGAAATCGTTGGCATCAAAGAGACCACCAAGACTACCGTTACTGGCGTAGAAATGTTCCGCAAGCTGTTGGACGAAGGCCGTGCCGGTGAGAACGTTGGCTGTCTGCTGCGTGGAACCAAACGTGAAGACGTTGAGCGTGGTCAGGTTCTGGTTAAGCCAGGCACTGTGACTCCTCATACCAAGTTTGAAGCAGAAGTCTACGTTCTGTCCAAAGACGAAGGTGGTCGTCACACACCATTTTTCAAGGGTTATCGTCCTCAGTTCTACTTCCGTACTACTGACGTTACTGGTGCTGTTGAACTGCCAGAAGGCGTTGAAATGGTAATGCCTGGTGATAACGTAAACGTTAACGCTACGCTGATCGCTCCTATCGCGATGGAAGAAGGCCTGCGTTTCGCTATCCGTGAAGGTGGTCGAACTGTTGGTGCTGGTGTTGTTGCCAATATTATTGAGTGATCATGATGCAGGCATCGCCTGCTTGTGAACAAGCTGAACGAAAAGCCCGGCTTATTGGCCGGGCTTTTTCAGGTGGGGTTTAGCTCCCGGAGATTCTATATTGACCAGACTGTCTTCCCAGCCAGCTTGATTGCCTGCGCGACGCCTAACGTCGTTTGTGAGTGCTTCTTTGTAACGGTGCAGCTCTGCTGCATTTTTGTTGTCCAGGGCTTTCTTCGCTTCATAAGCAGCTTCTCCCTGTGACTGACGTATTTCCTGTTCTGTCTGGTGCTTTTGGCGATGTTCCTGCTGCGCTTGTGCTTTGTACAAATTAACGAGATCATCGTTATTGAGGTGCTTTCGATCAGGCCTTTCCGTTTCCAGCTGTCCAACAGACTGAGCATTCAAAAACGTTTGTATATCTCCACTGTTAAATATATGACCTTTTTTGAAAAGATCCGGATTTTTAGCAGAGGCTTCAGGGTTCCATACTGTTTTACCAAAGGAGCCATCACTATAAACAGGCCGGCCGGCGATAACCCGATCAGTGGTCACTAAAGGGGTAATGACCTCACGCGCATCTCTTGCCATTTCCCAGGCTTTAGTGAAGGTTTCATCGTGTGGTGCAGGGTTTTGCTGAGTCAAGTGCTGTGATAAGTCAGCGGTGATAGAAGGAACAGTGAGATAGATCCACCGGACCGGCTTTTCTTTTGACTCTGACTGTTCTCTCAAGCCCGTTGTTGCGGTATAAGTACCGGAAGCACTATGGAGAAAGTGGTCAGATGTAGATACAACCCCTCCCGTCCAACCATGTTTTTCAGGGTCGTGCTCTGTGTTATGGGCATTGACATAAGCTTCATTCAGTAAACCCTGCTGGTAGCTAACCTGAGAGAGCAAGCGTGGTTTGAACCCTGATTTGAAAGTAATTTCTGGTCCCTGACTCACACCACGGAAAAGGACTTGTGTATTGTTGGATGTAAACTGAGTGCCATGACGCATCTCAAATTCTTTTACTGTACGAAGACTCATTGCCCCCTGGTAGTTTCGATCCTGCTCATATAGCCTGTTAGAGGCATGGTTTATTCGATCTTTTACTTTTTTCAGTGTGGTGAATGTCGCCTTATGATAATTATCAGAGTCATTTTCTTTTATTTTTAATAACTCCTCAAGGCTTTTGTTTTTTAGCTTTTTGTAGTCTTTAGTGAAGGTTGAAATCAGGCTTTTGTTTGTTTTTCTGGCTCTGTACTGATCATTGATTGTTCTTTCAAATTCATCCAGTAATATTTTTCTAATTCTAGCTTCATATTTTTGTGATATTTTTTTTGTATCTTTTGCTTTTATGATACCTTCCCTGTACTCTGATATGGCCTTTTTCAAGTCACTTTTAATTCTTATTTTTCTGTGTTTTGGAAGCTGTTTCCAGTTTTTTGTGACAGATATTGGCTTACCGTTATAGTCAAGAATTGTCCTTTCATGGCGCTGAATTTCTATTTTTGTTTTTAAGTGAGAAGCGGTTTGTAATGGTAACTTTTTTTCATGAGCAAGTCTTTCGATAATGTGTTCGATATGATTTAACGATTCTTTGTCATAGCAGTGATAAATAACATTTTTGCAGTAGTCGTACAGCATAGGCTGTACTGCATTTTTAACATAATCGTCCCTAATCATGACATCAGATTTTTTGGGAGAGCGAAAGGGTATTGAGCTGTGTTCCTGATACCAGTATTCCTTCCCGATTAATGGGTTCTCCTGTAACTGGGAAATGGCTTCTATTCCTTCTAAAAAAGGTTTTTCTCTATCTGTAAAAGAACGTTTGCTGTCGTTAAAAGAAGAGGCAGCATGTTTCCAGTGGTGGGTATTTAATACAGACTTTTCTGTTCTGGCAATATCTTTCTGTGCAGTGATTTTCATTTTTCTTGTATGCAGCCATTGGCCATAATTAATGGTTGGGTCCAATGCTTTTCTGAATTTTATATGAGGTGCTGTTTCAACATGTCTTTTTATTCCCCGGCTATTTCTAAGGTTGTGTAATAAAATGTTTTCCTGCTTTTCTGATGCAATGGCTATGATTCTTCTCTTTTCATCAGGAAAAAACAAGCTGTCGTAAGGGTCAAGCTGATGAAGGATGTACTCAATGCTGTTGTCATTATGACACTGTTTAATTAAATTTTCACAAAATGCTTGACAGGTTGGTCTGATCTCTGGTGGAAGGGGTGTTTTAAGCGGTTGAGAAAGGTCTAATTTCCAGCCCTCAAGCTTTGCTTTGCGGGCAGCCTCAGAAGCTGTTGCCAGAAAAGCAGCTTCGAAATCTGGCGGTGTATCTTCTTGTGGAAGGTTAAAGAAGTTATCAAGCCTTTTTGCGACAGCATCTGGAGAAAAAAAAGTGGTGTCGTGAATTTTGATGTCTCTTGCAAATAATGGTGTCTTTACTGAATTGGCCTTACTTGAAGATGCAGTGTGCAGGACAGGTTTTACTTTTGTTGTTATTATTGTGCGAAAACGATGACTGGCCCGCTTGGGCGGCTGTGGTTCAGCAGGTAGTGCAGAGGGAGAGCTGTATCCTGATTCTGATCCCGTCCCTTTGATTGGCATTCTGATTCCTCAGTAAAAACAGGTCGTAAATAGAATGTTTATCTATAAATTATACCCTGTACTTTCTGATACAAGTGTTTGCTGGCACAAGAGTCGGCTTTCTGGCAGGTGTTTCGGGATATACTGTATCCTTCTGGGTTTATACGTATTTTCCGTTGACCCTGTCCTGTGGTTGTGTAAAAATGCGTTTTGTCATCAATAAGACGATGTCTGATGAATAATAATAATGGATAGTAATTATGGCAGCCTTACTGTTTTATAATGAGCCAGCATTTCTAAACCGTGAAGTGCACAAGACATTGACGTTTAAAGCAACGAATGACTTTTCGTTTACCGAAAGTGTCAATTCTGTCCCGTTGACGGGCATCGAGTTTTTCGAGGCAAGTCGTGATATGCCAGTGCTGTTCAGTCAGGATGAAAAAGGTGATTTTTTCCCCCTGGCGCTGCTGTCTCTGATGCAGGAGGGGCACAAACAACTGGATGAGGCTGGTGCGTGGAACGAAAGCTATATTCCCGCATTTGTCCGGCGTTATCCCTTTGCACTAACTGATGAAGGTACGGTGTGTTTCGATCAAAAAGCCCCCCAGTTCAGCAGCGACGGAGGAGAGGCTCTGTTTAAGGAGGACGGGGAGAACTCGGAAACACTGAATAATGTCATTCAGTTTCTGAATAACTACGACAAACAATACAAAACCACCCTTGAGTTTACAGCAGAGTGTAAGGCGCTGGATCTGCTGACAACGTTCAACCTGCAAGTGATGCTTGATAAAGATCACCCACTGCGTCTGGAAGGTTTATATGTCATTGATGAAAAGAAGCTGGCTGAACTGCCGGAAGAAAAAGTCGGTGATTGGTTTAAGAAAGGCTGGCTGGCCTGGAGTTATGCACACCTGCACTCCCTGGGTGCACTGAACAGACTGGTGAAACGCCAAAAGGCTGAGGCAGCCCCAGAAGAGGTTGTTGAAAAGGCTAAGGAAAAGACTGAAGAAGAAAAAGCCGACGTATAACGACGTATAAATGGAAGAAACTGTAGACGACGATAGATTTATTGCAGTTTGATCGGGGCGAATGGCTGAGTTTCCGCAATACTTAGAAGCCGTCTTCAGGCAGTTCATCACTACGTTCAACCCAACGCTTCCGCCAGCGTGTGACGGTTTCACGGTGACACTTGAGTTCTTTTGTTGTCCCCAGAAGACTTTTCTTCTGTACCAGCCAATATGATTTTAGCCCTGAGCACTCTGGATTGAGCGCTTTTCCGCTGGCGAACAAGAAGCTCCAGGTCACTACGTTCCTGCTCTGACAAAATGATCTGCTGAGTATGCTTTGATGGCATCCGTGCTACTGCTGTTTGAAAAAAGGGATGAGAATCAAAGCATATTTTTTCGTGTATGGGTATCAGCGCTTTCCGGCATTAGTTTACAACACAATCGTATTTTTACTCTCTGGCTGTCTGATGCGTCCGGGGAACAGCCGCGCTCACCTGTTCCTCGTAGATGCAACACAACCGGAGAGTCTGCTGTTACAGGGAGTTGGTGATTTAACGGATATTGCTGACCAGGAAAATAAATAATTATGCTTGTAATCCCTCGCTTTTTTGATTATAAAAATTAACTGTCGTTTTTTAAAATAAAAGAAAATTATCGATGCGAACTATGATTTTTGACGGAATCCGTCCTTTCGTACCAAGAAGCCAAGACGCTGGTGGTTCAAGTTCCAGCTGCTGTTGTTCATGTAGCTGTAGCGGCGGCGGCGACAAAGAGCACTTTTCTGAATGACTATTCGATAGAAGACCTAAAAGACAGTATCAAACAGTTTTCAGATAAACTCTACTACTACCATGCAACCACCCAGTCCGGATTCGACTTTGTAAAATTTATTTCTATAGATTTTTTTACTCATATGAATCCAAAAGAGAAGCAAGATCTTGATAACTCATTTGCAAAGTTCATCCATCTGGAAGGGCTTCGAAATGATCCATTTCCTTTTCCCTGAGGTATCTAGCTGTGCAAATAATTACCCTTCTTCGTTATATGATACTGCAACACCTTCGGCTACCTGTTTCTTTTGTCTGGACGATCTTACTGCCAACCATTCTTTATATTGTTTTTCAATATGAGCTCAATCAGGCATCTTTCCTCGGTGCCTATATTGTCTTTTCCAGCTACGTCTACGGGAACTCAGTCTACCTGATGGGGTGCCGGGAGTCAGGGTTTCTTAAATGCTTCGTACGAGATCGTACGCAACTGCTCGCCTTCTGCTTTTCTCTCTATCTTGTCAACACTATAATGGTCTTTATCAGTCTGAGTACCTTCTATGGCTTTGTCTATCTGGCCAGTGGTATCAATCCCTTTCAGCAGTGGTTATGGCTATTGGTGGAATCCCCTGTTTTATATCTTTTATCACTTAATCTGTTAAATGTGCGCAAGGAAAGTGCCGAGGTACAAACAATATTGAGTGTGTTAATGATGCTTTTCGTCGTCTTTACTTTTCTGGACCACCCAGTGGTAAACTTTGTGAATCATATAAACCCGTTATATATAGCTGGTCGCCTAACCGTCACAGAGGTTGCCCCGTCCTACCTGTTATCTACCTTTCTCCTGGGGTTAACCGGTCTCACAGGGTTGTGGCGATTTAACCAGCAACCTGTTGAAGGACGCGTGTAATGGAGACTCTGATTAAACTGAGGGAGTGTGGCTATCACTCAGGTAAAAAAGCCCTTCTAAACGATGTGAATCTGGATATTTTGTCAGGGAAAGTCAACGTTCTGATGGGAGAAAATGGCTTGGGAAAAAGTATACTAATGGATTTAATCTCTGGTGTGATCCATCCTGACGAAGGCCACATACAACGAAACATTCCGATTAAAGCAATAGGATACATCAGCCAGGGAGTAAGGATGCCATACCTTCTAAAAACCAGAGAAGCCATTCATTATCTGTATACATTGCTTGCATTACACTCACAGCGCTTAACATCTGATGAACTGATCAATTCTTTTCATCCAAAGGTACGCAAAATTGTCAATCAATGTCAGGATCAACGATCCAGTCAATGCAGTCATGGAGAGAACAAACTGATATTAACGAATTTATTGATACTCTGTACAAACTTCAGATTACTGGTTATGGATGAACCAACATCAGGACTCAGCCCCGGCAATCGTGATATTTTTGCTGAATTATGTCAGCAGGCCATGAGTAAAGGTATGACCATACTCTATTCCACCCATATAGAATCTGATATTCAATCTACTGATCATATTCTGACATTTGAGGCTCCGATTCAGACTTGCATGAATCAACAAATAGCTTGAGGGTTGACCTGTGATATGGGAAATATCACCAGACAACAGTATTTTTCAGTCCTAAAATGGGTTGTGCGGCAATGGCAATCTTGGTGCCATGTCCCATCGTTTGGGCAATACGGGACAAATGACAAAACCCACCTGAATGAAACCAAAAATAACCAGAGTAATAAGGTTAATACGGGATTGATGCCAACCGAGGGAAGCTTTAATCCAATGGCACTGACCTAGGCCGCCTTTCCCTGATATTGCTGAAGACTGCGAGCCTTTGCTCCTGGATGCTGCAACCTTTTATGTGGCTTGGGGCGTCGTTTAATAGTTTTCAACGTTGGCATCACCCAACAGGATATCTGAAGTGGTTCCCAACAATCAAACAACCTGAGTTGTTAGTTAAGCTCTGATCTACCGTTCGTCAGGCTCAGGCTGCCTGCTTAAAATAGACTTGGTCGGGCGTATTGTCACCCAACCCCTGATGAGGTCCCTCGAGATTATACAACTGAAAATACTTTCTCAGCTCTTCTTTCAACTGAGAAGCATTGTCAAATGCCTTCAGGTAAACACATTCGTACTTTACACTACGCCAGAGCTGCTCGACAAAAATATTATCCCAGTAACATCCTTTGCCATCCATGCTGATCTGAACGCCCTGTTCCCTGAGTACACCTGTGAAAGCATCACTGGTGAACTGGCTACCCTGATCACTGTTAAAGATTTCTGGCGCTCCATAACGATCCAGAGCCTCCTCAAGGGCATCTGCGCAGAAATCAGCATCCATGGTATTGGACAATGGCCAGGCCAATACCCGCCCACTGTGCCAGTCCATAATGGCAACCAGGTACATAAACCCTCGCTCCAGGGGACTATACGTCAGATCCGTTGCCCATACCTGATTGGGGTGACTGATGTGCAGCCCTTTCAACAGACAGGGATAAACCTTGTGACCCTGGCCGTGTAGACGGGTTCTGGGCTTGGGGTAGATGGCTTCCAACCCCATTTGCCCCATCAGTGGGCGAACCCGTTTGCGGTTGATTTTGTACCCCAGACCCCATAAAAACGTACACATCCTGCGTGATCCATAAAAGGGGGGGTTTCAGGTATTGCTCGTCTATCAGGCGCATCAACGACAAATCCTCCCATAGATCTTTGTGTGGCTGGTAGTAGACCGCTGACTGTGACACGCCAGGTAAACGACACTGATTGACAATAGATACGTCTGGATTATTGCGCTCGACCAGAGAAAGGCGAAGACCTTTCTTCCCTTGCGTCAATGATCGAGCTTTCGTGCTAAAAAATCGCGTTCTACCGTCAACGGATCTATCTGTCCATAGAGGTTATCAACCTCAAATTGATGATCCTTTTCCGGCTTGGCTCCCCTGGTCTGAAACAGTTCTGGGGCACGCTCCAGAAGCTCGCGTTTCCAAGTCGTTACCATGGTCGGGTGGATCTCAAAACGTGCGGCAATCTCAGCGGTTGTCTGATCACCTTTGATGGCTGCAAGGGTAACCTTCGACTTGAAATTTGAACTGTATTGTTTGCGCTTTTTGCTCATGATGGCTCTATCCAATTTGCTATTGATCAGAGCTTACACCACTGTCTGATTTTTGGGGTCCATTTCACTTTTACCAATACCATTAACTTCCCAGTGATTTATATAACGCATCCAACCCCATTCTGCCCGCCATTTTTTTCTGCTCAATGGGCGTATCATCATCAAACCCTATATAGCTCAGGTCTTCCTGGGGCAGCTCATCAAGAAAGCGGCTCGGAATAGTATCAAGTAATTCACCGAACTGTTTTCGCTGGGCAGCCAAGGTTATGGTCAGTGTTTTTCTGGCTCGGGTAATCCCCACATAGGTCAGTCGGCGTTCTTCCTCGATAGTGTCTTCCTCAATACTGGTACGATGAGGAAGGAGTTCTTCCTCCATACCCATCATAAAAACATGAGGATACTCAAGACCCTTGGACGCGTGCAGTGTCAACAATTGAACCCGGTCCACATCCTCTTCTTCCTCCTGACGCTCAAGCATATCCCGTAAAATCAGTTTTCCTATGGCCTCTTCGACGCTGATCGGGTCTTCACCCGGCTCCCTGCTATGCTCAATGGTTTGCTGAAGTGAGTCCATCAAAAACCAGACATTGCCCATGCGTTTTTCTGCCACGGCGGGAGTTGTACTGTTTTGATACAGCCAGTTTTCGTAGCCACTGTCTTCGACCATTTCACGAATAATATATACGGGGTCCGCTTCTGTTTGAACCCGACGGAAAACCTTATCCATCCAATGGGTAAACCGACGAAGCTTATCCAGGTATTGTGGTGACAGACTTTCCTCGATACCCATTTCCGAGCAGGCCCGGTACAAACTGATATGGCGCTTATTTGCGTAATTGCCAAGCTTTTCCAGCGTGGATGGTCCAATTTCTCGCCGTGGCACATTCACAATCCGCAAAAAAGCATTATCATCATCCGGATTCACCAGCAGACGCAGATAGGCCATCATATCCTTTATTTCGCAGCGGGCAAAAAACGACGTACCCCCGTTAATATGGTAGGGCACCTGATGATGCTGCAGTTTCATTTCCAGCAGGCGAGACTGGAAATTACCGCGATAAAGTACAGCGTAATCTTTATAGCTTGTTCCCAGTCGCAGCTTATGTGTCAGAATTTCGGTAGCGATTCGCTCACACTCCATTTCATCATTGCGGCATTTGATAACCCGAATTTCATCGCCCACCCCCAGCTCACTCCAGAGGGACTTGTCAAACACATGAGGGTTGTTGGCAATCAGTGTGTTGGCCGCTTTGAGGATACGGCTAGTTGAACGATAGTTCTGTTCCAGCTTGATCACCCTGAGGCTTGGGTAATCTTCTTTTAGCTGCACCAGGTTTTCTGGCCGTGCGCCCCGCCAGGCATAAATGGACTGATCGTCATCCCCTACAACCGTCATCTTACCGCCCATGCCAACCAACATTTTAATCAGGTCGTATTGTGCAGTATTGGTATCCTGATATTCATCCACTAACAGATAGTGTACTTTTTTTTGCCATTTCTCCAGAATATCGGGCCAACGGGTAAAGAGTCCGACTGGCTGCAAAATCAGGTCATCGAAATCAACGGCATTATAGGCTTTCAGGGTACGTTCATAGTGCTCATACACACGGGCAGCTGTCACCTCTGCTGGCTGACGCGCCTGTTCGAAAGCCTGGCGTGGACTGAGCCTGTCATTTTTCCAATTGGAAATTATATGCTGCACATGGTCAACAGTCTCATCTTCTGCCCCCATATCACGCATCATAAGCTCACCCATCAGGGCTTTAGCATCCTGCGCATCAAAAATAGAAAAGCCGGGTTTATAGCCAAGTGCCTTATACTCCTGGCGAATAATATTGAGACCCAGGTTATGGAAAGTGGATACCGTCAACCCGTAAGAGGCTTTGCCTTTTACCAGCCGCCCCACTCGCTCTTTCATTTCACGGGCAGCCTTATTGGTAAAGGTCACGGCGACAATATTGCGTGCCCTGATCCCGCATTGCTGAATCAGGTAAGCAATTTTCGTGGTGATCACGCTTGTTTTACCGCTGCCGGCTCCGGCCAGTACCAGCAGGGGAGTATCAATATACTTAACAGCCTGATGCTGTTGGTCGTTGAGTCGCTGCACGGGTGGAAATATCTGCTCGTCAAAAGGAGCAGTATATCACCGCTCCAGGGGCCTGGTACTTTGTTTCACTGGCGTTTTTCACGCTTACTCCCCTGACCAGCCCTGAACACCAATGGCTGTCATCACTAACTGTACAGACAATGCGGCAAGAATCATCCCCACCACCCGAATAATAATGGCTGAGCCATTATGACCTATCACCCGGAAGATACGATCAGCCATCAGCATAAACCCGCAGGTAATCAGCAGTATTAACGTTAATGCACCTGCGGTGGCCGTTTGTTGTGGAAAGGTATACACACGATTATCGGAAAGCAGTATAACCGCCATAATTGCTCCGGGGCTGGCAATGGATGGCACAGCCAGTGGAAAAACGGCAAGCTCATGCCCGGGCTCCTGTTGGCCTCCTCCTTTTTCAGGGTTGGTGAAGATCATTTGAAGACCAAATAAAAAAAGAATTAACCCGCCGGCCAGCTGCAGAGAGATCAGCTGAATGCCCATAACTTTCAGAATTAACTGCCCCAGCACCAGCGCAGATAAAAGAATCAAAAAAGAGTAGACCGTCGCTTTGATTGCCGTTTTTCGACGGCCAGCCGGTGAAAGATGTGCAGTAAGCCCGGTAAACAGTGCTAGCGTACCTACAGGATCAACCGTAGCCCACAACATGATAAAATCTTTAATGAATTTTTCCATAGTCTTCCCGTTAAATTAATGGTGAAATCATCTGTTACTATCTCTCACTACAATGATGACCTACCCGGTGGTATGTCCAGTTGGGAATCCCTAATATACTGGAATCAAGCCCAAACCAGAGTAGCATCTCAGTAAACCTGCCAATGACGACACAATAACCGAGTATCTTGACTATGAGTAATACTACCCTCTCCATGACAGAACGCCTTTCCCGATATTTGATAAGCACTGGTATCAGGGAGTCTTCTTATCTAAAGCAGCTTCGGGAAGTAACCCGTCAACGGGAAGACCACAATATGCAGATTGCCCCTGAACAGGGGCAGTTTATGGCCATGCTTGTGCAATTGATAAACGCGAAAGCCATTATCGAAATTGGTGTGTTTACCGGCTATAGCTCCTTGTCAATGGCAGAGGTATTGCCGAAAGAAGGGTACATTATCGCTTGCGACATTAATGAAGAGACCACAACACTGGCCAAAACCTATTGGGAAAAGGCAGGCGTTGCAAAGCTTATCGACTTACGGTTAGCCCCTGCCCTCGAAACACTGCAGCAATTGCTGGATGCTGGCAGGCATCAAAGCTTTGACCTTGTTTTTATTGATGCAGACAAGCCTTCCTATGATAGTTACTACGAGAAGGCACTGGCGTTACTGCGCCAGGGAGGGATAGTATTATTGGACAATATGCTATGGGGTGGGCTTGTAGCTAATGAAAGTGTTCAGGATGAATGCACAGAAGCATTAAGGCAACTCAATCAGAAAATCCAACAGGACAACCGTGTTGATATGGTACTGCTGCCATTGGCAGATGGTATTTCCATGGTTCAAAAGCGCTAATGGCAGTGGCAATAAAAAATAGACTGACGGTGTCACCGCGAAGACGGAGCATTGTTATGATGGATTGCTGCTTTCGCAATAATAATGACGGTTTATTGGTAAGTTTTGCCGTGTCACTATTGCCATAAGCGGCAAAGAACCAGCCAGACTGAGAGCCTGTTTATGAAATATTCGGGTTAGGCTGGTGTCAATTTTTAGTGAGCAGATACCAGAGGCTTAAAAGTAAATTCCTGTGTTTTTTCATGAGTACCATCAAACAATCCATAGGATACTCGCACAGCCTCTGATGGTACATCCAGTGTCCAGCTTTGGTCAGCATAAAGACGCGTAGTTGCATCCAATGGATTGCAACTGTCGTCCTCTTGTGTTGTACAGTACTTGCCGTTGCGCATCACTGCATTGATATTACCAGAATTTTTAAAGACCAGCTGCCCCCCCTTCTGCTGGGCTGACACCTGATACCTTGGGTTATCCGGGCGAATGAACACCAGTGCCTGATAAGCAATGAGCAGTTTTATCGCTGTTTCGCTGGCTTCCAGATCCCCGACCACTGGTTTAAAAGTAACACGATACACCAGTTCGTTACCTGTCGGTTTTTCCAGACTTACCAAGCGCACAGTTTTACGACCATTCGCCGGAATAATGGCTTTATTCGGAGTCGTTAGCAGTTTAAGTTTTGCAGGATCTGTCACTTTGACCCGCTCTTCGTTTTTACTGCCAGGGTTGTGTACTTCAAAGACTTCTGTCTGAAGATACAGAGTTTCTTTGTCAGGGTTTGATACAATGACATCCTGCCTGGGTTGTTTGTTCGGGTCAAAGTACACAATCATTCGATCAAGGGATAAAGCTGCAGATGCACTGGCGCTGAATAACAGGGATGAAAGCAGTGTCAGTGCGGCTAAACGTCGAAACATAAATTTATACCCCTCCTTACGCTGGCGATAAACGGCTTTATATGTACAGTCCAGTGTCATATACCGTCTGTTTTATAAGGCCTTATTCTAAGGAGATAACCTGAAAGGGTAAATAGGTATTCTTTAGAAATTACTTGTATTTTTTTTGTCATGTCTAAAGAAAATGATCCAGCCCAATACTCAAGGGGGAGTGAGGAGGGGAGGAAGGCCGGATCTCCTGGGCAAGGCGAGTCCGAAGACTCAGTCAGCACTAATGGTTAAGTTCACTGCACCGGAAACTGGAAGGTTAGGGTCAATAGGCTGTTGCGTGTACAAAGCCAGCCGTGATGTACCATCACACTTTTGCCCCCGTAATAAAGGAGCCATTGGGGCACTGGCTACACCATGAGTTAACTGTTGTGGATTATTGTCAGTACTGTTCCATAAAAATACATCATAGGGCAACTGCCCCTGTCCATTTTGCAGCGCAAAATCCCCTGTCTCAGAATAACCACTGGCGGTTACTGTATAACTTGGCAGCCCATTACTGCTGACACATAAAGGCACCGAGTCGTTAGCTGTTGCAAAGGCAGGCACCGCCAAGTCATTTACAGGCAACTCAGTAACGATATTTGAAGTCAGCCTGGGCGGAATGGTCAAGGTAATGCTCATTGATGCACTGGAAGTTTTTCCTAATACTCCCTGGGTTGCGGAGTACAGGAAAGTCGGCGTCAACAATATGGCACTGAATGTGCCGGCTAATACAGTTGTACGGCTTTTCATTGCCGCTTTTAAGGAAACATCCATGTCTACTACTCCATGTGATACAACGTTTTCACATAAAGTATAGTCAGGTTTATACAACCTGCTTTTATGCGTCAAAAAGCAGGCAACAAGCGCTTAAGAAATGGTATATCCCTGGTTTTAAGGGAAGAAGCAATTAATAACTTACATGAACAGTAGACATAGCATACAGAATCGTTCAAAAAGGGGGAGACAAAGAAGAGACTCCGGTAAGATTTGTTTTACCTCTCCACTAAGGGACTGATTGTTCTGCAGCGACCAGTTCCTTCAACTTTCGAGTAAGGGTGTTGCGCCCCCAGCCCAGAAGGTGAGCAGCATCACGTTTTCTCCCGCCAGTATGTGCCAGTGCGGCTTCGAGTAAGATACGCTCAAATGCAGGAACAGCACGCTCCAGAATACTCTCCCTGCCACAGGCCAACTCCTGGTCTGCCCAAAGGCGCAGTGCCTGTTGCCACTGTGTGTCCTTATGTAATGCTTCCCGGGTGCTTTTTGACCTGGATGGTAATAATTCTGCGGGCAAATCAGCAGGTAACACTTCACAACTGGCTGCCATGACCGTCAGCCAGCGGCAGGTATTCTCCAGTTGTCTCACATTACCAGGCCAGGACAGACTGCTGATGAGTTTCTCAGTCTCCGGCGACAGTGTTTTAGCTTCCACTGCCATCTCTTTGGCAGCCTTCTCCAAAAAAAAGCTGGCAAGCCTGGGAATATCTTCTTTTCGCTCTCTCAGTCCTGGAAGGTGCACTCTGATAACGTTCAGGCGATGAAAAAGATCCTCTCGAAAAAGCCCTTGTTCTACCTGTTTTTCGAGATTTTGATGGGTAGCCGCAATAATACGAACGTCAGACCTCACCGGCGTATGACCACCTACACGGTAAAACTCGCCTTCAGCCAGCACTCGAAGTAACCGTGTTTGACTATCTGCCGGCATATCACCAATCTCATCCAGAAACAACGTACCATCATTAGCCTGTTCAAAGCGCCCCCGTCGCATCCCCCCTGCGCCGCTAAACGCTCCTTTTTCATGCCCAAAAAGTTCGGACTCAATGAGGTCTTTAGGGATAGCAGCCATATTCAAAGCAATAAAGGGTTGACTGGCTCGGGGACTGTGTGTATGTAACGCTCTGGCAACAAGCTCTTTTCCTGTGCCTGACTCACCGTTGATCAGTACTGTAATGCTTGATTCTGACAGCCTGCCAATGACGCGAAAGACCTCCTGCATAGCGGGCGCTTCGCCAATAATTTCGGTGGAGGGTTCAAGTGGTGGAGAGGGGATATTTTTCTGCCGCTGACGTCTGTGCTCCACGCTTCTTTTCACCAGAGCCGTTGCATCGTCAATATCAAAAGGCTTGGGTAAATAATCGAATGCCCCTGTTTTATAAGACGACACAGCACTTTCAAGGTCTGAATGGGCTGTCATGATAATAACAGGCAAATTCGGGCAGTGACAGTGCATCTGCTGCATCATATCAATACCGCTCATGCCAGGCATACGCACATCACTGATCACCACCTCTGGTTCTTCCCCTCGCTGGAGGGCGTCTTGCAGTGCGTCAAGGGCCTGGTTGCCGGATTCAAACAATCGGGTATTAAATAACTCGGCTGCCAGGGCCTTTTCCAACACCCAGCGAATAGCCCGGTCATCATCAACAACCCAGACGGTTCCAAGGGATTTCATGATCGTTCTCCTTGTGGCGGTTCGTCCTGAAAGGGCAGGTAAACATGAAAGCAGGTATTACCAGGTTGGCTATCGCAGTCAATTAGCCCTTTATGCTGGTGAATAATTGATTGTGTCACCGATAGTCCCAGCCCTGAGCCTTCAGGATGTCCGCTAATCATTGGGTAAAATAAACTCTCCGAGAGACTCTCCGGCACACCCGGCCCATTATCAATCACCGAAAGATGACAGGCTAAACGATGATACTTGCTATTAATGGTAAACTGTCGAGTAATTCGGCTGCGCAGAGTTAAACGCCCCTCTTGCAACGGCATAGCCCGCATAATAGCCTGCATAGCATTACGACTCAGGTTTAACAGGGCCTGAATCATCAATTCTTTATCCACAGGCACTGGTGGAATACTGGGGTCATAATCCCGGGTGATTTTCAGTTGCTGGCTGGTCTCAGCACTGATTAGCTGACTCACTCTTTCCAGTACTTCATGAATGTTGGTATCACGAATATACGGCGGCGTAAGAGGCCCCAGCATGCGATCAACAAGGTCCCGCAATCGATCGGCTTCTTCAATAATGATTCCTGTATAATCTTCCAGGGCAGAACCTTTGAGCCTACGGCTTAATAGCTGTGCTGCTCCACGAATACCACCGAGTGGATTTTTTATTTCATGGGCCAGCCCTCGAACCAGACTGCGAGACGTCTCATTCTTGAAGGCTTGAGACTCCTCACTGGTAATACGTTGCAACCGTTCACGGGGATGAATCTCAAGGAGCAGGGAGTAAGCGTGGGAATCCATGGGTGTAACGGAATAGTCGGCAGTGATTGTGCCTTGTGAAAAACTTAACGGTGTTTCCCGACGGGTGAATTGCTGATGTTGCTCTCTGGCTCTGAGTAAGTCCTGGTAAAGTTCTTTTTGACTAATGGCTTCGGTCACAGGTAACCCCATGGCGCGCTGCTTGCTCAGATCTAACAGCGCTTCTGCTGAAGCGTTCAGGTACTGTAGGGTAAATGTTTTGTCCAATGCAATAATGGCGGTATGGCTATGTTCGAGCAATTCAAAAAGGTAGGCGTGCATTGCTGGCATCAACTCTGAGCTATTTCCACAAGAAAAGCAATTTCCATACCCGTGCATCATAGTGAGATTCCATCCAGTTCGCACTGATTTAGTGCATTTTCACTGGGGAGAGACTTCTGGTATGGCACGTTTTCTGATCAATGGACGAAAGACATACACTGTGCTCGTCGCTTCCATCTGTTTTTTTCCTCCTTTATCCCACACTTGCACCATAATGGTGTGCTCCCCCCTGTGAATATCCTGCAACATGAAATGCATCTTTGCTTCAGGCCCTGCTATCGGCTTACCACCAATAGTAACAACGATTGTATGCCCACTTTGCAGTGGAGGCGTTAGCCGTATTGCCAAAGGAACAGGCGCATTACCATAAATGGACGATTGGTTGGCCGGTGTGGTAATAATCATTGACTGATATTTTTGAGGTTTTACCGGGTGATTTTTTTTATTATCAGGCGCTGAAGGCTGTTCAGCTTTAGTTCTCGAAGCAGGCACCATGGGTGTCGGCGGAGCAACACGAAGCTCTACTATCGTCTCACTTTCCTCCAACGGTGCAGAGACATCTGAGTAGTGTACATGCCCCTCGGCATCAATGGTTTTATACATCTCTGCCAGTGCCGTGACCGGAGCGACCAGGCTCAGTAAAAAATAATAATAGCAAGAGTGTAATATTTTCATATTATGCGCCAGTGAGCATATGACTCCATATGTCAATTAAACCATTCGCTTTCAGGTGCAACATTTTCAGCGCTGGTGTATCTCCAGGCTCATCAAACATTTTAGAGAGCGCTTGCTCAAACACTTTTCGTTCATGAACTGCTATTGCCTTGGATACACCGATACCCGTGACCAGCACGCCCCCCACAACACCCAGCATTGGCAGAAAGAAAACACTGGTAAGGGCCCCGATCAAACTGAGTCTTAACGTGTTATTCCTGCCGCTTTTAAAGGTATCATTATGAGCAAAGTCACCGATACTCTGAATAGCATAACGTTTTAGCAGACCACATAATTTTTCAGGATCACTTTTCACGCTCTGAAAATCAATCGGTGGTTTTTGCTGTTTCGCAAATTTGCCGAGCTGTTCTTCCCATAGCGCCCGGACGCAATCCTGGCGACAAGCGCGTAACGCCTCAGCACCTTCCTGACTGACGTTACCTGATTTCAACGCTTTCCATGCCGTTTTATGATTTTTCCCTGGCAAACCCTTATATTTTTTCTGGAGACTCACCCAGTTTTTCTCTAAATACCGCTCAAATACCGTTGCACCCAACAACACAAAGCGCTTCCCTTCCAGATTAGGACTGATAACTTCTGCCATGGTTTGGGGAATATTGTCCAGCTTGCGACGACGTTCCTTGAAATTAGTAGCCGCTGAAAGACTTACCATAACCCCTGTCAGTGCTGCTCCCAGACCCACTGCCGCGCTCCCTAATGCAGGCACGCCATGCCTCGACATTCCACTGACCCGGGCAACCAGTTCACTGCCCAGCATAATCTTTCTGGCTTTATTGAGGCGGTCAACTTCCAATTTTTTATTGACGGCTTTCAGGAGTTGCTGTTCAGCAGCCTCAGGGTCCGTGACCCCTGCATCAGGCTTCGCCAGTGCCTGACGTTCATCTTCCAACTGTTCAGCAATAGCATCAAACTCGAGCCGCATTTTTTCATCTGAAAAAGTTTTATCCATGGCCTTTTTTAACCGCGCCCTGTTTCCGGCAGTAGCAGCAGCTGTGGATATAAGGCCAGCACCACCTGTCCCGGCAGAAGCTGCCGCAAAGACAGGAAAAAGAGGAGGAAAGGCCATGCCAAGAGTGAGCAGCGATCCCGATACAGCAAGGGTGCCTGAGGCTCCTGGCATAAGGGTGTTTTTTGTGATTTCTGATAATTGCTCTTCTTTGTAGAACTGCTTGATCTCCTCTGCCGTAATGGGTTGGTCCATTATTCTTTTTTGTTTTTTCCGCCTGACCAGCACAGCAACAGTCGCTACATTTTTAAGGTAAGCTTGAGCATGGATTTTTTGTTGCCGAATTTGCTTTTCATTCCTTGTTGCCTGATAAACACTGCCAGCCAGAGCAAGCCCATCTGTTGCAGCAGAAGCTATTTGCAATGTGTCATCATTGTAAGCCATTGCTATGGGGGAGTTGTCAGATGTTAATGTTGGCCCAGCCTGATCAGGTTGCAGAACATCGACTGTAACAATACCGGCACTACTGGTTACAACACCAACACCAACACCAACACCAATAGCCAGGCCTTTTTCAAGACGCTGCCCACGATGTTTTGCCAGGGTTTCAGGCTGTGCAATACCCGGCTCATGCAGTTCACCCGTTTTTTCTTCAGGGGCGTCGTCGGGTTCATGCCGTACTTCCCCATCAGGTGGGAGGGCTGTCAGATCATCAAGGGCTGTCACCAGTGCCTGCCCACGTGCTTCTTCACTATCTTCTATGTCATGAGACGTGCCATAAACAGATGGAATGGTTGTATTTTTTTCAACGATGGACTCTGGCGTTAAAGCATTCTCTTTAGTGTTTTGATGGATATGAGAGCCTTTATTGACAGTGTGCGCTGTCACAGCCCGGTCAACGATAGCGCCCATATGGGGGGGATTGTCAGTGGGGGGGGGACTGTCAGTGGGGATACCTTTTTTCAGGTAGCTCTGCCCATCACCTGGAGTGACTGTCCGACGCTGAAAAACACCTTTTAGCCGGGATAAAAGGCTTGTCCCTTTCTGCAAAGTATGGACAGACGTTGATACTGGTTTATTGACTGTTGGCATGGGATTTTTTCCATAAAACCCGCCTTTCATTCTGAGTCATTTAGGTTTGCAGTGCAATTCCTGCCAAAATTCCTGCCAAAAAGCAGCCCTTATCCGATGGATAGTGTTCTCTTGTCTGGAGACCTCAGCTGCGGTGATCATGACAAACTGGACGAAAGAACAAGATGACAGGCTATTGCCAGGCGTTTCAACGCAAACCTGGCATTCAGATTGTCAGCGTAAAGGGGAGTTAGGACAGACAATGGGTATTATCACTTTTCAGTGAGCAGTCTCATGGATAAATCAACGGCATGGCAGTCCTTGGTGAGTGCCCCTATGGAAATATAATCAACACCTGTCGCAGCAATACTGGTTAATGTCTCTGTGGTAATCCCGCCAGAGGCTTCCAACAGAGGTTTCGGTGCTCGGTGTTGCTGGTTGATCTGAACAGTTTCGTAGAGCAGCGGGACAGAGAAGTTATCCAGCATAATAGTATCGGCACCGGCTTCCCTTGCCTGCAAAAACTCTTCGTGGTTTTCCACTTCTACTTCCACTGGCTTTCCTGGCGCTATGGTACGAGCCTGTTTGACCGCAGCGGGAATACCCCCACAAGCGGCAATATGATTTTCTTTAATGAGAAAGGCATCATAGAGTCCAATGCGGTGATTGTAGCAACCACCTGCCTTGACAGCGTATTTTTGGGCAAGTCGGAGTCCTGGAAGTGTTTTGCGAGTATCAAGCAGTTTGGTATTAGCCTCTTTAATCAGGCTGGCATAATGTGCGCAACAAGTTGCAGTGCCTGACAGTGTTTGCAGAAAATTCATCGCTGCCCGTTCTCCCGTCAGCAGGCTGCGAGCCCTGCCCTGTAAGTGAACCAATGGCTGATTGGGAGAAACGCGATCACCTTCTTTTACTCGCCATTGTATTTTCACGTTCGGGTCAATCTGTCGAAAGACTTCATCAAACCAGGGGCGGCCACAGATCACTGCCTCATGGCGACATATAATCTGTGCACAGGCTTGATTGTCAGCAGGAATCAGGCTTGCGGTGATATCTCCCGAGCCAATATCCTCTGTCAGAGCCTGTTGCACATTTGTTTGAATGGCTTCTTCTAGTGCTTTAATCATCATGAAAACATCTGGGTGAATGAGAAAGTGACTGGCGTCTGCGAGGAAAACTTACAAGGCCGATGATAAGCAGGCTGAAGATTAACACTGGCCATGAACCCAGCACCATAAATGGTGTATTGCCGGTCATGACCTGAGCTGTACCACGCAGAACACCCTGTTGGAAACGGGGGATAGTCTTAACCACTTCGCCGTGATTGTCCACAAGTGCCGTGATGCCATCATTAGTCGCACGAATCAGGTAACGTCCGGTTTCCAGTGCCCGCATCCGCGCTATCTGAAAGTGTTGTTCTGGACCAATGGATTTGCCAAACCAGGTGTCGTTACTGATGTTAATAAGCAGGCCACTGTTGCGTGCCATCCTGGCAGCAAAATCAGGGTAGACCACTTCGTAGCAAATGTAAGGTGTCATGACTGTATCGCCTGCCATTAGCGGAGATTGATCTGCTGGACCTCGGGAAAAACTGGACATGGGCAGATTAAAAAAGGCAATCAGTCCACGCAGTATACCTTCGAAGGGTACGTATTCACCAAAGGGAACCAGCTTCTGTTTATAGTAGTGTCCGGAACCCTGCCCCAGGGACATAATGCCATTATAAAAGCGGGTTTCGCCGGTACTGTTATCATCAACAGGCAGGCCAGTAATCAGGGTAGCCCCTTTGACTTTTGCTTCCCGGTCAAGCTGCTCAATAAACCCTTTTGTCCGGTTGTAATACAGGGGGACGGCATTTTCAGGCCAGATAATCACATCCTGCTGCCACTGGGTGCTGGTCAGTTTTGTGTACGTTGCCAACGTGTCACGAATAAAGGATGGGGCCCATTTCAAGTCTTGGGGGATATTGCCTTGTATTGCACTGAAACGCAGAGTGCTTACGGGTTTTGTCCATTGAAGGATACCCAGTGGCCAGGCTGCCAACCATAATAGTGCGGTAAGAACACATAACCCGCAAGACAGTTTGAATGACTTGCCTGTGGACAGGAACAAGCTGGCGATCAAGCTGCTGGTACAAACTAACAAAAAACTCAGTCCATAAACCCCTGTTACGGGTGCCCAGTTTTGAACCGGCGTATCCAGCAGTGCGTAGCCTGTGAGCAGCCAGGGGAAGCCTGTGAGCAGCCAGCTGCGGGTCCATTCAGATAATAACCATAAAGCACTAAACAGAAGTGCCTGCTGCCAGGGTATTGTCAGCATTGCCTTTTGCCGGATCTGGCTGTACAGCCAAAAACAGGGTATAACATACATGAGCGCCATGCTGATAACAAACAAAGCAGTCAGTAAAGCAGCCAGGGGCACAGAGGCCGCACCAAACTGATGAATACTAACGTAAATCCAGGAAGTACCAGCCCCAAAATGCCCGGTACCCAAAAGCAGCCCGTAAAATAACGCCTGCCTTGGGGAGCTTTCGCGTATGATCAGAAAAGCGACTGCCATGGCCAGCAGTACAATCGGCCAGAATCCAAAGGGGCTTAGCCCCAGGGTAATGGCAGAACCCGCAATCAGCGAAGCGCCTGCTCTTGCCCAATGTGTTTGTTTCATCATGTGTAAGCGTTTGCTGAGATTCTTATTGACGCGTTAATTAAAGGGGTCATGATCATAGACTCAAACGTCTTCAAGATGCCACGTCCAGATCAACTACAGCTCTTTATTTTCAGAGGTTGCTATTGATAAAAAACGGGCATCTTCACGTTTAATGCGTATAGATTGCCGCTTTTCAGCAGGCGCTAACCCGAATTAAACGGATGCGCCGACCGTCGGAATTAAGGATATCAAAACGACGTTTGTCAATTTCAACGAACTCACCGCGCTTGGGCATATGGCCAAACTCCTGCATGATGATGCCCCCGATCGTGTCAAACTCGTCGTTACTGAACGTTGTACCAAAATGCTCGTTGAACTCGTCAATGGGCGTCAGTGCTTTCACGATAAAAGTATCATCCATATCGTTAACGGGTTTAATGAAGTTATCTTCTTCAATATCGTACTCATCTTCGATATCGCCAACGATCTGCTCCAGCACGTCTTCAATGGTGACCAGCCCGGCTACCCCGCCAAACTCATCAACGACAATGGCCATATGACTCCGTTTGGTGCGAAATTCTCTCAGCAGGACATTCAGGCGTTTGCTTTCAGGAATAAAAGTTGCTGGTCGTATATGGTCTTTAATGGAAAAGCGATTGTTGTTAAGAATCATTGGCAGTAGATCTTTTGCCAGAAGTACACCAATGACCTCATCTTTGGTATTACCAATAACCGGATAGCGGGAGTGGGCAGATTCAACAATGTGCGGCAAAAAATCACGAGGCTCCTGGTCTTCTTCAACACACACCATCTGAGAACGGGGAATCATGACTTCCCGCACCTGCATATCCGCCACCTGGACTGCACCTTCAATGATACTGAGGGCTTCTTCATCGAGCATGCCCTTGCTGCCAGCGTCACGCAGTAGCATCAAGATATCGTTGCGGTTTTTGGGGTCCTGACTAAAAATACGGGATAGCTTTTCCATCCAGGTCAGTGGCGCCTGGTCGTCCATCGCATTGTCGTCGCTCATTACCCTCTGTCTTCTCCAGAATGCTTTAATGATGGTGTTGCTTGATAGGGATCAGGGAAGCCCAGCGCTTCCAACAGTTCAATTTCCAGTGATTCCATTACCTGGGCATCACGATCCTCAATATGATCGTAGCCAAGAAGGTGCAGTGTGCCATGAATCACCATGTGTGCCCAGTGTGCCTGCAGTGTTTTATGTTGCTCACGGGCTTCCCTGGCGACGACAGGGGCACAAATCACCATGTCACCCAATAGTGGGATATTGAGTTCATCCGGGAAGTCAGAAGGGAACGACAGCACATTGGTTGGCCCCTGTTTGTTACGCCACTGCTGATTCAGATCAGCACCTTCGCTGGCATCAACAACCCGAATGCTGATTTCGGCTGTGTCCCTGCGGTTACCAACAGCGGCAGTAGCCCACCGGGTAAACAGAGAAACATCCGGCACACCTTCGGGGGAGCAGGCCACCTGAAGATCGATAGTAACATAAGTTCTCACTTGTTTTGCTTTCCTGACGCCTCATAACGGTCATAGGCACCGACAATACGTTGAACCAGCGGGTGACGAACAACGTCTTTGGCGGTAAACCAGCTAAGACCAATACCCTTGACGTCTTTCAATACACCCACACTGTGTGCCAACCCTGAACGTGTGCCGCGGGGCAAATCCACCTGGGTGATATCACCTGTAATAACGGCTGTTGAACCAAACCCGATACGGGTCAGGAACATTTTCATTTGCTCAGGTGTGGTGTTTTGTGACTCATCCAGAATGATAAAAGCATTGTTCAACGTGCGACCACGCATATAAGCCAGTGGTGCGACTTCGATAATGTCTTTGTCAATCAATCGTTCAACGCGTTCAAAATCCAGCATTTCATACAGTGCATCGTAGAGCGGGCGCAGGTAAGGGTCGATTTTTTGAGCCAGATCACCGGGGAGAAAGCCCAGCTTTTCGCCGGCTTCAACGGCAGGTCTCACCAGGAGAATACGGCGCACTTTTTCTTCCAGTAACGCCTGTACCGCACAGGCAACGGCAAGGTATGTCTTGCCCGTTCCGGCAGGGCCTATACCAAAGTTAATATCGTGTTTGAGGATGGATTTGACATACTTCTGCTGGTTGGCTCCACGGGTAGTGATACTGCCTTTGGTGGTACGGATGGCGACAGGTTTGTCATCGACACCGTTACCGAGGCATTCAACAGCAGATTCCTGCAAGAAGGTGTGAACCGTATCAGGTGTTAAGGGGATGTCTTTACCCGTTTCACGGTAAAGGTAGTTAAGGATTTCACGAGTGGTCAGGGTTTGGGAGTGGCTGCCAGTGACGATAAAGGCATTGCCCCGATTGCAAATGGTTACACCAAGGCGCTTTTCGATCTGTTTGACATGCTCATTAAACTGACCGCAGAGCTCCGCGAAACGCCGTGTGTCTTCCGGCTCAAGGGAAAATCGACAGGTGGTAATGTCGGCACTTTCATCAATTTTCTGTTCAACACTGGAGTATGTGTTCAAGTTAGTTAGTCAACCTATACTGCAAATAGTCCCTGTAGCATATACTTGCCGTGTGTGTTATGCAAAGTGCGAAGAGAGTCAGGGCGATCTGGCTTATGCTAATCCGAGGCCTTCAGCCTTGTCGCACAGTCTTTAAAGCATCCCGAAGCCACCATCACCGCGTCGGCAGGAATCGGTCACGGCAATGGATTCCCACCGCCTGAGGATGATATTACTCTCGTATCATCCACTTTAAGCCAGAGCACCAGGGAAATAGTTTTTTCAGCCCTTGTCCAGCACCTCGGAAACCATGGCTTTCGCTTCTAACTGAATTTGCTCCAGGTGTTGTTCACTGTCGAAGCTTTCTGCGTATATCTTATATGCTGGCTCTGTACCAGAAGGTCTGGCAGCAAACCAGCCTTTTTCTGTGGTCATCTTTAGCCCACCAATGGCTTCATTATTCCATGGAGCATGGGTGAGCGTTGTTATAACAGGATCACCAGCGAGAGTATCAGCCTTAAGTTGCTCAGGGGTTAGCTGGCTTAATCGGTTTTTCTGCGCATCAGTGGCAGGCGCTTCTATTCGCTGATAGACAGGCGCGCCATACCGGGCAGTTAAGTTCCTGTAGTATTCTCCAGGGTCTTTGCCGGTGACTGAGGTGATTTCAGCAGCTAATAGCGCCATGATAAAACCGTCTTTATCGGTAGACCAGGTCGAGCCATCTTTGCGCAGGTAGGCTGCCCCGGCGCTTTCTTCTCCGCCAAAAGCCATGGTACTGGTTGCCAACCCTTGAACAAACCATTTAAAACCGACAGGCACTTCCGCCACCTGTTTGTGAAGCCCCGCAGCGACACGGTCAATCATGCTGCTTGATACGATAGTTTTGCCTATTTTTGCCTGTACTGGCCAGCCAGGGCGGTGATGGAATAAATAATCAATGGCAACAGCCAGATAATGGTTAGGATTTAGTAAGCCATACTGGCGTGTCACAATACCATGGCGGTCAAAATCCGGATCATTGCCAAAGGCAATATCGAATGTATCTTTTAATTGAATCAATCCGGTCATGGCACAGGCAGAGGAGCAATCCATACGGATTTTACCGTCTTTATCAAGGTGCATAAATGAAAATGTCGGGTCTATCTTTTTACTGACAACCTCAATGTCCAACCCATAGTGTTCAGCAACAGGTTCCCAATAATGCAGCCCGGAGCCTCCCAGTGGATCGACACCGATTGTTAAACCTGCATTATTGATGGCTTTCATATCAACCACCTGATCAAGATCCTGCACATACGATGGCATAAAATCCTGTTCAGTGACAAAACCGGATGTCATTGCTCTGGCAGAGTTTATGCGCCTGACTGCCTTTAAACCTTCTCTAATCAGTGCATTAGCCCGTTGCTCAATCCAACGTGTCACAGTGTTTTCTGCTGGCCCACCATGGGGGGGATTGTACTTGAACCCGCCATCGGATGGCGGATTATGGGAAGGCGTGATAACAACACCATCTGCCTGTCGACTATTTTTGCGATTGAAGGACACAATAGCGTGGGAGATAACCGGCGTCGGCGTGTAGCCATGACCTGCTTGAATCACTGTTTCGATACGATTAGCAGCAAAGACTTCAACGGCACTGGTCATAGCAGGCTCAGACAGTGCGTGTGTGTCAATACCTAAAAAGAGGGGACCTGTGATACCCTGCTGAATCCGATAATCACAAATCGCCTGGCTGATGGCCAGTATATGCACCTCGTTAAAGGTATACAGTGATGAGCTTCCACGGTGTCCCGACGTTCCAAATGAATAATCCGCCTGGGCGCACCTCCTTACATGATGAGCTTCCGGGTGTACGTTCCAGGCGCATCGGGTTATCAGCATCTTTGTGTAGTAATCACTGACTAAACGAGGAATATTGACCAGAACGTCACTGGAGGCAGGTTGACCGGCAAGGGGGTGCATAAGGTATCCATCCTGTGAAAAAAATAACAACCATAGTAACGGCTGACCAATTACAAGCAACTGTTTATTGCCTGTTTATTGCCTGTTTATTGCCTGTTTATTGCCTGTTATGCCAATGGTTTTTTCTAATTAGTGTCTGTCAGAAAACCCATGAATAATCCGACTCAACAGGCACTGACAAAATTTTTTTGAAAACAAAACAGGCCGCTTATGCCAGTCACTTCTTTTTTTGATCAAAACTTAATCACTTCCCCGTTTTTCGGGTGTCCGCAATCTTCACCCAACGATGATCATTTGTTTTCTGGTACGCTTCTCCGTTCAGGCTGCTTTTTTGACAGCCTGACTGGATTGCTTTTGCAGTATAAAGCCCAGGGGGTGCAGATAGGTTCCTGAAACCGCCAGGCCAACATACCGACGATAACCGTCAATCCCTGAGTCCGGACATTGGTCCAGTCCGTGCTGCTCAAGTGCATTAATGTCGGACTCTACCGCGGAATACGCTTCTCCGTTCAGGCTGCTTTTTTGACAGCCTGACTGGATTGCTTTTGCAGTATAAAGCCCAGGGGGTGCAGATAGGTTCCTGAAACCGCCAGGCCAACATACCGACGATAACCGTCAATCCCTGAGTCCGGACATTGGTCCAGTCCGTGCTGCTCAAGTGCATTAATGTCGGACTCTACCGCGGAATGCTTCTTCATTGCCCTGACAAACTCAGGGTGTCGTTCACGCTTCCGATCTTGTTCAGACCATCGCCCCTTTTTGGGTAAGACGGCTCGGTCAAGAAATGTTTCCAGCTTTTCAAGGTTCTCTTTTGACCAGAATCCCCGATCATAACTGACCTGCGATACTTCAGGAAACCGCTGTTTTCCCCCTTTAGCAATGGCTACAGTCACCTGGTCATCAGTCTGTTTTTCCATGACCAAATGGTGAAGGGTGAAACCAGACTGATCTTGCAGTACGCACACCCTGAGGCCGGGTTCTACAGGAACGCCTGCTTTTCCTTTACTGATCCATTCCGTATGGCGTTCAAATAACGAAAAAACCTTCTCACTGTGCGGAATGGTTTCATGGTTCAGTACACGACGGATAATCAGTTGACACTGGTAGTCTGCATCTTTTATCCAGCGCTCCAGTTCTTTCAGTCGTAAGTCTCCGTGTATCCCTGCTTTCAAGAGATTCAAGGTTATTTCAGCCTTGCGGATAAGCTTCTGGCTGTAGGCTACATACTCAGCATGGACGGTTTCGATACCATGCTGTCGTCCTTCACGGAGCGACTTATTGGACGACGTTGACCGTTTCAGGTTACGAGCTTTGTGAAAACGCTTTTTGTGCTGATCCTGCAAGTAAACCAAAACTCATTTGAAATCGCAGGTCTATCACCTCCAGGGAGGTAGCCTGCGTAACCGCTCTTCTTGTTCCTCAAGATGGTTTTTGACCCATAAACGGTCTGCCAGCTCTACAGGCTTTTGGTTAATCGTTTCGCAAAACTGATTAACTGCCGATAAAAGCGCTTCTTTCGTTTCATAACAATGATACCAGTCTTTTTAGTGTCCATCTGGGTTTGGACAGGCGAACACCGTCTTCAGCAGCTTCAACGGATTTTTGGACGGCACAGGCTATGACTGATCGGGCAAATGCACAAAAGGGGAGCGGCCTTCGGAGCGTTTGTAATACAGAGCTTCAGAACCGAAGTCGTTATAACGATGAACCCAGGTACAAAGTGTCCAGGGTTGTCGTCGGCCGATAGCGTCAGCAATATGTGTTGCACATTCACCTTTAGAGACTCGATACAGTGCCATAAACCGTTCTCTTGACCTTGAGTGGCTGGCAGTCATGCCAAGCTGATACAGGTGCTCAGGGGTTTTATTCCACTTGTCGATCAAAATAGAGGGCATACTGAAAATCGTCAAAACTGATAATAACAGTTGCATGCTACAAACATTAAGCCGGTCATCAGTCATTGACCATGATCAGCATACCTGCGATTTCAAATGAGTTTTGGTTTAAGTTCAACCACAGAAGCCAAAAGATGAAGCCCTGAGAAATCCTCGCTCTCAGTGGTTGTCACAGTGGGCTGGGATTCTTGCGAAACAGTCGTGAACACTGCGGAAGGTGATTCAACAGTGGTTACAATCGCCTTGCCAGTGGAAGAGCTTACCTGAGATACCGTCGTGACAGTGCTGGCGGTTGTGAACGTATGGGTTGTGCAGGTCGCTGTCGTTCCATCTGGCAGTAAGTGACTACCTGTGGTTGTAGAGACTCCATCATTAACAGCAGGGTGTTGGGTTCTCATGTGGCTGTTGCAATATGTAGACCGAGCAAAAGCTCTCCCACAAACAGTGCAACGATAAGGTTTCTCTCCAGTGTGGGCTCTCATGTGCGTGGTGAGAGAGCTGGACACAGCAAAAGCTCTCCCGCAAACAGTGCAACGAAAAGGTTTCTCTCCAGTATGGATTCTCATGTGCACGGTGAGATGGGCAGACTGATTAAAAGCTTTTTGACAGTGAGGGCAACGAAAAGGTTTCTGTCCATTGTGGATTCTCATGTGTCTGGTGAGGTTGCTACTTTCACGGAAACAGTGATTACATATTTTACAGGTATACTCAGGCATGTTGAAACTTCATCCTTTAGTAAAGGGTTTCAATTAAATTAATAGTAGCCCATCGTACCTGGTCATGTGCAGTCATTGGACGCTTTACATCTTTGTACTACCAGTCGTTCGCCGTATAACAGGTGTCAGACACTGCAAAGACAGGATACCTTCGGCATGCCCGAATTCAGCGCATTTTAATGGGTTATTCATGAATCTTGAGGCATATAGCATCTAGATCCAGCCAGATCAGCCAAAAGATGAAGCCCTGAGAAATCCTCGCTCTCAGTGGTTGTCACAGTGGGCTGGGATTCTTGCGAAACAGTCGTGAACACTGCGGAAGGTGATTCAACAGTAGTTACAATCGCCTTGCCAGTGGAAGAGCTTACCTGAGATACCTCCGTGACAGTGTTGGCGGTTGTGAACGTATGGGTTGTACAGGTCGCTGTCGTTCCATCTGGCAGTAAGTGACTACCTATGGTTGTAGAGACTTCATCAGTAACATCAGGGTGTTGGGTTCTCATGTGCCTCTTGCGAGTTGTAGACCGAATAAAAGCACTCCCACAAACAGTGCAACTAAAAGGTTTTTCTCCAGTATGGATTCTGATGTGCGCGGTGAGATGACTAGGCTGATTAAAAGCTCTTTGACAGTAAAGGCAACGAAAAGGTCTCAGTCTAGTGTGGATTCTCATGTGCGCGGTGAGATGGCCAGACTGATTAAAAGTTTTTTGGCAGTAAGGGCAACAAAAAGGTCTCTGTCCAGTGTGGATTCTCATGTGTCTGGTGAGATGGCTACTTCTACGGAAACAGCGATTACATATGTCACAGGTATACTCAGGCATGTTGAAACTTTATCCTTTAGTAAAGGGTGTCAATCAATAGTAGCCCATCGTACCTGATCATGTGCAGTCACTGGACGCTTTGCACCTTTGTGCCACAAGACGTTCGCCGTATAACAGGTGTCAGACACTGCAAAGACAGGATACCTTCGGCATGCCCGAATTCAGCGCATTTTAACGGGTTATTCATGAATCTTCAGGCGTAAATCCTCTCTAAGTTCAGCCGCAGAAGCCAAAAGATGAAGCCCTGAGAAATCCTCACTCTCAGTGGTTGTCACAGTGGGCTGCGAGTCTTGCGAAACAGTCGTGAACACTGCGGAAGGTGATTCAACAGTGGTTACAATCGCCTTGCCAGTGGAAGAGCTTACCTGAGATACCGTCGTGACAGTGTCGGCGGTTGTGAACGTATGGGTTGTGCAGGTCGCTGTCGTTCCATCTGGCAGTAAGTGACTACCTGTGGTTGTAGAGACTTCATCAGTAACAGCAGGGTGTTGGGTTATCATGTGCTCGTTGCGATTTGTAGACCGAGCAAAATCTCTCCCGCAAACAGTGCAACGAAAAGGTTTTTCTCCAGTATGGGTTCTCATATGCCTGTTGCGATCTGTAGACCGAGCAAAATCTCTCCCGCAGACAGTGCAACTAAAAGGTTTCTCTCCAGTATGGGTTCTGATGTGCGCGGTGAGATTGTTAAAATGATTAAAAGCTCTTTGACAGTGAGGGCAACGAAAAGGTCTCTCTCCAGTGTGGATTCTCATGTGTCTGGTGAGATGGTTACTTCTACAGAAACAGCGATTACATATGTCACAGGTATACTCAGGCATGTTGAAACTTTATCCTTTAGTAAAGGGTTTCAATCAATAATAGTAGCCCATCGTACCTGGTTATGTGCAGTCATTGGATGCTTTGCATCTTTGTACTACCAGTCGTTCGCCGTATAAAAAGCGTCAGACACTGCAAAGACAGGATACCTTCGGCATGCCCGAATTCAGCGCATTTTAACGGGTTATTCATGAATCTTCAGGCGTAAAGCCTCTCTAAGTTCAGCCGCAGAAGCCAAAAGATGAAGCCCTGAGAAATCCTCGCTCTCAGTGGTTGTCACAGTGGGCTGGGATTCTTGCGAAACAGTCGTGAACACTGCGGAAGGTAATTCAACAGTGGTTACAATCGCCTTGCCAGTGGAAGAGCTTACCTGAGATACCGTCGTGACAGTGTCGGCGGTTGTGAACGTATGGGTTGTACAGGTCGCTGTCGTTCCATCTGGCAGTACGTGTCTACCCGTGGTTGTAGAGACTTCATCAGTAACAGCAGGGTGTTGGGTTCTCATGTGCCTGTTGCGATTTGTAGACTGACTGAAAGCTCTCCCACAAACAGTGCAACTAAAAGGTTTTTTTCCAGTATGGATTGCCATGTGCCTGTTGAGATCGCAAGACATAGTAAAAGCTTTCCTGCAAACAGTGCAACTAAAAGGTTTCTCTCCAGTATGGGTTCTCATGTGCTTGGTGAGAGCGCTAGACACAGCAAAAGCTTTCCTGCAAACAGTGCAACGAAAAGGTTTCTCTCCAGTATGGGTTTTGATGTGCGCAGTGAGATTGTTAGACTGATTAAAAGCTTTTTGACAGTGAGGGCAACAAAAAGGTCTCTGTCCAGTGTGGATTCTCATGTGTCTGGTGAGATGGCTACTTCTACAGAAACAGCGATTACATATGTCACAGGTATACTCAGGCATGTTGAAACTTTATCCTTTAGTAAAGGGTTTCAATCAATAGTAGCCCATCGTACCTGGTTATGTGCAGTCATTGGATGCTTTGCATCTTTGTACTACCAGTCGTTCGCCGTATAACAGGCGTCAGACACTGCAAAGACAGGATGCCTCCGGCATGCCTGAATTCAGCGCATTTTAATGGGTTATTCATGAATCTTCAGGCGTAAAGCCTCTCTAAGTTCAACCGCAGAAGCCAAAAGATGAAGCCCTGAGAAATCCTCGCTCTCAGTGGTTGTCACAGTGGGCTGGGATTCTTGCGAAACAGTCGTGAACACTGCGGAAGGTGATTCAACAGTGGTTACAATCGCCTTGCCAGTGGAAGAGCTTACCTGAGATACCGTCGTGACAGTGCTGGCGGTTGTGAACGTATGGGTTGTGCAGGTCGCTGTCGTTCCATCTGGCAGTAAGTGTCTACCTGTGGTTGTAGAGACTTCATCAGTAACAGCAGGGTGTTGGCTTCTCATGTGCCTGTTGCGATTTGTAGACCGAGCAAAAACTCTCCCGCAGACAGTGCAACTAAAAGGTTTCTCTCCAGTATGGGTTCTGATGTGCCCGGTGAGACTGTTAAACTGATTAAAAGCTCTTTGACAGTGAGGGCAACGAAAAGGTCTCTCTCCAGTGTGGATTCTCATGTGTCTGGCGAGGTTGTATTTTCTGCGGGTACGGTGATTACATATGGTACAGGTATGCTCAGGCATGTTGAAACTTTATCCTTTAGTAAAAGTAAAGGGTTTCAACCAATAGTAGCCCATCGTACCTGGCCATGTGCAGTCATTGGACGCTTTGCATCTTTGTACTACCAGTCGTTCGCCGTATAACAGGTGTCAGACACTGCAAAGACAGAATGCCGCATGCCTGAATTCAGCGCATTTTAATGGGTTATTCATAAATCTTGAGGCATATAGCATCTAGATCCAGCCAGATCAGCCAAAAGATGAAGCCCTGAGAAATCCCCGCTCTCAATGGTTGTCACAGTGGGCTGGGATTCTTGCGAAACAGTCGTGAACACTGCGGAAGGTGATTCAACAGTGGTTACAATCGCCTTGCCAGTGGAAGAGCTTACCTGAGATACCGTCGTGACAGTGTTGGCGGTTGTGAACGTATGGGTTGTGCAGGTCGCTGTCGTTCCATCTGGCAGTAAGTGTCTGTCTGTGGTTGTAGAGGCTTCACCAGTAACATCAGGGTGTTGGGTTCTCATGTGCCTGTTGCGAGTTGTAGACCGAACATAAGCTTTCCCGCAAACAGGGCAACTAAAAGGTTTTTCTCCAGTGTGGGTTCTGAAGTGCGTGGTGAGATGGCTAGACCGAACAAAAGCTTTCCCACAAACAGTGCAACGAAAAGGTTTTTCTCCAGTATGAGTTCTCATGTGCCTGCTGCGATCTGAAGAGTGAGCAAAAGCTCTCCCGCAAAAAGTGCAACTATAAGGTTTCTCTCCAGTATGGGTTCTCATGTGCATGGTGAGAATGCCAGACTGATTAAAAGCTCTTTGACAGTGAGGGCAAATATAAGGTTTTTCTCCAGTGTGGATTCTCATGTGTGTTTTGAGGTGGCTGCTTTTACGGAAACAGTGATTACATTTGTCACAGGTATACTCAGGCATGTTGAAACTTTATCCTTTAGTAAAGGGTTTCAATCAATAGTAGCCCATCGTACCTGGTTATGTGCAGTCATTGAACGCTTTACACCTCTTTACTACAAGTCGTTCGCCGTATAACAGGTATCAGACACTGCAAAGACAGAATGCCACCGGCATGCCCGAATTCAGCGCATTTTAACGGGTTATTCATGAGTCTTCAGGCGTAAAGCCTCTCTAAGTTCAACCGCAGAAGCTAAAAGATGAAGCCCTGAGAAATCCTCGCTCTCAGTGGTTGTCACAGTGGGCTGCGATTCTTGCGAAACAGTCGTGAACACTGCGGAAGGTGATTCAACAGTGGTTACAATCGCCTTGCCAGTGGAAGAGCTTACCTGAGATACCGTCGTGACAGTGTCGGCGGTTGTGAACGTATGGGTTGTGCAGGTCGCTGTCGTTCCATCTGGCAGTAAGTGACTACCTGTGGTTGTAGAGACTCCATCAGTAACAGCAGGGTGTTGGGTTATCATGTGCCCGTTGCGATTTGTAGACTGAGCAAAAGCTCTCCCGCAAACAGTGCAACGAAAAGGTTTTTCTCCAGTATGGGTTCTCATGTGCCTGTTGAGAGCGCCAGACTGATTAAAAGCTCTTTGACAGTGAGGGCAAATATAAGGTGTTTCTCCAGTGTGGATTCTCATGTGTGTGTTGAGGTGGCTTTTTTTACAGAAACAGTGATTACATATTTTACAGGTATACTCAGGCATGTTGAAACTTCATCCTTTAGTAAAGGGTTTCAACCAATAGTAGCCCATCGTACCTGGCCATGTGCAGTCATTGGATGCTTTGCATCTTTGTACTACCAGTCGTTCGCCGTATAACAGGTGTCAGACACTGCAAAGACAGGATACCTTCGGCATGCCCGAATTCAGCGCATTTTAACGGGTTATTCATGAATCTTCAGGCGTAAAGCCTCTCTAAGTTCAGCCGCAGAAGCCAAAAGATGAAGCCCTGAGAAATCCTCACTCTCAGTGGTTGTCACAGTGGGCTGGGATTCTTGCGAAACAGTCGTGAACACTGCGGAAGGTGATTCAACAGTGGTTACAATCGCCTTGCCAGTGGAAGAGCTTACCTGAGATACCGTCGTGACAGTGTTGGCGGTTGTGAACGTATGGGTTGTGCAGGTCGCTGTCGTTCCATCTGGCAGTATGTGTCTGTCTGTGGTTGTAGAGACTTCATCAGTAGCAGCAGGGTGTTGGGTTCTCATGTGCCTGTTGAGAGCGCTAGACACAGCAAAAGCTCTCCCGCAAACAGTGCAACGAAAAGGTTTCTCTCCAGTATGGGTTCTCATGTGCCTGTTGAGAGCGCTAGACACAGAAAAAGCTCTCCCGCAATCAGTACAACTAAAAGGTTTCTCTCCAGTATGGGTTCTGATGTGCGTGGTGAGATGACCAGGCTGATTAAAAGCTCTTTGACAGTGAGGGCAAATATAAGGTTTTTCTCCAGTGTGGATTCTCATGTGTATGTTGAAGAGGCTTTTTCTACAGAAACAGTGATTACATATTTTACAGGTATACTCAGGCATGTTGAAACTTCATCCTTTAGTAAAGGGTCTCAATCAATAGTAGCCCATCGTACCTGGTCATGTGCAGTCATTGGACGCTTTGCATCTTTGTACTACCAGTCGTTCGCCGTATAACAGGTGTCAGACGCTGCAAAGACAGGATACCTTCGGCATGCCCGAATTCAGCGCATTTTAATGGGTTATTCATGAATCTTGAGGCATATAGCATCTAGATCCAGCCAGATCAGCCAAAAGATCAAGCCCTGAGAAATCCTCGCTCTCAATGGTTGTCACAGTGGGCTGCGAGTCTTGCGAAACAGTCGTGAACACTGCGGAAGGTGATTCAACAGTGGTTACAATCGCATTGCCAGTGGAAGAGCTTACCTGAGATACCTTCGTGACAGTGTCGGCGGTTGTGAACGTATGGGTTGTGCAGGTCGCTGTCGTTCCATCTGGCAGTACGTGTCTACCTGTGGTTGTAGAGACTTCATCAGTAACAGCAGGGTGTTGGGTTCTCATGTGCCTGTTGCGATTTGTAGACTGACTAAAAGCTCTCCCACAAACAGTGCAACTAAAAGGTTTTTTTCCAGTATGGATTGTCATGTGCTTGTTGAGATCGCAAGACACAGTAAAAGCTTTCCTGCAAACAGTGCAACTAAAAGGTTTCTCTCCAGTATGGGTTCTCATGTGCCTGGTGAGAGCGCTAGACACAGCAAAAGCTTTCCTGCAAACAGTGCAACGAAAAGGTTTCTCTCCAGTATGGGTTTTGATGTGCGCAGTGAGATTGTTAGACTGATTAAAAGCTTTTTGACAGTGAGGGCAACGAAAAGGTCTCTCTCTATTGTGGACTCTCATGTGTCTGGCGAGGTTGCTTTTTATACGGGTACGGTGATTACATACGTCACAGGTATACTCAGGCATGTTGAAATTTTATCCTTTAGTAAAGGGTGTCAATCAATAGTAGCCCATCGTACCTGATCATGTGCAGTCACTGGACGCTTTGCACCTTTGTGCCACAAGACGTTCGCCGTATAACAGGTGTCAGACACTGCAAAGACAGGATACCTTCGGCATACCCGAATTCAGCGCATTTTAATGGGTTATTCATGAATCTTGAGGCATATAGCATCTAGATCCAGCCAGATCAGCCAAAAGATGAAGCCCTGAGAAATCCTCGCTCTCAATGGTTGTCACAGTGGGCTGCGATTCTTGCGAAACAGTCGTGAACACTGCGGAAGGTGATTCAACAGTGGTTACAATCGCCTTGCCAGTGGAAGAGCTTACCTGAGATACCGTCGTAACAGTGCTGGCGGTTGTGAACGTATGGGTTGTGCAGGTCGCTATAGTTCCATCTGGCAGTAAGTGACTACCTGTGGTTGTAGAGACTTCATCAGTAGCAGCAGGGTGTTGGGTTCTCATGTGCCCGTTGCGATTTGTAGACCGAGCAAAAGCTCTCTCGCAAACAGTGCAACGAAAAGGTTTTTCTCCAGTATGGGTTCTCATATGCCTGTTGCGATCTGTAGACCGAGCAAAAGCTCTCCCGCAGACAGTGCAACTAAAAGGTTTCTCTCCAGTGTGGATTCTCATGTGTCTGGTGAAGTTGTATTTTTTACGGGTACGGTGATTACATATGGTACAGGTATGCTCAGGCATGTTGAAACTTTATCCTTTAGTAAAGGGTTTCAACCAATAGTAGCCCATCGTACCTGATCATGTGCAGTCACTGGACGCTTTGCACCTTTGTGCAACAAGACGTTCGCCGTATAACAGGTGTCAGACACTGCAAAGACAGGATACCTTCGGCATGCCCGAATTCAGCGTATTTTAACGGGTTATTCATGAATCTTGAGGCATATAGCATCTAGATCCAGCCAGATCAGCCAAAAGATGAAGCCCTGAGAAATCCTCGCTCTCAATGGTTGTCACAGTGGGCTGCGAGTCTTGCGAAACAGTCGTGAACACTGCGGAAGGTGATTCAACAGTGGTTACAATCGCCTTGCCAGTGGAAGAGCTTACCTGAGATACCGTCGTGACAGTGTCGGCGGTTGTGAACGTATGGGTTGTGCAGGTCGCTGTCGTTCCATCTGGCAGTAAGTGTCTGTCTGTGGTTGTAGAGGCTTCACCAGTAACATCAGGGTGTTGGGTTCTCATGTGCCTGTTGCGAGTTGTAGACCGAACAAAAGCTTTCCCGCAAACAGCGCAACTAAAAGGTTTTTCTCCAGTGTGGGTTCTCATGTGCATGGTGAGATGGCTAGACCGAACAAAAGCACTCCCACAAACAGTGCAACGAAAAGGTTTCTCTCCAGTATGGGTTTTCATGTGCCTGTTGAGAGAGCCAGACATAGCAAAAGCTCTCCCGCAATCAGTACAACTAAAAGGTTTCTCTCCAGTATGGGTTCTCATGTGCGTGGTGAGATGAGCAGACTGATTAAAAGCTCTTTGACAGTGAGGGCAAATATAAGGTTTTTCTCCAGTGTGGATTCTCATGTGTGTGTCGAGGTGGCTTTTTCCACGGAAACAGTGATTACATTTGTCACAGGTATACTCAGGCATGTTGAAACTTTATCCTTTAGTAAAGGGTTTCAATCAATAGTAGCCCATCGTACCTGGTTATGTGCAGTCATTGAACGCTTTACACCTCTGTACTACAAGTCGTTCGCCGTATAACAGGTATCAGACACTGCAAAGACAGAATGCCACCGGCATGCCCGAATTCAGCGCATTTTAACGGGTTATTCATGAATCTTGAGGCATATAGCATCTAGATCCAGCCAAATCAGCCAAAAGATGAAGCCCTGAGAAATCCTCGCTCTCAATGGTTGTCACAGTGGGCTGGGATTCTTGCGAAACAGTCGTGAACACTGCGGAAGGTGATTCAACAGTGGTTACAATCGCCTTGCCAGTGGAAGAGCTTACCTGAGATACCGTCGTGACAGTGTCGGCGGTTGTGAACGTATGGGTTGTGCAGGTCGCTGTCGTTCCATCTGGCAGTAAGTGTCTGTCTGTGGTTGTAGAGGCTTCACCAGTAACATCAGGGTGTTGGGTTCTCATGTGGCTGCTGCAATATGTAGACCGAGAAAAAGCTCTCCCACAAACAGTGCAACGATAAGGTTTCTCTCCAGTATGGATTCTCATATGCCTGCTGCGATCTGCAGACCGAGCAAAAGCTCTCCCGCAGACAGTGCAACTAAAAGGTTTCTCTCCAGTATGGGTTCTCATGTGCTTGGTGAGACTGTTAAACTGATTAAAAGCTCTTTGACAGTGAGGGCAACGAAAAGGTCTCTCTCCAGTGTGGATTCTCATGTGTCTGGTGAGATGGTTACTTCTACGGAAACAGTGATTACATATTTTACAGATATACTCAGGCATGTTTAAACGTTATCCTTTAGTAAAGGGGTTCAATCAATAGTAGCCCATCGTACTTGGTTATGTGCAGTCATTGAACGCTTTACACCTCTGTACTACAAGTCGTTCGTCGTATAACAGGTATCAGACACTGCAAAGACAGAATGCCACCGGCATGCCTGTATTAAGCGCATTTTAACGGGTTATTCATGAATCTTCAGGCATATAGCATCTAGATCCAGCCAGATCAGCCAAAAGATGAAGCCCTGAGAAATCCTCGCTCTCAGTGGTTGTCACAGTGGGCTGGGATTCTTGCGAAACAGTTGTGAACACTGCGGAAGGTGATTCAACAGTGGTTACAATCGCCTTGCCAGTGGAAGAGCTTACCTGAGATACCTTCGTGACAGTGTTGGCGGTTGTGAACGTATGGGTTGTGCAGGTCGCTGTCGTTCCATCTGGCAGTAAGTGTCTGTCTGTGGTTGTAGAGGCTTCACCAGTAACATCAGGGTGTTGGGTTCTCATGTGCCTGTTGCGAGTTGTAGACTGACTAAAAGCTCTCCCACAAACAGTGCAACTAAAAGGTTTTTTTCCAGTATGGATTGTCATGTGCCTGTTGAGATCGCAAGACACAGTAAAAGCTTTCCTGCAAACAGTGCAACTAAAAGGTTTCTCTCCAGTATGGGTTCTCATGTGCGTGGTGAGAGCGCTAGACACAGCAAAAGCTTTCCTGCAAACAGTGCAACGAAAAGGTTTCTCTCCAGTATGGGTTCTCATGTGCGTGGTGAGATGAGCAGGCTGATTAAAAGCTTTTTGACAGTGAGGGCAACTATAAGGTTTTTCTCCAGTGTGGATTCTCATGTGTGTTTTGAGGTGGCTGCTTTTACGGAAACAGTGATTACATATTTTACAGGTATACTCAGGCATGTTGAAACTTTATCCTTTAGTAAAGGGTTTCAATCAATAGTAGCCCATCGTACCTGGTTATGTGCAGTCATTGAACGCTTTACACCTCTGTACTACAAGTCGTTCGCCGTATAACAGGCGTCAGACACTGCAAAGACAGAATGCCACCGGCATGCCTGAATTCAGCGTATTTTAACGGGTTATTCATGAATCATTAGGCATATAGCATCTAGATTCAGCCAGATCAGCCAAAAGATGAAGCCCTGAGAAATCCTCGCTCTCAGTGGTTGTCACAGTGGGCTGCGAGTCTTGCGAAACAGTCGTGAACACTGCGGAAGGTGATTCAACAGTGGTTACAATCGCATTGCCAGTGGAAGAGCTTACCTGAGATACCTTCGTGACAGTGTTGGCGGTTGTGAACGTATGGGTTGTGCAGGTCGCTGTCGTTCCATCTGGCAGTACGTGTCTACCTGTGGTTGTAGAGACTTCATCAGTAACAGCAGGGTGTTGGGTTCTTATGTGCCTGTTGCGATTTGTAGACTGACTAAAAGCTCTCCCACAAACAGTGCAACTAAAAGGTTTTTTTCCAGTATGGATTGTCATGTGCCTGTTGAGATCGCAAGACACAGTAAAAGCTTTCCTGCAAACAGTGCAACTAAAAGGTTTCTCTCCAGTATGGGTTCTCATGTGCTTGGTGAGAGCGCTAGACACAGCAAAAGCTTTCCTGCAAACAGTGCAACTAAAAGGTTTCTCTCCAGTATGGGTTTTGATGTGCGCAGTGAGATTGTTAGACTGATTAAAAACTTTTTGACAGTGAGGGCAACGAAAAGGTCTCTCTCCAGTATGGGTTCTCATGTGCGTGGTGAGATGAGCAGACTGATTAAAAGCTTTTTGACAGTGAGGGCAACTATAAGGTTTTTCTCCAGTGTGGATTCTCATGTGTCTGTTGAGGTGGCTTTTTCCACGGAAACAGTGATTACATGTGTCACAGGTATACTCAGGCATGTTGAAACGTTATCCTTTAGTAAAGGGTTTCAATCAATAGTAGCCCATCGTACCTGGTTATGTGCAGTCATTGAACGCTTTACACCTCTGTACTACAAGTCGTTCGCCGTATAACAGGTATCAGACACTGCAAAGACAGAATGCCACCGGCATGCCCGAATTCAGCGCATTTTAACGGGTTATTCATGAATCTTGAGGCATATAGTATCTAGATCCAGCCAGATCAGCCAAAAGATGAAGCCCTGAGAAATTCTCGCTCTCAGTGGTTGTCACAGTGGGCTGGGATTCTTGCGAAACAGTTGTGAACACTGCGGAAGGTGATTCAACAGTGGTTACAATCGCCTTGCCAGTGGAAGAGCTTACCTGAGATACCTTCGTGACAGTGTTGGCGGTTGTAAACGTATGGGTTGTGCAGGTCGCTGTCGTTCCATCTGGCAGTAAGTGACTACCTGTGGTTGTAGAGACTCCATCAGTAACAGCAGGGTGTTGGGTTATCATGTGCCCGTTGCGATTTGTAGACTGAGCAAAAGCTCTCCCGCAAACAGTGCAACGAAAAGGTTTTTCTCCAGTATGGGTTCTCATATGCCTGTTGCGATCTGTAGACCGAGCAAAAGCTCTCCCGCAATCAGTGCAACTAAAAGGTTTCTCTCCAGTATGGGTTCTCATGTGCGTGGTGAGATGACCAGACTGATTAAAAGCTCTTTGACAGTGAGGGCAAATATAAGGTTTTTCTCCAGTGTGGATTCTCATGTGTATGTTGAGGAGGCTGCTTTTACGGAAACAGTGATTACATATTTTACAGGTATACTCAGGCATGTTGAAATTTTATCCTTTAGTAAAGGGTATCAATCAATAGTAGCCCATCGTACCTGATCATGTGCAGTCACTGGACGCTTTGCACCTTTGTGCCACAAGACGTTCGCCGTATAACAGGTGTCAGACACTGCAAAGACAGGATACCTTCGGCATGCCCGAATTCAGCGCATTTTAATGGGTTATTCATGAATCTTGAGGCATATAGCATCTAGATCCAGCCAGATCAGCCAAAAGATGAAGCCCTGAGAAATCCTCGCTCTCAGTGGTTGTCACAGTGGGCTGCGAGTCTTGCGAAACAGTCGTGAACACTGCGGAAGGAGATTCAACAGTGGTTACAATCGCTTTGCCAGTGGAAGAGCTTACCTGAGATACTCTCGTGACAGTGCTGGCGGTTGTGAACGTATGGGTTGTGCAGGTCGCTATAGTTCCATCTGGCAGTATGTGTCTGTCTGTGGTTGTAGAGACTTCATCAGTAGCAGCAGGGTGTTGGGTTTTCATGTGATTGTTGCGACTTGTAGACCGAGCAAAAGCTCTCCCACAAACAGTGCAACGAAAAGGTTTTTCTCCAGTATGGGTTCTCATGTGCCTGTTGAGAGCGCCAGACGCAGCAAAAGCTCTCCCGCAATCATTACAACTAAAAGGTTTCTCTCCAGTATGGGTTCTCATGTGCGTGGTGAGAATGCCAGACTGATTAAAAGCTCTTTGACAGTGAGGGCAAATATAAGGTTTTTCTCCAGTGTGGATTCTCATGTGTGTGTTGAGGTGGCTGCTTTTACGGAAACAGTGATTACATATTTTACAGGTATACTCAGGCATGTTGAAACGTTATCCTTTAGTAAAGGGGTTCAATCAATAGTAGCTCATCGTACCTGGTTATGTGCAGTCATTGAACGCTTTACACCTCTGTACCACAAGTCGTTCGCCGTATAACAGGTGTCAGACACTGCAAAGACAGGATACCTTCGGCATGCCCGAATTCAGCGCATTTTAATGGGTTATTCATAAATCCTGAGGCATATAGCATCTAGATCCAGCCAGATCAGCCAAAAGATGAAGCCCTGAGAAATCCTCGCTCTCAATGGTTGTCACAGTGGGCTGCGAGTCTTGCGAAACAGTCGTGAACACTGCGGAAGGTGATTCAACAGTGGTTACAATCGCCTTGCCAGTGGAAGAGCTTACCTGAGATACCTTCGTGACAGTGTTGGCGGTTGTGAACGTATGGGTTGTGCAGGTCGCTGTCGTTCCATCTGGCAGTAAGTGTCTGTCTGTGGTTGTAGAGGCTTCACCAGTAACATCAGGGTGTTGGGTTCTCATGTGCCTGTTGCGAGTTGTAGACTGACTAAAAGCTCTCCCACAAACAGTGCAACTAAAAGGTTTTTTTCCAGTATGGATTGTCATGTGCCTGTTGAGATCGCAAGACACAGTAAAAGCTCTCCCACAAACAGTGCAACTAAAAGGTTTCTCTCCAGTATGGGTTCTCATGTGCGCGGTGAGAGCGCTAGACACAGCAAAAGCTTTCCTGCAAACAGTGCAACTAAAAGGTTTCTCTCCAGTATGGGTTCTCATGTGCCTGTTGAGAGCGCCAGACACAGCAAAAGCTCTCCCACAATCAATACAACTAAAAGGTTTCTCTCCAGTGTGGATTCTCATGTGTGTTTTGAGGTGGCTGCTTTTACGGAAACAGTGATTACATTTGTCACAGGTATACTCAGGCATGTTGAAACTTTATCCTTTAGTAAAGGGTTTCAATCAATAGTAGCCCATCGTACCTGGTTATGTGCAGTCATTGAACGCTTTACACCTCTTTACTACAAGTCGTTCGCCGTATAACAGGTATCAGACACTGCAAAGACAGAATGCCACCGGCATGCCCGAATTCAGCGCATTTTAACGGGTTATTCATGAGTCTTCAGGCGTAAAGCCTCTCTAAGTTCAACCGCAGAAGCTAAAAGATGAAGCCCTGAGAAATCCTCGCTCTCAGTGGTTGTCACAGTGGGCTGCGATTCTTGCGAAACAGTCGTGAACACTGCGGAAGGTGATTCAACAGTGGTTACAATCGCCTTGCCAGTGGAAGAGCTTACCTGAGATACCGTCGTGACAGTGCTGGCGGTTGTGAACGTATGGGTTGTGCAGGTCGCTGTCGTTCCATCTGGCAGTAAGTGACTACCTGTGGTTGTAGAGACTCCATCAGTAACAGCAGGGTGTTGGGTTATCATGTGCCCGTTGCGATTTGTAGACTGAGCAAAAGCTCTCCCGCAAACAGTGCAACGAAAAGGTTTTTCTCCAGTATGGGTTCTCATATGCCTGTTGCGATCTGTAGACCGAGCAAAAGCTCTCCCGCAATCAGTGCAACTAAAAGGTTTCTCTCCAGTATGGGTTCTCATGTGCCTGTTGAGAGCGCCAGACTGATTAAAAGCTCTTTGACAGTGAGGGCAAATATAAGGTTTTTCTCCAGTGTGGATTCTCATGTGTGCGTTGAGGTGGCTGCTGTTACGGAAACAGTGATTACATATTTTACAGGTATACTCTGGCATGTTGAAACGTTATCCTTTAGTAAAGGGTTTCAATCAATAGTAGCCCATCGTACCCGGTTATGTGCAGTCATTGAACGCTTTACACCTCTGTACTACAAGTCGTTCGCCGTATAACAGGTATCAGACACTGCAAAGACAGAATGCCACCGGCATGCCTGTATTCAGCGCATTTTAACGGGTTATTCATGAATCTTCAGGCATATAGCATCTAGATCCAGCCAGATCAGCCAAAAGATGAAGCCCTGAGAAATCCTCGCTCTCAGTGGTTGTCACAGTGGGCTGGGATTCTTGCGAAACAGTCGTGAACACTGCGGAAGGTGATTCAACAGTGGTTACAATCGCCTTGCCAGTGGAAGAGCTTACCTGAGATACCTTCGTGACAGTGTTGGCGGTTGTGAACGTATGGGTTGTGCAGGTCGCTGTCGTTCCATCTGGCAGTAAGTGTCTGTCTGTGGTTGTAGAGACTTCATCAGTAGCAGCAGGGTGTTGGGTTCTCATGTGCCTGTTGCGACTTGTAGAGTGAGCAAAAGCTCTCCCACAAACAGTGCAACTAAAAGGTTTTTTTCCAGTATGGGTTATCATGTGTCTGTTGAGAGTGCAAAACAAAGCAAAAGTTTTCCCGCAAGCAGTGCAACGAAAAGGCTTCTCTCCAGTGTGGGTTCTTATGTGCACCTTGAGATTGCCAGAACAGGAAAAAGCCCTCGTACAGTAAGAGCAAATAAAAGGTTGCTCTCCAGTGTGCTTTCTCATGTGTTCAGTGAAGTGGCTTTTATTAAGAGTTTTGTAATCACATATTTCACAGCAATGCTCAGTCATGTTGAAACTTTATCCTTTAGTAAAGGGTTTCAATCAATAGTAGCCCATCGTACCTGGTTATGTGCAGCAACTGGACTGGACGCTTTGCACCTTTTTACTACAGGTTACTACAAGTCGTTTGCCGTATAATAAGTGCCAGACACTGCAAAGACAGGATGCCTCCGGCATGCCTGTATTCAGCTCATTTTAATGGGTTATTCATCAATCTTCAGGCGTAAAGCCTCTAAATCCAGAGAAGTAAAAAGATGAAGCCCTGAGAAATTCCCGCTGTCAGTGGTTGTTACAGTGGGCTGCGAGTTTTGCGAAACAGTCGTTAACACTGCAGAAGATAATTCAACAGTGGTTACAATCCTATTGCTAGTGAAGGCGCTGAGTTTGATGAGCAGTGATCTTACGTCAAGAATAAATCCAATCAACGCTGGTTATGGTTGGCTGTAGATCACCGCAGAAGAGTACTCCCGCTGAACTGGGCGGGAGGTGAATTTCTTCTAACATTCTGTTAATATTTCTTTTGTCTTTTGTCTTTTGTCTTTTGTCTTTTGTCTTTTGTCTTTTGTCTTTTGTCTTTTGTCTTTTGTCTTTTGTCTTTTGTCTTTTGTCTTTTGACCTGCCCTCGGGCAGAGGGAAAGTAAAGCCTGTGGAGTTAATGTAAGTCCCCTGAGGCCGTAACCATGAAGCAGGAACCTGTGTGAACTCGTGAGAAAGTAACGCCTCAGTAATGGGAATCCTCCAGTGACCTGACTGGAGGAGGATGTCAAACAACAGCAACATAGTCTTCTGTGGCATTGCCTGCGGCAAACCGCAAAATGTGAAAGTCAGTACTCAATGAGACCGCCTTCCCTGAAGAGCGCCTCACAAAGTAAAGCGCATGCGGTTTAAAAGTGCGCCGGGCAGGGTAACGGAACCACGATTACGCTGGTGATAGGTATTGTTATTCATCAGGGTTTCTGTTTCACGGGTGAGGGCTGCCAGATTATCACCCAGCATGGCATACAGATTGTCATCAAAGCGCAGAGCACTGATGGGAGCTTTAATCTGCCCCTGTTCTACCCAGAAGCAGGCAAAACGGGTCATTCCTGTTATTCGGGCGTTATTAACGTCTGAGTAGTTCAGGTACCAGAGGTTACTGATAAAGATACCCGTATCCAGTGCCTTCAGGGCATCAGTTACAGGCAGGGTCCCGCCTTCAAGGCTGAGTGTATCAGGGGTTTCGTCATTGCCAGCGCTATTATGTTCAATGCCAAATTCCTTTGCTGTGCGCGGGGAAATCAACTGATGCTGGCTTACCCCGCTGGTGATCAGTGGCAGTGTATCCGGAAGAATGAATCCCTCACTTTGAAAGTTGGGTACATGCCCTGCTGTGATATCCACCGACAGGTTAATCATGGGGTTTAGTTGTATGTCGCCGGTATGCAGCCGTCGCAGTGGCGTCGATTTTTCCTGTAGTGCACGACCACTGAAACCAGAATAACACAACAGTGACAGCAGCTCATTCATTGCTGAAGGACTCAGGTAAGTCCGGTAGTTTCCTGGTTTCAGTGAAATGGGTGTTTTATCAAGAATAGCCAGCTGCTGACGTTGTTGTTCAATGCAGGTGCTGAACGAGGAGACATCCCACTGTGACCCCGCAATCTGGTGTTTAATGGCTTTATCAGAATGCAGGTACAGGCTATAGTCGAGATTAACGTCTTTGGCCTCAAACCAGTTGCGCTGCCCTAAGGCGTTGGCAAAGCCGACGCACTGACTGCCGGTAATCAGCAGGCCGACAACGTCGTCACCCCGGCAATGATCAGTGATATCCTGGCAGATTTTCCTCGCATCAGGCGTGCTGTGCACAGCACAGTGCTCATTGCTGATTACCACATCATTAATGCTGAAAAACGGGTCATCAGGCGTCACGCGCAGGCGTTCACGCAGCCGTAATAGCGTGGATTGTAACTGGGCATTATCGTAATTGAGTTCCTGCGCTAATGTCAGGGTGTGTTGTCCGTGCTTTTGGTCATTAACCAGTGTCACCGTTAATCGGGCCTGATGCACAGTACCTTGCTGGCGCATTCTGGCATGATTAAACCGGCAGAAATCCGTATTCTCTCCATGGAGACAGGCCAGCCAGATTTCCTCGCCCTGAATCAGGGTATTGAGTCTGTGACAGAGGGTGTCAAAGTAGGCTTGCATGGCTTTTATCCTCCAAAAACGTCCACATTGTCAAAAACGCAGGCCGGAGAGGCATGACCTACATGAATCAGCTGATTGGGTTCTGCCTTGCCGCAAAAAGGGCTGCCATGAATACCGACGGTTCCGGCATTGCCTACTGCACTGAGGTTACGCCAGAAACTGGCTGAGATACCGCGGTAATTGGGGTTTTTTACCACTGTCGTCAGCTTTCCATTTTCTATCAGCTGTCCCCATTCGCAACCAAACTGAAACTTGTTCCGTGAGTCGTCAATGGACCATGAACGGTTACTTTCCATTACGACACCACGCTCAATGGAGGCAATCATGTCTTTCAAGGCACTTTTACCGGCTTCCACATTCAGGTTGGCCATGCGATCCTGTGGTGGCCGGTTCCAGCTTTGGGCGCGGGTGCAAGCGACACCAGGCAGATTTGCTCTGGCCTGGGAAATGGTGCCTCCGAGAGGGCATTTTAACCGTCCGTTTTCGATAATCATGACTTTATGGGCTGCCAGCCCATCATCATCAAAAGCATAGCTGGCCAATTCTGAGGGAATGGTTGGGTCAAAGCTGACGTTCAGCAGATGTGAGCCGTACTGGTATGAGCCAAACATATCGGGCGTCACAAAGCTGGTGCCGGCATAGTTACGCTCATCACCGAGGATACGGTCCAGTTCCAGAGGGTGGCCGATGGACTCGTGGATTTGCAGGCACATCTGATCCGGCATCAGCAACAGGCTGCGTGTGTCCTCCGGGCAGTTGGGCGCAGACAGTAGTACCAGAACCTGCTGTGCCAGTACGTCGGCCTTGCCAGTGAACAGCAAGTCCATAGACTCCAGTCCCCCCTGACGAACGTTGGCTGAGCCTGCTAAATGCCGGTGCTGCACTTCGCCGTTAAAAGCAGTGACATAAAGTGTGGGGATAATACTGTCAGTGATTTGCTGAACCTCCCCACCCTGATGGGTAATATAAGTGCTTTCTGTTAAAAAGCGAGACAGGCTGGCTCCCCAGTTTACAATGGTGTCACTGATTTTTAACCGGTCGGATTCTGATTTTAACCGGTCGAGGCGGGTTTGCAGAGATTCGCTTTCCCAGGGCTTTTTGACGGCAGAGGTATAGTTGCCTTCAGGACACGGCATGACAATGTTGCTGTAATCAAACACCGCCCGCCTGGCACTCAGTGCTGCCCACTGGCAGGCACAGTGGATGGCTTGTTTCATGCCCTGCCTGTCAAGTCGGCCAGTGGCTCCATAACCTAATCCCCCGTTATGCATGACCGTAATCATGATGCCCTGGCTGTCCGATGAGGTAATGCTGTCTACCCGCCCTTTCCTGACGTGCAGATGTTCCTGTTGTTGATGTACAAACCGGAGAGCGCAGAAATCGACGGTTGGGCGAAGTTGGTTAAAATGATGTTTTAGTCTTTCTTGCACGAACAAACCTCTTTTTGGATGCCAGATTTGGTTTTTCCGGATTGATTAACATTGTTCCTTTTGCAGCTTGGACACAGCACTTTCTGATAGCAGGTCATACAACAAATTATACATATACTCAACCCACTTCAAGATGCCAGCTCTATATCAGCTACAGCCCTTTATTTTCAAGGGTTGCTATTGATAAAAAACCGGCATCTTCAAGTTTAATGGGTATAAGCAACAGTTTTGACCCACTACTCACAAGAAGCAGGCTGCTAGAGTAAAGGGTTTGCACAATACCGATTTTTAGCCACTCATTTTCCCTCTCAAGTCAATATTTCCCTCGACTCCCTCGACTCCCTCGACTCCCTCGACTCCCTCGACTCTCTCGACATTGTCCCCTAATAGAGCTTGAGCAGTTAATATACTCTTCCCATCCTTGAGTTTTCAACGGGCGGTAGGCCCGAGGCAGTTTCATTTGACATTCACTGCTGCTGATGGGAGGCTTTCAGTATTGCCGAACAGCCCTGAAAGCACTCTTGTCATCATTTCTGTGAAGGCAGGCATCCATCACTACGGTGAATCGATTAACGTTGAACGGGTATGAAAAATAAGATGTATCCATTTTCCTCTGCTAATTTTGTATATCTATCTCATAAAGAAAGGCTGCAGTGGATTTTTGACTATTGGTTTATCCGGTAATGCTGGGGCTGACAGTAGTTGTCGCCTTGCTGGCTATGTTGGGTAAAAAGCTCCGATATATTAGCCGATGGGCCGGTGTAACCATGTTTGGCAGCTATTGTTTTACGGCGTATGGCTTTATATACACCATTGATTACACCATTGATTACACCATTGATGAATCCGCTGCTTAAAGGAAGTATGGAATGACCAATGATGATGCTTTTATTGCGTCAGGGCTACAAACTCTGGCCATGGAACTGAATGCTATCAAAGGGCTAAAAAGCCGGATTGACAGCCATTTTGTCAAGGCCTGCCGGATAATTCTGGAATGCCGTGGACGGGTCGTGGTGACCGGCATGGGTAAATCGGGTCACATTGCACGAAAGATTGCCGCAACGTTCTCCAGTACGGGGACTCCAGCTTTTTTTATGCATCCTGGCGAGGCCAGTCATGGTGATATGGGGATGATCACCAAAGATGACGTCATCCTTGCCTTGTCTAATTCCGGTGAGACCGGTGAAATTATTACCCTGCTGCCATTAATGAAACGTCTTGGAGCACGTTTAATCAGTATGACGGGGGCACTTGAATCTACGCTGTCTCAGACCGCAGATTACAACCTGGATACCTCTGTCGAGCGTGAAGCCTGCCCATTGGATCTGGCTCCTACATCAAGCACAACGGCCCAGCTGGTGATGGGTGACGCCCTGGCAGTGAGCCTGTTGCAGGCACGGGGATTCAGTGCGGAAGATTTTGCCTTTTCCCATCCGGGAGGAAAACTGGGGCGTCGCCTGTTGCTAAAAGTGGCAGATATCATGCATCAGGAAACGCGTGTACCTTCTGTAGCAACGGGCACAAAGTTGAGTGATGCACTGGTGGAAATGACTCAGAAGGGTTTGGGGATGACCGCCATTCATAATGAGCGTCGGCAGGTGGTGGGTATCTTTACTGACGGAGACCTGCGACGTACGCTTGATCACCATATTGATATTGACGCCACAAATATTGATGATGTAATGACGACACATTGTAAAACCATATCTCCCCGTGTGCTGGCAGCAGAAGCGTTGAAGATTATGGATGATTGTAAAATCAATGCGTTGATCTGTGTTGATGAAAATCATCAGGCCGTGGGTGCTATCAACATGCATGACCTGCTTAAAGCCGGGGTCGTATAATACGCTAATGGATGCCAGAAACCCGTTATGACCCTGAACCGCACTTATTTATTATATGCAGGCCTGTTATTGCTGGTGCTGATTGTTGGTTACTGGGGTTTTGATGGCCGGATGCCCGCCAGTATTGGAAAAAAAGCCGCCGATAATAAAGCCCATGCCGATTACTTTCTTGAGCAGGCATCCATCACTCATTACAACGCAAAAGGTATGCGTGATTATTTGTTGACATCCAGTAATTTAACACACTACCCATTGAAAGATGTCGCTCTGTTGAGCGATCCGTACATAAGGGATTATCGCGATATCAACCAGATGGTTGATAGTAAAGCTATTCACGGCAAATGGCTGGCAGGCACGGAAACCCTGGTTCTATGGGATGATGTGGTGCTGACTCAGGATGATTTGACAACAAAAAGAACGATGCGCGTGGCAACAAACTACCTCACCATACATACCGCAGACAAAATGGCTGAGACTGACAGGCCGGTATTAATTACCAGCAATAACAGCTCCACCAGGGCAGTTGGAATGCAGTCATTTTATGATAAAGGTATTATCTATTTAAAGAGTAGTGTCCGGGGGCTTCATGTACCTGATTAAAGCGTTTTTTTTTATTGTATTGCTGTTGCCATCGTTAGCGTTGGCCCTGGCCTCTGACCGGGATAAGCCCATCAAGGTTGATGCAAAAACAGCCAGCATTGATTACAAAAAAGGCGTTTCGGTTTATCGGGGTGATGTTGTCATTACCCAGGGATCGACTCTGTTAAAAGGCGATGTAGTGATGATCTACAATGATCAGGATCGCAATATCACTAAAGTTGAAGCACAGGGTAAACGTGCCTACTACGAAGAACTGCAAGACGCCATCAAGGGAAAAAAAGCGAACAAGGTAGAGGCCTGGGGTGAAACCATCACCTATGATATTGCCGGTGACCGGGTCAAACTGTTGACCCGTGGCGAGCTTAGCCAGGATGGCGATGTCTTTAAGGGTGATCAGATTAACTATAACCTGAAGCTGCAAACGGTTAATGCTACCGGCAAGTCACAGAGCGGTGGTGAAAAAGGACGAATTGAAATGGTGATTCAGCCACGTGCGGAAACGGGTGTCTAGGTTCACCCCTTCTTGTCATTGACTTTTCCCCATTGTGCCTTGCAAAGACTATCTATTGGTACTTAATTACAGGTCTATCATTTTTAATGGCTACACTTACCGCTGCGAACCTCAGTAAGAGTTATAAAAATCGCAATGTTGTCAAGGATGTTTCTCTACAGGTCAATAGTGGTCAAATCGTGGGTCTGCTTGGTCCTAACGGGGCTGGAAAAACCACGTGTTTCTATATGATTGTCGGTCTGATCAGGGCCGATGGTGGTACTGTAGTCGTTGACCAGAAAGACTTGTCTTTTGAACCGATGCACGGGCGTGCACGTGCAGGTATCGGTTATTTACCGCAAGAAGCCTCTATTTTCCGGCGCTTATCTGTGGAAAACAATATTCTGGCTATTCTGGAGACCCAGAAGGGCCTTTCAAAGAAGGCACGTGAAAAGAAAGCCGAATCGCTACTGTGTGAGTTTAATATCACTCATATTCGTGACAGCCTGGGAATGAGCCTGTCTGGCGGTGAGCGCCGGCGTGCAGAAATTGCTCGGGCTCTGGCAACTGACCCTACCTTTATTTTGCTGGATGAACCATTTGCCGGTGTTGATCCTATTTCTGTTGGCGATATCAAAGGGATTATCCGCCATTTACAGGAGCGTGGCATTGGTATACTGATTACTGATCACAATGTTCGGGAAACACTGGATATCTGTGAGAAAGCGTATATCGTCAGCGAGGGGCATATTATTGCTGAAGGTGATAGTGAGACGGTGATGAATAATACAAAAGTACGAGAGGTGTACTTAGGCCATCAGTTTAGTTTATAAAATATTGATTAAATCACTTAGGGTCGTATTCCCTGCCCCTTGCGGCGAACGACTCAAAAAGCCAGCTTCATATCCTGCCCCCTGGGGCTATCTCTTAGTCACAAAGACTAAACCTGGTTTATCCCTCCCTGAGGTAAACCAAAATAATGATGCCACTACCACCTCGGTAATGGGTTGAAAGCACTTTCGGGTATGCGCAATTGGGAGAGAAACGTCGTACAAAAAGATGAGTGCATGTAGCTGCAGGCCTTTCTGCAAATACAGAATCATCCCAGGCTAGTGCTTGTAGCGGTAATCCTGCTGCTGTTGAAGGAGCCTGCCGACTCATTAAGAATGAAGCTGTGAAGCCTGAAGCCATTGCTGAAACTGGTTTCCAGGCGGCAGCCCTTGCAGCAAAAGATTTTCACCGTCTGTTAGCCATTGAAGAGAGTACCGCTCTCAGCTCTTCACATTCTGTCAGGTCAGAGTTGGCTGATTTGGCTGATTTGGCTGATTTGGCTGATTTGGCTGATTTGGCTGATTTGGCTGATATACAGGTGCACCAGAGAAAAGCCTGTCTAAAGGCATTTGGGTACATACAGTGATGCTGATTGATGCTGGTGGTAGAACTATGCTGTAACCCTCTCAACACAATGGGTTACAGTTTAGCGGGTATTTTTAACTGAGGATTTCAGGTTGAACTCAGATCAGGCGAATAGCCAGTGAAAAAGCGATACCCCACATAAGTAATGCAACAAAACCATCAATGCTTCTCTGAACCTTTGGCTTTGACAACCAGGGAGAAAGTTTAGCAGCCGCTGTCGTCAGGCTAAAAAACCAAATGATAGAAGCTGAAAATGTTCCCAGTGCAAAAGCGATGCGCAGTTCTGCTTCCATCTGATTACCAATACTGCCGAGGATAACCATCGCATCAAGATAGGCATGGGGATTTAACAAAGTAACAGCCAGTGCGCCGAGTAAAACACTGCGCTTACTTCGAGTCAGCCCATTGCCTTTACCAGACACTTCTGCTGAAGCAGTCCCTTTGACAGCTCGTTTAAAAGACATTAATCCGTACCATGTCAGAAACACTATGCCTGCAAGGGTAATGAAAAACAGTATCTGCTCATTTTGTGAAATAAGTGCACCAGCGCCAAATATACCTAAACCGATCAGTAAAATATCACAGAAAGTACAAACAACAGCTGCCAGTAAATGAAAGTTACGGCGAATACCCTGATTAATCAGATACGCATTTTGAGCGCCAATGGGCACAATCATGCCCAGGCCAATGCCCAGGCCCTGTAAAAATGAAAGCAGATACATGGTTATTTCCTGAAACCAACAACGAAAACTTATTCAACCAAAATAGCGGTTTCTACTTGCCAGATGTTTTGATAAAAGATGTCAAGATATTCACAAGTCTTATTTTCTAGCGGCAATGTAGTATAAACCATCTGGCAATTTAGTAAATCTAATATTTTTTATAGGATATTAATTTTTTTAATGAAACGTTTGGACTATAAACTCATAGAGGCGTTGGCGAGTGTTGTGCGTTGTGGTGGTTTTGAACGGGCAGCCGAAAAACTGTGCATCACCCAGTCTGCTGTCTCCCAGAGAATCAAGCAGTTAGAGCAAATGATGGCAAAACCACTACTTGTTCGTAGCCAGCCTCCAGGTTTAACCGAAGCAGGGCAGCAGGTAATGGGCCTATACCAACGGGTAGTGATGCTGGAGCAGGATCTGCTGGACTCTATTTGTCATCAGGATAGTGGTCATTTTTCCCCTGTTACTCTGGCTGTGAATGCCGATTCTGTGGCAACCTGGCTACTGCCAGCGATGGCACCTTTATTGAAGGAAGAGAAAATAGAGCTTCACCTGATGGTGGACGACGAAGCCCGGGCACTGGATAACATGCGGCGGGGCGAAGTCGCTGCCGCAATCAGTATTCAATCACAACCTTTACCGGGTTGTCAGGCAGACTATTTGGGAGAAATGCGCTACTTGTGCGTATGTAGCGCGGATTTTGCTCAACGTTATTTTCCAGAAGGTGTGACTGACGATGCTTTGTTAACAGCCCCTGCGTTGTCGTTTGACCCTCTTGATGATATGCACCGCAATTTTTTGCAGCAACATTTTAACCTGCATAATGGCTCGGCACCCTGTCATGTTGTTCCTTCCTCGGAAGCCTTTGTTAATATGGCCAAGGCCGGGTTGGCTTACTGCATGGTGTGTGAAGTTCAGATCCAGGAAGCCCTTGATAAAGGTGAACTGATCAACCTTCTTCCACACTTGTGGGATACCCGCTCCTTATATTGGCATCACTGGGTACTGGAAACAGGCCGCCTTAAAGCTTTGTCCGATCGAGTCATAAAGAAGGGTCGAGAATTGTTATATCGTCCTTAACACCCTATAACAATTGTACTTAGCACCCATAAGGGTAGCTGCATGAGGGTAGCTGCATGTCAGAAAATACTAACAGCTCGTCATTCCTGCAAAGACAGGCATTCACCATGCTATTGGATCTTCACCTCCGCAGGACGACACTGGATAAGTTTCATTGCTGCCCCCCTAAACTGTTGTACAAGTGGGCTGACCGGATTCATAATGTTTTAAAACGATGTTTTTTTATCCTCTGTTTGTAGCACTCAGCTCTGGTCAGCTCGCTTTTTTTGTCGTGTATGGAGCGGCAATCGTTATTTGCGAACCTCTAGGGTAGACTATGTGATTCTTTTTGGTGCTTCAATGAATCAATAAAAGCATTGACGGTATGACGGGCAACATCAGTATCTTTGTTCAGTTCAATAAATGTCGCCAACCCTAATAAAGCATGTGCCAGCGGGTAACACTGTATCAGCTGCTTGAGTTCGGCTGGCTGACTGCCTTTCCCGACAGTCTCAACGCACTCATTAACGCCCACTGTCAGACCTTTTTGCGCAGCTTCCAGCATGGCTTGTGTTACGCAGAGGTCCGCCTGATCGCTGAACTCTAATAATAACCGCGTCAAAGCGCTCTTTGTTTCTGTTGGCATTAACGCTAGCTCCTGTGAGGGAAAACAAAAGATAGAATAATAAATTTTTTATTTATTCCATATCCGTATTAGCCCTTCAGATCGGTTGTTTGAGATTCCGCCGACACCCTGCCCAGGGGTGCTTTTTATCAGCAAGAGCAACGTCGATTATTTGCGATGTGTTGATGTCATGCACGAACGTAGATGCTATCATCACCCACTTAACGCCATTGAGAGGATTGTAGATAGATTCAGGTACCCTGTTTGAAGTGGGTTACATGGCAACTGGAAAAGTCCGTTTTCATGTATTCCAATAGTCCACAGGCTTAACCGCCTTCGCGGGGATGACCTGGTAGTGTTTTCATTGCTGCTCCCTTAGGGCAAAATACCCAAATACATGACCATGTTCATAGCAGATTTATCGGGTAAATTCATCCTTTAATTATCCTGAACGAGTGGATTCAGCACCCGTCAGCCGCCTTGGTGGATTCATCACCCGTCAGTCATCCCAGTGGATTCAGCCCCCATCAGTCACCATAGAGAGTAATTAATTTGTTTGATGTATTTCTGTCTGCATTTCCCATTGTGCTCCTGATTTTCCTCATGAGTAAATCAAATGCCATGCCCAGCCATCAGGCACTACCTCTGTGTGCTTTGCTGGTTTACCTGATCATGCTGTTTCCTTTTGCCCAGGATGTCACTTTGGTGCATGCCACTGTCATTAATGGTCTGCTGAAATCCTTCACGCCGATCCTTATTATTGCCGGGGCGATCTTCCTGTTCCGAACCCTTGAAACAACAGGCAGCCTGAAAATTATTAAAGCAGAACTCAACCAGGTATCTGATAACCCGGTAGCTCAGCTGATAATTATCGGTTGGGCATTTTCGTTTCTGTTAGAAGGTGCCAGCGGCTTTGGCACCCCTGCCGCGATTGCTGGCCCAATACTGGTGGGCCTTGGCTATCCGCCACTAAAAGTCGCCGCACTTGTGCTGATCATGAACAGTGTGCCGGTATCCTTTGGTGCGGTAGGTACGCCAACATGGTTCGGGTTTTCCGGCCTGGAGCTCACCAGACATGAAGAGCTTCTGATAGGGTTTCGTTCTGCACTGATGCACGGCATTATTGGTCTTGTTATCCCGCTGATAGCCCTTAAACAGCTTCTGAGCTGGCGGACAATTAAAGAAAATCTGGTGTTTATCCAGCTGTCGCTGCTGTGTACTCTTTTACCTTATGTGTTAATGGCTAAAATTGACTATGAGTTTCCGTCATTAATCGCAGGCAGTGTGGGGCTTGTGGCAAGTCTGGTACTGGCCAAATATAAAGTGGGTTTGAAAAAATCAAAGGCAGGCGCGTCTGAAGACACATCACAGAATGTAGCGCCTGAAGCCGACACTGACAACTATTCCCTGCCAACCAATACCCAGTTAAGAGTAAAAAATATCATCAGAGCCTCATTCCCGATTTGGGGTACGCTGTTACTGCTTATTATCACCCGCGTGCCTGATCTGGGCATAAAAGCGCTTCTCACATCAGTCTCTCCGGCATTCAGTCTCTCGTTAGGCGCACTGGGGAAATTTTCATTAAGCGCTGCTCTGGTATTGGAACTGGACGCCATTCTGGGAACCAATGAAACCTGGCAACATGCACTGCTTTACGTACCTTCAATATTACCATTTTTGGTGATATCGGTGTTGGCTATGGTCTGGTCCAAGGGTTCATTGAACCTGTTCTCAGCCACGTTAAAATATACTTACGACAGAATGAAGCTCCCTTCGGTGTCTTTGTTTGGTGCACTAATCCTTGTCAGTTTAATGATGATGGGCGGCGAAGCCTCAGCGGTCAATCGCATTGGTGAAGCCCTTGCCCAGGCCAGCGGCAGCAGTTGGGGTTTGCTGGCACCTTTCCTTGGCGCCCTGGGTTCCTTCTTTTCCGGCTCTGCAACCATTTCCAACCTGACTTTTGGTGCTATTCAAAACAGTATTGCCCTTAACCTCGGTTTAGATCAGTACACAATACTTGCATTGCAATCCGTCGGTGCTTCACTGGGCAATATGGTGTGTATCAATAATATTGTGGCGGTATGCTCAGTTTTAGGTTTAAAGAAAAGTGAAGGCATTATCCTGCGCAAAACGGTGCTACCTATGTGCTTTTATGGAGTGGTTGCCGGACTGCTGGCGCTTTTACTGTTCTAGTTTTGCCAGGTTTCCTCTGCCATGACCGCCTGAGCGGGGATGAAGGACTGTTGTTGTTTTCTGAAATGCTGCTGCCATCACTTCATATTGAATGGGTATGGCGGCTAGCCGCGGCTGACTCTGCTCTGCTATGCTATGATATCGCCCTTCTTTTGGTAATTATGCGTCTTGATTCCATGCCCAAAATTGCCCGTTCTGCGCTGGTAATGTTCCCTGCGCAAGCTATGTATGATTTAGTGAATGATGTGGAGTCCTATCCACAGTTTCTTCCCTGGTGTGAAAATGCACGAATTCTGAGAAAAGAGGGTGCTCAGGTTGATGCAGCACTGATGGTAGTCAAAGGGCGTATTCGACAGGAATTCTCCACAACCAACCAGATGGATTACGGTAAATCTATTCATATGGAGCTGCTTGATGGTCCGTTTTCCCACCTTTCAGGTACCTGGAATTTTAAGCCACTCGGTCCTGAGGGGTGTAAGGTTTCTTTGGAGATGGATTTTGAAGTTTCCAGTTCATTGCTAAAAGCCACACTGGGTCCTATGTTTGGTCAAGTGATGAACACTATGGTAGACGCCTTTTCCCGGCGTGCGGAGAAAGTTTATGGATAACCCCGACGATCAGCTGTTATCTATTGAGGTAGCTTTTGCTACACCATCGCGGCAAAAAATCCTGGCTGTTCAAGTAAAAAAAGGTACAACAGTGTATAAGGCGGCGCAGCGTTCAGGTATTGTAAAGTTTTTCCCGGAAATTATACTTGAATCAGCTAAAATGGGTATCTTTGGTAAGGTGGTTCCAAAGCCCAGAGAACAAAGGGTGAAGGAAGGTGACCGGATAGAAATCTACCGGCCCCTGATTGCTGACCCCAGAGAGGTCAGAAGGCGACGAGCCGAACAGGCTAAGCAGAAAAAGCAGGCAGCACTCTAAGGTGGTGCTAAAAGGTGGTGCTAAAAGGTGGTGCTAAAAGGTGGTGCTAGGGCGCGGTTTTTTCTGTGGGTTCCGGTCGCAGATCGCCCTGAATGGACGAGAGTTGGTCATTCCTGAAGAAAATGCTCACGGTCTTCTGGGTACGAGGCTTGCCACCAGATTGCAGACTATAGACATAATCCCAACGATCCTGGTTGAAAATATCGTCCAGCATCGGGGTTCCCATCACATACTGCACTTGGTTGCGAGTCATCCCGGGGCGTAGTTGATCCACCATCTCCTGGGTAATCACATTACCCTGCTGGATATCAATTTTATAGGCACCCGGGAAGCTAACCAGTTTAGAACCACCGTCAGTGGAACTGGCACAACCAGCCAGTAGTGCAACTGTGAAAAGGGTGGCGGTGTAGACCAAAGGTTTTTGCATCGCTTTCAGACTTCCACTATCTTGTTTGCTCAAAAATGAATGAAGTACCTGCATATCAGTTGCTTCTGGCTAACAACTCAGGTGGTGTAATGACAGCCACTCCAGAGTAAACAGGATCAGGTGCTTATTCTGATTAAAATGAGATAATAGCAGGGTTCTTCTGCTAAGGGTTAGGGAAACGTGTTGGAAAATCAAGAGTTGAGAAAAGCGGGCCTGAAAGTCACCCTGCCACGAGTGAAGATTCTGCAGATTCTCGAGAATGCTGATGGGCGCCATATGAGTGCGGAAGATGTGTACAAGGCCTTGCTGGATGCAGAAGATGATGTCGGTCTGGCAACGGTTTATCGGGTGTTAACCCAGTTTGAAGATGCCGGACTGGTGGTGCGCCATAATTTTGATGACAGCCATGCTGTCTACGAACGTGCACGTGGTGACCATCATGACCATATTGTGTGCCGGGAAACGGGTACAATCATAGAATTTTACAGCCCTGAAATTGAAGAGATTCAACATAAAATTGTTGCAGAGGCCGGTTATGAGATGGTGGATCACAGGCTGGTACTTTACGTTAAACCTAAGAAGCCATCTCAGAAGTCTTAAAAACAATGGCGCTGACTTAAGACAAGATCCCTCTGCGGGGGGGATAACTTCACTTGACCTTGACTGCCGCAACAAGTCGCTGGCCTTGCAGGCTGGCCAAACCTCTTAGTGTGAAACATAATACCCATCGACTCTCCTGACAACGCTTTTATGCTGGGGATATGAACGCCAACCCTGCATTGAAAACCCCGGCAATAGCGGGCTTTATTTGTCGTTTCTACTGTTCTGACGTCCAGTTCGCCATGCTCATTACGGTCGTCAGAAAAAGCTATTGGTATAAGGCCAAAGACGCTTTTTGCTGATCGTCCAGAGAAGGTGTATGTTGCACAAAAAGTCAATAAGGATGTCGCTTCGCTCCACATGCTTCAGGTGGCGAGTGAACGCCACCTAAGGGACACAACCTTCGAGGCAAAGCTCCGCAATGCCTGTGGTTGCTTGCTCTACGCAAGCCAGGCTTACATCCCCTCACTCAAAGTAAGGCGTTTTACGCTAGTTCGATAAATCCACGTTTGCTAAGCATTATCTCCTGCAGGGACGTGCTTTCTAATTAACCCTTCCTGTACCGTTGAAGCGACTAAACAACCTTCCTGGTTAAAGATTTGCCCACGGGCCAACCCGCGTGCATTACTGGCTGAAGGGCTATCCATGGTATAGAGCAACCACTGATCAGCCCGAAAGGGGCGATGAAACCACATGGCATGGTCAATACTGGCAATCTGGATGTCGGGCTGGAAGAACACCACGCCATGGGGAAACAGTGTTGTGGGCAGCAGTTGAAAGTCTGAGGCGTAGGCCAGCAGGTACTTATGAATGGTCGGGTCATCGGGGAGTTTATCGATCGTTTTAAACCAGAGTTGGTTAGTGGGTTCTCGCACTGAAGGAAGATACGGATTTTTTGGTGAGACAGGGCGAATTTCAACAGGTAAGCGGTACAGGAGTTTTTCCCGGAGGTGCTCAGGCACAGCATTTTTGAAGGCGAGTCGTAGCTGGTATTCGTCTTCCAGTGATTCAGGGGGCTCAACATCTGGCAGGGTGTCCTGATGGTCAAAGCCTGGCTCCTCACGATGAAAGGAAGCGCTGAGGGTAAAGATCGGGCGACCCTTCTGGATGGCCGTAACATGACGGGTGTCAAAGCTTTTGCCGTCACGGGTATTTTCAACATTGTAGATAATGGGCTGACGGGTATCACCTTCCCGAAGAAAATAGCCATGAAAAGAATGCACCTGCCGGTCTTTCTGAACGGTTTGTTGCGCGGCTGCCAAGGCCTGACCAAGTACCTGACCGCCATAAACACGGCCATAACCCAGATCCTGACTTTGCCCACGGAAGATATTGTTATCCAAAGGCTCCAGGGACAACAATGTTACCAGCTCCTGTAACAGTTTTTTCATAATTTACTCCATGTACTCCTTGGTTTTATGGGCTTGGTCTGATGGGGACATACCAGGCAGAGTGATTGATCAACTGGCCTTGATCATTCAGGGGTGGATACTCGAGTGATTGTTCATCACAGTACCGACTCAGTTCAGGGTATCCCCACTGAAACAGCGTACGACTGAATGTCTCGGCAGATAAGCGGGGCGGGTTATAAAGGCCCTTCTCCTGGCGCTGTTGTTGAACTTCTGCCAGAATGATAGCCGCTGCTACAGAGACGTTAGTTACAGGAGGGGACCATCCCCTGCATGGGTATCACACTATGCTCATCTGCCAGTTGGGCACCGGATTCACTGACACCTTATTTATCTGCACCGGGAATAAGGGCACAGGGGCAGGTAAAGTCAATACGGTTACAGGGTAATGATTTATCAGAAAAGTGGGCTGCGTATCGCTTTAATCCGCGCTGTTTTAGGATTTCTGCGCTATCTTTAACCCGTTCGCGATAATAAATCGTAACCCATTGGTAGCTGCCCATGAAGTGCCGTCGAAATGGCCATAGACTCTGGCGAGGTTCCGTACAATAGATATCCGTAATACCCACCGCATTACAGGTACGGATAATAGAACCGATATTATGGGCTTTATGCACCTGACCGGTGATCACAGTCAGGTCAGGCTGACGGTGGTCAAGAACAGCTTTGACTTTTTTATAACGCTCCGGTGTCATACGTTGGCCTGCTTCTGGCTGTAGGCTTGGAACCAGTGTAACGATGACTCGGAATAAAAACCACTGTGAAGGAACCTTTACCTGAACATGTTTTTGCCCAGTTTTGAAGCCGTGCAGTCCTGGCTCCAGCTAAACAACGAATGGCTGGGGCCTACTATTGCGTTTATGGCGCTGATCGAATCACTGGTGGTGGTTGGGTTGATAGTGCCGGGTGTGCCCATTATGTTTGCATTGGGTGCCATGGCCGGTGCCGGTGTCATGGAACCAGCCAGCATGCTGATCTGGGGCATTATCGGGGCAGCTATTGGTGATGGTATCAGTTACCAGCTGGGGTACCATTACCACCATAAGGTGCGAAACTGGTGGCCGTTTTATAAACACCCGGAGTGGTTGGCCAAAGGTGAAGATTTTTTCCACAAACACGGTGATTTGAGTATTGCCCTTGGGCGGTTTATTGGTCCTGTACGCCCGGTAGTGCCGGTAGTGGCAGGCATGCTTGATATGTCACCTAAACGGTTTTATATCGTCAATATTCTCTCCGCCATTCCCTGGGCGCCAGTGTATTTGATGCCCGGGTTTCTTGCCGGTGCAGCTATTCAAACCCATGGTAAAGTGCCTGTGGCTCTTTTTTCACTGATGGTTGTTTTTTTGATTGCGGCTATTGTGCTGCCTGCTGTGGCTATCTGGTTATCCCGGCGTTGTAAGGTAAGCGTCCTGCTAAAAATGGCCATAGGCATGGTGTTGGTTTTGCTGGGTATACTGACAGTGATGGAATGTCTGGGCTACGTATCTCAATGGAATCACCAGGTTAACCATTGGGTCACGCACTTGAAGATGCCGTATCTTGATGGGGTGATGGCCTGGACCACGAGGCTGGGTTCTCTTTCTGTTGTATGGATTCCTGCGGGATTGTGGGCGGTATGGATGCTTAACAAAAAGTGTATCCACGATGTGTTAACTTTCCTCGTTTCTTTTATCGGACTTGAAGTGAGCCTGTGGAGTATGAAGTGGCTGATTGGCAGCCCCAGACCCAGTATTCCAGCTTATGCAGACCCTTTTGCTTTTCCCTCTGGTCATACTGCCCAGGCGACTTTTTTTCTGTTATGGCTGAGTATGGCCTACAGTAAAAAATTGGCTTATGTACCCCGGATACTGGTGTTATCAACGGGTCTGATGGTAGTTTTTCTTGTTGCTTTTTCACGGCTGGTGCTTCAGGCTCATTGGGTGAGTGATGTGATGGCTGGTTTTCTGCTGGGTACTTTATGGTTATTCATAGCACTGTTTTATCGAATTCCGCGTAATACCTCCGCCGAGGAAGGTGGGGGGGGATAAGCGCTCATCCCGAAAGGGGTGATATTTTTTTGTTCAATCGGTTATTTTTTCTTTCGTCTTCAAAGACCTGCCACTGGGCTAATGGGATGTTAAGTCTGTGGAGTTTATATGAGACTTGGGGGATACAGGTTGGCTCATCACCGTAAAAATCCACACTGTGGGACTTTTACGTGATAACCAGGCGGTAGTGGGTCAAAACTGTTATTTATGTATAATGTGTCGTATGACCTGTTATCAATGTTAACAAAAAGTGCTGTGTCCTGGCTGCAAAATGGACAACGTCAATGGATCTGGGAAAAACAAAGCGGGTATTCAGAGGTTTCTGTGTACACGACAAGAGTGTCATACAACTCCCTTGATGCTGGAGTACCAGAATAAGGGTTGTGATCTGGCATTTTAAAAAAATTATCCCCATGGCTATCAATGGCAGTGGTATTCACCATACTGCTCGCATCTTGACTATCAAAAAATGCAAGACTGGAACCGGATATTTCAAACTGATGGAATGGGGCTTTTCAAACTGGTGTTAACAAATGTTGCTTGATGACTATGTAACGTCCTGCATTGTTGAGTCCGATCGACAAACAGAAAGATCTCTGTCTTTATCGGCAGAATTGAAGTCAGCAATTATACGGGCAATAGAATGCACTATTGATTCCCGAAGGGAGCATGGCTTTAGTATTAACAGAGAGCATAATAAAAAAAGTCTTCTTTCAGCTGGCGAGCTTTGCTCTGGCACTGAGAATAGAGTCCAGATTCCCTGTGACTATTCAGTTGGGATTGACTCTTCGATCTTTAGCCGTGCAAAATATATTGGCAGTTTCCACACGCACCCACAAATTGCTCATGGCGTTTTTAGTCATGCTGATAACGATAATCCGTGGTTCTGTGGGAAAACACTACGTACTGATCACCCTTTGTATATTGATATGGTGTGGAGTCAACGGGAATTCATACTGTATCTTATCGTTCTCAGGGGAAGGGCAAAATATCAAACTTTCAGTCCTGCGGGTTATATGCATCTGATCAATAAAGAGGCTAATGAATCAGGAGAGACTCAATCGCCTTATTACATCTTCAGCCGTCTGGGAAATAATGCCGATTTATATATGTTACACAAAATGACAGCTTCACGATCATTCTTTAATGACATGCATTATAATGCTTATTTCAGAGCCTATAAAAATCATGCGATCAGCTCTAACTATGACCTTTATATGGCATCAGTTGTTCAAAGTAAAGATTCTGCCGTATACAATCGGTTTGATGATTTGTTTTTGGTGGTTCCTCCTGTTTATAAATGAGTGTTACGCGAAGGCCGACTTTTTCTGAAAAGGCCAAAAGTCGGACTTTCCACAATGACCAAGACTCAGGTACGAAAGTTTATCAGGAAGCAGATAAAAAGACATAGTAGCTTGAAAACGTCTGCGATGCTGTCTGATTTGTCTATCTTTTAGCCCCTGTGGACAAGGGGTTGGATGTTTAGCGGGAATTGCTTGTTGTTCAGAGGTTGGAAGCCATTGACAGGGAACAGAACACTGAGTCAGTTATGCTATTTTTAGCACCTTCGTGTATTTCATTCTGCTGCCCTGTAGATGCTGCCAAAGTGTATAGATTTACCCTCAATGCCCGGAATAAACATATTTTTCGCGTTTTATTTTCTGGTTTGGGAATGAGCGTCCTTGTAATGCCCCGGCGGCGTCATCAACCATGGAGGGATTTCCACAGAGGTAAACGATATCTTTGTCAGGCGCCAGATTAAGCTGGTTAAAAAGATGTTGCACATAACCGGCGTATTCTCTGGTTTTCAGGTTCTCAGATGACTCCCGGCTTAAGCAAATTTTGTAATCAACAGTGGGGTAGTCCTGGGCAAGCCCCATGAAAGCGTCCCTGTAAATCAGCTCCTTACGGTAACGACCGCCGGTGATAATGGTGATAGGGGTGCCTTTATCAGCCAGCTGTTCCAGTTGAGGAATCATCGAATGGTAAGGGGCTACACCGGTGCCAGTTCCTACCAGAATTAACTGGCCGGGCATATCCTTTTCCAGTGTGAGCACACCAAATGGTCCTGCTACATTGATAAGGCTACCAACGGCAGCTGTTGTAAAGTAATCTGTTGCTATGCCACCCGCCACTGCACTAATGGCTATTCGCAGCGCACGGGTTTGTGAGAAGTCTTTTGGTGAGTTAGCAATACTATAACTGCGCTTATAAGCCTTCCCCTCATGCTCAAAGAACAGTCGCACAAATTGCCCGGCTTTAAACAAGAACACCGAATCCTGTTCAAAAGTCAATTCCAGCTCCATCGTATTGTCACTTAATTGTGTTTTCCGGGTTAATACCGCAGAGTATTGGGGACTTGGCATATTGACTGACCTCTTATCGAACGAGCGTAAAACCCCTTACTTTGAGTGAGGGGATGTAAGCTTGGCCTGCGCAGAGCAAGCCCCTTTTGCTAATATTCCTCTGTCGGGCGTTCCAGCGATTACGCTACCTGACAAGAAAAGTAAAATACCTCCGCTTTCTGCCCGTGTTTTTCAACAATCCGAAAGGTAAAGCAGATTGTCGAATAAGGCATATACCGCTACTGGTAATGTATATGTTGCAGCAGTATTGCCGTCTAGTAGTAGGAATCCCCTTCCTTTAGGTCGGGGAGGATGTCAAGTAAGACGGCTCTTTATTTCGTTACAGAGTGCGATATTACCCGGTCCATCAAGGTCATTGATGCTCTGAAATAAGGATTCCATGTTAAACGGGCGTAGGCTTTACCGGGTTCCCGATAGCCCCAGGAAGAAAACCAGACTTCACCACCACTCTCACATTGCTTTGTTGCCCAATCTTTCTGCCCATTGTGGCAAATGCGTTGGGTGCCTGTTGAACCATAGAAGGTATTTTCAGGAGCAAACAACGGTGCCATATGAGAAGCATTGCTGATTTTATCGTCAGGTAGGTTCATGGTGTACTGAATAATGCGCGGGTCAGCAAATGAGCGCTCGCCAAACCATAGCAGTCGGCTATTGGGGTTTGTCATTTTTTGAGTAAAGGTGTCGAGTACGAACTGGGTATCAATCACACTATCTGCCTCGCTCATCATGATAAAGACAGGCTTATTGTATGAAGATGTGTTTTGCAGTGTTTGGTCAACGGCTTGCGTTGTCTGGTAATACACAGCAGCGCCGTTCATAGGCAATGAGTCGTAACGTGCGATATTGGTTTCTTTGTCTTTGTCTGCCCAGTCGATAAAATATTTGGCTACAGGTGCATATTTGACTTTATCAATACCAGGTTTAAAGGCAGGGGAAATCAACAGTAATCCTGCAATGGATGGATGATTGATCGCGTAGTCTGTGACCAGGTTTGCTCCGGTGGAATAGCCTCCTAACCACACCGTTTTGACATCTTTGCTGAGTAGCTTTGCATGATGGGCGACAATAGACTGCCAGTCCTTAACTGTGGGTAGTTTCAGGTCGCCAGGTTTAGAGCCATGGCCTGGTAATAGAATTGTACGTACGAGATAACCGCGACGCGCCAGGTGGTTGGCTATGTCCCGGTTGGAGTAGGGGCTGTCTCCCAGTCCGTGCACCAGCAGCACTCCCTCACCATTTGGATGCTCAGGCTTCAGTTCAAACGGCATATTGAAATATAATTCCCGAGCCTTATCTTTGCTGTGAAACACCCGATTTTTAGATAACCACTGTTGTGTGTCTTGCAGATATTTTTGGAAGTTCTCTTGTTGAAAGCCTGGCAATTGGGATGAAGATTGATAAAAAGGAGGAGTGTCGGTGTTACTGCAGGCTGTTAGTAATACTGATGTTGTTATCATTGCAGTAATAGCCAGGCTTTCTTTCATTCTACATTCCTCAGTTGAAATCACTGCCTCCGCTGAAAAACTTACGCAAGTTCACTTATAACTATTTACTATAGTCACCCAAAAGGGGGAGGTATGAAAAGACGAAAGCCTGACTGCTGCAAGCTAAAGAAGCAATTTATGAAATTCAACTGGGGAATTCAGGTTCATTGATTCTTTGCGTCTTTGTCAACTATCCTGCCATTTTAGAGTGTCACACAAAGGGATAAAGTGACAGTCATTGTATACTGAGAGATAAGTCTATACTGGGTCTTCACCCGATACCTGAATACAGATTTCTCCTGAGAGAAGACCGGTATCCAGAGAGTGACCGGGATACCGGGTTTATCAAATTGCTGCTTATTTTTTAGCAGATTTGGCTGAGGATATTTTCATACCCTCGGGAACGTAGGTCAGCTACCCAGGCGACGCTCCGTCGCACTACATCATGCCACCCATGCCGCCCATGCCGCCCATGCCACCCATGCCGCCCATATCAGGGGCGCCAGCAGCAGCTTTGTCTTCGGGTTCATCGGCTACCATCGCTTCGGTGGTGATCATCAGGCTGGCAACAGAAGCAGCCGCTTGCAGTGCAGCACGCGTTACTTTGGCTGGGTCCAGAATACCCATATTGATCATGTCGCCAAAATCACTGGTGGCGGCATTGTAACCAAAGTTACCTTCGCCAGACTTCACTCTGTCAACAACAACAGATGCTTCATCACCAGAGTTAGTGGCAATCTGGCGCATTGGGCTTTCCAGCGCACGCAGAATCAGTTCAACACCGGCCTTTTGGTCTGGGTTGGCAGTCTCTACGTTGATAGAAGACAGTGCACGGATCAGGGCAACGCCACCACCGGCAACTACACCTTCTTCTACAGCAGCGCGGGTAGCGTGCAGAGCATCTTCAACGCGGGCTTTCTTCTCTTTCATTTCGACTTCGCTGCCAGCGCCGACTTTGATGACAGCAACACCGCCAGCCAGTTTGGCCACGCGTTCTTGCAGCTTCTCTTTGTCGTAGTCGGAAGAAGAGTTTTCGATTTCAGCGCGGATCTGATCAACGCGGCCAGCAATTTCACCTTCGTTACCCGCACCATCAACGATAGTCGTGTCGTCTTTGGTCAGTACGATGCGCTTGGCAGAACCCAGATCTTCGATAGTTGTACCTTCCAGAGACAGGCCAACTTCCTCAGAGATAACAGTACCACCTGTCAGGATAGCGATGTCCTGCAGCATAGCCTTGCGACGGTCACCGAAGCCAGGCGCCTTGACAGCTGCTACCTTGACAATACCACGCATGTTGTTTACAACCAGAGTAGCCAGAGCTTCGCCTTCAACGTCTTCAGCAATGATCAGCAATGGTTTGCTGGCTTTTGCTACAGACTCCAGTACTGGCAGCAGGTCACGGATGTTGGAGATTTTCTTGTCAACCAGCAGGACAAAAGGATTTTCCAGCTCAGCAGACATGCTGTCCTGGTTGTTGATAAAGTAAGGTGACAGGTAGCCACGGTCGAACTGCATACCTTCTACTACGTCCAGCTCGTTTTCCAGGCCGGAACCTTCTTCAACGGTGATAACACCTTCTTTGCCAACTTTATCCATGGCCTTGGCAATAATTTCGCCAATCAGTTCGTCAGCATTGGCAGAGATAGTAGCTACCTGAGCGATAGACTTGCTGTCGGCGCAGGGTGTCGCCATGGACTTCAGGTCTTTAACAACGGCAGCAACAGCTTTGTCGATACCGCGTTTCAGATCCATTGGGTTCATGCCAGCAGCAACATACTTCAGACCTTCGTTAACGATGGACTGGGCCAGTACGGTAGCGGTAGTGGTACCGTCACCTGCCTGGTCGTTAGCCTGAGAGGCTACTTCTTTAACCAGCTGGGCACCCATATTCTGGAATTTGTCTTTCAATTCAATTTCTTTTGCTACGGACACACCGTCTTTGGTGATGGTGGGTGCTCCGAAGGATTTTTCCAGCAAAACGTTGCGACCTTTAGGCCCCAGCGTGGCTTTAACGGCGTCAGCCAGAACATTAACGCCTTCCAGCATTTGCTTGCGGGCAGAGTCACCGAATTTTACTTGTTTAGCTGCCATGGTATATGGTCCTTTGAGATATTAAACCAATGATTATCACGCTCGGAAATCAACTCAGGATTCCAGAACTGCGTAGATGTCACTTTCGGACAAAATGATCAGCTCTTCGCCATCAACCTTTACAGTGTTGGAATCGGCGTATTTACCAAAGATTACTTTATCACCCACGCTAACACCCAGAGGGCGTTTCTCGCCATTATCCAGATAAGCACCGTCACCCACAGCAACGATGAAGCCCTGGTTTGGCTTCTCGGTCGCAGAACCGGGCAGTACAATACCACCGGAAGTAGTGGTTTCTTCTTCTTCACGACGAACGACCACGCGATCACGCAACGGACGGATTTTCATCGATTATCTCTCCAACAGTTTGGTGATGTGCTGAAAACCCAGCACTCAATCAAGTCAAAAATCCGGAAACCTGATGATGACAGACAATGTCTGTATCTCTCGGGGGTTTCCCATTTATCTGCAAGGCTTGCCCAACAGACGGATTGGTATTATCGCCTTCAGCGGCTAGCCTGTCCGGCTTAATCACTAAAGCGCAGATAGGATGTTTCCCTTAGTAGGGTTCGGCTTATTCGATTTCAAGGGGGGGAAATTAATTTTTTTTGTTTTTTCTTTTATCAGCGGATGAAGCGTTGTCAATGACTTCGCCTTCGATGGTGCAACGGGATGTGTCAGGAGTGCTTTCCCGGCGGTACTCTCCCTCATATATATGGGTTTCTCGCACCTCCCAGCAGCTTATGCCCCGCAGTTTGCGTATAATGAGCCGCCTGATAAAGGAGATCTGCAAAAACAAACCGGCAGTATCGGTAATAAAACCAGGCAGTATCAGCAGCAGTCCTCCCAGTGCACTTAGAAAACCCTCAAGCATCTCCTGTGCTGGCAGCTGTCCCAGAGCCATTTGCATCCTGGCATTGCGCATAGTGAGAAAACCCCGTCGACGAATGAACACCATGCCAAGCATGCTGCCAAGCACCACCAGAATGACGGTATTCAGGGCACCAATGACGCCCCCGACCTTGATGAATACCATGATTTCCAGGATGGGTAACAAAATAAACAGCAAGAAAAGGAAACGCATATCAGCCTGCAGTGTAAAATAGTACGGCTTATACAGGGGGTAAATCGAATAAAATCAAGCATACCCCTGCTGCATTTACTTTACCACACCTATCTCTGTAAGGGACAATGACGCCTGATCCTTATGAGGCTTATCAACCTCAACCTGGTGATGATCGATTATCTTTTCCCTGCCTGATTCTCCTCGTGTCAAAAAGCGTCGGAACAATCTCGGGAGGTTGTCTGATCACCTTTACTTTAATGGCTACGAGGGTTTGCTTCGACGTGACCTTTGCGCGGTACTGCCTGCGTTTTTTGCCCATGATGGCGGCGCTATTCAACGGGTTATGGTTCAGCCCTCAGAAGCTGTTCATAATCTTCCCGGCAAGAGTCCCAGGAAGGCTAAATGCGTAAAAGGCTAAATGCGTAAATTGAAGGTTTGTGTTCAGTTGATATCTTCCCTGCTGGAGTAATAGCCATTGCAGGGGAGAGTCCTTGTGTATCCACAACGACAGAACCGGAAGAACAGGCTCAAACTGTTTACGGCTGATATGACTGAGGTATTTCTCTCTCATGGCTGAATGATAAAGGAGAAAAAAGATCACGAACCACTTCTTACACCACTTCTTACACCACTTCTTACACCACTTCTTATACCACTGTTTGATTTTCAGGGGCCATTTCACTCCTTCGAGAGGCTTGATTCCATTGCATTTCCCTGCTGTTACGGTAGAATGGCGAACCTTTGAATACTGCTATCACTTCTGGTCGCAGGGAGCTGATAGTCTATTGGAGCCGCCTTCGCAGGCAGGTTTCAGTGTTGCACTGGAGAAAACAACATGTCCGAAGCAATTATTCTGACTGCAGAAGCACGTAAAGACGCAGGGAAAGGTGCGAGCCGCCGCCTGCGCCGTGCTGACCTCGTGCCTGCTATCATCTATGGCGGTGAACAGTCTCCTGAACAGATCACCCTCGCAGGCAAGGCCATCCGTAAAGTGCTGGAAGCAGACAGCTTCTATTCTCAGATTCTGACCATTGAATTAGAAGGGAAAAAGCAACAGGCTATTTTGAAAGATGTTCAGCGTCACCCGGCGAAAGAGTTTGCTATGCACCTGGACTTCCTGCGCGTAGCAGCTGATCAGGCGCTGACCACTAACGTACCCCTGCGCTTCCTCAATGAAGAAAGCTGTGTCGGTGTTAAGGATCAGGGCGGCGCGATCACCCACTCACGTGTAGACGTCGAAGTTCGTTGCTTGCCAGCGAACCTGCCTGAGTTTATCGAAGTAGACATGGCAAGGGTTGAACTCGGTGAACATATTCACCTGAGCGACCTGACTCTGCCTGAAGGGGTTGAATTTGTTGCTATGTTGCAGGGTGAAAGCCATGATCTGGACGTTGCCAGTGTACAAGCTACACGTGCAACCAAGGGTGACGACGAAAGTGGCGAAGCTGCCACTGAAGAGGCTGGTGCAGAGTAAACTACCTGGTCGGCGTGTACTCTGCCTTGCAGTATTTGACAGGATTTGCATACTTTCTATTGTTAATCGCAATGCGGGATACAAGGTTATGGCGAAAGGCGTTCAGGGACACTCCATCCAGCTCATTGTCGGGCTGGGTAATCCCGGTTCAAAGTACGAAAACACTCGCCATAATGCCGGTTTCTGGTATGTTGAGCGGCTGGCTCGTGCCTACGGTGCCAGCTTGACCCCGGAAAAAAAATTTTTTGGGGAAACCGCACGCATTATCATCAATGGGCGGGATGTCCGCCTGCTTAATCCTAAGACCTTTATGAACAGTAGTGGTCAATCTGTCAGTGCTGTCAGTACCTTTTTCAAAATCCCTCCCCAGGCCATTCTCGTTGTTCATGATGAACTGGATCTTCCTCCAGGTATTGGCCGCTTTAAACAAGGCGGTGGTCACGGCGGCCATAACGGGTTGCGCGACATCATTGCCTCACTGGCAAACTGCAAAGACTTCCAGCGTCTTCGTATTGGTATAGGTCACCCTGGCAGCAGCAGGGAAGTGGTCAATTATGTTCTGAAAAAACCTTCCATTGCCGACCGCCAGCGTATTGATGCCGTTATTGATGAGACGATTCGGATCACTCCCGAAGCATTGAATGGATCTTGGCAAAAAGCAGTACAGGCATTGCATACGTTTTCTGGCTGATACCCGATATTCTATCCCTCACTTATCAAACTGATAGCAAGGATGCACTCCTTCTGGCCTGAGGGGAGGCTAATGATAACCGGCTCGATGGTCGATGGCGATGCTGGCAAGCACAGCAATGGGGTAAGCCTTAAACTATCGAACAGTAAAATGTATTGAAGTGGAGTACCAAAATGCCGTTGCTTTCGGTCGTTATTCCCATAAGTCAGGATGAAAAATACCCTGACAGCCTGAAACAACTTAATCAGGTAATAACTGCTCTTGCCAGTGTGCCGGACACAGAGATTATTCTTTACGAGGATTATCAGCAGGGACTAACAAGGGATGATCTTTCCTGCTGGGATCTTGCCGGATTTCATTATCACCATCACTCAGGCAAGCATCACGCTCGACCTGGCGTATTGATCAATCAAGCGGTTAGCAAAGCAACAGGCAAATATATATTCCTGCTTCCTTCTGACGTGCTGCTGGCACAGTCGCTGGTTGCTGCACTACCAGAACATCTTTCAATTCTGGAGAAAGAGGGGGCGCACACATTTTCTTTGTACCCATGTCTGGCGATTGCACCAATATACTACGATCAAACATTGCTCCCTGCTGAGGCGCTTCCTGAGAAGCTCGACGATATTCAGCAGGATTTTTTCCAGGGTATAACAGGCAAGGGAACCTGTTTGTCCATCGTTTCCGGGGCTTTACTGCTACGCCGTCACTGGTTCGCTGCACTGGGGGGGTGCCAGGAGTCCTATGACCTCCATGAGTATACCCGGATTGACCTGATGCACAGACTGGCTGCTTACTGGCCTGCCTGTCAGAAAACCGGGGACTATGCGGTGGATATTCAAAGTGACACACCGGCCGGTGAATTAGGTTTTCGGCGATACTTTTCTTTGTATGCACTTCCTCAGCTATTTAGTGGTCAGTTTTTAGTTTGTCGTCAGAGAATATGCAGTAGCTCAGAGGCTCGTCAGCAGGATGCGGCTTCTTTCGCAAAAGTGCTTTCCAAAGGTGCTGCTGGCTGCAGAAGTGTCAACCTGAGCAGCATAAAGGCGTCCAGTGAGCTGGGACGACGCATGTTGACCACTCCCTTTAGTTCAACTACCCCACCTGTATCACAGAAAAACGTTATTGAGGGGTTAGCAGCCCATCACGGCCTTAAAGAAGATGACTATCCAGGGTTATTTATGCCCCAGCACAGTGGAGAGGTGGCGACAAAAAAAGGCATTGCCCGTTTTATAAAACGACTCTACAGACTACCCTCCCTCTGGTTAAAACGTGCAGAAACGACGTGATACTTATGGCCGGAAAGCCTGCTTTTTTGACGAGGCGCGGCAGTGCCGGAGGACATGCTGGTGCAGGTCAAACAGCTGCCATGCAGGCAAGCCAGCCCCAAAGGTGGTTTTGAACACGTCGAGCGCCCTGAATTGACGTGCTGTGTTCTATTAACATCATCGCCACCGCGAACAGGGATTACAGAACCTGTTTCACACAATAGTAAATATTCCGTAAAACAGCATAACTATTAATAAAAATCCTGTACGTTAATGGATTAATTCATTTGCAGGAAAGCCAGTCAGCGAAGCGTGAATCAAAGTAATTCCATCTGGTACTAACCCCCGGGTTCTATAATAAGAATGAATCTGCCCTATGATCATCAGGGATGACCATAGGTAAGAGGTATAAGTGCGTGTTGTTATCGGTACGTGTTGTTTAAGGTTGCTTGCTTATTAAAAGCTTCTTACCAGTGCCAAACAAGATCACCCTGAGTTTTTATGGGTGCAGGAGGATATTATGTGGGATAAAAAAGACCTGAATGTCATACGTATAAACATGATAAATAACATAATGAGTACCGCTAACATGGAAGGTTTTTCCAGGGTTAATAGCGGAGAAAATGAGTATGTGCAGGGGTTCTTGTTGCGTGGTGATACACGGCCATTCAACACCATTTTCACGGAAGGTTTTGCCCCACAAGTACAGATACAGAATGAGCAACAGCTTTTTGCTGCCAAGTACGGTTCTATTCTTCAGCGTGCAACGGGGGCTCTGGGTGTTTCAACGACTGCATGTTATAACATTGCTGCTTTGTGCTGCTCAGATAAAGGGCATGTTTATATGATTGATGCCAGGAAAAAGTTAGGTTTCCCCATCAGGAAAACAGGGGCGTATATGGGGCAGAACAACCCTTTTTCAGAAGTTAACTTTATTGATGGTTTTCCTGGTACAGATGTGGTTGGGTTTATTTCCCAGGAAGCAGACAGTGGTCGTTATCATTTAGTGTGTAATCCGGATTATTCAGGCGACTTCAACTATATTGAGCATATTATAAATCACCCATTTGCAGCCACAGTAAAACGAAAGCGAGCGCCTGCTTATTCCAGAGACTTTCTTAGATCTGTGGACAATTCAGAATGTGTTATTGGATGTTGTACTATTTTATAATCCAAACCTGACGCGTGATTTTTAATGATGAACTGGCCAGGCGCTTTGAGTTCAAGGGTGTTAGAAGCAGAAACGAGTAGTAACCGACAAGCCGCGTGTGGCTCGAAAACTACCGGGTTCGCTGTTCTCATGGCCGGGTCTTGCCCTGAACGTGGTTTTTTATGCCTGCCCGAAAAATGGGTAGTGGGTCAAAACTGAAGGTTTTAACCAAAGCGACTTCACCTGGCATCAGACTGTTACTGCTGTGGGCGATTGTGCTTTTAATTGAATACGTAAGTTATCCGGCATTACTATAAACTCAAATTTTTCCAGCACCTGGCTACTTTCAACGGCTTCGAACGTAAATTGTTTCAACAACTGACACATGGCCATTTTCATTTCTACCAGTGCCAGGGAGCGGCCGGGACAAATGCGAGAGCCTCCACCAAAAGGTGCCATATCACTCACGCGGTTACGGTTATTTTCAGATAACCAACGATAAGGGTTAAATTGATGAGACTCAGGGAAGCAGCCCTCGTCATTTGCCAGAGCGTGAATCAGTAGCACAACCATTTGTCCTTTCAGTATTTGCAGTTTCCCAAGTGTGGTATCTTCTCGTGCTTCCAGATACATTATCGGTGCGACGGTCTTTACCCGCATGGATTCATGGATGCAGGCATTTAACAAGGGTGCGCGGGGTAATGGCCATTGTTGAAAAGTGTCATCAGGCAGTGCCTGAATTTCTTTTCTAACCACTGCCTGGATGTCAGGGTGAACAGAGAGCAAATGGCTTAACCAGGATAACGACGTTGCCGTGGTATCCTCCCCGGCCAGCATGAAAGTAATAGCATTGGCCAATACAACATCTTCAGAGAAATACTCATTACTTTTAATGCACTCAGCCAGCATTGCCTGCAACAGATTTTCAGGCTGTTCCAGTAGCATGGCGTTGTCTGTTATTTTTTGACGGGTATTGGTAATGCTTTCCCTTAACAGGGCCATCAAAGCACTATTGCCGGCCTCCAGCTTTTTATCTTTTTCATTTTTGATCAGCTTCCATAAGGGAAAGGGTGAGGATATGCGTGCATTAATGCCTGGAAAAATGGACGACAGATGGCAGTTAAGTGGATCGTTTTTTTTATTCAGTGTGTTAATATCATAGGCAAATGCCAGATTGGAAATCGTATCCAGCGTATATTCAGCGAAAAGTTTTTTAATATCAATGGGCTTACCCGATGCTGAGAATTCCCTGGCTTTGTTCACCAGGTTATTGGTAATACGACGCAGGGTTGGAAAAAAATAACGCAGCCTGGCACTGTTAAATGCCCTGTTAATCAGTTCACGCTGATGCTGCCAGTTTTCTCCTTCAGCACTGAAAATACCATTAATGTTAAGTTCGTCAAGCACCCTCGCCATAGCACTGTATCGACGAAATAGTGCTGGTCGGCTTTTTAACACATGCTGCAATAATGACCGCTGCCCCACCACCACGACTTTACGGTTTGCCAGTCGAATACGGTAGAGACCATTATACTCATCAGACCACTGCAATAGCTGCCTGTGCATTTGCGCACTTTTAAACGTCTTTAAATGCCCCATCAGCCCGTCAGTCGGTGGTGTGGGAAGCTCAGCAGGCTTTTTGATACCTGTCATGTGATTTTTTCCTTTTTCCAGGCGCTGTATTTTTCAAAAATGGCGAGTATTATTCACAATCTCCGCACGCGTTTATGGGTAAAATGTCACAAGCAGAACTGCCAAAATGCATTGAACAGGTTGCCATCAAGAGCTGTTGCGCTGCTCAGCCCGGCGGTGTGAATAAAATGGAAAGATTGTCGGGCATCATCACAAAATTATAGCGCTCTTTCACCTGCTCCGAATCTACGACAGAAATTGTATATTTCTGCAATAGTCTTCCCATGGATAATTTGATTTCTAACAATGCCAGTGACCTGCCCGGGCAGACACGGGAGCCGCTGCCAAAGGGCATCATGTGGCTGATTCTGCAACTCCCTTTTTCCAGCCAGCGATAAGGATTAAATCGTTCTGGTTCAGGGAAATTGCTTTCATCATAGCTCATGGCGTTGTTGAGCATCACCAGCCTGGTGTTTTCCGGGAAAAACAGATCACCCACAGTACAGTCTTTTAATGCTTCAGCAAAGATAAGGGGAGCAACGGGTTTTAATCGCATGGATTCATGAATACTGGCTGTGAGCAGGGGGGTTTGCGGTAAAGGCCATTGATGGAGAGAGGCTTTTGCCAATCCCAGAAGTTCTTCCTGAACAGCTGTTTGAATGTCAGGGTTTACCGCCAGTAAATAGGCGAGCCATGATAGTGAGTTGGATGTGGTATCCTCACCGGCAATCAGAATAGTCACTGCATTGGCAAGAATCGTACTTTCAGAAAAGGACCCACTATTTTCTTCCTGGGCCACCACCAGAGCCTGAAGGAGATTTTCAGGGTTTTCCCTTAGTTCGGGCTGATCGTGAACCTGTTTCCTGACGTGGGCAATGCGTTCTTTGAGTAAGATGTGAACCGTTTCAAACGCCTGCTCCAGCTTTTTGTCTTTGCGTGTTTTATACCAGTGCCAATAAGGAAAGGGAGAAGAGACTCTGGTATTCAACCCGGGAAATATTGCTGCCAAATGTCCGTGCAGTACGCTATTATTGCCACCGAGGGTATTGATGTCATAGCCAAACGCCAGATTGGAAATCATATCCACCGTGTATTGTGTAAACAGCCGCCTGGCGTCAACAGACTTGCCGCTCCCTGCAATATGCCTGACGTTATTTAACAATTGATTTGTCACCCGGCTGATACAGGGGAAAAAAGAGCGCAGATTTTCACCGCTAAATGCAGGGTTGAACAGTGTTCGTTGCTGTTGCCACTGTTCTCCTTCAGCACTGAGAATGCCATTCATCCCCAGCTCCTGAAATACCGACTGCATGTTGCTGCGACGGCGAAATACCTCGGGTCGCTGCTTGAGCACCTCCTGAATCAACGCTCCCTGGCCAATGGCCACCAGGGTTTTGTGCATCACGCGGATTTTATAAATGCCATTGTACTGTTTGGACCACTCAAGCAACTGGCGGTGCATATCGTTCTGTCGCAGGGTTTTCAGGTGTCCAAGTGGAAATCGGGCAGGGGGAGCTGGCAGGTCAGCGATGTATTGGGTACTCATTAAAATAGCCTGTTGTGTTTACGCTATTATTAACCCAGGTTACGCGGCGCTACCACATTACAGTATCTAACCCATTGGACCAGTCACTACCTGTTGTTGCCGATGTTAGCAAAGTGCATAACTTCAGTTATTAATTAGCATCGTGCAATTTGCGAATTTCACACTATTATAGGAGGGACTGGCAATGCTGAGAGGATTTATTAAATGCCCGACGCCTTTTCGCCCACTGATTATCAGTATATGTCCAGAGCCGTTCAACTGGCGCGCCTCGGCAGGTGGACAACAACACCCAATCCTGTAGTTGGTTGTGTGATAGTCAAAGAGGGTCATGTTGTTGGAGAAGGCTGGCATGAGAAGCCAGGACAACCCCATGCAGAAATCTGCGCTCTTCATCATGCTGGCTCAAATGCAAAAAATGCAACCATTTATGTCACCCTTGAGCCATGCAGCCACTTTGGACGAACACCTCCCTGTGTCGATGCCTTGATTAACGCGGGTGTTTCTCGTGTCATTGCCGCTATGGGTGACCCAAATCCTCTGGTTATGGGGCGTGGCTTCGATCTTCTTCGTGATCAGGGTATTTTCGTTGCTCATGGATTATTAGAAAAGGAGGCTCGGGCACTCAATCCTGGTTTTATCAAACGCATGAAAACCGGGCGACCTTTTGTCCGTGCCAAGCTGGCCATGAGCCTGGATGGTCGTACTGCAATGGCCAGTGGTGAGTCCCAGTGGATCACCGGACCTGATGCCCGTTCCCAGGTACAGCAACTGCGGGCTGTCAGTTGTGCCATTGTTACCGGGGTTGGCTCTATTCTTGCCGATGATTCCTCGTTAACACTCAGAGAAAGCGAGCTTGGCCTGGATAATGCGGCAGCTATTGTCAAAAGGCAGCCCCTGAGGGTGGTGCTGGACTCACTGTTGCAAACACCACCCACAGCAAAGGTCGTCACCGGTCCGGGTCAATGCCTGATTGTTACTACTGAGAAAGCCTCTGCCGAGAAAAGAACGCGTCTGGAAGCATCAGGTGCCGAGGTCCTGGTACAAAAAAAGACATTCCGTCAAAGCCGGGTAGACCTGAGTGCTGTCATGGATGAACTTGGTCGTCGCGAGTGCAATGAAGTCCTGGTTGAAGCAGGAGCCACTGTCGCTGGTGCCATGCTTTCAGAACAGCTGCTCGATGAAGTGACGGTATTTATGGCGCCGGTATTAATGGGTTCAAACGCTCGCCCTCTCTTTCAGCTACCCTTTGACACCATGGCACAAAAACAGCCTTTACGTATTACCGAAATTCGAGCTGTCGGAAGGGACTGGCGTATTATTGCAGTGCCGGTCAAAGAAGCCACGTAAAAAACTCCCTGGAAACTATTCTGTTACGCAGTGTAAACCAGTAGACTACCTCACTCTAATGAAAATGGACGGTGCCTCAGTATTTTCGGTCAGCCACCTGACCAGAGGCCGCCAGACCCGGAGTGAGCTATGCCGTTGAACGCCATTGAAAAGATCATCGAAGATATTCAACTGGGAAAGCCAGTCATATTGATGGATGATGAAGACCGTGAAAACGAAGGTGACTTGATTGTTGCCGCCGAAAAAATTACGCCAGAAACTGTGAATTTCATGGTGCGCGAAGCCCGTGGTCTGTTATGCCTGACGCTCTCCGGGGAGCGTTGTGACTTTCTGAACCTTCCCCCCATGGTGGATAACGGCAATAACAAATCCGGCTTTGGCACCCCGTTTACGGTCTCCATTGAGGCAGCCAGGGGCGTTACCACCGGTATTTCAGCCCAGGATCGTGCAAAGACCATTCAGGTGGCGGTGGCTGATAATTCTGTGGCTGAGGATATTGTTCAGCCAGGGCATATCTTCCCGTTGAGGGCACAGCCCGGTGGTGTACTGAGTCGAGCCGGTCATACGGAGGCGGGGTGTGATCTTACCCGGCTGGCCGGATTGAAGCCTGCGGCTGCCATCATTGAGATTATGAACGAGGACGGCACCATGTCACGCCGCCCTCAACTGGAAGCTTTTGCAGAAAAACACAACCTGAAGATAGCTACCATCGCTGATCTGATTCACTATCGTATGGTGAATGAGACCACTATTGAGCGTAATCACCGTCAAACACTGGATACTGACTTTGGTCAATTTGATATGACCGTCTACAACGATGCAATTACCGGTGGTAAGCATCTGGCATTAAGTAAAGGGTATATTACACCTGATACCCCGGTAATGGTGCGGGTGCATGTCATGGAGCCTTTCCGTGACCTGCTCAATGCCAGGCCCAGAGATGGCCTGACCAGCTGGTCGTTACAGCGTGCTATGAAAGCCGTCGCTGAAGAAGGCGTCGGTGTGGTGGTGGTACTGGAATCCAGCAATTATGGCTTTAGTTCAGCATTAGACTCTTTTCTGCAGAAAAAAGAACGAAGCCCGAACGGGACATCAGGCACTTACTATACCATTGGTACCGGGTCACAGATTTTGAAAGACATGGGGGTAGGAAAAATGCGGGTGCTGAGCCAGCCTGTGCGCTTTGCTGCTTTGTCCGGCTTTGGGCTTGAAGTGGTGGAGTACCTTGGCTCTCCGCCTGCTGGTCAGTAAGCACCGTTTGCCAGGTTTAAAAAGGCACTTTAGTACATTTTTATCATTTTTTGATTGACCACTGGAGATTCCACCGTGTCACAAAAGTCCGAGAGCCACAACCGCCCCAAGCCTTCCGCACGCCGTAAAGCCCGCCAGCTGGCATTGCAGGCACTGTACCAGTGGCAGATGACCAAAGACCCGGTCAACAGCATTGAAGCCCAGTTTCGTAGCGATAACGATCTGAGCAAAGTCGATGATGGTTATTTCAGCGCCATTCTCCACGGTGTGCCTCGCCAGTTGAGCCATCTGGACGAAGCCATGACCCCCCTGCTTGACCGGGCACTGGAGCGGCTTGATCCGGTGGAATTGGCTGCCCTGCGTATTGGTTGCTACGAGCTGATTAATCACCGTGATGTCCCTTACCGTGTAGTGATTAATGAAGCCATTGAGCTGGTAAAAAAGTTTGGCGCCCAGGATTCCCACCGTTATATCAATGGTATTCTTGATAAACTGGCACTCAGGCTGAGGGCTGATGAAGTACGCTCCTGTCGGAAAAAATAGTCAGAAATGACTATTGGGTTTTCTGCGCTTTGAGGTAATGCCGATTTCCGTCCTTGTCTTTGCAGGGGCTTTTTACACGACTTTAGTATCCAGGCATGAGGCTAACAGAAAAGCGTCTGTTCAAAAAATAAACAACCTTGTTTTACCCCTTATTTTATTCACACACGAGCATCATTCAGAGGTTATCCAGTGAGTTATCCACAGTACCAGTGGAGAAAAATAATTTCTTTTTATTTTCAGAAGGTTATAAGTGTTAATAAAAAAACATCTGTCGCTTTTCAAGGAGTTACGTAACCAGTAATCCACAATCAACGGGTTGTTTTGTAATCATGTGAAGAAAGACTATAAAAATCATAAAGATGTTAATAACGTTCTGTTCAGTCAACAAACAGAAAAGCTAACAGGGGCATGCTATTACAATACTGACAGTTGTTACGCCATTCAGTCACATCAGGGTCTGGCATATAAAACCGGAAATTGATGGGAATGGTCACCAGAGGAGTTTGCAACACCAGAAAGACCAGCTCCTGCCCATTCCCATAGCTATTGGTTTTCTAATCCTTCATTTTGTGGGTTTTACCAATCTTTGAGATTCTCCTGCACCAGTTGCTACCAGTGTCGTTCAACAGGAGAACGTACATTTGCAGGGTTAAATCATAACCGCAGGCTCAGCAAAGGTGACGACATCTTGCCAGAAACGTCTGAGGCAATGATTCAGTTAGCCATGACATATCATGGTGCGACGCCGACTGTTTTAATCGCAGACTGTTAAGACGGTTTCTCAGGCATCCTCAAAGGTGGTTGCAGCTTAAACAGCAGGCAGTTTTTTTTTCATCTCTGACATAGTGCGTTTCAGACAGGTTGCATAATGCTCAGTGTCAGGCATCATTGTCAAACAGGAGATAAAACTGATGGTGATTTTACCGTTGTAGCTGAAAATAATGTGGAACAGACCAACCGTATCATAGCAAATGCCGGCACCGTACATTGCCATCATTTTTGCACCCGCCTGATAGAGCGGCAGCTGAGGCCCTGGCACATTGGTGATCACCGTATTAAATAATGGTTTCATTCGGTTGGCGACATTGTATTTGACGGCTTTATCAATCACCAGATGCGTCAAAGTTGTTGGTAGCAGATGCGTGGAATCCATGACTATCTGGCCGTTGTGTTTTTCCTGCCGTGATTTTGCCGCTTCGTTTTCCTGTTTGATCGCCACCAGACGTTCCACAGGGTCTGCTATATCAGTATGAATCGACGGAAACATAAAGGAAATATGATTGCCTTGTGTGCCACTACTACTGATACCACCACCTGCTGCTGACACATTCATTGGAACCATTGCACGCAGGGCTGTTTCGGGTTGTTCACCTTTGCTGGTAAGATAACGTCTCATAGCGCCGGATACAATGGCGACCATAACATCGTTGACTGTACTGCCAGGCACAAGTTTTCTTAGTGCTTTTACCTCGTTCAGGCAAAATGATACGCCATTAAATGCCCGGTGTGATGTTACTTTGGTATTAAAGCGGGTTTTTGGTGCCATTCGAGGCATCTTCTCATTGGATAACAGCTTACCCGCGATGTTTCTCAGCAGTGGCAGGGCGTGGCGGGTGGTGGCCCTCGCTTTAGCCATCAGGTTACCCGGCATATTCAGCGCTGCCCGGGTCAATAACTCAATACCGGAAGGCAAGCGGTCAACAATGATCGGTTCTGCGTTTTTAGGCACGGACATTTTAGGCGATAAATCATGCAGGGCTGCCAGAATTTGTATGCCCCGGACGCCATCAATCAGTGCATGGTGCATTTTGCTGACCAGCGCAAAGCAACCTTCAGGTATATCCTCAATGGCGTCAAGTCCACTGATGACATACAATTCCCAGGGCGCACGTTTTAAATCCAGAGGACGCTCGTGTATACGCGCTACCTGCTTACACAGCTGCCGCCAGTCCCCTGGCTTGGGCAGGGCAATATGGCGAATATGATAGTCGAGGTTAAACTCCGGGTCACTTATCCAGTAAGGGTAGTCAATTCCCATGGGAGCGCTGACATGGCGTTGTCGCATTACCGGTAATTTAGCGAGCTTTCTCTCAAAGTTTTTCAGAAATTCACTGGTATCCAGAGAACCGCCAGGCATCGTTGAAGGGTCGTATATTCCGACACAGCCCACATGCATAGGTGTTGTATCGGTTTCAAGATTCAGGAATGTTGTATCAAGAGCGGAGAGCTGTTTCATGGATATGAGGTCGCGGCAAATGTGAGGCGTAGTCTGATAGGAGGATTGTAACGCCAGGCGTTACAATCCTCTGGTCTGTTAAGCAGAAGCACTTGCAGATGGCTTTCTTCTGTTGGCAGATGTTGGTTTTGTCGCTTTTTCTGCCGCTTTTACTTCAATTTTTGGCTCGTCAGTAAGCGGGTTCGCCTGAACTTCTGTCAGCAACTTAACAGCTTTGGTCAGCTCTTCCAACTGAGGGACCAGCTCGGCAGCTTTCTTATCACCAGAATCAGGCAGGATAGTACCACGAACTTTTATAATAGTGTCGTTCAACTTGTCCAGTGTTTTTTGTTTGGCACTTTCAAAGCGGTCAGACAACTCATCACGCATGTCATCACCTTCTTCCACGAGGTCTTCAAAAAGCTTTTTACCCTCTTGCCCCAGTTTTTCGTAGCGACCGTACGCCCCAAGACCTGCCAGCCACAATTTCTCGTACATAGTTTTTCCCTCTTCAACGTTATAATGAAGGTTCACTCTCTGTTTCAGCACAAGGGAGAGGGAACCTTCTGGTACATGGATTTAAAAGGTTTACCAGTTTATACCTTTAAGCATGTTGATCAGAAATTTTTGTTCGGTTGTTGGTTTTTTTTCAACCGCATTTTCTTTCTTGTTGCCATCATCTGCAGAGCTGTCCGGGAACATGGTATATGCACTATTCATCAGCAGACGACTAACGTTAGGTGCCAGATCATACATGGCCTGTGCAAAAATACCAATGCGGGTAGCAATGCGAGTTGGTTTCTGAATGATTGCTTTAATGAGCAAGTCAGCAGCCTGCTCAGGTGTTAACGTTGGGACATAATTGTACAGCTTTGTTGGCGCAATCATTGGTGTTTTAACCAATGGCATGTTAATGGTAGTAAACTTTACACCTTTATCGGCATACTCACTGGAAGCTGCGCGGGTAAAGGAGTCCAGTGCTGCTTTAGATGCTGTATAAGCAGAAAAACGCGGGCTGCCAGACAGTACCGCAATGGATGAAATATTAATTACCTGACCGTAACCACGCTCAGCCATGCCCGGAAGGAAAGCCAGAATTAAACGCAGTGCACCAAAATAGTTGATTTCTATCGTGCGCTGAAAGTCGTGTAAACGGTCGTAGCTTTGCTCGATACCCCGGCGAATGGAACGACCAGCATTGTTCACCAGAATATCAACACCGCCATGTTCTTTGATGACAGTCTCAGACAATCTGGCGGTATCCTCATCAGAGGTCAGATCAGCGTTGTACGCAGATGCCTGCCCCCCCAGGTCACGGATTTCTGCAGCAACAGCTTCAAGTGCTTCAAGATTACGGGCAACCAACAGTATTTTTGCACCGCTCTCTGCCAGCTGCATAGCGGTGGCTTTGCCAATACCGGAGGAAGCACCCGTAATCATAATAACTTTGTCGTTTACTTGCTGGTTTAGGTTCGCACTGTCCAGGCTCTCTTCGTCCAGGTTCAGCTCCCAGTAGCTCCAAAGAATTCGAGCGTACTCTTCCAGTCGCTTCAGGCGGATATTGCTATCTGCCAGTGCCAGATCGGTATTTGTGCGGTCGAACTCAGTGGCATAATCAATGAAACTCATGGCGGCTTCAGGAATGTTTAGATCCTGCAACAAGGATGCCATAAGTTTTTTGAATGCCGGTATCCTGCTAATGCTCTGACCAACCATTTTGATCATTGGATTGATATTGTCAGTATCAATGCGCATGCTCATCTTTGGTGCATGTGCAATCTCGGCGAACAGGTTTATCAGCTCACCCAGGCGCTTTGGCTCCGGATCTGTCAAATGGAAACATTTGCCATCGAAACCGTCCTTATGGGCAATATAATCCATTGTGTCGGCCACATAATCAACGGGAACAAGGTTTAAGCAACCGCCTTCAATACCAATAAGGGGCATCCATTCAGGTACAGAGTCACGGAATTTCCGGATGGCGTGAAACAGATAGTAAGGACCATCAACTTTACTGATTTCGCCGGTTTTACTGTGACCAACAACCATGCCTGGGCGATAGATACGGCAAGGAATACGGGTTTCCTCACGTACCATTTTTTCCGACTCATGCTTGGTTTGAAGGTAAGCGTTGTCCATTTTACCAGCCTCATCCAGCATTTCTTCGCCGAACTCTCCCTTGTAGAGACCGGCAACAGCAATGGAGCTGGTATAATGGAAGCGCTTCGCACCCATTGCAACAGCACCTTCCAGTGCATTGCGAGTACCTTCTACGTTCACTGCACGCTGAAGCTCTTCAGCGGCTTCAATGTCATAAATAGCTGCCAAGTGGAAAAATTCAATATTCTGTGACTTCATACTAGACAACTCGGCATTGTCAAGTCCCAGATTTGGCAGGGTTACGTCACCCTTGTAAAGGTGAATGCGTGACTGTTGACTACTGTAGCGACTGAGCAGATCAATACAGGCCCTGGCCTCAGGGTTACGAACCAGAATATAAATTTGTCCAGTTCTTGCCAATAGACGCTCAATCAGGTGGGTACCGAGAAAGCCTGTTGCCCCGGTGACAAAATAGTTGTGATGCATAGGTGTTGCATTGTCGAATGAGTCGAGAGAGTCGAGAGACATCTGGTTTATTACCCGTAAATCACTTCGCTGGAGTTATCTGGCACTCAGGCGACATAAGACATAAGACATAAGACATAAAAATGTATAAATATATTGCCTGCTACCGAGCTATTGTAGCTGTTAATGTAGTTAGACAAACAGCGTATAAATGGTTTGTTCGCTGATAAGTCAGTGATACTCGCCATACAGGTTGCAACGGGTTACGTGAATAAACACTCTGAAGCGGTAATGATAGCATCCTCACCTTGGATACTTGCAGTGCTTATTACGCGTAAACCAATCGTTAAACGATTGTACTACCTACGCAGGCAAGAATCATACAGTTGTTTGAATTTTTACGCTATGTTTTATTTCATCTAAATTCATTAGTTGAATGCCGCTTCAGAATCAGAGTTCTGCTTAACAGTTAAGAAACTGGTTTAACCAGCTCTGTATGCTGAATGTTTAGAGAGGGCTTCTTTATCTACAACTTCGGCAACATAATAAGCCACAAGCCCTGCAAGCAAGTTATACCAATCAAACTTCTTAACTTCTTAACTTCTTAACTTCTTAACTTCGTCATGAGCATAGTTAGCCGGTGGAAAAGACAAGGCAAAGTCAACAGTCTGAGCCGTAGCTCTGGCGAGAAACGTCAATGCAGAAATTTCCCTCAGAATAGTTGGAAAGTGCGATTGGTATTATACCCACCGTCTTTTCTAATGATCGTAGTGAACATAGGAAACTGGACGACAGAACACGAGGAAAGTCTGCTATTGCGAAGCGTATCAACTCAGGGCGGCGTTCAGGTTGTCAGCATAAAGGGGAGTTAGAAGCGTCAACCAGTATTAATACTTAAGGCTGTGCGAAATAGGTTTTACTGGCTTGTGGGAGCAGGCCGACAGCAGTGACCTTTTATGTACCATGTTGCTATAATTGAAACCTGCCAGTGCCTTGGATGGACATATTAGCTCAGGGGCTAAAAACAGTTCGCAGTAAACTATTATAATCTGAAACTATCTGATAAAATATCAAGCATGGATAAGAGATTAGTGAAGATAGGTGAGGCCGCTCGTTTACTTGGTACAGACCCTGTAACACTGCGAAAATGGGAAAGTACAGGTGAGTTGCTTCCTGCCAGAAAGACCAAAGGTGGAACTCGTTACTACGACGTGTCTGAATTGATGGGCTTCAGTAACGAAGCTGCGCCTACTCTTTGCTATTGCAGGGTATCCAGTCACGACCAAAAGCCAGACTTAGACAGGCAGCAAGAGTTACTGGAAGCCTACTGTTCTGCAAAAGGTTGGCGAACTCAGGTTATACGTGATCTTGGTTCTGGCATAAACTACCGGAAAAAAGGACTTAATCAGCTACTTGAGTTAATAATGAAACGTCAGATTAAACGACTGGTGGTTTCACATAAAGACAGGCTGTTAAGGTTCGGCGCTGAATTGGTGTTCTCCCTATGTGAATTGCAGGGAATAGAAATAGTCATCGTACATAAAGGCGATCAGCCTTCGTTTGAAGAAGAACTCGCCAATGATGTATTGGAAATAATCACTGTATTCAGCGCAGGACTTTACGGCAGCCGAAGCAAGAAACACAAAAAGATGCTTGAGACTTTGCAGGATGTTGTTAGCTCACAAGATTGAACTCAGACCGACAAAACAACAAGCCGATTATCTTGACAGGGCTTGTGGTTCTCGTCGTCATGCGTTCAATCAACTGTTAGCACATTTCAATCAAGAAGGCGTTAAGTGGTCAAAGAAGGCTGCGAATGAAAAATACAAAGAACTCAGGCTTGAGTTCCCCTGGTATGCCGAAGTCAGTCAACGTGTAACGAGAAATACAGTCGACGATCTTCATAACGCCTTTACTCATTTCTTTCGTCGGGTGAAGAAAGGAGAAAAAGCAGGTTACCCAAGATTCAAGAAGCGAGGCCTACACGATAGTTTTTCTCTGAGAGAAAAACCCAAGTTCCATGTTGACGGCAGAACACTTCGCATTGAGAAACTGAAAACCAAAATTAAAATGCGCCAGGAACTGAGATTCACGGGCACACCCTGTCAGGTGACGATCAGTAAGCGAGCCGGAAAGTATTTCGCTTCTATTTTGGTAGACACTCAAGACTACGACCCAAAAGCACAAAGCAATGAGTCTGTAGGCGTTGATTTTGGCATCAAAAATTTAGCTATTTGTTCGAATGGCAAAACCTTTGCTGCTAATCAGAAACTGAAACACTCTCTGAAACGCCTTAACAGGAAACAGAGAGCGTTAAGCCGCAAAATAAAGAGAAGCAACCGTTACGCGAAAGCCAAGCGGGCAGTTGCAAAACTTCATTACCGGATCAGTAACCAGCGATCAGCCGTAATACATGAGGTAAGTGATTATTTGACGTCAAGATTCAAAATAATCACCATGGAAAACCTGAATGTAAAAGGCATGGTAAAAAACCGCAAACTGGCAAGAGCAATCAGTGACGCAGGTTTCGGCAAGCTGAGAGAGCTTGTCGAATACAAGGCAGAGCTGAGAGGATGCCAGATTGTGATTGCAGATCGGTTCTTTCCCAGCTCGAAAAAGTGTGCGGTTCATACTTGCAACTACATAAACGACAATATCGCTTTGTCCGATCGCCAGTGGCGATGTCCGAAATGTAAAACTTTGCATGATAGGGATTACAGTGCGAGTTTGAACCTTGATAATTATGGTCGAGACACGTTACAGCTCGACCCAAAACCCTACACAAGAGTGGAGTTAGACACGATTCGTCGTGCATTCATGTCGACGGCGTAGATAAGTCTGCATAATTACAGATTATGTTAGATTTTTAGTAGCGGTTGTGACTAAGGGGCCAGCGCCTGATCGACCGGGTAAAGACTGTTGCCCCAAGACGCTTGATAGCATGACGCGCCTGAAGCTGCATGCTCTTAGCCCCTTCTATTAACGATTAACGATTGAAAAATGATTGAAAACAGATGCCTTTAATGGAAAACTCATTGTCACGATTTCGCTACTGTGTGTTTGCAGTATTGGCAGCGCTACTGAGCGGCTGTAGTACCATTGATACCGAAAGAGACGGCGCACCCAAAGGGGCAGTGGATATTTCCCTGATTCCTGATGCAGTGCCTGAAATCCACAGTGGGCGCTTCAAGTATACACCCTATACGTTTAATGGCATTCGTTATACTCCTATGGCCTCGGCCAATGGTTATGCCAGAGAAGGCAGCGCATCCTGGTATGGCACTAAGTTTCATGGCAGGCAAACGGCCAATGGTGAAGTCTATGATATGTATAAGATGACGGCGGCACATAAAACACTGCCTTTGCCCTCGTATGTGAGAGTCACTAACCTCGAAAATGGTCGCTCAGTGGTGTTAAGGGTAAACGACAGGGGACCTTTTCATGATAACCGTTTGATTGATGTTTCTTATGTGGCGGCTAAAAAACTGGGCTTTGCTGATAATGGAACCGCCGATGTTAAAATTGAGGGTATTGACCCGGCAGCGTTTGTTGCCTCTAAGTCCCATAAAGAGAGTGATCCTTCAGTCTTTCTCCAGTTAGCTGCATTTAAGAATTACCACAGTGCCCAGCAGTTAAGACGTACTGTGGCAAAAAAACTGATGCTTGGTGACAGCGTGCACGTCATCAAAGATGACACGCAGGGTTATCATCGTGTACGGATAGGTCCGATGGAAAGCCCACAACAGATGGAAGAGTTACTGGAGCAGCTGGCTGAAGCAAACTTTGATACGCCGTTTATTGTGTATGAATAGCCTTGCACCGGCAGATGTCTGGTGTGTCGGTCGCTGAATACTCTATGGGAAATGGGAAGGGCGCTGCTATCATGAGAATTTTACCGCGCCTGCATTATGCCAGAACGCATCATGAGCATCCAAATACGTCTTTAGTCGTAAAAGTCTGGTATTGCGTGCATCAAGGGCCAGATGGGTGGGGCATAATTGCTCGTCAAGGCTGTTTGGCAGGCGGCTATGAAAAATCCTGAACAAAACGCCCCCCCTGTCAAAAAAGGACGAGGATCGCGTGAACTCCACAGGGGGAGGGGTAAGCGACTGCACTATTTTCAATTTTCCATCTCGCAAGCCCCGCTCCCATGATTTTGAAAAGGTTATTCGGGTTCAAGTGACTATCTGTGACCCGGACACTACTGAATTTTTTACCCTTGGGGGGGGTTTCAACGTACTCCAGATAGTTCACTCATTCATCAGGATGCGACGTGTTAAGAGGTACCTGATTGATATAGAGCGAAACCAGTGCCTGTTCCCTTTTTCATCCATGGTCTCGTGTCGTTGAACAAGGCCCCAAGCGTCTCTGTCATGCACAGTCCGGATCAACGAGTGATGATGACCCTCCCCGGCTCCTCGCTGTTTGCTATGGAATTTACTCTGATATTTGCCCGATAATACCCACCCCGAAAAACGCATAGATTGTTGTTGATGTGTTGAAATCCCTATGAAACGGCGAGGAGCCAATTGTGACATACTCCCACCACTAAGACGCTGAGGCGTCTATAGTGGGGGCTTCTGATAGGGAGTTACATGCGACCCGCAATGCCATACAGACAAAGCCTCTCGCTGCCATATGAGCCGCTGAACCACGACAGGGGAACACTTTACACATACGCTCAGTCCGAGCGTTTCAGCAAATAGAAGCCTGAAAACTGTTTCATGTTTTCTTGATTTGTTTCTCGTGTTATCCAGCAACGGTGGCGCTTGAGTATCTATCCAGAGGCTTATCTGTCTGTTGAGAGGCTGTTGTCTCAGCCATTACACCCATTATGCAGGGTTTCGCGTGCTATTGAGAGTATATCATGGGCTTGCTCCACGCAAGCCTTGCTATCCATCTCCACCCAAACGGCAAAGCTACGCAATGCCGCTATGGATGGAGAATTCCGCAATGTTTGTTAAATGATGAATGTAGATTGAATGGTGCCTGCATGTTGCCAGAATGAATGAGTATCCAAATACTTCTTGAATCGTAAAGGCTTGGTATTGCGTGCATCGAGGGCCAGATGGGTTGGGCATAATTGCTCGCCAAGGGCTGTTTGGTAAGCGGCTATGACAAACCCTGAACAAAACGCCCCTCTGTCAAAGAGAGAGGATGACTGCGTCAACTCTACAGGGGGGGCGTCACTGCATTCACGACACAGGCGCTGAACAAAGGAGTGGGCATCCCGGCCATAACTGGAGGAACGATAGCTGGCCTGTGTCAGTGCCAGTTTATTGAAGATGCCTTTGGAGAGTAACACGGAATTTCTGCCGCTTCTGGATATATACTTTTTGCAGTTGCTGTAAATTAGCCAGTTAAAGGCCGTAGTGGCAGCCTTTTCTGCGACAGCCTGATCAGAGGATCTGATAGCATGAAAGGTTGTATAAACCAATCGCTCATCACTGAGAGTGCTCAACAGAATACCGGAAATATCCAGGTGGATAACTTTTGGCCTGGGTGCTTTATAGCTCTGTACGATAGCCACATGTGCGGCAACCTGATACTCCCCTCCAAAAGGGTGAAAGTCATAAAACAGCAAGTCCCCTCTTTTCAGTTCTGTCAATTCCATAGCCAAACCTCTTACCGGACAGATGAACCTGAATTCCTAAGTTGAAATCACCGCCCCCGCTGAAAGCCTTACGCAAGTTGACTTATAATTATTGACTACAGTCACCTGAAAGGGGTGATATAAAAAGACGCAAGCGTTACTGGTGCAAGATAAAGAAGCAATTTATGATAAAATCTTCTTCAGATAGGGTTATCACAGCTATTTTTAACGACTTTTAACGACTTTTAACGACTTTTAACGACTTTTAACGACTTTTAACGACCTGTCTGTTAATAGAAGATAGTTGGTATAACAATGCCTTTCATGACAGTTTTAAACGAGGACTTAGCGTATCCGTTGAATTGTGCCCGCATGATGCCAGAACGGATGAGTATCCAAATACTTCTTGAATCGTAAAGGCAGGGTATTGCGTGCATCAAGGGCCAGATGGGTTGGGCATAATTGCTCGCCAAGGGCTGTTTGGTAAGCGGATATGGCAAACCCTGAACAAAACGCCCCTCTGTCAAAGAGAGAGGATGACTGCATGAACTCTTTAGGGGGGGTGTGATTGCATTCACGACATAGGCGCTGAACAAATGAGCGGGCATTTTGGCCATAACTGGAGGAGCGGCAGTAAGCCTGTACCGCCGCCGGTTTACTGAATATGCCTTCGGTGATTAACACGGAATCTCTGCCGCTTCTGGAGATATACTCTTTGCAGTTGCTGTAAATTAACCAGTTAAAAGCCGTAGTGGCAGCCTTTTCTGCAATAGCCTGGTTAGAGGGTCTGAAAGCATGAAAGGCTATATCAATCAATTTCTTATCACTGACAGTGTTCATCACAATACCGTCAGTTACCAAGTGGATGATTTTTGGCTTGGGTATTTTATCGCTCTGTACGATAGCCACATGTCCGGCAGACTCAAACTCCCCTCCTGCAACAGGGAGAAAGTCATAAAACAGCAAGTCCCCTCTTTTCAGTTCTGTGAACTCCACAGCCAAACCTCTTACCGGGTAGATGAAGCGTAAGGGGCTCAAAATGAACCCAGATTTTCCCAACTTGTACAGGTGTGCTTTTCATAGATTTTTTCCAAAGTGCTCTTTCCAGTTCCTGTGAATCAGCTCGTCTATTTGTCTGGCTTGTCTGGCGCGATAAATCAACTGTTGGAAGGGACGCGTCTGACCCCTGGCACAACGCCGGGTTGTGCAGTTGCAAGTTAATAAGGCGATGATTTCAGAACGATTCATAATCTTCAATGATAGGTGTTTCCCGGCATTTTTTTAGCCAATTGTCCTGACTTTTGTATTTTCTTACAGAACCCAGATCAATGCTTTGAGCAGCAGCTTCAGGATCTTTACCTGACAGTTCCCATTCAATATTCCCGGTATACAATGACGCAGTCTGATCAATAACAGGGTATTCCATCCATTGTGGGTGGGTTTCGATGGTCGTTTTTTTTCAGCCGGGTTGAGTTTACGCTTCCCGTTGTAAAGATAAAACCCAGCCTGAAGCATGACGCTGTTCTTTTGCCTGGCAATCAGGATTTCCACTGCTTTTGGGCCGTTTTTACGGATAATGCCTGATTCATAGTTGGTACCTGCTGTTAATGACAGAAACAGCAGAATCAAAAATGCGCCGGGTTTACAGACGTCCTCAAATAACCGGTTACGCTGAAGGTGGTCAAGAACACCGCTACCTCTACATTGTAATGGTATAATTGTAAAGTTTTTCGACATATTGTTTAAACGAGATGGCGTCATCTTTGAGAAAACCTTATTATTTCTCAGAAGTAGCCCTCAACGCCTGCTTATAGTGGGGCCTTGAGAAATGAGACTGAAAAGCTGCTTTTGTGAGGCAGTAATGAACCTGTACTCAAACGACTCCAAGGTTCAGGTCTGGATCAGCTATAGTCCTTTATTTTCAAGGGTTGCTATTGAGAAAAAACAGGCATCTTCATGTTTAACGAGTCTACGTCAAGAACATAAGTGGCTTGTTAGATGCATTTATCGTGGTTGCAATAAAGACTGGATGCTGAAGATAGCTTCTTAACACAGTGATCGAACGAGAGAGAAATACAGCTGGATGACTAAATTCTTATCACCCGCACGCCGGTTTGCCGGGCTGATAGCTTTGATGCTTTGCGTCAGTGCAAATCTGTCTCAGGCTCAAACTGCTATGATTCCTTCCCCCCCTAAAGTGGCAGTGAAAAGCTACGTGCTGATGGATGCCGACAGTGGTGAGGTGCTGGCCTCAAAAAACCCCCACGAACGTCTGCACCCGGCCAGCCTTACCAAAATGATGACGTCCTATATTGCCGAGGCTGAGCTGGCTGCCGGTAATATTAAAATGGACGACAAGGCACTGATTAGCAAAAAAGCCTGGTCCATGGGTGGGTCCACCATGTTTCTCGAAGTGGGTGACAAAGTGTCTGTGAGTGATCTGCTTCATGGCATTATCATTGCTTCCGGTAATGATGCCAGTGTGGCTATGGCCGAGCATATTGCCGGCAGTGAAGATGCCTTTACCCAGATGATGAATGATACAGCCAACAAGCTGGGTATGAAAGATACGCATTTTATGAATGCGGCGGGCTGGCCGGCGAAGGATCACTATTCTACAGCTTACGACCTGGCTTTGCTGGGTATCCATATTGTTAAGGATTACCCTGAGAACTATGCCATCTACAGCCAGAAATATTACCAGTACGGTGTGGATAAGCGGACGGGGAAGCCGTTGGACCGTCAGGCTAACCGCAACAGTTTATTATGGACCACCCCCTATATTGACGGCTTAAAAACTGGTCATATTGAAGCCACGGGTTATCACTTGGCGGTTACGGGCAAAAAAGAGGGGCAACGACTAATTACTGTGCTGCTGGGTGCTAAAAGTGAGAGGCAACGCCTGGAAGAAGCCCAGAAACTGATGACTTACGGTTTCCGTTTCTTTGAAAATGTCGATATCAAAAAAGGTGGTGAAGCCCTGCAAACCGTTAAGGTCTGGAAAGGCAAAGTCAATGAAATCACCATTGGCATTGACAAAGACCTGGTGGTGACTGTGCCACGTGCTACTGGCAAGAATCTCAAAGCCTCCCTGGAGGTGTATAACAGCCTTATTGCACCCATTACCAAAGGACAGAAGGTAGGTACTGTCAAAGTAACACTGGATGATAAAGTGATCAAAGAAGTGCCGCTGCTGGCGCAGCAGGGGGTGAATAAAGGTGTTTTCTTTAAGCGCCTGTGGGATAGTATCATCCTGTTTTTTATCGGTTTGATGAGATAACATTTGAGTACTATGACTGAGAGCAGTAATACCTCGGGAGCACCTGAAATCGTCTTTCCCTGTGATTATCCCATTCGTATCATGGGGGCAGAGGCTCCTGACTTTAAAGACTTTGTGATCCGTGTGGTTAAAAAACATGCTTTGGATTTTGGCGGTAAAGCGCAAGTAAAAAGCAGTCGTACCGGTAAATATCTGTCTGTGCATGTAGTGATTCGTGCAACGGGTATTGACCAGCTTCAGGCGCTGCACACCGAACTGAAGGCCAGTGGCCGGGTACAGATGGTATTATGACAGAGCCGTTACTTATCCGTCAGCTGGGCAGGCTACCCTATGAACTCGTCTGGCAAGCCATGAAGGCATTTACTGACCGGCGTGATGCCCATACGCCCGATGAGCTTTGGGTTGTCGAGCATGAGCCGGTGTTTACGCTGGGCCAGGCCGGCAAACCAGAACATGTGCTGGCAGCCGGTGATATTCCTGTGGTGAAGGTCGACCGGGGTGGTCAGGTCACTTACCATGGCCCCGGGCAACTTGTTTTTTATGTGCTGCTGGACGTGCGCCGTCGTGGTATTGGCCCGCGAGAGCTGGTTTCTACCCTTGAGAACAGTGTGATTCGATTACTGGCGCAGCAAAATATTGAAGGCTATGCCAAACCCGATGCACCGGGTGTTTATGTTGATGATGCCAAGGTTGCTGCCTTGGGGCTGCGTTTCAGAAAAGCCCGCTCTTACCACGGGTTAAGCCTGAATGTGGATATGAGCCTTGAGCCTTTTCGCCGCATTAACCCCTGTGGTTATGTCGGGCAGGCAGTGACGATGTTGGCATCCCTGTACGCCAGGGCAACCATGGCGGATACCAATAAGGCAATGCTGGAGTGTCTGATGATGGAGCTAGGCTACCAGGGCTGCAAAGAAACCGAGAGAGGGTTGCCAGTCTAGTTTCAAGCCCGGTTTTCCTGATTCTCCGGGGACACGCAACACAGACTCAAAATAAAAATTCGGTTATACTCGCGGCTATTAAAATAGACATCGTTTAGTATGGCTGGTGCTCATGAGTAACGAAGACCTTATTCCTGCTGTCCAGATTGAGAGTGGTTCCAAGTTTATTAATGACAAAGGCATTACGGCCATTAAAAATGGTATTAAGGCCAGTAACAACAATACGATACCTCTCAAAAAAAAGCCTCACTGGCTGCGAATAAAACCCCATTATGGTACACAGTACAATGAGGTGAAGGCCGTTGTTCACAAACACAAGCTGAGTACTGTCTGTGAAGAGGCCATGTGCCCCAACATCAATGAGTGCTGGAGTTCTGGTACTGCTACCATCATGCTGATGGGGGATGTCTGTACCCGTGCCTGCCGCTTTTGTGCCGTGAATACTGGCAACCCTAAAGGCTGGCTGGATGAAAACGAGCCGGATGGTACTGCTGAAACAGTCAGGCACATGAGATTGAAATATCTGGTGCTGACCTCTGTGAACCGCGATGACCTGCCTGATGGTGGTGCGAGTCACTATGCTGCTGTGGTGAAGCGTGTGAAAGAAGTGAACCCGGATACGGATGTAGAAGCCTTAACGCCTGATTTTCTCGGTATTTTTGATGCCGTAGAAACGGTAGTTGATAGTGGCATTGTTGTTTTTGCCCAAAATGTTGAGACGGTAAAACGGTTAACCCACCCTGTGCGTGATCCGCGTGCTACTTATGAACAAACGCTGGCGGTGTTGGCCCATTCGAAAAAGTATCGCGCTGATGTGCTGACGAAAACCAGTCTGATGCTGGGACTCGGTGAGACTGAGCAGGAAATTATGGAAACCATGGATGATCTGCGCGAAGCAGGTGTCGATATTGTTACCTTTGGTCAATACCTTCAACCAACCCGTAACCATCTTCCCGTTGAGCGATACGTGAGACCTGAGGAATTCGAAAAGTACCGTCAATGGGGACTGGAAAAAGGCTTTCTCGAAGTGGTATCCGGTGCTTTTGTTCGCTCCAGCTACCGTGCAGAGCAGGTGTTGCAGAAGAATAATGTGGGCTTAGGTCAGGGCAGCGCAAAGAGTATGCCCGTTTCATCCCGCAAAGACGGAGATCCAGTGTTGTGATGGGTTCCTGTTTTTGCAGGAATGTCACCGGGTATGATCTGTTGTAAAAGGGATGCTTGACTTTTTTATTCAGGGTATTGATAACAGTGGTCTTCTAAACCTGTGAATTTGCATGAATATCGACGCCAAATTCGAGTTCCTGATCAACAGGCCGATGACGATATCATGCATTTTTACAGCTTTGAAAAACAGAGAGTTTTGCGTGCCAACCCCTTGATCCAGGTTTTGAAATCTTGAATGTTTGCATAACATTGGAAAGTAGGGTGAAGCTACCTTATACGGTCGTTTGGAGGTGCTGTGAAGGTGCTGTGAAGGTGCTGTTTTGTTAGCTCCCCGGAACCCATTAAGAACCTAAAGCTTTTCAAATGTTGGGTAACCATCTTCTTAAAGCGGGTTTTATCAGTAACATTACCATTTGCACCCGCCATAAACAGTGCAATGCCGGCTTTGTTTTCTGTCAGCAAAAGCAATATGACCGGATTAAGATCAGGGCGATGATTGCGACTATAGCCTTTGCAAATGTTGAGGCAGTGAAGCTCTTCGTCATCTTCTTCGCCGTCGCTATTATAACGACTATCGACGTGTAAGCGGATGCCATCAAGGCTTCCAGCTTTACAGGGTAGCTTAAGATGATTGACTACCTTGATTGCTAAGTCAAAATAGACTTTACTGATGTCAACTTCAAACAAGTTATCCAGTGTTCTCCCTGAAACGTGTGGTTCAGGTATTCTGGTTCAATGCCTTCCCTTATGAGTTTATCGAGAGGCTTGTTAGCAAAGAATTGTGGGAAGATATGAAGCGATCGGCCAGTAAAGCCAAGTCCATTGATAATAATGGCCACCGCTGCTTAACCGTGGGAAACCTTCCAATCATCAGAGGCTTTTGTGACACGATGGTCAATGTGAATTCCTGATAGTTGTTGATCTTATCAATAGCAGGAATCCTGAAAATATCGGGTTAGGTGGTGAATGACGGTTTCTACCAGGTGGTCAGGCCTTTCCTCTTTCTTTTCAATAAGCGGCAAAACAATATGTATTCGAACACTCCCCACTACACACAAATAGCTATTAATGTTCCTGAACATATAGATAATACGCCTACTGCCAAGGGGTTCAAAGTTCATTACAGCCCAAGTAAAAAAGACGTTTCATATGCATCAGGCTTTCTCTTAAGAGGTGATTCAAGGGAGCCTGCAGTGATTTTCCGAAATGGTTTCAGATTGAGTACTTCAATAACAACGTCAAATGCGGACTATCTCACTGGAGACGCATTTGGTTGCACATCTTCTGTTGGTGTATCAACGACAGCTTCTTTTTTTGTTGCGGCCTCTCACTCATCAGGAGGTGGGAGACCGATTCGGACTAATTTTTATTCCAGAGGGAATGTCTATTTAATAGACCTTCGTGGTATTTTAGGTTTTGTCATAAAACCGAGTCAATCGAAAAAAAACTGGCTCGAGGATAACACTATTTACGGCAAGGAAGAGGACGAGATAACTAAGGGGGACAGGTTCTCGTACCTGTTTTATGAAGTTAATTTTATTGCAGGCATACCTTCTGACAGCATAGTTGGCTCTCTCGGGTGTCACCGTTGCAGTCAATATATTCTGACATGCAATCCTGACTATGAAGGTAGTATTGGTGAGATAGTCAGCATAATGAATGACAAAAAATTATATGAACCTGAGTATATTGGCGCTCCACTTTAGCTAACCAGGGATTGGCTGACACTCAACCGCAACAGGCTGAACAGTAAGGTAGTGGGCTACACATGCACCTGGCTGCCTTGCTGCAAACTGAAGTGATTCCCGACAATCAAACAACCTGAGTGGTAAGTTAAGCTCCGGCTTACTACGGTTCTTCAGGCTCAGGCTGCCAGCTTATGAGTATATACTCTTCTAAATACAAGGGCTGCAGGTATGGGGTTCCCACCCAGAGCATGGGAATCAGACGGTTGCGACACCCTCAGAATCAGGTGGGGGAGAAGGTCAACGTGGTCATCATATCATTGTGAAATTGCATAAGGGTCTTGTAGAGTGCTGGTAAACTACCGCTGTTATTTACAATCGTGTCTGCAAAACCTAAGCGCCTCTCCCGTTGAGTCTGGCTATTGATGATTTTTAAGGCCTGTCCTTTCGTAGTGCTGTCCCGTGCTACCGTTCGCTCAACCTGTATATGCTCAGGTGTATCAATCACTAGAATGTGGTCACAAAGCCTATGTTGCGCGGTTTCTGTCAGCAATGGAGAAACCAGTACAACGTAGGGTGATGTTGCATCAGCTAACTGTTGTCTGAGTAACGCATTGATTGTCGGGTGTAACCGTTGCTCCAGCCATTGTTTTTCTGCCGCGTCATTAAAAATAATCTCCCGAAGCTTTCGACGGTTCAGATTACCATCCTCGAGCAGGATGTCAGCACCGTAATGGCTGGCGATGTCATCCAATGCCGGCTGCCCAGGCTCTACTACTGCTCGAGCAGCTACGTCGGCATCCACAATCGCCACTCCCAGGCTGGCAAGGTAATCCGTAACGGCGGTTTTTCCGCTGCCAATACCACCGGTCACGCCTACCACAAAGGGTGTTTTTTGTTTGGATGTCATCACAGTCCCATGACTTGCAGATAGTAAAAAATCAGTTTATGCCCCCATAGCAGTGCAATAAAACCAGAGGCAGACAAGTAGGGACCAAAAGCTATCGGATTAGTGCGCTTATGCAGCTTCAAGGCAATCAATACCAATGTAGTCAGTGTGCCCACCAGGGACGACAGGAGAATGATCATCGGTAACAACTCCCAGCCCAGCCAGGCACCCAGTGCCGCCAGAAGTTTAAAATCACCATAACCCATCCCTTCTTTGCCCGTTGTCAGTTTAAACAGCCAGTAAATGAACCATAATGACAAGTAGCCAGCAACAGCCCCCCACAGAGCACTTTGTAAAGGAATAAAACCTGTAGCGCTGTTGAACAACAGGCCGGCCCATAGCAGAGGCAATGTGATAATATCTGGCAGAAGTTGCTTATCTATATCAATCAGGGTGAGTGTCAGCAAGCTATACACGAAAAAACAGTAAGCTATGCTGTCAATCGTTACGCCAAAATAATTGCCTACCAGCAGTGTCAGCAAAGCGGTTATTGCTTCTACGGCAGGATACCGTGGTGAAATAGGGGCTTTGCAGGCAGAACACTTACCTTTAAGCAAAAGATAGCTTATCAGGGGTATATTTTCCCAGGGTTTAATGCAGTGCTGGCAGTGTGTACAGGACGATGATGGAACTGCAAGATTAAAAGGTGGTTGTGTAACCTGCGGTTTATCGGAAAACAGGAAAGCCTTGCTTTCCTGTATCCACTGTCGTTCAAGTATAATGGGCAACCGGTAGATCACAACATTTAAAAAGCTTCCTGCTATAAGCCCGAGAACAACAAGCAATAGATAAAACCAGCCGGTTGATTGCTGGAGAAAGGTAATAAATGTCATGAAATCATGGTGTCCGGGATAGGCTGAATGAACTGTCAGGATACTGCGCTTTACCCTGCGACGACCAGCGTTACTTGAGAGCGGGGTAAAAGAATACTCTGTGGTCGCTTATTAGTTTGGAACAATCGAATAAGCAAAGACAGAGTGATTGTGGTGCAATTGTTGTTCTTATTCGGTTTATTCTTACTATTTCCCCATTAAGCCAAGAGCAGCCTGCACTGAGTGATTCTTTTTGTCTCATCTCGACTTACCGTAAATACTATTCGGTTAGTACTTACTGGTCAAGTGTTTTGTAATAAACATGATCTTTCCAGTCAGAGTAATTTTCATGGCACTCTCGACGCAGGTAAAAATAAGACGAAGGTACAAATAATGCGGTCATGTTTCTGAAGATAACTTTATACCCTTTATACCAATGGTCTGCGGCAGCATTAAGTCTTGATGGCAGTTTTACATCAAAGGAGGATGAGTGATGGTTATTTTTACCGTTTTTTTGATGAAAATTACCTCTGACCCTCGGCCACTTATTACACTTTCCCTCGGCTGTTATAGTCTATGCTAAAGCAGGTTACCTGTTCATTATAAAGGATCTGTTATGAGTCATGTCTATGGAATAGCCGAATACGTCGGTTCCTCAACCCTTAGTAGTGATGACGCTGTCAGAAATGCTATTGCCACAGCAGGTCTGCGTCATGAACATATTGGCTGGTATGAAGTGGTGAGTCACCGGGGGCATGTTGAAAAAGGTGAGATCATACACTTTCAAATAACCCTGCGTGTTGGGTTTCGTATGGATGAAAGTGATGAGTAGCCTGGCATGATGGGACTTACTGTTAGAAGCCCACTGAGAGATCAGATAGAATAAAGAGCTAACTTCCTATTGAGGATAGCGCAATGCCTTCTTTTGATGTTGTGTCTGAAATTGATCTTCATGAGCTCACCAATGCGGTTGACCAGGCCAATAAAGAACTCTCCACCCGCTACGATTTTCGGGGTGTCGATGCCAGCTTTGCTAAAAAAGACACAGACATTACCATGACGGCTGATGCCGATTTTCAGCTCAATCAAATGCTCGAAATGCTGAAAATTAAAATGGTTAAACGCGGCATTGACGTAAAATGCCTTGAAGTAAAAGATTTTTATCCTTCAGGCAAGCAAGTCAGGCAAGAGGTTGCTGTACGCCAGGGGCTGAGTAAGGAGCTTGCCAGAAAGATCACTAAAATGATCAAAGATGCGAAGCTGAAAGTACAGCCAGCTATACAGGGTGAGCAGGTAAGGGTGACAGGAAAAAAACGGGATGATCTACAGGCGGCGATTGCCCTGCTAAAAGAGGCTGAGCTGGATATGCCTTTACAATATACCAACTTTCGGGATTAAAACGCGTTTAACCGTTTAAAATAAGTAGTGGGCATTGCAAAAAAAGTTGAAGGTACCTATCTTGAAGACTGTGCTTGAGGAATATTATCCATGAGTTCTAATGCTATCGGCTACCATCACTACTCTCCTGACTAGTCTTCAGGAGGCTAGCCCCTGTCCGGAAAACATACAGACCTTCCGGAGGTTCCTCGACCTGACAAAACCCTTGGAAGGACAACTTCCAAGGGTTTTTTAGTTGTGCGCCGAGTATGGCGCGTAGCGCCAAACGGCGCTGTTCCAGTACGCATGGTGGCGGCTGGATGACTTGGAGGTGAAAGTCCTCTATCGACCCGGCAAGGGGAACGATTAGCTGAACGGCAAGGGTGTCTATCGTGAGGTGGAATCTGAAGAAAGCCGAATGCAAAACACTGGCCTGACGAACAGAAATCCCATAGGAGGCGTTCGCAGTGGGTAAGAAGGCGATTACCTTCAAAGCCCGATACTTGCACAGAAATTACGGACGTAGATGCGGCGGGTATAAGTGGGAAGGTCACGCGCATTACCTCGGGAGGTCTGCCATCCTGCCACAGGCTACCAGTGTCTTGAGGTATTGGGATGGGGCGGCAGAAGTCAGCAGAAGTCATAGTAGGTTTGTCACCGCAAACTGAAGGACGGAACACGTTAAATGGATTGGGAGCCGAACTCTCGATGACGACAGGAGCAGCAGTAAAGTCTGTTGAGATACAGACACTCTGTACAAAGGGGCGCGGACGGTATCCGTGTGAGTATGCGACAGAGGCGGCAAACGTCACGGCGGGAACGGAGAACTTCCATGAGGAGTCGTTAGATTTGCTAACGGCGGTATTAGACCGATCAAACATGAAACGAGCCTATGATCGGGTGCTACGAAATAAAGGTGCACCGGGTGTGGATGGTATGATGGTGAGTGAATTAAAAGCCTACCTCCAATCACATTGGCTCGAACACAGGGAAGCCATACGAAATGGCAGCTATGAGCCTCAGCCTGTACGCAGGGTAGAAATACCCAAGTCAGGCGGGGGAAAGCGACAACTGGGTATTCCGACGGTGTTGGACAGGCTGGTACAGCAAGCCCTTCACCAACAATTAAGTCTGATCTTTGAACCCACATTCTCAAACAACAGCTACGGCTTCAGGCCGGGGCGCAAAGCTGGGCAGGCAGTACAGCAAGCCCAAAGCTATGCGGAAGCGGGCTACCGCTGGTTAGTAGACCTCGACCTTGAGAAATTCTTTGACCGTGTAAACCATGACATCCTGATGGCGCGGGTTGCACGACAGGTCAAGGATAAACGAATCCTGAAACTGATTCGATCCTATCTTGAGGCGGGAATAATGACCGGTGGATTGGCAGTGGCAAGGAAAACGGGCACTCCGCAAGGAGGGCCATTATCACCGCTGCTCTCAAATATCCTGTTAACCGATCTGGATAAAGAGCTGGAGAGGCGTGGGCACAAGTTCAGCCGCTATGCGGATGATTGCAACATTTACGTCAGAAGCAAAGAGGCAGGACAACGGTTACTGGGTTCAATAACGGAATACCTTGAAAGCGAACTCAAGCTGAAGGTGAACCGTGAAAAGAGCGCAGTAGGACGACCTTGGGAAAGAGTGTTTCTGGGCTACACCTTGTGTCGTCGAAAGAGAAACATCCGTTTGAAAGTCTCGGCTAAAGCCATTAACCGCTTCAAGGGTGATCTGAAAAGGTTGTTCAGGAAAGGGCGAGGGCGATCTATCCGGGTAACGATTAAAGAGCTTGCCCCAAAACTACGGGGCTGGATGAACTACTTTCGGCACATAGGCGTCAAAGGTATCTTGCAGGAACTGGACGGCTGGATAAGGCGTCACTTGCGAAAGATACTCTGGCGGCAATGGAAGCGCACTTACACTCGGTTCAAAAGGCTGATACGACTTGGAATCCGTGAGGAAAGGGCATGGAAAAGTGTTACCAATGGGCGCGGCGCATGGTGGAACGCCGGAGCTTCGCACATGAATCAGGCGCTGCCCAAGAAGCTGTTTGATCGAATAGGTTTGATATCGCTGGTTGATTATAATCAGCGGCTCAAGTTTTTAGCATGAACCGCCGTGATACGGAACCCTACGTCCGGTGGTGTGAGAGGATGGTGAGAGCAATCTCACCTCCTACTCGATTCAGGCGGTAGCATTGCAATGTTTGTGAAGGGGTAAAAACGTGAATACACAGAGAATAAGAGTTGCCATTCAAAAAAAAGGTCGGCTGGGTGCTGAATCCCGCGAACTGCTTAAACGCTGTGGCATCGAATTCAGTATGATTGGTGAACGCCTGATTGTGCACGCAGATAACCTGCCGATCGATCTGCTGCTGGTGAGGGACGATGATATTCCCGGTCTGGTAATGGATGGGCTGGTGGATTTAGGTATTATTGGTGAAAACGAGCTTCGTGAGGTCAGTCTTGAGCGTGCAGCCCGGCAGGAAGCCTGTGACTATCAGATATTGCAACCTTTAGGCTTTGGTCGTTGTCGCCTGTCTATTGCTATTGATGAAAACCAGCCATACGGTGGTGTTGCTGACCTGGAAAACAAGCGCATTGCCACAACCTATCCGCATCTGGTCAGGCAGCATATGCGTAAGCAGGGTGTTAACTGCACGACTTGCATCCTCAACGGGTCGGTAGAAGTTGCCCCCAAAGCGGGTCTGGCAGATGCCATTTGTGATCTGGTCTCCACCGGCGCAACCCTTGAGGCCAATGGATTGAAAGAAGCTGAGGTCATTCAGCACTCCCGTGCGGTACTGATTCAACGCACTGAACCTTTAGCTGCAGGAAAACAGGTACTGGTTGATCGCCTGCTGGTGCGAATGCAGGGCGTGCTCCAGGCAAAAGAGTCAAAGTACATTATGATGCATGCCCCCCTGGTCAATCTGGAGGCCATTCGGGCGTTACTGCCTGGGGCTGAAAACCCTACGATCAATCCACTGACACAGGACAAGGAGCGTGTTGCCCTGCATATGGTGAGCTCAGAAGCCCTGTTCTGGGAAACCATGGAAAGCCTTAAACAACTGGGAGCCAGCTCCATTCTGGTGCTTCCCATTGAGAAGATGATGGAGTGAACTCATGAAACAGGTTGTCTGGAACACTCTTTCATTCAGTGAGCAAGATCAGGTTTTACAGCGTCCTGTAGTGAATGCTGACTCAGCGACACAGGAGACTGTGTCAGCTATTATTCGTAAGGTGCAACACGGTGGTGATGAAGCGCTGATAAGTTTGACCACACAATTTGATCAGATCACCCCTGACAGTATTCGGATCAGTGAGGAAACTATGGCGATGGCGGGTCAATACCTTGCTGATGATCTCAAGCAAGCCATGGGACAAGCCTGTTGTAATATCAAAGCCTTTCACCAGGCACAGGCACTGTCCCCCGTACGTGTAGAAACACAGGCGGGCATTGTGTGCGAGCAGATCACGCGCCCCATTGAGTTTGTCGGGTTTTATATCCCCGGCGGCAGTGCTCCTTTATTTTCTACGGTGTTAATGCTTGGCATTCCGGCAGTGTTGGCAGGGTGTACAACAGTGGTTTTATGCTCTCCTCCTCCCATTGCCAATGAAATATTATTTGCGGCTAAGCTCTGCGGCATTACTCAGGTATATAACGCCGGTGGTGCACAGGCTATCGCTGCTATGGCCTATGGCACAGCCTCAATACCAAAGGTCCACAAGATATTTGGTCCGGGCAATGCGTTTGTAACGGCTGCGAAACAGCAGGTCAGTGCAGACCCGCAAGGTGCAGCCATTGATATGCCAGCAGGCCCTTCAGAGGTGATGGTGATTGCTGATAGTCGTGCAGATCCGGAGTTTGTTGCAGCCGATCTGCTCAGCCAGGCAGAACATGGGGTTGATTCACAGGTAGTGCTGGTGACACCTGATACACGAGTGGCGGAAAAAACAGCCATCTCCGTGCAGCAACAACTGTTGACGCTAACGCGTGCAGCGATTGCAAAACAGGCATTGAAAGCGGGTGTGTTGATTGTGACCGACACACTCAGTGACTGTGTTGCCATTGCTAATCGCTATGGACCTGAACACCTGATTGTACAGACAGAAACCCCCCGTACACTGCTGCCCCGGATCAATAATGCGGGTTCTGTTTTTTTAGGGGCCTGGTCCCCTGAGTCTGCTGGTGATTATGCCTCGGGAACCAACCATGTATTGCCTACCTATGGCCATACACGTACCAGTTCCAGTCTGGGGTTGGCCGATTTTTCACGACGGATGACGGTGCAGGAGTTGTCACCAAAAGGGTTTTCAACACTCGCACCGACAGTGTCAGTGATGGCAGCGGCGGAAGGGTTGGATGCTCACCAGCGTGCCATCACTATCCGACAGCAAAAATATCAAAGGGGCGGTCATGAGTATTGAAGAACTGTTACGTCCCGGGGTAAAAAAGCTGACGCCCTATCAGTCAGCGAGACGCCTTGGCAGTAGCGGTGATATTTGGCTTAATGCCAATGAGTCCCCTTTTGATAATAGTTATACCTTTAACGGCCGAGGGTTGAACCGATACAGTACCTGCCAGCCAGACGGATTGATTCAGGCATATGCACAGTATGCCGGTGTTGATACTTCGCAGGTACTGACCAGCCGGGGTGCCGATGAAGGCATTGAACTATTAATTCGTACCTTTTGTGAACCCGGGCAGGATCAGATTCTCTGCTGCCCGCCCACGTACGGCATGTATCAGGTCAGCGCAGAAACAGCAGGCGTTAGCTGTCGTGAAATTCCACTCATGTCTGACTGGCAACTGGACTTGCCTGCCATAAAAAATAACCTCAATGGGGTAAAGCTTGTTTTTCTATGCAGCCCTAATAACCCAACAGGGAATCCCATTCACCGGCAAGACATCATTGCCCTGCTGGAACACACCAAAGGACAGGTACTGGTGGTCGTTGATGAGGCTTATATTGACTTTTGTCCTGAGTTATCGACGGTGGATTTGTTAGGTACTCACCCTCATCTGGTGATCCTGCGAACATTATCTAAAGCCTTTGCTCTGGCAGGACTCCGTTGTGGCTTTACCCTGGCAAACCCTGATGTAATCAATAATTTGCTGAAGGTGATTGCTCCCTATCCGGTGCCTGTGCCTGTTGCCGACATTGCTATCAAGGCGCTTTCGCCTGAAGGCATTGCCTGCATGCAGGAACAGGTCAGTGTATTAGGGAAAAATCGTGACTTTCTGAGTCAGGCGCTGTCAGTTTATAACGGGGTTACTGTCTTTGAAGGGCAGGGAAACTACATACTGGTCAAATTGCCTGACGCGGATGCCTTATTCAGGCGGTTATGGAATCTGGGTATCACGCTGCGAAAGCCTCCCATAAAAGACTGCCTGAGAATCAGTATTGGCTCACGCAGAGAGTGTGAGCACGTCATTACAGCCATCACCGTCCGCTTGTCAACTGTGTAGGAGGTTAAAAAAATGCCACAGGAAAAAATCCTGTTTATCGACCGCGATGGCACGCTGATTTTCGAGCCAGCGGAAGATTTTCAAGTGGATCGGCTGGATAAACTCAAGCTGGAACCTGACGTGATTCCCGCGCTACTGACCTTGCAAAATGCAGGTTACACGCTGGTGATGGTGACCAATCAGGATGGACTGGGAACAGACAGTTTTCCACAGGCCGACTTTGATGCACCCCATAACGCCATGATGACTATCTTCGAGTCTCAGGGGATTCATTTTGAGGATGTGCTGATCTGCCCCCACTTTGACGCTGACGGCTGCAGCTGCCGTAAACCTAAACTGGGGCTGGTCCAAAGCTATCTGAAGCAGGGGCGAATTGACTTTTCTCAGTCGGCCGTTATCGGGGACCGGCAAACAGACCTTCAACTGGCTGATAATATGGCGCTGAAAGGTATTCAATACCATCGTGAAACCATGGGTTGGCAGCAAATTGTTAAACATTTGACAACCCGGCCAAGAGTTGCTGAAGTCAAACGGGTCACGCGCGAAACAGCCATTAACATCAAGGTCAATCTGGACGACACAGGCAGCGATATCACTACGGGTATTGGCTTTTTTGACCATATGCTGGATCAGATCGCCATCCATGGTGGCTTTAAACTTGATGCGAAGGTGTCAGGTGATTTACGCATTGATGACCATCATACAATAGAAGACACAGCTATTGTATTAGGGCAGGCACTCAAACAGGCGTTAGGTGATAAACGGGGTATTGGCCGTTTTGGTTTCACCCTGCCTATGGATGAATGCCTGGCACAGTGTACGCTGGATTTATCCGGGCGCCCTTATCTGAAGTTTGAAGCAGATTTTCCACGCAATAAAGTGGGTGAGATGTCCACTGAAATGGTACAACATTTTTTCCGCTCAATGACCGACGCCATGGCGTGTACATTACACCTGTCATCCACTGGGCATAATACGCATCATATTGTTGAGAGCCTCTTTAAGGCCTTTGGCCGCACATTGCGCCAGGCCATTCGGGTGGAAGGCAGTGAGCTGCCAAGCAGCAAGGGAGTACTTTGATGAGTGCCAGGCAAAAGGTGGTCATTATTGATACGGCCTGTGCCAACGTACAATCTGTACGCCATGCCATAGAAAGGCTGGATTATTCGGTAACAGTAAGCTGTCAGCCTGATGAGCTGCTATCGGCAGATAAACTGTTTTTACCCGGTGTTGGTACTGCCCATGAAGCAATGAAAAACCTGAGGCAGCGTCACCTTATCCCTTTGTTAAAAAAAGTGGATCAGCCGTTATTGGGCATTTGCTTAGGCATGCAGATTCTCGCCAGAACATCTGAAGAAATGCCACAGGATCACCATCAGTTGACCGATTGCCTGGGGTTTTGCGATGCACCTGTCGTAAAAATGCAGGCCAGTGGTTTACCTTTGCCCCATATGGGCTGGAACACTGTCACTCCTGTAGGTGATACCCCGCTGTTTAAAGGCATTGAGACTGGCGCCTACTTTTACTTTGTGCATAGCTATGCCCTGCCAGTTTCAAGAGCCGGGGGCTATACCCTTGCCTGCTGTGAGTATGCGCAACGGTTTTCAGCCGCTTTGCAAAGCAGAAATTATTACGGTGTACAGTTTCACCCGGAACGCTCGGGTAAAGCCGGTGCACAACTGATTAAAAACTTTCTGGAGCTGCCTGTATGATTATTCCTGCCCTTGACCTTATGGACGGTCAGGTGGTTCGCCTGCTACAGGGTGACTATGGAAGGGTAACAAAATACCCCATTGATCCTGCAAAGCAGTTTGCCTGTTACCATAAAGCCGGTGCCAAATGGTTACACCTGGTGGACTTGATGGGAGCCAGAGACCCTGCAACCCGACAACTGCCAATGATTGAAATGCTGCTAAAGAGTACACCCGCAAACGTGCAAATTGGCGGCGGTATTCGTACAGAGGCTGATGTGTCTGGTTTATTCAATGCTGGTGCAGACCGGGTTGTGATTGGCTCAACTGCTGTTAAGCAACCCAGGCGGGTAAAGCACTGGATGGACACCTACGGTGCAGAAAAAATCGTACTGGCGCTGGATATTGCCATAAACAATACAGGGCAACGCAATGTCGTTGTTTCAGGCTGGCAGCAGGATTCGGGTGTAACTATCGATGCATTACTGAATGACTATCTTGCGGCAGGTCTGACCCATGTACTGTGCACCGACATTTCACGTGACGGTACGCTGACAGGCTCCAATGTTGCGTTGTATAAAGACTTGTGTCGGCAATTCCCCACCATTGAGTTTCAAGCCTCCGGTGGTATTGGTGCACTGTCAGATATTCACGCATTAAAAGACTCAGGCGTATCAGGCGTAATTGTAGGCAGAGCATTACTGGATGGCCGGTTTACGACAGAACAGGCCTTTGAATGCTGGGGGTGACTAAATGCTGGCAAAAAGAATCATTCCGTGCCTGGATGTGAAAAACGGTCAGGTTGTTAAGGGTGTTCAGTTCCGTCGTCATGAAATTATCGGAGACATTGTGCCTCTGGCACAGCGTTATGCTGACGAAGGTGCTGATGAGCTGGTCTTTTATGATATCACTGCCTCCAGTGATGGACGGGTTGTGGACAAAAGCTGGGTATTGCGTGTTGCAGAAGTCATCAACATTCCGTTTTGTGTGGCCGGTGGTATCTGTTCTGTAAACGATGCCCGTCAAATTCTTCAGTATGGAGCAGATAAAATATCCGTTAACTCACCCTCACTGAGTAATCCGGGACTCATAACGGCACTGGCTGATACCTTTGGTGTGCAGTGTGTTGTGGTCAGCATTGACTCCTGCTTTGATCAGCAAACAGGCTGTTATCATGTTAACCAGTTCACCGGGGACGCGGCAAAAACCAAAGTCACCGAGTGGAATACCATGGACTGGGTTAAGGAAGTACAACGCCGTGGTGCGGGAGAAATTGTGCTGAATGTTATGAATCAGGATGGAGTACGACAAGGGTATGATATTGAACAACTGTCTATGGTCAGAAAGATTTGTAACGTTCCCCTGATAGCATCAGGGGGCGCTGGCAGTCAGCAGCACTTTGTGGATGTGTTTAAACAGGCTAATGTCAGCGGTGCCCTGGCGGCCTCTGTATTCCACAGACAAATGATCGCCATCGGTGATTTAAAACAAACATTAAAAGCGCAACAGATTGAGGTACGGCTATGAGTCTGGCAACAGAAATTGACTGGGAGAAAACCCGGGGGCTGATACCGGCAGTCATTCAAGACACTGACAGTAAAAAAGTCCTGATGCTGGGATATATGAATAAAGAGGCACTGGCAACAACACTGGAAACGGGCAGGGTCACCTTCTGGTCCCGCACGAAAAAACGCCTTTGGACAAAAGGGGAAACCTCCGGGAATACCTTATTATTAACCCGTGTCGCGTTGGACTGTGATAAAGATACGCTATTAGTCATGGCAAAGGCGACAGGTCCTGCTTGTCATTTTGGCACAACCACGTGTTTTGACGTATCTGAGGCAGGTACCACCACACCACCCCTTGCCGACTTATCATTTCTTACTGAGCTGGAAGCCCTTATAGCTGACCGTAAAAAAGCGGCACCGGATTCATCCTATACAGCTAACCTGTACGCTCAGGGCACAAAACGTATTGCTCAAAAAGTGGGAGAGGAAGGCCTTGAGGTTGCACTCGCAGCCGTGGCTGGCGATGAGAAAGAGTTGATGAATGAGTCGGCAGACCTGATCTATCATTTGCTGGTATTACTACAAAAAAGACAGATGTCGTTTAGTGATGTTGTCACTACACTTATTCAACGTCATCAAGAGAGATAAACGACTGTAGATGATCTAGAGCTGGCATCTTGAAGTCGTTTGCCGTGAAAATTCCTGAATTCAGGCAAAAAGACACCGTCCCTCACAAAAAAATGAACTATAGTATCAATTAAATTCAGGCTCGTTATTGAAACTGATCCAAATAGCCGTACTCCTCCAGTGTTTGTATAACCAGCATACAGCGTTCTTCCTGACCATCAAACCCTCATGATCAATTGCCTTAACCCCCCCCCGAGCCTCTGCTACTGCTACCACGAGAAAAATCAACCAGATTGCCAGTTGCCTTGCAGTCAATGCTGATCTGAAGCGTCTGTTTTCTTTTACTGGCAGCATTTTTCACTTGCCTGACGTTGTCAAAGATGGCATCAGTTTCCGGGATTTTTTTCCGGTTTGGTTTTTTGCACCTTGCAGAGCTTGTAACCCATACGGTTCAGTCTATTGCAAAATGTACGCTCTTTTGGGAGCGGTTACTCTTGCCAGCCTTTTTCATCAGTGAGGAATAATTTCCATAACAGATCAGCCCTGTTCGTTTTTCATGTATCCCAAGCTCAACGGTTTGGCGACCAAAACTAAACACTGTTTCAGTCACGTGTGGACTACCAAGACAGAGTGTTTCAGCCACTTCAGTTATAAATGCCCTGTGTTCAGCACTGTTCAGCACTGTTCAGCACGTTCAGCACCATTAAGCTTTTGGCTCTTAATGGATTCCGGGGAGCTGCCAGAAATGCGGCTTTCCCGACTACAAAGATCGAGTATTTCAGCGTAAAACAGTTTCATGATGAAACTGTATGATCTCCTCGACAACGATAAGGGAAGTAGCGATCCAAATCATACCGGAGTATCGTAGGCAACAAATTTGAAGTCATGCGTCACTGTCTGTTATGACCACCTCCATGGCTATTCCTCAAGAAGTCAAAGACATCATCAAGCTTGCCACCAGGCAGCTCAATGGCACGAAGAAAAGAGTCTTCATGGCAGAGGTCTCAAAGACGCTCTGCTATGGAAGTCCGCGATTGACTGAAACGGAGTTTGGCTGGAGCCGGGAGACAGTAAAGCTGGGTCTTAACGAGCAACGGACAGGTTTGGAATGCTTTGGCCATTACGACGTCTGTGGAAAGCGTCGATCAGAGTTTGATCAGCCTCAGTTAGAAAAAGATATCCGCACTCTGGTCGAACCAGAAAGCCAGGCTGACCCACAGATGAAGAACATGTTTGCCTACACTCGCATCACAGCTAAAGCTGTTCGTCAAAAACTCATTGAAGAGAAAGGCTGGCCGGAAGACCGGGTTCCCAAAGAGCGCACCATTAACGACATTCTCAATCGCCTCGGGTATAAGCTTCACCGGGTTCAGAAAACCAAACCTCAAAAAAAATCCCGGAAACCGATGTCATTTTTGAAAACGTCCGGTGAGTCAACGAAGACGCAGAAAAAGACAAAAAAGTATTGCGAGTCAGCATAGACTGTAAGGCAACCGTTAATCTCGGTGACTTCTCCAGAGGAGGCAAGTCAAGTGGAGTCAAGCCGGTGGAAGCACTTGATCATGATATGGCAACGAAGGATAAACTGATTCCTTTTGGCATTCTCAATCTGGAAAATGACAAGCTTTACATTTTCTACGGCAGTTCAAACAAAACCAGCGACTTTGTCTGCGATGCATTTGAGGGGTGGTGGGAGCTGGTTATTAAAGCAGAAAACCCAAAGGTCGAGGAGATTGTTATCTTTGCAGACAATGGACCAGAAAATAATAGCCACCGTACCCAGTACCTGTCAAGGCTGGTGAGCTTTAGCCAGAGCAGTGGCTTGAGAATTCACGGGGTTTACTATCCACCGTACCATAGCAAATACAATCCTGTCGAACGCAGCTGGTCTTCACTGGAAAATCATTAGAGTGGGACGCTGTTAAACGCGGTGAACACTGTCGTTAAATGGACTGAAACCATGACATGGAAAGCGATGAATCCTGTGGTCAACTTGCTGGACAAATTCTATCCAAAGGGAGTAAGGCTTGAGAAATCAGAAATGGCTGATATAAAGCCATACATCATTAGAAATCCGGAACTACCAAAGTGGGATATTACTATCGTTCCTGATTTGGTAGTTTCTTAACTGCCAGTTCCCTAATCAGGTCTCTTGTCCCCATATCCTGCACCGTCCTGACAGGTCATCAAACCCAGCTCGACATCAGATACCAGGCAGAGCTGGAGGGTGCTGGCCGTCTTGTCGCCAGGTTATTTTCCTTAAATAGCCATAATACTCTCTTGCCAGAGAAGGTCATGGTCAATGCAGACGCTATTTCAGAGCTTTCAGGTTGGTACAAAAGAACCAGCCATCGTAATAAAGCCCGTTTTTGGACAGGAACTAATTAGTGCTAAGCGTTGATCCTAAATTCCGCAGTTGAAATCAGCACATGCGCTGAAAGCCTTACGCAAGTTGACTTATAACTATTTACTACAGTCACCTAAAAGGAGTGATATAAAAAGGCGCAAGCAATACTGCTGCAAGGTAAAGAAGCAATTTATGAAACTCAACTGCGGAATTTAGGTTGATAGCGATACCGTCATCGATGATGAAAAAATCATGGACACTTATCAGCGATTCAGTCGCTAAGGAGCTATCGCTGCATGAAAGTGTCCGAAGTATTGACCTATGAAATGTTGTCTAAAAAATCACCGGCATCACTAGGACTGTGGCTCTTAAGTGCATTTGATACCTCGGGGGATGCGTTTATAGCTCCAACTAACTTATCCATTAAGTTTAGATGAACCAGTCGATCTATTAATCCTCTGTAGCTTGGAGCATATACTACCACTCCATCTGGTTCCAGCACTTTATCGTCGAAAATATCCAGGTAAAAAACAGTACTCTCGTTTAATTTACCGGCAGCAATGAATCTCTCACTAAGATATGGGGTATGGCGAACCATATCACCATATTTCCTTTCGAACATAGTTGGTCTCTTCGGACTTTTCCCAGTGTGCTGGTAAGAGATAAGCTGAAAAACCTGAAATGCCTCTCTTGGAGGACGCCGCCATATTCTTTCGTGAATGGGCTGATCATCACTGAATACATTAAATTCTCTAATATTTGTGTGGACGCATGGCAGTATGCTACTAAGACTACCTATTAAACTCGTCGGATAAGGAATTATCTGAAGTTTGTAGTCTTTTAAAATCTCTTCACTGACGGAATGAGTTGCACGACAGGCCATCAAAGCCTTTCTTAAGCTGGCGATTTCTTTTAAACTCAAATACTGTAAAATAACAGAGAGAATCGGACCCTGATTGACAAGAAATTCAAAAGGAACGGAAGAATTATTCTCTATTATACCAGTTAATACAAACTTACTTACAGAATCATTCATGAGGTGCTCTCTCAATTTGATAGCTTACTCAAGTGTCGATCAGTACCTTGCAGTACCTTGCCTGACATGAAGCCAGACCAGAGTTGTTCCCAGCGCCCTTTACTCTGGATCAGGGACCTTGTTTTCAAAAGAACTTCTGCGCCTGCCGATTTCCATCTCATGCCTGAACTGCACAACCGTTGTTTGACCAGTGTCTTGCATGCCGCTTCTGTCATTCCGGAGCCTATGGGCCAGTTGTGCTTCAGAGCCTGCTGATATTTCATTAAGTGATGATTGTTCGTAAAGTACGTCACCGCCTTGTAACGCTTTTCTGTCAGCGCAACGGTTTTTTTCGGGAGTTCTGTAGATTCAATCTCCTCCAGTATTTTCCTGGCCGCACCTCGCTTGTTTTTCAGGCTATGGAGCCTGTCTTCCAGCCAGAGCTTTCTCCTGGCTTTACTGCCCGGAAACAAGGCTTCTGCGGCTCCAGTCAGATATTCCGAGGCATGATAAAAATCGAGTATCTGAGCTGAAGTATGCTGCCTCAGGTAACACCAGTTTTCTTTTGCTCCGTCGGCTACACCAGTATACGTCGCTTGCGGATAGATCCGCTTGAGTTCTGCAATTTCCTCATTAAGCGTACTCATAAAACGTTGTTTACCCTATTCAGGTGAGTTAGCGGTATAAGCGGTATAATAAATGGTGTGCAGTCTGTCGCCATTGGCTGAGTAAAGACTTAATGTGCCACACATAGCTTCTCGCCAGCCTTCTTCGCAAAGCAATATACAGGTACCATCCAACCCTATGGCAATGGTTTCGACCGACTCTGGCAGAGGCGGTAATTCATGGCGAGTGTCTTTCTGATCTTCGATTAATGAAAATACTTTGTCGTATAAATGTTTGATATACGAGTTTGACAATGTTCTTTGGTGGTTGGTTTCAAAATCCTCTTTGACCGCAGGAGCTGGCATTTGGCTATACTTCCAGGCAAGCGTTTTTACAAACTTGGGCGTAGCAGAGCCAACAATGCCAGCGCGATAATCAAGGGGTGACATAGTGACTCCACCTCTGACACCCTGATAAACAGAACGCTCCACGGGGGGGGACGCGCCCGTGAAGGGTTTCATAGTGCTTTAGCACTTTTCCCTTATAGCATAGATCCATTTTTGCTGATTAGCTGATTAACTGAAGTTACGCACATCGCTACCATCGACTACAACAGATAGTAACTTTTCCAACGGGATAGACACTATATATTATATGCAGTAGATGTATTAGCACTGCGTAACTTGAGTGATTAACGACAACGGGTTCTTTTTTGGGTGGCTCAAACAACGTGAGTAATTCTTGAGTTCCGAGTTTTCCGGCCTCATTCAGCGCTCGCTACAACCCATTTTCAAGATTCAGCATATTGTCAGATTCAACAGGTACTTCAATTTCAATTTGCAGCACAATTTGCAGCACAATTTGCAGCACAATGGTTTTTGATTGACGGGCAATGACAGATGCAGGCATGGTGGCAAACTACTACGAAAAGTTGTCTTCATTATAGTCGTGGCTGGGGCGTACCTTGGTTTCAATCAGTCAGAGAGAGCACCTGGGTGGTTGGGCATACATTTGCATGGTTGAATCATAACCTCAGGCTCAACAAAGATTACGAAATCTTGCCAGAAACGTCTGGGGCAATGATTCATTTAGCCATGATCCATTAATGATGCGCAGACTGGTTTCATAGCAGACTTTCAAGACGGCTTCTTAGCAATAAAACAATGAGTGTTGATTTAGGTTTGAAAGATCTGTTCATCACGTTAGAGGGTAAGAAATCCAGCAATCCAATCACACCAAGCGCTACGAGGGAAAGCTCGCCTGGCTTCAGCGCACGCTGGCGAAGAAGCGCGGAAGCAGCAACAACCGGGCTAAAGCAAGGTTCAAGGTTGCACAACTACACGCCAAAATAGCCGACTGCCGGATGGGTGCTACACACAAAGCCGCAAACTCATTAACGAGAACCAAGTGGTTTGTGTCGAAGATTTGGCTGTGAAGAACATGATCAAAAATCCGAAGCTGGCAAAATATATAGCTGACGCTAATCGGGGTGAATTTGTCCGACAGTTGCAGTACAAAGTTGAGTGGGCTGGCCTCACTATAGCCAGGATTGACAGATTCTTCGTAACCTCAAAACGCTGCACAAGCTGCGGGTATATCAACGGAAGTATGCCGCTATCAATCTGTGGATGGGACTGTCCAGAGTGCAAAACCCACTGGATAGAAATGAACATCAAAACCGCCAGGCTGGCGGGGTTAGCCTCTGGAGTGACTGGAACAGGGAGGCGGTCTGGAAAGCGTGATGGAGCAGGAAAGCCTGTTGGGTGACGAACAGGAATCTCCCACCGGTATCAGGTGGGGGAGGAGGTCAATAAGACAGGCCAGCACTTTTCCCAGCGTTAATTTAATCACTCCAGGTATGACTCGGACAAAGCCAGACAGTACACGAATTTCCCGTGCTAGCGTTTGTCGTCGCCCATGCTCTGCCCTTTGCGATACCTGAATCTTGTGACCATTAAATACAGTGATGCCATGATCAACGCATTGCTGGAAATGAAGGTGTAGTTTGTGAAAAACTATCCATACAGCCACCAGCAAACTTACCAGTACACAAACTCCAATCACCATCTCCAATCACCATCTCCAATCACCATTGTGCGTCACCCTTTTTATTGCTGTTGTTATCGGGGAAACGTGCTGACAGGACTATTGGTCAGTTTCGAGTACTTCCAAGCCTGCTTTACGCTTCTTATTAATATCATCTTCTATGTCAGCAACATTCCGACTGCTGAGAATCCAGCCACCATTTACGAAGATAAACGCTCGTTCCATTTGACCAATTTTATAGTAAGAACCGCTGATATAGGCGTCGGCATCGGCAGGGATATCCATAAAGTGCACCTCTGATCATAAATATAAATTCTCAGACCAATCGGAACAAAAAAAGTTCTGCAAAGAATACGAAAAGTATGTCAGTATTTTTGCAGTAACTCGAGACTGTTTGTTTTTATTATTTTCTGACCCGATTGGGTGTTACTGTATTCCTGAAGTACGTGCATGTCAATCTTTTTTAAGTGTTTATACTTATTAACCCGCAATCCGTAAAGCGTTGCCGGTGAAATGAGGAAAAGGCTGCCAGCAATGAAGTGATGGAAGGCCATAATCCAGCATGGTGCCGGGATATGGCCTGATTCAACGATTAGCGACGGGTTCTGTTCCCGGAATGACCACGGCGATCCCGTCCTCCTTCACGGTTACCATGACGAGCAGCCCGACTGCGACGGCGCGCACCACTACTATCGCCCCGGACACCATTATTTTGCCAGGGACGAAGTCCCAGCCCCTGATTACGGATTTTTACATTTTTTAAGGTGGTCAGGATGCTCTCATCAAGTCCTTCGGGCAGATAAATGGATGAACAGGTTTCAAACAGACGAATATGCCCAATGTTACTACCTGGAATACCTCCCTCATTGGCGATAGCACCCACCAGGTCCCCAGGGCTAATACCCTGCTCACGCCCCACATCCACACGATAACGAATCATCCCTTGCGCAGAGTGTTCATGGCGTTCTTTGCCTCTACGAGGCTCACTCCGGTTCCGACCGCCGTTCTCGCGGCGTTGTCTGGGCTCTGGTTCACGGGCATCGGGAAACGGGCGCTCTTTCTGAGCCAGATAACACAGACTGGCCGCTAAATCTTCAAACTCAACGTTATGCTCCTGTACCAGCGATGTTATCACCTCACGAAACTGTGCCAGTTTTTCTGTGTCGGCCAGGCTGCTTATCACTTCTTCCTTGAATTGCTTGATACGCATATCACGCACATCACTCATGGAAGGTAGCGTCATGGTTTCAATACGCTGACGGGTTGCCCGCTCAATGGCGTGAAGCATTCGACGCTCACGGTGTGCTGCAAACAAAATAGCAATCCCCTGACGGCCCGCACGCCCGGTACGACCAATACGATGCACGTACGCTTCTGTATCATAAGGAATATCATAGTTGACCACATGGCTTATGCGCTCAACATCCAGGCCTCGCGCAGCTACATCAGTAGCAATCAGGATATCCAGAGAGCCTCGCTTGATTCGTTCAACCACTTTCTCACGCAGTGCCTGGGTCATATCACCATTAAGGGCGGCAGCGGCAAACCCTCGTGCTTCAAGCTTTTCGGCCAGCTCGACAGTTGCTGTTTTGGTGCGCACGAAAATGATCATGGCATCAAAGGGTTCAACCTCCAGAATACGTGTCAGCGCATCCAGTTTATGGATACCACTGACCATCCAGACTTTTTGCGTAACCGTATCAACGGTGGCTGTTTTTGACTTGATTTCAACACAGGCGGGATCGCTCAGGTACTTATCTGCAATTTTACGGATTGATGAGGGCATGGTTGCAGAAAACAAAGCCACCTGACGGTTCACAGGCGTACGTTCCATAATCCATTCAATGTCATCCACAAATCCCATCCGCAGCATTTCATCAGCTTCATCCAGAACAACACACTGGAGACTATCAAGCTTTAAACTGCCACGACGGATATGATCCATAATCCGCCCCGGCGTACCAACAATGATCTGAGCACCACGCTGAAGACTTCTTAACTGGCTGCGCATATCCTGGCCGCCGTAAACGGGCAGCACATGAAAGCCTGGCATGTGGCGGGCATAACGTTGAAAGGCCTCAGCTACCTGAATCGCCAGTTCTCTGGTGGGGGCCAGTACCAGAATTTGTGATTCGTGTTGCTTCAGGTTAATGCGAGACAGTAAAGGCAGAGCAAATGCGGCTGTCTTTCCGGTACCGGTTTGAGCCAGTCCCAGCAGATCTCGCCCTTCCAGCAGATGGGGGATACTTCGAGCCTGAATAGGGGAAGGGATTTCATAACCCACATCCTGTACAGCTTTAATAACAGCCGGAGCCAGGGGAAGCTCACTGAATGAAGTGACGGTTTCTGAAGAATCGGACATCAGGTTCTCCGTATAGGAAAAAGGCACGTACAATCAACGAACGTGCTTTATATTCTTGGTTTACGGGGCGTTAACAGGAAAACCAACCATTACTGCTGCAACCAGCACATAGTCATCACTATCGCCGGTTGTTTGGGGAGACACAGCCATAGGCACCTGTATTTGCCCTCGCACATAACTACCCGTGCTGTCGGGTTACTATTCAGGTAATGAGCCCATGACTGCGTTAGAACATAGAATTGTTCTTTGCTGCATCTAAGTCAGGCAGAAAGCCGACTTGAATCTGCCGATATTCACTGAACCATCAGGTTTTACCTGTGTCGGCCTCACCAGAAAATGCAGGATACGAAATACCAGGACTTCTCTCTGAGTAAAAAGGTGGGATATTCTAGCGCTAATTCTGATGAATAGATACTTTTTTCAATCGGTTTTCAATCGGTTTTCAATCGGTGGCAGTCACGTGTTTATCGCTATGGCTTTACAGAGCATTACCGTTACTAAAAATCTTACATAATCTGTAATTATGCAGACTTATCTACGCCGTCTACATGGATGCACAGCGAGCTGTGTCTGACTCCACTCTTTCGTAGGGTTTTAGGTCGAGCTGTAACGTGTCTGCGACCATGCTTATGAATCAAAAAAATGGTAACTGTTAGCTTGGTTTTCGCGTAACCGTTTACCACCTTTGATTCATGATCGAAATTATATCAGATAGTTACAGATTATAATAGTTTACAGCTAACTGTTTTTAACCCGTGCGCTTTGGTTCGTCAAAAAAATGCACTTACCCCTTGTTTATTGACATATTTTGCAATGTTTTACAGTTAATCCTATACCCCAGATATTACTGTTGTGTTTAACAGGCTATTTTTAAAAAAATTTTTCCCAGCCAGCATGATAGACCTATTGGAAGCCACTGGTCTCAGGGATTACACTTACCATCAGGTAAACCACTCCCGTTACAAGGATGTAATGAATAGAATTTCACCCCCGAAGGCTTCCTCAGCCTATGTTGATCATAAAGCTGATGTACCTCTCCCACGCTCTAAAAAGTGGCAGGCATTGGGGATTGCCGTTTCATTGCTCAGAAAAATCTCCCCTCGAATACCAAGAAAGTTCTCACAGCTTAAAGTTAAGCTCTCTTACAGGCGAAAAAAAATAACACACAATAGTGCTGAGTTATCACCAGAAGCTCAGGAAGACGAGGGAGGGCACCCAAAAGCCCGATTTATGACGCCACTAGCACCTCCCACCAGTAGTGACAACGCAGGCTCACCAAGGGAGTGGCACTCAAAACCTGATGCCAGAGACCGGTCAGACCAAAGTCATTCGAGACCTATCACCACAAAGACCGTCTCTGCAGGAAACCCCGGCAAATCGGGCAGTATAGAAGCCAGAACTAACAATACCCGGGAAAGTCATGCTTCTTCATTATTGCACCCGTCAAAGTTGAGTCACGCCAGCGCTGAGTCAGTAAAGCAGCAACATAAATCTACCAGACATCACCAAAGGGCTATGCTAAAAAAACAAGTGCATTCCTGCCCTGGCCTGAAAAAATCAGACGCCCCTGTTGTGGCACTGTTCGAGTCCATTACTGTTGACGATCTTCTGGCGATGAGAAAGAAATACAATGATTTATCGCCTGTATCCATAAAAGAAATCGAACGTCTTACTGCAAAGAAGCTCGCCAGACAAGCCGCGATGATGACCTTTAAGCGAGGTGCTATGGGTTCATCCCTATGTGGTGCAGCCCTTGGTTTTTTATCAACCTTCTTTCCACCTTTTGGGAGCGTTGCCCTGGCAGGAACCTGTACCGGCTTTATCGCAACAGGGATCGTCTGTTTCATAAAATACTACCACGTTAAAGCAAGGGCACGACGAACCTTGTCGATGATCTCTGGATCGACAAACCCAAAGACAGCAGAAATAAGTGAGGTGTTACAGAAAAAAACAGCCTTGCTCGATCGGCAAATACAGCATCTCAGAGAAAAACAACTATCGAGGTCTGTAAAAGGCAAAAAAATATCTGAAAAAGTGGATGGGGCTTTTTCTGGCCTTGGCGTTTTATCTACCGCCTTTTGGCGTTTTAGTGTGCTTGCACCCGTGCTGAAAACTGTTGCGGTTGGCTTTGATATTGTTTTTGCAGCAGTATCAACGGCATTTATGGCAACAACTAATTACATCACACGGCAGAAAAAGCTGAAAACCCTCGGTGATATGTTAGCCCAATCAGTAGTACCGGATTTTATGCAAAGGCGGCTTTTCTTCCCTCTTGGTTATATCATTCCAGGTTTTATTCAGAATCGTCTCTCCTTTGCTAAAAAATCACCCTATGAGTTATACGTACAATCAAACGCTGAGCAGATAGCCGCAGCTCTGGGAATGGAGGCAAATTCACCTGTGAAGGCAATTATTGAGCAGCTGGCATCACCTCAATGGAGGACGCTGACAGAAAGCATAAAATGGCAGTGTAAACGGCGGGTGCTGCTGAAAGAATTCTCAACATTTTGTGCAATCCCCCACAACCGTTTGCTGGCATGTTCTGATAATGCGTTTGAGTTACTTTATGGGGCACAATTTGACCGTTTTGTCGTTAAAAAAATTGGCAGGGCTGCGTTTAAAGATACCTGTCATGCAGGCATTAAAGGTACTATGGCTATAACCCTACCGACCGCCGTAACCTGTCTTTTTTTTGGCGTACTGGCACCTGCCATTCCTTTTTTACTGTTAGGGGCAGGAGTTGGGATGGGCATCTGTTATGCTGTTGCAAAGCGTGAAGAGAAAAAGTTTCGAGTATCAGCTTTTGAGGCTCTCAATTCTGCCAGGGTTGATGAAGGAAGTCTACGTCAGCAAAGGGAAATGTTAAAACAGATTTTACTGAGAAAAAAAGAACCTGACCTGAAAACTCCATCAGCCTGAGCCTTGCCTTGCCTTGTGTTATTGAATGTCAAATGGACATCCCTGCAAAATCACAGGTTTATTCCACGCCTTCTTTTTTCTTGAATTGATGTCCTAAAGAAAATGCAGCATAACCCCAGGCAAGAATCACTACGAGTAAAATAGCACCCAGGTAAGGCGTAATGGCACTGACGGTACCAAAAGTAATAATCAACCCCTGTTGTACCAGAGAACCGCCTGATTTTCCCATGCGTGCACCGACCACATCAAGTGCAGCTTTACCTTTCACTTTTTGTTCTTCATCCAGCGGGATATAAGCCATCTCCTTGGTAGGGTCAAACAGTGAATATTTGGAGGACTTACTCATTACATTTTGCACCATGCCCAAAATCACAGCAAGCATCAGTGGTGTAGTCCCCAGTGTCATAACGAGGCCATTCACTACATCGCCCCCCAATACACAGATAAAAAAACCCACACCAGTGAATAACAGTACGATGGGAGTAAACAGGGCTCCCACCGTCCAGCCAAAATGTCGAATGATATTTCCACCGACAAACAGCATCATAAAAATGGCTGCAATGCCGGTCACAGTGGTGAAAAGTCCCATGAACTCGAGGTAGCTGCTAGGGTCAGGGTATTGTAACTTCAGCTGGTTTTTCCAGGTGACTTCAATGAGATTGATACTAAAGCCGTAACCGACAATAAGCAGGGACAGCAGACATAAGTATTTTGAACTCGCCAGATATTTTAGGCTTTCCCACATTCCCATCCGGGGTTGTGCTTTTTTCTTTTTACCCGGTTCCGTATTAATAAAGCGGGAGTCTGTAAAAACGTAGCGATGCATCCAGCCATATATAACCATAATCATAATGGAACCCAGTACAACTATCAGCATCAAAAAATTCAGTGTAGACTGCCAATGATCGAAATCGGAAGTTGAGTTAGAGCAGGACTGCCCTAAAAAGATAATGATAGCCCCGGCAGCGGGCAAAGACAGATTGCCCAGTAATCCAAAGAGGGGATAAAAACGTTTTGATTCTGAAATTTTATGAGTATCATTAGCAAAACCCCAGAATAAAAGTGATAGAGCAACACTGCCCCATAGCTCTGACATTATATAAAATAAAGAACAGGTCCAGTTTCTGAAAATGGCAATAAGCCCCATAAAACCCTGCGGTAGCATGGCCTGCAGGCTGTCAGCCAGGTCTGTTGGATGTAATACCTCTCGGAAAGCGTAAATAAACGGAAATAATGCAAAGAAAATGGTAAAGGGTAATAATGAGCAATAAAAAAGTTTTTGTTTGTTCAGGCGATTACTCATTTGCATATACGCCATAACAAATAAAACAGCACCTGGAAGAACGCCCCAGAATTTAAGAAAGGGGATAACTTCTGCACCTGACCCTGCTGAGGTGACCACAAGAGCATCTTTGATATCTCGTAATATCTGATAGTTGAATAATATCAGAAAAAAAATGAGCACCATGGGAATTACTTTTTTCAACTCATACCCATGCACAGGCCATAATCTTGAGCGCCACTTGCCAAACTCAGTATCATTACTCATAAAAAAGTATCTCCCTTTTTTTGATAAGCAGTGTAGAGTATTGACTGCAATGTAAGAGGTAGCATCTTATTTCTGTGTTGCATCCGGGATGCCTTATTCACTGTTTTAATTAATAACGCCGCCCCGGAAGGCCGGGTATGAAGTCAATTCTCTGAGCTTTTCTTAGAAGTTTGTGAAAAAAATCCAGAGACAATCAAAATAGCTCATATAGTGATATTTTGCTAAGAGTAATAAGTTTTATTTTTCAGCAATAAAGCTGGCTTCAGGAAGATCTTGAATAGGACTTTAGTTTATACATTGGTTTCAAGCAACACCAGTTATCTTTTCTAACCACGGTATAACTCTAAGCTAAGCCTTATAATGCAAGGATCTTTGCCAGAGTTAGAAGATACAATGGGTATAAATACTACGCAGGCGCTAGACAGCATTTATTTGCGTAGTGATCTAAATCTGTGATTTCCATGGATATAATTGTTGCGGCATGATTGAGTGCCAGACGCGAGGGTCTTGTGTTAAACCCCATCGAGCAGTGACGTGCTGACGAAGTTCCTGTAAGCTGCCCAGTCCCAGACAGTGACCTGCCCATGGCACTGTTCCAATCGCCAGGAGAGTCACAACAATGGATTTTGCATCCCTCGGCTTATCAGCCCCGATCCTTGAAGCCGTTGCGGAGCAGGGCTACAAAACACCAACACCGATTCAGCAGCAAGCCATTCCTGCCATCATCAAAGGGCAGGATGTGATGGCCGCTGCCCAGACAGGCACAGGAAAAACCGCCGGATTTATCCTCCCTGTTCTGGAAATACTGTCAGAAAAAGAAAACGCCAAACCTGACAGTGTCCGGGCACTGGTGCTGACCCCCACCAGAGAACTGGCAGCGCAAGTGGGTGAAAGTGCAAAACTATACGGCTGCAAGCTCCCCCTGCGCACTACAGTGGTTTACGGCGGCGTCAAAATCAACCCACAGATGATGGCACTTCGCAAAGGTACAGATATTCTTGTGGCCACCCCCGGTCGATTGATGGATCTGGTCAGCCAGAATGCTATTCACTTCAGGCAACTGAAAATACTGGTACTGGATGAAGCCGATCGTATGCTGGATATGGGTTTTATCCATGATATCCGTAAAATCCTGGCACTACTGCCCAAACGTCGGCAAAACCTGTTGTTCTCTGCCACCTTCTCTGACGACATTCGAATGCTGGCCAGGGGGCTGGTGCATAAGCCCGCTGAAATCTCAGTCAGCCCACACAATGCCACGGCAAAAACAGTCAGGCAGTGGATTGCCCCTGTGGATAAAAAGCAGAAGTCTGCGTTATTAACCCTTCTGATCATTGAACATAACTGGCACCAGGTGCTGGTCTTCACCCGTACCAAGCATGGAGCTAACCGGTTAACTCGCCACCTCGAAGAAAAAGGACTCAGGGCAGCCGCTATTCATGGTAATAAAAGCCAGGGAGCACGCACGCGAGCACTGGCAGCGTTTAAACAAGGCGCAACCCGTATTCTTGTTGCCACGGATATAGCTGCACGTGGGCTGGATATTGACCAGCTGCCACAAGTCGTCAACTTTGACTTGCCCAATGTGCCTGAAGATTATGTCCACCGTATTGGCCGTACTGGACGCGCTGGCAGCAAAGGCCAGGCCATTTCTCTGGTCAGTGCCGATGAGTTTAAGCAACTGTCAGCTATTGAACAGTTAACTAAACAGTTACTGACCCGCAAGCTGATCCAAGGGTTCGAGCCTGTGCATGAACTGCCAGCCTCGCGTCTGAAACACAAGCCATTCCGCCTTGAAAAGCTGAAAAAACCCAAGCCGGAGCACCGCCAGGGACAGCGATCAAAACAGGCCAGACTGGAAGGTGATAAACAGATTCGACGGAATATTAAAGGATTGATTTAGAAAGGACTGATTCAGGCTCTGTATACCACTGGTATCAGATGCTGACATTCTTCTTTAACTAAAATTTAACTAAAAAAAGGCTAGTCCGAAAAAAACTCGACCCTGCCCGTATCCAATGAGTATTCTGCACCAATAATCATAAGGCTTTCTTTTTCTGTCAGTCGCGCCAGTATCCCGGAACCATGGCGGAGCTGATTGACAGAAGCTAAGGTATTAGCCCGTACAGCCTGTTGCATGACCTGTTCGGGAATTTTATCGCCATAGGTTTTAACCACACTGCTGACGGCCGGCTGAATATGCCTCACGATGGAAAACAGGTTTTCAGAGATTTTGCTGTCTGTTTGTTCCAGCCCATCGAGCGTTGCTTTAACCGCCCCGCATTGTGAGTGACCCAGCACAACCACCAGCGGAGATTTAAACGCTTCTACGGCAAATTCAATACTGCCAATTTGAGAGGGTGTCACAATATTACCGGCAACTCGAATCACAAACAGGTCACCGAGTCCCTGATTAAACACAATTTCAGCAGGCACACGGGAATCAGAACACCCCAGAATAATCGCAAACGGTGCCTGACCATCCACAAGGTCCTGGCGGCGGTGATGAGTGGCCATACGATCAATACTGACAACATCGGAGGCAAAACGCTGATTGCCCTCTTTCAGGCGTTTAAGGGCTTCCTGTGCTGAAATCATTGTGAAAAAACCTCCCGAAAATCCATGATGCTTTAACTATGGCATGACAAAATACTATAAACCATCAGACAGTAGAGAGGGAGTCAATAAATAAACAAAAAAATAGTAGCGATTCGTGAGCCTGTGTCAGAGAATATTAACCCGCTCACCACGAAAAAAAATAATCAATTCTGTCTGAACCTTTCCTGTGAAATGGACCCCAAAAATCAGACAGTGGTGTAAGCTCTGATCAATAGCAAATTGGATAGAGCCATCATGAGCAAAAAGCGCAAACAATACAGTTCAAATTTCAAGTCGAAGGTTGCCCTTGCAGCCATCAAAGGTGATCAGACAACCGCTGAGATTGCCGCACGTTTTGAGATCCACCCGACCACGGTAACGACCTGGAAACGCGAGCTTCTGGAGCGTGCCCCAGAACGTTAAGCAGGCAGCCTGAGCCTGACGAACGGTAGATCAGAGCTTAACTAACCACTCAGGTTGTTTGATTGTTGGGGATCACTTCATCAATGAGCTTTTGACGAACAGCTTTAGCTGTGATGCGAGTGCAGGCAAACATGTTCTTCAGCTGTGGGTCAGCCTGGCTTTCCGGTTCGACCAGAGTGCGGATATCTTTTTCTAACTGAGGCTGATCAACCTCTGATGGACGCTTTCCACAGGCTTCGTAATGGCCAAAGCATTCCAAACCTGTTCGTTGCTCGTTAAGGCCCAGCTTTATTGCCTCCCGGCTCCAGCCAAACTCCGTTTCAGTCAATCGCGGACTTCCACAGCAGAGCGTCTTTGAGACCTCTGCCATGAAGACTCTTTTCTTCGAGCCATTGAGCTGCCTGGTGGCAAGCTTGATGATGTCTTTGACTTCTTGAGGAATAGCGATGGAGGTGGTCATAACAGACAGTGACGCATGATTTCAAATTTGTTGCCTACGATAATACTCCGGTATGATTTGGATCGCTACTTCCCTTAAATAGTCGTCCCTCAAATCCTGCGAGTTATGGTTATATTTTTCTACATTGCTGGCTTAACCGTACGTATTAAGCTTTCGCCCTGGGAATACCCACGAGATCCGGGCTAGGTATAAATACTTATATACTTCCTTCTGCTTAAGAGGCAAAAATAGAACCTTTAGCAACTCAATAAGAATGAATTAAAAATGAAAAAAAATACGATTATATGGCATTGCCGAAGGTTTGACTGGACAGTCTTTTGTTGAGATTAGTAGCTACGATGATCTTTTTAAAAAGTATCCTGTCCTTAATTCTGTACGTCACAAGATTAAATCTACAAAAATGGGAATTGGCTCAGGCTCCGCTTGTAACGGTTAACATCTAAACAGTACATGCCTCACTCATTTCAAATACAAAATAAGTGAGGCTTACGTTAAAAATATTTTACTCAAGAACTTAATATAGCAACCTGCTGCTCGGAAATTTATCGTGTTTAACTTCGAAGACTTACGTTATAATCGACAGATAAATATGCCCGAATGGGGTCAGGATGAACAAGAAAAATTAAAAAATTCTTCTGTTGTTGTAATCGGGTCAGGTGGTGTTAAGTCCACACTACTGTTATGCCTTGTTGCGGCAGGAATAGGAAAATTAAGAATAATAGAATTTGATAGAGTTGAACTTTCTAATCTAAATAGACAGTTATTATTCAGAACGGAAGACATAGGAAGAAAAAAAGTAGATGTTGCCGCCGAAACATTAAAATCACTTGACCCAGAAATATCTATCGAAGCAATTGATGCAAAGGTTACTAATAGTAATATTGACGACCTGTTAGGCGGCTTTGATGTTGTAGTTGAAGGAGGCGACTGTCCAGCTGGGCGAAATATGATAAATGAATATTGCCTTAAAAAGGGCATACCAATGATACACCCATCTGCACAATTCTCTTATGGTTATGTTTTATCAGTAATACCTAAACTAAAAACCGCTTGCTTTGCTTGCTATTTTCCTGATGATCACACAAGGAAAGAGCATACTGGGCCAGTACCAGTCAATGTTCTATCCACATCAGTCGCAGGCTCTCTTGGTGCAGCGGAAGTTATCAAATATTTATTGGATCATATTGAAAGCATGAGTATTAACGAGCCTGTAAATAATTCTGTGTAAACGCCATTACTTGTTTACACCTTGATCCGGTCTGGAAACATGATTTCAAACCGGTTCATGGCTGACTTCCAGTCTCTTATTGGCATAGTCCATCTAGCCGACGCCTTTTCTGTCGCCAGGAAAATAACCTTCAGAACGGCATCATCCGTTGGGAATATTTTCCGGTTTTTTATAGCTTTTCGGATGACGCTGTTCAGCGACTCTATAGCATTCGTCGTGTAAATAGCCTTCCTGACCTCCTTAGGATAGTCAAAAAGGGTAATCAGGTTATCCCAGTTTTTACGCCATGACTTGCCTATGGAAGGAAACTTCTCTCCCCACGTGCCTTCAAAGGCGCTCAGCTCCCTTTCTGCTTCTTCAGTGGTTGCTGACTGATATATCCTCTTCAGGTCATTAGCGACTGCTTTGCGTTCCTTGTAGGACACGTATTTCAGAGAGTTCCTTACCTGGTGGACAATGCAAAGCTGCACCTGAGCCTTTGGGAAAGCCGTGTTGATGGCTTCAGGAAAGCCTGACAGTCCATCCACGCAGGCAATAAACACATCCTCAACACCTCGGTTCTGAAGCTCTGTTAACACCGACAGCCAAAATGTAGCGCCTTCTGTTTCTGCAAGCCAAAGACCTAAAAGCTCCTTCTGGCCTTCCAAATTAACGCCCAGAGCGACAAAAACAGTTTTCTTGATAACCCGCTTATCTTTGTGAACCTTGACCACAATGCCATCAAGATAGAGTACTGGATACAGGCTTTCCAGGGGTCTGTTCTGCCAGGCTTTTACTTCATCAAGAACAGCATCAGTGACCTTGGATATGAGGGTTGGCGAGATGTCAGCACCATACATTTCCTCAAGCGTATCAGCAATATCACGGGTGGTCATTCCTCGTGAGTAGAGGGACAGAATTTGCTGATCAAGCTTGTTGATTCGTGTCGACCCTTTGGTAATGAGCTGAGGTTCAAATTCGCCATTACGGTCTCGGGGCGTATTGATTTCCAGCTCACCAAAGTCACCTTTGATGGTCTTTTTGCTGGAACCGTTGCGACTGTTTCCCGTGTTATGCCCATCGGTAGAGTGTTTGGCATAACCAAGGTGCTCTTCCAGCTCGACGGCCATAACACGCTCAACAGCCGCTTTGATCAGCTGGCGGCTAAGATCGGCAAGGTCATCCTGATTTTTGATTTGCCCAACCACCTGGCCAAGCAATTTTTCATTGATTTCAACGCTCATAGTTATGCTCCTCTTTGGAGTATTAACGACAAGCGTTTACACAAATTAAATTACATCCTCGGAAGAGCAGCGAATATTATTGCCAGTGCTTTGCTAATTATCAGTACCGATAAAGCAGTTTTTTTATCGGCACTTGCAGTTATAGCTATTTTTGGCTCACTTCTGTTGCATGTGAAACATTGCCCTCACAACATGAATAGTGCATAGCGTCACATTAGGTGTAGCTGCTTGCAAACAACGTAGGCCGCTTCGCGGCGGCTTTACGTCCCGTGCCAATAGGGAGCTTCCAGCCAACGTTGCGTAGACCTGCGCATAGCCAGCCTGTCGCTTGACTTGCACAATGATCTTACTTTTATTATCAGACACTGTTACCCCTTGTCTCGCGCCCCCACTGATCCCTCAATTAACCTAAAATCCTCAGTTAAAAATACCAGCTAAACTACAACCCATTGTGTTGAGAGGGTTACAGCATGGTTCTATCACCAAAACCGGTTCACCCAAAGGGTGAACGCAACGAACTCAGTAAACAGGTCGCAACAGCAACGCTTGAAGTGGACACTTTTGAAGGTAAAGTTCAGGTTGAATGGGAACCTGGCGCATCGGTGACACCCATGGGACAGCTTGCTTTTTTTATACAGTTTTTAAAGACAGGTTGTCGATTTGAACCATGGGTTGATGATTGCCCTCTGACTTACAAAAGTAATAATGCACCCAAAAAAGTGAATGTATTGGGTTCACTGTTTCTTTCAATTCTTTCAGGCCATAAACGTTATGCCAATATTGGAACACTGGTCGGTGATGGCATTAATCCGAAATTACTGGGTATGACAAAAGTAGTCAGTGATGATTCAGCCAGGCGAGGACTACTTAAAATAGATGAGAAAAAAGGTGTTAAATGGATGCAGCATCATTTGCAGGAATGCTACGAACCTTTATTACAACTACCTTGGATAATGGATGTCGATGTTACAATAAAAACCATTTATGGTAATCAGGAAGGGGCTGAACAAGGCTATAATCCTCATAAACGGGGACGACCTTCACATACTTACCATACTTACATGATGGCTAATTTAAAATTAGTCCTTGAAGTTGAGGTACAACCTGGTAACCAAACGAATAGTAAATATTCATTACCGGGGTTAATGAACTTATTGGAACGCCTTCCAAAAACGTGCTGGCCTGAATTTATTCGGGGTGATTGTGATTGGGGAACCGATCGAGTCATGACAGAGCTTGAGCAGGCTGGATGCGACTATCTATTCAAGATGAAAAAGACAGCTAATGTGAAGAAAGCCTTCTACCATGCGCACTGTAGCGGAGGATGGACGCGCTGCGACAGATACTGGGAAGGCAAGGAGTCCGAATTAAAACTGGATGGCTGGGTGAAACCCAGACGAATCATTATCGTTCGTCGAAGATTGCCGGGAGATGCTTTGTTACTGGAAAAAGAAAATAAGAAAAAGCAGAAAGAAATAGCCTTTCTCGAAGGCCCTGAAAATATCAAACTGTTTGAGTACTCAGTGTTAGTAAGTAGTCTTGATGATGGTGTGATTACAATCATTGATCATTACAGAGATCGGGCTGACTGTGAAAATAATTTTGATGAAATAAAAAATCAGTGGGGTTGGGGTGGCTATACGACGCAAGATATTAAACGTTGCCGACTCATATCAAGAATGGTTGCATTGGCTTATAACTGGTGGACTTTATTTGTTAGATTGAGCAATCCAGATTCACACAAAGAATCTATCACCAGCAGACCACTATTAATGAGTGCCATTGGAAAGTTAACAGAAAGTGGTCGGCAAAAAAAAATAACATTGACAAGCCAGCATACACTAATGAATAAAATCAAGGAAATGCAGAGAGAACTCTGTTTTTTTTTCGATTCAATAAAAAAGATTGCGGCGCAGTTAACTTCAGATGAAATTTGGTGTCGTATTTTAACCAGGTCAGTATCGAAATTCTTAAAGAAAGGTCAGGTTATTACGCCGTTTGTTCTTCTAAACTCCAGCTAAAGCCAAAAAGCTCTTGAGCCTTATACGTCAAACACCGTCCATTACGAGGCGGTGGTGTTCGGCTCAACTGATGAATTTAGGATTAAACAGGTTTTGCAAAAAGATAAGAGCTGGTTTTCCTGTTTTGCACGCTATCACGACATTCGTAAAGCAGTGCGAGATGCTATCAACCTGATACTTTCCTGCGGGCTAAAGTGTAGGGGGTATGCAATATGCAAGCTGGGTATGCAGTAAGAAGGGGTGTCTCAACACCAAAGTCACTCCCTTTAGCTGTGGCAATCGTTACTGCAATACCTGCGGTGAAAAGGAATAAGTGAACATTGTTAAATCCGCTTTGAAAGGACCCTTTTCCATCGGAAAGTTCACTAGCCTCAAAAACGATGGATTTTCTGAGCTGAAAGGCTCGTAAACAAAATGAACGTTTTTCTTACCACTCCCGATCACGACCTTTCGTGCTAGAAATACCGGCCAGAACGGGTAAAGAAACTCGGTTAAGCAATCAAAGTTCACTTATTTGGGATACTCAAGGGTTTATTTACCAGCTAATGAACTTACCGAGGGAATGTGCGCAGTACCCCATTAAGGAAAATGTTGTCCCTCGTAAGTTGTTAGATCCAGTAATGCAGAAGTAGAGATTATAATGGTGTTGTATAGCGAAACCTTTGTTTAAAGAAAGAAGAAGCTGTTGGCTGGTTTGTAAAATATTTTCTTTGATTTCCGCGTCTACCGACTCTTTATATTTATAATAATTACTCTCATCATTGAATACCTCTGATGTATCATAACCTAAGCTATCACATGCGTACTCAAGACGTCCTCCATATGATAACAGATCATAAAAATCCGATTCGGGTGCTGTTGTTTTTTTCCTTAACACGATCATTAGGAATAGCTACCTCTCTGGCTGATGGTTCTGTATCAGGGTTAGTCAGACATCGATGAAAATATGCCAGCATAGTCTGGTTTTTATGTCGTGTTCTGTCAAACCTCTTCTAATAAACGACCAAGTTCTAACAATAGCCAGGCAAAAGCCTGCATTCAACCACACAGGCTTTTATTGATTGATCAACCAAAAGGCTGTTTAAGTACAATGGTTTCTACACGGTCAGGGCCAGTAGAAACGATATGGATAGGTGCGCCGGTTATGTCTTCCAGTTTTTTCATATAAGCACGTGCATTCTCAGGCAGTGCATCCAGAGACCTGGCACCAAACGTGGATTCACTCCAGCCGGGCACTTCTTCGTATACAGGCACCAGAGATTCATATTCCTCAACATCCACGGGCGTGCTGATGGCATCACCCCGGGCATTCGTGTAGCCTACACAAACCTTGATGGTTTCCAGGCCATCCAGTACATCCAGCTTGGTCAAACACAGACCAGAGACACTGTTGATCTGGATAGCCTGACGTAAAGCCACTGCATCAAACCAGCCACAGCGACGGGGGCGGCCAGTGGTGGCACCAAACTCATGGCCTTTTTCTGCCAGGTGACGACCCACTTCACAGTCCAGCTCTGTAGGAAATGGGCCTGAACCCACACGTGTGGTGTAAGCCTTGGTAATACCTAATACATAGTCCAGATACAGTGGACCAAAACCACTGCCTGTGGACACCCCACCGACGGTAGTATTGGAGGATGTTACAAACGGGAAAGTACCGTGATCAATATCAAGGAGTGAGCCCTGAGCGCCTTCAAATAAAATACGGTCACCTTTCTTATGGTGTTCATGCAGACGATCAGTCACACGGTCAACCAGTGGTGCCAACTGTTCACCCATGGCCAGGGTTTCATCCAGTACTTTCTGGTAATCAATTGCTTCAGCGTTGTAATAGTTTTTCAACGCAAAGTTGTGGTAATCCATTACCTCTTTCAGCTTCTGAGCAAAACGCTCAGGATGCAGCAAGTCAGCCAGGCGCAGGCCACGACGTGCCACCTTGTCTTCGTAAGCGGGGCCAATGCCACGACCCGTTGTGCCGATCCTGGCTTTACCCAGTGCTGACTCACGAGCCTGATCCAGTGCAATGTGGTAAGGCAGGATCAGTGGAGAGGAAGGACTCAGTCGTAAGCGCTCACGAACAGGAATGCCCTGTTCTTCCAATTGCACCATTTCTTTCAGCAGGGCTTCCGGAGAAAGTACAACGCCATTGGCGATGTAGCAGATAACATCGTCACGCAAAATACCAGAAGGAATGAGGTGTAATACCGTCGTTTTTCCTTCAATAACCAGGGTGTGGCCAGCATTATGCCCACCCTGAAAACGAACGACCGCATTGGCCTGTTCGGTCAGCAGATCAACGATCTTGCCTTTACCTTCATCACCCCACTGAGTGCCCAGTACGACAACAGTCTTACCCATGGAATCAGTCTCTTAACGTCAAATAAAACAGATGACCCAGGCTATAAGCTGTAAACAGCAGACTTATAGCTTCCAATTTCTCGTGGTGCACTAGCTAATGGCTAAAAAATAGAACAATATAACACCCACCAACATACTGGTCAGACTTAAAATCCTGAAGGTAGCTGCATTTCAGAAAATACCAACAGTCCGTCATTTCTGTAAAGGCAGGAATCCATTACGATAGTGGAACTCCGCCTTCGTGGGGATGACGCTGGTATCCTTTTCATTGCGGCTCCCCTACGCTGTCGATCATCAATTTCAGCCAGTCTGGATACTAATAGCTTCCAGCGTTGCGGATAGAGAAAGGGGCAATAGCTTCAATCAAGCCGGTGAGGCCTGTTGCCTGTTTCCTCTATACACGAAAAAACCGGGCCTGAACCCGGTTTTAAATAGTTTATCACTGTCTGAGACAGAGTACACTGTTACAAACAATAACCTGTTATTTATCTTTCCCTGTTGTACTGTTCAGGTACTTGAAGAAGTCATTATCCGGCTCAACCAAAATCATATCGTGCGGATTACTAAAGGACTCTTTATAAGCCTGCAGGCTGCGATAGAATGCATAGAACTCAGGGTCCTGACGATAAGCTTCTGCATAGATTTCTGCCGCTTTTGCATCACCTTCACCTCTGAGAATCTGAGCTTTCTTGTAGGCATTTGCTAACAGGATGCGCTTCTCACGGTCAGCATTGGCCATGATACCTTCGGCTATTTCCATACCTTTAGAGCGATACTCCTGGGCTTCCTTTTCACGTTCGGAGGACATCCGCTCAAACACGGAGTCACTGACCTGAGGAGGCAGGTCAATGCGTTTCACCCGAACATCAACAACCGATATACCCAGTTCGGTCCGTGCAACCCTATCAAGTGACTGAGTAATATCATCCATCAGCTGATCACGCTGCCCGGAAACAACTTCGTTCAGTGTCAGACCGCCAAACTTGTTTCGCATTCGAGACTCTGCCCGTTGACCCAGCAGGGTGTTAGCACGCATTAAATCGCCTGCTGTCGCCTTATAAAAAGCGTACACATCGTGAATGCGCCACTTGATGTAGGAGTCGACAACGACTGCCTTTTTTTCCAGCGTCAGGAAACGCTCGGAAGGTACATCCATGGTTTGAAGGAGGCCATCAAATATCCTGACTCTATCCACCATGGGGAATTTCCAGTGCAGACCTGGCTCAATGTTTTCTCTGACAACCTGCCCAAAACGGAGTTGTACAGCACGCTCACGCTCGGAAATCACAAAGAGTGTATTATAGGCCACCAGGGTAAGAACAATGATGGCAGCCAATCCGCTGAAAGCTCTTTGGTTCATCGTCCAACCCTCCCGCTGCTATTTTTTCGTGCGGAACTCACGCGCTTGTTTAACTCCTCGGTGACCCGGTTAGTAATTTCATTCAGTTGTTGCTGGGTGAGTTCTCGCGATGGTATTGTGGTGGGCGTTGTTTTGTTGCCGGTTAGCTTATCCAGAGGCAGGTATATCATATTGTTGCCTCCTTTTACATCCACAAGGACTTTACTGCTTTTGCTCAGCACAGACTCGACAGTTTCAAGGTATAAACGCTCGCGGGTGACATCGGGTGCCTTTATATACTCAGCATACAGATTGCTGAAACGAGCGGCTTCACCTTCAGCTCTGGCAATGGTTTCATCACGATAACCGTTGGCATTCTCAATAGCTCGCTTTGCCTGCCCCCGTGCTTCAGGAATCACTTTGTTTGCGTAAGCCTCGGCGCGGTTTTTTGCACGCTCCTGGTCCTCGCGGGCGCGGATCACATCATCAAAAGATGCCTGTACCTCTTTCGGTGGCAGAGCGCTTTCAATGTTGACTTTTCTGACGTTCAGGCCAGATCCGTAGCTGTCCAGGTACGCCTGTAGTCTTGCACGAACATCTGTGCCCATGGTTTCACGGCCTTCTGTCAGAATCTGATGCATCTCTGAACTGCCCACCACATGACGTAGTGAACTTTGGGTCGCTTCTTCAAGGCTGTTCAAAGGACGTGCTACATTCAGCACATAGTCTTTGATGTTTGCGATGTTGTACTGTACCGACATGGAGACTTCGACGATATTTTCATCTTCCGTGAGCATTTGTTGACGTAGATTATAGGTTCGAAGCTCAGTGACACGCTCTTGGAATTTTTGTTCAATACCCGGAAAATAGAGATGCAGTCCCGGCTCTACCGTTTCAACATATTCACCAAAGCGCAGTACCACTGCACGCTCTTTTTCATCCACAGTATAAACAGCATTCCAAAGGTAGACAGCCGCCAGCAAAATCACCCCACCAATAAAGAGTCCGGCAGGAGAGGCACTGGTATTAGTGCCTTTACCAGAACCTGAGCCTCCCCCGCCGGTTCGGCCTCTCCCAAAAATACCGTTCAGTTTATCCTGGAATTTGCGGAGGGCATCATCAAGATCAGGAGGACCTTGCTTCTTACCTTTATTGCCTCCACCCCAAGGATCCTGGTTATTTCCACCCGGCTCGTTCCAGGCCATATACGTCTCCGTAGAGTCAAATTCGAAGAAAACGACTACACTCACATGCACTGGGAGTATTCCCCAGGCCAGCGAAGCTTAGTTCTACCATCATACAAATTGTAGGGTTTACAGAGCAGACACTGCAAGCCAAATTGGTAAATTCCGCAACTTGAAGGCAGAATACCTGCTAAATAAGCCGACCAGTCTACCTGTAACTTATACGATACAGCGTTCTACCATCAATCCTTCTTGCTTAACCAGTCGGTTAAAATCAATGCGTGGTAAACGAATGCTCAGAATTAGCTGACCTGCTTCTGAGTAGGTTTCATTTTGAATGGCACCCATCTGATAGAGCTTCGATCTTACTTTTCCCTTAGAGGGGGGCAATGACAGGCTGCCTTCAAACATATCTTCTGATAACAACTCAGCAACGGCCTGCTGGAGAAGATCAGTCCCTTCGCCCGTAACCGCTGATAGCCAGACCCTGACAGGTTTGCCACATTCGTTACGCTGAATGTGGGGCATTACCCCATCGAGCAAATCCACCTTATTGAAAATCTGCAACACCGGTACATCCTGCGCTTCAATTTCCTCAAGTACCTTATTGACTTGCTCAATATTATCGAGTCGCTCCGGATTATGGCTGTCTATAACATGGAGTAGCAGATCAGCCTGGCTGGTTTCCTCCAGCGTGGCCCTGAATGCTTCTACCAGTTTATGGGGAAGGTGGCGAATAAAACCGACAGTGTCAGCAACAATGGCTGGGCCAATATCCGGAAATTCAAGCCGCCGCAAGGTCGGGTCCAGGGTAGCAAACAACTGATCAGCGACATAAACTTCTGACGTTGTCAGCGTGTTAAACAGGGTGGATTTTCCCGCATTGGTATAGCCTACCAGAGAAACCAGGGGTAACTCTGCCCGTTTACGGGAATGTCGGCCCTGGTCACGTTGACGGCGTACTTTATCCAGCCGACGAATAATACTTTTAATGCGTGCTCGCAGTAACCGGCGGTCGGTCTCAAGCTGGGTTTCCCCGGGGCCCCGCAAACCGATCCCCCCTTTTTGTCGCTCAAGGTGTGTCCAGCCTCTGACAAGGCGTGTACTCATATGCTGAAGCTGTGCAAGCTCCACCTGCAACTTACCTTCAAAGGTGCGGGCACGTTGAGCAAAAATGTCAAGAATCAGCCCGGTACGGTCTATTACCCTCGCTTTAAGTTCTCTTTCAAGATTACGCTCCTGGCTGGGTGACAACTCATGGTTAAAGATGACGACTTCCGCCTGGTGTATTATGACAAGCTCTCTGATTTCTTCGACTTTACCGGGCCCTACAAAAAAGCGCGGATTGGGGTGCTGATTGTTGGCAGTGACAAAAGCTTCTGACGATACGTTCGTCGAGTTAACGAGTTCCATAAACTCTTGTGGATCTTCTCTGCTCCTCTCATCTCTGACTTCCGGATGAACAAGAACAGCCCGTTCTCCTCCTTCATGACGCTCAAAAAACAAAAAATTAACTCCTGTTTGTTGCTTTCAGTTGTAGCTGGTGGGTGGTCAGACTTAACCGGCCCTGGCGAGAAAAAGATCAGGTTGAGAAAGTTTTTAAGCTGATGCGAAGCCATAGTGATTCCATTAAACAGGAAGCAGCATAAAAACTGACTACATCCAGCCTTTTCGCAGCAGGTTAGCGCTCAAGTCCCACAGACCTCCAGAAACGTGGCATGATTAAATCAATCGCTCTTAAGGGTAGCATTCTCACCTGCACAAAACACGTATATACAAAAAAAGGCGCAGTAAGCGCCCTTTTTTGGTTGTGTTGCTACCCAGATTACATCTGTTCAGGATGTGGTTGGTGCTCACCTTCGCCTTGCATCGGGAGACGAACGGGGCGGGCAGGTACAACAGTTGACACTGCGTGTTTGTAAACCATCTGGCTAACAGTGTTTTTCAACAGAATCACAAACTGATCGAAAGACTCAACTTGTCCCTGAAGCTTAATGCCATTCACCAGGTAAATAGAAACGGGTACGCGTTCTTTACGTAACACATTCAGGTAAGGGTCTTGTAGAGAATGCCCTTTTGACATTTCTGTACTCCTTAATAATTCTGGGGTTGTGAATAGCTTTTTATCACTTGTAAGAGCAGCTATTCGCTTGACCGGCTGAGCCAGCGCCTAATTGTATGATCTATGTACAGCCCATAAAGTGCCGGCCCACCTTAGGTGAATGCCCCGGTGCACTCAATAAGTAATACTAGCTAGTCCCACCGAACCTGCAAACGACTATTCACCTAATGTGATAAACCAGTCTTTGGCAGACTCTTTCAGCACCAACCCAAAGGTCGTTACATTTCTTATGCTAATTTAACATGCCAGCCAACAAAAAATTGATAGAGTCAATTACTTATCAGGCTAACACATAAACCGATAAAAAGAGGGAGTCTACTATCTTAGACGCTGCTGAATGACTTTCAAGGCATCCGCCAGAATATCTGTTGACAGGGAGTCCAACCAGTGCACATCAGGCCAACTGCGTAGCCAGGTTAATTGTCGTTTCGCAAGCTGACGCGTTGCAATAATACCCTTTTTGATCATTTCTTCATGGCTAAGCTCTCCGTTCAGTTTAGCCCACATTTGGCGATAGCCTACCGCACGAATAGCGGGGAGTGACGGGTTCAAGTCGTCTCGCTGGTAAAGTTTCTGCACTTCCTGTTCAAACGGCTGGTCAATCATTTTCCGAAACCGCAACGCAATGCGCTGATGCAGCAAAGCCCGGTCTGTGGGGGCTATAGCCAGGTTGATTACCCGGTACGGCAAGGGTGCGTTTTCCTGCTCTGCGTGCCATGCAGATAATGAACGCCCCGTGGCTTCATAAACTTCCAGCGCACGCTGAAGTCGCTGGGTGTCTGTAGGTTTGATGCGCCTGGCAGCCACAGGATCAACTTTTTGAAGGCGGGCATGCAGAACTGGCCAGCCCTGTTCACGGGCTTCTTCTGTCAACTTGTGGCGAATATCTGGATTAGCCACTGGCAGCGTTGCCAGGCCGTCACGCAGCACCTTGAAGTACATCATAGTGCCACCAACCAGCAACGGTATTCGGCCTTCGCTGGCAATATCAGCCATTTCCCGCAGGGCATCCCGGCGAAACTCGGCTGCTGAATAAGGTTGTGCCGGATCAAGAAAGCTGATCAGCCTGTGTGGCGCTTCAGTTAACTCTTTAGCAGTGGGTTTCGCTGTTCCTATATCCATGCCCTTATACACCAGCGTGGAATCAACACTGATAATGTCGCAGGGCAGTACTTTTGACAGGGCAATAGCCAGATCAGTTTTACCAGAAGCGGTGGGGCCCATTAAGAAAATAGCGGGTGTATTTTGCGAAGGGTTTAGCTGATTCACTCTATAATTGACCAATCTGTAAATCCGTTAATTTTGGATGAGTCTACCTTATCCATTACCTTGAACCTGTTGGCGTTTGAACCAATAAGGGGAGCATTCCCCATGTACCAAGTGCCTGCCTGACAATCAGCTCCTTTAAAAGAGGTAGCTTGTTCACTGTTTTCAGTCCTGTATTTCTGAGCCAGCGAATGGCTAAATCATCTGCTGCAAAGAGGTTCTGAAAGCTTTTCATTGCAACGATCATAGCCAGATTATGACCTTTTCGTCTGCGCTGGTAACGCGCCATTATATGTTGGCCGGCAAAGTTATCATCACGTTCAACAGCCCGCATCAGTTCATCTGCCAATACCGCCACATCCATCAATCCAAGGTTGACTCCCTGTCCTGCCAAAGGGTGAATGGTGTGAGCCGCATCGCCTACTAATACGATATTATTGCGATAATAGGCATTAGCGTGGCGTTGTCGCAACGGAAAACAGTAACGTGGCTCAACGTGCTCAATTCGTCCAAGCTTTTTCTCAAAGGCTTTTTCCAGTGCTGACATGAATGCATCATCACCTAATGTCATCATTTTATCAGTTTCACAGGGTATTTGTGACCAGACAATGGAGCAGTAGTGTTTACCTTCCATAGAAGGCAAAGGTAAAAAAGCCAGTGGACCTGTATCTCTGAACACCTGCCAGGCTGTGTCTTTATGGTGTTGCTCAGTTTGTACTGTGGTGACTATTGCATGGTGCAGGTAGTCTTTTTGTGAGGAAGGAATGGCGGCAAGTTCACGCAAACGGGATTCAGCACCATCAGCAGCAACCAGCAGTTTGGCGTTAAGTGCCCTGCCTTTGGAGAGGGTCACTCGTGCACTGGCTGTTCCAAGATCGAACCTGACGTCTGATTGTGCTTCAAACAAAGCAACATTTGTATTTTTTAGCCCTGTTAGTATCCCCTGACGGATTACCTTATTTTCAACAATACTGCCAATTGACGTTTTTGAAACGGATTCTGCACTGAACTCAATGGCACCTGTCCCCTCACTGTCCCAAACAAACATCTGTGAATAAGGGCAAGTTCGCTGATCGGTCATGAACGACCAGACTCCCAGATTTTTAAACAGGTTAATAGAGGCTTCTGTCAGCGCACTGACTCTGGGTGCATACATTGATGAAGGGGTAACAGGCTCAGGCGACAGGGTTTCCTGATCAATTAACGCAATGGACAAGTTGCTGTCAGCCAGCGCCAGCGCCAGAGAAGCGCCGACCATGCCACCGCCAACAATAATTACATCATAGTCTTGTACTGCTGCCATTGCTTATAATCCCATTGCCGCTTTGGTAAACCAGCTTTTCAGTGAACCACCTAAATCCAGCCCGAGTAATCCCAGATTCCTGGCCAAAATCACCGAAGGCTCGGAGCGAGAAAAGAGTTTGACCAGGCCATCACAAAACGCCATGGTTTTTTTCTGGTCTATGGCCTGTTTATTTTCGTATGCCATCAACCGGCTCAGCTGCCCAACAGACTGTCCTGCTTTCAGAGAACCGGCAATATTGTCTGCCAGCGCCATGACATCACGAATGGCCAGATTGTATCCCTGACCGGCAACCGGATGAATGGCATGTGCTGCATTCCCCAATATAACCAGCCCGGGTCTGACCTGCTCTCTTGCTACACTCATCGTCAAAGGATAGCAGTCTCGTTTACCAATATGGGTAAACCGTCCCCCGCGGTAACCAAAGGCTGACTGTAACGCCGACAGGAAATCACCCTCGCCCATAGCCAGCGCACCTCCAATATCTTTATCAGGTAATGTCCAGACCAACCCAAAGTAGTGTTGACCAGGCACCTGGACACTGGCAGCGGCAGAGAGCATTTTTGGTAGCAGGGCCATAGGGCCTTTACCCCCAAAGCGTTCATAGGCAATCCCCTGATGGGGTCTGTCGACGGCAACATTAGCCACCAGCGCGTACTGGTCATAGGCTTGGGTTTCCCGATAAATGCCCAGTTGTTCCATCAGTCCGGAGCGGCCACCATCAGCCAAAACAACCAGTGACGCAGAAATAACCCGTTTCTTATTGCTCTCTCGCACCAAAGTGGTCATACTTCCCTCATCCGGGCAAACTTCAACTACCTCAGCAGGACTGAGAATATCCACATAACCCTCAGCGTCGAAAGACTCAAGTTGTTTTAGCAGTACATTACCCAACAGGTAGTTATCCACCACATAGCCCAGTGCCGGAACACCTTCCTCTTTATGATCAAGGCGAGTAACACCAAAGTGCCCTTTATCAGACACGTGCACTTGCTTGATGGCCGCAGTATCACCTTCCAGTGCCTGCCACACGCCCAGTTGTTCGTAGGTAAGACGAGTGCCGTAAGACAGCGCAGAAGAGCGAGCGTCAAAACTCGGTGGCATTGCTTTAGGCTCAGCAAGGTCATGGGTTTCTACCAGTGCCATACTCAGGCCCTGCAAGCGCACCAAAGGTGCCAGTGCACAGACGAGACTAGCTCCAACAAGGCCGCCACCGATGATTAAAACGTCATAATTGTCGGTCATTGGGTGTACTCCTTCGGTGTAACTTCCTGGATGACTTCACGGTAGCAGAGGGGGGTGGATTCATTTCATCAAAGACGGTGATCAGCGCCATTCTGACATATTCGCTGACCTCCATAAAATCCCGCTCAGCTTCATCGCTTTGATCAATAGCGGACTGAACCTGGGCAATCTCGGCAAAGTCACGCAGTACGTTCTTCACTCCCTCACTTAATGCTATTCCTTTAACGCCTTCACCAAACCCTGATAAAAAGCCCGCACACCAAGTGCCCAGTGCGTTGACGCGTTGTTCAATGGCATCGTCTTCGTCAGGCAGGAGCAAATGAATCGCAAAGTCAGCCATCTCCAGGTGGGTTAAGCTGACTGTATATAAGCGATTAAATATCTCTGCAGCCGCAGCATCTACTATTCTTCCGCCACAGAGTTCCGATACCTGTTTTAACCACTGTGCTGTTTTCAGGCGATGGCCTGCTGCCAGCTGACCACAAAGCAAGCCGTGAATTTCAGAAGGATCACCGGAGCACCCCAGCTCAACCAGGCGATCGGCCACTTCATCAAAAACCACGCAGGTTGCAGCCCGTTGATGTTTATTCACAGCTCATCCTTATAAAGTGAAAAAGTGCTGATAAAGCGAAAATAAAGCGAAAATAAAGCGAAAATAAAGCGAAAAAAAGTGCTGGCTTTCAAAAACAGCTACAAAAAACTGCAAGTTTAGATTGCATGATGGCTGTGTCTTAAAAAGTACTATCCCTGTAAATAAGGATAATGACTTATGCTTGGCAGTGAACAGCCAAGATTGAACAACACATAAAAATGCCAATGAAAAATTCGCTGTTTTTCCCTGCATTGAACCGTTTTGCTGCTGTGTAGCCAGTACAGCGTGATGATAAGCCCCTCCATTGCCAAGTTCAAACTGGGCATTTTAATTGCGGTATGTTCGAAGGGGGAATTCGAGCCGCAGATGGCTGATTTTAACAAACAAGGGAGGCATGGACTTACCTTTTCAGGGCAGTTGCACTGTGAAAAGTATCAGCTTACCATCCACCGACGACGACTTTTTTACCTGCTTTGCTTTATGTCTGTTGACTCTTAATGGATTCCGGGGAGCTGGCACGCATTCGGTTTTCGCGACTAAATTTCGTGACTAACTATAGGTGACAAGTCATCCAGTGTAAAACAGCTTCACTAAAAACTGTATAATCTTCTTGATAACGCCAAATTTACAGTAAACTGAAAGAGTGGGACTACGGGCATAAGTCTGTCTGTCACAGCAGTGGAGAGTACGCTCAGTATGAAGACGACGATGGCTCCCAAAAAGTTCATGTGAATACGTTACGCCCTCACCGAGGCATATCACAAGAGAAACCCCCATTTTATTTACGGTTCTTTGAATGTTTGCATAACATTGGAAAGCGTGGCAAAGCTGCCTTACCCGGTCTTTTGGAGATGCTGTTTTGTCAGCTTCCCGTAGTCCATTAAGAGCCTGTCTGTTACCATTGACCTTTCATTTGACAACATCCGTCTTACCTGACTGGCTGCTAATCTGTTGAAAGGCGGGTGCAGTGGAGGAAGCTGCCAGTAAAATTCAAGCTTTTTCCCTGTTTTGGCAATATCACTTTTTGCAAAGCGCGTTGTCTTTTCTACGTTGGTGATTGTCCTCGATTTTTGGGCAGGCTATAGTAAAGCCAGTACACTTTCTTTTCAGGACAGCATGAACAACCTAGACTTCAAGGCACTTGAGCAAAAAATCAGTTATCTGATGATGCTCTGCGAAAGATATGATAAACACAATAAGCATCTTCGCTACAGGGAACAGCAGTTGCAGTCTGAACGCGAACGGCTGGTTAAAAAGAATAAAAATGCACGCACCAAAGTTGAAGCTATGATCAGTCGCCTGCGAGCATTGGAGCAAGAAGCATGATAGAAAGCACAGCATCAGCATCAGCATCAGCAACTGCCGTTAAAATTCTTGATAAGGAATATCGAGTCAGTTGCTCACCTGAAGAACGTGAGGCACTCAATGAAGCGGCCAGTTTTCTCAGTGAAAAAATGCGGGATATTCGCGCGACTGGAAAGGTGATTGGCCTTGAGCGAATTGCCGTAATGGCAGCGTTGAATATCAGTCATGAACTCCTGCAGTCTCGTCAACAAACCTCCAATGAACAGGATGTGACCCATCAGCATATTGAACAGTTGCTGGGCAAGCTAAACAAGGCTCTTCAGTCGGTTGACTGCTAAACCAAAACGCATATGAAATCAGGCACCCTGACGGAACTAATACTTCAGGACCTGAAACTTCGTATGGTAAGCGCTACAGAGGTCATCCCTTTTGTTTACTTGACCAATCAGTCATAACTTGTGCGGTCTGGGAGATTGTTTAAGCCGCTTAAGAGGGTGTTCGCTTATCCAAACCCGGGTGGAATCTCAAACCCTGGTTAAATGGTTTAAAAAACGAAGAAATCTCTACTGTCCACTGTCAATCCATTCTGCCAGAATATCAACCAGAATCCCATAGAGCTGGCAGATCGTTTATGGGCTAAAAAACACCCTGAAAAGACCCTGAAAAGAAAGACGCATTTTTACGCCAGCTTACGCAAGCCTCTTCAGTCACTGTGATTGATCGCGGTTTCAAATGAATGTTGGTTGAGTGCCACTATTTGCTTAAAAATTTATTGCTACTATTTGCTTAAAAAAGAAGACTTATTTATATCACACGATATAATTCACCGTAAGTCTCCCTGGCCTGTTTGCCAGTCAATAAAGTTCCGAGCCGATAATACCCAATCAGGGGACTCCTCGACGGTGCCAGAGTGCAAGTCCACCTGGTAGTGGAAAGCCCGATTCACCACAGTAGTCCCCACCGTTACCTTACGGCGCGGGTAATCCTTGGCAGCGGCAGGTCGGGGAGACTTACTCACAGGTGCAGAACATACAAAAATACCGGCTTGGGATGAATAGTCACCACTTTGTCAGCATCGGATGTCTGATGATAGGATGCTGGAAGGTTGAATCCCGGCAAGTGCTGCCCAACGCAGCCTGATCCCTTTAGCATAAACCTTTTCAATTAAGTGAGCTGCCGTCTGCTTGAATTTGGCATTGATGGACATGCTCACCCACACTTTGACTTACTGCCAAATCTGGCCTGTGGAGAGGATTTGTCAGAGCCTTTGATGAAGCAGAAACTTCGGCGAAATGATGAGATAGCAGATGCCTGGCAATAAAAATCCTTCAGAGATCTGTCTGGAGAGAATATCAAACCCGATTTATACCAAACACAGTATTCCGAGCTTTCACTGAGTTTGCAGGTGACAAAATGGCTGGGGTAGGAGGATTCGAACCTCCGCATGTCAGGATCAAAACCTGATGCCTTACCACTTGGCGATACCCCAATGACTTCAATGGTAGCTAGGGGCAGATTTGAACTGCCGACCCCAGCATTATGAGTGCTGTGCTCTAACCAACTGAGCTACCTAGCCACTGAAAGACGGAGCGCATTTTGTCGATTTAAGTCACTGTTGTCAAGGCAAACCTATAGTCAGTTTCCACAGTGGACGATATAGCCGTTTGTTCTATAGTGATTTTTTGTTGTTAGTTATTCGCTTCCAGATCCGTTTCAGGCACGCAACAACATGCCAGAGCAAACCCCTGCTCGACCTCGTCGGAGCCAATGGCAGGTACATCGGGCTGGTGGATGGTGCCTGTGGTAATATGCAGCTTGCAGGCACTACAAAAACCCGCCCTGCAACTGTAGGGCAATGGGAAGCCAGCATTTTCAGCTTGTTCCAGTAACGTGTCCTGGTTATTGCCCTGAAAGGTGTTGCCATTAATAGTAATGGTTAATGCCTTTACCCCCGGATCAGCATTTTTGGCGCTGATGCCAAAAGATTCCTGATGGTATAAATGGTTGGGCAGGCCGGTGCGCGTTAACAACCCACGAGCCAGTTTCATAAAACCGTCAGGGCCACAGACGAACGTTTGACGTGTCGTCCATTCAGGGATATACAGCAGATGCTGGTGGTGCAGGCGACCGCAAATACCCCGCCACTCACTGTCGGCCTGAGTCAGGGCAATATGCACGGCTAAGCCAGCGTGTTGTTCTTGCAGTTTTTCCAATTCCTCGCGACAGGGAATATCGTCTTGTGTACGACACTGATGGTAGAAAACGACATTATCAATCTGCTGGTGATCTGCAAGGTAACGCAACATCGCCAGCATGGGAGTAATGCCGCTGCCTGCTGAAAGCAACAAATACCGCTCGGCTTTTTCTCTCAGGTGGAAAGCACCACCAGGAGAGGAGGCTGTCAGTGTATTCCCCACTGAAAAGTGATCATGGAACCAGTTGGATACCTGGCCCTTTTCCACACGCTTGACGGAGATCGCGTAACGACCTGGACGGCTTGGGCTGGATGAGAGGGTGTAACAGCGATGATGGCGCTCACCGTTGATAGTGACTGAAACGGGCAGATGCTGTCCTGGCAAATAGGGAGGGAGTGTTTCGTGGTTCTGAGTCTCCAGCCATAACGTACAGAAATCTCGAGCAATGGATTCTTTCCCGACACAAGTGAGTAAACGTTCTTGACGTCGATAATCAGGGTAGGTCTCCGGGGTTCGGGTTTCCAGTACTTTAATACTATCCCCCTGGTGAATGACGCCTTCATTGAGAGGCACCAGATTCTGACCAAAATGGACTTTGCCATTGGCACCCATCCGAAACGTAGCCAGGGTGCTCAGCGGTTCCCGGTCAGCATTCAGAGTCCCTGTTTCCGGGTTGACGGTTGTCAGGATGCAACGACTACAGGGTTCTCTTGCCTCAAAGACCACATCACCAATGCGGAAGCGTTTCCAGGTATCTTCTTCAAAGGCATTGCTGCCTGAAACCACCAGATTCGCCCGAAACTGCTTCATGGAATGTGTCACAGGAGATCGGTCATTCAATGCCTGCAGCGAAGCTTCTGATATCATGAGCAGGGGATAGCCATCAGCAAAACTGACCTTGACCCCGGCACGACCTCCTACTCGCAGTGATGTTTCACCAAGATACAGTAGCTGCACAGGTTCTCCGATAATCGCAGAAAACCACTGGCTGGCCGCCTCGGTAGTGGTGTAAGCCTGGAATTGATCTTTCCATACCTGAGCGGCCGTCAGCGTCATTGCAAAGGTGGTGGTGTCAAGGATGAGCGGACGACGCCCCGGGTATTGCAACAACAAGCCACCTGGCTGTAATGTTGCATGAACCTTAACCAGTTGCGGGTATTTTCTGGCAGTCACCATACTGCCATCGGGGAACGTGATCAGATAGCGTCGATCAAACTGCAACCCCTCAGGCTCAATGTTTGCACAGTGCTGCCTGACACTGGCAATGGATTTAACAGGAAACACATTGATTTCAGACAAGACAGGCTGGGACACGGTGAACTCTTTTTTAGAATTAAAGATAGTTTGCCTATGATATACCCAAGTGACTTCAAGGTGCAGATCCTGGCATCTGGAAATCATCAATGATTCTGCCGACGAATAAGGTGGTTGTTTTCGGTAATGTTATCTCAGGAAATGGGTTAATTTTTTCGGAATTCCCCCGGCTCTGTTGACATAATAACGCAACCCTGGCCAAATCCGGATTTGGCAGGAAAAGCCGGTTGTTAGGCTGCGTTAAGCAGGGTTTGACGTAGATGGCTACGACCACTCGACCGCCTTTCTTGTCGCTGACGCTTTGTCATGTAAAAAACAAAGCTATTGAATGAGCTGGCAGCTTAAATTACCAGGCGCCACCTAACAAAAAGTTCAAGTTAGTTACAGGGATTTGCCCTTCCACCGGACGCTGCCCCAGGCAGTGCCATTTAACCTGGTAGTAGGTTGCTGCTGTACAATTGATCGACACCGCAGGCAAGGTATAAATAATAAGTGGTGCTTACACAAAAGTATTTACAGGCTCTATTTTACAGGCTCTATATTGAAACACCGTGGCTTTCTGTTTTCTCTGATGCGGTAAATTTTTGACAGATGCCATCTCCCTCCCCATCAACTACGCTTAACCCAAGGGATAAATTACTTCAGGGAGGGCGTATGTCATATCCCCATAATCGAGGCATTATTAGCGAATCATCAGAAGCATCCCCCTTTGACCCACCCGTTGATGTGGTTCTGAGCAGCTTATCTTCACTGTTAACTGATCCAGCGTTTAACTACCTGAAAATCATCATGATGAGTGAGTTTGAAGAAGTGGATGATCTTCGGGCAGAAGTGCTGGTACACAGCAACGAATTTTCCAGCCTGGCGCTGAACCGCATTCTTGACCAGATTGATGAGACCATTGACGACTATCGCCGCAGTATTGCTCACCTGTGATAGCATCGCTGTATGAAGCACTAAAGAAACGCTAAAATAAACACCCTCTGAAGGCTGTCTTTTCTTGCTTGTTTTTTCTGGATGATCGGTATCCATTTTTTATGAATCTTTTGCTGTTAAACTCCGATGATTTTGTTTCAGAGCACCAGGTCAGGCTGACTGGTCGCCGCTTCCAGCATATTCGGGATGTACACCGTGCCACTGTTGGTGACCGGTTAAGGGTCGGTGTTATGGACGGTTTGATGGGGGAGGGTATCATTACCGATGCTGATGACGACTTTTTGGCAATGCAGATTACTCTGACAGAAGTCCCGCCTCCAGCATTACCATTAACGGTTCTTCTTGCTCTTCCCCGTCCTAAAATGCTCAAGCGGAGTTTGCAGCAACTCGCTTCCCTCGGCGTCAAAACCATTGTGCTGATGAATAGCTACCGTGTGGAAAAAAGCTTCTGGCAATCGCCATGGCTCAGGTCAGAGGTCATTGAAGAACAATGTATGCTGGGTTTGGAGCAAGCCAGAGACACGGTAATGCCAACAGTATTACTGGAAAAACGCTTCAAGCCTTTTGTAGAAGACCGCTTGCCAGCAATGGTAGTCAATAAAACGGCGTTGGTTGCCCATCCGGCTGGCACTACGCCCTGTCCTCATCATCTTAACATCCCTGCTGTTATTGCTATTGGTCCCGAAGGAGGGTTTATTCCCTATGAAGTAGAAAAGTTGGAAGAGGTCGGTTTTCAGGCTATCCATCTTGGCTCACGAATACTGAGGGTTGAAACGGTTGTCACAGCTTTGGTCAGCAAACTTTACGACTAGTGTTTCACAAGGTATCTTCTGAAAGAGCGATTAATATTTAATCACATTAGCCAGGGGCAAGACGGCTCCTGTCAGCTATAACAGGTGACAACAACATGAAAGGCATAAAAGGACCTGTTGCTACCCTCATTCTACTACTGATGTTGCTGTTGAGTCCTGTGGCCCAAACATCAGGCAAAAAGACGGTGCTACTGGATGAGCTCTATGAGCAGGCTGGACTCTACCGGCAGCTTGCCTGGGTTAAAGCCAGCATGACCCTCAGCTATGCCGACTACGATTTGCCCAATGACGTACTTGATGCCTTTAATCAGGTGGTAACAGTGCGCTATAGCCCTGATTACTTTAAATTTTCCATGATGAGCACGTTGGACCAGGCGTTAACTGTTGATGAGCTCCTGCGCTTGATTGAGTGGTATGAATCCCCTTTAGGGCAAAAAATCCTCAAACTTGAGGCCATCGCCAACAACCCTGTCAATGCACCACGTATTCAGACCTATATTGAAGAGCGCCTGTCTAAACAGTTGCCTCGCTCCAGTCGCTCTGAGCTTATTGAAGAGTTGATGATTGCTTTGGATGTGGTGGAGCATGGAACCGAACTTGCGGCAACAACCTCAGTGGGTGTTCAGCGTCTGTTAAGGGAGATCATGCCTATGCTTGGTCCAAATGCCGACTCCCCCCAGGCGCTCAAAACTCGGGAAAAGCCCCATATTCGTCGTGAGATGGCTGAGCGGATGAAAGGTATTTTATTTTATACTTATCGTACCCTGTCCGATCAGGAGATCAGCCGTTACCTGGATTTTGCCCGTGGCTCAGCCATGCAGAACTTTCAGCGCGGGCAAGTACATGCGGTGGCACAGATGTTATAGACATGATCAGGTAGCCTGTCTGATCTGACCGTTAAAGCTCTTAATGGAAGATCCTTTCTGAATAATAGAAACAATCCATAACCATCATGACTGCCTATGTTATTTTCTGCCAGCCTGAAAGTATTGCCCTGAAAATTAAAGTACCTATTGAATCAGGCAACATGTTGAACCCTTTTACACAGGGCTAAAAACAGTTCGCAGTAAACTATTATAATCTGAAACTATCTGCTAAAATCTCAAGCATGGATAAGAGATTAGTGAAGATAGGTGAGGCCGCTCGTTTACTTGGTACAGACCCTGTAACACTGCGAAAATGGGAAAGTACAGGTGAGTTGCTTCCTGCCAGAAAGGCCAAAGGTGGAACTCGTTACTACGACGTGTCTGAATTGATGGGCTTCAGTAACGAAGCTGCGCCTACTCTTTGCTATTGCAGGGTATCCAGTCACGACCAAAAGCCAGACTTAGACAGGTAGCAAGAGTTACTGGAAGCCTACTGTTCTGCAAAAGGTTGGCGAACTCAGGTTATACGTGATCTTGGTTCTGGCATGAACTACCGGAAAAAAGGACTTAATCAGCTACTTGAGTTAATAATGAAACGTCAGATTAAACGACTGGTGGTTTCACATAAAGACAGGCTGTTAAGGTTCGGCGCTGAATTGGTGTTCTCCCTATGTGAATTGCAGGGAATAGAAATAGTCATCGTACATAAAGGCGATCAGCCTTCGTTTGAAGAAGAACTCGCCAATGATGTATTGGAAATAATCACTGTATTCAGCGCAAGACTTTACGTCAGCCGAAGCAAGAAACACAAAAAGATGCTTGAGACTTTGCAAGATGTTGTTAGCTCACAAGATTGAACTCAGACCGACAAAACAACAAGCCGATTATCTTGACAGGGCTTGTGGTTCTCGTCGTCATGCGTTCAATCAACTGTTAGCACATTTCAATCAAGAAGGCGTTAAGTGGTCAAAGAAGGCTGCGAATGAAAAATCCGTCATTCACCACCTCAATCAGGAATAAATTGATTGGTACGTAGGGCCTAAAATAAAAATGATGATCGACTGATTTTCTGAAATGCCAACCACGTGTTTTTCCGTCCCGTTGATAGTCCAACCGACATTCACCACCCCACCTGACATTTTCCTGATTTCTGCTATTTATCAGATAAGAAAATATCAGGAAACCGACTTATGCCTCCTGTTCAATACCGCAGTCAGATCATGGATCACCTCGGATTGGTGGCTGGAATGTGCAAAGAGTTGAAAATCGCCGAGCATATCGACCGGCGAGCACCAAAAGTATCCGATGACTGGCACATATCCCATGGTGAAGCCGTTGTTGGCATGATTATCAATGGCTTAGGCTTTACTGGACGATCCCTGCATATGTTTCCCCAGTTCTTTGCCAACAAACCCCTCGACAAGCTGATCAGGCCTGGTATCGAACCGGAGCACATAAACGACAAAGCACTGGGCAGGACACTGGATGAACTCTTTGAGCTGGATGTCAGTAAAGTCTATTTCGAGCTGGCTATCAAGGTGGTGAAACATCTCAAGCTGCCTTGCGAGGCGTTAAACCTTGATGGCACCAGCTTTCACGTTGACGGTCGCTACAACAGCGACAGCGAAGAGAGTGACGAAGACCTCAACTGTATCCGGCTTTGCCAAGGCTATAGCCGTGACCATCGCCCGGACTTGAATCAGGCCATTTTGCTCCTGATGACCGAAAACCGGGCAGGCATTCCCCTGTTTATGGCGGCTGCCAGTGGCAATGTGACTGACAAGACCAGTTTTAAACAGGTGGTTTCAGAGCACTTGAAGAGTTTCAAGGCGGCACTGGAATCCCGGTACTTTGTCGGCGATGCGGCACTATACGTGGGGGAGACTATTCAAGAACTCGACCAGCAGGGTCAGCTATTTATTTCCCGTGTTCCGCTCAGTATCAGTGCTGCCAAAGGGCTGGTGCAGAGTGTGCCCTTACACTCCATGGGGGCTGTTGAGGGATTTGAGCATTATGAAGCTGTAGAGGTGTCGTCTGATTACGCAGAGGTCAGGCAACGCTGGGCGTTGTTTCGGAACAAACAGAGCCAGGAAAAAGAGCAGAAGGCGCTGACAAGGCGCATGCAGAAAAAGTCCCTGAAGGAATTCGAAAAACTGGAAAAGCTAGGTAAAAAGGCCTTTCGGTGTGAAGCTGACGCCATGGAAGCCTTCAGACAATGGCAGAAGCAATCCGAACTCTGTCAGGCTGAACCCATGGTTATCAGTAAGCCTTGTTACAAAGGTAAAGGTCGTCCCGCTAACGGCGCAGAACCTGATCACCTTGAGTATTACGTAACAGGTTGCTGCTCGGTTGCAGTGCAGACTCGCCGGGATGCGGAAGCTTCGCTGGGCTGCTTTGTACTGGCCACCAACGATACAAATACAGACCGGCCAGGCACGGCTGAACTGCTAAGGACGTATAAATCACAACAGCAGGTCGAGAGGGGATTCCGCTTCCTGAAAAGTCCTGATTTCCTGGTGTCGTCGCTGTATTTGAAGAAACCAGAGCGCATTGAAGCTCTGTTAATGGTGATGACTCTCTGTCTGATGGTCTATGCTGCTATCCAACATCGAATCCGCTATGAGCTGAAGAGGCAGAGCCGAACATTTCCGGACATGAAGAAAAAGCCGGTTCAGAACCCAACGGGCAGATGGGTTTTCTATTGTTTTGAGGGTATTCATGTTTGGACCCGTCATTCACCACCTAACCTGACATTTTCCTGATTTCTGCTATTTAGTGTCTGTCAGAAAACCCATGAATAATCCGACTCAACAGGCACTGACAAAATTTTTTTGAAAACAAAACAGGCCGCTCATGCCAGTCACCTCTTTTTTTGATCAAAACTTAATCATTTCCCCGTTTTTCGGGTGTCCGTAATCCTCACCCAACGATGATCGTTTGTTTTCTGGTACGCTTCTCCGTTCAGGCTGCTTTTTTGACAGCCTGACTGGATTGCTTTTGCAGTATAGAGCTCAAGCGGTGCAGATTGGTTCCTAAAACCGCCAGGCCAACATACCGACGATAACCGTCAATCCCTGAGTCCGGACATTGGTCCAGTCCGTGCTGCTCAAGTGCATTAATGTCGGACTCTACCGCAGAATGCTTCTTCATTGCCCTGACAAACTCAGGGTGTCGTTCACGCTTCCGATCTTGTTCAGACCATCGCCCCTTTTTGGGTAAGACGGCTCGGTCAAGAAATGTTTCCAGCTTTTCAAGGTTCTCTTTTGACCAGAATCCCCGGTCATAACTGACCTGCGATACTTCAGAAAACCGCTGTTTTGCGCCTTTAGCAATGGCTACAGTCACCTGGTCATCAGTCTGTTTTTCCATGACCAAATGGTGAAGGGTGAAACCAAACTGATCTTGCAGTACGCACACCCTGAGGCCGAGTTCTACAGGAACGCCTGCTTTTCCTTTACTGATCCATTCCGTATAGCGTTCAAATAACGAAAAAACCTTCTCACTGTGCGGAATGGTTTCATGTTTCAGTACACGACGGATAATCAGTTGACACTGGTAGTCTGCATCTTTTATCCAGCGCTCCAGCTCTTTCAGTCGTAAGTCTCCGGGTATCCGTGCCTTCAAGAGATTCAAGGTTATTTCAGCCTTGCGGATAAGCTTCTGGCTGTAGGCTACATACTCAGCATGGACAGTTTCGATACCATACTGTCGTGCTTCACGGAGCGACTCATTGGACGACGTTGACCGTTTCAGGTTACGGGCTTTGTGAAAACGCTTTTTGTGCTGATCCTGCAAGTAGCTGCTCTGTCGCCACAGGCTTTCCTGCTGCTCTGACGACAGGCAGGCTGCCCATTCGATCATCTTGCGAACGGCATCCCGCAGCAGGTTAGTATCCGTTGGAAAGTGGGCATTGGTTTTTACGACAAACGAGTCAGCGCGGGCGCATATCCGCTCTTCTTTTTTTTTACCAGCTGGTGACCGGCATTGACCACAATCTGGTTGATCTCATCCAGTATTTCCGGGGTGAACAGGGCGATATTATCCTGCAAAGTCTGGATGTGATAAGAGTGGGTACAGTACGGTCCGTGTCCGAGCATTTGCCGCGCAATGTACCGTGTTCATTGGCCAGCTCCTGAAGGCGGTCGTAGTCGCAGTTGATGGTCAGACGCAGGGTGCCAAAAATCAGTATTTTCCAGAGATCCATACCAGGGCGGCCATTGTCACGGCTAGCGGGTATCATTCGCTCAAGGGCTTGAAAAACCTGCTCCCTCAGCTCTGGGGTGACCCAGATATGCTGAAAAGCCCGCAAGAGGCGGGGTATGTCGTCCCTGGATTTGGGGTTGAAGGTGATGGCAGAGATATCGACCTCGCCTAACTGCATTTGTGGCTTGATGGTTTGGCGCATGAGTGAGAAAACAGCCTGTCAGTGGAAATCTTCAATGATTAAGTTAGGTCACAGACTGCTGTTTTCAAGGGCTGATGGGTTTTCGGACAACCACTATTTATTAAAAAAGCAAATATCAATACTGCGGACACTTTCATGCAGCAATAGCTCCGTAGTCGCTGAATCGTTGATAAGTGTCCATGACTTTTTCATCATAAACCGCGCGGGCATTCCGCTGTTTATTAAAGCAGCCAGTGGTAATGTGACAGATAAAACCAGTTTTAAACAAGTGGTCTCCCAGCACCTGAAGAGCTTTAAAGCAGCGCTGGACGCCCGTTATTTTGTCGGCGATGCCGCTCGGTGCAGCCAAAGATCTGGTAAATAGCGCTCCGTTGCGCGACATGAGTGCGGTTGAGGGGTTTGATCATTACGAAGCCCTGATTATGGGGATGTAGAGCAGCGCCGGGTGCTGTTTCGCAACAAGCAAAGCCAGGAAACACAACAAAAGACACTGACAGGGCGTATGCAGAAAAAGTCTCTGAAAGAGCACAAGCCATTGCAAAAGCCGGGTAAAAAAGCGTTCCAGTGTGAAAGCGATGGGATGAAGGCTTTCAGCCAGTGGCAAAAACAATCTGAACGTTGTCAGGCCGAGGTACAGGTGATCAGCAAGCCCTGTTATAAAACCAAAGGCCGCCCCACTGATGGGGCTGTCCCTGACCACTATGACTATTATGTGGTCGGCTGCTGCTCAGTCCCGGTACAAACTCGTCAGGACGCTGAAGCGTCGCTGGGTTGCTTTATACTGGCCACCAACGACACAGACACAGGTCGGCTGGACACGACTGAACTACTCAAGACGTATAAATCTCAGCAGCAGGCTGAAAGGGGTTTTCCCTTTTTGAAAAGCCCGGACTTTCTGGTGTCGTCACTCTGTCTCAGGAAGCCGGAACGTATTGAGGCACTGTTAATGGTAATGACTCTCTGCCTGATGGTCTATGCTGCTATGCAACATGGAATCCGCTATGAACTGAAGAAGCAGAGTCGAACGTTCCCAGACATGAAGAAAAAACCAGCCTAAAACCCGACGGGCAGATGGGTTTTCCTCTGCTTTGAAGGCATTTATCTCTTGACGTCCAGTAGCTATTCCTGATTGGGGTGATGAATGACGGTTATTATTGTTATGAGTGAAAACTAAACATACCCTGCTCACAAAGTAAGGAACTGAAGTTACGCACTTCACTACCATCCACCACAACAGGTAGTAATTTGCCCAATGGGATGGACGCTATATGTGGTAGCACTGCGTAACTTGAGTAAGGAAGTCTCCTTTAGCTGTACTGAAAAGTGCTCTATCTGTGTTGTATTAAGGTACCTCATACAACCAAGAATCCATGTGGAAATGCCGGGTGCCGGTAATTCACGTAACAGTCTGCTTTTTGTTTTACTCAAAACAGCGTGCATGACACCTGTATTACCGATACATTGGTAGGCATAGGCTAACTTAACACCGCTATATGTCAGTCGGCTAACAGCGGTCTGTTGATTACACCGGCAAGACGAGAGTGTTAAGTCTGCCAGCTCAAACGCATACTTCAGTAACGTAATAGCCTTATCTGAATGATTAAGTATCAGGAAGTAGTCTGCTGCTCTTATCCAGGTCAGCCAGGTGACTTCGTTACGTTTATCATTAAAAAGAGCTCTCACACGAAACGGGTTGCACAAAGTGGACAAGTTCATGGTATCTCTCCATTGTTCTACTCCGTGATAATAGATAATAACAATTATCATTTACAACTATAAATCACAAAATCTATTGCTATGCTATCAGAAAAGCCGGACACAGCGCCTGCCCAAGCACTACAATAAAACAATGGAAACCAACAAACATGGATGACCTTCAATGTCAGAACAGCAAAACTACATCCCCAGAATAAAACAGGCCGTAGATCAGGGTGCTTCTATGGCTGAGGCTATTTTAAGGGCATTTGATCACTTACCTTTGCTTCATCACGAATCCGTCATTAACACTATACTGGAAAATTATTCAGCTCGGGGTCTGCAACATGGCAGTGATTACTTTTTTTTAGATGGCAGTCGCCTCAACATTGATATTCAGTGTGACTCCATGACTGCAACAAAGGCGGTAACCAGAAGTCGCCGTGCAAGTCACTGAGCCTGGTACAAGCAATTCATAGCCTGTTTTTTACCGATCGTGTTTGATCCCTGCTTTTGTGAAAATATGACCTTTAACTGACACAATCAGTCAGTTTACGTATACTCTGCTTTGTTTTTAGACTGAGATATACGGGTTCACGCCTATGGCAAAAATAACGCTTAACAGCCTGGCTTCCATGAAACAATCCGGTGAGAAAATCACCATGCTGACAGCCTATGACGCTACCATGGCATATATTGCCAGCAATAATGGTATGGACATTTTACTGGTCGGCGATTCATTAGGGATGGTGTGCCAGGGTGAAAGTACAACGGTGCCTGTCACTGTTGAGGAAATGTGCTACCACACTCGCTGTGTCAGCAAAGCAAGTCATGGTGCACTGGTCCTTTCTGACCTGCCTTTTGGGAGTTGTGCCACTGAAGATCAGACCCTTTCAAATGCGATTAAACTTATGCAGGCTGGGGCAGAAATGGTCAAGCTTGAGGGTGAGCGTTGGTTAGCACCTGTGGTCACCCGACTGAGACAGCAGGGGATACCGACTTGTGTCCACATGGGCCTGACACCACAGAGTGTCAACGTGTTTGGAGGATACAAAGTACAAGGTCGTGACTTAGCACAGGCAAACATGATGATTGCATCGGCCATCGAACTGGAAGCAGCAGGTGCTGGTATGCTTGTACTCGAATGTATCCCTGCAACGTTAGCAAAAGAAGTGACTCACTCAGTCAGCATACCCGTTGTAGGGATAGGTGCAGGCCCGGACACTGATGGCCAGGTACTGGTAATCTATGACATGTTAAACCTGACAGCAGGAAAGCCTCTCCGTTTTGTCAAAAACTATATGGCTGATGCCCCAACTCCCCAGGAAGCCATCCGCCTTTATGCCGATGAAGTAAAATCCGGCTGTTTTCCTGCACCTGAGCACTGTTTTGACTAACCCTGTCAAGATCCCATGAAAATAATCAACACGATTGCCGACATTCAGAGTTATGTTGCTACAATAAAAGCAACTGGAAAGCGTGTGGCCTTTGTCCCCACTATGGGTAACCTGCACACAGGACACCTGAGCCTGGTGAAACACGCAAAATTGCGAGCGGACGTTGTTGTTGTAAGCATCTATGTCAACCCGCTGCAGTTTGGTCCTGATGAAGATTTTGACGCTTATCCAAGAACTATGGAGCAGGACTGCAAGCAGCTGATCGCACACAATGTTGATGTGGTCTACGCAGCCGCTTCCGATGAAATTTACCCTGAAGGCAGTGAAAAACATACTCACGTGAGCGTCGATAGCCTTGATGGCATGCATTGTGGCAGCAGTCGCCCCGTTTTTTTCCGTGGCATTGCCACTGTTGTCGCCAAGCTTTTCAATATTGTCCGTCCCCATGTCGCTGTATTTGGTGAAAAGGATTTTCAGCAACTGACCATTATTAAAAAAATGGTCAGGGATATGTACATGCCTGTTGAGATTATCGGTGCTCCCACTGTCAGGGAAGAAAGTGGACTGGCTATGAGTTCTCGCAATAACTATCTGACGGATAACGAGCGACAGCGTATCGCTCCCACCCTCTATCGAACCCTGCTACAGGCCAGAGAATCTATACTGGAGGGTGAGCGTGACTACGATGCGGTACGCGTCAGAGCCTTTGCCAGCATGTCTGAAGTCGGCATTAAACCTGATTATTTTAATGTCAGTAACCCGCTGACGTTACAACCAGCCGAGCCTGACGAAAAAGACCTGGTCATTCTGGCTGCCGGCTATCTGAATAAAACCCGACTGATTGATAACCTTTATTTCAGCATCTGATACAGGTGCTTTTCGTTTCATACCTGCAGGAGAAGGCTATGCAAAATATCCTACTGAAAGCCAAGCTGCACCGCGCACAGGTAACTCACGCGGTATTGGACTACGAAGGCTCATTATCCATTGACAGTACTTTGCTGGAGATGGCCGGTATGCATGAAAATGAGCAGATTCAGGTCTACAACATTAATAATGGCGAGCGCTTTACCACCTATATTATCAGTGGTGAGCCGAACTCTGGCATCATGTCTGTTAATGGCGCTGCTGCCCATAAGGTGACAGAAGGTGACTTTATCATTGTCTGTGCCTATGGCGTTTACGACGAGAATGAAACCAAAGATCATAAACCTTGCCTGATTTATATGGGTAAAGGAAACAGTGTCAGTCATACGGCAAATGCTATCCCGGTGCAGTTAGCATAATAGCCGTCATTAAGGTAACGAATGGAAAACACGATTGAATTACTCACAGAGCAAGCCGTTGATGTGCCTGTTCCCCTGTCTTTACCCGATGAAGATGACTTGGTCAGTATTGAGGAGGAGCTATTGATTCCTCTTCCTCATGACCTTTGCCTGTTTTTGCTGGAAGTCAGCGATGTTGTCTATGGTTCCCTCGAGCCTGTAACCGTCACAGACCCCCATGCCCATACCCATTTACCCGATGTTGCCTCTCAGGCGTGGGACTTGTATGTTCCCCGACATTTGATCCCTGTGTGCCAGGATGGCGATCGTTATTACTGCATCGATGAAGAAGGCCAAATCTCACTCTGGTCTGCTGAAGGAGAAGCGCAGGAAAGCTGGAGTTCTTTGTGGCAGTGGGTGAGGGATGTTTGGCTTACCAGCTAACGCTCCGTTTCAGACGCTGCCTGTCAATAAAGACGCTGCTTCTCAGAGGAGCAGGAATGACAGGCTGTTGGTGTCTTCTGAAATAGGCAACAATTTTGATAATCCTCACCGGAATCCGTCATGAGCACAGATTTTGGCCTTTGCAGGGATCGTGGGTCTATTTTTCGCCTTATTGATTTATAACTTTACCTGATGTGTGACTTTAAGCTGAAAGCATACTCTCAAACTGCATAGGCTCATGCCCAGACTGGATGTTCAAGTAAATTCCAACAGTGATGCCCAGCAGCTTTCGAGCTACACGACTTGTCAGGTGCCATTCATCCCTAGTTCTCACACGCTGCAGCTCAAAGTACTCGGCCAATTGACCAATGACCGTCTCTATACGTTGCCGAATATTCATCAGCTTCCTGACAACCGATCTTGGTCGTTTATCTTTCATGTTTTTTCGCAGTGGCGTTTGCAAATCAATACCAAAACTTTCACAGTCTTGCTTCAGCTCAGGTCTGATATAGCCCTTGTCGCCAATCATTAATCCTTTAATGCCTTCAAGCAAGTCGTATATGCTGTCTCGCTCATCAATATTGGCAGCTGTCACTGTCATATCAACCGCAACGCCCCGTGCATCTGTTAGCAAATGACCATGAAAGCCATAAAAAGATTTCTTCTTTGACGCACAATATCCATAGGCTGCCTGGCCTTTGTAGACCTTACTGCGGTTAGCCCTTGTTCTTACACAGACATCCATGGGGAAGCCATCAACCAAGTGAATATCTGACCTACCCGCCCCAAGCATTCGCACCAAATATTGATGCAGTTTCTGCTTAACAACCCAGAGGTTTGCTGCTTGGCGTACAAACTGAGTCCTGTGGGACAAGTTGGGGAACAAGTGTTCCCAATGTTTCTTGAAGTATTCGTAAATGCCCTTGTCGTGATGGTGACCGAGCCACTCGCCTGCAATTTCCATAGCGATGACTTCGCTATCAGAGAGTTTTGGTGGAGTACCACGTCTACGTAATGGGCTGGTGACAACAGTGTTGTACAAATCATCAATCAAACAAAAGATATTGGTGATAAACTCTTCTACAGGCATGACCGGCACCGTCTGATAGTGGGTTGCACTTCTATTTTAGACGGTGGTCATGCCTTTCTGACTGCATCATTAAAAGTCACACATCAGGTAACTTTTCAGCAATCAGCTTTTCCAGCTTCACTTGATCCCTGGTGAAGTTGCGGATGCCTTCCGCCAGTTTTTCCGTTGCCATGGCATCTTCATTCATGGCCCATCGAAAAGCAGCTTCATTCAGCACCTGTTTTTCCTCCTGGCAGCCGTCGTGCTTGTTAGCATCCAGCTTTTTCACCAGAATGCTTTCGGTTTGCTTCAACTCATCCAGCAGAGCCGGACTTATAGTTAGGCAGTCACAACCGGCCAGCTCGATGATTTCATTGATATTGCGGAAACTGGCACCCATAACGACAGTTTTGTAGTTATGCTTTTTAAAGTAGTTGTAAATACGTTGTACTGACAGAACACCCGGATCTTCAGAAGCTACGTACTCACGGCCTTCAGTTTTTTTGTACCAGTCCAGAATACGGCCAACAAACGGTGAAATCAGGTAAGCGCCTGCTTCAGCAGAGGCCTGTGCCTGCGCGAAATTGAACAGCAGGGTCAGGTTGCAGCGAATACCTTCCCTTTCCAGTACTTTTGCTGCTTCGATACCTTCCCAGGTAGAGGCAATTTTGATCAACAAACGGCGAGTATCAGCGCCGGTTTCACGGTACAGCTCAACCAGTTGGTTCGCCTTATTGACAGTGGCTTTAGTATCAAAAGAGAGGCGGGCGTCTACTTCAGTGGATACAAAGCCAGTCACCACCTGCTGGATTTCCTTACCAATACCAACAGTTAACCAGTCACAGGCATATTTTACCTGCTCAGCTTTTTCTGTGGATATTTTACGGCCGTAGTTCAGAGCCTCTTCTAATAGTGCACTGTAGGCAGGCAGCTCAGCAGCTTTTAGAATCAAAGATGGATTGGTCGTTGCATCGACAGGCTCATAACGACGGATGGCGTCAATATCTCCAGTATCAGCCACCACTTTGGTCATGGCTTTAAGTTGGGAAAGAAGATCAGACATACTAGCTCCCTTTTTTTAAATCTCAAGATGGCGACAAAGGCCAAAGAGTATACACACTCGGAGAGATATCGTCAGTATCTAAGCAGGAGCTTGTTTATACCCATTAAATGTGAAAATGCTTGTTTTTTTTAATAAAAGTCCTTGAACAAGAACCGGGCGCAATCTCGTTCCTTTAGGGACGAGTCAAGCCCGGACAAGGCGTTAGCCTTGCTGTGATAGTCGTTTAGATGTTTTTATTGCTTTTTCAGAGGGAGGGGTTCTTTGATTTTCTATATATGCCTTTACCGTCTCCAGGCTGGCACCGCCAACAGAAACACAGCAATAGCTCGGACTCCAAAAGTGTTTACCCCATAGTATGGGTTTTATTTGAGGCCAAAACTCTTTTCTCAGAAAACAGGACGACTTACCTTTTAATTGACTAACCAAGTTAGATACTGAGAGCTTGGGGTGAACACTCACCATCATATGAACGTGATCATGTTCTCCATTACATTCCAGAAGCTCACAATCCATTTGTTCGCATGTCTCCCCATATATATCAGTAAGCCGATCTAGCATCTCCCTGGTAAAAACATTACGTCTATATTTAGTCACAAATACTAGATGTACATTATTTTTAAATACACATGATCTTCCTGTTCTCCATTCGTACATATAAACCTCATGGTTGACGGTAAATTTTAGCAAGAGTATCATGTGGTTGTCGTTTTGATAAGGTGAAGAAATGCTTCAAGGTATCCGACTAAAAGCCAATCCAACAGCTCAGCAAAAGCTGATTCTGTCGCAATGGATGGGCTGTGCCCGGTTTATCTGGAATGCAAAGTGTGATGAAGATCGCTATTTCAGGGCCTACGCCAGAAAGTACTGTCCTATAGGGACTTATCCGCCTGTTGATCAAAAAACCTCTCACTTCAAAAGCAAGGAACTAAGCCCTTGGCTCTGTGACTGCCCCAGCCATATTATTCGTAATTCAGCGGTTAATTGGTATCAGACCTATCAGAAATTCATGAAAGGGATTTGTGGTAGGCCAAAGCGCAAGCCAAAAACCGACAAGGGCAGTATCCATATAACAAAAGAGCTATTCAGATTCGATGTGTGCAAGGACGGAGTAACCCGTCTTTTTATTGGCACAAAGACCAATAATATCGGTTATCTGTCCATTAAGAATCACCGGACATTTTCACAGCCAAAGTCGTTGTATATCAGGAAAGAGGCTGGCAGTTATTATGTGTCTTTCTGCTATGACGACGGCGCAGACGAACCAACAACCGACAAGGCTAATCTGGTATGGCTGCAAGGCGCATCTGAGCAATGGCTGGATGAGTATGTTATCGGCGTAGATCGTGGCGTGGTTGTCCCTGCTCATACTGGCGTAACGGCTTACGACTTCACTGCAAACCAGAAAAACAACATGGATAAGCGCAAGCGGTATATTAAGAAGCTGCAACGCCGCTTATCTTGCCAAACTAAAGGTTCTAACCGTCGTCAGATGACCAAAAACCGGATAGTCAGACAACATAAGAAAGTGGCCTGTATCAGGCAAGATTTTTGCCATAAAACCAGCCGTGCAATGGTTGACAGTAAGGCCAGGGTAATTATTTTTGAGAACCTGAAAACATCAGGGATGACCCGCAAGCCAAAGGCCAGGAAAGACTGCAACGGCAAGTTTATTCCGAATAGTGCCAGAGCCAAAGCTGGACTCAACAAAGCGGTTCTTAACGTTGGCTGGCATTATCTGGAAACCTACACACGCTACAAAGCCGCCAAAGCAGGAAAGGCGGTATTCAAAATACCTGCACCCTATACGAGTCAAGAGTGTGCTGATTGTGGTCACACTCACCCCGACAACCGCAAGAAACAAGAATTGTTTGCCTGTGGTAACTGTGGACACGTTGACAATGCTGACAAAAACGCCAGCATCGTAATTAAGAAACGAGCAATTAATCTTATTTTGGACTCTGGAACGGAGTTGGTCGGCAAAGATATTCCAGTGCTGACTAAAGGGCGTGGAGCGGTTCGTAAGCCGAGAAAAGCCAGGGCTTCTCTCGCTATTCGCAATGAAACGTCAAAAAAGAAAAGAACAGTATCTACCTCGGTAGAGCTGCTTAGTATTGTAAGCTCGCGTCTTTAGGCGCGAGTAGTTCACCATAAACAGCTGTATCTGATCTGGACCTGGTATCTTTAAGTCGTTTGAGTCTGCATATAATCAGTGCGTTACTTTTTAGCATTATTCGCGAAGTAATTTTAGTTCTTGCATTAACAGGCCTATCTTAAACTCCTCTGTTTTAATCAAGGTGCTGTAATGCTCAATGACTGCACGCTTCTGGCCGGAGACTGTCTCCTGGTTCATTCTTTTAATAGCATTGGCTATATTACCCAGCTGATCTTCTAATACACCTGATATTTTATTGATGGACTGGCTGTTGTCGGGCACTTCAAGCGTTGCAGCAGACGCCGTCGCCTGCCTTCTGCCAGAAGGTCGCAAACTATCTGCGTAATTATTGATTAATGACTGGTCAGCGCTGGTTCTGATAACAGTCTTGTTTTGTTTACCTGAGGCTGCGCCTGTTGTTTTCAACGCAGTATTCATTCTGGCTGTATAGTGGTCAATTTTATGGCGATGCCGGGCAATACGCTCCTTGATTACATGGCTTTTAATGGTGTAATCCAGCTGAGCAGCCTTGTTCATATCAAAGGTAACTAAAGGCGCTGCCAATTCATTGAGGGTAACGATACTGCCACCCGATGATGTACAGGGCTGGTCAGAGAATACCAGTCGACCATCGACCATGCATTTATAAATCACTGCGCTGTAAGCATTGGTCGCCAGGCACACTAATAATAGCACTGCTAATCCAAATCGAACGTGCATACTATCCTCAGTTTTGTGTTTTACTTTTACCCAATATAGCCACTCAGAGGACATTACGCTTTAAGCAAGGGCTTATACCAATCGACATTTCTAACTACGACACTATTGGGCTGACAGTCTGAATACCAGAAGGCTCTTAGTGGATTCCGGGGTGTTATCCAGACAACACCTCCAGAAGACCGGATAGAGCCGCTTTGTCACGTCTTTTCTGGACGTCACCGATAATCAGGTCAAGCGCTTGAGCAATCTGGTGGTTCGACACATTGAGTGACATCAGGTGCAGGCAGCTAACCCCTGTTTTTAGTGGTTGATGATGGGTTGATGATGGGTTGATGATGCCCCGAAAAGACGGAAAATGTCAGATCATCACATTTGCGCTGGTAGCCTTTGCAAAAGTAACGCTGCCTCTCAGGCTGTGATTTATCCTTACCTTGACGGGTCATGTTATCACTTGTGCAGCGAGGGCAGCTCACTCCATCAGGTCAGCGGATCTGACGTATGCGTTCGTAGCACTTATCGTTGTCGAGGAGATCATACCGTTTCATCATGAAGCTGTTTTACGCTGAAATACTTGATCTTTGTCGTCGGGAAAGCGGCATTTCTGGCAGCTCCCCGGAATCCATTAAGGGCCTTCTTTGGTACAGGCTTTTTCCTCAATGGTATCGTCAACGATCAAAACGCCATCAGGTGCTTCAATCTTTCTGACGACAGGTTTTACCTATCTCCAGAGGGTTGTACTGGAAAATCATTGCTTGAAAGCAATCGGGTTATCCGGTCATGGGTAAAGGAGCAATATCCTACGGATCAGGGGGCGCACGAGTACCAGAAACAGCAAAGAGACGCGTATGGCTGGCAGTATGAACCGAAATGGAAACTGTCGGAATAAATCGGTGATCGAACGATTATTTGGTAATCTCAAGGGTGAAAAAACAGAGCATTCTATCTACGATACCCGATCCGTTGTTGAGCGGACGTGACAGATTCGTTCTATAACACCGACTGGCTGCACTTGCATCTGGATAACAACAGTCCAGTGGACTTTGAGCAGCAGCAATTGAGAGAAGTATCTTAATCAGGTGTCCTTTTTTACTTGACCACTACCGTCTAATATCCACACTGTTGCTGCCAGTAAAGAGTGAGTTATATGCCAGAGCTACCTGAAGTTGAAACAACCCGCCGTGGGGTAGAACCTTATATTAAAGGTAAGAAAATTGTTGATGTTATTGTGCGTCAACCCAGGTTACGGTGGCCTGTACCCAGTGATTTACCGAGTCAACTCATAGGGTTGACCATTCAGCAAGTTCGTCGGCGTGCCAGGTACCTTCTGCTTGAAACCGGGCAAGGTACCTTGATTATTCATCTGGGCATGTCCGGCTGTTTGCGTATTTTTGAGGACCCTGCTCCAACTAGTGAAAAGCATGATCATGTGGACATTATTTTAGAAAAAAAGCGTCGTTTGCGCTTTACTGACCCCCGCCGTTTCGGTGCAATACTTTGGACCTGTATGCCCATCTGGGAACATCATCTACTGAACAAACTTGGACCAGAACCCCTCAGTGAGGATTTTACCGCCCAGCGCTTATTTATACGGTCACGTGGTCGTTCACAAGCGGTCAAGACTTACATTATGGATAACCGCACGGTCGTTGGCGTTGGTAATATTTATGCTAATGAAGCTCTCTTCAAGGCTGGTATTCGGCCAGACAAACCTTGTAGTACCCTGTCAAGGACAAGGTATGAAAAGTTAGTGGCAGCAATCCAGGAAGTATTACAACAGGCGATTAAACAAGGAGGAACGACGTTGAAAGATTTCGTCGGTGGTGATGGGAAGCCCGGCTACTTTAAGCAGAAGCTTGCTGTTTATGGTCGTAGCGGACAACCCTGCTTAACATGTGGCACTATTATTACTGAAATAAGGCAAAGCAACCGAAGCAGTTGCTTTTGTAAACGGTGCCAGCGCTAGGAGCTGTTAATGCTGTCAACATAGTGTGACCAATGGTTAATATACAATTACAATGTATAAATCAGTAGATTTTAGAACACTGCACCAGTTTTTTACCCTGTCAGCCTAAAAGGCCAGACACGGCTTACAACGGGTCTTTTGATTCTGTTTGATCCTGTATAGACATTATGTGATAAATCCCCTAAACTCTGTCGTTGGTTGGGGTGTGACCGTTAGATCGGTCACTGAGACAGCAAGTTGCTGAACCCATTGAACCTGAACCAGGTCATTCTGGCGTAGGAAACCTTACAGGCAATTTTCGGGCACCTTTACCGATGCATGTTCGTGCCTTTTCGCTCCTGTCAGAATCATCATTACTTTCGTACTGATACAGGAGACGCCCTTTCAATGACTCCCATTGCGTTAACCATAGCGGGTTCTGATAGTAGCGGTGGAGCCGGTATTCAGGCTGACCTGAAGACATTTTCAGCACTTGGGGCTTATGGATGCAGCGTCATTACCGCACTAACCGCACAAAACACGCTGGGAGTGCAAGCCATTGCGGATATTGAACCTGACTTTATAGCCCAGCAGTTGCAGTCGGTATTTTCTGATTTATCCATCAATGCCGTCAAAGTGGGTATGCTCAGCCGGGCTGCTACTATCACTACAGTTGCCGATGCTATAGATCACTTTCAGCCAGGCTGTCTTGTGTTTGACCCCGTGATGGTGGCAACCAGTGGGGATATGCTATTACAGCAGGAAGCCGTCAGCTGCCTGAAAGAAATCCTGCTGCCAAAAACCACGCTCATCACCCCCAATTTAGCGGAAGCGGCGGTTCTGTCAGGCCGGGAAAAACCCACCTCGATTCAGGACATGGAAGCTATGGTCGACCCACTACTGGCCCTGGGCGCCAGGGCCATACTGCTAAAAGGTGGCCATCTTTCTGGCAGCAAAGCCATTGACCTGTTTCATGACGGTAAACAGCTACACCGTCTTGAATCCCCCCGAGTCAAGACAATCAATACGCACGGTACAGGCTGCACGTTATCTTCTGCCATTACCGCATTGCTGGCCAGGGGCTATAGCTTAAGCGAGGCGGTACAAGGTGGCAAAGACTATATTACCGGAGCCATCAGCCACGCCAGCGCGCTGGCTATTGGCCGGGGACATGGGCCTGTGCATCACTTTTATAAAAGCTGGTAATGCATGTTCGACGTTATTATTCGCGACGCCAGCTTAGCCTATGGGATGCACACACTGTTTTCCAACCTTGATTTAACCCTGAAAGGGGGACAGTGGACTTGCCTGCTTGGTGGCAGCGGCGTTGGCAAAACCAGTTTGCTGCGCTTTATTGCCGGGTTGCATACAGGCAAGCACACCCATAGCGAAGGAATGGTAACCTGTCAGGATGGCCTGTCGCTGAAAGGACGCATCGCCTGGATGGCGCAGCAGGATGTATTACTGCCGTGGTTTTCTGTGCTCAACAATATCACGCTGGGTAGCAAACTCCGTACTCCGTTTTTTCGCCGAAAACAATTAGCGGCAGAGGTCAAAGAGCAAGCACTGGATATCCTGCAAAAGGTAGGGCTGGAAAAAAAGGCAAATGTGCTGCCACAATGTTTATCTGGCGGCCAGCGCCAGCGCGTTGCCCTGGCGCGAACCTTGATGGAAAACCGTCCGGTGGTATTAATGGATGAGCCCTTTGGCTCACTGGATGCTATTACCCGCCTTAACCTGCAAGACCTTGCCTGCGAATTGCTTGACAACAGAACCGTACTGCTGATTACCCATGACCCCCTGGAAGCACTGCGTCTGGGTCATCAGGTATACCATCTGCGCGGCCACCCGGCAACATTAACAAATGCCATAGAGCCTGAAGGTAAAACCCCCCGCTCACTGGAAGACAGCCGTTTACTGTTATTACAAGGGCGCTTATTGGGTCGTCTGCGGCATGAAGAGCTGAAAGAAAGCCTATGAGAAACAACCTTAAACCATTGATTGTTTTCTTTGGTCTGCTTACGCTCTGGCAGTTACTAACACTTTCTGTTGATATACCGTCATATATTCTGCCAGGACCAGATCGGGTCGTGGTCAGCATGATCAGTAATGCTGATTTACTTTGGGAGAGTTCGCTCATTACACTCAGTGAAATGCTAATGGGCTTAGTGCTGGGGGTTATTGCAGGAATATCCCTTGCGATAACACTGATCTATTTTACCGGACTCCGCCCCTGGTTATTGCCTGTTCTTCTGGTCACTCAGGCGATTCCGACATTTGCTATAGCCCCCATTCTGATGCTGTGGTTTGGCTATGGGCTAACATCAAAAGTTGTGATGACGATGCTGATGATTTTTTTCCCTGTAGCAACCTGCTGCTATGACGGATTGCGCCACACCCACCAGGACTGGCTGGATATGGCAGGTACTATGGGGGGCAGCAGACTGGCAATAATGCGTTATGTTCGTTGGCCCTCGGCACTCCCTGCTCTGGCATCAGGACTGCGTGTGGCTGTTGTGGTAGCGCCGATCGGTGCTGTTGTCGGTGAGTGGGTAGGCTCCAGTGAAGGCCTTGGCTATATAATGCTGCAAGCCAATGCCCGTTTATTAACCGACCAGATGTTTGCTGCCCTTTCAGTATTGGCCTTCTGTTCAGTCGGACTTTATTCCATCACTGATCGACTACTGCGCTGGTTAATTCCCTGGCAGCAAGAAACCACTCACTCAAATTAAGCGCCGAGCTGGAACGACAATGATAAAGCAACTGTCACGTTTTATAGCCCTGTTTCTGCTAATACCTTCTATAGTATTTGCCAGTACTGATAATCCACAGGAAAGCATCCAAAAATCAGCCACTAAAGCTATTACTGTGATGCTGGACTGGTTCATCAATCCCAACCATGGCCCCATTATTATTGCCCAGAAAAAAGGGTACTTTAAACAAAGCGGTGTGAACGTCACTGTTCAGGAACCCGCTGACCCAAGCCTCCCTCCTAAACTGGTTGCAGCAGGTGAACTTGATCTCGCGGTGTATTACGGTCCATCACTCATAGAGGGAGCCGACAATGGCTTGCCAATTGCTTGGGTAGGCACGCTCATCGCCAGCGGGTTGGATGGTATTATAGTGCTCGATAAGAGCAGGATAACATCCATTGCTGACCTGAAAGGTAAAACGATCGGCATGAGTTCCGCCGGCAACCAGTTTCCCAAGCTTAATGCCTCCTTTAAGCCCTACGGATTCAGCACAAAAGATGTCAAGCTGGTTAATGTGGGCTGGAACCTGTCATCTTCACTGATGACCGGGCGAGTAAACGCTATTACCGGTGCCTATCGGAATTTTGAACTCAATGAACTCGCCCTCCACGGCGCTAAGGGGCGGATGTTCTATTTTGAAGAACTCGGTGTTCCTCCTTATGATGAGCTGGTTTTTATCGCCAATACCGACCCGAAAAAGCGGGACGATGAAGCCATTCGTCGCTTTTTGTCCGGTGTAGAATTAGGTACGCAGTTTATTACTAACCATCCAAAAGAAGCTTGGGAAATCTTTAAAAGCTCAAACAAAAAGCAGCTCGACACTCCCCTCAATAAACGTGCATGGTTTGATACCGTTGCCTATCTGGCCAAGCGCCCGGCCGCCATAGATATTGAACGCTATCAAAAGTATGCAGACTTTCTGCTGGCTAACCATATGATCAAAAAACCCTTGAAGGCAGGTGAGTTGATGCTTCAATTATAACCGTCACGCGTAAAAAGCAGCCAGCATCATCCCCACAAAGGCGGGGATCTACGGTCGTAATGGATTCCTGTCTTCGCAAGAATGACAGGCTGCTGGCATTTCCTGAAATACAGCTACCCTTATCACTTATGCAGACTTGCCAGCGTAATGCTCCGTTGAAATCAAATCGCCCGCTCGAATCGACGTTTTACCGGGACTGATAGTAAAGTGTTTTTTGACATGGGACTCAATAGATGATTTTCCAAGTATTTTTCCCACATCAGCATGATAGATGACGGTGGTGATATAGTCTTTCTGCGGCTTAAGACAAGATGAACTTTGTCGACAGAACCTTCTCTCAGGGCGAAAAATAACGATTATGGTATGCACCTTTTTTCAGATAGAGCGTACTGTTGTTTATACCACAAACATTTAAATGGTCGTTTCTCCACTCGTCGAGTGCCTGTTGGAAAGCATCGTGCCGATCAACACGCTTTTTGGTGATTTTCTGTGGTTTCATTTGAACTTTATTACAATGACATCTTGTTCCTGTTATAACCTCCTTGATTTTATTTCTGATACGCGAAGTCCGACTTTTCTCGTACAAAAAAGCATAAGGGTAAGGGTAACGGTGGATCAAAGGTGTGGATCAAAGGTGTGGATCAAAAATAGTGTAATGACCATGGCAAACTGGACGACAAAATAAGGCAAAACGACGAGTAAAGCCTTTTATTACCAGGGGTTTCAACGCAGGGCTAACGTTCAGATTACCAGCGCAATAACGCAGTTAGAGGCATCCATTGGATTCTTCTTGCCTACACAGGCAACGTCGGACTTCGTGTGAATCTTCAATGGCATAATAATGGCGTAATCAGGAAAAGCCTGTTCATCGGCAAGATCAATACCCTTTTTTCAGGCTGGATACTCGACGACTTTGATCATCAGAGCATCCATGGCTCATTCATTGACTGCTTCCTGAAGCACCAGCAGGTATATCTGGAAACACCCATGGTCCAGGTGTTCGAGATAGTGTCGAGTTCATCGGCCAGTTTCAGTAAACCCATCTTGTGTTTGATGATACATTAATGAGTATCAATCACAAGGGTTACCTTTTTTCGTGGCTTTAGATGTTGATCAGTCACCCTCTATCTAATTCGGTAACCCTCCTCTTCTTTTTGAAAAAGAAATGTTAGATCAGGTCTGGGCTACTGGAAATAAAAGTATTAATTAGATATCATCAGCATTTTCTATCACACAGTCCATTCTTTTTTTGCCGGTTCGCTCAAGGTAAAACTGAAATTCCTGGGGAAGGCGTCCGGTTGTTGCCCCCTGCCAGGTGACAGTATCTCCGTTGGCTGTTTGATACTCAAATATATACTTCTGTATGCTTCTTCGACCTTTCTCCGACAGGCTATCACCTACTAAATTAAGGTCACCCATTGACACACCACTATCCACCATGATTCGCTTAATGACCTCAATGCTGTCATTCTTAGCCTGCCGTTGCTTTTCTTCCAAATCCCGTTCTTTTTGTTTTTCTAATAAAACACCTTTCATTCGATAAAGGATTTTTTCTAATTCAGAATTTTCAGTATCTTTAAACAACTGACGGATTCTGGTTTTACTGCTTAAGCGCTCTAATAGCTCTTCAAAAGTATTCACTGATATAGCCTCAAGTATGCCGTGATTGCATTTTGTGGAAAGTAAACAGGGATAATTTAGTCTTGTATTTATACAGCATGCATGAAAATGATGGAAGAGATAAAACAAAACTCACCTGAAAACACAGGTACCCTGATCGTTCTCAATACTTGATCAACCATATGTTTGGAGTATACGACGGCTTTTATCCGTTTGATTGTCCTCAGTATGCCGACTATCTTGATCAATAAATGGAACCAGACGTCTGACAACTTTATCAGTTGGGGATGACAGCCAGTCACTCCAGGATCGCAGGAACAGTTTATCTTATGGTGCTTTATCAAGTAGTAAAGTGCGCAACGCCTATGGCAGAGGCTGTTGGCCGAAAATCCCAAACGCTTACAAGTGCTCCGGTGGATGCCCCCTTTTACGCATTTTCCTGATCATTAATAACCTGTGCTGTCCAAAAGGCTTTCAAGCCACTAAAGAGCATGTTTGTTTATCCAAACCCGGATGCACTCTCAAAAGCATGACCCAATCGTTTAATTCTCATTGTCTTTTCTAACTACCGTAGCAGACATAACAAAATGGACGACAGAACAAGACGAAAAGAGTGAAAAGAGTGAAAAGACGAGTAAAATCTGCTATTGCAAAGATTTTCAACGCAGGGTTAGCGTTCAGATCGCCAGCGCAATAGCGTAGTTAAAAGCCTCAATTGGTATAAACAGGTTGACCTTGCTGAAACATCAGCGTCCATCGCTAAAATTATGCTTATTTGGCCTCTTTTTTCTCAAACAGACGCCGGAATACGGGGTATATGTCATCGGGCGTTTTAATTTGCTGCATAGCGAAGCTTTCTGCAAACTGATTGGCTACGGTCTGGTATTCACGCCATAAGTTTTGGTGGGCCCGGTCAGTGATTTCCACATAGGAAAAATACTGAACTTTGGGCATAATGCTTTGAGTGAGAATTTTTGTGCAGACACTTGAGTCACCTTCCCAGTTATCACCGTCAGAAGCCTGGGCAACATAGACATTCCAGTCAGCAGGGCTGTAGCGGCTGTCTATGACATCCCGTGTCATCTCCAGGGCGCTTGAGACAATGGTGCCGCCTGTTTCCCGGGAGTAAAAGAAGTCATCTTCAGTTACCTCTTTAGCGGCTGTGTGGTGGCGGATAAAAACAACCTCTATCTGCTTGTAGCTGCGCTGCAGAAACAGGTAAAGCAAAATAAAAAACCGTTTAGCCATATCCTTGATTTCCTGTGTCATGGAACCTGACACATCCATTACACAGAACATCACCGCTTTATTACTTGGGGAAGGCACTTTGATGAGGTTGTTATATTTTAAGTCAAAATCATCGATAAACGGCAGTTTTTTGAGCCTGGTGTTCAGTGCTTTTATCTGGTCTCGCAACGCTACTATGGCTTCCTGATCAGCCTCTTCAGGGCTAACCTCCATCTCTCGAAGCTCTTTTTTCAGGGCCCGGATACCTTTTCGATCTTTCCCTGAGAGGGCTATACGACGCGCATATGCTGATCGCAGAGATCGCACGACATTCAGGCGATCAGGTGAACCATCATTATTAAACCCTGCCTGTTTATACCTGTATTCTGTTGTATCTTGCAGCTGCTTTCTCACGAGGTTGGGTAGTTCGAGATTATCGAACATGTACTCAAGAAATTCTTCATGATTGATCTGAAAGGAAAACTCATCCATTCCTCCTCCCTGATTGCTGGCTTTTCCAGCACCTTTTCCAGCACCTTTACCGCCATCTGGGCGCTTGATACGATCCCCTTCAACGAAATCCCTGTTACCAGGGTGAACCTGTTCGTAATACCCGCCCTTGCCGTGTTTGAAAAAGGGTTCGGTTAAATCTTTACGGGGAATAGTGACTTCACTGCCAGATTCAACATCGGTAATCGAACGTTTGTTTACAGCTTCTGACACGGCTTTTTTGATATGTTTGCGATATCTGTCGAGAAAACGCTGACGATTAACTGTACTTTTGTTTTTACCGTTAAGGCGGCGATCGATAATAATACTCATTGTGCACGTTCCCTGTCATAGTTTTTTTGGACAGACAGTCTAAGCGGGCCTGCTGAAGCCCGCCGGGCAAACCTCCTTTTGCCTTATTGCGACTTTCTTACTCGAATATACCATTCTGCCAACAACCGTACTTGTTTTTTAGTATACCCGCGGTCCATCATGCGCTCTACAAATTCATTATGCTTGCGCTGATCTTCATTGCTACCTTTGGTATTAAATGAGATCACTGGTAGTAAATCTTCTGTGTTGGAAAACATTTTCTTTTCAATAACGGTACGCATTTTCTCGTAACTTAGCCAGTTTGGATTTCTGCCTTCATTTCCTGCTCTGGCCCGCAAGACAAAGTTGACGACCTCGTTACGGAAGTCCTTAGGATTAGCAATACTGGCTGCTTTTTCAACTTTTTCCAGCTCATCATTGATGGATACTCGATCCAGAATATCACCGGTGTCAGGATCTCGATACTCCTGATCCTGAATCCAGAAATCCGCATAAGTAATGTAGCGGTCAAAGATATTCTGGCCGAACTCGGAGTAAGATTCCAAAAAGGCTGTTTGAATCTCTTTGCCAAGGCTGTCTATGTATTTAGGAGCGAGAAACTCTTTTACGTAGCGCAGGTAGCGTTCATGGGTTTCTTTCGGGAACTGATGTTGTTCAATCTGATGTTCGAGAACGTATAACAAATGAACAGGGTTTGCAGCGACTTCTGTTGGATCAAAGTTGAACACTTTTGAGAGAATCTTGAAAGCAAAGCGTGTAGAAAGGCCATCCATACCCTCATCAACGCCCGCTTCATCTTTATATTCCTGAAGAGGCCTGGCATTTGGGTCGGTATCTTTCAGGTTTTCACCATCATAGACGCGCATCTTTGAAAATACATTAGAATTTTCAGGCTCCTTGATACGTGACAGGACTGAAAATTTGGCCAGCATACTGAGCGTTTCAGGTGCACACGGACTGTTTTTCAGTGAACTGTTCACCAGTAGCTTATTATAGATTTCAATCTCTTCTGTAATCCTGGTGCAGTAGGGTACCTTTACAATGTTGACCCGATCGATAAAGGCTTCATTGGTCTTATTGTTTTTAAAGCTCTGCCACTCTGACTCGTTGGAGTGAGCCAGGATAATACCATCAAACGGTATGGCCCCCATACCTTCTGTACTGTTATAGTTGCCTTCCTGAGTGGCGGTGAGCAAGGGGTGTAATACCTTGACAGGCGCCTTGAACATTTCGACAAATTCCATCAGGCCCTGATTAGCCCGGCATAATGCGCCGGAAAAACTGTAGGCATCGGGATCATTTTGCGAATACTCTTCCAGTTGTCGGATATCGACTTTGCCCACCAGACTGGAAATATCCTGATTATTTTCATCTCCTGGCTCTGTTTTGGCGATGGCGGTTTGCTTCAGGATATTCGGGTAGACTTTGATGATTTTGAACTTGCTGATATCACCACCCATTTCATTAAGACGCTTCACTGCCCATGGAGACATAATGCCTCTTAAATAGCGACGGGGAATACCGTATTCCTGTTCAAGAATCTGGGCATCTTCCTCAGGGTTAAACAGCCCCAGGGGTGACTCAAACACCGGTGAGCCTTTAATGGCATAGAAAGGAACTGTTTCCATCAATGCCTTGAGTCGCTCAGCCAGAGACGACTTTCCGCCCCCAACGGGTCCAAGTAAATAAAGAATCTGTTTTTTTTCTTCCAGCCCCTGAGCTGAATGCCTGAAGTAGGCGACAATTTGCTCAACGGCTTCTTCCATACCATAAAACGCTTTAAACGCAGGGTAACGCTTAATCAGTTTGTTGGAAAAAATACGGCTGAGCCGGGGATCTGATGAAGTGTCAATGGTTTCAGGCTCACCAATGGCTGTCAGCATCCGCTCAGCCCCATTAGCATAAGTAGTACTATCTTGTTTGCAGAGGTTCAGGTACTCCTGAATCGAGAGTTCTTCCAGTTGCTTAGACTGATAGCGTGCCAAATACCCTTTGAAAATGTCCATGTTTCTCTCACCCCGTATGGTACTGTTGCAGAACAGCTGTTGTTGATTTGTCGTTGCTGTTCTTGCTGAATTGTTACGCCTGACCTCCTGAGTGCTCTTTCAGTGGTACTCATGGTCTGATCAGCGCTTCCCTGTTTATTAGTGTTGTTATGGAAAGCGCTTAGGGGCAAAGGAAGGTAATCAGAAAGATGCCTCCGCGCGCCCAAGGCTTAACATCAGCGGTCAGGTGCTTAGAAAGCATCTTAAAAGCCTTGCTGCATTGGGATTGGGATAAACGGGTCTAAAAGGTCAGTTTTGTTCGATAAATCGGACTATTCGCCTCTCAAAATCGACCTTTTATCTTCCGTTTCTCTTGATCCTCGCTGCGGGCAGGCTTTTAAGACAGCTTATTAGCACCCGGACACACTACAGGATGGAAAATGCCGCGCTCCATGAATTTATAATGTGAGGTTTTGACCGCTTCTGCAACCGTTGCATGGGTTTTGTTATGCAAAAGAGTAATGGACCAGGGCGATCTGATTTGGCATTTTTGATCAATAGCGCCCTGCAACACCCATTCTAAATATTCATTATCAGCTCTGCGGCTGTTATGCGTCTGTTCTTCATCCCTGACTTTTCCGTCTTTCCTGAGCGCCAGAAGGCTCAATGCCATGTGCCTGAAGATTGCCATAGCACCCTGTCCTTTTCTAATACGACAGTCATCTTCCTGAAAGCTGATATCCAGCTGCCAGTGCAAGTTATTCTCAACAGACTAATGACCTCGTACAGCACTCATGAACCTGAATTCCTGAGTTGAATTTCATAAATTGCTTCTTTATGAAATATCCGGGCTAGTATAGTAGCTATGGAGTTAAGCGTTGATAACCAGACAGTCGTCATTCCTGCGAAGTTGTAAGTTTACCACCAGGTTGATCATCTCCTTCGCAGGGAAGACGACAGAGGCAGCTATATGGGAATTAGAGCTTGCCATGCTGATTACGGTAGTATACCAATCGACTCCCTTTAAATGGGCAATAGCCATTCTCGAAAAGCCTTTGCAATGGCTTCGCCCACCACCAGGTGATTCACTTGTTCAATGATCATAATCATGTGTGGGAAGGTAATACGCCTGTCAACGGTTTGCACGCCCGGGCTATCAGCTTCCGAATTCTCAGCAGGAAGGACGAGTCAGATTGGATAACAGTTCGTTGCGTTCTTTGGTGGGCTTGTAAATCAACGCAATGTTACCAATCGTCTGGACGAGCTCAGCTTCGGTCTGCTCACAAAGCGATACGATCAGTTGTTGCTTCACTTCACGCTCACCCACCGCAAATTTAACCTTGATCAACTCATGATCATTCAATGCACGCAGCGTTTCACTCACAACCCCTTCCGTCAGCCCTTTATCGGCTACAGTCACCACGGGTTTTAAACCATGGCCGATAGTACGGAACGCTTTCTTCCTGGTCGCATTCAGTGACATATGAAAGTACCCTGTTAAATAATAAAACGCACTATTTTACGGACTGTCACAACAGGTGTATAGCGGTGATTTTCTTAAGGGTGCAATTAAAAGTGTTCCTTAGTCAGCAATTTTCCAGACATTGTCCATAATGATATGAGTTCACTCAAGTTACGCACCGGCACAGGTGCGTAGCTCCTCAAATGATGACCGAAGAGCCTTCATGTCAATTTTTGTTCGAAGCCGGGAATGGTTTATTTTCAGCTTTGAGGATAATACTTCCAGCCTGAAGACTGAGTAAATTGAGAGAAATATAGGATGACTTTGCCTTCTCACCGTATGCAACGGTGACTTCGCCATAGAAGCATTGGACTTTAACGTTTGATGAAAGACCTCAACGATGGCTTATAAACAGCCTGTTTTTGTTGGAACAGAACCCGCTGTCTGTCAACACACAGGGAAACAGCAAGGGGTTTTGGCAGCAAGCGTTGAGCCTGTCACGAAGCCTCTCATTTTTGGTCATTTCCCCTTTGCGCCGGACTTTTTTAATGTTCAGATCCTAATACAGGACAGGCTTCTTAATCAGTTCATAAGCGACAGAAACAGAAGTATCCCCCCCATGGTAATGGGCATTGAGAAGATTGATACCTTTGACGTTTGTACAAATGCTTGTGAAAACTCTACAATTATGCCTATATGTACAAATTTATGCGCAGTTTTTCTCAGGGGTGATTGCATCGCTTGAATCGCAGTTGTTGGGTTATACTCATCGTCTTTTCTAACTACCACAGTGAGCATGGCAAACTGGACGACAGAACAGTAGGAACAACGAGCAAAGCCTGCTATTGCGAAGTGTTTCAAGAGGATTGACAGATTGCCAGCGTAAAACGTCGTTAGAAGAGGTGATGGGTATTATATTATGATCATTATGGATCACCTCCTATGAATACAGGGTATTATGGCAAGATCAAAAAGTAGTGGTCAGTGGCTACAGGAACATTTTAACGATCAGTATGTAAAACAGTCTCAGAAAGATGGATGGCGCTCTCGTGCCAGCTATAAACTGCTGGAAATCCAGGCAAAAGATCGGGTGTTCCAACCCGGCATGAAAGTAGTAGACTTAGGTGCTGCTCCCGGTGGTTGGTCACAGGTTGCAGTGAAGCAGGTGGGGAATAAAGGGCGTGTTGTTGCCTCCGATATTTTGCCCATGGACCCCATTGCTGGTGTGGACTTTATTCAGGGCGACTTTACTGAGGAGGCCTTGCTGAATGATATGCTTAAAACGATCGGAGCAGAAAAGGTAGACCTTGTAATTTCCGATATGGCCCCCAATATGAGTGGTAAATCGTCTGTTGATCAGCCAAAATCCATGTACCTGGTAGAGTTGGCGCTAGATATGGCACGTCAGGTGCTTAGTAAAAATGGCACGTTTCTGACCAAAGTGTTTCACGGTGAAGGTTTTGACGCTTATCTGAAAGATGTTCGCTCATCCTTTGGTAGAGTAAAGACTCGCAAGCCTGATGCTTCCCGTGCCCGCTCTCGGGAAGTCTACTTGTTGGCCCGCGATTTTAAGGTATAGCGTGTTGTCTTTAATGTCTCGCGCACACTCGTTCACTCGTGTATGGTTACGAATGAATATGACGCCTTTAACGATAACCAGGTTTTACGTAACACGCCTATGAACGATATCCATTGGCTCAGGAAGACTCTAGAGAGGGTAGCCCCTTGAATGACATGGCAAAAAATCTGATTCTCTGGATCATCATTGCCTTTGTGCTTATGATCGTGTTTAAGAACTTTGATGGAATGCAAACCTCAACACAAAAGGTGAGCTATTCCGAGTTTGTGAATATGGTAGAAAACCGTCAGATCAGCAAAGTGGTGATTGACGGCTTTAACATTACGGGGTTGCAAAGTAACAGTGAACGCTTTGAAACCAATATTCCACCGGCCGTGCCCGATAACCAGCTAATGAATGAGCTGCTGCGTAGTAATGTACAGGTTGACTCCAAGCCCATTGAAAAGCAAAGTATCTGGACGCAGCTGTTAGTCGCCAGCTTTCCGATCCTGGTAATTCTTGCGGTCTTTATGTTCTTTATGCGCCAAATGCAAGGGGGCAGTGGTGGCCGTGGTGGGCCGATGAGCTTCGGTAAAAGCAAGGCACGCCTGCTACCGGAAGACCAGATTAAAACCACTTTTGCTGATGTGGCTGGTGTAGAGGAAGCCAAAGAAGATGTTCAGGAGTTGGTCGACTTTCTGAAAGATCCGGGCAAGTTTCAGCGCCTTGGTGGCCGTATTCCCCGTGGTGTGCTGATGGTGGGTCCCCCGGGCACCGGTAAAACTCTGATCGCCAAAGCCATTGCTGGCGAGGCAAAAGTACCGTTCTTTACCATTTCCGGTTCTGACTTTGTTGAAATGTTTGTGGGTGTGGGTGCCTCCCGTGTCCGTGACATGTTCGAGCAGGCCAAGAAGCAGGCACCCTGCATCATCTTTATTGATGAGATTGATGCGGTGGGACGTCATCGCGGTGCCGGGATGGGGGGTGGACACGATGAGCGTGAGCAAACCCTGAACCAGCTGCTGGTTGAAATGGATGGCTTTGAAGGCAACGATGGCATTATCGTGATTGCAGCAACTAACCGCCCTGACGTACTTGACCCTGCCCTACTGCGTCCCGGTCGTTTTGACCGTCAGGTGGTTGTGGGCTTGCCAGATATCCGTGGTCGTGAGCAAATTGTTAAGGTACACATGCGTAAGGTACCCGTCTCCGATGATGTCAAGGCCGATGTTATTGCCCGTGGTACTCCCGGCTTCTCAGGTGCTGATCTGGCTAACCTGGTGAACGAAGCGGCTTTATTTGCTGCGCGTGCCAACAAACGCACTGTCGATATGAAAGAGCTTGAGCTGGCTAAAGATAAAATCATGATGGGCGCTGAACGTAAGTCCATGGTGATGAGCGACAAGGAAAAAAGCAACACAGCTTACCACGAGGCCGGTCACGCCATTGTTGGTCGCATTGTGCCTGATCATGATCCTGTGTATAAGGTGAGTATCATTCCACGGGGTCGGGCACTGGGTGTAACAATGTTCCTGCCGGAAGAAGACCGTTACAGCCAAAGTAAACAGGCCCTGAACAGCCAGATCTGCTCACTCTTTGGTGGTCGTATTGCCGAAGAGATGACTCTCGGCAAAGGGGGCGTCACTACGGGAGCGTCTAACGATATTCAGCGTGCCAGCCAGATTGCCCGCAGTATGGTCACCAAATGGGGACTATCCGATAAACTTGGCCCGCTGATGTACGATGAAGAAGAAGGCGAAGTCTTTCTGGGCAAAAGTTATGGTAGCTCCAAAATGAATGTATCCGGTGAGACTGCCAGACTCATTGATGAGGAAGTGCGCAGCATCATTGATGACTGCTATCAGACAGCCGAAAAAATCCTGCATGATAATCGTGACAAACTGGATCTGATGGCAGAGGCATTGATTCAGTACGAAACCATCGATGTTGATCAGATTGATGATATTATGGCAGGCAAAAAGCCACGGCCACCCAAGGATTGGGGAGACAACGACAAGGATGGCGCTAAACCTCAGGCAACACAGTCAAAGCCCTTAGAGGTAAAAAAAGATGAGAAACCCATTGGCGGGCCTGCAGGCGAAGTGTAGTTGGGTTAAAAACAGTTAGCTGTAAACTATTATAATCTGTAACTATCTGATATAATTTCGATCATGAATCAAAGGTGGTAAACGGTTACGCGAAAACCAAGCTAACAGTTACCATTTTTTTGATTCATAAGCATGGTCGCAGACACGTTACAGCTCGACCTAAAACCCTACGAAAGAGTGGAGTCAGACACAGCTCGCTGTGCATCCATGTAGACGGCGTAGATAAGTCTGCATAATTACAGATTATGTAAGATTTTTAGTAACGGTTGTAGAGTGCCAGTAAAGTAAAAGGGCGGATGTATCTCAATGGCGCTCACTTGAGTGAGCAATCCAACAAAAAAAGGGCATACCTGAAAGGGAAGATAATTGCTTCAATAACGCCCAATCAAGCAAGCCATGAGGAGAGCAGGCAGTGCTACGGAAGTGTCACCAGTTCTAAAAGCAGGTGACATCCTGCTTGCCGGTTCAAATGTTGAAACTCTTTTAATTTTTGCCTGCTACAGAAGGTAGGCATTGATAGCGTCTTTGAGAAAAACGGCTCCAGAACCGTTGACTTTCGCAAGTGCTATAAAAAACCGGGCAAAAGAAATGGACTCTTTACGCTGCCCCGTCCTGAATGTTTACAATGGCTGCCTCAGGAACTTGATGAACAAATACCCGGAGAGCCTTACCATTCGTGTTGCTGGCACCAGGAAAAGGATCATCATCACGACGCTGACTCATTCGGAGGTCTATACCACAAACACAAAAGAGATCATCACGTTATATTATGGAGGGTAGATAGTTACCGTTCAGATTCCAGGAATGTGTTTAAACCGATATTTGCGCAAACTAGTAATTTCGACTCAACTTGACAACTGGGTCAATGCATAACAACAACGTGACCTTTTCCACATCAATAGCACCAACGAGGTTGTAATGGCTACCAATACCACGCTGAATTGTGCTGGAAAATCCCTGACACTGGACAAACCAAAAGTCATGGGCATTTTAAACATCACGCCTGACTCCTTTTTTGCAGGAAGTCGCTGTCAGGATGAATGGTTACGTGTTGCAGAACAGATGGTGCTTGATGGTGCGGATATCCTGGATGTTGGTGGTGAATCAACCCGTCCGGGTGCCGCCGGTGCGCCCACCACTGAACAGGAGTTAGAGCGAGTCCTGCCAGTGGTTAGCACCTTGTCATCGCGTTTTGATACCATTATCTCTGTGGATACCAGCTCTGCGTTGGTGATAAAAGAAGTCGTTGCCGCTGGTGCGGGCATGATCAATGATGTTCGTGCTTTATACCGTGAAGGTGCGCTGGAAGCCGCAGCAGCCACCGATGTGCCAGTCGTACTTATGCATTCCCTGGTTGATCAGCCGGCTCCTGGCTTTGTGCCACACTACGGAAACGTGATATCAGAGGTCAGTGAGTACTTGTCCCACTGTGTTCAGCGGTGCGTAGATGCAGGTATTGTCAAAGAGCGCCTGGTGGTTGACCCCGGCTTTGGTGGTGGTATGTTTGGTAAGACGCCGGCTTATGACCTCAGCATGTTGAAGCATTTTTCCCGCTTTGGTGAGCTGCTGGGTTTACCTGTGCTTGTGGGGATGTCCCGTAAATCATTCATTGGTACTGTTATTGATAAGGCTCCCGAAAATCGCCTGGCAGGAACACTGGCAGTAGCAACACTGGCAGCCTATGCCGGTGCGGATATTATTCGAGTGCACGACGTGGCTGAAACCCGTGACGTAGTACAAATAGTGGATGCCGTCAAACAGGCAGAATAAACCTGAATCATGTTGTTTTTTGTTGCCAGGTAGCCCTTTAAGGGCTATCGCTTTATAGAAGGAGTTGTAATAACGATGGCACGTAAATATTTTGGTACTGATGGGATTCGTGGAAAGGTAGGAAACTTTCCCATTACGCCGGATTTTGTCTTAAAACTGGGATGGGCTGCCGGTAAAGTGCTGGCGGCTGAAGGCCAGGGTAAGGTAGTCATTGGCAAAGACACCCGTATTTCCGGCTATATGTTTGAGTCAGCACTGGAAGCTGGCTTGTCTGCCGCCGGCATTGATGTTGTGCTGACAGGCCCCATGCCGACCCCTGCCATTGCTTATCTGACCCGTACTTTTAATGGTTTGGCCGGCATAGTCATTAGCGCATCACACAACCCCTTTGACGACAATGGCATTAAGTTTTTCGGTGGCAATGGTGGCAAACTCGCTGATGATATTGAACTGCGTATAGAAGCGTTGCTTGATCAGGATATTACCGGGATAGACTCCTCCCGCCTAGGCAAGGTCAGTCGTCTGGATGATGCAGCAGGGCGTTATATTGAATACTGTAAGGCAAGCACTGCACCACAGCTGGATCTGTCCCATCTGAAAATTGTGGTTGATGCCGGTCATGGCGCAACCTATCAGGTAGGTCCTGCTGTTTTCAGGGAGCTGGGAGCTGATGTGGTGGTCTCAGGCGATAATCCCAATGGCCTTAATATCAATGATAGCTGTGGTTCTACCTGCCCTGAAGGATTGGCAGCCAAGGTGAAGGACGCAGGTGCCGACTTGGGCATCGCCTTCGACGGTGATGGCGATCGCGTCATTATGGTTGATGAGCAGGGCGCTATTGTTGATGGTGATGAGCTGCTGTTTGTGATTGCCATAAGTCGCAAGCAACAAGGTACGTTGAATGGGGGAGTTGTCGGTACATTGATGACCAACCTGGGGATGGAAAAAGCACTGGATGTTCAGGGGATTCCGTTTGCCCGCGCAAGGGTAGGTGACCGGTATGTCAACGAGCTGATGCTGGCGCGGGACTGGCAAATTGGTGGTGAGTCTTCCGGACATATCATCTGCCGTGATGTGTCAACCACAGGTGACGGTATTGCAGCAGCGCTTCAGGTAATTAAAGCAATGTCTCTTTCAGGCAAGCCGTTGAGTGCATTGCGCCAGGGGATGAACAAGTTTCCACAAACGATGATCAATGTTCATGCCACTAAACGCAAGGATGTAATGAGCGTACCTGCTATTATGCAGGCCGTGGCTTCATCGGAAACGGCGTTGGCTGGCAGAGGACGTGTCCTGTTACGCCCCTCAGGTACTGAACCTGTGATTCGCGTTATGGTAGAAGGTGAAGATGCTGCTGAAGTGAAACGGCATGCAAGACAGCTTGTAGCGGTGGTAGAGAAAGCATTGGCTTAAAAGCCCCATCTCTGAATGACTCTGTCTTCAGCATTAGCGCAGCCTTTGAGGATGCTCTTCGTTTTTGGATTCAGGCTGGGGTTGTTTCAGACCGCTACTAAAAATCTAACATAATCTGTAATTATGCAGACTTATCTACGCCGTCGACATGAATGCACGACGAATCGTGTCTAACTCCACGCTTGTGTAGGGTTTTGGGTCGAGCTGTAACGTGTCTCGACCATAATTATCAAGGTTCAAACTCGCACTGTAATCCCTATCATGCAAAGTTTTACATTTCGGACATCGCCACTGGCGATCGGACAAAGCGATATTGTCGTTTATGTAGTTGCAAGTATGAACCGCACACTTTTTCGAGCTGGGAAAGAACCGATCTGCAATCACAATCTGGCATCCTCTCAGCTCTGCCTTGTATTCGACAAGCTCTCTCAGCTTGCCGAAACCTGCGTCACTGATTGCTCTTGCCAGTTTGTGGTTTTTTACCATACCTTTTACATTCAGGTTTTCCATGGTGATTATTTTGAATCTTGACGTCAAATAATCACTTACCTCATGTATTACGGCTGATCGCTGGTTACTGATCCGGTAATGAAGTTTTGCAACTGCCCGCTTGGCTTTCGCGTAACGGTTGCTTCTCTTTATTTTGCGGCTTAACGCTCTCTGTTTCCTGTTAAGGCGTTTCAGAGAGTGTTTCAGTTTCTGATTAGCAGCAAAGGTTTTGCCATTCGAACAAATAGCTAAATTTTTGATGCCAAAATCAACGCCTACAGACTCATTGCTTTGTGCTTTTGGGTCGTAGTCTTGAGTGTCTACCAAAATAGAAGCGAAATACTTTCCGGCTCGCTTACTGATCGTCACCTGACAGGGTGTGCCCGTGAATCTCAGTTCCTGGCGCATTTTAATTTTGGTTTTCAGTTTCTCAATGCGAAGTGTTCTGCCGTCAACATGGAACTTGGGTTTTTCTCTCAGAGAAAAACTATCGTGTAGGCCTCGCTTCTTGAATCTTGGGTAACCTGCTTTTTCTCCTTTCTTCACCCGACGAAAGAAATGAGTAAAGGCGTTATGAAGATCGTCGACTGTATTTCTCGTTACACGTTGACTGACTTCGGCATACCAGGGGAACTCAAGCCTGAGTTCTTTGTATTTTTCATTCGCAGCCTTCTTTGACCACTTAACGCCTTCTTGATTGAAATGTGCTAACAGTTGATTGAACGCATGACGACGAGAACCACAAGCCCTGTCAAGATAATCGGCTTGTTGTTTTGTCGGTCTGAGTTCAATCTTGTGAGCTAACAACATCCTGCAAAGTCTCAAGCATCTTTTTGTGTTTCTTGCTTCGGCTGCCGTAAAGTCTTGCGCTGAATACAGTGATTATTTCCAATACATCATTGGCGAGTTCTTCTTCAAACGAAGGCTGATCGCCTTTATGTACGATGACTATTTCTATTCCCTGCAATTCACATAGGGAGAACACCAATTCAGCGCCGAACCTTAACAGCCTGTCTTTATGTGAAACCACCAGTCGTTTAATCTGACGTTTCATTATTAACTCAAGTAGCTGATTAAGTCCTTTTTTCCGGTAGTTCATGCCAGAACCAAGATCACGTATAACCTGAGTTCGCTAACCTTTTGCAGAACAGTAGGCTTCCAGTAACTCTTGCTGCCTGTCTAAGTCTGGCTTTTGGTCGTGACTGGATACCCTGCAATAGCAAAGAGTAGGCGCAGCTTCGTTACTGAAGCCCATCAATTCAGACACGTCGTAGTAACGAGTTCCGCCTTTGGTCTTTCTGGCAGGAAGCAACTCACCTGTACTTTCCCATTTTCGTAGTGTTACAGGGTCTGTACCAAGTAAATGAGCGGCCTCACCTATCTTCACTAACCTCTTATCCATACTTGAGATTTTATCAGATAATTTTAGATTATAACAGTTTACTGCGAACTGTTTTTAGCCCCTATCACTATCGGTCCTCAGTTTCCAGCCGATCAATTTCTTCCCGAAACTGGTTAAGGTCCTTAAAGTGTTTATAAACTGAAGCAAAGCGAATATAGGCAACTTCATCCAGTTGTCTAAGTTCATCCATCACCTCTTCACCCACAACCCGTGATGGCAACTCACGTTCACCTGTGGCACGCAAGCGCAATTTAATGCGACTGATGGCCTCTTCCAGTTGCTCAACACCGACGGGACGCTTTTCCAGGGCACGAGCCATACCTGCACGCAGTTTTTCTTCATGGAAAGGCTCACTGGAACCGTCCTGCTTGATCAGCTGGGGGATTCCCAGCTCAGCGGTTTCATAGGAAGTAAAACGTTCGCTGCATGTTAGACACTCCCGTCGTCTGCGCACCTGATTACCCTCAGCGACCAATCGTGAGTCAATAACCTTGGTTTCTGCGGCACCACAATACGGACAATGCATGATTTACGTTTTAACCTTACCTTTCGCAGGGATGGTACCTGCAATGTACAAAATGGCAAGCTCGTCTATCACCGTTCCTGTGTTTTTTAAGGCTATCATCCCATTCGCATAATCAGTGAATGCATTGCGCCGCCATCGGTATCTCGGGTCACTGTTATATGGATAGTGCCAAATTAAGAGGCAGGCAATATTACCGATATCCCCTATCCAAGAGCAGAGGTAGTGTATCAATGTAACACGTCTTTGTCTGATAAGTGATACCAATCGACACTTCTAACTACGCTTTACACTGGCAATCTGAACGCAAACCCTGCGTTGAGACTCCTCGCAATAACCTGCTGTTATTCGTCATTTCGCCTTGTTCTATCATCCAGTTTGCTATGCTCACTACGGTAGTTAGAAAAGACAATGGTATGAGGAATGCCGGAGAAAGTACTACGGAACTTTTTTCTGCCATATACCTGTTTTTTGTAGGTGAAGAATGAAAACATCAAAAAAATGATAAGTCAAATAGTATACAACCCAATCTAATTAGTGTCTGTCAGAAAACCCATGAATAATCCGACTCAACAGGCACTGACAAAATTTTTTTGAAAACAAAACAGGCCGCTCATGCCAGTCACCTCTTTTTTTGATCAAAACTTAATCATTTCCCCGTTTTTCGGGTGTCCGTAATCCTCACCCAACGATGATCGTTTGTTTTCTGGTACGCTTCTCCGTTCAGGCTGCTTTTTTGACAGCCTGACTGGATTGCTTTTGCAGTATAGAGCCCAAGCGGTGCAGATTGGTTCCTAAAACCGCCAGGCCAACATACCGACGATAACCGTCAATCCCTGAGTCCGGACATTGGTCCAGTCCGTGCTGCTCAAGTGCATTAATGTCGGACTCTACCGCAGAATGCTTCTTCATTGCCCTGACAAACTCAGGGTGTCGTTCACGCTTCCGATCTTGTTCAGACCATCGCCCCTTTTTGGGTAAGACGGCTCGGTCAAGAAATGTTTCCAGCTTTTCAAGGTTCTCTTTTGACCAGAATCCCCGGTCATAACTGACCTGCGATACTTCAGAAAACCGCTGTTTTGCGCCTTTAGCAATGGCTACAGTCACCTGGTCATCAGTCTGTTTTTCCATGACCAAATGGTGAAGGGTGAAACCAAACTGATCTTGCAGTACGCACACCCTGAGGCCGAGTTCTACAGGAACGCCTGCTTTTCCTTTACTGATCCATTCCGTATGGCGTTCAAATAACGAAAAAACCTTCTCACTGTGCGGAATGGTTTCATGTTTCAGTACACGACGGATAATCAGTTGACACTGGTAGTCTGCATCTTTTATCCAGCGCTCCAGCTCTTTCAGTCGTAAGTCTCCGGGTATCCGTGCCTTCAAGAGATTCAAGGTTATTTCAGCCTTGCGGATAAGCTTCTGGCTGTAGGCTACATACTCAGCATGGACAGTTTCGATACCATACTGTCGTGCTTCACGGAGCGACTCATTGGACGACGTTGACCGTTTCAGGTTACGGGCTTTGTGAAAACGCTTTTTGTGCTGATCCTGCAAGTAGCTGCTCTGTCGCCACAGGCTTTCCTGCTGCTCTGACGACAGGCAGGCTGCCCATTCGATCATCTTGCGAACGGCATCCCGCAGCAGGTTAGTATCCGTTGGAAAGTGGGCATTGGTTTTTACGACAAACGAGTCAGCGCGGGCGCATATCCGCTCTTCTTTTTTTTTACCAGCTGGTGACCGGCATTGACCACAATCTGGTTGATCTCATCCAGTATTTCCGGGGTGAACAGGGCGATATTATCCTGCAAAGTCTGGATGTGATAAGAGTGGGTACAGTACGGTCCGTGTCCGAGCATTTGCCGCAATGTACCGTGTTCATTGGCCAGCTCCTGAAGGCGGTCGTAGTCGCAGTTGATGGTCAGACGCAGGGTGCCAAAAATCAGTATTTTCCAGAGATCCATACCAGGGCGGCCATTGTCACGGCTAGCGGGTATCATTCGCTCAAGGGCTTGAAAAACCTGCTCCCTCAGCTCTGGGGTGACCCAGATATGCTGAAAAGCCCGCAAGAGGCGGGGTATGTCGTCCCTGGATTTGGGGTTGAAGGTGATGGCAGAGATATCGACCTCGCCTAACTGCATTTGTGGCTTGATGGTTTGGCGCATGAGTGAGAAAACAGCCTGTCAGTGGAAATCTTCAATGATTAAGTTAGGTCACAGACTGCTGTTTTCAAGGGCTGATGGGTTTTCGGACAACCACTAATTAAAGCTTCAACGAACATTGCGTAATTCTCCACCCTCCACCTATAGCGAGCGGCATTGCGTAACTTTGCCGTTTGGGTGGAGATGGATAGCAAACAGCCCGTAGAGGGCTGTCATTTCTCCGGTCTTTCCTGTTTCTGTATGTACTGCGCCAATACTGACAATGGCGCACCTCCGGCAGTTATAAGGCGGTAAGCTCTTGTCCAAAGTACAGGCTTCCAGTAGTACGCTTTCAGATGTTCCGAGTACTCTTTTCTGATGATCCGGCTGGTGACGGTTTTCAAGTTGTCGATGAACTTGCTGGGCATTATGTTTGGGTACATATCCAGCATGAGATGGATATGGTCAGATTCTCCGCCAAACTGCTCAAGATCGACTTCCCACTTGCTGCACAATTCCCGGCAGAGAACTTCCAATCTTGCCAGCATTGGTGCATATTCTGCTCAGCCTGAACACTCATTCTGGTTTACTTGAACACCTTGCGGCGCTTATGCATTGCCCAGTGTGATTTATAGCAACTGTAGCCACAGGTTTTGGTAATTGTGGAATGTCGTATATCCATTTTTCTTCTTTGGCCCGGGCAATACTTGCCACTACATCGGCTACATCGCGCAGTGTTGAGCCACTGCTGTTACGTCCATGATTTTGCCGCAAGTCCTCCTCTACCTGGGGTGCAGCCATCTGAGCATACTTCCGGCTCACCATCCGGGCAAAGGCTGGTGTTGAATTTACAATGATACGGGCGTTTTGATCCAGAGGGCAAAAAGCTTCTCCGCCCTGACGGCTCTGGTAAACATAGCGTGGCACACTGATTGCTCCCCATGAAGTTCCGTAGACCCTGGGTTCTTTCTTATGCTTACTGGTCATATGGACGCCACCTGCTTTTATGGGCGAGCCATCGGTATCCATGCACTCCCATTGCTTTTTAACGCCAGGCATTCCAGCCTGGTTCAGACTGCCTTAAAGACTGGTCTCGAAATCAGGCATTGAGGAACTTCCATGCTGAATGGTGATAAGGATCTGGGTTTCGTGATTTTCAGAAGACAAAACTTGAACAGTCATAGTGAGCGCAGCGGGTCAAATCTACAGTTCTATCAAAATAGCTCATTACGGGCAGATTTCTTACATCAATGACCGCGCACACCCTTTTACTTTCACGGAAGGTACAATCGTACGAAAAGTAAGGTTCACACGAGGAGAGTGAATCCGCTTACTCAAAGGCAAACGATGGAGCCAATGGCATTGAGTCACCCCCTTCATAACCAACAAGCTGCCATGGGCCAATACCAGTGAAACTTTCTCTTTTGTGTCTTTATGCTGAAACGCAAAGACCCGCTCTGCTCCTAAACTAAAAGAAGCAATCGCACCATTTTTTTTCAGGTCTTTTTCCCCGTCATTGTGCCACCCCATTCCTTCACTGCCATTATGGTATAAGTTCAGTAGACAAGCGTTATAACGTTCACCACAGACATCTTCCAGCGTTTCTTTTATTGTTAACAGTGTCTTTGTCCAGGGTAACGCCGTTTTTGTCATGCCGGAATAGGTATAGGAAAAGGACGCGTCACCATACCAGGCAGCCTTCCGCTTTGTGGTAATTTTTTTGCCAAAGATCAACACTTCATCATGCTGCCAGGCAACATCCATGAGTAAGACCTTTAAAAAATGATCAGCGTCTCCCACAGACATGATGGCGCCATAGTAGTCAGCAGTGCCATCGTAAGGCAGGATATTGCGTGGCCGTTTTATCTGCTGTTCAAAGAGATCCACCATTAACAATCACACCTCGGCTCGTTGAATACACCGATTTCTGCTATTACCACGTCTCTGCTATACTCAAACCGTTTCAAAATACCACGTCCAGATCAGCTATAGCCCTTTATTTTTGAGGATTGCCAGTGAGAAAAAACCGGTATCTTCACGTTTAATGAGTATAGCTTTGACGATCTTAATGACTCAGTAAAAAAAACGGATAGTGACAGCCCTGAAAATAGCGTTAGATTATCTTAACAATATTCTAACCTGTGGAAACAAAGGAGATCGTGCCTATGGGATTTTTCAAGTGCGTCTTAAGAACCGGAAATAGCGCGACTGATGCTATTTTCCCATCAGATTTTGGCTCCAGCAATCAGGCATACAGGGTGAGCACCCACACTATTGGTGCGCCTTCAAAGCGCTATGAAGCGGCAGATGTCGCTGGTGAAATGATTGCCTACACCTGTCGTCATAGCGCCCTTGGCCTGATGATGATGGCTGCCACAGACATGGGGGTTTGCTTTGTACAATTTGGTGATAACCAGGCATGCCTTATCACACAATTAAAAGAGGAATTCCCGAAAGCAGTATTCAGCGCCTCACCATTACAGAAGGTCCCGGAGCTTGATGCCTGGATAAAAGCACTGAATCAGTATATCAACCAAAAGACCCCTATACCGGACTTACCACTGGAAATACGCGGCACAGCTTTTCAAATAAAGCTCTGGCAGTTTTTATTGGGCACCCGGGAAGGAGACGTATTGAGCTACAGCGATTTAGCAACACAAACTGGAAACCCAAAAGCTTTCAGGGCTGCTGCTTCCGCCTGTGCAAAAAACCGGATCAGTGTATTAATTCCCTGTCATCGTGTGTTAAGGAGTGACGGCAGCCTGGGTGGCTACCGCTGGGGGCTGGAGCGAAAACAAGCATTATTAGACGCTGAAAGGCATCGAAAAGTGAAATACAGCCATCCTACGTCTATGATTTAGTACTATATTATGCAAAGACCAACTTTTTCTGGTTTACAATAAAGTCAGCCATCTATTGTTTCCCAAGGGCTACAGGGAAAATCATATACTTCAGTGCACTCGAAGTGTGGTAAATCTGGTACTTTTAAGCGACAAATGACGTTAGTAAGACAGGAAACTGGAATAGCATCATAGTATTACTTTCGTGCCTAAGTCTTGGTAATTGTGGAAAGCCCAACTTTTGGCCTTTGCAGAAAAAGTTGGCCTTCGCGTTAACCTGTTATTTTTTTTAAGACTGTGTCGACTGACTATGTGGCCTGATTCAAATCCGGGCGATGATCCCGACTGTAACCTTTGCAAAGCCTGATGCAGTTGAGGTCTTTATCATTTTCCTCATCATCACAATTATAACGACTATCGACGTAAAACCCAGTGCCATCAAGGTTTAGCGCATGGCACGGTAATTTGAGGTGTGTTACCACCTTGATAGCCAGCTCGGAATAGACTTTACTGACATTCTTTTCGAAGAGTTTGTTCAGTGTTTTTCTTGGAACTTTGTCGTTCATGTGCTCTGGTTTAATACCTTCCCGTATCAGTTTATCGAGAGGCTTATTGGCGAAGAAGTGGGGAAACATATGGAGAGACTGTCCTGTAAACCCAAGGCCATTGATGATCATTCCAACAACAGACTCGCCGTGGGAAATATGCCAGTCGTCTGATACTTTTGGAGCACGAAGGTCAATGTGATCGGCAATGCCTGACTCTTTGCACATACCGGCTACCAGACCGAGGTGGTCTATGTTCTGAATCTGAGTGCGATACTGAATAGGAGGTATAATGAGGCATAATGCAGTTTCCTGATATTTGCTTTTTTGATAAATAGCAGAAATCAGGAAAATGTCAGGTTAGGTGGTGAATGACGGATAATAAGACTTAAGAGGAAATTTGTATGAAACATCGTTATTTATGTCCAAGGCACAGGGAGTAGTTAGTCTCAGAAAATGGTCGCCTGGATTACACCTGGCTTTCCTGGCTTGATACATCAGAGTTTTATTTAGAAAACGGGCAAATTGAACAGGCTATCCCTTACCCGGAGGCTGCTTTTGAACTTGCAGAATCTGCTTTATCAATCAAATACCCTGATGCACAAAAAGCCATCAGCCGTTTTATGCAAAGCAATTTACTGCTGGGAATCGCTTACGGACAGATGGGAGATACCAATAGCAGGGACAGTATCTATCGTTATGCTAAGTCTTGTCCAGGTCAGGCAAACGATTATCAAATGCGACAATATTTATCTTTCTGTGATTTTGACGGGTTGTCTTCTGGAATCGACTAAATCAAGGCAGTATAGCTGCACAGTCTGTCAAGAGATTGCCATTTAATGTGTGTGTAAACGCTTGTCGTTAATGCTCCAAAGAGGAGCATAACTACGAACGTTGAACTCAGTGAAAGTCTGCTTGACCAGGTGGTTGGACAAATCAAAAACCAGGCGACCTTGCTGATCTCAGCCATCAACTTATCAAAGCAGCTGTTGAGCGCATTATTGCCGTTGAGCTGGAAGAACACCTTGGTTATGCCAGACACTCTAAAGACGGTTATAAAACGGGAAACAGCCGCAACGGTTCCAGTAAAAAGACCATCAAAAGTGACTTTGATGAGCTGGAAATCAACACGCCACGAAACCGTAATGGCGAAAATGGCGAATTTGAACCCCGGTTGATTACCAAAGGGTCGACACGGATCAATAAGCTGGATCAGCAAATCCTTTCTCTATACTCACGAGGTATGACCACTTGTGATATCGCTGATACGATTGAACCTAAATTCCGCAGTTGAATTTCATAAATTGCTTCTTTACCTTGCGGCAGTCAGGCTTTCGTCTTTTCATAACTCCCCTTTTGAGTGACTGTAGTAAATAGTTATAACTGAAGTTACGCATTCGTATCATATATAGCATTTGTTTATTCGGTCAAGATACTATGGGTGGTGGTAAGACACATTGAAATGCGTAACTCCAAGAATAAAATAAATCGGTTAGGGCTAGCTATAACGTTAGTTTTATTGGCGCTTACCAATCAGGGACTGGAAAGCGGTCATGAACCGGCTGAAATTGTGTTTCCAGACCGGATTAAGGTATAACTAACAAGTGGCGTTTACACAGAATGATTTACAGGCTCAAATCATGTTCATATTCATGTGTTGTGTCTGGTGTCAGTTCTGTATTTTCTTCTTCAGTCTTGTCAAGGCGGTAAACCTGGAAGGCCAAAATCTCTAATTTCTTATTTCCCTTTCCAAACCAGCAGAAGCCAGGGTATTTTAAGTTACTCATTTCTAAAAACTTTTTAGTTTCTTTTTTATCTGAAAAATTTGCTTCATAGATGAAAGAACCATCTTCTTTTTTGTAGACTGATGCTTTTTTTAGTACGAATGTATGATTAGGGTTCAAACCCTCATCATCCTTTCCCTTTTTTGATAAAAGAGCCATGTGGAGATTAATTTCGTTTAAATCTGAACCTTGGTCAATAACCAGAGCTGGATCTGGATCTGAAATTAAATTTGGATTTGCATCTAGATCTAGATCTAGATCTGGTTCTGGTTCTGGTTCTGGATCTAGATCTGGATCTGGATCTGGATTTAAATTGACCCTCACGTGCATAACAATTAAGGTATTACTGTCAAGCGTACGAGGATTTGTATCTATGAATAAAACGTTCCCAAGACATTTTGCTGTCTTAGAGATCGACAAGACCCCGTTTTTATCTCGCGAAATTCTGTATTGGTTACCTATTATTATAGGTCTTTCCCCTTTTACATAGACAGCCCACTCCTTTGGCAGCACTTGCCCTCTTCCATTTTCCTTGTAGAATTCACCAAATGGAATAGTAAAGTTTTTCTTCCTTCTAAGTTCACTGATGCGAGTCTTTCCAATTCCTTCTGATCCCAGGTAGTTAGTACGAACATATGACCAACCTTCAGGCAGAGTAAGAAGCTCTGAATAATGGGTATCATCAAGGGAGTGCCTATGCTCGGGTACGTCCTCTGGATCACGATCACTTGTTACTGTCTTACCCTTCTTTTTAAAAATACCGCCAAAACAAGAGCAGAGTGATACGTGGTTAAGGCTATCCTCATTGTTTTGCCCGCTTATCTCCTCTTTACTATTGTTACGAGTATTTATAGGCGAAACGCTACGACTTCGCATTCTGTTTGTCATATCAAGTGTAGTAATTGGCAGTGATTCCACGGAGGTGTTTTGCTTTTGTCTAACATTAAGAGGTGAATCTTTATCCATTTGCTTGCTACCAGTCTCATTGGTATCCGCAATTGCTGGTGCTGGTATAGACTCTGATGTCATAAGAGGAGTTACCTCACCCATCTCACCCATCTTATCATTCTCATCATTAGCACATTCCCTTTGGCTACACTTATCAGAAGTTTGATGAATTCCCTTTTCTCCAGAAAGCTCACCTCTCTCTAATACCCCTTCAGATAATGATGCTTCAGATGATGTTTTTTCAGATGATGTTTCTTCAGATAATGTTTCTTCAGATGATAATGGTGCTTCAGATAATGATTTTTCAGGAGGCTTACTACTTCCTTTTGACGGCTCTTCAGAAAGCTTACCTCCTTTTGATAATTCTTTGTAATAAGACTTGCTTGTTAATGTTGATGTTTTTTTTGCAACTCCTTTTCTTTTCCCTTTTCCTTTTCCTTTTCCTTCTACCAAAAAAGGCTTTTTTGATAGCTCATCCTCATCCATGGCACATGCTTCCCCTACTTTTCCCGGATAGGGTATAAGCACCAACACACTCAGGCATGATAAACTAAGTGACACTGCAAGTGCAATTAACACTTTTGATAAACGCATTGTTTGAAAGGATGAAGGCTTTGATGGTTTTTTACAGGATAAAAAGGGTATTACTCTCACAGTTATTACCTCGTATGTTTACTGTAGAGAAAAGGCTTAACTGTAGATATAGTTTAACTTCCTGAAATATCAAAAAATATCTGGTTATTTGATTATCATGGCATTTAAACCATGAAGTATTCTTTCACCTGTTTAGCAGATGTATGGGAAGTTCTGCCAGAGACGTCTGTGTGAAAATCTTTACTTAACTTACAAAAATACTGGTGCTATAAAAAACGACAGATAAGAATTAATGATTAGCTTATTCACTGACAGACTCACTGTAGTTGATGGATACAAGACAGCCGAAGAATATATTTAATAGCGCTAAAAGATAGTGCTATTAAATATATTACTAAAAACATCGTAACTGATTCAGCTTCTGTTCCACATCAATAATTACTTTCAACCTCTGAATCATCAATAAAAGATGATTATGTGAATTCAGATACGAAAAAATACGGACAGCTCTACCCTAATACTGCGGACAGTTTTCCCAGGTTAGCTCCATGAGAGAGAATCAACAATAATCAGGGAGAATTAAAAACCCAACTATCTCCACATGCCTCTCATGTACATATAGTTAAGACTGTACTGAATGCTATGTTCAGTGTCAAAAAGCCTCAGCAGACATTGATCGCCCTGTTTCTCTCTGCCCCCATTGTCGTACAAGGGAAAGTGAATTTTCGCAATATGAGTCCGTACTCATCAATGAGTGAGAAGTGATTCCAACGCTGGTATTCCAAAGCCTTCGGTGACTTCGGGTTTAACTGTCTAATGCTTGACAAGGTGTGCGAGAAGGTGTGCAAGAAGGTGTGCAAGAAGGCAAGTGCATTGATTGTAGCACTCGATGCCAGCTTTATGACTAAAAGCGGCCAGCTTAATGAGGGCTGAGGGGCTGGGTATGTTCTGGCGTGGCTGTTCAAGCTGCGCTGAAGCTGGTCTTGAGATTTCCCTGCTTTGTGCCGTTGATCTTGTGTCCAATACTGCTTTAGCCTCAAAGGCGTTCCAGACACTGGATGTGAAGGAGAAAAGTCCTATTGACCTCTGCGCCGAACAAGTCACAGGCTTAGCTGGACAACTTCTATCTATCTATGGGAATTAGCTATCTTGCTGTTGACGCTTACTACTTCAAGGAAAAATTTGTCTCTCTGGTTGCAGCAACAGGACTTCAGGTTGTTGGCAAGTTAAGGCGTGATGCAGAGCTTTTATGGCTGGCTCTACACTGGACTTATTCAGGTCATGGAAGACCCGAAGTTTATGACGGTAAGTCATGGACACTTATCATCGATTCAGTAACTACGGAACTATTGCTGCATGAAAGTGTCCGCAGTGTTACTACACGTTGTATTACCACTGTGTTAGCAGATAGTCATCTTATTTAAACATGGGTCACACTGAATCAACAAACACTTATCACAAAAAGTGTAAAAGCAAGCTAAGAAAAAGATACTCAAGCCATGTTATAACAAAAAAGTTGAAAAAACTGGTGTTGATAATGGCATTAACACGAAGCCACCTTGTCTCAGAAACCTCTTTCCCAGTCTGCGAGGGTCAGGATGCATGCGTAGGATGACCAATAGTGGTGCCTGTAGCACCACAGTGGCATCCGCTACAGTACTTCAGTGTTTGTCTGGAGTGCGCACGTATTTCCTTGCCAATCAAGCCAGTAGCGAGGTCAGAAGCGTCACTTGGTATTTATCAGAGAGCACGGCCTGTTATTGACTGTCAGTGTTGTTTATCACCTGATCTGGTTCAATAGCTAGCAAAATGCGCCCCATACTCCTTCGTTCACTTTCTGTCAGTTCTGTGTTAATTTCCTTGTAATGAGGACGGTAAACCCTGAAGCTCAGGATTTCTATTGTCTGATTTTCCTTTCCAGACAAGCAGAAGCCAGGGTATTTTAAATCGCTATTTTTTGAAGTTTTTGCTTTTTTATTGTCTATAAATGTTGCTGTATAGATGAAATATCCATCATCACTTTCGTACTGTTTTACTGCTTTTTCTAGTATCAACATTTCACTGGAGTTCGCTTGCTTCTTGTTTGATTTTGTTGGTAAAATCGCCATTTTTAGATTGATTGGATTTAAATCTTTACCTGAACCTGAACCTGAACCTGAACCTGAGCCTGAACATGAACATGAACCTTTACCTTTTTTGATCTTCATGCACATAACAATCAAGGTATTTTCGTCAAGCGTACGGGGGTTTGTATCTATGAAAAAAAGTGATCTTCCTAAAGTTTTTTCATTACTGGTATTAACGGATAACACCTCATTTCTATTTCGAGAAATTATATATTGGGTGTTTATTCTCTGAGCCATTTCTCCTTTTACATAGACAGCCCAGTTTTTTGGTAGCACTTGTCCTTTTTTATTTTCCTTATAAAAGCCACCAAATGGAAGATTAAAGTTTTCCTGCACTTTAAGGTCACAGATGCTGACCTTTCCAGTTCCTTTTGATGCCAGAGAGCTGGTATCAATAGGTGACCAATGTTTGGGCAGAGTAATAATCATTCTACAGTCGGTAAAATTAAAGGAGAAGACTTGCCCATGCTCTTCAGTCAAAACCTCAGGTACTCTATCAGGATCACTTTCATAAGTGCCGAATGATTTCAGGTTTAAGTTATCCTCATTGTTTTGCTGGCTTAGATCCTCTTCACTGCTGCTAGGAGTAATTGACGACGAAAGACTAAGACTTTCCATTCTGTCTGTCATATCACCTATTATATTAGACGGTGATTCCAGGGAAGTATGCTCTTGTCTAACATCAGGAGATGAATTTTTATCCACTTCGCTGCCAGCTTCATCGGTATCGGCAGATGCTGATGTTGATGCCATAGGAATAGCAGCCATCTCAGCCATCTCAGCATTAGAAGAATGCTCCCCCTGGCTAAACTTATCATGAGTTTGAGCACTTTCCTTTCCCTTTCCCTTTCCCTTTCTCCTTAACTTTTCCTTTAATGGCTCTTCAGATAATGGTTCTTTAGAAGACTTACCTCTTTTAAATGTAAATAGTTTTTCAGAGAAGCTCTTTCTCCTTGTAGCTTTTCCTTCTCCAGAAAGAGGAGTTGATGGATCATCCATAGTACTTCCCTTTACTTCAAAAAGCTCACCACCCCTTAATGGTAATGGCTCTTCTTCATGAGATGATGTATAAGACTTATCTTTAAATCTAACTACCCTTTTAGAGCGTTTCTCTTTAGAGCGTTTCTCTTTAGAGCGTTTCTCTAGAGGTTGTTGTCCTTCTCTATCCATAGCACATGCTTCTCCCACTTTTCCCGGATAGGGTGAAACCACCAATGCACTCAGAAATGCCACACTGAATGACATTGCCAGTGTCATTGATACTTTCGATAGACGTCTTATTTTAAAGGGTTCATATTTGGATGGTTTTTTACAGGATAAAAACGGTATTACTCTCACAGTCATTGTCTCGTATGTTTATCGTAAAGAAAATGCTTGCCTTTAGATATAGTTTAACTTCCTGAAATATCAAAAAATACTTGGTCATTTGATTATCATGGCATGTAAATCATAAAGTATTCTTTCATCCAGTTAGTCGATAAATGGAAAGTCCCACCAGAAATATCTGCATAAAAACACCTTTACTTATTTTGTTTAACTTGCCAAAATACAGTTGCTATAAAAAACGACAGATAATAATTAATAATTGATTTATTCACTGACAGACTCACTGAAATTGATGGATACAAGACATTCGAATGATATATTTGATAGTGCTAAAAATAGCGTGACTGATTCAGCGCCTGTTCCGCATCAATCACTTTAAACCTGAAATTCTCAGTTAAAAATACCCGCTAAATGGGTGATAAGTTGTCAATAACTGCTTGATAAATGCAAAAACCCTGTTATGCGTCTATCCTTTTCTCATGCATTTTTCAAACTATTAAGAGCATGCGCTCTCTCCTGAAAAAATCCGGAAGCTTATTGCTCAACACTCAACACTCAACACCCAACAACAGGAACAGATCGGAAAGTTACAAGGGCTTGTTGAGACATGACAAGCTGAGATTCGTCTTTTAAAAAAACGTCCGGCGAAGCGCTCAACAAAAAGCCAAAACAGGGTGAGTGTGAGGATAACAGGGGTTCCAGTGATGACAAAGAACCCTCTGGAAAATCAGAGAGACCCAAATTAATTTCAGATGAAATTTGGTGTCGTATTTTAACCAGGTCAGTATCGAAAGCGCGTAAAACCCCGTATTAGAGAGGGTTCCCGAAAAACTTGCTCCCATACTCTGTATGGGAGTGTACACCCTCTAAATACAAGGGCTGTAGGTATGGGGTTACCACACGGAGCGGAAGTCAGACTTTTGCAACACCCTCTAGAATCAGGGTTTTACCCGCTTTCGATAATCGTGTAGTTCTGGCTGTTGCTCTGCTTTGGCAAACAAAGCGTCTATGCCTTTATTGCCTGGAGCATTTCCTTGCCAACCAGACCAGAGTAGAGGTAAAAATAACCCAATGAGCAATAAATGAGCAATAATAGCCGTCTCGAACAGTGGTAACTCAAGCACCCTGCTAGTATTCTTGCAGGTTTCACCCAGATTATAGAATGATGATGGAAGAGCACTACCACCCCCTTCAATTAGAAAACCAGGTACAATCGTACTGGGAAGACAACAAAAGCTTTGCTGTGACGGAAGACCCTGACAGGGAAAAGTATTACTGCCTGTCCATGTTCCCTTACCCAAGCGGTAAGCTCCATATGGGACATGTACGTAACTATACTATCAGTGATGTTATCACCCGCTACCAGCGTATGCGGGGGCGGAATGTGTTGCACCCCATGGGTTGGGATGCTTTCGGTTTGCCTGCTGAGAATGCTGCTGTCAAACACAAAACGGCACCGGCACGGTGGACTTACCAGAATATCGAAGACATGAAAAGCCAATTCAAACGTCTGGGCTTTGGTTTTGACTGGGACAGGGAGATAGCCACCTGCAAGCCAGAATATTACAAATGGGAGCAATGGTTTTTCACCCGGCTTTACGAGAAAGGGCTGGTGTATAAAAAAATGGGGACAGTCAACTGGTGTCCCAATGACGCCACTGTCCTGGCCAACGAGCAAGTGGAAGATGGCCGCTGCTGGCGCTGTGATACCAGGGTTGAGCGTAAGCAGCTGCCACAGTGGTTTGTGAAAATCACGGCTTATGCTGATGAATTGCTGGCTGACCTTGATCAACTGGAGGATTGGCCAGAGCAAGTCAAAGCTATGCAGCGTAACTGGATTGGACGTTCTGAAGGTGTTCAGATGACATTCCAGATTGCACCTGAATCCATAGCCGACTTAGCTGACTTAAAAGACGCCCCTGCCAGCGTCAGTATCTATACCACCCGCCCCGATACCATCATGGGTATCACCTATATGGGCGTGGCAGCAGAGCACCCTCTGGCGAAAGCTGCCGCAACCAGTAATCCTGAATTAGCGGCGTTTATTGAAGCGTGTAAACAAAACACCGTGTCTGAAGCCGATATGGCCACGATGGAAAAAGTCGGCGTTGATACGGGCATCAAGGTCATTCATCCTGTCACCGGAGAAAAGGTGCCCGTATGGGCAGCTAACTTTGTGCTTATGGACTACGGCACCGGTGCTGTAATGGCTGTGCCTGGCCATGACCAGCGTGACTTTGAGTTTGCTACGGCTTATGGGCTGCCCATCAAACCGGTCATCAAGCCCGTCAGCCATGACGCAGACTACGACGTAAGCAAAGGCGCCTTCACAGATAAAGGCGTGCTGGTTAACTCTGGCGTATTTAATGGTCTGACCTCTGAGCAGGCCTTTAATGCTGTTGCCCGGTGGCTCACAAAAGCAGGCAAGGGGAAAAAGCAGGTCAACTACCGTTTACGTGACTGGGGTGTCAGTCGCCAGCGTTACTGGGGAACTCCGATCCCCATGCGTTACCTTGAAGATGGTACTGAAGTTCCCGTTCCCCTGGCTGAACTCCCCGTGCGCCTGCCGGAAGATGTACAAATGGACGGCATACATTCACCCATCAAGGCCGATCCACAATGGGCAAAAACCTGCCATAATGGGCAACCCGCTGAGCGCGAAACCGATACCTTCGACACCTTTATGGAGTCCAGCTGGTACTATGCGCGGTATTGCTCTCCCAATAACGACAAAGCCATGTTTGATCCTGATGCTGCAAATTACTGGTTGCCTGTGGACCAATATGTGGGGGGTATTGAGCATGCCGTAATGCACCTGCTTTATTCCCGCTTCTTCCATAAACTGCTGCGTGATGCCGGGCTGGTTGACAGTGATGAACCTTTCAAGCGGCTACTGTGTCAGGGTATGGTACTGGCTGATACCTTCTATACACTGGATGAGAAAGGCGTTAAGCACTGGATATCACCCAGGGAAGTGACTACGTTGCGTGATGAGAAAGGTCGCCTGGTGAAAGCAATACATGCTCACAAAGGCCATACGGTTCAATACGCAGGCATGAGTAAAATGTCCAAGTCAAAAAACAACGGTATTGATCCCCAGGCAATGATTGACCAGTACGGTGCTGATACTATCCGCCTGTATACTATTTTTGCCTCACCACCAGAACAAACACTGGAATGGTCTGAAAGCGGTGTGGAAGGTGCCCATCGTTTCCTGCGTCGTTTGTGGAAACAATTGGCAGACCTCGGGCAACTGGGTGATATTGCTGCTGTTGATACTAAAACGTTGACCACAGAGCAAAAAGACTTGCGTCGTAAAACCCATGAGACGCTGAAAAAAGTGTCTGATGATTTCAGTCGTCGCTTAACCTTTAACACCGCCGTTGCTGCTATCATGGAGCTGACCAATGCCACCGGCAAATTTACAGATACCTCTGAGCAAGGCAAAGCTGTTCTGAAAGAAGCGCTGGAAATTACCACGCTGCTCATTGCCCCCATTGCTCCCCATATTACTCACGCCTTCTGGCAGGCCCTGGGACACAGAGAACCTGTAGTTGATGCACAGTGGCCGGTTGTGGATGATTCTGCCCTTATCAAAGACACGATTACCCTGGTCGTGCAGGTAAACGGTAAAGTTCGTGTTAAGCTGGATGTCGCAGCAGACATAGATAAAGCAGCCATCGAAAAACTGGCACTGGAACAACCTAACGTGACTAAATTTACGAACGGTAAAACCGTTCGAAAAGTGATTGTTGTGCCCGGTAAGCTGGTGAATATTGTCGCTACTTAGTGGTTGTCCGAAAACCCATCAGCCCTTGAAAACAGCAGTCTGTGACCTAACTTAATCATTGAAGATTTCCACTGACAGGCTGTTTTCTCACTCATGCGCCAAACCATCAAGCCACAAATGCAGTTAGGCGAGGTCGATATCTCTGCCATCACCTTCAACCCCAAATCCAGGGACGACATACCCCGCCTCTTGCGGGCTTTTCAGCATATCTGGGTCACCCCAGAGCTGAGGGAGCAGGTTTTTCAAGCCCTTGAGCGAATGATACCCGCTAGCCGTGACAATGGCCGCCCTGGTATGGATCTCTGGAAAATACTGATTTTTGGCACCCTGCGTCTGACCATCAACTGCGACTACGACCGCCTTCAGGAGCTGGCCAATGAACACGGTACATTGCGGCAAATGCTCGGACAAGGACCGTACTGTACCCACTCTTATCACATCCAGACTTTGCAGGATAATATCGCCCTGTTCACCCCGGAAATACTGGATGAGATCAACCAGATTGTGGTCAATGCCGGTCACCAGCTGGTAAAAAAAAAGAAGAGCGGATATGCGCCCGCGCTGACTCGTTTGTCGTAAAAACCAATGCCCACTTTCCAACGGATACTAACCTGCTGCGGGATGCCGTTCGCAAGATGATCGAGTGGGCAGCCTGCCTGTCGTCAGAGCAGCAGGAAAGCCTGTGGCGACAGAGCAGCTACTTGCAGGATCAGCACAAAAAGCGTTTTCACAAAGCCCGTAACCTGAAACGGTCAACGTCGTCCAATGAGTCGCTCCGTGAAGCACGACAGTATGGTATCGAAACTGTCCATGCTGAGTATGTAGCCTACAGCCAGAATCTTATCCGCAAGGCTGAAATAACCTTGAATCTCTTGAAGGCACGGATACCCGGAGACTTACGACTGAAAGAGCTGGAGCGCTGGATAAAAGATGCAGAGTACCAGTGTCAACTGATTATCCGTCGTGTACTGAAACATGAAACCATTCCGCACAGTGAGAAGGTTTTTTCGTTATTTGAACGCCATACGGAATGGATCAGTAAAGGAAAAGCAGGCGTTCCTGTAGAACTCGGCCTCAGGGTGTGCGTACTGCAAGATCAGTTTGGTTTCACCCTTCACCATTTGGTCATGGAAAAACAGACTGATGACCAGGTGACTGTAGCCATTGCTAAAGGCGCAAAACAGCGGTTTTCTGAAGTATCGCAGGTCAGTTATGACCGGGGATTCTGGTCAAAAGAGAACCTTGAAAAGCTGGAAACATTTCTTGACCGAGCCGTCTTACCCAAAAAGGGGCGATGGTCTGAACAAGATCGGAAGCGTGAACGACACCCTGAGTTTGTCAGGGCAATGAAGAAGCATTCTGCGGTAGAGTCCGACATTAATGCACTTGAGCAGCACGGACTGGACCAATGTCCGGACTCAGGGATTGACGGTTATCGTCGGTATGTTGGCCTGGCGGTTTTAGGAACCAATCTGCACCGCTTGGGCTCTATACTGCAAAAGCAATCCAGTCAGGCTGTCAAAAAAGCAGCCTGAACGGAGAAGCGTACCAGAAAACAAACGATCATCGTTGGGTGAGGATTACGGACACCCGAAAAACGGGGAAATGATTAAGTTTTGATCAAAAAAAGAGGTGACTGGCATGAGCGGCCTGTTTTGTTTTCAAAAAAATTTTTTCAGTGCCTGTTGAGTCGGATTATTCATGGGTTTTCTGACAGACACTACTTAACAACCAGCCTCCTGGTGCAGTGATGTATAAATCTCACTGTACCAGGTATTTCTTTAGTGCTTTAAATAACAGGTCGCGATCCAGAGGCTTGGTTAGATAATCATTCATGCCATTATTCAGGGCTTTTTCCCGAAATTCGGCAATGGCGTGGGCACTGAGACCAACAATACATGCAGGACTAATCCCTGACTCACTTTCATAAGCTCTGATATTCGCGGTTGCATGGTAGCCATCCATTACTGGCATTTCACAATCCATCAGCACCAAATCCCACTTCGCCGGGTCTGCTTTATAGGAATCTACCACTTCCTGTCCGTTATTTGCGAAGACCGGAATAATGCCTATTTTTTTCAGTAGTCGCTTTAAAACCAACTGATTAGCAGGGTTATCTTCAGCCACTAACACGGCTTTACCCTCAAATAATGCAGGGTCTGGATACGATGAGTCCATTCGTTGTTCTCCGGTATTCTTTCAGGGTTATGTTCTATTATTTCTAACTATGACGAAAAGAAGAAGCCTTTGGCAATGACATTTTTTACTTGCAAAATACATGAGAGACTGGACAGGGAAACGATAAATAGCGATATTAGTGCTCAGACTCTGTGTGCCTGGCAGTCCCATGGGCTTCTGGAGTCTACTGGCTGCCTGCAGGCACAATATAAGGCAAATAACTATTTCTCATCCTGATACAATAACGATAACGGAAAGGAGTCACACGGATGATGAGTGAACAGCAACAGGTCAGGCGCGTCCTTGAAGAACGCATAAAGCAGTTTAAAGCATGGTCAGACACCCAACCCAAAGCAACAGGAAAACTCATGATTCGCAAGTTTCCCTGCAAAGTCGATCTACTGGAATACAGAACCACTGACGAAAACAAACAGCCCTCGGCTCAAGCCCTCCTCAGAGTGACTTTTTCCAATCAACGACAAATCTGGTCAGCTGATATGACGTTGTCATTTTTTACCCGCACTGTCAGAAAAGCAGGCTACGAAGATCTAAAGCCAGGACTTTATTTTCATACCAAGCCTGAGTCTGGAGAAAAACCGGAGTTAATTAAATCCTTTAAAGTCATTATGCGACACCGAGGCGCCTATGAACCGGCCGATTTCAACGAGTGGTATGCATACTGGCTACAGCGGGTATTAAAAGACGCCGCGATTAAATGCCTCTTTGCCCATAAGACGCTGGTGTCTGACAACGAAGTAGAAGCAGCATCTTATCAGCTGTAATTGACGACAGCTGCTATGCTCCGCATAGCAGCATCATACTTATTTCAGCAGTTCACCCTCTACGCGACGGTTGTGCTGACGGCCTTCAGCTGTATCGTTACTGGCTAAAGGTTCACTGGAACCTTTACCTACGGCTTCCAAACGCTTAGTAGCAATACCATATTCATTTATCAGGACACTACTTACGGCTTCTGCACGGCGCAGGGACAGGCTTTTATTGTACAGGGGAGTCCCTTGATTATCGGTATGCCCTACAACTCGCAGGCGAACTTCAGGGTAACGATTCAGGTAATCCCCCATTTTCCTGATCAGGCCATAATAATTTTTCTGGATGTCTGTGGAGTCAAAATCAAATTCAACCTGTAGATTAATGGGTGCTATTGGCACACAGCCAGTTTCATCCACTTGAGCACCTGCCGGGCTGTTTCGACATAAATCCTCTGTATCAGGCACACCGTCCATATCGTTATCAGCTGGCATAACCGGTAAAGGTGTCGGCTCTGGTTCTGGTGCGGGCTCAGCAACGGAACCAAACGTCCAGGTCAGTGCAACCTTGACCATGCTTTCAGTTTGCCCGTAATCCAGGCTACGAACAGCACGCACATCACCACTGACAGACAGATTAGGTGTCAGCGCTTTACGCAGACCACCACCGAGGCTAAGGCGGGTATCTTCGCGATTGCTGGTTAATTCACGGTTTTCGTCAAAGTGACCAATACCCAGCACTCCATAGGGTGTCCAGCTGCCGTCCCACGGCGTCAGATCATAGAAAGTATCCAGCCGATAGTCTTTGATTTTCGCTTCTCCTGAAGCTTTCTGATCTGTCTTGTAGTCAGAGTAAATGGCTTCCAGACTGTATCGGTCGTTAAAGCGGTAGCCAAGGCCAATCTCCGGTGCCCAGCTGTCGTCCAGCTTTCTTTCACTATCAAAGTTGTTGTATGTCCCTCCCAGAGAAAAGGTCACCCCTTTATCAACCACTGTATCCGCCATTGCTCCTGTACTGATGACAGCAATTACTGACGCACTGAGAAACGTACGGGAAACAGAGCAAAAACTCATTGCATACTCCTTGAACCACATTATGTGTATTTTTTCCAGGTGTTACGGTATTTCTATTTTCTTCCGTATTCCGTGCTACAGTAAGGCAATATGCAAACATTGAAAAGGCTATTAACGTGCTAATGTGTATTAAACATACTATTAGCCGTTTATTTTTTGAAAGAAATGGTAAAAAGACACGTTGATACCCGCTATCACCGCCCGGTATTACCCTCCCCCGAATCCGTTGTGAAACAAGGGCAGTGTCATTTTGGCACCTTTAACGAACATTGCGAAATTCTCCACCCTCTACCCATAGAGAGCGGCATTGCGTAGCTTTGCGGTTTTGGTGGAGATGGATAGCAAACAACCCGCCAGGGTTGTCATTTCTTCGGCCTTTCTGTATATTGCCGCTTTAGCTGATTCGCTGGGACACAGCGGTTGTGTAAAGAGTCCCCCTGTAGAGAGTTCTGTCAGCGTAGATTCTACAGCGAAAGGTGCTGATATTTCTCAGTATGGGTCGCAAGAAGCCCCCACTATAGCCTCATCATCGGCTTAGTGGTGGGAGTATGTCACTCTGACCGATAACCAAATTGTCCATCAGGAACAGTACAACGAAAACTGCTTATGGTTAGATGGGCAAATGTATCCATTACCGCCTGTGACGATTAACCGTCCTGGTGGGGTAACAAAAACCTGGCATATTACCGATAAATACCGTCAGGTCGATTTGTACTTTGAACCCCTTGCCCATGTGATCCATTATTTAGACTGGTTGATTGCTAAAACAAAATACCATGGTCCGACGGGTTGTTTTTCAGGAAAGATTTCAGTCAATCACACAATTAATGTTTTATTTTCAGACGTTATTGGTATGGGAGAAATGACGTTCATTAAGCTTTAATACGAAAAAATAATACCAATCGTCTTTTCTAACTACTGTAGTGAACATCGCAAACTGGATGAGGCAAAACGACGAGCAACAGCATAGTTAGAGCAGGCCATTGGCATTACTTTTCATCACTGAGGAGATGCTGTTGCCTGGGTCATGGTGTGTTACTCGAGGTGGTTGCAGGTGTCCCATGATCAGAAGGCGGTGAAGGTGTTATATTAAGTTTAATTTCCATTTCATTTATCAATGCGTCTAATTGATTGACCACTCTGCCCACCCCTGGAGGATATTTTAAACCCAATTCATCATCAGCAGCGGAGGGGGTACTTTCTAAAGGCTGCTCCTCACTTGCTGGGCTACTGGCACCTGTGTCAGTTGTCAAAGGGGACGTATTTTTTAAGTTGTCAGGGGTATCTTTAACATCATCAACATCATCAACATCATCTGTTCTCTGGTCAATGGGTCTCTTGTTTGTAGACGTTAAATCCTTCTTGCTCTCACCAATGATTTCAGATTCTTCGTTGATAACCACTGTATGTAAATGCTGTGTCGTTTTTAGACGTGGAGAACGACTGTGACTTTCTCTTTCAGCGGTAATTTCTGGAGACCAGGTAAAACTATTTTCAGGCGATAAGTGAACCGTTGGCTCAGCGGATAATATAAAAAGGTATGAAATCCCACAGAGGTCACTCTTATTACTCTTCATTGCCTTCTTCCCAAAGTGGCTAAAACAACTGGCTGCCACTTGAGTCTTATCATCATGCTGGTCTTCAGGATGCACTGCCAAAACAACTTTCATAGTATATTTGTTCTCATGGCTATGGATTATTGTTGCCCCGGATGTATCAGGATATAGATAAAATTCTTTTTTTTCACTGAAAAGTATCTCCCCTTTATATATAGAGAAATGAGAGTCCACAAGGAAAAGGGTATCAACAAAACAATTATTTTTATCGTCATCTAATTGATAGATAGCATCGCCTGATTTTCCAGCGGCAATATTAAAAAGTGTGTTCACCAAATCTCTGGGATTATTTCTTTTGAAATCACCATAATTAAGAGTTTCTTTGTGTGAATATAGGGGAGATCGTTCCCTCGCTCGCCAGTAAGTATTAATGGCCTGGTTTAAATCATCAGTTCTGGATGCAAAAATATACCTTTCAATTTGATCATTATTATTGACATAGAGTGTAAAAGGCTGTTTTTTTTCAAGAAGTCTTATAAGACTATGGTTAACAATCTGGTGCAAATCTCTGGGATTATTACTATCCTTGTGTTTCTTTCCATGAAAACGCTTACGAAATAAATGCCATCGCGACACATCTGGATGATAGCCATAAATTTTTTCTATGTTTTTCACTTTGTTTTCTAACCTGACAATTTTAAACTGGTACTCCTCCTCGTGCTTACTCCACTGTCTAGGGTTTATTTCATAGGCTGATAGCATTTGTATATCCTTTTTATCGAGGCATTTCCTCAATGTGCCATAATAAATCGGTGATATTTCTGTTTCAGATAGCCTTTTGGGGGTAAATACTATACTACAGACGTTGTTGGTATCTTCCACCTGGGGTTCGGTGCAACCATAATCATAATACGTTGATAGCTTCACCTTATGGTCTCTATCTGCTCCATCCGTTTCATCCGTTTCATCCGCTCTCCTTCTGGTGTTTTCATAATGAACAGTGTATTTCTCCGTCTTAACATTATTGTTTTTTTCATTGATGACTTTAACGTTTTCTACTAATTGAAAGTATAATGTGAGCTCTTCATAATTTGAAACATTGTCAGAAAATACTTCTTTTGGAAGAAAGGCAAAAAGACAACAAAGAAAATATTTCTGCATTTTGAAACCCTGTTTTATTTGAAAAGTCTATATCAATACTGTGGGTCCTTTTGATGCCAAAAGAACCCGCCAGCCGACAGGGGATTACAGGCATATACCCTCTCATTTAGTACTCACTTTCCCCTGTAAAAGGCTTTCAGCATGTTCGAACAGCCTTGAAAGAACCAGCCCTGCATTATTCCCACAAACAATGAATATCCCCGCCTCTGTGGGGTGACGATGACAGGGCAGACTCATTCTTATTATAAAGCCTGAAAGTCAGCACCTGGCAGGATCGTCCTGAACATACTCACCACTTTCTGACAAATCATGGTGGTTGATGAGTTGCTGGAAAGTAGATGCCTTGAAGAACAGACCTTGAGGCATCAGACACAAGGTTGTCCACAGTTTTACTACGCTATGCACAAGGAAAAATAGTCATGATTTAAAAATATTACGAATTTAATTGTCACTTTTGATAAAAAAGCTGCACAGTCATCAAGTACAATCATTTGATGGGGTGCATTTTTGGACAGAGAAGACTGATGGGAGAAGGCTCAAGGCACTGGGCTATACTCCTGTTCAGACTGACTCGTCACATTACGGGATAAGCAGTCGCTCTATCTGTGCAGTGTCATCCTCATTTAGCCGTAAAGTACTACACGCCAAATCTTCCTGCATATGTCGCTGACTGCTGGTGCCTGTAAGAATGTGCATTCCCATTTCCAGGCAGGCCAGGAAAACAGTCTGGGCTGCTGTTAGCCCTGTGCGTGCAACGATAGCCAGAAAATCGGGATGGGAGACTATTTCCCTGTTGGCTGTCAGTAGTGAGAAACCTTCATAATGGCTATCATGCTTACGACAGAAAGCTCTCACTTTATTGTCCCATTCAGTACGGGCAAAACATCGGTTTTGTACCAGCGCTGGTTTGATTGTTGCCGCTTCATACAATGCTGCCAGCTGATCAGCATTCACATTGCTCACACCTATCAGCCTGACCTTGCCGCTTTGCTGCAGGGATTCCATGGCTTGCCAGACCTCCAGGTCTGCAGCAGTCAAACCAATGCCCTGGCTCGGGCCATGAAGCAAATAGGCATCAAGATAGTCGGTGTGTAAGTGATTAAGGGATGAGTCCAGTGACTGCTTAACCTGAGTGGCATAATCCGCATCAGGGTCATAAGGAAGCCGGTGATCCTGCCCCTGCCTGTAGGTAAACTTGGTTTGGATGAAGAGCATTTCTCTTGAAACGGGGCTTTCCTGATAACAGTCCAGCAGGGCATCACCGACGGCGGCTTCACAATAGTGAACTCGCTGATTGGCCGTATCAATGCCCGTAAACCCCTGCTCAATCGCCTGTTTTACTAATGCAGCCGTACGCTCTTCTTTCCAGGCTGTGCCATAAATAAACTGTGGGATTCGGGCATCAATGCTGCGTACACTTTCATGCAGCAATGGCTCCGTAGTGACTGAATCACTGATAAGTGTCCATGATTTTTCATCATTCATGGTGACTACCAAGTCCTCAAAAACTCTGCACATCATCTGCACATCATCGGTTGGTTGAACTTACGGCGTTTCCAGCTGGCGACGGATATCCCCGTTTGATTATTTGTGCTCTTGCCCTTCCTGCCTTCCAGCTTCAATAAATAGATTGAGGGCTGCAAGTAAGGCGTTGACAGGCGTGTGGATTGCCTCTTTCCTGCGGGACTGGCAATCCATGAATCCAGTCTATTGTCAGCATCACGGAAAATACATTCAATCTGGAAGCGTGCTTTGTAATAGCTATAGCTGACAAGCGTCATGGCATCCAGTTTTGTCTCTGTTGAGTAGATCAGAGCAATGCTCACTTTCTTCTCGAAGGCTTTGGAATAACAGCGCTGGAATCGTTTCTCACTCATTGATGAGTACCCACCCCTATTGCGAAAATCTGGCTTTCCCTTGTACGACAATGAGGGCAGAGAAGAGAAGCAGGACGATAAATGTCTGCTGAGGCTTTTTGACACTGGACATAGCATTCAGTGCAGTCTTAACTATAGTAGCCATGAGGGATATCTGGAGGTCGTTGGTTTCTTAAATCTCACTGATTATCGCTGATGCTCTCTCATGGAGCTAACCTGGGAAAACTGTCCGCAGTATTGATCTACAGAACACTGGTTATTGCAGGACACTGGTTATCACAGAACACTATTTATTTATCACAGAACACTATGTAAGGAACAGTTATGCTATCACCCATAACAATAAAAGCAGTGATCAGCCTGTTACTGTTATTGCTGCCCGTGCCAGTTTTATCAAGTTGCGTTTCCCGTCCCAATACGGCATCGCTTATAGAAGTGGTTGAAGCCAGTGACTGGCTGGGTATTACACCAGCAGCTACCTTTAATCTGCGGCATTATGGTATTAAACAGGATAGACGGTATGCAGAAAAAGTGATTCCTTACTTTAATGCAAGAGGCGTAAAAGACAGGTCAATGATAGACCGCCTGGTGACTCTTGACCTGAAAGCCATTGACCAGGCGTTAACACTGCTTTTCACTCAGTCTCACTCGGAGGTTATTAAACGGCTTGTTCTCAATGATATCCCAGATATGCAGTTGGAGACACACCGTATTGATCATGTGGGTAGAGAACTTTTTGGCCCCATGGATGTGTACTTGCAAATACTGTCTGAACAGGCTGCCAGGCTGGGGTTGAATCATGAAAAATACCCGCCAGGCAAAGACGTTACAAAAGAGGGGAATCTGATATTCCCCTCCGTACAAGTCGTTGCTGTTTTCCAGAAGGCAGACCCTCAGGTGGCTGGCGTCACTGTTGGCAGGATTTTTTTCACTGTCAATGATGATCCTGCTACAAAAGCTGGCCTTGAGCTGTTTCAGTCATCCGCGCTGAATAATCAAAATCCGCAATCTGTTGAGGCAACCCTGCAGAGGCAGGCTCGTTTATTGATGACCGCCAGCCAGAAGGCGTTGCTACAAAAAAAGGGGGAAGCCTGTGAACAGAATGTTACTGAACCTGTTGCTCATCTGGCCATAGCCCTACCAAGCCGAAAACAGGTATACGGTATTCATAATATGCTGGTAAAGGCGCAATCGGAGACGATGAAACTCTATGGGGACCAGGTAGCGTATAATCCCGGAGATAACAGCACTAACACAAAGTTTGCCTTGAAGGACAGCTACCCCGGCGCCCCGTTCAACCGTACCATTGAGTTGATCAGTTATGAGTAGACAGGCATTGACATCCTACTCCCTGTAGCCTTGAAGGTGGGAGATACCCATTCGTCACTCACCTGGCTTCCTGTCAACAAACAATGTCCCGAATCCCTGAGCATAATGTATTCAAGTCATCACGACTGATAATATAGGGAGGCATCACATAGATCAGCTTACCAAAGGGACGTACCCAAATACCTCGTTTGACAAACTCTGGTTGTATTTGCCACATATCAACGGCTTGTTTCATCTCCACCACACCAATAGCACCTAATACCCTTACGTCGGCAACCTCTGATGAATCAGCACACGGCATTAACCCTTCTTTCAGCGTTTGCTCAATCATTTGAACCTGTGAATGCCAGTGCCCTTCCTGCAAAATGGCCAGACTGGCATTGGCGACAGCACAGGCCAGAGGGTTGGCCATAAAGGTAGGCCCATGCATGAACGGACCTTTTTCAGAAATCGTTGCACTGACATGCCCTGTACAGATAGTCGCTGCCAAAGTCATGTAGCCACCTGTCAATGCTTTACCGACACACATAATATCAGGTACAACATTCGCATGTTCCAGTGCAAATAACTTACCCGTGCGCCCGAACCCTGTAGCAATTTCATCGTGAATTAATAATACACCATACTGATCACATAGAGTTCTCAGTCTGACCAGGTAGTCAGGTGAGTAAAAGTACATCCCGCCAGCGCCCTGTACTACCGGCTCAATAATGACAGCGGCAGTGGTTGGGTGGTGATCTGCCAGAAAAGTCTGTACTTCATGAAGATGCTGGTCTTCACAGGGTTCACCAAAACGACAGACAGGGCGATTCACAAAATGATGCTGGGGAAGAATGCCCGAAAACCAGTGATGCATACCATTTTCGGGGTCACAGACTGACATTGCGCCGGAGGTGTCACCGAAATACCCCCCGCGCACGGTCAGCATCTTTCGCTTATCCGGTTGGTTCCTCGCCTGCCAGTATTGCATGACCATTTTAATGGCGACTTCCACAGAAACAGAGCCTGAATCTGCAAAAAATACGGTATTTAATGACTCAGGTGTCATAGCTACCAGCTGACGCGCCAGGGTAATGCCGGGCTTATGTGTTAACCCACCAAACATCACATGGGAGAACTGACCCACCTGCGCCTTTAAGGCCGCATTCAATCGGGGATGATTGTAACCGTGCACGGCGCACCACCAGGAAGACATACCGTCAATTAATGTGCGGCCATCACTGAGGGTTAATCGTACCCCTTCACCACCAATAACAGGATACATTGGAGGACGATTCACTGTGGCAGTGTAGGGGTGCCATATATGGGCGCTATCAAAATCAAGATCCTGTTGTGTTATTTCTGTTTTCAATAACAGCTCCTTACCACCTGAATATCATGTGCCATTGATCATACCCACCATAAACCAAAAAAGCCTTTCTTTCTCTTGCTGCAACTTCTTATACTCAAGTTGCCTTCATGAACTCGCACTCCAGGCTCCCATTTCCCCGACAAAATGCGTTGCCTTTCGGAAGGATTCGTTAATCACTGTTAGAATATAGTCATAACCGATTTGACGACTCGTGAATACCGCAATCACCTCTTTAGCTGGCGGCTGAATAAATGTGTCCAGGGCGTTTTCAAGGGTGGGGAACAAGCGTAGAATGCAGCACTCTTTTACTAAGTTACTAAGTTTTTTTCATAACTATGGCATCACTATTCGTCAACCAACTGACAACCCTGGATTTTAGTTACCTTTGCCCCAAACGCGGTGTAGTTGGTGAGACCTGGATTGTGGATGCCATCTTAACCGGTGATCTCAATGAAATGGGAATGGTCTTTGACTTTGGCCATGTCAAAAAGAAAGTAAAGGCCTGGGTTGATCTTCTGGCTGATCACCGATTATTAGTACCATCAAAACATGACAAACTGCACTGCACTGCTGAGAGTGGTCGTGTCACCGTTCGCCTTATTACAGACGAGGGTGGGTTGATTGAATGCAAAGCCCCTGAACAGGCCATTTTAACTGTCGCTGCCGATGAAATCACACCCGCCATCCTGAAGCCAATCCTGGAAAGCACTGTTATGGCAGAGCTTCCCAACAATCTGTCAGGCATCAAACTTACCCTGTACCCTGAGGCTATTAACGGTGCTTATTATCATTACAGTCATGGGCTTAAGAGGCACCTGGGTGATTGCCAGCGTATTGCCCACGGACATCGCTCAGCAATCACTATTGCAGTAAACGGGCAAAGAAACCCATTACTGGAAAATGACTGGGCAGCTCTGTGGAAAGATATTTACATTGGCACAGAAGAAGACCTGCTGACTACAGAGATGATAAACGGGCATGAGCACCTGACGTTTGGATACACTGCCCAACAGGGGGACTTTGAACTGACAATTCCCAAGAAGTGCTGCTATATCATCAAAAGTGATACTACGGCTGAACTCATAGTGAAGCACATCGCTGAAACACTGGCAGCTCAATATCCCGGACAAACTGTTCGGGTGATCGCTTACGAAGGCTTTAATAAAGGTGCTATCGCTGAAGCTTGCTCCCAGGAACAGCAATGAAAATTCTACCAGTGTCATGCCCGCGAAGGCGGTGATTGACTGTCGTGGTGAATGCCTGCTTTCGCAGGAATGACGGACTGTTGGTATTTTCTGAAATACACCTCGTTTTAATCAGGTGTTTCTCGATCTGGCAGGCGTGAAGCACCTGAAGCCAGAGTAGCCAAAAGATGAAGCCCTGAGAATTCTTTGCTCTCAGTGGTTGTAACAGGCGGTTGTGCGTCTTGCAAAACAGTGGTTAATACTGCGGAAGGTGCATCAACGGTAGTCACAACCGCATGGCCAGTGGAAGAGCTTATCTGAGATACCATCGTAACCGTGTTGGCGGTTGTAAACGCGTGGGTTGTGCAGGTCGTTGTAGTTCCATCTGACAGCCACTGTTTACTCGTGGTTACCTGAGTAGTATCAGAAGAGTGTTGGGTTTTTATGTGCCTGTTGAGAGAACTGGAATAACCAAGCACTTTCCCACAAACATGGCAGCTAAAAAGTTTCTCTCCAGTATGGGTGTTCATGTGCTCCTTGAGATGGTGACGCCTGGCAAAAGCTCTCTCACAGACAGTACAGCGAAAAGGTTTCTGTCCAGTATGGGTTTTCATGTGAGCGGTGACATAGTCAGAACTGGCAAAAGCTTTCCCACAGAGAGGGCAGCTGAAAGGTTTCTCTCCATTGTGGGTGCTCATGTGTCTGGATAAATGTCTCCTCTGAATAAACGTTTTTGGACACTGAGAGCAACTATAAGGTCTCTGTTCAGTGTGGGTCATCATGTGTCTGACGAGGTTGCTTTTTCTGGGGCTACTGAAATTACCACATATGGTACAGCTATACTCAGGCACGTTAAGGCTTTATCCTGTAATTGATACTTTTCGTCAATTGTAGTCTATCATTGCTGGTAATGCGTAGCCGTTGAACACTTTACACCTTTGTATTAAGGGTAGGGGCATCGGAAAACCTGCCATCATCAACGCCAGAGCTGACGGATGGTGGGGCATCTTCTGATGCTGCTGGATTCTGTACTGCCTCTACCCTGAAAGCCCTTCGACGTATAACAGGAGGGTCAGACACTCCCAAAGATCAGATGCCTCCGGCATGCCTGAATTCAGCTCGTTTTAATCGGTTATCCTAAATTCCGCCGTTGAAGTTCATAAATGGCTTTTTTACCTTGCCGCAGTCAGGCTTTCGTCTTTTCATAACCTCCCTTTGGAGTAACTGTAATCAATAATGATAAGTCAACTTGCGTAAGGTTTTCAGCGGAGGCAGTGATTGCAACTGAGGAATTTAGGGTTATTCATGAATCTTCAGGCGTAAGGCGTCTAAATTCAGCCAGAGAAGCCAAAAGATGAAGCCCTGAGAAATCCCCACTCTCAGTGGTTGTCACAGTGGGCTGCGAGTCTTGCGAAACAGTCGTGAACACTGCCGAAGGTGATTCAACAGTGGTTACAATGGCCTTGCCAGTGGAAGAGCTTACCTGAGATACCGTCGTGACAGTGTCGGCGGTTGTGAACGTATGGGTTGTGCAGGTCGCTGTCGTTCCATCTGGCAGTGGGTGTCTGGCTATGGTTGTGGTGACTTGATCAGTATCAGAGTGCTGGCTTTTCATGTGCCTCTTGCGATCTGTAGATTGAGTAAAAGTGCTCCCGCAAACAGTGCAAAGAAAAGGTCTCTCTCCAGTATGGGTTCTCATGTGCCTTTTGCAATCTGTAGACTGAGCAAAAGCTTTCCCGCAAACAGTGCAAACAAAAGGTTTCTCTCCCGTATGGGTTCTCATGTGCGTGGTGAGAGATTGAGACGTAACAAAAGCTTTCCCGCAAACAGTGCAAAGAAAAGGTCTCTCTCCAGTATGGGTTCTTATGTGCGTGGTGAGATGGCCAGGCTGATTAAAAGCTTTTTGACAGTGAGGGCAACGAAAAGGTCTCTCTCCATTGTGGATTCTCATGTGTCTGGTGAGGTTGCTACTTCTACGGAAACAGTGATTACATATTTTACAGGTATACTCAGGCATGTTGAAACTTTATCCTTGAGTAAAGGGTTTCAATTAATAGTAGCCCATCGTACCTGGCCATGTGCAGTCATTGGACGCTTTGCATCTTTGTACTACCAGTCGTTCGCCGTATAACAGGTGTCAGACACTGCAAAGACAGGATACCTCCGGCACGCCTGAATTCAGCGTGTTTTAATGGGTTATTCATGAATCTTCAGGGGTAAAGCTTCAAAAGCCACAGTGGCCAGAAGATGAAGCCCTGAGGAATCCTCGCTCTCAGTGGTTGTCACAGTGGGCTGCGAGTCTTGCGAAACAGTCGTGAACACTGCCGAAGGTGATTCAACAGTGGTTACAATGGCCTTGCCAGTGGAAGAGCTTACCTGAGATACCTCCGTGACAGTGTTGGCAGTTGTGAACTTATGGGTTGTAAAGGTCGCTGTCGTTCCATCTGGCAGTAAGTGACTACCTGTGGTTGTAGAGACTTCATCAGTAACGGCAGTGTGTTGCTTTCTCATGTGCCTGCTGCGATCTTTAGACTGAGTAAAAGTGCTCCCGCAAAGAGTGCAGCGAAAAGGTTTCTCTCCAGTGTGGGTTCTGATGTGCGTGGTGAGATGGCAAGACTGACTAAAAGCTTTTTGACAGTGAGGGCAACGAAAAGGTTTCTCTCCAGTGTGACTTCTGATGTGTATGTTGAGATGGCCAGACTGACGAAAAGCTTTTTGACAGTGAGGGCAACGAAAAGGTTTCTCTCCAGTGTGAATTCTCATGTGCGCGGTGAGATGGGCAGACTTATTAAAAGCTTTTTGACAGTGAGAGCAAATAAAAGGTTTCTCTCCAGTGTGGGTTCTCATGTGTTCGACGAAGTGGCTTCTTTTACGGGCTTTGAATTTATTACATATTTTGCAGATATACTCAGGCATGTTGAAACTTTATACTTTATTAAGGGTGGAAGTCTCACACTGACCGTTTTTTCCGGGTTTGCAGCCCAGGGATATACAGTAGCAACAATTTTTTTATCTGACATGGCAACGGTGACAGCCAAACACGGGTATGATGCTTACTGGAATACGACAACATTTCAGTGAGAGCCAGTGAGAGGTCGCACCGATAAAAAGTTTATCAGCCACTGACTAAAACCGCTACTTTTTCTTTCCATGCAGTTCAGCAGCTGGAACACAAGCTGACTGTTCTTCGCCAGCAGAACAGCCCAGTCCGACATTTTGAAGACGATGACAATGACGTTCACAGGCTCTTTGTCCAGGCAGAGCGAGACGTCCTGGCAGAAGACGTGTCAGGGCTTGATATTAACGTTCCTGCCGTTGAGGTAAACGGCACCTGCTACCATCGTACACTGCGATGCTCAGAAACTTACCTGTCCGTCGCCGGTTCCGTCCGGGTTTTGCGTACGCTTTATCGCAATGGCAAGAATCACTGCATGCCCCTGGAAATCCGGGTCGGGATTGTCGAGGGATGCTGAACACCAAGGGCTGCCAGGGTGGCTATTTCTCTGGATGGTGTCATGCTGCCAATGAAAGATGGCAACCGTCAGGAAAAACGTGAGCAGAACAAGGCCGATGGCAAGCGTACCCGTGATCCGGCTGGTTGCCAGGAAGCCAGCTGCGGAACTCTGTGGTTTTATGATGACCAGGGTGAACGGCTCTCAACCATGATCCAGAGCGACCTGTTCAATAATGGCTGGAAGCTGCTGTCAGTGATCTATTGTGCTGAGGTCACGGAGGCGGGTACAGGTCATGTCATCCAGTTCCCTGTGCAGAAGGACAATCTGGAATGAAAGTAACGGCCAATATGAGACTTTCACCCCTCTTTCATCCCTCTTTCATCCCTTTAGTAAAGGGTTTCAAACAATAGTAGCCCATCGTACCTGGTCATGTGTAGTCATTGGATGAATTGCATCTTTGTACTACAAGTCGTTCGCCGTATAACAGATGTCAGACGCTGCAAAGACAGGATGCCTGCGGCATGCCTGAATTCAGCGCATTTTAACGGGTTATTCATGAATCATTAGGCATATAGCATCTGGATTCAGCCACATCAGCCAAAAGAAGAAGCCCTGAGGAATCCTCGCTCTCAATGGTTGTAACAGTGGGCTGCGAGTCTTGCGAAACAGTCGTTAAGAATGCGGAAGGTGATTCAACAGTGGTTACAATGGCCTTGCCAGTGGGAGACCTTACCTGAGATACCTCCGTGACAGTGTCGGCGGTTGTGAACTTATGGGTTGTAAAGGTCGCTGTCGTTCCATCTGGCAGTAAGTGACTACCTGTGGTTGTAGAGACTTCATCAGTAACAGTAAGGTGTTGGGCTTTCATGTGCCTGTTGCGATTTGTAGAACGAGCAAATGCTATCCCGCAAACAGTGCAACTAAAAGGTTTCTCTCCAGTATGGGTTCTGATGTGCCTGTTAAGACTGCTAGACTGCTTAAAAGCTCTTTGACAGTGAGGGCAACGATAAGGTCTCTCTCCAGTGTGGGTTCTGATGTGCCTGTTAAGACTGCTAGACTGATTAAAAGCTTTTTGACAGTGAGGGCAACGATAGGGTGTCTCTCCAGTGTGGGTTCTAATGTGTTCGACGAAGTGGCTTCTATTATGGGTTTTGTAATTACATATTTTGCAGATATACTCAGGCATGCTGAATTTATCCTTTAGTAAGGGTGGAAGTCTCATAATGACCGTTTTTTCCGGACTCGCAGCCAAGGATATACAGTAGCAACAATTTTTTTAACTGACATGGCAACGGTGACGGCCAAACACTGGTATGATAGCAACAATTTTTTTAACTGACATGGCAACGGTGACGGCCAAACACTGGTATGATGCTTAACGGAATACGACAATATTTCAGTATTTCAGTATTTCAGTATTTCAGTGAGAGATTGTACCGACGAAATGATATCAGTTACTGACTGAAGCTGCCACTTTTTCTTTCCATGCAGTTCAGCAGCTGGAACACAAGCTGACTGTTCTTCGCCAGCAGAACAGCCCAGTCCGACATTTTGAAGACGATGACAATGACGTTCACAGGCTCTTTGTCCAGGCAGAGCGAGACGTCCTGGCAGAAGACGTGTCAGGGCTTGATATTAACGTTCCTGCCGTTGAGGTAAACGGCACCTGCTACCATCGTACACTGCGATGCTCAGAAACTTACCTGTCCGTCGCCGGTTCCGTCCGGGTTTTGCGTACGCTTTATCGCAATGGCAAGAATCACTGCATGCCCCTGGAAATCCGGGTCGGGATTGTCGAGGGATGCTGAACACCAAGGGCTGCCAGGGTGGCTATTTCTCTGGATGGTGTCATGCTGCCAATGAAAGATGGCAACCGTCAGGAAAAACGTGAGCAGAACAAGGCCGATGGCAAGCGTACCCGTGATCCGGCTGGTTGCCAGGAAGCCAGCTGCGGAACTCTGTGGTTTTATGATGACCAGGGTGAACGGCTCTCAACCATGATCCAGAGCGACCTGTTCAATAATGGCTGGAAGCTGCTGTCAGTGATCTATTGTGCTGAGGTCACGGAGGCGGGTACAGGTCATGTCATCCAGTTCCCTGTGCAGAAGGATAATCTGAAATGAAAGTACCGGTCAATATGAAACTTTCACCCCTCTTTCATCCCTTTAGTAAAGGGTTTCAATCAATAGTAGCCCATCGTACCTGGTCATGTGCAGTCATTGGATGAATTGCATCTTTGTACTACAAGTCGTTCGCCGTATAGCAGGTGTCAGACACTACAAAGATACGATGCCTGCGGCACGCCTGAATTCAGCGCATTTTAACGGGTTATTCATGAATCATTAGGCATATAGCATCTAGATTCAGCCACATCAGCCAAAAGAAGAAGCCCTGAGGAATCCTCGCTCTCAATGGTTGTCACAGTGGGCTGCGAGTCTTGCGAAACAGTCGTTAAGAATGCGGAAGGTGATTCAACAGTGGTTACAATCGCCTTGCCAGTGGGAGACCTTACCTGAGATACCTCCGTGACAGTGTCGGCGGTTGTGAACTTATGGGTTGTAAAGGTCGCTGTCTTTCCATCTGGCAGTAAGTGACTACCTGTGGTTGTAGAGACTTCATCAGTAACAGTAGGGTGTTGGGTTTTCATGTGTTTGTTGCGATTTGTAGAACGAGCAAATGCTCTCCCGCAAACAGTGCAACTAAAAAGTTTCTCTCCAGTATGGGTTCTGATGTGCCTGTTAAGACAGCTAGACTGATTAAAAGCTTTTTGACAGTGAGGGCAACGAAAAGGTCTATCTCCAGTGTGGATTCTCATGTGCGTGGTGAGTTGACCAGGCTGCTTAAAAGCTTTTTCACAGTGAGGGCAACGATGAGGTCTCTCTCCAGTGTGGGTTCTCATGTGTACGGCGAGGCTGCTTTCTGTACGGGTTTTGAGATTACATATTTTGCAGATATACTCAGGCATGTTGACTTTATCCTTTAGTAAGGGTGGAAGTCTCATAATGACCGTTTTTTCCGGACTCGCAGCCAAGGATATACAGTAGCAACAATTTTTTTAACTGACATGGCAACGGTGACGGCCAAACGCTGGTATGATGCTTAACGGAATACGACAATATTTCAGTATTTCAGTGAGAGATTGTACCGACGAAATGATATCAGTTACTGACTGAAGCTGCCACTTTTTCTTTCCATGCAGTTCAGCAGCTGGAACACAAGCTGACTGTTCTTCGCCAGCAGAACAGCCCATTCCGACATTTTGAAGACGATAAAAATGACGTTCACAGGCTCTTTGTCCAGGCAGAGCGAGACGTCCTGGCAGAAGACGTGTCAGGGCTTGATATTAACGTTCCTGCCGTTGAGGTAAACGGCACCTGCTACCATCATACACTGCGATGCTCAGAAACTTACCTGTCCGTCGCCGGTTCTGTCCGGGTTTTGCGCATGCTTTATCGCAATGGCAAGAATCACTGCATGCCCCTGGAAATCCGGTTCGGGATTGTCGAGGGATGCTGAACACCAAGGGCTGCCAGGGTGGCTATTTCTCTGGATGGTGTCATGCTGCCAATGAAAGATGGCAACCGTCAGGAAAAACGTGAGCAGAACAAGGCCGATGGCAAGCGTACCCGTGATCCGGCTGGTTGCCAGGAAGCCAGCTGCGGAACTCTGTCGTTTTATGATGACCAGGGTGAACGGTTCTCAACCATGATCCAGAGCGACCTGTTCAATAATGGCTGGAAGCTGCTGTCAGTGATCTATTGTGCTGAGGTCACGGAGGCGGGTACAGGTCATGTCATCCAGTTCCCTGTGCAGAAGGATAATCTGGAATGAAAGTACCGGTCAATATGAAACTTTCACCCCTCTTTCATCCCTTTAGTAAAGGGTTTCAATCAATAGTAGCCCATCGTACCTGGTCATGTGCAGTCATTGGATGAATTGCATCTTTGTACTACAAGTCGTTCGCCGTATAGCAGGTGTCAGACACTACAAAGATACGATGCCTGCGGCATGCCTGAATTCAGCGCATTTTAACGGGTTATTCATGAATCATTAGGCATATAGCATCTGGATTCAGCCAGATCAGCCAAAAGAAGAAGCCCTGAGGAATCCTCGCTCTCAATGGTTGTAACAGTGGGCTGCGAGTCTTGCGAAACAGTCGTTAAGAATGCGGAAGGTGATTCAACAGTGGTTACAATGGCCTTGCCAGTGGGAGACCTTACCTGAGATACCTCCGTGACAGTGTCGGCGGTTGTGAACTTATGGGTTGTAAAGGTCGCTGTCTTTCCATCTGGCAGTAAGTGACTACCTGTGGTTGTAGAGACTTCATCAGTAACAGTAGGGTGTTGGTCTTTCATGTGCCTGTTGCGATTTGTAGAACGAGCAAATGCTCTCCCGCAAACAGTGCAACTAAAAGGTTTCTCTCCAGTATGGGTTCTGATGTGCGCGGTAAGAGAGCTAGACTGATTAAAAGCTTTTTGACAGTGAGGGCAACGAAAAGGTGTATCTCCAGTGTGGATTCTCATGTGCGTGGTGAGTTGACCACACTGCTTAAAAGCTTTTTGACAGTGAGGGCAACGATAAGGTCTCTCTCCAGTGTGCATTCTCATGTGTACGGCGAGGTGTCTTTTATTACGGGTTTTGAAATTATTACATATTTTGCAGGCATAATCAGACATGTTGACTTTATCCTTTAGTAAGGGTGGAAGTCTCATAATGACCGTTTTTTCCGGACTCGCAGCCAAGGATATACAGTAGCAACAATTTTTTTAACTGACATGGCAACGGTGACGGCCAAACACTGGTATGATGCTTAACGGAATACGACAATATTTCAGTGAGAGATTGTACCGACGAAATAATATCAGTTACTGACTAAAACCGCTACTTTTTCTTTCCATGCAGTTCAGCAGCTGGAACACAAGCTGACTGTTCTTCGCCAGCAGAACAGCCCAGTCCGACATTTTGAAGACGATGAAAATGACGTTCACAGGCTCTTTGTCCAGGCAGAGCGAGACGTCCTGGCAGAAGACTTGTCAGGGCTTGATATTAACGTTCCTGCCGTTGAGGTAAACGGCACCTGCTACCATCGTACACTGCGATGCTCAGAAACTTACCTGTCCGTCGCCGGTTCCGTCCGGGTTTTGCGTACGCTTTATGGCAATGGCAAGAATCATTGCATGCCCCTGGAAATCCGGGTCGGGATTGTCGAGGGATGCTGAACACCAAGGGCTGCCAGGGTGGCTATTTCTCTGGATGGTGTCATGCTGCCAATGAAAGATGGCAACCGTCAGGAAAAACGTGAGCAGAACAAGGCCGATGGCAAGCGTACCCGTGATCCGGCTGGTTGCCAGGAAGCCAGCTGCGGAACTCTGTCGTTTTATGATGACCAGGGTGAACGGCTCTCAACCATGATCCAGAGCGACCTGTTCAATAATGGCTGGAAGCTGCTGTCAGTGATCTATTGTGCTGAGGTCACGGAGGCGGGTACAGGTCATGTCATCCAGTTCCCTGTGCAGAAGGATAATCTGGAATGAAAGTACCGGTCAATATGAAACTTTCACCCCTCTTTCATCCCTTTAGTAAAGGGTTTCAATCAATAGTAGCCCATCGTACTTGGTCATGTGCAGTCATTGGATGAATTGCATCTTTATACTACAAGTCGTTCGCCGTATAGCAGGTGTCAGACACTACAAAGATACGATGCCTGCGGCATGCCTGAATTCAGCGCATTTTAACGGGTTATTCATGAATCATTAGGCATATAGCATCTGGATTCAGCCACATCAGCCAAAAGAAGAAGCCCTGAGGAATCCTCGCTCTCAATGGTTGTAACAGTGGGCTGCGAGTCTTGCGAAACAGTCGTTAAGAATGCGGAAGGTGATTCAACAGTGGTTACAATCGCCTTGCCAGTGGGAGACCTTACCTGAGATACCTCCGTGACAGTGTCGGCGGTTGTGAACTTATGGGTTGTAAAGGTCGCTGTCGTTCCATCTGGCAGTAATTGATTACCTGTGGTTGTAGAGACTTCATCAGTAACAGTAAGGTGTTGGGTTCTCATGTGCCTGTTGCGATTTCCAGCCCGACTAAAAGCTTTCCCACAAACAGTGCAACGATAAGGGTTCTGGTTCTCTTCAGTGTGGGTTCTGATGTGCATGGTGAGTTGACCAGACTGCTTAAAAGCTTTTTGACAGTGAGGGCAACGATAAGGTCTCTCTCCAGTGTGGGTTCTGATGTGCGTGGGGAGTTGACCAGACTGCTTAAAAGTTTTTTGACAGTGAGGGCAACGATAAGGTCTCTCTCCAGTGTGGGTTCTCATGTGTATGGCGAGGTGGCTTTCTGAACGGGTTTTGATATTACATATTTTGCAGATATACTCAGGCATGTTGACTTTATCCTTTAGTCATGTTGACTTTATCCTTTAGTAAGGGTGGAAGTCTCATAATGACTGTTTTTTCCGGACTCGCAGCCAAGGATATACAGTAGCAACAATTTTTTTAACTGACATGGCAACGGTGACGGCCAAACACTGGTATGATGTTTAACGGAATACGACAATATTTCAGTGAGAGATTGTACCGACGAAATAATATCAGTTACTGACTGAAGCTGCCACTTTTTCTTTCCATGCAGTTCAGCAGCTGGAACACAAGCTGACTGTTCTTCGCCAGCAGAACAGCCCAATCCGACATTTTGAAGACGATGACAATGACGTTCACAGGCTCTTTGCCCAAGCAGAGCGAGACGTCCTGGCAGAAGACGTGTCAGGGCTTGATATTAACGTTCCTGCCGTTGAGGTAAACGGCACCTGCTACCATCGTACACTGCGATGCTCAGAAACTTACCTGTCCGTCGCCGGTTCCGTCCGGGTTTTGCGTACGCTTTATCGCAATGGCAAGAATCACTGCATGCCCCTGGAAATCCGGGTCGGGATTGTCGAGGGATGCTGAACACCAAGGGCTGCCAGGGTGGCTATTTCTCTGGATGGTGTCATGCTGCCAATGAAAGATGGCAACCGTCAGGAAAAACGTGAGCAGAACAAGGCCGATGGCAAGCGTACCCGTGATCCGGCTGGTTGCCAGGAAGCCAGCTGCGGAACTCTGTCGTTTTATGATGACCAGGGTGAACGGCTCTCAACCATGATCCAGAGCGACCTGTTCAATAATGGCTGGAAGCTGCTGTCAGTGATCTATTGTGCTGAGGTCACGGAGGCGGGTACAGGTCATGTCATCCAGTTCCCTGTGCAGAAGGATAATCTGGAATGAAAGTACCGGTCAATATGAAACTTTCACCCCCTCTTTCATCCCTTTAGTAAAGGGTTTCAATCAATAGTAGCCCATCGTACCTGGTCATGTGCAGTCATTGGATGAATTACATTTTTGTACTACAAGTCGTTCGCCGTATAGCAGGTGTCAGACACTACAAAGATACGATGCCTGCGGCACGCCTGAATTCAGCGCATTTTAACGGGTTATTCATGAATCATTAGGCATATAGCATCTAGATTCAGCCACATCAGCCAAAAGAAGAAGCCCTGAGGAATCCTCGCTCTCAATGGTTGTCACAGTGGGCTGCGAGTCTTGCGAAACAGTCGTTAAGAATGCGGAAGGTGATTCAACAGTGGTTACAATCGCCTTGCCAGTGGGAGACCTTACCTGAGATACCTCCGTGACAGTGTCGGCGGTTGTGAACTTATGGGTTGTAAAGGTCGCTGTCTTTCCATCTGGCAGTAAGTGACTACCTGTGGTTGTAGAGACTTCATCAGTAACAGTAGGGTGTTGGGTTTTCATGTGTTTGTTGCGATTTTCAGACCGATTAAAAGCTTTCCCACAAACAGTGCAACGATAAGGTTTCTCTCCAGTATGGGTTCTTATGTGCACGGTGAGATGGGTAGACTGCTTAAAAGCTTTTTCACAGTGAGGGCAACGATGAGGTCTCTCTCCAATGTGGATTCTCATGTGTACGACGAAGTGGCTTCTATTACGGGTTTTGTAATTACATATTTTGCAGATATACTCAGGCATGTTGACTTTATCCTTTAGTAAGGGTGGAAGTCTCATAATGACCGTTTTTTCCGGACTCGCAGCCAGGGATATACAGTAGCAACAATTTTTTTAATTGACATGGCAACTGTGACGGTCAAACACTGGTATGATGCTTAACGGAATACGACAATATTTCAGCGAGAGATTGTACCGACGAAATAATATCAGTTACTGACTGAAGCTGCCACTTTTTCTTTCCATGCAGTTCAGCAGCTGGAACACAAGCTGACTGTTCTTCGCCAGCAGAACAGCCCAATCCGACATTTTGAAGACGATGACAATGACGTTCACAGGCTCTTTGCCCAAGCAGAGCGAGACGTCCTGGCAGAAGACGTGTCAGGGCTTGATATTAACGTTCCTGCCGTTGAGGTAAACGGCACCTGCTACCATCATACACTGCGATGCTCAGAAACTTACCTGTCCGTCGCCGGTTCCGTCCGGGTTTTGCGCATGCTTTATCGCAATGGCAAGAATCACTGCATGCCCCTGGAAATCCGGGTCGGGATTGTCGAGGGATGCTGAACACCAGGGGCTGCCAGGGTGGCTATTTCTCTGGATGGTGTCATGCTGCCAATGAAAGATGGCAACCGTCAGGAAAAACGTGAGCAGAACAAGGCCGATGGCAAGCGTACCCGTGATCCGGCTGGTTGCCAGGAAGCCAGCTGCGGAACTCTGTCGTTTTATGATGACCAGAGTGAACGGCTCTCAACCATGATCCAGAGCGACCTGTTCAATAATGGCTGGAAGCTGCTGTCAGTGATCTATTGTGCTGAGGTCACGGAGGCGGGTACAGGTCATGTCATCCAGTTCCCTGTGCAGAAGGATAATCTGGAATGAAAGTAACGGCCAATATGAGACTTTCACCCCTCTTTCACCCCTTTTTCATCCCTTTTTCATCCCTTTAGTAAAGGGTTTCAAACAATAGTAGCCCATCGTACCTGGTCATGTGTAGTCATTGGATGAATTGCATCTTTGTACTACAAGTCGTTCGCCGTATAACAGATGTCAGACGCTGCAAAGACAGGATGCCTGCGGCATGCCTGAATTCAGCGCATTTTAACGGGCTATTCATGAATCATTAGGCATATAGTATCTAGATTCAGCCAGATCAGCCAAAAGAAGAAGCCCTGAGGAATCCTCGCTCTCAGTGGTTGTCACAGTGGGCTGCGAGTCTTGCGAAACAGTCGTTAAGAGTGCGGAAGGTGATTCAACAGTGGTTACAATGGCCTTGCCAGTGGGAGACCTTACCTGAGATACCTCCGTGACAGTGTCGGCGGTTGTGAACTTATGGGTTGTAAAGGTCGCTGTCGTTCCATCTGGCAGTAAGTGACTACCTGTGGTTGTAGAGACTTCATCAGTAACAGTAAGGTGCTGGGTTCTCATGTGCCTGTTGAGATTTGTAGACCGAGCAAAAGCTTTCCCGCAAAAAGTGCAAACAAAAGGTTTCCCTCCAGTATGGGTTCTGATGTGCGGGGCGAGTTGACCAGACTGACTAAAAGCTTTTTGACAGTGAGGGCAACGATAAGGTTTCTCTCCAGTGTGGATTCTGATGTGCGCGGTGAGTTGACCAGGCTGCTTAAAAGCTTTTTGACAGTGAGGGCAACGATGAGGTCTCTCTCCAGTGTGGGTTCTCATGTGTACGGCGAGGCTGCTTTCTGTAAGGGTTTTGAGATTACATATTTTGCAGATATACTCAGGCATGTTGACTTTATCCTTTAGTAAGGGTGGAAGTCTCATAATGACCGTTTTTTCCGGACTCGCAGCCAAGGATATACAGTAGCAACAATTTTTTTAACTGACATGGCAACGGTGACGGCCAAACACTGGTATGATGCTTAACGAAATACGACAATATTTCAGTGAGAGATTGTACCGACGAAATACTATCAGTTACTGACTGAAGCTGCCACTTTTTCTTTCCATGCAGTTCAGCAGCTGGAACACAAGCTGACTATTCTTCGCCAGCAGAACAGCCCAATCCGACATTTTGAAGACGATGACAATGACGTTCACAGGCTCTTTGCCCAAGCAGAGCGAGACGTCCTGGCAGCAGAAGACGTGTCAGGGCTTGATATTAACGTTCCTGCCGTTGAGGTAAACGGCACCTGCTGCCATTATACACTGCGATGCTCAGAAACTTACCCGTCCGCCGCCGGTTCCGTCCGGGTTTTGCATAAGCTTTACCTCAATGGCAAGGATCACTGCATGGCTCCCCTGGAACTCCGGGCTGGAATTGTCGAGGGATACTGGACACCAGGGGCTGCCAGGCAAGCTGCCTGGATGGTGGATGGTGGATGGTGGATAGTGGCTCAAATGCCACAGGGAGAGGCCAAAAGCCTGCTTGACCTGATGGGAAACATGGCACCTTCGGAAAGCTTTCTGGCCAGGCTCCCCAGGAAACTCAATGAACAGTGGGAATCACGCCGGAAAACTTTTGAGAGCATGAAGAAGCCGTGACGGTGGCTGTTTCTCTGGATGGTGTCATGCTGCCAGTGAAAGATGACAAACGTCAGGAAAAACGTGGGCAGAACAAGGCCCATGGCAAGCGTACCCGTGTTCCGGCTTGTTGCCAGCAAGCCAGCTGCGGAACGCTGTCGTTTTATAATGACCAGGGTGAACGGCTCTCAACGATCAGGATTGGGCGGATGTATGAAAGCAAGAAAGTGACGCTGAAAAGTGACGCTGAAAAGTGACGCTGAAAAGTGACGCTGAAAAAATCACTCTCCAACCTTCTGGACGAAGCCCGCCGGGAAAAGCCTGAGCTGACACTGGTCAAAGTTGCTGACGGGGCTAAAGACAACTGGACTTACGTGGCCGGGGAACTCCCGAAAGGTCTTGAGATCGTAGACTTTTATCATGCAGCAGAACACCTGAAGAAGGCGCTCAATCTGTCCTGTGGTGAGAACAGTGCCAAATCCAGAGAAACGTTCATCACCTGCCGTCATATCCTCAAAGAGGAGGCTGAAGGTGTTGAAAAGCTTATCAAGGCTCTGACCTGCCAGCATAAGCGACACCTTCGACCATCAACGTTGAAAACAGAGCTGGAATACTTTAGGAAAAATCGTGCCCGCATGCGCTATGCTAAACACTTGTCGTAAAACCTGCCAATAGGGTCTGGAGTGATTGAGGCGGCCTGCAAAACCCTGGTAATACAACCCATGAAGTGTTCAGGCAGGCGACGTCGTCATCTCGGAGGGTAAGGTGTTCTGGCACTCAGGTCAATTGATTCAGAGCGACTTGTTCAATAATGGCTGGAAGCTACTGTCAGTGATCTGTTGTGCCGGGGTTATGGAGGCGGGTACAAGTCATGTCATCCAGTTCCCTGTGCAGAAGGACAATCTGGAATGAAAGTACCGGTCAATATGAAACTTTCACCCCTCTTTCATCCCTTTAGTAAAGGGTTTCAATCAATAGTAGCCCATCGTACCTGGTCATGTGCAGCAACTGGATGGACGCTCTGCGCCTTTGTACTACCAATAGTTCGCCGTATAACAGGTGTCAGACACTGCAAAGACAGGATACCTTCGGCATGCCTGAATTCAGCGCATTTTAACGGGCTATTCATGAATCATTAGGCATATAGCATCTAGATTCAGCCACATCAGCCAAAAGAAGAAGCCCTGAGGAATCCTCGCTCTCAATGGTTGTAACAGTGGGCTGCGAGTCTTGCGAAACAGTCGTTAAGAATGCGGAAGGTGATTCAACAGTGGTTACAATCGCCTTGCCAGTGGGAGACCTTACCTGAGATACCTCCGTGACAGTGTCGGCGGTTGTGAACTTATGGGCTGTAAAGGTCGCTGTCGTTCCATCTGGCAGTAAGTGACTACCTGTGGTTGTAGAGACTTCATCAGTAACAGTAGGGTGTTGGACTTTCATGTGCCTGTTGCGATTTCTAGACCAACTAAAAGCTTTCCCGCAAACGGTGCAATGAAAAGGTTTCTCTCCAGTATGGGTTCTCATGTGCACGGCGAGATTGTTAGACGCAGTAAAAGCTTTCCCGCAAACAGTGCAACGAAAAGGTTTCTCTCCAGTATGGGTTCTTATGTGCCTGGTGAGATCACCAGACTGCTTATAAGCTTTTTCACAGTGAGGGCAACGATAAGGTCTCTCTCCAGTGTGGACTCTCATGTGTTCGACGAAGTGGCTTCTATGACGGGTTTTGAAATTACATATTTTGCAGATATACTCAGCCATGTTGACTTTATCCTTTAGTAAGGGTGGAAGTCTCATAATGACCGTTTTTTCCGGACTCGCAGCCAAGGATATACAGTAGCAACAATTTTTTAACTGACATGGCAACGGTGACGGCCAAACACTGGTATGATGCTTAACGGAATACGACAATGTTTCGGTGAGAGATTGTAGCGACGAAATAATATCAGTTACTGACTGAAGCTGCCACTTTTTCTTTCCATGCAGTTCAGCAGCTGGAACACAAGCTGACTGTTCCTCGCCAGCAGAACAGCCCAATCCGACATTTTGAAGACGATGACAATGACGTTCACAGGCTCTTTGCCCAGGCAGAGCGAGACGTCCTGGCAGAAGACGTGTCAGGGCTTGATATTAACGTTCCTGCCGTTGAGGTAAATGGCACCTGCTACCATCATACACTGCGATGCTCAGAAACTTACCCGTCCGCCGCCGGTTCCGTCCGGGTTTTGCATAGGCTTTACCGCAATGGCAAGGATCACTGCATGGCTCCCCTCTCCGGGCTGGGATTGTCGAGGGATACTGGACACCAGGGGCTGCCAGGCAAGCTGCCTGGATGGTGGATGGTGGATAGTGGCTCAAATGCCACAGGGAGAGGCCAAAAGCCTGTTTGACCTGATGGGAAACATGGCGCCTTTGGAAAGCTCTCTGACCAGGCTCCCCAGGAAACTCAATGAACAGTGGGAATCACGCCGGAAAACTTTTGAGAGCATGAAGAAGCCGTGACGGTGGCTGTTTCTCTGGATGGTGTCATGCTGCCAGTGAAAGATGGCAAACGTCAGGAAAAACGTGGGCAGAACAAGGCCCATGGCAAGCGTACCCGTGGTCCGGCTTGTTGCCAGCAAGCCAGCTGCGGAACGCTGTCGTTTTATAATAACCAGGGTGAAAGGCTCTCAACGATCAGGATTGGGCGGATGTATGAAAGCAAGAAAGTGACGCTGAAAAGTGACGCTGAAAAAACCACTCTTCAACCTAAATTCATCAGTTGAGCCGAACACCACCGCCTCGTAATGGACGGTGTTTGACGTATAAGACTCAAGAGCTTTTTGGCTTTAGCTGGAGTTTAGAAGAACAAACGGCATAATAACCTGACCTTTCTTTAAGAATTTCGATACTGACTTGGTTAAAATACGACACCAAATTTCATCTGAAGTTAACTGCGCCGCAATCTTTTTTATTGAATCGAAAAAAAAGCAGAGTTCTCTCTGCATTTCCTTGATTTTATTCATTAGTGTATGCTGGCTTGTCAATGTTATTTTTTTTTGCCGACCACTTTCTGTTAACTTTCCAATGGCACTCATTAATAGTGGTCTGCTGGTGATAGATTCTTTGTGTGAATCTGGATTGCTCAATCTAACGAATAAAGTCCACCAGTTATAAGCCAATGCAACCATTCTTGATATGAGTCGGCAACGTTTAATATCTTGCGTCGTATAGCCACCCCAACCCCACTGATTTTTTATTTCATCAAAATTATTTTCACAGTCAGCCCGATCTCTGTAATGATCAATTATTGTAATCACACCATCATCAAGACTGCTTACTAACACTGAGTACTCAAATAGTTTGATATTTTCAGGGCCTTCGAGAAAGGCTATTTCTTTTTGCTTTTTCTTATTTTCTTTTTCCAGTAACAAAGCATCTCCCGGCAATCTTCGACGAACGATAATGATTCGTCTGGGTTTCACCCAGCCATCCAGTTTTAATTCGGACTCCTTGCCTTCCCAGTATCTGTCGTAGCGCGTCCATCCTCCGCTATAGTGCGCATGGTAGAAGGCTTTCTTCACATTAGCTGTCTTTTTCATCTTGAATAGATAGTCGCATCCAGCCTGCTCAAGCTCTGTCATGACTCGATCGGTTCCCCAATCACAATCACCCCGAATAAATTCAGGCCAGCACGTTTTTGGAAGGCGTTCCAATAAGTTCATTAACCCCGGTAATGAATATTTACTATTCGTTTGGTTACCAGGTTGTACCTCAACTTCAAGGACTAATTTTAAATTAGCCATCATGTAAGTACGATAAGTATGTGAAGGTCGTCCCCGTTTATGAGGATTATAGCCTTGTTCAGCCCCTTCCTGATTACCATAAATGGTTTTTATTGTAACATCGACATCCATTATCCAAGGTAGTTGTAATAAAGGTTCGTAGCATTCCTGCAAATGATGCTGCATCCATTTAACACCTTTTTTCTCATCTATTTTAAGTAGTCCTCGCCTGGCTGAATCATCACTGACTACTTTTGTCATACCCAGTAATTTCGGATTAACGCCATCACCGACCAGTATTCCAATATTGGCATAACGTTTATGGCCTGAAAGAATTGAAAGAAACAGCGAACCCAATACATTCACTTTCTTGGGTGCATTATTACTTTTATAAGTCAGAGGGCAATCATCAACCCATGGTTCAAATCGACAACCTGTCTTTAAAAACTGTATAAAAAAAGCAAGCTGTCCCATGGGTGTCACCGATGCGCCAGGTTCCCATTCAACCTGAACTTTACCTTCAAAAGTGTCCACTTCAAGCGTTGCTGTTGCGACCTGTTTACTGAGTTCGTTGCGTTCACCCTTTGGGTGAACCGGTTTTGGTGATAGAACCATGCTGTAACCCTCTCAACACAATGGGTTGTAGTTTAGCTGGTATTTTTAACTGAGGATTTTAGGTTCAACCTTCTGGACGAAGCCCGCCGGGAGAAGCCTGAGCTGACACTGGTCAAAGTTGCTGACGGGGCTAAAGACAACTGGACTTACCTGGCCGGGGAACTCCCGAAAGGTCTTGAGATCGTAGACTTTTACTTTAGGAAAAATCGTGCCCGCATGCGCTATGCTAAACACTTGTCGTAAAACCTGCCAATAGGGTCTGGAGTGATTGAGGCGGCCTGCAAAACCCTGGTAATACAACCCATGAAGTGTTCAGGCAGGCGACGTCGTCATCTCGGAGGGCAAGGTGTTCTGGCACTCAGGTCATTGATTCAGAGCGACCTGTTCAATAATGGCTGGAAGCTGCTGTCAGTGATCTGTTGTGCCGGGATTACGGAGGCGGGTACAAGTCATGTCATCCAGTTCCCTGTGCAGAAGGACAATCTGGAATGAAAGTACCGGTCAATATGAAACTTTCACCTCCCTTTCACCCCTCTTTCATCCCTTTAGTAAAGGGTTTCAATCAATAGTAGCCCATCGTACCTGGTCATGTGCAGCAACTGGATGGACGCTTTGCGCCTTTTTACTACCAATAGTTCGCCGTATAACAGGTGTCAGACACTGCAAAGACAGGATACCTTCGGCATGCCTGAATTCAGCGCATTTTAACGGGTTATTCATGAATCATTAGGCATATAGCATCTAGATTCAGCCACATCAGCCAAAAGAAGAAGCCCTGAGGAATCCTCGCTCTCAATGGTTGTAACAGTGGGCTGCGAGTCTTGCGAAATAGTCGTTAAGAATGCGGAAGGTGATTCAACAGTGGTTACAATCGCCTTGCCAGTGGGAGACCTTACCTGAGATACCTCCGTGACAGTGTCGGCGGTTGTGAACTTATGGGCTGTAAAGGTCGCTGTCGTTCCATCTGGCAGTAAGTGACTACCTGTGGTTGTAGAGACTTCATCAGTAGCAGTAGGGTGTAGGGCTTTCATGTGCCTGTTGCGATTTCTAGACCAACTAAAAGCTTTCCCGCAAACGGTGCAATGAAAGGGTTTCTCTCCAGTATGGGTTCTCATGTGCACGGCGAGATTGTTAGACGCAGTAAAAGCTTTCCCGCAAACAGTGCAACGAAAAGGTTTCTCTCCAGTATGGGTTCTTATGTGCTTGGTGAGATGACAAGACTGCTTAAAAGCTTTTTCACAGTGAGGGCAACCATAAGGTCTCTCTCCAGTGTGGGCTCTCATGTGTACGACGAAGTGGTTTCTATGACAGGTTTTGAAATTACATATTTTGCAGATATACTCAGGCATGTTGACTTTATCCTTTGGTAAGGGTGGAAGTCTCATAATGACCGTTTTTTTCGGACTCGCAGCCAGGGATATACAGTAGCAACAATTTTTTTAACTGACATGGCAACGGTGACGGCCAAACACTGGTATGATGCTTAACGGAATACGACAATATTTCAGTGAGAGATTGTAGCGACGAAATAATATCAGTTACTGACTGAAGCTGCCACTTTTTCTTTCCATGCAGTTCAGCAGCTGGAACACAAGCTGACTGTTCTTCGCCAGCAGAACAGCCCAATCCGACATTTTGAAGACGATGACAATGACGTTCACAGGCTCTTTGCCCAAGCAGAGCGAGACGTCCTGGCAGAAGACGTGTCAGGGCTTGATATTAACGTTCCTGCCGTTGAGGTAAACGGCACCTGCTACCATCATACACTGCGATGCTCAGAAACTTACCCGTCCGCCGCCGGTTCCGTCCGGGTTTTGCATAGGCTTTACCGCAATGGCAAGGATCACTGCATGGCTCCCCTGGAACTCCGGGCTGGGATTGTCGAGGGATACTGGACACCAGGGGCTGCCAGGCAAGCTGCCTGGATGGTGGATGGTGGATCAAATGCCACAGGGAGAGGCCAAAAGCCTGCTTGACCTGATGGGAAACATGGCACCTTCGGAAAGCTTTCTGGCCAGGCTCCCCAGGAAACTCAATGAACAGTGGGAATCCCGCCGGAAAACTTTTGAGAGCATGAAGAAGCCGTGACGGTGGCTGTTTCTCTGGATGGTGTCATGCTGCCAGTGAAAGATGACAAACGTCAGGAAAAACGTGGGCAGAACAAGGCCCATGGCAAGCGTACCCGTGGTCCGGCTTGTTGCCAGCAAGCCAGCTGCGGAATGCTGTCGTTTTATAATAACCAGGGTGAAAGGCTCTCAACGATCAGGATTGGGCGGATGTATGAAAGCAAGAAAGTGACGCTGAAAAGTGACGCTGAAAAAATCACTCTCCGACCTTCTGGACGAAGCCCGCCGGGAAAAGCCTGAGCTGACACTGGTCAAAGTTGCTGACGGGGCTAAAGACAACTGGACTTACCTGGCCGGGGAACTCCCGAAAGGTCTTGAGATCGTAGACTTTTATCATGCAGCAGAACACCTGAAGAAGGCGCTCAATCTGTCCTGTGGTGAGAACAGTGCCAAATCCAGAGAAACGTTCATCACCTGCCGTCATATCCTCAAAGAGGAGGCTGAAGGTGTTGAAAAGCTTATCAAGGCTCTGACCTGCCAGCATAAGCGACACCTTCGACCATCAGCGTTGAAAACAGAGCTGGAATACTTTAGGAAAAATCGTGCCCGCATGCGCTATGCTAAACACTTGTCGTAAAACCTGCCAACAGGGTCTGGAGTGATTGAGGCGGCCTGCAAAACCCTGGTAATACAACCCATGAAGTGTTCAGGCAGGCGACGTCGTCATCTCGGAGGGCAAGGTGTTCTGGCACTCAGGCCATTGATTCAGAGCGACCTGTTCAATAATGGCTGGAAGCTGCTGTCAGTGATCCGTTGTGCCGGGGTTACGGAGGCGGGTACAAGTCATGTCATCCAGTTCCCTGTGCAGAAGGACAATCTGGAATGAAAGTACCGGTCAATATGAAACTTTCACCTCCCTTTCACCCCCTCTTTCATCCCTTTAGTAAAGGGTTTCAATCAATAGTAGCCCATCGTACCTGGTCATGTGCAGCAACTGGATGGACGCTTTGCGCCTTTGTACTACCAATAGTTCGCCGTATAACAGGTGTCAGACACTGCAAAGACAGGATACCTTCGGCATGCCTGAATTCAGCGCATTTTAACGGGTTATTCATGAATCATTAGACATATAGCATCTAGATTCAGCCACATCAGCCAAAAGAAGAAGCCCTGAGGAATCCTCGTTCTCAATGGTTGTAACAGTGGGCTGCGAATCTTGCGAAACAGTCGTTAAGAATGCGGAAGGTGATTCAACAGTGGTTACAATCGCCTTGCCAGTGGGAGATCTTACCTGAGATACCTCCGTGACAGTATCGGCGGTTGTGAACTTATGGGTTGTAAAGGTCGCTGTCGTTCCATCTGGCAGTAAGTGACTACCTGTGGTTGTAGAGACTTCATCAGTAACAGTAGGGTGTTGGACTTTCATGTGCCTGTTGCGATTTCTAGACCAACTAAAAGCTTTCCCGCAAACGGTGCAATGAAAAGGTTTCTCTCCAGTATGGCTTCTCATGTGCCCGGCGAGACTGTTAGACGTAGTAAAAGCTTTCCCACAAACAGTGCAACTAAAAGGTTTCTCTCCAGTATGGGTTCTTATGTGCTTGGTGAGATGACCAGACTGCTTATAAGCTTTTTCACAGTGAGGGCAACCATAAGGTCTCTCTCCAGTGTGGGCTCTCATGTGTGCGACGAAGTGGCTTCTATGATGGGTTTTGAAATTACATATTTTGCAGATATACTCAGGCATGTTGACTTTATCCTTTGGTAAGGCTGGAAGTCTCATAATGACCGTTTTTTCCGGACTCGCAGCCAAGGATATACAGTAGCAACAATTTTTTTATTTGACATGGCAACGGTGACGGCCAAACACTGGTATGATGCTTAACGGAATACGACAATATTTCAGTGAGAGATTGTAGCGACGAAATAATATCAGTTACTGACTGAAGCTGCCACTTTTTCTTTCCATGCAGTTCAGCAGCTGGAACACAAGCTGACTGTTCTTCGCCAGCAGAACAGCCCAATCCGACATTTTGAAGACGATGATAATGACGTTCACAGGCTCTTTGCCCAGGCAGAGCGAGACGTCCTGGCAGAAGACGTGTCAGGGCTTGATATTAACGTTCCTGTCGTTGAGGTAAACGGCACCTGCTACCATCATACACTGCGATGCTCAGAAACTTACCCGTCCGCCGCCGGTTCCGTCCGGGTTTTGCATGGGCTTTACCGCAATGGCAAGGATCACTGCATGGCTCCCCTGGAACTCCGGGCTGGGATTGTCGAGGGATACTGGACACCAGGGGCTGCCAGGCAAGCTGCCTGGATGGTGGATGGTGGATAGTGGCTCAAATGCCACAGGGAGAGGCCAAAAGCCTGCTTGACCTGATGGGAAACATGACACCTTCGGAAAGCTTTCTGGCCAGGCTCCCCGGGAAACTCAATGAACAGTGGGAATCACGCCGGAAAACTTTTGAGAGCATGAAGAAGCCGTGACGGTGGCTGTTTCTCTGGATGGTGTCATGCTGCCAGTGAAAGATGGCAAACGTCAGGAAAAACGTGAGCAGAACAAGGCCCATGGCAAGCGTACCCGTGGTTCGGCTGGTTGCCAGCAAGCCAGCTGTAGAACTCTGTCGTTTTATGATGACCATCAACGATCAGGGTCGGGCGGATGCCTGAAAGCAAGAAAGTGACGCTGAAAAGTGACGCTGAAAAAAAATTACTCTTCAACCTTCTGGACGAAGCCCGCCAGGAGAAGCCTGAGCTGACACTGGTCAAAGTTGCTGACGGGGCTAAAGACAACTGGACTTACCTGGCCGGGGAACTCCCGAAAGGTCTTGAGATCGTAGACTTTTATCATGCAGCAGAACACCTGAAGAAGGCGCTCAATCTGTCCTGTGGTGAGAACAGTGCCAAATCCAGAGAAACGTTCATCACCTGCCGTCATATCCTCAAAGAGGAGGCTGAAGGTGTTGAAAAGCTTATCAAGACTCTGACCTGGCAGCATAAGCGACACCTTCGACCATCAACGTTGAAAACAGAGCTGGAATACTTTAGGAAAAATCGTGCCCGCATGCGCTATGCTAAACACTTGTCGTAAAACCTGCCAACAGGGTCTGGAGTGATTGAGGCGGCCTGCAAAACCCTGGTAATACAACCCATGAAGTGTTCAGGCAGGCGACGTCGTCATCTCGGAGGGCAAGGTGTTCTGGCACTCAGGTCATTGATTCAGAGCGACCTGTTCAATAATGGCTGGAAGCTGCTGTCAGTGATCTGTTGTGCCGGGGTTACGGAGGCGGGTACAAGTCATGTCATCCAGTTCCCTGTGCAGAAGGACAATCTGGAATGAAAGTACCGGTCAATATGAAACTTTCACCTCTCTTTCACCCCTCTTTCATCCCTTTAGTAAAGGGTTTCAACCAATAGTAGCCCATCGTACCTGGTCATGTGCAGTCATTGGATGAATTGCATCTTTGTACTACAAGTCGTTCGCCGTATAACAGATGTCGGACGCTGCAAAGACAGGATGCCTGCGGCATGCCTGAATTCAGCGCATTTTAACGGGTTATTCATGAATCATTAGGCATATAGCATCTAGATTCAGCCAGATCAGCCAAAAGAAGAAGCCCTGAGGAATCCTCGTTCTCAATGGTTGTAACAGTGGGCTGCGAGTCTTGCGAAACAGTCGTTAAGAATGCGGAAGGTGATTCAATAGTGGTTACAATCGCCTTGCCAGTGGGAGACCTTACCTGAGATACCTCCGTGACAGTGTCGGCGGTTGTGAACTTATGGGTTGTAAAGGTCGCTGTCGTTCCATCTGGCAGTAAGTGACTACCTGTGGTTGTAGAGACTTCATCAGTAACAGCAGGGTGTCGGGTTTTCATGTGATTGCTACGATTTCCAGACCGATTAAAAGCTTTCCCACAAACAGTGCAACGATAAGGTTTCTCTCCAGTGTGGGTTATCATGTGCCTTTTGAGATTGCTGGAATCAGCAAAAGCTCTCCCGCAAACAGTGCAAGGAAAAGGTCTATCTCCAGTGTGGGTTCTGATGTGCTTGTCGCGATTTCCAGGCTCCTTAAAAGCTTTTTGACAGTGAGGGCAACGATGAGGTCTCTCTCCAGTGTGGGTTCTCATGTGTACGGCGAGGCTGCTTTCTGTAAGGATTTTGAGATTACATATTTTGCAGATATACTCAGGCATGTTGACTTTATCCTTTAGTAAGGGTGGAAGTCTCATAATGACCGTTTTTTCCGGACTCGCAGCCAGGGATATACAGTAGCAACAATTTTTTTAACTGACATGGCAACGGTGACGGTCAAACACTGGTATGATGCTTAACGGAATACGACAATATTTCAGTGAGAGATTGTGGCGACGAAATAATATCAGTTACTGACTGAAGCTGCCACTTTTTCTTTCCATGCAGTTCAGCAGCTGGAACACAAGCTGACTGTTCTTCGCCAGCAGAACAGCCCAATCCGAGATTTTGAAGACGATGACAATGACGTTCACAGGCTCTTTGCCCAGGCAGAGCGAGATGTCCTGGCAGAAGACGTGTCAGGGCTTGATATTAACGTTCCTGCCGTTGAGGTAAACGGCACCTGCTACCATCATACACTGCGATGCTCAGAAACTTACCCGTCCGCCGCCGGTTCCGTCCGGGTTTTGCATAGGCTTTACCGCAATGGCAAGGATCACTGCATGGCTCCCCTCTCCGGGCTGGGATTGTCGAGGGATACTGGACACCAGGGGCTACCAGGCAAGCTGCCTGGATGGTGGATGGTGGATAGTGGCTCAAATGCCACAGGGAGAGGCCAAAAGCCTGTTTGACCTGATGGGAAACATGGCGCCTTTGGAAAGCTCTCTGACCAGGCTCCCCAGGAAACTCAATGAACAGTGGGAATCACGCCGGAAAACTTTTGAGAGCATGAAGAAGCCGTGACGGTGGCTGTTTCTCTGGATGGTGTCATGCTGCCAGTGAAAGATGGCAAACGTCAGGAAAAACGTGAGCAGAACAAGGCCCATGGCGTACCCGTGGTCCGGCTGGTTGCCAGCAAGCCAGCTGTAGAACTCTGTCGTTTTATGATGACCATCAACGATCAGGGTCGGGCGGATGCCTGAAAGCAAGAAAGTGACGCTGAAAAGTGACGCTGAAAAAACCACTCTTCAACCTTCTGGACGAAGCCCGCCGGGAGAAGCCTGAGCTGACACTGGTCAAAGTTGCTGACGGGGCTAAAGACAACTGGACTTACCTGGCCGGGGAACTCCCGAAAGGTCTTGAGATCGTAGACTTTTACTTTAGAAAAAATCGTGCCCGCATGCGCTATGCTAAACACTTGTCGTAAAACCTGCCAATAGGGTCTGGAGTGATTGAGGCGGCCTGCAAAACCCTGGTAATACAACCCATGAAGTGTTCAGGCAGGCGACGTCGTCATCTCGGAGGGCAAGGTGTTCTGGCACTCAGGTCATTGATTCAGAGCGACCTGTTCAATAATGGCTGGAAGCTGCTGTCAGTGATCTGTTGTGCCGGGGTTACGGAGGCGGGTACAAGTCATGTCATCCAGTTCCCTGTGCAGAAGGACAATCTGGAATGAAAGTACCGGTCAATATGAAACTTTCACCTCCCTTTCACCCCTCTTTCATCCCTTTAGTAAAGGGTTTCAATCAATAGTAGCCCATCCTACCTGGTCATGTGCAGTCATTGGATGGACGCTTTGCGCCTTTGTACTACAAGTCGTTCGCCGTATAACAGATGTCAGACGCTGCAAAGACAGGATGCCTGCGGCATGCCTGAATTCAGCGCATTTTAACGGGTTATTCATGAATCTTGAGGCATATAGCATCTAGATCCAGCCAGATCAGCCAAAAGATGAAGCCCTGAGAAATCCTCGCTCTCAGTGGTTGTAACAGTGGGCTGCGAGTCTTGCTAAACAGTCGTTAAGAATGCGGAAGGTGATTCAACAGTGGTTACAATCGCCTTGCCAGTGGGAGACCTTACCTGAGATACCTCCGTGACAGTGTCGGCGGTTGTGAACTTATGGGTTGTAAAGGTCGCTGTCGTTCCATCTGGCAGTAAGTGACTACCTGTGGTTGTAGAGACTTCATTAGTAACAGTAAGGTGTCGGGCTTTCATGTGCCTGTTGCGATTTCCAGACCAACTAAAAGCTTTCCCACAAACAGTGCAACGATAAGGTTTCTCTCCAGTGTGGGTTCTGATGTGCGAGTTGAGTTGACCAGACTGCTTAAAAGCTTTTTGACAGTGAGGGCAAGGATAAGGTTTCTCTCCAGTGTGGGTTCTAATGTGTTCGACGAAGTGGCTTCTATCATGGGTGTTGAAATTATTACATATTTTGCAGGCATAATCAGGCATGTTGAAACTTTATCCTCTGCTAAGGGTGGAAGTCTCACACTGACCGTTTTTTCCGGGCTTGCAGCCCAGGGATATACAGTAGTAACAATTTTTTTATCTGATATGGCAACGATGACAGCCAAACACTGATATGATGCTTACTGGAATACGACAACATTCCCATTCCTCCAGTGAGGGGTCGTACCGAAGAGAGTATATCAGCCACTGACTGAAGCCGCCACTTTTTTTGTCGAGGGATACTGGACACCAGGGGCTGCCAGGCAAGCTGCCTGGATTGTGGCTCAAATGCCACCGGGAGAGCCAAAAGCCTGCTTGACCTGATGGAAAACATGCCTCCTTCGGAAAGCTCTCTGACCAGGCTCCCCGAGAAACTCAATGAACAGTGGGAATCACGCCGGAAAACTTTTGAGAGCATGAAGAAGCCATGACGGTGGCTGTTTTTCTCGATGGTGTCATGCTGCCAGTGAAAGATGACAAACGTCAGGAAAAACGTGGGCAGAACAAGGCCCATGGCAAGCGTACCCGTGGTCCGGCTTGTTGCCAGCAAGCCAGCTGCGGAACGCTGTCGTTTTATAATGACCAGGGTGAACGGCTCTCAACGATCAGGATTGGGCGGATGTATGAAAGCAAGAAAGTGACGCTGAAAAGTGACGCTGAAAAGTGACGCTGAAAAGTGACGCTGAAAAAATCACTCTCCGAACTTCTGGACGAAGCCCGCCGGGAGAAGCCTGAGCTGACACTGGTCAAAGTTGCTGACGGGGCTAAAGACAACTGGACTTACCTGGCCGGGGAACTCCCGAAAGGTCTTGAGATCGTAGACTTTTATCATGCAGCAGAACACCTGAAGAAGGCGCTCGATCTGTCCTGTGGTGAGAACAGTGCCAAATCCAGAGAAACGTTCATCACCTGCCGTCATATCCTCAAAGAGGAGGCTGAAGGTGTTGAAAAGCTTATCAAGGCTCTGACCTGCCAGCATAAGGGACACCCTCGACCATCAACGTTGAAAACAGAGCTGGAATACTTTAGGAAAAATCGTGCCCGCATGCGCTATGCTAAACACTTGTCGTAAAACCTGCCAATAGGGTCTGGAGTGATTGAGGCGGCCTGCAAAACCCTGGTAATACAACCCATGAAGTGTTCAGGCAGGCGACGTCGTCATCTCGGAGGGCAAGGTGTTCTGGCACTAAGGTAATTGATTCACAGCGACCTGTTCAATAGTGGCTGGAAGCTGCTGTCAGTGATCTGTTGTGCCGGGGTTACGGAGGCGGGTACAAGTCATGTCATCCAGTTCCCTGTGCAGAAGGAAAATATGGAATGAAAGTACCGGTCAATATGAAACTTTCACCCCCTCTTTCATCCCTTTAGTAAAGGGTTTCAATCAATAGTAGCCCATCGTACCTGGTCATGTGCAGCAACTGGATGGACGCTTTGCACCTTTGTACTACCAATAGTTCGCCGTATAACAGGTGTCAGACACTGCAAAGATACGATGCCTTCGGCATGCCTGAACTCAGGGCATTTTAATGGGTTATTCATGAATCTTCAGGCGTAGTGCATCTAAGTTCAGTCGCATAAGCCAAAAGATAAAGCCCTGAGAAATCGTCGCTCTCAGTGGTTGTAACAGTGGGCTGCGAGTCTTGCGAAACAGTCGTGAACACCGCGGAAGGTGATTCAACAGTGGTTACAATCGCCTTGCCAGTGGGAGACCTTACCTGAGATACCTCCGTGACAGTGTCGGCGGTTGTGAACTTATGGGTTGTAAAGGTCGCTGTCGTTCCATTTGGCAGTAAGTGACTACCTGTGGTTGTAGAGACCTCATCAGTAACAGTAAGGTGTTGGGCTTTCATGTGCCTGTCGCGATTTCCAGACCGATTAAAAGCTTTCCCACAAACAGTGCAACTAAAAGGTTTTTCTCCAGTATGGGTTTTCATGTGGCTGTTGCAATCTGAAGACCGATTAAAAGCTTTCCCGCAAGCAGTGCAGCTAAAAGGTTTCTCTCCAGTATGGATTCTTATGTGCGTGGTTAGATGAGCAGGCTGTTTAAAAGCTCTTTGACAGTGAGGGCAACGAAAAGGTCTCTGTCCGGTGTGGACTCTCATATGCCTGATGAGATGGCTTTTACTACGGGCTTTGAAATTATTACATATTTTGCAGATATACTCAGGCATGTTGAAACTTTATCCTTTAGTAAGGGGGGAAGTCTCATACTGGCCCTCTTTTCCGGGCTTGCAGCCCAGGGCAGTAGCAACAATTTTTTTAACTGACATGGCAACGGTGACGGCCAAACACTGGTATGATGCTTACTGGAATATGACAACATTCCAGTGAGAAATCGCACCGATGAAATTATATAAGCCACTGACTGAAGCTGCCACTTTTTCTTTCCATGCGGGTGCAATTAAAAGTGTTCCCCAGTCAGCAATTTCCCACAACTTGACCATAATATGGTGAGTTCATTTTTCCGATGCCTCCCATGCCTGCCTCCAAAACCCTCGCTGAAAAACTTGCTGCCCACCCAGAGCTGGAAAAAAGAGTATCTGAGTTGATCAGCCTGACAGAAGCCGAATCCGGACATCCTGACCGGGCTGATGAAGCAGAAGAAGCTGTCATTGAGAACCTCAGGGAACCGGGGAATGAGCTTTTGACGGACTGGGGAACCCATAAAGAGAAGCAAAAGTTTGATGAAACTCACAATCTTCACCCTGAATCAAAAGCTAAAAAAAGACATCCACTGGATGACCACTTATGGCAAAGTAAGTCTCTGTGAGCGATGCCAGACCGTTGCAGGGCGTCGTGTCCGGCCTTTTTCCGAGAATGCTCATATTCACTGTCGTGACTACTCTCAGCCGCTACAACGGCGCCTGGTTGATTTTGCATCAGACAACTCTTTCGAAACAGCCTCTCAGAAAATGGAAGAACATTATGGTGTTGTCATACCCGGGTCATCTATCCGAGCCATTACTCTGGGTCATGCCCGCTGCATGTGTGAGCAATCAAAAGCTTCCCTGCAGAATCGCCAGAAATGTGCAGGGGATGGCAAACCTTCGGAAAGCTTTCTGGCCAGGCTCCCCAGGAAACTCAATGAACAGCGGGAATCACGCCGGAAAACTTTTGAGAGCATGAAGAAGCCATGACGGTGGCTGTTTTTCTCGATGGTGTCATGCTGCCAGTGAAAGATGACAAACGTCAGGAAAAACGTGAGCAGAACAAGGCCCATGGCAAGCGTACCCGTGGTCCGGCTGGTTGCCAGCAAGTCAGCTGTAGAACTCTGTCGTTTTATGATGACCATCAACGATCAGGGTCGGGCGGATGCCTGAAAGCAAGAAAGTGACGCTGAAAAGTGACGCTGAAAAAAAATTACTCTTCAACCTTCTGGACGAAGCCCGCCAGGAGAAGCCTGAGCTGATACTGGTCAAAGTTGCTGACGGGGCTAAAGACAACTGGACTTACCTGGCCGGGGAACTCCCGAAAGGTCTTGAGATCGTAGACTTTTATCATGCAGCAGAACACCTGAAGAAGGCGCTCAATCTGTCCTGTGGTGAGAACAGTGCCAAATCCAGAGAAACGTTCATCACCTGCCGTCATATCCTCAAAGAGGAGGCTGAAGGTGTTGAAAAGCTTATCAAGGCTCTGACCTGCCAGCATAAGCGACACCTTCGACCATCAACGTTGAAAACAGAGCTGGAATACTTTAGGAAAAATCGTGCCCGCATGCGCTATGCTAAACACTTGTCGTAAAACCTGCCAATAGGGTCTGGAGTGATTGAGGCAGCCTGCAAAACCCTGGAAATACAACCCATGAAGTGTTCAGGCAGGCGACGTCGTCATCTCGGAGGGCAAGGTGTTCTGGCACTAAGGTAATTGATTCAGAGCGACCTGTTCAATAATGGCTGGAAGCTGCTGTCAGTGATCTGTTGTGCCGGGGTTACGGAGGCGAGTACAAGTCATGTCATCCAGTTCCCTGTGCAGAAGGAAAATCTGGAATGAAAGTACCGGTCAATATGAAACTTTCACCCCTCTTTCATCCCTTTAGTAAAGGGTTTCAATCTATAGTAGCCCATCGTACCTGGTCATGTGCAGCAACTGGATGGACGCTTTGCGCCTTTGTACCACCAATAGTTCGCCGTATAACAGGTGTCAGACACTGCAAAGATACGATGCCTTCGGCATGCCTGAATTCAGCGCATTTTAACGGGTTATTCATGAATCATTAGGCATATAGCATCTAGATTCAGCCGCATCAGCCAAAAGAAGAAGCCCTGAGGAATCCTCGTTCTCAATGGTTGTAACAGTGGGCTGCGAATCTTGCGAAACAGTCGTTAAGAATGCGGAAGGTGATTCAACAGTGGTTACAATCGCCTTGCCAGTGGGAGACCTTACCTGAGATACCTCCGTGACAGTGTCGGCGGTTGTGAACTTATGGGTTGTAAAGGTCGCTGTCGTTCCATCTGGCAGTAAGTGTCTACCTGTGGTTGTAGAGACTTCATCAGTAACAGTAGGGTGTTGGTCTTTCATGTGCCTGTTGCGATTTTCAGACCGACTAAAAGCTTTCCCACAAACAGTGCAACTAAAAGGTTTTTCTCCAGTATGGGTTTTCATGTGCCTGTTGGCAGCGCTAGAACTGCTAAAAGCTTTCCCGCAAGCAGTGCAGCTAAAAGGTTTCTCTCCAGTATGTATTCTTATGTGCGTGGTTAGATGAGCAGGCTGTTTAAAAGCTTTTTGACAGTGAGGGCAACGAAAAGCTCTCTGTCCGGTGTGGACTCTCATATGCCTGGTGAGATGGCTTTCACTACGGGCTTTGAAATTATTACATATTTTGCAGATATACTCAGGCATGTTGAAACTTTATCCTTTAGTAAGGGGGGAAGTCTCATACTGGCCGTCTTTTCCGGGCTTGCAGCCCAGGGCAGTAGCAACAATTTTTTTAACTGACATGGCAGCGGTGACGGCCAAACACTGGTATGATGCTTACTGGAATATGACAATATTCCAGTGAGAAATCGCATCGACGAAATTATATCAGCCACTGACTGAAGCCGCCACTTTTTCTTTCCATGCGGGTGCAATTAAAAGTGTTCCCCAGTCAGCAATTTCCCACAATTTGACCATATTATGGTGAGTTCATTTTTTCCGATGCCTACCATGCCTACCTCCAAAACCCTCGCTGAAAAACTTGCTGCCCACCCAGAGCTGGAAAAAAGAGTATCTGAGTTGATCAGCCTGACAGAAGCCGAATCCGGACATCCTGACCGGGCTGATGAAGCAGAAGAAGCTGTCATTGAGAACCTCAGGGAACCGGGGAATGAGCTTTTGACGGACTGGGGAGCCCATAAAGAGAAGCAAAAATTTGATGAAACTCACAACCTTCACCCTGAATCAAAAGCTAAAAAAAAGACATCCACTGGATGACCACTTATGGCAAAGTAAGTTTCTGTGAGCGATGCCTGACCGTTGCAGGACATCGTGTCCGGCCTTTTTCCGAGAATGCTCATATGACTACTCTCAGCCGCTACAACGGCGCCTCAGTAACCGTCCCGGGCAATTTGATTACCACGCGGCAGAAGCCGCCAACTTGCCCATCGGTTCGGGTGAAATAGAGAACTCTAATCGTTCTGTTTTACAAACCCGGCTGAAGCTTCCCGGAGCCTGGTGGAAACCAGAGTATGCACATGACATGTTGAACCTTAGACCTTTAAGGGCTAATGGTGACTGGGATAAGTACTGGAAAGTTACTGGTTAGAACACTTTTAATTGTACCCTGTCGAGGGATACTGGACACCAGGGGCTGCCAGGCAAGCTGCCTGGATAGTGGCTCAAATGCCACCGGGAGAGCCAAAAGCCTGCTTGACCTGATGGGAAACATGCCTCCTTCGGAAAGCTCTCTGACCAGGCTCCCCAGGAAACTCAATGAACAGTGGGAATCACGCCGGAAAACTTTTGAGAGCATGAAGAAGCCATGACGGTGGCTGTTTCTCTGGATGGTGTCATGCTGCCAGTGAAAGATGACAAACGTCAGGAAAAACGTGGGCAGAACAAGGCCCATGACAAGCGCACCCGTGGTCCGGCTTGTTGCCAGCAAGCCAGCTGCGGAACGCTGTCGTTTTATAATGACCAGGGTGAACGGCTCTCAACGATCAGGATTGGGCGGATGTATGAAAGCAAGAAAGTGACGCTGAAAAGTGACGCTGAAAAAATCACTCTCCGACCTTCTGGACGAAGCCCGCCGGGAGAAGCCTGAGCTGACACTGGTCAAAGTTGCTGACGGGGCTAAAGACAACTGGACTTACCTGGCCGGGGAACTCCCGAAAGGTCTTGAGATCGTAGACTTTTATCATGCAGCAGAACACCTGAAGAAGGCGCTCAATCTGTCCTGTGGTGAGAACAGTGCCAAATCCAGAGAAACGTTCATCACCTGCCGTCATATTCTCAAAGAGGAGGCTGAAGGTGTTGAAAAGCTTATCAAGGCTCTGACCTGCCAGCATAAGCGACACCTTCGACCATCAACGTTGAAAACAGAGCTGGAATACTTTAGGAAAAATCGTGCCCGCATGCGCTATGCTAAACACTTGTCGTAAAAACTGCCAACAGGGTCTGGAGTGATTGAGGCGGCCTGCAAAACCCTGGTAATACAACCCATGAAGTGTTCAGGCAGGCGACGTCGTCATCTCGGAGGGCAAGGTGTTCTGGCACTCAGGTCATTGATTCAGAGCGACCTGTTCAATAATGGCTGGAGGCTGCTGTCAGTGATCTGTTGTGCCGGGGTTACGGAGGCGGGTACAAGTCATGTCATCCAGTTCCCTGTGCAGAAGGACAATCTGGAATGAAAGTACCGGTCAATATGAAACTTTCACCCCTCTTTCATCCCTTTAGTAAAGGGTTTCAATCTATAGTAGCCCATCGTACCTGGTCATGTGCAGTCATTGGATGAATTGCATCTTTGTACTATAAGTCGTTCGCTGTATAACAGATGTCAGACGCTGCAAAGACAGGATGCCTGCGGCATGCCTGAATTCAGCGCATTTTAACGGGTTATTCATGAATCATTAGGCATATAGCATCTAGATTCAGCCACATCAGCCAAAAGAAGAAGTCCTGAGGAATCCTCGCTCTCAGTGGTTGTCACAGTGGGCTGCGAGTCTTGCGAAACAGTCGTGAACACTGCGGAGGGTGATTCAACAGTGGTTACAATCGCCTTGCCAGTGGGAGACCTTACCTGAGATACCTCCGTGACAGTGTCGGCGGTTGTGAACTTATGGGTTGTAAAGGTCGCTGTCGTTCCATCTGGCAGTAAGTGACTACCTGTGGTTGTAGAGACTTCATCAGTAACAGTAAGGTGTTGGAATTTCATGTGCCTTTTGCGATTTCCAGACTCACTAAAAGCTTTCCCACAAACAGTGCAACGATAAGGTTTCTCTCCAGTGTGGACTCTGATGTGCTTGTTGAGAGAGCTGGAATCAATAAAAGCTTTCCCGCAAACAGTGCAGGGAAAAGGTCTATCTCCAGTGTGGGTTCTGATGTGCGTGGTGAGTCGACCAGACTGATTAAAAGCTTTTTGACAGTGAGGGCAACGATAAGGTTTCTCTCCAGTGTGGGTTCTCATGTGTATGACGAAGTTGCTTCTATAACAGGTTTTGAGATTACATATTTTGCAGATATACTCAGGCATGTTGACTTTATCCTTTAGTAAGGGTGGAAGTCTCATAATGACCGTTTTTTCCGGACTCGCAGCCAAGGATATACAGTAGCAACAATTTTTTTAACTGACATGGCAACGGTGACGGCCAAACACTGGTATGATGCTTAACGGAATACGACAATATTGCAGTGAGAGATTGTACCGGCATTGCAGTGAGAGATTGTACCGGCGAAATAATATCAGTTACTGACTGAAGCTGCCACTTTTTCTTTCCATGCGGGTGCAATTAAAAGTGTTCCCCAGTCAGCAATTTCCCACAACTTGACCATAATATGGTGAGTTCATTTTTTCGATGCCTCCCATGCCTGCCTCCAAAACCCTCGCTGAAAAACTTGCTGCCCACCCAGAGCTGGAAAAAAGAGCATCAATCTTCACTCTGAATCAAAAGCTAAAAAAAAGACATCCACTGGATGACCACTTATGGCAAAGTAAGTCTCTGTGAGCGATGCCGGACCGTTGCAGGGCATCGTGTCCGGCCTTTTTCCGAGAATGCTCATATTCACTGTCGTGACTACTCTCAGTCGCTACAACGGCGCTTGTTTGATTTTGCATCAGACAACTCTTTCGAAACAGCCTCACAGAAAATGGAAGAACATTATGGTGTTGTCATACCCGGGTCATCTATCCGAGCCATTACTCTGGGTCATGCCCATTGCATGTGTGAGCAATCAAAAGCTTCCCTGCAGAATCGCCAGAAATGTGCAGGGGATGGCAAACAACTGATCGGTGAGATGGACGGCAGTATGATCCCTGTGGTTCTTTTTGATGAGGAGGCTGAGGGTGACAAACGCAAAACCAGAAAAGTAGACTGGTAAGAAGCCAGACTTTGCCTGGTTTATGAGCAGGGAAGTTGCAATAAACGGCACCGTGTCGTCATGGGAGAACCTGACGAAGCAGGTGATTAATGGTTAAGTTGCGCTATTGAACAGGGCTTGAATGGGCAGTCGTCCATTCCTTGCGTGAGTGACGGGGTGAAATGGATTGCCAGTCAGGCAGACCGGGTGTTTGCGTCTCAGGGGCACTTCCTGGTGGATTACTACCACCTTTGCGAATACATCGCAGATGCTGCCAGAGAGTGCGCTGGCAAAGATGAGAAAGCCTGCAAAAAATGGACGGATGAACAAAAAACAAGAATGAAGACAGGCCACTCCAAGAAAGTTCTGGCAGAGCTTGAGCCGTATCGCAATAGTAAGGCTGGAAAGGAAGCCAATAAGTCAGAAGAGTGCCATCGCTATATCAGGAACCGTCCCGGGCAATTTCATTACTACGCGGCAGAAGCTGACCAGGCTCCCCAGGAAACTCAATGAACAGTGGGAATCACGCCGGAAAACTTTTGAGAGCATGAAGAAGCCATGACGGTGGCTGTTTCTCTCGATGGTGTCATGCTGCCAGTGAAAGATGACAAACGTCAGGAAAAACGTGGGCAGAACAAGGCCCATGGCAAGCGTACCCGTGGTCCGGCTTGTTGCCAGCAAGCCAGCTGCGGAACGCTGTCGTTTTATAATGACCAGGGTGAACGGCTCTCAACGATCAGGATTGGGCGGATGTATGAAAGCAAGAAAGTGACGCTGAAAAGTGACGCTGAAAAGTGACGCTGAAAAAATCACTCTCCGACCTTCTGGACGAAGCCCGCCGGGAGAGGCCTGAGCTGACACTGGTCAAAGTTGCTGACGGGGCTAAAGACAACTGGACTTACCTGGCCGGGGAACTCCCGAAAGGTCTTGAGATCGTAGACTTTTATCATGCAGCAGAACACCTGAAGAAGGCGCTCGATCTGTCCTGTGGTGAGAACAGTGCCAAATCCAGAGAAACGTTCATCACCTGCCGTCATATCCTCAAAGAGGAGGCTGAAAGTGTTGAAAAGCTTATCAAGGCTCTGACCTGCCAGCATAAGCGACACCTTCGACCATCAACGTTGAAAACAGAGCTGGAATACTTTAGGAAAAATCGTGCCCGCCTGCGCTATGCTAAACACTTGTCGTAAAACCTGCCAATAGGGTCTGGAGTGATTGAGGCGGCTTGCAAAACCCTGGTAATACAACCCATGAAGTGGTCAGGCAGGCGACGTCGTCATCTCGGAGGGCAAGGTGTTCTGGCACTCAGGTCATTGATTCAGAGCGACCTGTTCAATAATGGCTGGAAGCTGCTGTCAGTGATCTGTTGTGCCGGGGTTACGGAGGCGGGTACAAGTCATGTCATCCAGTTCCCTGTGCAGAAGGATAATCTGGAATGAAAGTACCGGTCAATATGAAACTTTCACCCCTCTTTCATCCCTTTAGTAAAGGGTTTCAATCAATAGTAGCCCATCGTACCTGGTCATGTGCAGCAACTGGATGGACGCTTTGCGCCTTTGTACTACCAATAGTTCGCCGTATAACAGGTGTCAGACACTACAAAGATACGATGCCTTCGGCATGTCTGAACTCAGGGCATTTTAATGGGTTATTCATGAATCTTCAGGCGTAGTGCATCTAAGTTCAGTCGCATAAGCCAAAAGATAAAGCCCTGAGAAATCGTCGCTCTCGGTGGTTGTAACAGTGGGCTGCGAGTCTTGCGAAACAGTCGTTAAGAATGCGGAAGGTGATTCAACAGTGGTTACAATCGCCTTGCCAGTGGGAGACCTTACCTGAGATACCTCCGTGACAGTGTCGGCGGTTGTGAACTTATGGGTTGTAAAGGTCGCTGTCGTTCCATCTGGCAGTAAGTGACTACCTGTGGTTGTAGAGGCTTCATCAGTAACAGTAAGGTGTTGGACTTTCATGTGCCTGTTGCGATGTCCAGACTGATTAAAAGCTTTCCCACAAACAGTGCAACGATAAGGTTTCTCTCCAGTGTGGATTCTGATGTGCGTGGTGAGTTGACCAGACCGCTTAAAAGCTTTTTGACAGTGAGGGCAACGATGAGGTCTCTCTCCAGTGTGGGTTCTCATGTGTTCGACGAAGTTGCTTCTATCACGGGCTTCGAAATTATTACATATTTTGCAGGCATAATCAGGCATGTTGAAACTTTATCCTCTGGTAAGGGTGGAAGTCTCACACTGACCGTTTTTTCCGGGTTTGCAGCCCAGGGATATACAGTAGCAACAATTTTTTTACTTGACATGGCAACGGTGACGGTCAAACACGGGTATGATGCTTACTGGAATACGACAACATTTCAGTGAGGGCCAGTGAGGGCCAGTGAGGGCCAGTGAGGGCCAGTGAGGGCCGACGAAAGTATATCAGCCAGTGAGGGCCAGTGTTCCCCAGTCAGCAATTTCCCACAACTTGACCAGTGAGTTCATTTTTTCCGATGCCTACCATGTCTACCTCCAAAACCCTCGCTAGCAGTTGATCAGCCTGATAGGTCACGCCGACGAAAGTATATCAGCCACTGACTAAAACCGCTACTTTTTCTTTCCATGCGGGTGCAATTAAAAGTGTTCCCCAGTCAGCAATTTCCCACAATTTGACCATAATATGGTGAGTTCATTTTTTCCGATGCCTACCATGCCTGCCTCCAAAACCCTCGCTGAAAAACTTGCTGCCCACCCAGAGCTGGAAAAAAGAGTATCTGAGTTGATCAGCCTGACAGAAGCCGAATCCGGACATCCTGACCGGGCTGATGAAGCAGAAGAAGCTGTCATTGAGAACCTCAAGGAACTGGGGAATGAGCTTTTGGCGGACTGGGGAGTCCATAAAGAGAAGCAAAAGTTTGATGAAACTCACAATCTTCACCCTGAATCAACAGCTAAAAAAAAGACATCCACTGGATGACCACTTATGGCAAAGTAAGTCTCTGTGAGCGATCACAGCCTGACCGTTGCAGGGCATCGTGTCCGGCCTTTTTCCGAGAATGCTCATATTCACTGTCGTGACTACTCTCAGCCTCTACAACGGCGCCTGGTTGATTTTGCATCAGACAACTCTTTCGAAACAGCCTCACAGAAAATGGAAGAACATTATGGTGTTGTCATACCCGGGTCATCTATCCGAGCCATTACTCTGGGTCATGCCCATTGCATGTGTGAGCAATCAAAAGCTTCCCTGCAGAATCGCCAGAAATGTGCAGGGGATGGCAAACAACTGATCGGTGAGATGGACGGCAGTATGATCCCTGTGGTTCTTTTTGACGAGGAGGCTGAGGGTGACAAACGCAAAACCAGAAAAGTAGACTGGCAAGGAGCCAGACTTTGCTTGGTTTATGAGCAGGGAAGTTGCAATAAACGGCACCGTGTCGTCATGGGAGAACCTGACGAAGCAGGTGATCAATGGTTAAGTTGCGCTATTGAACAGGGCTTGAATCGGCAGTCGTCCATTTATTGCGTGAGCGACGGGGCGAAATGGATTGCCAGTCAGGCAGACCGGGTGTTTGCGTCTCAGGGGCGCTTCTTGGTGGATTACTACCACCTTTGCGAATACATCGCAGATGCTGCCAGAGAGTGCGCTGGCAAAGATGAGAAGGCCTGCAAAAAATGGACGGATGAACAAAAAGCAAGAATGAAGACAGGCCACTACGAGAAAGTTCTGGCAGAGCTTGAGCTGTATCGCAATGGTAAGGCTGGAAAGGAAGCCAATAAGTCAGAAGAGTGCCATCGCTATATCAGGAACCGTCCCGGGTAATTTCATTACTACGCGGCAGAAGCCGCCAACTTGCCGATCGGTTCGGGTGAAACAGAGAACTCTAATCGTTCTGTTTTACAAACCCGGCTGAAGCTTCCCGGAGCTTTGTGGAAACCAGAGTATGCACATGACATGTTGAACCTTAGAACTTTAAGGGCTAATGGTGACTGGGATAAGTGCCGGAAAGTTACTGGTTGGAACACTTTTAATTGCACCCCATATTTTGCAGATATACTGAGACATGTTGAAACTTTATCCTTTAGTAAGGGTGAAAGTCTCATACTGACCGTTTTTTCCGGGCTTGCAGCCCAAGGATATACAGTAGCAACAATTTTTTTATTTGACATGGCAACGGTGACGGCCAAACACTGGTATGATGCTTACTGGAATACGACAATATTCCAGTGAGAGGTATTCCAGTGAGAGGTCGCACTGACGAAAGTATATCAGCCACTGACTGAACCGCCACTTTTTCTGTCGAGGGATACTGGACACCAGGGGCTGCCAGGCAAGCTGCCTGGATAGTGGCTCAAATGCCACCGGGAGAGCCAAAAGCCTGCTTGACCTGATGGGAAACATGCCTCCTTCGGAAAGCTCTCTGACCAGGCTCCCCAGGAAACTCAATGAACAGTGGGAATCACGCCGGAAAACTTTTGAGAGCATGAAGAAGCCATGACGGTGGCTGTTTCTCTGGATGGTGTCATGCTGCCAGTGAAAGATGACAAGCGTTAGGAAAAACGTGGGCAGAACAAGGCCCATGACAAGCGTACCCGTGGTCCGGCTTGTTGCCAGCAAGCCAGCTGTGGAACGCTGTCGTTTTATAATGACCAGGGTGAACGGCTCTCAACGATCAGGATTGGGCGGATGTATGAAAGCAAGAAAGTGACGCTGAAAAGTGACGCTGAAAAAATCACTCTCCGACCTTCTGGACGAAGCCCGCCGGGAAAAGCCTGAGCTGACACTGGTCAAAGTTGCTGATGGGGCTAAAGACAACTGGACATACCTGGCCGGGGAACTCCCGAAAGGTCTTGAGATCGTAGACTTTTATCATGCAGCAGAACACCTGAAGAAGGCGCTCGATCTGTCCTGTGGTGAGAACAGTGCCAAATCCAGAGAAACGTTCATCACCTGCCGTCATATCCTCAAAGAGGAGGCTGAGGGTGTTGAAAAGCTTATCAAGGCTCTGACCTGCCAGCATAAGCGACACCTTCGACCATCAAAGTTGAAAACAGAGCTGGAATACTTTAGGAAAAATCGTGCCCGCATGCGCTATGCTAAACACTTGTCGTAAAACCTGCCAATAGGGTCTTCTGGAGTGATTGAGGCGGCCTGCAAAACCCTGGTAATACAACCCATGAAGTGTTCAGGCAGGCGACGTCGTCATCTCGGAGGGCAAAGTTTTCTGGCACTAAGGTCATTGATTCAGAGCGACCTGTTCAATAATGGCTGGAAGCTGCTGTCAGTGATCTGTTGTGCCGGGGTTACGGAGGCGGGTACAAGTCATGTCATCCAGTTCCCTGTGCAGAAGGACAATCTGGAATGAAAGTACCGGTCAATATGAAACTTTCACCCCTCTTTCATCCCTTTAGTAAAGGGTTTCAATCTATAGTAGCCCATCGTACCTGGTCATGTGCAGTCATTGGATGAATTGCATCTTTGTACTACAAGTCGTTCGACGTATAACAGATGTCAGACGCTGCAAAGACAGGATGCCTGCGGCATGCCTGAATTCAGCGCATTTTAACGGGTTATTCATGAATCATTAGGCATATAGCATCTAGATTCAGCCACATCAGCCAAAAGAAGAAGTCCTGAGGAATCCTCGCTCTCAGTGGTTGTCACAGTGGGCTGCGAGTCTTGCGAAACAGTCGTTAAGAATGCGGAAGGTGATTCAACAGTGGTTACAATGGCCTTGCCAGTGGCAGACCTTACCTGAGATACCTCCGTGACAGTGTCGGCGGTTGTGAACTTATGGGTTGTAAAGGTCGCTGTCGTTCCATCTGGCAGTAAGTGACTACCTGTGGTTGTGGAGACTTCATCAGTAACAGTAAGGTGTCGGTCTTTCATGTGCTTGTCGCGATTTCCAGACCGATTAAAAGCTTTCCCACAAACAGTGCAACGATAAGGTTTCTCTCCAGTGTGGGTTATCATGTGCTTGCTGAGATTGCTGGAATCAACAAAAGCTCTCCCGCAAACAGTGCAAGGAAAAGGTCTATCTCCAGTGTGGGTTCTGATGTGCACGGTGAGTTGACCAGACTGCTTAAAAGCTTTTTGACAGTGAGGGCAACGATGAGGTCTCTCTCCAGTGTGGGTTCTCATGTGTACGGCGAGGCTGCTTTCTGTAAGGGTTTTGAGATTACATATTTTGCAGATATACTCAGGCATGTTGACTTTATCCTTTAGTAAGGGTGGAAGTCTCATAATGACCGTTTTTTCCGGACTCGCAGCCAAGGATATACAGTAGCAACAATTTTTTTAACTGACATGGCAACGGTGACGGCCAAACACTGGTATGATGCTTAACGGAATACGACAATATTGCAGTGAGAGATTGTACCGGCGAAATAATATCAGTTACTGACTGAAGCTGCCACTTTTTCTTTTCATGGGGGTGCAATTAAAAGTGTTCCCCAGTCAGCAATTTCCCACAATTTGACCATAATATGGTGAGTTCATTTTTTCCGATGCCTCCCATGCCTGCCTCCAAAACCCTCGCTGAAAAACTTGCTGCCCACCCAGAGCTGGAAAAAAGAGTATCTGAGTTGATCAGCCTGACAGAAGCCGAATCCGGACATCCTGACCGGGCTGATGAAGCAGAAGAAGCTGTCATTGAGAACCTCAGGGAACTGGGGAATGAGCTTTTGACTGACTGGGGAACCCATAAAGAGAAGCAAAAGTTTGATGAAACTCACAATCTTTACCCTGAATCAAAAGCTAAAAAAAAGACATCCACTGGATGACCACTTATGGCAAAGTAAGTCTCTGTGAGCGATGCCTGACCGTTGCAGGGCATCGTGTCCGGCCTTTTTCCGAGAATGCTCATATTCACTGTCGTGACTACTCTCAGCCTCTACAACGACGCCTGGTTGATTTTGTATCAGACAGCTCTTTCGAAACAGCCTCACAGAAAATGAAAGAACATTGAACATTATGGTGTTGTCATACCCGGGTCATCTATCCGAGCCATTACTCTGGGTCATGCCCGCTGCATGTGTGAGCAATCAAAAGCTTCCCTGCAGAATCGCCAGAAATGTGCAGGGGATGGCAAACAACTGATCGGTGAGATGGACGGCAGTACGATCCCTGTGGTTCTTTTTGACGAGGAGGTTGAGGGTGACAAACGTAAGACCGGAAAAGCAGACTGGCAAGAAGCCAGACTTTGCCTGGTTTATGAGCAGGGAAGTTGCAATAAACGGCATCGTGTCGTCATGGGAGAACCTGACGAAGCAGGTGATCAATGGTTAAGTTGCGCTATTGAACAGGGCTTGAATGGGCAGTCGTCCATTCCTTGCGTGAGCGACGGGGTGAAATGGATTGCCAGTCAGGCAGACCGGGTGTTTGCGTCTCAGGGGCGCTTCCTGGTGGATTACTACCACCTTTGCGAATACATCGCAGATGCTGCCAGAGAGTGCGCTGGCAAAGATGAGAAAGCCTGCAAAAAATGGACGGATGAACAAAAAACAAGAATGAAGACAGGCCACTCCGAGAAAGTTCTGGCAGAGCTTGAGCCGTATCGCAATGGTAAAGAAGCCATGACGGTGGCTGTTTCTCTCGATGGTGTCATGCTGCCAGTGAAAGATGACAAACGTCAGGAAAAACGTGGGCAGAACAAGGCCCATGGCAAGCGTACCCGTGGTCCGGCTTGTTGCCAGCAAGCCAGCTGCGGAACGCTGTCGTTTTATAATAACCAGGGTGAACGGCTCTCAACGATCAGGATTGGGCGGATGCATGAAAGCAAGAAAGTGACGCTGAAAAGTGACGCTGAAAAAATCACTCTCCGACCTTCTGGACGAAGCCCGCCGGGAGAAGCCTGAGCTGACACTGGTCAAAGTTGCTGACGGGGCTAAAGACAACTGGACTTACCTGGCCGGGGAACTCCCGAAAGGTCTTGAGATCGTAGACTTTTATCATGCAGCAGAACACCTGAAGAAGGCGCTCGATCTGTCCTGTGGTGAGAACAGTGCCAAATCCAGAGAAACGTTCATCACCTGCCGTCATATCCTCAAAGAGGAGGCTGAAAGTGTTGAAAAGCTTATCAAGGCTCTGACCTGCCAGCATAAGCGACACCTTCGACCATCAACGTTGAAAACAGAGCTGGAATACTTTAGGAAAAATCGTGCCCGCCTGCGCTATGCTAAACACTTGTCGTAAAACCTGCCAATAGGGTCTGGAGTGATTGAGGCGGCCTGCAAAACCCTGGTAATACAACCCATGAAGTGGTCAGGCAGGCGACGTCGTCATCTCGGAGGGCAAGGTGTTCTGGCACTCAGGTCATTGATTCAGAGCGACCTGTTCAATAATGGCTGGAAGCTGCTGTCAGTGATCTGTTGTGCCGGGGTTACGGAGGCGGGTACAAGTCATGTCATCCAGTTCCCTGTGCAGAAGGACAATCTGAAATGAAAATACCGGTCAATATGAAACTTTCACCCCTCTTTCACCCCTCTTTCACCCCTCTTTCACCCCTCTTTCACCCCTCTTTCATCCCTTTAGTAAAGGGTTTCAATCTATAGTAGCCCATCGTACCTGGTCATGTGCAGCAACTGGATGGACGCTTTGCGCCTTTGTACTACCAATAGTTCGCCGTATAACAGGTGTCAGACACTGCAAAGACAGGATACCTTCGGCATGCCTGAATTCAGCACATTTTAACGGGTTATTTATGAATCATTAGGCATATGGCATCTAGATTCAGCCAGATCAGCCAAAAGAAGAAGCCCTGAAAAATCCTCGTTCTCAATGGTTGTAACAGTGGGCTGCGAGTCTTGCGAAACAGTCGTTAAGAATGCAGAAGGTGATTCAACAGTGGTTACAATCGCCTTGCCAGTGGGAGACCTTACCTGAGATACCTCCGTAACAGTGTCGGCGGTTGTGAACTTATGGGTTGTAAAGGTCGCTGTCGTTCCATCTGGCAGTAAGTGACTACCTGTGGTTGTAGAGACTTCATCGGTAACATTAGGGTGTTGGGCTTTCATGTGCCTTTTGCGATTTCCAGGCCGACTAAAAGCTTCCCCACAAACAGTGCAACGATAAGGTTTCTCTCCAGTGTGGGTTCTGATGTGCGGGGCGAGTTGACCAGACTGACTAAAAGCTTTTTGACAGTGAGGGCAACGATAAGGTTTCTCTCCAGTGTGGATTCTGATGTGCGCGGTGAGTTGACCAGGCTGCTTAAAAGCTTTTTGACAGTGAGGGCAACGATGAGGTCTCTCTCCAGTGTGGGTTCTCATGTGTACGGCGAGGCTGCTTTCTGTAAGGGTTTTGAGATTACATATTTTGCAGATATACTCAGGCATGTTGACTTTATCCTTTAGTAAGGGTGGAAGTCTCATAATGACCGTTTTTTCCGGACTCGCAGCCAAGGATATACAGTAGCAACAATTTTTTTAACTGACATGGCAACGGTGACGGCCAAACACTGGTATGATGCTTAACGAAATACGACAATATTTCAGTGAGAGATTGTACCGACGAAATACTATCAGTTACTGACTGAAGCTGCCACTTTTTCTTTCCATGGGGGTGCAATTAAAAGTGTTCCCCAGTCAGCAATTTCCCACAATTTGACCATAATATGGTGAGTTCATTTTTTTCGATGCCTCCCATGCCTGCCTCCAAAACCCTCGCTGAAAAACTTGCTGCCCACCCAGAACTGGAAAAAAGAGTATCTGAGTTGATCAGCCTGACAGAAGCCGAATCCGGACATCCTGACCGGGCTGATGAAGCAGAAGAAGCTGTCATTGAGAACCTCAGGGAACTGGGGAATGAGCTTTTGACGGACTGGGGAGCCCATAAAGAAAAGCAAAAATTTGATGAAACTCACAACCTTCACCCTGAATCAAAAGCTAAAAAAAAGACATCCACTGGATGACCACTTATGGCAAAGTAAGTCTCTGTGAGCGATGCCTGACCGTTGCAGGACATCGTGTCCGGCCTTTTTCCGAGAATGTTCATATTCACTGTCGTGACTACTCTCAGCCACTACAACGGCGCCTGGTTGATTTTGCATCAGACAGCTCTTTCGAAACAGCCTCACAGAAAATGAAAGAACATTATGGTGTTGTCATACCCGGGTCATCTATCCGAGCCATTACTCCGGGTCATGCCCGCTGCATGTGTGAGCAATCAAAAGCTTCCCTGCAGAATCGCCAGAAATGTGCAGGGGATGGCAAACAACTGACCGGTGAGATGAACGGCAGTATGATCCCTGTGGTTCTTTTTGACGAGGAGGTTGAGGGTGACAAACGTAAGACCGGAAAAGCAGACTGGCAAGAAGCCAGACTTTGCCTGGTTTATGAGCAGGGAAGTTGCAATAAACGGCATCGTGTCGTCATGGGAGAACCTGACGAAGCAGGTGATCAATGGTTAAGTTGCGCTATTGAACAGGGCTTGAATGGGCAGTCGTCCATTCCTTGCGTGAGTGACGGGGTGAAATGGATTGCCAGTCAGGCAGACCGGTTTTTGCGTCTCAGGGGCGCTTCCTGGTGGATTACTACCACCTTTGCGAATACATCGCAGATGCTGCCAGAGAGTGCGCTGGCAAAGATGAGAAAGCCTGCAAAAAATGGACGGATGAACAAAAAACAGGAATGAAGACAGGCCACTCCGAGAAAGTTCTGGCAGAGCTTGAGCCGTATCGCAATGGTAAGGCTGGAAAGGAAGCCAATAAGTCAGAAGAGTGCCATCGCTATATCAGGAACCGTCCCGGGCAATTTGATTACCACGCGGCAGAAGCCGCCAGCTTACCCATCGGTTCGGGTGAAACAGAGAGCTCTAATCGTTCTGTTTTACAAACCCGGCTGAAGCTTCCCGGAGCCTGGTGGAAACCAGAGTATGCACATGACATGTTGAACCTTAGAACTGCCAGCATAAGCGACACCTTCGACCATCAACGTTGAAAACAGAGCTGGAATACTTTAGGAGAAATCGTGCCCGCCTGCGCTATGCTATACCCAAGTGAATTCAAGATGCAGGATTCAGTATCTGAAAATTGTCATTAATCCTGCTCACTAACGAAGCACCTATTTCTGGTAGCGTAACATACAGAAAATGACGTATATTTTTCCGGAAATCCTTCGGTTTTGCAAAGTATTGATTATTTCGAGCGTACTCATTCATTACCTTCCATAACCGCTCAATTGGGTTCAGGTTTGGGCTGTAGGGCGGAAGGTAATGCAGTTTTATACCCAGCTTTTCAGCCTCATCAACGACTTCCTTCGAATAGTGATAACCTGCTCCATCCAGCACCATGTGAATGACACTCTTTGATGTATAAGCGGACTTAACTTTTCTGAAGAATTCAATGATAGCCAGCCCGTTAACCGTCTCGAATTGATCAAAAATAGCAGCAGACAAGTTGTTCAATTCTATCGCACCGACGATGTTCATTCGGTTGCGACTGCCCGTCGTATTGATGACTTTATCAACACCTTTGCGTATCCAACCCGAGGTGATTTTGGTGGCTTGCGTTGGGTGAACTGCATCCATGAAAAGCACAACCTCACTCTCAGGCAGTGAGGCTTTCAACTCTTCGTAGTGCTCAATAAACTCTGCCTGCTTATTGGCATCCACCTTGTGCGGTACACCTTTTGGTTTTTTGTAGGTGAAGCCTTTTTGGTGCAACCACTTGTTGAGGCCTGACACGGTGTATTTGACAGCCCAGCGTTCAAAAATATACGACACAATTTCGTAGACATGGGCGTAAGTATGCTCTGAAATATGCACAATTAGCTGCTCACTTTGCTCGTCATTAAGATGACTCTCACTGCCACCGTTTTCAGGTTTCAGTTTGTCCTTTTTCAGGTAGTCATCAATGTGCCGGGCAATGGAAAATTCACTTTTTCTCAATGCTTGAGCAACGGCGGTTATTGACCAGCCTACAGATCTCAGTAATACGGCTTTAATACGGTCACACTCCCGAGCATCCCGCGACGTTTTGTGTTGGGACTCCAAGGTTGATTTTTGCTGAGGTGTGAGCATAAATTTTGGCATCCGTTGAGATTGCTAAAAAAATGCAGAAAAATCAAGCATCTTCAACGGTCACGAGTATAAACACTTGTCGTAAAACCTGCCAATAGGGTCTGGAGAGATTGAGGCGGCCTGCAAAACCCTGGTAATACAACCCATGAAGTGTTCAGGCAGGCGACGTCGTCATCTCGGAGGGCAAGGTGTTCTGGCACTCATTGATTCAGAGCGACCTGTTCAATAATGGCTGGAAGCTGCTGTCAGTGATCTGTTGTGCCGGGGTTACGGAGGCGGGTACAAGTCATGTCATCCAGTTCCCTGTGCAGAAGGACAATCTGGAATGAAAGTACCGGTCAATATGAAACTTTCACCTCTCTTTCACCCCTCTTTCATCCCTTTAGTAAAGGGTTTCAATCAATAGTAGCCCATCGTACCTGGTCATGTGCAGCAACTGGATGGACGCTTTGCGCCTTTGTACTACTAATAGTTCGCCGTATAACAGGTGTCAGACACTGCAAAGACAAGATACCTTCGGCATGCCTGAATTCAGCGCATTTTAACGGGTTATTCATGAATCATTAGGCATATAGCATCTAGATTCAGCCAGATTAGCCAAAAGATAAAGCCCTGATAAATCGTCGCTCTCAGTGGTTGTAACAGTGGGCTGCGAATCTTGCGAAACAGTCGTTAAGAATGCGGAAGGTGATTCAACAGTGGTTACAATCGCCTTGCCAGTGGAAGACCTTACCTGAGATACCTCCGTGACAGTGTCGGCGGTTGTGAACTTATGGGTTGTAAAGGTCGCTGTCGTTCCATCTGGCAGTAAGTGACTACCTGTGGTTGTAGAGACTTCATTAGTAACACCAGGGTGTTGGGTTCTCATGTGGCTGTTGCGATTTCCAGACCGACTAAAAGCTTTCCCACAAAAAGTGCAACTAAAAGGTTTTTTTCCAGTATGGATTGTCATGTGCCTGTTGAGACCGCTAGACTCAGCAAAAGCTCTCCCGCAAACAGTGCAAGGAAAAGGTCTATCTCCAGTGTGGGTTCTGATGTGCGAGGTGAGTTGACCAGACTGCTTAAAAGCTTTTTGACAGTGAGGGCAATGATAAGGTCTCTCTCCAGTGTGGGTTCTCATGTGTGCGGCGAGGTGGCTTTCTGAACGGGTTTTGTGATTACATATTTTGCAGATATGCTCAGGCATGTTGACTTTATCCTTTAGTAAGGGTGGAAGTCTCATAATGACCGTTTTTTCCGGACTCGCAGCCAAGGATATACAGTAGCAACAATTTTTTTAACTGACATGGCAACTGTGACGGCCAAATACTGGTATGAAGCTTACTGGAATACGATAACGTTTCAGTGAGAGGTCAAGCCGATGAAATTATATCAGCCACTGACTGAAGCTGCCACTTTTTCTTTCCATGCAGTTCAGCAGCTGGAACACAAGCTGACTGTTCTTCGCCAGCAGAACAGCCCAATCCGACATTTTGAAGACGATGATAATGACGTTCACAGGCTCTTTGCCCAAGCAGAGCGAGACGTCCTGGCAGAAGACGTGTCAGGGCTTGATATTAACGTTCCTGCCGTTGAGGTAAACGGCACCTGCTACCATCGTACACTGCTATGCTCAGAAACTTACCCGTCCGCCGCCAGCTCCGTCCAGGTTTTGCGTACGCTTTACCGCAATGGTAAGGATCACAGCATGGCTCCCCTGAAACTCCGGGTCGGGATTGTCGAGGGGTACCGGACACCAGGGGCTGCCAGGCAAGCTGCCTGGATGGTGGCTCGCTCAAGGGCTTGAAAAACCTGCTCTCTCAGCTCTGGGGTGACCCAGATATGCTGAAAAGCACGCAAGAGGCGGGGTATGTCGTCCCTGGATTTGGGCTTGAAGGTGATGGCAGAGATATGGACCTCGCCTAACTGCATTTGTGGTTTGATGGTTTGGCGCATGAGTGAGAAAACAGCCTGTCAGTGGAAATCTTCAATGATTAAGTTAGTTCACAGACTCCTGTTTTCAAGGGCTTATGGGTTTTCGGACAAGCACTAATTAACGTAATGCCGATGACAAGTTGGATGTCAGAATAAGGCGAAATGACAAATAATAGTCAACTATTGCGAGGCGTTTGCGAGGTGTTTGCGAGGTGTTTGCGAGGCGTTTCAAACGCAGGGCTGGCGTTCAGATTGTCAGCGCAAAGCGTAATTAGAATAGACCATTGGTACTACTCCCCTCCATGCTTTGTGTCGGTTTCCTGGTAACAACATGGGTATCTTCTGGAAGCGGCAAACCACGGGCTTCCAGTCATCAGTGCAGTAAAGCTTGAACTTGCCGGGCGCGACTAACTTTATCAGCTTTTCAGAGCCTTCTTGTTTCATTAACGAAGGCATGGGCAATTACCTACTGGTAGCCGGGTTAACTCCCATAGAGTAAACAGTGCTGACTCTTTTTATTACCATAATATCAGTGTTCATCCATTGGAAAAATCAACCCCCATTTTTCATTATCTATAGAAATGAAGTCATATCTTTTGTAATTAAGACTTTATTTTATGTGGCATTTAACAGGTGCCTCTGCAGATAGAGAAAATGATTTGATGACAGCCTGCTCCATGTACACCCTTCGATTCATGGTATGCACACTTTTGGAATAATGACGAACCGGGGTGACTGTGAAATAAGATTCCGCTATCATAAGTATACAGGCAGTCTCTTCAGTGGTAGATTGCTCTGCCTTAATTTCCCCAGCGTATTTTATTAAAGACTGGTCAGTATAGAATGAATATATTTGAAGAAGCGATTGATATTCTCAAGTCTAAAGTACAGATGCGTAAACTCTTTCAGGATATGCACGTAGAAGACTTACAGCGAGTAGTTAGCCGCATTGAGACTATTTATGAAGAGAAGCTGCTGGTTGAGCTTGAACAAAAAGAAGAGCAAAATCGTAAGCGTGAAGCAGTTGAAGCAGTTGTTAACCAAATGAAAGAGCTCGGTCTTTCTCTGGAAGACCTGGACACCATTAACGTTGGCACGTCTACGCGCAAGCATAAACCTCGTCAACGCTGTGTTTTCTCCTATGAAACAAAAGAGGGCATTGCTGTTAATTGGGAAGGCGCAGCAACTGGCCGTATTCCTGCTGAGTTTTCCGACTATCTGCAACGCACTGGCAAAGAACGCAAGGACTGTATTGTCTCAGAACTCGACAGAGTAAAACCATAAACATTTCTTATACAGAAAAATAAGCAGGTTTAGTCAAACCAGCTGCTAAAAAGCATCGGCTAGATGAGCCTCGCCAATAAGAGTCTGAAAGTCAGCCATAAACCGGTTTGAAATTATGTTTCCAGACCGGATTAAGGCATAAATAACAAGTGGTATTTACACAGAATTATTATTATTTACAGACTCTGGCTATGACGCTTTAGCCGTTCTTTTATCATTGCTGCCAGCTGTTTTTCATCCACATAACCGCCCACTACCTTATCAGAGAAAACCAGTGCGGGGGTGCCTCGAATACCTAACCGGGCAGCCAGTTGTATGTTTTGATTCAATTGTTTGTCAATGCTATTCATATCACCTTTTTTAAGTGTATTCACATCAAAGCCTTCTGATTTGAAAGCCGCGTTAATAGACTGACTGTTATGTTTTCCCGGTTTGGAAGAGAGCTTTTTATGCACTAAAGCATACTTTTCCGGATCTTTTTTATGCACAGCTAATGCCATTTCAGCCGCTTCCCGCGAGCTTTCTCCTAAAATGGGCAAATCTTTGTAGACAATGCGCACCTGAGGGAATGTTTTCAGGATTTTTTCAATATCAATATCCTGTCGTTTACAGAATGCGCAATTAAAATCGGAAAAATACGCAACGGTTAATGCTGGTTTTTCAGCACCACGGTAAGGGTCCTGCCGATCATCAAAAAGCATTGCTTTATTAGCATCCAAAGTAGCCTGCTCCCTTTCCTGATGCTGCTCTTGTTGTTGCTTTTTCAGTTCGTTTATGGCTTCCATAATGATATCAGGGTTTTTGATCAGGGTTTCCCGGACCAAATCACGCACTTCATCCTGCTGGGAAGAGGTAAGGGAATCAGCCTGAACCACCAGAGGCAGGCAGCACAGGCAGAACATTAACAGTCGTTTTTTCATCGACGTACATCCATTGATTGGGTAGAAGCTTGTTGCAAGGCAGTCATTACCTCGTCACTGTTGAGGAGTTCCGGCAGTGGAATTCCGTCAGGGGCATCAGGGCCGTATACAATATTAAAAGGGACACCATAGCGGCCATGACTGTTCAAAAACTGGTTGATGGTATCGGACGGTCTTGTCCAGTCGCCTTTCATAAGCACTATAGTGTTTTGTTGAAGGGCATCGAAAACAGGCGCGCGATCCAATACCCGGATTTTATTCACCTGGCAGGTCAAGCACCAATCAGCGGTGACATCCACAAAAACGACTTTCCCTTCAGCAACGGCGGCTTGAATCATAGAGATATTAAGTGGTTGCCAGGGAAGGGCGGGGTTGTTGTTTTCATTTGGCTGCAAAATGCCAGTATACCAGCTGAGAATCAGAACAACTGCCAGAGACAGAACTGATGAAGCGCCTGCCAGTGTGCCTTTGCTGCTGCGTTGTAATACCTGTTTCAATAGCAGGAAGGTGAACAGCGTCGTTGGAAGGAAGAAGGCCGTTAATAACCAGAGTGTTGAAAGGTCAGTTTTCAGCAGATTTATGAGCCACAGGCTGGTACCGGTTAACAAGAGCGCCAGCAGGGTTTTTACATGGTGCATCCACTGACCCGGTTTGGGCAGGCAGCGCACCAGGGAGGGGCTCAGCGCAATCAGGAGATAAGGTGTTGCCAGCCCCATACCTAATGCCGTAAAAATAATGATAAGGCTAAATGTGTTGGTCGACAGCGCATAGGCAACAGCTGTACCGAGAAAAGGTGCTGAGCACGGTGTTGCCAGTAATGTCGCAAATACACCCTGAATAAAATGCCCTCTGCGGCTGGCATCTCCAGCGGTTGCCATCTTCGTAGCAAGCCCGGAAGAAAGCCTGATTTCAAACAGTCCCATTAAATTGGCTGCAAAGCCGGTGGTGACCAAAGCCATAAAACCAATAAACCAGGGATTCTGAAATTGAATACCCCAGCCAATCTGGGTTCCTGCCAGCTTAAGCAGCAGGAGCATCCCGGCCAGTAACCAGAACGAAACCAGAATGCCGGCAGCTGAGCTTAAAAACTGTTGGCGCACATGCTGGCGGGATTGCCTGGAAGCATCAACCAGTGAGGCTAGCTTGAGCCCCAGTACAGGCAATACACAGGGCATCAGGTTGAGGATCAAGCCTCCCAGCAAGGCAAATACAACAATGGTGAGCAGAGAGTGGCTATTTGACGATGAAGAAAACGATTGTACCCTGATGGTTTTCTCAAGGGCGTCATCTCCATTTCTAATAGTCACGGTAACAGACGTATTGGTCAGATTGACTTCACCGAGCCAGTTACTGGCTTTTACTGTTGCGGTTAATTGTGCCCCATGCCACTGAAGATCGGGTAAACTGAAGGTAATATCCGTATTATCAGACTCCACTATCACGTCCGCGCTGCTCCGGAGTCCAGTCGTCTCTGCTGTAATATGCAAGGTACTGCTGGTGTTGTCCCAAAACGCCCGCACATCATGAATGCCTGAGGTTTTATGTTGTGTGACGACGTCTTTATCACTCCTGGGCGTGTCTGACAGCGCCTTATTGATCAGAAAAGCCGCATTAGCGTCAGGCTGAAGCATTGAAGGAGTATATATCAGGTTCAAGTCATAGTTCGATAAAACACAAACCGTAGTGCAGGAAGGAAGCTTCAACTTACCTGCGATATTAACAGATTTGTCTAACCGGTTAACCTTGATTAACAGTGGAAAAACAACAACGTTTTTATAACCCAGTGTATGAAAGCCCTGTAACTCAAACCGCTCAGGCAACGGCCAAAGCCAATCAATGGCGTTGATATTATCAGAGGGATACCAGGTAATTTCCGGTGCAATTCCTCCCTCACCTGGTGAACGCCAGTAAGTCTTCCAGCCATCGGCAAGCTTCACTTCAAGACCTGCCATCACTGTTTTTGAAACAGGATCGACCTCTCCACTGAGAAGCAGCCTGACCTTTGCATCAGGTTGCTGTGGGCTGGTAATCCAGGGGCTGCTCAATGCCAGGCTGCTCTCGGAGAAAAGCAGAGTAATCAGTGATAACAGCATCAGTACTCGATTGGTCATAAGGCTTAAAATACACACTTGTTCCGGGTTATCACCATCAGTTTATAACAGTTACAGTTACAGTTACCGTTATGATTTTACTGGAGGGTCAGGACTTTGGGTACAGTTGCGTAGCACTTCTGTCAAGACACTGTTCATAATTTTCTCAACAGAAGCGCCAGGAAGGCCAAATCCATAAGGTTCTTAACGGGTTCTGGGGAATTACCCGGACAGTACCTCCAGAAGTTCGGATAGAGCCACTTTACTACGTTTTTTGATGCTGCAATACTTCGGACAGTTTTATAAACTTAAAACCCGCGGCTGCCAAGGGGTTGAGGGTATATTGTTGTTTTATGGCGGCCCATGCTTATCCTTGAGTTACCATAAAATGGGCCTCTTGATTTGTAGGCCTTGCAGCATCAGACACCGGAGTATCTAAAACTGTTTGCAGTAGTGATTTTTAAAAAAGAGGAAAAAGGAAAGAAGGCTGTCCGGTGAACCCTGTGCAACAGCCGGACATTCAAATGTGTTCAATGACGTGTTTCGCTGGCAGGCATAATATTGGGATGATCAAGCCACTCTTCAGGTGAATCATCAAAGGTGTCTATGGCTTCAGCTTCAGGCAGTTCATCCCTGGTTGCCAGTACGGCAAGCTCTTTAGCAAACTTTTGTAGAATATCAATGACTTCCTCCCTGTCTTGGTTCAAACTTTTATTGATGGCAATTTTAAACAGTGGTGGCTCATTCATATCCAGGTCATCGCTCTTTCGCATCAGCGTCATTTTCAGGCCGGGAAAATTCTCATCATTCACTTCAGCTAACTTGAATGTGACAGACTGAGCATCCCTTAGAATAGATAGCAGCTTGAGCGCTTCGGCAGCACTGATATCGCCAGCATCCACGCAACACTCCACATACTCCCTGGCAGATAGTCCAGACTCAATATAATTGTCTACCAGGTCTTGCAGGCTCTTGTACTTGTTATGGCTCATGGGGCTCCTCCTTACACCAATACCTGATGAAATAGATCACACTGTTCCCTCAGTGAGATCTGCCACTTTGAACGGGTCATCCTCGTGCAGGTGAGACGAATCCGTTCTGAGAGCACTATTCCAGTGTACCGCATTTGCCAACAATGTATAGTGTCTTATGGAAAGCGCGTAAGGCCTTCACCGAAAAAGGTGGGGGGATGTAAGCGCTCATCCCACAGAGATGATATTCTTTACTCAATCCTATAGGCTTTCTTTCATCTTTACAGGCCTGCCCGGGTCTGCCTGCCACTAGACTAGTGAGATGTTAAGTCTGTGGAACTCATGTAAGAATTGGGGGGTATGAATTGGTTGATCACCGTCAAAATCCCCACTGTGGGAATTGACGCTATAACCAAACCATCCCCAGAGAAACAAGCTATCACCGGAGCAATGAACTGTGAAACAGAAAACCTGTCAGGTGACTAATGGAAATCCCACCGATATCAGGTAAGGGAAGAAATAATGAATAACTTACCAAGTCTGGAGCAATTGTAACATCCCGCCTTTTTAGCTCAGAATGACGGATAATGACGGATGATGTAGGGTAGTATTTCAGCCAGTTCTGCCTTGGTCAGTCTTACGCCCTTTGTGTACTGATGATCAAGTCACTTCACTACAATGCCTCATCCACCGAGCTGCGCTAAATTGAAGGTATTCCCGGTCATGCCCTGATCCAGAAAATGGCTGTCTTTCTTCAGGCGCAGTGATGAGGTAATACGCTTTATCAAGGCATGTTGTTGATGATCATGTTGCAACAGGTCGCGTAGATCAATGCCTTCATCCCCAAACAGGCATAACTGTAACTTGCCCAGAGAGGTCACTCGAAGGCGGTTACAATCATTACAAAAATCTTTGGCGTATGGCGTGATCAGGCCTACGCACCCTTGATAGTCACTGTGGCAGTATTCCTGGGCAGGACCTGCATCACGGCTGCGAGCAATACGTACCCATCCCTGATCCACCAGTTGTGAACGAATTGTACTTCCGGGAACATGGTGCCTGTTAAAAAAATCATGGTTATCACCCGTTTCCATCAATTCAATTAACCGCAGGGTAATGGGCTGGTCTTTAATCCATGCCAGAAACTGCGACAGTTCTCCATCATTAAGACCTTTCATTAACACCGTATTGACCTTGATGACAGGTAACCCCTGTTTTAAGCCTGTTTTTATGCCTGCAAAAATTTCCTGTAAGCGATTATGTCCAGTGATTAGTGCAAAAGCGCCGGGATTTAAGCTGTCAACACTGACATTCACAGCATCAATGCCGGCTTTCAGCCAGGCGGTAATGCGCTGATCCATTTTGTAACCATTGGTGGTCATAGCAACGGTGTTAATACCAGGCACCGCCTTGATGGTTTTCACAATATCAGTAAAGTCTTGACGCATGGTCGGCTCACCGCCGGTGATACGAATTTTTTCAACACCTAATTGTGAAAATGCGTGAATTAACCGTTTGATTTCAGCCAGCGTCAACGCTGCTTTATGATTATGCTCAAGACAACCATCAGGCAGGCAATAGTTACAACGAAAATTGCACAGGTCAGTGACAGATATCCGGAGGTACGGAAATGTCCGGCCTGACTTGTCCTTTAATGATGACATAGATAGAACACCTTTCCCTAGTCCACGAATGAATACATGAGGCTTTAGCAAGCATTATTAAGCTCACATCCTAACGGGACTCCGTTTGAAAAACCATGGTGTTTGACAGCGCTTTATCAGACGTTATCAGACATTATCAGGCACTATCAGACATTTGCTAAAAGCTTATTATGCATTTCAAGGGGGTGTTGTGCTTCGCAATGATGACCAAAAAGACTTGGCTCTTCGCCGTTTCATCTGTACCCATCCGGCAGGCTTTGCGTTATCAGCAAACCGCCTTCAAAAACTTTTGGGAAAAAAGAGCAAAGCACCCTGCGTTCAAAAAGAAAATGGCAAGGCAGAGCGCTTCTTTTGCTTCACATAAAATAACGATATATCTTCAACCCCTTAGCAGCCGCGAATTTGAAGTTTATAAAACTGTCCGAAGTATTGCTAACTGCGGTATAACTCTAAGCCTTATGATGCAGGGATCTTTGCCAGAGTTAGAAGATACAATGGGTATAAGGTGTTTAATCGGACGGGCACTATATACGAGCACTATCTATATACGAGCACTATATAGTAGCAGTGCGTAAGTTGAGAACGTAACTGGAAGAGTCAATGGGTATTAGTTCGTGGGTATTGCAAAAAGGGAAGTGTGACTACAGGTATAATTAAAGGTTGAATGGTGCGCCTGGTAGGACTTGAACCTACGACCAACCGATTATGAGTCGGGTGCTCTAACCAACTGAGCTACAGGCGCTTTTCGGTGTCAGGGAAAATCATATATACCCCATCTCATTTTTCAAATGAAAACTTGACAACAGGATTATAAGTTGAATGCTCTAAACAACTGAGCTACAGGCTCCTTTTCTATAGGCTTCCCCCCTTTATTGTCGGCGATTATACGCAGACTTGCAGCGATATGCCAAGTTTTTTGCATACAGGTAATAGCAGTTTCTATTGTCTATCCTCTATAAAATGGCAACCATTAATAGCGCTATAGGTGAAGATCTGACAACAGTTTATAAATTCGGTACAGTCATTCTCGTATTAATCGTTGGTGCTTCAGCAGGATGGTGGCTACGTGACAGCTATACCACCGTTCATCATGGACATGGCGCTATACCTTTTGAACCGGTGATTGATAGTATCCCCCTGATTATCACTCCCACCCCCTTTGTACAATCATCGGTTTACCGGCAGCCCTCTGCTACAAACGAGCTATTGGCGCTATTGGAAGATCAGCGCTTTGACGATGCTATTACGCTGTTTCAACAGCACAACAACAGCGATACCAGCACCCAGCAGGCATTCAGGCAGATACTGATCAACCTTCTGGAACAATGGCAGAGAAACGGTGAGAATGAGAAAAGCCTTCAAGCCCTGGAGCGCTTTACGCAACACTACTACCAGGACACTACACTGCTGAAAATGCGGGTAGACATTCTAATCAGCCTGGGGGAAATACACCATGCCCTTGAAGTGTGCATGATGTCAGAATCTCTGACCCAACAGGTTAGTAGTGCAGCCTTTTTTAAAAAAACCACACAGCACCTGGCCCGGCAGCTGATCAGCAGGCACAAAAAAAGTAATAGTCTTGCCAGTTTATTAACTCTGTTCCAAAGGTTGGTTCACAGGTTTCCTTATTACAGCCCTTACCGCTATAACCTTGCAGAGATCTACCTGGCTGCCAATCTGGACAATGAGGCCGCCCGGGAACTTGAACAACTCACAGACGATCCTGTTTACGGTAAAACAGCAACCGCATTGCTGGCTGATCTCACGGTGGCTACCATGGAAGATTCTGATGAATCCCAAGCCCTGCCAGCGGGCGCTGTGCCATTAACCCCATCAGGCGCACATTTTATGGCAAATGTGAATATTGGTGGAAAGATAACTATTGCGCTATTGATTGATACCGGTGCCACCCTGACGACATTACCTCCTGCCCTGCTACAGGAACTCAAACGCTTGAAACTGGCAGCAAGGTCTGGTCACACTCAGCTTAAAACAGCTAATGGTTTACGCTTTGCGCCAATTTATACGTTGAAAACCCTACAGATAGGTACTTTTGTACTCAATAACCTGGAAGTCGCAGAGCTGGCAATGGATAGCAGCGGGTCTGCTCAGGGATTGTTGGGAATGAACATACTGAATCACTTTATGTTTCAGATTGATCAGGACCGAGAGGCTCTTATGCTTATCCCCAGGTAGTGCTATCATGTTAAACTTGGGTTTTATACTCATCAACAGGCTGCCAACTGGGCAGTATGTTATTACCAGACCACTGAACATAGAAAACTACATGCAAGACTGGCTAAGCATTGCGCTGTCTGTGCTTATTATCATTATTCTGATTTCCGGGTTTGTCCTCAGGCTCTTTCGACGGCAAACAGCCACACAATACAGTGCGCCACAAACCGCATTACCTGAAGCAAATCCCTCAATAATGGGCAACTCTCCCCTGAACATTTGTGAAACCGTAGCAAACAGCCATATTATCCCCCGTGATAAACACCCCATATCCCGAAGGAATATGAGCCAGAATGCCCTCAAGGTACTGTACCGCCTTAATAATGCAGGTTATGAAGCATTTCTGGTGGGTGGGTGTATTCGTGATCTTTATCTGAGAATTACACCAAAAGACTTTGATGTTGCTACCAGTGCCACTCCTGAAGAAGTACGCCGACTCTTTAGAAACGCCCGAGTGATTGGGCGTCGTTTTAAACTGGTGCATATTCTGTTTGCCCGGGAAACCATCGAAGTCGCTACCTTCAGGGCCAGTCATGATGCTAACAGGCCAGCATCGGACCGCTCATGCCACGCAGAGTCTGGCCGCATACTGCGTGATAATATCTACGGCTCCATGGAAGAAGACGCACTACGCCGCGACTTTACCATCAATGCCCTTTACTACGAGTCACAAAACTACTCTGTGATCGATTATTGCGACGGGGTCGCTGATATTGAGCAGCGGACACTCCGCCTGATTGGCGATCCTGTAAAACGGTATCAGGAAGACCCGGTACGGATGTTAAGGGCTATCCGCTTTGCAGCCAAGCTAAAGTTCACTATGGCAGAAACAACCAGGGCGCCCATTAGACAGCTCTCTCACCTGCTGCAGGATATTCCCCCCGCTCGATTGTTCGATGAAGTCTTAAAGCTCCTTCAGTCTGGCAACGGTGTTGACACTTTTGACAAGCTTTGGGAATACGGTCTGTTGGAGCCTTTGCTCCCCGCCACTTATCATAGCCTTGAGAGTGATGATCTTCCGTTTGAGGAATTGGTCTATCTTACCCTGGCAAGCACCGATAAACGCATTCGAAATAACAGGCCGGTAACCCCTGCCTTTTTGTTTGCGGCGTTGTTATGGCGCCCTCTGCAGCAACTGATCTTTGAGTTAAAAAGTCAAGGTGTCCCTCCTGTTCCAGCTCTACAACAGGCTTCAACCATTGTACTGGACAACCAGACAACGCATACTGCCATACCCAAACGATTTACACTGGTGATTCGTGAAATCTGGGAGTTACAGTCCCGCCTTGAGCGTCGTCAGCCTCGATTGATCAAAAGCCTGGTCGATCACCCGCGTTTCAGGGCTGCCTACGACCTTCTGTTACTCCGGGAAGAATCCGGTGAAAAACCTGGCAATGTCGGTCAGTGGTGGGAAGAGGCACAGCAAGCCAGTGACTCTGATCTCCAGCAGATGATCCTGGAATTACGCAATCGCCCTTCATCAAAAGCGGGCAATAAAAGCAAACGACGCAAGCCTTAAACAGCAGACAAGGCTTCCATTAATTCACCCAATCAGGATGTATGATGTCTGAGATCACAGCGTTTATTGCCTTGGGTAGTAACCTGGAAAAGCCAGAACTGCAGTTACAAAGAGCAGTGGATGAAATTGACTTATCAGACGGCATGTGGCTGCAAAGCTGCTCCAGACTTTATCGCAGTGACCCTGTAGGCCCTGAAGATCAGCCTGATTACTGCAATGCTGTGATTTCTATCACCACATCCTTACAACCAGAACCTTTGCTCGACACCCTGCAAACCATTGAAAACCATCACGGTCGTCAGCGGTCGGTGCGTTGGGGACCACGAACACTGGATCTGGATATTTTATTGTATGGCGATCAGCAGATCCAAAGTGAACGACTGACTGTCCCGCACGAGCAAATGCATGGGCGTGCGTTTGTGCTCTATCCGCTCAATGATATTGCTCCGAACCTCTATGTGCCCAATCAGGGCACGCTGGGCTCACTGCTCAATAGTGTGCCCTTTGAAAGACTGGATGTGATTGCTGAGCACTGGCCGTGGTTCCAGGGAGCGTTCTCAACCGATGAAATGTCCAGTTGAGATCGCCCCCTGGCAGCCTGTCATATTTAATGCCAATCGTCTTTTCTGACTACCGTAATGAGCATGGCAAGCTGGACGTCAAAACAAGGCAAAATGACAGGCAGACGAGTAAAGCCTGCTATTGCCAGGCATTTCAATGCACCGCTGGCGCTCAGATTGCCAGCAAAATAGCGTAGTTAGCATTGGCCATTGGTATCATTCCCGCAGAGGCGGGAATCTCCCCTGACATGGATACTCTCCTTCGCAGGGATGATAACAGCGGAAGTTTGTGGACATTTGTGGACATTAGAGCCTGGCGATACTAGCTTGTTAATCACTCAACGATGTGAGGAAAACACCATGGGTGCAAATTTACCAAAAGTCCCTGGCGAATTTCATAAGATCCCTGATGCCAAAGTAGCCATTATCGGTGCTCGCTGGCACGGTGACTGCGTTGAAGCCATGATAGACCGGGCCCATAAAGAGCTGCTGGCTGTTGATGTTAAGCCTGAAAATATCACTGTACATCGGGTACCCGGCTCACTGGAGATTCCCTTTGCAGCCGGGGTTTTATTTGAGGCAGACCCTGAACTCGACACTGTGCTTGCCTTTGGTGTAGTGCTTGAGGGCATTACCTCCCATGACGAAGGCGTGCTTTACACAGTAGTCAATGGGTTGAGCGAGATCACCCATCGGTTTGGCAAGCCCGTTATTAACGAGGTGATCGGTGTTAAATCCATTGAAGATGCCCATAAACGTTCTGGTGACAATAACCAGAATAAGGGTGTTGAAGCGGTTTACGCTGCCTCAGAGCTGCTGCATTGGTGGCGTGGGGTTGCGCCGAAAAAATCCAGCGCCCGGTCGTGCCGCTAACATCCGTCAGCTGTTTTAAAAAACAGCTGCTCGTTTTCTCTTGCAACGGATTGCAGTAACCTGAAGAGAAAGTACAAGGACTTGCCCTATGAAAGCATGGAATGCACTACCTGCCTTTTTGAGCCTCCCGGCCTTTGCCACTGATGGTAAGCCTGCTGACACTTTGTTAGATATCAGTATTGCCCAGATGCTAATGCCTTTGCTGCTGGTCATTGCACTGATTTTTTTGCTGACATGGATTGTGAAAAAGATTCACCCATCCCAGCGCTATACTGGAAAAGATATTACCCTGTTATCGGTCACACCAGTATCAAATCAGGCACGGCTCTGCCTGGTGCGTGTCAGCAATAAAGATATTCTGGTGGGCGTTACTAACCATCAGGTGTCTCATATTGCCACCTTTAACGAACCGGTGATAGAAACCTCTGACAGCCAGACACCATGTGCATTATCTGAGCGGTTCAATCAGTTTCTGGCGGCGGATAAAAACAAGAAGAGTTGATACCAGTGATCGTGCTGTTCTTGAAGGTATGTGCTGTCATTTTTTGGATAAGCTATTCGGTCACAAAGGCTATACATCCAAGGCAACATCCAAGGCAAAAGCGCAGCTTTTAAACGGTTAAGCCGAGTTCAGGTCCTGATGGAATGACCCGTGTGAAAGTTATGGCTCCTCGCTGTTTGCTGTGGAAAAATACTGAGCGTAAACTGAGCACAAGCCTTCAATTTACGTATTTAGCCCTGTTGGGACTTTTGTTGAGAAGATTCTGAACAGCTTCTCAAAAACTACAGTGCTTTGCCACATCCTTTATAGGTTTGATCATCGTAATGGACGGTCACTGACGTATCAAAAGGCTCACCGCTGATGGAGTCATTACAGGCTTTACCCTCAATCTGTACTGTTATTTGCTGCTGACCATTGTTTAAACGATAGGTGGAAGTGCGCTTGCTGGCATCAGTGACAGGCTCGGTAGTTTTGAACAGAGCACGGGTTTTACCGTAATCGCTCACAAACACGGTATTCCCTTCAAGGCTCAATTCCAGCGTCCAGCCTGGCTCATTACCCACTGCCCGAAAATCAGCACCCCGTAACTTGGACTCAACCCAGACAGCCTTTTGAGGTTGATTGCGGCATTGCTCTGCGGGTTTATCCTCCACTTGAAACATCCCATTGTTGCCTCTTCCCCACAGGCTATACTCACCATTGGAATATTTAACACCATCTTCTGTTTCAGTGCGTACCAGCCGCTTGGCGCCTTCGGGTAAAAAAATCCAGGCCTCGTCTTTTTGCACATTGACTGGAAACGCATAACCACCTGTACACAACAGATACAGGGCACGGCCTTGCACAGAAGCGCTCGGGAAGCTGTCTTTGGCAGGCTGAACCTCCTGCACGGGCTTCTGTGGCTGGCTGCCACAGCCTGTTAACAGCAATACGAGTAGAGTAGGGATGACTTTCTTCATTGTTATTCACAACTACAGCGGTATTGTTTAATGGGGAGTATACCGCAATAGCGCTGACTTAAGGTAAGGCCTCAGGGTTAAAAACAGTTAGCTGTAAACTATTATAATCTGTAACTATCTGATATAATTTCGATCATGAATCAAAGGTGGTAAACGGTTACGCGAAAACCAAGCTAACAGTTACCATTTTTTTGATTCATAAGCATGGTCGCAGACACGTTACAGCTCGACCTAAAACCCTACGAAAGAGTGGAGTCAGACACAGCTCGCTGTGCATCCATGTAGACGTAGACGGCGTAGATAAGTCTGCATAATTACAGATTATGTAAGATTTTTAGTAACGGTATAGGGTGCTCTCCCTGAATAATTGAAACAAATATATACTAAAATCATGACTACTATTATATGTCATTATATGTTGATTACCGGTCCCGGCAAGTTGACGAAGGTAACCATCACCGAGTGGCAAACACTCGGAGCTATATTTGATCATGGCTTATCCGGGGGTAGAACCTTTTCATAGGATTTTATCGTCGTTTTTCTTCTTGAGCAGGCCCTGGTATTCCATGGTTATTTTTCAAGTTAATGCCATTGGTTCAGGGACTGTTTTGTCAAGGGTGTTTGTTTAATGCGATATTCAACGCTTCAAAGACGTTTTTCCCCGGATACCCGTCAGCAATCATTTTACGGGAAGCCTGAAAGTTTCTAATTGCCTGTCGTGTTGCCGAACCAATAATCCCGTCAGGTTTACCGCTATTAAAACCGAGTTCATTCAGTTTGATTTGTAGTGTTTTGATGTGCGATACATTCAAACGGGGTACATCAGGTGGCATCTGTTGAAGAATCTTTGAACCATTGATTCGGTCTGCCAGATAGCCAACAGCAATGGCATAAAAAATTGATTGGTTCCATCTCATAATGACATTAAAGTTGTCGTATACTAAAAAGGCCGGGCCTTCGTGGCCAGCAGGAACAATTAAAGAAGCCTCTGTCTCTTCTTCGGGCAATCGGCCACCAAAAGCAGTGGTCAGACCGAGCTTATGCCATTGACCCAATGACTTTTTGTTTTTTAGTCCTGCGTTGATGTAATCAAAGTTAGCGGGCAGTCGCACTTCTCGCCCCCACTTCCAGTTTCTTTGCCACCCCAGCTGGTTCAGAAAATTGGCTGCTGAAGCCATGGCATCCGGAATACTTTCCCAAAGATTTACAGCACCGTCATTCTCGCCATCAACACCATAGTGAAGATAGGCAGAGGGCATAAACTGCGTTTGCCCCATAGCACCAGCCCAGGAACCCAGCATCTGCTCAGGTGGGAGCGCATAGGTATCCATCAGCTTTAAGGCTGCAACGACTTCTTTGGAAAAGTACTCACTGCGACGTTTATCACAGGCCAGGGTTGACAGTGTATCAATAACGGGAAACCTGCCCAGGTAACCACCAAAGTTGGTTTCCAGCCCCCAAAGGGCAATCAGATAATGCTGGGGAACACCGTATTCTCTGGTAAGCCTGTCCAGTAATGGTTTATAGTGGGCCAGCATTTTCTGTCCCTCAGTCACCCGGAAATCTGTGACACGCTTATTGAGGTAATTCGCAAAGGTTTCACTAAACTCGGGTTGTTTGCGGTCGAGTTCCAGAGTTCGGTTGATTTCTTTTACAGAATCCAATGTTTCTTTGATAACAGCCTCAGAGACGCCTGCATCCATTGCTCGCTCCCGAAGGTGGCTAATGCATTCAGAGAATTCCGTCCCATAACCTGATGTCACTTGCATGCATAAGACCGTAGAAAGCAGTGGAAAAATGGCAGTCTTAGCATATTTCACTAACATGTTATATATCCCCTTCATTAGGGCAGGTTGCACGCCCTCTGGAGGTTGATAGCTCAACGCTTCCTGTTGCCTGGCGTATTTATTTTTGAGCACTAAACCAAAGCTCATTTGATAATAGATGCATCGAATACTTCTGATTATCAAGCTAAAGTCAGCCACGTGCGATTTCAAGTGGTTTTTGGTTCAGGAGCCTTAATATCTGTACAGGTCTCATTCACGTCAGTCCCGCGAAGGTGAAAATCTGCTCCTTTGCAGATGCTTCCCCTGGCAGGAATGACAGGCGTATGGGTGTCAACGCTTCATTGTATTAATATACTCCTTTTGGAGTCTTGCTCAAACTGCAATGTGATACTACTACCAGGCATACAGTCTGTCTTTTTTAATGAGTTTCATGCATGACGGAGAACATCTGTAGATTCCATCTGGATTTTACAAAGCAGTATGATTACTATCACCGCATCAGCTAACTTTGTTTTCTTTTATGAACCCTATACCCACTCAGAACTACCTTCCCTGGACGCTACTTCTTTCTCCTCATAGCATGATGTCATTGGTTGCGTTGGTTGCGCTGGTCATTCTGGTTGCTTCCTTTTCTTCGTCTGCCGCCGCCCTCAATGCTGGTGGCATCTCCACCTCCCAGCGTTTTAAACAGTTTGTGGCAGCATTGTACAGGGCAAAGTCCGATGAGATTATCAGCCTGCAAAAACTGCATACTTATCCTGAAAAGTTGCTCACAGTGGACAGCCAGTATCCTTTATTGAAGCAGTATTCATGGGCCGATATTGAAACTTTGTTGAAGGTAAAGAACACCTGTCGTTGGGTGAAAGCTGACAAGCCCACCCTGCAAACGGCAGTTGACTTTGAATGGATGCTATGCAAAAAGCAGATGTTATCAGAAAGCTGGTGGACTCAGGCGCCTTTATTGCATCCTGCAGGTGGTAGTTATGCGGATCGGTATCTGGAAGCTATTGAAGAACATTACGGCCGTAACAGCGATGAGACAACGTATTTTTTAACACACCACGCCAACCTGCTGACGTTAAGTAACCCTCTGCATCCATTACATAACATTTTTAAAAGCCTTGAGCCTGAGGGTGTGGCAGCACTTCTTGCAGGTTCTCACTTCTTTCTGGCATCGGATAACAGTTTATGGTTGGATGACCAGAAATCTATTCTGAAAATAGCGGCATCCATCTGGCAACCACTGGCTAAAGAAAATGATCTGGTGATCACGCAGCGCCTGGAGGAGCAGAGTTGCGCAATATCCTCCGGTAATCTGTGTGTTACTGAGCGGGATATCACGTTCTTTATCTGGTGGATAGCCGGAATACTTTTTTGTCTGGTCGCGGCTCTCGGCATCGCCAGAGTCCTCAGACAACGCCAACAGGATAACAAAGAAAAAAAATTTATACTTCAGTTGTTAATCCACGAATTACGAACCCCTGTCGCCAGCTTGAATATGACCATTGAACAGTTTCGCGCAGATTATGACCAGCTCAGTGAAAGAGGCCAAATAGCTTTTGGCCGACTATTAAAGGATTGTTCTCGCCTTCACCGGCTTACTGAAACCAGCAAAGGTTTTCTCAGCAGTGATAATCAGAGCATGTTGCCGTGTCAGTCAGTGTTATTATCTGAGTGGCTTACGGACTTGGTGAACAATTACCCTGTACACTTTACAATCAACAAAGATAAAGAACTGTCACTGCCCTGGTATTGGCTAGGACTCTGTCTGGAGAATCTGATCAGAAATGCACTGGCTCATGGTAAGCCACCTGTTTTCCTGGTGATATCAACAAGTCCCAGGTTGAGGCTGGAGGTCACTGATCAGGGGGTCAGTCCAGGTTGGTGGCAATTATTGATAAGAAAAAAAAGTAAAAACAGAGGTATGGGTATTGGCTTAATATTGGTTAAACGCATAATGCGACGCTTGGGTGGACGGCTTATTCATTATCGACATCCAACCCGTTACATTCTGGAGCTGGATTATGACAAAACTGCTGCTAGTTGAAGACGATATACTGCTGGGTCAGGGGGTTGTCGATTTTCTTAATCAACAGAGCTATGAGTGCAGATGGGTGCAAACACTGACAGAGGTTGAAGAATTCTGGTTTTCATCAGATCTGGTGATATTGGATCGTCAACTCTCCGAGGGGGATAGTTTATTGTTTCTGCCTAACTGGCTCATGAAAAAATCACTGCCCGTGATTTTTTTAACGGCACGCATTGATATTAAGGATCGTGTGGACGGTTTAGCAGCCGGGGCTCGCGACTATATTATCAAGCCATTCTCAAACCACGAGCTATTGGCTCGTATTCAAACCCAGTTACGTCCTGTTGGGGAAGTTAATCTTCAATATGGAAACATTGTACTTAACCTGGCGACTTATGATGTTTCTGTTGCGAACACACACATTGAATTAAAACCTAAAGAGTTTCAGTTATTGTTGTTATTGGTGCAAAATCTGAATCGGGTGTATCATCGGGATGAACTGTTAAATCAGGTTTGGGGATACCAGTCATTCCCTTCTACTCGCACGGTGGATAACCACGTTCTGCAGTTGCGTCAAAAACTGCCGGATTTAGATATAGAAACCATTCGTGGTGTTGGTTATCGCTTGAAAGGCTGACAGGTCGAATGCGTTCTGTACTTCTTTTTATTGCAATGTTCTTCGTGACTTGTATAGCCAGCCAGCGAGTGGCAGCAGATCACTTTTTCAGAAATACGCCACTGAAACCAGTGTATGATGCCTTAATGAATAAACACCCACAGTTGGCTTATCAGGAACTCAGTACTGTGGTCAGGCAGGGAGGGGGAAGCATAACAGAGCAGCAGTGGGATTTAGCGGGTATTGAGATTTTGAAGCAGACCCGGTGCGGGCGAGACACAATCTGCGCCGACGTCAATACTCCTCCCCTTAAAGTGGTGCTTTCTGCCCGTAGTAACCCCAGGCAGCAATATGTCTATCAGGTATTGGTAGAAGCTGAACACTCAGAACATTCCACAACATTCACTTTTAAAGATGCAAAAGAGCAGGTCTGGTTTTCCGGCACACTTCCCAAGTCTGCCAGCCCTGTTATGTTGGAAAGCCCTGAGTGGTACGCACCCTTGCCTTCAGGGTTTTATACATTAACGCTGAATAAGAAAAAACAGTACCTGCTGTTTGTTGTACCACACAATAATAGAGATTGGTTAGACCCCTGGTCCGACAAAGGCATTGTGCATCTGAAATTACCAGTCCACTTGACAGACTGCCCGCCGGTTACAGTATTCCAATACTGGCTTGGCGAAGACTTTACTGTTACAGGGAATTCCACACTGATCAAAACTGACCGGGACTTTCTGTTGCCAGAAAAATACCCTGCAAGTGCCGCCTGGCTTGGGCTTTCGGCCTCGTACTACTATTTTCAGGGCGGCGTTGAAATTGAGCTTCGTCAGCAAATCTCCATACCTGTCAACTGGCTTCCTGGGCAACGTGAGTAGGGTGATCTCACTTCTATCGGTATATATGATACTTAACAATGCCAAAATCATTTTCTCTTCTGTTGGTTATAGAGAAAACAGGGTAGGGACTTCTTAGCCAAAAGTAAGTACTTGGAATATCGTAACCACCACAGCCCCTGATAATAATATGTTGATTGCCTGCAAATGGAATAGACACGTTTTTTAAAATAAGGTCAGACTCAAAGCAATTTGAACCATACAGGTCAACAACTTTTTTTTCTTGTGATGCGTACAGGTATTCAACATTGTGAACACAGGATTTAATGGATGATAAGTAGTTCAATCCAGCGTCACATATGGCAATATTAGTGGTTTTTCTCTGCTTATAGTGTGAAACTCTGGAGACCAGATAGCCAGAATCTTCACAAACATACCTGCCTGGTTCAATGAGAACCCTCACTTTATGAAGATTAACTCTTGTTCTCAAGAATTGATAATAGTCAGCAACCATCTGTGGAAAGGTATACTGGTTATAATGCTTTTTTGTGTTGGCTGGGAAGCCTCCTCCTATGTCTATCCATGAATCTTTTTTATTTAAGATGGCGCCTATGAAAGATTGATAATGCTCAAATGTCGCTATAAACGTATTAATAGAAGACAAGTTGGTGCCTGTGTGAATGTGAATACCAGAAATATTTAACAGACTATAGCCTGAAAGGGATTGTAGCTGTGATAACTCCTCGCTGGTAAATCCAAACCTGCTACGTTTTGATTTACACTTGTGTGCAAGTCTGACACCAAACCTCACAGGGTATTTACTCCCATATTCCCCCATGAGGCAAATAGCCATTTTTGCCTCAGTCAAGTTGTCTAAATGTATGATAAGGTTTGAGCATAATTCTATGGCTGTCTTTAACTCATTTTCGGTTTTTAGAGGGCCATCAAAAAGTACACCATTATTGGCTGTTCCATCATCTAGAGCACACTTTAGCTCATGGGCGCTTGCTACTTCAGCACCAAACCCCAGGCTGGCCAATGTTTCGGTAATATGGTACGTACTGTTTGTTTTGTAGGAGTAATAGGCATGAGACAACGGAAAATACTCCCTCATCTCAGAGAGTAAGGCATTACACTTGCTGACAACCTCTACCTCATCAATGACGAGGAAGGGGGTCATCTCTCCATTATCGACGATACTTTTGATGGCTCCACTCACATAATTGGGGGTTATTTCTTGCGTCATACTTAAAATGAGTAACCTTACTACCAGGCTATGTTGTTGCTCATGTTGCTCATGTTGCTCATGTTGCTCATGTTGCTCATGTTGCTCATAAAGGTGTTTGAACAAAATATAGGATACTTCATAAATAATACCAATGGTCTCTTCTAACTCTGCTTTACGCTGGCAATCTCAACACCAACCCTGCGTTGAAACGCTTGGCAATAGCAGGCTTTACTCATCTTTTATACATTTGTGTCTATACATTTGTGTCGTCCAGCTTGCCATGTTCACTACGGTAGTTAGAAAAGACGATGGGGATTAATTATCAAACGATGTCGGGGGTTTCAAACAATCTTTGCTGACATAGCCATGAAAAATGACCTCAGATCCTTCTTTGGATTTTTGAGAATAAGTCATACAAAGGATCATGGCCAGGTTAAAACTTTCCATCTTTTCCCAGGCGGCTTTACCGGGCCATTGCGCATAAGCAAAATAATGCCTGTCTTCTGACTTATGAAGCCTGGAACCAAGAGAGCCACAACGATTATAGCTATTTTTTGTTACTGCTAACCACGACGCTTCGAAATCTTTTTCTCTACCTTGAACAGGAATAATTTTATAAATAACATAATACCTATTTCCGGTTTCAGAATCTTGTAGCATCTCTAATGGAATCCACCCACATAAATAGAATCTCTCCAATCGACGTATTTAGCTCTAAAGCCGTATAATTTTTAATCACTGCTGCCTTATTGGAAGCTATTTCTAATTCTAACTATTATACTGAAGCCTGACCTTTATTTTCTTCCTTAGTCGTTACCCTGGCCCATCCTGAATATTCATCATCGTATTCACTGGCTAAAATTTGATCATCGACAATCAATGAAATGGGGTTGGAATAATGATTCTTGTGACTTTTATGACGTTTTTTTCTTCATATGTTTTATGTTTTATGTTTTATGTATTTGACAGGGTGACGCATAACGCCAAATTCAGACACACCGCCGTCATATGCAGGGGAACTAGCCCCGGAACGAACTAGAACTATTTATTAGCGACTGCATTTACTCTGATCTTTCTTTGACCAATACTTCGGACACTTTTATAAACTTGAAACTCTCAGATGTTAAGGGGTCGAAGATATATCGTTATCTTATAGTAACTCACGCTTATTGTTAACTTTAGTCAGGGTGTCTTTAGTAGTATCTTTCGCTCGGATGTGAAATTTTCATATTGGTATATTATCAATTAGTGGTAATAAAATTTCTATATTATTAGCCACTATACAGGATTAAACAGTATGAAAATTTCATTAATTTTTTCTTTGGCTTTATTAGTAAAAACTACTATAGCTTTTGCTGGAATTTGTGATTTCTGTGGTTATATCTTAAACAAAAAAGAAAAATGCCCCTATGATAAACAGCACGATATATTAATAAGGACAATTGACAGGATGTTGAATGAACACTCAGAAAACTTTAAAGAGCTTCGGCTTTACGATGATAATCCATATGATGTAGATTCATCGTCTCACCAGCCTTATGGGCAAGCAGATATTCTTAGACCGAACTTTATCATTGAGAATGAAAATACAAATGATCAAACTCTGCTTTTGCCACCAAGAAGTATTGAATATTATAATACAGATAATAGTGAATCAACAACACTGCCCCAAGGGGCAGAGTATGAAGCGAGCTTTTTGAGTAGTTCGCCACAAGCGGTGATGAACAGTGACCTAACTGATTTAACATTTATGAAAAGTAAGCAACGCAAGCAACAATGGGGGGAAATGGCCGCAAGAGCAAATAAATACTCTAGGCACTCTCCAGAATTTAAAAAAATGTGGGAAGAAAACTATAATATTTCAATTTCCCTTATACCCTATGATGAGCACTATCATTTAAATTCGGCTGTTTGCCTGACTAAGCTTGGTCATTTTGAAAGAGCACTTAGGATGATAGAATATGCACTTAGTGTTGACAAAGTTAGACAAAATAAAGGTTTGTCATTCGCATTGATGAGACAGATTGCTTTTATTTATGGTTTGAGATGTGACTGGAAAGGAGCGATTGATATTTACCTTAAAATATATCCTCCTCATTCAGAGGTTGGCCGGTATATCGAGTTTATAGATGAAGCTATGGATGAAATATCAAACTCAAGTACTTTATCAGAATGTAGCATTAGTGCAATCAAAAGATGGAGGAGTACACTTAAAATAGAATCACTAATAAAAAAAAGCCGAAAATAAAAAGTTTTCAAACAATGAATTTACTATAATCTGAAATTTTGTATTAGTGCTGGCAGCCTGCTATTGTGAGGAGTTTCAACGTAGGGCTGGCGTTCAGTTTGCTACCCCAATACCTTTTTATACCATCTTTCAGCTTTTAATCTATTAAGAGCATATATAATCTATTTTCTCTAAAAGGCATAATTCTTCCTATGTGTAGTGATAACGCCGGAGTCATCTACCGACGAAGGTGAGCCGTGTGAAGGGGCCAGGCTCAGGAACGAGCTGGAACTATTTGTTAGCGACTGCGTTTACTCCGGCCTTACTTTGACTTTAGTCAGGGTGCCTTTAGTAATATCTTTTGCTCAGATGTGGAATTTTTATATTAGTGATACGGCAAGAGTTTTCCGGACACTTTTTTACGCTACCTCGGCAAGTTCCTGTTCATACTTGAACGGTGCCAGGTAGCCATTGGTCGAGTGCTTTCTCTGACGATTGTAAAACACTTCGATGTACTCAAATATATCTTGCTGAGCCTCCTCCCTGGTTTGAAAGTCCTCGTGGTGGATTAGCTCGGTCTTCAATGTATGAAAGAAGCTTTCAGCCACGGCATTGACGCTCCTATGTCAAGTCGATGATAAAGATTCTAAATCCTTCAGGATAATTGGAAATACCTCCCGTGCAATATACCGCTTCAAGCAACGTTGGATTTCTCGTTCAGTACGGCCCTCAGAGGTTCTCTTTTCAACGTATTGGCGAGTTCTGGGATCACTGCGCATTCGTATAAGGCTTATTGTCCAGAGAGCATTATTAGCTTCCCTGGAGCCCCCCCCCGGTTAATCCTGTGGCGCACTGTTTTTCCCGATGAAGCCTCCTTAGGGCTAACTCCACAAAGAGCCGCAAAAGAAGCCTCACTTTTCAATCGTTCAGGGTTATCTCCGGCGGTTATCAGCAATGTAGCTGAGACCAGAGGGCCTACACCAAATTGCTCCAGAAGGTTGGGTGCAGCTTTTCCTGATAAAGCGTTAAGTCGTTTATCAAGCTGTTTGAGTTCTTCGTTGAACGCTTTCCAGCGTGATGCCAATAACTTTAACGACATAGTCAACGTTTCAAGAAGCGCAGTATCCCCCAAACTATCGACGGTTTCGCAGGCTTCAATGCATGCCCGGGCAGAGTTGTGGAGAAGCTGTTCTCGCACTTCATCGGGAGCTGTAACGAGCAGGGCGCGAATTTGGTTTATTGCTTGTGTTTTACCTTTTACGGCACTGCGCCGTGTAACAACCAGATAACGGAGCGCCTCAACTATTCCGGTCTGTTTTTTGGGGATGGCCCGGGCCTCTCCAGAAAGCTATCTCTTAGTCACATCTCCACACCTTTTGTCATGCGGTAGGTGTGGAGACGATCTTGCAACTTTGCCCACCCTTCCCAAATGACCAACCATCCGGGTATGCCGGTGCGTTTTGAGTCACACCAGCCACCTACTTTTGCAATGGTATGGAGAAGCCAGGTCAATGTTGGCTCTTCTTTAGGCAACGACTTTCCTTCGTAGTAAGTAAGCCACAGCACTTTCCACTCTTCTTTACTTACAACACGGCTAGCCGGCGTTTTCTCGTTCCAGGCTTTATCGTCTTTGTGTCTTCTGTCATAAGGGAGCATCAAGGCCTCCCTGATCTGTAACAGCCTGACGGCGACGAACATGAGTATTACAGCTAAACGAAGCACATTGCCTGCACAAAGAAGCCGCAAACGTTCAACACCCGCCCCGGTTTTCCAGGCTTTGTGGAACTCTTCTATACGCCAGCGCAGCTCATAAAACCGTAATACCATACGGCAATCATCAAATGTATCAACCGGTTCAGATGTCAATAAAATCCAACGCAAACACTCCTTTGTGTCGTTGTTGAACTCTTCGGCAATAAGAATATTCACAGTGACTGGTTCCAATCGACCACCGAGCCTTTGAGGTGATTGAATGGTCACTGTCTTCCTTTTTACTTGTAGCATTACTGATCGTGCTTTGCGTCCTCCACGTTGAGGAACGTCCACTACATAAGTTCCAAGAGCAGCTTCCTGGCTCACTGCATAAAAAAGAAGCCTGTCATCATCGACCAAAACCCGATTCTGCGTCGCCCTGACAACAAACCTTTGGCAATGAAGCTGCTTGTACCGGATATATTCAAAAACATCCGCTTCACGATCGCAAACACTGATAGTCTTTCCCATCTGGAGACCCAGCCTGGACTCAATATTTTCTGATGAACGCTGCCATTTAAAGCTTTCTTTTTCTTCGTAAGGCCGCTGCTTGCGTTCATGTCTTTTGCCACGCTCCTCAATATCCCTGATCCAGCGTTGCTGATCAATTAAGCCAACCGTCCGCTCAGTATCAGCGTCAATCAGCATCACTGTATGCGCCCAAATCCCTTTAGACCGGCTTTTCTCTGGTTCACCTATATCACCCAGCTCTGACCTGACGGAATGTGAATAGCTAAGAGCGGTACTGTCTTCAATGGCTAATAGAAGGTGAGAATCTTCTGCCGCAAGGGCTGCTGACTGGAAACCAGCCTCAGCAATGGCTTCAGGCTTGACGGCCTCATTTTCAATAAGCCGGTAAGCCCCTTCAACAGCGGCAAGATGACCGCTACAAGCACTGGCCATGGATGAACCAGTATTTGCAGAAAGGCTTGCAGCGACACGGACTAATCGCTTTGTACGACGTTTATCTCCCAACTCTGCATCCCCAAAAATGCTTTCAGCCCATTGCTGAGGTGGTAGTGGCATCATGATCTTGGTTTACCATAGAGAAGGATAAACCAAGATTAGGAGATGTGACTAAGAGATAGCCAGAAAGAGCGGCTCGAGCGGCATTCTCGGCATCAAGAGTGTCAGTTTTGCCTTTTTGCCGTCTTTTGATTCGGTTGGGTCTGGTCACTTCAAAAACAGGGATGTTTTGCTGATCAAGATATCGGTAGAGTCCTGCACCATAAGTGCCTGTACCCTCTACACCAGCTTTTTGGAGTTCACCGAACGATTTACACCAGCGTAGCAGGTTCTGATAACCCTTACTGTTTGTTTCAAGCTCACCGGTGCTGATGATTTGGCCCAAATTATTGATTAAAACTGAAACGTGTTTATCTAAATGGGTGTCCACCCCGAGAGTAAGCAGTTTCTCTGCGGCAACAGTCATAGCTTATCCTCCTGTAACCCAACAGAAGGACGGGACACTGAAGGTGCAGCACAAAGCTCCTATTAGGTCACAACTGCCAGGCAAATATCTTTAACTGAGAGCAGATAAGCGACAGGTCAATACAAAGACAGCTTGTTATGTCTGGCGTCTGTTGTTGCCTTAAATTTTCGTTGGGTCTTGCAGGTCAAGCCTTCTTCCTTCATCAGCCGTCCTATGCGTTTGCGACTCACTGTTTTATTCATATCCGCCAGATCACCTTTAATACGACGTTCCCCGTAAGTTTGGTGGCTTCTGTCATGAATATTTCTGATGCCTGATCTTCCTGAGAGCGCCTGGAAGCAGGGCGAGAGAGCCATTCATAATACCCACTGCGAGATACCCACATAACCCGGCACATGGCTGAAATGTTGAAAAGCTCCTGGTGATCACTGATAAATTGAAACTTCAGTGACACTCCCTGGCAAAGAAGGCGGCTGCCTTTTTAATAGAGCTTGCTCTTCTTTTAACCTGGCGTTCTCTTTGCGTAAACGCTTGAGTTCGTCGTATAAATGTTCATCGTTCACCTGAGGATTGCTGGAAGCCTCAGGGCGGTGATACCTGGCAATCCAGGTATGCAGGGTGCCAGTATTCACCTCAAGCTCTCTGGCTGTTTCTGTCACCGGTTTATCAGACTCTACAGCCAATTTTACTGCAGATTCCCTGAACTCAGTTGTCTATGATTTCGTTTTCTTTGCTGACATTTGGACACACCTTAATGGGTTGCAATATTAACCGTATTTGTGTGTCCGGAGAACTATAACCACTTCAGGTATCTCTGGAAACACCCATGGTTTTACACGCTTTCGAGATGTTGCCAAGCTCATCAGCCAGGTTCAGTAAACCAACCTTGCGTTTGATGATGCGTTGGTTAGTATGAATCATAAGGGTTACCTTTATTCGTGATTTAGATTTTGGTTAATCACCCTCTATCTAAATCGGTAACCCTTCTCTTTTTTTAAGAAGAAATGTCAGATTAGGTCTGGACTACTACACGAAAGATGCTTCACCTTATTTCGCTTCGAATCGATCATCTCGCAATCGCATGCTGCCGTCGCTTTGAAGTACCCATAACTCTTTGGTAATGACCCCTTGGGCCTTATTCATCGTCCATCCACTTTTTAATACAGTAGAGTGCTCGTCAATGACTTCGATGCTGGGTTCGATATACTCAACGTCTTTAAAACCCTGGTCGATGAGTTCTTGCCAAAACGTTTCTATGGCGGATCTACCTTTAAACTCACCAAAAGGTTGTGCCACCATCAGGGCTTCTTCTTCGTACATAGACGCACAGCCTTTTGCGTCACCATTATTAAAACAGGACTTCCACTGTTGGCTGGCGGCTTGTGTTTTCTCGATTAGTTCTTTACTCATGTTTATCTCCCTGGCTTTGTATTTGCGTTATGGGTAATCTTGCACTACAAAGCATTGGCTGATCATTAGAAGAGTCGATTGGTATGATACTTCCTGTTGAAATGTCTGGCCAGTCTGTAAGACCAGCCATTCATCGCAGCATTGAGTATCAGGGAAGTTGTTCCTCTACAGAAGAGGTGGCTATTAGCTAATGGGCGTTTTTAAGCACTTTCGAGCCGTTTCAACTCTTCAGCACGCAAATCTTTACGAAGAATTTTTCCCACAGGTGTCATGGGCAGTTCTGCTCTGAACTCTACAAACTTAGGCACTTTGTAACTGGTCAGATATTTACGACAATGACTGATTAAATCTTCTTTCTTCAAGCTACCGTTTTTTTGCACAACAAACAGTTTCACAGCTTCACCCGTTTTTTTGTTGGGTACACCAATCACTGCACAGTGTTGAACTTCATTGTGTCTGGAAACGATATCCTCAATCTCATTAGGGTAGACGTTAAAACCAGAAACCAACACCATATCTTTCAGACGGTCAACTATGCTGACATAGCCGTTTTCCTTAATGATGGCTATATCGCCGGTACGCAACCAACCATCGCTATTGAGAACTTCAGTAGTGGCTTCTTTTCTTTTCCAGTAGCCCTTCATCACCTGAGGGCCACGGATACATAGTTCACCACGCTCACCAATCCTGGTTTCATTGCCCTCACTGTCGATGGTTTTCAGCGCAGTGTTAGGCACTGGTACGCCGACAGAGCCAGGTTGGGTTAATTCACCAAAGGCGTTAATGCAAACAGCCGGTGAACATTCAGTTAAGCCATAAGCTTCAGAAATACCACAACCTGTTGTGGTTTCCCACCGCCTGGCCACCTCGCTTTGCAAAGCGGTGCCGCCGGAAAGCGTAATTTTCATCTTGCTGAAATTACAGGTTTTGAAATCGGGGTGATTCATCAAACTGGTAAACAGCGTGTTCAGACCGATAAATGCCGTAAACTTCCATGGCTTGATCATTTTGATAAACATTGCTGTATCGCGCGGATTAGCAATCAGGATGTTATGGTTACCCATCTCGACCATGGCCATCAGGTGCACAGTGAAAGAATAGATATGGTAAAGTGGCAATGGCGCAATAATGATTTCCTTGCCTTCTGCATGCAGGGGGTCACCTTTATCATCCTTCTGCCGCAACATGGCTTGTGCCTGAAGCATATTGGCGATCATGTTGCGGTGGGTCAGCATGGCTCCTTTTGCAATGCCTGTGGTGCCGCCGGTGTACTGTAAAATGGCAATATCGTTACTGTCAGGCGCGGGTGGACGTTTATAGGTTAGCCCTTTGCCCTGCATCAATGCTTTTCGGAAAGATTGTGCCTGCGGCAAGTTATAGGGCTTCACCATTTTCTTTATATGCTTGGCCAATGCATTAATGACGATACGCTTGGGCATTGGCAGCATGTCTGCCAGGCTGGTAATCAGAAGATGTTTGATCGGTGTTTCAGCAATTACTTCCTGAACCATATGACCAAAGACATCCAGGCAAACCAGTGCCTTTGCCCCCGAATCATTAAACTGGTGTTTCATTTCATGAGTGGTGTACAAGGGGTTGGTATTAACAATGACCAAACCAGCCTTGATGGCACCATAAACGACAATGAAATACTGCAGCAGGTTTGGCATTTGAATGGCAATGCGGTCACCGGGCTTGAGCGTGGTATTATTTTGTAACCATGCAGCAAGCTGTGTGCTGTATTGGTCCAGATCACGGTAAGTGAGGGTGTAACCGATGCCGGTCACTACCGGATTATTTGCATATTTTTTTACGGATACTTCAAAAACATCCAAAATAGTGGCATATGCATCTGGATTGATGTTGTCAGGCACACCCGGTGCTCGCTTGTTGTTCCAAAAACCGGTTTCCATTATCTTTCACTGTCCAATAACTGTGATAACTATCTGGCCCGGTGGCTGAAATAGCTTCTGTATCCTTCTGAATAGATACATCCCCCCGACAACCAACGGGTGACACTTCTATATGCAACACGGCATACGTGTGTTTTGCGAGACTCTAGCAGAAATCACCTATCATTTCATTACTATAAGACTTCGTTGACCAAGATTTACCCAAGCATATTCTGAAAACATTTTGTTACCTGATGTAACAATTTGACTGGCAAAAGAAAGAATGCGAATGGCTATATTTAGAAGCCGTCTTAAAAGCCCCAATTCACTATCAATACTTCGGACAGTTTTGAACAGTCTGGTGTATGATGCTGCAAGGCCTACAACTCAAGAGGGCCATTTTATGGTAGCTCAAGGATAAGCGTGAGTTACCATAAAATAACAATATATCCTCAACCCCTTGGCAGCTGTGAGTTTTAAGTTTATAAAACTGTCCGAAGTATTGTATCGCGGTCAATGCCTGTTATCTCGCAGTCAGGGCAATCCCAGCTACGGACAGATAACGGCATTTCATCCACTTTATGACCACAGCAAGAGCATGTTTTAGAGGATGCAAACCACTGTTCTATCTTCACCAGATGTTTGCCTTCCTGCTTTACTTTGTACTAAAGTTTGGTTATCAGGGGATGCCAGCCAGCATCAGCAATAGAATGAGCAGGGCGCTTGTTCTTGAGCATGTTTTTGACGTTCAGTGTTTCCACAATCACGGCTTGGTTTTCATCCACGAGTTGTCTGGAAAGTTTATGCTGAAAGTCATTCCGGGCATTGGCGACACGCTCATCACCAAAAGTACAATTATCGAAATCGCGTAAAACCCCGTACTTTGAGTGCGGGGATGCAAGCGAGGCTTGCAGAGCAAGCCCCATGTGGTATCCTCTATCTGTCAGGCGTTTCCAGCGATTACGCTACCTGACAGGAAAAGTAAAATACCTCCGCTTTCTGCCCGTGTTTTTCAACAATCCGAAAGGTAGAGCAGATTGTCGAATAAGGCATATACCGCTACTGGTTAGGGGTATGCTGCGGCAGGGCATTGCCGTCTAGTAGTAGGAATCCCAGTCGTTCACGGCGGGGAGGATGTCAACAAAACTGGTAAATAGTCTTAAAGGCGTGTAGTAGCCGAAGGATGAAGCAATATCATCCAGAACCAGAGAAACCGGCGTACCTCAAGAATGCCCTGTGGGCTGGAAGCTACTTTGTGGGTAGTTGTGGAGGAGCGAGCATTGACGTGCTTAAAACCTATATTGAGAATCAGGCAAGACCTGAGTAATGGGAGTTTTTCAGACTCCTTCCTTATATCCCTTGCCTGGAAGTCAGGGGCTTACGGAAAAAATGCTAAAAAAATCTATGTGGGTTTTCAGTCACGATTCTGCAATACGTGTGGTAAGGACTAGATAAAGCACCCATCGCTGCCCATGTCACGTCTCAACTTGTTTGAAATTAACACTTGCAGGCAAAAAGTGAAAAAAACTACAGAGGTTATCAATGTGTAAGTCCTGTTTTAGACTATTCCTGAAGAAGCTTTAAGCTGTTTTTCCAGAGAATGATTATGCTGCACAAAAAGTAAAGGGTTTGCAGAACACTGATTAAGAGCAACTCATTCTCTGCCATAGATCAATATTTGCCTGAGAATTGTCCCTTACCTGGCAAAGGGGGGAGCTTAACACCACTCACTCCAACTAATCGGTTTTCAAGAAGTCTCAGATTGAACTTAATACGCGTTATGTCTTTCTGCCATGGACTCAAACGATTTTTATTGACTTTTTCTAAACGTTCAACACATTTTTTGATTTTTGCTATACACTGTTTATCCGTGTATAAAGATTGTTTGAATACATTATCACTAGTAGCAAGCCCCAGTTGATGTAAGCTAAGGTTGGTAAAGAAGTTATGATGATTGTGTTCATTGGGTAGAAAAATAAATTTGTCATTAGGTTTATCCCCCCAAAAAAGCAAATAACTTGATTGGAAGTTCCTATAGTACCTGAAGTCATTACAAGGGCGCATCAGGGACACTTCTGTAAATACGGCTGCAAAAAGAAGATGGTATGAAAGGGCATCCCTGTAAGCCAAATTGGTAGATACAGAGTATTTTTCCAATAGCCTGGTAAAATGGATAGATGGCAGATAGAAATACAGGCATAATTTGCAGAATTGTTTATCTCTATTAGTCATTCCTGTTTTTCTAGAAACGACTATGGGTTGCTGAAGGTTAAATAGTTGGATTAAAAGATGACTTATTGCTTTATGTGATGATACCGCTTCACTGAATATATCTGTAGTATATTTATTTTTGAAGGTTTTAATGTCTTCAGTGAGGGAGTATATGATGACGCTGAATTGTTCAATGATTGATTTTATCTTTTCATAATTGTAATCGACCCAAAGTGGATCATGACTTAATACCGCTGTTAACGTGGTTGCGTTACTTTTTATCGTATTCAATACCATCAATGTGTCTTTTTCAGGACTCGCATAGTTAAAACAAGGTATAAAAATCAGTATAATAAAAAGAAAGATAGAGAGTTCTTGTTTTTTTGACCATATCATCATTCAATGTGCCCAACGTTTTATTTGTAGCAGAAAGCTGTTGTAAAATGACTATCAATATCTACTAAGCCAGAAATTGACAGTGTAGTGAGTTTTTTATCTTTTTCCAGTCTTTGAATCATTCAGTGACTGCTACCCCAGCTAAAGCAGAGGGCTTCTGGTTTTTCAGGCAACAACTGACGGCGTGCCAGATTTACCCTTGCCTCCGTCAGCACAGACGGACAGCCCTTCCGCTTTCAACTTCAACAGGCCTTGATACTCTTGATATTGCAGGCCGCATTCATGTTGCGTTCAATGCCTTTTGTGCCACAATCAGGGCAACCCAGGCTACCAACGTTCAGAGGCATTTCATTAACTTTCATTAATCTTGTTACCTCAGCAAGAGCAGGTTCTGTAATAGTGTTTTAATGCGCTTTTTCAGAAACCATTAACAGTGCCTGATCCCGAGAACATCCTGCATATCATAAAAGCCACTTTCTTTTCCCTGAAGGAAAGCGACGGCCCTGATGGAGCCGCGGGCATAAATCACCCGATTGCCCGCTTTATGGGTAATCTCAATCCGCTCACCTTCACAGGCAAACAATACCGTATGGTCACCAATAACATCACCGGCACGGACAGAGGCAAAACCAATAGTGTCTCGCTTCCTGACACCGGTGTTTCCTTCCCGGCCATAGATGGCGCATTGACTTAAGCTCCGCCCGGTGGCTTTAGCAACCACTTCCCCCATTTTCAGCGCTGTGCCGGAAGGAGAGTCCACCTTATTACGGTGATGGGTTTCGAGTACTTCCACATCAGCATCCAGACCCATTACTTTGGCAGCAGTTTCCAGTAATTTAAACACCAGATTCACCCCGATACTCATATTAGGCGCAAAAACCATAGGGGTTTGCTCAGACAATACCTGCAGGGTTTGCTTTTGTTTATCGCTGAACCCCGTAGTACCAATCACCAGGCTTTTACCCTGTTCAGCACACAGTGCCGCATTAGCCATGGTGTAGTCGGGACTGGTGAAGTCGATGACCGTATCAACTGCGGCTATGATATGGGACAGACTGTCTGTCAGCGGTACCCCAAGGTTACCAGCCCCTGCCAGCTCACCGGCATCAACGCCCAGCAGGCTGCTACCTGGTGAAACAATCGCTGCGGCCAGCACCGTTTTATCATCCGCTGCCACAGCTTCTATCAGCGTGCGCCCCATACGGCCCGCTGCACCTGCAACTCCAACCTTTATCATTGTCATCCCCGGCAATCATCAGTGGCTAAAACCTGAAAGTCTAACGCCGACATCATAAACAGCAAGACAAATAATAAGGTACTACCTATGAACCTCCGAAAAGCTTTGAAATATCTTTCCGATATTAATGCGTCGGAGCTTTTTGTGACGGTGGGTTTTCCCCTTTCTGTCAAGCGTAATAACCAGATTACTTCCATTATGGAAGAACCGATGACCAACCATGGGGTGGCAACGGCCATCGAGTCACTGCTCAGCGACCATGAACATAACAAATTTCGCGCCACCGGCGAAAGTAACTGTGCGATTGATACCGAAGGGGTGGGGCGCTTCCGTATCAGCGCCTTTCTTCAAAAAGGAGAGCCGGGCATGGTCATACGACGTATCCATACCCATGTTCCTACGCTGGCTGAGCTGGGGCTGCCCGTTCACCTGAACGAGCAGGTTCTTCAAACCAGAGGACTGATTTTACTGACAGGTCCGGCGGGTTCGGGTAAAAGTACTACCATGGCAGCCATGATTGGTCACAGAAACAAAACCGAGAAAGGACACATTATTATTATTGAAGACCCTATTGAGTTTGTTCACAAACATAATCAGTGTATCGTTACCCAGCGTGATGTCGGACTCGATACAGCCACTTATGAGGAAGGTCTGGCCAATGCCCTGCGTCAGGCACCAAATATTGTGGCTATCGGCGAAATTCGTTCCCCTGCTGTGATGAAGCACGCTATGGCCGCTGTGGAAACTGGACACCTGTGTCTGGCAACAATGCATGCGAACAATGCCTACCAGGCACTGGAGCGTGTTATCCACTTTTTTCCCCAGGATCAACGACCACAACTACTCATGGATTTATCACTTAATGTTCGTGCCATTGTTGGGCAACAACTGATTGAATCCAAAGATCAGAAAACGGTATACCCTGCCGTGGAAATCCTGTTAAATAGTCCGAGAATGGCAGATTTGGTCAAAAAGGGAGAAATTGACCAGCTCAGGGAGCTGATCAGCAAGTCCCGTGATCAGGGTATGCAAACCTTTGACCAGTCACTCTACGACCTCTACGAGACGGGTAAGATTTCCTATAACAAAGCCCTGCTTCATGCTACCTCGGCGAATGATTTGCGACTGATGATTAAGCTAAAAGGCAATCCTCCTGACAATAACCAGGAAAATGATACGGGTTCTTTGAGATTATCCCTGGATTAGTACGCTTTACACTGGCAATCTGAACGCACCAAACCCTGCGTTGAAACGCCTGGCAATAGCAGAGCAGGCTTTATTCGTCGTTTCGCCTTGTGCCGTCCAGTTTGCCATATTCACTAAGGTAGTTAGCAATACGAAAATTGCCCTAGCAGCCTGGCGGGAGGATGTCAATCACTCTTTTATCGTTGTGCAATCGTATTGAAAGCACACCATATCTTCAGGCCATGTATGATTCATTAACCCTGCCTTTTCCCTCAAGTGTGCCAAAAAATCAGTGACTAAAGGTAGCTGCTCCCAGACTTGCGGTAAGAAAGTGGCTGAGTACTGCGCACTTTTAAGATAAATACCGTCTCTTCCAGGAACGACTGCCGCTAACAGCTCTTTTTCAGAGTGAACAGGCAGCCGCTTCAGCGGGCTGAGTATGGAGATTTCAATGCGAATGTCGGAAAGTTCAGTTTCTGTGACCGGTTGAAAGCGGTTGTCGTAAAAAGCACTGGCATAGGCATTATGCATAATATCATCGACCAGTGTCAGAGAGGGTTCAAGTGAACCAATACAGCCGCGCAGGTCGTTGTGCTTTTTGAGTGTAACAAATGTAGCCAGAATTTGTTGAAACAGTGCCTGCTGCTTATAGAGGTCAGAAACCTTTGTTGTTTGCTGACCTTTGCAGCCTTTATAAATAGTGGCGTGCGCCAGTGCCAACAGCTGCTCCTTATCCCTGGTTGATAGCTGGATGGTCATTGTCTCTATCCCTGTTTCGTTTTTCATGGTTCATTGAATCGCAAAAGCCCCATAGCCCACAACACGATCTTGATCGCCGGCTGTGTCGCCAGAGTTACGTACATCCAGTGTGATCACTTCCATACCCCGTCTCTGGGCAACTTTGAGAGCGCCATTTAATGGTACGCAGCCACAAGCCTGACCACTAGTCAGGGAGAAACTTTTTTGTTCGATCGCTTTCACCGTTTGAGCATCACGCTGACACGCTTGATCATAATGATGAAAGTGGCTTAAATCGGTACTGATAATAATGAGTGTTTCATCACCGCCCCAGAGATATTCAATGATATTTGCCACAGAAAACACTGAGGCATCACCAGTCAACAAAGGAACCAGGCAGATATCTTCCAGGCAGGCCTTGATAAAAGGGAGTTGCACTTCCAGGCTGTGTTCCTGGTCATGAGCCACATCCAGTGCCTGTACATCACTCAGCTCCAGTAGCTGGTTCATTGTGGGGGTATCAAGACGGATATTTCCCAACGGTGAGGCAAAGGCATCGGCAGAGGGCAACGCAAGCCCTTCAAAAGCTACCCGGTGGGAAGGCCCCAGTAACAGTACCCGTTTAATGGTATGCCTCAACGGTGCCAGCAACCGATAGGCGCTGGCGGCTACAGGGCCGGAATAAACCAGACCAGCGTGGGGTACCACCAGTATCTTGGGGGAAAGGTGTTTTTCTTCAGCGTCATTCAGCAGTTCATCAACCATGGACCGAAGGCTTTCTGACGATGCTGGGTAAAACGTACCGGCAACAGCGGGTGTGCGAACGATCATGTCAATAGATACCCCTGTTCTGGCTGAAGACTTATCGAAACAGAGATTGACAAGCCACAGAAACTATAATTATAGATGGTCATTAAATGGCAGGTAAAACGATGGTTTATGGCAAAGGGCTTTTACAGCCCCCTGACTCTTTGGTTACAGATTACTGGTATTTATTACCGACATTCACCACCCCACCTGACATTTTCCTGATTTCTGCTATTTATCAGATAAGAAAATATCAGGAAACCGACTTATGCCTCCTGTTCAATACCGCAGTCAGATCATGGATCACCTCGGATTGGTGGCTGGAATGTGCAAAGAGTTGAAAATCGCCGAGCATATCGACCGGCGAGCACCAAAAGTATCCGATGACTGGCACATATCCCATGGTGAAGCCGTTGTTGGCATGATTATCAATGGCTTAGGCTTTACTGGACGATCCCTGCATATGTTTCCCCAGTTCTTTGCCAACAAACCCCTCGACAAGCTGATTAGGCCTGGTATCGAACCAGAGCACATAAACGACAAAGCACTGGGCAGGACACTGGATGAACTCTTTGAGCTGGATGTCAGTAAAGTCTATTTCGAGCTGGCTATCAAGGTGGTGAAACATCTCAAGCTGCCTTGCGAGGCGTTAAACCTTGATGGCACCAGCTTTCACGTTGACGGTCGCTACAACAGCGACAGCGAAGAGAGTGACGAAGACCTCAACTGTATCCGGCTTTGCCAAGGCTATAGCCGTGACCATCGCCCGGACTTGAATCAGGCCATTTTGCTCCTGATGACCGAAAACCGGGCAGGCATTCCCCTGTTTATGGCGGCTGCCAGTGGCAATGTGACTGACAAGACCAGTTTTAAACAGGTGGTTTCAGAGCACTTGAAGAGTTTCAAGGCGGCACTGGAATCCCGGTACTTTGTCGGCGATGCGGCACTATACGTGGGGGAGACTATTCAAGAACTCGACCAGCAGGGTCAGCTATTTATTTCCCGTGTTCCGCTCAGTATCAGTGCTGCCAAAGGGCTGGTGCAGAGTGTGCCCTTACACGCCATGGGGGCTGTTGAGGGATTTGAGCATTATGAAGCTGTAGAGGTGTCGTCTGATTACGCAGAGGTCAGGCAACGCTGGGCGTTGTTTCGGAACAAACAGAGCCAGGAAACAGAGCAGAAGGCGCTGACAAGGCGCATGCAGAAAAAGTCCCTGAAGGAATTCGAAAAACTGGAAAAGCTAGGTAAAAAGGCCTTTCGGTGTGAAGCTGACGCCATGGAAGCCTTCAGACAATGGCAGAAGCAATCCGAACTCTGTCAGGCTGAACCCATGGTTATCAGTAAGCCTTGTTACAAAGGTAAAGGTCGTCCCGCTAACGGCGCAGAACCTGATCACCTTGAGTATTACGTAACAGGTTGCTGCTCGGTTGCAGTGCAGACTCGCCGGGATGCGGAAGCTTCGCTGGGCTGCTTTGTACTGGCCACCAACGATACAAATACAGACCGGCTAGGCACGGCTGAACTGCTAAGGACGTATAAATCACAACAGCAGGTCGAGAGGGGATTCCGCTTCCTGAAAAGTCCTGATTTCCTGGTGTCGTCGCTGTATTTGAAAAAACCAGAGCGCATTGAAGCTCTGTTAATGGTGATGACTCTCTGTCTGATGGTCTATGCTGCTATCCAACATCGAATCCGCTATGAGCTGAAGAGGCAGAGCCGAACATTTCCGGACATGAAGAAAAAGCCGGTTCAGAACCCAACGGGCAGATGGGTTTTCTATTGTTTTGAGGGTATTCATGTTTGGACTATCAACGGGACGGAAAAACACGTGATTGGCATTTCAGAAAGTCAGTCGATCATCATTTTTATTTTAGGCCCTACGTACCAATCAATTTATTCCTGATTGAGGTGGTGAATGACGGTTATTAGACGATGGGCGTATTCAATGCGATGTTTGCCCCCGAGTCTGCAAATTACGCGAAAGACAGCAATAGACAACAATGGACAACAACACAATGGACAACAACAATAGTTGTGCTTTGTCAGATCGAATCACCACAACCAGTTATAGCATTAACAAGCTATGGCTGCTCCAGTGGTTTTTGCATTGACCGCTACTAAAAATCTAACATAATCTGTAATTATGCAGACTTATCTACGCCGTCGACATGAATGCACGACGAATCGTGTCTAACTCCACTCTTGTGTAGGGTTTTGGGTCGAGCTGTAACGTGTCTCGACCATAATTATCAAGGTTCAAACTCGCACTGTAATCCCTATCATGCAAAGTTTTACATTTCGGACATCGCCACTGGCGATCGGACAAAGCGATATTGTCGTTTATGTAGTTGCAAGTATGAACCGCACACTTTTTCGAGCTGGGAAAGAACCGATCTGCAATCACAATCTGGCATCCTCTCAGCTCTGCCTTGTATTCGACAAGCTCTCTCAGCTTGCCGAAACCTGCGTCACTGATTGCTCTTGCCAGTTTGCGGTTTTTTACCATGCCTTTTACATTCAGGTTTTCCATGGTGATTATTTTGAATCTTGACGTCAAATAATCACTTACCTCATGTATTACGGCTGATCGCTGGTTACTGATCCGGTAATGAAGTTTTGCAACTGCCCGCTTGGCTTTCGCGTAACGGTTGCTTCTCTTTATTTTGCGGCTTAACGCTCTCTGTTTCCTGTTAAGGCGTTTCAGAGAGTGTTTCAGTTTCTGATTAGCAGCAAAGGTTTTGCCATTCGAACAAATAGCTAAATTTTTGATGCCAAAATCAACGCCTACAGACTCATTGCTTTGTGCTTTTGGGTCGTAGTCTTGAGTGTCTACCAAAATAGAAGCGAAATACTTTCCGGCTCGCTTACTGATCGTCACCTGACAGGGGGTGCCCGTGAATCTCAGTTCCTGGCGCATTTTAATTTTGGTTTTCAGTTTCTCAATGCGAAGTGTTCTGCCGTCAACATGGAACTTGGGTTTTTCTCTCAGAGAAAAACTATCGTGTAGGCCTCGCTTCTTGAATCTTGGGTAACCTGCTTTTTCTCCTTTCTTCACCCGACGAAAGAAATGAGTAAAGGCGTTATGAAGATCGTCGACTGTATTTCTCGTTACACGTTGACTGACTTCGGCATACCAGGGGAACTCAAGCCTGAGTTCTTTGTATTTTTCATTCGCAGCCTTCTTTGACCACTTAACGCCTTCTTGATTGAAATGTGCTAACAGTTGATTGAACGCATGACGACGAGAACCACAAGCCCTGTCAAGATAATCGGCTTGTTGTTTTGTCGGTCTGAGTTCAATCTTGTGAGCTAACAACATCTTGCAAAGTCTCAAGCATCTTTTTGTGTTTCTTGCTTCGGCTGCCGTAAAGTCCTGCGCTGAATACAGTGATTATTTCCAATACATCATTGGCGAGTTCTTCTTCAAACGAAGGCTGATCGCCTTTATGTACGATGACTATTTCTATTCCCTGCAATTCACATAGGGAGAACACCAATTCAGCGCCGAACCTTAACAGCCTGTCTTTATGTGAAACCACCAGTCGTTTAATCTGACGTTTCATTATTAACTCAAGTAGCTGATTAAGTCCTTTTTTCCGGTAGTTCATGCCAGAACCAAGATCACGTATAACCTGAGTTCGCCAACCTTTTGCAGAACAGTAGGCTTCCAGTAACTCTTGCTGCCTGTCTAAGTCTGGCTTTTGGTCGTGACTGGATACCCTGCAATAGCAAAGAGTAGGCGCAGCTTCGTTACTGAAGCCCATCAATTCAGACACGTCGTAGTAACGAGTTCCACCTTTGGTCTTTCTGGCAGGAAGCAACTCACCTGTACTTTCCCATTTTCGCAGTGTTACAGGGTCTGTACCAAGTAAACGAGCGGCCTCACCTATCTTCACTAATCTCTTATCCATGCTTGAGATTTTATCAGATAGTTTCAGATTATAATAGTTTACTGCGAACTGTTTTTAGCCCCATTGAAAAAAAGCCTTTAAACCACTTTTTGCCTGGTACGAAAGTATTTTTTTTTTTTGGTACTGCCGGGTGCAATCCGGCTTGTAAATTTTGTCAAAACTGGGATAGGAGCAAGTCTCGCCAAATGGATACACTGGCTGATCAGGCTTTGTCTGAGCCATTGGCAAAAGCCGCTGCCAGGCTCGGCTGTCGTTCACTCGCTTTTACCTGTAATGACCCGGTTGTTTTTCATAAGTATGCCGTTGATGTTGCCTGTGCGGGTCATGAACTGGGTATCAATGCCGTGGCAGTGAGTGCTGGTTATGTGTGTTGAACCCAGAGCTGCGTTTTATCAGCATATGGATGCCGTTAATAGTGATTTGAAAGCTTTTTCAGAAAGGCTCTATAAAAAAATGGCTACTAATGGGTTCCGGGGAGCTGGCATGCATTCGGTTTTCATGACTACGGGTGGCAAGTAACCCAGTGTAAAACAGCTTCATTATGAAACTATATGATCTTCATGATCTTCATGATCTTCATGATCTTCATGATCTTCATGATCTTCATGATCTTCATGATCTTCATGAAACTGAAAGAGTGGGGCGTGGGGCTATGGGCATAAGTTTGTTAGTCACAGCAGTGGAGAGTATGCTCGGGATAAAGACGACGATGGCTTCCACGACGTTCATGTGAAGACGATGGAGGGATTTTGGTCGCTGCTTCGCTCATGGTTACGCCCTCACCGAGGCCTGTCACAAGGGAAACTCCCACTGTATTTAGCGTTCTTTGAATGTTTGCGTAATAGTAGAAAGCGTGGCAAAGCTGCCTTATCCGGTCTTTTGGGGGGTGTTGTTTTGTTAGCTCCCCAGAACCCATTAAGAACCCAGTTTTTTAAGTGACTGATGACGGTTGTTGGACTCACCCCCAGCACACGACCTGTATCTCAAACACCAGAACCATTCATTGCCATATTTGCTATGCGTTCGTGAGTACCGGGCTTATTGGCGTTGTAAACAAACTCAAGCTGGAAGCTTTGCTTACAGTTTCTACACAGGAAGCGCTGTATGTCTGAAGGTGCTTTACCATTTTTCACAACGCCATCTGCGGTATCACAGTGAATACATGAAACTTTAATGATTGCCATAGGAAAAATAGATGTAATACCAGTAAAGCCAGTTTATTGAGCATACGCGATCAACGTATTTGATTTATGACTTTCACTTTTATTCTTAGGTAGTAACCTCTATATCAGGTAGGTTTCTTGCTATGTCAAATATTCAACAACTCATTATTCTTGGAAATTGTGCATGCAACCATATTTATAATGAACTCTCATTCACGGCTATTAATCACACCCCTGGTTTCCCATGCCATAGGCCACTTCCTCATCCGGCAAATATGACCACCGAGAACATGGGTAATGATATTTTTGGTAATAAATTGAGTATACATGCACAGTTGAGGCAGCATAGAATGCAATTTTTTGGTGGCGAACCCAGTATTGAACAACACTCGCGCTGGTGTAAAAAACTAGGATTTGGAACCTGTGATGATTTTGCAGTTATAGCTTATAATTACTTATCGAATATAAAAAAATCATCTGATATTCATATAGGTAAAGTTCGAACTGAGGTGAATTACGATCATACTTTTTTACTATTGGATTTTAAGCCTATCCTTGCGGAGTGTATTTTGGGTGGCAACACATTTAAGAAGGAGTTGAAGAGTACTGTTGTGTGTGACCCTTGGGCTAATCTTACTTTTTCCGCTTCTGATAACTTCTCTATAAGCCATTATTTCAGGCTTATGCCACAATTTAATCATGTAAGCTTTTTATCAGGTATTTTGATTAAGAGACAATATCCAAAATGGACTGAAGCCGAAACAGAATTTTACCTTTCGTAGTATGAACCGGACAATCAGGGTAGCTGGTATAAAGCCACACATGACCAGAAACCTGAAACAACCAGTGCATAGTCATAACCCACTTTTACCACCTGAATTGCGTGACCCATTGCTATTAATACATATTCCCTATTCATATATGTGGTTGGCTTGTTTTTAAATCGTTTAAAATTAATGATTTACAAAAGGTGGTGAAAGTGGGTCATAACTCACTGTTTAGTGGTTTTTAATCCCTGACTCCCTTAAATAGTGGTATTATGCTCGGTTTTTCTACCTGCGCAGTGATTCCGGGGGCTGGCGTTGGACATCCTGTTAACATTTGAAATGGCACTTTTTCTTTTTTCTGTGGCGCTTATAGCGGGTTTTGTGGATGCGATTGCAGGAGGTGGCGGCTTGATTGCCGTACCGGCGTTGCTGGCCGCTGGCTTATCGCCTGCTCAGGCACTGGCAACTAACAAACTCCAGGGTACAGGCGGTTCGTTGTCAGCCAGTATTTACTTTATCTCCAGGGGACTGGTTAACCTGAGAGAACTCAAGTTGACTATTGCATTAACCTTTTTCGGGAGTGCATTGGGTACAGTGCTGGTCCAACGAATAACTGCCAGCTTTTTAAACCAGTTAATACCCTTTCTTATGTTAGCCATCGCCGCTTATTTTATGTTTTCCCCAAACCCGGGCGATAAAGAAGTCCGTCAACGGATGAGTATACCTTTATTTTCTTTCTCTGTAGCAATGCTTATTGGTTTTTATGATGGTTTTTTTGGCCCCGGTACCGGGTCATTTTTTGCCATTGCCTTTGTGACATTATTGGGCTATTCCCTGACGAGAGCCACAGCGCATACTAAGGTATTAAACTGTACAAGTAATATGGCCTCACTGCTGTTATTTATCATTGGTGGGAAAGTGATATGGACAGCAGGTCTGCTAATGTTACTGGGACAGTTTTTGGGTGCAAGACTGGGAGCCCGGCTGGTGATCAGTAATGGACAGAAAGTGATTCGTCCGATGATTGTCATTATTTCCCTGGCAATGAGCACCAAACTATTGTGGGATCAATATTGACCTCCCCTTTTTTTGAATAACGATAACACTGGAGCATCAACGGCTGTGATGAGTGAGAGTTTTCCCGGCCTGCTAGTCGGAACAGCTTATCTGATCAGTATCATTCTGTTTGCCTTTATGATCATTATGAAGCGTCGCCCCGTGGGTGTATCGCTGGCGTGGCTGGTTCTGTTGTTTGCCTTGCCTGTGGCAGGTTTTTTTTGCTATATGCTGTTTGGCTCCCGTCGGCTCGGCTCTCGTCGGCTAAAGCGTATTGAACAGTTATATCCCGATTATGAACAGTGGTCAGCGCATTTGTCCTGCGTGATCAGTGACAGTGGCCCAACACGTTGCCCTGTTACTTCCTACAACGCTATTTACCGGTTGGCAGAACATACCATGGCGATACCGGCCCTGCCGGGCAATCAGTTACAGCTGTTTCATGAAACCAATGATATTCTGGAGGGCCTGATCAGGGATATAAGAAATGCACAATCATCCATCGTACTGGAATTTTACATCTGGGTTCCCCAGGGGCGTATTCTTGAACTTGTGCATGCATTGATTGATTCGGCTAGCCGTGGGGTGAGCTGTCTGATGGTATTCGATGCCGTGGGCAGTCGTGCTTCTATTAGCAGCCAGTGGGTGAAACAGTTGAAAGCCGTGGGCATTACCGTCATTGCCTCCATGCCGGTAGGTCCCTTTCAAATGCTGGCTGAGCGAATGGATATACGCAATCATCGTAAGATTCTGGTTATTGATGACGCCGTTGCCTGGACAGGGAGCTTTAACCTGGTAGACCCCAGGTACTTCAGACAAGAGGCAAACGTGGGGCAGTGGGTGGATGCCATGGTGCGTATTGAAGGTGTGGCAGCCCATGTACTTGGAGCTATTGTGCAATGGGATCAAACACTGGAAACGGGCAAGGGGCACGCCAGCTTTAACAGGGAGTACGCACTACCTGAAAGTCCGGCAGCAGTCTATGATCCTTTAGCTGAAGTCCATGTGCTTCCTTCAGGTCCGGGGGGGGATCGTGAGCTTCTCCACCAGGTACTGTTAGCTGCTATTTACGAAAGCCAGGAAGCACTGCTGATTTCTACACCCTACTTTGTTCCTGACGAATCACTATTAACCGCACTTAAATCAGCTGCCATGCGGGGTGTGCAGGTAAAATTACTTGTGCCGGAAAAAAATGACTCCAAAATGGTACACTATGCCAGCCGTGCCTATTATGAAGAAATGTTGGTGTGTGGTGTAGAAATCCATCAGTTTAAGGGTGGCTTGCTACATACCAAGTGTGTGTTGGTGGATCGTTCTACCGTTTTGTTTGGTACTGTCAATCTGGATATGCGCAGTGTCTGGCTGAATTTTGAAGTCACGTTGATTATCTATGATGAACACTTTGGCCAGCAGATTATGTTACTGATGGAGAGCTACCTGGCCCAGTCGGAGGCGGTGGTCTTTGAACAGTGGCAGAAGCGAACCTTTGGAAAAAAACTTCTGGAAAATACGATGCAGCTGTTAAGTCCATTGTTGTAATGGTGTTGTAATGGCTCTCAGTGATGTCGGGGAATGACCACCAGTGCAGTTTCTCCGACGACACCTTCGAAGACGCATGATGAGCGTTTTTGCGTAACACAGCTTCACTATGACACTTTATACACCGTTTCAGCGCCTCTTAAGAAGCCATTAAAAACCTGCGCCTGGCGACTATCAAGAGAAACGGGTTTTCAAACGTCTTTATCGCTGAACGCAGTAGCAGCGCGGCTTTTAAGACAGCTTTGAATGACTGAGTCAACTAATAAAGCGTTAACAGCCCCCACGAAAGCTGCAAATGTATGTCAACCTGGAGTGGATACTCTTATAATGTTTATTTTACAGTTTCTTTTTACAGCTGCTTTTTACAGCTGCTTCTTACACATTTTTTGGGCTGCGTTAGGCCAACGTTCTGGCAGGCAAGGTATTAATACTGCATGAAACAATCGGTAAAGTTATTCCGTTTTTTAGCATGGTCACTATTAGCCTCTGCCAGTGGCCTTGCTGTCATCTGTGCCAGTGCTTTCTTGTATCTTAGTCCATCTTTGCCTCCGGCAGAGAGCCTGAAAGATGCTCACTTGCAAACCCCCTTAAGAATTTATACCCGCGATGAGCAACTGATTGCTGAATTTGGCGAAAAGCGCCGTGAACCCATTCGCTTTGAAACAATCCCTAAAAACCTGGTTCATGCCTTTATGGCCGCAGAAGATGATCGCTTTTACTCACACCCGGGGGTTGACCCTTTGGGGCTAATGCGTGCAGCGATTCAGTTGATCTCCACAGGCAGGATTCAGTCCGGGGGCAGCACCATTACCATGCAGGTGGCAAAAAACTTTTTCCTGAGCCACGAACGGGTTTTTTCGCGTAAATTCAATGAAATACTACTGGCTTTGCAAATTGAGCAGGAACTCTCCAAGGATGATATTTTTGAGCTGTATCTCAACAAAATCTATCTCGGTAACCGCGCTTATGGCATTGAAGCCGCTGCACAGGTTTATTACGACAAGTCTGTCAATGAGCTAACACTGTCCCAGATGGCTATGTTGGCCGGGCTGCCTAAAGCACCTTCCCGATACAACCCTGTTAATGACCCGGAGAGAGCTTTGCTTCGTCGTGACTGGATTCTTGGACGTATGAAAGAGCTTAATTATATTTCCACAGACCAATATGATCATGCAGTCGCTCAGCCGGTAACGGCCAGCTATTACGGCACCAAAATTGACCTTCAGGCACCTTATGTTGCCGAGATGGTTCGCCGGGAAATGGTCGAACGGTATGGCCCTGAGGCTTATACTGAGGGTTTCAAAGTTTACACCACTGTCATCGGTACGCTACAAACCAGTGCCAATACAGCTGTCATCAACGGCATGATGGCCTATAACGAACGGCACGGTTATGTGGGACCTGTCAGTAACCTGATCGACGATGGAAAAACCACCGAAAATGAATGGCTGGCGGTGATTAATGCAACGCCCTCTGTCAGTATTTTGTTCCCTGCTGTTGTGACAGATGTTCAGGACAAATCTGTCTCCCTGCTACTAAAAGAAGGACAACGCTCATCCATTGACTGGGACAATCTGGACTGGGCCAAAAAATTTATTAATGTCAATGCCTTTGGCTATGCGCCCAAAAAAGCGGACGATATACTGGCAACGGGTGATCTGATCTGGGTTCGAAGGATGCCGGATGGCCGCTATCGTTTAGCGCAAGAAGCCATGGCTCAATCGGCCCTGATTTCCATGAATCCTGAAGACGGTGCCATACTCGCTCTGGTGGGTGGATTCAACTTTTATGGCAGTATGTATAACCGGGCTATTCAGGCTGTGCGTCAGGCAGGTTCGGCTTTTAAACCGTTTATCTATACTGCCGCCATGGCTGATGGTATGACCGCTGCCACTGTTATTAATGATGCACCCATTGTGTTTGATGATGATGCTGGGCTGGAAGGGGCATGGCGCCCACACAACGACAATATGACGTTTAATGGACCCATGCGCCTGCGTGAAGGGTTGTACCGCTCTCGAAACTTGATTTCTATCCGTGTGCTGCGTGAAACAGGCATCAGCCACACCATTAACTATCTTAAAAAACTGGGTTTCCCCGGGGACTCCATGGCTCGAAATCTGTCACTGGCACTGGGCAATGTATCCATGACTCCCATGGAGTTGACCCGGGGATATGCCATGATTGCAAACGGTGGTTACAAGGTATCACCGTACCTGATTGACCGTGTTGAGATGATGGACGATGTTGTATATCAAGCTAAACCAGTCACGGTGTTCAGAAACAGCAAACCCAAAGACAGCAAACCTCTGCCCCTGCCAGAAGAACCACCACTGGTTGCCTTTGTGGAAGAGGCCTCTGCATTATCGGATGAGCACAAAGGTAACGCACTGGAAGAACCCCAGCTGCCAGAAGCCAAACGGATCATGGAACCAAGGCTGAATTATATTGTCAATGACATTCTCAATGATGTGATCTGGAAAGGCACGGGTCGTCGGGCAAAAGTACTGGAACGTCATGACCTGGGCGGAAAGACGGGTACCACCAACGACAGTAAAGACGCTTGGTTTGTCGGCTTTACCCCCGACATTTTGACCAGTGTCTGGGTAGGAATGGATAATTATTCTACCCTTGGGCGTTGGGAGTACGGTGCTAATGCTGCCCTGCCCATTTGGCTGGAATTTATGAGAACTGCCCTTGAAAATAAACCAGAGCATCACCTGCCAAGGCCTAATGGATTAGTCACACTGAAAATCAATTCCAAGACGGGAAAACTTGCTCAACAGGAAGATACAGACACGTTGTTTGAAATGTTCCGGCAGGAATATGCCCCCAAATCCGCAGGCACTATTGATTCTCCTTATAAGCAGATTGAAGAGTCCTTCTCACCGCAGGATTTGTTTTAGGCCCTGTGGCATACATCCGCTCAAAAAAAACCAGAGCCGCTGCGGTAAGGGGTAGCCACACAGCTCTGGTATTCAGGTTATCTGCAATAATGCAGCTACCCGGAAGCGACGATGGATATTATTCTCCTGATTCATTACGCAAAATAACACGCAGTTATCCAATAAGTGCAACCCGATCTGAATCCTGCTCAAAGGCTTACCGAATAAGGGTCTGCTAGTGAGGTGTAAAATAATCGACCTGTTGAGCAGATGTCGACGTTTTTGCTCGCTGACGGCTCTTAATAATAGCTGACGGCTCTTAATAATAGCTGATGGCTCTGAATAATAATAGCAGCTTCATCAGTTCCAATGCTCAATTTTCGATACTCAATGACTGATAAAAGTCATTCATCGTATAACAAAAAAACCTGCAGCAGTCCCTTCCTATTCTTAATAGTATCAGGAAGAATAGATGAAGCCACAGTATTTCCATTAGACTCTGTAACACCCGGCACACCGAGAACTCACCACTGTTAAAACCGGTTTTTTGTGTACTAAATATCAAAGACTTCGTTTTTTACACCATCGGCGAATGCTGCCCACTCTTTTTTACTGAACATCAACGAACCCTGCTCGGTATGCCTGGAATCATGCAAAGTAACCCAGTTTCCCTCCGGCTCAATAACCACCTCAACACACATGGGAACCATCCATGTCAGACAGGGTGAGGACTTTTTCAATTCATAGTCGTAGAACATGAACGTACCTCCTATTGGCTATTGGAGTACCAGACTTCTATGTGAGGTAACGCTTCTGAACACTTCAACGCAACAACTAATGTAATGGCAACAGGAAGTACAGGCTGTTAACTTTTTAAAATGATGACTCCTGAACATAGGCGTTAGCATCTGAAGCAATTACCGTAAAAGTAGATCAAGGTATGCAAGCTAATCTTATGATTAAGTAATGATCTTGAAAAGTTACAGAATCAATACTTCGGACAGTTTTATAAACTTAACATTCCCGGCGGCCATGGGGTTGAAGATATATCGTCATTTTATCGTAACTCACGTTTATCCGTAAGCGCCAAATAAACCAGCGTACTGGCTGCCATCCCCAAGATTTCTTATTCTTTGCCTGCCTTAACATTCCAGGGAAGAAGCTGTTCCAGTTTCTCAACGGTATCAGCGTAAGGCAGCTCTTTTAAAATATGGTTCAGGTAATCGAAAGGCTCCAGGCCATTCACCTTTGCGCTTTCAATCAGGCTGTAGAAAATGGCACTGGCTTGCGCCCCTTTTGGCGTGTCTGCAAACATCCAATTCTTACGGCCAATAGCGAAGGGACGGATAGTGTTTTCCGCTGCGGCATTACTGATGTCCAAGTGGCCGTTGTCACAGTAAACGACCAGTTTTGGCCATTGGTTCAATGCATAGCTCATGGCTTGGCGTGACAGGCTGCCCGGGTCTAGCTTGGTTATGTTTTTCTCCAGCCATACATGAAAGTCGTCCAGTAGCGGCTTACTCTTTTGCTGACGCAGGATGGCTTTTTCTGATGGAGGAAGATCTCTTATTTCTTTCTCAATGGCGTAAAGCTTACCGATTTTGCCTAAAGCGACATTCGCCTTGCTAACGCGGGTGTTTTTCACCTTTTTGCCCGGTTTGGCTTCGCCCTTTCTGGCATCCAGAAATTTCCTGCGAACGTGGTCGAAGCAACCCACCTGGGTGATGCCTTCTTGTTTGCATACAGCGTCGTAACTGGCATACCCGTCAGTTTGCAGGTAACCGCTGAACCCTTCGAACAGACGCAGGGGAACCTCCTTGCCTCTTGAGGGATCGTATTCAAACACTACCGATGTTTGTCCGGGTGGCCCACCAAGGCTGACCCACATATATTTGTCAGAGTTGATGGACTTACTGGTTTCCTTGATTACCTGAATTCGGGTTTCGTCAGCATGGATCACCGAACCGGTCTTTTGATGATCTCTCATCAAATTGATGAGTGGCCGCAGTTCTGTAGACAGCCGAATCAAAGAGTTGGCCATCGTCGTCCGGGTGACAGAGCCACCGTATCGCTTGAGGATATTCTCTTGCCTGTACAAAGGCAGTGCGTCGCAGTACTTGGAGACAATGATCCAGGCCAGTGTGCAAACAGAGAGTGAAGATTTGGGCAGTGGGTGTCTTGGCAGCTCTGCAACTTTAATGACCCGCTTCTCCTGTCCATGCTCATCGGCTTCCGGAAAGACTGCTTTCTCTTGCAGAATTTCTTTCACCTGAACCCTGGCCGGTACGATATCAAGCTCTTCACGAACTTTGACAAAGAAGGTATCAATGGCTCCGGTTTTTTCTTCTTCACTGAGTTCAGAGCGTTCCTGCACTCTGGGCAGAGACTCTGAAAATGGCTTGCGCCCTGTTTTCTTTTTACGTGGTTTTGGAAGCTCTTGCTCTGGCTGATCTTTAGCTTCGTCTTGCTCTCCGGTACAGCCTTCCAGCTCCACCTCATTGAAAATATCGCTCTGGCTGTTATTTTTTTCAGTGCTTCTTCCGTACAGGCGGGATCGGGAGAGCCTCAGGTACTCTTCCAGTTGCGCAATGCGTTTTTTTTGAGAATCGATAATCTCTGACTTCTTTTGAATAATGTCGTCTTTTTCAAGAAGGGCATTTTCTTTTTCAAGAATGACACTTTCCTGCGAATGGATCGCCTCAAACAAGGCGACCATTTCAGGGGTTGTCTCAGCCTGATGAAAGGGCAAACCCAGTGCGGATTTCGGCTGAAAAATCAGAGTGTCGGCGGTCGATTTCATGGTCGCTATTTTACCATAACATCCTGAAAAACAGGACTAAAAACAGCTCTCATAATGCCTTTTTTTATGGGGTTGCATGGCGTTGAGATTGTAGCCGTCCAGCAGCCAGTTTAATTGTTGCCCGGTTAAGGTAACCAGCTCTTCATCCGGTTTGGGCCAGTGGAATTTGTCCTCAGACAGGCTCTTGTAATAAAGCACAAAACCATTATCCTCCCAGAACAGGCACTTGATTTTATTACGCTGCCGGTTGGTAAACGCATATAAGTAGCCGTCAAAGGGGTTATGCCCCAGCTCTTGTTCAACCAACACAGCAAGCCCACGAAATGACTTGCGAAAGTCAATTGGCTCCCGGTAGAGAAACACCTTTGATAATACCGCTGACGGTCGCATAACCGGGGTGTTCATAGCATTTCCCTCACCAGCTGCTCACAAAGTGACAGGTTACTGTCATCAATACCGGACACTGTTACACCACTGGGCAGGGTGATGGAGAGTGGTGTTATTTGAGAAAACGCATCAGGTTCTGGTTGGGGTGTTACCTGAACAAAGCCAGAGTTGTTCGGGGTCGCTTTTACGCTGGGGGTTGTGTCGAGTTTACGCTTCCAGTATCCGAATTTGGATACCCTTATACCGTGCTGCTGGCACCACGCACTCTGAGTCAAACCTGAATCCCGCCATGACTGAACATGCTCCAGCCATTCACTGTCTGCGGGTAATTTCTTTGCCATATTAGCCTCCTTATATGGGGAGGCTAATTATTTCAAACGGTTTTTTGATTCTGAAGGACGTGGGTTTATTTGGCGTTTACGTTTATCCTTGAGTTACCATAAAATTGCTCACTTGAGTTCCAGGCCTTGCAGCATCAGACACCAGACTGTCTAAAACTGTCCGCAGTATTGAAAGCATTACATGGAGAAAACAGAAACCAGGACCGGCCTGAGAGTCATAGTTGGCATCATAGACAACGTCTTTAAAAGAGGCCGGAAACAGGCTGCTGATTTCCTGGATGGCATGTCAATCCCCTTTGATAAACCTAAAATCCTCAGTTAAAAATACCAGCTAAACTACAACCCATTGTGTTGAGAGGGTTACAGCATGGTTCTATCACCAAAACCGGTTCACCCAAAGGGTGAACGCAACGAACTCAGTAAACAGGTCGCAACAGCAACGCTTGAAGTGGACACTTTTGAAGGTAAAGTTCAGGTTGAATGGGAACCTGGCGCATCAGTGACACCCATGGGACAGCTTGCTTTTTTTATACAGTTTTTAAAGACAGGTTGTCGATTTGAACCATGGGTTGATGATTGCCCTCTGACTTACAAAAGTAATAATGCACCCAAAAAAGTGAATGTATTGGGTTCGCTGTTTCTTTCAATTCTTTCAGGCCATAAACGTTATGCCAATATTGGAACACTGGTCGGTGATGGCGTTAATCCGAAATTACTGGGTATGACAAAAGTAGTCAGTGATGATTCAGCCAGGCGAGGACTACTTAAAATAGATGAGAAAAAAGGTGTTAAATGGATGCAGCATCATTTGCAGGAATGCTACGAACCTTTATTACAACTACCCTGGATAATGGATGTCGATGTTACAATAAAAACCATTTATGGTAATCAAGAAGGGGCTGAACAAGGCTATAATCCTCATAAACGGGGACGACCTTCACATACTTATCATACTTACATGATGGCTAATTTAAAATTAGTCCTTGAAGTTGAGGTACAACCTGGTAACCAAACGAATAGTAAATATTCATTACCGGGGTTAATGAACTTATTGGAACGCCTTCCAAAAACGTGCTGGCCTGAATTTATTCGGGGTGATTGTGATTGGGGAACCGATCGAGTCATGACAGAGCTTGAGCAGGCTGGATGCGACTATCTATTCAAGATGAAAAAGACAGCCAATGTGAAGAAAGCCTTCTACCATGCGCACTGTAGCGGAGGATGGACGCGCTACGACAGATACTGGGAAGGCAAGGAGTCCGAATTAAAACTGGATGGCTGGGTGAAACCCAGACGAATCATTATCGTTCGTCGAAGATTGCCGGGAGATGCTTTGTTACTGGAAAAAGAAAATAAGAAAAAGCAGAAAGAAATAGCCTTTCTCGAAGGCCCTGAAAATATCAAACTGTTTGAGTACTCAGTGTTAGTAAGTAGTCTTGATGATGGTGTGATTACAATCATTGATCATTACAGAGATCGGGCTGACTGTGAAAATAATTTTGATGAAATAAAAAATCAGTGGGGTTGGGGTGGCTATACGACGCAAGATATTAAACGTTGCCGACTCATATCAAGAATGGTTGCATTGGCTTATAACTGGTGGACTTTATTTGTTAGATTGAGCAATCCAGATTCACACAAAGAATCTATCACCAGCAGACCACTATTAATGAGTGCGATTGGAAAGTTAACAGAAAGTGGTCGGCAAAAAAAAATAACATTGACAAGCCAGCATACACTAATGAATAAAATCAAGGAAATGCAGAGAGAACTCTGTTTTTTTTCGATTCAATAAAAAAGATTGCGGCGCAGTTAACTTCAGATGAAATTTGGTGTCGTATTTTAACCAGGTCAGTATCGAAATTCTTAAAGAAAGGTCAGGTTATTACGCCGTTTGTTCTTCTAAACTCCAGCTAAAGCCAAAAAGCTCTTGAGCCTTATACGTCAAACACCGTCCATTACGAGGCGGTGGTGTTCGGCTCAACTGATGAATTTAGGATAAACTATTGCCAAAGTGGAATTACACAGCTGTCCCTCAAATGAGGTGAAATCGGGAAGTTATTTCCGGATAAATCCTTAGTAGATTTTCAAGCACTTTCAAGAATCGGAAGAACAGGCTCAAACTGTTCACGGCTGATATCACTGGGCTATTTCTTTCTCATGGCTGAATGGTAAAGGAGCAAAAAGATGATGAACAGCTTGTTAAGACATGTCTAATGACAGGACTTATCCTCAGTGCAGGGAAACTGATAGTCACAAAGGAAGTAGTGTACCGCTACTAAAAATCTAACATAATCTGTAATTATGCAGACTTATCTACGCCGTCGACATGAATGCACGACGAATCGTGTCTAACTCCACTCTTGTGTAGGGTTTTGGGTCGAGCTGTAACGTGTCTCGACCATAATTATCAAGGTTCAAACTCGCACTGTAATCCCTATCATGCAAAGTTTTACATTTCGGACATCGCCACTGGCGATCGGACAAAGCGATATTGTCGTTTATGTAGTTACCTGATGTGTGACTTTTAATGATGCAGTCAGAAAGGCATGACCACCGTCTAAAATAGAAGTGCAACCCACTATCAGGCGGTGCCGGTCATGCCTGTAGAAGAGTTTATCACCAATATCTTTTGTTTGATTGATGATTTGTACAACACTGTTGTCACCAGCCCATTACGTAGACGTGGTACTCCACCAAAACTCTCTGATAGCGAAGTCATCGCTATGGAAATTGCAGGCGAGTGGCTCGGTCACCATCACGACAAGGGCATTTACGAATACTTCAAGAAACATTGGGAACACTTGTTCCCCAACTTGTCCCACAGGACTCAGTTTGTACGCCAAGCAGCAAACCTCTGGGTTGTTAAGCAGAAACTGCATCAATATTTGGTGCGAATGCTTGGGGCGGGTAGGTCAGATATTCACTTGGTTGATGGCTTCCCCATGGATGTCTGTGTAAGAACAAGGGCTAACCGCAGTAAGGTCTACAAAGGCCAGGCAGCCTATGGATATTGTGCGTCAAAGAAGAAATCTTTTTATGGCTTTCATGGTCATTTGCTAACAGATGCACGGGGCGTTGCGGTTGATATGACAGTGACAGCTGCCAATATTGATGAGCGAGACAGCATATACGACTTGCTTGAAGGCATTAAAGGATTAATGATTGGCGACAAGGGCTATATCAGACCTGAGCTGAAGCAAGACTGTGAAAGTTTTGGTATTGATTTGCAAACGCCACTGCGAAAAAACATGAAAGATAAACGACCAAGATCGGTTGTCAGGAAGCTGATGAATATTCGGCGACGTATAGAGACGGTCATTGGTCAATTGGCCGAGTACTTTGAGCTGCAGCGTGTGAGAACTAGGGATGAATGGCACCTTACAAGTCGTGTAGCTCGAAAGCTGCTGGGCATCACTGTTGGAATTTACTTGAACATCCAGTCTGGGCATGAGCCTATGCAGTTTGAGGGTATGCTTTCAGCTTAAAGTCACACATCAGGTGTAGTTGCAAGTATGAACCGCACACTTTTTCGAGCTGGGAAAGAACCGATCTGCAATCACAATCGAGCCTGTAAATAATTCTGTGTAAACGCCATTACTTGTTTACACCTTGATCCGGTCTGGAAACATGATTTCAAACCGGTTCATGGCTGACTTCCAGTCTCTTATTGGCATAGTCCATCTAGCCGACGCCTTTTCTGTCGCCAGGAAAATAACCTTCAGAACGGCATCATCCGTTGGGAATATTTTCCGGTTTTTTATAGCTTTTCGGATGACGCTGTTCAGCGACTCTATAGCATTCGTCGTGTAAATAGCCTTCCTGACCTCCTTAGGATAGTCAAAAAGGGTAATCAGGTTATCCCAGTTTTTACGCCATGACTTGCCTATGGAAGGAAACTTCTCTCCCCACGTGCCTTCAAAGGCGCTCAGCTCCCTTTCTGCTTCTTCAGTGGTTGCTGACTGATATATCCTCTTCAGGTCATTAGCGACTGCTTTGCGTTCCTTGTAGGACACGTATTTCAGAGAACTCCTTATCTGGTGGACAATGCAAAGCTGCACCTGAGCCTTTGGGAAAGCCGTGTTGATGGCTTCAGGAAAGCCTGACAGTCCATCCACGCAGGCAATAAACACATCCTCAACACCTCGGTTCTGAAGCTCTGTTAACACCGATAGCCAAAATGTAGCACCTTCTGTTTCGGCAAGCCAAAGACCTAAAAGCTCCTTCTGGCCTTCCAAATTAACGCCCAGAGCGACAAAAACAGTTTTCTTTATAACCCGCTTATCTTTGTGAACCTTGACCACAATGCCATCAAGATAGAGTACTGGATACAGGCTTTCCAGGGGCCTGTTCTGCCAGGCTTTTACTTCATCAAGAACAGCATCAGTGACCTTGGATATGAGGGTTGGCGAGACGTCAGCACCATACATTTCCTCAAGCGTATCAGCGATATCACGGGTGGTCATTCCTCGTGAGTAGAGGGACAGAATTTGCTGATCAAGCTTGTTGATTCGTGTGGACCCTTTGGTAATGAGCTGAGGTTCAAATTCGCCATTACGGTCTCGGGGCGTATTGATTTCCAGCTCACCAAAGTCACCTTTGATGGTCTTTTTGCTGGAACCGTTGCGACTGTTTCCCGTGTTATGCCCGTCGGTAGAGTGTTTGGCATAACCAAGGTGCTCTTCCAGCTCGACGGCCATAACACGCTCAACAGCCGCTTTGATCAGCTGGCGGCTAAGATCGGCAAGGTCATCCTGATTTTTGATTTGCCCAACCAGTTGTCCAAGCAATTTTTCATTGATTTCAACGCTCATAGTTATGCTCCTCTTTGGAGTATTAACGACAAGCGTTTACACAAATTAAATGACATCCTCTCACAATCTGGCATCCTCTCAGCTCTGCCTTGTATTCGACAAGCTCTCTCAGCTTGCCGAAACCTGCGTCACTGATTGCTCTTGCCAGTTTGCGGTTTTTTACCATGCCTTTTACATTCAGGTTTTCCATGGTGATTATTTTGAATCTTGACGTCAAATAATCACTTACCTCATGTATTACGGCTGATCGCTGGTTACTGATCCGGTAATGAAGTTTTGCAACTGCCCGCTTGGCTTTCGCGTAACGGTTGCTTCTCTTTATTTTGCGGCTTAACGCTCTCTGTTTCCTGTTAAGGCGTTTCAGAGAGTGTTTCAGTTTCTGATTAGCAGCAAAGGTTTTGCCATTCGAACAAATAGCTAAATTTTTGATGCCAAAATCAACGCCTACAGACTCATTGCTTTGTGCTTTTGGGTCGTAGTCTTGAGTGTCTACCAAAATAGAAGCGAAATACTTTCCGGCTCGCTTACTGATCGTCACCTGACAGGGTGTGCCCGTGAATCTCAGTTCCTGGCGCATTTTAATTTTGGTTTTCAGTTTCTCAATGCGAAGTGTTCTGCCGTCAACATCGAACTTGGGTTTTTCTCTCAGAGAAAAACTATCGTGTAGGCCTCGCTTCTTGAATCTTGGGTAACCTGCTTTTTCTCCTTTCTTCACCCGACGAAAGAAATGAGTAAAGGCGTTATGAAGATCGTCGACTGTATTTCTCGTTACACGTTGACTGACTTCGGCATACCAGGGGAACTCAAGCCTGAGTTCTTTGTATTTTTCATTCGCAGCCTTCTTTGACCACTTAACGCCTTCTTGATTGAAATGTGCTAACAGTTGATTGAACGCATGACGACGAGAACCACAAGCCCTGTCAAGATAATCGGCTTGTTGTTTTGTCGGTCTGAGTTCAATCTTGTGAGCTAACAACATCCTGCAAAGTCTCAAGCATCTTTTTGTGTTTCTTGCTTCGGCTGCCGTAAAGTCCTGCGCTGAATACAGTGATTATTTCCAATACATCATTGGCGAGTTCTTCTTCAAACGAAGGCTGATCGCCTTTATGTACGATGACTATTTCTATTCCCTGCAATTCACATAGGGAGAACACCAATTCAGCGCCGAACCTTAACAGCCTGTCTTTATGTGAAACCACCAGTCGTTTAATCTGACGTTTCATTATTAACTCAAGTAGCTGATTAAGTCCTTTTTTCCGGTAGTTCATGCCAGAACCAAGATCACGTATAACCTGAGTTCGCCAACCTTTTGCAGAACAGTAGGCTTCCAGTAACTCTTGCTGCCTGTCTAAGTCTGGCTTTTGGTCGTGACTGGATACTCTGCAATAGCAAAGCGCAGGCGCAGCTTCGTTACTTAAGCCCATCAATTCAGACACGTCGTAGTAACGAGTTCCGCCTTTGGTCTTTCTGGCAGGAAGCAACTCACCTGTACTTTCCCATTTTCGTAGTGTTACAGGGTCCGTACCAAGTAAACGAGCGGCCTCACCTATCTTCACTAACCTCTTATCCATACTTGAGATTTTATCAGATAATTTTAGATTATAACAGTTTACTGCGAACTGTTTTTAGCCCTGGCACATCGGTGCCTTTTCATTAACCAAAAGCCATTTTAAATACCTGAAAAAAGACAATAGAAAAGAAAGCCCCCGCCGGCAGAGTAATCAACCATGACATAAAGATGGTACCAATAACCCGTAAATTCAGTGCGCCAATCCCTCTGGCCATCCCCACACCGAGCACAGCGCCCACCAGCGTATGCGTCGTAGAAACAGGCAAACCTGTACCAGAAGCCAACACAACGGTTGATGCTGCCGCCAGTTCAGCCGCAAACCCACGACTGGGGGTTAATTCAGTAATATGGGTTCCGATGGTGGCCATGACTTTATAACCATAGGTCGCCAGACCGAACACAATCCCGCAAGCCCCTACCAGTAATACCCAGGGCGGCATAATGGACTGACCCGCAATAGAGCCACCTGTACTAACAATACTGACTACTGCCGCTAATGGACCTACGGCATTAGCGACATCATTGGAGCCATGGGCAAAGGCCATGGAGCAGGCTGTGAAAACCATCATAACACCAAACACTTTCTCAACACTGGAGAAGTGAAACTTGCTATCAGCCTTTACATCTTCCTCCACTTTTGACAGGGCATATATACCGGTCAACGTCACAACAAGACCGATCAGGATGGCCAATACTACACTTTCCCAAAAACTTAAAGGCAGGCCTATATGTTTCAGGCCTTTAACAAATGTGACCATGGACATCATAAAGCCAACAAGAAACATATAGACGGGGATATACTTTTTAGCATTTTTAAACGGGTTGTCTGTATCGAGAATAAGCCTCTGGACACTCATAAAGATCAGGAAAGCAAAAGAACCCGATATCACAGGAGAAATCACCCAGCTGGCAACAATAGAAAGCACTTTTCCCCAGTGAATAGCTTCAGGCGAGATGCCCACTGCCGCGAAGCCAACGATAGCACCAACAATAGAGTGGGTGGTCGATACTGGCCAGCCATAGTATGTAGCAATCAACAGCCAGCTTCCGGCAGCGAGCAACGCCGCAAGCATGCCATAGACCAGCAGATAGGGGTTAGCCAACAGCTCTGGCAGATGGGTGTCAATAATACCTTTTCGTATAGTCTCTGTGACCGAGCCGCCAGCAAGGTAAGCGCCGGCAAATTCCAGCAAAATGGCAATAACTATCGCCTGTCTGATGGTTAGGGCCTTTGAGCCAACTGACGTTCCCATAGCGTTGGCAACATCGTTAGCACCCACTCCCCAGGCCATAAAAAAACCAAAGGCACAGGCCATAACCAGAAAAAAGGTGCCATAATCAGCAATGATATCCATCGGTGATACCCTCTGGTACTAACGAGCCAGCAAAAGCTGTAAATGGCTACCCACACGGGAGGCCCTGTCGGCAAGGTCACCAACCCAATCGATGATTTTATAAAGGAACATGACATCCACAGGTGGCAGGGTTTGTTCCAGTTCAAACAAACATTGGCGAATTTGAATTTGGCAGACGTCCGTTTCGCTTTCAATCCGGTCCAGCTCTTCAATCAGCTGCTCTACCAGGCTGACCTCCCGTCCACGAAACCCGGTCTCAAGGAGTTCATCCAGCTCCCCCATGGCTCTTAATGCCTGTGCTGAAGCAGCAACCGAGCGCTGGACATAGTTCATAAAGTCTGCTCTGAGCTTCTCAGGAATCCATATTTTTCGACCAAGCACAATACCGGCAATATCTTTTGCCCGATTAGCCACTTTGTCCTGGAGAGTAACAATTTCAAGTAAGTCTGTGCGGGGCACGGGTAAAAACAGGCTTTTAGGCAATGACAACCGAATTTTTCGCTTGATGGCATCGGCTTCATGCTCAAGTATACCCATCTTCCTCTGAAGGTTATGGGCTTTATCCCAATCATCTTCAAACGTCGCTTTAAAGAAAGGGACTAAATGCTGGGCACACTCGTGCACTTTGGCAATGTGTTTCTGGATAGGGCCAATGGGAGAACGGCCAAATACACTGGACAAAAGATTGTTGGTTGTAGGCATAGCGTTAACCCACTTTGCAGGATGGAAATTATAGTGCAATTCAGGAAGCTGAAAGAAGATATTATAATCTATTTCATCGCTGCTGATTGAGCCGGTTACCTTATGAGCACTGAAACAGAACTGAAACTGTCATTCCCCCGGCAACAGGTCAAACTGTTACTGGATCATCCTCTGTGGGAAACCTGCTGCCGGGGCACCACCGAGCACTTTCGTTTAGGCAATACCTACTTCGACACCCCTGACCAAGGGTTGAACCGGGCACGAATGGCCCTGAGAATTCGGGAAATTCGGGAGAAAGAGCGCCTGTTTTTCCAGACACTGAAAACCGGTGGCAATAGTATTAACGGACTCACCCACCGCAATGAATGGGAGTGGCCTGTTCCTGATGCCCGGCTGGATCTTTCACTGATTCGAGCATTGAATCTTGATCAACTGCAGGACGTTCCCCTGAAGGACCTTAATCCCCTGTTTTCTACAGATTTCCAGCGCACCTGTCAAAATCTGACCTGGTGCTCCCCATTCGCTCACATAGAAGCCGCTATTGATATTGGCTATGTCATATGCAATGAAAGAAAGTCGCCGATTTGCGAGCTGGAACTGGAACTTAAAGACGGTGATCAGGCCGCTCTGATGCAGGTAGCAGAGCAACTCTCAGGCACCATTGATTTGGCGTTCGCTGACAGCAGCAAGGCACAAAGGGGGTTTGCGTTATTAATGGATGACATTAAAACAGAATAACTATACTGACAGGAAGGATAAAACACCCGCAAGGAGCATCTGTTGACCAAGCCTGCCCGTCGACCTTTTCATAAAATGCCGGATCTGCCTTCGATAATTGCCGCACTGGTAGAGGATAACCTTCTTGCCAGTACAGAAGGCATTCGTGCCCTTGGGCTTCAGCAATCAGTAAAGCAGGGTAAAATGCATATTCTGGAGTATCTGGCCTCCCTGAAGCTCAGCAACCCTCGAACCCATGGAGACTTACTGGATCTGGACACCCTCTCACGCTGGCTGGCAGAACAGGCAGGCCAGCCTTATGTCGCCATAGATCCCCTGGCTATTGATGTTCAATCTGTCACTGCTGTTATGTCCCATGCCTATGCCCAACGTCATAATATTCTTGCTATCGCTGTGGAGAAAGATCACATTGTCGTCGCTTCTGATCACCCCTGGAAGAGTAGCTGGGAAGACAACCTGCGTCATATAACCCGAAAATCCCTTCAAAGGGTGATGGTCAGCCCTGTGGCGCTGCGTCGTTATATTGAAGAACTATACAGCTTGTCCGATTCTGTTAAAGGCGCCCTTGACCAAGACGCTCAAGGCACTGTTGTCAACAACTTTGAACAGCTATTGGAGCTGGGCAATACATTATCACCCGATGCCAATGATCAGCACATTGTCAACCTGGTAGACTGGTTGCTGCAATATGCCTTTGAGCAGCGAGCCAGTGATGTGCATATGGAGCCACGCAGGGAAAACTGCCATCTTCGCTTTCGTATTGATGGCCAGTTGCACCTGATCTATAAGATGCCTGCGGCCGTCTCTGCTGCCATTATCAGCCGGATAAAGATTCTGGGACGAATGAACCTGGCAGAACGGCGCAAACCCCAGGACGGTCGACTGAAAACTCGCACACCCGATGGTAAGGAAACAGAGCTGCGCCTGTCCACCCTGCCCACAGCCTTTGGCGAAAAACTGGTTATGCGTATTTTCAACCCGGACGTTCTGGTGAAAAGGTTGCCTGACCTTGGCTTTACAGCCAACAATGAACAACAGTGGAGATCTATGGTGAGCCAGCCTTATGGCATTGTCATTGTCACCGGTCCAACAGGTTCGGGCAAAACCACCACGCTTTACTCCACGCTGAAGTTACTGTCCACCCCGGAAATCAATGTCTGCACCGTGGAAGACCCTATCGAAATGATAGTTCCCAGTTTTAATCAAATGCAGGTTCACTCTGACATGGACCTGACGTTTGCCAGCGGGCTTCGTGCCCTGCTTCGCCAGGACCCTGATATCATTATGGTTGGTGAAATCAGAGATACCGAAACGGCTGACATGGCGATACAAACCGCCCTGACCGGGCATCAGGTTATTTCAACCATGCACACCAACGATGCACCTTCAGCCATTACCCGTTTAATGGAACTGGGGATTGCGCCTTACCTGATAAAATCCTGTTTATCTGGCGTGATGGCCCAGCGTCTGGTTCGAACACTCTGCCCGGAGTGCAAACGTGAAAAAGCCATAACCGCTGAAGAATGGTTCTCTGTTTTTCCCACGGATACTATAATACCGCCTGTCTCTATTTTTGCTGCGACAGGATGCAAACACTGCCGGGGTACCGGCTATCAGGGACGAATTGGCCTCTACGAAATCCTGTCGGTAACCACAGACCTGCAAACACTGATTCACGAAAACACGGATTCTCTGCATATCCGCCAACAAGCGTTAAAAGATGGCATGATTCCCTTAAAAACGACAGGCGCCCAAAAAGTAGCTGCTGGTATAACAACGCTGGAAGAGGTACTGAGGGTTGCCGATTCCTTTTATTAACAGACGTCAGTCTGCCACCAGACTGGCAGATTACTGGTCATCGGCTCCCACGTCGTCTACTTTCACTGACCCGCTCATGTTCCCACGTCCAGTCAGGTAGCATGAACACCCTGTTTCCATGCTCTTTTCCATGCTCTTTGTCTGCTGAAAAGTTTTCGTTTCACTTTCGCTTCACTTTCCTTCACTTTCCTTCACTTTCTCGCGTTATTACACAGGCCTGATATGCACCTCGAATCATCGGATAAAATAGCCGATGTCTCATCATTTTCGCTTCTGCAAAAAGATCATGAACAGCTTCTTATCAATGGGTTAGAAATCGAAAGGTTCTGCCTGAACTTCAGCGACTTTTTGTCGACTCTGGCGCTCAGTAGTTATGGGTTATTGCTGCATGAAGTGTCCAAAGTTATATAGTATTATAATCTTTATATAATTTATTTTATTTCTTGAAGTTATAATAATATGATAGAACGATAATTTATACCCATTGTCTGTTCTTCATGACGGTATGCAGCATTGCAAAAGCAACAGTTTCTCCAGCTTATGGCTATTCTGGTTATGCTGGTCATCTTCGGCCCCATGGGCATTGATATTTACCTCCCTTCCTTTACGGTGATACAGGACTACTTCAACACGACTGCTGATTATGTGCAGTATACCCTGAGCCTGTTTGTTTTAAGTATGGGACTGTGCCAGCTCATTGTCGGCCCAATGGTCGACAGGTGTGGTCGACGCAGGGTCGTTCTGGCTGGAATTGCCTTATATGCTGCAACGGCGCTACTGGGCGCAATGGCGCAGTCTATTGATATGCTGATTATTGCACGAATACTTCAGGGTGCCAGTGCCTGTTGTACAACAACTGTTGCTTTTTCTGTGGTCAGGGACATCTTTAACGCCCGGCAGTCTGCTCAGGCATACAGTTACCTCAATGGTGCACTGAATCTGTCACCCGCACTGGCTCCCATGATTGGTGGCTTTTTAAGTACAACATTTGCCTGGCAGGCCAGTTTTCTCTTTATGGTTGCATTTGCTATCACCGCTTTTACGATTGTCTGGTTCAAGCTGCCGGAAACCCGTCCTAAAAAGTTTGAGCACCCTTCATTATCAATAGTGAGCAGTTATAAAGTATTGCTTACCAGCCCTGTATTTATGATTAACACCCTGTGCTGCATGGGAGCGATGACATTTATCCTGAGCTATGTGTCGTCTGCACCACAGCTTCTGATAGGTCAGCTGGGGCTGAGTGAATTTGCTTTTTCCCTGCTCTTTGGCGCCAATGCATTAGGCATTATGGTCAGTTCAATTTTAGCAGGACGCTATATGCATTCCCTGGGTGAAAGTAGCTGCACTTTAATGGGCTGCCTGTTGATGGCTGTGGGTGCTGTAGGCATGTTGGCAAGTTACTGGCTATACGGTGTCACTGCTGCGGGCTTTATTGTCCCTGTAATGGTAGCCAGTGCCGGCTTTGCCTGGCTACTTGGTGCCTCTACAGGCAGGGCTATTGCCGGTTTCTCTCATATTGCCGGAACGGCCTCTGCATTATTGGTATGTATTCAGATGTTAGGTGCGGCGCTCATCAGTATCCTGATGCAGGCCAGTCCATTCCGTTTACCAATAAATCTTTCAGTATTAATGGCTGTGGTAGGCATATTTCCACTGATTCCGGTTTTTTTTTTCAAAAAGAAGTAAAGCCTGTCACCTGGAAGCTGTTCATAATCGTCTCAACAAAAGCGCCAAAAAGGCTAAGTGCATAATAAGTGCATAATAAGTGCATAAATAAGAGTATAAATTGAAGACTTGTGTTCAGCTTACGTTCTGCATTCTTTTATAAACAGCGACACGACAAAAAAGTGAGCTGATCCACGTTACGCTATTAAACGCAAGTATCTTCGGGAATTACATACCTCAAGAATGGGGAGAAGGTGTCAACGCTTTTCGCAATCCTTGCAACGCTTTTTGTGGGAATGACAAGGCAGGTGAGCATATTAATGAAGAGAGACACCTGCCAGGGTTAAAACTCATGGCAGAAAAGCTGAAATACCCTTTTGCACTGGAACACTTTTGCACAGGATTGGATCATCTGCAAAGAATTTTGCAAAACATTGTACTGTGGTTAGAAGTGCGCTGGCTGTAGTCATTGCGATACTCTTTGAATCTGGATCGGGCAAGGCCCCATGAGCAATTGTCGTGTACAGAAAATCTGCCATTAGAAAATCTTATAAATCAACTTTTCTGATGGAGCGCTTAATAGAACGTTTGATAGAGTATTTGGCAGAATGCCATAGACTGACAGACCGACGCTGTAGGTATGATCAAACAGGGTGAAAAAACAGGAATACAGGCAATAATTAACTAATTATCATTTATTTGACCTATGTCATTAAAAATATATTTCATATTTGTACTATTTGTGCTCGAGCAACTATTGAGCTTTGTAGTGCAAATGAATCATTACGAAATAGATCTCCTACTGTATCAGGATGGTTGTTCAATGACTGATTGATCAATAAATACAGCGGGCGGTAGATAGATTATTGTGTCTGATTATGCTGATGAGCATAAAGCTGCTGTATTGAAAAAGCTGTTAGCACCCGCTATATCAGTCGCCTTTTTTAACGACGGTAATGAGCATGCCAAACTGGACGACAACGAGGCGAAACCATCAGTAATAGTGGGCTATTGCGAGGAGCTTCAACGCGGATTAGCCTTCAGATTACCCGTGCAATAGCGTAGTTAGAAGAATCAATGGGTATTAGTTGCTGTGTTCCTGGCGTTGCTAAAGAAGAGGGTGTCAGCGAGTAGGCCTGTACCATTGGCGCAGACAGTTTAAGGGATATAGACAACGGGGATAAGTGATTCCTGTTGAAATGAAAGGTATGCAATCATTAGCAATGAGTTTTGGCCGTTGAACTCATTCGTGGTACTGGTTAGTGGTATTAATACTATTGACAAAATGACTAATGCTGAATCGACTCTTGGTAGAGTGCTGTCATTGAACAGAGTATTTATTTCTTTGATGTAGCACAAGGTTGACGTAAAAAGTTGACGTAAAAAGTTGCCGTAAAAAATAGAGTGGACTTTTCCGGGATAGATGATTCGGAAGGTTCCTGATATTCCCTGAAAAGTTAATTAGCACCAAAATAGACGGTTTTTTACCCAGGGTATCCAAGTCAATAAAACGAGTTTTTACTAATAGCATAGCGGGTATTTTTGTTACTACTACTTATCAAATGGATAAAGAAACCCGGTAAAAAAGCAATAGCCACTTATTTTGGGTTACCTGGCACTTATTAGCGTTCTAATGAATTTTTTGCGGGAATGTCAATAGCTAACCCCGAATAAAATGTTTGTTTTGGACACACTGTAAACTGGAACTATTAAAACTGGAAATATCTTTATGAAAAAAACATTACTTGCTACTGCAATTTTGCTAGCTTCCGCTGGTGCTAATGCTGCCTGGACTTCCGCAGATGGCACTCTGACAATCGGTGGTGATGCGGAAATTAATTTTGATGCAGTGCGTAACGCAGAAGGGATTAACGCCGAATCTGTTTTTGCGGCTAATGAGGAGGAGAGGAAGAAGAAGAAAGGAAAAACGCTGACCCAGCTGAATGATGATTCTCGTATCAAGATGGCAGTTGAGTGGAAAAATATCCGTGAAGACGGTGCTTATTTATCCGCTAAAATCGAACCACTGATGCATACTGACGGCACTGTCAATGTAGACGACGCTTACTTTATGTTTGGTCATCAAAACGGGTTGGCACTCCAGCTTGGCCGCTACGAAGCTATGGATCTGTTCCCAATGGGCAAAGATGTTGCCGCATTTTATGCCGAAGGTGCTGATAGTATTGGCAAAGGCATATATTACTATATGGCGAAAGAAGCTCGGGGACGCGCCGGTTCTGCAGGTCAGGCTCGAGTTATCAGTGAAATGGGTAACTGGACTGCGGAAGTCTCTACTATTTATGGTGATACTCAAGACATTCTGCAAGGTTCTTCTGATTCTGATGGTCTAGACTCTGATAGCAACAGCTTTATGGTTCGCCCAGCCGTGAATTACCTGAATGATGACGGTACTTTCAGTGTCAGCTTTGGTGGTGAGTATGAAATGAATGACGACTCGGTTGTTCTTGTCCGCGATCCAGCTGACAAAGAATACGATATTAATATAGCCGATCGTTACGGTATGGCGGCAACCACAACGCTGACCTTTGGTGAACTCCAGTGGAATACCAGTATTGCTATGCAGGATACCAAATTGTGGAAGGCGAAGACATTTAACACCAATATTGTCTACAAAAATACTTTCGGCCTTGGCGGGTCTTATGCGATCAATGAGTTTGACAGCGAATACGTCGAGGATGACGCCGAAGACGCTAAATCCTACGTAATCTATACAGCCTATACCATGCCGATCCTGGATTTTAGTAATGCTGAGGTAACCTTTGCGCTGTCTTATTCTGACACAGAAAATGCTTATGGCAAAGCTGATGCAAATGAGCAGACTACCGCCTTCCGTACTCGTTTTAACTATTACTTTTAGGCGCTTAATGCATTCCGGGGAGCTGGGGGGTAATGGGACTTTTCCCCGCAGAGACAGAGCGTGTTTTTCTTGTAAAACAGTCTCATGAAAATTTATGATTTCCATGATCTCCTCAATAACGCCAGAGGCTATTATGCACAGATGGACTTTCAATGAAAGATTGATCTGAAAATGGGGCATGTGAATGTATGGCTGTTTTTTTATCAGTCCATACCTCCGGTAGAGAGCTGATTTTTCAGTTCTCTGCCAAACATCCAAACCGGCGTTATACCCATCTTTTTCCAGCCTGAAGGCTGAGTAGATTGAGAGAAATATGAGAGAAATATAGGACGGCTTTGCGTTCTCACCGTATGGGATGGTGACTTTGCCATGGAAGCATTGGATTTCAGCGTTTTACGGACAGCCTCACCTTTCCACCGTTTTTGGTGGATCATCTTGAGCTCATTACCATCACACCATAGATCACTGCATACCCCATAGAGAGTGCCTGTGCTGTCATCCTTGTTTTTAACAATCTGGCGGAACAGCCCCACGGGAAAGTCCATGCCTGTTATCCAGTCTTTGGCAGGCTACCTTCTGTAAAATCCCTTCTGTAAAATCAATGGTATCTGCACGTTGTGAGTGGCCTTGTTTTTTGTCTTCCAGAGGAGTACCGTCACGACGGTATCTCAGCTAAGCTCTCCCATTGGCAATGGAGTGGTAACCACTGTTTGAACTCCTCACGCAACAGCAACAAGTATTGCGCAAGGCTCACAACCGCCTGTTAAAACCATTGAGAGCAGTCAGGTCTCAGAGCCTGATCTTTCTACTTTCTCGAATGTAGACGTTTTACACCTGTGAGATTAAGAAATACCCGACCAAAACGAGATGGATTCAGCAATGGCAGAGGCATCCGATGTTTGATGGCACCTGATACTTTTATACGCCTAACGTCTTATAATGCAGCGGTGCAAGGTGCCCGGCTGCTCTGCATTGTCAGGTGCGATAGACTACAATTTAACGGAAAGTATTGACTACAGGATAAAGTACTTATGCCTAAGTCTACGTTTCAGGGTAGCTGCGCCCTATGTGGATACATTGCCCGTAGCAAGGGTGCACTTTCCAGACACATGCGTGAACATACCCGTCTTGTTAGGGATAGAGGTGGACGTTATTTTGGTACGAACAGCCATCTCAACAGGCACGAGAAACCTTTTAGCTGCCGTATCTGTGGAGCAGCTTTCAGGTTGTTTGGATCTTTCAGAGAGCACATGAAAGACTATCACTCTACTACTGATCAAGTAGTCACAACGACAAGTAGCCAGCCACTGCCAGGTGGAAAGACAGTGACCTGCACAACCCATACGATCACAGACTCCTGCACTGTCACTAAGGTATCTAAGCTAACCTCTCCCATTGGCGATGTTGTTCTTGTAAGCAGCACTAAAACGCCTCACGCAACATTAACCAGCGTTTCGCAAGGCTCAGGGTCGTCTTTTAGCGTCACTGAGAGCACAAAGGTCTCCTCAGAGACTGAGGCTTCTGTTTTGCTGAATTTAGGCGCTTTACGCTTGTCAGATTCGGATTCTTTGCCGAATTTAGACGCTTTACGCCTATCAGATTCAGAAATGCCGGAATCATCGGATGTTTGATTTTTTATTTTTACCCGATTTGGGGAATACCCGATTTTGACCTGTAGCGAGAGTCACTTTATACACGACCATTTTTCATGAGAGCTTGTTCCATCGAGGGGACAGATCCACAATCAACCGATTCACTATACTGGCGTAGTACCCGTTTCTTTTGTGCAGGTTCAGGGATCGCTGGTATCAAGCCAGACTCGCGACTCGCCATTAATTGACAGGCAGGCTGATCAGCTCAGGCATTTGCCAAATACCTGCGGTTACAGTATCGTCATTCCATTTAGTGACTGATTGAGTTACGTTAATCTTCCGCTGACAGAGACTCCTTTAAATGAGCCAATACGTGTACACGATGAATCGGGTCAGCAAAATTGTTGCCCCGAAGCGTCAGATTCTGAAAGATATCTCCCTGTCCTTTTTTCCTGGTGCCAAAATCGGTGTACTTGGCCTCAATGGCGCAGGCAAGTCAACCCTGCTACGAATTATGGCTGGCGTGGACAAGGAGTTCCATGGCGAAGCACGACCACAGCCAGACTTAAATATCGGCTATTTGCCTCAGGAGCCTGAGCTTGACCCCGGTAAAACGGTGCGTGAAATTGTTGAAGAAGCACTGAGTGAAATCAAGCAGGCACAACAGCGGCTTGAAGAAGTGTATGCGGCATACGCTGAACCCGATGCCGATTTTGACGCCCTGGCGGCAGAGCAGGGCCGATTGGAAAACATCATTCAGGCAGCAAATGCACATAATCTTGAACGAAAGCTTGATGTGGCTGCCGACGCATTGCGCCTGCCAGAATGGAATGCCACCGTTGATAAGCTCTCTGGCGGTGAACGCCGCCGGGTTGCACTGTGTCGGTTGCTGCTGTCAAGCCCCGATATGTTGTTGCTTGATGAGCCTACCAATCATCTGGATGCAGAATCTGTTGCCTGGCTGGAGCGTTTTCTCTGTGAATACCGGGGTACCGTGGTAGCTATTACTCACGACCGCTACTTTCTCGACAATGCGGCTGGCTGGATTCTCGAACTTGACCGCGGTGAGGGTATTCCTTATCAAGGCAACTACAGCGCCTGGCTGGCACAGAAAGAACAGCGCCTGAAGCAGGAACAAAAGCAACAGGACGCACGCCGCAAAGCCATGGAACACGAGCTGGAATGGGTTCGCTCTAATGCCAAAGGCCGCCAGTCTAAAAGCAAGGCACGTCTGGCACGCTTTGAAGAAATGCAGTCCCGTGATTTCCAAAGCAGAAACGAGACTAACGAAATCTATATTCCACCCGGCCCTCGCCTGGGTGATAAAGTCATTGTGTTTAACAACGTCTCCAAAGGTTTCGGTGACCGTCTGTTAATTGATGACTTGAGTTTCAGTGTGCCTAAAGGTGCCATTGTGGGTATTATTGGAGGTAATGGTGCAGGTAAGTCCACCTTGTTCAAAATGATAATGGGAAAAGAGCAGCCTGATAGTGGCAGCATTGAACACGGAGAGTCAGTAAAAATGGCCTTTGTGGAACAGCTGCGTGATGAGCTGGACGACAGGAAAACTGTATGGGAGGCCGTGTCTGACGGTCAGGATATCCTGCGCATCAATAATTATGAAGTCCCTTCCCGTGCCTATCTGGGACGCTTTAATTTTAAAGGGGGTGACCAGCAGAAACGTGTGGGCGAGTTGTCAGGTGGCGAGCGTGGACGCCTGCAACTTGCCAGCACACTGAAAGACGGTGGTAATGTACTGTTGCTGGACGAGCCTTCAAACGATCTTGATGTAGAAACCCTGCGAGCACTGGAAGAGGCTCTATTGGCTTTTCCGGGTTGTGCAATGGTGATCTCTCACGATCGCTGGTTCCTTGATCGTGTAGCCACGCATATTCTTGCCTATGAAGGTAACTCCAAAGTGACCTTCTTTGAAGGTAACTACACTGAGTACGAAGCTGATCGTAAAGAAAGACTCGGTGAAGAAGCGGCTGGCCCTCATCGCGTCAAATACAAGCGTATCAATGCCTAGCTCCTTTTACGGCCTGACAAAAATCAGTAGTCTTGGTGCTGATTTTTTTTGTTATCCTCTAGTCTACTTTTTCCTATAAGTTTTCCCACAAGATCCCACAAGAATAGTGTTCTATGAAATATTGGCTGCAATGCTTGGGGCTGGCAGCGCTGCTTGCCCTCATCAATGATTACCCTTTGCAAAACGCTGTTATGGATCAATTCCCTGTTATCGAACAGCTATTACTGCCTGTTGTCAACTTTGCCCTTGCACTGACTCTTGGTATTCGTTTCCCGGATATTGACCTGTTCACACCAGGATTAAAACACCGCTCTGCGGTAACACACTCAGTACTGGTACCCTGGTTACTTACCCTGATTAACTACCCCTTTATTCTGACAGGTATGGCCATGGGCATGGCAATACATTTATTAGCGGATGTATTTCCAAAGGCCTGGGTGGGCGGTGCCCTGGTGAAGATGCCGCTTCTGGGCAGCCTTGGCAAACTATCACCTTTCTGGCTAATGTTTAACTGTCTTTTTTGCCTGGTCATCAGCTTACAGACGCTGGTGTTGCAGGAAATCTGGCCAATGACCATTAGTTTTGCACTATCCCTGCTGGTGATGCTCTGGTACCTCATCCGTAAAGAGAAAAGCATGCCGTCACTGCTGACAGCATTAATGATCATTGGCGTCTTGCTCTGGAGTCACTACTCACCGGATTTTTCATGGTTTAACCTGAAAAGCCTGACAGCCAATGCCAGTTGGAATCAGGGTGCCTTGACTTGACATCCTCCTGGACGTCAGGGGCTTACTGCGAAAATGCTGAAAACAGGCACCATTAGATAGCAACAGCGGCCTTGATGTGGGGGTGAGCCTCATAGTGTTGCAGTTCAAAATCATCAATGGTGAAGCTGAACAGGTCTTTTACCTCAGGATTAATGACCATGGTGGGTGACGGGTAGGGCGTTCTGGACAGTTGCTCTTCCGCTTGTTCCCTATGATTAGAATACAGGTGAGCATCACCGAAGGTATGAATAAATTCCCCCGGCTCCAGCTCACAGACCCTGGCGATCATCATCGTTAACAAGGCATAGGAGGCAATATTAAAAGGGACTCCCAGGAAAATATCCGCACTGCGCTGGTAAAGCTGGCAGGACAGTTTTCCATCAAGCACATAAAACTGAAACAGGCAGTGACAGGGAGGTAATGCCTGTTTACCCTGCGCGGCATTTTCAGAGGGAGAAAACGCCACGTCAGGCAGTACTGTTGGGTTCCAGGCACTGATGACTAACCGGCGGGAATCCGGGTTACGCTTGATGTCATCCAGTACCCACTGAATCTGATCCACCGTCTCGCCGTTTGGCCCTTCCCAACTACGCCATTGTTTCCCATATACAGGGCCAAGGTCACCTTCAGGTGTTGCCCATTCATCCCATATACGGACGTTGTTATCTTTCAGATAACCAATATTGGTATCACCTTTGAGAAACCAAAGGAGTTCATGAATGATAGAGCGAAGGTGGCACTTTTTTGTGGTGACCAGAGGGAAGCCTTTGGCCAGGTCAAAACGCATCTGATAGCCAAACACACTGTAGGTGCCTGTGCCCGTCCGATCTGACTTAAAGGTGCCATGATCCTTAACGTGACGCAGAAGCTTCAGATACTCTTTCATGGTGTGTTAGTCCTGTTGATTGATACGACCCATATGATACATGCCGGCATAGTCACCATGGCGAAATGTATGCGCAGGGATTCTCCCTCGATAATACCGCCATGCTTCAGTTACTTGACCTGAAGTTACTTGACCTGAAGTTACTTGACCTGAATAGTAGCGATATTCAGAACATGACTCAACAACTCAGGGAGGCAGTGTGAAGTAAGCGGCCTGATGAGGTTCTCTCCGACGAAGTGGCGTGTGATGACGTGTACATAGTCGCAGGTCATAAAGTTCACGCGAAAGCCGTGAAAAAAAGGGCGCAGAGGACGAAGAAATCCGTTGAGAGGGGCATGTGGCCGAGGATCTCTGGAAAAAGAAAAGCCTCCCATCTTTAGATCAACCTGAATTCCGCAGTTGAATTCAGGTTAAACAGTCCCGCTATTCCCCACAAAAGTCGCTTTTTATCCTCCGTTTCTCACGTTTCTCACGTTTCTCACTACCAATAGCCTTCCTTTTAGGACAGTGCTGGATTCAGCGTGCTTCTGCGGAGGCAGTGTGCTTATTTCATTTTCAATAATAAACTGTCTATTTTGTGCTCAGCCAGAATCTGTTGAGCACTGTAGAGGTCATCTTGAGTCTTGAAAGGCCCCAGCTGCACGCGATGCCAGAATTCATTATTGCCCACAGTGACCTTTTCAATTCTCGGGGTAAGCCCCCAAAACAGAAGCTGTGCTTTAAGCCTGTCAGCATCTTTAATGCTACGAAATGAGCCAGCCTGAATCAGATAACGGGCAGACAGTGGCTGGCTGCCATGTTCAGGAGGTGTGGCTTCAGATGTGTTTCTGGTTTTCTCAACCGGCACTTTAATCGTCTCACCGGAACCTGCGAGGGTTACCTCTGATGCGGGCAGCAAGGTGTAGAAATCAAACACAGGGGATGGCTGATCATTTGTGCCGCCTTCTACCATCGTTTCAGAAGGCGGTGATTCTGTCTTCGTATTAATACCCAGCATACCGGCTATGATCATGCCCCCAACCATTCCGGTTAACAGCCAGGCCCAGGGGGGTATACGGGCTAACGATGATGTTGACTGAGGTTGTTTTGCCTTACTGGCACCCCGCTGTGAAGTTGGACGTACGCTCATGGTTGTTGGAGAGTCCTGAATCCCATTAACAGTTACTTTACCGATTTCTTGAGGACTCTGCGCTTTTTCGATAGCATACTCGCTATGAAAATTGCCTGACAAGCAACGCATCCAGCCTCTTCTTTCCGCTTTTCTCGCCCAGAAACAAGCCGACGACGCCTCTGATCTGATACCATAACACATAGATGATAACACGTTCACGTAACTGAAAGCGGCCAAACCCGGCCGGCGTGACACGCTAGCCTAGCGAGTTTGACCGTAAGGATTCATTCATGAATATTCTCAAGCTGCTTGAAGATCATGTGATTAAAGCGCTGATTGCAGCCGGTGTCTCTTCCGACACCTCTCCTATGGTACGTGCCAGTGCTCGTGCCAACTTTGGTGATTACCAATGTGACGCGGTGATGGCCGCAGCTAAAAAAATGGGTACCAACCCCAGAGCATTGGCCCAGAAAGTGGTAGAACACCTTGATCTGGAGGCTATCGCTGAAAAAACAGAGATTGCCGGCCCCGGTTTTATCAATATCCACCTGTCTTCCAAATGGCTGGCACAAAATTTGCGCAACTGCATTGCCGACGAGCGCATGGGTGTTGCCAGGGCAGAGCCGCAAACGATTGTCGTGGATTATTCGGCACCTAATGTGGCAAAAGAAATGCACGTAGGACACCTGCGCTCTACCATCATCGGTGATGCATCCGTGCGAACACTGGAGTTTCTCGGTCATAAAGTGATTCGTCAGAACCACCTCGGTGATTGGGGCACTCAGTTTGGCATGCTCATTGCTCACCTTGAAGAGTTGGAGAAAAATAATCAGGAAGCACTGGGAATGGAGCTTGCTGACCTTGAAACTTTCTACCGTGAAGCTAAAAAACGCTTTGATGATGACAGCGACTTTGCTGAAAAAGCACGACACTATGTCGTTGATCTTCAAGCTGGCAACGACTACTGTCTAAAGTTGTGGAAAAAACTGGTTGATGTCACCCTGGCACACAATCAGGAAAACTACGACCGTCTCAATGTATCCTTAACCCCTGCTGATGTCATGGGCGAGAGTGCATACAATGACAGCCTGCCGACCATCATCAGGGCATTGGAAAACAAAGGTCTGCTAACTGAAGACCAGGGGGCTCAGGTGGTGTTTTTGAATGAATTCAAAAACAAGCAGGGAGAGTCCATGGGCGTCATTGTGCGTAAGTCCGATGGTGGCTTCCTGTACTCAACGACTGATCTGGCAGCTATTCGCCATCGTTGCCATACATTGAATGCTGACCGGGTATTGTACTATGTTGATGCCCGTCAGGCGCAGCATTTTGAGCAGATTTATGCCATTGCCAAAAAAGCCGGTTTCTCCACCGATCATGTGTCTCTGGAACACCATGCCTTTGGCATGATGCTGGGTAAAGATGGCAAGCCCTTCAAGACTCGCTCCGGAGGTACCATCAAACTGGCTGATCTGCTGGATGAGGCAGAAGAACGCGCTGCTGTTGTCATTGCCACCAAATCGGCAGATCTTGATGAAGAACAGAAAGTACAGGTTATCAAAGCCATTGCCATGGGGTCTGTAAAGTATGCCGATCTGTCGAAGAACCGCATCAGCGATTACGTCTTTGACTGGGACAATATGCTGTCATTTGAAGGCAACACGGCACCTTACCTTTTGTATGCTTATACCCGTGTGAAAAGTATTTTCCGCAAGGCTGGCGTAACAGAGCGTGACCTCAAAGGCACGATTAATCTCACAGAAGCCACTGAGCGCGAACTGGCATTGAAACTGAACCAGTTCAGCGAAGTTCTCGCGTCGGCTGCCAAAGAAGGAATGCCCCATCAACTCTGCGCTTACCTTTATGATGTTGCCGGTTCCTTCATGAAATTCTACGAGGCCTGCCCGGTGAACAGGGAGGGGGTTGCTGATGAGGTGCGTACCAGCCGCCTGCTCATATGTGCACTGACAGCCCGTACCCTTAAATTGGGTCTGGAGCTGCTGGGCATCAACACCGTTGAACAAATGTAACGTCCGACAAACAATGCCCCGATAGACGCGGGGCTTTTCTTTATCAGATGACAAGCCTCTTTGGGTTAGCTGGAAAGAAATACCTTTCAGCGGCTCTATACCTTTGTTTACAAGCCGTTATAATCTCTGCCTGAGAGGCTATTGAAAGAGACACTATGTCACCAGAGAACTTCCATAACCGCTTTGGGGGAACCCGCCGTTTGTACGGCCATCAAGCCGTAAATACCCTTTGCCGTGCCCATATTTGTGTGATTGGCATAGGTGGTGTTGGGTCATGGGCCGCCGAAGCGCTGGCACGCACTGCTGTGGGTAAAATAACCCTCATTGACCTGGATGACATCTGTGTCACCAACACTAATCGCCAGCTGCATGCAACGGCCGATACCATTGGGCAATCGAAAGTTGAGGTCATGGCACAACGGATAAGAGCCATCAATCCCGAGTGCACGGTGCAGGTGATAGACGATTTTATTTGCCCGGAGACTATTGGGACGCTAATCACACCTGCTTTTGACTATGTGATCGACGCCATTGATAACTTTCGGGTCAAGGCTGCGTTAATTGCCCACTGTAAATATAACAAAATTAAAATCATCACCACCGGCGGTGCAGGTGGTCAGATGGACCCCACTCAAATACAGGTGACTGACCTGACCAAAACCTGGCATGATCCCCTGGCTTGCAAGGTTCGCAATCAGCTGCGACATCAACACGGGTTTAATAAAAACACCAGACGCAAATTCGGCGTGGAATGTGTTTTCTCAGCCGAACAGGCCGTTTACCCTCAGCCCGATGGCAGTATTTGTCAGCAAAAACCGGCAGCCGGTGGCTCCATGACGATGGATTGTGCCAGCGGGTTTGGTGCCAGTACAATGGTAACCGCCACCTTTGGGTTTGTGGCTGTGGCAAGGGTCGTTAAAAAGCTGACAAAATAGCTTCTTCCCTAAATGGTTCCCATTTGGGGAGGATAACGGCTTTAATTTTACCGTCCATTAAAGGTTCTCCCACTGTTTGAAACTTGTTTTCATCACTACTATCACAAGACGGTAGAAATGGGGTGCATATATAGGATTTTTTCGTTTCTTCATTGATACAAAATACCGTTATATCTTTATTATTCCCTGCTGCTGGGAAAGTGAACACCCCGAATTTTTGTGCAAAAGATGCCAGGCTTGTTTTAGTGCTAAATTCCTGAAACAAGCTTTCAAATTTACACTTCTTTTGTTTGCCTGCATATTTGCCATACGCTGCACCCAGGGGATCATACTGAGTTTCGTCTATCTTTCCTTGTATTAAGAAAGTATCAATAATGTCTAAAGAGCCAGAATCAAGCGTATGTATTTTAAAACCTACCCGGAATTTTTTGAAAGTATTTGATGATGGTATCATGATATAATCAAAAGTATCTGACCGTACAACTGAAACTAAACCTCCATGAAATAAGTCCCATTCTCTCCCATCGGGCGTAACCAAAATAAGTTCAATATTACTATTATTTTTTCTATAACAAGCACCAAATATTGAACAAAACGACTTATTATTATCTGTGGATACATCATCAACACAAAAAAACTTCTGGTTAATTATTTTTAAACAATTATTAGCAATATCATGCTTTTTCCAGCTAATCCTAGTGCATTCAAAATTTTTCCCTGAACGAACAAGCTTCACAGTAAATTTAACCCCACCCGATGAAGCCACAGACCAACCAACAGGCAATCCATTAGAAAATATAAAATAATTCTTCTTTCCTGAAGCAATAATAACTGATTCCTTTGAATCAAATGTTACTGGCTGATCTGAAGATTCTAAAAGAAATAACTTTGGGTTGTCTAACAAGTTCCTGGTAAAATCGGATTTTTCGGCAATAGCAACAGTTTTGCTTGCAGGTTCCTCAACAACAGTTTCGCTTGTATTGTTTTCAACAACGGTAGCAGTGTTATTTAAAGGTTCTTCAATAACAGTTTCACTGGTATTGTTTTTAACAACGGCAGCAGTGTTATTTAAAGGTTCTTTAATAACAGTTTCACTTGTATTGATTTTAACAATGGTAGCAGTTTTATTCGCATATCCTTCAACAACAGTTTCGCTTATATTGTTTTTAACAACGGTATCAGCCCCATTAACAGCCTCATCACTTGGTCTCTTTTCAAAATCAGGAGTGGCAGTAACCACTCTTTTGCCTTTTTTTTTCCATAATCGTTGGGAATTTGAAAGCTGTCCTTTTTTATTACTGTCATCTTTGTCTCCTGCCCACACAACGCCTGTTTCTCCAGGGCAAGCCACAATGGAAAGCACACTTAAACAAGCAAAACCTGCTAATAAGGATAACAATTTAGCAAGAATAACTTGACGTAAAGGAAAGCCGGTTAATAAAAAAAAACAGGATGAATTTGCTGATAATTTCATAAAACAACCTTTTGCAAAAGTCATGTGCCTTTTAATAAATTATAAAAAATAAAGCTGCAGCACAGATTATACCAATCAAACGTTCTAACTTCGTCATGAAGATGGCTAACCGGGCGAAAACACAAAGCGAAGTAATTGGTCTAAGCCATAGCTATGGCGAGAAACTTCAACGCAGGATTTTTGCTCAGATAACCACCACAATAGAATAGTTGGAAAGTGCGATTGGTATTATATATAGTGGAGTTTAAAGAAATGGCAAATGTATAAACGGGTCAGGGCCGAAAAAAGATTGATATCCTCCCCGCCCTGAAGAGATTGTCGCAAAACGCTTTGCTTTATAAACGGCTACTCTTGTCGGATGAGTATTTTTTTACTATCTGACTGTGATTACCAAAAACAATTCAAAAAAGGCTCTTAATGGATTCCGGAGAGCTAACATAACAGGGTAGCAGGTCAATACAGTTGCTTATATATAATGTGTCGCATGACCTCTTATCAGAAAATGCTGTGTCCAGGCTGCAAAATGGACAATGTTATTCGATCCGGAAAAACCAAATCTGGCATCCAAAGGCTTTGTGTAAGCGACCAGAATGTCACATAACCACATTCATGCTTGAGTATCAAAATAAGGGCTGCGAACCGGGTATTTCAAAAAAATTATCCATATGGCTATCAATGACCGTGGTATTTCGACACTGCACGCGTCTTGAATATCACAAAGGCACCATTGATACACTTAAGAGACAGAAATGCAAGCTCATTTCAGTGTAGTAGTCCAGATCTAACCTGACATTTTCCTGATTCCTGCTATCTATAAGATCAATAAATATCAGGAATTCTGTTATGCCTCCTGTTCATTACCGTACCCAGACCACGGATCATATCGGCTTAGTTGCTGGAGTGTGTAAGGAGCTGTGGATTGTTGAACACATGGACAGGCGAACCCCTAAAACTTCCCATGACTGGAAGGTTTCCCACGGTGAAGCGGTCGTGGCTATGATTATCAATGGGCTGGGCTTTTTTACTGGCCAGTCGCTTCACATGTTTCTATAATTTTTTGCTGACAAACCCCTCAGCAGGGTTTCAGGCAGAGCGCTGGATGAACCGTTCGAGTGACGGATAAAACCCGCTTTAATAAAACACCTGAAGCGCTTTAAAGCGGCGTTGTAAGCTCGTTACTTTGTTGGTGATGCTGCGCTGTACCGCTGAACTGCTGTACGTTGTGCAGAGACTATCCAGCAGGTAGATCAGCAAGGTCAGCTGTTCGTTTCTCAGGTGCTGGGCAATGCTGGGCAATGCTGGGCAATGCTGGGCAATGCTGGGCAATGCTGGGCAATAATATTGGTGAAGATTGGTGAAGCTAAAGCCCTTGTACAAAGCGCACCCACCGGCAAACCCACAAAATGTTGGCAGTGTAAGGGTTTGACTATTACCAGGCTGTTGAAGTGTCATCTGATTATGCAGGTATAGCACAACGCCGGGTTTTATTTCGCAATTAGCAAAGCCGTGCATCAGAGCAGAAGACACTGGCAGAGCGTATGTAGAAAAACCCCCTGAAAGACTGCAAACAGCGGGATAAGCTGAGTAAAAGTAAAAAACCATTCCAGTGTGAAATCGATGCAGTGGCAGCCATTTAAACAATGGCAGAAAACATCAGTTTATTGTGAACCGGAGAGCATCATAAAATCCTGTTACAAGAGTAAAGGCCGCCCTGCTGATGGCGCAGAATCTGACCACCTGGCATAATATATGTAGCTGGTTATTGCTTTGTTACTGTGCCAGCCCATCAAGAGACTGAAGCATCCCTCGGCTGTTTTGTACTAACTATCAACGACAAGAATACGAGCCAGCTGGATACCGCTGAACAACTGAGGACGTATAAATCACAGCAGCAGGTAGAAAGAGGCTTCCACTTTCTGAAAAGCCCTGGGTTTTTGGTGTCGTCTTTATATCAATACATCGGACAGTTTTATAAACTTAAAATTCTCGGCTGCCAGGGGGTTGAGGATATATCGTTATTTTATGGTAACTCACGCTTATCCTTTAGTGACCATAAAATGGTTCTCTTGAGTTGTAAGCCTTGCAGCATGAGACACCAGACTGTCTAAAACTGTCCGCAGTATTGTTATATCTCAAGAAACCGGAACGCATTGAAGCACTGTTAATGGTGACGACTTTTAATAGTGATGACTTTTAATAGTGATGACTTTTAATGGTGATGACTTTTAATGGTGATAATGGTGATAATGGTGATGACTTTGTTGCTGATGGTCTATGCTTCTATACAGTAACGCGAAGACCGACTTTTTCTGGTTTACAATAAAGTCAGTCATCTATTTTTTCCAAAGGTCTACAGGGAAAATTATGTACTTTGGTGCATCAAAAGTGCATCAAAAGTGCGGCAAATTTGGTGCTTTTAAGCGACAAATGACAGTGGTAATGCATGAAATTAGAATAGTATTTTTGTACTACTTTCGTGCCTGAGTCTTGGTAATTGTGGAAAGTCTGACTTTTGGTTTTTCTAGAAAAAGTCGGTCTTCGCGGACAGTATTCTATTCTTCATGAGCTGAGAAGGTAAAGTGATTGTTTTTATTTTAGGCTCGGCCTACCAGAAAATTTATGTGTGACTCAGCTGGTGAATGACGATTAAGATCAGTTTTCTGATAACACTCTTGTTAAAAAGGAGTACTTTATGCCGTCAACACCTATGCAGCGCCAGCATGTTTTAAACACTGGCAGGAATGTTCTTAAACGTGTAAGGAATTTTTTCTCTAATGGTTTCAAAACACCGGATAAAGTCTATGGTTCATATTCACCAGACAGTAATAATTTTACTGATGAGGAGAGACAGCCTTATGAACTGTTTTTGGGGAAAAAGGAAAAAAGAAATGCAAATGCATTTTTTGCTAAAGAAATAGCAGATAATTCACATCATCATTTTCTGGATAATTCATCATTTTATTTTACCGGCTCTAATATAGAGCGAAGAAATATAGCTCATCAAGACGGAATCAGTGACAGGAGTGCTGCAAATAGTCAAATTTATTCTGCCCTGACTGTGTATTATTCATATTTACATGGATTAAAAAAAATATATATCGGCAAGTTTGCAGATAGTGACAATTTTAGTGCTTATACCTTTTCTTCAAATCACACAGTTGTTCTGTTACCATCAGATGTTATTATAACTGACTATTCAGGGAAAAATTTATTAAATATTTGTGGTAGTTTACAAACTCAGGGTTTCTTTGATGATCCTGTAGTTATTGATCCCTGGTTTAATGTTTGCACATTTCTATCCCTGTATCACTTAAGAGTAACTGACAAATGTAATAAGTGGAAAAATAAGAAAAAAGAAATAAAGATAGATTATAATGATTACTTGTCACCAAAAGAGTTTTATAAAAAAATTGCTTTACATTGCAGGTTGTTTTTTTTCAGGCAAGCGCTACCCGGTTTTAATTATAAAGAGTATTACCGTTTACTTGACTTGATTGATGAAATTGATAAACCTTTCATCAATGATGATACATTTTGAGAAACAGCCAGTGCAATGGTGTGTTTTCCCGGGTTTTCTTATGACAATACTACGGAGAGTTTTCCCGGGCTGGCGCCATGAACAGACATCAATGATAATCACAGAGGATTTGAAAGCTCAGGTACTGTCTTCTAAGAAGCTGTTCATAATCTTCTCAACAAGAGTCCCAGGAAGGCTAACTACCGTAGTGAACATGGCAAACTGGGCGACAGAAGAAGGCGAGACCACCAGCAAAGCCTGCTATTGCCAGGCGCTTCAACGCAGGGTTGGCGTTCAGATTGCCAGCGTAAAGCTCAGTTAGAAGAGGCGATTGGGTCTTAAGTCAGTGCCATTGATTTATAATCTGGGTTTTGACCGTCTGTTTGGTCATCAAAGAATCAATCGCACCTGGAAAATGCGTTTGTTTCATAGTCTGGGGCTAAAAACAGTTCGCAGTAAACTATTATAATCTGAAACTATCTGATAAAATCTCAAGCATGGATAAGAGATTAGTGAAGATAGGTGAGGCCGCTCGTTTACTTGGTACAGACCCTGTACCACTGCGAAAATGGGAAAGTACAGGTGAGTTGCTTCCTGCCAGAAAGACCAAAGGTGGAACTCGTTACTACGACGTGTCTGAATTGATGGGCTTCAGTAACGAAGCTGCGCCTACTCTTTGCTATTGCAGGGTATCCAGTCACGACCAAAAGCCAGACTTAGACAGGCAGCAAGAGTTACTGGAAGCCTACTGTTCTGCAAAAGGTTGGCGAACTCAGGTTATACGTGATCTTGGTTCTGGCATGAACTACCGGAAAAAAGGACTTAATCAGCTACTTGAGTTAATAATGAAACGTCAGATTAAACGACTGGTGGTTTCACATAAAGACAGGCTGTTAAGGTTCGGCGCTGAATTGGTGTTCTCCCTATGTGAATTGCAGGGAATAGAAATAGTCATCGTACATAAAGGCGATCAGCCTTCGTTTGAAGAAGAACTCGCCAATGATGTATTGGAAATAATCACTGTATTCAGCGCAAGACTTTACGGCAGCCGAAGCAAGAAACACAAAAAGATGCTTGAGACTTTGCAAGATGTTGTTAGCTCACAAGATTGAACTCAGACCGACAAAACAACAAGCCGATTATCTTGACAGGGCTTGTGGTTCTCGTCGTCATGCGTTCAATCAACTGTTAGCACATTTCAATCAAGAAGGCGTTAAGTGGTCAAAGAAGGCTGCGAATGAAAAATACAAAGAACTCAGGCTTGAGTTCCCCTGGTATGCCGAAGTCAGTCAACGTGTAACGAGAAATACAGTCGACGATCTTCATAACGCCTTTACTCATTTCTTTCGTCGGGTGAAGAAAGGAGAAAAAGCAGGTTACCCAAGATTCAAGAAGCGAGGCCTACACGATAGTTTTTCTCTGAGAGAAAAACCCAAGTTCCATGTTGACGGCAGAACACTTCGCATTGAGAAACTGAAAACCAAAATTAAAATGCGCCAGGAACTGAGATTCACGGGCACACCCTGTCAGGTGACGATCAGTAAGCGAGCCGGAAAGTATTTCGCTTCTATTTTGGTAGACACTCAAGACTACAACCCAAAAGCACAAAGCAATGAGTCTGTAGGCGTTGATTTTGGCATCAAAAATTTAGCTATTTGTTCGAATGGCAAAACCTTTGCTGCTAATCAGAAACTGAAACACTCTCTGAAACGCCTTAACAGGAAACAGAGAGCGTTAAGCCGCAAAATAAAGAGAAGCAACCGTTACGCGAAAGCCAAGCGGGCAGTTGCAAAACTTCATTACCGGATCAGTAACCAGCGATCAGCCGTAATACATGAGGTAAGTGATTATTTGACGTCAAGATTCAAAATAATCACCATGGAAAACCTGAATGTAAAAGGCATGGTAAAAAACCGCAAACTGGCAAGAGCAATCAGTGACGCAGGTTTCGGCAAGCTGAGAGAGCTTGTCGAATACAAGGCAGAGCTGAGAGGATGCCAGATTGTGATTGCAGATCGGTTCTTTCCCAGCTCGAAAAAGTGTGCGGTTCATACTTGCAACTACATAAACGACAATATCGCTTTGTCCGATCGCCAGTGGCGATGTCCGAAATGTAAAACTTTGCATGATAGGGATTACAGTGCGAGTTTGAACCTTGATAATTATGGTCGAGACACGTTACAGCTCGACCCAAAACCCTACACAAGAGTGGAGTTAGACACGATTCGTCGTGCATTCATGTCGACGGCGTAGATAAGTCTGCATAATTACAGATTATGTTAGATTTTTAGTAGCGGTTCTGCCAAATTCACGGGGTCGAGCCTGACACTCTGTCACACAATGAAACAGAGTGTTATCTTTTACTGATTATTATCAAAATACTCCTTAATTATCCCCGATAATGCACTTCTCCATGGTCGCCTTTGAATACCAAACGTGTCACGTATTTTAGAGCAGTCAAGACTGGCATTGGCAGGCGGGCGCACCCCTTCGCGGTTAATCATTTTATCCATTTTTAAATGCTGTGCTTTCAGGTGATGGTAATGTGCGGCTTCAGATATAACGGATTCGGCAAAACTGTTCTCTGACACGGCTTCAGCTGCTGCATAGTGGTAGGTGCCCCATACACTTGCACCACAGTCCAGTTGTTTTATGATGGCCAGAATCACGCGTGCAGCATCGTCAGCGGGGGTCGGGCAGCCAAGCTGGTCAGCCGTTACGGTGACTTCTTTGCTAGTGCTTAGTTGCTTCAAAAGCCGAACTAAAAGATTGTTTCTGCGTGCACTGATAATCCATGACAACCGAAGTATTATGTGCTGCTGACACCTTTCCCTCACCTGCTCTTCGGCCTGCCACCGACTAATGGCCTGTACCCCCGAGGGGTTCGGTGAATCCTGCTCACTGTAGGCATCAGCACTTTTACCGTCAAATATACGGTAAGTAGAAACCTGTATCAGTGGTATACGTTGCTGATGACAGTAATCAGCAAGACTGGCAACGCCATCACGGTTGATGGCATAACACAGGGATGGAACATTTTCCGCCTCGGTGGGGTTGTTGTAAGACGCAGCATTGACCACAATAGTCGGTTGAAAGTCATTAATGACAGCTTTCATCTGTTCTGGTTCGGTCAGATTGAGTTCACTGCGTTCTGTACCCAGGCAGGTGATATGCTGTTGAGCAAGGAGTGAGCACAGTGCATAACCGACTTTGCCACTGCTACCTAAAACCAGTATTTTCATGTAAAACTTCCAAAAACTGAATGGCAATATGTCTCTATTGAAGCACGAAATGATAAAGACAGGTAAGAGTTGCCCCGGATCGTCATCTATAGTCTGGTTAAGTACAATGAATAGGAATGTATAGGATGTGTGCTGCTGAAACGGCTCCCGAGCGCGATATAGAGTCGGATCGAATTCTTTTAGTGGACGATAGCCCCACTAACCTGCAAATGCTGTTGCAAACGCTTAACGGACGTGGATACAGGCTGCTCATTGCTAAAAATGGAGAAAGTGCTCTTCGTATAGCGGCAAAAACCAAGCCTGCACTGGTTTTGCTGGATATTATGATGCCGGGTATGGATGGCTATGAAGTGTGTCAGAAACTCAAGGAAAACCCAGTCACAGCCAGTATTGCCATTATTTTTCTATCTGCCCTGGATAATACCAGGGACAAGGTCAGAGGGTTTGAAAGTGGTGCCGTGGATTATATCTCTAAACCGTTTCAGGCTGAAGAAGTCATTGCCCGTGTAGAAACCCAACTGAAAATTCACCGTCTGGAACAAGCACTATCGGCCCGTAACCGTCAGCTGGAACAGGACAAAGCCCGTATTCTTGAAAGCATGAATGAAGGTATTTTTGGGCTGGATAATGAAGGTAATATTACCTTCGTTAATCAGACTGCTGCGGAGATGACGGGCTGGAAGATTGACCAGCTTCAAGGTGTTAACCTGATGGCTGTGATGCTTGAATCCAATACCGGTAACACGGAGTCTGAATCGTTGGCACCGATTCAGGAGGCTATCAACACGGGGAATCCCTCCGTGGTGGAGGACGGGGTTTTCTGGCGGAAATGCGGTGATTCTTTTCCTGTGACTTATTCGTGTACACCTATTTTTGATGAGGGTGAAATCAATGGTGCCGTGGTGGTGTTTAAAGATATTACTGAGCGGAAACGTCAAAAGGCAGCATTGCAGCAGGCACTGGATGAACTGAACGAGCAGAAAAATAAACTGACTCATGTGTCACGCTTGAGCATTATGGGTGAAATGGCCGCGGGCTTTGCCCATGAAGTGAATCAGCCATTAACCGCTATCTCTAACTATGCCCAGGTAGTGAAACGGATGATGGAGCGGCTGGATATCGAAAATGATAGCCTGGTGGATGCCATGACGAAAATCAATAACCAGGCTCGTCGGGCAGGTGATATCATCTCCCGTATTCGTACCTTTGTGAAGAAACCAGACCATATTCTTTGCAAGATTGATCCAAATAAGCTGATTCAGGATACCTTCAAACTGGCCGAGGTGGATGCGCGTAACAATAATATAGAAATTCATGTGACCATGGGTGAAAATTTGCCGGAAGTAAAGGTTGACCCGGTACAGATTCAGCAGGTGGCCCTTAACCTGATTCGCAACGCTATGGAAGCCATGGGTGATTTGCCTACCCGCGATATTGGGGTACACGTCAATACCAGCAGGGAGGGAGAAAACTTTGTGAAAGTCTCGGTAGTTGACCGTGGTCATGGTTTGGCAGAAGGTGCAGAAGAAAAGCTGTTCACTCCTTTTTATACCACCAAATCTGATGGAATGGGGATTGGCTTATCAGTATGCCATTCCATTATACAGTCCCACGGCGGTAAGCTGTATTTTCAGCGCCACCCGGATGGCGGCACTATCTTTGAATTTACCATGCCGGTAGCCGATTAATAACAAGGCAATGCAGGTTGTTGGCCATTGTGTGGGAAAGATATCCATGTCTGAAACAGTTTCTGGCTCAATGAAAAAAATGGGAGAAAAAGCGCGTCGGGCAGCCGTAACCATTGCCCGGGCAGATACGGGTGTTAAAAATCAGGCATTGTATGCCATTGCAAACGCTGTGGAAATGGCGCGAGAGCGTATTAAAGTCGCTAACCGAAAAGACCTTAATGCCGGGCATGAGAAAGGGCTGAATGAGGCTTTGCTGGATCGGTTGGCGTTAACGGATGAGCGCATTGAAGGGATGACAGAGGGACTAAGGCAGGTAGCTGCATTGCCTGACCCTGTGGGAACTATTGATAATTTGAACTATCGCCCGAGTGGTATTCAGGTGGGTCATATGCGTGTGCCACTGGGAGTGGTTGGGATTATCTATGAGTCCCGTCCGAATGTGACAGTGGAAGCGGCAGGGCTGTGCCTGAAATCTGGCAATGCTGCGATATTACGGGGAGGCTCTGAATCCATTCATTCGAACAGAGTCATTGCCCGTTGTCTGCAGGAGGGGCTGAATCGGGCAGGGCTGCCTGAGGATGTTGTTCAGGTAGTAGCCACCGCGGACAGAGCCGCTGTGGGGCAGATGATTACCATGCCAGAGTGTGTGGATGTGATTATTCCCCGTGGTGGTAAAGGCCTGATTGAACGGATCAGCCAGGAAGCCCAGGTGCCTGTCATCAAACATCTTAACGGTATTTGCCATGTGTATATCGATGACCGGGCCGACACCCGAAAAGCCATTAATGTTGCGTTTAATGCGAAAACGCACCGTTATGGTGTGTGTAATGCCATGGAAACCCTGTTAGTGCATGAGGCCGTCGCGGCAGTGGTATTACCTGATCTGGCAAACCGCTATGGGCAAAAAGGTGTTGAGCTGCGAGGATGTGAAACCACTTGTGCTATTTTATCACAGGTACATATGGCTGCTGATGAAGACTGGTCAACAGAATACCTTGGACCCGTTCTGGCCATTAAAATCGTGCACAGTTTAGATGAGGCCATTGAACATATTAACCGGTTTGGCTCCCACCATACAGATGCTATCATAACAGAGGATTTTAGCCGTGGGCGGCGTTTTTTGCGTGAAGTGGATTCAAGCTCGGTGATGATTAACTGCTCAACCCGGTTTGCTGATGGATTTGAATACGGCCTTGGCGCAGAGATTGGCATTTCAACAGATAAGCTCCATGTCAGAGGCCCGGTTGGTCTCAATGGGCTAACGACGCAAAAGTATGTGGTTTTAGGCGATGGACACGTTCGCACCTAGTGTATTTTCATCGTATATCCCTTTATCCATTGACCAGAAGTGCTGGTTTTGCCAGTATCTGCTTCCCTGTAAGCATCAGAGATTGAATGGCTGAGTGTGTTAACTGCCTGCACCTGCCTGCCTTGCTGCAAACCACTTTTCTTATCACTGAGGCTGTGTTTTTATGTCAACAGAGCCTAACAATATGGCTGAATTAATAATAAACTGACTCTATTCATTGTGATGATAAATGACACAATGATGTTGCAATCATGTTATTGAATAGCCTTGAGGAACTGAAAACTTTTTATGCGCTCAAATGAACTAAAGCAGCTGGTTGTGGATGCTCTTGATGAACTCAAAGGCAGTGATATCGTTACTCTCGAAGTCTCCGACATGACCTCTGTGACCGACCATATGGTCATTGCCTGTGGTACGTCGAACCGCCATGTAAAGTCATTAGCCGATAATGTGATCGAAAAATGCAAAAAGCAGGGGGTTCGCCCGCTGGGTACGGAAGGTGCTGAAAAAGCTGAGTGGGTGCTGGTAGACCTGGGTGATGTTGTTGCCCATATCATGTTACCCGCTACACGCCAGTTCTACGATCTGGAACGTTTATGGGATATGAAAAGCATTCCTGAAGTCAGCGAGCAGAGCTGATGCGCATTCGATTACTGTCTATAGGTTCACGGATGCCCGGCTGGATTGACGAAGGTTATAACGAATACAGCCGCCGGCTGGGCAAAGATGTAAAGTTGGAACTGGTTGAAATTCCCCTGGGGAGGCGCAGTAAAAACTCGAATATCAGTCGTTTGCAGGAAAGGGAAGCCTCACAGATGTTGAGCAGTATTGGCCAGGGAGATATCGTCGTTTCTCTGGAAGTGCCGGGTAAACCGTGGAGCACAGAGAAGCTGGCAGATTACATGGGGGACTGGTTGCAGTCGGGTTGTAATGTCAGTTTGTTAGTGGGAGGACCTGAAGGTCTGCATCCTCGTTGCGTAGCAAATGCTGAACTGCGTTGGTCATTATCGCCTTTGACCTTGCCTCACCCCATTGTACGTGTTGTTATTGCAGAGCAGGTGTACAGAGCCTGGAGCATTCTGCAAAACCATCCTTATCACAGGTGATTATCTGAAGAAGGGACTTCTTATCATACCCTGGTAACCAGTCCTTTTTGGTGAAATGAAAACAAAAGCGATAGAGTACTGCTACTTATGACAGCAGATGCCTTGAAGGACCATAAGGCGGAAGCCCGCCTTGTCAATGCCCGGGTGTGGATTGCTGTGGTATTTATGTTCCTGTTGGTGTGCGGGTTGATTTCCCGCCTCTTTTATCTTCAGGTCATTCGGTACAGCGAGATGTCAGTCCAGTCCGATGAAAACCGGGTACATCTACGACCGATTCCACCCACGCGGGGACTGATTTACGATGCCAATGGCAAACTGCTTGCCATGAACCGTTCCAGCCGTATTCTCTCCATTGTGAGAGAGCGTGTGGAAAATACCAGTACCTTGCTTGATATTATTGGTCGTCTCATCCCCCTTTCTGACAGCGAGATTGAGAGCTATCAGCGTCGTACTCGCAGGGTCAGACCTTTTGAGCCAGTCCCCTTGAAGTTTGATCTCACTGATGAAGAAATAGCCTTGATTTCCGTTAATCAGTTCCGTTTACCGGGTGTTGAGCTCAGTGCTGAGCTTGTGCGGTATTACCCGGAGGAGGAGCTTTATGCACACAGCGTCGGATATGTTGGACGGATTAACGACCGGGAACTAAAGAGGATTGATGGTGCTCGTTACAGTGGCACACACTCAATCGGTAAAATCGGCCTTGAAAAGTATTACGAAGATGTTTTGATGGGAGAACCTGGTTATAAAGAAGTAGAAACTAACGCTCGCGGACGTGTCGTTCGTGTTCTTAAGCAGGTGCCGCCAACCCGTGGTAAAGATTTGCAGCTATACCTGAATACGAATTTACAGAAAGTGGCTCTTGAGGCCATGGGAGATCGTCGTGGAGCGGCTATTGCTATGGACCCCAAAACAGGGGGAGTGATGGTGATGGTCAGTAATCCGGCTTTTGATCCTAATCTGTTTGTGACGGGGATTGACTATAAAACTTACAATGCTCTCAATACCAGTATCGAACGGCCATTGTATAATCGTGCCAGTTTGGGAGAGTACCCTCCGGCATCAACTATCAAGCCCATTATGGGGCTTGCCCTGCTGTCGAAAGACCTGGTCAAAACAAGCGACCGTATTTACGACAAGGGTTACTTTCAGCTACCGGGCAGTAAGCATCAGTTTAGAAACTGGAAACGGGGGGGGCACGGTTGGGTGAATCTGGAGGACGCCATCACTGTTTCCAATGACGTCTATTTTTACAACCAGGCCAATAAGCTCGGGATTGATGGTTTGCATGAGTTTGTCAGTCAGTTTAGCTACGGGCGCCAGACCGGTATTGACATTGGTGAAGAGCGGCCAGGGCTGCTGCCCTCAAAAGCGTGGAAAAGAGGGTTGTATAACCAGCCATGGTATCCAGGCGAGACAGTCATTGCGATTATTGGTCAGGGTTATATTCTGGCAACACCTTTGCAATTAGCGGAGTCAACAGCCATCATCGCCAATCGGGGCAAACATGTTATACCAACGTTGGTTAAAGGTAAAAAAAGCCTGAACAGGTCGTCCAGGGGTAAGGATATTGATGTGGGTAACCCGAAAAACTGGGAGCTGGTCATTGACGCTATGGATCGTGTGGTCAGTTCACCTAAAGGCACGGCATACTGGCATATCGGGCGTGATATCAAATACACCATGGCGGCAAAAACCGGAACTGCACAGGTAGTGAGTATTCCTCAGGGTGAAGAATATGATGCTGAAAGCCTGAAAGAGTTTCAGAGAGATCACAGCCTGTTTGTTGCATTTGCACCTGTAGATGATCCCCAGATTGCGATTTCAGTGGTTCTTGAGAACAGCAAAGGGGCAGCTAATGTTGCACGTAAAATAGCTGATGCTTATTTGCTGCCAAAACTGGAAGAGGCAAAATAACCGTATGTCCCATCAGGATTTTGTCCGGCAGCTAGGCAAAGAGCACAAGATTGGCAAAGGTGCCCGCTGGTGGCAACGCTGGCATATTGATTATGTAATACTGTTGTTTTTAGTGCTGTTGGCAGTTAGTGGCCTGTTTGTGCTTTACAGTGCCACAGGCAAAGATACGAATATTGTTATTCGTCAATCCATCTATCTGCTGATCAGCTTTTCCGGGACACTGATCATTGCACAGATACCGCCACGATTATTGATGATATGGTCCACCTGGTTTTATCTGATAGGGATTGCACTGCTGGTGGTCGTTTTGGTACACGGAATTGAATCGAAAGGTGCCCAGCGATGGATTCAGCTACCGGGTTTTCGCTTTCAGCCATCAGAAATTATCAAACTGGTTATGCCCATTGTTGTTGCAGCGTATCTGGCTAAAAGGGCGCTGCCCCCTTCTCTCATGGATGTAGGGATTACGCTGACGATTATTGGTGTGCCTGTGGTTCTTATTGCAAAACAGCCGGATTTAGGGACTTCGCTATTGATCGGTGCTTCCGGTTTTTTTGCGTTGCTGTTGGCAGGGCTAAGAAAAAGGCTGATTTTTTCGGTCGTACTGCTGGCTATACCCACGCTCTTTGTGCTGTGGAACTACCTGATGCACGATTATCAGAGGCAGAGAGTGATAACCTTTTTAAACCCTGAAAGTGACCCTTGGGGTTCTGGCTGGAATATTATCCAGTCAACCATTGCTATTGGTTCTGGCGGACTTTACGGTAAAGGGTGGATGCAAGGCACACAATCCCATCTGGATTTTCTCCCTGAAAGCCATACAGACTTTATTATTGCCGTGCTGGCTGAAGAGTTTGGTTTGCTGGGCTGCTTACTGTTACTGGGTATTTATGCCCTTATCATTGGACGGGGGATTTTTATTACACTGAATGCACAAACACTGTTTGGTCGCTTGTTGGCAGGCAGTATTACCCTGACGTTCTTTGTCTATATCTTTGTAAATATCGGGATGGTCAGCGGCATACTGCCTGTTGTGGGCGTGCCCTTGCCACTGGTTAGTCGTGGAGGCACCTCGCTGGTGACACTGATGGCCGGGTTTGGCATGTTAATGGCTGTGCACACGGATCGGAGTTATATACGGTCTGGGTAATGGGCTAAACATGTGAGCTTGAATGTTGGCTGTAGAAGTATCAATACTTCGGACAATTTTATAAACTTAACACTCGCGGCTGCCAGGGGGTTGAAGATATATCGTTATTTTATGTTGTAGTAGTTCAGACTTGAGCTGCAAGATGGTTTGGAAACCTACTTTCAGTTCTACAATACAGAGCGGCTGCACCAGTCGTTAAATTACCGAACCCCTCATGCAGTGCACTTTGCCTGAGGATAGCAACCCACTGTCGGAAAGTTACTTAAAAAAGCTAGTTTCTTGTCTAGACAGTGGGGTCCACCTTACATTGAAAGAGGCAGTGTCACATCAGATCGTGACTAATACAAATTAGTCATCTTAGAAACTTCATCTAACAATGTATTACAAGCAGTATAATCGTCTTTTCCAACAAAGATCTCACCATGCTCTTCCATGATTATAACGTTCAAGCCATTGGATACTTTTTCAGATAATCTATAGCCAAGCTCTGCTGTGCCATATTCAATAGGCTCAATCCGTTCATAGCTAATTGCTAGAGGGTTTCTAGTAAACCTAATGCTATCATGGGTATGTATTATGCTATTAATTTCTCTATTGTTGTTATAAACAATCATAGCTTCAACACTATCAGACGACGGGACATATGAGCCACTATAATAGATTGCATTTTCCCTCTCATTATAGTTATGAATCACACAAATACGATCAAATGATAAATTTTTATCTTTTTGTGTTTTTGTTGCAGTTATGTAGATTTTATCATCTTTTTTAATGGAAAAATATCCATCAGTATTTGATCTATGATACATCTGGAATGAGTCGTATAGATGTGATGCCCTTGAAAAAAAATCAGTGACATCTTTTGGAATCTCATTTTTAATACTATTTCTTGATAGACATACGGCATGATATTTTATTCTGATAGTATCACATATAATATTGTCAACTATTTTCATAGTTGACGCTGTATAACTTGAATCTAGATAGGTGTCTGGACGCATCAAATTAAAGCAATCTAAGTTACTGTACAAATATTTAGATTTGTTTGCACATTCTTTAAACTTTAAAGATTCATTATAACCCTTGTAGCTAAATGCAATGGATACTGATTTATAGTCTAATTTTATATTTTTTACTACTTTATCAATCAGTTCGATTGAGAACTTAGACGTAAGCCTTATAATAAAATGAACAATATCTCTATCATGTAAGTTTTTGAAGTTATTTATTTCGCTAATACTGCTGCCTGTATATAAGGCTATATCATATTTATTGGTAGTTTTTCTTGCTTTATTAAACAAATCAACATTATCAAATTCGTCGATTAGTATTACGCTTACATCTTTACCAGATAGTGCTTGTTTGTAGTTCATTTTCATTATCAAGTTCCTCACAAATAAATAGCAGCAACGACTGAGTTTGGAAAATAGCTTAATACTGATTCGTCGTTTACAACTTCAGATTTCAAGCCATTAATATTTGCAATAAACTGTATAGTCTCAAAACTATGAATAGATTCTTTCGATACATACTTTAATGATTCTTTTAATTTATTTCCATTATATACATCTATCTCTACAGGCATTGCAACTTGCGAACTCAAATCATCATACAATGGTTTAGAAGAAGGCCATCTACATTTAATGTTCCCACCCTCAAAGAAGCATTCTCTTTCAATAATGTCGAGATCTAAAAAACCATTATGAGCATTTTTCATTGAATGAAGCTCTATTATTAACACACCACTTCCATTTGGAGAAATTTTAATGCACTTTATTACTAACTCATTCAATTCAGATATTGTTAAATACCCACAAGAATATCTAAATAACAAAAAAGCGTGCACATTATTTACATTTTTAGGCCATGATCTGGCTGGAAGTTTTAAGCAAACATAATCTTCTTCACATGCAAATTTATTAGATATAGCTATCCTTCTCATTTCTTGAGAAGAATCAACTCCTATGCAATTAGCACCATTATCATTAAATGATTTTATATGTCTTCCAGGGCCAGAGAATAAATCAACAACATTTTTATTATCAAGTTTGAAATAATTGATCAACCTTCTAGATTGCTCTGAAAAATCTCTATCATTTGATATTTTATCATAAATCGCAGCATTTTTAGTGTACAGATCATCGATAGATTTCATTTAATAAACCTTCATCTGGTTATTTTTTTCGATAAGAGGAGTAACCGCTAATAAAGATAGAAACGTTAATAAACTAACTAAAATAAATGTTACAGATGTTCCAAAATTACTGTATAAAGCTGTTATTATAAAGCCACCGAGGCTGGCAAGCACTCTTTCACATGTCGAGAAAACAGACAAACCAAAAATTCTATTATTATTATTCAAAAATGAATTTTTTATTTCTGAAAGAGGTCCATACTCTAGATCACCAAAAATAAACATCAGCAAAGTTGACATAGAGAATAAAAAAATATTTTGATTTGTAATCGCCATAAGGAAAAAGCTAGACGCAAACAACATCCTAAGAACAACAACTTGATTTAATGTTGAAACCACAAAACCATTTAATAATTTTGAAAAATAAATTATAGCCACTCCACTGAGGAAATAAATTGAACCATATATTAATGAATTAATTATTAAAGAGTAATTAATTTCATAACCTAAAACACTTTCAAAAACAGGCATCCATATTGCCGCATAACCACTATAGATAAATCCAAGAATAGAAAAAAACAAAAGAACCCTGATAAAGTTGACATTAAATATAAAATAAGAATATTCTTTAAAAGATATATTGTGATTGTTTTTTTCTTTTTCTAACGAGGAGTTATTAAGTATAAATGATGAAAATACAGAGTATATCACTAACAGTACTGATATTGTTATCAGAGTTAACTCATAACTAAACATTGTTGCAAGTATTGAACTTGTGAGTATACCAAAAAATGTGCATATATTAGATATACTTCGAACTCTAGAAAATACGTGTGATTGCTTTATACTAGTCCCTATCCTGTTGCTATTATTGACATACCAACCTTCTAAAACACCAGAAAAAGTTGATATTCCAAGACCCCAAAAAATAAATGATATATACATCAAAGTAACTGTACTACTTTGTGAAAAGAAGTACGCAGAAAGTGCTTCTAGAGCCTGTAAATAATTCTGTGTAAACGCCATTACTTGTTTACACCTTGATCCGGTCTGGAAACATGATTTCAAACCGGTTCATGGCTGACTTCCAGTCTCTTATTGGCATAGTCCATCTAGCCGACGCCTTTTCTGTCGCCAGGAAAATAACCTTCAGAACGGCATCATCCGTTGGGAATATTTTCCGGTTTTTTATAGCTTTTCGGATGACGCTGTTCAGCGACTCTATAGCATTCGTCGTGTAAATAGCCTTCCTGACCTCCTTAGGATAGTCAAAAAGGGTAATCAGGTTATCCCAGTTTTTACGCCATGACTTGCCTATGGAAGGAAACTTCTCTCCCCACGTGCCTTCAAAGGCGCTCAGCTCCCTTTCTGCTTCTTCAGTGGTTGCTGACTGATATATCCTCTTCAGGTCATTAGCGACTGCTTTGCGTTCCTTGTAGGACACGTATTTCAGAGAGTTCCTTACCTGGTGGACAATGCAAAGCTGCACCTGAGCCTTTGGGAAAGCCGTGTTGATGGCTTCAGGAAAGCCTGACAGTCCATCCACGCAGGCAATAAACACATCCTCAACACCTCGGTTCTGAAGCTCTGTTAACACCGACAGCCAAAATGTAGCGCCTTCTGTTTCTGCAAGCCAAAGACCTAAAAGCTCCTTCTGGCCTTCCAAATTAACGCCCAGAGCGACAAAAACAGTTTTCTTGATAACCCGCTTATCTTTGTGAACCTTGACCACAATGCCATCAAGATAGAGTACTGGATACAGGCTTTCCAGGGGTCTGTTCTGCCAGGCTTTTACTTCATCAAGAACAGCATCAGTGACCTTGGATATGAGGGTTGGCGAGATGTCAGCACCATACATTTCCTCAAGCGTATCAGCAATATCACGGGTGGTCATTCCTCGTGAGTAGAGGGACAGAATTTGCTGATCAAGCTTGTTGATTCGTGTCGACCCTTTGGTAATGAGCTGAGGTTCAAATTCGCCATTACGGTCTCGGGGCGTATTGATTTCCAGCTCACCAAAGTCACCTTTGATGGTCTTTTTGCTGGAACCGTTGCGACTGTTTCCCGTGTTATGCCCATCGGTAGAGTGTTTGGCATAACCAAGGTGCTCTTCCAGCTCGACGGCCATAACACGCTCAACAGCCGCTTTGATCAGCTGGCGGCTAAGATCGGCAAGGTCATCCTGATTTTTGATTTGCCCAACCACCTGGCCAAGCAATTTTTCATTGATTTCAACGCTCATAGTTATGCTCCTCTTTGGAGTATTAACGACAAGCGTTTACACAAATTAAATTACATCCTCATTCCTTTTTTAGATATTACATCTTCACTAATGTAGGAAAAATTCAACTCTGTACTTTTTTTCTCATTCTCATAAGATAATGCTCTCATGATTTCAATAAGAGGTTCAAATTTACTATCAAATGCAAAACCTGCAGTATTTTGTGAGTGGAAATACATTGTCCATTTTGTATATGTATTATCACTAAATGGATATTTTTCCAACTCTTTATTCCCCCAGCTATGCTCTATATTAACTAGTGCAGTTTGCATTCTTATTGATGCTGCATTTTCATGTTTTAGAATATTCTCCAGGGAGTTTAAGTTGTATTTTAATGACTCAATAGTTGTACTTCTATTGAACAAAATTAAGCTTAAAAATATATTTATGTTTCTATCAAGCAGTTCATTTATACACTTCTTTACCAATTTTGAACTGAGTCTTTTCTTGAAAGAATCTAAATCATTTTGAAAAAATGATTCAGCCCCTAAATAAACGTTATATAGCCCTGCTTCTTTCAAGAGATTAAATTTATCGAATTGCATTAACGTATCTGCTCTAGCATAAAGCATGAAGTTAATACCTTGAAATCTCTCTTTTATTTCTCTAAATAGAACGGCTCTCTGCTCATGATGTTTTTTATTTGAACCAAAGAATTCTAGGTTGAAAAAAAAGAATTTTCTCAACCCTTTTTTGTAATAAGTGTTTATGTCTTGTAAAATACTTTTATTATTCCTTACTGACCATCTAGATTCAAAAGTATCTTCGTTATTAACAAAACAAAAATCACAACTATAAGCACATCCTCTAGTTGTTTCTATTGCTGCTGTAAAAAGTTCTTGTTTTTTTTGCATATAATAGCGTTTTCAAAATAAGGAATATGGCTACAATCAATGGCAAAATCATATTGGATTTTATCTACGCTATTAAATCCCATAACTTTGGCTAATTGTTTTTCATCATGTATTATCAATTTTATATCATGATTTATATACTCTTTAAGCTTTTTCTTTGCTGTTGCAATCTGCCCATATATTATTACTTTTGATTTAGGAAAATTATTTTTTATATTTTCTGCTAATCTTACTGCATAGTGAGGTGCAGCTCCCTTTTCTCTAGATACAACTATATATATGTATTCCTCTCCAACCAGATAATCTTTCTGCTCTAAGTTCGGGTTAAGAACAAAATCTTTTACTGTGTATTTGAATAAATTGTATTGACTAAGATGATTTTCTAAAAAACCAATAAATGAGCTAATTATTGGTTCCTCTTGTGTCGATACAGCATTGTATTTATCTGCTATTGGCGGTCTTATAAAAATTATTTTTTTCATATTGTAGTAATATTTATTATTAAACATTGTAATCTTAAAATATAAATTTTTTATATACTGCTATTTTATGACAGATCACGTCTACTATTTATATTTTCCATAAAATTGACCTCTTTATTTACAGTATTAGGCACGAGCATACCTAATACCGCACACTGTATAGAAAATATATATTATCCTTCCACACCCTGGAAAGTAATAAATGATCTACGAAGAGAAGTATTCTTTTTCGCTTTAACCATATTTTTTGAGAAAAACAACTTCATTTTAAGGTTAGCTTCTTTTTTCATATTATTACCTCATTCTTTTATTACGCTTTACATGTGAAAAACCCCTTCAGATCGACTACTCGTCCGCAAGCGACCGAGCTTCACTCCGACATGATTGGCCTTCGGCCAACCGGGATTTTCAGTAGCTCTCGAGGGCAAGCCCCTGAGGTTTCACTCTTTAAAACCTTGTAAAGGTGGGAATACTCTACACGATAAGTGACGTACTGTCAAAATGTCATTTGATTAATTTGCTTCCCTGTTTTTAATATGGGGTTTAGGGAGCAATGGAACAGAAAACCCGGTTAAGGGTCAATATCATTAGGATCTCGTAACGGCCTCAACTTACCTCTCGTTACAGCATCAGGTACAGCAAAAGAATAACGACCAACTAAATTTATGTGCTTTTCGTGAATAAATGGGGAAAGCCTTGCTGCATCTTCATCTCGCACAGGATAACCTTCTGCGCGAAGTTGAGTAAGTGCAGCATCCATATAGATTGTATTCCATAGCACAATGATATTTACGACGAGACTGAGAGCGCTGAGTTGATCCTCTTGTCCCTCTCGGTAGCGCTGCCTGAGCTCACCACGTTTACCGTGAAATATATCCCGTGCCAACCCATGCCATCCTTCACCACGGTTGAGCTGCAACAATATTGAGCGTCATTGAGCGTCATTGAGCGTCATTGAGCGTCGCTGACTTTCAATCAGCAATTCCGGACAAATATACGCCTTAGGACGTATACCCTGCTGCATTGGTGGTAATACTGGGGGGTATCAGTATCGGCTTTTTTGATACAACACTCAGGGCAGCTAATCTTGCCTGAAGCGAAATGCCCTGTACCATCCACTGGAGCCAGATAGCCTTGTTCAAAATACTGAAACTTTTTTAGCCTCTTCGAACTCTGGATGTAAGAGAAGAGTGACTTGAAAAATGGCCTGAAATAATCAGTTTCAATGGGGTCAAGTATCTCCCGCAGATGGGTGTCACTGGGAATAAGCTGAACGCCGTACATCTGGCGCAGGTTGTGAACAACCCCTGGATTTTTACATTCATGCTCAAAGCTCAGAAGTGAAGGACATTTCCTGTGCATCACAGCCAGACCAGATATTATTGCATCAGAGAGAGATTTTTTCCCTGCAATTATTGGGACGATGATCAGGTATCAGGGATGCTTGCTGGCGAACAGTATGGATTAACCGGTCGACCAGAATCTTGTCTTGCTTAACAGGCATAGAAATACGACAGTGAATGAGAACTGCCTGAAGTTTAGCTCAAAGTTCGGGAATTTGCTTTTTTATAGATCCTTCTCAGACCTTGATAATTTTGGTCTGAATTAATTCATTGGGAATTGCTGACGCTTCGTAGTGCTCAATAAACTCTGTCTGCTTATTGGCATCCGCCTTGTGCGGTACACCTTTTGGTTTTTTGTAGGTGAAGCCTTTTTGGTGCAACCACTTGTTGAGGCCTGACACGGTGTATTTGACAGCCCAGCGTTCAAAAATATACGACACAATTTCGTAGACATGGGCGTAAGTATGCTTTGAAATATGCGCAATTAGCTGCTCACTTTGCTCGTCATTAAGATGACTCTCACTGCCACCGTTTTCAGGTTTCAGTTTGTCCTTTTTCAGGTAGTCATCAATGTGCCGGGCAATGGAAAATTCACTTTTTCTCAATGCTTGAGCAATGGCGGTTATTGACCAGCCTTCAGATCTCAGTAATACGGCTTTAATACGATCACACTTCCGAGCATCCCGCGACGTTTTGTGTTGGGACTCCAAAGTTGATTTTTGCTGAGGTGTGAGCATAAATTTTGGCATCGGTTAAGATTGCTAAAAAAATGCAGAAAAAATCAAGCACCTTCAATGGTCACGAGTATAAAACTGCATTACCTTCCGCCCTACAGCCCAAACCTGAACCCAATTGAGCGGTTATGGAAGGTAATGAATGAGTACGCTCGAAATAATCAATACTTTGCAAAACCGAAGGATTTCCGGAAAAATATACGTCATTTTCTGTATGTTACGCTACCAGAAATAGGTGCTTCGTTAGTGAGTAGGATTAATGACAATTTTCAGATACTGAATCCTGCATCTTGAATTCACTTGGGTATATACTGCAAAAGCAATCCAATCAGGCTGTCAAAAAAGCAGCCTGAACGGAGAAGCGTACCAGAAAACAAACGATCATCGTTGGGTGAGGATTACGGACACCCGAAAAACGGGGAAATGATTAAGTTTTGATCAAAAAAAGAGGTGACTGGCATGAGCGGCCTATTTTGTTTTCAAAAAAATTTTGTCAGTGCCTGTTGAGTCGGATTATTCATGGGTTTTCTGACAGACACTACATAGCGGACTGTCCAGGCGTTGCTTTTTCTCTCATCTTTCCTTTTTCCCTGGTGCTACAGTGCTAAGGTACTACACTCTCCTTGTATAATTTTTTTCAGTTCAGGGTAACTGGTGGGTGACGAGCATGCTGGAAAGAAAAAGACATATAAGACATAGTGTTTTTTGTTTTTGCCTGACTCTTTATATGATGGCAATTAGCGATCAATGCCTGGCAGACCATACATTTCATCCTGAATCCACAGCTAACTCTCTTCAATCATTAGCTCAGCAGGCAGAGCATTTACCGGCTGCCAGTGAACTGAAAGGTGATGCCTGTCACTTAAGTTCAAACAATCAACTACCAAAACCATGGTATATTTTTATGCCAGGTTTTTTTCTACCCTCTGAACCAGCAGTAGCTACTCTTGAGCAAGCTATTTTTTCATCTTTATCCGATTACCCTTTTCAGCAGGGGGAGTCGGTGCTGTTGGATATTGCGCATCTTGGAGAAAACAAAGACTCTCATTTTTTTGAGGATTATCCGGATATTTTGAAAAAGCTTGATGCTATTTTAGATGGGTATGACATCAAGCTGACAATTCGTTATCTTGAGGGAAATTACGACCCTGAAGTTATCAGCCATGGCGATGGCAATCACAACCCGGTTGCTCAGCAGTTTAAGCGCCTGGCTGATCGCCATCCACACCAGGTACAGTTATATTTTGGCAGCCTGGCTCCGGGGGTGTTCGGTGCGATTAATGGCAAAAACGTAGCACAGGAGAGGGACGACATAGAAAAGCAGCTCACTTACACGTTATCAAAAACTAATGCTTATACGATAATTCCTAAAATTGATTTCGACCAGATGGTTAAGTCTGTGCTTAATTACTTGTTTTCATCCAGAACCATCAGTTGGAACCACTCAAAAATTGTTGCCTTAAACGGTGCCTCTGTTATTGAAGGCGGTGCTAACTATTGGTCAGATTATCAAAAGCGTTCTACCACCCCCTTCGATCTGGATATGCGGGTAAATGGTCCTGCTGCTGTTGATGCCCACCACTTTTGTAATGCCTTATGGCGTTTTCTGACCAGCCATCAGGGACTCTCCGCTAACTATTGTCAGCATTATAACACGAGTATGGAAGTATTCGAGGAAACAAATAATGTGCCCTCATTCACAGGCAAACCCGCGCCAAAGGGTGATGTACAAGTGCTGGCAGCCAATACACTCGGTGTCTGGGGATCAGCAGAACTTTTACAAACAATGGTACTGCCGACCGTTGATATGGTTGCCAATATGGCTCACAGCTACCTGAAAAGTCGGGGGTGGGAGAAAAACTTTCCCCTGTTGTCAGCACTGCTTTACCGTAATGCCTATTCTGCTTTTTACACGGCGCGCTACTTACGCAGACAGGCAATTGCCGGGGCGAAATATTCTATCAAGTTCAGCCAGCAAAAGTTTGTGATGGATGAGTTAATGAATAATACGGCATTTAAATCACTCGTTTCCCACGTAAATAGTGTTTTGGGCATGAAATGGGATGGCATGATCTGGCCTTATGATGTTATTGCAGCACTGGCTGATACGGTAAAGCAGGAATCTTTTAAAACGGTAGATATTGTGGCGTCGAATTACCAACCAGATGTTCATCCCAGCTATGGTGATCCACTGGGGTCTGGTGAGTTTACGCGTATGCTGTCATTGTTTGCAGGTCAACCAGTGGATAAGAAAGTAAACTATCGGCGTATTTCTCATTCAACAAAGATAAGAAACCACGCTAAATTAACGATTATCGATGGAGAGCAGACAAAGGGACAATTAATTAATATTGGTTCTGAAAATATGTTTCCGAGTTATAATCAACAATTTAATTTTTGGCTCGAAGACGCAGATGCTATAAAAGCCTTTATTACTAAGTGTTGGCAACCATTGTGGCAGTATTCAGTGGCACCTTAACTTAAGAGAGAGGCGGTAATCTTAACGCCAGCTTTGCGTTGAAACTTATACAAATCATGTCTTCTAACTACTGTAATGATCATGGCAGGCTGGATCTCAGCACAAGGCGATATGATGATTCAACGCAGGGTTGGCAAACTGCGTTGAACCTGAATTCCGCAGTTGAGTTTCATAAATTGCTTCTTTACCCTGCCGCAGTCAGGCTTTCGTCTTTTCATAATCCTCCTTTTGGGTGACTGTAGTAAATAGTTATAAGCCAGCTTGCGTAAGGCTGTCAGCGGAGGCAGTGATTTCAACTGAGGAATTCAGGTTGAAACACCTTGCAACAGGCAGTTATTACTTGTGGTTTCGTCTTGCTCTGTCATCCAGTTTTCCATGCTCACTCCGGGAGTTAGACAATACGATGGGTATTAACCGGTATTTTCCGCCTTAGCTCCCGTTATTTTTCCACAGTGCGATCCCTTTACGGATCAATAGGGGAAAGATGCCGAGCAACACAAAAGAACCAATCAGTGTCGGTGATAAAATACCGCTAACAGATAATGCTTCTATCTGACCCACCTGGGCACCTGCATTGACAAACACTGCTGTGCCGGGCAGCATGGCCAGCTGGCTGATCCAGTAGAATGTCCAGGTACGAACGGGCATTAGCCCCATCACCAGATTAACCACAAAAAATGGAATAGCGGGGATCAGGCGCAGCGTAAACAGATAGAAAGCCCCATCGGCTTCAATGCCCCTGTTGATTGTTTGTATATGGGATGCAAGTCTGTTCTGAACCCAGTCTTTGAGCAAGATGCGAGAAAACAGAAAGGCCAGTGTCGCGCCAATGGTACTGGCAAAAGAGACAATGACCAACGCTGGCAGGAAACCGAAAATAAAACCCGCGATTAAAGTCAGTAATGCTGCCCCGGGCAGAGAGAGACCTGTTACCGTCACATAGGCCAAAAAAAAGAACCCTGCGGTAAGACCGGGACTTTTGTTGTATAATGATCTGAATACATCAGGAGTCAGATAGTCTACCCCCCCCAGCGTATAAAAGGTAGTTATGGCTGTCAGGACGGCGATGAACAGGAGCAGTTTGCTTTTTATCATAATTTATCTCTTTTATCAGGTCGGGGCTAAACGTGTGATTTTGAAGCTTACCTCCATCAGGGAACAAAAGGGGTAGGAGTATGAATCACAGGTTTAGTCCACTGACTTTTATCTCTCATTTTTATCCTATCACATCAAATGATGGGCGCTGATGACCAGTATTTTTTGGGAAGGCACTGTATTCACTATCACTTGGACTACCCTGTTTTACCTTTCCCAGAGAGAGCTTATTACACTACTGTGAACAGAGATTACATGACCATGATTGACCGCCCTTTTCCTTCTTATCGTCCACGACGAATGCGTTATGATGCGTTTTCCCGTCGGCTGATGCGAGAAAATCGCCTGAGTGTTGATGATTTGATTTACCCTGTCTTTGTCCTTGAGGGACTGGGGCAACGCAGTTACTGTGAATCAATGCCGAATATTGAGCGGTTGAGTATTGATGAACTGATCAAGGATGCGGAAGAATGGATCAGGCTGGGTATCCCTGCCATTGCTTTATTCCCGGTAACTCCACAAGACAAAAAATCTGCCGATGCCCGTGAGGCCTGGAACGCTGAAGGTCTTATCCAACGTGCGGTAAGAGCCCTTAAAAACCGCTATCCTCAGCTGGGGATAATCACGGATGTTGCTCTCGATCCCTTTACCAGCCATGGTCAGGATGGTCTGATTGATGACAGCGGTTATGTGGTCAATGATGCGACAGTGGATGTTCTGGTTAAACAGGCAGTGTCTCATGCAGAGGCTGGTGCTGATATTATCGCCCCTTCGGATATGATGGATGGTCGCGTTGGCGCAATTCGTGAAGCGCTGGAAGAAAGTCGTCATGTGAATACTCGGATTCTAGCCTATTCTACCAAATATGCCTCCTGCTATTACGGCCCTTTCCGCCATGCAATAGGCTCTGACGTCAATCTGGAATCGGACTCAGGGAATAAATACAGCTACCAGATGGATACGGGTAACAGTGACGAAGCATTTCATGAAGTCGCTATGGATCTCCAGGAAGGGGCGGATATGGTGATGATCAAACCGGGGATGCCCTGTCTGGATGTGGTAAGCCGTATCAAAGAGCACTTTAAAGTCCCCACCTTTGTCTATCAGGTCAGTGGTGAATATGCCATGCATATGGCGGCTGTTAACAATGGCTGGCTTGATGGTGATAGCGTGATGATGGAGTCGCTGACCTCCATGAAACGTGCAGGGGCTGATGCGATACTGACGTACTATGCTATAGAGGCGGCTCGCTTGCTGCATGCACCACAGGGTGAGTAACGCCTGGGGTTATCCCTGTGATTCTGTAACAGCTTGCTGAGATACAGTGTGCTTTCATCTTATTCAGTCATTATCAATAAATAACAAGAGGCCCTATGGATAACGCAAGCGTTGTCACGCTCCCATCTGACAAAAATATTACCCCCGGCCAGCGGACGACGTCGGCATCTGGGGTAAAAGCATCCAAATTAACGGATCTGGGCAACCCTGACTATTATATTAACCGTGAGCTGAGCCATTTGCAGTTCAATATTCGTGTGTTGGAGCAAGCTTTCCGTGAAGATTTGCCCCCTCTGGAACGCCTGCGTTTTTTACTGATCTTCAGTTCCAATATGGATGAGTTTTTTGAAATTCGTGTGGCGGGTTTAATGCAGCAAATTGAATTCTCCCGTGAATATGTGGGCCTTGATGGTATGAGTCCACAGGTGGTTTTGAAAAAGATTGCCGATACCACAAAGGAGCAGGTGCAACGCCAGTATCAGGCATTTAGTGATCTCCTGCTGCCCGTATTGCGGGATAATGGTATTCGCTTCCTGAGACGTGATGAGCTTGGTGACAAACAGACTATCTGGATAAAGCGTTTTTTTTACAACGAAGTGATGCCCATTATCAGTCCTGTTGGTTTAGACCCGGCGCACCCTTTCCCCCGGCTAGCCAATAAGCTGTTATGTTTCATTGTATCGCTGGAAGGACGGGATGCCTTTGGCCGTGAAACAGGCATGGCGATTATTCCTGCCCCTCGCTCTTTGCCCCGAATCATTCGCCTGCCGGATGATGTGTGTGAAGAAGGCGGTGAGAATTATGTATTTCTGTCGTCTATTATTCACCGCCATGCCGAAGACCTTTTTCCGGGAATGACCGTTAAAGGCTGTTATCAATTTCGTCTGACCCGAAACAGTGATCTTGACCTTGAAGATGAGGTTGAAGACCTTGCCAAAGCATTGCAGGGCGAGTTGGTTTCCCGCCGTTATGGAAAAGCGGTTCGGCTGGAGGTCGTGGATACTTGCCCACGCCCCTTAATTGACTTTCTTCTTGGTGAGTTTGGGTTAACTGATGACCAGCTTTATCAGGTTAATGGCCCCGTGAATCTGACGCGCATGATGTCAGTATGTGATTGCTCAGACAATAAAGCACTGACCTTTCAGCACTTTACACCCAGCTTTCCCAAAGCTCTGAAAAAATTGTGTAAGAAGCACGAGAGTGTCATGGATATTATTGCCCATGAAGATATGCTGCTGTTACACCCTTTCGAGTCGTTTACGCCGGTTGTTGATATTTTACGACAGGCGGCCAGTGATCCGAATGTGTTAGCTATACGACAAACGCTGTATCGTACCGGTGCCCATTCTGAAATGGTCGATGCTTTAGTAGATGCAGCACGTCATGGCAAAGAAGTTACTGTCGTAGTAGAAATCCGGGCACGGTTTGACGAAGAGGAAAATCTGTCCCTGGCACGACGCCTTCAAGAAGCTGGGGCGGTGGTTGTATACGGTGTTGTTGGCTACAAAACCCACGCAAAGATGATGCTGATTGTCCGCCGTGAAGGAAAAAAGATTCAGCGTTATGCGCACTTGGGTACGGGCAACTACCATGCCGGTAATGCGCGATTGTACACAGATTACAGCTTGCTAACCTGTGATAAATATATCACCAATGATGTGCGTAAGCTCTTTCAACAGCTGACAGGGATGGGGCGTGCAGTCAGGGTACGCAAACTTTTCCATGCGCCTTTTACCCTGAAAAAGAGCCTGATTGAATTGATTGGTCAGGAAGCGACTAACGCCAAAGAGGGATTATCGGCACGTATCATTATGAAAATGAATGCATTGACTGAACCCCATTTGATCAAAGCGCTGTATAAGGCATCACAGGCAGGGGTTAAAATTGATCTGGTGATTCGTGGTATTTGCTGCCTTAAGCCAGGCATTGAAGGGGTGTCCGAGACTATCACTGTACGCTCTGTTGTCGGTCGCCTTTTAGAGCATACCCGTGTTTTCTATTTTGAGAACAATAATACGCCTCTTGTCTATTGTTCCAGTGCTGATGGCATGGTCAGAAATCTTGATATGCGGGTAGAAGCCTGCTTTCCCATAGAGAATCCGAAACTGGCTTCTCGTGTTAAAAAGGAGCTTGATCTGTATCTGACCGACAACGTTTGTAGCTGGCAGCTGGACAGTGAGGGTAATTATACGCTGATCCGGCCTACACGTGGGCAGCGAAAACGCAGTGCACAAGATAAGCTACTGGCAACATTGGCTAACTACGGTGATTGACATCCTCCCCGGTCTAAAGGACAGGGATTCCTACAGCTAGACGGCGATGCCCCGCCGCAGGAATGTTTCTGGCTGCGTTTACAGGGCGGTGGTGCTCAGCTGTGCATCCAAGACCGACTTTGCCATTTTGGTCTTGGTGAGGGCTTTCTTTATTGATACGTTACCAACGAAGATAGCCGCATTCTCATTGACGAGAGTCCGACTGTATTTGTGCAGGGTATCTTGCCTGCGGTTTCTGATTGTTGCGTGTATGGTCTTCACATGCTTTTGATTTCTGGCTCCATGGGCGATGATGCTTAACTTAGCCTCCAGACGACCCTATTCACGCCCTTTGATACTCAGGCCATTAGCGTCAGTAGCAGATTCTTTGCAGCCGAGGTTAATGCTCACTGAAGATTTTCCCTGAGTGGCTTCAACTTTAACCACCACTTTAACCGCCACTTTAACCGCCACTTTAACCGCCACTTTAATCGCCCAGCGACATTGAAATACCAGCGCCTCTGGCGTCTTTATTAAAGCTGGCGGTCATGAATCAGATACATCACTGCCTTTCGACAATGAGTATCAACCTCTTTGAAACATGACCCCGTTAAGCGACCAAAACCTCATAAAAAACGCCAACACCGGAGATCACAGGCACGCAGGCTCAGGAAATACCAGGGGAAATGAGCTCAAGTCAGTGCCATTGGGTTTAATACCAATCACCTTTTCTAACGACGGTATAACTCTAAGCTAAGCCTTATGATGCAATGATCTTTGCCAGAGTGGGAAGATACAACGGCTATAAAACCCCCACTGGAGCGTTAGCCTGGTGGAGCAGGCAACCGCAGGCATTGCAAAGCTTTGCCTCGAAGGTTGTGTCGGTCAGGTGGCATCCACTCGCCACCTGAAGCATGTGGAGCGAAGCGACATCCTTATTGGGGTGGCGAATGATTGGGGTGGCGAATGTCGGATTTAAAAAAATCATTGTCTAATGCCGGCTTTGTTCTATGTTCTATAAGGTGAAATGCGTTGCCTGTTTTATCTGCGATTCAAACAGGTTTTTTTTATTTTTTGCTATTCTGAAAGGAAGTATTTTGTATGTCAGTTACACAAGCTTTAGGTTGGGTTCGCGATTTGCCAGATTTGCGTGATTTCACGGAAAAAAATCAGCAAATTGGGTCTTTGCTGTCGAAACTCAAAGTTGCAAAAGACAAAAATGAAGAATTACCTTCGCTCATTGATCTAAGACATTGGTGTTCGCCAATTGAAAATCAGGGTTATCTCGGCTCTTGTACAGCAAATGCAGGCGTGGGTCTCATTGAATATTTTGAACGACGTGCTTATGGTAATCATATAGATGCGTCCAGACTCTTTTTATATAAAGTAACAAGGTGCTTAATGGGTTGGAAGGGGGATACCGGTGCTTATCTGCGCAGTACGATGGGAGCAATGGCGCTGTTTGGCTTGCCGCCTGAGAAATACTGGCCTTATATAATAGATGACTTTGAAAATGATCCCCCGGCATTTTGTTATGCTTTTGCCCAAAACTATAAGGCCATCAAGTACTTTCGTTTAGACCCTCCGGTTGCCACACCTGAAGATGTGTTATGGCACGTGAAAGCGCTTTTGTCAGTAGGGCTGCCTAGCATGTTTGGATTTACCGTCTTTTCATCCTTAGACCAGGCGACAGCCGCAAATAAAGGTGCCATCCCATTTCCGTCTAATGTTGATAAGCAAGAAGGTGGGCATGCGGTTGTCGCCGTAGGCTATGACGATCAGAAAGTTATCACTAATGATGCAGGATTTGAAACGACAGGAGCCATTCTTATTCGAAATTCCTGGGGTACAGGCTGGGGTGATCAGGGTTATGGGTGGCTACCTTATGATTATATTATTTATGGTCTGGCAGTGGATTGGTGGAGCTTGATTAAGGCCGATTATGTGAATACAGGTCAGTTTGGTATTTAAGTTAACCATAGGATGTAGATGAATCCTGAATTCCGCCGTTGCATTTGATAAATTGCTTCTTTACCTTGCGGCGGTGAAGTTTCCGACTTTTCATAACTCCCCTTTTGAGTGACTGTAGTCAATAGTTATAAGTCAACTTGCGCAAGGCTTTAAGCAGAGGCGGTGATTTCAACTGAGAAATTCAGGTTCATTTAATGCCTGCTTTTTTGGTGGGCATTTTTATACTTGACTTTCATGTTAGAAGGGCTGGGTTCCCACAGATGCATTTCAGCATTGGCCTTTTCTAACTACCGTAATGAGCATGGCAAATTGAATCACAGAACAAGGCGAAACGACGAGTAAAACCTTTTATTTCGAGGAGTTTCAACACAGGGTTGGCGATAATACATTTTTTGTCGTCTAACCTGTCTCCCAGACAGAGCATGGCAGGCACCCTCCAAAACCCGGTTTCATGGTGAATCTACTGATTGGATGGATTGCATACAGTTATCTGGACAAAAAACCATCATTGAAAAGTCAGCCCACCGACCTTAGCAATGGCGTTATGGCGTTATGGCGTTATGGCGTTATGGCGTTATGGCGTTATGGCGTTATGGCGTTATGGCGTCGCTGTTATGTCCAGCTCAGGTTGCATTGACTTGCTGCAATACCCCTCTTCTGGACAGTTCCCAGACAGCAAAGTCTTCAGCCAGCTCAACCTGCCCCTGATAGAATTGTTGAGCTTCCTGACGAAGCAGCTCGACACTTTTTTCGTCAGGCTTTGCTGATAGTCGGAACCGTCCGCTAAAGTGGGTCAGGATGATATGGGGAAGATTGGCTTTGGCTGCGGCTAATGCGACTACTCTGGCGGTGCTGTGCATCCAGTTTGGGCCGACTTTCTGAAGAATGTCATGGGTGAAGGTTGCTTCGTGCACTAACAGGTCAGTGTCTGGCAATATGGCATCCAGCAGCTCAGGCCGGTCATTATCCCCCCCTATGACAACAACACGCGGCTTGGGCCGTGCGGCAATGACCTGTTCGGGTGCTATACGTTGACCATTTTCAAGCACCACAGGTTTTCCCTGTTGTAACTGTCCCCACAGGGGGCCTTGTGGTACGGATAATATCTGCAGCTTTTTCGTATCCAACTGCGGTTGAGGAGGGGTTTCTGTAAAACGGTAGGCAAAACTGGGTACACGGTGTGACAGCGGGTGTGAAGTGACAGAAATCGTATCATCACAGTAGGTAAAACCCGCTTCGTCTGAGCGACGAAAGCAAAGTTCGAAAGGAAGATCGCAGGAGTCAGTGCATTTGAGGGTATGGCGAACAAACGATTCAACCCCTTCAGGCGCACAAATGACCAGGGGAGCCTGACGCCCCTGCATTGAGGCCGAAGTAATCAAGCCGGGAAGACCAAAGGTATGATCACCATGGACATGGGTAATAAAGATTGCCTGTAGCTGAGAGAGGGTATATTGACAGTGCATTAGTTGTTGCTGTGTCCCTTCTCCACAGTCCGTTAAGTACCAGCGACGGCTGTTATCCATCGCCAATGCCAGCGCGGAGACATTTCGTTCAGTGGTAGGCAGGCCTGCGGAGGTGCCCAGAAAGGTGAGTCGCATGGTGACATTCCGTCGATTCAAAATTTAGCATGTTATCAGCTTACAGCAGTTAGGTGGCTCGCGTCATGATTTTGTTTCCTGCGGAAGGAATACAGGTAATTTATGGTAAACCAAGGCATACTGGGGCGAATATCAATAATGGGTCGTCTATTTTACCAGTTATGAATGCTTTGGCTTTTTTTCTAACAGTTTTCCTTGCAGCATGGGGTGTTAACAGTGCTTATGCTGAGCCGACAGCGTCTCAGACCAAAGCAGACATTAAAGCTGTAATGCGTAATATTGCCTGGTTAAAAAATACACTGACATCCCTGGATAAAGAACGCACTCTCAATGAAAGGCGCCTTTTGAGAGAAGAAAAGGCCATGAGTGGTTTGCAACAGGAAATTCGGGTTATTCAGTCAAAAATCAAAGAAGGCGAGCAGTCCATTACAGCGTTGAAGCAGCGCCAGAAGTTTTTGCAGCAACAAAAGCAGACTGAAAAAAAACGGATGGCTAAAAGTCTGCGCTCACTCTATCTGATCAGTGGTGAAGACCGGGTGAAGCTCTTTTTGAATCAGGAAGACCCTGAGCAAATTTCCAGGCAGATGGTCTATCTCGAATACCTTCAAGAGGCACAGTTGGCTGTCTTGCAACGCTTTGAGGCCATCTTGAAAGAGGCAACGATCAATCAGCAACAGCAGGAAGCACAGGGGAAGTCACTGACCCATAAAAAGCAACAGCTGGAATTACAACAGAAAAAGCTGGCGGCACAAAAACACGATAGGGAAATCATACTCAAGGGGCTATCAGCAGAGCGCCACCAGAGGCAGAACCAACTGGTTGAATTGGAAGAACAGCAAAAAGCCCTTGAATCCGTCCTGGCTTCTCTGAAAAGCCATGGATTTGGCAATAGCACCCTCTTCAGTAAAATGAAAGGCAAGCTACCCTGGCCGGTTAATGGAAAGATGCTTTCAGGTTATAATGACCGTCGCTTAGAGACGGGGTTACGCTGGAAGGGCCTGCTAATCAGTGCGCCAGCGGGAAAGCCGATAACTGCTGTGGGTGACGGGCGGGTTATTTTTGCTGATTGGCTCAGGGGCTACGGGTTACTGGCGATTGTTGATCATGGCAATGATTACCTGACGCTCTATGCCCATAACGAGTCCTTGTTAAAAAAGGAAGGTGAGGTGGTGCTGACCGGAGAGCCTCTGGCTCGCGCAGGTTCCACAGGAGGACAGCACCATTCAGCACTGTACTTTGAAATTCGCTACAAAGGTAGCCCGGTTGACCCTTCGCAGTGGCTGTCAAGGTAGCTGGAGTTTCATACCCGGCAACCGATAACCCCTATGGAAAAACACCGACAGGACAAAAAGCTATACTAGTTATCAGTTCTGGGAGCTCATATCCTAAGCTCCTGTCTTCATCGATTGCTATTTGCCGGGATACAACGCATGCAGGAGCTTACATGATAAAACCCCATCCATTGAACCGTATATTTCGTGGAGTTTTTTTGCTGATGGCGCTCGGCTGTGTTGCGCCTGGATGGGCCGATGTTCAGCAGAACTCTGATAATAAGGCTGTACCGATAAACTCTGTTGTTGATGATGGTGTTGCGTTAAAAAAGGACCCTTTACCTCTCACTGAGTTAAGAGTCTTAACCGAAGTGATGCAGCGAATAAAATCCACCTATATTGAAAAAGTGGATGATAAAACCCTGTTGGAATCCGCTATCAGGGGAATGCTGAATGATCTGGACCCTCACTCTGCTTATTTAAAGCCTGAAGACTTCAAGAAACTGGAAATCAGTACATCAGGCGAATTTGGCGGATTGGGTATAGAAGTGGGTATGGAAGACGGTTATGTGAAAATTATCTCTCCCATTGATGATACACCTGCTTACAAGGCTGGGCTAAAGGCTGGTGATTTGATTATCAGGCTCGACGATGGGCCGGTAAAAGGGATGACACTGATGCAGGCTATTGAAAAAATGCGGGGCAAAGCGGGTGCTACCATTAAGTTGACAATCCTGCGTGATGGCGTTGCCAAACCCTTTGATGTGCGCGTGAAGCGGGACATTATCAAGGTGCAAAGTGTCAGGACAAAAACACTGGAAGATGGATACGGTTATATTCGTATCAGTTTGTTCCAGTCCAATACTGATAAGGAGCTTCTTACCCAGCTCAAAGCGCTGCGCAAGGAGCAAAAGGGCGGTCAGTTAAAAGGTGTTGTGCTGGATTTGAGAAATAACCCGGGGGGGGTATTACAGGCTGCTGTCGGGGTAACTGATGCTTTTCTCAAGGAAGGACTTATTGTCTATACCAAAGGCCGTGAGCCAAATTCAGAACTGCGTTTTAATGCTACCCAAAGTGATCCATCGAAAGGGGTGCCACTGGTTGTTCTGATCAATGATGGCTCAGCCTCGGCTTCAGAGATTGTGGCAGGTGCGCTACAGGATCATCACCGTGCTGTCCTGGTGGGTAATACGACGTTTGGGAAAGGCTCTGTGCAGAGTGTCTTACCATTAAGTGTTGATTCGAAAAGGGGAATAAAGCTAACAACAGCACTGTATTATACCCCCGGAGGACGCTCTATTCAGGCAGAAGGCATTAAGCCCGATATTGAACTTCCTCGTGTAAAAGTGACACCTTTGGACGTCGGGACACGTTATAAAGAAGCAGACCTGAAAGGACATTTGATCAATGGCAACGGGAACAAAGCAAAGGAAAAAACAAACGTGGCAAAAGAGAAAGACAACCCCAAAAATTTGCTGGAAGAGGACTATCAGTTAAGTCAGGCATTGAATATTGTGAAGGGAATCTCTATCCGCTCACAACCAGATACAACAAAAGTCGCTACTAATCAGACGAAATAGCAGGTTATAGACAGCGAGGCATCCCCCAGAGGAGGCCTCGCTGAGAGGTTACCTCAATAGCGGTTTTTTATTGAATGCCCTTTATCCTGAATTCATCAGTTAACATTGTGAAAATGACTGAACAGCCTGTGAAAGTATGGATTGGCTCAATGTTGCCATTCAACCATCAGGTGAGTGTGGAAAATTGGTCAATGCTGACAACCATAAGGCCTACAGCTGCTTTTATAATGTCAACTGATTAATTCAGGTTTATCGTTTATTTTTCTGTTCAGGATCAATCAGGATTAATAATGAACAATACGCCGCTACTTGTTTATCTTCATGGTTTAAACAGTGCTCCTCAGTCAGAGAAAGCACAGTCTGTTGAGCATTATGTCCATAGCCAGAGGCTGACAGTTGAAACCTGGATGCCTTTATTGCCTCACTGGCCTGATGAGGTGAAAGCCCTGTTACAGGAGAATATTCTAACCGTAGCAGCCCAGCGCCCTATCCTTATCATTGGTAGCTCTCTGGGTGGTTTTTTTGGTACCTGGCTGCAGGCGCAACTTCAGGAAGCCTTTCCCGACAGGCGTCACCCACTGGTGGTTATCAACCCGGCCGCACAGCCATTTGATCTTTTCGAACACTATTTGGGACCACAGGAAAATACATACACGGGTGAGAAGTGGGAGCTAACTACAGCCCATGTCAGGCAATTACGCACGATGGCTGTTGATCATTTGAAAAAGCCCGAAGATATTTTGTTGTTGGCCCAGACGGGCGATGAAACGCTGGATTATCGACAGGCAGTGATCCGTTACGCAGGTGCACATCATATTATCGAGGAAGGCGGTAGCCATGCCTTTGATCACTTTGACCGTTTATTGCCCAGGGTGTTTAATTTTTGTAGTGAGCTAAACCAGTGATTTTGCATGACTATTGACTTGACGCCAGATTCGAGTTTATTGATCAGCAGACCGATGATGATATCATGCATTTTTTCCAGCTTTGAAAAACAGATGGTTTTTCGTACCAATCCCTTGATCCACGTTCTGAAATTCAGGTTTTTACGTTCAACTTAAGTTCAACTTAAATGGGTGTAGTTCGCTTGCTACGACGTAGCCCCACTGATGACCAGATCTCCGTAATTCCTGGAGGCAGATGGAGAACGATGATAATTCCAATACTCATCCCAGTCGCCACTGGAATTTATCGAACGCCGTTTCAGAATGGCTTTGGCCCCTTGCACACTCCATCGTGCCCCGGTGATATCCATCCGGTCATTGATCAAGTGCCGGCAAGCTCCTTCAGAAACACCGCTGGCAATGGGCAACCCCTTCTGCCAATGCTATGTTATACCGAAGACGTGACTGGTTTTTCTGAAGGTAACCTTCATACTTGTCCATGGCTTCTCGCTTGTTCAGCTGCCTCTTGCTGGCACTTTGTCTTATGCCTCTGGCCACTCCTGCGGATTCTCCCCTGAGTACTCGTAAAGCTCCCTCACATACCCAGCTTTCTGCGGCCTCACTGCCTTTTTCATATAGGCAATAAGCCGCTTTCCACAGGTATTCCAGAACATGAATGAAGTCCATGATAATCATCCCATCCACCCTTTTTCCTGCCATGACTTTTTCTATGGGACTGAGCTGGTGTGGGTGACCATCAACAACAGCGTGGGAGTGTATACCCCTCTAAATACAAGGTCTGCAGGTATGGGGTTGCTACGCAGAGCATGGGAATCAGACTTTTGCGATACCCTCTGAAAGTACGGGGTTTTACGCGCTTTCGATAAGATCGCTTGATATCGAAAGAAGCAAAAGTGCTTTAAGAGTGGCTTGAATACCTCATCATCTTTTTTGCATCTTTTTTGCAACTTTTTTGCAACTTTTTTGCAACGTGTCTGCCAGAGAAGCAGGTAAGCACTGTAGTTGTTGCATGATCTACAGCATGACAAAGCCCGTGTTGGTTCGACGGTTTAGCCTGCTACCTGAATGCTTTAATGGCCATGACTTTTAATGGTGATGACTTTTAATGGTGATGACTTTGTGTCTGGTAGTCTAAGCTACTATACTCAACCCACTTCAAGATGCATAGGTCTGTATCAGCTACAGCCCTTTATTTTCAAGGGTTGCTATTGATAAAAAACCGGCATCTTCAAGTTTAATGGGTATACACAATACCGCATTCACCGCATTCACCGCATTCGTCATGAACTGAGAAGACAAAACCGAGCCTTTCCGGACATGAAGAAAAAGCCAGCGCGGAATCCAACGGGCAGAGGGCATTCTCTTACGTGGAGGGTGTTCAACCGAACTGAAAAGCACATTGTAAGGCTTATCGATCGCCAATCAATGATTATTTCTGTTTCAGGTTCAACATCCCAGAAAATTGATTCCTGATTCTGATGCCCAATGACGGAGAAAGTATATCTGCCAGAAAATTGAAATACATGAAAGTCATTGTCCAGGCGGTGAATCTTCTTGATAAATTATTGGCAACCTCAACGAGTTATGACCTTTAACCAAAAGAGGAGTAACAAAATGAGAAAAATACTGGCTTGTACGGGTTTAATGTTATTAGTCACTTCCGGTGTCTGTTCTGCCACTTGCCAGAGCGACTTTTCGCAAATGAAAGAACTGATTATTCAAGATGGAAGCATAAATACGCAAGACAGTCCCCCTTATACAATTACCCGTATTTATGGCCCTGTTACCATGAGCGAGAGTTATCTCTGTCGGGCCCGGGGGACAATCTTTTTCGGAGCGGACGAGACTAAACTGAGCTGGGTAATGGGTAGCTGGGGAAGCACGCTCTATGTCGATCATTCCCGTTAGGCTATGGGTGAATGCTGAATCATAGGTTCTTGCCCTTGACCGGCTTCAGGTGCGTCATCACCCTTTATTTTGTTTAGGTGCGCTCTCTGGCTGATTGAAACGAAAGTACAATCCATTCACGACTACAATGAAGACAACTTTCCGTAGTCGTCGTCTGATGCCATGCCTGAATCTGTCATTGCCCGTTGATCAAAAAACTATCGTGCTGCAAATTGAAATACCTGTTGAATCTGACAATATACCGAGTCTTGATGACGGGTTAAAAACAGTTAGCTGTAAACTATTATAATCTGTAACTATCTGATATAATTTCGATCATGAATCAAAGGTGGTAAACGGTTACGCGAAAACCAAGCTAACAGTTACCATTTTTTTGATTCATAAGCATGGTCGCAGACACGTTACAGCTCGACCTAAAACCCTACGAAAGAGTGGAGTCAGACACAGCTCGCTGTGCATCCATGTAGACGGCGTAGATAAGTCTGCATAATTACAGATTATGTAAGATTTTTAGTAACGGTTGCAGCGAATACTGAATGAGTCCTGACAACTTGGAAATCAAGAATTACTGACGTTGTTTGAATCACTCAACAAACAACCTTTTGTCGTTTATTAGAACAGAGCGCCTCTTTATTTCGGTGATGCCGTGCCTGACAGGGCAATTGCCTGTGGCGGGTATTCTTTGATTAACCAAAGGCGGAGTAACAAAATGAGGAAAATACTGGCTTGTACCGGTTTAATGCTATTAGTCACTTCCGGTGCCTGTTTTGCAACTTGCCAGAGCGACGTTGAGCAAATGCAAAACGACGAGCTTACGAAACGTGGAAAAATAGCGACACAAGACGAGTTACATTATATAGTTACCCGTGTTTATGGCCCTGTCATCAGTGATAAGCGTTATTGTGGGGCACGGGGTGAGGTCTGGTACGGAGTGGGTGGTGAAGTTCAGCTGTCATGGCTACTGGGTAAATGGAGTAGCACGTTGATTGGCTCCCGGCAGCGTGAATGAACGTTTAATCATACGCTATTTGTCGTTTTTTATTTCAGGTACGACATCGTTTTTTATTTCGCCGATGCCGCCCCTGAAGAGGGTTGGATAGACTATATACATAATCTGATTGGGAGGGGGTGTGGTGATACTCATGCAAAAGCACACATCTGATCCACTACCTGATTCTTTGAGGCAGTGCCAGTGAAAAATATGTCACCCCCATCTCCCTCCGCAAAGGCGGTGGGGAACCACTGTGGTGATTGGATGACTGCCTTCGCAGGAATGACGGTTTATTTAAAGCACTGCTGCCATGCCTTTGGCCTGTAAGAGTTTGAGTCTTTGGGGCAGTATTAGATACACTCTCTGTAATTCAATTTCTATCCTGATACCAGGAAATCCATGCGTAACAATTATACAGCAGAAGCTATTGAGGTACTTAGTGGACTGGACCCTGTTCGTAAACGACCAGGTATGTACACCGACACGACACGTCCTAACCATCTGGCACAGGAAATCATTGATAACAGTGTTGATGAAGCCCTGGCTGGCTATGCGAGCCATATTTCTATCAGACTGCATAAGGATAACTCGCTGGAAGTCTCGGATGATGGTCGTGGCATGCCCACAGACATCCATCCTGAACACGGTATTTCCGGCGTTGAACTGATTATGACCCGCCTTCATGCTGGCGGTAAGTTTTCTAACAGGAACTACCAATTCTCCGGCGGTTTGCACGGTGTAGGTGTGTCGGTTGTGAATGCGTTGTCCACGTGCCTGAATGTCACCGTTAAACGGGGCGGTAAAATTCAGGAGATGACGTTCAAAGATGGCAACAGAGCCTCCGCCCTGAAAGTAACAGGCACCTGTGGTAAACGTACAACGGGCACAACTGTCCATTTTTGGCCGAATCCCCAGTATTTTGACTCACCCAGGTTTGCGATTGTTCGTTTAAAACATGTATTACGCGCTAAAGCTGTGTTGTGCCCGGGCTTACGGGTAGCGTTTGAGGATTGCAATACCCGGGAAATCACTGAGTGGCATTATGAGGACGGTCTTTCAGATTACCTGAAAAGTCATACCCGGGAGTTTACTACGCTGCCCACAGAACCCTTTGTCGGTTCTCTGAATGGCGAAAAAGAAGCCGTAGAATGGGCAGTGCAGTGGTTACCCGAAGGCGGAGAGATGCTGGCGGAGAGTTATGTGAACCTGATCCCAACAACAATGGGGGGGACGCATGTGAATGGCCTGCGCACAGGTTTGCTGGAAGCTATCCGTGAGTTTTGTGAGTTCCGTCACCTGTTGCCACGGGGGATGAAACTGGGACCCGATGATGTTTGGGAAAACTGCGCTTATGTGCTTTCGGCCAAGCTCACTGATCCGCAGTTTTCCGGACAAACCAAAGAGCGCCTGTCATCCCGTGAGTGTGCCGCTTTTGTGTCCGGTGTGGCTAAAGACACTTTTAGCTTATGGTTGAATCAGCATACGGCAGAGGGTGAACGACTGGCTGAGTTGTGTATCAACAACGCTCAGAAACGAATGCGCAAGGCCAAAAAGGTTGCTCGCAAAAAAGTGACCCAGGGACCAGCGCTGCCAGGTAAACTTGCCGATTGTTCCAGTCAGGATGTGACTCGCACAGAGTTGTTTCTGGTAGAAGGAGACTCTGCCGGTGGTTCCGCCAAACAGGCCCGTGACCGGGAGTACCAGGCGATCATGCCCCTGCGCGGTAAGATTCTGAACACGTGGGAAGTAGACTCTGGTGAAGTACTCGCTTCGCAGGAAATTCACGATATTTCTGTGGCTATTGGTGTCGATCCGGGTTCTTCGATTCTGGAAGGACTTCGCTACGGTAAAATCTGTATTCTTGCTGATGCTGACTCTGATGGTTTGCATATTGCGACACTGCTGTGCGCTCTGTTTGTTCAGCACTTCCGCCCTTTGGTAGAACATGGCCATATCTACGTTGCTATGCCACCCCTCTACCGTATCGACGTCGCTAAAGAGGTTTTCTATGCCTTGGACGATGCCGAAAAAGACGGTGTGCTTGAGCGCATTAAAGCCGAAAGGAAAAAGGGAAAAGTGAATGTTCAGCGCTTTAAAGGGTTGGGTGAAATGAACCCTCTGCAGTTGCGTGATACCACCATGTCACAAGATACTCGTCGACTGGTTCGGCTGACGCTCGATAACATTGAAGCAACGCTGCAAAATATGGATATGCTACTTGCCAGAAAACGCTCAGGGGATCGCAAGGCCTGGCTCGAATCAAAAGGCGATTTGGTGGAAATTGTTTAACCTGAATTTATCAGTTGAGCCGAACACCACCGCCTCGTAATGGACGGTGTTTGACGTATAAGGCTCAAGAGCTTTTTGGCTTTAGCTGGAGTTTAACGTGAGTTCGATCACCTAAAGCTAAGAGACACTGAAATGGACCCCAAAAATCAGACAGTGGTGTAAGCTCTGATCAATAGCAAATTGGATAGAGCCATCATGAGCAAAAAGCGCAAACAATACAGTTCAAATTTCAAGTCGAAGGTTGCCCTTGCAGCCATCAAAGGTGATCAGACAACCGTTGAGATTGCCGCACGTTTTGAGATCCACCCGACCATGGTAACGACCTGGAAACGCGAGCTTCTGGAGCGTGCCCCAGAACTGTTTCAGACCAGGGGAGCCAAGCCGGAAAAGGATCATCAATTTGAGGTTGATAACCTCTATGGACAGATAGGCCAGTTGACGGTAGAACGCGATTTTTTAGCACGAAAGCTCGATCATTGAAGAAAGGGAAGAAAGGTCTTCGCCTTTCTCTGGTCGAGCGCAATAATCCAGACGTATCTATTGTCAATCAGTGTCGTTTACCTGGCGTGTCACGGTCAGCGGTCTACTACCAGCCACACAAAGATCTATCGGAGGATTTGTCGTTGATGCGCCTGATAGACGAGCAATACCTGAAAACCCCCTTTTATGGATCACGCAGAATGTGTACGTTTTTATGGGGTCTGGGGTACAAAATCAACCGCAAACGGGTTCGCCCACTGATGGGGCAAATGGGGTTGGAAGCCATCTACCCCAAGCCCAGAACCAGTCTACCCGGCCAGGGTCACAAGGTTTATCCCTGTCTGTTGAAAGGGCTGCACATCAGTCGCCCCAATCAGGTATGGCAACGGATCTGACGTATAGTCCCCTGGAGCGAGGGTTTATATACCTGGTTACCATTATGGACTGGCACAGTGGGCGGGTATTGGCCTGGCCATTGTCCAATACCATGGATGCTGATTTCTGCGTAGATGCCCTTGAGGAGGCTCTGGATCGTTATGGAGCGCCAGAAATCTTTAACAGTGATCAGGGTAGCCAGTTCACCAGTGATGCTTTCACAGGTGTACTCAGGGAACAGGGCGTTCAGATCAGCATGGATGGCAAAGGATGTTACTGGGATAATATTTTTGTCGAGCAGCTCTGGCGTAGTGTAAAGTACGAATGTGTTTACCTGAAGGCATTTGACAATGCTTCTCAGTTGAAAGAAGAGCTGAGAAAGTATTTTCAGTTGTATAATCTCGAGGGACCTCATCAGGGGTTGGGAGCCTGTAAATAATTCTGTGTAAACGCCATTACTTGTTTACACCTTGATCCGGTCTGGAAACATGATTTCAAACCGGTTCATGGCTGACTTCCAGTCTCTTATTGGCATAGTCCATCTAGCCGACGCCTTTTCTGTCGCCAGGAAAATAACCTTCAGAACGGCATCATCCGTTGGGAATATTTTCCGGTTTTTTATAGCTTTTCGGATGACGCTGTTCAGCGACTCTATAGCATTCGTCGTGTAAATAGCCTTCCTGACCTCCTTAGGATAGTCAAAAAGGGTAATCAGGTTATCCCAGTTTTTACGCCATGACTTGCCTATGGAAGGAAACTTCTCTCCCCACGTGCCTTCAAAGGCGCTCAGCTCCCTTTCTGCTTCTTCAGTGGTTGCTGACTGATATATCCTCTTCAGGTCATTAGCGACTGCTTTGCGTTCCTTGTAGGACACGTATTTCAGAGAGTTCCTTACCTGGTGGACAATGCAAAGCTGCACCTGAGCCTTTGGGAAAGCCGTGTTGATGGCTTCAGGAAAGCCTGACAGTCCATCCACGCAGGCAATAAACACATCCTCAACACCTCGGTTCTGAAGCTCTGTTAACACCGACAGCCAAAATGTAGCGCCTTCTGTTTCTGCAAGCCAAAGACCTAAAAGCTCCTTCTGGCCTTCCAAATTAACGCCCAGAGCGACAAAAACAGTTTTCTTGATAACCCGCTTATCTTTGTGAACCTTGACCACAATGCCATCAAGATAGAGTACTGGATACAGGCTTTCCAGGGGTCTGTTCTGCCAGGCTTTTACTTCATCAAGAACAGCATCAGTGACCTTGGATATGAGGGTTGGCGAGATGTCAGCACCATACATTTCCTCAAGCGTATCAGCAATATCACGGGTGGTCATTCCTCGTGAGTAGAGGGACAGAATTTGCTGATCAAGCTTGTTGATTCGTGTCGACCCTTTGGTAATGAGCTGAGGTTCAAATTCGCCATTACGGTCTCGGGGCGTATTGATTTCCAGCTCACCAAAGTCACCTTTGATGGTCTTTTTGCTGGAACCGTTGCGACTGTTTCCCGTGTTATGCCCATCGGTAGAGTGTTTGGCATAACCAAGGTGCTCTTCCAGCTCGACGGCCATAACACGCTCAACAGCCGCTTTGATCAGCTGGCGGCTAAGATCGGCAAGGTCATCCTGATTTTTGATTTGCCCAACCACCTGGCCAAGCAATTTTTCATTGATTTCAACGCTCATAGTTATGCTCCTCTTTGGAGTATTAACTAGGACTTACGCATTGACAACATATCCTAAAGTTTGATAATTACCAAAAATCACTACCTTTCAGGGACGAAAGTGAGAAGTACTACTCGCCCAACAACTGCACAATGCACACTCCCACAATACATGGGGTTTCTGATCAGTGAGCCAAAATCATCAACATGCACAAGGCTGGCAGAAGTGACCGGCATTTCTCACGATAGCGTTAATCGTTTTCTTAACCGCGAACATTATCAGCCAAAAGATATGTTCAAAGAGGCCGCTCAGGACTTGTGTCTTGTTGGTGGCACATTGAGTGTCGATGATACTGTTCTTGATAAACCCTATAGCAATTCTGTGGCTCTGGTCAGCCATTTCTGGTCTGGAAAACACCACAGGGCAGTCAAGGGAATTAACCTCGTCACCCTCTATTACACAGACCCGGCAGGTCGCCATATGCCAGTAAATTTCAGGATATGCGACAAATCGGAAGGCAAGACTAAAAACGACTATTTTCGTGAAATGCTGATTGAAGTGCTGGCGTGGGGACTGAAGCCAGCGTTTGTAACCGGTGACTCCTGGTACAGCTGCGTCAAAAACCTGAAGACGATTAAGAACCATCAGACTGGGTTTATGTTTGCGGTTGAAAAAAATAGGACGGTATCACTGGAAAAAGGTAAGTGGCAGCAGGTTCAAACCCTTGAGATACCAGACGATGGTCTGAATGTCTGGCTCAAGGATTTCGGCAATGTCAGGTTTTTCAGGACGACGCTAAAAGACCAGTGTCGTCACTACGTGGTTTACTTGCCGGAAGATGTACCTTTTCAACGCAATGAATTCATCCAGATACATGACCAGCACTGGCAGATCGAACAGTTTCACAGAGCGATCAAGCAAGTTTGCCATATCGAGCATTTTCAGGTGCGTAATGAGCGGCCTGTGAGAAATCACATCTTTGCCAGTATTCTGAGTTTTGTATATCTCCAGAAGATGCAGATAGCGCAGGAGTTTACCAATATTTATCAGCACCAGCGCGAGCTGTTTAAAGGGGTGGTTGGTGCTTTCATTGAGAGCTTCGCAAAGGGCAAAGATTACCTGCTACCAAAATATGCCGGCGTCATCAATGCGTAAGTCCTATTAACGACAAGCGTTTACACAAATTAAATTACATCCTCGGGGTTTTGGGTGACAATACGCCCGACCAAGTCTATTTTAAGCAGGCAGCCTGAGCCTGACGAACGGTAGATCAGAGCTTAACTAACCACTCAGGTTGTTTGATTGTTGGGGACCACTTCATCATTTTGACGACACCAGACGGATTGCTTCAGGCCGGACTCTCGCCAGGCATCAATACGCTGTTGCCAAAGGCTTGCTTCATCATTGGTAGCTTTCATGCAGACCTCCGTATTATTGGAAGGTCTATGGTTTCGTATTTGAAGTCATGCCGGTAGGATGTGGGTTAAACAGGTGGTTACCGTCCAGATATCGTTATGGCGAGGAATTGCCATTTTATACAGGTTCTTTTGATTTGTTCTGAAACAGTGAGTGTAGGGCAGACATGCCGCCCATATATCAAGGGAAGTGAATCGAGAGGAAATGCGGAAAATTACAGACTACGTACCGTGCTAGCCTTTAGCAAAGGCTTTGATTGTCTTTTCATTGCTGGCTTCGGTTAAGTCAGCAAAGTTCTTTAATTTCTTCTCCGCCAGTAACCATGCTTCTTCAAGGTCACGTTGACCCAAATCCGGTTTCTCAACGGGCATCAACATATCCTTAGGCAACTTACCCAAATCCCTAAGGGTATCTAGTTTCCCAAGCCATAAATTACTGTGATCAATGATCTTACCAGGCTCTGAGCGATCAAAGTGCAATGGCTGGATAGCTCTTAACAAGCCATCGCCTTTGTCCTGAACCAATGGCATCTTCACGTGATACCAGTCACTGCCAAGCTCGCGTCTGGTAAATTTTTCTTTGAGATTAAGGCTATTGACCAGCCTGCCAACACGTGCCTGTAGCGCCGCATCATAGTTTTTATTCTGAGCAAAGTTGTGCAGAACAAAACGGTCAAAGAGAACTTGTGCCTCCACCTCAGGTGTCGGTGTCATTTTGACGCGCTCTTTGCTAAAACGCAGCATAGCTTCCAGAGGCCTGACCATTAAATCAAATGCCTGTTGTGCTGATAGTTGGGCATTCTGAACTTGCTTTTGCAAGAACTCCAGCTCCTGAGCCAAAGCCTTGACTGATGCAACGTATACCTTTCTATCTAAATGCTGGAAAAACTGTGTTAACCGAGTACACTTCTTCATTTCCAGTTGAAAGGCAAACAGGTTCTTCTGCGGCACAGCCACAATGACGCCCACGTTGGCAAATTCGCCGGTCTCAGGGTAGGGCATGAACTGCACAATGGCATAACGACAAGCGTACTTATTCATTTCATGCTCCAGAATTGAGGGGTGTTATATTCGTTAAGTATGCTCAAAAAAGCATCAGAATCCAGTTCAAAGGGTCTTGTTTCTTCGATATCAAGCCATGGCCACTCTCGACTGACCGTATCTACGGATTGCTGAAACCCCAAAAGCGCCTTATCCATCCGCTCTTTATACTCAGCAATCGTTGCCAGATCACCAAATACCCTGTCACGAGCGGATGAAAATACATGGTCACTAAAAAACGAATCAGGTTCAAAATCCGGGTCAAATGCCAGATTATGATCAATCACCGCAAGTCGCTGTTCGTGAGGAACCCATAGCAAATTGGGATTCCCATAGGTTCTGTCATCATTTCTGATCCACCGATCAAATAGCAGTATATCATTTTGTACAACCGGCGTGACTGCCTGAGCCATTGTTTTTGGCTCCAGCCACTGATTCAGTTTTACTTCTCTGGAGGCAAAACAAGTCCCATACTTTATCGGCTCAAACTCAGGCGGCAGTATGTCATATAGTGATGGGCAAATATTCACCAGACAAAACTCAGCCATAGGCAGCCCAAAATCTTTTGCCAGGTTACCGCAAATCCACTCTTTAGCCTGATCTAAACGGCCTGCATTATGGCCTTTTACATAGTAAATATGGCCGTCATCCCCCTTACAGCCATAAACTCCACAATAGCCTTGATCTGTCTTCCCAAAAATTTCATCAATCTGAACTCGCTGAGTCAAAGCTTGCAGCTCCTGTAGTGAGGCTATTCTATTCAGGCATTATGAATCAGAGTGTACTGAAAAGTGGTTACTTGACCAAAATATTCGACCATCTTTTATAACACTGCCCGACCACTGATAACCACAGTGACCAGACTCGCTTAAGGCTATTGATACAAATACTTCTGGAACTCAAAGAACGTTTCACGAATCAATGCTGGCGAGCCAAACTCCTCTGCAGCATCATGAATCGTATTGTACTTCAGCTCCAATAGGTGCTTCATATTAGTGGGAGATAACTCATGCTCACCATCTGCCACATAGCGGCTCAGGATAAAATCAATAAACTCCCGTTGTTTTTCATCGGCAAAGGCACCGGCAATCTCTCTGCAACGCGATGATCCTGAGTACCCATAGTCTCAAGGTGTTTGATCATGGTGTTCAACTGAACCTGTGCGGGCGAAAAGAAGTATGCAGAAGGTGAAGATTCAAGGGTATTGGCGTAAGATGCGTTCACAGGAGGCTGTTTCTTGTTGTAGCCAATTTAGGGTATGGTTAAACCTGCGCCTCCGCTTTTGCTGTTAAGGGGAATAACTTCAAAGCAACCAGTGCCCGTATAACAATAAAAAAAGATGAAGGAGGGAGGGGACGTCTATGGCTGACTTCGCGTGTAATCGGCTGTCTGCATCTATTGCCAGGGTTAATCTTATGGGCTGCGTGGTTTTCGGACGTGCACCGGTCACTACGGCCCTTGGTACAATCCTTACGACATCCTCGCCCGCCATGGCGGTGGATAATGATATTCGAGGGGTGAATGCCTTTACGGAGGTTGTCACCACCGGCAATGTTCACGAAATTACCTCAAAAAAACGTTCCGGCTCTCATGCTGTGAATGTGTTCGATAAATTTGTTGTGGGTACTAACCACACGGCAAACCTGCAGGTACCCAATGATGCCAGCAAACTGATCAATATTGTCAGGAGTTCTGATGCACCTGCGGTACACGGCGTATTGAACAGTTATAAAAATGGGACCCTTGGCGGAGACGTGGTATTTGCCAGCGCAGCTGGTTTTATTGTGGGTTCTACGGGCATTGTTAATGTGGGCAGTTTGTCCATTAAAACGCCTGCGGATGGGGATATCAATGATCTGATCAGTACAGACAGTCCTGTTGACAGTGAAATTAATGATTTATTGAACAACAGTTTTAGTGTGTCTTCTTCAGGTACTGTCCGTATTCAGGGGAAAGTGAATACCGCATCAGGACTGAGTGTTAACGTTAATACGATTCAGATAGACAATACCGGCATTGTGATTGCCGGGAGCACTCATGGCTCCGTAGCAGTGGGCAGTGTTTCGGCGGTGAATGTGGATGATCTGACGATCCCCACGGAGCTGCAGGTTGCCGGCGGAACCATAACTCTGAAAGCATCGGGCACAGCGGATAATGCCATTACTATTTCCGGTGACTTGTATGCCGATGGCGGCTTTACCATTACGGCTAACGATATTGCTTTAAACCATGGCAGTACCCTTGATGCACGCAGTGTCGCAGATGCATCAAGGGGTGATGTGACCATTACCGCTTCAGATGCTGAAGCCATTGGTATGGGGTTGGCGAAAACGAAAACAACCATTGACCTGGGGGGTGGCATTGTTGCCGACAATGTTGCCGTAAAAGCGACGTCCATTGCCAACAGCTCCTTTTATGAAGAACCCGGCACGGCCATGGGAATGATTTCGGTCGGTGCCTTTGCTGGTGCATCCGCTTATATTATGGAAGCGGATGCTGAAGCAACAGTGAATGTTAACAGCACCGCAAACATTCAGGCGAAAAACACGATCAACCTGTCATCCACATCCCATGCCCTCACTGAAGCCATTCCCATTACCATTGGCAGTGCTCTTCCCGCATCATTAGCAGCGGTCTATACACGCAGTGATGCAACAAGTAATACCCACGTTAAAATGGGGGCCACGGTGAAAGCCGGTGGTGATATGGCCATCACCGCTCATAATGAGGCCTATATTTCTGCGTCGGCCATGGATCTGGTGACAGCCAACAACAATGCCGTTGTGCTGGCAGCCGCCATCGGTACCTCAACGGTGGATGCCAAAGCCAAAGTTGACAGTGGTGTTACCCTGGATGCCGCCAACATAAAGGTAGTAGCGGAGAATCAGAACGCCTACTACATCGGTGCCATGGCCATGGGACTCACGGATACCCGCTATGGCATTGCGGTAGCGGCTGGCGATTTCGATACCCGTGCAACGGCAGAGTTGGGCAGTAGTATTGGCAGCAGCAGCGACAAGGTTGGCAATGTGTCGGTCATTGCCCTGGACCGTACGCTTAATCAACGGGTGCACTCCTCTGTGACTGTGGGCAGTTCCCTGTTTATGCGTACCATCGGTTCGAAGGTTGTTGGCGGTCTGGCCAGCATGCAAAATGGTGTGCAGCGTTTGATTTCCAGCTATTTACCCACAGGGCATTCAGTCCCTGCAGATGCCACCGGTAAAGTTAACTTTAAAGGTGGGCTGGCTTTTTCCCTTAACCTCTCGGATCATGATGCTTACAGCTATATAGGTACCAACAGGTCCGGGCAAACCGATGCGCCGGGCATCAACGCCACCGGTAATATTCTGGTGGTCAGTCAGACGGATTTAGGATCGGATAATCAGTCGGTTGCCGGCGGGAGCAGCAGTGGCGCCCTCGGTGGTGACCAGGGCGGTTACCGTACGTCAGCCGAAGCGGCTGTTGCATCACCCAGTAGCCAGACCAATGGTGCCAATCAGACCCCGGCTTCGGAAAAAAGCCTGGCATTAGCCCTGAACTTTGCCATTAACGACAGTGATGCCATTGCCGAGGTGGGGAAATATGTTCAACTCCAGGGGGAAAACATGGGTGTGGCTGCTGCGCAGCATATGCCTGTTGTGTCCACCTACGACAAGTGGGAAAGTTTTGGTGATGTTCTGGGCAAATTTAATGGTATGGCGGGGTTGCAGAACAATCTCCTGACCTCCATGGCTAATGCTGGTGCGAGTGCAGATAAAGAAGCCTACGGTGGCTCGGTGGATGTGGTCTGGAATGATATGGACACCAAAGCCTGGGTGGGTGACGGTGCCAGCGTGAGCGCCACAGGAACCGGTAGTTGGCGTGCTTCTCACACATTGACTGGTGATGCTCAGGTCAGTGGTTTGTTTGGGGATACTCAATTCTTCAGTGACATCAGCTACACCTTCAACTTTGATCATCCTGTGGAAGTGAGGGCTTATAATCTGATGGAAACGGTCAGTCTTGCAGGGAACATGGGGGCACTGGGTTTAATTCCCAACGGTAATGGTACCAATGAGCAGGGCAAATCCGTGGGTGGCTCCATCACCTATGTACAGCAAAGTGGCTCGGCGGTGGCCGGTATGGGTGCCGCCAGGGTGAATGCCACAGGTAATGCAGGCATCTATGCTCATACGGAAGAAAGGCATTTCCTGGTAACGCCATCATCAGGGTTGGGGCGCGGGGTTGGCTTTAACGGTGTGATCGGGGTGTTAAATTCGGAATCCCTCACCCATGCCTCTTTACACAAAAATGCCCAGTTATCTGCCGGCAAGCTGTTGATTGATGCCGAGCATGGATTTGGCAACTGGGCGGCTGCGGGTGCCTTTAACTGGTCTGATCAGTCTGCCACCGGCTTATCCATTGCAGCAAACATTTCACAGGGTGATACCAAAGCGTTTATCGGGGATAACTCAAAAGCGTACAACAAGGTCAGGTTTCAGAACGACAATAATAGTGAGACGGATAAGCCTGAACCCGACAACCCCACAGCACCGACGCCAACCAGGGGGATTGTGGTTAACTCGGTGACGGTACGCAGTCGTGCATCCGGTACCAATGGTTCCCTGGCGGTTGCCGGCGCTGTAACCACAGAACCCACCGGTGAGCCAGGTGTGGGAGCGACATTTGAGAATTGGTTTAATGGTCTGTCTTCAAAAGTGGCGGGTAATTATACCAGCGCATCGGGCAGCAGTAGCAGTACTTCAGTGGGAAAAAACGCCTCAGGTGGCTCTAACGGTTCAGGCGGTTCTGGCGCCAGTAGTGCCGCAGTCTCTCAGGCCCAGACGGGTATGGCTGCTGCGGGCAGTTTTACGGTATCGGTTAATAATATTGATGCCAAGGCCATGATGGATGGCGCGAAAATCAGTGGTCATGAAACGGGTAACGGTGTTGATTATAACGACGTTGATGTCAACGTGCAGGCTTTTGAAAAAATCATTTCTGCCAGCGCTTCCGGCTCGGCCGCATTATCCATGCTCGGCGCATTATCACCGGCAAACCAGACGACCATCGCGGGGGCCATTGCTTATCAGATCAGTTTTAACGATGCCCTGGCCTGGGTGACGGATACCACGATCGCCTATGCCGATGATGTGAATGTGCAGGCATTGCACGGTGGGGAATTAACCGCCGTGGCGCTGGGGCTGGCAGTCACACGTCCGTCAGCAGGCACGGCCACCAGTTTCAGTGGGGCACTGTCCATTTCCGGGGCACAAATCTATGACGGCACGTCCGCCCGGATTCAAGGTTCAGCCATTTCATCGAACTCATCGAACTCATCGAACTCATCGAACAATGGCGCAGACAATGCCGTAGAAGTGACCGCATATAACAACACGGATATAGGTGCCGGTGGTGGCACGCTTTACGCCGGTGGTAAACAGGGTGCCGGGCTGGCCATTACCTTTGCTGAAATCAATGATCCTTCCGCTATCGTGGGTGATGCTAACCCCGACGGTAATAATGTGTTGAGTACCGCCCATAACGAAGACGTTTATAACGGTGCCGCCACCGAGGCGCTGATTGATTTTAGCGGGTCTACACGAAATACATTACAACATTTTGATGGGGTTTATGTCAGTGCCCGTAGTCTTGGCCGGATTGGTATCGGTGCTGCCGGTATTGGTTATACGGATATGACCGCAGGTCACTTTGGCTTTCAGGGCAGTTTTGCCATTGGTTCCATTGGTGCCGATACCAAAGCGCTGATAAAAGGTGCAGATATTTCCGGTACAGGCATTGTCACTGTGAATGCTTCCGGCGAAAAAGAAGGCACTGTTGACAGTCTCTTATCAGGGTTGGGTAACAGCACCACCAATGCCAGCTACGACTTCAGTGGTGCCGCTGCCATGGATAATACCCGTGTGCACACCAGTGACGATGGCAGCAGCTCCGCCTACAACTATAGCACTGAGGGCAAACGTATTATTGCTGTGGCAGGTGTCGTGCAGGCGGGTAAAAACAATCTGGGTATTTCTTATGCCCATGCTGATGTGAAAAGCGAAACCAAAGCCCGCATCGCAGATACCACTATTAACCAGAGTGACAATAACGGTGCTGATATATCAGTCAATGCCCGGGATAACGCATTGCTTTACAGTGTCGCCATTGGTGTTGGTGGGGGTAAAGGCCAGTTTTCCGGCGTGGGTTCAGTGGCAGTGAACCGTCTGAATAACCAGATTCTGGCAGAAGTGGGTGACTTCAATGGTGCTGACAAAGGCACCATCAACGCCTCGAACCTGGCGGTGACTGCTCAGAATGATATGGATATGATTAATGTTGCAGGTTCTGTGGCCGTGGCAGGGTCTACAGGGTTAGCCGCCGGTTTGGCCGTAGCAACCAATCTTGTGGGTACTGACGAGCATTCCGTCAAAGCGCGGGTCAGCAATACAACCCTGAATGTCCATGAAGACCTCACAGTAAAAGCCTACAGCGGTACCTCCAATAACCATAACCTGCTGGTGGGCAATGCCGTTGCCGCAGGGGCAGCCCTTCAGGGCGGGCTGGCCTTTGCCGGTGCCATCACGGTCAACAATGTTGATCAAACCATCGAAGCAGGCATTAAAGATACCGGTACCCATGGCACCAGCGAGGCATCAGCTGCCAGTGGTGGTGATGTCACCGTAAGGGGGCAGGACTTTACCGACAGTGTGGCAACGGCCTGGATGGGTGCGGGTTCTGGTCAGGGTTCTGCTGTGGGGGTAGCAGCAGCCACTAACCGGGTAGACTCGAATGTGACGGCTGAGATCCTCGGGGATAACAGCACCCGTGGCAGCACCACACTGAAAGCGCAAAATGTCATTGTCGAAGCTGAGCGCCGCAATGCCTTGTTAACCATTGATGCTGGTGTGGCAGCCTCTAAACAGATTTCCTTTGCTCCCTCCATTGGTACGGGTGTCATTGATGGTAATGTCAACGCCCGTATCGCTGAAGATGCCAGTGTCTCTGCCTGGAATAACGTGTTGGTGAATGCTGAGGCCACCAGCATTAATCAGGTGGGCAGTGGTGCACTGGGCATTGGTATTGATGCCGGGGCCGGGGCGCTGGCAATGTCCACCGCCGTTGAATACGGCTTGACAGAAGCCTTTATTGATGATGCGACAGTGATTGCCAAAGGGTTGGGTACAGACTTTTCTGCCAGCAGTGGCAAACTCACCGGCTCGTCACCATTGCCGGATTTATCCACCTCCGGTGAAGGTCAAAGTACCGCGGTTAGCAGGGGACAGCTGACCACGGGTTTTGCCGCCCACACGATGGATGTGGGTACGGAGTCTGCCAGTGGTTTAGTGGTGACAGCCACTGCCAGGCAAAAGCAGCGAGCCATTACCGTGGGGGGGTCCGGCAGTAAGAATGTGGCGATTACCGCTAACATTGCTACCACCAGTACAGACAGTGAAACCAGCGCCTACATTAAAAACGCCAGTATTAACCAGGGTGCCACACTGACGGGTGAGGCGGATGTGTTGGTCCGTGGCAGTAATCACAGCTTCGGACTGAGTGTCTCGGCGGGTGGCTCAGTCACAGCTGGAGGTGAGAGTGGGCTTGCTGCCATTGGCGGTTTTGCCACCAATCGTGAAAGTAAGGACACCCATGCTTATATCGAAGCGTCTACTGTCACGGCAGATGGGGTAAAGACTGAGGCACAATCCTCGAAAATTGCCCAGGCTGTGGCCGCCGGTTTTGCCGTGTCAGCAGGCACCACCTCGGGTATTGGTGGGGCTGCTTCCATTGTGATTACCGAACAAACGGGCAATACAAAGGCACGCCTGAAAGGGGGAACGGTCACAGCAAACACTCTGGCAGTCAATGCTGAAACCCGACAGGAAGCGAATGTTGCCGCCGGTTCTGCTGGCATCGGCACAACCGTGGGGGTGGGTGCTGGTCTGGCAGTCAATCGCGTCGGTGGTGACACTAAAGCCATCCTTGGCAAAAACGACGGTGACAGTGATGACAACACCGTCACCACCGTCAATGTGAATGATGTGGATGTGAATGCCAGCCGTCTGGCGTTCATCAACAGCTACGCCTTTGGTGCTGGCATTGGTGCCAGCAGTACCGGCGTGGCAGCAATGATTAACGTGACAGAAGTGACCAGTGAGACCCGAGCCGGTATCTACGGTAAATACCATAACAGTGCCTGGACAACCAGGGTACAGGGCAGGAATGGTACGTCAAAAGCGACCACGGTCAATGTTCGCAGCCAGGAAATTCTTGAGGGTAACCATGCTGCTGCCGGTTTAGGTGTCGGCGCTGCTGTTGGTGTGGGTGCTGTTGCCAATGTGCTCCTTGGGCGCTCACAAACCTATGGTGAAATTGTCGGCTCACAGGTGAAAGCTGCCACGCTGGAAGTGGATGCTGATACCCTGCGGGAAGCCAGTCTGGTCAGTGTCTCCGGTGCCGGTGGGCAGTATTCAGCAGCGGTGAGTATTGGTCTTGTCCTGATGGGACAGGGCGACAGCACCACCGATGACGGGGTCAATGCCGAGAATGAATGGGGTGATTCCCGGACTCTGGCAAATAATGCCCTGTCTGAAAACTATGACAGTTATAACCCCCATCTGGATACCACCGATACCAGCAATAGGGGCGGTGGCGGTGCCATTGGTGTCAGCAATACTGCCACGGGTGTTGTCACCACCGATGCCGGTAATCGTCTTAAACTCACCGGCGAAAGCGTGACGGCGGCACGTATTTCCGGTGGCGTCATTGACGTGGGCACACTGCATGTGAACAGTGATGCACAGTTGCATACTTATCAGGGGATTGGCGCCGCTCAAGGCTCGGCGGTGGGTGTGGCAGGGGGTATCGGTGTGACCCGGTTGTACGATATGAGTATTGCCACGGTGGATGCCGATATAACGGCAGACACCATAGGCATTGATGGTTTAATTCGTAACAAGAGTGATACCGCGGCCGCCGGTGAGATGAAAAACTTTGTCATTGGTGCAGCGGGTACTGCCATTGGTGTGTCGTATTCCGATGTACGCTCAGCCCATCGGGTGGTTGCCGGATTAACTCAGGCAGTGAGTACGAATACTGTTAATGATGCGGGTACCCTGGCTATCTCCGGCAAAGATGCCACAGACATTCGTATTGGTGATACAGGTACTGAGGTGTCGTCTAATCCCGGTGATGGCACTATGAATGTCCAGGTGGGTGCCGGTGCTGTGGGTGTCTCAGTGGGTATCGCTGAGAAAAATGCCGATGTGGATGCCTGGCTGGGAATGTATGATGATAAAGGCACCGCTTCCGCCAGTGATGATAGTGTGGCGGTGGTGGATGGCTATTCCACGCAAACCGTGGATGCCATGGTGACGGGCAAGGTGCGCTCCACCGCTTTTGCTGCGGCAGGTGGCCTGATTGGCGGGGTGCAGGGGGTGGTTACCGATGCAAGGGATTACTCCCATGGTGATGCCGTGGTCTATGGCCGTATTGGCTCGGGCACAGGTTCTCTTACCGTTAAAGCACACACTGTACCGGAGACCTTTTCCCGAGCCTATGGTGTCACTGTGGCCGGTGGTGCCTCCCTCGGTGGCTCATTTTCTTATGCAAAGGCGGATACCCAGGCCACCGCGCAGATTGCCGATCGTACACAGTTGTCCGATAACCGTGCTGTCACCGTTGAAGCACTGACAGGAAAAGCGGACAACCGTTATGTGAGTGCCGATGCCTCAGCGTTTTCGGCATCCGGTGCGCTGCTGGCCGGTATTTCCGGTGCCGAAGCCGTCGCCACCAATAACAGTGATAGTGTGGCAAAAGCAGGTAACCATGTGCAGTTACCCACAGGGGATTTAACCGTAAAAGCCACCAGTCACTCACGACAGATTTCCGATGCTGATGGCTATTTTGTGGGGGCGGTTTCAGCAGGGTTAACATTCTCCACGGCACAGTCACAAACCTCATCCCGGGTTTTGTTGGGTAAAGATCCCATCGGGCCGGGTTCGCGCTCTGGCGATCTTGTGTTGTTGGCCAATAGTAGTGATGAAAATCAGGCGTTTTCTACCGCTGGCGGTGGCGGCGTCGTTAGTGGCAGTGCTACGGTCAGTAATGCCTGGACCAAAGACAGTAATGATCAACAAGCCGCCAGTGTTGAGGTTGCCGACTGGAGCAGTAACTACAAAAACAGCCCCGTGGGAGCCGGGCGTGTGCAGATGGAAGCCAATCACCAAACCTGGTTTTTTGCCGGGGCGGATTCCATTAATGCCTCTGTGCTTGGCGGTTCCGGTGCACGCTCCGATGTTGAGGTGGACCTTGATACCTCCGTTGATCTGGGGCAGAACGTCAGCTTTTATGCCAATGAGATTGATATCAGTACCGCCAATAATGTTAGCCAAATCAACAACGCCTGGTATAACAGCTTCAAACACAGTGTGAAAGCCGGTGCCGGGGGGGCGATTAATGGCTCAGCGGCACTGTCCCATGTGACTGTTTCCCACTTGGGGGCAACGGTGAATATTGGCAGTAATGCCGTGCTTAAGCTCGACCCTCTCGCGGACGCCATGGACCCTGACCACAGCCTGATGGATTACCATATCCAGTTGGATGCCTCCACAGGGTATAACCTTCAGGATGAGGTGGTACTGGAAGTGGGGGGCGCGTTACAGGGCGCGGGTGCTGAATCCACGATCACTGTGGATGCTGCCAATGGGATTGTGATTGGCAGCGGTGCCACACTGATGAACCCTGTGGGTCAGATTGAATTAGGTACGCACAGCCGTGGCCTGGCAACGGCGGACACCAGCAGTACTATCTGGGCGGCTGCCGGTGTTGCTGGTGGCGTATCCACAGTGGATTTAAACACCGATAACAGTATTATTATTAACGACAATGTAACAATAGATGCGTTCCAGTCAACGAAGATTCTTGCGGGGAAAAGCGCCGACTATATTACTGATAACTATTTGTCTGCTGTGGCTCGTACCAATGTTTATAACTGGACGGCGATTCCCATTCCTGCCACAAAAACAGCCGATGCAAATATTACCGTTAACAATAAAGTGTACTTTGGTGACAGAGTTAATGTGTCGTCTGTAAGAGATATCCTGCTGGAGTCTGACCGTGGCCAAACCTATGCACAGGGCGAGGGCGTTGAGCGTAACCCTTATCTTGAGCTGTTCAGTTCAGAAACCACCTTCGGTTCCGCTAATGCCAATAAGGGCACCTCAAAAATTGTTTTTAATGGCACTGCTGCACTTGTTGCGGGTAGTCGTTATCGGCAATCGGTGAGTATTGATGCCAGTGGCAACATTACCCTGGGCACAGGCACCGAAGGGGTTGCTTATGATTATGGCACCTTTTCGAGCCGTGGCAGTTTGCAGGCATATATTGATCAGCTCAAAGGGGAGAAAACTGCCCTGGAGAATGAAAGCGTTGGTGTGACAGACAGTGTCGGTGTCTCTGGTGATGGCAGCAACAGTCAGGGAAAGGGTTCATCCAGCAACGCTGTGGATGCGCCGGCGCGGATTATCCAGATTGAAGAAGAACTGGCCTTTTTGGAGCCGTTGTTGCAAACCCTGCCCGATACATCCAATGATGCGATCTATGTGGGGGGGCTCTATGCTGCCGGCGGTAACGTGAATCTGAAGGCAGAGCACATTGACGTGCAGTCAGGCACACCGAGTATCACGGCTAATGGTGATCCAACCATTACGGTGACGAACCACAGCGGTAAAAGTCTGATTCTCGGCGATATGTCTATCCCTGATCTTGGTGGGGGGAGTGTATTGGTGAGGGGTTCTGTTGCCAACAGCCTGCCCGTTGGACTCACTATTGTTGAGAGTAACGGTGGTAGTGGTTCGCACATTAACATTCAGCACAGACCTGCGGTGACAACCGGCGTTGATGTCGTGTTGCAGGGCCGTCTTGGTAACCTCGGCGGTGTTGTTACCGTTAATGTTGAAAAGGGAAATCTGATTCAAACCGGCTCCGTTGAAGCCAAACAGATGGCACTGTCGGTACCGTCCGGGGTTTACCTGTTAAACAATGCCTGGGCCAGCCCTGTGTATGGGTTTGATCCGAAATCACTGACCGGCTTTACCTCGCAATGGAAGCCCGCAACAGCTGATGAGCTGGTCATGTATTACGTCAATGCCGCTTATAGAAGTCAAATGTCGTCAAAGGGAGAAGAATCCTTTAACGAATGGTGGTATGGCAATAACTACTACGGCAATAATACCAACCGTGATGGCGATCTGCGCGTCTATTTAAACTGGGGCTTTAATAATAGTGCTGAATGTAACAGTGGCGCTGATTGTGAAGTCTTCCGGTTCGATAACAATGCGGGTGGTAACTCCAGAGGCAATGGTAACTGGGGCTTTAACCAGATTAAGAACCTGCAAAACAATCTGGTAAAAACTGCCACCTATCAACAGGTAAAACATGCCGGTTACGGTGATCGGGGTGGCTATGCCCTCAATGCCCAGGTGGTAGCCATTAATGCTTATCGTATCGACATTAACGGTGCCATTCGTGCGGGTAACTTTAACGAGTGGTCTGTGCAGGTAGGTGCTGACTTTGATGCGGCCATAGCACAGTATGTGGCTGCTCGCGGCCTGAGTGCAGGTAGTACGATCAGGCTCTCCCCCGGACAGATCCTCAGTTGGCAGGAAGCCAACCCTGACTACGGTAAATCCCTGGATTTCCGCCGTTATATTACCCGTACTGCTGATCCCCAGATCAGCCTGGTAAACGGCGGTGATGCCGGTATCAGCATTACCTATCAGGTGGGCACAGGGACTATTACGCTTGATGATGTCAATGCCAGTGGTAATGGCTTTGTCTCTTTGCGGGGACGGCTGATGTCCACCGGTGCTGATGGTCAGATTCTAGTGGATGATGGTCGTGGCTCCATTGATGTGATCAACCGTTCAGCCAGCAAACTGGTGGTGAATGACCTGAATGCCGGAAGTCAGAGTACGGGGGTCATCCGTATTACCGATTTAAACCATGTGGATGGTTACGGTAGAAACTTCAGTGAATGGTATGTGCATGAGCCGGGTCAGGCCATTCAGAAATACGTCACCGGTGCAAATGCCACCAGTTACACCCATGCCAGTGCAAGTACCGTAGGCTTTAGGGAAAATGGCAAGCAAACGGTTATCTATCAGCCCAAAAAAGGTCAGCTTTATTATTTTGTCCAGCGTGAAGAAGTGGAGCGTAGCATTAACTGGAAGATGACCAATGACGGATATATCGACGGTTGGTTCTCTACTTATCAGCCACTGAGTGACTGGAAGTATGATGCCGATAATCCTAATACCCCTGAGTGGAATATTGCCTGGGATGGCTATACCTCCTGTGCTTACGCAGGCAGTGTGGGCTGTAATGCCGATGGTTCTGTGAACACCTACCTGACCCATGTTCTGGATGACCGCTACAAGAGTCAGACCTGGCTGTACCCTTATACGACCAGTTACAGCAATTATTACGGCGGTGATTTCACCAAAATCAAGTGGAACATCTATGTGCCCTATTACATTGCCATGCAGTCCACTACTTATATAAAAGCCGATCATCCCGTCAAGTTTCAGTTTATCGGGGCGGATGCCGGGTCTGTGGCTATTCAGTCCCGTACCGGCGTGACCATGACCGGGACTATCAATAATGCATCGGGCACTACCACGGTGGGTACCAACCGTGCACTGGGTTCCGGTGGCGTGCTGCGTGATGATGGCAGTATTGTCATGGACAATGGTGCCGTCCTTAATGGGCGCAAAGTAGTGCTGGATGCTGTGGGCGGTTTAGGCACTGACCTGCAGGCGATGAATATCATTACCGATCATATTTCTGCCACTGCACGCGGGGGAGTGGTCAATATTGATTTAACGGCAGCTTCTGGTGATATTGCCGTTGAAAAACTGCATACAAATTCCACCCTGACAGTTAACGCAGATAAAGGCTTAACACCCTGGGGCAGTGGCACCCACCTGAAAGGGCGGGATGTGGCTATCACCAGCCGATTTGGTGGTATTGGTGATGTCGCTGCCAATAAAGTGATGAGCTTGAGCAGTACGGGGCTGGTGACCATGAAAGCCGCCGGGGATATTGTCCTGAATCAGACCACTGGCACTATGACTGTGAATACCATTGCCTCTGATGCCGGGGATGTGTGGATTACCCTCGGCAGTGGCAGTCTGGTCAATGGTATTGGTCTGAACCGTTATACCCATGAAGAACTCGCCTATCAGGCCAGTGTCTGGGACAAACTTAATCTACGCAGTGAGGCTGCCGGTAAAGGAACCGTTGCTGCTTATGAAAACCAGGTGTCATCACAGTACCACCAGTATTGGTTAATCAGGCAACGACTGGATGATGACAGTCAGGGTAATTTTACTATCAGTGCTGATTATATTGATGCCTTTAAGGTGCGTTACAAGGCACATCAGGATGCCCTCAATGGTACCCGTCTTGATATAAACAGCATTACGTCAGCGGAAGTGACGGCTGCGGTTGAGAGGGAGTATCGAGCCATCGAACAGTGGATAACTGCCGAAAAAACGTCAGGCAAACTGGTTGCTGGTTATTCCCTGGGCGACAGTTACGACAGCAATTACCAGTTTACCGTCGCTGAAAATTCTGCGCTGTATACAACCTTGACCGAAGGGGCTCGCTGGAAAGACAGCCAGCTGGAAATCTCCATCAGTGCCGCAGCACTGGAGCCGGTGACGGATGCTTACATCAGTAGCCGTGCTGCCAATATTTCCGGTAACAATGTGACGTTGGCTATTGGCAGTGGCCGGGTGGGGGATGATATGAGTGATATGACCTTCTCCATCAGCCGGATCAGCCCCAGCCTGAGCCATGCCCAGAAATCAGCGTTACTTGAAGCAGGACCGGGAGACCTGGTCATTACTGATAATGGCAGTACTGTTGATGTGCGTGTGAAACAGCAGGACCCTGTTAAGGTCAATGGGGACGGTTATATTTCCCTCACTGCCAATAACCAGATCTATGTGGAATCCGATCAGGGCATGACCCTGAAAAAAGTGACCACTCAGGGAGATGTCCGTCTTTCAGCCAGTGGTAATATTGACAGCGTCAGCGGTAACAGTACGACTATTGTCGCCAATAACCTGAACCTGTCTACTCGCTCTGGCTATATTGGCACGCAGGTTAACCCCATTGTTCTGGTTATTGAAAACGCGCTCCGCTCTGTTGCTGCTCCCAGCGATATCTGGTTAAACCATGTGGGCGGTAACTTCAGGCTGGGCGCCATTGGTGCTGGTGGTTTGCTGAACCTGACCAGCAATGGCGCTGTGAGTAACTGGGCGGCTAATGGTGACAATGTCCATATTATTGCTGATGGTGTTGTGATCAGTGCAACGTCAGGCAACATGCGTTATGACATTGGCGAGTCTGGTCGTGCACTGAACATGAAACTGGGCAATGGTGACCTGGTACTTAATGGTGCCAATGCCTGGGTGAATGCCGGTAGTGTGTCGCAGGTCAGTCTTGGTCCTGTGGATTTGTCGGGCCATCTTGGCCTTAATGCCTTCTCTGATGTGAATATGGTGGATGATGTTTTTGTGGGCAGCGTTGCCATGAACATTGCCGGTGCACTGGTGGCAGAGGAAACAGTGAATGCCCACAGTTCAGGTGCTATGCACATTAATGCAGGCACACTGGATCTGCAAAAAGCAGTGGTATCTGGTAGTAGTGTCTACCTTCAGGCGGATCAGACAATGGCTCATTTAGGCGGTGTTACGGCCAATACGGGGACATTGTCGCTGATGGCAGCGGGTGATATGACCCTCAGCGGCCCTGTCCGGTCAAAACAGGCGCTACTGGTGGATGCACAAACCCTCAGTATGGCAGCAGGCGCTTATCTCACCTCTGAAGCAACCTCACGTATTACCACGGTGGGCGATATGGTGCTCAGAGCCATCAACAGTACCGGTGATCTGACGCTGGTGGGAGATAACATTGCCTTTAACGACGGGGTAAACAGCGCCGCACTGGATGTAACCGCAAAGGGACTGGTGACGATATCACCGGGTTTACGTGGGGTTGCGCAAGGTGCGATAACCATTAGTGCTGATGCGTTGTCCATGGCGGCAGGTAGCCACTTAACAGGCAACGATGGCTGGACAGTGACCACAGACGGCCATCAATCCTACGCCCGGCTCACTATCAGGGAGGCGACTAACCTGAATAGCCGCATTGGTGATATCCACTTTAACGAGCACGCATTGCTCGGTGGTGAAGTGATGCTCCTTGCCCGTAACGGCGAGATTCATCTGGCTGAAAACCAGCTGCTCAGAGCAGGTTCCACATTTAATGCTGACAGCAAAACGCTGAACTTCCGCCATGGTTCATCACTACAGGCTACCGGGATAATTAACCTGACTACCCGTGATGCTATGGCAGTGCACCATCTGAGTGGTAGTGATGGCATAGTACTGCGCAGTGGTAATACCCTGACCACTCATGGCGCCCTGCGAGCTGGAGCCACTGCACAGTTTGTCAGTGCTGCTGATACCCGTGTGAACGGAACCTTGACGGCGGTGGATGATATTGCATTCACCGCCGGTGGCAATCTGTTGTTTAATGATGATATTACCAGTGAGCAAGGCACCCTTATTCTGGAAGGCCAGCAATCCCTGTTTGCAAACCGCCGTTTGAAGGCGTTTAAGGATGTAAACATTGATGCCGTTGATTCACTGATATTGGCTGACAACCAGACAATCACAGCCGGTAATGATGTTGAGATAAACGGCAGTTCGGTATTGATGGGATCGAAGGGCGCTATTGCTTCCGGTGGGAATACCCACATGACAACCTCCGGTAATCAGACACTGGCAATACTGACTGTCGGTGGCGATTTAGCCCTGAACAGTGTCAGGGGGTCGCTGATAATGGTGGATAATCTGGAGGTGAGCAAGGCAGCCATATTGCGTGCATTACAGGGAGATATTCACCTGGCTGAGAACAAACAGCTCACAGCAGGCCTGACAGTGAATGCAACCAGCGGAACACAGAGCTTTCTGGATAATTCCATCATACAGGCCGATGGTGCGGTTACACTCACTACCGGGAATGCTATGGTCGTGCACCATATCAGCAGTGCTGATGCCATTGTGCTTAATAGTGGTGGAACGTTGACGGCTAATGGTGCGATCAGTGCCGATAAATCAGCCCATTTTGTCAGCGCACAGGCCATTACCGTCAGTAATACTGTCACTGCCACTGAAGCAGTGAGGCTTATTGCAGGGGGGGATTTACTTTTCAGCGGCGATATTACCAGTAAGCAGGGTTCTATTATTCTGGAGGGTCAACGCTCACTGTTTGCTGATGGTGGTATCAAGGCACTGGGTGATGTGAACATTGATGTGGTGGCGTCAGTCTCTGTGTCTGCCCTGAATGCCGGTGGTCATTTAACCCTGGACAGTGCTCGGGGGTCCCTGTGGATGACTGATCATGTTGATATCAGCGGCGCAGCCATGCTGAAGGCGGTTCAGGGTGATATCCGTTTGGCGGAAAATAAGCGTTTTACTGCGGGTACAACGGTGGATGCACACGGGGGGACACTGCGCTTTCTGAATCACTCAATGTTACAAGCCGGTTCAGCCATCACCTTGATGACGGAAGGTAGTATGATGTTACACCGTATAAACGGTGCTAATGGGCTTTCCTTTAATAGTGGTGACACATTAACGGCAAATGGTGCTATCAATGCCGGGACATCCGCACATTTTGCAAGTGCCACGGATACCCGTATCAACGATACGTTAACCGGGATAGGGGATATTACCTTCACCGCAGGGGGGGATCTGCTCTTTAACGGTGACATTACCAGTGATCAAGGCTCTATCATTTTGATGGGACAGCGCTCATTATTTAGTAATCGTCGTATAGAGGCTTTTGATGATATCTCAATAAATGTAATGGATGCCCTCACGCTGAGAGACGATCAACAACGGGTGTCTGGCAATACGATCACCATCAATGCTGCCAGTATGCACATGGGAGCAGGTAGTGTTCTGGAATCTGGCAGTGACACTGCCATCACGACATGGGGTGATCAAACACTGGCAGAGTTGAAAGCAGGTGGCGACCTTGCCTTGCAAAGTACCGAGGGTTCTTTATGGGCGCTCGACAGGGTAGATGCCGGGGGAACCTTGTGGCTGACAGGGAACCGCGTCATGATGGTTCCTGGTGCAACCCTCGGTGCCGCCAATGACCTTAGAGTGACCAGCTCAGGTGTAACGGTACTGGATAAGCTGGTCAGTGATGCGTCGGTGACTGTCCACTCTGGCCAATCATTGGAAGTCAACAGCACTATTACAGCCGGTCAGTCTATTGCGCTACAGGCTGGTGGTTCCATGGCCTTAAGGGGTAATCTCTTTGCCGGGGGCAACATTGTCTTTGGCACTGAAGAGCGTGGGCAGATTGATAAGGCCGTGCTATCTGCAGATGGCAGCGTGTTATACAGTGGTAATGGCGAGCTATTTGTAAGGCAGGCTATACAAGCGGAAAACACGATTGATATCAATGCTGATGCATTGACAATGGCAGGTGACAGTCTGCTGAAGGCGGGTGACGCCATCATAGTGCAGACAAAGGGCGACCAGCAGTTAGCTGAGCTGGATGCGGGTGGTGATCTTAAGGTTGTGGCTTCAACAGGGTTTGTTGCTTTTGATGATAAGGTCCACGCTGATGAATCTATTGCCGTTGAAGCAAAAGACACCGTTTCACTATCGGCAGGAAAGACACTGTCTTCTGGTGAAGATACCCATGTGAAGGGTGCATTTTTACAATTTGGGCAGGATTCATATATAAACGTCGATGGAACTATAATGCTTGAAGCGGACGCTGATGCAAACCTGCACCAGGTAACCGCAGGTAATAGCCTGACCATCACCACAGGTGGATCATTGATGGCCAGTGGTGATGTCATGGCTATGAAGGACGCTGTACTGGCAAGCGGAGGTGACACTGTCTTTAATGGACGTCTTGGGAGTCAACAGGGGCGGGTAGTTGTTACCAGTGGCAGGCATCTTTCCTTCAATGAATCAGTGAGTGCGGCGGATGATAGCCTTCTCAAGGCGACGGGTGATATGGTACTGGCTAGCCAGCAATCCCTTGCTGCCGGTGAAAATATCCACATAAACGTCAATAGCCTGACCATGGAGGCGGATAGTTTTATTGAGAGCGGCAGCGATCTGTCCATTATCACACCAGGTCATCAGGTACTGCCAGCCCTTGCTATTAACGACAGTGTTGATACCCTTACCGCTTCAGGAGGGATGACTTTCAATGGGGCTGTTGATGGTGATGGTGGCGGTGATGGTAAGGCTGAGTTTGCTCAATCAGAAATAAATATGGCACAGGATACACTGCTCCATGGACGTGGTGATGTGTCCATCCAGACTGACGGTAATGCGTTTCTGCATACACTGATCAGTGGTAATGTGCTGACAGTCCTGGCCAGTGGGGCTCTCACAGTGAGTGATGATGCCATGGCAACCGGTACAGCAGTATTTGACAGTGGTGATGCAATGGTATTGCAAGGGGCTGTGACAGCGGGTAACACGTTATCTCTGGTCTCTGGTAGTGATTTAACGGCAAACAGTACGCTTTACACTCACCGTAGCATGGATGTGACCAGTGGCGGTCTGATACGTTTTAATGATGATGTTCAGGTAAGCACAGGTTCGCTGGAACTTGTTGGGCAAGCGGGTCTGGTGCTGGCTAACGGGAAAAAACTCTCAACGGGAACAGAAGCCAGGATGACGGCTGAGTCCTTGTCCATGGGAGAAGGCTCGCTACTGAGCGTAGGTAATGACCTGACTGTCTACACCACTGCTGACCAGTCTCTGGCAGCACTCAATGTCAGGAATGATATGACAGCTGTCAGTGAGCAGGGTAGTGTGTGGTTGAATGCGTCGGTGGCTGTGGGTCAGTCAATGTTCGTGAATGTCGGGCAGGCGGTGGCATTGGCTGATCACCAGCGCATCACAGCAGGCACACTGTCTGTGGGAACTGAGAGTGCGGTGGGAGCAGACCGTTTTACCATGGGTCAAGATGCTCTGGTGCGAACCACAGGGACTATAACCATCCAGACAATGAATAACCAGGTCATTGGTCAATTGGTGTCTGATGCCACAGAGTCTGCTTTCTTTTTGAAAAGTGTCGGGGGAGCCATCACCGGGCGTGCTGATATTGATGTGGCAGGTGGTCAGCATCACTTAAGGACAAGTCAGCGGGCAGTCTGTGCCACAGAAGACAGTGGATGTTCAGGTGCTGAGGCATTGCTACAGGCTGCCACAGGTATCGGTGACCCACTGGTGGTTGACCTGCCCTGGTTATCTGCACAGACCGACAGTGGTGATATTCATATTGTCGCCACCCGTGACCTGCGGGCGCGGCTATTGAAAGCCACTGGCGGCAATATTTATATGACAGCCCTTGGCTCCCTTGAGATAGAGGCGCTGGCAGGCACCCCATGGTTGCTGGTGAACGACTTGTTGTTTGCTGACCGTATGACGATCCGTGGGGGTGCATTAAGCTCAACTCAACAGGTCACAGTGAATCAAATCACTAAGAGCGGCCTGAAGCCACTGTCTGTTTATGCGCCTGATATTGCCGTGAATATAGACGGCGGTGGTGCAGTAGAAACCCTGCTGAATCTTGGCGGGTTTGATCAGTCTATTTCCCTGGCGACCCTGGCGAGTCGTTTTTATCATTCAGCAGAAGCCGAAAAAACGCTTTCTGAGGTAATACCGACGGAGGCAGAACGTGTCGCCGTCACCGTCAGTAATACCGATCAGCTGACATTGTCCAGCCTGATGGTCAAAGGTGGAGAATTGCAAATGAGCGGTGACCTGATGATTGATAAAGGCAATGTGTCTGGACAAGGGGGTTATAATCTGCGGCTGACCACAGGGGCAGGAACCGCCGGGCAGCTGACGCTGGACCTGAATAATTCTAATGGTGGGGCTATTCCTGTGGACGGCCAGTTTATGACACCTTTTGGCGAGTTCTGGCTATCCGTTAATGGTGTGAATGTGACGACTAATGCACAGTTTACCCGTTATGATCCGAGGTTAGTACTTTCTTATAAAGGCAGTGGCGAAGGAACGGAAAGTTCCGGACAGCCCCAGACATACTACAGACTCAGTGCAGATTATCAGAATGCCATCAATGAGCCACTGGCAGTCACAACACGATTTATTCAGTCATTGCCAGGTAAAAAGCCATTATTGGTCACATTGGGGGATAATTGGATAGCAAACCTGCCGTCAACCGCGGCAAGGGAAGAAGGGCGTCAGGAAGAAGAATACTGGCTGATTAAAAAGGACGGTATCACGGAGCTGTAGATGATCATCAATAATAACAATAATAAACGAAAGCAGTATATGGTTTTACCCGCTTTGTTGGCCGTCCTGGCCAGCCAGGGCGTGAGAGCCGAGGCTCCCAAACCTGACCCAACAGGTGTAATCACTAAAGACCTTATTCAGCGGGAGCAGCGGCTGAAGAACAATAAGGCCAGGGAAAAAAAGCTACCGACCATTGAAGCAGACCATACACCCGCTGAGGATAAAGGCACCGGCCCGGTTTTTCTGCTTAATGGTATACGGTTTACTCCCTCGAATATGCTGACACAGGAGGAACTGACCGCTATTGTTCAGCCCTTGCTGGGCAAGGAGGTTAGCTTTGGTGATTTGCAGAAAATCCTGGGGAGTATTAATCGTTTGTATCGACAGAAAAATATTTATACGGCTGTGGCTGTTTTTCCTGAGCAGAGTGTTGAAAACGGGATGGTTATTATTCGTCTGGTGGAAGGCAGCATTGGTGAAATTTTACTGGAAGGTAATGAATATACTGATGATGCTTACGTGCGCGAATGGATTAACTATGACGTACAAATGGACAGTATTGATATTGCTGCACTGGAAAACGACATTCTGTTTTACAACCGTGTCCATGATCAACGCTTACAGGCAGAGCTACGTGCAGGAAAAAGTTTTGGTTTAACCGATGTCGTTATCAACGTGCCGGAGATTAGCCGAAATGGCTTAAGCCTGTTTGTTGATAACTACGGTTACGAAAGCACGGGGGAAGTGCAGGGTAGTCTGTTATACCAGCGTCAGCAACTGTTCCTTTCCGGGGATACGGCGAAAGTCTACGCTTTGGGTTCTAAAGGGCTAAAGTCTGTCAGCGCTTTTTATGACACCCCTGTGGGTATCGAGGGCTGGCGTTTGGCAGCCAATATGCAACATACCGACAGTGACTTGAGTGAAGGCGATTTCAGTGAATTAGGGGTGAAGGGAAATTCGTTACAGTTTGGCCTGGGAGTCAGCTACCTGGTGTATTCTGATGTGGACCTATGGGTCACTTTGACCGGTGGAGCCACCCATACACAATCGGAAAACACGGTAGCTTCTGAAGCGTTGTCGGACTACCAGACGGACCGCTATCAACTGGGGGTGGAGTTGAACTGGCTGGGCGAGCAGTGGCAACTGACGGGCAAACAGCAATACCAGTCTGTCAATAGTAGAGAAAAGCTGTTGGGCACGACCCGTAAGATCGGGCTGCACAGCACTGGACTTACCTTTATTTATAATTTTGATTCACCCTTTTATGCAATGATGTTGTTTGATGCGCAGTTGACTTCCGAGGAGGGGCTGCCGGGGGCGGTGTCTTACTCACTGGGTGGGCCATCAGCACTGCGAGGCTACCGAAGTGGGACCCTTAGTGGCGATACTGGCTGGTATCATCTGAATGAGTTGCACTATAACGGTTTGGCTTATGAAGACTATTCATTGGATGTGTTTGCTTTTTATGATCATGGCAGGGTTGAATCAGTGACGGCAAAGCAGTCACCGTCCTCTGTTGGTATTGGGGTTTCCGTTTCTAAAAATGATGATCTGGCGTTAGATGTGATCGTGGCGCAAACGCTTAAGAATATCGTACCTGACCAGGATAAAAGTGCTATTTATACGCGTCTAACCTGGGTAGCCTGGGACTAGTACTGGAAAGCCCTGATACCTGCACCACTGGATTTATGGTTTAATCTACAGCCTTAGTTTTCGAAAGAAGTAGCAGGGATGCAGGCAGATCACTGTCAATCATTCACATTAAGCAAAGCTCAGGAACACGAGCTGGAAAATATTGTCTGCAAAAGAAGTAGCACTCAGGCATTGGTTCCTGGAGCCAGGATTATCTTAAGGGCCGTCTTTTAACGGTTTCTTCAGCTTTGTGATTTTTTACTCAATCGCTTGTAATGCTCGAGAGGCATGCCGTTTTTGGCCAAATCCAGCTCTTTCACCAGAGAGTTATCTTTGGTTACAATAGTCACTTTATAGCCATCTTTCGTTGGCGTTACCTTTCCGACTTTGATATTCGGGTTTCCTCTGCGGATCAGGCGAGCCTCGCTCAACGTTTTGATTTCTTCTGCTGTATAGCTGCGATCTAATGCTTTTCCCCGTTTCATGGTTTTATTGCCATGCCAGCCACCCATATGATTGTAATTCCCGCTACCCATAGACGTCTCACAGTGCTGAAATCGACTTCCATTATTGCCGCTATTTCCGCTATCTCCTTTATTATCGCCCTGCCATGCAAAAGCAGAAGCGGTAGACAAAGCGGTAACCAGAGCGGTGATGGCCAGTGTATGTCTTTTCATGGGAGTTTCCTCGTTAGATGATGGAGAAACGCTATACCAATGTGGTCTTTTCTGGTTAGGGCAATAGCGTCGTTAGAAGAGACGGCCTCTTAATAGTGATCATTACAGCAAAAAATTGTCGCAGAGCTATCACAGCAGGGTATTAAGTTGTCGCAAATTGTATCAAATGGGTGTGGGGTATCTCGGTATGTGGTCATTGGAGGATATACTTCTCTTCGAGAACGGAAAAGAGAAAGTTCACAGATGACTCAGCATATTCTGGTCGTTGATGACCACAGTGAAATAAGAGATCTCCTTGGACGCTACCTGGCTCAGCATGGATTTGAGGTAAGCCAGGCTGATGGGGGCCAGTCCATGCGGGAGCTGGTAAAAACGGAAGTGTTTGACCTGATAGTATTGGACATCATGATGCCTGGTGAAGATGGACTCTCACTTTGCCGTTATCTCAGGGAGCAAAAGGGTCCGCCGGTGATTATGCTGACAGCCATGAGTGAAGGGGCGGATACCATTGTGGGGCTGGAAATGGGTGCTGATGATTATGTCACCAAGCCATTTAATCCCCGGGAACTGCTTGCTCGCATAAAAGCCGTATTGAGAAGGATGGAGCAGGCGCGTAGCCAAACCACAGTAGCCAACCCGGCTAAAGGCTGGCGGTTCAATCGCTGGCTTTTTGCGCTTTCACAACGACAGCTGGAGCGTGACGATGGTTTGCTGGTGCCGTTAAGTGCAGCAGAATACCGGTTGTTGACTGCCTTTATTAATAATGCCAATCAGGTACTGAGTCGTGATCAGCTGATGGATCTGACCAAAGGGCGTGATGCTCAGCCTTTTGATCGAAGTATCGATAATCAGATAAGCCGTCTGCGAAAAAAAATAGAAGACGATGCACGTAATCCAATACTGATAAAAACAGTATGGGGCGGTGGGTACATATTTACTGCCAGGGCAAAACGTGCATGAGTAAGCTAAACAGGTTCTGGCCATCAAGCATGACCGCACAAATGTTATTGGGCACATTGTTCGCTTTACTGATGGCGCTGTTGATTAGTTTGCTGATTTTAGGAGGAGCTTATCGTACGGTGGTTACTGAAATTAATCAAAAATCACTGTTCAGGCGGTTTGAATCCCTGATGCAGTTACTGGAGAGTACCGAGGAAAAAAATTATCATGCTGTCCTGATGGCTTCCCGCTCAAACACTGCATGGTTTACAGTGGATAAACAAAGTATTGTTAACCCTGCTGTGATGACCCCAAGAGAGCGACATATCAGCAATCGGTTTCTGAAGCGTTTGGGTGATCAGTACCAGGGAAAAATCCGGATAGCAATTAATGATCGATCTTCAGCGTTTAAAAAACGACGCACCTTACCGGCAGACAATCCATTATGGGGAACGACACTCTGTCTGCCATGGGAGATGTGTAGCGGGGAGAGGTTGCAGCTTCGAAATGGCATGGATAGAAGCAAACGCGATCATAAAAAAGGCTTTGGTGCAGCTGAACTTACACGATTAAAAATTTCTGCTCGATTAGGGAATGGTTTGTGGCTCAACTTGAAGGCATCAACACAGGTTGCTCCACCCCTGGCACCCGGACAGACTGTTGTCTTTTTAGTAGTATCAAGTGTACTGGTGTTGTTAGGTTTACTATTAATGATTCGTCGGATTACCCGGCCCCTGCGTTTGCTATCGAAAGCATCACACCGGTTGGGGGCAGGAGAGGCTGTTGAAGCGCTTCCTGAAAATGGCCCGGAAGATGTTCGAGAAACCATTCGAGCCTTTAATCAGATGAATAGTAAAATACAACGGTTTTTGTCAGACCGTACCCATATGCTGGCAGCGCTCTCCCACGATCTTAGAACACCCATAACGATCCTGCGTTTACGTGTTGAACTTATGCCAGAGTCAAAGGATAAAGCACAACTTTTGGTAATACTGGAAGAAATGCAGGCAATGTCTGAGGTAACTTTGGCTTTTATACGTCAATCATCCAATAATGAAAAAAACCGTTCTATTGAATTGAATGCGATGCTAAGCAGTCTGTGTGATGACCTTGCTGAACTTGGACAACCCGTCTCATTTATAGAGGGCGACAATAGAGTATTGAACTGTCGACCTGTGAGCTTAAAGCGCGCATTTCGTAACTTAATAGAAAATGGGTTGAAGTACGGTGAGCAGGTAAGTGTTCGACTGATAGTAGAGCACTCTGGTGATAAAGCGGTGGTGGAGATTCAGGATCAGGGGCCGGGTATTGCTGATGAGTATCAGGAAAAAGTCTTTGAACCCTTCGCGCGTCTGGAAGGCTCCAGAAACCGTGATACAGGCGGCATTGGTCTGGGTATGGCCATTGCTCGGGATATTGTGCGTAATCATGGTGGAGATATTCAGCTTGTCAATAATGATCAGGGTTTATTAGTACGAGTGTATTGTGAGTAACCCGAATCCTGGAAACTGTCTTAAAAGTCTGCCCCCGGTCGCAGTAGGAGCATGACTTTTAAGATGGCTCCCTACGGCTATGGCTGTCTGTCTGACTTAGCCGACTATAGGGAAAAAACGGTTTGAGGCAGTTTTTATGCTGATGCGAGGCGAATAGAGGTTATATTAACGATCCGCCCATAAAAAAGGGCAAAATCTGACTTTTTCGCAGTAGGTTGGCGTTAAACTCGCCAGTCTGCCAAGCGTTAAACTGTCATCCCGTACAGAAAGATGGGAGAACTGGCGTTTGTTCCCCCCTACGGGGCATGAGTAAACGTGCCTTTAAAAAGAGCATTGTCCTGGGGTGGAGGATTGTTCTCTGAGAGCATAAGGATGCCCCAGCCTATAGTATGACCTTGGCTATCGGTAATTTTCAGCTGCTCATGACCATAAAAAGAAGTCAGGTTAATGTTATAATCTCTCTTGAATAAACCTTTTTTGGCGTACGCGGAATTAATAAATATCACACCACTGGATTTGTAGGGTGTGATCTGGCGGCTTATCTGAAGAGCAGTAACAAGGAGAGGGCTTTTGCCCACCGGGTTATTGAGTAAACACTGAACACCGTCTAAGCCATCCCCTGAGTGATGGGTGCAATTTATTCTGTAAGCAGGCCAGTTTTGCTCATTGTAGAATGATGAAATGACTTTGCCGTGATGTTCAATTTCATAGGGTAAGCCTTGCCCATTAATGGTGATGGATTCAGTTTTGTCCCGGGTATTTCCTGGTTGAAAGGTAAGCTCTTTTGTGTAGTACCAGCGGTCATTGGTATCTTCAACATTGACCTGGTAGCGTGCTCCTTTATTGAGAGTGATTGTTGTCGTTTCCAGCCGGTTGTTTGGGTAAGCCAGGGAGTACGCATCAGTATTGCCATCACGAACGGTAATACTGATGCGTTTGATGCCCGGCGGGGATGAAGACCTGGGTGATTTTCTCCCGCTATGAGTCTGAATGTCTGCTATGTTATTGATCAGCATGACTTCCTGTGCATACAGCAGGGGCACAGTCAGTAGGAGCAAGAGGGTGATCATTGCTTTTTTCATCATTGACGCCTTCGTTGTATGTCAGACATGAGAAAGCCCCTGAAGAAAGCCCCGAAGAAAGCCCTGAAGAAAGCCCCTGAAGAAAGCCCCTGAAGAAAGTGCGAAAAGATGGGGAAAAGACATGGGATTAACTATAGTGGGCAGAAGGCTATTGAGATTATTCGTTGCTGTCCCTTGGGCTGGCACTGTCCCTGGTAAATCTAGTTGAATAATAACGATAGGTAAACTACGGATTATTTGTTTGCAAGCCTTGTTAATGTTAAGTGTTGACTGTTTGCAGGAATAAAAAAAAGAAACTATTACAAAGTGTTTATTTAACAGCCTGTTAATACTTTCTTTTGAGGGCACCATTGCATTTCCTGAATGACGCCAGGCCTGTTGTTGGCTCTAAGGAACAGGAAAAGGTCGTGAACAGTCCTGCCCCGGAAATTTTCAATAAAGCGGCCATTGGCCGATAAAGGGAGTATATCATCATAAATCATTGAGGCTATCCCAATGGCTAAAATTCATGGCTCAGGAAAGATGCCGTTAATTCATGACAGCAAAAATGATAAGCCGGGAAAGCTGCAATTTAAGCAAAAAAAAGTAGATATTGCCGCTAATATTACTCCCACAACTAAAGATGTTGGAACGAAAATAGAAAAAGATAATCCTATCAATACCAGAAAGGTAACAGTAAAAAAAAAGACGAGGGTAAAGATGGTGGCATAATTACTGACTTGAATGAAATTGTCAGGCATTCGAGCCAGGGAATACCGGAAGATATGCTGTTGAAATTAATGAAGCTTGCAGATATAAGAAAGAGTGCAGTTGCTGTTCGCCATGTTGAAAGAATTTCCAGACAATTATTAATAGATGGTTTTCCTACCAAGGGTTTCTACATCAAAGGGAAAAGTGCTAATTGGGGATTTCAGGCGGGTACTATACCTGTTGATCAAAACCTGAGTAAAAAAGCAGGCAGTCCAGAAGTAGGCTATTTAAATAAATGTGTAGCAGCGTGTCTTGACAAGCCGCAAGAAAATAATGAGGCTAAATTTCATGAAAAAAAGAAAGCTGGTAATGGTGTTAATGTTGCCAGGAAAAAACATTTGTCAATCAGTGATAAAAGAATAAAAGAACTGGAGAGTCTTGGTTTCTTTGAAGACGTGATAAAGAATGTCGATAAAAATGGAAAGGAACAGTGGATCGTCTCTGCGAGAGAAAGAAACCATATAGATGGAAATCTCTGTAAACAGGTTGCACGAAAAAATGATAAAGGAACCTGGGATACTTACTGTTTAATGAAAAATGGAGAAGAAAAGCCCATTGAAGTGCTGGCTCACGTACCCACAGAAGATGGTGAAGAGCCTATGCCTTTAACCGCTGATTTAGACTTATTGTTTGAAGCAATTCCTGTTAAAGATTTAGATTTAGGAGGATATGATCGGGTACCTAATCCAATGGTTTCGCCAGAGTTTATTAATAAGAAGACGAAGAATTATAAAAATCAATATACCAGGGAAATGCTGTTGAAAGATTTTTTATCTAATGAAAATCCTGATACCGGGAATACGTCAAAAAGGAATCAGGATCTTATCAGGCAAGGGAATGAGATTATTGATAGAAGATACCCGGTCATTCACCATGGAACTGATGCTTATAATCCATTTTCTAAAGAGTCAGAAAATTATCCGATCACCGTTTTTATTGCTAAAAGTGCAGGCTTGGATTTTACTGTAGCCATGGTTTTTAATGAATCTCAGCTGGAAGAAATTATCAGTAAGCTTCATAGTAAGGATTTTTACGTTCCTCAAAATCCATTGTGGAATAAGAGCCACAAAATGCCGTCATTCGATAGCGCAAAAAAATACTGGGAAGGAAAATAGTGATACTCATCGGCTTTTCTAACTATCGTAGTGAGAAAAGACAATGGGTATGAAATATCCAGGTTAAATGGTTTTAGGCGTTTTTTTGTTTTTCGTAATAGCACTTGTCTGTAGCTATTCCATCAACGCTAACATCCCAGGGATTGGTAGCCAGTTGTTCAACTTTCTGACACTCGTGGGCAAGTCCCACGAGCTTTGGTCTGGTGAATTCGCATGTTTGTGTAAAAGCGAACGTCCGGTCGTAGTAGCCCCCCCCCATTCCCATACGATGACCCATCGCATCAAATCCAGTCAGCGGCAGGAAAACAAGGTCAAGGTCTTGCGCCTGTCGTATGCTTTCCCCTTCAACAACAGGTTCAGGAATACCATACTGGTTGTTGACCATGGGCATTCCGGGCGTATAAAGCGAAAAAATCAGATAGCCTTTTTTCGCCTTATTCAGTAAGGGCAGGTAGCAGCTTTTGCCTTGTTGCCAGGCTATCTCTGCAATGCCTGCCGGGTCAATCTCACCATCATTAGCAAGGTACAGTGCAATTTGCTGACTCTGTTGAAATACCACCTGTTCGCTGATACGCATTGCCAGTGCCTTGCCTGCTTCCTGTTGTGCGTGTGGCGATAGTGCATTCCTGCGGGCACGAAGTGTTTTTCTTAATGTTGCTGTATCCATAACTGAGCCATTGAGTATTTTTTATACATAAAAAAAGCCCTGAAAAAGCAGGGCTTGTATTGACAGAGTGACATACTCCCACCACTAAGACGCTGATGCGGCTATAGTGGGGGCTTCTTGCGACCCGTACTGAGAAATATCAGCACCTTTCGCTGTAGAATCTGAGCTGACAGAACTCTCTACAGGGGAACTCTTTACACAACCGCTGTGTCCCAGTGAATCAGCTAAAGCGACAATATATAGAAAGGCCGAAGAAATGACAACCCTGGCGGGTTGTTTGCTATCCATCTCCACCCAAACGGCAAAGCTACGCAATGCCGCTATGGATGGAGAATTTCGCAATGTTCGTTAAAATGGAATGTCATCGTCAAAATCATCAAAACCAGCAGGCTGTTTCTGTGTTGACGTTTGTTGTGACGGCACAGCAGATGCCTGCTGATGAGCAGGGGCAGCGACTTGCTGAGGGGTAAACTGAGGCTGCTGTTGTGGTGCCTGCTGTTGATAGCCGCCCGTCGGCGCGCCTGCATTCATGCTATCCTGGCGACTATCAAGCATTAGCAACTGACCGCCAAAGCCATCCACGACAACTTCCGTGGTATAGCGGTCTTGCCCCTGCTGATCCTGCCATTTACTCGTTTGCAGCTTGCCTTCCAGGTATACCTTAGCGCCCTTGCGCAGGTATTGCTGAGCAATTTCTGCCAGTTTGCCGAAAATCACCACACGGTGCCATTCCGTTTTTTCCTGCTGCTGCCCGGTGTTGCGGTCTTTCCAGGTTTCACTGGTGGCAATACTCAGTTTAGCCACAGCGCTACCATTGGGGGTAAAGCGCACATCCGGGTCATTGCCCAAATTGCCTATAAGGGTGACCTTGTTAACACTACGAGCCATAGATATCTCCAATGTAACGTTATGCTGGTGCTTATTCAGACGTAACGTGCAATATTTCGGTTGACTGAAAAGGTTTGATAAGGTTTATTTTAACCTATCTTTAGCGCCTGTTGACATAAGAATGAATCTCAGTGGCGAATCAGTGGTAAAAAAGTAGTGTCCCACAGACATAGCGCCATCTCAAACCCTGTTCATCCTGAATTCCGCAGTTGAATTTTATCAATTGCTTCTTTACCTTGAACCAGTAGTGCTTGCGTCTTTTTATATCACCCCTTTCAGGTGATTGTAGTCAATAGTTATAAGTCAACTTGCGTAAGGCTTTCAGCGGAGGCGGTGATTTCAACTGAGGAATTCAGGTTCATCGCAGCGGGAAAGCGTTTTTCCTGTCACCTGAAGGGCAAAATCCATAGCTTAACACTCACCAAAACGCTGCAATGCAGAAGCATCCAATGTGCGCTTGTCGACCTTAATATACGCTGTTTTCTCTTCTGGCAGCACCGTCACTTCCTCAACCCCGCGAACTTTGGTCAGTTGATCACCGATTGATCGGGCATGAGTCGTATCCATGTGCTGACCAGCAGGGACAATATCAGGATGCAGCGCCATAACCAGGGAGCTGACATAAGGCGGCTGCTTCATAGTGATAGAGAGTATCAGCCAGAGCGCAGTGGGCACAGCACAGGTAATCATTACACCCTTAACCCCCCAGTGCTGTAATGCCCAGCCACCCATGGCACCACCAAGGGCTGCCCCCAAAAACTGGCAGGTAGAGTATATCCCCATGGATGTGCCTCGAGTGCCTGCTTTTGAGAGTTTGCTAACCAGCGATGGCAGTGTTGCTTCAAGGAAGTTAAACGCGACAAAAAATAAAAAGAGACCGCCAAGCACGCGCACTGGTGAGTGGTCCCCAAAGCCCATAGAAGAAATGGCTGCCATGATGATAATAATGCCTGTGACATAGCATTGCTTGAGAGTACGGGAACGCTCACTGTAAATAATCAGCGGAATAATTGAAACAAAAGAGAGCATCATAATGATAAGGTACAGCCAACCGTGTTGCTCAAGAGGGATCTCCGCGCTGTCAGTCAGAAACTCAGGGACAAAAACAAACAATGACATCAGTGAGAAGTGCAGGGAAAAAATGCCGAAAAAATGCCGCACTAACTGGGTATTGATCAGTATGGTGTGAATATCTCGTACTCTGACGACAGTATTGAGATCTTTGCGGGCCACAATCGGTGATGGTACAAGAAACAACACAATCAGTATGGCGATCAATCCCATAACAGCATTACTGTTAAACAGGCCTGACAGCCCCCACCAATGCCCCACCACGGGACCAATGATCATGGCCAGGCAGAAAGCAGTGCCAATACCAATACCGATCATTGCCATGGCCCGAGCTCGGTATTGCTCGCGAGTAAGGTCTGCCATCAGGGCGGTAATCGCACCGGCAATCGCACCAGAACCCTGTAAAATACGGCCAGCAATGATCCAGTCCATGGTTTCTGCTCGTGCCGCTACCAGACTACCGGTTAAAAACAGCACGAGTCCAAACAGTATGATGGGCTTTCGCCCCACCCGGTCAGACAACCAGCCAAAGGGGATTTGTAACAGGGCCTGGCTAAATCCGTAGGCACCAATGGCCAGACCTGCCATGGTCGGTGTATAACCGGGCATATCCCGGGCGTAGAGCACCAGTACCGGAAGCACCATAAATAACCCCAGCATACGAAACACAAATACCAGGGTCAGAGAGGTTGCGGCTTTAAACTCGATTCCAGACATTCCAGCAACTTGTCTTGTTGATTTATCAGGAATGGAATTGTAGCAGCTTTGAGGGATAAGCACAGGGCAAAACATTGGGTGGAAGTTTCATACTGACCGTTTTTTCCGGGCTTGCAGCCCAGGGGATATACTGTTAGTTGGCAATAGAGCAAAAGAAACTTTCCAGAACGCAGAAAGGCTCTACTGGCAGAGCAAAACAAAAACGCAAAGTGGCAATCGTGCATGAGCACATAGCCAATCGGCGTTATCTGTGCTTGATGATAAGTGCCGCTGGAATGGTAAAACCTGATTCGCATTGGTCGTTTTCAGCCAGGCTCCAGGGTTTGCAATAGCTGTGGCTATAAAGCTGAATCAATGCCTTTGTCTGTTCGTGAGTGGGAATGTCCTTCTTGTCATATTCTGGCTGATGGAGATATCAATGCTGCCATGAACATAAGAGATGTCGCTTTAGCTGATTCGCTGGGATACAGCGATTGTGTAAAGAGTTCCCCTGTAGATTGTTCTGTCAGCGCAGAATCTACAGTGAAAGGTGCTGATATTTCTCAGTACGGGTCGCAGGAAGCCCCCACTATAGCCGCCTCAGCGGCTTAGTGGTGGGAGTATGTCACTTCAGATAATAGTCCAACCTTGCTCCTCGAGGAGTTTTACATCTTCATAGCCTGCATTACAGAACCCTCTAAAAAAGCTTTCAGAACGAATAATATTTGCCAGGACGACGAGTTTTTTCAAAAATGCAGACTCACGTGAATTAATCGCTATATAACCCTTTTTCTCTGCTCCTTCCAGGTTTTCAGGCATATCATCAAAAAGATAAACCATTTCAGGCCTGATTCGACTCCAAAGATCAAAATCGACAGCATTAGAACTTCTGGAATCCGGCTTATTCAACAATTCACAAAAGCGAGTTAAAGCGACTTCCCTTACAAAGTTGTGGGTCAGACCTCTATCAAAAATGGCATGCCTGGACACAATTCTTATACTTTTGGCAACCAACGCTGAAGCATTGTAAGCTTGCATAAAGAAGCGCTCAATAGACGCTGGCAAGTAGCATCCATTCGTAATCACCACAACAAATACTGAATGCTTCATTATGGATGGGTTATCATTCAATGCTAAAATAAAATTCCGCATCATACCAAGGGCAAGGGGGTATTGAAGAGTATTAATCTGCTTCGATTTATACATGGCTTGAATCAGGATTTCTTTCTCTCCCTTATGACTTATCTGACATTTTGTTAAACGACCTTCACGATCATTTATGCTTCCGGCAACCACATTCTTTCCACTCTTCATACAAGCCAGAGTGTCGTCAAAATCGAAAGCTATCAGTAATCGCATAACAAGCCCTCATAGATCATTACCAGCTCATATTACGTCTTGCTTCATTAGATAAAACGACTGAACCGATGATGTCAATACGCAAAAATACAATTATCATCTTAGTGCAAAGTGGTTTAAACAAACCTTACCTCCATAAATCTAGCCTTTTGTTAAATTATTGACTATGCTCGCAAGGTATGGCTGGCTCGAGAAAGAGTTTTTAGGCAGCCGTCTTACAACTATTCTCCTTCTCCTTCTCTTTCTCTCTCCTTCTCGGTCGTGTCTGTTTAGTAAGGCGTGGTTATGTATTAAGGGGTTAACCTGAAGAAGCCTGAACGCCTTTCTTTGCTGATAGATAAGTTCGCAGGTGACTGTTATAAAGCGTTTTGTAATGACTTGTCTGGCTTTGTTATTGCCTTTTGGTGCTTATGCAAGCACATACAATACAGGCTATGTCAATATGACAGCGACTTACCCTACAAAAGCAGAAAGTTTCACTGTTATATGTTATGCAGCGGATGGCTCTCATGAAACTGATGATGTTCTGCCGTTATATGGTTTATCAGAAAATTGTGTAAAGTCTGATGTAATCCGAAAATCCACAGGTCAAGAAGTCGCATCCAAGGTTGGGCATGGTTGCCATATGATATGGGGAGTTATACCTTATGTTCACCCATTTCCTTCCGTGAGTGCGGGTATTGGTTGTTCAGGACATATTGTGCCAGCCAAAGGCCAGGCTGCATTGAAATCCGGTGATGGGGCAAAAGTCATAAAGAAACTATTCGATCAATCTCCTTTGTATCCTCAGCCATCTTCTGAGCCACAACCGAGTGATAGCAGCAATCATTAACGAAGTTGTGATCCCTTGTGTCTTCCCCTTGTCTTAAACGATGGCAAGAGAAGGTATAAGGGTTAAAAACAGTTAGCTGTAAACTATTATAATTTGTAACTATCTGATATAATTTCGATCATGAATCAAAGGTGGTAAACGGTTACGCGAAAACCAAGCTAACAGTTACCATTTTTTTGATTCATAAGCATGGTCGCAGACACGTTACAGCTCGACCTAAAACCCTACGAAAGAGTGGAGTCAGACACAGCTCGCTGTGCATCCATGTAGACGGCGTAGATAAGTCTGCATAATTACAGATTATGTAAGATTTTTAGTAACGGCTAAACAGCTTTTGACAGCCCCAGCGTGAGTGAGGTGATGTTTATTCCAGAACAGAACCTGCGGTGCTCATCAAAAGCAACAAAGCCTTGCTGTGGGGCAAAGCTTTGTTATCTGGAGGCTGTTAATGATCTTTTTGCAGAAGTGAAAAGGGTGAGAAACCGGCTATTTTTTTCGATTATTCGAGGGGCATTAGTCGACCTGTGTAACGAGGGAAAGAAAAAAAAGCGGGTTTATCAATGCTTTCAGCTTGTAATAAAGATTATGAACAGCTTCGCAGGGTAGCTGCATTTCAGAAAACACCGACAGTTCGTCACTCCTGCGAAGGCAGGAATTCACCACGACAGTGGATTCCCGCCTTCGCGGGGATAACGCTGGTAGTGTTTCCATTGGCTGCTTACCTTATTGATCAGTCCAGCGCTGTGAACGTTCAACTGCTTTTTTCCAGCCAGCATAAAGCTGCATCTGTTGCTCTTCTTCCATTGCGGGTTGATAAAGACGACAGTCAGTCACTTTGTCTTTCAGTGTCTCAACGCTATCCCAGAATTGAACCGCCAATCCGGCCAGGAAAGCAGCCCCTGCAGCAGTGGTTTCAGCGATTTTTGGGCGCAATACGTTTTTACCTAAAATATCTGACTGAAACTGCATCAGAAAGTTGTTGGCCACTGCTCCTCCATCGACACGCAGCTCGGTTAATTGAATACCAGAGTCCTGTTGCATGGCTTCCAGCAGGTCACGGGACTGATAAGCAATGGCTTCAAGGGTAGCACGAATAATATGGTTACGATTAGCACCACGGGTCAGGCCAAAAATACTACCACGGGCGTATGAGTCCCAATAGGGTGCACCTAACCCGACAAAAGCCGGTACAACGTAAACACCATTGGTATCTTCAACTTTGGAAGCGTAATACTCGGTATCGGCGGCATCACGCACCAGCCCTAATTCATCCCGTAGCCACTGCACACTGGCACCGCCCATAAAGACCGAGCCTTCCAGAGCATAGGTTACCTTGTCATTAATACCGCAGGCGATGGTCGTTAACAGGCCATGTTCCGAAGGCACCGGTTTTTCACCGGTATTCATTAGCAGGAAGCAGCCAGTGCCATAAGTGTTTTTCGCCATCCCTTCTTCCAGGCACATTTGCCCGAACAGGGCAGCATGCTGGTCACCGGCAATACCCGCAATAGGAATACGCGTCCCCCCTTTACCGCCAATATTGGTTTGACCATAAACCTCCGAGCAGGATTTAACCTCAGGCAACATGGCACGGGGAATCTGAAGGATCTCCAGCATCTTTTCGTCCCACTGTAGTTTGTTGATATCAAACAACATTGTGCGGGAAGCGTTGGTATAATCAGTGGCGTGGACACGACCATTGGTGAGTTTCCAGATCAGCCAGGTATCAATGGTGCCAAAGAGCAGTTCGCCTTTTTCGGCTTTTTCGCGTGCGCCTTCAACATTATCCAGCAACCATTTTACTTTTGTACCAGAGAAATAAGCATCGGTTACCAGGCCTGTTGTTGTTTTTATATAGTCTTCAAGACCTTCACGCTTTAGTTGTTCACAAATGTCAGTTGTACGGCGACATTGCCATACAATAGCATTATGGATGGGCTGACCGGTATTTTTATCCCAGACAACGGTTGTTTCACGCTGGTTGGTAATACCAATAGCAGCCACCTGGTCACTACCAATATCGGTTTTAGCCAGCACCTCGGTCAGCACAGAACTTTGTGTGGCCCAGATTTCCATGGCGTTATGCTCGACCCAGCCGGCTTTTGGGTAAATCTGTGTAAACTCACGTTGTGCCGCACCAACAATCATGCCTTGTTTATCGAAAATAATCGCACGTGAGCTGGTCGTACCCTGATCCAGGGCAACAATATATTGAGCGGTCATATTGGATGTATTCCTTTGTATTCTCATTAATTGACTTCATCAGGACGAATGACACAGCCGGCGGTCGCACAGTCTTTTGGCTCCAGGTGGCGTGCAATGCATCGAATATACAACCAGGCACCGGCCATCGCGCCACAAATTGGACCGACAATGGGTACCCAGAAATAAGGATTAGCACGAGCACCTGTAAAGGCTACTTCACCCCATCCGGCAAAAAATGCAAACAGTTTAGGGCCAAAGTCCCGTGCAGGATTCATGGCAAAACCCGTCAGCGGACCAAAGGATGAACCAATAACGGCAATCAAAATCCCGATGAGTAGTGCCGATAAAGCACCATTAGACACACCATTATTGTCATCACCAATAGCAAGAATGCCTGTCATTAACACAGCTGTAATAAAGAATTCAACAAAGAAAGCCTGAATATTGGTCAGCGCACTGTGTGGATAAGTAGAAAATATACCGGCAGTGGTAAGACTGGAAGCGTCACCGCGCACAATGCCCTGTGTATTTTCAAAGTCAATAAACAATCCCTGATAGAGGCAGTAAACCAGTGCCGCAGCAGTAAATGCACCAGCGATCTGAGCCAGAATATAAGGAATGACTTTGTGTGCCTGAAACTTTTTGAAAACCATCAGCGCCAACGTCACTGCCGGGTTAAGGTGCGCACCGGATACACCGCCGGTAACATAAATGGCAATGGCAACGCCCATGCCCCAGACAATGGAAATTTCCCACTGTCCCATGTCAACTCCGGCCAGTACCAGTGCTGCTACACAGCCAACACCAAAAAAAATCAGTAGGCCGGTACCGATAAATTCTGCCAGACACTCAGCAGGTAAGGATTGTCGCATAAAAAGTCTCGTTATTGTGTGGTTATCAGGATAATCAAAATCTCCACAATTCTCACAAAAAATAACACAAGAGATCAATATCCATAACTTGATCTTTGTCAATGAAATGATAAAAACCATGAAAATCTTATTGGGTAAGATATTTCAAGCAGGCGGCAGCTTATTTCATTGAAAAGTTCTATACGGGTACTGTGTCCATTAGCGTTTGATACATGTGGATTTTCTACAGCTCTTCCAGATAATAAAGGTTTTTATGGATAGTGCGCGTATTATATGCTGTCAGACGATGCACTAGAGGAATCAGACGAAGTCGAGCAGCACTTGCCGAAATTCAGCCCTTTATCATCAGACACCGGATACTGAAAAAATGGAATACAACCATTCATTCCCAACCGGGACTGTTGTAAATGCTACCTCTCCTTAGGGCTGCCCAGCCCACTTTTTTGTTGTGTACAGTCGTGTAAAAAGGTTTTTAAAGTGAATAAGGGAAGAAGCAGCAAGACTTATTCAAAAAAAAGCAAGAATTTGCTACTTACCGGAAGGAAGAATGATTACGCTTATGGAATGACTCAAGCCTTTTCAGGCTGATTCAAGATAAATAGTGGTTCTGTTTAACGAGAAGCAGCATAAAAAAATGACCACATCCGGCTTTTTTGCGTTGGCTCAGTCAGTGTTAAGTTTCACAGGCTGCCAGAGCCGTGCGCAAAAAGCGTCCCGTATGAGAGGGTGTGTAAGTAATAATCGCCTCAGGAGCGCCCACGGCTACGATCTCACCGCCGCCATCACCTCCTTCAGGACCCAGATCCACCACCCAGTCAGCGGTTTTAATCACGTCAAGATTGTGCTCAATGACTACGATAGTATTACCGTGATCCCTGAGCCGGTGTAAAACAGTAAGCAGTTGCTGTATATCGTGAAAATGCAACCCTGTTGTCGGCTCATCCAGAATATACAGGGTTTTTCCAGTGTCTCGCTTGGAAAGTTCTTTCGCCAGTTTGATCCGCTGTGCTTCGCCCCCTGAAAGGGTTGTAGCATTTTGTCCCAGGTTAATATACGACAGACCAACATCCATTAGCGTTTGCAGCTTGCGCTTCACCGCCGGAATGGCATCAAAAAACACCAATGCTTCTTCAACGGTCATTGCCAATACTTCGTGAATATTTTTACCCTTATATTTTACATCCAGTGTTTCACGGTTATAACGTTTGCCCTTACAAATATCACAGGCCACATAAATATCAGGTAAGAAATGCATTTCAACTTTTATAACACCATCCCCCTGACAGGCTTCACAACGACCGCCTTTAACATTAAAGCTAAAACGCCCTGGTTTATAACCACGGGAGCGTGATTCCTGGGTGCCGGCAAATAGCTCGCGAATAGCGGTAAATATACCAGTATAAGTGGCCGGATTAGAGCGTGGTGTACGACCAATAGGGCTTTGGTCAATATCGATACATTTATCGAGATGGGTTAAACCTGTGATACGTTTATAAGGTGCAGCCGTTAATGTTGTCACTTTATTCAATGTCTGGGCCGCAACCGGGAATAACGTGCTGTTAATCAATGTGGATTTACCCGAACCAGAAACACCGGTGATGCACGTCATCAAGCCCACAGGGATTTCCAGTGACACATTTTTCAGGTTATTACCGGTACACCCTGTCAGTTTCAACATTTTCTTTTTATCAACAGGCGTTCGCTCACTGGGCACAGCAATCTTTTTAACACCTGACAGGTATTGTCCTGTAAGGGATGTTTTCGTATCCATCACTTGTGCCGGTGTGCCCCGCGCAACAATACTGCCACCATGGACACCAGCACCGGGGCCAATATCAATAACATAGTCGGCATGGCGTATGGCATCTTCATCATGCTCTACGACAATCACCGTATTACCCAGGTCCCGTAAACGGGTTAGTGTATTGAGCAAGCGCTCATTATCCCGCTGATGTAAACCAATACTGGGTTCATCAAGAATATACATGACCCCTACAAGGCCGGCGCCAATCTGGCTGGCTAAACGAATACGTTGTGCTTCACCACCGGAGAGGGTATCTGCACTGCGATCAAGGGTGAGATAGTTGAGACCGACATTCACCAAAAAGCTTAATCGATCACAGATTTCCTTCAGAATTTTGGTGGCAATTTCACCACGATGGCCAGGCAGCTCAAGGGACTGAAAGTAATCCAGGGATTTCTCCACGGGTAGTTTAACTAACTCAGGCAGTGTTTCATCATTAATAAACACATGTCGTGCTTCCTGCTTGAGCCTCGCTCCTTTACAGCTTGGGCAAGCCCGGGTACTGAGGTATTTGGCCAGTTCTTCGCGAACAGACTGGGACTCTGTATCTCTGTAGCGTCGTTCAAAGTTAGGGATAATGCCTTCAAAACGATGGCGCTTGCGGTAGACATCGCCACGGTCATTTACATAGCTAAAGTCTATCTTTTCATCACCAGAGCCGTTAAGGATAATGTCTTGCTGAAAGGTCGTTAAATCATCAAAGGGGGTGTCAAGGTCAAACGTGTAATGGGCAGCTAAGGATTTTAACAGGTGAAAGTAATAGATACTGCGCCGATCCCAGCCACGAATGGCGCCTTCAGCCAGTGTTAGCTCAGGATGTTTAACGATCAGGTCCTGATCGAAAAACTGCTTAACACCCAACCCGTCACAACCCGGGCAGGCACCAGCGGGGTTGTTGAATGAAAACAGACGGGGCTCCAGTTCATCCAGGCTATAGCCACATTCCGGGCAGGCAAAACGGGCAGAGAAAACCTTATCTTCCTGATCAACGTCCATAAAGCTGATGGCAGCCAAACCATCAGTGAGTGCCAACGCCGTTTCAAAAGATTCTGATAATCGTAACTGGATATTGTCACGCACTTTAAAGCGATCCACCACGACTTCAATGGTATGTTTTTTCTTTTTATCGAGGGTTGGTGCAGTATCAAGATCTGTGACAATGCCATTGATACGCGCACGGATAAACCCCTGATTTTTCAGGTCATTGAATACATGCAGATGCTCACCTTTGCGACCTCTTACGACAGGTGCCAGTAACATCAGTTTTGTGCCTTCAGGCAAGGCTAATACCTGATCTACCATTTGGCTCACCGTCTGGGCCTCAAGTGGCTGCTGGTGTGTGGGACAACGGGGAACACCTGTTCTTGCAAACAATAACCGCAGGTAATCATAAATTTCCGTAATGGTACCCACAGTAGAACGAGGGTTGTGACTGGTGGATTTCTGCTCGATGGAGATCGCCGGTGAAAGTCCTTCAATGTGGTCAACGTCAGGCTTTTCCATCATGGACAGAAACTGGCGGGCATAAGCTGACAGGGATTCTACATACCGTCGCTGCCCCTCTGCATACAGAGTATCAAATGCAAGGGATGACTTGCCGGAGCCGGATAATCCGGTAATCACAACCAACTTGTCCCGAGGAATGTCCAGCTCAATATCTTTAAGGTTATGGGTACGAGCACCCTGAACCGTGATGGTTTCCACGCAGTCACTCCCTAACAAGCACAAACATTGCATTATAAAGGGCATCACCGATAAGGTATAACCTTTTTTGGATAAGGCAAGTTTTGGATAAGGCAAGGCGATTTTATTTGGCACTCACCTTTCCTTATGGGAGGCCTTCAGTACCGTCGAACAGCCTTCAAGGCATTCCTGCAAAGGCAAGAAGCCATCACGACAGTGAATCCCCTCTGTTGGAGATGATGGTGGTATATTTTTTACCGTGATGGGCAATTATACGTCATTAGTTTTATATATCAGTTTCTATAAAAGACGTTGAAACAGGCTCTAATTCTGCATTTGGCTCTCCATCTAATAAATCTTCCTCAGCAGTGGCCAATGGTGCCTGACCTGAAGGGGGCAAAGATTCCTCGCCGGATTTTCCTTCAGCAGTTTCATGTTGAGGCGTAAGTTTATTCTCTCCATCTACAGTAAGTATCATAGCTTTCGTCCCTGAGATTATCTCAGGATTTTCAGCTTTCTGATCGTCATTCGACGCCGTATCCGATAGAGCCTCTGACGAATCAAATGCTTCCTTATTTCTATAAATAAGATCAATAGATTCAAAACTACCATCTTGATCAAGAGTAAAAGATTTCACGTTGCTGCGTTTCCATTGTGCTGTTGAGGTTTGAAGTGACGGTTCCGTTTGCTCATCTGTATCAGGCATAGCCTTCACCCCTGAAGTTATGTTTGCAGAGCCGTTATTTTCAGCTTTCAGGGCGTCACTCTGCTTTACAATGATGTCACGAAATTCCAGAATTAACCGCTCAATATGCGTAGTTGCCCACATCAAACGCTCACTAATGGCCTTAAAACCATGAAAGAGTGCAGGAATAGATAAAGATTCTTCGTCATCCCTTCCTTCTGTTGCTCTGGCTGTTGCTCTGGGTTGAGGTGTAGACTCCATTGGCTCATCGACAGTATCAGATAACGTGTCCTCAAAATATAGACTACTACACTCATTTTCCGAATCTAAAGTCACATCATCCTCTTCTGTTAATGATTCAGAGATTGGAGGTAATTGAGGTGAAAAAGACGTTGAGTTATTGGTGCTATTTTGACCACGACCTTGAGCATAAGCGTATCTATCATGCTGCTGCTTTGTTGTATCAGGTGATGAACTGTATATTATTGGTCGAACTGTAAGTTTGGAATCTTTTTCACCGGCTTGAGTGAGCGGAGAAGTGTCGCTGTATTTTGCCAGCAGAATATGAGCAGTTTCTACTTTTTCATTTTCCAGTTTCTGGACAACAACGTCGAGTAAATCATTTAAGTCTTCAAAATCACTGCCAGCGCCTGTGCTGGAGGCTCTGCTAAATGCCTGGGTTTCAACATCATCCATTTTGATAAATGTTTCAATTTTCTTAGGGGTATGCGGTAATACAAAAAGATATGAAAGCATACGATGCCTGTCTTTGCTGACCTTTCTGTCCAGAAAAGGACTTCCATATTCTTTTATTCCAGCCTTGTGAACAAACCTGTTTTCACGGTGAACGGCCAAAATAGCTTTTTCTCTCACTTCTATGGGTGATTTATTTTCTGTCAATTTAGACACTGTTATATCTCCTTTGTATATAAAGAAGTCCGAATCCACAAGAAAAAGGCTGTCAAAAAAATATAGGCTTTTGGTTCCCTTTATATTGACTGTATGTGGGCTATCTGATTTTAAATCTGCAATCTGAAAAAACATGTCTATCAGGCTAGTTGCATTCGCTTTTCTAGAATTTTTAAAAGTCTCTTCCGCTGCTTTATTGGAAAATACTTGATACTGTTGCTGCCATAGATGGTAAGCATCTATTAAATGAGAAGCGTTACCTTCTGCGATATGCCTTGCTATTTCATGACCTTCTTTCTTATAAATAAAAAGCGTGAAAGGTAAGCCTTTTTCTATCTTATCTTTAAGATTGTTATTAACCTGCCCAAAAGCAAGTTTTGCCTTATTTAGACCTCTTTTATCCTTGTAAAATAACGGAATCTTAGTGGTTGTTTTATTGGGTGGGGCATAAATCAGTTCCGCATTTTCCATTACATTATTAAAGAAAATATTATTTTTTCTATTGGCTGAAAGTAGTGGTCTATCATCTCTATTTAATTTTCCTTCATACACAATTTTTTTTAAGGAGTTAAGTGTTATAGTAGCCCTTTCAGCACCTTCTGCTTTTTGATTTTTTCGTTCACTAAATGTGTCGTCTTTCTTCTGTTTTCCACTTTGTTTATGATCCATACTAACATGACTTATTATTTGAAAATATAATTCAAGGCTATCATATGGCAAAGAAAGTGCTTCTTTTGGCAGAAACATAAAGAAGAAAAGCAAATACTTTCGCATTTTGTATACCTGTGTCTAATAGTACGGTGAAAGTTTAATATTGACCACTACCCAGCATAGCCAACGTTCTCAGGGAATGTTATGACATTATTTGTAGTAGTCCGAGAGACCTTCCCACAATAAGTGGTAGTAAATAGCTTCCAGCCATTTTCAAACCAATGGCTCTGAACGAATGACGATCGAAGCGTCAATACACCCTGAGCGCTTCATCCGCTGAGTAACCAGGGTTTTGCAGGCCGCCTCTGCAACACCCTCTGCAACACCCTCTGCAACACCCTCTACAACACCCTCTACAACACCCTCTACAACACCCTCTACAACACCAGAGCCGATCGGAAAGTTATTCAACAAGTGTTTAGCGTATGGCATACGCTGGCGGTTTTTTCTGAAATACTCCAGTTCTGTCTTTAACTTTGAGCGGCACGGATGCTTTTTATGCTGATAAGCCAAGGCTTTTTTAATAACGCACTCAACCCCACAGGGTTCCTCTTTGAGGGCATGTGGGTAAGTGAAAAATTTTTCTTTGGACTTGGACTGTTTTCTCCATAAATAGGGCCAAATGCTTTCTTCAGGTGGTCTGCTGCGTGATAGTAATCAATAACCTCAGCGCCCGTTGGCAGCTTTTGGGAAAGGTATACTCCGTCGTTATCCCTGGTACCATCAGCGACTTTGACCAGTGACAGCTAAAGCTACTTTCTGAGAGGGACTGAGGGGGGTACATACCGCCCATGAGATCAAGGAAACCCTTTTTGCTTCACCAGCAGGCATTTGAGCAACAATCCAGAGAGCTTGTCTGGTGGCTCCTGGCGTCCAGAATCCTTCCACGATCCCTGCTTTCAATGCCATAAGCACGACACATTGCTCTTTGCTGTTACGATAAAGTATTCCCATAACCCGGACTGAACCAACGGCTGTCTGATAGCTTTTGAAGCTGCGCAATATCTATTGATAAGTGACACCGCCTACTTCAATGGCGAGTGCATCAATATCGAGTTCAGCCAGCACCTCTGCTCAAAAATCCTGTTGAGCCTGATTGAAAAGAGCATTAACTGTCTGCTCAAACGCTTCAAAGTGCCTGACAGGGTTGTCAGACTCTTGCAAAGTCTGCAGTTGGCAGCCTGACTGTTGGATCGCATCACAAGACATGTTCGCGGCTTCAGTCCTTAGTCCGTGGCTGACATACTTCCATGGGGCAGCCTCTCACTGGCAAGGTGTTGGGTGCTATCAGCATCATACCTGTGATTGGCTGTCTCTTGCTTTTTAGCATTGAAAAAATTGAAAAAATTGAAAAAATAGCTGCTTACTACTTTCCCTGGTTGGCCGGCTTAAGAAGCCCGGTCAATTTGGGGCTTTCACCCCATTGACAGGCATATAGTCGTATAGCACAAAAAAACAGCCATAGTTACGACAACTTAACAGGAAAGTAACGCACCACTGGTTTTATTCCTATGGCTGATTCCTGTATTAGTTCCTCCCTTGAGTACCAGCGACTATGATCAGCTGGTAGTCATAGGCATATCATTTTTACCTGCAATCATAATGAATTTCGGTGAGAAGACCAGGGTATAAGGCTGATCAAAAAAGTGGGTGACTGACTTGTACAAATCATCAAATATTTTTTCTGTCAAGAGATTCTCGCTGAGCATCGCTGCTTTCATATTAAGAAATGAAAGGGCGTAGACTCGTTTAACCAGTTCGCAGTTCTCATCACTGGAAGCACTGAGACCACAAAGGCTCAGCTGACACTGCTGATAAAATCGGGGAAGTGCCTCAACCAGATCATGGTAGCATTCACGGCACCTCCACAGCTGCTTTACCGCATTAGTCAATGTAGAAAAAGCCAGATTACAGGGATAGCATGAAAATTCAGACTCTATGTCCTCGACAATTAATATCCCCGACGGAACTAACAATGGTTTGAGCTTTTTCAACAGAGAAAGTGGATCTTTCAAGTGTATTAATAATAAACGACAGTAAATAATATCGTAATGGCGTGGCAAGTCCAGGGAATCACAGGCTTCAACGTCTATTGTATGAAAGATTGCATTGGAGTGCTGAGACAGGCGCGCCTGAGCTATCTGAACAGACTCCGGATCAATGTCTATGCCCGTCACTGAACCACTGTTACCAACCAGCCCTGAAAGCTTTTCAGAAATCAAACCACTCCCACAACCAACCTCAAGACAGTGAGAGCCTTCATTAAGTCCCTGGCTGGAAAGAAAGGCTTTACTTCGAGGCCAGGTGAGCTCGGTCAATAGCTCTAGCCTGTAGGTGTCTGAATGACCTTGAACTATACTATAACGACCCTGCATGATAAAAACCTATTGGTAAACAAGCATTCAGTATAGGTAACAACTCAGGCTTTTCCCCCAATATCTGCATCTGCGCTGGTGCAAAGTAATGAATGCAGGGCTCATTAAAAAGGCTATTAATGACTTATAACTGTCATATTTTCTAACTACCGTAGTGAGCATGGTAAATTGGATGATGGAATAAAAAAACGACGAATACCAAGTAAATTATGCTATTTGAGGCTTTTCAACGCAGGGTCGGCGTTTAGATCCACAGCGTAAAGCGGAGTTAGAAGCATTTATTTTTATCAAACAGCTCAGGGTCAAAAACCCCATCAGAGCGTAAGCCTGGTGGAGCAGACCGCAGGCATTGCGGAGCTTTGCCTCGAAGGTTGTGTCGCTCAGGTGGCGTTCATTCGCCACCTGAAGCATGTGGAGCGAAGCGACATCCTTATTGACTAAAAGTGGGATCATGAATCAGATGGACACCTCTTGTTATGGGCAGCCCTAAGCCGTATTTTTTTTTGTAAAATAAACGTAAATACTATCTGCTCTCTTATCAGATACTGATTGTGGAGAGTATGATCCTCATTAGTTAGTTTTATGAGTAGGTACGTTAATGAAACGAGCCATCATTCTAGTCATGGACTCCTTCGGGATCGGCGCATCTGATGATGCCGATAAATTTGGTGATGTTGGTGCCAATACAATTGGCAATATTGCAAAGGCTTGTGCACAGGGGCTTGCTGACGATAGTGCTGATTATGACCGTCAGGGACCGTTAACCCTCCCCGTACTATCGAGCCTTGGGCTGGCACTGGCAGCAGAGGCCTCAAGTGGTGAGTTTCCTGAGGGGATGGATAGAAATATTCCCATAAAGGGCGCATATGGTTTTGCTCAGGAAATTTCCAGCGGCAAGGATACACCAAGTGGTCACTGGGAAATAGCCGGTGTACCTGTGCTGTTTGACTGGGGTTACTTTACCGAGCCTGGCAACAGTTTTCCAGAAGAGCTACTGAATCAGCTCATTGAAAAAGCCAATATCCCCGGTGTGCTGGGCAACTGTCATGCCTCGGGCACGACTATTATTGCTGATCTGGGCGAAGAGCATATGCGCTCGGGAAAACCCATTGTCTACACTTCGGCTGACAGTGTATTTCAAATTGCCTGTCATGAGGAAAGCTATGGGTTAGACCGTCTTTATACCCTTTGTGAGACTGCCCGTACATTGCTTGACCCTTACAATATAGGTCGCGTTATCGCCCGCCCCTTTGTTGGTAATAATGCCAGTGACTTCAGGCGCACCGGAAATCGTAGGGATTATTCTGTTTTACCGCCTGCGCCCACGGTGTTAGACAAGTTGGTTGCCAGTGGGGGGGAGGTGATCAGCATAGGAAAGATTGCCGATATTTTTGCTCACCAGGGGATTACTCACAAGGTGAAAGCAACGGGCATCCATGATTTGTTTGATGCAACACTTAAAGCCATGGATACTGCTGGTGATCGTAGTATTATTTTTACGAATTTTGTCGATTTTGACTCATCCTATGGCCATCGCCGTGATGCAGCAGGATACGCTGGCGCCCTTGAGGACCTGGATGCCCGGATACCCCGACTGCTCAATGCTATGCAAGACGGTGATGTACTGATTATTACCGCTGACCATGGCTGCGATCCAACCTGGCCAGGCACAGATCATACACGGGAGCATATTCCTGTACTGGTTTACGGCAAAAGCGTGCCAGCTGGTTCTCTGGGTAAGCGAGATACCTTTGCTGACATAGGGCAAAGCCTGGCAAGCTACTTTGGTTTATCGCCCATGGCGTATGGACAGTCATTCCTTCACGAATAGCAATACTTTTTTTTCAAGAACGGTGTTTCAGGGAATTTTCCGGAAAAATTTTCTGGAAAAATTTTCCGTAAAAAGTAGCGCTGAAACACCGACAGATACTCTCCATAAGGACTATACCTGTGACGCCTCATATTAATGCAAAACCCGGTGCATTTGCGGATATCTGCCTGATGCCCGGTGATCCACTGCGTGCCAAGTTTATAGCAGAAAGCCTCCTTGAAGGCGCCGAGCTGGTAACGGATGTGCGCAATATGTTTGGTTATACCGGCCATTATAAAGGGAGGAAAGTCTCTGTCATGGGATCAGGCATGGGTATTCCCTCTGCTTCCATTTATTATAAAGAGCTGATCACTGATTACGGTGTTGACAAAATTATCCGCATTGGTTCCTGTGGTGCGGTGTCAGAAGAGGTCAAACTCGGCGACATTATTATTGGCATGGGAGCCTGTACGGACTCCAAGGTGAATCGTATCCGGTTTAAAGATCACGACTTTGCTGCCATTGCAGATTACGGGCTACTGGAAAATACGGTGAATACGGCACGTAAGAAAAATATTGCGTATCGTGTTGGTAACCTGTTTAGCGCAGACCTGTTTTATTCACCGGAAAAAGATATCGCCGATGTTCTTGAGCGTTATGGTGTGATGGGTGTTGAAATGGAAGCAGCGGGTCTGTACGGTAATTGTGCTGAGTATGGTGCAAAAGGACTGGCTATCTGTACCGTGAGTGATCACCTCCGGCGGGGTGAACATATGACACCAGAAGAGCGTCAATTGTCATTTAATGAGATGATTGACCTTGCCTTTGACTCTGCTCTGGCCCTGGATCAGGCATAAAACTCAGGTCACTGAGGTGGCGTTGACGTTGTTATGTCACTGGATCACGGTGAGTTTGATGGCTTTTACGGGCTGCCTTATATCAATCAACGCTTCTAACTATCTGCGCCTTACGCTGGCGTCCTGAACGCCAGCCCTGTGTTGAAACACCCGGTAATAGCCAGTGTTACCCATCGTTTTATCTTAGGCTCTTATCGGTTTCCAGACTGCTGAACTATCTGAGTTCCATACCCGCTAAGGATTTGTCCGGAAATAACTTCCCGATTTCATCTTATTTGAGGGACAGCTGTGTAATTCCACTTTGGCAGTCGTTTATCAAAGTGGATTGACATGCCATCCGAGAAATCAGAGGCATATTTCCGGCCTCTTTCAAAGGTGTTGTCTATGATGCGAATTGAGACTCTCAGGCCGGTTCTGGTTTTTTTCTCCATAGACTCCATCAAACACAGAAGTTATTTTGAAACAGATCCTTAGTGCTGAGCAACTGATTTTAGAAAAGTTATTTACTGAAGTTGCGTATTCCTGCCGTATATAGCGTTTGTTTATTCGGTCAATATACTGCGGGCGGGATGGAGGTAAGACGCATCTAAATGCCTGACTCCAGCTATTCAGAAGCATATTGTTGTTTGCTGTTGCGAGGTTTATTAGAATAGGCTATATAGTGAAGCAGGTCGATTGACCAGCTTATACTATTAAAAATGTAGAGTTGTTCCGTCTTTAAAAAAGCTGATTGGTGGTGACTATGAGCTTTATTTTAAAAGAAGGTGATGTTCTTTTTAAAATCTTAAATGAACAACCAAACTTGATACCTAAACTAATAAGTAGATTTTCATCTATACCTTTGTGGTTTTATTTCCCGGGGAGAAGAGACTTAACCAAGTCATTTTATGGTATAGATCCCTGTAAACTAACTCATGTTGCCTTTAGCTTAGGTGAAGAAGGTCTGCTCGAATATAATGAAGGAACAGGATTATTAGATATTGGCAGATTTAGGGGCTCAGGTTTTGTTTATACAGAAGAACCTGACTCCGAGACTCATAAAAATAATGAATATATAGTATTAAGGCCTATAAACAAAAATTTATCAGAAAAGGCTTATAGAAAAACCTTGTCTGTTATTTCATGTTGGAAAACATTTAAATCTACATCATATGGCATAAGAAAGCTTTTAAATACGGCTTTATTTCAAGTTAGAGGACCTTCTATAGATAAACATTTTATAGAGCAAACCGAGTTAAAGCTATTAAATCAATTTAGTAGCAAAGTCAGAACACAAAGAGCTAATTTTTTCTGTTCTGAGTATGTTGCTTTTGTTTATCTCTGGGCTGCATTAGAACTTTGTAATAGTGGTTATTTTGATGACCCATTAAAGATTATAGGGACAATGAAAGTTCGAATTTCTCCAGCTGAGCTTTTTACAAGAATGTTGCATCATGGTCAATTTATTAAAATAGGGTATTATCAATTTAATTAAATTAGTCAGTAATTCCCGTTTTTCACATTAATGAGTCATGAATCAGATACGTTGATCGCGTATACTCAATAGACCGGCTTTAATGGTTGAAATGGACCCCAAAAATCAGACAGTGGTGTAAGCTCTGATCAATAGCAAATTGGATAGAGCCATCATGAGCAAAAAGCGCAAACATTACAGTTCAAATTTCAAGTCGAAGGTTGCCCTTGCAGCCATCAAAGGTAATCAGACAACCGCTGAGATTGCCGCACGTTTTGAGATCCACCCGACCATGGTAACGACCTGGAAACGCGAGCTTCTGGAGCGTGCCCCAGAACTGTTTCAGACCAGGGGAGCCAAGCCGGAAAAGGATCATCAATTTGAGGTTGATAACCTCTATGGACAGATAGATCCGTTGACGGTAGAACGCGATTTTTTAGCACGAAAGCTCGATCATTGACGCAAGGGAAGAAAGGTCTTCGCCTTTCTCTGGTCGAGGGCAATAATCCAGACGTATCTATTGTCAATCAGTGTCGTTTACCTGGCGTGTCACAGTCAGCGGTCTACTACCAGCCACACAAAGATCTATGGGAGGATTTGTCGTTGATGCGCCTGATAGACGAGCAATACCTGAAAACCCCCTTTTATGGATCACGCAGGATGTGTACGTTTTTATGGGGTCTGGGGTACAAAATCAACCGCAAACGGGTTCGCCCACTGATGGGGCAAATGGGGTTGAAAGCCATCTACCCCAAGCCCAGAACCCGTCTACCCGGCCAGGGTCACAAGGTTTATCCCTGTCTGTTGAAAGGGCTGCACATCAGTCGTCCCAATCAGGTATGGGCAACGGATCTGACGTATAGTCCCCTGGAGCGAGGGTTTATGTACCTGGTTGCCATTATGGACTGGCACAGTGGGCGGGTATTGGCCTGGCCATTGTCCAATACCATGGATGCTGATTTCTGCGCAGATGCCCTTGAGGAGGCTCTGGATCGTTATGGAGCGCCAGAAATCTTTAACAGTGATCAGGGTAGCCAGTTCACCAGTGATGCTTTCACAGGTGTACTCAGGGAACAGGGCGTTCAGATCAGCATGGATGGCAAAGGATGTTACTGGGATAATATTTTTGTCGAGTGGCTCTGGCGTAGTGTAAAGTACGAATGTGTTTACCTGAAGGCATTTGACAATGCTTCTCAGTTGAAAGAAGAGCTGAGAAAGTATTTTCAGTTGTATAATCTCGAGGGACCTCATCAGGGGTTGGGTGACAATACGCCCGACCAAGTCTATTTTAAGCAGGCAGCCTGAGCCTGACGAACGGTAGATCAGAGCTTAACTAACCACTCAGGTTGTTTGATTGTTGGGGACCACTTCAGATCTTGAGTGCTCGTAATAGGTAGTGGACAATATTCTGTTTTGACTGAACGTTTCCACTAATTATTCTATCTATAGAAGCTTTCTCTGAGCCTCTGAGCCAGGAATGCATTGTTATACTTGTGGTTCTGAAGCTGCTACACTTTTGTTGTTTCTAATGTGCGTCAGATGTTTATTTTGACATCCTCCTCCAGCTAAGTCGCTGGAGGATTCCCATTACTGAGGTGTTACTTTCTCACGAGTTCACACAGGTTCCTGCTTCATGGTTACGGCCACAAGGGACTTACATTAACTCCACAGGCTTTACTTTCCCTCTGCCCGAGGGTAGGTCAAAAGACAAAAGGGATATTAACAGAATGTTAGACGAAATTCACCACCCGCCTAGTTCGGCGGGCGTACTCTTTCGGAACTAGAAAGAACTCACTTGAAGTACAGCCGTGCTGTAATGCTTTTTTGTAAATTGAAGCCACAAATATATCCGCGAGACTGAACTGTGTACCTATTGCATAGCCAGTGTCGATGCTGATAGAACTGCTTAACTTTTTGAGACACTGCATAATCCATTCACCGCGCAGTTTACGCTTTGAGGCTTCGTCCAGCTCAGGGCGCAAGAATTTGAGCGCCGTTCTGTTTTGAGGGGAATGAATACTGGCGTTTACCTATTCACAAACTCTGCGAATATGAGTTCTTTCGATGATGTTATCACTGAGCAGTGGAATGCCAGGAAATTGCGCCTCAAGATACTCTGCAATTGCCATTGATTCAGAAAATACGAAACCATCAACAGCGAGTGATGGTACGTAGCCAAACGGATTGATAGTCAGATACGTTGTTGTCAGCTCATCAGAGCTGACGTCAATTTTTTTGTAAGGGATACGCTTAACATTGAGCACTCACTCGACCCTTCTCGACCCTTCTCGACCCTTCTCGACCCTTTCTGAGCTATTTGAGCCTTTTGCGCTATACAGCAAAATGTCCGTATACCCTCCCAAAAGGCATAATGCCTGGTGCAGTGGCGAACCGGTAGGCGATTCCCAGCCTGAAGAGCGATATTGCCATCACCTGTTATGCCTCAATGTCTTTGTTGCTGGCGAATGCCAGGGGCTTTGGCTATTTTAAATGCCTTGTTATGCCTGTGTTAAAACGTGTTCTATAAAGGCTGACTTTTTTAGACGATATTCATCTTCAGGCCAGCCGGTGCAAGACAGTTTGAGTGCATTGTATTGTTGAACTAAATCAGGGTTTGCGCGGAGTTTGTCTCGAAAATCCAGAAAGCACTCAAACTCTGATCCCTTTGCTATTACCTGGAACGCAACATCTTCACCAGAGGCGCTTTCCAGCATACAAAGCTCGGGAGTCCTTAGCGTATCCGGCTTTTCGTTGAAGCCTAAGGTCATAAGGACCTTGACAGCCCTCTCTAATTCTTTGCCATCGACCCCGACAAAGATGTCCAGGTCCCCTTTAGATACAGCCATGGGAATGGAAGAAGCCCCAATATGCTCAACCACTGCCTCAGGCAGTAAAACCTGTATCTCACGCTGGTATTTTCGATACAACGCTTCACAAGATAACTGATATTCTTCAGCATGATAAAACTTCATCTAATCCCCCAAAAGGCATAACATTTGTCTGCGTGGCCCGAAATGCAGGGAGCGTATCGGACCGTGTACTTGTTATGCGTTGCTCCTGATGTGAGCGGCCAGGGTTGCTAAATCACCATCGTCAGCCCTGTTATGATTATGAGATGACATATACCCTTCGTAAGCTTCAAAGTACTTATCTATTTTTGAATGATAACGTTTGAAAGACGAGTCATTACCGGTGCCATGCATAGGAAACAGTTTGCTATGTAAGTGATCAACCCCATATCCTTCAAAGAACATACCTGTTCTGGCAACCCCGTCGAAGGACCTGTCCAAAAGTCTGGCCACTTTTTTGGTGGCTATCACTCAATCAGAAAGTATTTCATCCGGTTGGTCAAAGGCATAACTTGTGTAATGTGTTTTGGGTATAACGACAGTGAAACCTTTGATATTTGGAAAAACAGATAAAAAAGCAAGATGTTTATCACTTTCCCAAACCTTGTGGCAAGGTAATTTTCCTTCAGCCATATGACAAAATAGACAGCTCAACGTTGACGCCTGTTTTTAATTTATGACTGTTTTTCATTTATTGGTCAGTATCTGTCAGTATTATTATCATGAGCATCTGCTGTGGCAGAGCTACGAAGCATCGAACAACCACTCAGCAATGAGTGAGCAGTTGTAACAGTTCACTGACCAGGGGCTGAAAATAACTTTCAACCTCTGGAAATTCACCAGGTTGCGGGTATTGCTCACAAAGCAGCAGAAGATCAATGTCAGCCTTGCAAGTACAAGAGCCACGCTTTCTGCCTAATTGTTTTTCCAGTTGCCTGCACCAGTATTTAAGGGCATTATTAGTCATTGCGGTTTCAAAATAAACGACACCATTTAAGTAATCAGCAGCCTCCTCCCCCTGGGCTTTTGACCAGCATAACTGGCTGACCTGTATCTCACCAAATCGACTACGCAGCGCTGCTATCATTGCCTGGCAGTGGCGCTCGGGATCTTCATTGGAACCAATACCAACAAAACAGTGCGTCACAATGCCTCCCTTGTTCGTTCGCACCATACACTGGCCATAGCGCCTTTCAGGGCTTGTGGCTTACGAATACGAACCCCTACTTTTCTGATAGAAGGATGTTCAAAAAGCAGATAAATGATGCCACCTGCGAGGGCTTCTAACAATGCAAAATGTGACTCTTTGCAAAACGATCGTACTTTTTTGCTCAAGGCATCGTAGTCCAGGGCATCCTTGAGGTCGTCACTCTCAAATGCCTGGGAAAAGTCTGTGGTAAGCTCAAAGTCAATCAACAAGGGTTGTGGCGAGACTTGCTCAAAGGCATAAACGCCAATCACAGCCTCCGCTTCAAGACCTTCTATGCACACTTTATCGTTCATATTCATGGTTTGCTTACCGGTTCCAGTGTTTCCATGGGCCAGCGGGGCTCAGGTGCCACTGCCAGTGTTTCCTGCTGGCCGCTCAGCAAGCGTTGACACCCTGCATAGGCAATCATGGCACCATTATCTGTGCACAGTGCCGGGCGAGCATAACGCAATGAGGCCTGTTCTTTGGCCACCATGACCTCCAGAGCCTGCCTCAGGGGTTGACTGGCACTGACGCCACCGGCAATGACCAGTTGTTTCATGTGTGTTTGTCGCAAAGCCCTGCGGCATTTCAGCGTAAGGGTATCAACCACAGCTTCTTCAAAGGCCCGGGCAATATCGGCTTTGTCCTGGTGGCCGAAATGACCTTCTTGCTGGCACCTGGCTACGGTATTGAGGGTAAAAGTTTTCAGGCCGCTGAAACTAAAATCCAGTCCGGGCCGGTCTGTCATGGGTCTTGGAAACCGAAAACGTCCGGTGACACCCTGTGCGGCGAGTTTGGAGATAGCCGGTCCTCCGGGATAGCCTAGCCCAAGCATGGCCGCTGCTTTATCAAAGGCCTCCCCTGCTGCATCGTCCAGGGACTCCCCCAGCAATGAATACCGTCCAATTCCGTCCACTTGCACCAGCTGTGTATGCCCACCAGAGACCAGCAACGCCAGAAAGGGAAACTCGGGTGGATTCTCTTCCAGCATGGGTGCCAGCAGATGGCCTTCCATATGGTGGACACCTATCGCTGGCACTCCCCAGGCCCAGGCCAGGGCCCGTCCCGTACAGGCACCGACCATCAGGGCACCGATCAGCCCCGGTCCTTTCGTGAAAGCCACCGCCTCAATATCCGATTTCCTGATGTTGCTCTCGTGCAATACCCTGATAATGAGAGGGATGACGCGACGAATGTGATCCCGAGAGGCCAGTTCAGGCACGACACCACCGTAATCGTTATGCATGTCTGTCTGGCTGTAAAGGACATCACCCAGCAGCCCACGCTCACTGTCATAAAGCGCTACACCGGTTTCATCACAGGATGTTTCAATCCCAAGGACTATCATTCATTCCACTCGCTGATATTATGGATAGAAGGACGTTATCATACCGAAAGGGTTGATCTTTTGCATTTTCAGACAATACCCTTTAAAATTCCCTGCCTTGAAAATACGCGGCTAATCTTGTCTTTTGCAGGTCGTTTGAAAGCCTGGGTGGCAGCTTAAGGCATCAGGGCTTTTGACAAGTTCGGTTTGCGACGTTCGATACATACTGAATCAACCATGTTTTATATAGGAAGGTGAGCTCTGCATGCCTGCTGTTAAAGTTAAAGAGAATGAACCGTTTGACATCGCTTTACGCCGTTTTAAGCGTTCTTGCGAAAAAGCTGGAGTTCTGGCTGAGGTGCGCCGCCGTGAACACTACGAAAAGCCAACTTCTGTTCGCAAACGTAAAGCGGCCGCAGCCGTCAAGCGTCATCTGAAAAAACTGCAACGAGAACAGCGTCGTCGCGAGCGTCTGTATTAATCTGTTGCAGATTAACAGCTGTTTGATATACGTTATTGTCCGGATCGGCTGACTATCAGCCTGATCTCATGAAACGTCAGAAAAAGGGATTGAGCATGAGCGAATGCAAGGTCAAAGAGCAACTGAAAGAAGCCATGAAGGCCTCTATGCGCAGTCGCGATAAAGCTCGTCTGGCAACAGTGAGACTGGCCCTGGCAGAACTGCAACGTGTCGAAGTGGATGAGAAATCCATTAATGACAAGCGTGCTCTTGTTGTCCTGGATAAAATGGTCAAGCAGCGCCGTGACGCCATTAAACAGTTCGAATCTGCAGGGCGCACTGATCTTGCTGATCAGGAAAAGGCCGAGCTGGCTATCCTTAAAGACTTTCTTCCGGCGCAGCTGTCCGAAGCTGAACTGACCGACCTCGTTGAACGGGCTATGACCGAAACGGGCGCGCTAAGCATGGGCGATATGGGCAAAGTGATGGCTATCGTTAAGTCTGAGGCTCAGGGGCGAGCCGATATGTCAGTGATCAGTACGATTGTAAAAAAACGGCTTGCCGGTTAATACCCACGGAAAAGAAACGGTCGTTTTTTAACGGTCAGTTAATCCATTCAGGCAGAGTCATGTGCTGACTATTGGCCGTGTCAGTGATAACCTTCCTGTATCTCTTTTACCCCAGAGTGTCGACATTCTGTTATGGCTGGACGCATTCCACAGTATTTTATCGATGATCTTCTTGCTCGACTCGATATTGTTGACATTATCGACAGTCGGGTAAAGCTCAAGAAAACCGGTCGAAACTACTCAGCATGCTGCCCATTTCATAAAGAAAAAACACCCTCGTTCAGCGTCAGCCCTGAAAAACAGTTTTATTACTGTTTTGGCTGTGGTGCCAGTGGGAACGCCCTGGGGTTTGTTATGGACTTCGATCACCTGGATTTTCCCACAGCTGTGGATGAGCTGGCGGGTCGACTGGGGCTTGAGGTGCCTCGTGAACAAAATGCACAGGCTGTCAAACAGCCAGACCGTTCAGACCTCTATGACATACTGGAAAAAGCCGCCTCCTTTTTTCAGACACAGTTGCAACACCATGAAGCCTCTCCAAAGGCGGCCCGGTATTTAAAACACCGTGGATTGGACAGGCAGTGTACCCAGACATTTACTATTGGTTTTTCGCCACCGGGCTGGAATAACCTGCAGACATTTTCAGGCAATCAGAATATTTCTGAAAAAAAACTAATTGAGTCAGGGCTTCTCGTCAAGCATGACGATACTGGGCGCATTTATGACCGCTTCAGAGACCGCATTATGTTTCCCATCCGCGATAGCCGTGGCCGAACTATCGCCTTTGGTGGCCGGATTGTTGGCGATGGAAAGCCAAAGTACCTGAACTCACCAGAAACTCCGGTCTTTCACAAGGGTAAAGAGCTTTACGGTTTGTATGAAGCCCGTAAGGCCAACCGCTCTCTACAGCAGGTGGTTGTCGTTGAAGGGTATATGGATGTTGTCGCCCTGTTTCAGCAAGGCATCACCAATAGTGTTGCCACGTTAGGTACGGCTACCACCGCAGACCATATGCAGCGGCTGTTTAAACTGGTACCTGATGTGGTATTTTGTTTTGACGGTGACGATGCCGGGCGTCGGGCTGCCTGGCGTGCGCTGGAGTCCACGCTTCCGTTTATGGAAGATGGTCGGCAGGCTCGCTTTTTGTTTTTACCCCAGGGGGAAGACCCTGACAGCATGGTTCGCCAGGAAGGCGCTGATGCCTTCCGCGAACGCATCAGGAAACACACCCTGAGCCTGGATAATTTCCTGTTTAACGAGCTGGAGGAAGGACTTGATCTTGCTGCCATGGATGGAAGGGCGCGATTGGCAAAGCGGGCTCAGCCTTACATGAACCAATTGCCCGAAGGGGTTTTTAAAGCGCTGATCCTGCAAAAACTCGCAGATCAAACCGGTTTGGATAATCATCAGCTGGTCCGTCATTTATCCGAAGAACCACAGCCTTCCGTTAATAATCCATCAGTCCCTGTACCCGATTGGTCAGAGGATGAGCGTTTTCATCGTACCACGGACACTGCACCCGATCATTTTCCCCCGACTTTTCCCTCGACTTCTCCCTCGACTTTTCCCTCGACAGTCCCTTCATACCGGGTATCGCCGGTTCAGCCATCGTCAAAACCCTACCCGTTGAGCCAATCACAACAACCTGGCAGTAAAGTACATGGGGCAGCAGGCTATGCCATTCGTCAACTAATCAGTAACACATCACTGGCAACAGGCGTTGCCTCTGAAATGATTGCCAGCTTGAAGCAAAGCACTTCAAGTGATTGCAGGATACTGGTCAAACTGCTGGAAACCTTGCAGGACTCACCCCAGTTGTCAGCCATTGCTCTGATCACACAGGCGCACGGTACGCCTGAAGGCCTGCGTCTGCTGGAGCTGGTAAACTCTGACCTTGGCACTCAAACCAGTGAACAGGAGTTTCATGAGGCTCTCAGGCATATCAGGGAGAAAATGGAAAATGCGCAACAGCAGGCGAAGCTCAATGTGCTGAAACAGGAGCTGGGCAGCCTCTCTCTTTCGCAAATGAATGCACAGCAGCGACAAAGGTACAGAAAACTTCTTCAACTACCAGTAACACTCAGGGAAAGTACTGAAAAAAAATAACTGCATAAAGATCTTTTTTAGGTATATACTTGACTTTCACCATGCTTGGTGAAAAGTCGACGTGATTTAGCTAATGAGTCTCTAAAAAAGCACTCTTAGTCGTAAAGAGAGGAGTAGGTGAAGGTGACTTCATATCCCCAAACTGACTCTTCCACGAGCAGGCAAATGTTGGTGTTGTGGTTGTTCCAACAAAAACAACATTATTGTCCCACGCCACAGGCTTGTTTTTTTAGATTCTGCAACTGCACAATACACTCCCGGTCTGAAAATGCCAAGGAAAGGAATCTCCATCATGGACTGCATTTCGGTGCCTCGCTCCATCATTCATCGAGCTGATAATGGCAACATGCTATCAGGCTTGAGTTATGAGCTATACTTGCCTGCTTACGTTTTTTCGTCCGGCACCTCACTATCGCTGTTGTTAAAGGGTTGATATGTCAGCAAATTCTCAACAACAATCCCGATTGAAAGAACTTATCATCCGTGGTAAGGAACAGGGATACCTGACTTACGCGGAGGTTAACGACCATCTGCCGGAAGATATTTCCGATCCTGATCAGGTGGAAGATATTATCTGCATGATCAACGATATGGGGATCAATGTTTACGAAACCGCACCGGACGCTGATACCCTGCTCATGTCCGAAGCCGATACCGACGAGGCTGCTGCTGAAGAGGCGGCAGCTGCACTTGCTGCTGTGGAGCAGGAAACGGGTCGAACAACTGACCCCGTTCGCATGTATATGCGTGAAATGGGAACAGTGGAACTGTTGACCCGTGAAGGCGAAATTCAAATCGCAAAACGTATTGAAGAGGGGTGGCGGGAAGTGATGTCTTCCCTCGCCAGATTTCCGGGTTCTGTCCAAATTGTTCTGGATGAATATGACCGGATTATCGAAACAGAAGGCCGTCTTAACGATTTAATTAGCGGTTACATTGACCCGGATGAAGAAGAAATTCCTGCCGCTGCCACGCCGGAGCTGGGCCTGGGAGACTTTAATAGTGACGATTCCGGGGAAAGTGACGACGACAGTGAAGAGCCTGGAGGTTTGGATCCGGAAGAAGCCAAAGAGCGCTTTGGCGTATTAAGGACTCAGCTGGATAAAGCCACAGCGATCCAACTAAAAGAAGGCATCACTTCCGAAGCCACTAAAGCGGCGCAGGATGAGCTGGCAGACATTTTTGTTACCTTCAGGCTTGTACCGCGTATCTTTGATCTGCTGGTCTTTCGTATTCGTAATACCCTGAATAACATACGTACCAACGAGCGGGCAGTGATGCAACTGTGTGTACGCCGCACAAAAATGCCTCGGAAGGTCTTCCTGCAAAGCTTCCCGGGCAATGAAACCAACCTGGAATGGGTTGACATGATTAAATCCGGTAGCGGGAGCTATGCCGCTAACATAGAAAAATACCGGGTAGAAATTATTCGTGCGCAAAAGAAACTGGCCAATACTGAAAAAGAGTTTTTGCTGACGTTGCACCAAATCAAAGACATCAACCGTAAGATGTCTCTGGGTGAAGCACGTGCCCGCCGTGCGAAAAAAGAGATGGTGGAGGCTAACCTGCGTCTGGTGATCTCCATTGCCAAGAAGTATACCAACCGTGGCTTGCAGTTCCTTGATCTGATTCAGGAAGGCAATATTGGCCTGATGAAGGCCGTTGACAAGTTTGAGTACCGCCGTGGTTACAAGTTCTCAACCTATGCCACATGGTGGATTCGTCAGGCCATTACCCGCTCTATTGCTGATCAGGCGCGTACTATCCGCATTCCGGTGCATATGATTGAAACCATCAACAAGCTGAACCGGATTTCCCGTCAGATGCTACAGGAAATGGGGCGTGAGGCAACGCCTGAAGAACTCGCTGAACGCATGGAAATGCCTGAAGACAAAATTCGCAAGGTGCTCAAAATCTCTAAAGAACCCATCTCAATGGAGACGCCCATTGGGGATGATGAAGACTCACATCTGGGCGACTTTATCGAAGATGCGGCCATGCAGTCACCCGTTGACCGTGCCACCAATTCAGGTCTGATGGAGTCTACCCGACAAGTATTATCGGGCCTGACGGCACGCGAATCGAAAGTGTTGCGGATGCGTTTTGGTATTGATATGAATACCGACCATACGCTGGAGGAAGTCGGCAAGCAATTTGATGTGACACGTGAGCGTATTCGTCAGATTGAGGCTAAAGCCCTGAGAAAGCTCCGCCATCCAACGCGCTCGGACCATTTGCGTAGCTTTCTTGATGAGTAATCTGATGAGTAATCGGTAAGGCAAAACAGCAGGAGGAAGAGGTGCAATGCCTCTTCCTACCTGTCAGCACTTTTCAGTCACAGGGATGCCAGCGTCGCCAGTATCGTTGATACTGAATTCCTCAGTTGACATCACTGCTTCCGCTGAAAGCCTTATGCAAGTTGACTGATAACTATTGGCTACAGTCACTCAAAAAAGGGGGGGTATGAAAAGACGAAAGCCTGACTGCCCCAAGGCAAAGAAGCCATTTATGACATTCAACTGCGGAATTCTGGTTGATGATCTACTCGGCTGTTACGCGGTTAATTTCCTCCAGGGTTGTTACGCCTTGAAGTACTTTCATAATGCCTGACTGGCGCAGGTTATTAAAGCCAGCTTTTTGAGCCACTTCAGCGATTTCCAGAGAATTACCCTCTTCCATGACAATTTTTTGCAGCTCCGGCGTCATTTTAACCACTTCATAAATGCCTACCCGTCCCTTATAGCCTTTATTACACTGGTCACAGCCAACAGGCCCGTAGATCGTTAAATCGTTTAACTGATCGTCGGTAAACCCTTCACTGATTAACGTTTCTTTGGGAATATTCAGCTCTTCTTTACAACGGTTACAAAGCCTTCGAGCCAGTCGCTGGGCAATAATCAAACTCACGGAAGTGGCAATATTAAAAGAAGGAACGCCCATATTCTGCAAACGGGTCAGTGTTTCCGGTGCGCTGTTAGTGTGCAGGGTCGACATGACCATATGGCCGGTCTGAGCGGCTTTTATAGCAATGTTGGCCGTTTCCAGATCCCGGATCTCACCGACCATAATAATATCAGGGTCCTGACGAAGAAATGCCCGTAATGCTTCGGCAAAATCCATCCCCTGTTTAGGGTTTACATTCACCTGATTGATGCCTTCCAGATTAATTTCTACCGGGTCTTCTGCCGTTGAGATATTTCGTTCCGTTGTATTGAGGATATTAAGTCCCGTGTATAACGACACTGTCTTGCCCGAGCCTGTGGGTCCTGTGACCAGAATCATCCCCTGAGGTTGGTGCAGGGCTTCCATATACATCCCTTTCTGGCCTTCTTCATAACCCAGTACATCGATGCCCATTTGGGCACTGGATGAGTCCAAAATACGAAGAACGATCTTTTCCCCCCACAGAGTAGGGCAGGTATTTACCCTGAAATCAATGGCTTTGGTTTTGGAAAGCTTCAGTTTTATACGACCATCTTGCGGTTTTCGGCGCTCGGAAATATCCATCTCGGACATAATCTTCAAACGAGAAGAGATTTTCGGCGCTAAGGCAATAGGTGGTCGGGTAATTTCTTCTAGCACACCATCGGTTCTAAATCGAACCCGGTAGCTTTTCTCATAAGGCTCAAAGTGAAGGTCAGAAGCCCCTCCTTTAATAGCTGAAAGCAACATCTTATTGACGAACTTAACAACAGGTGCATCAGTTTCATCATCTTCGCCCTCTCCCTGTTCAGCATCACCCCCATGGGCAGATTCAACATCGCCCATAGGATCATCACCGTCATCAGACAATGCATTTTCAGGATCATCCAGTACCCGTTCAATAAAAGGCTCCAGCTTACCTTCTTCAACAATCACTGGATGGATCGTTTTTCCTGTATTAAATCGAAATTCTTCAAACACCTGCTCTTGTGTGGGGTCTGTCACTGCAACAAACAGGTGCTTTCCACGGCAAACCAATGGCATAACTTGATGTTTTTTAATGAGTTTGAGCGGAGCCAGCTCTTTGTCCATGGCATCCATATCAATAGCGCTTATATTCAACAAAGGAATGCCAAACTCTTTGCTGGTTACATCAGCCAGATCTTTTGAAGCAACAAGGTTTAAAGAGACAAGACAGCGAGATAATGAGATATTTTCAGTCTGCGCCTTTAGCATCGCTGAGCGGACTTTTTCCTCACTCAGGAACTCTTCTGCTACCAGACGGGCAGCCAGACCTGTAAGGGGTTTATCTGCCATAGTAGTTGAAGACCTTATGGATTGAAGACTCTTTTCTGGTTGAAGACTCTTTCCTGGTTGAAGACTCTTTCCTGGTTGAAGACTCTTTCCTGGTTGAAGACTCTTCCCAGGTTGAAGACTCTTTCCTGGTTGAAGACTTTTCCCAGGTTGAAGACTCTTGTCATTATTGTTATTGATTACTATAACCAGCTTGCAAAGTCTTATCAATGACTAACCCTGAATCGCTGGGCAAGGGGAAGACGTGAGGCACTATACGACTATGGGCTCTGGGCGCTTAAGCAAATTCATAAAACGCCGATACAAACAGGCACTAGCTACAAAATAAAATGGATTTTACCAACGGGGATCGTAAAATGGACTTTAACAGACAGTATCTTACACCATCGAGACTAAACGGTTTTACCTTGATAGAGCTCATGATTGTTGTGGCAATCATTGGTATTCTGGCCTCAGTGGCGATTCCTCAATATCAGCAGTATACTCGAAACGCGTTGGCAACAGCATCACTGAGCGAGGTGAAATCTTATCAAACGGCCATCGCTATTTGTGCTCAGACCAACGTTATCCAAGATTGTACGTTATCAACCTCTTCCGCGAGTACGCAGGTGCCTGCTGCTGCTGGAAAGGTCACCCAGGGCAGCTATTCAAGCAATAATTACGCAGAACTTGTTGTCAAACCTGCGGGCAGTTTTGGCGATCAGGAGCTGATATTCAGGTCTGATGATGTGGGTGGAAACTGGGTAATGAGCTGTGACAATAAAGGGATAACAACAAACAATAACTTATGTGCTACGGGTGCTGTGATGGCCAGTAAAGCCTGGAATAATAAGTCAGGAGGCGGTTTCTGAGTAGAACGTGTAATCACGGTTCCTCCCTCGGTCTGGGAACGGATATGTAAACGTCCCCGTTCACCGGATAAACCCAGACCCCTTAGGTATCGGTATACTCACACAAAGCATGGGGCAAGAAGCTCAGGAGCATGCTTTGTTGTTATGTGACTTTCCATGGCCCATGGCTTTTTCGGCTACTCTGAGGTATATGACAGATGTTGTGGATAATGAAACGCAACACTCACATCATTCCCCCTGAAAATCTCCATGGCTTTACGCTGATAGAACTTATGATTGTGGTGGCCATTATTGGTGTGCTGGCCTCAATCGCCATTCCTCAATACCAGCAATACACTCGCAATGGATCGGTAACAGCAGCTTTGAGCGAGGTCAAATCCTATCAAACAGCCATTGCTATTTGTGTACAAACCCAAACGTTGGATAACTGTGTTACTGGTGGGTCCGGCGGCGTTCCTCCAGCGGCAGGAAAAGTCCGTCAGGGGTACAGTAACAGTGGCTATATCACCCTTGAAGTATTGCCTGGTGACGCCTTTGGCTACCAGTACCTGGGGTTTCGCTCCTATGATGGCAGTACCTGGCAAATGACGTGTAATAACAGCGGTATTACCACCAAAAATGCACTGTGCCAGTTGGATGCTGTCACCTCTCACAGCATCTACAACCAGCAAACACGCGGGGGCTATAATACGCCACCGGTGATGCCGGCATCATCCAATTAGTCTGTGTGCGATGAATCGTCCATGAGTGGGATGACCTCTGCTATTTCCTGTGTGTTTAAATACCGGTGTATTAATCGCGCCTGCGCTATTGATACAGGGATCACCTGAGTGATATTTTCGGGTGTTGCCGCCAGCAGGGCATTAAAGTTCTTAAAATGTTGAGCCAAAACGCCAGCACGTTTAGTGCCAACGTCAGGCAGGCTCAGCGCTGTCAGCTTTATGTCAAAAGGCTGTGTGACCACCTGGTTCAGGGCGTCCAGCAGCAACACGGCTTTCTCTGACGTGATCCCTGCTGCCACCAGAAGCCTCTTGTTTAATCGCAACACATCAGCCAGCACCTTGATATGGCTATTGTTAACCAGTGTGTCCAGAATAGCCGCATTCATTACAGGTATGGCCAGACCATCAGACCCGGTAAACCAGAGCAATCGTGCAAAAAACTGTTGTTTGCATAAGGGTGTATATCGTAAGCAGCTTAATGGTGTATAGACACCGGCCTTCGGTATATCAATGGGTTTGTCATTCCATGTATGAATCACTACCCGGTTAAAAACAGGGGTCGCTTGTCCCTGAAGCTGGATAGAGACAGTATCGCCTATTGCAATAGCGTGTTTCATTAACCGACCTACACTTCCCAGAGACACGGATGAAACCGCTTGTGCACCGAGTTGCACAGTACTCACAGACAGCACCGGTGTTATTTTTCCCGATCGACCAATGGCAAAATGAATGGCTGTTACTCGGGTTAAGGCTGTTTGAGCAGGAAATTTCCAGGCAATGGCCCAGGATGGCAGCCTCTCTTCATTGCCCTGGTACTGAGTATCAGCGTTCACATTTGCTTTCAGTACGATGCCGTCCATCAAAAAAGGCAAAAGGCGTGGAGGATTCATTAACAACTGACGGTACATGCGGACATCTGCCAGAGTCTCTACCTCGTAGGTGTACAACGCCGGCCACGGAAACCCCATACTGGCCAGTGACCTGGCGGACTCAAGCATTGAAGTATAAGGTGAATTTATCCAGCGCCACGGAAAAAAATCCAGCTTTTTCATAGCGTCACTATCGGTTTTTGAGCGATTGATATGACCAGCCACATAATGCCGGGCAGATGCATAATGTTTGAGTCCATCGTCTTCAAAAAGATCCAGTCGTGCAAACAGCTCCCCATGGAGAATAATGACTGAATTGACGGGCAATTGCCTGGGTATTGCTGGAATCTTATTGACCTGGCTGAGGATATTAAGTCCGCGTTTGCCATCACCGCGTGTGGAGGCTGACTGAAGACGTCCCTGATTGTACACAAGCTCAACAGCAATACCGTCAATTTTTGGTTGCAGCAGAAGGGTGTTTTTTTTGTGTTTATTAAGAAAAGCGCGCACTTCCCCAGGCTCATAGGTTTTATTCAAGCTACCCATAAATGCCTGATGCCGCTGAGATGCTTCCCAAATACCCTTATGACTCACAGAAGGAACGGTAATGCCGGGAAAACAGGATTGAAAGTAAGTCAGCTGATGTTTTAACTGGTCATACTCCGCATCGGTAATTTCAGCTTTATTTTGCTGAAAGTAAAGCTCATCGTGATAAGTAATAGCGTCAGCAAGCTCATTGATTGCTTTTTTTGCATCAGTATCAGACCACTGTGGGCAGGTAGCCGCGTGTGACAGCACTGGTAATAACCAGAGAAAGAGTTCCCTCACCACGTATTCCTTATCTTTAAATCCATTTAAGCCATTTAAGCCATTTAAGCCATTCGTTATTACCACGCTACCACACTCGGCACGGGTGACAAAAAAGGCGATTTTTCCATGGGGTCAGGCAGGATTTGATACCGATGGATTGCATTTTTATATCAACAGTGCCTAAAATCCGCAGATACTTGATACACCCACTACGCGATTATGCGACATTATGACTCAACCTGTTTTACAGCCCCACGATTTAGGCCCTTTGTTTCCTGCCCTTTACCAGCACGTCAATGGCTTGCCCCTGGTCTATTTGGACAATGCCGCCACAACCCATAAGCCGCAGTCAGTGATTGAGGCGGTTTCACAGTATTACCGGGAAAACAATGCCAATGTACACCGTGGAGCCCATGCCCTTAGTGCCAGGGCAACGGCTGATTATGAACGGGCACGCGATACAGTACGTCACTTCCTCAATGCCCGGCATCGTAATGAGATTATCTGGACGCGAGGCGCCACAGAGGCTATCAACCTGTTAGCTTATAGCTGGGGTGGACAGCACCTGTCCAAAGGTGATGAGATTTTGCTAACCCGGATGGAGCATCACGCCAATATTGTGCCCTGGCAGTTAGTGGCCGAAAGGACGGGAGCAGTGGTTAAAGTCATCAATATTTTGCCGTCGGGGGTACTGGATATTGCCAGTTTTCGTCGTGAGCTTTCTCCTAAAACCAGGATGCTGGCCGTAACGCAAACCTCCAACGTTACCGGTATTATTAATCCTGTCAAAACATTGATCGATGAAGCTCACAGTGTGGGTGCCTGTGTGTTGATTGATGGTGCACAGGCCGTTGCCCATCAGCCCGTTGATGTGCAGGCGCTGAACTGTGATTTTTATACTTTCTCGGGGCACAAGGCCTTTGGTCCCACCGGAATAGGGGTTCTCTATGGTAAAAAGGCGCTGTTAGATGCCATGCCTCCCTGGCAAGGGGGTGGCGAGATGATTCGTCATGTGAGTTTTGAGCAAACTATCTTTAATCACCTGCCGCATAAATTTGAAGCGGGCACTCCTAACATTGCCAGCGCTATTGGACTTGCAGAAGCATTGTCATTTATAAGGCGTCTTGATGGCAAAGCACTGAAGGATCATGAAACACAATTAAGGCAGCGCATGGTTGATGGTCTGTCGTCCATTAACAGCATCAGGCTGGTTGGTGCCCTTCCCCATGGAGCGCCTGTTATATCATTTATATCGGAGCATTTGCACCCTCAGGACATGGGTACACTACTGGATCAACAGGGGGTTGCTGTCAGGGTGGGTCATCATTGTGCTATGCCGTATATGGCGGCTCTGGGGGTTAGTGGCACAGTGCGTGCTTCTATTGCCGGGTATAACACGGTCAATGATGTGGATGTTTTTCTGGCATCCCTGTCGGCTGTGCACGATAAAAATACTGTCATCCTGCCTGTCACTGATACAGAAGCAAACGACATAAATTATCTGTTTAACCATATGCCCTTTGGCAAAATTATTACCCAAAAAGATATTAACAGCACGCTGCTACCACTGAGTCACTGGCAGGCACGTTACCGGGAAATTATACGGTTAGGTAAATCGTTGCCACCGTTATCCCGCCACTTGAAAACAGAGGAGGCATTACTTCAGGGGTGTGAAAGTCCGGTATGGTTTCACTACCGGTTTGATGAAGATTCCCGGCAGTGGCAGTTTATTGCTGATTCTGACGCTCGGATTATCAAAGGATTAATAGCCCTGGTACTGATTGCTTTTAACCATAAAACATCACAGGAAATTCAGGCGTTTGATATTGACTACTGGTTTAAACAGCTGGGATTAACACAACATCTGAGCCCATCACGCAGTAGTGGCTTACAGGCCATTATTACCAGCATACAATCAGTTATTCCTTCTTAAAATTTATTTGTCTTTCAGGACAGAAACCTTGCAGCTTATGAAAAACTGTCTATAACTAGATCACTATGACAGATGGGTTAAATGCTCCTTAAAACTAATACCAGAGCCACTAAAAAAATAGCATTTTTAAGTAACTAACAATAATTAATGAATAAGGTGTTTAATGTTGAGCAAATACCCGCTGCATCTTTTATAGCATGACGAGGTGAAGCTCATGAACGCTAAAATGAAACCGCAAAATATACGATTTTTTTCTTATCTACAGCAAATAGATGGACAGCAGTTGCCTTTTTTAAGTCGCCTTTTTCAGTGGAAAAATGTTCAGTGGCAACAGTGTTTAATGATAATCACAGCATCGGTTATTATATTATTAAGCCCTTACCCAGATAATAGCGGATACCTCTTTGCTACAGGAGAGAAAGAATGCGAAGCTGATAACATCAGTCCTGAAAATAGTTCTGAAGATAGTTCTGAAGATAGTTCTGAAGATAGTTCTGAAGATAGTTCTGAAGATAGCTCTGTAAGATCTTACGGTGAATGTATTCAAGCGTTGAAAGATATGCACACCAATCAGCTTACACCTGGTGAATCTATTAAGGCAGAACCTGATCCTGATCGAGTATTTCACAAAACAGGATGCTTTTGCCTGACGATGAGGAAAACTAAATACCCTAAACGTTATGTAAAACTCTTTCCATTCATCAGATTGACCTCCTCATATCAATCAGATTTATCCCCAGCCCTCAAAAATGAGGGTCAACCCGACTATATATTGCCGGGTGGCAAATTCCGCTCTTCCCATCCAGGCGAGTTCCCTCAAGGGTGGCTACTGTTGACTCAGCTAACAAGCTATGAACAGGAAGTGGAGCCACCTGAAACTGCTTTCAGGCAACAAGACAACGGTCTGGGGATTACCTGGCAAGTCCCGGTAAAAGATCAAGCCATGGTTATATTACTGTCTAAAGATGTGTTTGAGGATACTGACTTTTATGACTATACGATTGCTTTGCGACTTCACAAAAGTGATTTTCCGGAAAAAAATGTACGTATGGTTAGCATGAGTGGTAATAAAGCGAAAACAATTCGTGTGAACTATAAATCATGGAAACCTCACCTCCTAATATCCGACAATGAAAGACTGACCTTTATCAAACGATTTACAACGAAAGAACTGGATGACCATGGCAAACAGGTACATTTTGGTTTCTATTTAGCAGCAACTTATGGTCAAGCACAAAATTTGCCTGTACTTGTTGAAGCATTTTATATCTTTAAAGCTCGAAAAACTGGAAAAACCAAACCTGTTATATCGGATAAATCCATCGTCCGTTATATCAAAGAAAAAGCATTGAGCTATATAAACTGACGCTAAAGTCTGGTGTAAATAAGTATTGATCAAAACACTGGCGAAAACCCACTTCTTTAAGGGTGAGTGTAGCCAGTGGAAAGTGTTATGTGACATCCCGTACTGTTGTCACTCATATATCGTTTTCATAAGGTAAATAAATACTTCAGTGTATCCGATACAAAGCTAATCCAACAGATTACCAGGCTGATTCTGTCGCGATGGATGGGCTGTGCCCGGTTTATCTCCAATGCAAAATGTGACGAAATCGCTATTTCAGAACATGTGTAAAAAATACTTCCCCATTGACACTTGTGCACCAGTAGATACAAAGACCTCCGCCGCCATTGCAGGGAAGCGTCAAAAAAAGCAAAGAACGGTATCTGCTTCGGTAGCTGCATGGTATTGGAAGCTCGCGTCTTCAGGCGCGAGTAGTTCCGCCGCTATACTATTATCTGGATTTATTCCTTTTTAACCAGGTAGCATCGTCCATATTCATTCCATTTTGTAACGGGTTATTTCGGTATGCATAGTGGATAAGCCAGGCACCGAGCACCAGCATTGGCAATGACAATAACTGCCCCATGGTTACCCAGTCAAATGCAATAAAACCCAGCTGCGCATCCGGCTCCCTGAAAAACTCTACAGTAATACGGGCCAGCCCATAGATGATGAGGAACAGTCCGGTAACAGCCATACGGGGACGGGGTTTTGCTGAGTACCACCATAGCACAGTAAAAAGCACGACCCCTTCAAGGGCAAACTGGTATAGCTGTGAAGGATGCCGTGGCAGTTGGCTGGGGTCTCGTGGGAAGACCATTGCCCAGGGGGCCGTCGAAACCCGTCCCCATAATTCGCCACCGATAAAGTTACCTAAACGGCCTGCACCCAAACCCAGAGGAACCAGTGGTGCTAAAAAATCCGTTATCTGAAAGAGATTTTTATCCACCTTTTTGCTAAACAACCACATGGCAATGGAAACACCCAGTAAGCCACCATGGAATGACATACCTCCTTCCCAGATACGGAATAGCCACAGTGGGTCCTGAAGGAAGTAATCAAAATTATAAAAAAGCACGTAACCAAAACGGCCACCAAGCACTACGCCAATAGCACTATAAAAAACCAGATCACTGATCTGTTCAGAATTCCATAGTCCCCCGGACCGTTTTGCTCTGACATTACCTAGCCACCATTCACAGGCGAAGCCCACCAGATACATTAAACCGTACCAATGGACTTTGACAGGTCCAAAACTAAACGCAACCGGATCAATATGCGGATAAGCGATCACAGTACCCTTCCAGGAATTTGTTGATGAAAGACTAATAAACGACCATGGTCATAGCTGTTGCCAGGCTGACCATAGAAGCTTAACACTCACAGTGACTAAAAATAAGGCAAAGCCCTGCTGAAGCCTGCCTGCCGGCAAGCTGTGCGCCCATTTAGCACCCAGGCGGGAAAAAGGGACACTGGTGAGCACAATCCCGATAAATGCAGGCCAGTAGACAAAGCCGGTAGCGTATGCCGGCAATAAGGCCTGTTCAGCACCCATAATGATATTGGCGATCGTTGCCATTGTCGCTATGGGCAGGCCACAGGCGGCAGATGTGCCCACAGCAATCGTTATGGGGACATGGCGCCAGCGAAGAAAAGGCACAGATAATGTGCCGCCCCCAATGCCAAACAATCCGGATATCCATCCAATGATAACACCGCCGGTGGCAAGTACCCGGGGCTTTGCTGGTTGCTTGCTATACGCTGATGCTGATAGTGTATGACCAAACCATAGCCGTGTTGCCATAAACAACGCAAAGATCCCCAGTGCTATTTGCAGTGAATGGCCATTGAGTTGTGTTGCTGTATACGCGCCCAGCAAAGAACCTGATAGTATGCCGGGTGACATCTGTTTAAACAGGGTCCAGTCTACTGCCCCCTTTTGTTGATGAGAACGGGTGGAGCTGATGGCGGTAATCACAATGGTGGCCAGGGAGGTGCCAATAGCCAGATGCGTCGCTATTTCAGGAGCAAATCCATGAACAGAAAAACTGACGAGTAATGCTGGCACAATAATCAGGCCTCCTCCCACACCAAACAAGCCTGCTAATATACCGGCTATTGCACCGATCAAAATGTAGAGTACAAATACCATGCCTGTTACCTTGGAACCCGTTTGTGAATAATCGCTGGTGAATGTAGCGCATCCCCGGGCACAATTGAATAATTTGCCGGGTGATATGGCGTAAATACTGGCTGAGAATACTCATACCCCATGTAGGGGACAATTTAACTTGTTTGAGAGTGTCTGTGAAAAACAGGGAGCAGGACGAAGAAAGTCTCTGATACAGGGCTTTATGACCGCTTCCTGCTTAAAAAACGACTGTAGGCGTATTTTATTTTAATGGACTTTTGTTCCCATTCCTTCTATAACGTATTTGTACTTACAATATGCTATAAATGATCGATATTTTGTTGTATTGTCTTGTACTTAATCAATATAACGCTTGTTATAACGTTTGTTGCGATAAGCTCCGGATAATCATAAAAAGAGCAGTACGCCTACCATAACCCAGAAATCGGGCGGGGGAGAAAAGCTATGTCTATATTCGCACATTTTCAACAAAGGTATGAGTCATTTCAGCAGGAGGAGATGAGCCTGCAAGAGTATCTCGATCTTTGTAAAAAAGACTCAAGTGCCTACGCCAATGCAGCAGAGCGTATGCTCCTGGCTATTGGTAAGCCGGAGGTAGTTGATACGGCCAAAGATAGTCGGCTCAGCCGCATTTTTTCTAACAAATTGATCAAGCGCTACCCTGCTTTTGAAGAATTCTATGGCATGGAAGAAGCTATTGAGCAAATTGTGTCGTACTTCAAATACGCTGCCCAGGGGCTGGAAGAGAAAAAACAGATTCTGTACTTACTGGGGCCTGTGGGTGGAGGGAAGTCTTCTCTGGCTGAAAAGCTGAAGCAGCTTATTGAGCGCGTACCGTTTTATGCCATTAAAGGCTCTCCGGTATTTGAATCCCCCCTGGGTCTTTTCAATCCCGATGAAGATGCCAGTATTCTTGAACAGGAATACGGTATTCCCCAGCGCTACCTGCGCTATATTATGTCGCCGTGGGCAGTGAAACGTCTGCATGAATACGGTGGTGATATTTCCAGATTTCGCGTTGTCAAACTGTATCCCAGTCGTCTGAATCAGATTGGTGTGGCAAAAACAGAGCCAGGCGATGAGAATAATCAGGATATTTCCAGTCTGGTGGGTAAAGTGGATATTCGTCAGCTGGAAGAGTTTTCTCAGGACGATCCGGATGCTTACAGTTTCTCCGGTGCACTATGCCGTGCCAATCAGGGTCTTATGGAATTCGTCGAGATGTTCAAGGCTCCCATCAAGGTACTGCATCCATTGCTGACAGCCACGCAGGAGGGTAATTACAACAGTACCGAAGGGCTTGGTGCTATTCCTTATGAAGGCATTGTACTGGCACACTCTAACGAATCTGAATGGCAGACCTTCAGAAACAACAAGACCAATGAAGCCTTTATTGACCGGGTGAATATAGTGAAGGTGCCCTACTGCACTCGTGTCAGCGAAGAAATAAAAATCTATGAAAAATTACTGGAGAACAGCTCGCTGAAAAAAGCGCCCCGTGCACCCGATACCTTGAAAATGTTAGCACAGTTTTCGGTACTGTCTCGTATCAAAGAGCCTGAAAACTCATCAGCATTTTCCAAGATGCGGGTCTACGACGGTGAAAATCTCAAAGATACTGACCCGAATGCCAAGCCCCTGCAGGAATACAAAGACTTTGCCGGTGTTGATGAAGGTATGGAGGGGTTATCCACCCGCTTTGCCTTTAAAATTCTGTCAAAAGTCTTTAATTTCGACACTTCAGAGCGTGCCGCCAACCCTGTGCATTTGATGTATGTACTGGAGCAGCAGATTGAACAGCAGCAGTACCCGGAAGAAGTTCGCGAGCGTTATTTGCGCTATATCAAGGAATACCTGATGCCGAAGTATGTGGAGTTCCTGGGCAAGGAAATTCAAACGGCTTACCTTGAGTCTTACTCCGAATACGGCCAGAATATTTTTGACCGTTACATCACTTATGCAGACTTCTGGATTCAGGATCAGGAGTTCCGTGATCCGGATACCGGTCATATTCTCGACCGCGGAGCACTGAATGATGAACTGGAGAAAATTGAGAAACCGGCAGGCATTGCCAATCCGAAGGACTTTCGAAACGAAGTCGTTAACTTTGTACTGAGAGCTCGTGCTAACCATCAGGGGAAAAACCCCAGCTGGCTGAGCTATGAGAAAATGCGTACCGTCATTGAGAAGAAGATGTTCTCCAATACTGAAGATCTTCTTCCCGTCATTTCATTTAATCCGAAAGGATCACAGGATGATCAGCGTAAACATAAGGATTTTGTGGATCGTATGGTGGAGCATGGTTATACCGAAAAGCAGGTGCGGCTGCTGTCTGAATGGTATATTCGTGTGCGTAAATCACAGTAACTGGTCGTTCCGTGTGGCCGCCAGCTCAGCGACCATTGACTATTTCTGAGACATAAAAAAACAGTCTGCTAAAGGAATCTGTGTCAGGTTTCTTTGCAGGCTGTTACTCTATAAGAAAGGGCTGATGATCATGCCCGCTAATTAAAGAACATTTGTTCAAGGGAGAGCGTCCTATGAGTATAATTATTGATCGGCGCCTCAACTCAAAAAAGAAAAGTACCGTTAACCGGCAGCGGTTTTTAAGGCGCTACCGCAGTCTGGTTAAAGAAGCAGTGCAGGATGCTGTTGACCAGCGCTCGATCACTGATGTGGATAGTGGTAGCGATATCCATATTCCCAGAAAAGATCTGTCGGAGCCTTTTTTTCATCATGGACAGGGTGGGCAATACGACCAGGTGCATCCGGGTAACAAGGAATTTAACTCTGGTGACCGCATCCAGCGCCCTCCTGGTGGTGGGCAGGGCAGCGGAAGTGGCAAAGCCAGTAATAGCGGTACTGGTGCTGATGAGTTTATTTTTCAAATCAACAGAGATGAGTTTCTGGAATACCTGTTTGACGATCTTGAATTGCCGAACTTTGTGAGCAAAGAACTGAAGGATTGCACCGAGTTCAAGTTTAAACGCGCAGGCTTTACCTCAGCCGGGTCACCGGATCGCTTGAGTGTTGTACGTTCACTGCGAGCAGCCCATGCGCGAAGGATTGCTTTGTCAGGTAAAGATCGTCGGCAGATTCGGGAACTTAAGCGAGAACTGAGGGAGATGGAGGTCAGTGGTGATGAGCTGGATATTGACCGCGCAAAAAAAATTCGTCTGGAAATCAAAACGCTCAACAATAAACTTAAAAAACTGCCGTTTATTGACGAGTTTGACCTGAAGTACAGCAATCTCATTAAAGTACCACAGCCTTCCAGTAAGGCTGTGATGTTCTGTGTCATGGATGTATCCGGCTCCATGACCCGTGAGATCAAGGATATTGCCAAGCGTTTTTTCCTGTTGCTTTACCTTTTTCTTGAGCGCAACTATGAGGCAGTAGAAGTGGTATTTATCCGTCACCACAGTGAAGCTCGCGAGTGTGATGAAAATGACTTTTTCTATGCCCGTGAAACTGGTGGCACAGTGGTATCCACTGCACTGAAGCTAACGGATGAAGTCATTGAAAAGCGATATTCACCCAATGATTGGAATATCTATGTAGCACAAGCTTCCGATGGCGATAACTGGGAGGCAGATTCCAGCAAATGCCGTGATATTATCACCCAGAGAATACTGCCGAAGACCCAATATTATTCCTATGTTGAAATTACGGACAGACACCATCAGAACCTGTGGCACGAGTATAAGGTGATCGAAAAGAGTAACCCAAGTCATTTTGCGATGCATCAAATTCGCAATCACGGCGATATCTATCCGGTATTCCGTCGCCTGTTTGAGAAAAAGGAGGCCTAGAATGCCTGAACGGAAACAAAAAACCAAAAAGCGCGAGCTTTTATCTAAAGGCTCGGAATGGACTTTTGAACTGATTCGCGAATACGACCAGGAAATCGCCAGACTGGCCAGGCGCTTTAAACTGGATACTTACCCAAACCAGATAGAAGTGATCAGCTCAGAACAAATGCTGGATGCCTATGCTTCTGTAGGGATGCCCCTGATGTACAATCACTGGAGCTACGGCAAGCAGTTTTTGCAGAATCAGCAGCAATACAAGCGTGGTCGCATGGGTCTCGCTTATGAGATAGTCATTAACTCCAATCCCTGTATAGCCTATCTGATGGAAGAGAATACCATGCCTATGCAGGCACTGGTTATTGCCCATGCCTGCTATGGTCATAATTCGTTTTTTAAGGGTAACTACCTGTTCAGGGCCTGGACAGATGCGGACTCCATCATTGATTATCTGCTGTTTGCAAAAAACTACATTTCCCAATGCGAAGAGAAGCACGGTATTGATGCCGTTGAAGACCTGCTGGATGCCTGCCATGCCCTGATGAACCAGGGCGTAAACCGTTACCAGCGACCGCGGCCCATTTCTGCAGAAGAGGAAAAAGCCCGGGCACGGGAACGTGAGGAGTATATTCAGAAAAACCTGAATGATCTCTGGCGCACGATTCCTGTCAAAGAGCATGAGATAGAAAAACAGGAACAGCGTTTTCCTGAACACCCGGAAGAAAATATTCTCTACTTTATCGAGAAAAGTGCTCCTCTGCTGGAGACCTGGCAACGTGAACTGATCAGGATCGTTCGAAAGGTTGCTCAGTACTTCTATCCTCAGCGGCAAACACAGGTGATGAATGAAGGGTGGGCCTCATTCTGGCATTACCATTTGTGTCATGAGCTTTACAACGAAGGACTGGTAACGGAAGGCTTCATTATGGAGTTTCTCCATTCTCACTCTAATGTTGTGTTTCAACCGGATTTTGATGACCCGCGTTACAGTGGCATTAATCCCTATACCCTGGGCTTTAATATGTTCCAGGATATTCGTCGTATGTGTGAGAATCCGACGGAAGAGGATAAGTACTGGTTCCCGGATATTGCCGGTGGTGATTGGCTGGAAACAGTACACTTTGCCATGAAAAACTTTAAGGATGAAAGTTTTATCTTGCAGTACCTGTCACCCAAGGTCATGCGGGATATGCGACTGTTCTGTATCAATGATGATGAAGGCAATCCTTATCTTGAAGTGAATGCCATTCACAACGAAACAGGCTATCGTCAACTGCGAGAGTCATTAGCAGCCCAGTATAACCTGGGAAACAGGGAGCCTAACATCCAGGTATACAATGTAAATGTGCGAGGAGACCGCTCACTGACACTGCGACATTACATGCATCAGGGGCGCCCCCTGGAGTCAGAAAATACTCGGGAGATTATCAAGCACATTCACCGTTTATGGGGATTTGATGTACGACTGGAGTCTGTGGATCAGGATGACAATGTGAAAACCATTTATGGCTTGCCAACGTCTGAAGAAGAAACAGCCGTTGCGTAAGTAGTCTTTTGCCAGCCTCTGCGGGGTTAGTTTGACGCAAGATGGTTTATGACGCAAGATGATCAGGAACAGGCTCAAAGAAGAGGCTGACAGGTTACCAGGGAAGGCCTGCTCATGGTTGATAGCGTTGAGCAGGTATCTGATGATATCCAGGGATGGAAAATGAGTACCGGTAAAATTTCACCGAACCCACCAGGGAGTAACGCTTCTCCAGCCAAAGGGGGAAAAAAAGACACTGGTTATGTGCAAAAAAAAACTGTGCCTGATAAAACCATAAAATATCAGCCGGGTGTTTCGACGGTCCATAAGAATCTTGCAAAAAGAGCCATTGGGCATATGAAAACGGCACTTTCTGCCAGCATACAAAAAGCAATAACCGCAAAATACACTATCTCTTCTGGCAATATGAAGAAGGTACAGTATTTACGAGGCCTGATTAAAGCCGCTGCAAAAAAATCAAAAAAACGAGTCTCTGCTAAAGCAGAAAAAGCCCCTGATTCAGGCTTTATCAAGTTTGCTGAAAAAACAGCGAAAAAGCTGGCATCAAAAGGCGATCCTGGTAAAAAGAAGACAAAAAAAAAGAAACACAAAAAAGTGACACGAGCCGATCGTCGTTACAAACGCAAATTTGGTCACAGTAAAACAGAAGATGAAGGTGATACGGCGGTAATGAGCAACAAAGCAAGCACATTCAATGCTGTTGATCGAAAAATAGACAAATCGCAGGCTATGGACAGTGTCAAAAAAGATCAGGTGTTTGGAGCAGCCGACGTCCATAAAATCAAAGTCAAAAAGTGAAGTTGTATTGTTATGCCTGTCCAGTTACGTTTTGTGCTGGCCATCTGAACACCAACCCTGGGTTGAAACGCCTGGCAATAGCAGACTTTACTCGTCTTTTTCAGTATTTTGTCGTTTAGTTTGTCCTGCTCACTACAGCAGTTAGAAAAGGCGATGGGTATAAAGCCCTTTTTTCGTGTGTGACGCGTCTGTTATACTCGAGCCAGGGGTGTCACCGGTGATGACATTACTGTGCCCGGGCAAGTTGCCGGGAGATGTTCTTTGAGTCAGAGTCATCAGTTGATGATTTTTTCCTCCAACCGTTATTCGGACTGTTAAGATGACTCAATATAGTTTTATAATGGTAATGCCTTTATAAAAAGCATTGATGGTTTGAAAATCATCTGATAATAATAAAGGTATGGTGACATGGATGACACAACCGTGGTCTAACAAAATAAAATAACAGGGGTTGCAGTTTCCCAGCGGTTACTCCAGTGTAATAAAACAGGAATAGCGCTGTATGGAAGCGACCAAGAAGGATATGGAAGCTATGCTGGTAGGTACAGTGAAGTGGTTTAATAATCCCAAGGGATATGGGTTCATTCAGGCCCAGGAAGCGACAGATAATCAAGATGTTTTGATCCATTACTCCGTGATTGACATGGAGGGCTTCAAAACACTGAAAGCAGGGCAGCTTGTCAGTTTCGATATAGGACAGGGGCCAAAGGGGTTGATTGCAACGAAAGTCATTCCCGATAACGGTAATAGTGCTGACGTTCCACAGGAAAACCCTGAAACACAACAGGAAGATTCGCTACCGGCCTGAAGCTATTCAGGTTTTCGGGTTGATCTCTGTTACTGTTCGTTTTTAGTAACTTAAGTTACGCAGCGCTACTTCATAGAGTGTCTATATAGAGTGTCTATCCCATTGGACAAGCGACTACCTGTTGTTGTCGATGGAAGCGAAGTGCGTAACTTCAGTTAGTAAAAAACATCAGCCATTTCAGAAAGATAATCACTGAAGTGGTTTTTATTGTCTTTGGCCCAAGTAGCAGGATTATCTTGTGCATTCCGGCTTTATTTTTCTTATATCCATTGTTAGCGTTAGTTTCACTGTCGCATTGTTATGTATTTGGCTAAGAACAAGGACAGAGGTGATCTGTCATAAGCAGCCATTGTTTTCTTCTCCTGCCAGTCGCTTGTTCTTCGGACAACTCGATATGGCGGTCAGTAGTCATTTCTATGTATTCCCTGATATTCCTGTTGCATCTGTGATAAAAGGCAGGCGCCTGAGTCCCAGACGCTCATTGTTAAGAAAACTGAAGGGGCGCAGTTTTGACTATTTATTGTGCGATCGCAATGATGTAACTGTCTTGTGTGCCATATCCCTGGACATGCGTGATGAAAGTGAAGCCAGGCACCAAAAACACTTGTACAAGCTGTGTGACATGGCAGGCATTCCCCTTTTAGCTTACGAAGAAAAACCTTACCGGAACGTACCGACCCTGCGCAGGCAAATCTTTGCCAGTTGCGGTATTCAGGATACACAAGTATCTGAAGAACAGCAGGATAATCAACTATCAGACGATAACTACAATATTACTGAGTAAAATAATGTCGTATATTAAGAGGTTTAATGACTCGGCATTTATTGGGTTAAACCTGTTTTTATATATAAATTGTCGTATGATATGTTGTAAAAAAGTGCTGTTTACTGGCTACAAAAATGGACAATGTTAATCCATCTGGAAAAACCCAATTATAGCGTTATTTTATCGTAACTCACACTTATTCCTTGAGTTACCATAAAATTGCTCCCTTGAGTTTACAGGCCTTGAGGCATAACACACCAGACTGTCTAAAACTGTTCGCAGTGCAGTATTGATGGGTGTAAAGATAGTAAAAAATATTGTCGTGTATCTGTTTCAGACTTGCCTGGCAATCGCGGGCTTGCTTTGAGGGCCATGGGCTTAACGTCAGGATGATCTTTTTTCAGGTATTCCTGTTGTTAAACCCTGTGCGGGCCGATACTTGTTGATTAAAATTTCTTTACTGAAGTTTCTGGTTGAACTGTTACCGGCTGTGGTCAGTGCCATGTCGGTAACCGGCATTGATGCCCTGATGAAGAAGCTTCACAGGGAGTCTGCTCACTAACGTCTCTTTAACGAATAACACTTATAACACTTATAACACTTATAACACTTATAACAACATAGGGAGAAGCCAGTCGTGAGTTATTCCCACATTCGCTATATTGCCTACCACTTGCCCACTATCGGCTTTAGTACTAAAGGGACCGTTGAGTACAGTCTGCCCGCCGGGCTATTGCTCGATCACAGTGACCATAAGCGTATTTTTTCAGCCTGCCCTGATATGAAAGTCGCCACTGGTATTGTCAACAGAGATAATGTACTGGCTGGCAAACCGCCGATTTATACCGTTAATCTGCGGGGTTCTCAAAGTACTGTAAAAAAGGTGAAAGGGGATGCGGATGTCTTTTCACGGGTGCAGCGGTTTTTGACGACTTTAGAGCTGGCAGCCACCATCATTAAATACCGGAAGGATTTAAAAAAGGATGGGGTGCTGAATTTGTTTGTGGCGCCTGAATTTTATTTTCGTCCGCCAGAAGAACCTCGGTCCTATACCGAAGATATGTACCGGGCCATTGCCGAGGTGCTGATGGAAACTATTGGCCAGACTGAAGCGCTGAAACACTGGCTGGTGGTTCCCGGCACCATTATGTGGACGCAGCAGTATACGGACATTGATTTTCTGGAGAATACCACCAGGCGTGTATTGATCGACCAGAATTCCACGTACGTTATTAATGGCGGAGTGGAATTAAGGGGCGGGCAAAAAGTGGATAAATATACGCCGTCACAAATTGACGGCCTGCCTTCACAGCGTCTGGCCAATGACGAAAAAATGGATGGTATTGAATTTGACGGTGACTGGCTTTACCGGGCAGAGTTTATGAAGCGCAAGGATATCTGGCCTTCTTTTTCTGACCATGTTGTTTCCTTTGGTGGCGTAAAAATCGGTGTTGAGATTTGCAAGGACCATGGCGTACTGAAAGCTTATCCCAAAACTACCGGTGATATTGCTGCCCAGCTGGTGGTGGCCTGCGGTAAACCCTTGTCACCGGCCAATACCGCTACCGTACCCGGTGGTATAGTGATGCGATGCGATGGTCACCATGGTGCCGGTATTCGCTGGGACCAGCGGTTTGTTAACCGTTACACGGGAATCCCTGATGGCTCTGATCGTTGGGATGACAAAGCCAGGGCTGAATTTACCCCCGGTAACCAGACATTACTGGATAACCCCAATCCCTTTATTCAGTTGGATGTGCCTTTTGGCGGTGACCACCCCCTCAACTGGCAGCCATCAGATAAAATCCATAAGAAAGAATGGGAGAAATATAAACAGGGTTTGACGTTTTATCTACCTCAGGCCGTATAACCGGTGGACTTAATTCCAATAAAAACACGACAGTAACCCTGTGACGGAAGTGATAATGGATTTCTCAACCCTGAAAACCGTTTTTGCCATCAAAAATAATACGATCAGCCGGAAAATCCTTTCCCTCAGCAGTGGTGATTTTCCCACTACCTTGTCTGATTTTTTTACACTGTGCTACAACGACTGTCCCTTGAACCTGAGCCAGATTACACTGGTAAAAAATGATAAAAAAAACCAGCGCATTGAGATCACCGGTGTGGGATCTTACCTTGATGTGCCTGATATGAAAGCACGCCTCCAGTGTTGGCTTGATGATAAGCAGCAAGTACAACTGACCGTATCTTATCAGCTCCTTAGGGCGAATCCCGGACCTGACGACTGGTGCTTTTCAAAAAGCTTCCCGGATTTACCTGAAACCCCCGATGAAACTCAGCCTATTCTATTTGACCGGGAAACGGGTGAAAGCTGGCAGAAGGAGCGAGTCCCCCTGGATGACTTTGCTTTTTTTAATGCGGCGTTTGTTGCATCCAGTTGTGAAACCCTTGACAGTGACTCACAACGCCCCCTGAACAAAGGCATTAATTTTTTAGCAACGGTTCGCCCGGAAGGCCCCCTGGCGATTGCGGCCAATGCCTTTAATGTCACCACAGAGTTACCGGTACGAGGTCTTATCCGTTTGCCCTTGCGGGGGGAAACCCCGGCAAAGCTGCGGTCACAGTTTATGGATACAGGGGCTGACTTTCTGTTCCCCTGGCATGTGGCTGATCAGGTCGAAGGTGGGCTGCCCGGTATTTTGCTGACCATCAGCATTGGTATCAACCATAGCCTGGGTAAAAATACCCTGACACTGAATACCGACAGTTTAATGGTGTATACGCCCATTAGTGATGACTGGGTGATGCCTTCCACAAACCCGGCCTTTAAGCCTGTTCAGGGTTTTTCTGGTGCTATGGGTATTCCTTCTGCCAATATCAACACGGCTATCACTGTGCCGTTTGAACCTGGTATCCATCAATGGCTTGGTATTGCCCGGTGTGAGGGGCTTTCCTTAAGTCATTTGCGTCAAATGGCTGGGCTTAGTGGTTCAAAGGATGGCTTTATGGGGAACCTGCCCCCGGAACTACAAAAAATGAGCAAAGGACTCGGTAAGCTGGCGTTGACCGGATTCAGTGTCCGGGTGGATTACAGTAACCCCAGGGCAATCACCGTTAAAACGATCACTGTGGACATGGGTATGCCGGAACTGAATTGGGAGATATGGCCAGACCGGTTTACGCTGACACGCATCAGCTGCACCTTTACTATCCAACACCCGTTTTCAACCACACAGAAAATTAATCCCCGCATTATCAGCACCAAACTTCAGGCGAGTATGGATGTGGCGGATGTTAGCTGTACTGTGACGGCGGATTCCAGAGATCACTTTACTCTCTATGCCCAGATGGATGCCGGCAACACCCTTCCCCTTGGGCAGTTGCTGAAGCAGTACGCACCGGGAGTTCCCGCACCTGCAGAGCTGACGGTGAGCACCCTGCGCTTAGGGATATCCCCCGGCAATGCCTATAGTCTGGCTATGGCAATGGATGGTGAAGGCGGCTCGCTCCCCATACCTGTTGGGCCAGCCACCTTGCAGCTAAACGACATCTCCATGTTTGTGGCCTATGAAAAAAATCAGGGTTTTCGTGGTTCCGTCAGTGGTACTGTCAACTATCGTAACGCTTCACTCAGCATGACCTACGACACACCCGGTGATGTGTTGATCTATAGCTATATTCCCAAAACCAGCCTGAAAGCACTGTTAGAGACTTTCACCGCCGGTGAGTTAACACTGCCCAAATCCTTTGACCTTGATGTTGAAAACAATGCGGTGCAAATCCAGAAGGCAGGTAACGATTACACCTTTGTGCTGGTCACCGAGGTGATAAATACGGGGTCTCTGGCTCTGCAAATTGGTAAGCAACAGGGGCAGTGGGGCACAGCCTTTGGTCTTGTACTGAACGAACCAAAAATCTCGAAGCTGCCCGGTTTGAATGCCCTGAAAGTCATTGACGATACGGTCACCCTGACGGAACTCACCTTGTTAGCCTCAAGCTTTGACAGCCCGTCATTTACGTTTCCGGAAATGGCAGCTTTCAGCAACCCCTGTCTGAGTTCAAGCTCTATTCCTATGCCCGCCGCCGGTGGTGTAGTGGCTGGCTTTAATGCTTATGCCTGCTGGCAGCTGGATACCAGCCGGAAGGACATGAAGCTGCTCAGGCAGGTTCTGGAACTTGATCCAACCTTACAGGTGACCTTGCAAGTGGCAGAAAACCCGGCAGACGCCACCCGGTTGTTTACCGCTATCAGTACCACAGTGGTCGGCAAACATCCGTTAATGGCGCAGTTTGGTTTTGTTCTCGAAAAGGGCAAGGTGTCATTGTTCCTGACAGGGCAGCTGACCGTCAAGATTCAAAAGCAGCCTGTCAACTTCAATATGGCCATGAGTCTGTTGCCCACAGGGGTGTATTTTGCCGGTTCAGCAACAGGCACGATCAGGTTTGGTAACATTCAGCTCAGTAATATGGGACTGGCAATGGGTATTAACTGGGGCGGCATACCCAGCCTTGGGATTGCGGCACAAATTGACAGTAAAAAATTCAGCTCTTCCATTGCTGTGATTGCCGACGCCACTGACCCGTCAAAAAGTGTACTGGCGGGGTCGGTCAGCCAAATGTCTTTAGGGGATATTACCCACGAATTTGCCAGGGTAGTGAAACTGCCAGCTCAGGTGAATAAGGCGTTTAAATCCATCAAATTGCGGGCGGTGTGTACCTTTACCATTGATAAAAATACTGTCAGTGCCCTGGACAGTAAAGATTATGCGGCAGTGTCTGTTGCGTTTGCGAAAGTCAACGTTGATCTGCCTGACAGTGAAGAGCTGTTATTGATTGTGGTGCGCAAACCCGGTCGCATCTGGAGCCTCACTGATATGAGCCGGGGCATGGTTCATTATACGGTGACCCTGAAAGAAAAAACGCTGGAAGTTGCCATTTCACCCCAGTTATATATTGCCCCGTCGAGAGCAAGAATGGGAGAGCTGACCTTTACACAGGGATACTTTCTCTCAGGCTGCCTGCAAATACTGGGTCAACGCTGGGCAACGCAGGTAGAAATCAGTGATCGTAAAGGGATTGCCGCAATGTCATATATGGATAAACCCCTGCAAATTGTTAATAAAAACTTCTTTTATTTCAGTGATCACGATAATAAGCGTGGTCCACTTATAAGCCTATCATCGTTTAATCAGCCAAAACATGAGATCCCCGAATTGCGTAACCCCCATATGGCATTGAGTGGACGTTTGATATTACTGGGACAGGAATCTGCAGCACTGGCAAACATCAATAGCAGAGGGGTCGATATTATTGTTGAGTCAGATACCTCTATCACCGTGAAAGAATCCTTTATCACCGGCTGCTATGATCTGGACTGGAAAATCACCGGCTCCCTGAATTCACCTGCCGACATGTTCCTCAGCGGCATCATCAACTTTAAACTAAGGGGTAAATTTGACCTGGCTAAGTTGTTAACCGTGAAAGCTGATTTGGGCAAAATAAAGATCACTACGGCAGTGAAAGCCAATACTGAAATGGGGTATCAAAATAATAAAGCCTATGTGGAGCTGGATGCTTCATTCCGTTTTGCTGGCAGCCACTTCAGCTTTACGGCTGAAGCTGATGCCAGCAATGCCGAGATGGAGAAACTGGGTCAACAGGTGCTCAATGAAATCAAACATGCCGTTACCACTGTTTACGATACTGCACAACAATGGCTTGAGGCCCTGGATAAAGGCATTGTTGACATGGGCAAAACCCCAGGCACTGTGGGTAAGGCCCTGAAAACAGGTTATAAAAAAACGGCCAAAGAAGCCACGCAATTGCTGCATAAAACCGGTATAACCGCCGGACAAATTGGCGATGAATTAAAATTTGCCTTTAATACCGGTGCTCAGGAGGCGGTCAAACTGCTGGGCGATGCAGGTATTAACCCGGGCGATCTGGGTAAGGTGGCCCGTAAGACCTATAAACAAAGCGAGGCACAGGCGGCCAGGTTACTGAAAAATAACGGACACAGTGCGGATGCCATTGGCAAAATGCTAAAAACGGCTTATGGAAGCTCCGGTGCATCTATTGCCAAAAGACTCAGAGGTATCGGACATGATGCTGACACCGTTGCTAAAACCTTGAAGAACGTCACCAGGGCTAACCCGGCCACCATTGCCAAAAACCTGAAGTCCGCTGGCATGAATGCCCATGACATTGGTCGGGCCCTGAAAGGGTTAGGACAAAGTGACCAGGCCGTGGTCAAGTTGTTAAAAGGTGCAGGTTTTCCGGTGAAAGCTATCGCCAACATCATGAAAAATACGCTGAAAATCAGCTCAGAAACGGGTGCCAAACTCTTGAAAGGGGCCGGTGTATCGTCCGGTGATATTGCCAGGATGTTAAAAGCCAGTGATATCTGGAACAAAGGCCATAAGGATATCGCCAAAATAATGAAGAAAGCGGGCTTCAGTGCCAATACAGTCAAAAACGCCATGAAGGAAGCCGGGATTGCTGCGAAAAAAATCAAGAAAGCGTTTAGTTGGCTGAAGTTGTAAGTCTGAACGACTAAGAAGCCGTCTTAAAAGTGTGGTCGTGGCGAGAACCACGAGAAATAGAGGATGAAAAGCGGATTTTGTGGGGCAGATAGTGACACTATTTAACGAACAAAAGCCGTTTTCAGCCCCATTTATCGTGGCCGCAGTAGGAGCATGACCTGTGAGAAAACCAGGCGCTGGAAGAAGTACCAGGACAGAGAAAACTGTCTGATCGTCCTTTAAGAAACCGACAAGCAAATACCTGATTCAAATGCCGCAAGGACTGTTTGGTTCTGCTTGTTGAGGCTTTTGCGTAAGTCCAGTCGCTATGGACTGGACAAGAAGCCTCTGCTTTAATCGGGTGCAGTCACCTGCACTGGCTCTTATACAACCTGGGATTCAAACAGTCACGTAACCAGTCACCCAGCAGGTTAAGTACCAGTACAAGAACTACCAGCACAATGCCAGGAATAACCGTTATCCACCAGCTGCCAGAGAAAATATACTCAAAACCACTGGCAATCAAAGCACCCAGTGATGGTTGGGAGACCGGCATTCCCAAGCCAAGAAACGACAACGCAGCTTCACTGATAATAGCATTGGCAATCTGAACCGTTGAAATAACCAACACAGGCGACAGACTATTTGGCAAAATATGCCGGAACATAATGCGCCCTGCACCAAAGCCCATGACCTGAGCTGCCTCTACATACTCTTTCCTTTTTTCGGCGAGTACCGAGGCACGCACCGTGCGTGCATATTGGGGCCACTCCGCAATACCAATCACCAGAATTAACATCAGCATGGCTAGCTGGCTGTATAGCTCCGAACCAAAGGAGGCCTGGAATATTGCCAGTACAATAATGGCTACCATCATAGTGGAAAATGATAACTGGATATCCGCTACCCGCATCAGAAAGCTGTCGAATCTGCCACCAAAATAGCCTGCGGCCAGGCCAAGACTAATGCCCAAAAAACCCTGCAATAAAACAGCAAACACACCGATGGTCAGTGAAAGGCGCATACCATATAAAAGGGTACTGAAAAGGTCTCTTCCCTGAGCATCGGTACCCAGCAGAAAACGTGGGTCGCCACCTTCCATCCATACGGGAGGCAGCTCAGAGTCCATAATATCAATAGTCCCAATATCATAGGGGTTCGTTGGAGCGATAAAGGGGGCCAGCAGTGCCAACAGAACAAACAGACCAAAGATTATCGCGGATACTATGGCCACTTTGTCCCGGGTAAAACTGTAGCCCATATCAGACTGACGAAATCGCTGCCAGAGCCTTGTGAGTGACTGTAATGACACGTCATTCATGTTGTGCTCCCTGCCATTCGTATCGTTGGGTTAATCAGGCCGTACAACAAATCTACCAGGGTATTTACCACCACAAAAATAGCACCTACTACTATCAGGTAGGCCACAATCAGCGGGGTATCCACACGGTTTACTGCTTCAAGAAATAAAAAGCCCATACCTGGCCACTGAAAAACGGTTTCCGTTAAAATGGTGTAGGCGACCATGGTTCCAATTTGTACGCCACCCACTGTAATCACAGGCAACAAGGTGTTTTTAAGTGCATGGACAAAATAAACCCGGTGTTTTTTCAGACCTTTTGCATGGGCAAACTTGACATATTCAGTATGGAGGGCTTCGGTCATTTCAGAGCGAATCAGGCGAATGAATAACGGCAGCATGATGCTGGCCAAAGACACTGCAGGCAAAATCAAATGCAGCAAGCCATCTTTGGTAAACAACCCACTCTCCCAAAGACCCAGCACAGAAACCAGCTCCCCCCGACCGTAAGAAGGCAACCAGCCCAGTTGAATGGAGAAAAAGTAAATACTGAAAATAGCAGTGAGAAACACCGGTATCGATATGCCCAGAATGCTGAAACCCAGCAGGCATTTTGTGACGATACTACGAGGCCGTATGGCACAGTAAACACCGGCGGGAACAGAGATCAATAAAATCAGCAAACTGGCGGCAAAAACCAGCTCAAGGGTTGCTGGCAGTTTTTCCAGAATAACCGTTAATGCGGACTCCTTAAAAAAGTATGATTCTCCAAAATCTCCCCGAACAGCCTGGGAAATAAACCGTATGTACTGAGTTGAAAACGGGTCGTTCAGCCCCATTTCATCACGCAATGCCTCCCGCTCTTTTTCAGACACCGACTGTCCTACCAGTTCCCGTAACGGGTCGCCCAGATTATCCTGAATAGAAAAACTGATGAGACTAATCACAAACATAACCAGCAGCCCCTGAAGCAGCCGCCGGGATAGAAATAACAGCATAGAACACCTTTCTTCGGCTGTAGGTCAGGGCAAAGAGACGGCATACACCATGCCTTTTGCCCTGCCTGATCTGTTGCCTTTGGTTTTTTAGTTTTTCATTACCGCATCACCGAGATAAGGCATATTCATAACATTCACCACGTCTTTTACCACTACCTGCTTACTGACTCCCCAGGCCAGATTCTCCCAGTGCAATGGTATAAAAGCGGCATCATCATACAGAATACGTTCTATGTCCTGTAATAACCCGGCACGTTTGACAGGGTCAGTTTCCTGACCGGCAGCTTTGACCAGATTATCGACTTTCGGGTTGCAATAGCCCCCTGAATTATACTGTCCCCAACCGGTCTCTTTATCAGGGCAGGCGGTCAGATACTCGGTATAGTTAGCGGAATCTTCAGTATCTGAATGCCAGCCAATCATCATGATATCAGCAGAGCGGGCATCAAACTCCGGCCAGTACTGTGCCTTGGGAAGGGTTTTCAGATCCACGCTGATATTTATCCTTGCCAGCATGGAAGCCACCGCCTGTGCAATCTTGGCATCATTGATATAACGGTTATTCGGCGACAGCATGGTGACGCTAAAGCCTTTCTCGTAGCCAGCTTCTTTCATCAGGGCTTTGGCTTTTTTCAGGTCATAGCGGGGTTTCAGTGCTTCCACATACCCGGCGTACCCTTTGGGACCTTGCTGGGCAGCAGTGGTAGCAAAGCCTTTCATGATTTTTTTTACGATGCCGTCATTATTGACAGCATAGGCCACCGCCTGGCGAACGCGTTTATCTTTAAACGCTGCCACACGATTTTCATTTAACTGAAGGCTGATCAGGCGTGCGCCTCCGAGTGTCACAAGATCCGTTTTTGCCGAGTTCTTAACACGGTCATGATCGTTTGGTGGTACAGGATAAATAAAATCCACATCACCAGAGAGCAGTGCTGCAACACGTGTAGGTCCTTCTTTAATGGGGGTCAGTACTAAGTTGTTGATGTTGCCAGGTGACTGTTTATCCCAGTAATCAGGAAAACGTTTAAATTCCACGCGTATCCCTTGCTGGCGCTCTGTGACGGTATAAGGGCCAGTGCCAGAGGCATGACGCGAGGCAAAGGTTTCACCGTGTTTTTTCAACAGGGCTTTATCCTGCCCTTTATCGTCCAGCCCGGAATAGAACTTTCTGTCCATGGGAAAAATGTAGGTGGCTGAATTCAGAATCAGTGGATAAGGTTCTTTTGTGATCAGGTCAAACCGGTAATCATCAATGACCTTGATACCGGCAAAAGATTTAAAGATGCCTTTAAAATCCGGGCTTTTCAACAAACGGTCAAACGTCCATTTGACATCGGCGGTGGTCAATGGGTTGCCGGATTGAAATTTGACGCCCTTACGCAGGGTAAAACGCATGGTTTTATCATTTATCTGCTCCCATGACTGCGCCAGCCGCGGCTCAAACTGTAAGTTGGAACTCCATCGCACCAGCGGGTCAAACAACAGGTGTGACATTTGCAAAGTACCTGCGGACAACTGTTCATGGGGATCGAGAGAGACAGGATCAGAATCGTAGGCAATTCTAAGTGTTGATGAATTAGCGTTCATGGCGACAGATAAAACAATAGCCATAGCAGCTATAGCTTTACCTGCCTGCTTTATCACTTGAATCATTCGTGATTACTCCTGTTTTTTTGTCGAGTTTTTATCGGTAAACATCGTTAAACATCGTTAAAAAATGACAGTCAGTGCTAATGTAAAGGCTTCTCTTCCTCTTCATTCTCACGGGTAATAGGATCAATTCTGGGCATCAGGTTAATCAGCTGACGGGTATATGGGTTCCCCGGGTGATTAAATAACCTTTCAGTCTCGCCAGTTTCTATTAGAACACCCTGTTTCATCACACCCACACGGTCACACATCTGACGAATCACAGGAAGATCATGGCTGATAAACAGTAGCGTTAAGCCTAGCTCATCCTGCAAATCTTTGAGAAGATTTAAAATCTGTGCCTGAACTGACACATCCAGGGCAGAGGTAGGCTCATCACAAATTAACAATCGGGGGCGTGTGGCCAGGGCGCGGGCAATGGAAATACGCTGACGCTGCCCGCCTGAGAATTCATGGGGAAACTTCACACCCGCATTTTTTCCAATACCCACATGATCCAGTAAATCATTAACAATACCGGTTATTTGTTGCTCAGAACTGGCCAAATGATGAAAGCGTATGGGTTCAGCAATAATATCCCTGATTTTCATTCGGGCATTCATACTGGTATAGGGGTTTTGAAATACCATTTGAATCTGTCGGCGAAACGGCTGGCGCTGCTTTGGCGTTAAACTGCTGACATCAGTCCCACCGAAAAAGACCTGACCACTGTCCGGCGTATGCAAGCCGGCAATGATCCGGGCAATGGTGGATTTACCTGAGCCAGACTCACCCACCAACCCAAATGTTTCCCCTTCATTAATACAAAAGGAAACATTATCTGACGCTTTTACGTAACGTCGGTTTTTCTTCCAAAATGCCGATTTTGTTTCAAACTGTAAATAAACAGTTTCTACACGTAATAACACTTCACCGGCTTTTTGCTCATAACAGGTTCCTTTTTCGCCGAGCCAATGGTTTTTAATATCAATGGAGTGGCCCTGCGCCTTTTCGATATAGTCAACGTTGGGGAAACGATGCAGTTTACAGTCGGCCCTTGGCACGGCTTTGATCAGGCTTTTGGTATAATCATGGTGCGGTCGGTAAAGGACCTGGTTCGTTGAACCCAACTCTACCAGCTCACCTTTGTACATGACTGCCACCCGGTCAGTTACATTGGCAATCACGCCCATATCATGAGTCACCAACAGACAACCCACCTCACGCTCTTTGCACAAGGCTCGAATTAATTCAAGAATCTGGTTTTGGACAGACACATCCAGTGCTGTGGTTGGCTCATCAGCAATCACTAATTCCGGGTCACAGGATAAGGCAATGGCAATCACTACACGCTGACGCATTCCCCCTGAAAGCTGATGAGGGTATTGTTTCAGACGTATCTTCGGCTGGGGTATGCCAACTGCTTTTAATAACGCCAGTGCTTTTTTTACCGCAGCCGTCATGTCTAATTGCAGATTCGTGCAAATCGTTTCCACCAGCTGTGTTTCAATGGTGAGCAATGGGTTCAATGAGGTCATGGGGTCTTGAAAAATAAACCCGATCCGTTTACCGCGCATGGTGCGCATAGCTTCAGGACTCAGTGCATGGATCGGCTCATCATTTAAATAAATGCGACCTGCGCTAACCCTGCCGGGGGGGCTAAGCAGATCAACCACCCCGTTGCCTACAGTGGATTTGCCTGCACCTGACTCGCCCACCAGTCCCAGAATCTCACCTTTTTCTACCGTAAACGATAACCCCTTTACAGCGACAGTATTCCCACTTCGTGATGGGAATTCAATGTGCAGGTCATCGACTGTCAATAGTGGCATAGCTCCCCCGGTGACCAATTGTTATTTTTCATAAATGGTTCACATACTGGAAAGTCACTATACATTCAGTGATGAAAAATAAAAAGTCATCGTTATGGAAAAGTGCGTAAGACCTCCACCGAAGAAGGTGGAGGATGTAAGCGCTCATCCTGAAAGGGATGATTGACAGGGCAAGGGTTTTCCGGACACTTTTTTACCTTTTTTACCTTTTTTACCTTTTTTACCTTTTTTACCTTTTTTACCTTTTTTACCTTTTTTACCTTTTTTACCTTTTTTACTTTTTTTACGCTACCTCGGCAAGTGCCTGTTCATACTTGAACGGTGCCAGGTAGCCATTGCTTGAGTGTTTTCTCTGACGATTGTAAAACACTTCGATGTACTCAAATATAGCTGGCTGAGCCTCCTCCCTGGCCTGAAAGTCCTCGTGGTGGATTAGCTCGGTCTTCAGTGTATGAAAGAAGCTTTCAGCCACGGCATTGACGCTCCTATGTCAAGTCGATGATAAAGATTCTAAATCCTTCAGGATAATTGGAAATACCTCCCGTGCAATATACCGCTTCAAGCAACGTTGGATTTCTCGTTCAGTACGGCCCTCAGAGGTTCTCTTTTCAACGTATTGGCGAGTTCTGGGATCACTGCGCATTCGTATAAGGCTTATTGTCCAGAGAGCATTATTAGCTTCCCTGGAGCCCCCCCGGTTAATCCTGTGGCGCACTGTTTTTCCCGATGAAGCCTCCTTAGGGCTAACTCCACAAAGAGCCGCAAAAGAAGCCTCACTTTTCAATCGTTCAGGGTTATCTCCGGCGGTTATCAGCAATGTAGCTGAGACCAGAGGGCCTACACCAAATTGCTCCAGAAGGTTGGGTGCAGCTTTTCCTGATAAAGCGTTAAGTCGTTTATCAAGCTGTTTGAGTTCTTCGTTGAACGCTTTCCAGCGTGATGCCAATAACTTTAACGACATAGTCAACGTTTCAAGAAGCGCAGTATCCCCCAAACTATCGACGGTTTCGCAGGCTTCAATGCATGCCCGGGCAGAGTTGTGGAGAAGCTGTTCTCGCACTTCATCGGGAGCTGTAACGAGCAGGGCGCGAATTTGGTTTATTGCTTGTGTTTTACCTTTTACGGCACTGCGCCGTGTAACAACCAGATAACGGAGCGCCTCAACTATTCCGGTCTGTTTTTTGGGGATGGCCCGGGCCTCTCCAGAAAGAGCGGCTCGAGCGGCATTCTCGGCATCAAGAGTGTCAGTTTTGCCTTTTTGCCGTCTTTTGATTCGGTTGGGTCTGGTCACTTCAAAAACAGGGATGTTTTTCTGATCAAGATATCGGTAGAGTCCTGCACCATAAGTGCCTGTACCCTCTACACCAGCTTTTTGGAGTTCACCGAACGATTTACACCAGCGTAGCAGGTTCTGATAACCCTTACTGTTTGTTTCAAACTCACCGGTGCTGATGATTTGGCCCAAATTATTGATTAAAACTGAAACGTGTTTATCTAAATGGGTGTCCACCCCGAGAGTAAGCAGTTTCTCTGCGGCAACAGTCATAGCTTATCCTCCTGTAACCCAACAGAAGGACGGGACACTGAAGGTGCAGCACAAAGCTCCTATTAGGTCACAACTGCCAGGCAAATATCTTTAACTGAGAGCAGATAAGCGACAGGTCAATACAAAGACAGTTAGTCAATCCCAGCACGGGTCAACTTATTGCTCTCAGTAAAAGAATATTATGCTCAGTATCCCGGCAATTACCCTTTCGACTCATGCTACAGATGAAAGGGTTATGGCTTAATAGCTTCTGGATAACGACTTCATCTGTTTGTCATGGCGACGGTCTGTGCGCAGGTAATGAAAACAATGATCCCGCATTCAGCAATTGATCCTGTCAAAAAAACTGTCAAAAACGTGGGAAAGCAGTTCTATCGGGTCTTCCAGGGGGGGCTGTTCGAGTAACTTCCCGGCATCCATTAAGAGTCGTCGCGTATATAACCTAAGGAAGTAAAAAGGTGGCTCTGCTATCTTAGTATGGATGTCGACACAGCGGACATCGGTTTGTCCCATGACGACATTCACTGTCCCAACTTCTGAAGCAGGCTCGGCATACGGAATGACCACAGGGATAAAATACGTGCTCTGATACGTCGAATTCATCAAGACAAACAGGACAATCTTTCCGAGCAGGATCAGCTCTGACATTCTGGCCAGGTGAATCGACCTTTGTGGAAGATTGATGGTTATCACCTCCCGTGGCTGACGATGACCTGAACTGTGCACCATTGGAAAATGTCGTTGTTGTTACAGTGTGACTACCGAGTTGCTGTACGCTTACTGCCGGCGCTTGCACTCCCTGTTGTGAACTACCGCCATCATCACGAGTGGATGAAGTTATGTTCACCAAAACGCCTGGAGAGCGTGAACTACCGCCACCATGAAGAGTAGTCCAGTGCGCTCGCAGAATGTGCCGATCGCGCAGTGCCACTGCTGCATAACTGTTTCTACAAAAGGGGCAAGGAAAAGCTCCCCTCCTTTCACTCCTTTGAGTTCTTCCAGCACGGGGCGTTTGATTAAAATGCACTCTCAAGTGCCTCGTAAAGTTTGCTTCTCTTGCGGTGTTGAAACCGCATATTCGGCATGTAAAAACAGGCATGATGAGATTCCTGTCGCAGACTATTGCCATCAATTTTAGACAATAGTACCTGACAATGGGCAGAAAAGCTGGATGGCTGCCCCACTGCACTATCAGGCGTGGGCAGCATAGACCTCAAGTTTTATAAATCATCATAACACAGACTCTTTTAAAGTTTGCGAAGGCTGTCAGCGTAAGTTTGATGACCCGGGTTAGCTGCCTGCATCGGGTGTCACTGACTATATGGAACAGTCAGATAGCTCAGGAGCCTGATATGAATAGTCGTGATGTTCAGGAAATAACACGGTAGCTCAGCGGGTGATTATACGACCAATAACTAATATATCCTCCAATGGCGAGGTGGAATGTTATGACCATAAGTCTGCTTGTCATGGCGACGGTCTGTACGCAGGTAATGAAAACAATGATCCTGCATTCAGCAATTGATCCTGTCAAAAAACCTGTCAAAAACGTGGGAAAGCAGTTCTATCCGGTCTTCCAGTGAGGGCTGTTCGAGTAACTTCCCGGCATCCATTAAGCGTCATCGGGTATATAGTCTAAGGAAGTAAAAAGGCGGCTCTGCGATCTTAGTAAGGTTCTTGACACACCGGACATCGGTTTGTCCTACGACGACATGCACTTTTCCAACTTGTGAAGCAGGCTTGGCATAAGGAATGACCACAGGGATAAAATACGTGCTCTGATGCGTCGTATTCATCAAAACAAACAGGACAATCTTTCCGGGCAGGATCAGCTTTGACATTCTGGCCAGGTGAATCGACCTTTGTGAAAGATTGATCGTTATCACCTCCCGTGGCTGACGATGACCTGACCTGTACATCATTGGGAAATGTCATTGTTGTAACAATGCGACTGCCGAATTGCTGTATGCTTATTGTCGGCCCTTGCACTCCCTGTTGTGAACCACCACCATCATAACGAGTGGGTGCTCCTAAAGTGGATGCTAAAAAAGCGGCAGCCCTGTGCGAATTCCTGTGCGCTAGCGCAATATGGTGAGTGCGCAGTGCCGCTGCTGTAAAACGGTTTCTACAAAAGGGGCAACGATAGGGGCAACGATGATAAGGTGTTAACCTTCGAGCTCTTACAGAACCCCTCCTTTCACTAAGATCAATATCCATACCAGCATTATGCGCTATTCTCAGGTGCAAGGAAAATGCTTCTTCGCCAGAGGCGCAGTAACCACACCTTTCGCATGTATATGTAGTAAAACAAGGCATGCCGAGACTCCTCTCATAGAAGACTACTGCTGTGGATTTTAGCAGCAATTCCCGCTGAATGAAAATCAGTCATACCAGAGGTTTTCGACCCTTCAGTGTTAATGCAATTCCCATACTTTCTGCTATTTTTCAGGAATACTTTCGTTACTCTGGCAGGTTTTCATTGTGGCTGCTTCCAGGTCCGTCGCCCTTGCGGATGGGCTTATGAATATTATCTCTCAGCATGTAACAACATAGGGGCTAAAAACAGTTCGCAGTAAACTATTATAATCTTAAACTATCTGATAAAATCTCAAGCATGGATAAGAGATTAGTGAAGATAGGTGAGGCCGCTCGTTTACTTGGTACAGACCCTGTAACACTGCGAAAATGGGAAAGTACAGGTGAGTTGCTTCCTGCCAGAAAGACCAAAGGTGGAACTCGTTACTACGACGTGTCTGAATTGATGGGCTTCAGTAACGAAGCTGCGCCTACTCTTTGCTATTGCAGGGTATCCAGTCACGACCAAAAGCCAGACTTAGACAGGCAGCAAGAGTTACTGGAAGCCTACTGTTCTGCAAAAGGTTGGCGAACTCAGGTTATACGTGATCTTGGTTCTGGCATGAACTACCGGAAAAAAGGACTTAATCAGCTACTTGAGTTAATAATGAAACGTCAGATTAAACGACTGGTGGTTTCACATAAAGACAGGCTGTTAAGGTTCGGCGCTGAATTGGTGTTCTCCCTATGTGAATTGCAGGGAATAGAAATAGTCATCGTACATAAAGGCGATCAGCCTTCGTTTGAAGAAGAACTCGCCAATGATGTATTGGAAATAATCACTGTATTCAGCGCAAGACTTTACGGCAGCCGAAGCAAGAAACACAAAAAGATGCTTGAGACTTTGCAAGATGTTGTTAGCTCACAAGATTGAACTCAGACCGACAAAACAACAAGCCGATTATCTTGACAGGGCTTGTGGTTCTCGTCGTCATGCGTTCAATCAACTGTTAGCACATTTCAATCAAGAAGGCGTTAAGTGGTCAAAGAAGGCTGCGAATGAAAAATACAAAGAACTCAGGCTTGAGTTCCCCTGGTATGCCGAAGTCAGTCAACGTGTAACGAGAAATACAGTCGACGATCTTCATAACGCCTTTACTCATTTCTTTCGTCGGGTGAAGAAAGGAGAAAAAGCAGGTTACCCAAGATTCAAGAAGCGAGGCCTACACGATAGTTTTTCTCTGAGAGAAAAACCCAAGTTCCATGTTGACGGCAGAACACTTCGCATTGAGAAACTGAAAACCAAAATTAAAATGCGCCAGGAACTGAGATTCACGGGCACACCCTGTCAGGTGACGATCAGTAAGCGAGCCGGAAAGTATTTCGCTTCTATTTTGGTAGACACTCAAGACTACGACCCAAAAGCACAAAGCAATGAGTCTGTAGGCGTTGATTTTGGCATCAAAAATTCAGCTATTTGTTCGAATGGCAAAACCTTTGCTGCTAATCAGAAACTGAAACACTCTCTGAAACGCCTTAACAGGAAACAGAGAGCGTTAAGCCGCAAAATAAAGAGAAGCAACCGTTACGCGAAAGCCAAGCGGGCAGTTGCAAAACTTCATTACCGGATCAGTAACCAGCGATCAGCCGTAATACATGAGGTAAGTGATTATTTGACGTCAAGATTCAAAATAATCACCATGGAAAACCTGAATGTAAAAGGCATGGTAAAAAACCGCAAACTGGCAAGAGCAATCAGTGACGCAGGTTTCGGCAAGCTGAGAGAGCTTGTCGAATACAAGGCAGAGCTGAGAGGATGCCAGATTGTGATTGCAGATCGGTTCTTTCCCAGCTCGAAAAAGTGTGCGGTTCATACTTGCAACTACATAAACGACAATATCGCTTTGTCCGATCGCCAGTGGCGATGTCCGAAATGTAAAACTTTGCATGATAGGGATTACAGTGCGAGTTTGAACCTTGATAATTATGGTCGAGACACGTTACAGCTCGACCAAAAACCCTACACAAGAGTGGAGTTAGACACGATTCGTCGTGCATTCATGTCGACGGCGTAGATAAGTCTGCATAATTACAGATTATGTTAGATTTTTAGTAGCGGTAGTGCCAGGTTTGCGAAGGCTGTCAGCGTAAGTTTGATGACCCGGGTTAGCTGCCTGCATCGGGTGTCACTGACTATATGGAACAGTCAGATGGCTCAGGAGCCTGATATGAATAGTCGTGATGTTCAGGAAATAACACGGTAGCTCAGCGGGTAATTATACGACAAATAACTTATTCCTCCTCCCATGGCGAGGTGGAATGTTATGACCATAAGTCTGTTTGTCATGGCGACGGTCTGTACGCAGGTAATGAAAACAATGATCCTGCATTCAGCAATTGATCCTGTCAAAAAACCTGTCAAAAACGTGGGAAAGCAGTTCTATCCAGTCTTCCAGGGGGGGTGGGGTAACTTCCCGGCATCCATTAAGCGTCATCGGGTATATAATCTAAGGAAGTAAAAAGGTGGCTTTGCGATCTTAGTAAGGTTCTCGACACAGCGGACATTGGCTTCTATTTCGTGTACGTGCACTTTCCCAATTTCTGAAGCAGGCTCGGCATGCGGAATGACCACAGGGATAAAATACGTGCTCTGATACGTCGTATTCATCTAAACAAACAGGACAATCTTTCCGAGCAGGATCAGCTCTGACATTCTGGCCAGGTAGATCGACCCTTGTGAAAGATTGATCGCTATCACCTGACGATGACCACCTGACCTGTACACCATTGGGAAATGTTATTGTTGTTACAGTGCGACTGCCGAGTTCCTGTACACTTATTGCCGGCGGTTGCAATCCCTGTTGTGAACTACCGCCATCATGACTAATGGGTACTAAAAGAGGGTTAGCCTTGGTCGCTAGCAGAAGAGGCTCAGCCCCGTGCGCTAGCAGAAGGTGCTGATCGAGCAGTGCCACTGATGCAAAAGAAAGGTTTATACAAAGGCAGCAACGATAAGGTCCTCGAGTTCTTACAGCATTGCTCCCTCCATTAACATTAATATTAACATTATGCGTTATTCTCAGGTGCCTGATAAATGGTTCTTCTCCACGGGTGCGGTGACCACATGTGTCGCATTCGTATGTAAAAAAATGCATGCTGAGACTCCTGTCATAGAAGACTACTGCTGTGAATTTTAGCAGCAATTCCCGCTCAATAAAAATCAGTCATACCAGAGTTTTTCGACCCTTCAGTGTTAATGCAATTCCCATATTTTCTGCTATTTTCAGGAATACTTTTGTTAGTCTGGCAGGTTTTCATTATGGCTGCTTCCAGGTCCGTCGCCCTTGCGGATGAGCTTATCAATAGTATCCCTCAGCATGGTGCAACTATTCACTGATGAAAGAAAGAACGAACCCGATAGAACATAAGATCTCCCTTTATTATGCCATTATGGCTGCCTTTGCCGTCATGCACTTGAAGTAATACCGCCATCATCACCAGTGGGTGCTGAAAAAGGGGCAGCCCTGTGCGCTGGCAGAATGTGCTGATGGCGTAGTGCCGCTGCTGCAAAACGGTTTCTCAGCGTAACGGTGCAACGGGGAGAGTAATAAAGCTAACGATTAAAACAGCGCCTTGACGCGTACCATCGTCTGGTCAATCCTGTCAGTACAAACGGGGGCGACAAAAATGGTATCGTCACCTGCCACACAGCCAAGAATACCTTCACTGCGTCCAACAGAGTCCAGTAAACGGGCTATCAATTGCGCCGCACCCGGACTTGTACGAATAACAATTAATACATGGTTATGAGTAATCTCTTCTACCAGATCCTTAACCACAATTTTAGAGTCCATTTTTCCCAGATCTGGCGGGAGGCAGTACACCAGCTCACCAAACGCATTTCGAGTTCTGACAGCGCCGAAGCGACTTAGCAGGCGAGATATCTTTGACTGGCTGACATTGTCAAAACCCATGGTCTGTAATTGATTGGCAATCTGCCCCTGGGAGCCACACCGTTCTTCTTTCAGTAGCTTTTTAAAGGCATTGATCAGTGCATCGTGTTTTGTATTAGTCATTGGCGTCTTTACCGAGTGAATAATTATGCAAAGGATACTCCTTTTGACACATTATCCGTAAAAAATATGCAGATAGCTGCCATTGCCTGCTCGCAAAAAAAAAGCACAGCTTATATGAATAAACTGTGCTCACTGACCTTTTAACACCGGTGGAGGATCCAGTGTTAAAAAGGTAACCCGCTATATTGTCTCACTGTGCCATTTTCTCTGGAATCAGCCCTTTCGCCATCAATTTTATGCCTGTGTCTTTTACAGCGCTCTCAATCTGACCTGTCAACCAGCTCTCTACCTTTTTAATATCCTCAGGGGCTATACCCCTCCTGTTTAAACCAGGCCATTCAGGCTGACGTTTACTGCTCACTTTTCTTGCTTTTGTTGTTCTTCTGTGAGCAACGGGTACGCGCGTTTTTTTATGACGAATTGCCTTTTCTTTTCTTCGTGGTGTTGCTTCAGATGTCTTATGGTTCAGACTTGAAGAACTTTCAGTACTCAGGATACCTGATACTCCGGGGGATGAGCCGACGATACCCGACACCAGTTTATACTTATCAGCCACTCCCTGAGTGCCTGACAGGACTGCTTTTCCGGCTTTGAAAAGCGCGGTTTCAAGATGACTGAAATTTTCTGTTTCAATATAATCAGCAAGGCTGTTAACCAGTTCAGAAGCAACGGGGGCTGTAGCCATCAATACTGTACCCACTAAAGGATTGCCGGCGAGTAACGACATGCCCAAAGTGCCAAAAACCACTGCAGAAAATGGCGCTATAGTACGAAGTAACAGAGGAACAGTGCTCTTCAATGTAACGCCACCATGAATCCTGGGTTCTATATGGGCTTTTTCAGCCCTGTGTTTACGCGAAACAGTAGCAGCGTTCCCTTCTGCGAAGTGAGTCTCAGGTACATGAACCGGGCGTAAAGTCGTTGAATACATAATTAAGTCCTCCATGACGCTTAGTTATGATTCAGTGGCTATGCCACCTTCTCTGTCTAAAAACCATTTTATGGGTTTGCTTACCTACTCAGACCCTGTCTTTTACCATTGGGTTCCATGGTGTTAGTCAAACTGACAGTGTTTGTTCCATAAGCTGACAGTCACGCTTTTTTACGACCAATACCTGACCACATCCACTGAATTGACCAGTGAATTCCATCCTGTCAATCAAACTGACAGGCTCTGTCAGAATCAATACCTGGTCATAGCGCCACCGAATATCCTGACAAGATCCTCAAAGAATGTCTTCATGGTTGTTTGAATCAGTTGGCACATGGCTGACAGCATTACCGGCATATCTGGCTGAGGATAGACGTTTGGCGTATAGCTTTTTGTCTGAGTCGATTGATTCTTTTTGCCTGCCACTGACGGCGACCAGCCAAAAGCGGGGTGGCTGTGGCTAATACGCTCGCTGTCAGAAGCAGACCTTCGTCTACGATTGTTGGCGGCTACCCATTCAGCCGTTCTCTGGTGCCGGATACGGTTCATCCCATGGTGTTCCCGCTGTTTTCCAGAACACGGATATTTTGAACGACGACGATTTTTAGGGTGTGGAGCCGACACCCCATACTGAAAGGACTCTTTGCCCCTATAACGACCACGACCAGGCTCGCTCATGCCACTTGGCAATGTTGGCAATGTTGATAATGTTGACGAAGCTGAAGAAATCCGCTCCCTTGGAGAAGCGTTTGTATCAGATGGTCGCCCTGCCGGTACAGATCTTCCCTGCGAGGTTCGTACAGGCACTGCTGCCGGAACAAAAGGCTGTCTTGTTCCTGGCGGGGTTGGTGTCCTTATGGGCTGCCGCTTTGTTACTCTGCGACCTGATAAAGAACAACGCTTGAAGTCTTCCAGACAATATTTCATTCGTTGATGCCGCCGCTCCCTGTAATATTTCGCAGCTGGCACTTTGCCTGCTGTTCTCCTTGCCCTTGCAGCCGGTAAAGTGGCTGTTTGTGCGACTTGTGTTTGCAGTGCCCGTAACTGGACCCCATGCTCCGCTTTAATCAGTTCCAGTGTCGCCTCATTGTCTGATTTGTCTTTTTCGAGCCAGGCAATCTGCTCGGCATCGCGTTGTTTCTGATTTTCCAGACGGCGAATATAGGCATCTGCTTTTTCAAGCTCTGCCCGCAGCGACGCTCTTTCTCTTGCCAGCTGTTCATTCTCCACGCCCAGGCGGGTGTGCTCATTCGTTAGATCGACAATCTGAATATTCCGCCCATGAAGAGACCGCTTAAGCCCGGTAATCGCTTCTTCTTTATTTTCGGGTGATTCAATGTCGGTGACTAATGCGGCTATCTGTTCCTGTGCTTTTTGATAAAGTGCTGCCAGCTCCTCTAACTTTTCAGACTGAACAACGACGGTATCATTAAGGTGCTTATTCATTTCCCCGTTCTTTTCTTTGTTTTGACGCAGTTTTTTATTGTCCTTTTGTAACTGTTCAAGCAGGGCTTGCTGGTTTGCAACTTCGCATTTTAACGATGCGTTAGCGTTGTCAGCCGAGACAACCTGACGTTCCAGATTGCTGATCATTGCATAGAGCTGCTCCATGGTCTCGCCTTCATCGCCTGCATTACGGTGGCCATAAGACCTTGTCAGCGCTGCCTTTAATTTTTCTATTTTCAGTACAGCGGCTTCATATTCATTAGTAAGCCAGTGAATTCTCTCTTCCTGCGCTGTGACTATAGCGTTAAGATGACTGATTTGATTTCCCCATTGTTGATTCTGAACTTGCAGTTCCTCATACTTCCACTGCATATCAGATTGCAAGCTTTCACTCGTCCTGACTTCTTCATTCAGCTCTTTCACTCGCTGTTCTGCTTGTTTTAGTGCTTCTTTTAGTGCTTCACTGGCCTTTTGAAAGCGTAGTTCCATCAGCTCGGCCCTTTCTTTCGCTGCTGTCTCAGAGTCAATGGAGCTATCATCAGAATCATTGGAGGTTCTGTCACTGTGTTCAGTCTTCCTGTCAGTAATGACATAAACCGTCTTTTCGGAAATGGGAGAGGCACCTGTTCTGTGATGGTCAAGATCGTCCCTCAGACCATGAGTGGGAGTCGCCGTAGTGCCAATTACAGTATTCTGCTCTTTTATAGTATCTTCCGTAATAGGACTAAACATCCTTTCTGCCACACCATTTATCATCATTAAATCTCCCGTGATGGTTTCTACCTGTCCGATGGTGGTGGATTGATTGTTATTGATTAATTCATCAGACATGGGCAAAGGCATCCCATTGCACATTGGTTATACTGGCTAACTCTTTTGTCAGTTTAATTTTACAATCAGAGCATTCACAGGTAGATATGCACGATGTCGTTCAAGATACTCAGACTTAATCAGCTACAGACCTTTGTTGTTTTTTCGGATTGACGCTGATTAAAAATAAGCACTTTTAATAAGCACTTTTAATAAGCACTTTTAATAAGCACTTTTAATAAGACCTTTAATAAGCACCTTCACGTTAAATGGGTAGATTACCTGTCTGGCTCTCTACGACGACCTTTCCAGTAACAGATGCACAGCAGCTTCCTGCATGCCTTCAATGGCCTCCCCCTCCAGATACACACCATCATTAAGCAGCCGACAAATACCGTGCAGCATTCCCCAGCTCACCTGAGCCAGTCGCAGGGCATCAATGGTCTGCATGAACACACCTTTTGCCTGCCAGGTGCGAATAAATGCTACGTACTGTTGAAAGGCCCGACTGGATAAGGCTTTCAGGGAATCAGAGGGTTCACCGTTTTTCCAGACAGGGCGGCCAAACATCAGGTCATATTGCTCCGCATGGTCCCGGGCAAAAGTCATATATTGGCTAACAAATTGACTTAACCAGGGCTTCAGGGGAATCGGCTGCTGTTGGAATAAAGGGGAAAAATACTGTTCCCATGCCTGAAAACCCGACTCTGCAATGGCGCTGACCAGTGCATTTTTGTTATTGAAATAGTGATAGGCTGCTGTTCGCGAAGCACCCACCCTTTCTGCCAGCACCCTCATGGACAGTGCTTCCAACCCCGACTCACGAATCGTCCGCGTTGCCTCAGCCAGCAAAGCCTGCTCCAGATTACCATGGTGATAGTGTTGCTGCCGTTTCACGTTGCCCCCCCGGGAATTAATCTTGACACTGTCCAGTGGCAAGTTTACCTTAGCCATTATTGACATACACGAATAAAATCCAGAGCGAGGCACCCCATGGCCGACTCATTTCTCAAGGTACAGATTGATGCGGGTATTGCCACGGTATCACTTAATCGTCCTGAAAAACGCAATGCCCTTAATCTCGATTTCTGGTATTCCTTTCCTGAGATCATCCGCGATATCGACCATAACAGCCGTGCCCGTGTGATTATCCTTAGAGCACAAGGCAGTGTATTTTCTGCCGGGATGGACCTGGGCGTATTTATGTGTCCCGGTAATAAGCTCATACAGGGTGAGCCAGGCCGGCGTAGCGAAAACCTCCGTCGCACCGTACAGCAGCTACAGGCAGTGGTCAGCATCATTGAAAATTGTCGCTTACCCGTACTGGGTGCTATCCAGGGAGGTTGCATTGGCGGTGCCTTTAATCTGGTCAGCGCCTGCGACTGCCTTTACGCAACAGACGACGCTTATTTTTCAGTAAAAGAAACACAACTGGGGATGACCGCTGACCTTGGCGCTCTGCAACGATTGCCCTATAAAATGCCGGAAGCACTGTTGCGAGAGCTGGCCTTTACTGGGCGAAAATTACCTGCCAGTGAAGCCCACCGGGTAGGGCTGATCAATGCCGTTGTGCCAGATCAGCAACAGCTGATGGCCCATGTGCATCAAATCGCAAAGCAAATTGCCGACAACTCACCATTGGCCGTTACCGGCAGTAAGGAAATGCTGAACTATGCACGTGACCACAGTGTCAACGACAGCCTGAATTATATGGCCACCTGGCAAAGCGGTATGTTCCAGCCGGGTGAAATGATGAAAGCCTTTCAGGCGAATATGACAAAGCAGCCAGCTGATTATGATGAGCTTTGGCCTGTGGAACCACCGCTGTCTTAAGGCAATACTGCCTGTTACAGCGTGATATCACATAACACCATCACACAATATCATCATATAACATGGCACAATAAAGCTATTAAAGCTATTAAAGCTATTAAAGCTATTAAAGCTATTAAAGCTATTAAAGGTATTTTCATGACATCACCCACTCCCTACCCCTACCTTTTAGCCCCGTTAGATCTGGGCTTTACCACCTTGAAAAACCGCGTAATCATGGGTTCCATGCACACAGGGCTGGAAGAGCGTAAACAGGGTTTTGAACGATTAGCCGCCTTTTACGCAGAGCGCGCCAGAGGCGGTGTTGGCCTGATTGTGACCGGGGGGATTGGTCCCAATAGAGAAGGCGGTGGCATGCCTGCTGCCGCCTTGCTTAACAAACCCGACGAGGTTGATAAACACAAACTGATAACAACCGCCGTTCATGGTGAAGGCGGAAAAATCTGTCTGCAAATTCTACACACGGGTCGTTACGCCTTCCACCCGATGGCTATTGCACCGAGCGCCCTTCAGGCACCTATCAACCCGTTCAGGCCCCGTGAGCTAAAACCGGAAGAAATCCACCAACAGATTGAAGCATTTGCCCGCACCACGGCCCTGGCGAAAGACGCCGGTTATGATGGTGTGGAAATCATGGGTTCTGAAGGCTATTTTATTAACCAGTTTATTGCTGCCCGCACGAATCACCGTCAGGATGAATGGGGCGGGCGGTATGAAAACCGTATACGCCTGCCCATAGAAATTATTCGTCGTGCCCGTGAACGGGTAGGTGATGACTTTATTCTTATTTATCGCCTCTCCATGCTGGATCTGGTAGAAGGTGGCAGTAGCTGGCACGAAATTGTACAACTCGGAAAAGCCATAGAAAAAGCCGGAGCCACGATGATCAATACCGGCATTGGCTGGCATGAAGCCCGTATTCCGACGATAGCCACCATGGTTCCCCGCGCAGGCTTTACCTGGGTAACGGCTAAAATCCGAAAGGCACTTTCTATTCCTGTGATTACCTCCAACCGTATTAATATGCCTGAAACAGCAGAAGCAGTGCTGGCCAGAGGGGATGCAGATATGGTTTCCATGGCAAGGCCAATGCTGGCAGATCCGCAATGGGTCAATAAAGCGGCCAGGGGCAAAAGCGATGAAATCAACACCTGCATCGCCTGTAATCAGGCATGCCTGGATCACGTCTTTCAGGGGAAAATCGCCAGTTGTCTGGTAAACCCCCGCGCCTGCCATGAAACAGAATTAAATTACGAACCTGCAACACAGCCCAAAAAGCTAGCCGTTGTTGGCGCAGGCCCTGCCGGTATGGCATTTGCCACCACTGCCGCCGCCCGTGGACATGCTGTCACACTGTTTGATGCAGCTGACCGTATTGGCGGGCAGTTTAATATTGCTAAAACCGTACCCGGTAAAGAAGAGTTTAGAGAAACCCTGCGGTATTTTAAACGACAGATTGACATTACTGGCGTAGATTTACAACTTAACACCCATGTCTGTGCCCATGACCTGGAAAACAGTGATTTCAACGAAGTGATTATTGCTACTGGCATCAAGCCCAGGGTAATGGAACTTGATGGTATTGATCACCCCTGTGTTTTAACTTACCTGGAGGTATTCAAAGGCGCACCCGTAGGGAAAAAAGTCGCTGTCATTGGTGCCGGTGGCATTGGCTTTGATCTGTGTGAGTTTATTACTCAGCAAGGGCCTTCCTCCAGCCTTGATATCCCTGCCTTCATGAAAGAATGGGGTGTGGACATGTCCCTGGAAAACCGGGGCGGTATACTGTCTGAAAAACACACAGAAACACCAGAGAAAAACGTGTATCTCCTGCAGCGTAAAAAAAGCAAACCTGGCGCCGGGCTTGGTAAAACCACCGGATGGATTCACCGTTCATCATTGGCCAGCCGGGGCGTTCGAATGCTGATCAGTTGTGACTATCAGAAGATTGACGATCAGGGACTTCACCTGACCGTGGCCGGTGAACCTCAACTACTTGATGTGGATACCGTTGTCATCTGTGCCGGCCAGGAGCCCCTGCGAGAGTTGGCCGACAGTATTTGTGGAAAACCTGTTCACCTGATAGGTGGTGCCGACAAAGCCACTGAGCTTGATGCCAAGCGTGCCATAGACCAAGGTTGCCGTTTAGCAGCGATGATCTAAGCCAAAAGCCGTTTAGCATGGCAGTTTTTTTACAGAATGTCGCTATAGCTACTGGCTTTAGCGACGAGCGAACCAGTTTTCCAGATCATCACTGCCACCGATATGCTGACCACCAATATAAACCTGTGGCACAGTGCTGACGCCGGTAATGGCCCTCAGCGAGGTGGATGTTGCATCAGACCCTAATACAATTTCTTCAAAGGCCATACGGTTGTCATGCAACATCTGTTTTGCTCTGGCACAAAATGGGCAACCGGGTTTGCTAAACACAGACACTGACGCCTGTGGCTTTGCTTCTGGCGCAAGGTAATGCAGCATGGTGTCGGCATCAGACACTTTGAAGGGATCGCCGGCTTCTACCGGCTCAATAAACTGCTTTTCAATAATCCCGTCTCTCACCAACATGGAGTAACGCCAGGTACGTTTGCCAAAGCCTAATTCTCTGGCATCAAACACTAAACCCATTTTTTCAGTAAACTCGCCATTGCCATCAGGCAGCATTTTAACGTGTTTAGCGTCCTGCCCCTGCGCCCAGCTGTTCATAACAAATGCATCGTTTACCGACAAACAATAGATATCATCAATACCCTGTTGCTTAAAGGCTTCAAACAATTCTTCATACCGTGGTAGGTGCGCAGAAGAACACGTCGGGGTGTAGGCACCGGGCAGGCCAAAAACAATGACACTCCTGCCAGAAAAAATATCATCACTGCTCAGGTTGACCCAACTGTCGTTTTTACGGGTTCTAAAGATGGCACCAGGAACTGGTTGGCCTTCTTTGGATGTGTACATAATTCAACCTCTTGTTAGCTATTAAGCTTCGGTCATTTAAAGAATAAGGGATAATTTATGATTAATAAAACAATTAAACCTAATGCGAAGGCCGGCTTTTTCTGCAAAGGCCAAAAGTTGGACTTTCCACAATGACTACGACTCAGGTACGAAAGTAGTACTATAATACTATTCTAATTTCATGCCTTGCTATTGCCATTTGTCGCTTAAAAGTACCCAATTTGCCGCACACTTTGGGTGCATTAAAGGACATGATTTTTCACTGTAGCCCTTGGGAAACAACAGATGGCCAACTTTATTGTAAACCAGAAAAAGTCGGTCTTCGCGTAATCTGTGAAAGTTATAGATCGTGTCAATCACTCTGGTTGATATTGCATTCTTATGTCTACAGCGCCTAGAATCTCAGTGCTTTTCCACTGACCACCTACGGTATTTTCATGCCTGTTTACCTCACTGAATCTGTTGCTCAACGCATTGTAGATCGAGCTATGACTATTACAGGTTATAACGTCAATGTAATGGATCACAACGGTATTATTATTGGTTCAGGTGACAAACGTCGTTTACATACAGAGCATGAAGGAGCACAGCAGGTATTAGCATCGGGCGTCCCCTGTGATATTTACAAAAAAAATTCAGCAGGTTTTGTAATGTCAAAGCCAGGTATTAATCGTCCCATCAGATTCAGGAGCAAGATCGTTGGCGTTGTTGGTATTTCAGGGCATCCTGATGAAGTATCGCAATTTGCAGATCTCGTGGTTATGACGGCAGACCTGGTGCTTGAGAATGCGGCCATTATGTTTGAGGCGCATTGGAGTTTGCGGCAGCGGGAAAATATCATTTCTGAAATGATTCACGGTACAGCAGAACACGACCCCTTATTCAGTTCTCGCTCAAGGCACCTGGGCATTAATCCGGGTCTGCCGCGTGTAGTCCTGTTGATTGACCTTCAGCATCAGGACGACAACCCACTATCAATCGATGAAGCTGAGTATTTTCAGTGTCTGTTAAGAAAAGGAGACCCTGACGACTTAGTGGCATTAACAGGACCCTGCCAATTTGTACTACTGCATCCTGTCAATAGCGGTGGCTGCAACCGGGATCAGCTGACAGGCTACCTCTGTTCATTAAAAGAGCGGTTGTCCAGTGTTAAGAATATGCGCTATAAGATTGCATTAGGTCGTTATATCAAAAGCCTGTCAGGCCTTCAGCTCTCCTATCAAACCGCACAGGAAGCATTACAGTTAGGGTTACAGCTACTGCCTGACCAGCGTGTTTATCGTTATAGTGACTTTGAGCTTGATAGCTTAATGCTGGATTTATTGCTTTCCTGGAAGGGGAAAGGCATTCAGGAGCACATCCAGCCCCTGCTTTTAGCGGATACAAAAGGCTGTTTGCAGAAAACGTTACGAGTGTATATTAATGCACAGGCAAATCCCGGTGTAACAGCAAAAAAACTGCATATCCATCGAAATACGCTTGCCTATCGCCTTGGTAAAATACAGTCATTAACCCAACGCAACCCCAGGGATTTTAATGATTTACTGCTATTGCACTTTGCACTACGAATGCATGAGCTACAGGAGATATAAACAGGAGATATAAAATGTACAGGCTGTTTTCCTTTCAGGTTGTTTTCTTTTGTTGTTTTCCTTTGTTATTTTCCTTTTTTCCTTTATTGTGCATCTGCTTAAAAAAACAAGAAGAATCCGCCCTGTTATTCATTCGGTTTAACGATAACATCCACCAAAGCAAATCAGATAATAGCTGTTTCAAAACAGCTGTTTCAAAACAGCTATAAAAAATCTGAGCGGATTCAATAAGAAATGGTTGAAATTACCACCTTTGGGGCGTTGAGCGGGTTAGCTATATCCATTGGCCTGATTCTAAAACGTGTTCCACCTGCTTACGGTATGATGATTGGTGCGTTATTAGGTGCACTGATTGGCCTTGCGAGTTTAGGCGACAGTGTTTTACTTATGATTGAAGGCGTTAAGGGAATTACCTCTTCAGTTCTTCGTATTTTAGCAGCAGGTGTACTGGCTGGGGTGCTTATTGAGTCCGGTGGTGCAGGGGTTATTGCAGAAAAAATTGTTGATGCTGTGGGTGAGGCTCGCGCGGTGGTCGCATTGATTATCGCCACTGCGCTGTTAACCGCTGCTGGTGTATTTATCGATGTTGCTGTTATTACTGTGTCGCCTATTGCCCTGGCCATTGCTCGCCGTGCAAATCTCTCCGTTTTGTCAGCACTGGTGGCAATGATTGGTGGCGGCAAGGCAGGCAATATTATTTCACCCAATCCCAACACTATTGCAGCCTCTGACGCATTTAATCTGCCATTGACGAATGTCATGATGGCCAACCTTGTTCCTGCATTGACTGGTTTGGTTGTGACATATGTTGTTGCCAGAGTTCTGGTGAACAAAGGCTCAATGCTCAATGGTATCAATCAGGAAACAACACAGAAGACCATAGATCGTCCTGGCCTGCTGGCGGCATTAACCGCACCGGTGGTGGCCATTGGTATGCTGGCTTTGCGCCCACTCGCTGGTATTTCCATAGACCCGATGATTGCCCTGCCCCTCGGCGGTGTTGCAGGTGCCCTGGCTATGGGACGGTTACGCGATATGAACCGTTTTGCTGTGGGGGGATTACAACGTATGACCGGCGTGGCAGTTATGTTGATTGGTACAGGGACTTTAGCAGGGATTATCGCGAACTCTGGACTCAGTGATTCCCTGGTCTATTTACTAAAAGCTTCCGGATTACCTGCCTATCTGCTAGCTCCCCTGAGTGGCATGAGCATGTCCCTGGCTACAGCATCAACAACAGCGGGTACAGCTGTGGCGTCTAACGTTTTTGGTCCCATTATTTTACAGCTGGGCATTCCTTCATTAGGCGCTGCGGCAATGATGCATGCGGGGGCTACGGTATTGGACCACATGCCCCATGGTAGCTTCTTTCATGCAACTGGCGGCAGTGTTGGAATGAAAATTCGAGAGCGTTTAAGGGCTGTGCCTTACGAAACGCTGATTGGTTTCAGTATGACAGTAACAGCTACACTGATCTACGGTGTATTTCAGGTCGCATAGGTTTTTTCATGAAAATTATTATTGCTCCGGACTCTTTTAAGGAAAGCCTGACGGCATTGGATGTGGCACAAGCCATTGAAACAGGATTTCGCAAAGTATTACCTGAAGCTGAGTATGTCAAAATCCCCATGGCTGACGGCGGTGAAGGCACCATGCAGGCCCTGGTAGATGCTACGGGAGGCAAAGTTATTGACCAGACTGTCGCCGGCCCTCTTGGCAGGTGCCGTGTTGCCGGCTTCGGACTGTTGGGCGACGGTGAGACGGCCGTCATTGAGATGGCTAAAGCGTCTGGCCTGAAGCTGCTTGCCCCCGAAGAAAGAAATCCCCTTTACACCACGACACTGGGCACCGGTCAACTGATTCGTGGTGCTCTGGCCATGGGGGTTAAACGGATTATCGTAGGCATGGGCGACAGTGCCACTAATGATGGTGGTGCGGGTATGATGCAGGCACTGGGTGCCCGTTTTCTCAATGCCGAGGGAGCAGAGTTGCCCGTCGGTGGTGCCGCGTTAGTGGATCTTGTGGATATTGATACCCGCTCGATAGACCCTCGTTTGTCTCAGGTTGAGTTTATAGGGGCTTGTGATGTGGATAATCCGCTGACGGGTATTAACGGTGCATCTGCCGTGTTTGGCCCGCAAAAAGGCGCGGACAGTGCCATGGTAAAACAACTGGATACCGCACTGAACAATTATGCCACGGTGCTGAAACGTGTGACGGGTCGGGATGTCCCGGCAATGCCAGGTGCTGGCGCTGCCGGTGGCATGGGCGCAGCGTTACTGGCATTTATGAAAGCCTCCATTAGGCGGGGCATTGATATTGTAGTGGACGTTGTTGATCTGAAATCCCGGTGTGAGGGTGTTGATCTGGTGATCACCGGTGAAGGGCGAATTGATGGCCAGACGGCCAACGGTAAAACACCGGTTGGTGTTGCCAGGGAAGCCAAGAAGGCTGGCCTGCCTGTGATTGCTATTTGTGGTAGTGTTGGTGAGGGTGTTGAAACGGTCTACGAGCACGGCATTGATGCGTTGTTTCCCATTGTCCATAGTGCAGTGAGCTTGAAGGAAGCCCTCTCTTTCTGCCAGCAAAACCTCGAACGTGAAGCAAGAAATCTAGCCGCTGTGTATAAGATGCAGATACTGGCTGGTTAAGGGCAAAGTTAACACCCGTCGCCTGTTCCAGCTACGCCTCTGCGCTGAAAATATGAACGATAGTCCTGCGTTAAAACGTCTCGTAATAGCGCAGGGTAGTGGGTCAACATTGTTGTTAGCCATAACTATCAATCCTGAATTCAACTCTGCTTCAACTCTGCTTCAACTAACATTGCCCATTTTGCAGTTTGGACACAGCACTGTCTGATCACAATTCATACGACACATTTTTTATAAGCAACAGTTTTGACCCACTACTTTGACCCACTACTTTGACCCATTACCGACGAGTGTTGATTTTCCTGGATAGAAAAACGGTTGCCATTTATGGAAGAATACCGTGTATAAGCCGAACACAAGTCTTTAATTTTCTGTTTAGCCTTCTTCGTGTTTCTATTGAGAAGATATTGAGAAGATATTGAGAAGATTATGAACGGCTTCCTGGTATGCAAAGAAATAGTCAAAAGGTTAAGAGAGTGAATACAACCGTTAGTCATCAAGAAGTACCCCTATTCAATTTAGGGTTAACACTGTCCGGTGGTGGTGCAAAATGCATAGCACATATTGGTTTGCTGCAATATCTGGCAGAGTATGGCGTTACCCCTGATATTATTTCCGGTACCAGTGCCGGAGCCTTGGTAGGAGCCCTTTATGCTGCTGGACAGAAGCCGGTGCACATCCTTGAATTTTTCTTAAAACATAAACTGTTCAGTTTTTATAACCTGTCATTTTCTAAACTGGGTCTTTTTCAAACAGAGAAAATACGGGATTATTTAACACCGTTGTTTCCAGAGGACTCTTTTGACACCTTACAAAAGCCCTTAACCTTTGTTGCAACAGATTTACGTGCACCGGATATAAAGATCTTCGATTCAGGTCCCCTGATTTATCCATTACTCGGAACAATCGCCTTTCCAGGGGTGTTTACCCCTGTTGAATGGCAGGGCGCCCTGATTGCCGATGGGGGAATCATTAATAACTTCCCTGCAACACTCATAAGAAACCGATGCCGCTTTCATATTGGTATGCACTTAAACCCGGTAAAGCCATTGAATGGCAGCAAACCTTTTAAAAATTCTATCGCTTTACTGGAGCGCATCTACGATATCTTCAGCCTGTCAAAAATTGCTGATGAACTGGCACTGCCTGACGTTATTCTCGAACCGGAAGGGATTCATCAATACGGTGTGTTTACTGTTAAAAACGATGAGCTGGAGGAAATTTTTGAGCTGGGATATGAGTGTGCTAAAAATTATTTTGAACACTCAGGGGCTGACTGGTTTGCAACATTGATGAAGACTGTCATTAAACAGCCAGAATGGTTACTGTAGTCAGGGCATGAATCTTTCTATGGGCCTCATATCCTCATCATTACTCTCCTCACTATTACATTCGAGGTTGGGTTTACACGCTTATGTCATACCCGCTAAACGGGAAGATACCTGTTTCTTCTCAATAGCAACCCCTGACAATAAAAGGCTGTAGCTGATCCGGAGCTGGTATCTTGAAATCGTTTGAGTCTACTACCCACTCATGAGTATTTAGATTGCAGAAAGCTGCTGATACTCACTTACCACAAAATGATCGGTCATCCCGGATATATAATCAATGATGAGCCGCACCCGGTAATACCACTCAAGGTCATTTTTCTCGCTGTCAGTATGGCTGCTTTCAGACAAACCCGCCATTGTTGAGCTATAAGCTGCTTTGTATTTTTTAGGAAGTCGATGGAACAACCGTTGCTCAATAAAGCAGGCATCAGCATCCTGATAAGCAATGGCTTCAAAATCAGCCCGTGGCAATATTAGCAGAGTCCGGTAAATTGTCAGTAACCCCACCAAAGCCGCATGTCCCCTTAGCTCAGGTGTTTCTTTTTCACGTTTGTTAAACACATGCCTGATGGCAACGGTTTTTAACGTTTCCAGAGCCAGGTGCTGACTTGAGCCGCCATTAATCAGAGGCTCATCCAGAGTACCGTTAAACACTGCCTGATGCTGATTGAGATAACGGTCTGCGGCATAGTTCACTAACTCTTTCACCAGGCGTGTACGCAGATGCGTGATAAAATCCCCATCACCTGCGGTATTTGCATGGTTGATAATGCGTATCAGGTAGTCATCTTCCTTTGCGTTAAGCTCCTGCCATACAAGGATAAGCTGATTTTTTAACACCTCTAACGAGAGAATGCCTTTATCGACGGCATCTTCGAGGTCGGCAATACAATAAGCAATGTCATCAGCCGCTTCCATAATGTACACCAGAGGAAAGCGACAGCCCTCGTCCACAGCCAGTGAGTCCCACACTGATGTTACCAATGCCTGTTCACTGTAATAAAAACCGGGTTTTTTTTGTCGATAGTAAAAGGGATCATCATCACCGGGGGCTTTCTTGTAGGGCGGGCGAGTGTACTTTATAAGGGCAGCGATTTGAGAATGCGTCAGGTTTAAATGATGCAGGTTGTGAACAATGCGCAAGCCCTGGGCGTTACCTTCAAAGGTGCATAGATCTGGCAACAGTGTATGGGTAAACAGCGATGAATGTCCCGGCCGGTTTTTCAGTGCCTGTTGATAACAATCGGCAGCATGGTCACAGAACCACCGGCTGATGCTTGCTTCACCAAAGTGCCCAAAGGGAGGATTCCCTACATCGTGCAGCAGACAGGCCATTTCTACCAGATTGATAAACGGGGTTTCTATGCCGGTTAGATGAAAAGCCCCTGATTGATCCCTTTTTTGCAGCCGTGAAAGAATCGTTTGTGCCAGTAGGCGACCCGTTTGTTGAACTTCAAGGGAATGCGTCAGGCGGCTTCGCACAGCGGCATTGGTTTCTAATGGATAGACCTGCGTTTTTTGCTGTAAACGTCGCAGGGCAGCAGACTGGATAATTCGTCCCCTGTTGCTTTCTGTTTCTTCCAGTAACGAAAGCGGTGAATGAACAGAATGGCTCACCGGGCGAGCGGTGGTAATTTTTTTCAGGTAATCCATCAATAGCCCCGGGGCGTTAATAAGTCCACTCCGTCAGGGTATCATAAAGCCCCGGACTTTGCTGAGTTTGCATTTTATAGCCATCGGCTTTTCAGACCCGTTTATCACAGACCGAACAGCACAGGTTTACAACGTTTAAAACACCCTTTTTTTATGACGATAGTTATAGTTTATGGTTTATGCTAACAGGGAATTGTCCCTACCCATAATCGAAAGAGGACTCTTGCCGAACCGGGCGGGAAGTGAATTTTTTCTAACATTCTGCTAATATTCTTTTGTCTTTTGACCTACCCTTGGTCAGAGGGAGAGTAAAGCCTGTGGAGTTAGTGTAAGTTCCCTGTGACCGTATCCATGAAGCAGGAACCTGCGCGAACTCGTGAGAAAGTAACGCCTCAGTAATGGGAAACCTCCAGTGATCTGACTGGAGGAGAATGTCAAAATCTGACCAACAAGCCTGATCTATTGTGATTATTTCATCGGGCTTCAGTGGCGCAGGGTGCCTGTTTTCTATCCAGTTACAGGCTGAGATTATACCTGTTGAACCTGATCCGGTTAGTACCGGTGTAGGGATTGCCATAGGTTGCCAGTCTGTCCATTGAGCAGTGATTAGTGATTAGTGATTAGTGATTAGTGATCGTTATTGCTGCCTCGGACTGTTTCATAATGACTGCTGCTTTTCTCGGGCATTAGTGCGTCACGTTGTTTATTTGCTGTTCAACAACTGTGAGGATTCATCGATGGCCACTATAACAACACCAAGACTGTCTCTGTTGCTCAACTGGTATGCCAACCCTTACCACACGCCGATTTTTATGGCACATTATCTCGGTTTTTATGAAGAGGAAGGGTTGTCCCCTGCCATTGTAGAAACCACAGACCCCTCCGATGTCACCGACTTAATTGGTCAAAACAAAGTGGATATTGCCCTCAAGGCAATGATTCATACCTATGCTGCCAGAGCCAAAGGTTATAAAGTGGTTTCTGTTGGTACTTTGTTCCATGAGCCACCCACTGGGCTGATCTTTCTCAAATCCAGCGGAATTAAACGTTTCGATGATATTCGTGGAAAAAGAGTGGGTTACATTGGCCACTTCGGTAAAATCATTATTGATGACCTTGCCCGCCGGGCAGGGATTGAGAACCGTGGCTATGAAGCCGTGCGTGTCGGCATGAATATTACTGATGCCATTTTACAGAAGAAAGTGGATGCCGGTATGGGCATTGGCTGTTTTCAGAAAGTAGAACTTGAGCATGTCAGTGGTCAGGAAGCGGGTATACTTCGGGTGGATGAGTTGGCAGGACTCGGGTGCTGCTGCTTTTGCTCGGTGCTCTTTCTTGTCAATGAGACATTTCTGGCGGCAAATGAAGACACTGTTAAACGTTTTATGAAAGCCACCCTCAGGGGGATGCACTGGACACTGGAACACCCGGAAAAAGCGTATGATCTGCTATGCGATCATATTCCAAGACTAAGGGCGGAAACCTTTAAAAAAATCTATGTCAGCTGCCTGCCTTACTTCTCCAGAGATTTGGTGAATGTTGACAGAGACTGGGAAAAAGTCGGCCTTTATGCACGGCAGCTCGAGATTACTGATGAAACCATCAATACCCGGGCCTGTTATACCAATGACTATTTACCTGAGCATCCCCATGCGACGTTCCCACCATTGGATGGTGCTTATATTTCTGGGTTAAAAGCATCATAACGCGCAGCGCAGGTTAGGTTTATAAGCCTGACAATATGTCAGGCGTCCTGACTGGTTTCCTGGGTAGTGGGATAAACCTGTGACTCATACTCCTACAGCCATTGTTAACCAATAGGAGATAATACCAATGACCTTTTCTAACTACCGTAACGAGCATGACAAGCTGGACGTCAGAACAATACAAAATGACGAGTAAAGTCCACTATTGTCAGGTGTTTTAATGAAGAACCAACGTTCATATTTTCTCAGCAGACGCACATTAAAGCACCGTTTATCTGGGTTAAAAGTTCAAGTTCCGGGAAGCGATTTTGGCTATTTATCACTCAAGAGCGAATGGCGTACGTTGATGAGATAAGCACTGTCACTTTGTACGGACTGACCTGAAAAGGTGATAACAGGGCATTACCCTGTTTTTAACCAAAAAATCGAGCGCTTTAAAAATACGTTTAAAATCAAGGGGTTGCAGAGTGGCCTCAAAAAAGGGTATTTTTAGCTTTTCAGGCTGAAGTGGTTGCTACATCTCGTTTTTTTGCTAAAATCTCTAGTTCACTGCCGCACAGGCAGCTTAGAAATATTGGCCTCCTTATATCCGGAGGCTAATCATGTTCACTGCCGCACAGGCAGCTTAGAAACAATGCTTGTATTTGTCGTTCTTCTTCTTTTTGTTCACTGCCGCACAGGCAGCTTAGAAAATCTACAGGCGCCTACATACCACATTGAGGCTGTTCACTGCCGCACAGGCAGCTTAGAAACCAAAAAAAAAGTTCCTGCTGTGCCCGATTTTGTTCACTGCCGCACAGGCAGCTTAGAAATGCTTTATCTTGTCGAGCAGGTGTGGATCTTTGTTCACTGCCGCACAGGCAGCTTAGAAACTTGTACGCGATATAACTATAACCCATTTAAAGTTCACTGCCGCACAGGCAGCTTAGAAATCGCTATGGGCCATTAGGGACGCATTAGGGACGTTCACTGCCGCACAGGCAGCTTAGAAATGTCGGAAATCTCAAAGGTCACTCAGATCATCGTTCACTGCCGCACAGGCAGCTTAGAAATAATTTATCTGCACATCTATTAAAGAGAATTTGTTCACTGCCGCACAGGCAGCTTAGAAAACAAACCTATCAAAGAGAAATCCCCTTTAGTTGTTCACTGCCGCACAGGCAGCTTAGAAAGTTTGACCAGGGTAAAAGGATTGGCAAAGAGGGTTCACTGCCGCACAGGCAGCTTAGAAATTGGCTAACCTGCGTTTGCATGCCCAGTCGGGCGTTCACTGCCGCACAGGCAGCTTAGAAATGAATGTAGGGGACTTACTTTTTTGTGTCCGGGGTTCACTGCCGCACAGGCAGCTTAGAAATGACAACATTTTTTTGTTGTGGTGCGTGTTATTGTTCACTGCCGCACAGGCAGCTTAGAAAAAAGAATGACTTAAGGTTTCCCCGATCTTTATGTTCACTGCCGCACAGGCAGCTTAGAAAAGAATTAGATGCGCTGGAAACCTGTGCAGTCTGTTCACTGCCGCACAGGCAGCTTAGAAATACTGTCGACTTGCCATATGTTATAGAATTTCTGTTCACTGCCGCACAGGCAGCTTAGAAATGGCTGAAGCAGCTTGAATGTCAGCGGGTGCTCGTTCACTGCCGCACAGGCAGCTTAGAAAATAATCCTATACATTTCAGACAGAGCTATTGTGTTCACTGCCGCACAGGCAGCTTAGAAACTGATGGTGAATTTAATGAGAAGCATAGGGACGTTCACTGCCGCACAGGCAGCTTAGAAACGACTATGGTACAACTTATACAGTCACAGTCGGTTCACTGCCGCACAGGCAGCTTAGAAATTTATGCTCTTCTCCTGTCGTCTTGCATCGTGGTTCACTGCCGCACAGGCAGCTTAGAAACTTACGACTAGAATCCATTGATGGTCCTAACCGTTCACTGCCGCACAGGCAGCTTAGAAACAGCACTGTAGCCACTAAAAGCCACTAAAAGCCGTTCACTGCCGCACAGGCAGCTTAGAAAATTCGGTGACTGTATTATCTTCATCACCAACTGTTCACTGCCGCACAGGCAGCTTAGAAATTTTAAACGACCGCCAAACACATTATTAAATCGTTCACTGCCGCACAGGCAGCTTAGAAACATTGATTGATCGGCCTGAGGGAGCCAGGGACGTTCACTGCCGCACAGGCAGCTTAGAAATACATCCGATCCACCACCAGCACCACCAGCACGTTCACTGCCGCACAGGCAGCTTAGAAATTGAACAAGTGAATCAGGAGCAGGCTGACCGCGTTCACTGCCGCACAGGCAGCTTAGAAATGGGTCGTTGATGGATCAAATATTATTCGTGAGTTCACTGCCGCACAGGCAGCTTAGAAAAGGCTCTTGGCCGCTGCCCGGTTAGAAGGTCCGTTCACTGCCGCACAGGCAGCTTAGAAATGAGAGAGCGGGTCGCCTTACATCCGATCCACGTTCACTGCCGCACAGGCAGCTTAGAAAATTTGCTCGTATGCTTCAGCTGCATATATTGCGTTCACTGCCGCACAGGCAGCTTAGAAATTGCTTGATGTGCAGATAAATCAGGTGAAGATGTTCACTGCCGCACAGGCAGCTTAGAAAATAATGCATGAGACAAAAGACTGCATAGGGGTGTTCACTGCCGCACAGGCAGCTTAGAAACAAGCTCTACGTATAGTATCAAGTTGTGCAACGTTCACTGCCGCACAGGCAGCTTAGAAATGTAGCTCTGACTTTTAGGAGATAAACCAAGGGGTTCACTGCCGCACAGGCAGCTTAGAAATTCTGGCAGCTCAACCAGGTGGAAGAGAGAGAGTTCACTGCCGCACAGGCAGCTTAGAAATGTGCCATAAAGCGGACTTCAGCTGCTGTGACGTTCACTGCCGCACAGGCAGCTTAGAAAAGTACTCGTAGGGCTCTGGAAGACCATCAGGCGTTCACTGCCGCACAGGCAGCTTAGAAAGTCGGTATCTCTTCCTAAAAGTGAGCGAGAAGGTTCACTGCCGCACAGGCAGCTTAGAAAAAGGTCAGTGTGCTGTAGAAATGGGATACCAAGTTCACTGCCGCACAGGCAGCTTAGAAACCTTTTTCTGCCCAGCAAAGTCATATACGCTGAGTTCACTGCCGCACAGGCAGCTTAGAAAATGTATGGGCGCTTTTAAATGGGAGACAACATGTTCACTGCCGCACAGGCAGCTTAGAAATCTAGGTTCCACCTGGTTCCATGTGGTTCCATGTTCACTGCCGCACAGGCAGCTTAGAAATAGTGCTTTTGCCTCGATTATGTCTTCTTTTCGTTCACTGCCGCACAGGCAGCTTAGAAATGCAAACTATTTAGAAGTAAGCGAGCCAATGGGTTCACTGCCGCACAGGCAGCTTAGAAATATCTCGTGTCCAAAATTATCTCGATTGATTCGTTCACTGCCGCACAGGCAGCTTAGAAATCATGATCTCAGTTAATGTTGATTTACCAGTGGTTCACTGCCGCACAGGCAGCTTAGAAATACCTGTTTCTTCCGCTTTCCGTTGATTGCTCGTTCACTGCCGCACAGGCAGCTTAGAAAAGCAGAACAGACATCAGAACAATACCAGCAACGTTCACTGCCGCACAGGCAGCTTAGAAATAGAGCTAAGTCAAGTGACTAATGCGAAAACTGTTCACTGCCGCACAGGCAGCTTAGAAAGCTATCTCCGAATTCTGTAGACTTCCATATCTGTTCACTGCCGCACAGGCAGCTTAGAAAATTAGTCAGCGCATAGATAAATTTATCGACAAGTTCACTGCCGCACAGGCAGCTTAGAAATTTGTAGTCTATGTTTGGTTTATGAAATGGTTGTTCACTGCCGCACAGGCAGCTTAGAAATCTTTTAGCCATGCTCCTTTTACTTTATTTCCGTTCACTGCCGCACAGGCAGCTTAGAAAAGCATCGTCACCGATAACCAGTGGTTAATCGCGTTCACTGCCGCACAGGCAGCTTAGAAATCTGCTTGTATACCTTCATCATCAAATGTTATGTTCACTGCCGCACAGGCAGCTTAGAAATACATTAGAAGCTGATGATGTCATGGGCATTCTGTTCACTGCCGCACAGGCAGCTTAGAAATGTACACTAGATAAGACAAAGCCGCTGAACCAGTTCACTGCCGCACAGGCAGCTTAGAAATAAGCCTACTTATTGTTATGTACACTGTCGTAGTTCACTGCCGCACAGGCAGCTTAGAAAGCTATTCGAAATGGGTTTACTGCCGCGGCAGGGTTCACTGCCGCACAGGCAGCTTAGAAATCGATCCCCGCTGATATAAAACTCGGGATTAGTGTTCACTGCCGCACAGGCAGCTTAGAAATTGCCTTTTTGCTCAATTTTCTGGAAGTTTGAGTTCACTGCCGCACAGGCAGCTTAGAAAGGGACATAGTGCGTATCTAATGTATTTTAGAAGTTCACTGCCGCACAGGCAGCTTAGAAAGTCCACATGTTGTAATCTTTATTGTCTGCTCCAGTTCACTGCCGCACAGGCAGCTTAGAAATACAAAGCAGGACTCCTCAGCGTTGATGAAGAGTTCACTGCCGCACAGGCAGCTTAGAAATTTGTGCTCTTCTCCTGTTGTCTTGCAGCGTGTGTTCACTGCCGCACAGGCAGCTTAGAAATTTTCAACAACATGAAGCGGAAAGTGCAGGTGGTTCACTGCCGCACAGGCAGCTTAGAAACAGGGCGCAATGTGTGTTACCGTCCATAACTCGTTCACTGCCGCACAGGCAGCTTAGAAATGGCTATCTGGAGATCGAGAATAAGAGACAGGGTTCACTGCCGCACAGGCAGCTTAGAAAGACATTTACCCTGGTTTTCTGGTTTTCTGGTTGTTCACTGCCGCACAGGCAGCTTAGAAATTTATATTGAGCAGGCCGTTTAGCTGATACGGGTTCACTGCCGCACAGGCAGCTTAGAAATTATGTTGTCTACGACACAGAGTACACTAATTGTTCACTGCCGCACAGGCAGCTTAGAAAACATTAGAAGCTGATGATGTCATGGGCATTCTGTTCACTGCCGCACAGGCAGCTTAGAAATACATGGCCGGGCGTTACAAGCAGCAGCTGGAGTTCACTGCCGCACAGGCAGCTTAGAAATAGCCTGCCGCCAAGGTTTTTCTTAGTTGTTTGTTCACTGCCGCACAGGCAGCTTAGAAAAATGACGAAAAAGGGTGATAAGAAAGCAGATAGTTCACTGCCGCACAGGCAGCTTAGAAATGCAAGTATTGAGGCGGCTATTGTGCAGGTAGGTTCACTGCCGCACAGGCAGCTTAGAAATTCAGTCCCAGCACTTCGGCCGTACGCAGATGGTTCACTGCCGCACAGGCAGCTTAGAAACCACCGACGAATCCGACAGATGACTTGTTTCAGTTCACTGCCGCACAGGCAGCTTAGAAACCCCAAGGAGAAAACCATGGATGAATGGCTGAAGTTCACTGCCGCACAGGCAGCTTAGAAATGTAAGGAAAAAGATTACTGGCCCGGTTATACGTTCACTGCCGCACAGGCAGCTTAGAAATTGTCATATTCGATGGTGATAAAGCCGAAACCGTTCACTGCCGCACAGGCAGCTTAGAAATTCAGAAGCGCGGCTACAGATCTATGCCGAGAGTTCACTGCCGCACAGGCAGCTTAGAAATATAACAAACAAACCGGCACGCCCACCTCTATGTTCACTGCCGCACAGGCAGCTTAGAAATCACTGGGGACTGTGCCTGAGGCGGCAGTGGCGTTCACTGCCGCACAGGCAGCTTAGAAAGGCATAGGCTATGCAAAAGTCGCTGTTCAGTGGTTCACTGCCGCACAGGCAGCTTAGAAAACAGTCAACAGTTACCAGAAGATACTGATGACGTTCACTGCCGCACAGGCAGCTTAGAAATATTTGTACACCCCCATATATTCATGCGACCAGTTCACTGCCGCACAGGCAGCTTAGAAATCTCGTTTCGTACATATGCGGGCACTTTTTCGGTTCACTGCCGCACAGGCAGCTTAGAAAAGATCATCATCGTTCATGATCTTGGCGTAGATGTTCACTGCCGCACAGGCAGCTTAGAAACTGAGGAGCTGGGGCATTATACCTCACTGGGGAGTTCACTGCCGCACAGGTAGCTTAGAAATTCTTTAATATCAAAAGTTTTATTGATATTAGGTTCACTGCCGCACAGGCAGCTTAGAAACTCAAAATCCCAAACACCTATTGGTTTCGATTGTTCACTGCCGCACAGGCAGCTTAGAAAATCTCCTGAAAATATGGACAGAATTTATTAACGTTCACTGCCGCACAGGCAGCTTAGAAAAGTGCAGATGTTGTTCCTTATTGGCAAGGTAGGTTCACTGCCGCACAGGCAGCTTAGAAATCTGCCCTAAAGCCCGTCCACATGTTGTAATCGTTCACTGCCGCACAGGCAGCTTAGAAAGGCTATTACACGTTGTTACCGGAACCTGTTTCGTTCACTGCCGCACAGGCAGCTTAGAAAGCTCCAGTAACACCGAGCCGGGGATAATGCGCGTTCACTGCCGCACAGGCAGCTTAGAAATACCTCCCGAGAATAGATGCATACCAATCAAAGTTCACTGCCGCACAGGCAGCTTAGAAAAAATCCTCACCTGGAGTTAGTGGTGCATTTACGTTCACTGCCGCACAGGCAGCTTAGAAGTAAGCGCCAAATAAACCAGCGTACTGGCTGCTATCCCCAAGATTTCTTATTCTTTGCCTGCCTTAACATTCCAGGGAAGAAGCTGTTCCAGTTTCTCAACGGTATCAGCGTAAGGCAGCTCTTTTAAAATATGGTTCAGGTAATCGAAAGGCTCCAAGCCATTCACCTTTGCGCTTTCAATCAGGCTGTAGAAAATGGCACTGGCTTGCGCCCCTTTTGGCGTGTCTGCAAACATCCAATTCTTACGGCCAATAGCGAAGGGACGGATAGTGTTTTCCGCTGCGGCATTACTGATGTCCAAGTGGCCGTTGTCACAGTAAACGACCAGTTTTGGCCATTGGTTCAATGCATAGCTCATGGCTTGGCGTGACAGGCTGCCCGGGTCTAGCTTGGTTATGTTTTTCTCCAGCCATACATGAAAGTCATCCAGTAGCGGCTTACTCTTTTGCTGACGCAGGATGGCTTTTTCTGATGGAGGAAGATCTCTTATTTCTTTCTCAATGGCGTAAAGCTTACCGATTTTGCCTAAAGCGACATTCGCCTTGCTAACGCGGGTGTTTTTCACCTTTTTGCCCGGTTTGGCTTCGCCCTTTCTGGCATCCAGAAATTTCCTGCGAACGTGGTCGAAGCAACCCACCTGGGTGATGCCTTCTTGTTTGCATACAGCGTCGTAACTGGCATACCCGTCAGTTTGCAGGTAACCGCTGAACCCTTCGAACAGACGCAGGGGAACCTCCTTGCCTCTTGAGGGATCGTATTCAAACACTACCGATGTTTGTCCGGGTGGCCCACCAAGGCTGACCCACATATATTTGTCAGAGTTGATGGACTTACTGGTTTCCTTGATTACCTGAATTCGGGTTTCGTCAGCATGGATCACCGAACCGGTTTTTTGATGATCTCTCATCAAATTGATGAGTGGCCGCAGTTCTGTAGACAACCGAATCAAAGAGTTGGCCATCGTCGTCCGGGTGACAGAGCCACCGTATCGCTTGAGGATATTCTCTTGCCTGTACAAAGGCAGTGCGTCGCAGTACTTGGAGACAATGATCCAGGCCAGTGTGCAAACAGAGAGTGAAGATTTGGGCAGTGGGTGTTTTGGCAGCTCTGCAACTTTAATGACCCGCTTCTCCTGTCCATGCTCATCGACTTCCGGAAAGACTGCTTTCTCTTGCAGAATTTCTTTCACCTGAACCCTGGCTGGTACGATATCAAGCTCTTCACGAACTTTGACAAAGAAGGTATCAATGGCTCCGGTTTTTTCTTCTTCACTGAGTTCAGAGCGTTCCTGCACTCTGGGCAGAGACTCTGAAAATGGCTTGCGCCCTGTTTTCTTTTTACGTGGTTTTGGAAGCTCTTGCTCTGGCTGATCTTTAGCTTCGTCTTGCTCTCCGGTACAGCCTTCCAGCTCCACCTCATTGAAAATATCGCTCTGGCTGTTATTTTTTTCAGTGCTTCTTCCGTACAGGCAGGATCGGGAGAGCCTCAGGTACTCTTCCAGTTGCGCAATGCGTTTTTTTTGAGAATCGATAATCTCTGACTTCTTTTGAATAATGTCGTCTTTTTCAAGAAGGGCATTTTCTTTTTCAAGAATGACACTTTCCTGCGAATGGATCGCCTCAAACAAGGCGACCATTTCAGGGGTAGTCTCAGCCTGATGAAAGGGCAAACCCAGTGCGGATTTCGGCTGAAAAATCAGAGTGTCGGCGGTCGATTTCATGGTCGCTATTTTACCATAACATCCTGAAAAACAGGACTAAAAACAGCTCTCATAATGCCTTTTTTTATGGGGTTGCATGGCGTTGAGATTGTAGCCGTCCAGCAGCCAGTTTAATTGTTGCCCGGTTAAGGTAACCAGCTCTTCATCCGGTTTGGGCCAGTGGAATTTGTCCTCAGACAGGCTCTTGTAATAAAGCACAAAACCATTATCCTCCCAGAACAGGCACTTGATTTTATTACGCTGCCGGTTGGTAAACGCATATAAGTAGCCGTCAAAGGGGTTATGCCCCAGCTCTTGTTCAACCAACACAGCAAGCCCACGAAATGACTTGCGAAAGTCAATTGGCTCCCGGTAGAGAAACACCTTTGATAATACCGCTGACGGTCGCATAACCGGGGTGTTCATAGCATTTCCCTCACCAGCTGCTCACAAAGTGACAGGTTACTGTCATCAATACCGGACACTGTTACACCACTGGGCAGGGTGATGGAGAGTGGTGTTATTTGAGAAAACGCATCAGGTTCTGGTTGGGGTGTTACCTGAACAAAGCCAGAGTTGTTCGGGGTCGCTTTTACGCTGGGGGTTGTGTCGAGTTTACGCTTCCAGTATCCGAATTTGGATACCCTTATACCGTGCTGCTGGCACCACGCACTCTGAGTCAAACCTGAATCCCGCCATGACTGAACATGCTCCAGCCATTCACTGTCTGCGGGTAATTTCTTTGCCATATTAGCCTCCTTATATGGGGAGGCTAATTATTTCAAACGGTTTTTTGATTCTGAAGGACGTGGGTTTATTTGGCGTTTACCGGATGTTGACTGCCGCACAGGCAGCTTAGAAAATTCGTCTTTCTTGTTTTTATTTAATGAGTTTGTTGACTGCCGCACAGGCAGCTTAGAAAGTCTTGTGGCAGAATAGTAGGATCGAGAAAACGTTGACTGCCGCACAGGCAGCTTAGAAAATTCCAGTTTTCGTTGATCTTTGAGGCCATTCGTTGACTGCCGCACAGGCAGCTTAGAAAGGGAGCATGAAGGGCGCATAAAAGCTCTGTATGTTGACTGCCGCACAGGCAGCTTAGAAACACACCACAAGGACTTCAGAAAGAAAGTAGAGGTTGACTGCCGCACAGGCAGCTTAGAAAAACTTCAGCGATATAGGCTTTATCTGGTTAGGGTTGACTGCCGCACAGGCAGCTTAGAAATTTAAAAAGTGAAACCAAAAAAATACTAAAAAGTTGACTGCCGCACAGGCAGCTTAGAAAGAAGACGAGTCCCGGCTGATGCCGTTGCGTCACGTTGACTGCCGCACAGGCAGCTTAGAAATCCTTGGTTGCTAATTGCCGCGCCATTGTGGCGTTGACTGCCGCACAGGCAGCTTAGAAATGTACCCTGCCCCGTATTATGGGGCTATGAATGTTGACTGCCGCACAGGCAGCTTAGAAATCTTTAAGTTTCAAGAAAGGGCATCCTTGCCCGTTGACTGCCGCACAGGCAGCTTAGAAAAATAATGATTTCATTTCTAGATACTTATAATAGTTGACTGCCGCACAGGCAGCTTAGAAAATCCCCCCCGGCGAATCCGACGTTTGACTTGTTGTTCACTGCCGCACAGGCAGCTTAGAAAGTGGCCTGATGAGTGGCTGATGGCCTGCTGGTTCACTGCCGCACAGGCAGCTTAGAAAAGATGAGCAAGCCAGTTCAGCACATATTCTGGGTTCACTGCCGCACAGGCAGCTTAGAAACTGTACTCAGACGGCCATTCTTATTGCTTTTCTGTTCACTGCCGCACAGGCAGCTTAGAAAAGCTCCTGCTCACCGAACCGCTCCACCATGTCGTTCACTGCCGCACAGGCCGCTTAAAAATAGCTCTTGAGCGATTAACGTCTGAGTAATACCAATCGCTTTTTCTAACTCCTTTTATATAAATCGAATTAAAAAGAAATACAGTGAATAGGGTAAGCGTTTTAACAATCCCAGAAACAGACCAAATCCAAAAGGAAAGCGGATTTCAAAGCGCTTCGACTGAAGCCCTTTTACGATATTTCCTGCTGCTTTATCACTACTAACGAGGCAGGGCATTGGAAAAGTATTTTTATCCGTTAACGGTGTTTTCACAAAACCGGGGTTAATCACCTGTACCTGGATTCCTTTACCGGACAATTCCAGGTGCATTGATTCGGCCAGATTAATCAAGGCTGCCTTGCTGGCCCCATAGCCGCCTGAACGGGGTAATCCCCGATACCCTGCCAGAGATGCATTGATAGCAATATGCCCTTGTTGTCGGTTAAGAAACCGCTGCACTAAAGGCTCAATGCAATGGCATACACCCATGACATTTAACATCAGGTGTTTATCAATGGTTTCACTGCTAAATTGATCCGAGGGCATAGGAATAAAAGTGCCTGCATTCAATACAGCGAGATCAATCCTTTTCCAGTCAGCCTCAATGGTTGCTACCACGTCAGTCACTGTATGCTTATGGGTGACATCTAGCGGGAAGGCACGTACTTCACCGGGAAAATCCTGAACATCCTGTGCCAGTTGCTTTAATGCATCCTGCCCACGGGCGCTAATGGCTACATCCACGCCCAAACGTACCAGGGCTACGGTTAATGCCCGACCAATACCCTGACTTGCGCCGGTAATCCACACCAGAGACCAGGGGGGAGACAGTGTTTTATCAGGCATACAGATATGTCCTCGATGATTACTTAATACAGTGGACGCACCGTAGCTCTATCCCTGAGCCATCATCCGCTTTAAACCACAGTTTGACCCAATGCTTCCTGGGGGTATACCAAACAAAGGTATTCTGAATATCACCGCTGTACTGGTACTTTCTGGCATTGACCAACCCTTTATTCGTTAGCACTTTCTCTTGACCCATTGCTTTTAGCTGATAGTGGTCCAGCTTGCCTGACAGCGTATTGAGTACCGACTGCTGATGAAGAACTGCCGCGTTATAGTGTGTGGTTGTCAGTACGGGCAACGGAATATGGATCGCCCCTGACTGCCCCTGGCCTTTTAGCACATCGCCTTCGGCTTTGGCATCCAGTTGCTTTAATACGCCGTTGCGTGACTCCAGCACATGGATTTGCTGCAAGCGGCCGTTCTGCCAGCGTTCACTGTCGGTATAGTGATATTTGTAGTGAAAGAACAGAAAAACCTGTAGCGTGAGAGTCATTTTGCTATCAATCTTCCAGCCATTTTCGACATTTTCGACCGAGCCGGCCGAGCCGACCGATTTGAATGTTGTCGTATACTCACCCACCTTCTTCCCTTCACGATAAACATCAAAGCGTATTGTCGGCCCATACAGTTGTGTCCAGTTCTGAGCATACCCCTTTTGAATGAGAAACAGCAGCAATGGAGCAAACCAATAGTGCCTTTTCACGATGCTGGCTTTTGTTTGGTATACATAAAGGTGACTGTCCCAAGCGTAATGCCCCACTTACTCATCGTTGCTCTGTTAATCACAATATTATCGGATTGGAGAAACATCCAGTCATCAAAATTTACCTGCCAGTTGCGTCCATTGACCGGTAAATCCAGCGTATACTTCCAGTTAAAGGCATTACCGGCTCGCTCGCCTTTTGCAGTACCAATGACATCCGCTGCAGTCCCCTGGTATTTATTATTGGCCAGGGTCTCAATGACCCATGTGCGATGGCTTGTGCTTCCGTCATCGTTTAAAAAGGTTTCATTGAGTATCAGGGTATTTCCTGAGCGCTCGCCATTGATTGTTACCTTAAACGACTTTTCTACCTTGCCAAACCGGTTTTGGAAAACCCCCCACCCCCAGGTGTTACCCTGAAAGTAATCCTCAATTTTCAGTGTGGGCGATTGCTTTGCGTAATCTTCAACCTTCATGGTTTCACACCCCGTCAGGCTTATTATAAGCAGTACCAGCAGGCCAGATAACAGCGCATGCCAGGTTCTGAAGATGGACTGTTGCAGTAAACCCATGTCTCTACCTCTCGCTCAGTTCAGTTGACGGCTGCTCGTGCTCCAACACATAAAGACGGACATTGATGCTATCGACCTGAAAGCCCGCATGACAGTAAGCAAGGTAATAATTCCACATTCGACGAAAACCATCATTAAAGCCCAGTGGGGCAATCTCTGACCAATGCTGGTTAAATCGCTCATACCAATGGTGCAGCGTGTGGGCGTAGTCCGGCCCGAAACTTTCAGTATGGGTCACCTGTAAGCCTGCGTTTTTTGCTGCTTGCCGAAAGGTCTGGTCAGAAGGCAAAAAGCCACCGGGAAAAATGTATTTCTGGATAAAGTCTGTACCTTTGCGGTATTGTTCAAACCGGTGGTCGGCAATGGTAATGGCCTGCACCACCGCCCGCCCTTGCTTTTTCAGGCACCGGTTTAACTGGTTAAAATAGTCATGCCAGTGTTCTTCTCCTACAGCTTCGATCATTTCTATGGAGACAATGCGATCAAAATGATCACTAAGGTCACGATAATCCTGCAGCAGAAAATGGTATCGCTTCTCCTGTGCAGGCAGGCGCACTTTGGCATAATCCAACTGTTTGCTGGACAGGGTAATGCCTGTGTAGCTTTGCACATTAGTGTGGGAGGCGAGTTGTTCCGCAAATCCACCCCAGCCACAGCCCACTTCCAGCACTTGATGGTGCTCACCAACACGGAGTAATGTCAGTATTCGCTGATATTTATTGCATTGAGCCTGCTCCAGTGAGTCACTCTCGTGCAGATAGAGTCCACTGGAATAGGTCATACTGCTGTCCAGCCAGTGTTGGTAAAATGTATTGCCCAGATCATAATGGGCCTGGATGTTTTTTCGGCTGCCACGGCGGGTATTCTGATGTAAACAATGATTGAGCCGGTCGATCCACTGTATCAGTGACATACCCAAAAATGCAGAATCAAGAGGCTGCTCATTAGCCATTGCCCAGTCGGTGACGGCGAATAAATCAGGGGTATCCCAGTCTTTTCCCATGTAAGCTTCTGCCCATCCCATCATGCCTCCCCTTAAGGCTTTGAGAATACCCTGGTAACGAAGGAGTTCAATGCGGGCAACAGGAACATCCTTTTTTACAACACCCAACCGATCCACGTGTCCGTTTGGACGAACCAGTTCCAGTCGACTCAGGGGCAAGTGCTTCAGTCGACCAAGTAACCAACGGTATAACAGGCTGGCTGGTGTGGTGATTCTGCTTCGCTGTAGCGCATTAGTCGAATCCATTCCTTATCCTCGATAACAGTGTGTGTTGACAATCAGCCGTTCCCTGACTGCTATCCACCGGTGGTTTCCGGGGTTGGTGACGAAAAACAGTCAGCCCTTTCAGATATAACTTTCCTGCCTGCCATAAAATGCCAGCCATAACCTTGAGTGTCATCCAGGGGGTAAACAGGCAATGCCTGATAATCTGACTTTCTGCAATCCTATGCCTGTGCCCTGACATTGACGCATGAAAGACAGCGTTTTTTTGATTCACCATGGTAATACCCAGTACCAGCCCATTGTCTGGTGGTTTAACAGAGAAACGGTAGTCATAATCCATTGCCATAAAAGGAGAAACATGCATTCGCTTGGCCGCCTGTTGACAAACTGCTTCACCTGAACGGACCATACGACCACAGGGAATCACATAGGTATGGCGCTCACCAAAGGTGTTATTCACCTCATATAACAGAGCATACAGCTGTCCATGGCGATAACAGTAGTACACAGATAACGGGTTGAAAACATAGCCCAGCATGCGTGGGAGGCAAAGCAGTCTCACTGCCTCAGGTGGGGGTTCTCCGGCGGCTACGAGCTTCTGCCTGACCTGCTGCTTGAGGGGGGTCGCCGAACCATCACCATGGTCAGTGTCATAAAAGGCCAACAGATTGGTTCGGTTTCTTGAAAAAAAACGCAGTTTTTCTGATAACGTATCCAGCTCGTCCAGATCAATAAACCAGTAGGTTACCTGATAAGTAAACCGGTGTTTTTTCGGTGCCTTTCGATGATGTAACACCTGTGTTCTGTATAAACAGGAGTTCATGGTCATCAGCCCTGCCCGGTTTGTTGTAAACGGCTACTGGCATTGGGTACCTGCCAGGGTCTGCTAACACCTCCGAGCATTTCAGCAACAGCCAGCCCCGACTGAAGACCATCTTCATGAAAGCCATAACCAAGGTGAGCACCACAAAACCAGGTGCGTCGTTTACCCTGCAAATTCCAGATTCTGCGTTGTGCTGATCGACTCTGTGAGGTGAAAACAGGATGGTCATACAAATAGGTGCCGTATAATTGTTTTTCATCTGGGAGTTGCCCGGGGTTGAGGGAGACAAACAGAGGCCGGCTGTTAATGTGTTGTAGTTTATTCATCCAGTAGGTGACACAGGGGCCGGTTTCCCCATGGCCCCCCAGGTAATTCCAGCTGGCCCAGGCACGGCGGTTAATCGGCATCATTCGTTCATCGCTGTGTAATACCGCGGTATTACGCTGGTATTGAAAGGCACCCAACACCGATTTTTCTTCTTTATCCGGTGCATTAAGCAGGGTCAATGCCGTATCTGCGTGGGTCGCCATCACGATATGATCAAAAGTCCATTGATCACCCTGGCGGTCTGTAACGATAACACCGTCGGGCCTCCTCTCAACGTGGCGCACACAACGGTTACTCAGGGCCTTTTGACCCAGGGCCCCGATCAGGGTGTTAACATAAATCTGACTGCCACCATCCACTGTTAGCCATTGGGGGCGATGGGTGAACTGGAGTAAACCATGGTTTTGGCAGAACTGCAGAAAAGCCAGTGCCGGATAGTGAAGCATCTGATCAGAAGGGGTAGACCAGATGGCTGCCCCCATGGGCAGAATATGCTCATGAATAAAGCGCTGCGAAAAACACTGTGTCCATAGCAGATCACCGAGTGTAACGTCTGGCGACAGTTCCCATAGCCAATGGGCACTTTGGGTATAGAAACGGCGAATCTCCCACAGCATTTTCCAGAAGGAAGGGCTGACCAACTGCTTCCGCTGGGCAAACAACGTATTTACATTAGTCCCTGCGTATTCTGTTTGCCCATTGTTGAGGGAAACAGAGAAGGACATGCTGGTGGGTGTGACAGGAATGGAAAAGTGATGAAACAAGGCGACCAGATTCGGGTACGTTTTCTCATTATACACAATGAACCCTGTATCCACAGCAGTGGCATGCTTTGCTTCACCAACGGTGACAGTGTGACTGTGTCCGCCAAAACGTTCGTCTTTTTCAAACAAAGTGACATCATGTTTTTCACAGAGCAGCCAGGCAGCGGATAAGCCGCTGATACCAGAACCAATCACACCTATTTTAAGTGGTGGCGAAACCATTCAACGTACCCATTTTTTTATTCATTACGCGGTGATTATTTTTTCAGATCACCACACATCTGTTTTTTTATTGCTTACGTATAAGTCACTGGAATTACACATTCCTACCCTACATAGCGTTTGTCCATTCGGTCAAGATACTATGGGTGGTGGTAAGATCCATTGAAATGCGTAACTCCAGTAAGTAACCAATATAAGTAACCAATAAAAGTGTTCAAGGGAAATCACTGAGGAGAAAAATGGTTTCACACTATAATCAACAAAAAGTGGTCAGGATCCCCTTATCATGGATCAACAAAACAACCAGAAAGAGATTCCCCTGCCAGATACGGCGCTGCCGACCATTGCCCAGTCACAAGACAAGCAGCTGTTTATGCAACTATATGACTACTTTGCACCGCGGCTCAAGCGTTATTTAGTCAACCTTGGTGCCAGTGATTCCATTGCAGAAGACCTGCTGCAGGAAACGCTGCTTGCGGTCTGGCGTAAATGTGGCAGTTACGACCCTGCCCAGGCAACAGCATCAACATGGATTTACCGAATTGCACGCAATCAATGGATTGATTACCTGAGAAAGATGAAACCCCACTTATTTACTGCCTATGAGTTATACCCACCAATGGAGCAGGGGACTGTGAAAGGTGAAGAGGTCGCTTATTCGGACAAAACGCCGGTCAGGGAGGCCCTCCGTCAGTTACCTGTGGCACAGGCACAACTCATTTATAAGTCCTACTATGAAGGCCAAAGCCACAGAGATATTGCACTTGCTCTCGACATGCCATTGGGCAGTGTTAAATCAGGGCTACGACTCGCCTTTAAGAAACTGCGCAAGGCACTCGGAGCAGAGCAATGAAGCCCAGACACCATCCTGATGACAGCACACTTGTCAGCTACGCAGCTGGCAGCTTGCCTGAAAGCCAGTCTTTAGTGGTTGTCTGCCACTTGCATCTTTGTTCTCAGTGCCAACGCAAAGTTGTAGAAGCAGAGAAACTGGGTAGTACATTACTGACCACTCTGAAACCGTTGGCAATGAGTCCAAAAAAACGGGCACATTTTTTAACCAGGCTCAGCCAGCCTCAAGGGCGTAACCCACCGGAGAATAATCCGATAATAGCAATGGATGACATTTTCTCGCCGGATTACCTGGCAACGTTTAACTGGGTTCCCCTTGCGCCGGGCATTAAACAGATCACTCTCCCATCACAGGCCCCTCACCGTTTGCGACTCCTGTACATCAGCCCGGGGCGTAGCATACCTCTGCACAGCCACATGGGTTCAGAACTCACACTGATATTGCAGGGTGCTTATTCCGACGAAACGGGTCACTATCAAAAAGGCGATGTGTCTGACTTTGATACTGACATTACTCACCAGCCTGTTGCCAGTAAAGAACCCTGTATTTGTCTGGTGGCAACCGATGCACCCTTAAAATTTAAGGGCTGGATTCCAAGAATATTGCAGCCTTTTTTCGGGTTTTAGTCCCTTGTCTTTTTTAAAAAAAATAACCACAGAGATTAATGCCGTCCTGTTTGATAAAAGAGAGAGAACCTATGCTTGAAAGGGCACCATGGCAAAAAAACATAATCAACGGCCTGCTCTTTATGGTGGGGTGGTTTGCCTGTGTACTGGGGGGAAATAAAGTCGCGCTTGTTGCCACCCTTATTATCGTCATTATCCATATTACCTGCATCACTTCATGGAAAAAAGAAGGGCAACTGCTGGTGTTAACGCTGTTGCTGGGAAGTGTCATAGACTCGCTGCTAGGGTATACAGGGTTGTTGCAATTTGGCAGTGATAGCCCCTTGCTTCCAGTTTGGCTGGCCTGTTTATGGCTGCTTTTCAGCACAACGCTGCGTCATAGCTTAGCCTGGATGCACAGTTACAAGCGGTCAGCCTCTCTGGCGGTGGCTGTGATTGCTCCTTTCAACTACTATACGGGAGCTAAGCTGGCTGGCATCGGGTTGGCACAACCTGTCTGGCAACCTTTACTGATCATTGGCATAATCTGGGCCATATTAATACCTGCACTGCTGACATTTTCGTCAGCCTGCCAGGCGCGATACTAAAAAAAACAAGGACCTTGCCCAGGTTATAACGACCCCTTTCAGTCTCTGAAAGCCCGAAGCGCCCCATCGTAAATGGAAAGAGTAATCCCACCAGAACAGGCAGGGGGAATGTCGTCTAATAGTCTGTTAATAGTCCGCTGTCTTTTGACCGATCTTCGGGCAGAGGGAAAGTAAAGCCTGTGGCGTTAATGTAAGTCCCTTGAGGCCGTAATCATCAAGCAGGAACCTGCGTGAATTGGTGAGAAAGTAACGCCCCGGTGACGGGAATCCTCCAGCGATCTGGCTGGAGAGGATGTCAAGGTGCATTGGCTCTGTTATGGGGTGCCTCTAAGCTCAAGGGCGCTATTGCTGCCGGAACAGCAGCGCCCGAAATACCCAACATTGATTGTACACGATCTATCGTATCTGGTTCCATATGGGAACGACTGAGTACCATGTAAGCGCCGGGGAATGAGGAGGTTTTCCCATGTTGCGTGGCCTTGCCCTCCCAGTCTTTTTTTACTTGCGCCACTGCTGCACGGAATGCCTGAACAGAAATAGTTATGTCAACACCAAAAATACCGGTTGATAATGCTGGTGTGACCAGGGGTAAGCCTAAACGGTTTGCTTCATTAATGGCCTGGATATAACATCTGACGAGCTTTTGGTGCTGCTTTTCACGGGTTTTGTCTTGTGCCTCTTCGCTATTGGGTCCAACAGCATGGACAATACGTTGTGTTTGATAGCTGCTTAGATTATGTGCATCGGTAATGAGTACGTCTCCTGAATTCAGTGATTGACTCCGGCGCTTCAACTGCTGCTTGCACTCGATATCCATCTGCCGACCTGCCAGTCTTGAAATAGTCAGGGCAATCCCTCCGCCATGACTCATATGTTTATTCGCGGCATTGACCAGTACATGAGGCCGGTTAAACAGACATAGCCACTCAAATATCCCCTGGGGATCAACAACAAGATTGCAGGGACCCTCCTGAAAAACAACATTGTATACCGCAGTGTCTGTCCTTGCAGGTTCGGTAACCTCGCTCTGGAGGGTAAGCTGATGATATTTTCGAGTAAGACTGCTATAACCTGTAGCGCCCTCACTTTTTGACGGGCTGGGTGCTGGAACTGAATGGGAAACTGACCTGTTTTTGAAGCGATCATAAGCGTGACGGGCATACTTATCATTATTCTTGTCCGTGGACGGTTCTTTAGAAGGTACGGATGCCATCTTATCGTCTTTCATGGTAACAACTTCCCCGTCCCCGGTGGAAAGGATTCTGTTACCAGAGTCCCCCTCTCTTACAAGTGCAGGCATATCATAGTCTTTTGACAGGTTGTGGCTGAATGATCTGGCAACCAAATCTTTTTCGACTGTTTCAAAAGCTTTTTTGGCATATTCATAATTGTTAGCCAGGTAGCATTGATCAAAAGGCACCGTTGCAACATTATTTTTTTTCAGAGTGATAACCTCCCCATCTGCGGTATAAAGTATCTTGTTGTTATAATCCACCTGACCGGTTGCAAGTGTCAGGATGGCGGTTACAGTTGATAGAACGGGAAACATATTTCTCTCTTGCAAGCTGGGTTCATATTTTTTTCGGGCCATACCCAAAGAACTTCAGGATGCAGAAACCTATCCGTTATGCCCTGCTAATAACAGGGGCTTTTTCCCAATACATCCTGCATCTTGAAGGGTAATGGCTATATGATCATAGCCGATTCAGGAGAGTATGCTATCAATTGCCGGGGTCGTACCCTGAATTAATCCGTTAAAATTACAAAAGCAGCCGCCGGTTTTATGGTTGTATGCATTGACCGATTGATCACATATCATCTGATGGGTGAACGACAAGATCAATTCAGGTTCACAGCCTGACAGAGAAAATCAGGAAGGCTGACAGCAACCGGTTATTTTGCTGATCTGAATAACACTTCAGGCAATCTTTCCTGTTACCCGCACTCGTTTCCTACCCGTTGTGGACGTGGCTGAAACGGATGGCTGTTTTTGAGCCATTCGATCATCCACCCAGTTCTTCAAGGCGATCAAAAAGCCCATAAAGACAAACGCACCCGGTGGCAAAATGGCAAAAAGAAACGATTTGTAGTCACTAAAGACAGTAATCGTCCAACCCTCGGCCACTGGCCCGAGCAGTAAGTTCATATTGGCAAACAGCGTACCCTGTCCCACAAGCTCTCGCAGTGCGCCCAGCAACAGCAGCACTGCCGCAAAGCCTGTACCCATCATCAGGCCATCCAGTGCAGCAAGGTGCACCGGGTTTCTGGAAGCAAAACCGTCAGCACGGCCCAGAATAATACAGTTGGTGACAATGAGCGGAATAAATATCCCCAGAATTTTGTACAGTTCGTAGGTATAGGCCTGCATCAGCAATTCAATACAGGTAGTAAAGGCAGCAATAATCATCACAAACACGGGCAGGCGAATAGCATCGCTCACCTGATGACGAATCAATGAAACCACCACATTAGAACCCATCACAACCAGCATGGTGGCTATTCCCAAACCCAGGGCATTCACCACAGTGCTGGAGACACCAAGCAATGGGCACAAGCCCAGTAATTGTACCAGTGCCGGGTTATTCTTCCAGAGGCCCTGCTGAGCAATGTCAGTAGCCTTGCTACGGGCAATGATACTATTACTCATGGCTATTATCCTGTTTCATTGTCTGTGGTTTACTGTCCAGCAGTTGCTCACGATGGGCGTTGAAGTATTCCAGTGTTCGATACACAGCAGATACCACCGCGCGCGGGGTAATCGTCGCCCCGGCAAACTGATCAAACTGTCCACCGTCTTTTTTTACCGCCCAACCGGCAGTGGTCGGATTGGTCAGGGATTTCCCGGAAAATCCGAAAATCCACGGTGATACTTTGGTATCAATTTTATCCCCCAGCCCCGGTGTTTCCTTATGCGTCACCACCCTTACGCCAGACAGAGAGCCATCACGTCGAATACCTACCAGCAGACCAATACGACCATTATAACCATCAGGTGCCGTCGTATGAAGAATCACGGCTACAGCTTGCCCGTTTTTCAAAGCGATGTAAGCCTTTTGTGGTTTTTGGGTTGACAGCAGTGATGATGGGGGGACTATGACAGTGGTATCCAGTAGTCTATTGTCGTGGGTACTTTCAGGCAGGATTTCCATCAGGGCTTTGGCTTCGTAGCGGCGCACCTGGTCGGCAATACGGTCTTCAGTCATCACATAGGTCAGAGCAATCAATCCAACAGTCAGCACGGAAAATAATCCCAGGCTGATACTGGTTCGGCTAATGGTTGCCAGCAGCCCTTTTTCTGTGCTACTGGCTGATGGTGTTGGTGGTGTGGTTTCACTCATTGATAAAATCCCTGGACATTACCTGGAGTGAGGCAGTCCTTTGTTAGGTTTCTTATGTCCATAGGTACGCGGCTGTGTGTAATAATCAATCGTGGGCGCCGCTATATTCATTATTAACACAGCAAAGGCGACACCGTCTGGATATCCACCCCAGGCGCGAATGATATACACGACAATTCCCACTCCTGTACCAAAAATCAGCCGGCCTCTGTTACTGGTGGCACCACTGACAGGGTCTGTCACAATAAAGAAGGCGCCAAGCATGGTGGCACCACTGAACAAATGGAATAACGTCGGTCCATGACTGTCAGAACCACTGCCACCGGAAAACAAAAAGGACATGATCACTAATGCTCCCAGCATACCCACAGGCCCGTGCCAGGTGAACAGCCGTTTGCAGAGCATAAACAACCCACCCAGTAAATAAGCCAGGTTGACCCATAACCAGCCACGTCCGGCAATACCCTGGAATATCGGGTTGCTGGTCCAGAGTTCAGGGAGTGTCAGGCTGTTATTTTCCCGTAAGACATCCAGTGGTGTTGCCATACTCAACGCATCAATATTGACCCCCTGGCTAACGGGAAAAATGGTGGTAACGGCGGTGATAAGCCCGGTCAGGGGGGAGGCACTGGCCGGACTCTCGCCAACCCCCAAAGGAGGCAACCACTGGGTCATTTCCTGCGGGAACGAAATCAATAACAGGACATAACCTAACATGGCCGGATTAAAAGGATTTTGCCCCAATCCGCCGTACAGGTGTTTACCAATGATCACGGCAAAGGACGTACCAATGAGTGTTAACCACCAGGGAGAGAAGGGGGGTAATGACACCGCTAACAACAGCGCAGTGACAACAACGCTATAATCCTTGAGATACAGCCCTGAAGGCCGTCTGCGCAGCCTCACAATAAGCCCTTCGCACCCAAGAGCGATGAGTGTGCACCAGAGCACATTGACCAGCGTACCCAGGCCAAAAAACACCGTTTGAGCCATAACCCCCGGTACCGCTGCAAGCAACACCAGTGTCATCATCTGTTGGGTGCGGGTTGCCCCGGTGATATGGGGCGATGTTTGTCTGACCAGTGTCATTCAGCCGTTCCGTCAGTGTCTATGGTGTGCCTACAGGGCTTTTTTTGCTGCTGGCGAGGGTATCAAGGGTATCAAGGGTATTAAGGGTATCAACGTTTTTCTGGAGCATGTTCAGCTGCCCCTGCAACAGGGCAATATCGGCTTTCAGCTTATCAACATTGTCCAATGCCTGGGCTTCAGCCTGCACTAGTGCTCCCTCGGTTTTTTTGAGCCGGGCTTTGGTCATGGACAGCTGGATGTTAAGTTCTTTCTGTTTGGGCGACAGGGTTTGTTTCACTGCCGCCGCTTTTTTGGCTTTGGCACGGGCGATGGCGGCCTGTATCGGGTCATCTGAAACAGCATTCGCGGTTTTGTCCGGATTGGCAGCTCTTTCCGCTTTCAGCCTGGCTGCACGCTGGGCATTGGCTTTGCGGCGCGCTTCTTTTTCTGCCTGCTCGCGTGCGAGCCGCGCACGGCGAAACTCAAAGCGCTGTTTTGCTGCTTCGGATTTACCCTGTCTGGTTTCCTGCAGGCGGATGGCGTCCTTGGACGCGCGGTAATACTGCACCAGGGGAATAGCACTCGGGCAAACAAAGGCACAGGCACCACACTCAATGCAGTCAAACAGGTTATGGTGTACCAGTTGCTCATTGTTTTGTATCTGGGCGTGCCAGAGCAGTTGTTGTGGTAACAAATCACAGGGGCAGGCCTCAGCACACAATCCACACCGAATGCACGGTTGTACTGGTGGTGCCGGGGGAAATTCTTCTCTGGTGGCCGCAATAAAACAGTTACTGGTTTTAATGACGGGAACATGGGCACTATGGAGGCTGAACCCCATCATGGGGCCACCCAACACCAGATTATACAGCGCATCCTGGCGTAAACCTGCAAAAGCCAGCAGCTGGTTAACGGGGGTACCAATCAGGGCTTCGACATTTTGTGGATGGGTCAGAGCATTACCTGTCAGCGTGGTAATGCGAGAAATCAGGGGTTTCCCCAGCACCACCGCATCGTGCACAGCAGCCAGTGTCCCTACGTTATAACAGATTATCCCCACTTCCACAGAGCGGGCATCATGAGGAACTTCTTTGCCTGTTAGTAAATAGGTCAGTCGCTGGGCATCCCCCGAAGGGTATCTGGTGGGCACAGTGACAACCCTGTAGTTTGTGCCGGTGCAGGCCGCCTCCATGGCTGCAATGGCTTTGGGCTTGTTGTCCTCAATACCAATCATCACTGTCTCCAGAGACAGCAGGTAGTCAATGATGGCAATACCGTCAACAATGGCCTTCGCTCGTTCACGCATGAGCATATCGTCAGCGGTAATATACGGTTCACACTCTGCCCCGTTAACAATCAATGTATGGATTTTCTTTTCGTTGCGTGAAGCCATTTTGACAGCGGCAGGAAACCCTGCTCCCCCCAGTCCTACAACCCCGGCATTGTAGATACGGTCAATCAGCGTTTCAGCATCACTGTCCAGATAGTGAGAACAAGGGGGCAGGTCGACCCATTGATCAGCGCCGTCACTTTCAAGCACCAGGCAGCTTTCCATCAAGCCTGACGGATGAGGCACTTTGCGAGGCTCAATGGCTGTAATCGTCCCTGAAGTGGGAGCATGCACCGGGGCGCTGACAAAACGGCCTGCCCGTGCCAGCATCTGCCCTTTCAAGACCTTTTCACCCACATTCACCAGTGCTTGTGCCTGAGCACCACAATGCTGGTTCAGGGGTAAATAATAGGTTGGATATAAAGGCACGGTGGCAATGGGGCAGGTAGTGGACTGCACCTTGTTTTCAGGAGGGTGAACGCCACCGGGAAAAGGATAAATCAATGTTTCATTCATGCGGCCTTTCCCTCTGCCTGGCGGGGCTTTTTATCGGTGGCAATTAATTGCGGGGCAGGTGTGGGCAGCTGCCACTGCCAGTTTGTTGGTGTCACTGGCAGTGGCACCATATCAATGCAATCCACAGGACAGGGCTCAATACATAAGTCGCAGCCGGTACATTCATCAGCAACCACGGTGTGCATCTGTTTGGCGGCTCCCAAAATAGCATCCACCGGGCAGGCTTGAATGCACCTGGTACAGCCAATGCATTCATCTTCACGGATCACTGCCACCCTCGGAGGCTTTTCTTCACCGTGTTCAGCATCCAGGGAAGGGGCTTCAACACCCAGTAAATCGGCCAGGGCGTTAATCGTTGCCTGTCCACCCGGGGGGCATTTATTAATGGCTTCACCCCCGGCAATGCCTTCAGCGTAGGGTTTACAACCGGGATGACCACACTGACCGCACTGTGTCTGGGGGAGAAGTGCATTTATTTGATCAACAACAGGGTTGCCTTCCACCTTGAAGCGGAGGCTGGCAAAGCCCAGAATGGCACCAAAGAGCAGGGAAAGTATCAGCAATGCCCCTATGGCGTACAGCACGGTATCCATTGGTTTGAATCACTCCCTACAGCTTGATCAGGCCGGTAAAACCCATAAAGGCCAGTGACATCAGTCCAGCAGTGATCATCCCGATTGCCGCACCGCGAAAAGGTAAAGGTATATCGGCAGCGGCAATGCGTTCGCGCAGGGCTGAGAACAACACCAGCACCATGGAGAATCCTGCTGCTGCAGAAAAACCATACGTAGCTGAAGTGGCCAGAGAGGTATTCAACCGGTTGGTATTCAGCAGGGCAACGCCCAGCACAGCGCAGTTACTGGTAATTAACGGCAGGAAAACGCCCAGCACCTTATGGAGTAACGGGCTGATTTTTTTCACGGCCATTTCAGTAAACTGTACCACTACAGCAATGACCAGAATAAAGGTAATGGTTTTCAAAAATGTCAGCCCAAGAGGCTCAAGGACATAAGTGTAGGTGAGATAACTGCAAATTGAGGCCAGTGTCAGCACAAAAGTAGTGGCCAGTGACATTCCCATGGCTGATTCCAGCTTGTTGGACACGCCCATGAAAGGGCATAGCCCAAGAAATTGTACCAGCACAAAATTATTGACCAGTATGGCACTGACCATAATTAGAACCAGTTCATTGATGTGTTCCATGGGGTACGCAAACCAGAAGTGACGCTTACAGCAAGAAAAAGACAATCTTAAAAGTCAGCTGTTAATTATAAAGGTTTTGAGGAATAGATAAAGCGCTTTTATCGGCATCGACGTACGTCAATGGGCCTTAGTGCCTTTGATACAACGGGGTCATTCCTTCTTGAAAAGCGTTGAGGTCATCAGAGGTTATTACCAGCCATCAGAGATTAGCATGGCTGACGGGTTATCATTACCGTTCCGAACCAATGGATGCAGACAATTATCACTGAGTCAGAGGCATTCGAGGTTATACTTGGTCATGGTTGCCCTGAGAGGTGGCGATGGTTTTCATGGATATTTACAGTTGTTTTTCTTCTTGAGCTAGCTCTGGTCTTTCAGGGGGGTGTTTTACGTCAGTGTCCGTTGCCCTAAAGACCTTCTTTTTATGGGGCGATAAAGATACTGTACAAAAAAACAGTACCGTCATATTATCTGTAACGTCAGTCTAACCGGGAACCTGCTATGCTTCATCAGCTTTCCATTTGTGATTATGCCATTGTCGATCAGCTTGAATTGAGCATTGACCAGGGCATGACCGTCATCACCGGTGAAACCGGAGCCGGTAAGTCAATCATGCTCGATGCCCTGGGCCTGGCTATTGGAGACAGGGCAGACAGTGGCTGTGTAAGGTTGGGTTCTGCACGCGCAGAGATTCGTGCCTGCTTTAATATTGCCCATTGTGAGGCTGCCCGCCAATGGCTACAGGCGCACGATTTACTCATGGATGATAATGAGTGTATTTTGCGCCGTGTTATCACCAAAGAAGGCCGTTCTCGCGGTTATATTAATGGCACACCCTCGCCTTTGGCTGATTTACGGGCAATTGGTGAACTGCTTATTGATATCCATAGTCAGTACGAGCATCAGTCCCTGTTGAAAAAATACAATCACCGGGTGTTGCTCGATGGCTTTGCAGGGGCAATCCCATTAGCCGCATCGGTTGCTGGTCTTGCCCGGAATTATGAGACTGTGCAGAAGGAGCTGGACAGGCTCCTGTCTGAAAAACAGGCTCAGGAAGAACGTATCCAGCTGTTGTCCTACCAGTTAAAAGAACTTGAGCAACTGAACCTGGCTGATGGAGAAATCACACAGATGGAAAGGGATCATCGACAGCTGACCAATGCAACAGCGACCCTTGAAACCTGCCACCAGATTAGTCATATCTGTGCTGATAATGAATCAGTCAATGTCTTGCAGCAGCTGTCCCGGTGCGTTAATCAGCTCAGTGAACTCAGTCTTGATCATCCGGCCATTATCCAGTCCATGGATATGTTGGCTTCTGCGCAAATTCAGGTCGAAGAGGCAGTGGGTGAGATCAATCATTTTGTGGATCATTTTGATGCTGATCCAGCTCGACTTCAGTCCATTGAAGAACGGCTGGGTATTGTCTATGAGCTGGCCAGAAAGCACCGTATTCAGCCTGATGAACTGTTGGATAAACAGCGGGGATTAGCCCATGAACTGGAGAAAATACAGTGCCACGATGAAATGACCAGTGAGCTTGAAAGCCGCCTGGAAACCCTTTACCGACAGTACCATGAACAGGCGGAAAAGTTATCTCACCAACGTCATAAAGCGGCAGTGACACTGGGAAAAACCATTTCTGACCGCATGAGGCTGCTGGGTATGCCCAGGGGACTGCTTAAGGTGTCGCTTACGCCATTGTTGAGTAAAGCCGTCGTCGCTGGTGGTCAGGAAGAGATTGAGTTTCTGGTAACAGCAAACCCGGGGCAGCCTCCTCGCCCACTGGTCAAGGTTGCTTCCGGGGGGGAGCTATCCCGGATCAGTCTGGCCATTCAGGTGGCCACTGCACAAACATCTCATACGCCAACACTGGTCTTTGATGAGGTTGATGTGGGTATCGGTGGAGGCACCGCAGAAGTGGTGGGGAATATGTTGCGGGAAATTGGCAGGGGCGGGCAGGTGTTATGTGTCACCCATCAGCCACAGGTCGCATCAAAGGCAGACCATCATCTACAGGTTAACAAGACGCTGTCTAAAGCGGCGTCCAATACAGAAATTACCCTGTTGCTGGGTGATTATCGCATTCAGGAGGTAGCCCGTATGCTTGGTGGCATTGAAATAACTCGCTCAACACTGGCGCACGCCAAAGAAATGTTAGGGCATGGAGGATAAGTGGAACAGGTATAAGGTATAAGAAGCTGCCTGGAAATCAATGGCACTGACTTAAGACTCTAGCCCCTGATAAATCAAGGCTTGCTCGGCAAGAAAAACGACTATACGACTACACGATTACACGACTATAAAAGTCTTGATGAAAAGTATTTCGCTTTCGAGCAAACCATGAACAAGAAGAGCAATAAGCGTTAAAACGGCTCAGGAAACACGGGTATGGCTTCTTCAGGCGCTACTGGGGGCATGGGGTGATTGGCTTGAATAAAAATCATTAATCTGTTGGATATCATCGGGCAACATAGTGTTGGAAATCGACCAGGTAGATCGGAGGAACCAGGAGCCGTAAAGAAGCGACCAAAACCTCATAAAAAACGCCAGCACCGGAGATCACAACAGGCACGCAGGCTTGAGAAATACCAGGGGAAATGCGCTTAATTCAGTGCCATTGCTTTAAAGGTGGCTTCTTAAAGGTAGCTTCTTCTTATTGGTGTGTTATTTCTGTGCCAGCATAGTCGCTTCAGCTTTATCGAGCTTGGCCAGTAGTGTTTTCTTTGTGCGTTCAAACTGGGTCCTTTCCTTTTTCGAAATCGGTGACGCGTCAGGCAACTTAACGGTCATAGGGTTTCGATGAATACCATTCAACCGGAATTCATAATGCAGGTGTGGGCCTGTAGCCCAGCCAGTCTGCCCGACATACCCAATGATTTGCCCCTGTTTTACCGCCATGCCTGTCTTTAAGCCTTTGCGGATTTTGTTCTGGTGGGCATAGACAGTCACTATATTATTGGGATGCTGAATAAATACGACATTGCCATAACCCCGCTGCCAGCCTGCGTATTGAATTTTGCCATCGCCGGCTGCCTTAATGGGGGTATTGGTGGGTGCTGCATAGTCAACAGCACGATGGGGTCGTTTGGTCTTGAAGATAGGATGTAACCGGTTGGGGTTAAACCGTGAGCTGATGCGGGTAAAATCCACCGGTGTCCGTAAGAATGCCTTTTTCATACTCTTGCCATCAGGCGTGTAGTAACCGACCGCCCCTTTACTATCGGTATAACGCACGGTTGTATAGGTTTTACCCTGATTGGTGAAGGTTGCGGCCAATATGTTGCCATCGCCCAGCTTTTCGTTATCGAGGTATTTTTCTTCGTATATAACATTGAAGCTGTCGCCTTCGCGGATATCTTGAACAAAGTCAATGTCCCAGCCAAAAATGCTTGCCAGTTGCATGGTTAAGTTATCGGAAAGTCCTGCTTTCTGGCTGGCCAGGAAGAGTGAGCTATCAATTTGACCATATCTGTATGCTGTGCGGATTTCTGGCTCGAGGGTGACTTTTTTACCGGTATAACCTTTGTCGGTTTTTTCAAAAAAGAGGCTGTTGAGCTTTGATTGTTGATAGCGAAACTGGGTGAGTTCGCCTGCACTGTTTATGCGAAACTTCAGGGTTTGACCCGGTTGTATTCTTGATAGAAGCTTGCCTGCTTTTGGCGTCGAGGCAATGAGGTAAACATCACCAGCAGTTAACCCCTGCTTTTGAAACAAGGCTGAAAGGTTATCACCTGGCTTGATAGCCACTGTAACCCAGGAACCGAGGGTTTCATTTTCTTTTTGCAACAGCGCATTGGCTACTTGTTTGGCTTTTTCAATCTGTGTAGTGTCAATGGCACCAATTGCATCAATGGCATCAATGGATTGATGAAAGGAAGGTTCAGCCGTTGTCTCTTTAGATGAAAGGGTATCAAGAGCAGAGACAGGTGCCTGATGGGCATCAATGATTAACGGCATTTCGGAACGTCTGGCTTCTACCTTTTCAGAAGGTATCAGTGTCATAAAGCCCAATATAACTGTCGCGATACCACAGGCAAAGAAAAAGTGCTTTTTAGGAAACCGTTTTACACGAGTCACTTGTTTTACAGACGAGGTGCTTTTTGCTGTGGCCTTTTTCATTACGTTTTGAGTTGCTCTGTTAAGGTGCTTGAGCACCTGATACAAAATAATATTCAGGGGCTTGGAAAATCTCTGAAAAGCGTGCTGCTGCTGAGGTATGCGGACCTGAAAACTGATTTTGCTCGCTAAATAGCTCGGGCTATTCGCCTCCCCAAATCGGCTTTGATCCTCCGTTTCCGTCTATCTTGGCTAAGTGCAGGCTTTTAAAACGGCCTCTCAATAAAAATTATAACGCAAAAAAAAAATTTTTTATAACAGTAAGCAATTTAGCACTATTTTTGTGCAAGAAAAACGACTCTGCAGTTAACCCGTTTGCTTTTAAGACGGCTTCTGGGTGCGTCGCTCCTCTTTATATTGGTATATTGGTGTCAAGCTCTCTCCCCTTTTGATGGCGAAAAATTGGCACTCCAGCAGAGAAATGCTTGTATTTAGCAGTGGTTATTGTATTTTTATGCATTTTCTATTGTTCTTGAACGCAGGTTCTTTTCATGACTGACCGTCACAATCCGCTACTGCAAGATCTCCAGACACGAGAACTTATCGCACAGACGACCGCTGTGGAGGAGCTTGACGTTCACTTGAGTCAACAGCCCCGGACGCTCTATTGCGGCTTTGACCCAACGGCAGACAGTCTGCACCTGGGGCATCTGATGCCACTGCTGGTACTCAAGCGCTTTCAAATGGCTGGACACAGGCCTATAGCTTTGGTCGGTGGTGCTACAGGATTAATCGGTGACCCCAGCTTTAAGGCGACGGAACGCCAGTTGAATACACCCGATATTGTTGCAGGCTGGTCCGATAAAATCCGTAAACAGGTCAGCCAGTTTCTTGATTTTGACAGTGGTGATAACGCAGCCATTGTTGCTAATAACCTTGACTGGACCGGTGACCTCGGTGCACTGGAATTCCTGCGTGATGTAGGCAAACACTTTTCTGTGAATGCTATGATCAACAAAGAATCTGTTCAACAGCGACTTAATCGTGAAGGTGCAGGTATCTCATTTACCGAGTTTTCCTATGCACTGCTGCAGGGGATGGACTTCTCGGAGTTGAATCGCCGCTATGATTGTACGCTGCAGTTAGGAGGCAGTGACCAGTGGGGTAACATTGTTGGTGGTATCGACCTGGTGCGACGCCAGAACAAAACGAAAGCTTTTGGATTAACCGTGCCGTTGATCACTAAGTCCGATGGCACAAAGTTTGGTAAAACTGAGGGCGGGGCAGTATGGCTTGACCCCGGTAAAACATCGCCTTATGCCTTTTACCAGTTCTGGATGAATACCGCTGATGCTGATGTTTACAAATTCCTGCGCTATTTCACCTTGCTGAGCATGGAAGATATTTTGGGTATTGAGGCAGAGGATGCTGAAACACGGGGGCGAAAATCTGCGCAGGGTGTTCTGGCGAAAAAAGTGACTCATCTGGTACATGGCGAAAAAGGATTGGCCTCTGCTGAGCGCATTTCTGAAGCATTGTTCTCAGGTGAGCTTCACAGTTTGTCGGAGCAGGATCTGGAACAGTTGAAGCAGGATGGATTACCGTCGTCTACTCTGCACCGCTCTGATCTTGAAGGCCAGCCTATAACGCAGCTTTTTACGGAGGTGGGTGTGGTAAAATCCGGCAAGCAAGTTAAGGATGCTCTCCAGCGTAAAGCGGTGCTATTTAATGGTAAGGCGCGAGGTATGGAGGATAATATGAACTTGTCGGCATGTTTTGCTCAGGATGTTGCTCTGTATGGACGTTTCTTTCTGGTGAAACTGGGTAAGAAGACGCATCACCTGTTTGAAGTGGTGTAATACATATGTAGATAGTCGTCAGGCTATCTACACGCTGTTTTGCAAAAATGACCAATAGTCAGTTCAGGAAGTGGGAATACCAGGAGTTGATAAAAAACGGTTATAAAAAGGTATGAGCAAGCCATCGATCAAGCCATCACATGGATCAAGCCATCAATTGTGGGGCAAAATAGTGGGGCAAAATCGTTATTTATATATAATGTGTCGTATGGTTGGTTAGCAGAAAAACGCTTATGAAAAAGCACCTGTCATGGCTGCAAAATGGACAATCTCCGTCGATCTGAGAAAAAATAATCTGGTATCCAGCGGTTTCTGTGTAAACGACCAGCGTTTCACATCACTGTGTGCTGGCGTATTCCCTGCTGGCGTATTCAAAGAAGGGCTGCAAACCCGGTATTTTTAAAAAATTATCTCAACACTGATTTGATCCACTGCCTTTGAATTATGACAAACCGGCAAATCATTGATCCTTGTAGCATGGAGCAGCCTGTTAAAAGTGGGTAGGAGTCATTTTTGATATTAAAAAGCCCTGTGGAATGGCATAGTAAAAAGAGCAATGGCTTTTTAGCATACTGAGATAGCACAACAGGGAAGGAGGGCTATCAATGGCCATATCACAAAGCTACGGATGGGGACGTGAAGCAGCTAAACAGGCGTATAATGAATCATTACAGCGTAAGGAGGGCCTTGCAAAGGCATTAGGCAGAAGTATCTTTGCATTTTTTATGGGTTTTAAAGTGGCGCCTTTGCACATGCCACGGGCAACGCAGATACCCAGGCGATCAGAGACACAGAGAACTGAACAGCTATCAATACAGTCTCGGGTTATTTCCACCATGCCCTCGCCCACCCCTTACCTGTCCCCTGTTGATGATCCGTTATCACTCCGGGAACAGAATGAACTGGATCAGGCTATTCAGGAAAGCCTGAGAACCTGTCAGGTTGAACAGGCTGTAAGCAGACAGGGCAGGCAAGATAGCATAGATAGTCTTGCCGATAGTGCCTTTGATGGGTCTGACATTGAAGAAGCGCCTTCAGACCAACCCTCAGGACGCGGTCGTTTGGATTCAGGTTTTGATGACGATGAAGATTTATCGCAGGCATTGGCAGCCAGTACAGAAAACCAGGCCGCTCACCTTCAGGCCATTGTTGAGCAGGAAACAGGTATTCAACGTATGCTGCAAGAGCAGGGCTTTGATTTTATTAAAACGTCGAGGGATGGAAACTGTTTTTATGATGCCATTTGCAAGCAGCTCGATAGAGAGAGTACGCCTGCCGGATTGCGAGATGCGTGTAGCTCAGCTTGTCGAGACTTCAGTCGTGATGACGCAAGCGGGATAGCAGAAACGTTGAAAATAGGATTTTCAGAACATATTGCTGTCATGCATCAAAATAACAGGGATGTTGATCAGCCCGAATTACTGACCCTACCCAAACTGCTCAGTGCACCTTTGCTGGTAATGGATATTGACCGCGGTGTTGTTAATGTATTTGATGAGCAAGGCGAAATGCAGGTATTCAGCGCAGTGGATAAGCATGGCGTGTTAAAAGGGTATAGAGTCCCCGAACTTTTAGCCTACACAAAAAGGCCAGACGCATTATATGTTGTGCGGGATAAAAATCACTATATGGGAGCCAGGCTGGCTGTTCGTCAATAATGGTGAATGAATGGTGAATGAATGGTGAATGAATGGTGAATGAATGGTGAATGGTGGAGTTGTTAAGGCCTGGTACAGGCTCAATAACTGTCAACCGAATGGAAAAGTACGTTGTATAGACAGCCAGGCGACGGTTATGACGATTGTTTTTATCCTGTCCGATGACCTCAATGTCAGCCGAATCGGGACATTCTGGCCAGAGCATGGCGAACAGTAGTGCTATTTGGTGGATGATCCGGACTTAGTTAACAGCAAAGGTGTTACCGTAATGAGCATGGCAAGCTGTGCGTCAGAACAAGGCCGAATGGAGCATAATAGCAAGCCAGATTATTGTGAGGGTTGACAACGCTGGGCTGGTACTCAGATTGTCAGCGTAAAGCGGAGTTAGAAGGTAGAATGGGTATTACAGGTAACGATAGTGATATCACCACGTTCAGCAAGTATTCTGGCAAGCAGCGCATTAGCACTGCCGCCTTCCATGAGAACCGTATGGTTTTTATTATTGATTTCAACAACTGAGCATCAGGTTGTGATGAAATCTGTATTTGATGATTGTTTTATTGCAGCCTCACCCGTCCCATTACTCGAAATATGTAAACAGGAAATCCATCATGCAGGTATTCGTAAAAGCAGCACTTGCCTTAACAATGGCGGTAGTCTGCAGTGTGAGTTTCGCCCATGTCTCAGTGACAGAAACTAATCGCTATGACGATGTTAAAGCCGTGTTGAAGAAAGTGGACCAACAGTTCGGTACTAATAATGTTCTTGCCGTTTTTGATATTGATAACACACTGCTAACCACTGGTGAGAGTGACTTGGGAGGTGATATCTGGTACCAATGGCAAAGAGGTAAGCTGCCGATCAAACCGACAGCCCATCAGAAAGTCAGCTGCTTATTCAATAGTGCCATCCCAATGCTGTACCAGTTACTCCCAATGAAGCCGACAGAGCCTGATGCACAAAGCCTGGTTCAATACCTGGCCAATCATAATCAGACCATGCTCGCGCTCTCAGCCCGCGGGCCTGAAAACTTCTCATCTACAGAGCGGGAACTGCACAGAAATCGCTTTGATTTTAGTCAAAACGCCCTTGCACCGGAAGGTTCAGCAGAACCACCAATATATCACAAAACATTTAATAAGCGTGAAACTATCTATATGGATGGCGTGGCTCTCACATCCGGCGCACACAAGGGTAAGTACCTGAGCTATCTACTTGATCAGACTGGTCGAACATTTAAGTCCATCGTTTTTGTCGATGATGGGCAACATAATATTGATGCCATGAAAGAAACTTTCTCTGCCCCTGAATTTTCCGCGGTTGATGTAAGACTCATTCATTACACGAAGGTGGCAGATGATCGCATTAAAAAAAATGGGACTGTACTCACTAAGAAGCAGGCGGATGAAATGGCCAGCGAATGGGAGCAGCTTAATGCAACGCTGGACGCCATTTATCCTGAGCGTACGGAAGGATGCTAGTGCTGGCAAGCCCTAATATCCGTACACCCCGTTCATCCTGAGCTTGTCGAAGGATGATGTCACCGCAATTCGACAAGCTCAGTGCGAACGATGTATGGATAACAGGGCTTAGCGGCACTGGTATTGGAAAGCCCTGATACCTGGACCACTTGATTTATGGTTTGATCTACGGCCTTAGTTTTCGAAAGAAGTGCAAGGATGCAGGCAGATCACTGTAAATCATTGACATTAAGCGAAGCTCAGCAAAACGAGCTGGAAAATATTGTCCGCAAAAGAAGTAGCACCCAAGCATTTGTTCTTAGAGCCAGGATCATACTTTTGGCGGCTGAAGGTCTTAGCATTAGAGCTTCTGCTGCAAAATTGATCATAGGCTGTACCAACAACAAAAGGTGGCTTAGCCACCTTTTGTTGTTGGTTAGTTACCATAAGATGGCAGCATTGACAGCCCATCCATCAGTGCCAATACCAGAGAAAGAACCCCAAAAGCAAGCACCAGCAGCATACGGACTTTGCCTCCTGGCACCTGGTAACTGTCAGAATGCTGTTTGCGCCCAACCCATGCCATAGTCACCGGGCTCAGGATACAAAACACCACCATAGCCACACCAGCAAAGCCAATCGCAGTAATAAAACCATCAGGCAGCAATATTCCCAGTAACGTTGGCGGCAAAAATGTTACTGCTGCTGTTTTCAAGCGCCCTGGTAAATCATTATTAAAGCCCAGCAGATCTGCAATATAGTCAAATAGACTAAGCGCCACTCCTAAAAAAGAGCTGGCCACGGCCATATTGGAGAACAGTTGCAGAATGTTGGACATGCCATTGTTCAGGCCATTAGCCTCCAAATAATGTACTAAAGTACCAATATTGCCGCCCTGAGCAATCAGAAATGGAAACTGGTCACGACTCAGGTTACCGAAAATACCGGTAATCCACAGCATATAAAAACCCAGAGGAATTAAAGAACCCATCAGGATTGCCTTGCGAATGGCACTGGCATCTTTGTTCAGATAGCAGGTAACCGTTGGTACACAGTTCTGGCAACCAAAGCTAACTGTAATAAAGCTCAGAGCCGCAAAAGAGTAAGGCAAAGTATCTGACAGTGTTAAAGTGGGAAAAAGCGTTTTGGTTTCCATATGACCCAGCAAACCACCAACAAAAGCCAGGAAGCTGATCACCATACCGCCAATCAGGGCCGTAGTGATACGGTCCACGGCACGGGTGCCAAAAACCACAATACTGCCCAATACGATGGCAAAAATCAGGCTGGCGGTGGAGGGGGCGAGGGTTACACCGGAAACGGATTCTACCGTGAGACTGATAATAGAGCTGCCGCCTGAGATATAAGCGTAGGTCAGGATGTAGCAGACAAAGGCTACAGATGTACCATTTAATAGCCGACCGGCTGTACCTATGGTTTGTTGTGCTATGGTGTCAAAACTTGCACCCAGCGGAAACCGCAAATTTGCTTCCATCAGGTACAGTGCAGCGCTATACATGCAATACCAGACAACTACCAGCATGAGCAGCGTGGGCACAAACCACATTCCACTGCTGGTCACTGGCATGGAAAACATACCAGCGCCTACAGCGGTGCCGCCAATAATAAATGCGCTGCCAAAAATAGCACTGAGTTTTGCTTTTCCCTGCTCCGTAGTGGGAACAGTGGCTACCGTTTCAGACATCGACTCTCCTGCTTATACTTTATTCATATAAAAATACGATCTTCACACCACCGTCAAACAGCCACTGTCCTTACCCCTGAGATGGCATTTTTATATAATAATGCCTGGTATATGATGTTCTGCGCAGACTAATTGTTTCAGAATGCCAGGCTCTGTTGACATAAAAACCAGTCTCAGTAACAAGAAAGTTTGCAGCAAGGTACAGGCGTAGCTATCATCATCTATCTCAAAAAAACGCAGCGGCTGTGGGTGTGTTGCGGCCACTTGAAATACATTGATTGATATTCCTGCGTAACCGCGCCCTGTCAAAGAGCCTCTGGATTTTGCTGAGGTTGCGCTCTCATGTCAACAGCGCTTGAAAATCTGCGTAACTTTGTCTGTGCTATCCCCCTGTCTCGGCAGGAATATCACGCCGGGGCTTCACCAGCTGATAATGTACGAAGCCGGTCGCTGATAGCGCAGCACTCGTCTTTCGCCAGAAGCATAGCCGGTAAACAGGTTTCTTCCATTTGGCGCTCCTTCAAAAGTGCTGACAGTGTCGGTCAGGCCTTGCCATTGCAGTAAGCATCCCTGATACTAAGCACGAAATGGTATAACAATAACATTGATACATTGCAGGCAACTACTGGGAAAAACCCATATAAACAGGCATAAAAAAATCCCTGCCACTACCCGTGTTTGTCTACACTGCTAGGCAGGCAATGTTTAGCGTATTTGCTTTAACGAACATTGCGAAATTCTCCATGCATAGCGGCATTGCGTAGCTTTGCCGTTTGGGTGGAGATGGATAGCAAGGCTTGCGTGGAGCAAGCCCATGATATACTCTCAATAGCACGCGAAACCCTGCATAATGGGTGTAATGGCTGAGACAACAGCCTCTCAACAGACAGATAAGCCTCTGGATAGATACTCAAGCGCCACCGTTGCTGGATAACACGAGAAACAAATCAAGAAAACATGAAACAGTTTTCAGGCTTCTATTTGCTGAAACGCTCGGACTGAGCGTATGTGTAAAGTGTTCCCCTGTCATGGTTCAGCGGCTCATATGGCAGCGAGAGGCTTTGTCTGTATGGCATTGCGGGTCGCATGTAACTCCCTATCAGAAGCCCCCACTATAATCGGCTTGCCGATTTAGTGGTGGGAGTAAGTCACAGTGAAAAATTGCAGTCAATAAAACAATGCATGAATAAAAAGCGTCGAATCATTAAACAATAGCCATCTCTGTTTGACAAAAAGAATCACGATTTTGGATGAGAAAAATGCCTGGTATTCCTGCTACTATTGCTGTCGTTACTGGTGGCCCGTCATCTGAAGCGGATGTATCACGCCTGTCAGCTGCAAAGCTAATCCCGGCGCTGGAAGCCCGTTACAGCAAAGTTGTGCATCTGGAGTTGGATTACACACTCCCTTCATTATTACAAGATTATTGTGTGGATGTTGTCTTCCCTGTAGCACATGGGCCTGTGGGTGAGGATGGTTCCCTGCAGGGCTTACTTGATATTATGGGTGTGGCCTACGTGGGTTCTGGTGTGCTGGCCAGTGCCTGCGCAATGAATAAGTCCGTCACCAAACGTATTTTACAAGCTGCGGGGATACCATTGTCAAAAGATCAGATCATCCATCGAAGGGATGATCTTAATACCTGTGTACACCAATGCATTGCCTGCCTGGGTGAAAAAGTCATACTTAAGCCTTTAGCGCAAGGGTCTGGCATTGGTGTGCAGTTTGCCGAAGGATATGAAGACCTGCGGCATAAACTCTCAGTCAGTCTGACCATTGAAGATCAGATGCTGGTAGAAGAACTTATTACCGGTAGAGAAATTACTGCTGGTGTACTGGACCTTGAAGAAACTCTTGTCTTTCCGGTGACCGAGATCACTACACCCGATGGTGCGTGGTACGACTACGTGCATCGATATACACCCGGGTTAAGTAAGCACACTACCCCGGCAGTATTGCCTGAAGCCCAATACCAGTCTGTACAGGAGATTGCTCTGAAAGCCCACCAGCTACTGGGTTGCCGGGATCTCAGTCGTTCTGATTTTGTAGTGCCTGAGGTAGGTTGTCCTATTCTCATAGAACTTAACAATCTACCTGGCATGACCCCGACCAGCCTTTTCCCCGATGGAGCAAAAGCCGCAGGGGTAGCCTTTGAAACGTTGATACACCGGTTAGTGGACCATGCATTAAACAGAAAATCACAAGGCTTAAATACCCTGCCAACATGGACAGTACCTAAGCTGACAGCCACTGCTTCCTGATAAAGGCTAAACTGGCGCCTGACAGCCTGTGACTTTTGTCCAATAGACTCAAGGGCATAAACACGAGATAGTTGCTACCTGATTCCAAAAGAGTACTTCCGCCGAACCAGGCGGGAGTACTCTTTCGATTCAGGATAGAAACGGCAGCACTGAGGTTAAAATAAACCTCTTCACGTCACATCAGGTAAGTGAATGCAGTTATCAATAAAAAAGATCATGGCGCTCTTGCTAGGAATCGAACCTAGATTTTAGCCTCCGGAGGGCTACGTGTTATCCGTTACACCACAAGAGCAGAAGAGGTGCTGGCTGCAGACTTTATAAAATGCCAAGCGTGCAGACAAGACGTGACAGAGTATACTTCTGATACAGTTTCCGGCTCGGACTCGCAAGACAGCGTTCTATTGATTAACACTGCATGGTATTACTGACGGAGGCTATCTGTTCAGTCAGGTCATCATACTGCTCCCTACTACTACTGTCCACGATTTTTTGTCCTGTGCCATGAAAACAAAAGCAATGATACTAATACTCTGTTTTTAGCCCATGTAATTGTTTTATAATAATAAAGAGAAAAAATCAGGCTTAAGAAGATGTTATGGAGTGGATATAAACCTAACGGTTTTGTCCATGGGGCATTTGGGCAAAGCCAATATGAGGAAATACGAGTGTTTCGGGTAGTTCAAACATTTATACGCGTCATGATCATTTTGTCAGGGGGAATGCTCGCGACTGCCACTTTTGCAAAAACTGCTGCAGAGCTTGACGATGTCTCTCGCAAGGAGATGACTGAGCGCCTGGCGCCTGCCGGAGAAGTCTGTAGGATGGGACAACCCTGTGCCGACAATATCGGTGCAGTGGTAAGTAGTGGCAATGGCCCTCGCAGCGGTGAACAGGTATACAATTCAGCATGCACAAGCTGTCATGCCACCGGCTTGCTGAACTCACCAAAAACAGGCGATTCTGCTGCCTGGGCAGCAAGACTGGATAAGGTCAATGGTGATTTCAAAACGCTACTTACCCATGCCATTAATGGTACCAGCGGCGGGATGCCACCAAAAGGAACCTGTATGGACTGCTCTGAAGAAGAGATTCAGAATGCTATTGAGTATATGAGCGGTCTTAAGCCTTAATTGATACAAGGAGCTGCTGGCATGAGGTTCAGCAGCTCTTTTTCCCGTTACGGCTGATTAGCTGTGGCTACCTGAGGAAAGTAGCATCAGCATGGTCGTTTGTCGGGTAATTTAAAGGACTTACATACCCTTCTGGCTTAACGGCTAATACAGAGCAATAAATACCATTCAATATGTTTTCTGCTGTATTACCGATCATCAGGCTTTGTGAGTGTTTACCCACCGTACCCATGACAATAATATCGACATCAATCAAATTGGCCAGTTTCTGAATTTCGTGGGAAGGTCTACCCTGTAGCAGGTGTGTATGGATATCATCGTGGTGATCTTCGGATAGATCAAAGCTGTTAAGGAGCTCGTACTGCTTGGTCTTATACCGTTTACGGGTGATGTCCTGCAGCTCAAACAACTCTTCATCAGATAGCATACTGGCAGCCCGCTGGCTCACAGGAAGGTTCCACACGCTGACCACATGAAGTTCAGCCTGTTCCTGCCGGGCAAGATAGAGTCCATATTGCAACAGCGTCTTACTGAATGCCATTTCCTCCTCATCAGGATTGCCAACATCAATAGCAACCATGATACGGTGTGTAAATTCTGGCAACTGATTTCGGTCGGCCATTATTAATACAGGCACTGTACTTTTACGCAACAGTGCAAGGTCATTACCTGTGAGCTGATTGCGAGCAAAAGCACCGCTTGGATCTGCCAGCTTGATGACCAGGTCACATTTGAGTTCAGTGATCATTGAAAGAATGGTTTCCCTGGGTCTTCCTGCTGTAATATGCATTTGTATTGCAATACCCGTCTGCCAGGCGAGCATCCTGATATTTTCAAGCTCCTCCTTAAGCTGACTCTCCAGCATGGCTTCTATACGTTTTTCAAAGGGAATAAATTGCAGTTTCTTTAACATTGCAAGACTGTTGTCAAAAATCACGACATGGAGGGTTGCCCGATTATCGGCCGCCAGACGAAATGTTTGTTGAAGCTCCATATCCGACGTATGGGTGCGTGTAATTGCCAATAAAATAGTGCGAAATGCATGCATGACCTTTTCTCTCAACACCATTTATTAAAAAGTATTGCTCCTATTTCTGTATTTGCCGAAAATTTTTTAAGATAAGCAAATAATACCAATCGTCTTTTCTAACTACCGTTACCGTAGTAAGCATGGCAACCCAGGCGACAAAATAATTATATTGCAAGGAGTTTTAATGCAGGCAGGGTTAGCGTTCAGATTGCCAGCATAAAACGCATTACCCGACGCCTGAGCAGGAAAGATGACTTGCTAAGACGTTTGGCTGTGTTCGTTTTGTCTATAATCATATCCTGCGTTGGCGCACTGATGAGTACTACAAAAATGGAAACAGGGTTAACAACAATGGGACGTCCGGGAAGCTCACCGAGCTGAAAAAGAATCCAGAATATCAGTGGTTAAAAGACGTTTCCTCTGTACCCATCCAGCAGGCTTTGCGTCATCAGCAAACCGCCTTCAAAAACTTTTGGGAAAAAAGAGCAAAGTACCCTGCGTTCAAAAAGAAACACTCAAAGCTGAGCGCTTCTTTTGCTTCAGCTGCATTCAAGGACAAAGACGGCCAGTTGTTCATTGCCAGGAGCAGGGAGTCATTGGTCATCAAATGAAGCAGAGAGCTATCATCAGCGCCTTCCAGTATCACGATCAGCAAAGATAGAGCCGGTCGGTGTTTTGTCTCCAAGCTGTGTGAGCTTGCAGCTAAATCCATGGTCATTAGTCATAAAACAGTGGGTATTGATTTAGGTTTGAAGGACTTGTTCATCACGTCAGACGGTAAAGAATCCGTCAATCCGAAGCACACCAGACGCTATGAGCAAAAGCTCGCCTACCTTCAGCGTAGGCTGGCTAAAAAGCAGAAAGGGAGCAACAACCGAGGGAAAGCAAGGCTCAACGTTGTACGCCTGCACGCAAAAATAGCTGACTGCCCAATGGATGCTACACACAAAGCATCCCGCAAACTCATTAACGAGAACCAGGTGGTTTGCGTAGAAGATTTGGCTGTGAAGAACATGATCAAAAACCCGACGCTGGCAAAGCCTGTAGCCAATGCTAATTGGGGTGAATTTGTCAGACAGTTTCAGTACAACACCCCCTTTGTTAGACGACACAAAGATGTGTGCAATGAGCTTTTTGTAGCGAGTATGTAGCGAGTTTGTAGCGAGGTTCCCACGCATAGAATAGCCAGCGCTGATTCTGTTTGTTGCCAACATACGACCACTGTTCATCCATCTGGCGAAGGATAACCCGCTACTTATTGTAGAAAGACAGTGATGTTACCTGTATTGTAGAAAGACAGTGATGTTACCTGTGGCAGGGAAAGTTTTTGTAAGTGGCTGATGATTGTTGTTGGACTCACCTCCAGCACATGGTCTGTATCTCGAACACCGGAACCATTCATCGCCACTTTCACTATACATTTGTGAGCAGCGGGCTTATTGGCGTTGTCAACAAGCTCAAGCTGGAAGTTTTGCTTACAGCTTCTATATATACAGGTAGCGTTGTATGCCTGAAGGTGCTTTTGCTTTACCGTTTTTCACAACGCCATTTGCAGTATCACAGTGAACACATGAAATCACGATCAATGTATCTTATTCATGACCCTAAAGCGAAATACTTTTCATCAAGACTGTTATAGTCGTTTTTCTTTCCGAGCAAGCCATGATTTATCAAGGGCTAGAGTCTTAAGTCAGTGTCATTGCTGCAAACCTGATATTTCAAAAAAATGATCGATAGGACTATCAATGGCATGATACTGCAAGCGTCTTAACTATCAGTAAAATAAGCGTCAATAAAATTACAGGGATAAGAAAATTTCATTTAATAAATTGCTGTTTTGCAAAGTTCTTCCAGAAAAACCGTTAATCACCAGTTTTCTGGTGTATAAAGCAAATTCATTTCTATAGTTAATCTATGAGTTATAAAACAAGTATCATTTTTTTAGAGCCATAATTGAAAGCCACACTTATGGATAATATTCACAGACAATCTATGGAACATCGGATCGCTACAAAATTGTTAGGTGCAGCATTGCTGACGGCTTTTTTGCTCGGTATTTTATTGGCCAGTGTTCAGATTTTTTTTGATGTTTCTCAAACCAGTATTGCACTGAATAAAAAAGCCCAGCAGATTATGCGCATGATTAAGTTGCCTTCAGAGCGAGCCGTTTCTCTCATAGATGAAGGTTTTGGGAAAAAGACCCTCAGTGGTCTTCAAGCTTTACAGGATGTGCACATTGCTGCTATTGAGCTGCGTAATGGAACAATACTGGCCTCAGTTGAGCAACCTTTATATCAGTCATTGAGCCGTCATTTTTCTGACAGCATTTTTCAGTCTGTCAGAGAGTATCGGCTACCTTTATACGCCGGTTCAGAGCAACACGGCACTCTTATATTGGTCCTTGATACGGGATATGATGGTGAGACTTTTATAAAGAGAGGTATTGTTATTTTCCTCTCTGGTGTTATCAGGACACTGTTACTGGCACTTTTTTTGTATTTAATTTTTACAGCTATTTTAACGACTCCTCTCAATAAGCTGATCAGGCGTTTATCATCGATAAATCCGGAGCAACCTGGTCAGCCGGAACTGGTTATACCCAAAGGACATGAGCATAATGAGATAGGCCTTTGGGTAAAAACAGCCAATAAATTGCTGGCCAGTGTTGATAATCATTTTAATTTACGTAAAAAAGCAGAAATGCAGATTATGCGATTATCCCATTATGATTATTTAACACGCTTGCCCAACAGGAAGGCACTGGAGAAGCATCTTTCACAGGTTTTGGCATTGGCTAAAGAAAATCAGATATCAGCAGCAGTCATCTGTATGGGGATAGATGATTTTAAATCGTTAAGTGCCCATGTAAACTTTAATGCAGCTGATCATGTCCTTGTTACTCTTTCTGATAGAGTTCGGCAAAAACTGGAAGGTCGGGCTTATATAGGACGACTGGGTGAAGATCAGTTTGCAATTATTGTACAGAAAATTAATCAGCCTTATGAGGCCGCAGAAGTTGCGGAGATATTACTTGATACATTATCAGAGCCATTTACTGTCCATCGCGAGTCCATTACCATCAGTGCAACAATAGGTATCACCCTGTTTCCTAATGATGCGTTATCGGTAGATACGCTGCTTCAGCAAGCTGAGTTTGCCATGATTATGGCAAAATCAAGAAGCCATAACCGTTATCAGTTTTATGTTGCTACCGTCGATACACAGACGCGGCAGTTAAAGAAATTAGAGATGGAACTCCACAAAGCCCTTAAAAATGATGAGTTTTATCTGGTTTATCAGCCACAGGTGGACTACCAAAACAACAATAAAGTTGTTGGAGCAGAGGCGCTACTGCGTTGGCAGCATCCTGAAAAAGGCCTTATATCCCCCGAAGTATTTATTCCCATTGCAGAAAAAAACCTGGATATCATTGCTATTGGCGACTGGGTATTGGAGGCTGCCTGCAAGCAGATTGCTGCCTGGAACAGTGAGGGGTATGGTGATCTGCGTATTGCTGTTAACCTGTCTGCTATACAACTCAGGGATAAAGATATTGGAGCACGGATCAGTGGTCTGATTGATAAGTACATGATTTCTCCAAAGTCGCTGGAGATTGAGGTGACAGAAACCTTTATTCTTCAGGATATTGAACTTTCTGCGGAGCAGCTCAATAACATTAAGGCCATTGGGGTAACACTGGCTATGGACGATTTTGGCACAGGGTATTCATCATTGAGTTACCTGAAACAGTTTCCTTTTGACAAGATTAAAATTGATAAGTCGTTTGTCGATGGATTGCCTGCTCATAAAGAAAATGCAGTCATTGTGGATACGATTATTCAGCTGGGTACAAATTTTAATCTTAAGGTTCTGGCTGAGGGCATAGAGGACAAGGCTCAGGAAACCTACCTTATCAAGCAGGGATGTATGGAGGGACAGGGATACTTTTATGGTAAACCCATGACTATTTCAGATTTCACAGACTATCTGGGCAGGCAACAGGTTTCGTAGGAATCAGTAGGAATCAATTGTTGTGTAGTAGGGGTTAAAAACAGTTAGCTGTAAACTATTATAATCTGTAACTATCTGATATAATTTCGATCATGAATCAAAGGTGGTAAACGGTTACGCGAAAACCAAGCTAACAGTTACCATTTTTTTGATTCATAAGCATGGTCGCAGACACGTTACAGCTCGACCTAAAACCCTACGAAAGAGTGGAGTCAGACACAGCTCGCTGTGCATCCATGTAGACGGCGTAGATAAGTCAGCATAATTACAGATTATGTAAGATTTTTAGTAACGGTGCAATTAAATGTAGTAGTTCAGACTTGACCTGACAGCTTTGTCCCCTGAATAGCAGCTACTTATTACTCAAGTTACGCAGTGCTACTACATATAGTGTTTATCCCGTTGGACAAGTTACTCCCTGTTGTAGTCGATGGTAGGGAAGTGCGTAACTTCAGTTATTACAATAGTGGGAGTCAGGTGAAATTGCTCCCTACAAGTCACAGCCTATCAAACAGCTTTGTTCAATGTCATGTCTGTTGTTTGAAAACGATGTTTCAGTACAGAGGGAAGTTGTTGCTTCATATAACCTTGCAGTTTTCTGAGACCCAACTCGTCAACATGTAAGCCTAACTTGCTTCTTCTCCAGAGTATGTCTTCAGCTTTATAGGCCCACTCACCGGCCATCAGATAATCAACCTCAACTTGTGTCAACCCGCCGCCAAAGTGTTCACCCATATCGTTCTCCGACTGGCAGTTTTCAAGGAATTTATGGGCGAGAGATCCATAGCTGGTACTAAAACGACGAGCTTGTTCAGGATTCAGCCATGGGTACTTTTGGGTTAATTCTGTTGCAAACTGCTGTGCTGAAGTCATTCCTTCTGCGCCGGGCAACTGCGAATTGGCTGTCCACTGAGAGCTGGCTTCAGGGTAGTATTTTGCCAGCCTGTTAACGGCCGCTTCACCAAGTTTACGGTAAGTTGTCAGTTTCCCGCCAAATACAGCAAGCAACGGTGCCTGCCCATCCTGATCTTCAATTTCCATGGTGTAGTCACGGGTAATGGCCTGAGGGGAGTCTGATTCATCATCGCACAGAGGGCGAACGCCAGAGTACGTCCATACTACATCCGACGGGCTGATCTGTTTTGTAAAATGTTGGTTAACAACCTTACACAGGTACTCAATTTCTTCATCGGCACAGCTAACTTTGGCAGGGTCACCGGTGTGCTTCACATCCGTTGTACCGACGATAGAAAAGTTATCCTGGTAAGGCAATACGAAAACAATCCGCTGATCTTCATTTTGAAGAATGTAGGCTCTGGATTCGTCATGGATTTTTGGCACAATAATATGGCTTCCCTTTACCAGAGTGATACCATGAGGTGACGGGCGGTTAAGCGTACCTTCCATTACACTGTTCACCCAGGGGCCAGCAGCATTCACCAGACCTTTGGTTTTAATGACTTGCTCAGTCCTGTTAAAGTGATCTTTTAACTTTACATGCCATAAGTTACCCTTCCTTCGTGCACTGGTCACTTCTGTACGGGTTTGTACAGTGCCACCCAATGCCTGCAGTTTCAACGCATTGAGTACGACCAGGCGGGCATCATCTACCCACGCATCGGAGTATTCAAATCCTTTTTTGAACGTTGATTTCAAAGGAGAACTCTTCGAAAACTTCACCCCTGTACAGCCTTCGAGTGTGGTTCTGCGGCTCAGGTTGTCGTAGAGAAACAAACCAATACGAATCATCCAGGCAGGGCGGAGCTGGGGTCGGTGAGGCAGACAAAAGCGTAAGGGTTTCGCAATATGAGGTGCCAGTTTAAGCAGTGTTTCACGCTCAGCCAGCGCCTCTTTCACCAGCCTGAACTCGTAGTGCTCAAGGTAGCGTAAGCCTCCATGGATCAGCTTACTGCTGGCAGAAGAGGTTGCACCTGCCAGGTCGCTTTTTTCACACAGGCCAACCTTCAGGCCACGGCCTGCTGCATCCACGGCAATACCGACACCATTGATTCCACCGCCAATGATAAACAGATCATAGACTGCATCGCTGCTTCTAGTCACGTTGCTTTCACCTTGAAACGAACATAAATGAACAAATAAACTGGTAAATCGAATCCTAATACTCACTATCGAACGAAATCAAACACTTATTAGGGAAAATATTGATCTGGCACAAGGAATGCTGCTTTTTTGAAAAGGGAGTAGGTTAAACCTGTCATTATTTCCCAAAAAGTGGCTATTTCTGACCCTTAAACCGGGAAGCTGTCTTGAAAGTCATACGCCTGGTGCAGCTACCGCAGATGGAACTGAAAAACGGCTTTTGTTCGTTCGCCTCACAAAAGCCGCTTTTCATCCCCCATTTCTCGTGGTTCTCGCCACGGGCAGACGTTTAAGACAGCTTTTAACGAACATTGCGAAATTCTCCATCCATAGCGGCATTGCGTAGCTTTGCCGTTTGGGTGGAGATGGATAGCAAGGCTTGCGTGGAGCAAGCCCATGATATACTCTCAATAGCACGCGAAACCCTGCATAATGGGTGTAATGGCTGAGACAACAGCCTCTCAACAGACAGATAAGCCTCTGGATAGATACTCAAGCGCCACCGTTGCTGGATAACACGAGAAACAAATCAAGAAAACATGAAACAGTTTTCAGGCTTCTATTTGCTGAAACGCTCGGACTGAGCGTATGTGTAAAGTGTTCCCCTGTCATGGTTCAGCGGCTCATATGGCAGCGAGAGGCTTTGTCTGTATGGCATTGCGGGTCGCATGTAACTCCCTATCAGAAGCCCCCACTATAATCGGCTTGTCGATTTAGTGGTGGGAGTAAGTCACAGTCAGTAACGTTTGGTTCAGGTACGCTTCAACTCAATAATACGAGGCGTAATCAAAAACATACGGACGCGCTTACTTTTTTTCTCATTATCCATCCTGAACAATTGCCCTAAAATTGGAATATCACCTAATAAGGGTACCTGTGTTGAGGTATTTTCTGTTTCTTCCTTATAAAATCCGCCAATCAACAGGCTCTCACTTTCATGGACTACTGCCTGGGTATTCAGTGAACTTTTGGAAACGGTTGGGAGTAAAGTAGGATCAGAGTTAGCGTCTTTGCCATCCTCAATGGAAATACTCATGTGTATTTTGCGGCTATCTTCTTCTCTCACCACTCTGGGCGTAACTTGTACCACAGTACCTGACGTAACAGGGAACAGTTGTGCATCCTGGTTCGCCTCCACTTTGACGTAAGACGTGCTGGTATTGTCCAGTACTGCCTCGAGATTATCCAGTGTGAGGATAGAGGGGCGGGATACAATGCGTGCTTCTCCCTGTTCCTGTAACAAGCTGATGGTGGCGTTAAAACTGCTGATACGTGAAGATATAATCGTTGTAAATGCGGGCCCACCACTTTCAGGTATGGGGTTAAACTCAATCTCTCTGGCACCATTGTCGCCACGAATATTGTTATATTCCACACCCAGGGCATCGAGCCTGGCGGTATTCACATCAATGATTGACACACTGATTTCTATTTGTGCGGTGGGTTTATCCAGTGATTTGACCAGGGTGCTGTACATCCGCATTTTGCTTTCAAGATCATGAACAATGACAGCATTTTGCCGTGGGTCTGCATTGATAAACACGGTTTCAGCCACAGCGCCCTCATTCAGAGGCTCTTTTGGTGTGTCCAGCTTTTCAGGCGTTGTATCTTTAGTTGAGCGTGAAATTCGAGTGGCGGGCGTAACAGAAGGGATATATGTCTCTTGATTGGCCAGTTGAGAGACGCCCCCCCCTCTGATGATGTTTTGCAGGATAGTTGCAACACCCGGCACTGTAACCTGCTCCCCGCGAAAATTATAGCTTTTGTCTGTTGCCCAGGCGTATTTCAGGGTGAACGTACAGACGGTCAGCTTGCTTTTCTGGCGCATGCCTTCTTTCTCATCGAGTAACATGGCTGTTTGCGTGACCAGCTCAACGTAACGAGGAGGTCCAGATACAAAAATAAGTCCCTCCTCGGGTTGTGACTTCCAGAAAAACCGGTTGTCCCACACGCCGACTTTTTTCAAGGTTTCTTTGAGCTCATCGGCGCTCAGATAATTAAGGCTAAGAATTTGTTGCTGAGATGCTCTGGCGTTGTAGACATACAGGGTATGCCCATCAAAGTACCATATAAACCCGTAAATATTGGACATATGATCAAGAAAGTCCACCGGGGTAAGTGGTCCGATCTTTCCGTTAACTTCACCACTCACGTCTTCCGCCAGTATCAGTGGGATATAATAACTGGCAGCAAAGTTTCTCAGCGTCTCACCAAGGCTTTCACTGCTACCGTAATAGGAATAGGGGCGCTCACCAAAAGCGGATTCTGCCGGTGAAGGATCATGCTCGCCGGGCAGGTGAACGTAGTCTTTACTGGACGCTCTATGGGAAAACAGCTCGTCATTGCTGCAAACAAAGTCCCCGGGAGGATCTTTTTTTACCCACTTTACCTCTTTCGATTGGTCTTTATCCGGATGGTTAACCGCGTAGTTATAATCCACATCCGGCTCATCCGGTTCATCCGGCTCAGGTGTTATCATCGCCTGTATCTGGGGCAGGGTTTGTTCACAGCGTGTAACACTGCCGGGTAAGCTGATGGCCTGGCCAGCAAACAATTGCGCTCGGGTGTCCATCTGGTTAAGGTTTGCCAGATCCTGCAGTTCAACATCATACCCCCTGGCAATGGTCGTCAGGTTTTCACCGGGTCTCACCCAATGAACGCAGGCATCTGGGCCAAATTGTGACCAATCGGCTCCGGAATACGCCTCCATTGGGAAGAGAAGCGCTCCCATAATACAGGAAGTGGCCCATGCTGTTTTTTTCATTGACATCCCGCTCAGCCTCCATGCTGCAGATACCCTGGGTATCCAGTCTGTCAAAACAGCTTGCTGTTTTTTTAACCGATACTTCTCCTGTTTATATCAAATGTTAAGAATTCTCACCAGCATTCCGGGTGTTAAAATACGCAATGGTCTCAATAAACGGTTTCAATAAACGACACTTATAGCCGATAATCCAGTGCATCACCCGCCTGAAAAAAGAGGTTAATTGTGGACGCTATTTCATTTACCAATGGGCTTTCTGGTATATCAACATTAAGCAATACACTGATTAGTAAGGATTTTCCCAGGGATAAATCGTCTTTTAAGCCATCAGGCGACAATGTGATCGCTTATACCTGGCGGGCATTGGACTTTGATCGCACGTTTGAACACCGTGAAATGCGATTTGCTTTGAGTTTATCGGATATGCAGGAGGCTTTGTCTCCGGAAGAGCACAACACCATGATGATACAGGCGCTGAATGAATTGACGTGCTCAGAAAAGGAGGGGCCGGAAATCACAGAAGCATTAAAAGTCCTGAAAGAATCCAAAGCCTTACAGGATTCGCTCTATATGAGTCGACATGTGTTGCATGCTGGCTAAACACTATTAAGGGAATGACTATGGACAGGGAACTTAAACAATGGCTGTTTTCACAGGCTTCTTACTATCTGGAATATCTACAGCCTCGTAAGGGCATTGTGTTACTGGAGGCTATACGTCGCCTGGAGCCTGGTAATCCGGATGTTCATCGTATGCTCAGTTATGCCTACCTGAAAGTTGAGCAGCCAGAAGAATCTATTAAATCCGCCGATAAATTCATGCAGTGCGTCAGGCCCGGAACCGATGTTCGGGCTATTAAATGGATTAAGGGAAGGGCTCTTCTGAATAAGAAGAAACAGGCAGCCGCTTCTTGAAATGTGCTGGTGGCTTGTCTGACTTTACTGGCTGTCACGAGAAAAGACCGTTTTGAGGCTGTTTCAGGCTTGTCCGAGGCAATCCGAGGCAATCCGAGGCAAACAAATAGTAGTTCTATTTGACGAAAAACAGCATAAGGAATGGTCAATTCCGTTTTTCCCTGGCGGTCAGTATTGACTCCGACAGGCTGATAGATCCTATTAAGAGCGACTATAAGCAATGAAAGTGTTAACCGCAGGTCTTAACAAAATCAGCAAGCGAAATGACCTGGTTTTGGCACTGTTTCTGGTGGCAATCCTCGGGCTTATTATTCTGCCAATGCCCACTGTGCTGGTGGACTTGCTGATTGCTCTTAATATGGGCTTATCTACTGTCCTGCTGATGACGTCCATTTATTTGCGTTCACCACTGGAGTTCTCTTCATTCCCGGCAGTGTTGCTGATTACCACCTTGTTTCGTCTGGCACTGTCCATTACCACAACGCGACTGATCTTACTGCAGGCGGATGCCGGTGAGATTGTTTATACCTTTGGTAACTTTGTGGTAGGTGGTGACCTGATAGTCGGGGTAGTCATCTTCCTGATTATTACCATTGTCCAGTTTTTAGTGATCACCAAAGGGTCAGAGCGGGTGGCTGAAGTCAGTGCTCGCTTTTCTCTTGATGGTATGCCTGGTAAGCAAATGAGTATTGATGCGGATTTAAGAGCAGGCTCCATTGAAATGGAAGAGGCTCAGAAGCGTCGTGAGCTGGTACAGAAAGAGTCGCAAATGTACGGTGCCATGGACGGTGCCATGAAGTTTGTAAAAGGGGACGCTATCGCCGGACTGATTATTATCTTTGTGAATATTACAGCAGGTGTTGCCATAGGTTCCGGAAGAGGCATGCCGGCAAGTGAAGCCCTTCAGCTTTATGCCATATTGACCGTCGGTGACGGCTTGATTTCCCAGATTCCGGCGCTATTGATCTCTATTACTTCCGGTATCATTGTAACACGGGTTTCCAATGAGGAAGCCAAAGACCTGGGCAATGAAATTGGTGACCAGCTGTTGGACAAGCCCAAAGCATTAATGGTGGGCGGTTTTCTGTTGCTGGGTTTTTCGCTGATTCCCGGGTTTCCAACCCTCACGTTTTTATCCCTTGCATTGTTAATTGGTGGGGGTGGCTATTTAATATTCCGCAAAGGCATATCTGCACGTATGGCAGAAGAACAGGGCGGTATTCCCGCCATGGCGGCAGCAACAGAAACACCCGGAGAGGCGAAGTCACGGCTGGATCAGCAGGAGGAATTTACTCAAACACTGCCGTTGATTATCGATGTGCCCACGTCAATACAGAACACGCTGGATACTGCTTCACTGAATACTGAGCTGTTAAAGGTCAGGAAGGCATTGTATATGGATTTGGGGGTGCCCTTCCCGGGCATTCACTTGCGTTTTAATGATTCCATGGCAGACAATACTTACACGATTCTTTTGCAGGAAGTGCCTGTTGCAAACGGCTACTTTAAGGAGGGTAGACTCTTTGCCCGTGAAACCAGCGACCATCTGGAGATGCTTAAAATACCTTTCGACATTGAGGATGAATTTTTGCCGGGTCTGGATTCAATCTGGGTCAATGAAAAACACAAAGAGCGTTTGGAGAAAAGCAATGTTAATTATATGGATGCATCCAAAATACTGACCTTCCACCTGGCTCATGTGTTAAAAAAATATGCCGAAGAATTTATCGGTATACAGGAAACCCGGTATCTTGTGGAGAAAATGGAAAGCTCTTTTGGAGAGCTGATTAAGGAAGTCCAGCGGCTGTTACCCATTAATAAAATCACGGAGATTTTTCAGCGTTTAGTATCAGAAGATATTTCCATACGTAACCTTCGCTCCATTCTTCAGGCATTGGTTGTATGGGGGAATAAGGAAAAAGAGGTTGTTCAGTTAACAGAGTATGTGCGTTCTTCCCTGAAGCGTTTTATCAGTTATAAGTATTCCAACGGAAAAAACATGCTGCCTGTTTATTTGCTGGATCAGGATGTGGAAGACACTATTCGTGGCGGGATTCGCCAAACTTCTGCCGGAAGTTATCTGGCACTGGACCCGAGTACGTCGGCACAGTTTGTGGATACGATCAAGAATACGGTAGGAAAAATAGGTCATCTGGAGCACAAGCCGGTATTAATTACCTCCATGGATATACGCCGTTATGTGCGTAAGCTCATTGAGCTGGAGGTTTACGATCTTTCAGTGCTTTCCCATCAGGAGCTGACGGAAGAAATTACCGTTCAACCTTTGGGAAGAATATCACTCTGACCTTTTTTGAACCTTATGACTAAAAAGTCGCATCCTTGAAAGGCTGCGACTTTTTAGTGTCGGGCTGTGAGAAGCCTGTGGTTTTCCTTGCCAACCGTTGAATCCAGGTCCTGATAGTCAGGATCTTGTACTCTGTTTGTTTGCGTGTTTACCTTGATTTTCGCTATACGCAGACTTTCTGGATGGCTTTAAGGCATTGCGGCTTTCAGTTTCTCGGAATCTATTTTATTTTTCCGGGCTCCAACGGTCTGATTAAATGCCACCGCTAATAAGATAATGGCCAGGGCTACCCACGTATAGATTGTCAGGGCCTCATTATTAAAGGTTGCACCTAACAGAACACCCACCATCGGCACCAGGTAATTACTGAACGAGGCAAATACGGGGCCTGCATTTTTGATCAACGTCATATACAGAAAGTAGACCAGGCCAGCACACATCACCCCTAAGTACAGGACAGCACTTATGCTGCTGGTTGTCGGTTTTAATTGTGCAACAGGCGATAGCACCATGGCAACCATCAGAATTTGGATTGTTGCTACCCCCAATATATTACGGGCAACAATGAGGGGGTGTTCTTTGCTCACGCTTTTAAGCAGAAGGAGTGCCACAGCAAAACAGGCAGCGGCAAAGATAATAGCTGCTGCTCCCATCAAATTGGTTTGAATTGCTCCGGATGAGAGATCTGGATAAAATAAAACCAGCAGACCCAGGAGTCCGAGAATAATGCTGCTCATGTCAACGATTGTGATACGGGCACCTTTTATGACCAGCGGTGCCAGAGTAGCCGTAAAAAATGGCACGGTCCCCATCAAAATGGCAGCAATGGCGGTATCCAGATATTGCTGCCCCCAGGCAACCATGACAAAAGGAATGGTTGCTTCCAGCAGGCCAATGAGTGAAAACTTGAGCCACTGCCCCCCCTTACCTGTGATTCGAAGTAGCCTGCACATGAGTAAGAGCGTTACAAAGCCTGTCAGTGAACGCCCTGCACCAACCCATACAGGGGGCAGGTCAACGACAGCCATTTGCTGAAAGAGAAACTGCGATCCCCAGATAAGGCCAACACCAAAAAGAAAAAGGTAATTCCGTAGCATAATTATGACCACTCCGGTGAAGAAAAATGTGCCAGTTTTCCTGGCTGGTTTAATACCGACCAGCTCTATTATTGGGTTTTACACGGGGTAATGAGCTGGATTAATCATTGCAGCGCATTCTAATACCAATCGTCTTTTCTAACTACCGTAATGAGCATGGTAAGCTGTACTTTAGAACCAAAAACCTCAGTTAACAATATCAGCTAAGGGGTAGCCTATTGTGCTGAGAAGGTTGCAGTATGGTTCTACCACCAAAACCGTTTCACCCAAAGAGTGAGTGAGCCGAACGAGTTAAGTAAACAGGTCGTAACAGCGACGCTTGAAGTGGATACCTTTGAAGGTAACGTTCAAGTTGAATGGTTCCTGGCCCATCAGCGACACTCACAGGGCAAAAATATAAGCGTTTTTTGTACAGCGGCTGAAGTAGATTCAGGCTTGATTTTGTGTATATTTTGATCAAACCGTGGGGTTGAAGGCGGTTATTTATCAAAAAGCGCGTAAGACCTCCACCGAAGAAGGTGGAGGATGGTTGTCGCAAAAGCCTCGGAATCAGGTGGGGAGGAGGTTAATGCAGGCCACTATGACAGATGCAGAACTGCCCCATGTGTCCTTTAAGAGTGTCCTTTAAGAGTGTCCTTTAAGAACCTTTTTTCCGGTTTTTCGGGTAACTTTGTTCACAGGCTTGAGTCATCTTGTCTTCCAGATCCTTTGATGTGGATTGCTCAAAAACCAGCTTTGTGCCATTACTGAGAAAAATAAACAGCTGCAGACCGTGGCGCTCTGCACGCATTCGTTCTGCAGAAGTCTGGGTATCTCCCTCAGAGACTAAAAACCACTGTTGTTTGTCGTGGTGATATTCAATGGTACCCACACCGACAAAGTCAGTGCAGCCATAACCGAAATTCTTTTCCAGTAGTGTCAGTACGTAGCTATTTTTTTTGTTGCAGGTTTTGTTGCAGGGGAATCCTTCCGCCTTGTCAGAGGGATTTTCGCCCACATATAAGCAGCCTGTCAGCAGGTCATCCTGTATGTCTTTCGCATTTAGCAGCAACCAGAAACCGTAGGGGGCATTGCTATCATTATCCATTGCAACAGTGGGTCGGAAAAGTGAGGTGCAACCCTCTATTATGAGTATTAGAACCAATAGTCCAGATAAGCGGTAAAGCACCGTAGACGCCTCTTTTTATCATATTGTTGCAACAGCATAGACTATCGGCGCAGTCCTTTGGGGTTTATTGCAAAGCAGCGGCCTGCCTGAATAGTGAAATCAGCATCTTCAGATTTAAGGTAGGACTTCGCGTGAACAGGCAAGCACTCCAGAGTTCCCTTCCCGGGTATGATTCAGATACTTTCTCCCACCTTTCTCCCACCTTTCTCCCACCTTTCTCCCACCTTTAAATTCAAGTACCCATATGCTTTTAATTTTTCGGTTCCATGGTGGTTCATTATACGTATGTCATTTGGAATACGGATATAGAAGGGGGATGCTCTGCTCTGTCACACATTAACCGTTACTAAAAATCTTACATAATCTGTAATTATGCAGACTTATCTACGCCGTCTACATGGATGCACAGCGAGCTGTGTCTGACTCCACTCTTTCGTAGGGTTTTAGGTCGAGCTGTAACGTGTCTGCGACCATGCTTATGAATCAAAAAAATGGTAACTGTTAGCTTGGTTTTCGCGTAACCGTTTACCACCTTTGATTCATGATCGAAATTATATCAGATAGTTACAGATTATAATAGTTTACAGCTAACTGTTTTTAACCCTTTTTCAGCATATGGCGCATGGGTATTATGTCGAAATCAGATTTCAGAGTAATGAGAGCTATACATACTCTCGCTTATCGTCATTATCAAAGTGATCGTGGAGCAGGCCGCCTCTCTGGTTTTTGTCATCAGAACGTAATTATTGCTTTTGGACAGTAATTTTTGATTATTCTTATTACATTGTTTCGGTTAGTTTACACTCAGTCTGCTGATACGCTACGCTCGAGTGCACAATGCCGGGGGTTGAGAAGATAGACAAAGTATATGCTATTAAAAAATATATATTTAATAGGGCCTATGGGGGCTGGGAAAACGACCATAGGACGGTTACTCGCAAGTGAGATGGGAATGCCCTTTGTTGACTCAGATCATGAGGTAGAAGTTCGCAGTGGTGCTGATATTCCGTGGATTTTTGATGTTGAAGGCGAAGCAGGTTTCCGCCAGCGTGAGCAGCAGGTCATTGTTGACCTGTGTACCCGAAGAGGCATTGTTATGGCTACCGGAGGAGGAACTGTCAAGCATGAGGTAAATCGTAAACAGCTCAGTGCGAACGGTTTTGTGGTTTATCTCCATGCCCCAGTACGAATTCAGCTGGAAAGAACGGCGAAAGACAAGCGTCGACCGTTATTGCAGCGTCCTGATCGTGAGCGGGTACTGACTACTTTGTTAAAGGAAAGAGATCCACTTTATCGTGCAATTGCGGATCTTATCCTGGATACCGAAATCATGTCACTAAAGTCTATCATTACTGCAATTAAACGCACCGTGAATAGTGGGGGACTGAACCATGCTTGAGTTGCAGGTCGATCTTGGGAAGCGCAGTTACCCAATTTTTATTGGCCCTGGGCTATTGGATAAATCAGATTATCTGCTGCCTTATATTCGGGGCAGGCAAGTTGCCATTGTGACTGATCAGATCGTGTCGCCATTGTATCTGGAGCGGGTAGAACGTTTACTTGAAGGTTATGATGTGGTCAGTGAAGTATTGCCAGCGGGTGAATCCTGGAAAAGTCTGGCCACGGTTGAGCGGATATTCGATACGTTGTTACAGGCAAAGTTTACCCGAAAGGCCACTTTGGTTGCCCTTGGTGGTGGCGTGGTGGGTGATATGACCGGTTTTGCAGCGGCCTGTTATCAGCGTGGTATTGATTTTATTCAAATACCAACCACTCTGTTATCCCAGGTTGATTCATCGGTAGGTGGTAAAACGGGGGTCAATCACCCGTTAGGCAAGAACATGATTGGAGCGTTTCATCAGCCCAATGTTGTCATTATTGATATTGAAACACTTAATACGCTGCCTGACCGGGAGTTATCTGCTGGACTTGCGGAAGTGATCAAGTATGGTTTGATCAAAGACAAACCCTTTTATCACTGGTTACAGGAACACATGGATGATTTGCTGGCACGGAAGTCTGACAAGCTGGCCTGTGCTATCCTCCGATCCTGTGAAAACAAGGCCAGAGTGGTTGCAGTGGATGAATGTGAATCGGGTGTACGTGCCATTTTAAATCTGGGGCATACTTTTGGTCATGCCATTGAAACCTGTATGGGTTATGGTGAGTGGTTGCATGGTGAAGCCGTTTCTGTAGGTATGGTCATGGCTGCTGATTTGTCGGTGAGGCTGGGCATGATCACACAGGAGGAGGCAGATGGCATTCACGCACTGTTGTTAAAAGCCGGTTTACCTGTGCACCCCCCTGAAGGCATGACTCCGGAGCAGTTTATGGAAGTTATGGCAGTGGATAAGAAAGTGCTGGATGGCAAGTTGCGTTTGGTATTGTTAAAGCAGATAGGTGAAGCTATTGTCTCAGACAGCCTCGATCATGAACGGCTGGCTCACTGCTTATCAACTCTCTGTCGTATATGAGGGCAGTCCCTGCTAATGCGTATTGGGTGGAGTAGCTGAAAAAGGTTAATGTTGATTGCTATTCTTGGTTTTTACCTGCTTTTGGCATAATTTATAGATTTATTCACTGTTTTCAGTCAAATATAGATATTTGTACACGGCCTTGCAGGTGTGTACACTGGCTAGTCTTTGTCGTTTAATGATGAGAATAATCTTGACTTACAGCGAGTGGGAAAACACAAACAGAATATCCTCCTGATTAACCCATGCTGACTGGAGACAGTTTCGTTGACCTGTGTTGAGCCACTGAATACTCACTGAGTGAGTTCGGTTACTAACAAAAAGGAGTGTCTATGAGCGTAGCGTTGTATCACCCTGATGAGTTTAGAGACAATTGTGGCTTTGGGTTGATTGCTCATATGGAAGGTCAAAAAAGTCATGATCTTCTGCAAAAAGCCATAGAGGCTCTGACCTGTATGACTCACCGTGGTGGTATTGCTGCAGATGGTAAAACCGGTGATGGCTGTGGGTTGTTACTGCAAATTCCGGATACTTTTTTTAGAACAGTGGTAAAAGAACAGCTCGGTGTACAGCTACCTGAAAAATATGCTGTGGGTATGGTTTTTTTAAATACCGATAACAATAAAGCAGCATTGGCCAGGAAACAGCTTGAAAAAGAATTAAATAAAGAATCATTATTGATTCTGGGCTGGCGTAAAGTCCCTGTTAGTGAACAGTGCCTTGGGCCAATAGCCAAAGAGCAATTACCCGTTATAGAGCAGGTGTTTATTTCAGGCTCTGATGATCTGGAGGACAAACCGTTTAATGCAGCGTTGTATATGGCACGTCGCCGGGCAAATCTGGCTCTGAGTAGTGATAAAGACTTCTATATTTGCTCCTTATCGAGTGATGTGGTGTGTTACAAAGGCCTGATGATGCCAGTGGACTTGCCCACGTTTTATAAAGATCTGGGTGATTCGCGTTTTGAAACGGCCATTTGTGTCTTTCACCAGCGGTTTTCGACGAATACATTACCTCGCTGGAAATTGGCACAGCCTTTCAGGATGTTGGCCCATAATGGTGAAATTAATACCATTATGGGCAATCGAAACTGGGCTGAAGCTCGTCGTCATAAGTTTAAATCAACACTACTGGAAGGATTAAGCGAGATAAGCCCGTTAGTCAACCGTACCGGGTCTGACTCTTCGACACTGGACAATATGCTGGAGTTGCTGGTGACAGGTGGTCTGGATATTTACCATGCTATTCGCATGTTGATTCCCCCCGCCTGGCAAAATGTGGATACCATGGACCCGGCACTGCGAGCTTTTTACGAGTTTAACTCCATGCACATGGAGCCTTGGGATGGGCCGGCTGGACTGGTAATAACAGATGGTCGTCGTGCAGTGTGCGCTTTAGATCGTAACGGGCTTCGGCCCTCCCGCTGGGTTATCACCGATAATGGTTATTTAACGGTAGCCTCTGAAGTGGGAGTGTATGGCTATAAGCCTGAAACAGTTGTAGCCAAAGGGCGAGTCGGGCCGGGAGGGATTCTGGCCATAGATACCGACACGGGTCAGTTACTGAAAGCCCATGATATTGATAACCAGATGAAATCCCAAAAGCCTTATAAAAACTGGTTAAAGCGCAATGCTGTTCGTATGCGCGGGCAATTTAAGGATGAAGAGCACCGTGTTGAATATTTTGATGTTAAAACGCTGGCTATCTACCAGAAACTGTTTCTTGTCAGTTTTGAAGAACGGGATCAGGTGATTCGCCCCCTGGTGGGAAATGGTCAGGAATCTGTGGGTTCCATGGGCGATGATACGCCCATGGCTGTATTATCAAGACGTCATCGGTCATTGTTTGATTATTTCCGGCAGTACTTTGCTCAAGTAACAAATCCGCCTATTGACCCATTGCGTGAAACGATTGTGATGTCCCTGGAAACCTGTCTGGGGCCACAGCTAAACCCTTTTGAAGAGGCGCCGGAGCATGCCATAAGGGTGATTCTCAAGTCCCCGGTGCTATCCACAACCAAGTTCCTGAATATTATCAATGTCAGCCATAAACATAAAGACTTAAGCGTTGCCACTATTGATTTAAATTATCCCAGAGACAGCGATCTTAAAAGCGCTATCGTGGCAATCTGTGATAAAGCTGAAGCTGCTGTCAAAGCAGGGCATGTTGTCGTCAATCTGAGCGATAAAGCTATCCGATCTGACTGGTTGCCAGTACACGCGGCTATGGCCACAGGTGCTGTGCATCACCGGTTAATTGAAAAAGGGCTACGCCCAGATGCAAATATTCTGGTGGAGACAGCAACTGCAAGGGATTCCCATCATTTTGCTGTGCTGATTGGCTTTGGTGCAACGGCTGTTTATCCCTATTTGTCTTATGAAATTATCAATGATCAGATTCGCTCAGGTGAAGTGCTGGCTAATCCCCTTGATGCTTATAAATCCTATCGAAATGGCATCAACAAGGGCTTATTGAAAATCATGTCGAAGATGGGAATTTCCACCATCGCATCCTACCGGGGAGCACAGCTGTTTGAAGCAGTGGGACTTTCTTCCGAGGTGGTTAACCTCTGCTTTAAAGGGGTTCACAGTCGTATAGAAGGGTGTGGCTTTCAGGATTTGCAGGAAGAGCAGGTTGAGTTGGCAGGTAATGCCTGGCGTCATCGAAAACCCATTGAGCAGGGTGGTTTATTAAAGTATGTATACAATGGCGAGTACCACACTTTTAACCCTGATGTTGTGCAGCTGTTACAAAAGGCAGTAAAAACGGGCGATTACACTATTTACCGTGAATATGCAACAGTGGTCAACGATCGACCCGTAGCAACATTGCGTGACTTGTTTCAGCTTAAAGCAGCAGAAACACCGTTACCCATGGACAGTGTTGAACCTGTTGAAAATATAGTTAAACGCTTTGACTCGGCGGCCATGAGTTTAGGTGCACTTTCTCCGGAAGCCCACGAAGCGCTGGCAGAAGCCATGAATTGTCTCGGCGCTCGCTCCAACTCTGGAGAAGGAGGTGAAGACTCAATGCGTTTTGGCACCTTGAAAATGTCAAAAATCAAACAAGTGGCATCGGGTCGTTTTGGTGTCACACCTCACTATCTGAGAAATGCTGAAGTATTGCAGATTAAAGTGGCACAAGGTGCCAAACCTGGTGAAGGCGGTCAACTTCCAGGGGGTAAGGTTAACGCACTGATTGCACGACTGCGGTTTTCTGTACCGGGTGTGACGCTGATATCTCCACCACCGCACCACGATATTTACTCTATCGAAGATCTGGCACAGCTCATATACGACCTTAAGCAAGTCAATCCGAAAGCTTTGGTGTCAGTAAAACTGGTATCAGAGCCAGGCGTTGGCACCATTGCTGCGGGGGTTGCCAAAGCCTACGCTGATTTGATTACCATTTCCGGTTATGACGGTGGTACGGCAGCAAGCCCGATTACCTCTATTCGTTATGCAGGTTCACCCTGGGAGCTGGGGTTAAGTGAAGCCCATCAAGCCCTTAGAGGCAATGGGCTGCGTGGGAAGGTACGCTTACAGACTGACGGGGGTATTAAAACGGGGTTGGATGTGATTAAAGCGGCAATCCTGGGTGCAGAAAGTTTTGGTTTTGGTACAACGCCTATGATTGCTATGGGGTGTAAATATTTACGGATTTGTCATCTTAATAACTGTGCGACGGGTGTTGCTACACAAAATCAGTATCTACGTGACAATCACTTTTCAGGTACTGTGGAAAGTGTGATGAATTTTTTCACATTTGTTGCAGAAGAAGTACGTGAATGGTTATCCGTAATTGGCGTCAGTCGTCTTGAAGATATCGTTGGGCGGACGGAGTTGCTGGAAAAACTGCCAGGACAGACTGAAAAACAGTCACGCCTCGATTTATCGCCCCTGCTATCCGATGCTGGTATTGATAAAAACTTTCCACACACTTGTGAAAGCCAGTGTAATATGCCCTTTGATCGAGGGGAACTGGCTGAGAAAATGGTCAGTGACTGTATGCCCGTTATTGAAAATATGACAGGTGGCGAGTTCAGTTACGTCATTGGAAATTGTGACCGGTCACTGGGTGCCAGGCTCTCTGGTGAGATTGCTCACCGATACGGAAATAATGGTATGGCCGAGCATCCCCTGACGCTCAGGCTGAAGGGTATCGCAGGGCAAAGTTTTGGCGTCTGGAATGCTGGTGGTTTGGATATGTACCTTGAAGGGGATGCCAACGACTATGTGGGGAAAGGTATGACCGGCGGTAAACTGGTCGTTCGCCCGCCACAACAGAGTCAGTTTGAGTCTCAGGACACAGCTATTATTGGCAATACCTGCCTGTACGGTGCCACAGGGGGCAAGTTGTATGCATCAGGGCGAGCCGGTGAACGTCTGGCGGTGAGAAACTCCGGGGCAACGGCAGTGGTTGAAGGGGTTGGCGATCACTGTTGTGAATACATGACCGGAGGTCTGGTTGTTGTCCTTGGTATCACGGGCTATAACTTTGGTGCGGGCATGACCGGGGGCTTTGCCTATGTCCTTGATTTAGAGCGGCAGTTTGTTGACCGCTATAATCATGAGTTGGTGGATATTCACCGTATTGATATTGAAAACATGGAGGCTTATCAGTCACATCTACTGAGTATTCTTGAAGACTATGTCAGGGAAACGGACAGTGAGTGGGGACAGGAAATACTGGAAGAGTTCTATGATTACCGTGGTCGTTTCTGGCTGGTGAAGCCCAAGACAGCCAGCCTGAATTCATTATTAGCCCGAACTCGTGGAGCACCGGAATAACGCGGGTATTCAATGATAGATGCATCACAAGAATACAAAAGTAATGAGGTAGTGTATGGCGAAGCTCCTGGATCAGACACTGAATAATGATTTTCAGTTTGTCGAAGTAGGGCGGGAAGAGCCGTTAAAAAAACCGCTGCGTATTCGCAAGCGGGACTTTGTGGAAATTTATCATCCTTTTGAACAGCAGCAGGTCAAAAGCCAGGCAGCTCGTTGCCTGTCTTGCGGAAACCCTTATTGTGAATGGAAGTGTCCGGTGCATAACTATATACCGGACTGGTTGAAGCTTATCTCGGAAGGAAAGCTTTTTGAAGCGGCGGAGCTTTCACACCAGACGAATAGCTTGCCAGAAATCTGTGGACGTGTTTGCCCTCAGGATCGTTTGTGTGAGCAGGCGTGCACATTGAACGATGGGTTTGGGGCTGTCACCATTGGTGTTACTGAAAAGTATATTACCGATACTGCCCTGGCATTGGGATGGCGACCGGATATGTCACAGGTAGAGTGGACGGATAAAACCGTTGCCGTCATTGGTGCTGGACCTGCGGGGCTGGGGTGTGCTGACGTTTTGGTGCGTAACGGCGTGAAAGCCGTGGTGTTTGATCGCAATCCGGAAATTGGAGGGCTGCTGACTTTTGGTATTCCTGAATTCAAACTGGAAAAATCTGTGCTGGAGCGCCGTCGGTTAGTGTTTGAAGAGATGGGGGTTGAATTTCGACTGCATTGCGAGGTTGGCAAAGACATCAGTATAGAACAGCTCCTTAATAACTATGATGCCGTGTTTATGGGAATGGGCACTTACACTGCGATGAAAGGAGGATTTCCCGGGGAAGATTTACCCGGTGTCTACGAAGCGCTTCCTTATTTAATCTCTACTGTTAATAAGAACCTGGGTTATGATAAAAACCCCGAGCATTTTATTGATATGAAGGGGAAGCGGGTGGTAGTTCTCGGTGGCGGTGATACGGCAATGGATTGCAATCGCACAGCTATACGACAGGGTGCAAAAATTGTGCAATGTGCCTATCGCCGGGACGAGGCCAATATGCCTGGCTCTCGTCGTGAAGTGGCTAATGCCAGACAGGAAGGGGTTTCATTCCTTTTTAACCGCCAGCCTGTGGCTATTATCGGTGATGGAAAAGTTGAAGGTGTCAAATTGATTTCGACTCAGCTTGGAGAACCTGATAGTCAGGGGCGATGCCGACCTGAAGTGATTGAAGGCAGCGAAGAAATCCTTCTGGCTGATGCTGTGCTGATCGCTTTTGGCTTTAAACCAAGCCCAGCTGCGTGGTTTGAACAACAGGGTATTAAAACGGATGCCTGCGGTTGTGTGATTGCCCCTGAAGAAACCTTTGAAAAAGGCTGCTATCGTTTTCAGACAACGAACCCTAAAATCTTTGCAGGCGGTGATATGGTCAGAGGTTCTGACCTGGTGGTAACAGCCATTTGGGAAGGCAGGCAGGCTGCAGAGGGGATTATGGACTTTTTATTGGTATGAGCCTGCGGCGAGACCTTTCATAACGAGAGCTTCGGGGGAGGCGCGTGCAAAGACAGCTGTAAAACCTCTGCCCCTGGAGTAGAATGCCCCGAAAGGGTTAAGTGCTGGAGCCACTGTTTGTGACTGAACTAAAGAATGACCGTTTTCTGCGTGCTTTGCTGCGTGAGCCTGTGGATGTAACCCCGGTATGGATGATGCGCCAGGCTGGGCGCTATTTGCCGGAGTATTGTGATTTACGAGCAAAAGCGGGTGATTTTATGAGTTTGTGTCAAAACGCCCGGCTGGCCTGTGAGGTAACTCTTCAGCCTTTAGAACGTTTTCCGCTGGATGCTGCGATTCTCTTCTCTGATATTCTGACGATCCCCGATGCCATGGGGTTGGGGCTGTATTTTGAAGCCGGGGAAGGCCCCCGCTTTCACAAGCCTGTAAGAACGCTGGTGGATATTGAACAGCTGTCTGTGCCTGAGCCTGAAAAAGACCTGGGTTATGTGATGGATGCCGTGCGCACTATCCGTTCCGAGCTCAATGGTCAGGTACCTTTAATTGGTTTTTCCGGTAGTCCCTGGACCTTAGCGACCTATATGGTGGAAGGGGGAAGCAGTAAAGACTTCCGTCGTATTAAAGCGAAGATGTTTGATCAGCCTGAAGAACTGCATCAGTTACTGGATATTCTGGCACAGGCCGTCATTGCCTGTTTGAACGGTCAAATTCAGGCAGGCGCTCAGGCTGTGCAGATTTTTGATACCTGGGGCGGTGTGCTGTCACCTGCCTGCTACCAGGCGTTTTCCTTACACTATATGGAAAAGATTGTTGCCGGTTTGGTGCGTGAGCATGGCGGACGTAAAGTGCCAGTGATTTTGTTTACCAAAAACGGTGGGCAGTGGCTGGAATCTATGGCTGATGCCGGTGCGGATGCGCTGGGTATTGATTGGACAACGGACATTGGTGTAGCCCGCAGGCGTGTAGGTAACCGCGTTGCTCTTCAGGGTAATATGGACCCTTCAGTGCTGTATGCCTCACCGTCACGTATTCGGGAGGAAGTTAAAACAATCCTTGACAGTTACGGTAAAGGGGCGGGGCATGTCTTTAATCTGGGACACGGGATTCATCCATTCGTAGAACCAGAAAGAGCTGCTGCGTTTATTGATGCAGTACACGAGCTGTCGGCAGAGTATCATTAGCCTGGATTTGCCTTTGACATCCTCCCTCAGTCCATATGGCAGGGGGATTCCCGTCAGGCGGCTACTTTCTCCTCACGATTTTGCCGAGGTTCCTGCTTCCTCAAAGGCACTAACGAATGCCTCTCCACCGTCTAAAACGCTGTGTCCCAACGCTAGTCTATTTTTGCCGGCTCCCCTATCTGCATTCTCACAATGACCGCAAGCCAAACACGCCAATTTCCCCCAGGTATTTCTATTTGCCTTATCAATGCAAGGCAGCAAGCGAGGGACGTTCCAGTCGCTTGCAATGACGGGTAGTTCACTGTGAGTGAGCGTAGGCAGCGAAAAGGGATAGCAATTTCAAAACGACGGGTATAGACTCGTTTATCGCAGGCAGCATAGCAGTAACTCATGTTACGCACCCAGCAAAATTTGCCATGATTTATGAACAAAGAGTTGTTTGAGCTGTATAGAGACTACCTGCTGTCTTCATTCGGAAAAATAGTAGCAATTCCGTTGTCGTTTTTGTTGGACGGCACATACAGTCACAATCAGGTTACACGGCTTCTTTCCTGCAACCATTTTAACAGCAAAACCCTCTGGCAACATGTAAAGGCTTTTGTCCGGTAGGAAAAGTTAAAAGCGAAAAGCGTAATGACGGGGTGCTTATTGCTGATGATACTATTCAGGAGAAGCTCTACGGTGATGAGAATAACCTGATTTCATGGCACTTCGACCATAGCTTTGTACATGCATCAATCTTCTCAGCTTTGTTTATCATGTCGGTGACGTTTTTATGAATATACGACATAAGTTATATAAAAAAGTGGTTATTGGTTACAAGTTAAACCGTAACGTTTTATTGAACGAAGAAGATAAGAAGCAGGGCTGTTCACAGCCCATAGATACCGTTGATTTCCTGAAAGAAAAGCCCATTAAAGGCTGGATTGCAGCAGTGGATTTTCCAGTCTTGCTGTTCCGGCAGGTCTTTAAAAACAAAGACGGCAGTCAAGGCATTCTCTATGGGGTGTGCAGCGATCCTGAGTGTGATGCTGAAGCGTTGAAGGCGACCCGCGGAAAAAGGGGGAAAGTTGAAGTCTTCCATAAAACGCTCAAATCTAATACGGCTATGGCAAAATCACCAGGCCATACCGTTCTTACACAGAGCAACCCTCTGTTTATGTCCATAGATTCAGCATTTCGTCTTGAGGTTTTGGCCAATAAACGTCATTTGAACCACTTTGAATGGCGAGTAAAGCTTTATCTTTCAGCACAAAATCATCATTCCAGGCATTTCAGTCCATGAGGAGTGCATAGCATGGGGCAGTAAGATTGTTAAAACGATGCCACTTACTGACATTCGCCATTGGGTGTTATTTGTTGAGTATGTGTTTCTGGCTGGAGCGACTTTCAGAAGTATGCCAGATGCCTGAAATACTCAAATGGACAGCAACGTATTCATGTGAGGATTCTCTTATGTGTTTTAATGTTATTCAATTATTATTCAAGCCATCCTGTAAAATGTGTTATCCCCTTTTACTGCTAGGTTGCCTGATGAGTTTTAGAGCGTCGGCCATTGAATACGCTGGTGTTGGCGGGTATGGGCATGCAATGTTTTTTACGGCCAAGTATTATCTGGATACGACAACCGGCACCAGCGAGTCAGCCGTTAAAAAAGACCTTAACAGGCTGTGTGGTGGTAAATGTGACACTACGGCCATTGTAGCAGAGGGTGATGTGAAATTATGTGCTGTTGTTGCCCTTAAAACTGACAGCCCCTTTCGTGTTCGTTCAGGTAGTGCATACGGGAAAACCATAAAAGAAGCGAAAGGGCATTTGGGTTTAGCGTTGGCATACGACAAGATTAAAGGTATTTGCGCTCCAGTTGCTATGGACTATCGATTAGACTATGGCTCTCAATTGGTAGATTCCGGTTTTCCAATATCTGTGACAGAAAATTTTCCGTCGCTGATAAAATATCTTAAGGATGATGATGGTGGTTGGGAAAAAAATATCATTGCTGCTATTGCGGGAGATTCCAGAAACCCTTCCAGTTATTACTTCCTATTAAATGATAAAACGTATATATGGTTTGATGATGATGATAATAAGATTTACGGACCTGTATCCCTTAAAAAATCAAAAGACTGGCCGGGAATAACGAAATCCGTTGGCTTAAATACTATTGTTGCTGGATTGTATTATCCACCGACTGATGCAACGTATTTTTTTCTATCCAATAATACCTGCTTTCAATTTTTAAATGGCCATACTACAAAGCCTGAACCTATTGCCGATCTATTTGGCAAAGTACAAGAATCGATTTCTGCCAATAAAGGATTGCAAACGGCTTTTTATGATCCTAATAATAAAGCATACTATTTCTTCTTTAAGAATGGGAAGTATGAACGTTTTGACAACGGAGCTTATCCCGTCAATGATGTTGACTCCCATAGCTGGCCAGGGATAGATCATGACTCTTTCACTAACTCAAATTATTATAATAAGTTCATGATCAATACAAGAAGAAATAAAATTTATGATTTTGTTTTAAGAAAGAAACATAAAGAAGGTGATAGCTGAGGCATCGGTTTGGCTGCAAATAGGATTAACTGCCCGAAGACTGACTTTTGGCATAGTCATGACTTTAGTGCAGTGTATATGTCTGGCCGTCCGTTAAAAATGACATTAGCGGGAACGACTGAAAATCGGTCTTCGGGTGTCGTTAGAAAAGGCAATGCAATGGGTGTAAGGGCCTTATTTTCCATGGAAATGCCTGAATTCAGGCAAAAAGACACCGTCCCCGCACAAAAAAAGAAACGACAGTATTCATTAAATTCAGGCTCGTTGTTGAGCCTGATCCAGATAGCCGTTCTCCTCCATTTTGTATAACCAGCGTGCAGCGTTCTTCCTGACCATCACCCCTTCATAATCAGTGTCAGGATCAATGTAAGACTGTCGCGTTTTAAGCAGCGTGTCCATCACACGAATCAGTTTGTGTGCAATGGCTATCTTCCACCACAACCCCATCAACCTGATGCGGGTGAAGACATTGGCACATTAGCGCTCTGTCATTTTCATCGTGCAGGGTGACCGGAAATACGGTCATGAACATTGAATAGCGCGATACCCAATGTCTGTTCGAAAGTAAACGTTCTTCCATTGAATAGAACCAACAGCTTGATAAGCTTTTGCCTGGGCGTCTTCAGCTGAATCCCCCAGTGCGGTTACACAAAGTACTCGACCGCCATTAGTGACGATCTCTCCATTGATCATTTTGGTGCCTGCCTGAAACACTTTAGTGTCTTTCAGTGTGTGTGTAAGCCCTGAAATACTGTCGCCTTTGCCGTAAGTATTCGGATAACCACCAGCGCACATAACGACGCCAAGGGCTGTACGTTTATCCCATTTCGCCTGAACGCCTGCGAGTTGGCCCTTAGCTCCTTTCAGGCAAAGTTCTGACAAGCTTGATTGCAGACGCATGAGTACAGGCTGGGTTTCAGGGTCACCAAAACGACAGTTGTATTCTAAAACCCGAGGTGTGCCATCAGCTGCGATCATAATGCCGGCATAGAGAAAACCTTTATAGGCCATGCCTTCTTTGGCCATGCCTTCCACAGTGGGGTAAATCACTTCGGTCATGATGCGATCGTAAATCGCCTGTGTCACCACGGGGGCCGGAGAATAAGCACCCATGCCACCGGTGTTTGGCCCTTTGTCACCATTATCTCGCGCTTTGTGATCCTGGCTGGTTGCCAGGGGCAAGACATGTTTACCATCGACCATGACAATAAAACTGGCTTCTTCACCATGCAGGAACTCTTCAATAACCACCCGGTGACCCGCTTCACCAAAAGCGTTACCAGCGAGCATATCCTCAACGGCGGCAAAAGCTTCATTATTAGTCTGGGCAAGAATTACACCTTTGCCTGCGGCAAGGCCGTCTGCTTTGACGACAATAGGGGCACCTTTTTCCGCGATGTAGGCTTTGGCCGCAATGATATCGGTAAAGCTCTGGTACTCGGCAGTAGGGATATTGTGGTGTGCCAGAAAGTCCTTACTGAAAGCTTTGGAGCCTTCCAACTGAGCGGCAGCTTTGCTGGGACCAAAAATAACCAGACCAAGGGATTCAAAGTGATCAACCACTCCTGCCACCAGAGGCGCTTCCGGCCCAACAATGGTGAGATCGATGTTTTCCTGTTGGGCAAACTCGCCCAGGGTCTCAATCCCTGAGGCGTCCATATCAACATTAGATACTTTGGGTTCTTGTGCACTACCGGCATTGCCCGGTGCAACAAAAACCTGTGTCACGTTTGCGTCCTGTGCCACCTTCCAGGCCAGGGCATGTTCACGACCACCACTGCCAATAATGAGTACTTTCATGCTTAAATCCTTATGGTCGGGGAAAACAAGGAAAAGTATGCCCCGCCGGTTATGTCAGTGACGGAAGTGGCGAATACCGGTAAAGACCATAGCAATACCGACTTCATTGGCAGCAGCAATGACTTCCGGATCTCGCATGGAACCACCGGGCTGGACAACAGCGGTGATCCCTGCGCTGGCAGCAGCATCAATTCCATCACGGAAAGGTAAGAAGGCATCAGATGCCATAACGGAGCCCTTAACTTCAAGGTTTTCGTCAGTGGCTTTAATGCCGGCAATCCTGGCGCTGTAAACACGGCTCATTTGGCCGGCACCGATGCCAATGGTCTGGTTGTTTTTTGCGTAAACAATGGCATTGGACTTTACAAACTTGACGACTTTCCAGGCAAACAGAAGATCTTTCAGCTCTTGCTCTGAGGGTGCTCTGTCGGTGACGACTTTGAATTCGTCTGTCTGCACATGACGAATGTCAGCATCCTGAACCAGCAGACCGCCACTGATACGTTTGAAATCGTAGTAAGGTGAGGGATTTGCCTGAAGTTTACCACAGCTCAGCAGGCGTACATTTTGCCTGGTACTGAGTAATTTCTCAGCATCAGTATCCACAGCCGGTGCAATAATGACTTCAACAAACTGGTGGTCAATAATGCTGCGAACGGTTTGGGCATCGAGCGTCCGGTTAAAAGCAATAATACCGCCAAAAGCGGATGTTGGGTCAGTGGCATAAGCCTGGTTGTAAGCCTCTGACAGGTCGCTGCCAATGGCAACGCCACAGGGGTTGGCATGTTTAACAATGACACAGGCCGGGGCGTCAAAGGACTTCACGCATTCCAGAGCGGCTTCGGTATCGGCAATGTTGTTATAAGACAATGCTTTGCCCTGGTGTTGTTTGCTGTTAGAAACAGTGCCGCCAGGGGCTTTGGCTTCTCTGTAAAGCGCTGCTTTCTGGTGTGGATTTTCACCGTAGCGTATGTCGTGTACTTTCACCAGATGCGGGTTAAAGATGGCAGGAAAGGGGCTGGTATTTTTCTGTCCGGTATGATCCAGGCTACTTAAGTAATTAGCAATGGCAGCATCGTAGCCTGCTGTGTGTTCAAAAGCTTTGACAGCCTGTTGAAAGCGAATGGCTTCACTTATGGTACCATTGTTCTTATCCATCTCTGACAGGATTAAATCGTAATCACGGGTGTTGACCACAATCGTGGTATCCCGGTGATTTTTGGCAGCAGCACGTACCATGGCTGGGCCGCCAATATCGATATTTTCAATGGCATCAGACAGGGTACAGCTGGGGTTAGCCACGGTCCTGGCAAAAGGATATAAATTGACGACCACCAGGTCGATGGGTTGAATACCGTGGGCTTCCATAACGGCCTCGTCTTTGCCGCTGCGGGCCAGAATACCACCATGAATTTTGGGGTGCAGCGTTTTAACCCGGCCGTCCATTATTTCAGGAAAGTCGGTGAAGTCAGAGACGTCAGTGGCAGGAATCTGGTGGTCTGCCAATAGCTGATAAGTGCCGCCTGTTGACAGAATTTCCACAGAGCGATGATGCAAAGCCTTGGCAAATTCAACAATGCCGCTTTTATCCGAAACACTGATTAACGCTCGACGGATGGCGCTGGAATGCGACGCTTTTGCCATTTTTTACTCACTCATTTAAAGTTGTCTGGTAACATTGTTTAGGAGTTCTGCCAGCCTGGCTCTTTCTTGGCAGCCAGATTCTAGCGCTATTTACGGCTTATACCAATAAGATTGTGACAATAACTTTGTTGTCGGGGGGCGGTTAGGGAGCGTATGGAAGAACCACCATAGTCACTCTCAAGGCCAAAGTAGTCAATTAAGAAGTAGCACGTTAAAAAAGTAGCACGTTAAAAGGAAAGTTTGATGTTTCCGACTATCAGGTCATGCCCTGATAGTCGGAATGATTGTTTATGCCTGAAACGTCAAATCAGTCCATATTGTTTCAGTTTTTTCCGCAGTGTGCCACGATTCAGACCAAGGAGGATAGCCGCTTTGGTCTGGTTTCCTTTTACATAGGTCATGACAGTTTCCAGCATAGGGGCTTCAACCTCCGAGAGCACCATATCGTAAACATTAGTAACATCCTGCCCATCAAGGTGCTCGAAGTAATTATTCATTGCCTGCTCCACACTGTCTCTCAATGTTTGTGGGGCGGCTTCTGTATGACTGACCGGGCGCTGGTTTGTATGGCCTTGCTGATGGATTCTATCCTCGGCGATATGAGTTACAGTCATGTTGTTAAGTCCTCTCCATTATTTTACCCAGCCATCACTAGTGGCTGTCTTCATCACAATTGGAAGCGTTGGATAGCCTCCACAGTGCCTGGCTGTGCTGGCGCAGGCACCAGAAATTGATCGAAAAACCGGTTGATATAGTCTTCCTGCTCTGCGGGGGTTTCCAGAGTATTAAACGTTTTGCGAAATGCCAGGTAGAAAGATTGGCTCTGCATATACCAGCCTACATGCTTTCGTGCAATTCGCACCCCTTGCTGTTCGCCATAAAACCTGTGAAGGGCACGAATATGGCTTAACAACAGTGTATGTACTTCCTCTGGCGAAGGTGGCGCAATATGTTCGTTATGTGTCAGATAGTGGTTGATCTCACGGAAAATCCAGGGGCGACCCCGAGCGGCCCTGCCTATCATGATGGCTTGTACTCCTGTTTTATCCAGCACCTCTCTGGCTTTTTCCGGTGAAGTAATATCACCATTGGCAACCACAGGAATACTGACTGACTGGCAGATATCGGCAATGGTGTCATATTCAGCCTCGCCTTTGTACATGCAGGCACGGGTGCGCCCATGAACGGCAAGGGCGGCAATGCCTGCGTCTTCTGCCAGTCGGGCAATATCCCTGCCATTACGATGATCCGGTGCCCAACCGGTCCTGATTTTTAGTGTGACCGGAATATCAACTGCACTGACAACGGCTTTAAGAATGCGCTCGACTAAAACCGGGTCTTTTAGTAGAGCAGATCCGGCGGCTTTATTACATACTTTTTTTGCCGGGCAGCCCATATTGATATCGATAATCTGGGCACCCAGTGCCTGGTTTAATTGGGCAGCTTCTGCCATTTGTTCAGGCTCGCTCCCGGCAATCTGGACAGAGCGGGGTTCTTGCTCGGCTGTGTGGTTCATCCGTAAGCGTGACTTGCGAGTATGCCACAGCTTCGGGTTACTGGTGAGCATTTCCGAGACAGCCAGTCCCGCACCAAGGCTGGTACACAGTTGTCGAAAAGGCAGATCAGTGACCCCCGCCATGGGTGCCAGTATGGTTGGGGCAGACAGTGTGTAGGAACCTATTTTCAAGGGACAATGGCCTCAGGCAATGCTTATAGCGAGGTTACGCAATCAATAATACGCAATCAATAAAAAGAATAGTTGATCAATAATCATACGCTCTGCCCTGAAATCAATAAAGCGGTAAATAGCGAAGAATGTCTGCCTGCGATCATAGTCTATAGTACCTTAGTCGGCATAAGTTTAAGGGAATAAGTGACAGCGTCTTGATCCGTGTCAATGATTTTCATGCCCGGGCGAAGGGTGGTGTTGCCCTGGCATTTCTGTGGCACCACTGCGTTCCCCCCCCAATATGCTGGCTCGACTGAAAGTTTTTGTGAGTCACTGTTTTGTCTTTGTCATCCAGAAAAAACTGACTATCAGGAAAAGTCGAGGCAAGGGTATGGCAATGGATTATTGACGACGGCATCGGTCAGTAACCACCCTCTTATGTGAAGATGGTGGTATACTCGCAGTTGCTGCACTTTTATCTGATTTCTATTATCTGATTTCTATCTGATCTCTGTGTAGTTGATGGCAAGGTATGGAGTATTGATGGTGAAAATGCCAAACATCCCGTTTATTCGATCCATACTCAGACTCCATGCCCCCCTGCGAATATGTGGGTGATGGTCAATGTTAAAGCGGTTTGATCAAAAGGCACCGCTTGAAAAGAGAGTATGAAGAGCCTTTTGTTGTTGTCTTGTTGTTGTCGGAAAGGTGTTAATTACCAGTTAATGGTACGTTGTTCGATGATGGCAACGATTAGCATTGCAACAACCTCAGGCCAAGGTTTACTAAAGTTTAGAAAAGGTCTAGACTTTTGTGCAAGCGGATTAACTGGTTTATACGACGATGTTATTTCACCGCGTTTTATAACACCCAAGTCTGTTTATTTTGTCGTGTACAGAGAGGTCTCTGTATAAGGTGGTTGATCGAAAGGATCGCAACATGCGTGATTTGAATCCATTATTTCCAAGGGCTGGAGACCCACTCCGGTTTTCAATTGACAGGCTCACCCATGAAGAATTAAGAAGTTCAGGGTTAGAAGTAAAAATTCTCAGGCAAAATTTATATCAAAGCTATAAACATATCAAAGATCAGGCAACTTTGATTCCAAAAAGGGCTGGATGGCTAGTGGCGTTTCCCAGATGGATAAAAAGTGAATTAGCTTTAAATGCAGATGATTTATTTTATGAATATCCTTATTACATCATTGAATTAAATATCCTCAATAGAGATGCTCTTGAAAATCATATTTGTTACACACAAAAAAACCATTCTCAGTTGACGTTAGGTAAGCGAGGAGAGACGCTTGGTTTTTTAGCATTCAATGAAAATGTTAATGATAAAGATTGGCTAAACGTAAAAGCTTTGTATATTGCTCATAAGTATAAAAGACTAGGGTTTGGAACTTTTTTAGTGAAGGCTGTTGCCGGATTAGGTTTATCGAATAATAAAAAAGGTGTTGAATTTAACGATCCTTTTTTTTATGGGAATTCAAGTTTCTATAGACATAAAGGAATGGAACTTATTGAAGATAGTCCTCGCCATCGTTATGGTTGTGCTCAATTGAGATTTATAAAATATGATGGAAGCAAGAACACTTTACATCAATTGCTTCCTGTACCATTAGAGTACCCCCTTGAATTTAAAAAGATAGAAGGTGCAGATCCTATGGCGTTGCTTTAGAAATTGTTTAAAAATAACTTCCTGCCCCCCTGCGAATATGTGGGTGATGGTCAATGCTAAAGCGGTTTGATCAAAAGCACCTCTTGAAAAGATAGTATGAAGAGCCTTTTATTGTTGCCGGTGTTGTTGCCGGAAAGGTGTTGATTAACTGTGTCCAGTTAATGGTACGTTGTTCGATGATGGCAACGATTAGCATTGCAAAAATCTCAGGCCGAGATTTACTAAAGTATCGTTTTGCTTCTATCTGGGAAGAAATACGAGCTGACTTATTGCAAAGATATCCTGGAAACCCTGACTGCACTTAATGCCGGATCATACATGAGACCCGGAAATGAAGGCAGCTCTTTGCATTCTCTGTATTTACTCCTCAAGCAGCACCGGAGGCTGGTGCCGTTGAGTGAGAGGGAAGGTCGGCAAATGAGGGGGCTTTTGCAGGACTGGGTGAACTAAACGTCAAATCTGGTTGATGCAGGAACCCATCTATACAGTGTTGGCACTGATACCCCCAAATTCTGAGCCACTTCTTTCGGAGCAATACCCTCACCTCAATTAAAAGCTTTTTGGCAGACTCAATTTTTGATTCTGTCATTTGCGAGGATGTAATTTAATTTGTGTAAACTCTTGCCATATCACTTATTGAGCCTAACTCCCCGCGGCTCGTCAGCTGGTACACAAAAAGACCTGGGATATAGCGCTGGAACTACCCGGCAATGTTATTCTTCGGATGCGCCAGTGATATGTTCTTTCCAATGGCCTTGCTTATTGCTTGCGTTGACCGGAAATAAATACCCAGCCTTCACGAACCACAGGTCCTTCCAGCTCAAACCAGGGACTGTAAGCCTGTAGGATTTCTTCTGACTGTTTAGCCAGAATGCCGGACAATGCGATATAACCGTAAGGCTCAACCAATGTTGCCAGTAAGGGTGCAAGGCTGACCAGAGGGCCTGCCAGAATATTAGCAACAACAAACCGTGCCTGTATGGCCGGCAATTCTTCCGGAAGGTAAACGTTGAGTTTTTCCGCTGCAATGTGATTGCGCTGAGCATTATCAATGGTGGCTTCCAGTGCCTGGGGGTCAAGGTCAACACCATCCACTTTTCTGGCACCTAGCAGCAGGGCAGCGATAGCCAGAATCCCGGAGCCACAGCCGTAGTCAATCATGGTCTGTTCTTTCAACGGGTTTTGCTGCTTATCCAGCCACTCCAGACATAACGCTGTTGTTGGGTGAGTACCCGTGCCAAAAGCAAGGCCGGGATCGAGCATCAGGTTAATAGCGTCAGGCTCCGGGACGTCTTTCCAGCTTGGGCAAACCCAGAGCTTTGAACCAAACCGCAAAGGGTGAAAGTGTTTCATCCATTCACGTTCCCAATCCTTATCTTCAACGATTTCTATCTTACAGGTAGGAAAAGGGGTCAGATGAGCGTTTATTTTTAAATAATCGGTGACATCATCCATATTTTCATGAGCATCGAATAATCCAACAACCGTCGTATTTTCCCACAAAGGCGTGCTACCAGGCTCTGGCTCATACAGTGGCTGATTTTTTGTATCCTGCAATGTTACAGCACTGGCGCCAGATTCTATAAGCAGATCTTCCAGGGTTTGGGCATGATCGGAGGTGGTATCTATTCTGATTTGAATCCAGGGCATGGGTAAGGCACCTTGTTAAGGAGCTAAAGAAGAAGGAAACTGAGGCAGTAATTATACAGGAAAACAACGTATCACAGACTGAGCCTGTTGTACGTTGTTGGAGTTCCTACTGTTTATCCAGCTTTTTTTCAAGATAATGAATGCTGACACCACCTTCCTGGAAGTGTTTGTCATTCACCAGATCCTGATGAAGAGGAATGTTCGTTTTGATACCGTCGATGACGGCTTCATCCAGTGCGTTGCGCATTCGAGTGAGTGCTGTTTTTCGGTCAGGTCCGTAACTGATGATTTTTCCAATCAACGAGTCGTAGTAGGGAGGAATGGTATAGCCGTTGTAGAGATGAGAATCTGTGCGAATCCCATTGCCACCGGGGGCATGAAACTGGTCCACTTTTCCGGGTGAAGGCATAAAGGTTTTAGCATCTTCAGCGTTAATACGGCACTCAAAGGCATGTCCTTCAAGGCGAACATCTTCCTGGGAAATGCTCAGAGGCCGACCGCTGGCGATGAGTAGTTGCTCTTTAACAATATCAACCCCGCTGATCATCTCGGTGACCGGGTGCTCCACCTGAACACGGGTATTCATTTCAATGAAGTAAAACTCGCCATTTTCATACAGAAACTCAAATGTGCCTGCGCCACGGTAGTTGATTTCATGGCAGGCGGTGATACAAGCTTGTGCAACTTCTTCCTGTCTGGTTTTATTGATACCCGGCGCGGGTGCTTCCTCAATGACTTTTTGGTGACGGCGTTGCAGGGAGCAATCTCGATTGCCCAGATGAATGACATTACCCTGACCATCAGCCATGACCTGATATTCCACATGGCGCGGATTTTCCAGGAATTTCTCCAGATACACCATATCGTTGTTAAAGTTTGCTTTGGCTTCGGCCCGTGTAATATCAACGGAATGGGTCAGATCTGCTTCGTGATGAACAACACGCATGCCACGACCACCGCCGCCGCCAGCGGCTTTGATGATGACCGGGTAACCGATCTCACCAGCGATACGGAGGGTTCTGGAATGATCATCATCGAGCGCTCCATTGGAACCTGGCACGGTGGGAACACCCGCCTGCTGCATGGCTTTAATGGCGGAGACTTTATCACCCATCAGACGAATAACGTTAGAGGAAGGGCCAATAAAAGTAAAGCCGCTGCGCTCAACCTGTTCGGCAAAGTCTGCATTTTCTGACAAAAAACCATAGCCGGGATGAATGGCTGTGGCGTTGGTCACTTCAGCGGCACTGATAATGGCAGGGATATTCAGATAGCTTTGCGCAGGGTTATCAGGTCCGATACATACAGACTCATCGGCCAGATGGACATGCATAAGGCTTTCATCGGCTTTGGAATGAACGGCAACGGTTTTTATACTGAGTTCTTTGCACGCCCGTAATATTCTCAGGGCTATTTCGCCTCGGTTGGCGATAACGACTTTATCGAACATGACGGTGTTCTCAGGTGATGGTAAACAGAGGTTGGTCATACTCAACAGGCTGACCATTTTTCACAAGAATAGCCTGTACTGTGCCTGCTTTATCGGCTTTGATCTGATTCATCATTTTCATTGCTTCAACAATGCACAGCACATCTCCAACTTTGACATTTTGTCCTTCTTCCACAAAGTCAGGGGTGCCAGGAGAAGAGGCGGCATAGAATGTACCCACCATGGGTGATTTTACGAGGTGACCTGTAAGGGCTGGTTCAACGTTTGGGGGTACTGGTTGCGCTGTCTCCGCTGGTTGTGCTGGCGCTGCCGGGGCAGAGGCAACGGGTGCAGGGTAACCTGCAGGAGGGTAAGGTGCGGCAGCAAATGGTGCTTGTTTTTGACCATACCGGCTGATCCGGACAGATTCTTCACCCTCGTGAATTTCCAGCTCATCAATATCAGACTCTTCGAGGAGTTCAATCAGTTTCTTTACTTTCCTAATATCCATAGTTAATCTCAAGCAGTTTGTAATGGCCCTTAAGCCAGATAGCGTTATTTTATTGTCAATAGAATTCAAAGCAATGGCTCAGTTTCGAAGCCATATATACAAAACAGGCCAGTGCAATCGGGCGTTGATACCCATACAAACACCATTTGGTCAAAATTGGGAATCTACCGGGGGTGGACTCTCACTGCCAAGGGAATAACGTAAACGACGTAAATGATGCCTGCAGGATATCAATGCTTTCTCGCACTGGCTATTCAACAAGTTCTATAGCCGAGAGCAGTGCATATTCATAACCCTTGGAACCCAGGCCAGTGATAACCCCTTTAGCCACATCGCTGAAATAGGAATGCTGTCGAAATGGCTCACGCTGGTGAACGTTGGACAGGTGAATCTCGATAAAGGGAATAGCCACTGCCATCAAAGCATCCCGAAGGGCGACACTGGTATGGGTAAAGGCAGCCGGGTTAATGAGTATAAACCGGATATCTTCTTCTTTTGCCTGATGAATACGGTCAATCAGGGCATGCTCGGCGTTGCTTTGGAAAGTGACCAGTCTGTGGCCTGAGGTGTGGGCCAACTGTGTTAGTTTCTGATCAATACTTTGCAGTGTTGTCGTACCATAGACCTTGGGCTCGCGAGTGCCGAGTAAGTTCAGGTTTGGGCCATTGATAACAAGAATGGTAGCCATAGGTATCCTTCAATGATAGAACGATATTGTGACTGATTGTGAGAGAAACGTCTAGTTCCTGTGTGTTACCGCATATTAACGTCTGTTGCAGTCAGTTTCCTGCTTTTTCAGGCATCATTATAATAGGTGATTGCCAATGATTTTACTAGAAATAAGGGGTGGCAACAGAGCGGCTAATGTCCATATATGTCCATATATGCTGTCACCTTGCGCAGGAAAAGAGAGCAGCGTTTGTCTATGCATCAGCGCTTGCCTGGACAAAATGCTTGGTAGGCAGAAGGGCTTGGCTGCTGAAAAGAATAATATAACCATCCAGTCCATATCCTTCTTGAATAAGATTCATGTAGAGAGGCAATCAGAAGAAGAGGCGAATGCTTCTCCTGACCGTCTGGATTAACCTTTGTAGTTAGCCGCAGACTTAACAATGGCCTGATGAGCCGCTTCAGTACCTTCCCATCCATCGACTTTGACCCACTTGCCGGGTTCCAGGTCTTTGTAATTTTCAAAGAAGTGTTGGATCTGTTGGCGCAGAAGCTCCGGCAGCTCTTTGATATCTTTGATATTTTTGTAAATAGAGGTCAGTTTGTCGTGAGGGACTGCAATCAGCTTTTCATCCTGACCATTTTCATCAGACATATTCAGCATACCGATGGCACGGCAGCGGATGACAGAACCGGGAACAACGGGATAAGGGGTGACAACCAGTACATCCAGAGGGTCGCCATCATCGCCCAGTGTTTGCGGGATATAGCCATAGTTAGCGGGGTAAAACATGGGCGTAGCCATAAAACGATCAACCACCAGAGCATCCATATCCTTATCAATTTCGTACTTGACAGGATCGGCATTGGCCGGGATTTCGATGACAACGTTGATGTCTTCTGGCAGGTTTTTGCCAGCAGGGATAGATGCAAAGCTCATGAATAAACCTTCGCTTGTCACATTCGGAGAGAAAGTCGAACATTATAAGGGAGGAACGGGGGGAACGGCTACTGTTCTTTGAGTAAAATGGCTGGGTATTTATAGCGTCTATAGCGTTTGGTCATTGTTCTGCCTGCAATATAATAATTAAAAAATATTTTTTATTATTTAGAATAAATAAATAAATAAATATTTAGTTAATTAGCTAAGCTTTTTATATACCTATGGATTAAAGAATGGATTCCAAATGTCAATACCCCCTAACGGTAGAGGGCATACACAGCCTCCCTCTCCCACTCCCTCCCCCCTGACATCACGCAAGACGGTAAAATCCGGGACGCACACTGTTTCAGAAGCCGAGGGCATAACACCTATTGCTGATGGAAGGAGAGCAAGTACTGGTTCAAAAGTATCAGAAAGCTCAAGCTCTCCAAGAACGATTAGTTCTATTGAAAATGGTACTACGCCTCCTTCTATAAGGGATACTCTCTCAGATAATCCTGGCACGAAAGACACTTCGTCTGCATCAGGCTACGAAGAGGATGATGATGACTCTTCCCTGATGCCTGATGATTCGGTCAGCCAGATAAGCTCCGAACCTTCAACACGGCAGATTAGAACGGTTACATCTGACAGTGAGACAGGGAAAACAGTAGACTCTGATCCCTCCCCTGGTGAGCTTGATGGCATTCAAGGTGGAAACCCTGAAGCAATAGCAGCAGCTAATTCAGCACTGACAAAGTTCAAAGATGCATTGCCTAACGGAAAAAGTGGGGCAGGGTTAGCGATGGCATTAACAGGGGGCGCTTTTATGGCAGTGCCTATGACAGCGCCTGTGGGTGTTGCTTTATTTATTGTTGGTGTTTTGATGTATGCGATGAATGCTGATGATGACGGTAGTGGCGTTGCTCCCATAAGGCCAGGATCTGATGATGATAATCACAGCACTGTCAGCGAAAATAGTGAAAATAGTGAAAATGACAGCCTTAGTGGGGAATTTTTGGCTGTAGATAAGCACGCTGACATAAGGAGTACGCCGGCAGACCTGCGGGATACATCTCTCGAGAGAATGGAAAAAGCGCGAGATAAAGTGAAAAGAGCACGTGACATGTTTATATCGCTGGGTGTTAATGAAGTGATTGTTGATGAAGCAATCAATCATCTCAAGTCTAATGGTGGAGCTGTTAGTCCTGATTTCTTTTTGAAGTTATTTGGTGCGCTTGCTAAATCTTTTCCCGAAGAAGGTATCTCTGAAGCAGAGTTAAGAAAAGCAGCTATAGCTAATGGTTGTGAAGAATTATTACCAGGAAATATTGGGAACGTTGACCCTGAAGATCCGAGGTTGGCTGAATATATCAAACTCGGACGAACGCTGTCAGGTAATTAACAGGTTTGAAAACTGTATGGGGGATACCCAAAATGGAGGTTGATTGCTGTTTTTTGGTAAATAACAGGGAATAGTCACACGATTGACAGAATTATAATATTGATTTTTTTAGATTTAAACATAACAGGGTTAATTTTTTTTTGGGTGCATCAATATATTCTACAGTTAAGTAAGATTTTTTGGAGTATTCTTATCAGAGGCAAGGAGCCTAACAATGCCAGCAGATGCAATAGGGTTTGTTTCATCGGTCACTGATGATGCTCAACAGGGAGCCGTTATAAACATCCAGCCTGATTTGCGGGATCGCCTGAAAAATGAATTAGGCCTTAATGATAGCCAGCTTGATGCCTGGCTGGCCATGGGCGCTTCAAAAGAGTCAGGTTATATTGCCTCTCCTGCAGATTTTGAAATTACCAATAAAGGAACTCTCAATGCCTTGGAAAAATCCGGGCAGTTGAGTCATTTGGCACAGGAAGTTGTTGCTACACAGGCGCCGGTAGCGATGGTCGCTGAAGTCAGCAACCCGTCTAACTGGCAGCAGGATCAATACATTGGCCCGGGTGCCATGTCTATCAGTGCATTTATGCAACCAGCACCCCAGGCATTTCCTGTTGAAAACCTGAACCCTCCCCTTGACCCTAATACGGTTAGCCTGGATGCCTTGGTAATGTCGGTATTGACAGAGCGGGCTGAGATTATTGAAGTGCAGCTGCGGGAGCAGATTGGTTCTATTCAGCTAAAAAACGCTGAGCTGGAGGTTGCCAATGGCTGGTTAACTGCAGCTAAGGCTGCAAAAACCAATGCAGGCACCAGTGGTACCTCCAGTTTTGCAAGCACTCGTACTTATAAAAATGCTCAGGGAGAAGAGGTAACACAAACTTTTGCGGAGTATTGGGCTAGTTTAGGCGCTGATTCTCAGGGCGGTACTGATCATAATTCAGCCGATTGGGATGTGAATATTTCAGGGCTGAAAGCAAAAATTGAAGCATTAACCAGCCAAAGTCAGTTAGAAACGACAAAGTTGCAACAAACCATTAACAAGTACAATCAGTCGTTTGAAATGTTGTCGAATTTTATCAATAAGTATTACCAGTCAATCAGCACAATTATCCAGAATTTACGCTGATACAGGGAGGTGCTATCGTGGATACGGATAAAAAAAAAGTGGGTGATGAAAAACAACTGGATGAGGCAGTGATGGATCATTTTATTCAGGGAGGAACATTTAAAGACCTGCAAAAAATGAGTGATGAGTCTATGGAGGCTATTTATTCTGTCGCTTATAGTCTTTATCAAAGTGGTAAGTATGATGAAGCCGTTCAGATTTTTCAATTCCTTTGTTTTTACGACCATTTCAATAAAAAGTATTTTTTAGGATTAGGTGCCTGTCAGCAAATGCTGAAAAAATACGACAGTGCAATTGAAATATTTACACTGGCTACGGTGCTTGATGCCGATGACCCACGGGCAATGGTGTATTTAGGCGATTGCTATTTAGCCACAGGTCGTCAGGAAAAAGCCCGGGAAGCCTACGAAAAAGCCATTGAATGGGCAGGCAGTAGAGCAAAGTATGCCGGCGAAAAAGAACGGGCAGAAACCATGCTAGGCAATATGTAAAATAGTTAATTGTGCAGGAGTAAAGTATGTCAACTATAGGTTCGAGTGGTAATAACTCTCCCGTAACCGGTACAGAACAAATACAGCTTCAACCGGTTAATCTTCCTGATGAAAGCGTAAAGCGTGGTTATGACGCTAAAATTACACAATCTCGTAATGATGAGATGCTGGATGCCAAGTCCGAACAGCAGCACCGGCTAGAGAGACCATCGCTTTCCAAAGGGAAAATGGACACACTGAAAATCCTTCGGGAAATGTCGGCAGAGACCGGCGCGTTGTCCGTGGAAGATATAGCCAATGCTAATCAGGAACTAAGTCCTGCCGCCAAAGAAATTAAGGAAAATGCTAAAAAAGCAGCGCTTATTAAAGGTTATGAAACTATTACCGGTGGCAAGTCCGATGGCAAAGTTGATGCTGAAAAACTGGATCAACTAACAGAGATAATGAGTGAAGCCAAAACGCCATTGCCTGCTGATGAGGTGGCAACCTGGAATGATGTACGGCAGTCCGTTGAAGATCGTCAAAGTGGCCATTTAAAAGGAGCCGATGGCAAGCCCCTTGCGCCCCTTGAACCGGATGAGCTTAAGCAGCTGGAGGCTCTTCAGGCTAACCATGAGTTTGCCTTTCAGGATAATGGGGCATTGGAAACGATTATCCGCGCAGGCGCTATTGTTGATGGCCCACCCGATTTGATTAAGGAAATTCAGGCCGATGTGCAAAAGCTGGCTGGGGCTATGGCGCTGGGAAATGAGCTATGGGACACCGATATGCTGGCGACGATGTTAAGCAGCATACAAGAAAAAATGCAGGATAACCGGCTCAAGTATGATCAGGAAACCATAAAAATTGGTTTGGAAGAAAAGAAAATCCTGAGTGAAAAAAACATCACAAAAATCAGGGATCGCATTGAAGAAGAGAATAAAAATAAAACCGCCAGTATGTTTCAGAAAGTATTTGGCTGGGTTGCGCTTGCTTTTGGCTATATCGCAGCCGGGGCAATGATTGCAACAGGCGTAGGGGCTGTCGCAGGTACATTGCTGATAGCCAGTCTGGCAATAGCAACCGTCATGATGATTGATCAGGAAATGGGCGGTGAGCTGATTATGAAGCCAATGGCCGAGTCAATTCAAAACTCGTTTGGCTGTAGTGAAGAGGATGCAGGCTATGCAGCTATGGGTATTATGGCAGGTATTATGGTTGTGCTGGCAGTAGCCTCTATGGGGGCAGGGTTTTCAAACCTGGGCAGTGTCGGAGGCACGATGGGAGGCGTAGTCACCTCTAAAGTGGGTGTCAAGGTGGCACAAACACTGAGTATTGTCGGTAACATTGGTGAAGGAGCGGCAACGGTAGGTAGCGGGGCTGGCACCATTGCCGCAGGTGTGACGGCTAAGGAAGCTTCGGAAATCAGGGCGGATGCCAAAGAATTACAAGCTCAGATGCTGCGTTTGCAACAAATGATTGATGAGGCAACAGAATCATTGGAGCAGGCCCTTGAAGACCTGCAGGCAGGCCATACCCGTATTGCCTCCATTATGGCGGATAACGACGATACGAAAAAACAGTTAGGTAAGGCCTTAAAAGGTTAGTTGTCTAAAAACAAAGCTAGAGTCTGACAGGTGTCAGAGATAGTCGCCAGGCATAAGGAGTATTGTTATGGCAGATATACCCGGTGGTATTAACAGCCAGCCAGTCAACCTGGATCTACCTTCATCCGCTCAGGGAGCAGCCGGTGCCCCTGTGGGGAAAACAACTATTGGGGCAGGCTTGATCACTGACACTCGCCTGCAAATGATGAAAGGCGAGAAAGTTGAAACGCAGTCTCAGGTTGCCCATAAGCCAACGCTCATTAAGCCCAGGGATATGGGTGTACAAAAGCAGGTATCTGCCAGTAAAACTGCCAGTGAGGATTTGGGAAAGCTGGGAGCAACAGTCAAAACGGCTTCTCAGGAAATAGGCGCAACAATGGTGCGTACCCAATTAGGTATGCAGACCCCGGCAGATAAACAAACGTTGCAGCGTAACGCAGATACCTTAAAAGGCGTATCGGATTACATGGAATCTTTGTCTAAGGGTAAAGAACAGATAAAACCTTCAGAGAAGGCCGTGATTTTGTCAGAGCAGGGATTTGCTGATGATCAGATTGAAGATTTGCTGCAGTCACAGAGTGACAAAGGGGCGTTCAAAACCAATGTACAAGCCAGACATGGTGAACATTACAGTAACAGGCATGCGCAATTAAAAGAGATGGGTATGGATAGCCAGCAGGCTGATATGGCGTTGTCACAAACGGATGACAATCTGGCAAAAAGTGAAGATCGCAAAGATGCATTAAGACAACTGTTTAAAGATAACCCAACAGCAAAAAAACTGATTGAGATGGGCTTTAGCGAACGTAAAACCAAAGAATTAATGGCCATGCTGGGTAAAGGGAAAAAACCTGCTGACTCCATGGTAGGGGATGAGAAAATGACCAGGCTGGCAAAAAATATGGGGTTTGGTGAGAAAGACGCGCAAATCATGTTAGCTTCTGGTCATCCGGATAAAATCAAGGAGCAACGTACACTGATTGCTAAAATGGAGGTATTTCCCCAAACCAAAGAAGGTATGAAAGCGGCTGCACAATATGCGCAAAGCATGGCGGAAGGGGCTGATATCTCACCTCAAGCTGAAGGGACGACTGCTAAAGGAGTCCCGGAGAAATTTTATCTGGCCGAACATTTAAAGCAGCAAGCTGATATCTTTATGGTGCTTGAACTGATCCATAATTCCAGTGTTCAACAACGTCGAAATGCCAGAGAGTTTCGTGCTGTTGAGTATGATCAGGCAAAAATGGAAACTCTGAAACAGGCAGATCTGATTCGTTCTGCAGCAGCAAAGACATTTATTGCTGATATGGTATCGGGTGGATTCTCCATTGCTGCTGGTGGTATGTCCATGGGAATGGCTGGGAAAAGCCTCAAGGGTATGGGTAAGAAAGGCGGAGGAGCAAACGATGCTGATACCAATACCAACGCCAATACCAGAAAAAACGCGCCAGCAGATGCAGGTTCGTTTGATGCGATTGAGGTTAAGGCCAATAAGGGAAGAATAAAGAAAGCTGATAACCTGAAGAAGGATATGGATGCAGCTGAAACGAAGGCCAATAATAAGAAAACTGATGCAGATACTGACACACAACAAACAGCGCAAACCAAAAAGCAGGTTGATATTGAGACTTCAAACGATAAATTTGCTAAGAAAACCGGTCAGAAAACACAGCAGAAAGATGCTCAGGCAGATATGGATGCCAGGAAAAGTGAAGCTAAAGCGGAAGCTCAGGAGCAAAATAGTCAACATAAAGCCAGGCAGAAAAAAGAAGTCAATATTGAGCAGACTGAAGATACCAAGGTACAAAAAGCCAATAAAGAGCAGCAACAGAATATAGAGAATCAGGAGGTGCAGAATAAAATCAGCGCCAACAATAACAAGGCGATGGCGCTAGGACAGATTATGCAGGGAGCTGGTCAGGCAACATCGGGTATCTTCAAGTTTCTGGCGGCTGAAGATCAGGCATTACAAAAAGAAAGTGAAGCCCGACAGAAAACCCATGAAAATGCGGCTCAGGCCTGGTCGGAGTGGATGCAGCTACAACAGGAACAAGTTAAGAATTGCCAGAGTAAAATTGATGAAATTAGCCGGATTCATTTTGATACATTAAAGAGTTTGTCCAGAGGTTGATAAAAATAAAGATACTGAAATAATGATGTGATGTATTGAAACTTTTTTGCTTATGGATAAATAAAAAGGATTTATTTCTTTAAGTGAGGGACTATGAAATTACCAGGATTTCACAGAAAATCGTACGATTTGACTGAAGCTAGAAACAGAGACAATCAGCCTGAGTCTTCAGAAAAGCCTAAGTTTAAATTAAAATCCCTGAACAAGTTAAATCCAAAAGGGTTGTTTAATAGAAAAGAAAAAGATAACAGGCTGTTTATATATTCATCGGATAGAGGGATTGATCGTTTTCCTAATATTAAAATTGCCGATACAGATGATCCCAGTTTAAAAGAAAATTTCAAGATTGACACTGCACGACAGAGAAAAATAAAAATGTGTGCGAAATCATCTGAAGTCTTAGAGGTAAGAAAAACAGAGTGCAATGACTTAGTCAAACCACTTAGACCAGTTCCAGCAACGGGTATACCTCTTACTAATGGTGTTGATGCTTTTGATAAAAAACTTGAGCTTATTAAAAATGCTGAAAGCAGTATCGTGCTTAGTGGTAATTATTGCGGAGGTGCCCCATTTGATGAGGTGCTTGATGCAATGGAAGAGCGGCTTACAGAAAAGCCTGATATGAAAATAGTGGTATTGTCTTCACCAAGATTTATCACTGAATCAAATAGAGAAAGGCTTGGCAGTATAAAGAAAAATTTTAGCAGCCAATTTAAATTTGTTTTATGTGGGGAAAAGTGGCTTGATAGTGAAAAAAAGTTTAAACGAGTCACAAACCATACGAAAGGGTTGGTTGTTGACGGTAAGCACTGTGTGATGGGTGGATCAGGAATAGAAGAGCGCTTTTCTTATTCCAGGGGTGCAGGAGACGGACTGGAGAAGCCGGCTGATCCAGATAGTGCCAGGCGGACACTTAACTTAGCAATTGCTCGCAGCTTTAGGGATCTTGATTTTTACCTTGAGGGTGAAGCACTTGGTAAGCAAGTAGGTAATGAGCTATTGCACCTGGCGAAACTATGGATGGTTTATGATAAGAAGAATAGGATTAATCCTGATACTCAGGCAATTGATGATCTGATGGCGTCTTATCAATATGACAGTGGCACCGAGGAAGTGAGTGAAAGGCCTGTAGAGGGTTCTTCTAATACAGTAGGGCAGTGTCAGGTGTTTTCATCGGGGCCGGAAATGGGAGAGAGTGAGTTTAACAGGCATCTAATTGAAACAATCGAGTCGGCGAAAGATAATATTTATATCGATCATTTATATTTTCATCCTACGAAAAAAATAAGGAAATTATTGGCTGATAAAGTGAATGCAGGCGTTAAGTTAACCATTGTGACTAATGGTAGTAAATCTTATGCGCCAAAGGCGAATAAGGCTTTTGCACCAAGAAGTAAACATGAAATAGCAATGATGTTGCGTAGTATTGATAAAGATAAAATACAAAATGTCAATATTTATGAGTTTGGTCATAAGGAGTTTAAAGGTGTAAATCTTCATAAGAAGGTTATTGTGGCAGATGATAAAGTGCTTGCAGGGAGTAGTAATTTTGGGTACAAATCACTGGTTACCAGTAGCGATCATGAAATTAACTTTTTGATGGACTCAAAAGATTTTGCACAGGCAACAATTAATGCTATAGAGCAAGATTTTAAAGAAAAGCATCCTGTCTATGAGAAATCTAAGGATAATGAATCCAGAAGTATTATTAAAACAGATGAGATGGGAAACGAAAAGTTATTGCCTCTTTCTGTGAAAAGAACCAGTCCTGAAAAAACCAACTTGAAAAGAAGGTTTGTTACATATGTCCATAGAAGGTTGGCTTGGTTAATAGGTTAGACTTTACCAGTCCATATCTAATATGGCAAGGATGTAATTTAATTTGTGTAAACGCTTGTCGTTAATACCTTAAGTCCCGCTTAACGAATTGAAAAAGAAAGGCTGAACTACTACAGACCATTGCAAGTGCGATCTAGGCAACCGAGCCTGTAAATAATTCTGTGTAAACGCCATTACTTGTTTACACCTTGATCCGGTCTGGAAACATGATTTCAAACCGGTTCATGGCTGACTTCCAGTCTCTTATTGGCATAGTCCATCTAGCCGACGCCTTTTCTGTCGCCAGGAAAATAACCTTCAGAACGGCATCATCCGTTGGGAATATTTTCCGGTTTTTTATAGCTTTTCGGATGACGCTGTTCAGCGACTCTATCGCATTCGTCGTGTAAATAGCCTTCCTGATCTCCTTAGGGTAGTCGAAAAGGGTAATCAGGTTATCCCAGTTTTTACGCCATGACTTGCCTATGGAAGGAAACTTCTCTCCCCATGCGCCTTCAAAGGCGCTCAGCTCCCTTTCTGCTTCTTCAGTGGTTGCTGACTGATATATCCTCTTCAGGTCATTAGCGACTGCTTTGCGTTCCTTGTAGGACACGTATTTCAGAGAGTTCCTTACCTGGTGGACAATGCAAAGCTGCACCTGAGCCTTTAGGAAAGCCGTGTTGATGGCTTCAGGAAAGCCTGACAGTCCATCCACGCAGGCAATAAACACATCCTCAACACCTCGGTTCTGAAGCTCTGTTAACACCGACAGCCAAAATGTAGCGCCTTCTGTTTCTGCAAGCCAAAGACCTAAAAGCTCCTTCTGGCCTTCCAAATTAACGCCCAGAGCGACAAAAACAGTTTTCTTGATAACCCGCTTATCTTTGTGAACCTTGACCACAATGCCATCAAGATAGAGTACTGGATACAGGCTTTCCAGGGGTCTGTTCTGCCAGGCTTTTACTTCATCAAGAACAGCATCAGTGACCTTGGATATGAGGGTTGGCGAGATGTCAGCACCATACATTTCCTCAAGCGTATCAGCAATATCACGGGTGGTCATTCCTCGTGAGTAGAGGGACAGAATTTGCTGATCAAGCTTGTTGATTCGTGTCGACCCTTTGGTAATGAGCTGAGGTTCAAATTCGCCATTACGGTCTCGGGGCGTATTGATTTCCAGCTCACCAAAGTCACCTTTGATGGTCTTTTTGCTGGAACCGTTGCGACTGTTTCCCGTGTTATGCCCATCGGTAGAGTGTTTGGCATAACCAAGGTGCTCTTCCAGCTCGACGGCCATAACACGCTCAACAGCCGCTTTGATCAGCTGGCGGCTAAGATCGGCAAGGTCATCCTGATTTTTGATTTGCCCAACCACCTGGCCAAGCAATTTTTCATTGATTTCAACGCTCATAGTTATGCTCCTCTTTGGAGTATTAACGACAAGCGTTTACACAAATTAAATGACATCCTCAGGCAACCGGCTCTTGTTCGCTGAATGGTTCAACAGGTTTGAAAATATTCGTTTTTGACAGCTTGCAACGCAGCTCACCAAGCCCCAGAGCCGCCATAGGATTAAGTTCAGCAAGATTGGCAAAGTTAATGTGACTGAATTGTCGGCGGGTTATGCTACAGCTATATAAATATTCATTATTAGTATAACCTGTACGACTGTCTTTCCTTTGAGAAAAGCCACTGACTATCACTTGTCTGACCGCTGGTAATCGATTGAACCCGATGCCGCACAGAAGAAGACCAATGCTTCCAATATGATGGGCATACATGCTGCGTTGCTCAGTAGCCGTCACTTTTTTTATTCGCAATCGCGACCCGGAAATACTGGCCTCTCTTGCTGGGAAGTCCTCAATTTCAGGAAGATCTACATCAATATAAAGCTGCTTGCCGCAGGGGCTAAGGTTGAAAGCAATCAACGTTTCTCTTGGCCAGTCTATTTCCTGAACAGCATCTTCAAACACCTCATACATAGTATCAGTGTCTTCTCTTAGTAACTGTTCCCGCCTGTTTTGCATGGCGTTGGTTTCAGTGTCATGGGCGATTTGCTGTGCCTGATAACGAGCCACTTTTTCCTGATAGGCCAGATCAATTCTGTTTTGTTCTCTTTGATGCCTTTCCTGCTGGATCTTCCATTGTTCCAGTGCCTGTAAATATTTTTCCTGGTCACGTTGGAACTGTCTGGTTTTGCGTGCCTGAAAAAATGGGATGTTATTATCAATCCATGAAGATTCCGGACTGTCTGGCTCTTTGGGTTGTTCTGACAAAACAACGGAATTCTGCTCTTTTTGTGGCGCTTCCAGCATAAATGGTCGGTCTATGGGCGTTGGCCGGTATTTTGGCTCAGGAATGGTTACTATCAGATCCATCAACGCCTGAGTCAATGCATTAATAGTGTTTTTCTGTTCAACTAAAAAAGCCTGAAATCCTTCCGGGTCATGTTGCTGTGCTGCTTTAACATAACGGGGCGGTAGGCGAACCCCCTTTTCATCAAATGCCTCTACGACGCCAGTATCACTTATTGAGAGACTGATAGTGGCAGGTTGTACTGTTGTTTGGGGTCGAGCCTTTGATCGGCTCCTTTGAGTATGACCATCCAGCCTCGTTCGGTATGAAACACCGGTGCCGGGGATACCAACGTTTCCATAGACACCTCTTGAGGACACATTAACGGAAGCTCCCCTCGGACCTACAGATAAGGAAGCCCCCCTCAGCCCCAGATTAACTCTGACGCCAGGCATAAGTGTTATACTTTTGCGAAATCGAAGACCCATGAGTTGCCTCAATAAGAAATTTGCTATGGGGTTAAAAGACTGAATTCAATGTTTTCACGTTTTTGGGTTCTTTTTATTATCAACAGTCATAGCAGCAACAGAATGCTGCGGGAAAATCAAATACCTGAAAAGGGGCAGCCAAAGACTGCCCCCAACAGGCTTTACTTGCTGCCGCGAGACCAGCGAACCGCCCAGCCAAAAGCCTTATCCATAGAGCGATGATTTCTGAAATACTCGTTGATACGCTCAACCTTCAGCACGCCATTTACATTAACCAAACGTGCAATAGCACACATTCCCTGATTATTGCCTTCAGTAAGATGGGTTTCTACAGGAGGCTGGTTGGGCATATGCAGAGTAACCACACCATCGGTTTCGGTCCAGTTGGGTACACCTTTATAAATAAAAGTAAAAATTAACACCTCATCTATTTCAGCCCACTTACTGCCATTGATATGAAGCCACTCACCCTCTGAAACAGCGCCTGTACGGTCATCTCCCTGAAGTTGTACAAAGGGTGCACAGGCATAACGACCAAAACCTTCACCTAAAGCCTGGACAACATATTTGTTACCATTTTTTAGTTTGACAAAAGCGCCCAGATCAAGATCCATAGCGCCACTCTTACCGAAACCAAAGAAACCGCCAGTCCTGTTTTTCTGATGCCAGTTCAGGTTGACCTTCATCATCCCGTAAGAGCTGTCGCGTTTTTCGAGACTGATTGTTGGATTCGATTTTGTTAGCGTAATTTTACTCAGATTAACAGGCTTCGGGTCTGGCAAAGAAGGTGGTGTTAAGTAGATACTGTCACGGGTAATATCAACACCAAAATGTTTAGCCAAAGGCGCCAGACCACCATTGAAACCCTGAAAGACAAACCGGAATTTCCACTCATTATTATGACGATACAGTTCACCTGCAATCAGTGCCGCTTCAGTAAGACCAGACATTGGTACTTCAGCCTGAATCAGTAAATTTACACCCTGTGCAACACTGATGCTGAGAACGCCCAAATTCGAAAAATTCGAAAAATTCGAAAAATTCGAAAAATTCGAAAAATTCGAAAAATTCGAAATTGTGCCAGCATCAACGGTGACAGTGAAGGCAATGCGTTGCACATCACTTTTCATGCGAATTAAATCAACAGTAAAAGCGGTCATTAGCCCTTCACTGACCAGTTTTACCGTTCCATCATCGTTAGTCTTCTGTCCGTAAAAAACGAAGTCTGAATCGTTTTTTGTCTTGCCGTTAGCATACAGTCGAAAAGCTGAGACATCGACTGCCTTGCCAGTTCTGACTGATATGGATAGTTCAGTGGCAGGAAGAGAAGCGTTAACCTCTGGTATCAACTGTATAGTCATAATCGCATTACTTGTTAAGTATAATCACGAGCGAACGAAGCCAGAGTCTGCTTAAGCTTTTTATCACGCGTTGGCTCACCAATGGAATTAAACTTCCACTGACCATTATGCTTATACATCTTGCCCATAATCATTGATACAGAGCCGCTGAAGGTTTCATCATTGGCAATGTCAAACCGGGCATACTCCTGGCTTACATATTCCGGAGAGCCTTCATAGATACGGATTCGGGCAAAAGGAATATCCTTAAAATCGTGTCCTTGAAAGCTGTTTAACACAAAGGCTAATTGACTCGCTTGAGGTGTCAGCCTGTTCAGATCAATTTGAATAATTTCATTATCCAGACCATCATCCCCCTCTGTGTCACCCGTCAAGTCGTCACCAGAGTGGGCAATACCCCCACATTTTGACTTGAGCTGTCCAAAATACACAACATCAAGCAGCTGTCCGTTGTCGTCATATACCCCAACAGAAGCATCAAGGTCTACTGCTTCTATTTTTTTGCCGCCCAAAAATCCTTTTTTCTCGATAGCCCCCCAATTAACGCCAATACACATTTTCTGTAAGGAGGAACCATTCTCTTTCTTAAGAGAGATACGTTGTCCTTTTTGCAGACTGATAGCCATTTTATACTCCTTTTACTCTTTTTTGTGAATCATTCTCTGTCAGGTGCAAGTGATGATTGATGAGCACTTGCATGAATTCTGTTAATAACTCAACGCTGCTTTTGCGACAGATTGCCCCCTGGCAAGGGCCAGAGTCCGCATTGCCCACTGTTTGTGGCACGTACGTTCCATCATCTGCCCTTGCTGGTTGAATACTGCTGCGGCCTGTTCATGAACCACTGATTCTGCCTGACCGGCATGCATCTCCACAAAAGTGATATATTGCTGTTCTATAATAGGGAGCTGTGACGGATAGATTGCCGTTTTAGCAAACAATCCGTAGCTAATGTCATGTACGACTTCTCTGGCCAGCGTTTTCGAGTCATCGAGAAAGTCGAACACGGGAGCAGAAAGCTCAAAGCCATAAGGTCTGAAAGTAATGACCAGTTGATCAATCACGGCCCTCAGAGGCGTCTCATAAATCGTCCTCTCCCTCATTCGCTTAAGCCCCAGAATATTCATCAAATCATTGCCACCAATCCTCAAACAGCAGATATCTTCGCACCAGTCAGAAAGCCTGGCACGGATTTGGATCAATGCTTTAGTGTCAAAAACCTGTTCGGTTTCCAACGTTGGCATTAAGGAAAAAGAGGCGCTGGCATGATTATCCAGAGCCGCTTTGAAAAGCGGTAAAGAGTGCAGGTCTACCTTAGGTAGCACAAAACCATCAATTTTGTTTATTTCTGGCATCCTGAGCAGCTCTGCCAGCATCATAGGACTCCGTGGACGAATAAATCGCAAAAAAGCCTTGTCTGCCTTTAGTCGGCTCAGGGATTTTCTAACATTTAACAGTGCAAAAGGAAGCTCGTCTTCATTAACGGCATCTTCAAGGCAGAAAACCATTGAGCGAGCACCGAAAATGCCTTCTTGCATGATCATCTCTAAGTTTTTATGACTACAGGGTGTATACAGCGATGCACCCAGTTCAAAGTAACTTGGTTTATGAGTCATCAGGCGTTCTCTTGTACAATGTCACGTATTAGTGCGCAAGCACCAAATGGCATGTCGGGTCTCTCCAGAATATCTACGGACTTTTCTAACGCCAGCCTTTCCAAATGAGCCACATCCCCATGTCCAGATTGTTGAACCATCAATAAGTCAGGCACCCGTCTCAACATGACCCGGGTCGCCTCTGCAATACCCGGTTTTATGCGATTAATGTCTGAAATATTGTACGCTTTCACAATATCGGCCATAAATGCATTGGTTACCTTGTGGCGCTGTTCACGGGGAATTTCCATAGCGGGCGAAATCCTGTGGATACTCATCTCGCTGAACACTTGATCAACGAACCAACTGGAAAGATCGTATTCACGCAGGTGGTTATAGACGACACAACCATGAAAATCATTTTCACCAATTTGCTCGTTGAGGATGGAGCGTGATACCAAACCGGAGACAGTGGCATTCATAAGAGCACAGGGTATGGCGTAATCCTCACAGGTTGCAGCCACATCGGCTGTACCACCTATGTCAGAAACTACATATAACTCATCAGAAATTTGAACATCACGGGCAGCATTGTATTGTTTAATGGATTTTTTAAGCTCTTTGGTAATAACCCCTTTGGCAGTCCACCCGTCCACAAACACGAAACTCTCTGGTGCACATCCGCCGGCAATCAGAAAATCCAGAGCATTGGTATCTATGCCGCGATCCCGAATAATTGAAATGCTGTAGTGGCTCGACTCCCGTCCAAAAAACGACGTTAAAGATCTGTTCAGCAACACGCCAAAAGGGGTGCCAGCCCTTGCCAGAGAAATCAATGTGACAGGTCCGGCTCTGCGTTTGGCAATTTCTTTTGCCAGTCCCATAACCTGCGCAGCCAGGCGCTCTTTGTAGGCTTCCAGCATTGAGAGGAACAACGTCGTATAAACCTCTGTTGGCGCACTTTCTTTGTGAATAACCTCAGAGTAATGAAACTGCCCCTTCTGAATCAGACTTTCCTTATCCTCAATACTTTTGAAATTGGCAGTAACAGGTTTGAGCAAAAATAAGCAATCGTCAGGAGGATAACTGCCACAGAGCGGCGTTGGATCGTTTTCCGCTCTTTTTCCCGTCATTTTTTCCGTCTTTTTTCCCGTCATTATGGGTTTGATATTATTCACAAAGCCGCTCTTGATCTATCTGGCTGCCAACAGGAATGATCCCGAACTGGCATAAACGCATGAAAGGTAAATCCGTCAAGCTATCGCCCATCCCCAAAACCAGGTCATCAGGTCTTATATCAAGTAAATTTTTTATATGCTCAACAGCCCGCTTCTTGGATGTATAAGCCGGAAGTAAAGCAAGATTACGACCATTACGATGCAGGCGTAAAGAAGTATCTCTACCTATGGACTCAATGATATTGAGGGCATCTTTCGTACCTTTAACTGACACATACGCATGAATATTCTGATCAACAATGACTCTGGTTCTCGCATCGAGATTATTTCTTTTGATGCATTGGCCTATCAGCTCATTCGCCGCTTCCAGAGCCTGAGGCCAGTCTGTCTTTTCCTGCTGAATTGAATTAAACCAGTTATCGCATACCGAACCATCAGGCTTTAACACAACCGCTCCATGTGAAACAGCACAATAGCTTTTGAACGAATAGTTAACCCGTTGAATAGCCTCTTTTGTGCGACCAGTGACAGGAATAACGGTTGCTTCTGCCCTGTCAAATAAGTCCAGCAGCACTTTTTGACAGCTTAAAAAATACGACAACGGATTCCCGTTACGATCATAGGCTCCTGTTTCTGGTTCAACCTCTAACTCAACGCCATCAGGCAACTTACCTGCAGTTTGAATCAAAGTATCATCAAGGTCGGAGAAAACATAAATTCTCGATTGACGCATTCGCATTATTGATGCCTTTCACAGAGAAGGTGAACAAGACCATTTTTGCTGTAAGTCTGCTCATTTTCACAAATGATGGTTGCAGTCCGGTCGCAGGGAAGATTGTAAATAAAATTCACAACATCACTTCCTTTATCACTGAAGGTAATTTTGCGCTTTATTGCATCACCCTCAATGACCGGTGACCGGGTAGTGGACTGGAATAAAACATCATCTCCACGCAACGCCATTTGCTCGGCAATAAGAAAGGGTAAAAAAAGGTGCTCGCCCGTACCTATAACGGTATACCTTGAATCTTCAAGGGTGCATGGCAGGTCCAATGGCTGATGAAAAGGCAACGTCATCGCCCTTCTCCCCAGATCACAGCGGCACGGATCTTTGCAGATACCTTTGTCGATATTAGTGGGGAGTGTTGGGGAGAAAGCACTATTGGCTTTGAACTCAAACTCACCCTCAACCAAATGAACAAATCGGGTTTTTACAGGCAGTGATTTGAATGTGTCTTTCTTCTCATCATCAATCCAGCTGACAATAGAAACAATAACCAGTTCCTCAATCCCCTTCAGTTCTGATATCAGCTTTTCCGCCAGAAGTAACAGCGTTCGCCCAGTGGATATTTCGTCATCAACAAGAATGAGTCTTTTTGCTGCCTTTATAGGCTCAAAGCAATCATCAAAAGGTTGATAAAGAATATGATCCACGGCGTGACTATGTGATTCATCAAGCCTGAGCCAGACATCTGCTTCTATCCAATGCCTGGTGGTATGCTGGTAAACAACTGTGCCCTGTTTTTTCAGTCGGGATAAACTGTCTGCCAGACCCGCACCAAGGCCTGTAGCCGTTTCAGCCATCCCCACAACAAAGGTGGTATCAGCAACACCACACAGCTGGGCAAGCTCATTGTATAGCGCCCTCATGACCGATGGCTTGACGGGAATATGCTTACCCAGCACTTTGCTGACAAAGAGATAACCTCTTTTCTGGTTCTCTCTGCTAGCAAAATCGAGCAGACCATGAATGCGATCAAAGCCCTTCGTTAAGGATAAATGTAAAGCGCCTGCTTCTATATTAACATTAATATACACATCAACTCTCAGTTAAACTGTTATCAACAAAAATAATGAAACATGGACGTATTTATGGGAGGGAGGCGTAATGACAACCCTGCTTATTAAGACCTGTTGGCGAATGTCTATGTTCTCCCCCCTTTGAAGCCTCGTGCTGACCACTTCCTGTTATCACTTATGGACGCTATGATCTTTACAGGCATCGTGATTTTTTTACCATCAATTTTTACCATCAATAATAAGTGTTGAGCAGGCAAAACTTATCCCCAGAAAAATCAACTATCCTGACATAATGGCAAGCCTCAAACAATAATAATTCCTCTGCGGAATTCAATCTGGACATACATGACATATGCCCAAATCAGCACTTAACAAAGACAGATAAACAATCTGGACAGTAAAGCATTAACCAAGGTTAATGCCATAGTTCAGAGCCATAGCCCTCAGACCGCCCTCATAACCCTGACCAACAGCACGGAACTTCCATTCACCACCATGACGATACAGTTCACCAAAGATCATCGCGGTTTCAATGCTGTAATCTTCAGACAGGTCGTAACGACAAACTTCCTGGTTATCAGCTTCATTAACAACACGAATGAAGGCATTAGCTACCTGGCCAAAGTTGAGACGATTGGCTTCAGCATCGTGAATGGTGACAGTAACTGCGATCTTATTAATCTCGGCAGGCACCATGGAAAGATCGACTTTTACCGATTCGTCATCACCTTCACCCTCACCGGTTCGGTTATCACCCGTATGTTCCACTGAACCGCACTGTGATTTCAACTGGTTATAAAAAATAAAGTCATGGTCACCACGCACTTTTCCGTCAGCCTTAAGCAGGAATACACTGGCGTCCAAGTCAAATTCTGTGCCATCCGTTGTGCGCTCATCCCATCCAAGTCCGATCAAGACATTTTTTATCCCCGGAGCGGCTTTATCCAGAGACAGGTTCCCACCTTTTGATAGAGATACGGCCATGATAATTAATCCTTAACTGACAAATGATAGGGGTTTACAACTTAAGCACTCAAACCGTAAGTATTTAGAAAGGCTGCCAGACCTCCGGCAAAACCGTCACCTTTAGCAGCAAAACGCCATGCCCCTTCTTTTTTGTACAACTCACCAAAAATCAGTGATGTCTCGGCACTGTAATCTTCAGTGAGGTCGTAACGGGCGATGTCTTCACCCGAGTCTTTGTTTGTTACACGAATAAAAGCATTATCAACCATACCAAAATTCTGGTTGCGAGCTTCGGCGTCATGAATGGTAACAGCAACAAGAAGCTTGCTTACGGAGTCCGGGATTTTGGGAAGCTCTACCGTTAACACTTCGTCGTCTCCTTCACCCTCTCCTGTTCTGTTATCCCCCAAATGTTTAACAGAACCACACTCACTATTTGCATTGTTATAAAACACAAAGCCACGCTCGCCTATTGCTTTATCATTCTGATCAAGCATGAGGATAGAAGCATCCAGATCAAAATCTTTACCGTCTGTTTTACGAAGATCCCAACCCAGCCCAAGATGAATATTTGACAAGCCTGGAGCTTCTTTTTCGAGATTGACCCGTCCGCCTTTGTGCAGGTTAATAGCCATATTAATCTTTCCAGTACTTACTGATTTTGCCATTTGTGACTACGTAAGCCTCATGGGCCATAGAGAGCATCTCATCATCCCAAGGGAGGTTGCCATAAGCCAAAATGGTATTGAAACAGAACGCACCCTCTGACAGCAGTGCGTTCACCCGATCTACCTTTTTTCCACCAGAGCATTCAATGTCACAGAGGTCAAAAGTTTCAAAACTGGAAGGCAGCTGTGTACCAATGACACGTTCACATGGCAAGTCCAGTGACTCTGCAAGCCCTTTGACATAGGGCTGGGGTGAAGCCGTTATGACCCAGATTGTGTGTCCTTGCTCATGGTGGTGCTTCATCTTTTCCCACACCTGTGAATTGAGGGTAAAAGTTATACCAAAAGCCCTGCCAAAATGATATTGATCAGCGTCAGTTAATGCGTGCAGGCACGTATTGTATACTTGATTTTTAATAGCTTGCCTGAGTCGCCTGAATCCAGAGAAGCGCATCAGGGCAGGGATTGCCATGGGCCAAAGCAGCCTTCTGCCAGAGGCTGCATGCAGTAATTTTTTGATTGAATTTTCTTTAATTATCGTCTGATCGAAATCAAAGAGCACTAATGTATTACTCATTCAGATGAGATCAAACTCCGACGCCTGCAGACCAAGCTCACCAGCTATCCGGGAGGCAACACGCTTTTCTTCTGGATCAAAATCACCATCCGCAGCACCAATGGCGATAACCATTCTCATGACAAGCTTTGCCTGATCCTCTTTCCCTTTAATTTTTCCAATAGCATCAAACGCTCTGGCCTCACCTATATCTGCATCTAGCTCAATAGCGCCAATATAGTCTTTCCAGACTTTTACAACCTCTGATGTATCATAAATAGATAGAGCATCATTGCTTTGAATGAAGCGCATCATCTTTGACTTTTCATTGGCGTCAATGCTTCCATCAGCCATGATTACCAGAGCACTGCCACCAAGAGCTGCATGGAGAAATTCTTTAGATTTATACTTTAATGCTTCGTTTTTAAGATCTGAAAATTTTGATTTTGCCTGATCCAATAGATTTCTGAGCATGATTTGTTCCCCTACATGATGATGGTTGAGGGGTTAATACCCCCCTCATGATAATTACAACACCCAGCTAATGTAACCGACCCACGCAGCAAACAGAGAAGTTAGGCCAACTGCTGTGATTCCACTGATTTTTTTAGGAAAATACAGCAGAGCGAGCACGGCTGAAGTGATGACCACCAGAATGATCCGCAATACGGCGACATCAGCACCCTGAGGCATTGGCACTGATCCCATGGCCAGTCCATACACCAGCAAAGGAAGACCTAATGCTACTGTAATATCAAACGTGTTGCTGCCAAAGGCATTAGCGACAGCATCATCATACTCACCTTTGAGTGCATCTTTCACACTCAGGAAAGTATCTGGTACAGAGGTGGCAGCAGCGGCAAAAATGAGTGCTGACACATAGACAGGAATACTAAGACCTTCAGAAATACCGACAACAGCGATACTCAGGAAGTGACAGGCGATGCTTATTACCACTGTCGCCAGAAACAAGTTGACCCAGGCAGAACCCCTGGTCAGAGGTCTGTCGTTAAAGAAAACCCTGTTGAAATCAAGTTTAATCAAAGCGCCAAATACTGAGCTGTTATCCAACGATTTATAGTCATAGTCATCTTCACCATCCTGGCCACAGCTCTTCAGCATATGCATCAGATACCCCAGATAAACAATGATCAGAACAGCTCCCATCCACCACTGAAAAATATCAAAGAGCAGCATCATTGCGATCAGCACACATTCACTGGCGAGGAGCCATAAGCCATCTCTTCTCAGAGCCACTTTGCTGACTTCAAACGATTTTACCGGGTTTCCATTTACCCCCCAGATGCGCACTGCCAGAACACATAGCAGTGGAATGACAACGGCATTAAATACCGCACTACCCACTGTTACCGAGACGCCTGCAGCAAAGCCAGCTTCATCTCTGACCAAAAATAACAGCGCAAAGGTTGTCATCATCTCTGGCAAAGAAGAGCCTACTGCATTGATCAACCCTCCTTTAACCCCCTCACTCATGTTGCGTCCTAAATATTGAGCGCTTTGCTCAAATGTGTCACAGGCATATTTAATGACAACTGAAACTATGCAAACGGTTAAAAAAGACGACAAAAGTCCCATGAAAACCCCAATATATGGAAGAATAATCTTTTATAGCGCTCTTATACATAAATCAAATATCAAAGACAACCGTATTTTTCATATGTAAATGTGAAGGAGCCTCTCTACACTATGTGTGGGAAGGTGTGAACCGTTCAGTAAGGACTCGACGGGACGGGACGCTTTACCGGAAGTGGGTAGAAGTAGTGGGTAGAAACTGTTGTCAGCCATAAATAGTGACTTTACATTCAACGTAACAGTGGGCTGAAAGTACTTTTGGAGGTGCTGACTGGAGGTGCTGAACTGGGTGATAAGCGTCGGACAAAACGGTTAGAGGTTGCCACTTACCTATCCTATCGGCTCACACCGGTATAACAAGGACTGTAGCCATGTGACTCAGAGACAGCCCTCAGGAGAGGCTGGTGAGAAGCCAGCAAGTCAGTACCTGATAAGACAACCCTGATCATGTACTGACAAAAATACATTATTCGTTGTTTATTTTGGCCGAAGCGCCTTGCAGCTTTTGAATGTTTCAGCGATTAAAAAAGCCAGCTCCAGCGACTGGTCAGCATTAAGCCTGGGATCGCAGTGGGTATGATAACGGTTGCCAAGGGCCTCTTCCGTGACTTCACACGCACCACCGATACACTCGGTCACATCCTGCCCTGTCATCTCAAAATGAACGCCACCGGCGTATGTCCCCTCAGCCTGATGGATCTCAAAGAAGGATTTAACCTCCTGCAAAACACTGGTCACTTCACGGGTTTTATAACCAGAGCGTGCTTTGAAGGTATTGCCGTGCATGGGGTCACAACTCCACAATACCTGACGCCCTTCACGCTCCACTGCTCGAATCAACGGGGGTAAACCCTCGACAACCTTATCAGCACCCATGCGAATAATGATATTCACCCTGCCCGCAGTATTGTCCGGGTTGACAGTATCAATCAATGCAATCAGCTCTTCCGGTAAAAGGCCCGGTCCGGCTTTGAGTCCAATGGGGTTTTCAATGCCCCGAACAAACTCAATATGTGCGCCGTCAATCTGGCGGGTTCTGTCACCAATCCAGAGCATATGACCAGAGAGGTCATACCATTTACCCGTTATGCTGTCCTGTCGGGTTAGAGCCTGCTCGTAAGGTAGCAAAAGTGCTTCGTGAGACGTATAAAATACCGTTTCGCCCAGCTCTTTTGTCGTATTGACAGAAATACCACAGGCTTTCATAAAGGCGAGGGATTCATCAATGCGATTTGCCAGGTGTCCATAACGTTCCCCTTGTGGACTGGTTGACACAAAATCCAGGTTCCACTCATGCACTTGCTCCAGTGAAGCAAGCCCACCCTGGGCAAAAGCCCGTAACAGATTCAACGTAGATGATGCCTGATGGTATGCTTTAATCATGCGCTCGGGATCAGGCATACGTGATGCCCTGGTAAAGTCAGCACCATTGATAATATCACCACGGTAAATAGGTAGCTCCAGACCATTGTGCGTTTCAAAGCCTGATGAACGAGGTTTGGCAAACTGTCCTGCCATACGACCGACTTTGATCACAGGAACGCTGGCACCAAATGTCATCACAACAGCCATTTGCATCATGACTTTAAATGTATCACGAATAGTGTCTGCACTAAATTCCCGGAAACTCTCAGCACAGTCTCCGCCCTGAAGCAAAAATGCTTTACCGGCGGTAGCCTCAGCAAACTGCTGACGCAAGGCACCCACTTCACCGGCAAAAACCAGCGGTGGCATTTGGGATAATGCCTGCTCAACATGGGCAAGGTGTTCGGCATTGGGGTATTCTGGTAGCTGACGGGCGGGTTTGCCTCTCCAGCTGTCCACATGCCATGGTTTCATGGATTCCTCTCAAGACAGTGTTTTTTTAACGATGTGACAGTGAGTAGTAAACCTGTGACGTATAAATCCGGCAGCGCCTGCTCCCCAGAGGGTACAAAATTTAAAGCCACAAGTGTAGTCCACTACTGTGACAGTGTATATAAATCGTTCTTATCTTGTCAGACAGTACTGACAAGTAAACCTAATCGGTGCTGATAGTGAAAAATATACCAACGTCGTTTCTTTGACATTCTTCTCCACATTCTTCTCCACATCCTTCTCCACATCCTTCTCCGGCTGGATCATCGGGAATTCCCGTTAGTCACCTGACAGGCTGCCTGTTTTACAGTTCGACGCCTCAGAAGACTGGCTTCTTTGCTCTTACTCAAGCTCCACAGGCTAACATTGCCTGCCCGGCAGCTTTACTATTTAACGCAGCATGAGTGTCGAGAGTGTCGCGATCTTTATGGCTGACAAGCGTCAACTGTCCATTGTTCCACTGAAAAGCAGAACGTGTGTATTCAGCACTTTGAGCAGGCCTCTTTTTCTTGAAGGCGGGTATTGCGCCCCACCGACCATCCCGGAAATTTTTAAAGCAAGCCCGGAGGCGTCTGAGCGTCTGTTGAATGAGAACGCAGGAATATCGTTAAGCCAGGAAAAGTCTGGGTTTTCTTCAGTGCAGTCAAAGCACCGGAGGATTCATGGTAGCCAGGACGCTTTTTATCGTTATACCAGGCATCAGAACTGAGTCCCAAAGCCCAGTTATAGACAAAGCGTACACAACCAGAAGTCTGAGCAAGTTGCTACTCTTGTTCAGCTTTCGGGTAAAACCTGAATGTGTACGCTTCCTCAATCATGGTCACACATTAACATGTATTTGTGTGATATTAAAGAGCCGTAGTCAGCCCTCTCTCGGGCTGTTTCCCTTTCCTCCCCCCTGCCTGGCTCGGCAGGGGTATCCAGCGAGGATACTTACTGAAGTTACGCACCCGTGTACCCTATATAGTAAAGCATTGTCACCGAGTGGAAAGAGCTTACTGACTTCCACAAAAGCACTGACAAAAGCATTGACAAAGAGTACAGTAGGCTAGACGGTGGTTGCCTTTTGTCTTTCCAGGTAGCAATCCTGTAATGCCTGTAATGCCTGTAATGCCTGTAATGCCTGTAATGTCTGTAATAAAGATAGTGTCACCATTAACGACTACTTTTATCCTGTAACCCATGACAAGCAAGCAACAATGAACAATGGCAGAAAAAAAGCTCAGCTTCCCTGGCGGGAGAGTCTTGCTGTTTATATGCACAAACGTGCGATTATTCTTCTCTTTCTGGGTTTTTCTGCCGGCTTGCCCCTGATGCTGGTTTTTTCCAGTTTATCGTTCTGGTTACGTGAGGCAGATGTCAGTCGCGCAACCATCGGTTTTTTTAGCTGGGTAGGACTGGCCTACGGGCTGAAGTGGGTGTGGTCTCCCCTTGTTGATAAACTGCCTCTGCCCTGGTTTAGCAAACAGTTAGGACGCCGGCGCTCGTGGTTGTTACTCTCACAGTTGGGGGTTGCCGGTGCGCTGGTAGGAATGGGGTTGACTGATCCGACCACTGACCTGGGAACAATGGCACTTTTTGCCGTGCTGGTTGCTTTCTCATCAGCAACACAGGACATTGTTATTGACGCCTACCGTATTGAGGCGGCAGAGCAGCGTCTGCAGGCGGCACTGGCCGCCACCTATATGCTGGGGTACCGGCTGGCAATGCTTCTGGCAACAGCGGGTGTGCTATCCATCGCGGCCTGGTTCAGCACCACCGCTGACGATGGTTATGAGCTGTATTCCTGGCAGATTGCCTACCTGTCAATGGCAGCTTTTATGGGTATCGGTATTGTGACCACGTTGCTTATTGCTGAACCTTCAACGCCAGAGCCGACGGACTCTGAGAAAAAAGCCCGGCAATGGCTGTTGCATATCCCAACATGCCTGCAAAAACCTGTCAGCTGGTTTTACGAGGCGGCAGTCTGTCCTTTTGTTGATTTTGTTCGCCGTTACCGCTGGCATGCGGTAGTCATTCTTGCTCTGATCAGTACCTACCGCATCAGTGATATTGTCATGGGCATTATGGCCAACCCTTTTTATGTTGACCTTGGCTATACCAAAGAAGAAGTCGCCACTATCACCAAGGTTGTTGGTGTCATCGTCACCTTGATTGGCGCTGCCTTTGCCGGGGGGCTGATGATCAGGCTGGGTATCATGCGCGTGCTTTTTATGTCAGGAGTTATGGTGATCGTCACTAATTTGATGTTTGCCTGGCTGGCAACGCTCGGGCATGATCTGTTGTGGTTCACTGTGGTGATATCCCTTGACAGTCTGGCAGCCGGCATGGCTTCGGCGGCTTTTATTGCCTATTTATCCAGCCTGACCAATGTCAGTTATTCAGCGACGCAGTATGCTTTGTTCAGCTCGGTGATGATGTTATTCCCCAAGTTTGTTGCCGGTTTTTCCGGTATGGTGGTGGATCATATGGGCTACAGTGCTTTTTTCACGGTAAGCGCCCTGATCGGCATACCGTCTTTACTGCTGATAGTGCTTGTTTCCCGCTTTGCACCCGCATCACAATGAGAGCCCGACACCTGCCCAAACGTTACCCGCTGAAAAAGAGCAGGATCGGCCTGGGGCTGTTTCAAGCTGATTTGAGGCAAACAGAAGCCCCTTGAACATTGAGGTCATCCAGATTTCCCGGTGATTCAGTGCTAAGCAGCCGTCTTATCCCCGTCATCTTTTCTAACGACCGCAGTGAATCTACACTCCTCAGTTGAAATCACCGCGTCCGCTGAAAGCCTTACGCAAGTTGACTTATCATTATTGACGACAGTCACCTGAAAGGGGTGATATAAAAAGGCGCAAGCTCTACAGCCTGGTTAGCATCGGCCATGGGTATAACTCTGTTGACATCCTCCTCCAGCTAGGTCGCTGGAGGATTCCTGTTACCAGGCAGCTACTTTCTCGCGATTTTGCTGAAGTTCCTGCTTCTTCAAAGACTCTAACGAACCCTCTCCACAGGCTAAAACGCTGTGTCCCAACGCTAGTATATTTTTTGCGGCCTGAATATCCGCATTCTCAGAATGACCACAAGCTACACACTCGAACTTTGCTTGAGTCTTTCTGTTTGCTTTCTCAGTATGGCCGCAAGCACTACAAGTTTGGCTGGTGTATACAGGATTGACAGCAACCACTTCACCGCCTAGCCACTCTTGCTTGTACTCAAGCTGCCTTCTGAATTCATGCCATCCCTGATCGAGAATGGACTTGTTAAGTCCAGACTTGGCTTTCACGTTTTTACCGTACTTCTCAACAGTGCCTTTTGCAGACTTGGACATATTGGATACCTTCAGATTCTCAATCACTATCATTGCGTGATTTTTGCTGATTTCAGTTGAGGTTTTGTGAAGGTAATCAGCCCGACAACTAGCTATTTTTCTGTGAATACGGTTAATACGCCGTTTTTGTTCCTTCCAGTTTTCAGAGAATTTTACTTTGCGAGAAAGCTTTCTTTGCTCCCCGGCAAGCTGGTCCTCATGTTTCCTGAAAGCATTAAGAGGCTTGTACTGCTCACCACTGGAAAGCGTGACAAACCTGGCAATACCCATATCCAGACCAACCGCTTTTTCAGAAGGGTGAACCAGCACGGGTAACTCTTGTTCGGTTTGGCAACTGATAAACCAATGGTCTGATTTGCGGGTAATGGTGCAATTCTTTATTTCACCATCAATATTGCGAGATTTTCGGAACTTTACCCATCCCAACTTACCTGGCAGTTTTACCCTGCGATTTTCGACCTTGCAGTACTTGGAGAACTGCATGATACGAATTGAGTTATGGTGATCTTTGTTGCGCTGCTTAAAACACGGTTTTTCGAACTTAACCTCTTTGATCTTTCCAGACTTTAGTTTTGCCAGATCATCAAAGTGTTTTTTCCATGCACCACCCAAATCCATTAGCTTTTGTTGCAAGGCAACAGCGTTACCTTGAGTTAGAAAACTGGTTTCTTCCTCTTTCTTCCAGATTGGCAACCATTTAGCCATTGTGTATGAGGACGGGATTTTTTCACCGGATTCCCACTTTTCATTGCAGATACTCAACGCTTTATTCCAGACAAAGCGAGCTGTACCACAAAGCTGCATGAGCCTTACATGCTGCTCTGGCGTCACCTCCAGTCTGAATTTATATGCCTTGAGAATCTTCATTTATACAATCAGTGTGCTAGTATTTTGTGTTTAAATTAAATGATTTAAGGCGTAACATCAAGTATTAGTATGCAAGAAATTAAGAAAGGTCGACACAGTGCTTATACTTTGCACTGCCACATTGTTTTTGTGACAAAGTACAGAAAAAAAGTACAGAAAAAAGGTGCTAGGCGAATTACATCTAACCAGATTGAAAGAAATATTTTCTGAGATATGCAGAAACTTTGAGGCAGAGCTAACAGACTGTAATGGAGAGGCCGACCATGTTCACCTATTGGTCGAGTACTCACCAAACACGCCAGCCATTGCGAAACTGATAAACAGCTTGAAAGCTGTTTCATCCAGACGGTTAAGACAAGAGTTTTGTGATATTGCCGGTGCGTATCGAAAGCCGGTTTTGTGGTCAAGATCGTACTTTGCTGGCAGTTGCGGAGGTGCGCCACTGGATGTAATTAAGGAGTATATTGAGAATCAAGATCAGCCCTAACGGGCTGAACGAAATTCACCTCCAGCCTAGCTCGGCGGGAGTACTCTTTCGGAACTAGATAGCGTTCTGCATGAAAATGTGTGGACACTGATTATTCCGGCAGGCTATTTTACAGTGGTGGCGACCCCTTTGGATCAGCGTATATGTCCAGTATGCTCCCGGAAAAAGAGCAACAGGCAAGGCTTTCTAACCCGATGAAAACCCGGTTTTTTCACACCGTTCTACTGCTGTCGGCATTGTTTTTTCCGGTTATCACTCTGGCCCTTCCCCTCAAGTGGTCACTGGATGGCATCAAGGGACCTCTCAAAGAAAATGCGACTCTGTACCTTAATGCGTTGCCTGATATAACCACCGATAATTTTATTGTTCTTCGGTCACGTATACGAGAAGAAATACAGCATGCCCTGCAGGCTCTGGGCTATTATCAACCGTCTGTCATTGTTCATTACCCTCCTGCTGGAAAAGACTACTTTACTATTGACGTGACTCAGGGACCTGCCACTCGCATCCGGCAACTGGATATCACACTGCTTGGTGATGCAAAGACAGATCCGGCTTTCTCAGACTTATTGCAACAACTGCCACTGTCTGAAGGCGATGTCATCAATAATGGAAAATATGAAGCCGTCAAATCATCCCTGTCGAGCCTGGCAGCTGCCCGTGGTTATTTGGATGCCAGGTTTACCCGGCATAGGGTTAAGGTGTTTCCCGCTGAACACATGGCGGATATCACACTCCTGTTTGATGCCGGTGTGCGCTACCGATTTGGTCAGATTGACTACAAAAAAATGAGCAAGCCAACACAGAAGCTTGTGCAAACCATGGTTTCCATAAAGCCTGGTGATCCCTTCGACTCAGTTAGGCTAGGCAAGCTCAATCAGGATATATCGTCTACCCGGTATTTTTACTGGGTGGATATACAGCCTCTCGAAGATGACATCCAGGATTACCAGGTACCAGTACTTATTCGTGTTAAACCCCGATTGAATCACGAATTTGAGGTGGGTGCCGGCTATTCTACTGATGAGGGACCGCGTTTTTCACTAAACTGGGACAAATTCTGGATGAATGATCATGGCCATAGCCTGACTAACCAGCTATCGGTTTCTGCAGAAAACCAGGCGTTGACGTCCAGTTATAAAATTCCGAACGGCAACCCCTTGCAGAATTTCTACAATCTCCAGCTGGGTTTCCAGCGTACTGCCCAGAAAGACACCAGCAGCACCCTTATATCCACTTCCGTTCACCGCTGGTTCAAGCATTCCATGGATAATTCGAAAAACTGGGATCAGGATATATTTTTCCGCGTGGATTATGAAGACTATACCCAGGGTGAGCAGACTGATAATCAATTGCTGTTAATACCGGGGGTTTCGTTCAACCGTCGACGGGTCAGTGGGGGAATAGATCCTGACTGGGGGGATCAGCAACTGGCCAAAGTTGAGTTCTCTCGACGGGAGTGGGGGTCCGATACTGACTTTATTAGAGTCTGGGGGCGTTCCAGGTGGCTGCGCACCTTTGCCGGAAAGCACCGCGTTATCAGCCGCTTTGAACAGGGTGTTATTCGGGTCAATGATATTTCCAGTATTCCTGCATCCCTGCGTTTTTTCGCCGGAGGCGATCAATCTATTCGAGGTTTTAGCTATAACAGTATTTCCCCGCGTGACAGCAGGCATCAACTGACCGGTGCCCAGTACCTGACCACAGCCAGTTTTGAATACGCTTATTCCCTGTTTCCCAAGTGGCGAGTGGCTACCTTTATTGATGCCGGTACTGCCACCGATAACTACAAAGACAAATGGAAGGTGGGTATCGGCGTTGGGGGTCGATGGGTCACACCCCTGGGGCAAATCAAGCTGGATCTTGCCTTCGCTGTGAGTGAACCCGGCTCACCATGGCGGATTCACTTTTCTATGGGGCCTGAAATATGAAGTGGTTGACAGGCACGATGGTCTTTTTTTTTCTGTTGTTGCTATTGGTTGGTGGCGTGTTGTTCACCCATTCTGGCAATCTCTGGTTGTGGCAACAGGCAAAACACCGCCTGCCTGAACTGGCTGGCGAACTCACAGAAGGGCATCTTGGTACCGGCTGGGTGTTTCAGGGGCTGTCATGGAACAGTGCTGGCGTATCCTTTTCTTCAGACAAGCTGACGCTGCACTTGCACCTTCCGGCACTGCTTAACCGTCAGTTGCTGATCACGGAGCTTGCCTTGCAAAAAGCGACACTGGCGGTTGGAAATACACAGACCAGTGTCTCCCCGGAACCAGAGCAGAAATCAACAGAATCCCAGGCCGGTTTTTCTCTGCCCCTGGCCGTGGATATTCGAGCAGCAACGATGACTGACTTTTCATTTCAGCAGGGCACAAACACCATTGATCTTCATTATCTAAGGTCAAGGCTTTCATTGAGCAACAGCAAAGGACTGATTCTGGATAAAACACGGGCTGACCAGCTGACAGTAAAATGGTCGAGTGCCCCGTCTGAGCCAGAACCGGCTAAGAAAACCCTGGCATTACCCAGGGTGGATTTGCCATTGGCAATCACCGTGAATGACTTCCAGCTCTCGCACGTCCAGTACAATAAAGAACCCCTTTCAAGCATTCGGCTGACAGCAAAAGCCCTTCAACACACAGTGACTATCGACTCACTCACCCTCAGTCACTCCCTGGCCGATGCAACGGCCAGGGGTAAACTCCAGCTTAGAGACCATTACCCCCTGTCATTATCAGTGAGCGCAACCTTGAAACCGGCTCTGACGGGTGATCTTTCTGATACACAGCATCTGACAGCAAGGGTTTCGGGCGACCTGAGGAATATGGCACTGGATCTGAATGCCCGGGGACCGGTGAGCGCCACATTATCCGGTACACTGAATACCCTTTCGCCCGAACTGCCTTTTGAGGCCTCCTTACGGTGGCATCCAGTTCAATGGCCACTGACGGGTAAAACACCTGAGGTCTCTTTTGGTAAAGGCTCTCTGACAGCGAAAGGCGCATTAACCCGTTATACCATTGCGCTGAACACAACGGTTGCCGCTCCCTCCCGGCCCCGGGCAACCCTGTCTCTGAAGGGCCGGGGTAACACAGAGAGGTTTCAGGTTGACAGCCTGAATGCTGTGACTGCTGAAGGGGAAGCTGACCTCAATGGTCTATTGAGCTGGCATAAGGGTATCTCCTGGCAGGGTACTCTGACGCTGAAGGCATTCAACCCGAAATTATGGGTACCGGAGTTGCCTGGCCAGCTCAATGGCGTCGCTGTTCATACCTTTTCCCGTCAGGATAATCACTGGGCATTGTCCGTCGATAAAATGGTGATGACCGGTCACCTCAGAAAATACCCGGTGTCATTACAGGGAAGCATCAGGGGTAATAGCCAAATGGCATGGGATCTTAAGCAGGTGGTAGTAGGGATCGGTGATAACAGGCTGACAGTGGATGGTTTTCTGGCTGACCAGTGGAACCTTCAGGCACGCATTAAAGGTTCCAGGTTGCAACAGCTATACCCGGGACTCAATGGCGCTGTCAGCGGCACAATCACCCTGAAAGGGACGATGAACCACCCCCGGATTGGCTATCACCTCAGTAGCCCCTTTATTGCCTGGGAGAATAGCACGCTGTCCAGCCTCAGCAGTAGCGGCACTGTTGAAAAGAAGGACGAGTTCACTGGCAAGCTGGGCCTTGCCGTTAAAAAAATTCAGGGACCTTCATTGCTCCTGGATCATCTGGAACTCACCGCGCAAGGTAGCGAAAGTGATCATACCCTTTTACTTTCTGTTGCCGGTAACCCTCTGGGCGCCAGTGCCAGGCTCACAGGCCACTGGCAAAACCAACAATGGATGGGGCTGTTACAAAAAGCCCACCTGCAAACCCCGGCGGGCCAATGGACGCTTTGGGACCCTGTTCAAGTGCATGTCAATACACAACGCCATATTACGGTATCAGAGCAGCAGTGGTTATCCGGTCAGTCCAGACTCACCGTTGCGCCCTCGAAGATCACCACCAAAGGGGGAGAGACAGCTTTTGCCATAAACGACTTTGAGCTATCGTCTCTGTCAAGGTATTTTCCAGAACAGGTTTCCTGGAAGGCAAGGCTGTCCGGGCAAGGCGCATTACGCTGGCACAATGCTATCCCGGAGTTAACGCTGAAGCTGTCAACAACCCCCGGCACCATTAAGGTCAATGCCCTGGAAAGTCAGTACCGCACACTCACACTGAATGCCTCCCTGTCTGATCAGACCCTGCGGTCTCATCTGAATTTTCAGTCCAGACAGTTAGGACAGGTAGCTGCCAGTCTTTACCTGGACGACGTGCAGCATCAACGCACGTTAGGTGGCGAACTGGTGGTTCAGGGGTTTATGCTCGGTGTATTAACCCCCTTTGTGCCTGAAGTGAGTCACATTGCAGGTACAGTGTCAGCACAGGGACGCTTTGCTGGCTCACTCAATACACCACTGTTTTACGGCGGTATTACCCTTAATGAAGGGGACATAACAACAACACAGGCTATTGCCCATATTTCCCGGCTGAATGCCCATTTACAAGTTAACGGTGATACGGGCACGTTAAATGGCCGTATGCAGGTGGGCAAAGGTGTGCTGTCACTCGGTGGTGATATTAGCTGGAAAACACGCCCTCTGACCGGCAAGCTGACACTTAAGGGCGATAAACTGGCGATCAAATACCCCGGTATTGGGGAAGTCCGTCTTAAACCGGATATTGCCTTGAACTTTGGCATAAAACAAACACTGACAGGCACACTGAAGGTTCCCTGGGCACGGATAGCCATTAAGTCATTACCTGAAAGTGCGGTCAGTCGCTCCAGCGATGTAGTGATCGTCTCATCGAATAACAACACACAACCGGTACAACAAGACGTCCACTCTTCTGTTGATGTCAATGTCATCCTGCTGCTTGGACAAGATGTCCACCTTGATGCGTTCGGGCTGAAAACGCTGCTTCTTGGAGGTGTAGACATTGAAAAGTCTTCGGAGAAACCGCTGGAATTACAGGGCACCATCAAACTCGAAGAGGGACGGTATCGCTCCCTGGGGCAAAACCTGGTGATTGAGGAAGGGAAAATTATTTTTTCAGGCCCCCCTGATAATCCCTACCTGTCTCTGAAGGCTATTCGAAACCCTGATACTATTGAGGATGATGTCACCGTCGGGATTGTTGTTAACAGTCCCCTCAAACAACCAAAATGGACGCTGTTTTCTCAACCTGCCATGTCGCAGACTGAGCAGTTTTCCTATTTATTACGGGGGCGAGGCAGGGATGCTACCTCTGAAGATAATAATGTACTTCAGTCTATGTTACTCGGCGTCGGCGTCAGTCAACTTGGCGGGATGGTCAGCTCTATTGGTACCACACTCGGACTTGAAGATTTAGCCCTCAATACCGAGGGCAGTGGTGATGAGACTCAAGTAACCGTCAGTGGTAACCTGTCACCTGATATTCAGGTGCAGTACGGCATTGGCGTTTTTAACTCGGTGGGCGAAGTCAGGGTTCGTTACCAGTTAATGCCAAAACTCTACCTGCAGGCCGTCAGTGGTGTGGCACAGGCACTGGATATATTTTATCGAACGAGCGTAAAACCCCTTACTTTGAGTGAGGGGATGTAAGCTTGGCTTGCGTAGAGCAAGCCCCTTTTGCTAATATTCCTCTGTTGGGCGTTTCAGCGATTACGCTACCTGACAGGAAAAGTAAAATACCTCCGCTTTCTGCCCGTGTTTTTCAACAATCCGAAAGGCAGAGCAGATTGTCGAATAAGGCATATACCGCTATTGGTAAGGAATATGCTGCGTCAGGGCATTGCCGTCTAGTTGTAGGAATCCCCGTCGTTTACGGCGGGGAGGATGTCAAGACCATCAGGCATCATTCTCGACTCAGGGAAGAAGAACGGTCAATACTTGAAACATCTCTCAATAGCAGACTTTACTCGTCCCTTCGTCTTGTTCTTACCTCCAGCTTGACATGCCCATTGCGGCAGGTAGAAAAGATCATGGGTATTATTCGCCAGGCTGGCTTACACAGGGACTCGGGAAAATAAGCTTTTTACCACAGAAGGAGACCTCCACATGCCATCCCATAAATGCTCCTTATGTAGTTACACTAGCCATGAATATAAGGAATTTACCCTTCACATGCGTAGTCATGACGGAGAGGGACCCTCTTATTGCAGCGTCTGTGGGAGATATTTATATCGTCGTAACGGCTCAGGCACCGCAGGCAGAACAATGAACAATGACCCTCCTGCTAATCCCGGGAATTTACATGAAGCAGCAGTAAACGGATTATTAGATCATGTGAAAGATTTTTTATCGAAAGGAGCCGATATTAACAGTAAACATGGTAATTCAACTGCTTTGATAAAAGCCGCCGAGAAAGGCCATTTAAACGTAATGCATCACTTGATTCATGCGGGTGCAAACGTTAACCTGCCTGATTCTTATGGAATCACTGCACTTTTAGCATCGATATTTGCTGAGGTGGAATTTGATATAAAAAAAGAAATGGTTATCACACTGCTTCATGCAGGCGCAAACCCGAATATAGGAATGTTGCATCATTCTAACGTTTACTCAACTCTTGAGATAAAACCGATGGCACAAAAGTCGCCTGCTATCGGGCGAGCTGCCTTCATTGGGGCTCCTGATATTGCCGCTGCCTGTCTGGCTCACGGCGCCAGGCAGCTGCATGCCGGTTCTATGTTCTGTTGTTATGGTCCTAATGTCTCTGATGAGACGAAAGAAGTATTCCAGGAGGTGCTTAATAATCCCTTGTCCCTGGAAAACCAGGCCATCAGGGTTATCAGGTCCCATATTATGAATAAAGACGACATCTCAGAACTGCCCCTGCCCCCGCCAATTAAAAAACGCTGCCTTTCCTTCTACTTGTAGTCAGCCAATAAGGGGAGCCGCAATGAAAACTGTACCAGCCATATCCCCACAAAGGTGGCCGTCCACTGTTATAACCATCAAGTATTATCCTCGACTCAGGGAGGAAGAACGGTCAATACTTGAAACCTCTCTCAATAGCAGACTTTACTCGTCGCTTCGTCTTGTTCTTACCTCCAGCTTGACATGCCCATTGCGGCAGGTAGAAAAGATCATGGGTATTATTCGCCAGGCTGGCTTACACTGGGACTCGGGAAAATAAGCTTTTTACCACAGAAGGAAACCTCCACATGCCATCCCATAAGTGTCACTTATGTGGTTACACTTGCCATGAATATATTGAATTTGCCCTTCACATACGTAGTCATGACGGAGAGGGCCCCTCTCATTGCAGCGTCTGTGGGAGACCTTTATATCGTCGTAACCGCCCAGGCACAGCAGGCAGCAGAACGAACAATGCTCCTCCTGCTAATCCTAAGAATTTACATGAAGCAGCAGCAAAAGGATTATTAGATCATGTGAAAGATTTTTTATCTAAAGGAGAAGATATTAACGGTAGACGTTTTTTAGATGCAACTGCTTTGATAAAAGCCATCGAGAAAGGCCATTTAGACGTAATGCACCACTTGATTCATGCTGGAGCAAACATTAACCTGGCTAACGCTTTTGGAGTCACTCCACTTCTAGAGGCAATATGTGCTAATTTGGCATTTGATATAAGAAAAGAAATGGTTATCACACTGCTTCATGCAGGCGCAAACCCGAATATAGGAATATTGCCTGCGTCTGTCGTTTACTTAAATCCTATTATCATGGAGGCAATGGAGTCGCCTGCTATTGTGCGAGCTGCCTCCATCGGGGCTCCTGATATTGCCGCTGCCTGTCTGGCTCATGGCGCCAGGCAGGTGAATGCCTGTTCTATATCCTGTTGTTATGGTTCTAATGTCTCTGATGAGACGAAAGGAGCATTCCAGGAGGTGCTTAATAATCCCTTGTCCCTGGAAAACCAGGCCATCAGGGTTATCAGGTCCCATATTATGAATAAAGACGACATCTCAGAACTGCCCCTGCCCCCGCCAATTAAAAAACGCTGCCTTTCCCTCTACTTGTAGTCAGCCAATAAGGGGAGCCGCAATGAAAACTGTACCAGCAATATCCCCGCAAAGGTGGCCGTCCACTGTCAGGGTGGATGCTTGCCTTTGTTGAAATGATGAACTGTTGGTATTTTCTGAAATGCAGCCCCCTAAGGTCAATAAACAGGTCAATAAACAGGTCAATAAACAGGTCAATAAACAGGTCAATAAACAGGTCAATAAACAGGTCAATAAATACAAGATGGCTGGACAACAAACCGTTACTAAAAATCTTACATAATCTGTAATTATGCAGACTTATCTACGCCGTCTACATGGATGCACAGCGAGCTGTGTCTGACTCCACTCTTTCGTAGGGTTTTAGGTCGAGCTGTAACGTGTCTGCGACCATGCTTATGAATCAAAAAAATGGTAACTGTTAGCTTGGTTTTCGCGTAACCGTTTACCACCTTTGATTCATGATCGAAATTATATCAGATAGTTACAGATTATAATAGTTTACAGCTAACTGTTTTTAACCCTTCACCCCAGGCATGTTTCTATTTTTTAAGCCACCATTTTTAAGCCACCATTTTTAAGCCATCATTTTTAAGTCATCATGGATTGAGAAAAGGCAGAAGGCGGTGTTACCCTTCTTTCAATAACACGCAGTGAGTTCGGCTAACCCAAGACTCCTGCACAGCTATGGAGAAATCATGACTTACTGCCTGCGTCAGGGTGCCGTATTGCCCCTTTTATTCACCATCAGTTTATTGAGTGCCTGCGGTTTTCACCTGCGTGGCCAGGTAGATATCAACAGCGAACTGAAAACCTTATCTGTCTCAGGACGTGACCAGCACTACACGCGCCAATTAACCCGGGCACTACAAGCGGGTGGTATTACCGTTAATAACAGTGCACCTTACACGGTGAATGTCATCAAGGTTGATGAAAAAGCCGACGATCGAAACCTGTCATCGGCTGGTCGTTACGAACAGCGGCTGAGCCTGCAGGTCACATACCAGTTTGAAACCAGGGACAAGTTACCGTTATTTACTCCCGTCACCCTGGAAGCCGTGCGCTTTATTTCTTTCGATCAACATCAAAATAACGCCGCACAGTCTGAAAGACAACTTACGTCCAGGGAGTTGCGTCAGACATTGATCAACCAGAATATTCAACATATCGCCAGTATCAGTGACAGTGATCTGAAGGCAGAAGAAGAGCGTGCCAGAACTATAGAGGCGCAAAAAGAGGCGCAAAAAGAGGCGCAAAAAGAGGCGCAAAAAGAGGCGCAAAAAGAGGCGCAAAGGCAGGCTGCACGCCAGCAAAGTGTTGATCAATGAAAGTCAGCCCAGACCAACTGCCAGCACAACTCAGGCAACAGCTGCTACCGGTATACATTGTGAGCGGTGATGAGCCATTGCAGGTGGCCGAAAGTGCTGATCTCATTCGCCAGTTTGTCCGTCAACAGGGGTTTTCTGAGCGGAATGTTTTCCATGTGGACAATAGCTTTGATTGGCGTGATTTTTTAGCCACCGCTAACAGCCTGTCGTTATTCTCGGAAAAAAAACTGATTGAAATACGCCTGCCCAATGGTAAGCCCGATGCTGAGGGGCGAAGGGCACTCACTACCTACGCACAAACGTTGTCACCCGATAACCTGTTACTGATTATTACCGGTCGTCTTGACAGTGCGACACAAAAAGCCAAATGGTTTAAAGCCCTTGATACCAATGGGGTTTTTATTTCCATATGGCCCATTGAGCCTGATAAACTGCCAGGTTGGATGGGACGCCGACTCAGAGCCTCCGGCTTTGAAATCAGTCCTGAGGCACTGGCACTATTAGCAGAGCGCATTGAAGGTAACCTGCTGGCAGCCGCTCAGGAACTTGAAAAACTCAAGCTCCTGGCCAAGGGGCAGTACATTGATGAAAACATCGTAAGGGAGTCTGTTTCAGACAGTACGCGTTATGATGTCTTTCATTTGTCCGATTACGCGCTGGCTGGAAATATCAAGGCCTGCGTTCGAATACTCGGCGTATTAAAAGGAGAAGGGATAGAGCCTCCCGTTATCTTGTGGGCACTTACCCGAGATATCCGCTTGCTCAGTTATATCAGCAGGCAATTATCACGGGGTATCACAATGGACCTTGCTATCAAACAGGCAGCCAAAGCCATTGGTTTCTCGCCTTTTCTGCCAAAGCGCAGGCTTGCTTTGATCAACAGGGCTATTAAACGACATGGGGAGAAGGGCTTGCGCAACCTGCTGTTACAAGCGGGTCAGATTGATCGGGAAATCAAGGGGCTGGAAAAAAGTAATCCCTGGAATAACCTGAGAAGACTATCCCTTGATCTTGCAGGTTTCTCTCCCATCACAGGCCAGTGGAAAAGCGACAGCTAATTGCCACAACGGGTTTTTCAGGGATTGATTGTTCGCTGCCAGGTATGAAATTAATCAGCAACCCCGCCCCAGGGGGGCTATCTCTTTATCACAAATCCTGAAGGCAGGACAACAGGAAAAGTGCCTGAATAGCTTGTGTCACAAGGCTTGCCGCACAAAACCACTATAGAGAGGCTGATATGGAAGCCTTTCTTTTATACGACAATGGAAAATATTCTAAAGTCTTGTAGTTGCTTGCTATAGAGCCTGTATCAGCCCGTTAATTTAACTATAATCATTGTCGTTTATATGCGGGTTTCTGCGCTTTTAATTTCCCGTCGCTGAACCACAATTTATGGATGCATCCCCTGGTGTTAAAGGCTAGACAGGTTTTTTAGCATCTCAGGATTTGTGACTAAGAAATAGCAGGGTATGAAGCTGGCTTTTTGAGTCATTCGCTGCAGGCGGCGGAGAATACGACCCTGAGTGATTCAAAATCTCCCGATGCATTTTCACCATTTACGGTACACTATTTACGGCACACTGTTGCTCAGCACCCAATGCATCCGTTAAATGGAAATAATCCTGATATCCCTGGCATCCTCCCTATCTGGAAGGCACAGTCCAGGATAAAGAATCATTCTCAAGCCATCGTAAGTTGAACGAGTAATAAAGCTTGCTGGTCAGCAGATGAATGATGCCATCCGGGGTTTGTGTCAATGTGATATAGCCTGCGGGTTCTCCCTGCGTTTTTGTGGCAATAAACTTGCCGGTCCATGCTCCCCCATCATATTCTTTTTCATCGGCTGGTGTCAGAGGCTTCCTGACAGGCCAGGTTTTCCCCTCATCATAACTTAGAGCAGCGTACAATCCCCGGTATTCTATTGTCGTCCCTTCGCTATCCATGAAGGTCATTGCCGGACCGAGGTTTGTATTCTCAGCAGGCTTGTTTTTATTACGTTCTCTATTTCTGAGACCTGTGAATGACACCAACAGCAGTGGTGACCGACCTGATGCTACTTTATCATCGGTTTTATCGGTTTTATCGGTTTTATCGGTTTTATCGGTTTTATCGGTTTTATCGGTTAAGCGGATCAGCCCCAGCCTTTGACCACTGCCTATGGCAGGCAAATCTGTTAACGCATAGGACCATTTTATCCCCTCTTTATCTGAAAGACTGACGGGCATATGGCCTTCTTTATAGTATGAGCGATTCTCCTGCCATAAGTGCTTCAGCCATGTGGGGTCTGCACGACCGAGAGCCAGAAGAGAGGGGTCTTCACTTCCCTTTGGGTATATTTCAACAACACCGGCATGAATGCCGCATATATTACCCGTCACTGTCCCAAGGTCTTTTGGCTTTTTCCCTGTGTAGTACAGTGGTTCTTTTTCACCCTTACCATAATCAATCCACTGATCACCTGTATCAAAGTATAAAGCTGTACCTCCCAGCCCCCCGCCAGTATTGTCACAGGGTAGAACCAGATCACCATTTTTTCGCCTGAAAGCCCCACTAATCACCTGATGACGAGCGGTAAATACCGGGTCAATGATATCAGGTTCCGTCCATGTTTTACCAAAATCAGTGCTTGTTCGCTGTATTAAAGCCAACGCTGTCCACCCTTCTACCCCCGGTTTTCCAACACCGTTAAAATGGTAAAGCGTCTTATTTTGATCGTCATAAAATAGCGCTGTTCCATGTACGTTAGAATTATCCACTTTAAAAAACTCGCTGGCTTCGTCCCATTTCTTATCTTTGTAATTGTACCTGCTGGCAAGGACGGTTAGCTCAGGGCTTTTTTCTTCTTTTGCTGAGGGTGTTGAGTAATACGCAACCAACAGCTCACCTTTTTCATTGGATGTTACGCTTGGCTGGTGCTGGTGGGTATGGTGTTTAAACTTTTCGGGAAGATTGACAAAAGGTATAGGTCCCCTGAAAAATGCAGCTTTTTTTTCTGACAGACGCCTGGGCTGATGCTTATTGCTGTCTCGCTTTGACCACAGAGGTTTATCATCAGGAGACAATGGTATGCTTGTTAAGTTTTCGAGTCGTGTCCCATCCTTTGAAAGCGTTGCTTTTGCATGATCGTAGGAGTGCGATTGCGCTGCAATGTTGCCTGTGACGAACAGTCCACCGCAAACAATCATTACAAGCGGATACAAATTTTTCATATTTGAACCCGGTCTGGCTGTTAATTAATGTATAGCAGTCTTTGAAAATAAGGGGCTGTAGCTGATCTGACCTGATATCTTAACGTTGTATGAGTATACCATCACTTTGCTCTGAAAATGCCCTGATGAATGCACAAAACATGTCATTATCGTCCCCTGGCAAAATAATGAACTATCGTACTTTATAAATGCTTCTTCCCAATAAATGCTTCTTTCAATGATACCAATGGCAGTCGCCATACTTTTTCTTTTTCTTTTTCTTTTTCTTTTTCTATTCGTCGGGTAAGGCCGGTAAAGTGCTGGATATGAGCCGGTATTGATGCTCAAGTGCACCCCCATTGGCTTTGACAAACTGTTCGCCTTTTTTCCCTACAGTCCGCCTGTGTGCAGTATTATCCAGCAGTGTATTCACGGTTTCTATCAACGTGTCCACATTGTAGACCATAACAAGCCCACCCGCCTTAGCCAGTGATCGGCTGATATCCAGAAAGTTAAACGTGTGAGGTCCACTCAGGACAGGCAAACCCAGTGATGCAGGTTCCAGCATATTGTGCCCTCCGCGTTCAACCAGACTCCCGCCCACAAATGCAATATCTGACGCCCCATAGAACATCATCAAATCGCCCATGGTATCTCCAAGAATAACATCCGTAGCCGGTGTTAACACGGGGTTCTGGCTATACCGCTGGCAGGTAAGCTGATTCCTGAGTACTTGCTCATACACTGAATTAAAGCGTTCAGGGTGCCTTGGCACGAGTAGCAGCAACAAATCTTTGTGGGCCTTCTTTAAGGCCATGAAAGCATCAATGATCGGCTGGTCTTCCCCGTCATGGGTGCTGGCAGCAATCAACACTGTTACCGATCGTCCAAGGCCTGTTTCCCAGGACGTTTTCAGCTGCTTTGATTTTTCCTGTATGTGACTATCAACAGCCATATCAAATTTTACGCTTCCTGTGACTTGCAGGCACCCTCTGGGAAGCCCCAATTGCACAAAACGTTCACCATCGTCGGCATTCTGGCAGGCAACAGTAGTGATTCTGTTCATCATATTGCGGGTCAGGCTACCCAGCCTCTGATAGCCTTTTGCCGAGCGAGCTGACAATCGGGCATTGGCAATGACTACAGGAATGTTACGCTGGTAACAGGCTCTGATGGTGTTTGGCCAGAGTTCGGTTTCAACCATAACAGCAATAACGGGGTTGACACAGGTTAAAAAGCGAGACTGCGCACAGGGAAGGTCATAAGGCGCATACACGTGGGACACGGCATTGCCATAGATCTTTTTCACTTGCTCTGAGCCTGTCGGCGTCATGGTGGTGATTAATACACGATAGCCAGGATGGTTGTCTATCAGCTTTTTAACCAAAGGACTACTGGCGATAGTTTCGCCCACAGAAACAGCATGTACCCAGATAACGGGTTGATGGAAAGAGAGCGTTTTACAGAAGCCCAGACGTTCTCTCCAGCGCTTTCGGTAAGCCGGTGCGTGGCGGGATCGCCAAAGATGTTTAAGAAAAATACATGGCACCAGCAGGTACAGGATGAGGGAGTAAAGGTATTGATTCATGACCACGATTCTATCGAATTAAGTGCATGCCGGGTACTGAAAAAACAGGGCTTCTGCCGATAGTTAACACTTGCATCAAGCGTTTTCTCATCGTACACAAGGAGATCCTGTATGTTACTGGTTGTTGTTGTTGCCGTGTCAATTATCGCGTTGACCGGACTGCTTTCCATGGTTGAATCTGCCATTATCTGTGTTGACGAACTCAGGCTGGCTCGCATCTTGCGGAAAAAACCGTCTCAGCAAAAGGATATCAAGTACATTATTCGCAATAAAAGCGAACACTTATCTTCTATCGTTCTACTCACCACACTGGTCAGCATTGCCGGCAGCTCTTCAGTAGGTGCCCTGGCATCACACCGACTGGATAGCGTTGGGCTGGCGATTTTTACTGGCCTGCTAACCTATTGTATGCTGGTCTTCGCCAAGATGCTTCCCAAACTGGTTGCCGTACAAATTGCTGATCAGGTCTTAATCCGTGGTGCACCCACGATTCGCATTATCTGTCGGCTGCTCACCCCCATGCTCTGGGGTACTCTGCTGTGGGCCAGGCTACTGCCCAAAAAGCGGATGGAGCACGTCACTCGGGATGATTTAAAAAGTATTATCAAGTATTACAAAAAAAACGGCGCCATTGCTCCGGAAGAAAGTGTGATAGCAGAGCGTGCGTTGAACATTCACAACCGCAAGCTGACCGATTTACTGTCGGATCAGGGCCCCATGATCTGGTTGTCTGCTGATGCTACCATTGACTCCATCTACGAAAAAGTCAGGGAGTCAAACTTTAAGCGTTATATTGTGATGTCCAAAGGCAAAGCAACGGGCATTGTTTTATACCGCCATCTGGCGCGGGCAGTCATCAACGGTGACCAGAACAGAAAAATTGGCGAGCTGGCCCGTCAGGCGATTTTTTTAGCACCCGACACCCCTCTGCTTGAAGCGCTGGAGCAATTCCGCGAAACCCGGGCTTCGGTGGCTATCTTGCCGGGCGATACACCAGAAGAAAGCAAGTTTGTGACGGCTAAGCAAATATACCGTGCTGTGCTGCATAAATCAGCGTCCTGATATCAGGGCTTACCAAAAAAAGCAGAATGCCCCAGATTTTCAGAAATTGTCGCAAAATCCTGAAAACCTCGCTTCCATGCTCTGCGCGTGAGTGTATACCCTTCTCAATACAAGGACTGTAAATAGGAGGGTTCCCACGCGGAGCATGGGAGCCAGACTATTGCGACGGCTTCTTTAGCTGTGAGAGGATGCCAAAGAGCCAACTCATCAAAGACCCGCTGTTCAAAGCTATCTCTTAGTCACATCTCCACACCTTTTGTCATGCGGTAGGTGTGGAGACGATCTTGCAACTTTGCCCACCCTTCCCAAATGACCAACCATCCGGGTATGCCGGTGCGTTTTGAGTCACACCAGCCACCTACTTTTGCAATGGTATGGAGAAGCCAGGTCAATGTTGGCTCTTCTTTAGGCAACGACTTTCCTTCGTAGTAAGTAAGCCACAGCACTTTCCACTCTTCTTTACTTACAACACGGCTAGCCGGCGTTTTCTCGTTCCAGGCTTTATCGTCTTTGTGTCTTCTGTCATAAGGAAGCATCAAGGCCTCCCTGATCTGTAACAGCCTGACGGCGACGAACATGAGTATTACAGCTAAACGAAGCACATTGCCTGCACAAAGAAGCCGCAAACGTTCAACACCCGCCCCGGTTTTCCAGGCTTTGTGGAACTCTTCTATACGCCAGCGCAGCTCATAAAACCGTAATACCATACGGCAATCATCAAATGTATCAACCGGTTCAGATGTCAATAAAATCCAACGCAAACACTCCTTTGTGTCGTTGTTGAACTCTTCGGCAATAAGAATATTCACAGTGACTGGTTCCAATCGACCACCGAGCCTTTGAGGTGATTGAATGGTCACTGTCTTCCTTTTTACTTGTAGCATTACTGATCGTGCTTTGCGTCCTCCACGTTGAGGAACGTCCACTACATAAGTTCCAAGAGCAGCTTCCTGGCTCACTGCATAAAAAAGAAGCCTGTCATCATCGACCAAAACCCGATTCTGCGTCGCCCTGACAACAAACCTTTGGCAATGAAGCTGCTTGTACCGGATATATTCAAAAACATCCGCTTCACGATCGCAAACACTGATAGTCTTTCCCATCTGGAGACCCAGCCTGGACTCAATATTTTCTGATGAACGCTGCCATTTAAAGCTTTCTTTTTCTTCGTAAGGCCGCTGCTTGCGTTCATGTCTTTTGCCACGCTCCTCAATATCCCTGATCCAGCGTTGCTGATCAATTAAGCCAACCGTCCGCTCAGTATCAGCGTCAATCAGCATCACTGTATGCGCCCAAATCCCTTTAGACCGGCTTTTCTCTGGTTCACCTATATCACCCAGCTCTGACCTGACGGAATGTGAATAGCTAAGAGCGGTACTGTCTTCAATGGCTAATAGAAGGTGAGAATCTTCTGCCGCAAGGGCTGCTGACTGGAAACCAGCCTCAGCAATGGCTTCAGGCTTGACGGCCTCATTTTCAATAAGCCGGTAAGCCCCTTCAACAGCGGCAAGATGACCGCTACAAGCACTGGCCATGGATGAACCAGTATTTGCAGAAAGGCTTGCAGCGACACGGACTAATCGCTTTGTACGACGTTTATCTCCCAACTGTGCATCCCCAAAAATGCTTTCAGCCCATTGCTGAGGTGGTAGTGGCATCATGATCTTGGTTTACCATAGAGAAGGATAAACCAAGATTAGGAGATGTGACTAAGAGATAGGTTCAAAGGGGGATATTACTTTCGCTGATGAGAGGCTTTCAGTCTCTTTAACACAGCCTTAAAGGCAACGTTGATCAATGAAAAGCTGTTATAATAGTGCTGATACCCGCAAGGCTGCATAGCCATAATAGTGCCTTTTTCATTATGGCTGAATTCACTTTATGGGAGATCTTGCCTGCCACCCAGTTACCCAGCAACACGCCGGGTAGCATGTAAAAACCGTAGAGCAAATGGACCCATCCAAACATCCCCGCTGCCCAGAGCACCACCAGAGAAATGATACAACTGGCCACAAAGAAGACTGACATGTTGGCGAGAATGCGTTTTTGCCCTTCGTTCTGCAAAACCAGGGCCACAGGCGGCCCGCCAATGGACGATGCGGTTCCCATTACACCTGAAAGCACCCCTGCCGCAAACAGCGAACGGCGGTTTGCACTAAAACGAACGGACGTCATGCTGGTGGCAACTGCCATCAGTACAACGCTACCTAACAAGGCACTCATGGCCCGTGCAGAAACAACGGTCAACAACCACCCACCCAACAAAGAGCCTGGTACACGACCAATAATCGCATACTGCATATCACTGATATGCAAATCATGGCGATGGCGGAAAGCAGTCAGCAAGCCAATCAGTAACACTGTGAAGATAACAGGCCCCGGCACCAGTTCAGGTTCAATGACATAAAGCACCGGGGCGACAACAACTGACAGGCCGAAGCCAATGGAACCTTGCACTATTGAGCCAACACAAACCACAATGATAATCAGAACCATATCAAGAGGAGTAAGAGGAACAAGAGGAGCAAGAGGAGAAAGTAACATCAGAAATTTCCACAAACCTGCTTACAGCTTTTTTAGTAATCACTGTAATTTCTAAATAGAGATTAAGCGTCGTATTTTCCTGAGCTTTTCCTCAGCTTTTCCTCAGCAACTCAGGTTAAGTACGGTTACGTACTTTGAAGGAAGAAATCAAAGCTTCAGGGCAATACCTTCATTCGAAAACCACGATAATTCACAGAAAGCATAGCTCCTGTCAGTGAAACAATACAGCGACAATTGAAACAGGCGAAACAGGAAAACTATCTTGAAAGCTATCCCGGGACAGTACCTTAAGACGTTTTTCAGTACATTCAACACCAGAAGGTGCCAAAAGGTTGCTTTTTGTACTACCCTATGGCCAGGAAAAAGGCCAGCCTGTTTTGCAATAGTTTGAAAAACACCGCTCTTCTAATACTTTCACGCCTTTCAGAAAAGTCCTCTTTCCGGCTGAAGGTCAAACACACGGCAATGGCCTACCAGGTTGGTAGCGCCTTCGCAATATGGGTTGCCAAGGCAGCATTATTTTTCAGTAAAGCAATATTACTGCCCAGCGTTTGGTTGCTGGTTTTTTCTCGCAGGGTTTTCAACAGAAACGGTGTCAACGCTTTTCCGGAAATAGCCTGTTGCTTTGCATTGGCTAACGCCTGTTCAATGTAACTCTCCATAACCGATCGATCCAGTGCAAAGTCAGCCGGCACCGGGTTAGAAATGATCAGGCCATTATCCATTCCCAGCTGCTGATGAGTATCAATTAATCGAGCAATGTCAGCCGGCGTATTACAACGGTAGTCCACAGGCAGTCCTGAATCCTGGCAAAAAAAAGCGGCCAGTCTATCGCTGTTATACCCAATAACAGGTACACCTTTTGTTTCCAGGTACTCCAGCGTCAGGGGCAAATCTAAAATCAGTTTGGCACCGGAACACACAACCGCCACAGGCGTTTTCGCCAACTCATCAAGATCCGCAGAAATGTCAAAGGTTTCCTGAGCGCCTCGATGAACCCCTCCGATACCACCAGTTGCAAACACCCGAATACCCACCTGGTGGGCAATCATCATCGTCGAAGCCACTGTCGTTGTCGCATGATGCTTTTGTGCGATGACACCACTTATATCCCTTCGACTGCATTTGCGCACCGCCGTATCAGGTTGAGCAAGTAGTGTCACTTCTTCTTCAGAAAGACCGGCTTTTATCCTGCCATAAATAACTCCCATGGTAGCGGGTACGCCACCAGCCTCCCTTACCACTTGCTCAATGCCCAGTGCTGTTTGCAGGTTATCCGGCCAAGGTAGACCATGACTGATCAGGGTAGACTCAAGGGCAACAACAGGCTGTTTTTCTTTCAGTGCCTTTGCTATTTCAGAGGACAGATCAATATAGGGATTCATCATGAAGATACCAACACTTATTTCTGTCAATGTTTACAAGTTGAAGAAGCTATACCTGAAGTAGCTATAGTTAGTCGCTTCAAATAGTCGCTTCAAATAGTCGCTTCAAAGAAAAAACGGTCATATCAAGTGCTACATTATCCTGGAGAGTCCTGGAGACTGTCTTAACAGTCTACTCGTACTATAGTGGCTTTCTCACTTTCTGCTCCCACCCTTGAATGAATGTGGTGTCAAAATGGCCTCTGTTTTCGGACTCGGTCATTTCTGTTTTCAGGTCGCTACAGGTAGCAGGATTTCAAAGAAACGGAGGATACAAAGTCGATTTTGAGCAGTGAATAGCTCACTATTTCACAAACAAAACCGGCTTTTTAGCCTGTTTATCCCAAACCACACACAGTAACAGCACCAATGTTAAGGCAGCTTATTGGCCAACAGGGCTTTATAATGATAACGGCAGACAGACAAGTAGCTGTCGTTGCCTCCAATCTGAATCTGGCTTCCCATCCCAACTGCACGACCCTGATCATCCATTCGCAAGACCATAGTCGCCTTTTTTTCGCAGCGTTTACAGATGCTTTTCAGCTCCGTCAACTCATCTGCAATGGAAAGCAGTACTTTGCTCCCGGAAAAAGGCTGCCCAAAAGCATCTGTGCGCAAACCAAAACACAGCACCGGAATACCCAGATGGTCTACCACATCCGAAAGCTGCCATACTTGCTGCTCACTCAGGAACTGGGCTTCATCAAGCATCACGCAGGAAATGCGGCCATCCCCTTGTGCTTTATCAACATGGGCCAGCAAATCATCGGCTGCCGTTATCGGTACAGCCTCACTTTGCAAACCAATCCGGGAAGTGATTTTCCCCTTACCAAACCTGTCATCAATCACGGGGGTCAGTAATAGCACACGCTTACCCGCACTACGGTAGTTGTGGGCAGCCTGAAGAAGGTAAGTGCTTTTACCCGAGTCCATAGAAGAGTAATAAAAATAAAGCGAGGCCATTCAATACCCGGAACAAAGTGGCTGAAAAAAGTGGCTGAAAAAAGTGGCTGAAAAAAGTGGCTGAAAAAAAAAAAGTGGCTGAAAAAAGTGGCTGAAAAAAGTGGCTGAAAAAAGTGGCTGAAAAAAGTGGCTGAAAAAGAGATGAAGCATAACCAAGATAAAGTCGAAGGTCTATCATGACAATCCATTTGGTACTCACTTTCGTTTATGAAGCTGCATTGTAGCAAGAGAAGCACGCTCAAAGTATTTTCCGGAGAGTAAACTACTTTAAACAGGTGCTTCGTTAGCGGGCATAATTAACGACAATGTTCAGTGGCTGAATCCTGCCTCTTGAATTCACCGGGTATATAATGATTTTATCAGGTATCTTCTTTTCTCACTTCAGTCTTGCCAATATACGTCCAGAACGTATTAGTCTCCAGATACTTGTAGAATGGTAAAGGCATGGTGTTGCGTGCATCAAGCGCCAGAAGTGTCGGGCATAATTCCTCGCCAATGGCTGTTTGGTAAGCGGATATGACAAATCCTGAACAAAACGCCGCTCCGTCATAGAAGGATGATAATCCTCTGAACTCTAAGGGAGGATAGTGACTGCACTCTCTGCACAATCGTTGAACAAAACTACGGGCACCATTGCCGTAATCGTTGAATCGGAATGTAGACCACCTCCGTGCCCAACTATTGTATATCCCTGGAGCGATCAAAACCTGATTTCCCTTGCTTTTGGACCGTCGGTCATCGTAATTATTATTAATCAGCCAGTTAAAGGCTGTAGTGGCAGCTTTTTCCGCAAAGCCTTGTTCTCTGGCTCTGAAAGCATGAAAGACTTCTTTATCTAAACGGCGTTCACTGACTTCATTTAATCCAATACCTGCTGAAAGCAGATGTATGACTTTTGGTATTGGCGTTTCATGACTCTGCACAAGTGCCACATGGTTAACGTAACCCGGTAATCGTCCTTCCGCCCAGAACTGATCATAAAATAGTATGTCACCTCTTTTCAGTTCTATGAACTCCACAATGAAAACTCCTGCTTATGACTGGAGTCCTCCTTCAGCCAAAGACCGCCGGAGGATTTCTATTGGACGAAAACCTCATAGACGGACAGCTTATTTTCCAGATTATCCGTTTGCACAGAAAACGGATGATCTTATCAGTGTCAGCTTTCGTGACATTAACACCCAAGTCGATGCCCATAGCTTCCAGCCATTGCCAAACAGATCACTCTGGATTAACAAGCAGGGCGTTAGCATGCCCTGTTTTCCCGGAAGTCATCCTCGACTATCTGAGCACTTCATAAGCTGCTTTACCCGTGTCTTAGAAGCTGTCTGAAAAGTCTGCCCGCGGCGAGGGCCACCAAAAATGGAGGATGAAAAAGGGCTTTTGTGAGGCTGATAGTGGCGCTATTTAACGAACAAAGCTGTTTTTCAGTCCCATTTATCACGACCGCAATTTAGCAGCATGACTTGTCAGACGGCTTCTTACAAGTCGCCCCATAGCCCCTCCCATTCTGTCACACGACTCTCAAGTTTTTATTTGATCGAGTGGGCAGAAACACGGATTATCAGGCTGATTTCACTGCTTTCACTCAAGCATTACAGCTGTGCAAGGCCTTCAATCTTGAACATGGCCACAGGGTGACAGAAGTCCAATTTTACCAAGTTTAGTGGATTCATCAAATTTTTGCACTATTGCTTATGGCTTATGGCTTATGGCTTATGGCTTATGGCTTATGGCTTATGTTTGTTCGAGTACTACCGCTACTAAAAATCTAACATAATCTGTAATTATGCAGACTTATCTACGCCGTCGACATGAATGCACGACGAATCGTGTCTAACTCCACTCTTGTGTAGGGTTTTGGGTCGAGCTGTAACGTGTCTCGACCATAATTATCAAGGTTCAAACTCGCACTGTAATCCCTATCATGCAAAGTTTTACATTTCGGACATCGCCACTGGCGATCGGACAAAGCGATATTGTCGTTTATGTAGTTGCAAGTATGAACCGCACACTTTTTCGAGCTGGGAAAGAACCGATCTGCAATCACAATCTGGCATCCTCTCAGCTCTGCCTTGTATTCGACAAGCTCTCTCAGCTTGCCGAAACCTGCGTCACTGATTGCTCTTGCCAGTTTGCGGTTTTTTACCATGCCTTTTACATTCAGGTTTTCCATGGTGATTATTTTGAATCTTGACGTCAAATAATCACTTACCTCATGTATTACGGCTGATCGCTGGTTACTGATCCGGTAATGAAGTTTTGCAACTGCCCGCTTGGCTTTCGCGTAACGGTTGCTTCTCTTTATTTTGCGGCTTAACGCTCTCTGTTTCCTGTTAAGGCGTTTCAGAGAGTGTTTCAGTTTCTGATTAGCAGCAAAGGTTTTGCCATTCGAACAAATAGCTAAATTTTTGATGCCAAAATCAACGCCTACAGACTCATTGCTTTGTGCTTTTGGGTCGTAGTCTTGAGTGTCTACCAAAATAGAAGCGAAATACTTTCCGGCTCGCTTACTGATCGTCACCTGACAGGGTGTGCCCGTGAATCTCAGTTCCTGGCGCATTTTAATTTTGGTTTTCAGTTTCTCAATGCGAAGTGTTCTGCCGTCAACATGGAACTTGGGTTTTTCTCTCAGAGAAAAACTATCGTGTAGGCCTCGCTTCTTGAATCTTGGGTAACCTATTTTTTCTCCTTTCTTCACCCGACGAAAGAAATGAGTAAAGGCGTTATGAAGATCGTCGACTGTATTTCTCGTTACACGTTGACTGACTTCGGCATACCAGGGGAACTCAAGCCTGAGTTCTTTGTATTTTTCATTCGCAGCCTTCTTTGACCACTTAACGCCTTCTTGATTGAAATGTGCTAACAGTTGATTGAACGCATGACGACGAGAACCACAAGCCCTGTCAAGATAATCGGCTTGTTGTTTTGTCGGTCTGAGTTCAATCTTGTGAGCTAACAACATCTTGCAAAGTCTCAAGCATCTTTTTGTGTTTCTTGCTTCGGCTGCGGTAAAGTCTTGCGCTGAATACAGTGATTATTTCCAATACATCATTGGCGAGTTCTTCTTCAAACGAAGGCTGATCGCCTTTATGTACGATGACTATTTCTATTCCCTGCAATTCACATAGGGAGAACACCAATTCAGCGTCGAACCTTAACAGCCTGTCTTTATGTGAAACCACCAGTCGTTTAATCTGACGTTTCATTATTAACTCAAGTAGCTGATTAAGTCCTTTTTTCCGGTAGTTCATGCCAGAACCAAGATCACGTATAACCTGAGCTCGCCAACCTTTTGCAGAACAGTAGGCTTCCAGTAACTCTTGCTGCCTGTCTAAGTCTGGCTTTTGGTCGTGACTGGATACCCTGCAATAGCAAAGAGTAGGCGCAGCTTCGTTACTGAAGCCCATCAATTCAGACACGTCGTAGTAACGAGTTCCACCTTTGGTCTTTCTGGCAGGAAGCAACTCACCTGTACTTTCCCATTTTCGCAGTGTTACAGGGTCTGTACCAAGTAAACGAGCGGCCTCACCTATCTTCACTAATCTCTTATCCATGCTTGAGATTTTATCAGATAGTTTCAGATTATAATAGTTTACTGCGAACTGTTTTTAGCCCTGTTCAGAGCGTTAAGTCCTGACAGCACTTAACGCTAAAAAGACTATACTGCCTCAGCTTCGAATTTTGACAGATTTTTCCGAAAAAAAGATTCAATCATCTTACACGACAGCAGTAGAGGATGTTTGGTAATGGTTAATATCGCTGCCTGATGATTGAAGGCATAATGCCCAGCTACCCGTCCAAAGCCCGGCACAGGAACAATAAACGTACCTTCTGCTTCGGAGCCTGTGATCTCGCCCCGGTTTTTTTTTATCAATGTACAGATTTTGCAATACAACACATCAGACTTCATGGAAAAGGTCAGGCAAATGGGCTTACATGTGGGCATGAAATTTTCTCAAGTCTAAAAGGTGAAGCAAGAGCACGACGAACATAACTTCTATTATTCCAATTATTCCGGTTATTCCGGTTATTCCGGTTATTCCGGTTATTCCGGTTATCCCAGTACTCTTGGCCTGATGTACAAATGATACATCAAAAAGCCTTACATATGAACATTAGCCCCTGGCAGTACTGGCTGAACCTTCTTTTGCGACGCACTTTTTAATTATACCCATCATACCCATCATACCCATCATACCCCTTAACGATACTTTTTGATCAGTAACCCCTCATCCACAGGGATAAAGCAGGAGGCTTCATTAACCAGTGTATTGGCTGTGAGGGCTGGTACCCCGTAAACTTCCACCGGCGTTTTGTGACGATACTTAATCCGGTTTACCAGAATATCAAAGTCACCATCGCCAGAAGCCAACACCATTATATCTGATGAAGTGGCTTGCTCCATCATATCCAAAGCAATGCCCACATCCCAGTCACCCTTGGTAGAGCCATCACTGCGCTGAATATAGGGCTTAAGCTTTACAGTAAAACCAATCGCCCGCAATATATTTTGAAACTGGCGCTGCTTTTTATCACCTCGGTCAATGGCATAGGCATAAGCACACACAATATTCCGCCCCTGCGTTACTTTTTCCCAAAAGGCATTATAATCAAAATGTGCCCCGTAGACTTCGCGGGTAGTGTAATAAATATTCTGTACATCCACAAAAATACTAACTGCCTTAGACAACGGGTTTACTCCTGTTCAGTGGGCGACCGGGCTTCTTTTGAGCGCTTCAGGGGTGATACAGATCATTGATCACGGTCATGTCATCATTGGGTATCACAGACTACTTTACGATTTCACTGAGTTCAGCGGCACCGCCGACATAGTTACCATTAATCCATATTTGAGGGACCGTCACAGGTACATTATTGCCGATAATTGGTTTAACACGTCCCAACATCTCATACAACGCCCTGGCTTCTTTAATCACATCATGGTATTGATAGCTGATCCCTGCCTGATTCAGGTATTCTTTTGAACGCATGCAATGGGAACAGTTTTCTTTCCCAAAAATATGATTACCCGCAATTGGAATTTTACGGCTATAAATGTCTATCACCGCCTGAGTTAACAGCCCCCGATTCAATGCACCGCCTTGAAAAATGACTTTATCATCCACCAGCACAATGGGCGCATGCCACCCACCTTTAAATAAAGGCTGCCACCAGTATGTTAACCAATCACTGACTTCAAGGGTCACGGGAATGCCTGCCAGCTCATTAGTCAGCACATCATCAATGATATTTTTCGTCAGTGCACATTCACCACAGGGGATATTGACCTTAAAAGGCCCCCAGGCTCCACCCCAGCGAAAGAGCTTGATATTGACTGTTTCCATAGCATTTCCTGTTGTTATTGTATGCTGTCGCTGCCTGCAGGGAATCAATGCAGGGAATCAATGCAGGGAATCAATAAGAGTGTCAGTATGCCACCTTTGATACAAAACTGCCCATACTTCCTTATGTGACCTGGATCAATCGCCTGTTCTGGCTACCGTAGTGAACATGGCAAACTAAACGACAGGGCAAGGCAAAACGACGAATAAAGCCTGCTATTGCGCGGCGTTTCAACGCAGGGTTGGTGGTATTCAGTTTGCCAGCGAAATAGCCTGGTCAGAAGCGTCCACTGGTATTAATAGCAGCGTAACGCTTTTTACAGCGTATTACCCACAACACCCGATTTTACTTAATCTTACTTAATCATTATGGCTTTGGTGCTTTGGTGCTTTGGTGCTTTGGTGATTTATGAAATGCGCACAAGTTCTTCGTAGTTGAGATCACCAAAGCTCTCTTTAAGCAGTTGTTCTCTTTCCTCAAGATAATGCTCAACAACTATTTCCGGGCGCACCACCTTGAACGGAGCAACCTCTGACGGATAAAGCCGATGAATTTTCCCTGCAATATCACCTACGTTTAATTGATCCAGTGGCTTGGTTGGCGTTACTCTCTGTGGATTTTCTATTGTCCTCACAAGAAATCCCACCGCCGTCAGTTTATCAAAACAATCTTCAATGACGTCGCCAGGAACACCTAAATGCCAGGCAATACCTTTAGCGCTCCAGCCCGGTTCAGCCGCTGCAAACCGCTGTGCTACCAGGAAACTCACTGTCAGGAGCAGTCGTTCCTCCGCAGCAGCACTCATCTTCAGTTCATCTTTACGTACCAGCTGGTTCTGCGGATTCTGGTGATAAAAGGCAATACTTGCCCCAATCAATAACACCAACCAGCCTATATACAGCCAGACCATAAAGGCTATGGCTGATGCAAATGCTGAATAAATCGCTGTCTGGCTGGTTGAGCCGGCTATAAATGAAGAGAACAGTAGCCCCATCACTTTCCAGACAATGGCTGTCACCAACCCCCCGATAAAGGCAGAGCCAATATTGACCTGTATATTGGGGATATAAAAATAGATAAAAGTAAAGGCGGAGGCCATCAGCAGCCAGGGTACAAGAAACCCCATAACTTCAATCAAACTACCCATAACCGGCAAATGAGTAATATACGTCACAGCAGCATGGCTCTTCACTGTTGCAGTAATTCCGATGGACAGGAAAATCAACAGTGGACCAATCAAAATGACACTCAGGTAGTTGCTAAAGCGTTGCGACAGTGTGCGTCCCCGACGAATTTGCCAGGTATAATTAAAGGACTCCTCTATTTTCTGCATCATAGCAATGACGCTGTATAATAATAGTGCCAGGCCTACAGCACCAAGAACGCCTACTTTAATGTTATCAACAAAGCCAATAATATTGGACACTACATCAAAACGCTGGCCACCCAGCGGTTTTAATAAATTAAGCAATACTGGCTCTATCTGGTTATGAACACCAAAGCCTTTTAATACTGAAAAGCTTAATGCAAGTAGTGGTACCAATGAAATAAGCGTGGTATAAACGAGGCTCATGGCTCGAAGTCTTAGTTGCCCATTAGCCATATCACGCATGACCGCATAACAGATTCTCATCACGCTGACAGACAAACGCCACAACCAGTGTTTGCCTCTTTCATCCAAATGCCATAACCAGTGCTTAAATTGGCCTGCTAGTACGAAAGGGCTTATCCTGCTCATAAATAGGCTGCCGTTGATCAATAAACAATAAAAATCATTAAGGGTACATTATCAAAACCACCTAAGGCTGCATATCATTTTATTTGCTATCTATTACGTGACCTGTTTAATTTATTTTAGAAAAGCTCCTTAAGAGGCACGCGCTTTCTTTCACCCTGGCAGGAACATCCTGTTAGTTCAGCAACCGAAGTGCTTCCTGAAGCTGTTTATCTGCATCGCCATACTCATGGGTGAAAGGGTTTTCCGGTTTCTCTCGGTTGACAGGCCTGATATGCTTGTCCTTATTTTTATAATATGACCCCCTGTCTCTTGACGAGTAGCGACTGTTTCTTATGTTGCGATTAACATGATTGTGAGGCTGATAATTTTTCCTGCGCTGAGGTTGCTCCCATACCGGTTCGCTGTTTTTCGCGTCTGCCTTATCTCCGTTGGAAATTATCAATAACCGTTCAAGACTGCCAATATCTGACAAAGATAACGACAAGCCTCGTCGATTTCTATAGCCATTAAGAAAACGTTTTGTGTCGTCAGCCAACCCCAAACGCTTTGTGGCAAACATGATTGAAATCAAGGCGGACTCAGCATCTTCAACGGAAACCGTAGACCCGGCAAGATTGATTTCGGTTGTTTTATAATCAGGGCGATCAATATAAAACTGATAAGGCCCGATATCATTCAGATGGGATAGAAGATCCTTGACAAATCGAAAGTCTAATTCTGCGTGTTTCACTTATTACTCTACATTTTACCAGATTTCTCCATAATATCCGTGTATCCCCTTCCTTTTCAATCAGAATTTGTACAAATTTACCAAATTCTGAGTCTCCCTGTTCAAAAAGAGACTCAGGGCACACTATCATGAGTGAAAATGCGTGAAAAGTTGCACCTTCGACGTTTTTTCTCCTGTCTGCTTCAACACATGGCTGGTAACGATGCCTGCTGTCATGGAACCACTGACATTCAGCGCCGTCCGTCCCATATCAATCAATGGCTCAACAGCGACCAGCAAACCAACCAGCGCCACTGGCAGGTTCATGGCTGAAAGCACCATTAATGCGGCAAATATCGCACCACCGCCAACACCTGCGACGCCAAAAGAGCTAAAGGTGATCACTAACAGTAAGGTGGCAATAAAACCCGGGGTCATAGGATCAATGCCAACAACAGGTGCCACCATTACCGCCAGGATCGCGGGATAAACACCAGCACATCCATTTTGCCCAATGGTTGCACCAATGGATGCGGCAAAGTTAGCAATCCCTTCAGGCACTTTAAAGTGTGTTGTCTGTGCTTGAACATTCAGTGGAATCGTACCTGCACTGCTGCGGGAAGTAAAAGCAAAAGCAAGTACAGGCCCTGCACGTGAAATAAAAGTGCCTGGTTTAATACCGACCGACACTAGCAACAACAGATGTACACAAAACACGAGTATCAGTGCTGTATAGTTCGCCAAAATAAACGTCAGTAATATCATAATTTCCCGGATATGACTGGTCGCAGCCATTTTCGTCATCAAAGCAAGAATGCCATAAGGTGTTAATTGCAATACTATTCTTACCATGGCAACGACCATAGCCTGAGTAACTTCTACCCCCTTCATTAAAGGCTCACGCAATGCAGGATTTTTACGGATAGCCGCTAACCCCCCCATGCCCAGGAACCCGGAAAAAATCACCACTGCAATGGTCGATGTAGACCGTTGCCCTGTCATGTCCAGAAACGGGTTGGCAGGAATAAAGTCCATCAGCATTTGAGGAATTGAATAGTCTGCCAGTGTATGCATTCGCTCCATCACCAGGTCACTCATGGCCGTTTTAGCGTTCATAGCCAGCAAGCCACCGGCATCAAGACCAAATACCAGGGCAATAATAATCGCTATCAATGCTGCAATAGCGGTTGTCGAGAGCAAAATCACTAGTGTCATGGTGGTCACTTTGCCCAAACCAGCTTCTGCCTGCATTTTAAGAATGGCAGAAACAATCGATACCATGATTAACGGTATGATGGTCATTTTTAACAGTGATACATAGCCATTGCCTAACACATTAAAATAAGAAAGGCTGTCACTAATGGATACCGACCCTAAACCATAGAACCATTGCATCCCCCCCCCAAATGCAAGTCCCATGGCCATGGCGATAAAGACACAGCGTGAAAATGAATGATTTTTGCGTTGCATTGTGTAAATCAACAGCAATAACATAAATAACACTAACGTATTAACTAACACGGCACTTATCATCGGGTTATCCCTGTACATCTGGCCACAGATAATGGTTTTTTCTCACATTTTCTCACATTGTTCGATCTAAACTGACGTTGACATAACGGATCTCCTCAGCCTGGGTACCACTTACCAACCTCTCTGAAAGTATTGGCAAAATACCGCTGCAAATGTCAGTTTTTTTATCGTCCCCTGGGAATAGCGCTACAATTAGAAAGAGCAACAGACAAGGCTGATCATAATCACTTAATGATCGTCGTCTGCTGTCCGTTTATACGAATGATACAACCTGGCGTTTTTTATATGCTAGCAGAAATGCCTGGTTATTATAAATTTATGCCTTTATAGCAAACACCCCATGAGCAACTCCCCATGACTCCGCTTTTACCACGCCTTATAAATTCAGGGAAATGGCTACCTGTATGTTTTTTATTTGCAGTTATAACAATGCCTGACACATTGCCTGACCCATTGCCTGCATCGAGTAATTTGAGTTTTAACCAATGTATAACGCAGCTCAAACAGAAAGCAGCTGAAGCAGGCCTGTCTAAAAAAACCATTAATATACTGAATACAGCCACGTTTCAGCCAGATGTTATCAAGCTGGACCGACACCAACCTGAATTTCAAAAAACCTTTACAGATTATATAAAAACTGCCGTCTCAGATGTGCGTATCAATAAAGGTAAAATATTGCTGAAAACCTATGCTCCCTTTCTATTGAAGCTGCAACACAACTACGGTATTCCCCCTCATATACTCGTGGCTTTCTGGGGGCTGGAGTCAAACTATGGTCAGTGTCTAAGTCAATTCAATCTTATTGATTCACTCACCACTTTGGCCTGTGACACACGACGACCCGCTTTTTTTACAACAGAGTTGCTAGCCGCACTAAAACTGATGGATACCTATGGTTTTAAACGTGAAAAGCTTATGGGATCATGGGCTGGTGCGGTTGGTCACACTCAGTTTCTACCTTCAAACTATCTGACTTATGCCAAAGCGGATAAGGGGCATTCTATACCCGATCTCTGGAATAACCCTAAAGACGCATTGCTATCGGCGGCTAACTTTCTTCACGAGCTGGGCTGGCATCCCGGCTGGAATTGGGGACAGGAGGTTATTATCCCGAAAGATTTTAATTACCGTGAAACTGGACTATCGGTAAAACATTCCCTCAGTGAGTGGCAAAAACTTGGGATTAAAACAGTAGTTAATGGCACAATTCCAGATAACAAAGATACTGCCTGTCTCATTTTACCCGGAGGACATGATAACCCGGCCTTTCTGGTTTACGATAACTTCAACGTGATCTTGAAATGGAATTACTCTGTATTTTATGCTGTTTCCATTGGTTATCTGGCTGATCGCCTTAATAACAGTCAACCATTACATGCCGAATTAAAGCAAGAGCCATACTTATCAAAGGCAACCATTCAGACAATACAGGAGAAATTATCTGCTCTGGGGTTTATGAACGGCAAAATCGACGGTATACGTGGGCCAGCAACACAAAAAGCAATCACGGCTTATCAACAATCCAAACATATGATTGCCGATGGCTATCCTCACACTGATTTACTGCAATCACTGGAAATAATTGCAAAATAAATAAAATAAATCAGGCTGCTGATTTTCTGCAAAAAATACTCGACGATATGCGTTATTTTCAGATAAATTCGAGGCAACACAGGGGCAATTATTAGAGATATTTGAATGGTTATCCTCCACAGGGCAAAAATATGAGCGTTTGTTATACAGCGTTCGAGCAGAGGCAGTAAAAAACAGTGGTCCGGGTTTTATGTTCGCTGTTAAAAGTAACCGTACTGTCTCTATTCAAAAGGGTCGCTACCAACAGGTGCAGAGCCTGGAGATTCCCGGCGAGGGAATAACCGTTTGGCTACGTAACTTTGGTTATGTGAAACTTTAGCGGACGCGGCTAAAAACGAGCTGCGCCATGACGTTGTCCACATACCCCATGCTGGAACAGAACAATTATCAAGGTCAGGCGAGGATGTAATTTAATTTGTGTAAACGCTTGTCGTTAATACTCCAAAGAGGAGCATAACTATGAGCGTTGAAATCAATGAAAAATTGCTTGGCCAGGTGGTTGGGCAAATCAAAAATCAGGATGACCTTGCCGATCTTAGCCGCCAGCTGATCAAAGCGGCTGTTGAGCGTGTTATGGCCGTCGAGCTGGAAGAGCACCTTGGTTATGCCAAACACTCTACCGATGGGCATAACACGGGAAACAGTCGCAACGGTTCCAGCAAAAAGACCATCAAAGGTGACTTTGGTGAGCTGGAAATCAATACGCCCCGAGACCGTAATGGCGAATTTGAACCTCAGCTCATTACCAAAGGGTCGACACGAATCAACAAGCTTGATCAGCAAATTCTGTCCCTCTACTCACGAGGAATGACCACCCGTGATATTGCTGATACGCTTGAGGAAATGTATGGTGCTGACATCTCGCCAACCCTCATATCCAAGGTCACTGATGCTGTTCTTGATGAAGTAAAAGCCTGGCAGAACAGACCCCTGGAAAGCCTGTATCCAGTACTCTATCTTGATGGCATTGTGGTCAAGGTTCACAAAGATAAGCGGGTTATCAAGAAAACTGTTTTTGTCGCTCTGGGCGTTAATTTGGAAGGCCAGAAGGAGCTTTTAGGTCTTTGGCTTGCAGAAACAGAAGGCGCTACATTTTGGCTGTCGGTGTTAACAGAGCTTCAGAACCGAGGTGTTGAGGATGTGTTTATTGCCTGCGTGGATGGACTGTCAGGCTTTCCTGAAGCCATCAACACGGCTTTCCCAAAGGCTCAGGTGCAGCTTTGCATTGTCCACCAGGTAAGGAACTCTCTGAAATACGTGTCCTACAAGGAACGCAAAGCAGTCGCTAATGACCTGAAGAGGATATATCAGTCAGCAACCACTGAAGAAGCAGAAAGGGAGCTGAGCGCCTTTGAAGGCACGTGGGGAGAGAAGTTTCCTTCCATAGGCAAGTCATGGCGTAAAAACTGGGATAACCTGATTACCCTTTTTGACTATCCTAAGGAGGTCAGGAAGGCTATTTACACGACGAATGCTATAGAGTCGCTGAACAGCGTCATCCGAAAAGCTATAAAAAACCGGAAAATATTCCCAACGGATGATGCCGTTCTGAAGGTTATTTTCCTGGCGACAGAAAAGGCGTCGGCTAGATGGACTATGCCAATAAGAGACTGGAAGTCAGCCATGAACCGGTTTGAAATCATGTTTCCAGACCGGATCAAGGTGTAAACAAGTAATGGCGTTTACACAGAATTATTTACAGGCTCTTATTTACAGGCTCGGTCAGGCTTTAACCCGCTTCATCAACACCGCTTCATCAACACCGCTTCATCAACACCATTGGGCGATGAAAGAGTATCATCGGGCACTGGAGCAACTCTGTCATATTGAGCGCTTTCAGGTAAGGGGAAAGCAGCTGGTCAGGAATCACACCTTTGCCGCTATCTTTGGATATACCTGTCTTAAAACCATGAAGGTGTCTGAGTCACTCAGGAGTATCTATAGTGTTAAGAAAAATGCTCTTAAGGAAGCCGCCCGGGCGTTCATAAAAAGCGTCTCTGAGGGGAAAGAATGACTAAAACCCTCTTTTGTCAGAGCTGTCAATGCGTAATTTCTATAAGGAACACTTTTAATTACACTCTATTAACTTGTTAACTCCTGCATATATTCAAAACTTTTTCAAAACTTTGTTTGGTATGCTAACATTTACGATTTAGTGTCACCAAAGTGTTCCAGGCAGGGATATGAATGTGACTGAAATGATCAAAATATGTTCATGTTTTCGCCCTGTTATCCTCCATCAAAATGATACGCATAAGCATCTCAGCCATCGGTGTAAAATCACTGGGTATCAAAACACCTCACCTTTGGTTCTGCTTTGGTTCTGCTTTGGTTCTGCTTTGGTTCTGCTTTGGTTCTGCTTTGGTTCTGCTAAAAAAACGAAGGCGAGTACTGTCATTTTTTGCGTAGCCTGTTTCTTATCAACATCAAAGCCAGCATTAAAGCCAACACAGGTTCGATTTTTCAAAAACAAATACCCATTGCTCACTCTTCTCTATTCGTTCACACGCAAGGTGTGCAAGGATTTTACTGTCAGCACCAGGTACCAGTGACTGGCGTTTCGGAATCACCTGAAACGGACAACTTTTTTACCGAACGAGCGTAAAGCCCCTTACTTTTAGTGAGGGGATGTAAGCTCGGCTTGCGTAGAGCAAGCCCATGTAGTATTTTCTTTCTTGTCTTTCAGACCTACCTCTGGGCTAGAGGAATGTTAAGCTTGTGGAGTTCGTGTGAGACTTGGGGGATATGAGTTGGCTCATCACCGTAAAAATCCCCACAGTGGGAATTTACGCGATAACCAAGCTATCCCCTGAGCAACGAACTATGAAACAGGAAAGCCTGTTGGGTGACTAACAGGAATCCCCGTCGTTTACGGCGGGGAGGATGTCAACTGCAGCTTACCTCAAGCTTGCCTACAGTTTATATCCAGGTTATATCCAGGTTATATCCAGGCGTCCTGATAGCCGTCGATGTACTAATACCAGACACCTTGCTGATAGACTGAAGACGAGTCACCATTATCTTAAAGCTTGCTCTTTGACACCGGCTCCGTAGGTTTTATAAAGTTATTCGAACATATTCAGCTTTCCCACTAAAATGGGAAAAATTATTCTCGTGCGTAATTCCCGGGCAAAACCTAAAAAACCCACCATCTGGCGAATAATCCTCTAAAAGCAACAAGTGACACATAACTATTTTTCTCATTAAAGTCAGGAAAAATTACTGTACTTCCGGCATCTCTTCGAGGGGATACTAAAGAAAATGCCTGTAATAATGTAAATTTTTTTAAAACTCTGTTTAGTATCGACAATAATCTAATTCATTGACTAATATTATGGTTAGTCGCCATCCACTTGCATGCTTTTGTGTTTTTATCAATTCTTATTATGGTGAGTTAACTGCCATGGTCAACAAGCTGTCCGATGAACTAATGGAGGAACTACTGATACCTTTCTCAGAGGCGTCTCCTGCCGGGGAATATCTAAAAGATAACAAATCGCTCTATCGCTCTTTAAGGAATACTTACGCCATCGCCCATGGCAGCTTCCAGAAGTTACTGATTAATCCCGTGCCCGACGAGCAGGAAAGCCTGGAGGCTACCAACAGGAAAAACTGGGAAACGCTTGAGATAGCACTGTTTGAGGTGTTAAAAAATAACTCCAGGGATCTTGAGTGCATGGTATGGCTGACAATGGCTCAGCTGTTTAGTGATGACCCGTATATTCAGTTTACTAAAGGGCTGATGTTAATCACTCGCTGCCTTGAAACGTACGGTGAACGTATTCAACCTTTCTTGCCCGATGAGAAAGTGCAAGACACAGCACCCGAAGAGGCCTCATTGGAAAGAGCCAGGACGCAGTGTCGACCCTTGATTTTATTACTGGGTGAATCCAGCGATACTTGCTCTATAGTGCCGCAAATAAAAATGCTACCCCTCATTGGAGAGTTCACTTACATTGACTATTGTCACCACAGTGCCAGTCAGGCTGAGAACGACGATGAGCAATTCTATGACGATGACGATGACGATGAAAATCAGCCTGATTTTCAAAAACAGGTGACTCTTTATATCAGTAACCACCGGGAAGAGATCTCCAGGCAAATAGAGACTCTGAGCACACTGATATCGACCCTGGACGGACTAGAGGTTACGTTAAATAACCACTTTCAGCCCTGGGGTATAGAAGAAGCGCATACTTGTTTTATAAAAGAAGCCATCACTGACAATCTGCGGGCATTAAAGGGTTTAGTGAAAGATACTATTATCTTGCCTGCGGATAATCCAGAGAATAACCTGGTAAAAAGCGAGGAACTGGAATCAGCCAGTAGTCAGGCAACAACACCCGGGTCTGCTACCCTGAATCACTTGAATAGCCGTGATGAAGCATTCCAGCAGCTTAAGCAGCTGTCATGTTTTTTTCGAGAAACGGAGCCTCAAAGCCCTGTCTCCTACTTACTTGAAAAGGCATTACGGTGGGGATACACTCCTTTACCAAAACTGCTCTGCGAGTGTATTGGTCATGATGAGAGTACATTTGAACAGTTGTCAACCCTGTTTGGTATCAATACTAATGAGGAAAAAAAACAGGGTTCGACGTGAATATATAATAATAGTAGTAGTACAGTAGCTACAGATGACAAAACTTATAATTTAGTCATTCTGTAATTTCTACATTGTACTTTCCATTAACACGCATTAGTTAACGGAAAGGTTACGCTGAGTAATTAAATTTTCTGATGTATTACGTGGTATTTTTTACTAACAGGCCAATAGTAGCAATAGGCTAATAATGGCATAGTTACTTAACTAAGAGGGTAGAACAATGGCTGATTCAACTTCTAATACTATATTTATGCGACTCATGGGTGTTACTTTGGATAGAACATCTACCGGTCATGATGGTACGGTATTTGAGGGTGGTGATTCTATGAAAAATGAAGGCACATGGTGTGCCATCAGTTCCTTTGGCTTTTCGGGTGCAAGAAACGTGAGTATGCCAATGGGAAAACAACAAGGTATTATCGACGCCGGGATGCAGGGATTTAGTGCTGTGGGTATCACCAAAGAACTGGATGAGTTCTCGGAAATATTATTGTCTCGTTTAATCGCTCCTAAGCTTAATCCTGGAGTAAAACCAAAAAATATTAAGCCAGGGAAATTCAATATTGGTGGAGACACCTACTCTATTATCGTTGTCTGTGCTGCTGCGATGGCAATGAGAGTGATTTTACAGTTAACACTGATGAACTGTCATTTGATTACCTATAACGTTGGCGGGTCAAACGGGTCAATGCCTTTTGAGAGTCTTCAACTTGCATACAGCAGGCTCGATATACAATACTCGCGTTGGCTTCCTGATAATAGCGACTTCAAGGCAGGTGGCAGCGTGTCTTATGATCTGCCTAGTAATGAGGCAATATCCTACTACAAGAACAAAGGTTAAGCTGATTCATAACTATGGACATCATTACATTGCCGTTGCAAAGGAGGATAATCATCACTCGTTGATCCAGACTGTGGATGACAGCGACGCTCAAGTCCGCTCAAGGTCTTGTTCAACAACATGAGTACATGGATGAAAAAGGGAACAGGCACTGGTTTCGCTCTATCAATCAGGTTCCTCTTAAGACATCGCATCCTGATGAATGAGTAAACTATCTGGAGTACGTTGAAACCACCCCCAAGGGTAAAAAATTCAGTAGTGTCCGGGTCACAGATACTCACTTGAACCCGGGTAATCTTTTCAAAATCATGGGAGCGGGGCGTGCGAGATGGAAAATTAACAATGAAACGTTCAATACACCGAAGACTCAGGGCTACAACCTTGAGTACAACTATGGGCATGGGAAAAACATCTGGCAACCAACCTGGCCATGTTGATGTTTCTGGCCTTCCTTACCCACCAGATAGAACAATTGGCTTGTCCTTTATTCAAAGAAGCCTGGGAAAAGCAGAGAACGAAGGTAAAGCGGTGGTTTTCAATCCAAAGCCTGTTTGACGGGTTCCTTATTGATAGCTGGCACTCAATAGTTAAGGTCATTAACGAAGGTCATGGTCACGGAAAAAGTATTCGAAGTCTCATTTCGGATACCGGTTAATAAACCTCGCTCTGAGTCAGTGTAAGAGAGTGTTATCAGGTTAGACTCATTAATCTGCCACAAGGTAGATGGTATGTTTTGTTTTTAAACTTGATGCATTAGCTGAAGCCTATAAACGGCCAAAGGCGTGTTTTTTTGCGGGAATGGCTGATACATTACTGATATCCTCGTTATTACAGCAAATACAATCCAATTGAATGTTCATGGGCATTTCTTGAAGATCACAGGGGGAGTCATTATTAACGGGAGTTGTGCATTTCAATGTTTCTTACCACCACCCATAGTATATTGACCGAATAATTAAATACTGTAACAGCAATTCCTGAGTGAATAAAGAGCATTACAGGAAAGTCTACAAACCCAGTTGTTTCGTTACTGTACAAAATGCGAAGGCCAACTTTTTCTGCAAAGGCCAAAAGTCGGGCTTTTCACAGTGACAAGACTCAGGTACGAAAGTAGTACTATAATACTATTTTAATTTCATGCATTACTAACGTCATTTGCCGCTTAAAAGCACCCAATTTGCCGTACTTGGGGTGCACTAAAGTACATAATTTTCCCTGTAGCCCTTGGGAAACAATAGATGGCCGACTTTATTGTAAACCAGAAAAAGTCGGTCTTCGCCTTCGCATTGTACAAAAGAAAGGCGTATAGTGCTGTAAGTCCGAGGGAGTAAAAATCATCCTTATATTCTGCATAACCCAGAACTAAAGAGGGTGACATAAAAGTCCGGTCTCCAGCATTCTATGGGTGGGTACCCCATAACTGCTGCCCTTATATTTAAAGGGGTTTACACTCCCGCGCAGAGCATGGGGTGAGGTTTTGGGATTTACGACGGCCTCTAAAAAAGGTGGGATTTAGTATCGTTCCAAAAACACTAAGCCCTTAATCACTGCTCCCCTGATGAGGTCAATGTCATGAATAAATCTGACGAAAAAACAAAAAAGCTTGGATTAACCTGCATTGTGGAAAATAACCTTTCGGATGTTTTCATTCATATTATGCAACAGCCCCCTATTTTCTCCAACATTTTACGGTTCTTAACGTTTGATGAAATCAGCAGTCTCAGAGAGGCTGTTAAACACTGTCATAAGGCTCTGACTTTGCATTTTCTCCTTTTAATGGATGGCTTATTAAAGATAATTCCTTATGAGCTGAGTGTAGTGAAAGGTACCAGGCCTGTGCTGAGTATGATTAAGGAGTGGAAGACCTATCATTACCCTGATACTGTAGGCAAAACATCAGATGCACTGGAAGAAGAATTCAAGATTTTACGCCTTATCTGTTATAACAACGAGGTGACAGAAGAGGGTGCCGATATATTCGAACCTGGAGCTATTTTTGAACCACCGCCAACTATTCGCAGCATCTGCGCTATGGCCGGTGAGTTAGACGACAATACTGTTTTTTACCTCGGATTCAAACATTGTTTACCTGACGAAGCCGAGGGACTGATGATCTATGCACCAACGTATAGGGGGTTAATAAAGCACTTGTTTCGCTTAAACGTCATGGACGACTTCGTTAAAGGCTTAAATACATCTCGTGAGCTATCAAATGCACTTAAGAACGCTGGCCCTCAAAAGGCCAGTGTTTTGTTAAAAGACGCTTTAGGACTCAAAGATGATTAATGGGTAGCACACCCTCGGCATACTTGTTTGAACGAACCCCCTGATTTTATGGTACGCGAAGGCCGACTTTTTCTGCAAAGGCCAAAAGTCAGACTTCCATAATGATCAAGACTCAGGCACCAAAGTAGTCCTGTAATACTATTCTAATTTCCTGCATTACTAACGTCATTTGTCGTTTAAAAGTACGCAGTTTATCGCACTTTGGTGCACTAAAGTACATGTTTTTTTCCTGTAGCCCTTGGGAAATAATAGATGGCCGACTTTATTGTAAACCAGAAAAAGTCGGTCTTCGCATTATGGTACTCCTTTTTAAAAGCTGTCAGAATAACGCCCACTATTATCAGGCTTTTTGACATCCTCCCTCGCCGTGAACGACGGGGATTCCTACTACTAGACGGCAATGCCCTGCCGCAGCATATCCCTTACCAATAGCGGTATATGCCTTATTTGACAATCTGCTCTACCTTTCGGATTGTTGAAAAACACGGGCAGAAAGCGGAGGTATTTTACTTTTCTTGTCAGGTAGCGTAATCGCTGGAAACGCCTGACAGATAAATGATACCACAAGGAGCTTGCTCTGCAAGCCTCGCTTACATCCCCGCACTCAAAGTACGGGGTTTTACGCGATTTCGATAACGTTTTTCTTTTCTCACAACCTCAAGAAAATATTATGCCACTGACACAGTTATTTCCCAGGCGTTTTCCCACATTAATCATGTACGATCTCGATGGCACTCTGGTTGACAGTGTTCCCGAGCTTATCATGGCAACTAACGGCATGCTAAAGGATTTGAACCGTGCTTCCGCTAACCCTGAGGATATTTCTCACTGGATAGGTAATGGTATTCCAGCATTGATTAAGCGAGCACTGATCAACGATATTAAAGGTAATGAACCCGGCAGGGTCGACCCTGAATTATTTAATTCTGCCCATGCACGCTTTCAGCATCACTACCTGCAGGAAGTGGGGTTGAGTAGTCAGCTGTATCCCGGGGTGTGCTCTTTCCTTGAGGTTATTCACAGCCGGGGTATTACGCAAACGATCATTACCAACAAGGACGAACAGTTTTCCCATTTGTTGTTAAAAGCACAGGGAATTGACCACTTCTTTGATTATGTCATAGGCGGCGATACACTGCCCGAGAAAAAACCACACCCCTTACCTTTGCAACACACCATGGAAAAATACCAGTGTTCTAAAGACAGGGCTTTGATGGTGGGAGATTCAATCAACGATATTAGCGCGGCAAAAGCTGCCGGCATCCGGGTGGTTGGCGTCACCTATGGTTATAACCATGGCAACCCTGTTAACGACGCTGCCCCTGATTGTGTGGTATCCAACTTGATGGATCTGTTGTAAGGATAGGTCTTTTTATCACATGTTATCCACCTGAGGCTTGAGGGTAGTAGTATAATAGAATGATGCCACTTTCAAATGAAGCCTCTCCAGTCTTAACCTGTAGTAAGGGTGCATTTTGGAAAAGTGACTGGAGTGCCACCAGGCTATGATGCTTCTTCAGCTTCCACTTCTACCGTAAGCGCCAAATAAACCAGCGTACTGGCTGCTATCCCCAAGATTTCTTATTCTTTGCCTGCCTTAACATTCCAGGGAAGAAGCTGTTCCAGTTTCTCAACGGTATCAGCGTAAGGCAGCTCTTTTAAAATATGGTTCAGGTAATCGAAAGGCTCCAAGCCATTCACCTTTGCGCTTTCAATCAGGCTGTAGAAAATGGCACTGGCTTGCGCCCCTTTTGGCGTGTCTGCAAACATCCAATTCTTACGGCCAATAGCGAAGGGACGGATAGTGTTTTCCGCTGCGGCATTACTGATGTCCAAGTGGCCGTTGTCACAGTAAACGACCAGTTTTGGCCATTGGTTCAATGCATAGCTCATGGCTTGGCGTGACAGGCTGCCCGGGTCTAGCTTGGTTATGTTTTTCTCCAGCCATACATGAAAGTCGTCCAGTAGCGGCTTACTCTTTTGCTGACGCAGGATGGCTTTTTCTGATGGAGGAAGATCTCTTATTTCTTTCTCAATGGCGTAAAGCTTACCGATTTTGCCTAAAGCGACATTCGCCTTGCTAACGCGGGTGTTTTTCACCTTTTTGCCCGGTTTGGCTTCGCCCTTTCTGGCATCCAGAAATTTCCTGCGAACGTGGTCGAAGCAACCCACCTGGGTGATGCCTTCTTGTTTGCATACAGCGTCGTAACTGGCATACCCGTCAGTTTGCAGGTAACCGCTGAACCCTTCGAACAGACGCAGGGGAACCTCCTTGCCTCTTGAGGGATCGTATTCAAACACTACCGATGTTTGTCCGGGTGGCCCACCAAGGCTGACCCACATATATTTGTCAGAGTTGATGGACTTACTGGTTTCCTTGATTACCTGAATTCGGGTTTCGTCAGCATGGATCACCGAACCGGTCTTTTGATGATCTCTCATCAAATTGATGAGTGGCCGCAGTTCTGTAGACAACCGAATCAAAGAGTTGGCCATCGTCGTCCGGGTGACAGAGCCACCGTATCGCTTGAGGATATTCTCTTGCCTGTACAAAGGCAGTGCGTCGCAGTACTTGGAGACAATGATCCAGGCCAGTGTGCAAACAGAGAGTGAAGATTTGGGCAGTGGGTGTTTTGGCAGCTCTGCAACTTTAATGACCCGCTTCTCCTGTCCATGCTCATCGACTTCCGGAAAGACTGCTTTCTCTTGCAGAATTTCTTTCACCTGAACCCTGGCTGGTACGATATCAAGCTCTTCACGAACTTTGACAAAGAAGGTATCAATGGCTCCGGTTTTTTCTTCTTCACTGAGTTCAGAGCGTTCCTGCACTCTGGGCAGAGACTCTGAAAATGGCTTGCGCCCTGTTTTCTTTTTACGTGGTTTTGGAAGCTCTTGCTCTGGCTGATCTTTAGCTTCGTCTTGCTCTCCGGTACAGCCTTCCAGCTCCACCTCATTGAAAATGTCGCTCTGGCTGTTATTTTTTTCAGTGCTTCTTCCGTACAGGCGGGATCGGGAGAGCCTCAGGTACTCTTCCAGTTGCGCAATGCGTTTTTTTTGAGAATCGATAATCTCTGACTTCTTTTGAATAATGTCGTCTTTTTCAAGAAGGGCATTTTCTTTTTCAAGAATGACACTTTCCTGCGAATGGATCGCCTCAAACAAGGCGACCATTTCAGGGGTAGTCTCAGCCTGATGAAAGGGCAAACCCAGTGCGGATTTCGGCTGAAAAATCAGAGTGTCGGCGGTCGATTTCATGGTCGCTATTTTACCATAACATCCTGAAAAACAGGACTAAAAACAGCTCTCATAATGCCTTTTTTTATGGGGTTGCATGGCGTTGAGATTGTAGCCGTCCAGCAGCCAGTTTAATTGTTGCCCGGTTAAGGTAACCAGCTCTTCATCCGGTTTGGGCCAGTGGAATTTGTCCTCAGACAGGCTCTTGTAATAAAGCACAAAACCATTATCTTCCCAGAACAGGCACTTGATTTTATTACGCTGCCGGTTGGTAAACGCATATAAATAGCCGTCAAAGGGGTTATGCCCCAGCTCTTGTTCAACCAACACAGCAAGCCCACGAAATGACTTGCGAAAGTCAATCGGCTCCCGGTAGAGAAACACCTTTGATAATACCGCTGACGGTCGCATAACCGGGGTGTTCATAGCATATCCCTCACCAGCTGCTCACAAAGTGACAGGTTACTGTCATCAATACCGGACACTGTTACACCACTGGGCAGGGTGATGGAGAGTGGTGTTATCTGAGAAGACGCATCAGGTTCTGGTTGGGGTGTTACCTGAACAAAGCCAGAATTGTTCGGGGTCGCTTTTACGCTGGGGGTTGTGTCGAGTTTACGCTTCCAGTATCCGAATTTGGATACCCTTATACCGTGCTGCTGGCACCACGCACTCTGAGTCAAACCTGAATCCCGCCATGACTGAACACGCTCCAGCCATTCACTGTCTGCGGGTAATTTCTTTGCCATATTGGCCTCCTTATATCCGGAGGCTAATCATTTCAAACGGTTTTTTGATTCTGAAGGACGTGGGTTTATTTGGCGTTTACCTTCTACCCTGTAAAGGTGGTATGCCTTCGTAATAGATTCCCGGCTTTGCAGGGATGACGACGGGATCTTTAGTAAAGTACTCACTAAGGTTGATGATATGAATGAATCTGAGAAAGGAGCAATAGGTGGAAGTGTAATAACTTGCGTCGTGGAAGACAAAGCTTTGGAGAACTTCGTCCATATTATGCGCCAGCCCCCTCTGTTCTCCATTATTTTACAGTACTTAACTTTCGAGGAAATCAACAAACTCAGAGAGGCTGTTAAGTACTGTCGTGCAACCGCTTCCCTGCATGACGTTATTTTATACAAAGGCTTACTCAAGTTAATTCCTTATGATACGAGTCTAATAAACAGTCTTACACCTATTTTTAAACTTGTTCGCCAATGGCATAGCATTGATTACCCTGGTGCTGAAGACACAGCGGTATCTGCACAGGAGATGTTCAGTAATTTTAAGGTTTTACGCATTGTTTCTTTAAAGCACGACAGCACATGCACGACGGATGGCATCAGCCCGAGTGTTAGCCTTTCTACGTCTAAAAACGCCATCAGTATGGCAGGTGAGGTAGACAAACAGACTGTTTTTTACCTCGGATTCGAACATACGCGCAGTACTAAACGTTCCACGCATTATATGGATGGAAAAAGTAGCACTACGGGTTGTAAGTGTTTAAGTGACTATGGAAGAGCATTTATTATTTATGCCCCAACGTACGCAGGTTTAATACAATACCTGAGAGAAAATGGAATGATGGATAGGTTTGTTAACAACCTGAATACGTCCTGCCAGCTATCAAATGCACTTAAGAACCTGAGTCCTGGAGAAGCCGGTGATATATTAGTCAACCACGCTTTAACGCCGTTTGGTTATTAATGGGCAGTACTTCCCTGAGAAGCCGTCTTAAACGTCATGCTCCTACTGCGGCCACGATAAACGGGGCTGAAAAACGGCTTTTTTTCGTTAATTAAATAGTGCCACAATTCGCCCCACAACGTCCGCTTTTCATCCGCCATTTCTCGTAGTCCTCGCCACGGACACACGCTCAAGACGACTTCTAAGCCTGATTGCGACGATCTCAGGTTGGTTTACAATTTTTGCAAGGGCCTGCCTATACCGCCTGTAGCCATAGCATCTACCACAATTACCACCGTTCAAATCACTCCACCGGGAAAAGGCCTGAAGTGAGACGGCATTCATATACCATCCATATATACTTTCCATATACCGTCGTCGGTCACTATCAGCCTCATCCCCCCTCAAGGGAGTAACATTCTGTCCGTCCTCAGGTTCCTTTGCGTTCTCTTTGTGCTTTTAACTGATCATGGTCATGGTGTGCCTGGCATACGGCCTGAATATAGAGTACCCTGCCTCAGACCTGTATTTCATCTGCCAGCCGTTTTTCTGTGAACGATCCACTTTTGAGAAAATAGCCCTACGGCGCCTGAGGATTTTGCCCATCTGGCCAGCAAAGGGTACAACTGTATTCCGGTGTGCCGTAAGATACTTGCTTATTTTGATACCCCGTTAACCACCTGCCTGAAACTGGCCAATGCCGTTATTCCTATCTGCTGGAATCTGTGCACAGTGGTGAAAAGTGGGGGCGTTACTCCATGATTGGCCTGCCTTGTCGCACACGGCTCCGTGTTCATGGCCACACCATGGAGATCGAGACAGACTCAGAGGTGGTGGAGAGACATACAGTTGATGACCCACTGGCTTTCGTCAGGCAATTCAAGCAGCGCTATAATGTGGCTGAACTCCCTCACCTGCAACGGTTTAATGGTGGACTGGTCGGTTATTTCAGTTTAGGGCTTTGATGGTGGGAGATTCAATCAACGATATTAGCGCGGCAAAAGCTGCCGGCATCCGGGTGGTTGGCGTCACCTATGGTTATAACCATGGCAACCCTGTTAGCGACGCTGCCCCTGATTGTGTGGTATCCAACTTGATGGATCTGTTGTAAGGATAGGTCTTTTTATCACATGTTATCCACCTGAGGCTTGAGGGTAGTAGTATAATAGAATGATGCCACTTTCAAATGAAGCCTCTCCAGTCTTAACCTGTAGTAAGGGTGCATTTTGGAAAAGTGACTGGAGTGCCACCAGGCTATGATGCTTCTTCAGCTTCCACTTCTACCCTGTGAAGGTGATATGCCTTCGTAATAGATTCCCGGCTTTGCAGGGATGGCGACTGGATCTTTAGTAAAGTACTCACTAAGGTTGATGACATGAATGAATCTGAGAAAGGAGCAATAGGTGGAAGTGTAATAACTTGCGTCGTGGAAGACAAAGCTTTGGAGAACTTCGTCCATATTATGCATCAGCCCCCGCTGTTCTCCATTATTTTACAGTACTTAACTTTCGAGGAAATCAACAAACTCAGAGAGGCTGTTAAGTACTGTCGTGCAACCGCTTCCCTGCATGACGTTATTTTATACAACGGCTTACTTAAGATAATTCCTTATGATACGAGTCTAATAAATCGTCTTACACCTCTTTTTAAACTTGTTAGCCAATGGAGTAGCTTTGATTACCCTGGTGCTGCAAAGAAAGAGGTATCTGCACAGGACATGTTCAGTAATTTTAAGGTTTTACGCATTGTTTCTTTAAAGCACGACAGCACATGCACGAAGGATGCCATCAGCCCGGGTGTTGGCTTTTCTACGTCTAAAAACGCCATCAGTATGGCAGGTGAGGTAGACAAACAGACTGTTTTTTACCTCGGATTAGAACATAAGCGCAAGACTCGATATTTCACTAAGGGTCATATGAATGGAGTCAGAAAAAATACGGGTTTTATGCGTTTAAGTGACTATGGAAGAGCATTTATTATTTATGCCCCAACGTACGCAGGTTTAATACAATACCTGAGAGAAAATGGAATGATGGATAGGTTTGTTAACGACCTGAATTCGTCCTGCCAGCTATCAAATGCACTTAAGAACCTGAGTCCTGGAGAAGTCGATGATATTTTAGTCAACCACGCTTTAAGGCCGTTTGGTTATTAATGGGCAGTACTTCCCTGAGAAGCCGTCTTAAACGTCATGCTCCTACTGCGGCCACGATAAACGGGGCTGAAAAACGGCTTTTTTTCGTTAATTAAATAGTGCCACAATTTGCCCCACAACGTCCGCTTTTCATCCGCCATTTCTCGTAGTCCTCGCCACGGACACACGCTCAAGACGACTTCTAAGCCTGATTGCGACGATCTCAGGTTGGTTTACAATTTTTGCAAGGGCCTATACCGCCTGTAGCCATAGCATCTACCACAATTACCACCGTTCAAATGTAAACGCCAAATAAACCCACGTCCTTCAGAATCAAAAAACCGTTTGAAATAATTAGCCTCCCCATATAAGGAGGCTAATATGGCAAAGAAATTACCCGCAGACAGTGAATGGCTGGAGCATGTTCAGTCATGGCGGGATTCAGGTTTGACGCAGAGTGCGTGGTGCCAGCAGCACGGTATAAGGGTATCCAAATTCGGATACTGGAAGCGTAAACTCGACACAACCCCCAGCGTAAAAGCGACCCCGAACAACTCTGGCTTTGTTCAGGTAACACCCCAACCAGAACCTGATGCGTTTTCTCAAATAACACCACTCTCCATCACCCTGCCCAGTGGTGTAACAGTGTCCGGTATTGATGACAGTAACCTGTCACTTTGTGAGCAGCTGGTGAGGGAAATGCTATGAACACCCCGGTTATGCGACCGTCAGCGGTATTATCAAAGGTGTTTCTCTACCGGGAGCCAATTGACTTTCGCAAGTCATTTCGTGGGCTTGCTGTGTTGGTTGAACAAGAGCTGGGGCATAACCCCTTTGACGGCTACTTATATGCGTTTACCAACCGGCAGCGTAATAAAATCAAGTGCCTGTTCTGGGAGGATAATGGTTTTGTGCTTTATTACAAGAGCCTGTCTGAGGACAAATTCCACTGGCCCAAACCGGATGAAGAGCTGGTTACCTTAACCGGGCAACAATTAAACTGGCTGCTGGACGGCTACAATCTCAACGCCATGCAACCCCATAAAAAAAGGCATTATGAGAGCTGTTTTTAGTCCTGTTTTTCAGGATGTTATGGTAAAATAGCGACCATGAAATCGACCGCCGACACTCTGATTTTTCAGCCGAAATCCGCACTGGGTTTGCCCTTTCATCAGGCTGAGACAACCCCTGAAATGGTCGCCTTGTTTGAGGCGATCCATTCGCAGGAAAGTGTCATTCTTGAAAAAGAAAATGCCCTTCTTGAAAAAGACGACATTATTCAAAAGAAGTCAGAGATTATCGATTCTCAAAAAAAACGCATTGCGCAACTGGAAGAGTACCTGAGGCTCTCCCGATCCCGCCTGTACGGAAGAAGCACTGAAAAAAATAACAGCCAGAGCGACATTTTCAATGAGGTGGAGCTGGAAGGCTGTACCGGAGAGCAAGACGAAGCTAAAGATCAGCCAGAGCAAGAGCTTCCAAAACCACGTAAAAAGAAAACAGGGCGCAAGCCATTTTCAGAGTCTCTGCCCAGAGTGCAGGAACGCTCTGAACTCAGTGAAGAAGAAAAAACCGGAGCCATTGATACCTTCTTTGTCAAAGTTCGTGAAGAGCTTGATATCGTACCGGCCAGGGTTCAGGTGAAAGAAATTCTGCAAGAGAAAGCAGTCTTTCCGGAAGTCGATGAGCATGGACAGAAGAAGCGGGTCATTAAAGTTGCAGAGCTGCCAAAACACCCACTGCCCAAATCTTCACTCTCTGTTTGCACACTGGCCTGGATCATTGTCTCCAAGTACTGCGACGCACTGCCTTTGTACAGGCAAGAGAATATCCTCAAGCGATACGGTGGCTCTGTCACCCGGACGACGATGGCCAACTCTTTGATTCGGCTTTCTACAGAACTGCGGCCACTCATCAATTTGATGAGAGATCATCAAAAAACCGGTTCGGTGATCCATGCTGACGAAACCCGAATTCAGGTAATCAAGGAAACCAGTAAGTCCATCAACTCTGACAAATATATGTGGGTCAGCCTTGGTGGGCCACCCGGACAAACATCGGTAGTGTTTGAATACGATCCCTCAAGAGGCAAGGAGGTTCCCCTGCGTCTGTTCGAAGGGTTCAGCGGTTACCTGCAAACTGACGGGTATGCCAGTTACGACGCTGTATGCAAACAAGAAGGCATCACCCAGGTGGGTTGCTTCGACCACGTTCGCAGGAAATTTCTGGATGCCAGAAAGGGCGAAGCCAAACCGGGCAAAAAGGTGAAAAACACCCGCGTTAGCAAGGCGAATGTCGCTTTAGGCAAAATCGGTAAGCTTTACGCCATTGAGAAAGAAATAAGAGATCTTCCTCCATCAGAAAAAGCCATCCTGCGTCAGCAAAAGAGTAAGCCGCTACTGGATGACTTTCATGTATGGCTGGAGAAAAACATAACCAAGCTAGACCCGGGCAGCCTGTCACGCCAAGCCATGAGCTATGCATTGAACCAATGGCCAAAACTGGTCGTTTACTGTGACAACGGCCACTTGGACATCAGTAATGCCGCAGCGGAAAACACTATCCGTCCCTTCGCTATTGGCCGTAAGAATTGGATGTTTGCAGACACGCCAAAAGGGGCGCAAGCCAGTGCCATTTTCTACAGCCTGATTGAAAGCGCAAAGGTGAATGGCTTGGAGCCTTTCGATTACCTGAACCATATTTTAAAAGAGCTGCCTTACGCTGATACCGTTGAGAAACTGGAACAGCTTCTTCCCTGGAATGTTAAGGCAGGCAAAGAATAAGAAATCTTGGGGATAGCAGCCAGTACGCTGGTTTATTTGGCGCTTACGGTCTTTTTATCACATGTTATCCACCTGAGGCTTGAGGGTAGTAGTATAATAGAATGATGCCACTTTCAAATGAAGCCTCTCCAGTCTTAACCTGTAGTAAGGGTGCATTTTGGAAAAGTGACTGGAGTGCCACCAGGCTATGATGCTTCTTCAGCTTCCACTTCTACCCTGTAAAGGTGGTATGCCTTCGTAATAGATTCCCTGCTTTGCAGGGATGACGACTGGATCTTTAGTAAAGTACTCACTAAGGTTGATGACATGAATGAATCTGAGAAAGGAGCAATAGGTGGAAGTGTAATAACTTGCGTCGTGGAAGACAAAGCTTTAGAGAACTTCGTCCATATTATGCGTCAGCCCCCTCTTTTATCCATTATTTTACAGTGCTTAACTTTCGAGGAAATCAACAAACTCAGAGAGGCTGTTAAGTACTGTCGTGCAACCTCTTCCCTGCATGACATTATTTTATACAACGGCTTACTTAAGATAATTCCTTATGATACGAGTCTAATAAATCGTCTTACACCTTTTTTTAAACTTGTTCGCCAATGGAGTAGCTTTGATTACCCTGGTGCTGAAGACACAGCGGTATCTGCACAGGAGATGTTCAGTAATTTTAAGGTTTTACGCATTGTTTCTTTCAAGCACGACAACACATACACGACGAATGGCATCAGCCCGTGTGTTAGCCTTTCTACGTCTGAAAACGCCATCAGTATGGCAGGTGAGGTAGACAAACAGACTGTTTTTTACCTCGGATTCGAACATACGGGCAGGACTCTATATTCCACTATGCATTGTAGTAATGGTAGGAATGGAGTCAGACACAATACGGGTTTTAAGGGTTTACCTGACTATGGAAGAGCATTTATTATTTATGCCCCAACGTACGCAGGTTTAATACAATACCTGAGAGAAAATGGAATGATGGATAGGTTTGTTAACGACCTGAATTCGTCCTGCCAGCTATCAAATGCACTTAAGAACCTGAGTCCTGGAGAAGTCGATGATATTTTAGTCAACCACGCTTTAAGGCCGTTTGGTTATTAATGGGCAGTACTTCCCTGAGAAGCCGTCTTAAACGTCATGCTCCTACTGCGGCCACGATAAACGGGGCTGAAAAACGGCTTTTTTTCGTTAATTAAATAGTGCCACAATTTGCCCCACAACGTCCGCTTTTCATCCGCCATTTCTCGTAGTCCTCGCCACGGACACACGCTCAAGACGACTTCTAAGCCTGATTGCGACGATCTCAGGTTGGTTTACAATTTTTGCAAGGGCCTATACCGCCTGTAGCCATAGCATCTACCACAATTACCACCGTTCAAATCACTCCACCGGGAAAAGGCCTGAAGTGAGACGGCATTCATATACCATCCATATATACTTTCCATATACCGTCGTCGGTCACTATCAGCCTCATCCCCCCTCAAGGGAGTAACATTCTGTCCGTCCTCACGTTTCTTTGCTTTCTCTTTGTGCCTCTCACTGATCATGGTCATGGTGTGCCTGGCATACGGCCTGAATATAGAGTACCCTGCCTCAGACCTGTATTTCATCTGCCAGCCGTTTTTCTGTGAACGATCCACTTTTGAGAAAATAGCCCTACGGCGCCTGAGGATTTTGCCCATCTGGCCAGCAAAGGGTACAACTGTATTCCGGTGTGCCGTGAGATACTTGCTGATCTGGATACTCCGTTAACCACCTACCTGAAACTGGCCAATGGCCGTTATTCCTACCTGCTGGAATCTGTGCACAGTGGTGAAAAGTGGGGGCGTTACTCCATGATTGGCCTGCCTTGTCGCACACGGCTCCGTGTTCATGGCCACACCATGGAGATCGAGACAGACTCAGAGGTGGTGGAAAGACATACAGTTGATGACCCACTGGCTTTCGTCAGGCCATTCAAGCAGCGCTATAATGTGGCTGAACTCCCTCACCTGCAACGGTTTAATGGTGGACTGGTCGGTTATTTCAGTTTAGGGCTTTGATGGTGGGAGATTCAATCCATGATATTAACACGGTAAAAGCTGCCGACATCCGGGTGGTTGGCGTCACCTATGGTTATAACCATGGCAACTCTGTTAGCGACGTTGCCCCTGATTGTGTGGTATCCAACTTGATGGATCTGTTGTAAGGATAGGTCTTTTTATCACATGTTATCCACCTGAGGCTTGAGAGTAGTAGCATTATAGAATTATGCTGCTTTCAAGTGAAGCCTCTCCAGTCTTAACCTATTATAAGGATGCATCCTGAAAAAATGACTGGAGTTTCACCAGGCTATGATACTTCTTCAGCCTCCACTGCTACCCTGTGAAGGTGGTATGCCTTCGTAATAGATTCCCGGCTTTGCAGGGATGACGACTGGATCTTAAGTAAAGTACTCACTAAGGTTGATGACATGAATGAATCTGAGAAAGGAGCAACAGGTGGAATTGTAATAACTTGCGTCGTGGAAGACAAAGCTTTGGAGAACTTCGTCCATATTATGCATCAGCCCCCTCTTTTATCCATTATTTTACAGTGCTTAACTTTCGAGGAAATCAACAAACTCAGAGAGGCTGTTAAGTACTGTCGTGCAACCGCTTCCCTGCATGACATTATTTTATACAACGGCTTACTTAAGATAATTCCTTATGATACGAGTCTAATAAATCGTCTTACACCTATTTTTAAATATGTTCGCCAATGGAGTAGCTTTGATTACCCTGGTGCTGAAGACACAGCGGTATCTGCACAGGAGATGTTGAGTAATTTTAAGGTTTTACGCATTGTTTCTTTCGTAAACGCCAAATAAACCCACGTCCTTCAGAATCAAAAAACCGTTTGAAATGATTAGCCTCCGGATATAAGGAGGCCAATATGGCAAAGAAATTACCCGCAGACAGTGAATGGCTGGAGCGTGTTCAGTCATGGCGGGATTCAGGTTTGACTCAGAGTGCGTGGTGCCAGCAGCACGGTATAAGGGTATCCAAATTCGGATACTGGAAGCGTAAACTCGACACAACCCCCAGCGTAAAAGCGACCCCGAACAATTCTGGCTTTGTTCAGGTAACACCCCAACCAGAACCTGATGCGTCTTCTCAGATAACACCACTCTCCATCACCCTGCCCAGTGGTGTAACAGTGTCCGGTATTGATGACAGTAACCTGTCACTTTGTGAGCAGCTGGTGAGGGATATGCTATGAACACCCCGGTTATGCGACCGTCAGCGGTATTATCAAAGGTGTTTCTCTACCGGGAGCCGATTGACTTTCGCAAGTCATTTCGTGGGCTTGCTGTGTTGGTTGAACAAGAGCTGGGGCATAACCCCTTTGACGGCTATTTATATGCGTTTACCAACCGGCAGCGTAATAAAATCAAGTGCCTGTTCTGGGAAGATAATGGTTTTGTGCTTTATTACAAGAGCCTGTCTGAGGACAAATTCCACTGGCCCAAACCGGATGAAGAGCTGGTTACCTTAACCGGGCAACAATTAAACTGGCTGCTGGACGGCTACAATCTCAACGCCATGCAACCCCATAAAAAAAGGCATTATGAGAGCTGTTTTTAGTCCTGTTTTTCAGGATGTTATGGTAAAATAGCGACCATGAAATCGACCGCCGACACTCTGATTTTTCAGCCGAAATCCGCACTGGGTTTGCCCTTTCATCAGGCTGAGACTACCCCTGAAATGGTCGCCTTGTTTGAGGCGATCCATTCGCAGGAAAGTGTCATTCTTGAAAAAGAAAATGCCCTTCTTGAAAAAGACGACATTATTCAAAAGAAGTCAGAGATTATCGATTCTCAAAAAAAACGCATTGCGCAACTGGAAGAGTACCTGAGGCTCTCCCGATCCCGCCTGTACGGAAGAAGCACTGAAAAAAATAACAGCCAGAGCGACATTTTCAATGAGGTGGAGCTGGAAGGCTGTACCGGAGAGCAAGACGAAGCTAAAGATCAGCCAGAGCAAGAGCTTCCAAAACCACGTAAAAAGAAAACAGGGCGCAAGCCATTTTCAGAGTCTCTGCCCAGAGTGCAGGAACGCTCTGAACTCAGTGAAGAAGAAAAAACCGGAGCCATTGATACCTTCTTTGTCAAAGTTCGTGAAGAGCTTGATATCGTACCAGCCAGGGTTCAGGTGAAAGAAATTCTGCAAGAGAAAGCAGTCTTTCCGGAAGTCGATGAGCATGGACAGGAGAAGCGGGTCATTAAAGTTGCAGAGCTGCCAAAACACCCACTGCCCAAATCTTCACTCTCTGTTTGCACACTGGCCTGGATCATTGTCTCCAAGTACTGCGACGCACTGCCTTTGTACAGGCAAGAGAATATCCTCAAGCGATACGGTGGCTCTGTCACCCGGACGACGATGGCCAACTCTTTGATTCGGTTGTCTACAGAACTGCGGCCACTCATCAATTTGATGAGAGATCATCAAAAGACCGGTTCGGTGATCCATGCTGACGAAACCCGAATTCAGGTAATCAAGGAAACCAGTAAGTCCATCAACTCTGACAAATATATGTGGGTCAGCCTTGGTGGGCCACCCGGACAAACATCGGTAGTGTTTGAATACGATCCCTCAAGAGGCAAGGAGGTTCCCCTGCGTCTGTTCGAAGGGTTCAGCGGTTACCTGCAAACTGACGGGTATGCCAGTTACGACGCTGTATGCAAACAAGAAGGCATCACCCAGGTGGGTTGCTTCGACCACGTTCGCAGGAAATTTCTGGATGCCAGAAAGGGCGAAGCCAAACCGGGCAAAAAGGTGAAAAACACCCGCGTTAGCAAGGCGAATGTCGCTTTAGGCAAAATCGGTAAGCTTTACGCCATTGAGAAAGAAATAAGAGATCTTCCTCCATCAGAAAAAGCCATCCTGCGTCAGCAAAAGAGTAAGCCGCTACTGGACGACTTTCATGTATGGCTGGAGAAAAACATAACCAAGCTAGACCCGGGCAGCCTGTCACGCCAAGCCATGAGCTATGCATTGAACCAATGGCCAAAACTGGTCGTTTACTGTGACAACGGCCACTTGGACATCAGTAATGCCGCAGCGGAAAACACTATCCGTCCCTTCGCTATTGGCCGTAAGAATTGGATGTTTGCAGACACGCCAAAAGGGGCGCAAGCCAGTGCCATTTTCTACAGCCTGATTGAAAGCGCAAAGGTGAATGGCCTGGAGCCTTTCGATTACCTGAACCATATTTTAAAAGAGCTGCCTTACGCTGATACCGTTGAGAAACTGGAACAGCTTCTTCCCTGGAATGTTAAGGCAGGCAAAGAATAAGAAATCTTGGGGATGGCAGCCAGTACGCTGGTTTATTTGGCGCTTACTTTCTTTCAAGCACGACAGCACATACACGATGGATGACATCAGCCCGGGTGTTAGCTTTTCTACGGCTAAAAGCGCCATCAGTATGGCAGGTGAGGTAGACAAACAGACTGTTTTTTACCTCGGATTCGAACATACGCGCAGTACTCAATATTCCACCAGGCGTTATATGACTGTGAATGGAGTCAGAAACGCTACGGGTTTTAGGTGTTTAAGGGACAGTGACTATGGAAGAGCATTTATTATTTATGCCCCAACGTACGCAGGTTTAATACAATACCTGAGAGAAAATGGAATGATGGATAGGTTTGTTAACAACCTGAATACGTCCTGCCAGCTATCAAATGCACTTAAGAACCTGAGTCCTGGAGAAGCCGGTGATATATTAGTCAACCACGCTTTAACGCCGTTTGGTTATTAATGGGCAGTACTTCCCTGAGAAGCCGTCTTAAACGTCATGCTCCTACTGCGGCCACGATAAACGGGGCTGAAAAACGGCTTTTTTTCGTTAATTTTTTTCGTTAAACAGTGCCACTATTCGCCCCACAACATCCGCTTTTCATCCGCCATTTCTCGTAGTCCTCGCCACGGACACACGCTCAAGACGACTTCTAAGCCTGATTGCGACGATCTCAGGTTGGTTTACAATTTTTGCAAGGGCCTATACCCAAGTGAATTCAAGATGCAGGATTCAGTATCTGAAAATTGTCATTAATCCTGCTCACTAACGAAGCACCTATTTCTGGTAGCGTAACATACAGAAAATGACGTATATTTTTCCGGAAATCCTTCGGTTTTGCAAAGTATTGATTATTTCGAGCGTACTCATTCATCACCTTCCATAACCGCTCAATTGGGTTCAGGTTTGGGCTGTAGGGCGGAAGGTAATGCAGTTTTATACCCAGCTTTTCAGCCTCATCAACGACTTCCTTCGAATAGTGATAACCTGCTCCATCCAGCACCATGTGAATGACACTCTTTGATGTATAAGCGGACTTAACTTTTCTGAAGAATTCAATGATAGCCAGCCCGTTAACCGTCTCGAATTGATCAAAAATAGCAGCAGACAAGTTGTTCAATTCTATCGCACCGACGATGTTCATTCGGTTGCGACTGCCCGTCGTATTGATGACTTTATCAACACCTTTGCGTATCCAACCCGAGGTGATTTTGGTGGCTTGCGTTGGGTGAACTGCATCCATGAAAAGCACAACCTCACTCTCAGGCAGTGAGGCTTTCAACTCTTCGTAGTGCTCAATAAACTCTGCCTGCTTATTGGCATCCACCTTGTGCGGTACACCTTTTGGTTTTTTGTAGGTGAAGCCTTTTTGGTGCAACCACTTGTTGAGGCCTGACACGGTGTATTTGACAGCCCAGCGTTCAAAAATATACGACACAATTTCGTAGACATGGGCGTAAGTATGTTCTGAAATATGCACAATTAGCTGCTCACTTTGCTCGTCATTAAGATGACTCTCACTGCCACCGTTTTCAGGTTTCAGTTTGTCCTTTTTCAGGTAGTCATCAATGTGCCGGGCAATGGAAAATTCACTTTTTCTCAATGCTTGAGCAATGGCGGTTATTGACCAGCCTTCAGATCTCAGTAATACGGCTTTAATACGGTCACACTCCCGAGCATCCCGCGACGTTTTGTGTTGGGACTCCAAGGTTGATTTTTGCTGAGGTGTGAGCATAAATTTTGGCATCCGTTGAGATTGCTAAAAAAATGCAGAAAAATCAAGCATCTTCAACGGTCACGAGTATATACCGCCTGTAGCCATAGCATCTACCACAATTACCACCGTTCAAATCACTCCACCGGGAAAAGGCCTGAAGTGAGACAGCATTCATATACCGTCCATATATACTTTCCATATACCGTCGTCGGTCACTATCAGCCTCATCCCCCTCAAGGGAGTAACATTCTGTCCGTCCTCACGTTTCTTTGCTTTCTCTTTGTGCCTCTCACTGATCATGGTCATGGTGTGCCTGGCATACGGCCTGAATATAGAGTACCCTGCCTCAGACCTGTATTTCATCTGCCAGCCGTTTTTCTGTGAACGATCCACTTTTGAGAAGATAGCCCTATGACGCCTGAGGATTTTGCCCATCTCGCCAGCAAAGGGTACAACCGTATTCCGGTGTGCCGTGAGATACTTGCTGATCTGGATACTCCGTTAACCACCTACCTGAAACTGGCCAATGGCCGTTATTCCTACCTGCTGGAATCTGTGCACAGTGGTGAAAAGTGGGGGCGTTACTCCATGATTGGCCTGCCTTGTCGCACACGGCTCCGTGTTCATGGCCACACCATCGAGATCGAGACAGACTCAGAGGTGGTGGAAAGACATACAGTTGATGACCCACTGGCTTTCGTCAGGCAATTCAAGCAGCGCTATAATGTGGCCGAACTCCCTCACCTGCAACGGTTTAATGGTGGTCTGGTAGGTTATTTCAGTTATGACACCGTACGATACAGTGAGCCACGACTCAAGGCAACGACACCGGAAGACACTATTGGCACACCGGATGTGCTGTTGATGGTTTCTGACGATATTGTCGTCTTTGACAATCTCAGTGGTAAGCTGATGCTGATCTCTCACGCTGACCCGGCTGAACATGATGCACTGGAAAAAACTGAAGCCAGGCTGGATGAACTGGTACAAAAGCTTCAGTCACCCTGTGTTATACCAACATCACAAGCACCTGCCCATCAGGCAACAGAGCAGGATTTTTGCTCCAGCATGGGGCAGGCCAGTCATAAAGACCATGTGGAAAAAATTCGGGAGTATATTCTCAGTGGTGATGCCATGCAGGTTGTTCTGTCCCAACGCATGAGCATTCCCTTTGACAGTGCACCACTGGATCTTTACCGTGCCCTGCGCACCACGAACCCATCCCCCTACATGTACTTTATGGATTTAGATGATTTCCATATTGTCGGCTCATCACCGGAAATCCTGGCACGACTGGAAGAGGGTGAAGTCACTGTTCGCCCTATTGCCGGGACTCGTAAGCGAGGTGTCACCGAGGCACGGGATAAAGCACTGGAAGCCGAACTGCTGGCTGACGCCAAAGAGCTTGCTGAACATCTGATGCTTATAGATCTCGGCCGTAACGATGTGGGACGTGTTGCAAAAACGGGCACCGTTAGCCTGACCGATAAAATGACGGTGGAGCGCTACTCCCATGTGATGCATATTGTCTCAAACGTCACCGGTCAGATAAAAACCGGACTTGATGCATTGGATGTACTGAAAGCCACCTTGCCTGCCGGTACGCTAAGTGGTGCACCCAAAGTACGAGCCATGGAAATCATTGATGAAATGGAGCCGGTTAAACGCGGTGTCTACGGTGGAGCCGTAGGCTATCTGGCCTGGAATGGCAATATGGATACAGCTATTGCTATTCGAACGGCTGTGATCAAAGACCGGCAGCTGCATATACAGGCCGGTGGTGGCATCGTAGCAGATTCCATTCCCGAGCTCGAATGGAAAGAAACCATGAATAAAGGGCGTGCTGTTTTTCAGGCTGTTGCAATGGTTCAGGCAGGGTTGAACAGACAAACCCCGGAGGCGCGAAATCCATGTTGTTGATGATTGATAATTACGATTCATTCACCTGGAATCTGGTACAGTATTTTGGTGAACTCGGTGCCAGCGTTGAGGTATACCGTAATGATCAAATAACCCTGGCCGACATTGAGCGACTGAAGCCCGAGCGCATTGTGATTTCACCGGGTCCCTGTACACCCAATGAGGCGGGTATTTCCATGGATATCATTAAGCGTTTTCAGGGGAATATTCCGTTGCTCGGTGTCTGCCTTGGACACCAGAGTATCGGACAGGTCTATGGTGGCAAGGTAGTCCGTGCTCGAAAAGTGATGCACGGAAAAGTGTCGCCAGTCTTCCACAACCATAAGGGGGTCTTTAAAGGGTTGCCTGATCCTGTCAATACCACGCGCTACCACTCATTGATTATTGAGAAAGAGAGCCTGCCCGATTGCCTCGAAATGACCGCATGGACACACACGGATGATGGTCAACAAGATGAAATCATGGGAGTACGCCATAAGACACTACCTGTTGAAGGCGTGCAGTTTCATCCGGAATCTATCATGACTGAACAGGGTCATGAACTACTCAATAACTTTTTACGCCGATAAAAAACAGTAATTATTCACATTATGCACAGTATGCACATTAAAGAAGCCATTGCCTGCATCGTAGAGCATCACGACCTTAGCTCGAAGGAAATGATCAGTGTCATGGAGCAAATCATGACGGGTCAGTGCGCCGACCCGGAGATCAGTGCTTTCCTGACCGCTATGCGAATGAAAGGTGAAAGCATTGATGAAATCACCGGTGCGGCCATGGTGATGCGTAATCTGGCAACGCCGGTCAACGTGAACACTGAACACCTGGTGGATATTGTTGGTACAGGCGGTGACGGTGCACACCTGTTCAATGTGTCATCATCCTCTGCCTTTGTCGCTGCCGCTGCCGGTGCTCATGTGGCCAAACACGGTAATCGGGGCATCTCCAGCACCAGTGGCAGTGCTGATCTGCTGGAAAAAGCGGGTGTTAATCTGAACATCACGCCAGATCAGGTTGCACAGTGCATTGAAGAGGTGGGTATTGGTTTTATGTTTGCTCCAGCACACCACTGTGCCATGAAAAATGTTGCTGCTGTCCGTAAGCAGATGGGGATTCGCACACTGTTTAATATTCTCGGCCCCTTGTCCAACCCTGCCGGGGTAAAAAATCTGGTTGTCGGTGTGTTCTCTCAGACCCTGTGCAAGCCGCTGGCAGAAGTGTTTCGTGAACTGGGCAACCAGCATGTAATGGTCGTACATTCCAGCGATGGTCTGGACGAAATCAGTATCGCCAGTGAAACGCAAATTGCTGAACTCAAAAACGGCAAGATTACCCGGTTCACCATTAAACCCGAAGATGTTGACATCAAGCGTCAAAGCCTGACTGGCCTTGATGTGGATGGCTCTGAAGCTTCCCTTGCGCTGATCAGGGATGCCCTGAACCAACGTGAAGGCAGGTACGCACAGAAAGCGGCTGATATGATCGCCTTGAACAGTGGTGCAGCTATTTATGTGTCCGGCATGGCAGACTCTCTGGTCCAGGGCGTTGCCATTGCCAGGGAAACCATTGCCAGTGGCCTGGCCCTTAAAAAAATGCAGACACTGGCTACTTTCAGCCAGGGTTTTAATCAGGAATAATGCCCTATGTCCCTGCCCACCATCCTGAATACCATTATTACCCGCAAGCAGGAAGAAGTGGCCTTTGGTCAGCAAAAGCTGCCATTGACAGAAGCCCGTGCACGGGTAGCTGATTGTGCGCCCGCCCGCGGTTTTGCCCAGTCATTGACGGCCCAGGTCGCTGCCGGAAAGGCGGCTGTGATTGCTGAAGTTAAAAAGGCTTCTCCCAGCAAAGGAATTATCCGTGAGGACTTTCACCCGGCCAGCATCGCAGCAAGTTACCAACAGGCCGGGGCAACCTGCCTGTCGGTGCTTACTGACCAGGATTTTTTCCAGGGGCATGCCGACTATTTGCAGCAATCCAGGGCCGCCACCTCGTTGCCTGTTCTGCGCAAAGACTTTGTGATTGATCCCTGGCAGCTCTATGAAGCACGCCTGATGGGCGCTGACTGCATTTTGCTCATTGTTTCTGCTTTGTCAACGATGCAGCTGTGCGACTTTAACGGTATTGCCCATGAGCTGGGTATAAGCGTTGTGGTGGAAGTGCACGGGGCCGAGGAGCTGGAACGGGCACTGCCATTACCAGGCGCTTTGCTTGGCATTAATAACCGCAATCTGCACACTTTTGAGGTCAGCCTGGACAACACTTTCTCATTATTACCTGCAATTCCAGAGGGACGGCTGGTGATTACTGAAAGTGGCATTCATACACAAGGCGATGTAAAGACAATGATTGAGCACAATATCTGTTGCTTCTTAGTGGGTGAAGCCTTTATGCGTCAACCTGTGCCAGGGAAAGGCCTCCGGCAGTTATTTGCCGATTATTTATAATGCACGTGACCTGAGTGTGTCACGCACGCACTCAGGAAAGACAAGGACGCAGAGCATAGACGCCCTGTTCAGGTCACTCAACGACGAAAGGGCTAAAAACAGTTCGCAGTAAACTATTATAATCTGAAACTATCTGATAAAATCTCAAGCATGGATAAGAGATTAGTGAAGATAGGTGAGGCCGCTCGTTTACTTGGTACAGACCCTGTAACACTGCGAAAATGGGAAAGTACAGGTGAGTTGCTTCCTGCCAGAAAGACCAAAGGTGGAACTCGTTACTACGACGTGTCTGAATTGATGGGCTTCAGTAACGAAGCTGCGCCTACTCTTTGCTATTGCAGGGTATCCAGTCACGACCAAAAGCCAGACTTAGACAGGCAGCAAGAGTTATTGGAAGCCTACTGTTCTGCAAAAGGTTGGCGAACTCAGGTTATACGTGATCTTGGTTCTGGCATGAACTACCGGAAAAAAGGACTTAATCAGCTACTTGAGTTAATAATGAAACGTCAGATTAAACGACTGGTGGTTTCACATAAAGACAGGCTGTTAAGGTTCGGCGCTGAATTGGTGTTCTCCCTATGTGAATTGCAGGGAATAGAAATAGTCATCGTACATAAAGGCGATCAGCCTTCGTTTGAAGAAGAACTCGCCAATGATGTATTGGAAATAATCACTGTATTCAGCGCAGGACTTTACGGCAGCCGAAGCAAGAAACACAAAAAGATGCTTGAGACTTTGCAGGATGTTGTTAGCTCACAAGATTGAACTCAGACCGACAAAACAACAAGCCGATTATCTTGACAGGGCTTGTGGTTCTCGTCGTCATGCGTTCAATCAACTGTTAGCACATTTCAATCAAGAAGGCGTTAAGTGGTCAAAGAAGGCTGCGAATGAAAAATACAAAGAACTCAGGCTTGAGTTCCCCTGGTATGCCGAAGTCAGTCAACGTGTAACGAGAAATACAGTCGACGATCTTCATAACGCCTTTACTCATTTCTTTCGTCGGGTGAAGAAAGGAGAAAAAGCAGGTTACCCAAGATTCAAGAAGCGAGGCCTACACGATAGTTTTTCTCTGAGAGAAAAACCCAAGTTCCATGTTGACGGCAGAACACTTCGCATTGAGAAACTGAAAACCAAAATTAAAATGCGCCAGGAACTGAGATTCACGGGCACAACCTGTCAGGTGACGATCAGTAAGCGAGCCGGAAAGTATTTCGCTTCTATTTTGGTAGACACTCAAGACTACGACCCAAAAGCACAAAGCAATGAGTCTGTAGGCGTTGATTTTGGCATCAAAAATTTAGCTATTTGTTCGAATGGCAAAACCTTTGCTGCTAATCAGAAACTGAAACACTCTCTGAAACGCCTTAACAGGAAACAGAGAGCGTTAAGCCGCAAAATAAAGAGAAGCAACCGTTACGCGAAAGCCAAGCGGGCAGTTGCAAAACTTCATTACCGGATCAGTAACCAGCGATCAGCCGTAATACATGAGGTAAGTGATTATTTGACGTCAAGATTCAAAATAATCACCATGGAAAACCTGAATGTAAAAGGTATGGTAAAAAACCACAAACTGGCAAGAGCAATCAGTGACGCAGGTTTCGGCAAGCTGAGAGAGCTTGTCGAATACAAGGCAGAGCTGAGAGGATGCCAGATTGTGATTGCAGATCGGTTCTTTCCCAGCTCGAAAAAGTGTGCGGTTCATACTTGCAACTACATAAACGACAATATCGCTTTGTCCGATCGCCAGTGGCGATGTCCGAAATGTAAAACTTTGCATGATAGGGATTACAGTGCGAGTTTGAACCTTGATAATTATGGTCGAGACACGTTACAGCTCGACCCAAAACCCTACACAAGAGTGGAGTTAGACACGATTCGTCGTGCATTCATGTCGACGGCGTAGATAAGTCTGCATAATTACAGATTATGTTAGATTTTTAGTAGCGGCGTAAAAGAGTGAACAGTGAAAAGGTGTGGCAAAGTCCGAAGATAGCCACACCCAGCGCGTTTAATTCACTACGCCACATGACATTCTGGCGCCACCCCCACCCATGGGGGGGATATCTTTATAATTATCACCACCCCTGTGAATCATCAGTGAATGTCCTTTCAGGTCATTCATGGTGAGCCGCGGGGCAGTGACCGCCATATGAATTTCGCCTTTATCATTAGCAACCAGACGAGGTAGGTCGCCTAAATGCCCATTACCGTAAGGTCCGGCATGCTTACCGGTATTATGTGGGTCAAAATGCCCGCCAGCAGCCAATGCCGCCACGGATATACCGTCTTTTTCACCTGCAGCGCAAGACGGGTTTTTATGAATATGGAAACCGTGCTCACCCGGTGTAAAGCCTTTTAAATCCACCTGAAACTGTACGCCTTTTTTCGCCTGCGTGATAACAACATCCCCCATATCAGTCCCTACGCCTGCAGATGTGACTTTATGCATTTTTACAGTCACGAGTTGTTTACCACAACCCGATAGTGTCAGAAAAAGGACAGCGACAATGACTGCCATACCTTTACGCCTCATAGTTGCCTCCCGACATATCTTCAATACCAAGCATAGTTAGCTTTTTAGGGTTGTCAGGTATGGTCAGGGGTTGTCCGGCAATAATTTCTGCATTTATTTCGTTTTCTTTGCTAACATTTGGACACACCTTAATGGGTTGCAATATGACCCGTGTTTGTGTGTCCTGAGAACGATAACCGCTTCACAGTCTTCTCCCGCAGTTCGCAGAGAAACGTCAAAAAAGAAAAGAACGGTATCAGCTTCGGCTGCTATCCAGTATTGGAAGCTCGTGTCTTTAGGCGCGGCCCAAGCGTGACGGCAGCAAGACCAGCGCAAGGACATTAAATTTCTGTCCATTGGGTTAGAGAAACACTCAAAAGTAGAGTATTAGTTGACATCTCCTATTAGCTGTCCCTCATCCTCCTCATCCTCCTCCATGAGAGTCACTACAGCACTGGTAGGCTGAGGGAGGAGGATACTTGTTTTAGCTTTTGCTCCTGCTACTTCTTCTTTTAAAGATTTCAGCGTTATCATAACAGACTCGGTGCCTGTAACACTCCCAAGCTCATTCAATACATCAGGGTCTACTTTTTTTGCATAATCGCTTTTCTTAACATACTGCCCGAACCTTACTTTTGTCTCATGGGAATTCAATGTATCGAATTCTCTTACTGAACTGCGAAGATGAACACCTTTTTTATCATCGCCATTATCGCTATCATCGCCATTATCGCTATCATTGCCATCCCTTAAATGACGTGCCTGGGGTAGGGTAGCAACTTTACTTCGATCCCCGCTCTGCTTTTCCGTATACGACGAATAAACAACTCTCTTTGATCCAGGCCCGAACTTTCTTTCGGAATGTGGTGATGCAGTGTTGGCACTATAATCGTCATAGCTGCTCGAAAGCTGCCTGGATAGGAATTTTCTTTTCTCCGATAAGCCACGAGATAATCTTATTGAATCAGATAAACGAGCCAAGGCAGCATCATGACCTGAACTTCTGACCTTTTTTTCCATAGTCGAAGGATAATAAACTGCCTCTGATCCTGAATTCAGGCCAGATACTTCAGGGTTTTCTTGTTCCAATTCGTTCTTCTTTCTAGAGCACATCATCGCTACAGAATGAGTATATTCCTTTACTCCTATCTTTTTAAAGAAAATAAACGATTCCTCTCCCAATATCTTTCCCACCGGAATAGAAACTTGATGATTAGAAGAAAATGAAAAACCTTCACATTCAATCCAGCCTTCGCGTTCCTCATAGACTTTAATATCAACAGAGCAATTAACACTATCACCTCCTTTTTTATCACCTCCTTTTTTATCAGTTAACCATTTGCTGACTTGCAAAAAAGGAGAAAATATTCTGATCATCCCTGAATCCAATAGTTGTAAGGATTCACCTAATCTCATACTGATACTGGCTGCCCCATCATCTTCAACACCCGCATCATCACTATCGTTACAGACTGGCTTTTCACAGACAGGCTTTGATTCAGAAAAAAAAGCAGGCGAAAAGGGAAGTGGAGTATCAAGACAGTCAAATGTACTGGAAGATTCCAACCCTGCTTCTCCTTTTAATGCGACTTTGTACTTTCCTTCTGATCTACTTACTCTGATATTTCGAAAATCATTCGCAGGGATTTCAGCACTGATTAGCCGCATACAGTCTAAAATACCCATGGCATCACCCACATCATCATCATCTGTTTCCTCCCGCTGTGATAACCACTCTGAAAGCTCCGTATTTCCAGCCATGTAAAAACTAAACCCCTTACCTTCAGTCTCAACTTTGAGAAAAGCATGTGCAATATTGGTGTGACTATCTATTATTTTCCAATACTCCATGGCATAACTAAGCTGGGAAAAAAACATCAAAAAACAGAAAACATAACTTATACGACTAGTCATAATAACTCCAGGTTAAAAAGAAAATTAATCCCGCAAAAAGTCCGTATGAAGCATTTTTTGCATCCAGTGCTGATCCACCTCTGACTCTCTTGCCCTGAGAATTTCATCCATAAAATCCAGTTCTTCATCACACACATCCATATCTAAAGAACAACAGAGTTTTTTTATGTTATTTTTCACACTATTAAAACATAATGAAAACTTACCCTGATCACTGAGAATCCATTTCTCCAATATAATTTGCCTGAGAAGAAGATAAATAGCCCCTTTATCTCGATAATGAAATATTTGTCTCATGCTTTTTTTAAAAAATTTATCGTCATCTTTTTCTAAAGAACAATATTTTGATGGATACTGACCCGCCCCGAGTTTGACTAACAAACACCAAACAGCATAAGCATCTTCACGGTATGAGAAACCACTTTCCATTTGAGCTGCTAGAATTTTCGGAGCAGGATTTTCATAACATTGCTCAATAATCTCGGGGTTAACCAGAAAAGTAAAAGGCGTTCCTCTAAAAACATTATCCAACTCTTTCACATCATACGTATCACCCAGGAAATGGGAAAACCCGAAATCAGTAATAACATACCCCCCGTCATCAGACATCATAATGTTATCTTCTTTAATATCCCTGTGCAAAATGCCGAGCTGGTGCAGGAAATTAAGACCTTTGCAAACGTCTGTAACAATTTTTTTTCGCTTTTCCCGTGCTAATTTCCCTCCCTGCTCCTTAATATATTCCGTCAATCCCTTGCTATAAATATCCATAACAGTACACAGCTTTACATTAACGGCATCAAATTCAACATCATAAAATTTTGCAACATTTCTGTGACCATTACTGTCTATCAATTTTTGTATAACTAAAGATTCCCGGCGGAGCAGTGTCAAATCGTCCCCCATGTTGCCTTGTCCTTTCCTGCTGGAGGGTAAGGCTGTTACTCTTACTGCATATTTCCGGCTACCATCTCCACCTTCCCGAAGATGAGCACTGTAGACTTCTGCATCTGCCCCACTACCAATTTTTTCCACAAGCTTATATTTTTTTGTAATCTCTTTAGTGAATACCCCTTTGGACGGATCATCTTCCAAAATGGCTTTATTTTCAACAAGCCTGAGGGGTTCAGGGTGTATAGTAATGTTAATATATTTATTGACAGGATTTTCCGGCGTTATTTCTTCGTTTTCCCTGAAAACAATATCTCTACTTCTGGATTTCGTGTCACCGAAGCCTTGCAGATAGTATTTTTTCCCTTTCTGAATAAAACCCAAAAATTTATTTTTTGTAATAGTGCGTGTTGTTATATCAGGATTGTACCCTCTTGTACCTGCGCCGTTCCACGTTCCCATCCACAATAATGCCAATACAGTGCCTCCATTAATTTGAACATTTTTATTCGAATCAAATAACCAAACCTCACACTCTTCCGGCTTCTGAGTCCCCAACGGCAAAACCCAGTCATATTTAAAATCCCTTTCCATGGAATAGTCGGGCATAACATCAAGAACCGGACGAAACAGCTCATACTTTTTATTTCTCACTATTCTTGCCAGACCTTCTGGAGGGATGTCTTCGTCACTCATTTCCCACATGGCACTGAAATCGACTTCCCGATGTTTATCCGCCGGGTTCACATGAACCAGGTCCACCGGTTTTCTGGCATGCCATTCTTTTCTGCGATTAACACTGCCTGTGACAATACATCGATCAGTAAATATGACCATTCCATAGAGTTTTTCATTCAACAACAGCCCTAAATTATGATAGGATGCTTTACAACCCTTCTGGCTATACCGGTCATGCTGCAAAAAGGACTGACTACCTTCAGATCTTTTTGAGGGAAGTACAACACACATTCCCTTCCATTCAAAGGCATAATAATAATCTCGGCCAACAATGATTGTACTGACATCAATCCTTTCAAAACCTTCAATAGTAGAAATTGCTAAAGATTTATCTAAAAAAACCAATTGAAAATCCATATCCTTGTCAAAGGAAGCTGAATCAAAACAAGGATACCTCATAGAGAATGGCATGGTTTTAGCGCGCTTCACCTTGCTTTTATCAATTGTTGATGTGACAGTAACATCCCAGTATTCCCCCTCTCTACAATAAACAACATTCTCATTTGTTACAAAACAAGTGACTTTCCTACCAGCTGCATAACTATCACACAAGAAGATATTTGCACTAATAGTCAAGAGTAACATGATCAAAGGAAAAAGCGTTTTATACCAATGTCGGCTATTAACCCATTTCAAAATATTACCTATAGTAAAGATCTATGTATTTATTTTTTTTCATTTTGGTATAGGAAACAGGCTTGTCAAAGCCTGTTTTATAATAAGTGCCTTTAACTATATCTCTATTTCTTTGATGTACTGTAAATATCTCTTCCGTTTATTGACAGACTTTCGGAAACAACCGGAAGAAATTATTTCCCGTCGCCTCAATCAATGTTTCAAAACTCACTCCCTTAAGCTCTGCCACATAATGGGCCACTTCTGCTACGTAGGCGGGTTCATTAGGTTTACCCCGATAGGGCACTGGTGCTAAATAAGGAGAGTCCGTTTCTACCAGTAGTCGGTCCAGTGGCACCTGCTTTACCACATCACGCAATGCCTGCGCATTACGAAACGTCACAATCCCGGAAATGGAAATCATAAAGTTCATATCCATAGCCGCTCTGGCCATATCCCAGGATTCGGTAAAACAGTGCATCACACCCGCACATTCTTTATTCGCATGCTCACGCATCAGTGCCAGGGTGTCGTCCCGGGCATCGCGGGTATGAATAATCACCGGGAGTCTGGCTTGCGCTGCGGCCTGCAGATGCAGTACAAAATGCGCATGTTGTCTGGCTTTGGTCTGCGGGGCATAGTGGTAATCCAGCCCGGTTTCGCCAATGGCCACCACTTTTGCGTGTTTGCTAAAACCTAACAGCTCATCCACAGATGGCGTGCCAGCACTGTCTTCAAGGGGGTGAACGCCTACAGAGGCGTATACATCGTCATAGGTTTCAGCCAGAGCCACCACCTGATCCATATGCTCAAGATCAACCCCCACACACAGCATCCTGCCGACACCGGCAGCACGGGCAGCTGCTATTGCTTTATCGAGCTGGCCGTCATACTTATCCAGCTTCAGGTGGTTAAGATGGCAATGGGAGTCAATCAGCATACGGTGTTCTGCCTGGCAATAAAAAAAGACATACTACACCCTTTCTTATTCAGCGCCTATCTACATCATTTACATAGTGCTGGTTTCCTGGTCAGTATTGACGGCACCGGCCAGGTAGGTTTCTATTTTTGTACGTACGGTATCTTTCACATCCGTAAACTGTACACCAATACCCGCCCGGCGTCGTCCCTGGGCACCCTGGGGGGTAATCCACACGACCTTACCGGCTACCGGCAAGGTTTCAGAGTCATCCATCAGTGTCAGACGAATAAAGACTTCATCCCCTAAATGGTATTTTTTCGTCGTTGGAATAAATAAGCCGCCACCTTTTAAAAAAGGCATATACGATTCATACAAAGATACAACGTCCTTGATAGTCAAGGATAAAAAACCGGTCATTCCCATAGCATCCTCCCTGATCACTTTTGAAGCATCACTGTTATCAGCTTAAACTGAATACTCGCAGTATACTATCTAAAGTACCAGGCTATGCAGGGGACAATGTCGAGGGAAATGTTAATGTGAGAGGGAGAATGAGTGACTGAAAATCGGTATTCTGCACGTCTTTTACCTCAAGCAGTCTACTGCTTGTGCAACCCACTTATTCTCTGAAAAAACAGCTTAAAACGTGACTGAAAATCGGTATTCTGCACGTCTTTTACCTCAAGCAGTCTACTGCTTGTGCAACCCACTTATTCTCTGAAAAAACAGCTTAAAACGTATTGGCATCAATCCCGTATCTTCAAAAAAAGGGCATGTCCAGTATGGAAGAGCGAATCACACTGATGAAACGCTTAATTAGTGTGATTGGCAGTGTGATTGGCACTCAGCCCATCAATCAGGATGTCTGGTGAACCCAGAAAGCCCGCCAGCCTGGATAATGACGGTGGCTAGGGCAAATTGTCCCCTGAGAACACCAGATCCAACCAACGGCAAAAAACACCTTCCATCAACAGCTGAACGTTTAAATTTCCCCCGCACGCCAGGATATGCCGCTGTTCAAGTAACCAGTCTCGCAACTCAACCACAATACGAACATGTGCTTTTTTCGTTAAGTATCTCAGTAACATTAACACGTCCTGGTTTTTCACCAACGCTTCATCGCCTGCTAACGACAACTTCACCACGTCACTGAGCCAGTCAGCCAACCATAAAAGCAGCATGAGCACGTGATCATTTTGCCAGGTTTTTGCCAGCTCAACAGGGGTAAGCTCGCCCCTGAACAGGGAACCCAGTGCTTTGACCAAATCAGCACGCTGCTGAAGTACATTACTTTCAGCCAGAGATACCGCCAGCAACGGTGAGCCTGATGCAACGTTCAACAGTAACGCGGTTGTCTCATGGGATGTTGAAAGCGTCCCCTGCAGCCAGGGCAATGCCTGCTCATGGGCAGGTAGTTTAAACAATACACTCTGGCAACGGCTGCGAATAGTCGCGGGTATATCACCAGCCTGGTGGCTCACCAGCAAAAACAGCGTATTATCTCCCGGCTCTTCCAAGCACTTCAGCAGTGCATTGGCAGCATGGGTGTTCATGGCTTCAGTCGGCTTCATCAGAATGATCCGCTGCCCTCCTTGCTGCGCGGTTTGATGGGCAAAATCATTCAGTGCCCGTATCTGCGCAATTTTAATGGGTTTACCCGACGCTTCCGGCTCTACAAGCAACACATCCGGGTGACTGCCTGCCTGGTACAGGTGACAGTTTTTACACCGACCGCATCCGGAATCTGTCGCGGGTGATTCACACAGCAACCAGTTGGCAAAGGTTCTGGCAAAATGCCACTTTCCCAGCCCCTCACTTCCCTTCAATAAAAAAGCATGGGCCAGAATACCCTGAACTGCCCGAGCGGTCAGTGACGCCCAGGCTGCCTGCTGCCAGGGCAGAGGTTTCAGCACCATTAGCGCCTCCCCAGTCGTTGCACTAATACCCTTTCAATATGCTGTTTTACCTGTGCAAGGGGGCTACTGGCATCAATCACAACATACTGCCGGGGGTAGCGGACGGCACGATTGAGGTATTCGGCACGCACGCGACTAAAAAATGCAATATCTTCCTGCTCAATGCGATCCAGCCCTTCGCCACGGCTCCGTGCCCGAGTCAACCCTGTTTCGGGGTCAATATCCAGCAATAGTGTTAAATCTGGACGGCGCTCACCCTGAACCAATGTTTCCAGTGTTGCAATATGCCCCTGATCAACTCCACGCCCTCCTCCCTGATAGGCATAGGTAGCGTCAGTAAACCGATCACAGACAACCACCTTGCCTTCAGCCATGGCCCGTTCAATGTTTTGATGAAGATTCTGAGAGCGAGCAGCAAACATCAACAGTAACTCTGTTGTACTGTCGATGGTTTCATCATATGAAGCCAACAGTATTTCACGCACCGCTTCTGCCATGGGTGTACCACCGGGTTCCCGGGTTTGTATAAAAGGTATGTCCCTCGATGCCAGCCAGGCAGTGATAATTCCCATTGCCGTGGTCTTACCCGCACCTTCGCCACCTTCAATGGTCAGGAAAAAATCCATTATTTTATTCCTTAATCAACAATCGTTGATCGATAATCATCACGGCGCTCAGTAATCTGATATTTCCGCACTGCCTTGTTATGCTCAATCAGCGACCCGGAAAAATAATGTGTGCCATCACCTTTAGCGACAAAATAGAGGGCTTCCCCCCCAGCCGGGTGCAATGTAGCATGAATAGCTTCCCGACCCACCAGGGCAATGGGTGTCGGGGGTAAACCGTCAATAACGTAAGTGTTATAAGGGGTTTTCTCCCGCAACATTTTTCGGTTTAACTTCCCCTCATAACGCTTGCCCATCCCATAAATCACCGTCGGATCACTTTGCAGCCGCATGTTACGTTGTAATCGTCGTACAAAAACACCGGCAATAGCGGGGCGTTCAAATGCTGCACCCGTTTCCTTTTCAACCAGCGATGCCATCACCAAAGCCTGATAGGCATTCTCAAAGGGCAGGTTGTCCACTTTACCCTGCCACTCCTCGTCAAGGACAGTTTGCAAGCGTTTATAAGCACGAGTCAAAATGTCTACGACTGGCGTGCCTGCTGCAAAAAAATAAGTGTCAGGGTAGAACAACCCCTCCGGGCTTCCCTGAATACCCAATGACTGATAAAACGCCGGTAGTGCGTCAGGCTTGAGGGGGGCAGTTAACTTAGGGTGCTGATTCAACGATGTAATTGCCTCTGCAAGAGTATGCCCTTCAATCAGGGCAATGTTATAGTAGCGCACATGCCCCTGAACAAACAGGGTGAACACATCCAGCAGAGAACTGTCAGGTACGATTAAATAATCACCTGCATGCAAATTTCCCGCCTTACCCAATAACCGTCCCATCAACGAAAAGGCCTCCGGATACTTCAGAATTCCCATCCTGGCAAGACGATTGGCTACCTGGCCTAAAGAATCCCCCTTTTCAATGGTAAAAGCCTGCTCCACTGAAATTTTTACCGGCTGACCGGCATACCATTTCAAGGCCAGAAGGCTTCCTCCAACGACAGGCGCTATCACCAGCAAGCTGCCCAGAAACCCCAGCAAGCATTTCTTAAGCATTCAGCACACCTGTCATTTTATCTCTCACAGTCCGAGTCACTATGCCAACCGCCCAGCGTAAATGGTCGCAGGCTATCACTGGCCAGACACCATTGACACTGTTCACCAGAAATACCTCACACGCACTCTCCAACATGTTCATCGTTACCGGCTTCTCAATCACTGAAAGTCCCCACCCAGCAGCTTCCTGTAAAATGTACGCACGGGCAACCCCTGCAACACCACTGCGGTTTAGCCGGGGAGTTACCAGCATGCCACCGTCCATCACCAGAAAAACATTAGTCATGGTTCCTTCAATGATATGGTCGTCCAAATCCATCATCAATCCTTCATAACACTCAGCATCCTGCCACTCCATCCTGGCGACTACCTGGTCCAGCCGGTTTAAATGCTTAATGCCTGCCAGCAGGCTCTGGCCTGAACGGTGCTGACACAAACGGATAACAGCTCCCTGCACTGGCAGCGAAGAAGGGTAAGCCGGTAGTGAATGAAAGGATAAAATACGTCGAATCTGATCACAGCCGAGGGGATTATAGCCACGCCCACCAGTGCCCCGGGTGACAATGACCTTGAGAATGCCCTCAGTAAAATTATTTTCCTTTAAAAAATCAGCACACTCCCTTTGAAGCACACCACTATCGAGGGGGATTCGCAAACGCTCAGTGCCGGAACAAAGGCGCTGCCAGTGCAATGCATGCAGTGTCAACTTTCCTGAAACAACTTTGATGGTTTCAAATACACCATCGCCGTATGCCAACCCCCGATCATTAGCAGGAATATCAGAGGCTGGCTGACCATTAATCCAGACACTATTCACAGCATCACCCGCCCGGCTGCGAAAACACTAACGATACATTGGTTCCGCCAAAACCAAAGGAGTTAGACATGACATGTGCCATATCACAGCTTCTTGCACCTTCCGGCACATAGTCTAAATCACAGTTTTTTCCGGGAGTGTCTAAATTGATGGTGGGTGGAATCAATGAAGATACCAGTGTTTTAATGGCAAATAATGCTTCCACTGCACCGGCAGCACCTAGCAGATGTCCGGTCATGGACTTGGTGGAACTCACAGCCAGCTGCTTTACATGATGACCAAACACTTGATGGATGGCTCGCGTTTCTGCCACATCACCTGCAACAGTGGATGTGCCATGGGCATTAATATAAGACACCTGTTCAGGGTTCAGGTGTGCATCTTCCAGCGCTGCTTTCATGGCAAGGGCTGCGCCCCTGCCATCCTCCAGCGGCGACGTAATATGCCATGCATCGCTACTCATGCCGACACCGCTGAGTTCCGCATAAATAGTCGCACCCCGACGACAGGCGTGTTCGTATTCCTCCAGAACCAACACACCGGCACCGTCACCCAGCACAAAACCATCACGGTCTTTATCCCAGGGACGGCTTGCCTGTTCGGGAGCATCATTACGTGTTGACAATGCACGAGCTGCGGCAAAACCCGTCATCCCCAGAGCCGTTGACGCTTTTTCTGCACCACCGGCAACCATAACATCGGCATCACCATAAACAATTATTCTCGCCGCCAGCCCAATGGCATGACTGCCAGTAGCACAAGCAGTGGATGTGGCAAAATTAGGACCCCGCAGGTTGTGTGCCATAGACAACCAGCCCGATGCCATATTAATGGTGGCCGAGGGAATAAAAAATGGAGACAGGCGTCGCGGCCCTTTTTTTTCAAGGGTGCACACCGCCTCCTCAATGGTGGTCAGCCCGCCAACACCCGAGCCAATAGCAACACCATAGCGATGAGCAACATCCTCTTCAACCGTCAGCCCCGAATCAGCCAGTGCTTCAGCCGCTGCCACCAGGGCATACTGAATAAAGCCGTCCATCTTACGGGCATCTTTTTCATCAATCACACCTGTCAGATCAAATGCCTTGACAGTCCCGGCAATGGTGACATTAAAATCTTCTGTGTTTAAATGTTCAATGGCACGGATGCCACTTGTACCGGCAACGACAGCATCCCAGCTGGTATTAACTGTATTTCCCAGTGGAGTCAACGCCCCTAAACCGGTAATCACAACTCTTCTTTGTGTCAATGCACTCTCTCCCGTCGATACGCCTCTTTGCTCGTTTATTGTTGTTATAACCCTCATGGTAATATCTACAAAACAGTGACTGACCATCATCCACTATTGCAAATATTCATAACAGTCAGGTATAGATTGACTGGGTATCAATAGTCTTTTCTAAACCAAAAGCCCCTTGAAATCCCACGTTGCTGACTTTAGCTTGAGGGCACAAGTACCTGATGTACCTGCGTTATCAAATGCACCTTAGTTTAGCGATACTATTGTTCAGCATTTGTTCAGCATTTGTTCAGCATTGTTCAGCGACACCATTATTATTGCGATTGCGCGATTGCGCTGACAATCTGAATGGCTGGTCTGTGTTAATATTTCTCACAACAGTCTGGCTTGCGAATGTTGCCCTGCCCACAGGGCACTTCGACACTAACACTGTCGGCAACATTAATAACACATCCCCCCTCAAAAACAAAAGCCGCACCCTAAACGTGTGCGGCTTTTGTCAACAATTTACCGAGAGACTGTCAAGAGCGTGCTTCAACGTAATCGATCGCTTCCTGTACAGTCGTAATTTTCTCAGCATCTTCGTCAGGAATCTCTGTTTCGAACTCTTCTTCCAGAGCCATCACCAGCTCAACAGTGTCCAGAGAGTCCGCGCCAAGATCTTCTACGAAGGACGCACTGTTGGTCACTTCTTCTGCTTTCACGCCAAGCTGTTCGCAAACGATCTTTTTGACGCGTTCTTCATTGGTACTCATAACCCAGTTATGCTCCTGTTACTTTTTGGTACAGCTTGTGCTGCGTAGATAGTGTATAGGGTTGATTACGATAATTTCAAGCGGTTCAGCGCCAATTAGCGCAATTCAACAACATCTGTTAATAAAACGACCAAAGGCGTATAAAACCGACAGCTGACCCGGTTAGCCCATGTACAGCCCACCATTAACGTGTAGTGTATCACCTGTAATATAACCACCGGCCTCACTGGCTAAAAAGCCAACAACTGTCGCAATTTCTTCCGGGCGTCCCATACGCCCCAGAGGAATTTGCTGCTTAAGTATTTCCTGTTGCTCATCAGGCAGGGCACGGGTCATATCAGTCTCAATAAAACCAGGAGCTACTGTGTTGACGGTAATATTGCGAGAACCCACCTCTCGCGCCAGAGAACGGGTAAACCCTTCAACACCGGCTTTTGCTGCCGCATAGTTGGCTTGCCCCTGGTTACCCATAGAACCCACAACAGAGCCAATATGAATAATACGTCCCCAACGCGCTTTCGTCATACCCCGTAATACCGCTTTGCTCATGCGAAAGACTGCACTCAAATTGGTCGCAATAACCTGATCCCACTCAGCCTCCTTCATTCGCATCAAAATATTATCACGAGTGATACCAGCATTATTGACCAGAATCTGCGGCGCACCGTACTCAGCAGTCACCGTTTTTACAACATTAATGCATGCATCAGCATCGTTAACATTCAGGACAATCCCCCGACCACGAATACCTGCACTATCCATTGTCGCGGTAATACGCTCTGCACCCGCCGCCGTTGTCGCCGTACCAATAATAGTCGCACCCGGGCGCCCCAACTCCAGCGCAATAGCCTGACCAATACCACGGCTCGCACCGGTAACCAGTACAACTTTACTTTCCAGAGTGCTCATTCCTGACTCTTTCCCTTTTCAAGCTTTACCAGAAGTGAATCCATCCCAGATGATGATGCCAGTGGTGTCACAGCAGCACGACGAGCAATACGTTTATTCAAACCCGCCAGCACTTTACCCGGACCGCACTCGACAAAGTGCGTCACCTGGCGTTCAATCAGGGTATTAATCGTTTCAACCCAGCGCACAGGACTATAGAGCTGAGCCACAAGATGTTTTCGAATGGTTTCTTCGTCCGCACACACATCCGCTGAAACATTGTGCAGCACCGGGATTGAAGGCATGCTCAAAGATAATGTATTGAGTTCAGCAGCCAGCTTATGTGCTGCCGGCTTCATCAAAGTACAGTGAGAGGGCACACTGACAGGCAATACCATTGCCTTTCGGGCGCCCTCTTCTATTGCTCGCTTTACCGCGAGCCTGACTGCTGCAACATGCCCGGCAATGACTACCTGTCCAGGGGCATTAAAGTTTGCTGCTTCAACCACCTGGCCTTCGACTGCTGCTTCACAGGCAGCCAGCACAGCGTGATCATCAAGTCCTAACACTGCCGCCATGGCACCTTCACCAGCCGCGACAGCTTCCTGCATATAAAGCCCCCGTTTGTTCACCAGAGATACCCCGTCAGCAAACGCCAGAGAACCAGCACATACCAGTGCAGAATACTCACCCAGGCTATGACCTGCCAGACACAGAGGTCTTACTGCTGTTCTTGATGTCCATAAGCGCCATAAAGCAACACTGGCTGCCAATAAAGCGGGTTGCGTAATATCGGTCTGATTCAGCTTTTCGGCAGGGCCGTTCTGAAACAGTGATAACAGGTCAAGCTTCAGCACGTCGGACGCTTCTGCCAACGTATTAACGACAACAGGTTCATTCACATAATCAGCTAACATACCAACCTGTTGAGAACCCTGACCGGGGAAAAGGAAAGCCAATGTATCTGTCATTGAAACGCATGTACTCCAGAAAAAAACTCAGCCAATTATAGGGAAAGTCACGCCCGGATGCGTAAAATTATGTTGCCGGACGAAAGCAGGTATTCTTTTATGCCAGTATACCTGGCAGTGCACAACACCCTGCTGGCGGCACAGTAGTCTACTGCAATTGCCAGTGCATTAACATCTCTTCAATACCGACGTCCAGCACCAACGTCCAGCGTATAAATCCATTTGTCCGTCCACACCACCCACTGCCTCGCAGGTAGCCCGGTAAAGCCCCCGCCTATCGGCACCTTTTCCGCACCTTTTTCGCACCTTTTCCGCATCTTTCCCGCACCATTGTGACTTTTCATTACAACGCCCTGCCATTGGAAAAAGGTAGCACCATGATGATAAAGTGTCAGGTCAATACGATACCCAGGATGCCCAAAATGTCGCAATACAGATACAGGTACCCATCCAGATAGTCAACACCAAACCTCCATGGGGCCTGAAAATCGGACAGCCACGCTTTTTTAACCCCTGACACTTCACCTTCGACCATTTTTAGTGCGATATTTCTGGCAAATCTGTCATAGACCACTGCATCAACCACACCAGGAAAAACCGCCCCCCTCATCATAGCCGATATAGCCGATATAGCCGATATAGCCGATATAGCTGAGCTGACCATCAACCATCAATGCAAAAGCTTTCCACAGGAAGTGTCTTTTTTCAAACGCAGAATTCGGGGAGGCTGATGAGTTATCGCAACGGTTCTGTCAGTATGGGCAATGGACAAGGGATAGCTATCCACACCGGCAAAATCAGACTGAAAAAAGACTATTGCCAACCGACCTGAAATGCAGATCGGTACGATTGTTCATTACATTGAGCGTAGATATAAGAAAAGGGACTTTCGTCCCCGTTCATAATATTCAGTACAGTACAATGCTAACCAGTACTACGGACAGTTTTATAAACTTAAAACTCGCGTCTGCCAGGGGGTTGGAGATATATCGTTATTTTATGGTAACTCACGCCTACCCTTGAGTTACCATAAAATTGTCCCCTTGAGTTGCAGGCCTTGCAGCATCAGACAACAGAGTGTCTGAAACTGTCCACAGTATTGATGCTAACGCCATCTGGCATAAAACAGTATTACTCGCTGTCTTTATCGGTGATCACCTGACGACCACGGTAGAACCCGTCGGCTGTCATGTGATGGCGACGATGGATTTCCCCCGTCTGAACATCCTGAGATAACTGGGAGGTGCCAAGAGCATCGTGGGAGCGACGCATGTTACGCTTGGAGCGGGTTTTACGGTTTTGCTGAACAGCCATTTTTAACTCTCCTGAATCGTCGTCTTGGCACCAGTTTTCAGTTTGGCCAATACACTGAAAGGGTTGCGGGTCTCATCCTCTTTCAACTCATCAGCAGCCTCAGCGACCGCATCACCTACGCTATAGTTCTGTGCCACAGAGCATAATTCAGGTGCATGATAAGGAATGAGTGGCAGTGCCAGTAACAACTCGTCTTCCAGCAATGGCACAAGCTCAATAGGTTCTTCCTGCAGAAAGAGGGGGTCATAATCAACAGGTAACGCCCTGGCCTGTTTATCAGTCCAGACAGCCATTAACAACATGTCTGCATGAACCGGAATATCCGCAATATCAAGACACCGCTGACAGATCATTTTACAGTCTACGACCAGATGCCCTTTCAGCACCGTTTTGCCAAATTCATCCTGGTAGAAATGTAATGAAACCCTGACTTCTCCCCTGTCATCAGCAAGCGCATCCACCAGCCGACTGAAACGGTTCAGTGCCAACGAACCTTCAAACTGTATACCTTGCCGCGCCAATTTACGCGGATCAACGGTTTTGGGTAATTGCCCGATTAACATAAGCGCGCAATAATAGGGCCAAGCTATCGGTCTGTCAAAGGGTTTCACTCTCTATTTCTGCGTACAAAAGTGCTATATTAACGATTCACAACCAAACATAAACAAACCTATGCCACTTCCGATTGTACTCGCCTCAAGCTCACAGTACCGAAAAAAACTGCTGGAAAAGCTGGGCATGCCCTTTATTTGCTACTCCCCTGATACCTGTGAACAGCCTCTTCCTGAGGAAACACCCAAAGCCCTGGTGACTCGCCTGGCCAGTGAAAAAGCATGGGCTGCTGCAATACAGTACCCCCGCCATTGGATCATAGGCTCCGATCAGGTAGCAACGGTTAATAATGCCCTGCTCGGAAAGCCCGGTGATGAAATACAGGCAGTAAAGCAACTTACTTTATGCAGTGGTAACACTGCCACCTTCTTCACCGGTCTTACGCTATTAAACAGCCAAACCGGCCAGCAGCAAAACCACTGTGAACCCTTCCATGTTGCTTTCAGAACACTGACACAGGCACAAATTCGTCAGTACGTGCAAAAGGAAAAACCTCTCGACTGTGCCGGCAGCTTTAAATGTGAAAGACTGGGCGTGGTTTTATTTGAAAAAATGACAGGGAATGATCCGAACAGCCTGACAGGGCTTCCTTTGATTGCACTGACCTCTATGTTTTTGCAGGCTGGCATAAGTCCACTTGACGTTACTGATAAATGACTACCTGGATAAATTCACGACAGCCTGATGGTAAACCTTCTTCCGGCCCATTAGCTGAACAGTAAATTGCGATAACTTTTTTCTTCCCTGAGGCAGCTATCATTGTCTTGAATTTTTTTACAAGCTTCCCTGATGGGAAACAATGACAGGAATGCAACAAAGCTCCATTCAGTTGTCCAGTTGTCTCGATCAGTTGTCTTGATCCTTTTGATTTTTTTCCGGGCATCAGGTAATGCTTGCGGTCAGAGCCAATACTTCCCTGTTTTTCACCCTGACTTTTATTAAACAAGCGACCGCCATTTCTTCAATACTGCGGACAGTTTTAGACAGTCTGGCGTCTGATGCTGCAAGACCTGCATCTCAAGGGGGCAATTTTGTGGTAACTCAAGGATAAGTGTGAGTTACCATAAAATAACGAAATATCTTCAATCCCCTGGCAGCCGCGAGTGTTAAGTTTATAAAACTGTCCGAAGTACTGGTTTCTTAGTGTATCGGATAAATCCTCTATTGATGCCGTAAAATACCCATGCTCACCCAAAGAAAAATAAACATTTTTTCACAAAGAGTAATAAGCAGTTACATAAAAATTACTAAAAACCTCCAGTTTATAAACTATTTTTATTGTATGAGGGGCATGAGCAATGCAGTCTCACCTCATTTTTAAGTCATAAGACTGTTCATTGCAGTCACAAAGAGGTAATTATGTCTACTGTGGACAGTTCCAGACCTTCTGTCGTCTGATACTGCAGGACTTGCAACTCAAGGGGGATAATTTTATGGTAATTCAAGGATAAGTGTGAGTTACCGTAAAATAACGGTATACCTTCAATCCCCTGCCAGCCGGAAGTTTTAAGTTTACAAAACTGCCCGAAGTATTGAGTCTAAAAAGACTGAAACTAACCACGATGATACTGATATGAGTAACCCGATTAAAGGCAACTCCGGACAAAATAAACGCATTCGAGGGATCAGGGTAACTGGGGCAAACAAATGGACCCAAACCAGAAACAAACCAGAGAAAGGAGTGACTGGATAATACTCTGCAGCTGGTGGGGTTCATACTCACCATTGTATACAGCAAAGCTGAGTTGGTTTTTGCGTGACTCCAGAAAAGTGCTTTGACTACTTAATGCTTAATGCCATTTGTAGATTTCAGAGGACTAAAAAAGATAGTAACACAGCAACACAGCAACACAGCAACACAGCAACACAGCAACACAGCAAGACAGTATCCTAACTAACTTGAAACCAGTAAGTAGTGAACAGCAATGAATGAACAACAAGTACTATTGAAAGTAGCAATGGCAGAGATCAATGCAGTACTGATAAAGCATAACTTAGCCGCCTCAGTAGCATTGCTCGACGGAGAAAATGTAGACTGCATGAATGTTTACCCTGAGTGGACAGGGCTGACGGTAAAAGGCAACGTTGTAAAGGCATTTATCGGTGATACACAATCTGGCAATAATCATGTCAATGAGGCCGCAATAAAAAGATTGGAGTTATTAGCAGGGATGTTAGCGGGCCTAAAAGCTCACGGGAGTAACATTTATACAGTGGCCGACCACCTGATAAAGAGCCTGGAAGACAAAGGCTGGAAGATTGATACCAAATTTGAACAGTTCAATTACAGTTTGAACTAAGGGAAAGTAGATTAAGCTGACTAAGATGATTAATGCAAAAAGCTGGAGTGAGACAGAACCCGGAAAAAGATCTTCCATTATGTATGTCATGTATGTCGGTCATGCCTCAGGGCAGTGGCAAAACAAACCTTACCGGAGTATCTTTTTCACCTTTCCTTTTTTAAACGATTCTAAATGCTATGTCTACTGTTCATGTCACCCCTGAATGTAAACATCTCATTAAACTGGCAGCCAAAAAGCTTAATGGTGATGAACAGTGATGAGCAGTGATGAACAGTGCTGAACACAGGGCATTTATAACTTAAGTGGTTGAAATACTCTGTCCTGGGTAGCCCACGCTTGACTGAAACAGCGTTTAGTTTTGGTCACCAAACCGTTGAGCTTGGAATGCATGAAAACTGAACAGAGCTGATCTGTTATGGAAATTATTCCTCAGAAGCCGTCTTAAAAGTGTTCCCGTGGCGAGAACCATGAGAAATGGAGGATGAAAAGCGGATTTTGTGGGGTGAATAGTGGCGCTATTTAATGAACAAAAGCTGTTTTTCAGCGAGGATGTCATTTAATTTGTGTAAACGCTTGTCGTTAATACTCCAAAGAGGAGCATAACTAGGAGCGTTGAAATCAATGAAAAATTGCCTGGACAAGTGGTTAGGCAAATCAAAAATCAGGATGACCTTGCCGATCTTAGCCGCCAGCTGATCAAAGCGGCTGTTGAGCGTGTTATGGCCGTCGAGCTGGAAGAGCACCCTGGTTATGCCAAACACTCTGCCGACGGGCATAACACGGGAAACAGTCGCAACGGTTCCAGCAAAAAGACCATCAAAGGTGACTTTGGTGAGCTGGAAATCAATACGCCCCGAGACCGTAATGGCGAATTTGAACCTCAGCTCATTACCAAAGGGTCCACACGAATCAACAGGCTTGATCAGCAAATTCTGTCCCTCTGCTCACGAGGAATCACCACCCGTGATATGGCTGATACGCTTGAGGAAATGTATGGTGCTGACGTCTCGCCAACCCTCATATCCGGGGTCACTGATGCTGTTCCTGATGAAGTAAAAGCCTGGCAGAACAGGCCCCCTGGAAAGCCTGTATCCAGTACTCTGTCTTGATGGCATTGTGGTCAGGGTTCACAAAGATAAGCGGGTTATCAAGAAAACTGTTGTTGTCGCTCCGGGCGTTAATTTGGAAGGCCAGAAGGAACTTTCAGGCTTTTGGCTTGCTGAAACCGTCATTGCGCACCTGTATCAGGAATCAATTTCCTGATACGGTCGCCCAAGAATTGAAATGATAGTCAACTGTCTTTCCGGTAGGCCAACAACATGCCTTTCATGACCATCGACCAATAGCACGTTGATACCCTGAAAACAGAAAAACACCCAACGTGCTGTCGGGTTTTGACAGGGTTTTCTCTTCATATCAGGAAAAAAGCGACTCTGCAGCTTTAACTCATGCCGAATTCTATGCTGGATCGCTGCGTACACTAATAAGCACAGTGTCATCACCATTAACAGGGCTTCTATTCGTTCCGGTTTCTTTAAAAACAATGAAGAAATCAAAAAGTCAGGGCTTTTCAAAAACCGAAACCCACGCTCCACCGACTGCTGTGATTTATAAGTGCTCAGCACTTCTGCGGAACTCAGTCGTTTTTCGTCGAGATCATTTGTCGCCAACACAAAACATCCCAGAGAACGCTCTGCATCTTTACGACAGTCAACAGATACCCAGGGGTCCCCGCTGACATAATACTCCAGACTATCCGGCTTGGAGCCTTTCTCTGGACGACCTGCCTTTGTATAGCAGGGTTTTGCAGTAATGACAGCCTCAGCCTGACAATAATTACTTTTGGACTGTCACTCATTGAACGCACGCAATGCATCAGTTTCACAGTTGAATGCTTTTCTGGCGAGTTTGCGGGTCAGGGCTTCTGCCTCTTTCACCGATTTCTTTAGTATCTTTTGCAGGAGCTTTTTCTGTTCGCTCTTTCGAGTCTGCTCACTGCGAACCCGAACCCAGCGTTGGGGGACATCCCCATGGCCTGACAGCATTTCATAGCTTTCATAGCCATCCGCTCCCTCCACCGGCCTCATTACACAGGAGGTGACACTATCAATAAGTGCCTTTGCCTCTTTGATTTTTGATGGGACACGAGTGATAAACTGTTGCCCCTGCTCCTGAAGCATTTGAACATTATCTGTTGTGTAAAGTGCTGCATTGCCAATCAGATAGCGGTTATTCAGGGGGACTGCGCACATTCCCTCGAAAAGTTCATTAGGCTCTTTTTGAGAGTTAGTACCCAGCCTCTCTTTGGTGCCACACAGCTAGCAACGTTGTTAACCCATTCTCAGTACGATACAAGGCAAGATAACCACTGCTACCAAAGTCAATCAGCCACTCCCTGAACTCAGGCTCCATGCCGTCAACAGGCCGACCAACTTCAGGTTGATGGGCTAGAATTTTCACGCTGGAACGGATTGTTTTGATGGCACGGCTGGCAGACTTTCCGTCTTTATTTGCCAGAAACCGGTGGAGCCGCTGAACATCTCTAAGGGCAGAAGGTGACCATATCAATCGTGACACTTAGGAATCTCCGCATCTTCTCCGGCTTCAAGTTTGGCCAACCATGCATCTGCTTCTCCAAGCGTTAGGTGCATGCCATTTTCCTGATAGGTTTCCCAAGCATTTAGGGCATCTTGCTTGAAGGCTTCTTTCTTTTCCTCACAAGCAACATAATGACGAATTGCCTCACGCATAATCCAGTGGGCAGATCGATGCCTGATTTCAGCCAAGTCCTGAACCCTCTTTTTCAAATCTTCATCAAGCTTTACTGAAGTAGTGGCCATCCTTTTCTCCTTTGGTATTAAAAGGTGTTACCTATTAATACTATATCACAATAACCGGAAGTAAAGAAAACCCTCGTTTTATTTACTTTTTTACTGGGCTAGTGCCCCTAAGCGCTAATCCCCATACAATATCACACTTGCAATGGTCGGCCTTTGTAAGTCCACTTAAAAGGCTTGGCCATTTTCTCGTTGAAGAAGTCCATGAACTGATGAAGGCGTACCTTAAGATCTTCTGTTGACGTAAAGCTGTTTCGTTTCAGAAAGCGTCTCACCAAAATAGAAAACCATATCTCTATCTGGTTTAGCCACGATGCATGCTTCGGGGTATAGTGAAACACAATCTTGTGGGATATATCACTCATGTTCTTTCCGTGTATCCCTTACAAGGGGAATGATCTTGCCTGTCACGACATCCATCCCAGCCAGCAGGGCCTGAGTTCCATGGCGCTTATACTCAAACTCACGTTTTTCAATATAGCCCGGCTTGACAGGCTTTCCCCCTGTCAATGGCTCTAATGCCTGCATGCCCGTTTTTTCATCAAAGGATATTGTACGAATTCCCTGCTCAGCACGTTCAATAGCTTGACGATAGGTGTCGCAGACGTCAGCGCTATGTATTTCGAAGTCTTCATCCCTTGGGGTGTCTACCCAGCCCTTCACTTTATCGGGACGAATATCGGCCTGATTTTAAAAAACGCCCCACCTGTCTCTGTGAGATTGATGGGACAATACCTTTATCCTGAGCCGCCATAGCCAGCGAGCTTTCTGACCAGTGACTGAATGGATAACCATGCTCTTCAGGCTTGTCACAGGACATAGCGACAATCAGGCAAATTTGCTCTTCGGTAAACTTGGGTTTTGCACCGGGGCGAGGCGCTTCTTTTAGTTTTTCCAAAACAGGCAGTTCATCACTACGTTCAACCCAATGCTTCCGCCAGCGTGTGACGGTTTCACGGTTACACTTGAGTTCTTTTGTTGTCCCCAGAAGACTTTTCCCTTCTGCACCAGCCAATATGATTTTAGCCCTGAGCACTATGGATTGAGCACTTTTCCGCTGGCGAACAAGAAGCTCCAGGTCACTACGTTCCTGCTCTGACAAAATGATCTGCTGGGTATGCTTTGATGGCATCCGTGCTACTGCTGTTAAAAAAAGGGGTGCGAATCAAAACATGTTTTTGCTTGTATGTATATCAGCGCTTTCCGGCACTAGCCGAAAAACGCAAAATACTGATCATTAGCCAAGGACTGATCAAAAAGTCAGATACCAAGCATTTGCTGAAGGATGAGGCCAATATTAAGCGCTTCGAGTTTTACCTGTATTACAAAATCATCAACTCTTTGGAAAAAGAAACGGCTTTCATTACCGAAAGCGAGAAAAATAAAAGGCTTGAGGATGACCTGATTCCCCAAAAAGACTGGCAAGCCAATAAATCATCCATCATTACCAAAACAGGTTTGGGCAGACTACAAGTACCAATCTCAGAGACATTAGACAACCTTGAAACACTCCTTGGTGAGCGAATGAGTAGGGTTACCTCCAGCATCGCAGGCGATACCAATGAATTTGTGCGACTCCAGCCTCGGTCAAATCAGCTAGCTTGGACACTGGCCAATAGGCGGTGGAGGGATGATATTGATAACCCTGTTTATAGCCAGATTCGGCATATGGGCATCATAGAAATAATGAACTATGTCCACCGAAAAACAGGGTATCTCCACGCTTTCGAGGGTATTGCTACCAGAAAAAGGAATATAAAAGCCGATCAAGATGACCTCATAGCCTGCATCTTCGGTAATGGTACCAACTATGGGCTACACCGTATCACTGCGATTTCAGATCGTAGAGTTGGGGTTTTGCGTGGAGTGAATGACTCTTTTGTTCGCCCAGAAACCATCAGTGCTGCCAATGACCTGATATCTAACGGTATATCCAGAGTGCCGATATTCAGGTACTACACCATCAATGAGTCCTCTCCATTTGGAAGTATTGACGGGCAAAAGTTTGCCTGTCGTATCAACACATTCAAAGCCAGGTACTCAGCCAAGTATTTCCGAAAAGGCAAAGGAGTATCAGCAATGACGCTGGTTTCCAATCATGTTCCGGTACAGACCACCGTGATTTCGCCCAATGAATATGAAGGGCACTTTGCTTTTGATCTCCTATTCAATAACAGTAGCGATATTCAGCCAAAAGCCTTGGCTACAGACACACACGGTGTCAGCAATGTGAACTTTGCCATACTGGATGCCTTCGGTTACCAGTTCGCCCCCCGTTATGCTCGCTTCAAGCACGCTTTCAATGACCAGTTTGAAGTCAAGAACGGCGTATCTGTGGAAGTTAGGCTGAGAAAGCCAATCAATAGAAAACTCATTGAGCAGGAGTGGGAGAGTATCCTGCATATTCTGTGTTCCTTGAGCCGAAAAGCAACTCAACAAAGCACTATTATAAGAAAGCTATCAAATAGCAAAAGGAACAGTAAAACTCTTGCTGCCCTCTATGAGTACGACCGGCTGATAAAGTGCCTATACCTTCTGGATTATGTTGATAACAAAACCCTCAGACAGTTTGTTCAGCAAGCCTTGAACAGAGGCGAAGCCTATCACCAGTTAAGGCGTGCCATTGCTTCGGTGAACGGTAACCAGTTCAGGGGAGGCAATGATTATCAAATTGACCAGTGGAATGACTGTGCTCGACTTATTGCAAATTGCATCATCTACTACAACTCGGCCCTACTATCAGTGTTGATTGAAAAATTTCAGAAGGACAATAACCAGAAGGTAGTGGATCTCATTGCCAGATTTTCGCCTGTAGCTTGGAGCCATATACAGTTGGCAGGGAACTATGTCTTCGGAAATAGCGATGTTCTGCTGAACTTGGTGAGTATGCTGGAGAGTGTCGACCCTCTTGCTAACACAGAGCCAGAAGACGCTTTCTCATGATGGGATTAAGGGAGCTACTCTAAGGCTGATTTTACGGCACCAACTTCCCAAGAAAAGCCTAATGAACTTTTCGAGGGAATGTGCGCAGGCCCCCATTTAGGGCTTCCCTGCAGGCTTTTAAATGACAACTGATAACTTTTTAAAATTTTTGTTATCGTTTACATTGCCACTGGAGGCCCTCATGAACACAGGAATTCCTGCTTGATTCTCCGTCATCATCAGCAGTATGGCCTGATTAATTTCGGGTCGATGGTCCCGGCTGTATCCACGACAAATTTTGATACAGTGCATATCTTCTTCGTCAGCGTCAGACTCGCTGTTACAGGCTCCATCCACATGGAAGCTGATTAAGTCAAGGTTCAGCGCCTTACACGGCAGTTTTAAGACATTCGCTGCTTACAGCTAATGATAAATAGACTTCACTTACACCCAGCTCAAAAAGCTGATCCAGCGCCCTTACTAGTACACTGTCGTTAATGTGCTCGGACTCTATACCCGACCGAATGAGTCTGTCAAGTGGTTTATCAGCATGAAACTCGGGAAACATATGAAGCGTACGAGCGGTGAAGCTGAGACCGTTAAGCAGCATTGGCACAATGGTTTCACCAAAGGTAATATTCCGGCTTTCAGACTGGTTGGGAACGAAGGAGTCCAAAAGGTTAGCGATACCAGGCTCTTTACACATGCCGGCGATTAAACCCATGTGGTCAATACGCTGAATGTGGAACTGATGGGGTTGCATTGAACAGACTCGCTCTAAGAATTTTTTTACATTTTAGATCCGTCATTCACCACCCCAATCAGGAATAAATTGATTGGTATGTTGGCCCCAATATAAACAGGATTGTCTCCTGACTTTCCCATATGCCAATCACATGACTCTCCGTGCTACTGGACGTCAAGAGATAAATGCCTTCAAAGCAGAGGAAAACCCATCTACCCGTCGGGTTTTGGGCTGATTTTTTCTTCATGTCCGGGAACGTTCGACTCTGCCTCTTCAGTTCATAGCGGATTCCATGTTGAATAGCAGCATAGACCATCAGGCAGAGAGTCATCACCATTAACAGTGCCTCAATACATTCCGGCTTCCTGAGATATAGTGACGACACCAGAAAGTCCGGGCTTTTCAGAAAGGGAAAACCCCTTTCAGCCTGCTGCTGAGATTTATATGTCTTCAGTCGTTCAGTCGTGTCCGTGGGGCGACCTTTGGTTTTATAACAGGGCTTGCTCATCACCTGTACCTCGGCCTGACAAAGTTCAGATTGTTTTTGCCACTGGCTTAATGCAGTTTCCTGATATTTGCTTTTTTGATAAATAGCAGAAATCAGGAAAATGTCAGGTTAGGTGGTGAATGACGGATAAACTATTGTCAAAGTGGAATTACACAGCTGTCCCTCAAATCAGGTGAAATCGGGAAGTTGTTTCCGGACAAATCCTTATCTGGAAGACTAAAATACTGACAGGTACCTGTTTAATTCTAAGGATATTCTCTGAAACCTGAACAGGGAGCAGGCAACGCTGTCATCAGTGATAGAAGATTCTCACCCGTAGCAGACCCTTTCTGATGCGGGTTACCTTCGATACATTGCCCTTTTGGTTCATACTGATGTTTGCATTCAATGCCTGTTCCCAAAGCGTTGTTTTGCATATGTTCTGTAAAATAGGAGGTCTCTATGCCAACCTATATCTGCAACGAGTGCGACAAAAGTTTTCCCAAGCCATCTGATTTAAAGCGGCACAAGCTAACCCATACCGAGGCAAAGCCCTATAAATGTGAAACCTGCGGGAAGGATTTTAGGCAAAAAGCTCACCTCGTCGTACATATCAAAACTATTCACAAAAAAGAACGCCTGTATAAGTGTCACTTATGCCGTTTAACTTTTGCGTATAAGCAGGGTCTCACCAGGCACCTGAAAACGCATAGTACTATATATCGTCATATATATTGTCCTATCTGTGTTGACCTTCGCTTTCTCAGCATGGCAGGTTTCACGGCGCACATGAGGGCGAAGCACCGTGGCCACTCCACCTTGATGCAACCAGTCATTAGAATACAGAACGCCCCCGGTGGCACGGTCAGTTGTGTCACTCATACCTTACCGTCGCCAGTCACGGGTACAGTTACCAAGGTATCGCGGATAACTTCTCCCTCTGGCAGTGCCATTGTTACTGAAACGACAACGACTAGTACACGTACAAGTACAAGTGCATGTACAAGTACAGGGACAAGCACAACGCCCGCTCAACTGTACCCTTTACAAATAACAACGGTTTCCCAAAGCTCAGGCGAATCTTTTTCCTATACTGAGAACACTCAAGGGCGGCTGGCACCAATACCCAGTCTGGATACAATAATACCCAGTGCTGCAGCGCTTATGGAACAAAGCATCCCCTGGCTCCCTGAATGTCAACTGAATGACCCCGTACCAATATCCAGTGCTCAAGAGCTACTGGAAAGAGACTCCCCCTGGCTCTTAGACTGGGAGTAAATGGATAACCAATGACGTTTACGTTCAGGCAGGAGAACAGTCACTATGGAATACAACACGTCATACCAATGGCCCTTTCTTACTACCATAATGATGAGCATGGCAAACTGGACGTCAGAACAGCACAAATGACCAGTAAAGCCTGCTATTGCAAGGCGTTTCAACGCAGGACTGGCGTGTAGATCGTCAGCGCAGCACAATAGCTGGAAAAGGCCATTGGCGTTAAAGGCCAATGGCACTGACTGAAGCTTATTTCTCCTGATATTTCTTGAGCCTGCGTTGCCTGCGATCTCCGGTGCTGGCGTTTTTTATGAGGTGCTGGTCCCTTCTTAACGGCTCCTGGTTCCCACCTGCCTGGTGGATTCCCAACAAGATGTTGCCCAATGATATCCAACATAGTTATTTAATGATTTTTTATTCCAACCAGTCACCCGATGCTCCCGGTAACGTCTGAAGAAACGGAAGAAATTCCGGCAGAAGAAAGCCTTTGGGAAGGCGAATACTTTGTTTTTGATGAGCGTGTATCCGTAAATCATGCGCTGGAGCCGGGGCAGTACCACGTGCGCCGTGTTTGCCGTCGTCCTGTTACAGAAGACGACAAACAAAGCACCATATACCGGGTGTCAGTTGTCCACGTTGTCCACGTTGTCCACGTTGTCCACGTTGTCCACATTCTCCACATTCTCCACATTCTCCACATTCTCCACATTCTCCACATTCTCCACATTGTTACGATAAACTCACTGATACCCAATGCCAGGGCTTTACTGAACGTGAAAAACAGAGACAACTGGAACACAAGGGAGACAGGCGCATAGGGGTAATGGGGTCACACAGGCATCCAGGAAAAACAGGCAGATGAAGCAGGACATCAAAACCCGAAACGCTGAACACCACCAATAACACCACTAAACCTGAAGGGTGTGGTTCTCTTGAAACGACGAGCCAAGGCAGGAAGACCAGGGGTTTTCAGTCTGTAAATACGAGTAAAATCAATCTCGATTTTTTCAGGCTTTGGAATTACCATTTTGCAGCGTCCCTGTGCAAGCACCTTATGGGGGCGTTGTTATGAGAACAGGTGTTTTGCCTGAACAGCACAGGGAACGCTCCTTTCAATCCCTTCAGCCTTTCTTTTTCAATTCGTTAAGCGGGACTTAAGGTTATACCAATCATTTTTTCTAACTACGGTATAACTCTAAGCTAAGCCTTATGATGCAATGATCTTTGCCAGAGTTAGAAGATACAATTGGTATTAAGTGTACCAATCACGGTGCCTTTGCTGATATCCAAGACGCGTGCAGTGTCGTGAATACCACTGCCATTGATAGTCATAATGGATAATTTTTTTGGAATACCCGATTCGCAGCCCTTATTTTGATACTCAAGCATGAATGTGGTTATGTGAAATGCTGGTCGTTTACACAGAAAACGTTGGATGCCAGATTTGGTTCTTCCAGATCGATTGACATTGTTCATGTTGCAGCCTGGACACAGCACTTTCAGATAACAGACCATACGACATATTTTGTATAATAAGCAGTTTTGACCCGCTACCCCGTAATCATGTTGTCAACTCTTCTATTTGATGCCAGGAACGAAGACAGACAACTTGAAATCATGAACGACGGCAGGCAATAATATTACTGATTCTTTTATGCTGAATATTAATGCACATAGCGATTACCTCTCAATGTGATAAAGGATTAGAGCCATTTCACAGGGCGCAGCTTATTTCTTGTGGTAATAGGATAATGCCTTGTTATTACTCAGATTATAGCTCACCTTACCCCCTTCTTTATAATCACCTTTACTCGGCTGCCAGCTCCAAAATTCTGTGGTAATAGCGCTGTAGGCAATTTCAAATCTTTCAAGAGGCACTAACCCGTTTGATCCTTGAAGTTGATATGATCTAAAGTGACAGCTTTTCAGTGTTAATATGTAAAGTATTTGCAGTTTTTCCCCTGCATTGTTGGTAATGATAATAGTAACGGTGTCCCCACCAATATTATATTTCATATTATAAGGATCTCTTGGTTGTTTTTTGGGATTGAGTACAGGAGCGATTAAGCGAGATAATATTATTTCTGAGAATTCATCTAGTTTTTTGGTGATAGCGCAGGCACTGAATCCCTCCATGCCGCTGTCGATAATACCTTGTGCTTTTCCAGCTGGCATATTCACCTTTCTTGCACCTGTAAAGCTAAAGGAGCTAATAGAGCACCATGAGCCTGGGGCAGTCATGCCACGACCTTTGAGATTTTTACTACTAATACCGATGCTCTTATTGTCCAAGACGACACCGTAGATTCGCATATAAAGATTATTTGCCTGAACCATTATTTTGTCCTCTGTTACTATGCCGTTATTGGCATGTTATTGGCGTATTGCCAGGAGATGCCTTGTTACACTACTGGACTGGGTATGGGTCAAAATTGTTGCTAGGTTAGCCATAAATATAAACCCTGAATTCAGCTTTGTTAATCAATAGTTCCATAACGATATAGTGCATCGTTTCGAGCTTTGAAAAACAGATAGTTTTACGGGCGATTCCCTTGATCCAAGTCTTGACGTTCAATCAACAACATCACTCAACGACAAGTTACCTGAATATTGCACACTCGTTCATCAAAACTTGAGCGTCGAGTTTCAGGATGAGCGTTTACATCCTCTCACCTGTTTCGGTGGGGGGCTTACGTGCTTTCCATAAGTTGCTGCCGGATTTTTCCAGCAGGTTTGCCCATTCATAGGTTTTATTCAATTGCTGCCCGCTACCGCTGCGAATACGAATGGCAACTCGGATGGTTTTGGGGATAAACCCTTCCGGTAAGGTCACCAGGTATAAATCCGGCTTTTCCGGTAGTGTCTGGAAGTAACGAAAGCCCAGGGATACGCTGTTTTGAGCAATCCCTGCCAATTGAAATAATGAGAGGTCTGTTTTTTCGCCGTGGTCGAGCCCTTCAATTGTGATAGACAGGTTGCCTTTTAACAAAGCATTGACGCGTGATACCTGAGCAATAACGATCCGAAAACGAAAAGTATGCTGCTTTGCTGTGGGGTGAAGTTCGATGGTTTGCACTCTTACACCGGTTTCTCCAGCTTCTGGAACCATAATACTTCGGTAAAAAGCAAGTTCTTGTGTCAATTGTGATTTTTCTGCTTCAAGCTGTCGAATAGTGGTGCGTGTATTCTCTATTGCCTGTTTATCGATGGCTCTTGCCATTTTAACAACGGACATTCCCTGGAGGTATTGATTTCTTTCAACGTCCATGGCGTCAATACTTTCTTGCAGTGCCCGGTTTTCCAGTAAAAGCCCTGCGTTGCTGGTGGTTGCCTGACGCCCGCCAAGATTGTAAAAAAAAACCATCAATCCCGGAACAACGATCATAAACCCGGTGGCTAATACCCAGTTTTGCTTCAGATGACCGGCCTGGGTGGTTTTCATTTGCTGGTTACAAGCACTGGACATAGCAACCTCATTCATAACACTTGACGGTAACAGGCGGTGATCAAAAACGACAGAACCCTGTATTATTGTACGCTACTTCCCATTAGCCTCAGGATGATTGATACCATGCTAGACAGATGGACAACACAGTGGGTTCAGCCACCGTTAGTAAAAGTAGCTGCTTTACTGAATAAAAACAGCATTAATCCTGATCATATCACGTTAACAGGTTTTGTCGCGGGTATGCTGGTAATTCCTCTGCTGGCCAGTCAGCTTTATATGCCAGCGCTTGCTATGGTTTTAGTCAACCGGATACTTGATGGACTTGATGGGGTGCTGGCACGTTTACAGTCGCCTTCAGATGCTGGTGGTTTTCTGGATATTACGCTGGATTTTATTTTTTATGCGGGTGTAGTCTTTGGTTTTGCCTTATCTGATCCTGCCCGCAATGCTGTAGCAAGCAGTCTTTTGCTTTTCTCATTCATGGGGACCGGAGCAAGCTTCCTGGCATTCGGGATTATGGCACAGAAGCATAATATTCAGCATACACACTTTGGTCACAAGTCACTGTACTATTTGGGGGGATTAGCTGAAGGCACTGAAACAATAGTCATTTTTGTGTTGCTTTGTCTGTTTCCACAGTACTTTCCCCGGCTTGCTACGGGGTTTGCTGTTATTTGCATGGTCACGGCAGTGATCAGGGTCTGGACAGGCTATCAGACCATTAAACAGGCTGAAACGCCGGTGCTGTTGCCCTGAGCTTGTGGTCAGTCACTTCTCATATCGCCTTTTGAGGCGATGGGGGTGGGCAGCCGCCCGACCACAATATAGGTGGATATAATAAACGTCACAATGGCTGCACCCTCTATTACGAGGGCTGCTTCGGATGAGAGCTTGCCGGCTGCCAGAGCACCAAAGGCAAGCAGGAGTGAAAATTCACTGCTTTGACCAAGTCTCAGCCCCATATTCATGGCACGGTCCGAGGCTTCCTCTGCCAGGTGGGTCAATAAAAAGCGGAAGGCCCAGGGTTTACTGATAAGGACAACAGCTGCTGCCGCAAGGGTCGCCAGCCACAAAAAGGTCGGCATAAAAGGGTTGAACTGGGCGCCTACCGAAAAGAAAAAGAGAATCAAAAAAAACTCCCGCAAAGGTTTCAGCCCCTCTGCAATGACCAGAGCTATAGGCGATGTTGCTAATGCTACTCCGGCAATAAAGGCTCCTATTTCGTGAGATAAACTGCATTTATTCGCTATCTCGGCTGCTGTCAGACACCAACCGAGGGACACAAGAAAGATGTACTCGGAGATAATGTCGAACTTCCTGAATAGCGGGAGCAGGGCATACCGGACAAAGGCCCAGGCGAAGGCTGCAAACACAGCAGTTTTCAAAGGTAGCAGTATAATATTGATATGCCACTCGGTGTTATTATCGCCGTAGATCAACAGGATGGCCAAAATGGCTAATATATCTTCAAATAACAAAATACTGATCATCACTTCGCCCACGCGTTTATGGTGGAGTGTCGTTGTAGGGATTAGCTTCAGGCTGATAACCGTACTGGAAAATGACAGTGCCAACCCGACAATCAATGCATCGTAAACAATAAATTGAAAGGCCCAGTGCAACAGGGCTGCTACCAGTACGGCTGTGAAAAGAAGGCGTAACAGAGTGACAGCTGCCGTTTGCTTTAACTGCCGGAATAAATTGGTGGGATGGAGATGTAGCCCTAATAAAAACATCAGCAAAATGATACCCATCGTCGAGATAGCATCAATATGCCCATCGTTAACCACCAGGCTGATACCATTGGGGCCTGCAATAATACCCAGCAGAATGTAAGCGAGAATGATAGGTTGTTTAAGCGAGACAAACAGTGTGCCTAATAGTGAAGCACCACCGAAGATCACGGCCATTTCTAACACCAGATGCTCAAAAGCTCCGTGCACGTTAATACCCTGATACGTAATAATACAGTTTCTTATAACATAGGCGAAAACTCTTATACCAGTGAGGATTTATGTGAGTCGCTTTAACAATACTTTGTAAACTTTCATACAACGATGGCCCATAGTGAAGGAAAACTCATCTATCTGGATGAGCTATTAGAACGTTTACCTGCTCCCCCCCCCTGGCGTAAATGATGGCATCATCCAGTCCCTCCCCTACAGTTTACCCTGCTCGATACGGTCGTTAGATAAAGAGAATGCAGGCTGTCGATTGTAGCCTCAAGCTTTTCAATACTATACTGACGCAATTTTTCTCATTGGTGTTATATCATGGCACAACAGATTGATACGGATGTGGTCATCATTGGTGGAGGTATTGCCGGTCTGTGGCTGCTTCGTACCTTAAGCTTGAAGGGGTATAAGGCTGTCCTGCTGGAAAATAATGTTCTTGGCGGAGAGCAAACCACCAAGTCCCAGGGGATTATTCATGGCGGTACCAAATATACGTTATCAGGCACTTTGACCGGGGCTGCACAGTGCATCGCCGGTATGCCCCATCGCTGGCGTAAATCCCTGGCCGGTGAAGGAGAGCTTGATCTTACTCAAGCCATTGTACTATCTGAATATCATTACCTTTGGTCGCCCGGTGGACTGGGGTCAAGACTCACGTCTTTTTTTGCCAGCAAGGCAGTGCGAGGTCGTGTTGTTCCCTTGAAGCCTGATGAGTTTCCAGCCATTTTTCAGCAGAAGGACTTTAAAGGGAAAGTTTATCAACTGAATGAAGTGGTTCTGGATATTCCATCCGTAGTAAAGGCGCTGGTCAGTGGTCTGGAAAACCGGTGTATCAAAGTTGACTGGGAGAAAGATACCCGGCTTCTGGCAGAAAACGGACATATTCGACATATCGTTGTTGAGCAGGGAGGTACGACCTTGCAACTGACGGCAAAACGCTTTGTTACTACTGCCGGGGAAGGGACAGCAGCACTAATGAAACACTGGGGGATCAGTCAGCCCGAGATGCAACTAAGGCCCCTGCATATGCCCTTGGTGAAGCATCGTTATCCTGATCCAGTATTTGCCCACTGCATTGGCACACAACCCATACCTCGAATGACAATTACCAGTCATCCAGCAAATAATGGAGAAACGGTGTGGTACCTCGGTGGAAAAATAGCAGAAGAAGGCGTTAACCAGTCAAAAACTGATTTAATTGCCAAAGCAAAAAAAGAACTTTCCACATTATTTCCCTGGGTGAGCCTTGAGCAGGAAGAGTGGGGAACACTGATGGTCAATCGGGCTGAGCCGAAACAGGGCAGGCTTCTGCGTCCTGACTCTGCATTTTGTCAGTCGGTAGGCAATGGCATTGTGACCTGGCCCACCAAACTGGCACTGGCACCCGATCTGTCAGATGCAGTCATCAGACTTATGCAGCACAGTGGTATTTCACCCTCCGGGAACCATGATTTTTCCCTGCCTGATACATTGTTGCGCCCCTCCATTGCCGCCCCTTTCTGGAGTGAATGTTTTGACTGAGCCTCTGGTACTTGAACAAAGCGTTATTCCTGGCACGACTATCAGCGTGTCACCCTTAGGACTCGGTACGGTAAAGATAGGCCGGAATCAGCAGGTAAAATATCCAGAAAGTTTTACCATTCCTGACGACAGCACTGTGCTCAGGCTGTTGGACCTGTGCCAGTCACGGGGTATCAATCTACTGGATACAGCACCTGCCTACGGTCGTAGTGAAGAGCGACTAGGCAAGCTGTTAGGGCATCGTCGAAAAGACTGGGTAATCTGCGGTAAGGTCGGTGAAGAGTTTGAGCAGGGGCAATCCCGTTTTGACTTTACTCCGGAACACATTCGCTTCAGTGTTGAGCGCAGTCTGAAACGCCTGAAGACAGATTACCTGGATATCATGCTGGTGCACTCATCCGGTGATGATGTGGCGATCATTAATCAGTCCGGCTGCCTTGAGACACTGGAAACATTAAAAAAAGAAGGCCTGATTCGTGCCATCGGTATGTCCACTAAAACCGTTGCGGGAGGCATTCTTGCGCTGCAATCATCAGACATCGGGATGGTCACCTATAATCTCAATGACCAAAGTGAAAAACCCGTGCTTGACTATGCTGAGCAACATCAGAAAGGGATATTGGTGAAAAAAGCCCTGGTCAGCGGCCATGCGTGTTTATCAGAACAAGACCCGGTTTTTGAAAGCATGAAACGGGTTTTTTCCCACCGGGCTGTATCATCTGCTGTGATTGGGACAATTAATCCAGTGCATCTTGAGAGTAATATTGATGCTTTTTTGAGGGCTTGCTCCAGAAGGCAATAACCTTGTTTGCCACTATCACCGGCCAGTGGCATTGGCTTTAACGAACATAGCATACGGTTTTGTCATCTGTTTTGACTGACCTCCTCTCCCTGATGTCAGGGATTCCTGTCAGTGACCCAACAGGTTTCCTGTTTCAACAGGCCTTCACCGGACGCTTTTCCTGAATGGTGGTCAGGCCACCATCCCCGTTCCAGAGGTTCCACAGGCTAACCACGCCAGCCCGGTGGTTTTGATTTTCATTGCTGATACTATATCTCTATCCCATTGGCAATTTTCTTTACCCAGAGCTTCTTGAGGTGACCTGGTAAAGGGTGTAACTTCCAGGGACCTGGAAAGATTTTCGGCATAGTGGACATGAGGGTAATGCCTCATCGCGAGAGAACCATTCGCCGTCACTACAATCATTCCAATAGAAACGTATATTATTAAGGTGGTCTGCAAGGAATCTATGACTCTCAGGTTGATGAAGAAGTGCGATATCACTGTCACTAAGTTCAACACGAACCGGATTCAGACTAAACGAATAACAAGTATAAGGAATAGCACAACAGCAAAAAGTACAACAGCATGAAAGACAGCACAATCCAGGGTTAATGCTTGAACCACACGCTCTTACTGCCTTGCGTAAGCAAAAAGGGTACATCCGGTGAGGCTCAGAAGGATCCAGATAGATACTGGGTACACCAAGGAGCCTCAATAGACAATTCTCATGTAAAATGTGTCCGCACCCTTTCAGCTTACCAACAGTATTACCGGGCACAAACATTTCCAGGCAGATACTGCACACTTCATTGGCTAGATCAGTTTCCTGGATCTCAGGATAATGAGTATTATTTTGCTGGAAAGGAGCATGCCCCCTTTCTGTCAACGGGGGTTGATCGGTAACCGGTCTTGAAAAGGTTCCATATGGCATAAATCTGTCCCTCACTACTGGCTTTCTTCTGTATTATAGGCTTGAAACGAGGGTGTAATTTAATTTTTGTAAACACTTTTCGTTAATATTCCAAAGAGGAGCATTGCCAAAGGATCAACGCGGATCAATAAGCTGGATCAGCAAATCCTTTCCCTCCACTCAAGGGGTACGACCACCCGCGATATTACTGCTACGCTTGAGGAAATGTACAGTGCTGATGTATCTCCATCTCTGATAGCCAAAGTCACTGGTACCATTCTTGATGAGGTGAAGACCTGGCAAAACAGACCGCTGGAGAGCCTGTACCCGATACTCTGTCTGGGCGGCATTGTCGTGAAGGTTTATCAGGACAAACGGGTTATCAGGAAGACAGTTTTTGTCGCCCTGGGAGTTAACCTGAAAGGCCAGAAAGAACGTTTAGGACTTTGGCTTGCCGAAACAGAAGGTGCTACCTTTTGGCTATCTGTTTTAACAGAGCTTCAGAACCTGGGGTGTTGAGGATGTGTTTATTGCCTGCGTAGATGGACTGTCAGGCTTTCCTGAAGCCATTAACACCGCTTTTCCAAAGGCTCAGATACAGCTTTGCATTGTGCGCCAGGTAAGGAACTCCCTGAAACAGGTGTCCTGCAAGGAGCGTAAAGCGGTGGTCAGTGACTTGAAGAGGATCTGCCAGTCAGCGGACCGCTGAAGAAGCAGAAGGCGAGCTGAGCGCCTTTGAAAACACGTGGGGAGAGAAATTTCCCTCTATTTCCCTCTATTTCCCTCTATTTCCCTCTATTTCCCTCTATAGGCCGATCATGGCGTAAAAACTGGGATAACCTGATGACTCTCTTTGATTACTCCAGGGAGATCAGGACAGCGATTTACACGACAAATGCTATAGAGTCGCTGAACAGTGTTATCCGAAAGGCGATAAAAAACAGGAAAATATTCCCAACTGATGATGCAGTTCTGAAAGTTATTATTTCTATTCCATTGGCAATTTTCTTTACCCAAAGTTTCTTGATAAACGACTGACGAAGTGGAATTGCACAGCTGTAACTCAAGTGGATGAACTCGGAAAGTTATATTTCCTATTGGAGTTGGACTTTAGTTAGACTTTCATTGAGGGGTGACCTGGTAAAGGGTGTAAGCTCCGGCGACTTTGAAATATTTTCGGCATAGTGGACATAAGGGTAATTCATTAGAGCGAGAGAACCATTCGGTGTTATCACAATAATTCCAATAGTAACGTATAGTATTAAGGTGGTCTGCAAGGAATCTGGGATTCTCAGGTTGATGAAGAAGTGCGATATCACTGTCACTAAGTTCAACACGAGCCGGATTCAGACTAAACGAATGAAAATGACCAGGAATATCCAAACACAAAAGATCACAACAGCCTGCAATACAGTTCAATTTACAGTTAATGTTTGAACCACACGCTCTTATTGCCTTGCGTAAGCAACAAGGGTACATCCGGTGAGGCTCAGAAGGATCCAGATAGATACTGGGTACACCAAGGAGCCTCAATAGACAATTCTCATGAAAAGTGTGTCCGCACCCTTTCAGCTTACCAACAGTATTACCGGGCACAAACGCTTCCATGCAGATACTACACGGTGCTTTGGCTAGATCAGTTTCCTGGATCTCAGGATAATGAGTATTATCTACATGGAAAGGAGCATGACCCCTTTCTGTCAACGGGGGTTGATCGGTAACCGGTCTTGAAAAGGTTCCATATGGCATAACTCTGTCCCTCACTACTGGCTTTCTTCTGTATTATAGGCTTGAAACGAGGGTGTGATTTAATTTTTGTAAACACTTGTCGTTAATATTACAAAGAGGAGCATTGCCAAAGGATCAACGCGGATCAATAAGCTGGATCAGCAAATCCTTTCACTCTGCTCAAGGGGTATGACCACCCGCGATATTACTGCTACGCTTGAGGAAATGTACGGTGCTGATGTATCTCCATCTCTGATAGCCAAACTACGCCAGCCCGGTGGTTTCGATTTTCATTGCTGCTGCTATATCTCTAGGACTTACGCATTGATGACGCCGGCATATTTTGGTAGCAGGTAATCTTTGCCCTTTGCGAAGCTCTCAATGAAAGCACCAACCACCCCTTTAAACAGCTCGCGCTGGTGCTGATAAATATTGGTAAACTCCTGCGCTATCTGCATCTTCTGGAGATATACAAAACTCAGAATACTGGCAAAGATGTGATTTCTCACAGGCCGCTCATTACGCACCTGAAAATGCTCGATATGGCAAACTTGCTTGATCGCTCTGTGAAACTGTTCGATCTGCCAGTGCTGGTCATGTATCTGGATGAATTCATTGCGTTGAAAAGGTACATCTTCCGGCAAGTAAACCACGTAGTGACGACACTGGTCTTTTAGCGTCGTCCTGAACAACCTGACATTGCCGAAATCCTTGAGCCAGACATTCAGACCATCGTCTGGTATCTCAAGGGTTTGAACCTGCTGCCACTTACCTTTTTCCAGTGATACCGTCCTATTTTTTTCAACCGCAAACATAAACCCAGTCTGATGGTTCTTAATCGTCTTCAGGTTTTTGACGCAGCTGTACCAGGAGTCACCGGTTACAAACGCTGGCTTCAGTCCCCACGCCAGCACTTCAATCAGCATTTCACGAAAATAGTCGTTTTTAGTCTTGCCTTCCGATTTGTCGCATATCCTGAAATTTACTGGCATATGGCGACCTGCCGGGTCTGTGTAATAGAGGGTGACGAGGTTAATTCCCTTGACTGCCCTGTGGTGTTTTCCAGACCAGAAATGGCTGACCAGAGCCACAGAATTGCTATAGGGTTTATCAAGAACAGTATCATCGACACTCAATGTGCCACCAACAAGACACAAGTCCTGAGCGGCCTCTTTGAACATATCTTTTGGCTGATAATGTTCGCGGTTAAGAAAACGATTAACGCTATCGTGAGAAATGCCGGTCACTTCTGCCAGCCTTGTGCATGTTGATGATTTTGGCTCACTGATCAGAAACCCCATGTATTGTGGGAGTGTGCATTGTGCAGTTGTTGGGCGAGTAGTACTTCTCACTTTCGTCCCTGAAAGGTAGTGATTTTTGGTAATTATCAAACTTTAGGATATGTTGTCAATGCGTAAGTCCTAATCTCTATCCCGTTGGCAATTTTCTTTAATCAGAGCTTCTTGAGGCGACCTGGTAAAGGGTGTAACCTCCACGGACTTCGAAAGATTTTCGGCATAGTGGACATGAGGGTAATTCATCAATGCGATAGAACCATTCGCTGTCACTGCAATGATTCCAATAGTAACGTATATTATTAAGGTGGTCTGCAAGGAATCTGGGATTCTCAGGTTGATGAAGAAGTGCGATATCACTGTCACTAAGTTCAACACGAACCGGATTCAGACCAAACGAATAACAAACATGAGGAATAGCACAACAGCAAAAAGTACAACAGCATGAAAGACAGCACAATCTAGAGTTAATGCTTGAACCACACGCTCTTACTGCCTTGCGTAAGCAAAAAGGGTACATCCGGTGAGGCTCAGAAGTATCCAGATAGATACTGGGTACACCAAGGAGTCTCAATAGACAATTCTCATGAAAAGTGTGTCCGCACCCTTTCAGCTTACCAACAGTATTATCGGGCACAAACACTTCCATGCAGATAGTACACGCTTCATTGGCTAAATCAGTTTTCTGGATCTCAGGATAATGAGTATTATTTTGATGGAAAGGAGCATGCCCCCTTTCTGTCAACGAGGGTTGATCGGTAACAGGACTTGAAAAGGTTCCATATGGCATAACTCTGTCCCTCACTACTGGCTTTCTTCTGTATTATAGGCTTGAAACGAGGGTGTGATTTAATTTTTGTAAACACTTGTCGTTAATATTACAAAGAGGAGCATTGCCAAAGGATCAACGCGGATCAATAAGCTGGATCAGCAAATCCTTTCCCTCTGCTCAAGGGGTATGACCACCCGCGATATTACTGCTACGCTTGGGGAAATGTACGGTGCTGATGTATCTCCATCTCTGATAGCCAAAGTTACTGGTGCCGTTCCTGATAAGGTGAAGACCCGGCAAAACAGACCGCTGAAGAAGCAGAAGGTGAGCTGAGCGCCTTTGAAACACGTGGGGAGAGAAATTTTCCTACAGGCAGGTCATGGTGTAAAAACGGGGATAACCTGATGACTCTCTTTGATGACCCCAGGGTGATCAGGACAGGGAGTACACGACAAATGCTATAGAGTCGCTGAACAGTGTTATTGAAAGGCGATAAAAAACAGGAAAATATTCACAACGGATGATGCAGTTCTGAAAGTTATTTACCAGGCCACAGGAAAGGCGTCGGCTAAATGGACTATGCCAATAAGCGATGGGAAGTCAGCCCTGAACCGGTTTGAAATTATGTTTCCAGACCGGATCAAGGTGTGAACAGTCATTGGCGTTTACACAGAATGATTGACAGGCTCGCTGAAACAGTGATCAGACATCAGCACTTTGTGCCAGCAGATAATTTTCTTTCCCCAGAGTTTTATATTGCGAGAGGTGGACTTCCAGGGAATCTATATGCTCTTCTTCGGCATGGAGGATTTTTTCCAGAAGTTGTCTTGAGCCATAATCCCTGACCTGCTCGCAGTAATCAATGGCCTCTGACAGTGTTTCCATGGATTTCTTTTCCTGATCCAGGTCAAATTCCAGAATCCCTTTAACATCCTTTGCAATCGTAGGGGACTGCATGTATTCAAAATTGGGGGTTGCATCCAGAAACAAAATACGCTCTATCAGCCAGTCGGCATGCCACATCTCTTCAATGGATTCCTTGTAGATGTACTCACCGAGCTTGGTGATGCCCCAGTTTTTTAGCATGCGGGCATGGAGAAAATACTGATTAATGGCGGTGAGTTCATTTGCCAGGACTTTGTTCAGGTGAACAATAACCTCTTCGTTGCCTTGCATTGCTCTGATTTCCTACAGTGAAGACCAGTTAAGTATGGTATGGAATAACAACCTGTCAAATATAACTTATTGAAATATAAACAGAATGATTCATATTTCGCTTTACTTTATCAATCTGCTTTACTTACTGGCGTTTCTACTATCTTTAAACTTTTGATAGAAAATAACTATAAACGTTAAGATAAAATTCATCATAATTGAAAGAGCTTTCAGTAGGCGAGCAGCAGGGTCGCGTGTATTATAAGCCTTGCTTGAGCATTCCCGTTGCACATATCCTTAGAACTGTAAGGGATGTGTGCTGATTTGTTGAATCAATGGAGATTGAACGCATGGGCGTATTAGTTGGCAAAAAAGCACCGGATTTTACTGTTCCTGCCGTACTGGGCAACGGTGAGATTGTAGAGGCTTTCACTCTGTCTGAGGCGATCGAAGGGAAGTATGGACTGGTATTCTTCTACCCTCTGGATTTCACGTTTGTATGTCCATCCGAACTGATCGCACTGGATCATCGTATGGATGACTTCAGAAAACGTAACGTTGAAGTGATCGGCGTATCTATTGACTCGCATTTTACTCACAATGCATGGCGTAATACCCCTGTTGAGAAAGGCGGCATTGGTCAGGTATCTTATCCCCTGGTAGCTGATATGACTCACGAGATTGCCAAAGCTTATGATGTGGAATCTGAAGCTGGTGTTGCTTTTCGTGGCGCTTTCCTGATCGATAAGGACGGTGTTGTACGTTCCCAGATTGTTAACGACCTGCCATTGGGTCGTAACATGGAAGAGTTAGTGCGCCTGGTTGACGCTTTGAAGTTTCACGAAGAGCATGGTGAGGTGTGTCCGGCGAACTGGAAAAAAGGTGAGAAAGGCATGAATGCTTCACCGGAGGGTGTTGCCAGTTACCTTGCAGAGAATGCTGATAACCTGTGAGGGATGGTGTTCTGCATGGGTGAAAAAGGCTGCTGCTGGCAGTCTTTTTTGCCGTCTTGTCGTTCGTGTTTTTCCCATCGTTCTGTTTTATACCGAAATTGTGCAGTGGAACACTTGACTCAGCCGAAAAACTCATTAATATTCGCTGCCGTCAGGTGAGAAAGATAGCGCGGCTGTTAACACCGGAAATTCCCCGATAGCTCAGTTGGTAGAGCAAATGACTGTTAATCATTGGGTCGCTGGTTCGAGTCCAGCTCGGGGAGCCATAGGTTAAGGGCTGATAAAACCAGCCAGCGCAGAACATACGGGGGTCGTTAGCTCAGTTGGTAGAGCAGTTGGCTTTTAACCAATTGGTCGTAGGTTCGAATCCTACACGACCCACCATTTGATAAACTTATCGACAGTGCGTAAAACCCGTACTTCTGGTGCGGATATATAAGCAAGGCTTGCAAAGCAGGCTCTTTTTGGTATCCTTTTTTCGTTGGGCGTTTTCGGCGATCACGCTACACGACAGGAAAAGTAAAAAATACCTCCGCTTTCTGTTCACGTTTCTTAACAATCCGAAAGGTAGGGCAGATTGTCGAGTCAAGCGTGTCCACTACTGGTAAGGGATACGCTGCGGTAAGGCATTGCCGTCAAGTAGTAGAAATTCCCGTCGTTCACATGGGGGAGGATGTCAAAAACAGTGGATGTTATTCACTGTTTGCCTGGCATTTCAATGCCAATGTTAAGCGTAAAGTTAAGCGTAAAGCTGCTTAGCGGGTCGTTAGCTCAGTTGGTAGAGCAGTTGGCTTTTAACCAATTGGTCGTAGGTTCGAATCCTACACGACCCACCATTTTCTATTTTTATTGAACAGTACTCTGAGTGTTTTTGAAAGGATAAAGCGCGGCAGGAGTCGGTAAAAATGTTGATCCCCGATAGCTCAGTTGGTAGAGCAAATGACTGTTAATCATTGGGTCGCTGGTTCGAGTCCAGCTCGGGGAGCCATATTTTAAGGGCTGATAAAATCAGCCAGCGTGGAACATACGGGTCGTTAGCTCAGTTGGTAGAGCAGTTGGCTTTTAACCAATTGGTCGTAGGTTCGAATCCTACACGACCCACCATTTTTTTCATTTTTATTGAAAATCCTCTGAGTGTTTTTGAATCCATAGAATCCATGAAGTATGGCGGTCGTCCATAAGAAATGTTGATCCCCGATAGCTCAGTTGGTAGAGCAAATGACTGTTAATCATTGGGTCGCTGGTTCGAGTCCAGCTCGGGGAGCCATATTTTAAGGGCTGATCAAACCAGCTGGCGTGGAACATACGGGTCGTTAGCTCAGTTGGTAGAGCAGTTGGCTTTTAACCAATTGGTCGTAGGTTCGAATCCTACACGACCCACCATTACCAAAAAGCCGTTACTAAAAATCTTACATAATCTGTAATTATGCAGACTTATCTACGCCGTCTACATGGATGCACAGCGAGCTGTGTCTGACTCCACTCTTTCGTAGGGTTTTAGGTCGAGCTGTAACGTGTCTGCGACCATGCTTATGAATCAAAAAAATGGTAACTGTTAGCTTGGTTTTCGCGTAACCGTTTACCACCTTTGATTCATGATCGAAATTATATCAGATAGTTACAGATTATAATAGTTTACAGCTAACTGTTTTTAACCCCTTGAACAGTGGCTTTTTTTTGTTGCAAAAAAAAGCACTTCTGACAATCGTCTTTTCTAACTACCGTAGTGAGCATGAGTGAGCATGGCACACTGGATGACAAAACAAAGAGAAATGACCAGTAAGGTGGGCTATTGCGAGGCGTTTCAACGCAGGGTTGGCGTTCTTCAGATTGCCAGCGCTATAGCGGAACGGGAAGCGTCGATTGCCATCAGTGTAGTTTTAGCTGGGGACGCGTTGTTTTGCTGAGCAGGTCTTTTAAGATCAGCGCTCCTGTTTTGATCCGGCCATACAGTGTCATCTGGTGCATACGATAGAGACTGATATAAAACAGTTTAGCCAATGTGCCCTCTACCATCATACTACCGGAAATGGCACTCATCAGATTCCCCACAGCGCTGAACCGGCTCAGGGAAATGAGTGAGCCATAGTCCTTGTAAGAAAAAACCAATGGTGATTCCTGGTTGATAATACCAACAAGGCTTTTGGCTAACAGGGCGGCCTGTTGGTGAGCGGCCTGTGCCCTTGGAGGAATGGTGACCTCTCGCCCTTTTTTATCGGTCACGGTGCAGCTGGCGCAGTCACCCAGTGCATAGATGTTGCTGTCCACCGTGGTTTGCAGTGTGGGTCTGAGAATGAGCTGATTGATAGAATTACTTTCCAGTCCGTCAATGCTGGCTAAAAAACCCGGTGCCTTAATGCCTGCCGCCCAGATCATTAAATCAAAGTCCAGGGCGCTGCCGTCGTGGGTAGAGAGTCCATCGTGGCGAATCACACTCACCCTCTGTTGCACCATGACGTTGATTCCCATTTTAGTCAGTTGTTTATGGACGCAGCTGCTGATCCGAGTGGGAAGGGCGGGTAGGATGCGCTCACTACCTTCAATAATGCTGATTTCCAGGTTTTTGTGTTTGATGGCATTCAGCCCATAGCTCTCCAATTCAATAGCGGCATTATGAAGCTCGGCAGCCAGTTCAACCCCGGTAGCACCGGCACCAATGATGGCTACTTTCAGTTTCGACAGTGTATTTCCGCTGGCCTGGGCACGAAGGTAGTGATTAATCAGCGTGGTATGAATGCGTTCTGCCTGATTGCGATTGTCCAGAAACAGGCAGTGCTCTTTGGCGCCAGTGGTATTGAAATCGTTAGCCGTGCTGCCTACAGCCATGACCAGAGTGTCATAATCCAGGGTTCTTGGCGGCACGATGTCTTTGTTATCGTCTTTGTGATCGTCTTTGTGATCGCTTTTAATAGCCTCAAGACCAATGGTTTTATTTTTGCGGTCAAGACGGTTCATTTTTCCCGGGATATAATGAAAATTATTCCACTTTGCCTGTGCCAGGTAGGAAAGCTCGTCTTCAAACGCGTTGATGGACCCAGCAGCCACTTCGTGTAAAAGGGGTTTCCAGAAGTGGGTGCGATTGGCATCGACCAGTGTTATGGTGGCTTTTTTCTTTTTGCCAAGTAATTTGCCGAGGCGGGTGGCTAGCTCAAGACCGCCAGCCCCGCCACCAACAATCACGATGTTATGGAGTCTGTTGCTATTCACTGTATTGAAGGCTTCTGTTTATGTTGATGTAAGATGGTGCCTGAAAGCAGTCTAGCTCATTTTATGTTTGTTCCAGGCTCTGTTGATATAAAAACACAGCCCCCGCCACAAGAAAAGCGGTTTGCCCCAGGGCAAGCAGGTGTAGGCGAAGCCGTCTCCGTCAAACTCTGACTAACGCAGCTTGAAAGTTGCTTTTTTTCCACGCCCGGGCACAAAACCCGGGGCGGCTATGGACGTCATTGCGGCCACTTGAAATACCCTGGCATTACTTTTTATTTTGCGTGCAAGCAGTATTCAGCTCATCTGCCAGGCGGTAACCCGCCTGGGTCAGACGCTGTTTAACCAGCTCCGTCCCTTTTTTATAGTAAGCCTCGGACGGCTTGGTGTCTTTCTTAACACTGTAAGCAAAATCGGCTAACGAATAACTTTCCTTAATCCACAAATCAACATCAGCTACCTTGCCCAATGCCATAGTGGCTTTCGGAAAGTCCTTTTGCAGTGAGATGGCAAAATCATGGATGTTATAGGCTTTATCCAGCATACCCATACCACTATCCCATAGATGGTGTAGATCTTTTTGCGGGACATTCAGGGTATACTTGTTGCCGCCTAAATCCGACATACACTTCTTTTTGCTCAGGCTTTGTGCGACAGAGTGCATTGGTTGGTGTGAGTCACCCGCCACATGGCTCATGAACATCAGGCTGGCTGCTTTCGGATTATGTTTGAAATCGTCGAAAAGATAACGTGCTACCACCTTGATATTCGGGATATGAACAAACTTACAGTGACTGCTGGCCGGGTATGTCTGGTTAATGTAATGCCATGGACCTGTTTCTTTCTCATGCCACTGATTCAGTGTTGCAGGAATCGTCTCTCCCATTTGCTGCCATACTTGCCTGGCCGGCACTTCGCGGATCAGATCTGGCACAAAGGCAAGTTTAGCAAACTGGCTTGCACCTTCAAAGCTGTTCATTTTCTGCTGAATATCCTTTGACATGGACTGATAGGCCTTACCGGCAAGCTTATCTACCTGCACTTTCGCTGTTTTATCCAGGTTCTGGTAGGCAATTTCCGCAACAATGACATGGCCCTGGTAGTTCCAGGCCATTGCTAATGTCGGTGCTAGCGTCAACGCTGCCACTGCAGTGGCAACAAGAGTGATACTTTTCATAGCTGACCATATTTACATTCTGTTACATTTCGCGCTAGTCTGCGCCTCAGAAGAGGGATGGTCAAGAAAAATGACAGTGGGTCAAAACGGTTATTTATTTATAATGTATGGTATGACATGTTATCAAAAAGTGTTGTGTTCTGGCTGTAAAACGAACAGCATCAATGGATCTGGAAAAAACGTCGGAGTTCGACAAGTTCGACAAGTTCGACAAGTTCGACAAGTTCGACAAGTAGTTACTCTTGTATAATCTTTTTTTTCTGTCATACGTCATCATAAATCATTGACAATCAGTGCTAAATGCATACGATACCTACAACAGATTTCTATTGTTTTCTAATGTGTTGATGAAAAAATACACGGTGTGTAGCACAGCCTGGTAGTGCACTGCCTTCGGGAGGCAGGGGTCGGAGGTTCAAATCCTCTCACACCGACCAGTAATACCAGGGGTGATATGGCAAGCGTTTTCCGGACACTTTTTTACGCTACCTCTTTACGCTACCTCTTTACGCTACCTCGGCAAGTTCCTGTTCATACTTGAACGGTGCCGGGTAGCCATTGGTCGAGTGCTTTCTCTGACGATTGTAAAACACGTCGATGTACTCAAATATAGCTTGCTGAGCCTCCTCCCTGGTTTGAAAGTCCTCGTGGTGAATTAGCTCGGTCTTCAGTGTATGAAAGAAGCTTTCAGCCACGGCATTATCCCGGCAATTACCTTTTCGACTACATGCTACAGATGAAATGGTTATCCCTTAATAGCTTCTGGTATGGATCTGACACATACTGGCTGCCACGGCACCAGCATGCCTGGCTCTGGCCTGCGTTTCCACATGGCCATTTCCAAAGAATCTGTTACCAGTGTGGCTGTCATCCTGCTTCCCATTGACCCGCCCACTACAGCCCTTGAACACAGGTCAATAAAGATCGAAAGATAGAGCCAGCCCTCTCTGGTTGGAATGCAGGTGATGTCACCTGTGTAAGCTTGATCCGGACTATCTCGATGAAAGTCACGGTTGAGCAGGTTCTCAGCTACAGGCTTGTTATGTCTGGCGTCTGTTGTTGCCTTAAATTTTCGTTGGGTCTTGCAGGTCAAGCCTTCTTCCTTCATCAGCCGTCCTGTGCGTTTGCGACTCACTGTTTTATTCCTATCTGCCAGATCATCTTTAATACGACGTTCCCCGTCAGTTTGACGGCTTCTCTCATGAAGGTTTCTGATATCTGCCTTCAATGCCTGATCTTCCTGAGAACGCCTGGAGGCAGGGCGAGAGCGCCATTCATAATAGCCACTGCGAGATACCGATATAACCCGGCACATGGCTGAAATGTTGAACAGCTCCTGGTGATCACTGATAAATTGAAACTTCAGTGACACTCCCTGGCAAAGAAGGCGGCTGCCTTTTTTAATATAGCTCACTCTTCTTTCAACCTGGCGTTCTCTTTGCGCAAACGCTTGAGTTCGTCGTATATACTCGTGACCGTTGAAGATGCTTGATTTTTCTGCATTTTTTTAGCAATCTCAACGGATGCCAAAATTTATGCTCACACCTCAGCAAAAATCAACCTTGGAGTCCCAACACAAAACGTCGCGGGATGCTCGGGAGTGTGACCGTATTAAAGCCGTATTACTGAGATCTGAAGGCTGGTCAATAACCGCCATTGCTCAAGCATTGAGAAAAAGTGAATTTTCCATTGCCCGGCACATTGATGACTACCTGAAAAAGGACAAACTGAAACCTGAAAACGGTGGCAGTGAGAGTCATCTTAATGACGAGCAAAGTGAGCAGCTAATTGTGCATATTTCAGAGCATACTTACGCCCATGTCTACGAAATTGTGTCGTATATTTTTGAACGCTGGGCTGTCAAATACACCGTGTCAGGCCTCAACAAGTGGTTGCACCAAAAAGGCTTCACCTACAAAAAACCAAAAGGTGTACCGCACAAGGTGGATGCCAATAAGCAGGCAGAGTTTATTGAGCACTACGAAGAGTTGAAAGCCTCACTGCCTGAGAGTGAGGTTGTGCTTTTCATGGATGCAGTTCACCCAACGCAAGCCACCAAAATCACCTCGGGTTGGATACGCAAAGGTGTTGATAAAGTCATCAATACGACGGGCAGTCGCAACCGAATGAACATCGTCGGTGCGATAGAATTGAACAACTTGTCTGCTGCTATTTTTGATCAATTCGAGACGGTTAACGGGCTGGCTATCATTGAATTCTTCAGAAAAGTTAAGTCCGCTTATACATCAAAGAGTGTCATTCACATGGTGCTGGATGGAGCAGGTTATCACTATTCGAAGGAAGTCGTTGATGAGGCTGAAAAGCTGGGTATAAAACTGCATTACCTTCCGCCCTACAGCCCAAACCTGAACCCAATTGAGCGGTTATGGAAGGTAATGAATGAGTACGTTCGAAATAATCAATACTTTGCAAAACCGAAGGATTTCCGGAAAAATATACGTCATTTTCTGTATGTTACGCTACCAGAAATAGGTGCTTCGTTAGTGAGCAGGATTAATGACAATTTTCAGATACTGAATCCTGCATCTTGAATTCACTTGGGTATAGATGTTCATCGTTAACCTGAGGATTGCTGGAAGCCTCAGGGCGGTGATACCTGGCAATCCAGGTATGCAGGGTGCCAGTATTCACCTCAAGCTCTCTGGCTGTTTCTGTCACCGGTTTATCAGACTCTACAGCCAATTTTACTGCAGATTGCCTGAACTCAGTTGTCTATGATTTCGTTTTCTTTGCTGACATTTGGACACACCTTAATGGGTTGCAATATTACCCGTGTTTGTGTGTCCGGAGAACTATAACCACTTCATAACGTCCGGCTATCCCTGCTCTATCAATCATTCTGATTGGGAAGCAATAGTGATAAAAAAGAAGGTAGTGTACCCAGACAGCTTCTATTGCCAAGTGTTTTGAAGTAGCGCTTGCGTTCAGATTACCAGCGCAATGCTGTAGTTAGTGGAGTCCATTGTTCTTAGTCTGTTTTACTGGTCATATGTCGTGATGCCAGCCAAACAAACAGTAACACAGGAAGACCCAGTAAAGCCGTCATAATAAAAAACCGGGTGTAGCCAATACTATCTACTGCCACGCCCGAGAACCCGGCCAGGAACTTCGGGAAAAGCAGCATCATGGAGCTGAACAGCGCATATTGCGTGGCTGAGTAGTTAACATTTGTCAAACTGGACAGCCAGGCAATAAAGGCAGAGGTTGCAATCCCCCCCGACAGGTTATCAATGGAAATCACCACGGTTAGCCAGAGAATGTCATGGCCTGCATAGGTCATGGCAGCGAACAGCAGGTTGGTCACTGCTGATAACAGTGCGCCAACAAACAGCATCCGCATAACACCAAAGCGTGCCGCCAGCAAACCACCAAGACCGGCACCGACCAGTGTCATAATAACACCGTAGACTTTAGAGATAGCTGCGACTTCCTGTTTAGTAAATCCAAGGTCTACGTAAAAGGGATTAGCCATGATACCCAGTACAATATCAGATATACGGTAGGTGCCAACCAGGGCGAGTAATAGCACAGCTTGCCACCGATAACGCAAAATAAAATCGGCAAAAGGGCAAATCACTGAGCTATAAAACCAGCCGGCTAATTTAACAACCGGCGAAGGCCAGTGTGCATTGCTGGTCATCCAGTCAATGGCACGTTGTTCCAGCATCGGAGAACCAGCAGATTTTTTCGGTTCGGAGATGATCAGGGTTGTCAGAATACCTACTCCCATTAATGCCGCCATGGTGAGATAGGATACCCTCCATGCCTGTGGGTCATAGCCTGTTTCATTGCCGGCAGCAAAGCCGGCAACGGCCAAAGTGCCAGCACCGGCAACGATCATCGCAATACGATAGCCTGTCATGTAGGTTGCGGCTAGTGCTGCCTGTAATTTATCTTCAGCGGTGTCGATGCGGTATGCGTCAATGACAATATCCTGTGTGGCTGAACAGAAGGCCACCAGGACTGCAAATAGCGCCATACGTTCCAGGGATTGTGCAGGGTCGGTAAATGCCATGCTCACAAGCCCTGTAACAATACCGGCCTGGCTAAGAAGCAGCCATGAGCGACGACGTCCAAGCAGTGGGCGCAAAATGGGAAGAGGCAGTTTATCCACCAGAGGTGACCAAATCCACTTGATACTGTAGGCAAGGCCAATCCAGCTGAAAAAACCAATAGTAGCCCGGCTGACATCCGCCTCTCGCAGCCAGAAAGAAAGGCTGGAGAACAACAGCATCAATGGCATACCGGCAGAAAAACCAAGAAAGAGAAGAGCAATGGCTTTTGGGTGGCGGTAGACCTGCAGGGTCTGCCACCCGGTTTTTATGTGCTGTGAAAACATCATTATTGTCGGTGTCTGGATTGTGGCTATTTGTATTTGGCTGTTACAGGATAAGGGCATTGGCTTTGTAAAGGAAGCTTAAACCAAAACTCTTTTGAAACCCGATATTGCTAAGGGATTTCCCGAGAATAACTTCCGTATTTGGCTGAGTGTGTTGTGTGCTGACAGGATACTTTTTTGATAGTGAGTCATATGAGTCATAATTGTTGTCAGGGTAGCTGCATGTCAGAAAATACCCATAGTCCTTTATTCCTGCTTTCGTGGGGATGATGCTGGTGCTGGTATAGTTTTCACTGCTGTTCCCTTAAGCCATAAATATTAACCTTGAATTCAACGTTGTTGATTATTAGACTGATGACTATTAACGGTATTATGTATCTTTTTGAGCATTGAAAAGCGGATATTTTTACCGACAAGTTGCTTGATCCAAGTTCTGAAATTCAGTTGTTTTTACTTGATTTTCTGCGTGTTGCGTTTATCTGTCTTATGCTTTTATTTGCTCAAAAGTCCAAGCCAACAGGTATCTTTGCGTGATCTATGGCATACCAAAGCCACCGTTGCTGTTCTTTTTTGCCTGCGAATTTTGATCCGCTGCCCTTGATTTTCAAAGGGTAGGTGCTAAATAAAACGAGCATTTTCACGTTGAATGGCTATATAGGTACAGGTGTGTAATATCAGTTATCCTGTCGCTTAACCGGTGGTTATTAAAAACTTTCAGCCAAGAGGTTAAAGGTACAATGCCTAACCATGCCCATAGCAATGAAGTCGTCATAGATTCAAGATTTGTCTATAGCATAGATAACAGACTGACGTTGGACTCACCGGCAGTTAATGATACAACAATGATTCCGGGAAGTCGCATTATCCCGCCAGTAGAAACCTGTTCCTATGGATTTTTTACAGGCTATGTTTTTCGGGGAGACAGCAGAGATTTTAACCACATTTTCCGTCTCGGGTTCGAAGTACAGGAACCTTTCATCAGTGAGGCGCAAATTCCGCTAATATCAGGCACGACAACCGGCACTACCCACGACCTGGGCGTTTCAACAACCGTTTGTTCTCATGTTGCCAGCTGCTATGGTAATACTAATGAAGATGGATATGGCTTTCCCGCTCGAGGTTATGTCTACCTTATTGATGCATGCCATATGGCAGGGTTTTGCATTCCCACCCCTCGCCCGGAAGAGTTACTTGTTGCCTGGTATCCCATTTTAAAGAGGGTATATGAAGTCAACTTTATGCACAATATCCCCGCTGAAAGTATAGTGGGTCTCGTATGGCCCTCTGACATGCCACGCCCGGATCTCCATTTTTGGACCTTTAAACCCTCTCTTTATCTTGCTGTTAACCCGGAATACGATGGCGGTATGGAGAAAGCACGTAAAGTGGCATCCCTTTTTAATGATGTAGGGTCCGGATGGAGTAACTGTACCATCTTATAAACTGGAGTTACGCATTTCAGTGAGACCAGCTCAAACAAAACATTGTCAATGCACCTAACAAAAAATCTCAGCGGTCAGCGCTAGACCCGATGCCGTTGAATTTTGCGTTAGGTGCTAGTCAGTTGTGGGAGAGCTTCTTTCTCCTTAAGTGAGCTATACACTTCTGAAGGTTTTAATGACTCTGTAGAATCTGATTTAGTTAGCCTTTTAAGTAAAAAATAAAAGGTATCGCTTTCCCAGGTTACTTCATCTATAACCTTGTCCACATTACGTGCAGCAACCTTACAGGTATCACAACAGTACATGTTTTCTTTTTTACATTTATGTGCCTCTCTTAATTTACAGAAAGTAACAATTAGTCCAATATTTCTCATGATCGTATTTTTTTGAGCAGGTACATCAAATTCGGCTGTATTAAAGTCTATAAATTTCAAGGAGTTTTGGTTAAAAAAATACATTACATTTTTTTCATAAAGATCATAATTATAAATCCCAGTTTTTAACATAAATTCTGCAGCCCTGGCCAGGTTGTCAATTATGAAATTTAAGTTACCATCCGTAAATCTGATAGATTTTTTGATCATCAAATTTGTCAATGCGTTTAAATCAATATCACCTAATTCCAATAAAATATGGGGGTATTTGTCAATGTATGAGACAAACATATCAACAACAAATGGACACTTCTTCAACAGAGATAAAGCTTTAACCTCAGCATCGAAATTTTCTTTACTACCCCATTTGTCGCTTATTTTTACAGCAAATCTTTCTGGTATCCCTTTTTTTCTTATCGTCAATGATCCAACATGAACATTGGAATATAAACCACTACCTATTTTTTTATGAAGTGTAACGTGTCTTGAAAAGGCACTAGTAGCTTCTCCAGAAGTTCCCTGAACATTTTTCGATTTTGCCCTCGGTACACCTTCTTGTCCTGGAAGCTTTGGTTGAACTCCTTGCATAACTACTCCTTTGATTTTTAATTTACCGTTAAATAGACAACAACTTTGAATCTAGATTCACAGAGAAGATAACATTTGTGTCACCGCACCTGACAAAAAAATCCAAGGGGACTGCGCCTGCGGCGCAGTCCCTGATTTTGGCGTTAGGCATTCATAAGCTAAAATGGGAAACTGACTGTAATGATCTCAGTCAAATCATAAGTAAGCAATAACGGTGATAAAGTGCCAACTATTCTCCGAATTGGGCCGTACAGATTTTTCTTCTACTCTAATGAGACTGGTTAGCCTGCTCATATACACATACAACGAGATAATGCTCATGCAAAATTCTGGTTAAAACCCGTCGTGCTTGCAAACTCTATTCGGTTTCCTTCTAAGGAAATCGGAGAGTTACACGATCATGTAGAAGATAACAAAGAACGTAAACGCCAAATAAACCCACGCCCTTCAGAATCAAAAAACCGTTTGAAATGATTAGCCTCCCGATATAAGGAGGCCAATATGGCAAAGAAATTACCCGCAGACAGTGAATGGCTGGAGCGTGTTCAGTCATGGCGGGATTCAGGTTTGACTCAGAGTGCGTGGTGCCAGCAGCAACGGTATAAGGGTATCCAAATTCGGATACCGGAAGCGTAAACTCGACACAACCCCCAGCGTAAAAGCGACCCCCGAACAACTCTGGCTTTGTTCAGGTAACACCCCAACCAGAACCTGATGCGTCTTCTCGAATAACACCACTCTCCATTGAAGTGGTTATAGTTCTCCGGACACACAAACACGGGTAATATTGCAACCCAGTAAGGTGTGTCCAAATGTCAGCAAAGAAAACGAAATCATAGACAACTGAGTTCAGGGAATCTACAGTAAAATTGGCTGTAGAGTCTGATAAACTGGTGACAGAAACAGCCAGAGAGCTTGAGGTGAATACTGGCACCCTGCATACCTGGATTGCCAGGTATCACCGCCCTGAGGCTTCCAGCAATCCTCAGGTGAACGATGAACATTTATACGACGAACTCAAGCGTTTGCCCAAAGAGAACGCCAGGTTGAAAGAAGAGCGAGCTATATTAAAAAAGGCAGCCGCCTTCTTTGCCAGGGAGTGTTAATGAAGTTTCAATTTATCAGTGATCACCAGGAGCTGTTCAACATTTCAGCCATGTGCCGGGTTATGTCGGTATCTCGCAGTGGCTATTATGAATGGCTCTCTCGCCCTGCTTCCAGGCGCTCTCAGGAAGATCAGGCATTGAAGGCAGATATAAGAAATATTCATGAGAGAAGCCGCCAAACTTACGGGGAACGTCGTATTAAAGGTGTTGTGTTGTGCAGTCTGACCGGACAATTAATGGCAAGGCTACGATAGCTCTGAGGTTCTACATTTCCAGCAAAACCATGACAGCCGTGGAAATGCTCAGTGCAACACGCCAGCACTGGGAAGTGGAAAACAACCTGCATTGGATGCTGGATGTTGCCTTTGATGAAGATGTATGCCAAACCAAAGATGAATGTGCTGCTGAAAATCTGTCTACATTACGCCGTATTGCTCTGAATATCCTTAAGGCTGACGCCACGAGTAAGAAGAGCATCGAGACAAAGCGTAAAAAGGCAGGATGGAGCAACAGGTATCTTTTTCAACGGCTGAAGTCATTTATTATCGGGGTTAAATGCGAATGATGATCTTCGTACGCAGGCCCTGGTCCTGATGATGGTGTGATTACAATCATTGATCATTACAGAGATGGGGCTGACTGTGAAAATAATTTTGATGGAATAAAAAAATCAGTGGGGTTGGGGTGGCTATACGAGGCAAGATAGTAAACCTTGCCGACTCATATCAAGAATGGTTGCACTGGCTTATAACGGGTGGATTTTATTCGTTAGATTGAGCCATCCAGATTCATACAAAGAATCTATCACCAGTAGACCACTATTAATGAGTGCCATTGGCAAGTTAACAGAAAGTAGTCAGAAAAAAAAATAACGTTGACAAGCCAGCACATACTGATGAATAAAATCAGGGAAATGCAGGGAGAACTCTGCTTTTTTTCGATTCAATAAAAAAGATTGCGGCGCAGTTAACTTCAGATGAAATTTGGTGTCGTATTTTAACCAGGTCAGTATCGAAATTCTTAAAGAGAGGTCAGGTTATTACACCGTTTGCTCTTCTAAACTCCAGCTAAAGCGAAAAAGCTCTTGAGCATTATATGTCAAATGCCGTCCATTACGAAGCGGTGGTGTTCGGCTCAACTGATGAATTCAGGTTCATCCAGAAGTAGCAAACAGGTACTACAAATCAGCACTATGGAGTCCAGGCTACTTTGCCGCAAGCTGCGGTGGAGCACCAATCAATGTCATTAAACAGTATGTGCAACAACAGAGAACACCACATTAGTCGGCTGTCGCCGACGCGCTTACATCCCCGCACCAGAAGTACGGGGTTTTACGCGCTTTCCATAAAGAACCTTACCCTGCTTTTATACCCGTCGAACCTTCTAACTACGCTACTGCGAGAAGTTTCAACGCATGGCTGGCGTTCAGATTGTCAGCATAACAGCGCAGTTAGAACAGGCCATTGGTATTACAAGGTCACGGTATTAAGTATTTCTTCAGCATCTCCAGCAAGCGCAGGCTTTCATCACGATCTGCAAATGTGGAAGAGTCTTTTTCTACAGAGACCTGAATGGCTTCAGGCAGTTCGCTGACCATTAGCCGGAGGGTTTCAGTATTGGTTTGCTCTGGTCGCTTATCACTACCAAATAACCTGGAGAAAAAGCCAGGCTTTTCCGGTGGTTTTTTGGCAATGGTCTCGGGATTTGTCGAGAGATAGTAAATGCCAGCAGAACGGTTTTTATCAACAACGGCAATCTTTGCCTTTGCCAGTGCTTCTTCAATAGTGCTCCAGCTTTGTGCATAAGACAGGCCTGTCAGCCTTAATAGTGGGCTGCCATTGCCGTCCTGCGTCAGTTCTGTGTTCAGTGTGGCATGTTGTTTCTGCGCCTGATAAGAGACAGTACGATTGTCTTGGTATTGTGCCAGGAAAATCAAAAGATCAGAGGCTAATGCCTGGTCCATGCGCAAACTACGCTCACCGAGATTATTCCAGCTGACTGGATCAGCGGGTGGTGTTTCGCCGGCTTTAACAGGGGGGCGTCCCTGGTGCTTGATGTTAATGATGGAGGTATTGGCTTTTTTGCCGGAACTGACGGTAATCTGAAATCGGTCTTCCATAGGGTCAAGATCTTCGGCACCGACCAGTTTACCCACAGTGCGAAAAATTATGCCGTGCTTGTTGTCTTCACCGAAGAGGTACCAGTCGGTTTCCAGAACACCGTCTTTTGCTGCTTTTCTGGATAAAGCCACTTTATTACCAGCATTATCAGAAAAGAAATTTTCCACCAGGGGAATCAGTGCTGCCGGTGATTTATTGGCCTCGATCCAAAGGGTATCGTTTCCATGTCTTATACGGTACACCTCTCCACTGCCTTGTCGTTTAAGGCGCTGCGCAGGTCTCGGTACGGCAAAGTCGGCAGACAGGTTTTCAGATTCAATGACTTCTTTTTCAGGCACCGATGGTATCTGCAGCGTGCTGCCGAGGAGACGGGCATTAAAACCGTCTGGCACTTTTATCGGAACGGTGGTTTCCTGTTTTGTGTAATCACCGGACTTGTCTCGCAAATAGCCTTCTTTGCCAAACGGGTTAGCGCAGCCGACCAAAGCAATGGCGCATACGATGGCTGGTAGAGTTTTTAACACAGGTTTCATTCGTTATTCCAACTATCAGACCATTACAGGCTTAGCTATCGGTGCAGAATTTTTGCTAATCAGCCTGGCCTGAGCCAATGCCTGCTCAACATCGCCCTGGCAGTCTTGGGATAAAGGGGTTAAAGGCAGACGTATGCCTTCACCTATCAAGCCCATCTGGTGCAGTACCCACTTCACCGGGATGGGGTTTGTTTCGATAAACAGTTTCTGGTGCAAGCTGTTCAGCTGTTTATTAATGGTTTTCGCTGTCTGGTGGTCACCACTAATGGCCGCTTTGCACATGCGGTGCACAAGCTTGGGAGCGACATTACTGGTCACCGAAATTAACCCGTTGGCACCTTGTAGCATCAATTCCATGCCTGTGGCGTCATCACCCGAATAGATAGCAAAGTCCTTACCGCATAAATCACGAATTTGTCTGCCTCGTGCCAGAATACCCGTTGCTTCCTTAATACCAGCAATATTACCAACCTGAGCCAGCCGTGCCACAGTTTCCGGCAATAAATCCACGGCTGAACGGCTTGGGACATTGTAGAGAATCTGAGGAATATTCACGGCATCAGCAATGGTTTTAAAATGGCGGTAGAGTCCTTCCTGCGTGGGTTTGATGTAACAGGGCGTTACCAGCAGACAGGCGTCAACACCCAATGCTTTGGCTTCTGCCGTCAGCGTCACGGCCTCTTGTGTAGCGTTAGCCCCTGTGCCGGCAATCACAGGGATTCTGCCGGCAACCTGCTCTACACTGCGGCGGATGATTTCACAGTGTTCCTGTGCGGTGAGTGTGGCAGACTCCCCCGTTGTACCTGCCACGACCAGACCATCCGTACCTTGTTCTATATGATATTCTATTAAATTTTTCAGACATCCCCAATCCAGCTCCCCATCTTCAAGCATTGGAGTAGCAAGTGCAACAAGGCTACCGGTTATCATCAATACACTCCAGTAAGTTATCAGGCTCTGTTGACATAAGAACACAACCTCGGTAAAACCCGGAGCTGCTCTGGCAAGGCGCGGTTACACAGGAATACCAATGTATTTCAAATGGCCGAAACGACGTGCCCGTAGCCGCTTCGGGTTTTGTCCGGCAGTGGCAGAAAAATCGGCTTTCAGGCTGCGTTAAGCAGGGTTTAACGTAGATGATGGCACGCCTGCCTGCCTTGCTGCAAACCGATTTTCCTGTCACTGAGACTGTGTTTTTATGTCAACAGCGTTCAAGGATGCTTTTAATACTACTGTTGCTCAAACAGCTTCTCAAGATGTAACCCCTGCAATGGACGTCTTTACTATAGCAATTGTCAATGGAAGCGCTTGATTCACCCTTATAATAGCCAGCAGGCAAATAGCAGGGTAAAGCAGTAAACCCTTGTCTATAATAGGTTGCCGCATCAACAATAGGGCTGAAACAATAGTGCTGAAACGGCGTACCAGCCGATATGCTTCAGTCATAAAGCAAGTAAGGACGAGCAATGAATTTATCCCTTGGCCAGAAGATTACTGAGTTTACCACCTTGGCAACCGGCAATAAAACCCTGACAAAAGCTGATTTTGAAGGTCGCAAGGTAGTGTTGTTCTTTTATCCGAAAGATAATACCCCCGGCTGCACCAGCGAGGTGCAGGCCTTTCGCGATCATTATGACGCCTTTAGTGCATCCGGCACGCTGATTTTTGGTATTTCCCGAGACAGCCTGAGGTCACATGAAAACTTCCGTGAAAATCATCAGCTACCCTTTGATTTGATCTGTGATGCTGATGAGACGCTGTGTAACCTTTTTGATGTCATTAAGCTCAAGAAAATGTACGGTAAGGAATATCTGGGCATTGAACGAAGTACTTTCCTCATTGACCGTAATGGTGTCATTCAGCATGAATGGCGTAAGGTGCGTATTAAAGGGCATGTGGAGGATGTGCTGCAGGCAGCGCAGACGGTTGGCTAGTTACTGCTGCCGGTGTGGCACAGTGAAGAGCCAGTGAAGGGGGGAAATGAAAGATTGCAGAGAAAGAAGCGAGTAGATGCTTACTCCCTGTATGGCACTTTAACCCCTGAAGTTACGCACTTCGCTACTATCCACTACAACAGTTAGTCACTTGCCCAATGGGATAGACACTATATGATGTAGTACGATGTAGTAGCACTGGGTAACTTGAGTTATCCCTTTTTTATTGGTACTAGTTCTCAAGATCTGTTTTCACACCCACATCACTGGCACTGGTACTGGGCCAGACATTCATGACTGCTTTGAACAGTGTTGCCAGGGGGATGGCAAAGAACACGCCCCAAAGGCCCCAAAGGCCACCAAAGACCAGTACAGCGATAATGATCGCCACCGGATGCAGGTTAACGGTCTCTGAAAATAATAAAGGCACCAGCACGTTGCCATCAAGGGCCTGAATGATGCCATAAACCACCATCAGCGCCATAAAATCATTGGTGAATCCCCACTGGAAAAAAGCAATGATGGTCACTGGCAGTGTTACCACGGCTGCACCGATATAGGGAATGACGACGGAAAAACCAACCAGTAATGCTAAAAGAGCAGCATAGTTTAATCCCAGAATCACAAAAGCAATAAAACTGACCACGCCCACTATGACAATTTCAATGGCTTTGCCTCGAATGTAGTTAGCTATCTGCTCGTTCATTTCATCAGCTACCTGATTAATGAGACGCCGACGGACAGGGAGTAAACTGGCGACCCAGGTCAGTAACTGCGTTTTATCTTTCAGGAAGAAGAAAATCAGAATGGGCACCAGAATCAGATAAATCAGCAGCCCCAGCGCCCCCGGAAGTTTTGACAGTGAAAAGGATAATACCCACTGCCCCATGCCTGCCAGACGATGACTGATGGTGTCGGCAATCACTACGGCCTGCTGCTCAGAGACAAACCCCGGGTATAACTCAGGCAGGTTCTTAAGCAATTTTTGGCCTACCCTGACCATGTGAGGTATTTCATTTAACAGGTGGGTGACCTGTTCCCATAATAAAGGGACAAGCAGCAGTAAAAATAACAGCACAAGAGCAATAAATACCGCAAAGACCAGATTGACCGCCACTATATGCGGCAAGCCCATGCGCTTGAGACAGTTAATAATGCCCTGCATTAAAAATGCCAGCACCAGAGCCGCAAACACTGGCGCCAGCATATATCCCATGGTGAGCACAATCACAAAGCCCACAATCAGAAGCACCAGCAACACCAGTGCCTCATAATCGGATAAATACCGGTGCAGCCAGTCTTTTAAGATATTTAGCATGCACTCACCTGTTATTTATGTTCCAGAACGTAAGTGAATATGCCCAGACTCTCTTCACTGACCAGAAGCCGGTGCCCTGCCAGGCGGGCAAAGCTGGTAAAGTCGCCCATTGATCCAGGGTCTGTGGTTAACACGCGCAGCGTTTGGCCTGAATTCAGTTTGTTCATGGTCTGTTTGGCTTTCAACAACGGTAGCGGACATTGGGTGCCTTTCAGATCCAGCTCAAAATCCACATGCATCATTAAGTGGTAAACTCCTTTGACAGTTTGTAGAGGGTGTATTGCAAACAGTTTACAGGTCCACTGAAACACTGAGAACCATTTATTGTCAAAGTCCCTGTGGAAGAAAGTAAACCAGGAGCATCTCGTTGGGTACTCACTTTCACTGATGAGAGGCTTTCAGTATGGTAAAACAGCCTTAAAAGCGCTTCTGCCATGACTTCTGTGAAGACAGGGATATCCATTACGATAGTCAATCCTCACCTTTGTGTGGATTTTGTGTGGATTTTGTGTGGATTTTGTGGGGATGAAGATAGAGCGGATTTTCTCTGGTAGCGGGCTAAACCTGTGATTTATACTCATACGCCTGCAGCGTCAAAATGACCAGGCTGGTTCCTCTCTTAATGACAAAAAATGACAAAAAATGACAAAATCTGATGCTCAGCACTCAATGAGATCGCCCCTGAGAACAGGCAGGGTTACCTGCATTGAGACAGCAAACCTGATATGATTATTCACAATAACTCAGAGCCTGTGGAACTTAACCGACCGTTGTGAGGATGGCAGAAAACAGAACTGTCAGGCTACTCTTGCTAAACTCAACAGGAAGATTCACAGGGACAGTGCCCGGAGTGAATCATACAGGCATGGATCATTTATGAAATATTCGGATTTTTTGCCGGTTCTATTGTTAAGCGGTGCTTTGGCAGCAATGCCAGTTCAGGGAACGGAAGTGGTTTCTGCCAATCTGCCCAGCCTGGGTGATGCGACCTCTGGCATTATTTCACCCCAGCAGGAATATGAGCTTGGACGTAGATACCTTAAGGTGATACGCAGTCGCACCCCGACCGAAAGTGATGCAGAACTCAAGGATTACCTTGAACGGCTGGTCTCCCGGCTCTCAGCAGCCAGTGACCTCAAAGATCATCGCCTGGTCACGCTGGTTATTAAAGATACCCACATTAATGCCTTTGCCGCCCCTGGCGGTATTATTGGTGTCAATACCGGCCTTTTTTTAAATGCGGATTCTGAAGCCCGGTTTGCTGCTGTTTTGGCCCACGAGTTGGCGCACCTTAGTCAACGACATTACGCACGGAAGGTTGAAAGCACTAAAAACGCCAGTTTACCTACCGCAGCCGCTATTCTCGGTTCCATGATACTGATTGCCGCAGTGGGTGCCGATGCGGGCGCTGCGGGTATTACCAGTACCCTGGCAGGGGTCGTCAGTTCACGTCTGGGTTTTAGCCGACAGTTAGAGCGGGAAGCTGATAATCTGGGAATGGTCACACTTGTGCGTGCAGGCTTTGACCCCCACGCAATGCCGGATTTTTTTGAACAGATGGGCAAAGCCTATCGTTTTAGCAGTCGTCCCCCCGAGTTTTTATCGACACACCCGGTAACAGAAAACCGGATTGCGGATTCTCGTACCCGTGCGGACCAAATGCATGTCAAAGGAAAAATAGATTCAGAAAGTTACCAGCTGATGCGGATGCGTGCGGTGGTACTGAGCACTGATAACCCCAATGCACTGTTAAAGCAATTCACCAGGGAATTAGATACCGGGTACACTGATGCACCTGACGTTACCCGCTATGGTATTGTCCTGCTGGCCACAGAAACCCATCAGATAAAACAGGCAGAAACGGCCCTTGAACCTTTGCTGAAAGGCAATCCGGATAATCTGTATTTCCTGATTGCCAAAGCTAATCTTGATGCGGCTGCCGGTAATACCACAACCGCGATAAAAAGCATCAATAAGGCGCTGGATACTTATGTTGATTACTACCCGTTAATGACGACAAAAGCCTTTCTTCTGACTCGGCAAAAAAATTATAAAGCCAGCAGGGATATCTGGTTAGCGTTGAGTCATACGCGTCAGTACGATCCGGATATCTGGTATGAACTGGCAGAAGCCCAGGGGCAGGCAGGTGATATTCTTGGGCTGCATCAGGCGCGGGCAGAGTATTTCTTTCTGACCGGCAATCTCGATGATGCCATCAAGCATATTCAATATGCGCTGAAAATGGTGAATAATAACTTTGCGCTGAAAGCCAAGCTGGAAAAAAAACTGCAAGATATGTATGACTATCGGAAAAAGATGAGCAAATAAACAAAAAGAGTAACCTGCTGCGCCCTGGCAGAGACGCAGATGGGCAACATCACCTGCTAAATTACAGGTTAAAGTTCAGCATGCGTTCCAGGGGAATCAGCGCTTTTATTCGCGTCTCCTCTGGTACAGTAATCTGATGTTTGTCTGAGGGCGTTTCCAGACACGTCAGTAATGCATCAAGAGAATTCATTGCCATCCAGGGGCAGTGTGCACAGCTTTGGCAAGTACCGCTGTCACCTCGGGTAGGGGCTTCAATAAAGGTTTTTTCAGGGGATGCCTGCTGCATTTTGTAGAAAATGCCACGATCGGTGGCCACGATAAACTGCTGATTGGGCAGTTCGTTCGATGCTTTCAGCAAACGACTGGTTGAGCCAACGACATCAGCCACTTCCACAACGGATTCGGGCGATTCCGGGTGAACCAGGACGGCAGCATCCGGGTAAACCTTTTTCAGGCTGATAATATCTTTGGCTTTAAACTCTTCATGGACAATACAGCTGCCGTTCCACAGTAACATATCCGCACCGGTTTGTTTGGCAACATAGCGACCAAGGTATTTATCCGGTCCCCAGATAATTTTTTTTCCCTGTGTATCAAGATGATCAACAATATCCACTGCACAACTGGAAGTGACCACCCAGTCAGCACGTGCCTTTACCGCGGCAGAGGTGTTTGCATAGACAACGACTTCCCGTTCAGGGTGCTGATCACAAAATGCGGAGAACGCATTCACAGGACAACCCAGATCCAGTGAGCACTCAGCTTCAAGTGTGGGCATCAAAATGGTTTTTTCCGGGTTTAGAATACCCGCAGTTTCCCCCATAAAACGCACGCCAGCAATGATTAATGTAGACGCCGGGTGACGGCTGCCAAAACGGGCCATTTCCAGAGAGTCACCAATAAACCCGCCGGTCTCTTCTGCCAGAGCCTGAATAACAGGACTCGTGTAATAATGGACAATCATTACCGCCTGCCGCTTATCAAGCAGTTCACACACCCGTGCTTTTTTAGCGTCCTCTTTTGCGGTATCCAGCTGCTGTACCACAGCACCACCATGAAGGTAGTCCTGTACAGTCTTTCTCAGATTTACTACGCTCATAGGCTTTGTTGATCAGATGCACCTCTTACCAGGGAGTTGGTGCTGAAGTGCTCTCTATCTCTACTCGCTACTATCAGAAAGTACACATACTATCATAGAACGCCTGATAAACTCACTAATACCCGATGAATAGCCAGGGTGATTCCATTGAGTGCTGGTCTTCAGGTTTTGAACAAAAACCGGGCGTAATCTCGTTCCTTTAGGGACGAGTCAAGCCCGGACAAGGCGTTAGCCTTGCTGTGATAGTCGTTTATACTCGTGACCGTTGAAGATGCTTGATTTTTCTGCATTTTTTTAGCAATCTCAACGGATGCCAAAATTTATGCTCACACCTCAGCAAAAATCAACCTTGGAGTCCCAACACAAAACGTCGCGGGATGCTCGGGAGTGTGACCGTATTAAAGCCGTATTACTGAGATCTGAAGGCTGATCAATAACCGCCATTGCTCAAGCATTGAGAAAAAGTGAATTTTCCATTGCCCGGCACATTGATGACTACCTGAAAAAGGACAAACTGAAACCTGAAAACGGTGGCAGTGAGAGTCATCTTAATGACGAGCAAAGTGAGCAGCTAATTGTGCATATTTCAGAGCATACTTACGCCCATGTCTACGAAATTGTGTCGTATATTTTTGAACGCTGGGCTGTCAAATACACCGTGTCAGGCCTCAACAAGTGGTTGCACCAAAAAGGCTTCACCTACAAAAAACCAAAAGGTGTACCGCACAAGGTGGATGCCAATAAGCAGGCAGAGTTTATTGAGCACTACGAAGAGTTGAAAGCCTCACTGCCTGAGAGTGAGGTTGTGCTTTTCATGGATGCAGTTCACCCAACGCAAGCCACCAAAATCACCTCGGGTTGGATACGCAAAGGTGTTGATAAAGTCATCAATACGACGGGCAGTCGCAACCGAATGAACATCGTCGGTGCGATAGAATTGAACAACTTGTCTGCTGCTATTTTTGATCAATTCGAGACGGTTAACGGGCTGGCTATCATTGAATTCTTCAGAAAAGTTAAGTCCGCTTATACATCAAAGAGTGTCATTCACATGGTGCTGGATGGAGCAGGTTATCACTATTCGAAGGAAGTCGTTGATGAGGCTGAAAAGCTGGGTATAAAACTGCATTACCTTCCGCCCTACAGCCCAAACCTGAACCCAATTGAGCGGTTATGGAAGGTAATGAATGAGTACGCTCGAAATAATCAATACTTTGCAAAACCGAAGGATTTCCGGAAAAATATACGTCATTTTCTGTATGTTACGCTACCAGAAATAGGTGCTTCGTTAGTGAGCAGGATTAATGACAATTTTCAGATACTGAATCCTGCATCTTGAATTCACTTGGGTATAGATGTTTTTATTGCTTTTTCAGAGGGAGGGGTTCTTTGATTTTCTATATATGCCTTTACCGTCTCCAGGCTGGCACCGCCAACAGAAACACAGCAATAGCTCGGACTCCAAAAGTGTTTACCCCATAGCATGGGTTTTATTTGAGGCCAAAACTCTTTTCTCAGAAAATAGGACGACTTACCTTTTAATTGACTAACCAAGTTAGATACTGAGAGCTTGGGGTGAACACTCACCATCATATGAACGTGATCATGTTCTCCATTACATTCCAGAAGCTCACAATCCATTTGTTCGCATGTCTCCCCATATATATCAGTAAGCCGATCCAGCATCTCCCTGGTAAAAACATTACGTCTATATTTAGTCACAAATACTAGATGTACATTATTTTTAAATACACATGATCTTCCTGTTCTCCATTCGTACATATAAACCTCATGGTTGACGGTAAATTTTAGCTAGAGTATCATGTGGTTGTCGTTTTGATAAGGTGAAGGAATGCTTCAAGGTATCCGACTAAAAGCCAATCCAACAGCTCAGCAAAAGCTGATTCTGTCGCAATGGATGGGCTGTGCCCGGTTTATCTGGAATGCAAAGTGTGATGAAGATCGCTATTTCAGGGCCTACGCCAGAAAGTACTGTCCTATAGGGACTTATCCGCCTGTTGATCAAAAAACCGCTCACTTCAAAAGCAAGGAACTAAGCCCTTGGCTCTATGACTGCCCCAGCCATATTATTCGTAATTCAGCGGTTAATTGGTATCAGACCTGTCAGAAATTCATGAAAGGGATTTGTGGTAGGCCAAAGCGCAAGCCAAAAACCGACAAGGGCAGTATCCATATAACAAAAGAGCTATTCAGATTCGATGTGTGCAAGGACGGAGTAACCCGTCTTTTTATTGGCACAAAGACCAATAATATCGGTTATCTGTCCATTAAGAATCACCGGACATTTTCACAGCCAAAGTCGTTGTATATCAGGAAAGAGGCTGGCAGTTATTATGTGTCTTTCTGCTATGACGACGGCGCAGACGAACCAACAACCGACAAGGCTAATCTGGTATGGCTGCAAGGCGCATCTGAGCAATGGCTGGATGAGTATGTTATCGGCGTAGATCGTGGCGTGGTTGTCCCTGCTCATACTGGCGTAACGGCTTACGACTTCACTGCAAACCAGAAAAACAACATGGATAAGCGCAAGCGGTATATTAAGAAGCTGCAACGCCGCTTATCTTGCCAAACTAAAGGTTCTAACCGTCGTCAGATGACCAAAAACCGGATAGTCAGACAACATAAGAAAGTGGCCTGTATCAGGCAAGATTTTTGCCATAAAACCAGCCGTGCAATGGTTGACAGTAAGGCCAGGGTAATTATTTTTGAGAACCTGAAAACATCAGGGATGACCCGCAAGCCAAAGGCCAGGAAAGACTGCAACGGCAAGTTTATTCCGAATAGTGCCAGAGCCAAAGCTGGACTCAACAAAGCGGTTCTTAACGTTGGCTGGCATTATCTGGAAACCTACACACGCTACAAAGCCGCCAAAGCAGGAAAGGCGGTATTCAAAATACCTGCACCCTATACGAGTCAAGAGTGTGCTGATTGTGGTCACACTCACCCCGACAACCGCAAGAAACAAGAATTGTTTGCCTGTGGTAACTGTGGACACGTTGACAATGCTGACAAAAACGCCAGCATCGTAATTAAGAAACGAGCAATTAATCTTATTTTGGACTCTGGAACGGAGTTGGTCGGCAAAGATATTCCAGTGCTGACTAAAGGGCGTGGAGCGGTTCGTAAGCCGAGAAAAGCCAGGGCTTCTCTCGCTATTCGCAATGAAACGTCAAAAAAGAAAAGAACAGTATCTACCTCGGTAGAGCTGCTTAGTATTGTAAGCTCGCGTCTTTAGGCGCGAGTAGTTCACTAGTCTATTGCATGTTAAACCTCTTTGGATTGTACTTCCGGTCACCCATGGCAAACTGACTTCATAATCTGGAGCAGGCTCCGGGATAATGTTCAGGGAGCAGCCCTATAGGGTGTTTGCTCAGCAAAAACGGGCGTAGCCATTGTTGGTTGTTGAATGCTGTAACGTATCTCCGGACCAAGCACTTTAAACGCTTCTTCTGCAGCCTGTATCACCTGATGGTCAAAAGTGATAGCATTATTTTCAGCTATTTCAATCACCTTTTCCCTGCGCAGCGCCTCAATAAACCCTTTAAACAGGGATTTATCAAAGAACTCAGGTGCATTCAATCCATGAATGATACTCAGTCGCTGGGCAAGGTTCCGTGCCTGGTTTTCTAAATCACACTGCCCAATAGTGCCATTGCCATGGCTGATCAGAATGCTGACGGTTATATAGAAACGCTCAAGGGTTTGAATGATTGCCCGTGAGAAGACACTCAACTGAATAAAAGCCGTAGAGGCTGTATCAGGTCTGAGGTAATGACCGTTGCCATCACGGAGTATTAAACCATTGTTCACCATGGCATTCAGGAACTGACTGACGACTTTCAAAAAGGCACGAGGACGCCATTCAATAAATAGCTCCGAGCTTAGATACGGATAAAGTATGGAACAAATACGCAGGACTTCCTTGCGGCTCACCCGGTTGTTATTGACAAATAAACAGCTGATCAATGATGGAATAGCAAAGATATGCAGCACATTATTACGGTAATAGGTCATCTGAATAGCCGTTTTGTCGTTCATTCGAAATATATCACCCAGAGAGTCACTTTGCCGCGTGACCAGCTTGAGCTCTTCAACGCAGGCAATCATCGTTGCGGGTTTGAGATCAGTTATTACGGTTCTGTTACTGTAGGGCATTTGGTGAAGCAAGGAGGTATAAGTGTCAAGCTGCAGCAATAGTTCCTGCTCACCCATTGCATGACGCGGCGTTGACAACAAAGCCATGGCCACAAGGTTTACCGGATTGATTGTTGCCGCTGAATTGATTCTGCTGACTATTTTTCGGGCAAGCTGGTTAGTGGCTACTTTCAGCCAGGCTGGCTTTAAGTCATCAGCGTTGACCTGACGCCATTGTGGAACCTCCTGATCCAGAAATTTGCCCAGGTGGATGGGATCGCCAAAATTGATCCAGACCTTGCCAAAGTTATCTTTTAATGCGGCCAGGGTGCGTAAAATATCCAGGGGGGACTCTTTCTTTTTCGCTTTACCACGAAGTTCACCGAGGTAGGTGCTCACTTCCAGTAGTTTTTCATAGCCGATATAAACAGGGACAAAGCTGACAGGTTTGCGATTGTCTCTCAAATAGCTGCGAAGGGAAATGGACAGCATGCCTGTTTTTGGTGACAGGGTTCTGCCAGTCCGTGAGCGCCCGCCTTCAATAAAGTATTCCATGGGAAAACCACGACTGGCCAGTGTGTAGATGTATTCATGAAATACGCTGCTGTAAAGAGGGTTTCCCTTAAACGTACGGCGCATAAAAAAAGCCCCGGATTTGCGCAGAACCTTTCCCACAAACGGCATATTCAGATTAATACCTGCGGCAATGTGTGGTGGGGTTAGTCCCTCATAATAAAGGACATAAGAAAGCAGAAGATAATCGATATGACTGCGGTGACAGGGTACATAAACAATGCTATGGGTTTTCGCCAGTTCTTTTAAAGGTTCTGCATTATGAATACTGACGCCATTATAAAGCTTGTTCCAGAACCAGGTCAGAACGATGTCCAGAAACCGAATAGCGGAAAATGAAAAGTCAGAAGCTATTTCGTCAGCGTATTTTCTGGCGGTATACCTGGCTTCTTCCGGGGTGATGCCCTTACTTTTGGCTTCTTCTGTAATGGCTTGCTGTATGTGGTGACTGTTAATCAGGCCATTGACAAGTGTACGACGATGGGATAGATCGGGGCCAATAATAGAGGTACTCAGTTGCCGGAAATGTACGCGCAGAACCCGGCCAATTTTTCTCAGCGTGCGTTGATGGTCGTGACCTTCATCGGTGAGTTTACGCAGTGACAATGCGGGGCTGAAATGAACCAGTGTGTTTCGGCCATGCACGAGTGTTGCAAAGAACTTGCGGAAGCGTCCTCCGAGGGTAAAGTTCCAGTCAAACAGCAGCTTCAGGGCAGACTGCTCCTTATCGGGCGTTCTTCCCCAAAAAATAGACACGGGAACGATCTGCACATCATTGATAGCATTTTTTTCTACCTGCTCCAGGAGCTTTTCGAGTATCCCGGATGCGCCGGGCCTTTCTCGCTGAAGGATTAGCCCTTCCTGTTGGCTAAGGTTAAAAAAAGCATGCTCATCGTTGTCGTTGTCGTTGTCGTTGTCGCTGTCGTTGTGATTGATGAAAGAATGAGGGCGAGGCAGCCCTGCTTTTATGCACTCGTTCTCGAGAATTAATACATCCGACAGTGATCGATGGCGAAATACATAACAGACAGGCTTGGAGGGATCTATCTTCAGGTTGTCAACATTATTATTATATACAGTGGTTTTTACCCAGTTGGAGAGAATTTTACGGCAGCTATGAAAAACAATACGGTTTAGAATAATAGATTTTTGCATGAAACGAGTGTAAAGCCCGGGTTAATCAGGGAATGATTGCTGGATGTACATTCTTATAACCTGTGTAGTAAGTACATCCGACTGTATAACAGGAAGATTCTAGCGTGTTTACAAGTGGGTAGGCAAAACAGAGGCTAACTTTGCGAGTATAGAGGAAAAACGCTTTCTTATAGTGAGCTGGTGAGCCTTAAGGGGAGCAGCAATGAAAACGATACCCGCATCATCCTCTGGAAGGCAGGAATCCATAGTTTGGCTGACTACGGATAGGGGTTAAGACAGCATTCTTTCAGCCGACTGAGCAGAGGCAGTTTTAACAGGTTGTCTGTTCTCACCCATCTCCTGATATGTATGATGCTCAGGCTTTTCAGGGACAGGGGATTATTAAGTATTTTTTCGAATGCTTTTCTTGTCTGCGCCAGATCAGAGGTTTCAGAATTAATCGTGACATCACTGTTGTGTACCTGCCTGGCACCGTAGGCCAGGCACACAGCGGCAAGATCAGGTTCTCCAGAGAAGGCAGTTATGGAAACGGCTGGCAACTTCCCTATATTCGGGTTTGCTCCTGAGTGAAGCAATGCGAGAACCATGGCTTTTTTTATACTCTTTTGCGTGTTACTGGATAATGCTATTTCCAGTGCGCTATATCCTGCGATGTCAACCAGGTTAAGGTTTGCACCGGCTTGAATTAAGTGTTGTAGTACCCTTAATTGTCCAGAAAAGGCTGCCTCCATCAAAGGGGTAAAGTCTTCGCCATCAGGATCACGGCTGTTAATTTCTGCGCCTTCTGATAAAAGACGTTGCACATCATCCAATGCTCCTTTTCTTGCTGCTTCATGTAAATTCATAATCAAACAGCCTCGTTAGCCTGACATTCGTTCCCGATTTTTGATAAACGCAGTGTTAAGGCAAGTATTGAAAGTATGCTTAGAAGCCGTCTTAACAGTCATGCGCCTGCTGTGGCTACGATAAATGGGACTGAAAAACGGTTGTTGTTCGTTAAATAGCAACACTATTTCCTCACAATTGCCTCACAAAAATCGCTTTTCATCCTCCATTTCACGTGGTTCTCATCTCGTGGTCCTCGCCACGGACAGACTCTTAACACGGCTCCTTAAGCATAGTTACTCTGCTCCAGGCCGTTTGCTTTTTTTTGGCTTACTACGAGTAGGAGGGGTCGTAGGAGGGTAGAATTTACCCATTGACAGCGCTGACAAAAGAGGGTTTTAGCCATTCTTTCCCCTCAGAGAAGCTTTTTATGAACGCCCAATTGGCTTCTTTGAGGGCATCTTTCTTAACGCTATGGGGGAAAAGTCTTTGCGCTGTAGAAACCGGTTAATGCTATGGTATGACATACCCCTCAGCTCACTAAGGCGAGTACAGGTTGCGGATTTGGGTTCACACAGTAAAAATCCAGTCTATTTTGGAAGATCAAACATAGCTGCTGTTGGTTTCGTTATTGTTCTGTGCACGAAGGCATCCACTGTTTTTTTTTTGCTGGTTTACCAACGTTAATGGTTTTTTTTCGATACGAAAGTTCTGGGGGAGTCGTAGGCGGGATCAAGACAGCGTTCTTTCATCCTTTCGGGTAGAGGCAGTTTTGGAATGTCGTCTATGCTCACATATCTCCTGATATGTCTGATGGACTGGCTTTGCAGTGACAAGGGATTATTAAGCAGCTCCTCGAATTCTTTTTTTGTCGACGCCCCAAAGAGTCTGGAATCATGTTTAACAAAGTTGTTGTGCACCTGTTTGGCACCGTAAGCCAGGCATACAGCGGCAAGTTCAGGTTTTCTAAGGCTGGCCGTCCAGGAAATAAGCGACGACTTACCTATATTCGGGTTTGCGCCCGAGTGAAGCAGTTCGAAAACCATTGACTCGACGATACTATACTTCTCGCCACTTGATAATGCCGCGTCCAGGGCACTATATCCCTGGTAATCAACCAGGTTAAGGTTTGCACCGGCTTGAATTAAGCATTTTAGCACCGTTAGATGTCCATTGATGGCGGCGTACATCAAAGGGGTCAACCCATTAAATTGACGATCACGGCTGTTAATTTCTGCACCTTCTGCTAAAAGGATTTGCACATCCAATAATGCCCCGATTCTTGCTGCTTCATGTAAATTCATAATTAAACAACTGTGTTAGTTTGACATCTACCCGGGATTTTCCCATAAACGCCGTGTTACGAAAGTACTACAAGTATAGTCGTTTGCTGCAGGCAGTTTACCTGTTGGCGGGCATACACAGACAGGGGTTGAGGCAGGCGTCAAGGGTATCTGAGGTCAGATGGGGTTTCAGTTGTGGAATGTTCTCTCTGCCCACACATCTCCTGATATATCTAATGGCCTGGCTTTGCAGGGATAAAGGATTATTAAGCAGCTCTTCGTATGCTTCTCTTTTCTTATCTTCAGCCTGCTCTATATCCACAGCAGACATACCATGAGTGTCAACATTGACATGGACATCACTACTATGCAACTGCTTGGCACCGTAAGCCAGGCATAGAGCGGCAATATGAGCATTAGACGTTCCAAAGACGGCACTTTTAGAAATAATCGCCTTCTCTATGGACGGGTTTGCCCCTGAGTGAAGCAGTGCGAGAACCATCGCTTCTTTTATACTCTCTTCCGTTGAACTATATATTGCCAGTCCCAGTGCACTATGCCCCACCCAGTTAACCAGGTTAAGGTTTGCACCGGCTTGAATTAAGTATCGTAGTACCTTTAATTGTCCACGAACGGCTGCGAGCATTAAAGGGGTATCGCCATTAGAATCACGGCTGTTAATTGCTGTTCCTTCGGCTAAACAACGTTTCACATCATCTAATTGCCCGCTTATTGCTGCTTCAAATATACTCATTATTCAACAACCTTGTTAGTCTGACACTTACCCGGGATTCTTCGATAAACGCAATGTTAAACAAAGTAAAAGTACTTGCAAGTATAATCGTTCGTTGCAGGCAGGTTGCCTTTTTACCCTAAATTCCGCAGTTGAAATTTTCTTTTTCCTCGTAAGGTCGCTGCTTTTGCTGGTGCTTTTTGCCCCGTTTTTTTCACCCCTTACTCGGCGTTGCTGATCAATCAGCCCAACTGTCTGCTCACTACCAGCGTCCAGCAATATCACACTATATCACATTATGAGTCCCTGTTCTCCGGGACCTGTTCTCTTCTGGCCCACACCCGGATCACCCGGTTTTAATTGTGCACAGTGCTGTTAACTGAGGGTTGTTGAGTCTTCAGGCGCCAGCAAAAGATTACTCTCTTTTGCCCCTCGTACAGCTTCCTGAAACCCGGCCTCGGCAATGGCGTCAGCATTGACAGCATCATTTTCCATCAATCCATAAGCGCCTTCGACCAGCGTCTGATGACCTTCCCATGAAGCTGACAAAGATATACCGGTGTGAGCCGACAGATGAGTGGCAACCTTTACCCACCGTTTTGTCCGACGCTTATCACCCAATTCAGCACCTCCAAAAGTACTTTCAGCCCACTGTTGAGGAGGAAGAGGCATCATGAACCTGACCTACCGCTAACAAGGATAAGTCAGGTTTGGTATTTGTGACTAAGAGACAGGTTCATCACGGGGTTAGAAAAGACGATGGACATAACAGGGTCTGACGGACACCCTCTACACATCAAAAGTCAGTCATCCTGAGGGCAGAGCCGAACGGGACAACCACAGACCGGAAACGTCAAAGCACACATCCGGCTCACATCCATGCACCAGGGGGAAGCAAATCTTCAAAATTAAAGAGTTCCCGCTCATTTTCTTCTGCAGTAAGCTCAATGGATTGCACAGGAGGCTCTTCCAGACCCTGGGTAACGTTTGTTATTGTTGCATGGGGCAATTCAGTTGTCACAACAGTGGCAGTTGCTTCCGGGCTCACTATTCTGGATACGGTGACATCACTATTACTGATTGTTGGATGGGTAAACGTGTGAGTAATACAAGTCACCGGGCCGAGGGAAGCGTCTTGCTCGGTGTTTATAATCATGGGAGGCAGCTGGAGCTGGAGATGGGGGTGCTGGGATTTAATATGTTTTTTGAGGTTATGTTTTTGCGTATAGGACTTATTGCAGCCAGGACATTGAAAAGGCTTTTCTTTGCTATGAACTAACTGGTGACATTTCAAATTACCTTGTTGTGACCTGATGTGTGACTTTTAATGATGCAGTCAGAAAGGCATGACCACCGTCTAAAATAGAAGTGCAACCCACTATCAGACGGTGCTGGTCATGCCTGTAGAAGAGTTTATCACCAATATCTTTTGTTTGATTGATGATTTGTACAACACTGTTGTCACCAGCCCATTACGTAGACGTGGTACTCCACCAAAACTCTCTGATAGCGAAGTCATCGCTATGGAAATTGCAGGCGAGTGGCTCGGTCACCATCACGACAAGGGCATTTACGAATACTTCAAGAAACATTGGGAACACTTGTTCCCCAACTTGTCCCACAGGACTCAGTTTGTACGCCAAGCAGCAAACCTCTGGGTTGTTAAGCAGAAACTGCATCAATATTTGGTGCGAATGCTTGGGGCGGGTAGGTCAGATATTCACTTGGTTGATGGCTTCCCCATGGATGTCTGTGTAAGAACAAGGGCTAACCGCAGTAAGGTCTACAAAGGCCAGGCAGCCTATGGATATTGTGCGTCAAAGAAGAAATCTTTTTATGGCTTTCATGGTCATTTGCTAACAGATGCACGGGGCGTTGCGGTTGATATGACAGTGACAGCTGCCAATATTGATGAGCGAGACAGCATATACGACTTGCTTGAAGGCATTAAAGGATTAATGATTGGCGACAAGGGCTATATCAGACCTGAGCTGAAGCAAGACTGTGAAAGTTTTGGTATTGATTTGCAAACGCCACTGCGAAAAAACATGAAAGATAAACGACCAAGATCGGTTGTCAGGAAGCTGATGAATATTCGGCGACGTATAGAGACGGTCATTGGTCAATTGGCCGAGTACTTTGAGCTGCAGCGTGTGAGAACTAGGGATGAATGGCACCTGACAAGTCGTGTAGCTCGAAAGCTGCTGGGCATCACTGTTGGAATTTACTTGAACATCCAGTCTGGGCATGAGCCTATGCAGTTTGAGGGTATGCTTTCAGCTTAAAGTCACACATCAGGTTTGTTGTGTAAAAGACTTATCACAGAGAGTGCATTTATAAGCTCTTTCTCCGGTATGGATTCGTTGGTGTCTGGCGAGATCAGTTGAGCCTGTGAAAGACTTTGAACAGAAACCACATTGATAGGGCTTTTTTCCCGTATGGGTTCGCTCGTGCATATCACGAATACCGTTGGTTGAAAAAGCCTTTTCACAGTGATGGCACTTATAAGGCCTGTCTCCCGTGTGGGTTCGTATGTGTCTCGCAAGCCAGGATGCTCTATTGAACGTCCTCCTGCAAAAATGACAAGTATGTTCACCCATTGCCAGAACCTCCTTACTGACTGGTCAGCAATGTTTTCGTATCAGTGATGTTTACCAAACGACTTTGCATGGAGCAATGAGCACAGTTGCTGGACAATAACCAACAGCGTTACCGCGCTCTATACCCATGTTCGTACCCTCAGGTTCAGACCGGGCAAGCCTCATGGATCGTTGCCAACAAAGGCGTAAGGGTGTGATTCTTAATTCTCTCATGCCAGAGCGGCCACTCACTCAGGAGCAGAAAACCATTCTCGGCAAACTGGCTGTTACATCAATGGTGGCAATGACTTAAGACGTAATGCCTGAAATACCAGAAACTGTTCAAGAAAAGAAATGACTATAAAAGTCAATGGATCGTAAACTTACCCTGGTCAGCAATCTATGAACAAGTATAAGCCTGAATGCCTGTCCCTCGCTGAAAATTGTCGTTGTTAATTTGTCCAGACTGATGAGAATACGCCATGGCAAAACATGATCAACCTTTGATCAGCAGACACGCTGATAACACTGTATAATCCGGTGTTTTTGCTATGTTAATGCCTGACACCGAGCAAAACCAAAAAGAATATCCGCAGCCAGGCACTCAAAAAAAGGCACTGGTTTCCCTGTTCTCAGGATACTTGTTCTGATATGTCGTGGCAGCGGCGCACTACTCGACGTGCTGTCACTCCTGTAAAGGGAAATAAACAGGGGAGCAGGCCTTGCTCAGGACGTTGCTATCCTGTCTGCGTCCTGGCGGTTTCCTGTTGGCCCTGTTGTTGCCGGCCAGCGCTGACAGGGTCTTTGAAAAAAAGGGTGCTCGTTGTATTGATGTTCAAAAATGTGATGGAAAGTCAGTTAGCAAGGATGGGGTATTCACACTTAAACGACCACTCCAACCTCAGTGGATGAGCCGGGCGCTTTATGAAGCGTTAAAATGGCTCAGGAAACACGGGTACCGTTTCTTCAGACGCTACCAGGGCATGGGGTGATTGGCTGGAACAAAAAATCATGACTATGTTGCATAGCATTGGGCAACATATTGTCGGGAATCCACCAGGCAGATGGGAACCAGGGGCTGTTAAGAAGCCATCAAAACCTCATAATTCAGTCAGTGCCATTGGCGTCTGGACGTCGTTTGACCCCTTACGGCGTAAACGCCACATCCTGGCTGACACTATTGGCCTGATAATGGCGGTGGTCGTCACATCTGCTGCCGTGCAATATCGTGACGGTGCCAGGCCGCTTTTGTGTCGCCCTGGAGGTTGCTGTAAAAAGTTGCTGTAAAAAGTTGCTGTAAAAAGTTGCTGTAAAAAGTTGCTGTAAAAAGTTGCTGTAAAAAGTTGCTGTAAAAAACTGCGCCTTGTCCGGGTTGATGGTGGCTACAGGGGAAAATAACGTGATTGGGTTAATGAACGGTTTACGTTTGCCTCAGTGTTGTACGCCAAAGTGATGATCAAAAGGGTTACAACGTATTGCCCCGACGCCGGGTTGTAGTTTTGAGCGTCTTTTGAGGCTGTCTTTACTACCAACGACTCCCCTGACTACGCTTTACGCGGGCAATGTGAACGCCAACCCTGCGTTGAAATGCCTCGCAACAGCTTGCTGTTACTGATCATTCCGCCTTGTTTTGACGTCCAGCTTGCCATGTTCATCAGGGGGGTTAGAAAAGACGATGGACATAACAGGGTCTGACAGACACCCTCTACACATCAAAAGTCAGTCATCCTGAGGGCAGAGCCGAACGGGACAACCACAGACCGGAAACGTCAAAGCACACATCCGGCTCACATCCATGCACCAAGGGGAAGCAAATCTTCAAAATTAAAGAGTCCCTGCTCGTCTTCTTCTCCTGTAGCAAGCTCAATGGATTGCACAGGTGGCTCTTCCAGACCCTGGATAACGTTTGTTATTGTTGCATGGCGCAATTCAGTTGTCACAACAGTGGCAGTTGCTTCCGGGCTCACTATTCTGGATACGGTGACATCACTATTAGTGATTGTTGGATGGGTAAACGTGTGAGTAATACAAGTCACCGGGCCGAGGGAAGCGTCTTGCTCGGTGTTTATAATCAACGGAGCGAGCTGGAGATCGGGGTGCTGGGATTTAATATGTTTTTTGAGGTTATGTTTTTGCGTATAGGACTTATTGCAGCCAGGACATTGAAAAGGCTTTTCTTTGCTATGAACTAACTGGTGATATTTCAAATAACCTTGTTGTTTAAAAGACTTATCACAGAGAGCGCATTTATAAGGTCTTTCTCCGGTATGGATTCGTTGGTGCCTGGCGAGATCAGTTGAGCTTCTGAAAGACTTTGAACAGAAACCACATTGATAGGGCTTTTCTCCAGTATGGATTCGATTGTGCAAATTACGAGCACTGGAGGTTGAAAAAGCTTTTTCACAGCCATAGCACTTATAAGGCTTTTCTCCCGTGTGGGTTCGTATGTGTAACGCAAGCCCGGATGCGCTATTGAACGTCTTCCTGCAAAAATGACAAATATATTCACCCATTGCCAGAACCTCCTTACTGACTGGTCAGCAATGTTTTCGTATCAGTGATGTTTACCAAACGACTTTGCATGGAGCAATGAGGTCTGTTGCCGGACAAAAACCAACAGCGTTACCGCACTGTATACCCATGTTCGTACCCCCAGGTTCAGACCGGGCAAGCCTCATGGATCGTTGCCAACAAAGGCTTAAGGGTGTGATTCTTAATTCTCTCATGCCAGAGCGGCCACTCACTCAGGAGCAGAAAACCATTCTCGGCAAACTGGCTGTTACATCAATGGTGGCAATGACTTAAGACGTAATGCGTGAAATACCAGAAACTGTTCAAGAAAAGAAATGACTATAAAAGTCAATGGATCGTAAACTTACCCTGGTCAGCAATCTATGAACAAGTATAAGCCTGAATGCCTGTCCCTCGCTGAAAATTGTCGTTGTCAATTTGTCCAGACTGATGAGAATACGCCATGGCAAAAACATGATCAACCTTTGATCAGTAGAGCACGCTGATAACGCTGTATAATCCGGTGTTTTTGCTATGTTAATGCCTGACACCGAGGAAAACCAAAAAGAATATTTGCAGCCAGGCACTCAAAAAAAGGCACTGGTTTCCCTGTCTCAGGATACTTGTTCAAATATGTCCTGGCAGCGGTGCACCACTCCACGTCGCTGTCACTCCCTGTGAAGGGCAAGAAACAGGGGAGCAGGCCTTGCTCAGGACGTTACTATCCTGTCTGCGTCCTGGCGATTTCCTGTTGGCCCTGTTGTTGTCGGCCAGCGCTGACAGGGTCTTTGAAAAAAAGGGTGCCCGTTGTATTGATGTTCAAAAATGTGATGGAAAGTCAGTTAGCAAGGATGGGGTATTCACACTTAAACGACCACTCCAACCTCAGTGGATGAGCCGGGTGCTTTATGAAGCGTTAAAATGGCTCAGGAAACACGGGTACCGTTTCTTCAGACGCTACCAGGGCATGGGGTGATTGGCTGGAACAAAAAATTATGACTATGTTGCATAGCATCGGGCAACATATTGTCGGGAATCCACCAGGCAGATGGGAACCAGGGGCTGTTAAGAAGCCATCAAAACCTCATAATTCAGTCAGTGCCATTGGCGTCTGGACGTCGTTTGACCCCTTACGGCGTAAACGCCACATCCTGGCTGACACTATTGGTCTGATAATGGCGGTGGTCGTCACATCTGCTGCCGTGCAATATCGTGACGGTGCCAGGCCGCTTTTGTGTCGCCCTGGAGGTTGCTGTAAAAAGTTGCTGTAAAAAACTGCGTCTTGTCCGGGTTGATGGTGGCTACAGGGGAAAATAACGTGATTGGGTTAATGAACGGTTTACGTTTGCTTCAGTGTTGTACGCCAAAGTGATGATCAAAAGGGTTACAACGTATTGCCTCGACGCCGGGTTGTAGTTTTGAGCGTCTTTTGAGGCTGTCTTTACTACCAACGACTCCCCTGACTACGGTTTACGCGGGCAATGTGAACGCCAACCCTGCGTTGAAATGCCTCGCAACAGCTTGCTGTTACTGATCATTCTGCCTTGTTTTGACGTCCAGCTTGCCATGTTCATCAGGGGGGTTATAAAAGACGATGGACATAACAGAGTCTGACGGACACCCTCTACATATGAAAAGTCAGTCATCCTGAGGGCAGAGCCGAACGGGACAACCACAGACCGGAAACGTCAAAGCACACATCCGGCTCACATCCATGCACCAGGGGGAAGCAAATCTTCAAAATTAAAGAGTCCCCGCTCGTCTTCTTCTCCTGTAGCAAGCTCAATGGATTGCACAGGTGGCTCTTCCAGACCCTGGATAACGTTTGTTATTGTTGCATGGCGCAATTCAGTTGTCACAACAGTGGCAGTTGCTTCCGGGCTCACTATTCTGGATACGGTGACATCACTATTAGTGATTGTTGGATGGGTAAACGTGTGAGTAATACAAGTCACCGGGCCGAGGGAAGCGTCTTGCTCGGTGTTTATAATCATGGGAGGCAGCTGGAGCTGGAGCTGGAGATGGGGGTGCTGGGATTTAATATGTTTTTTGAGGTTATTTTTTTGCGTATAGGACTTATTGCAGCCAGGACATTGAAAAGGCTTTTCTTCGCTATGAACGAACTGGTGACATTTCAAATGACCTTTTTGTTTAAAAGACTTATCACAGAGAGTGCATTTATAAGCTGTTTCTCCGGTATGGATTCGTTGGTGCCTGGCGAGATCAGATGATCTTCTGAATAACTTTGAACAGAAACCACATTGATAGGGCTTTTCTCCCGTATGGATTCGCTCGTGGGATTGACAATCATGTTGAGTTGCAAAAGCCTTTTGACAGTGATAACAGTTATAAGGCTTTTCTCCCGTGTGAATTCGTCGTATATGCACTGCAAGCCCAGATGCTCTATCGAACGTCTTCCTGCAAAAATGACAAGTATGTTCACCCATTGCCAGAGCCTCCTTACTGACTGGTCAGCAATGTTTTCGTATCAGTGATGTTTACCAAACGACTTTGCATGGAGCAATGAGGTCTGTTGCCGGACAAAAACCAACAGCGTTACCGCACTGTATACCCATGTTCGTACCCCCAGGTTCAGACCGGGCAAGCCTCATGGATCGTTGCCAACAAAGGCTTAAGGGTGTGATTCTTAATTCTCTCATGCCAGAGCGGCCACTCACTCAGGAGCAGAAAACCATTCTCGGCAAACTGGCTGTTACATCAATGGTGGCAATGACTTAAGACGTAATGCGTGAAATACCAGAAACTGTTCAAGAAAAGAAATGACTATAAAAGTCAATGGATCGTAAACTTACCCTGGTCAGCAATCTATGAACAAGTATAAGCCTGAATGCCTGTCCCTCGCTGAAAATTGTCGTTGTCAATTTGTCCAGACTGATGAGAATACGCCATGGCAAAAACATGATCAACCTTTGATCAGTAGAGCACGCTGATAACGCTGTATAATCCGGTGTTTTTGCTATGTTAATGCCTGACACCGAGGAAAACCAAAAAGAATATTTGCAGCCAGGCACTCAAAAAAAGGCACTGGTTTCCCTGTCTCAGGATACTTGTTCAAATATGTCCTGGCAGCGGTGCACCACTCCACGTCGCTGTCACTCCCTGTGAAGGGCAAGAAACAGGGGAGCAGGCCTTGCTCAGGACGTTACTATCCTGTCTGCGTCCTGGCGATTTCCTGTTGGCCCTGTTGTTGTCGGCCAGCGCTGACAGGGTCTTTGAAAAAAAGGGTGCCCGTTGTATTGATGTTCAAAAATGTGATGGAAAGTCAGTTAGCAAGGATGGGGTATTCACACTTAAACGACCACTCCAACCTCAGTGGATGAGCCGGGTGCTTTATGAAGCGTTAAAATGGCTCAGGAAACACGGGTACCGTTTCTTCAGACGCTACCAGGGCATGGGGTGATTGGCTGGAACAAAAAATTATGACTATGTTGCATAGCATCGGGCAACATATTGTCGGGAATCCACCAGGCAGATGGGAACCAGGGGCTGTTAAGAAGCCATCAAAACCTCATAATTCAGTCAGTGCCATTGGCGTCTGGACGTCGTTTGACCCCTTACGGCGTAAACGCCACATCCTGGCTGACACTATTGGTCTGATAATGGCGGTGGTCGTCACATCTGCTGCCGTGCAATATCGTGACGGTGCCAGGCCGCTTTTGTGTCGCCCTGGAGGTTGCTGTAAAAAGTTGCTGTAAAAAGTTGCTGTAAAAAGTTGCTGTAAAAAGTTGCTGTAAAAAACTGCGCCTTGTCCGGGTTGATGGTGGCTACAGGGGAAAATAACGTGATTGGGTTAATGAACGGTTTACGTTTGCCTCAGTGTTGTACGCCAAAGTGATGATCAAAAGGGTTACAACGTATTGCCTCGACGCCGGGTTGTAGTTTTGAGCGTCTTTTGAGGCTGTCTTTACTACCAACGACTCCCCTGACTACGGTTTACGCGGGCAATGTGAACGCCAACCCTGCGTTGAAATGCCTCGCAACAGCTTGCTGTTACTGATCATTCTGCCTTGTTTTGACGTCCAGCTTGCCATGTTCATCAGGGGGGTTAGAAAAGACGATGGACATAACAGGGTCTGACAGACACCCTCTACACATCAAAAGTCAGTCATCCTGAGGGCAGAGCTGAACGGGACAACCACAGACCGGAAACGTCAAAGCACACATCCGGCTCACATCCATGCACCAGGGGGAAGCAAATCTTCAAAATTAAAGAGTCCCTGCTCGTCTTCTTCTCCTGTAGCAAGCTCAATGGATTGCACAGGTGGCTCTTCCAGACCTTGGGTAATGTTTGTTATTGTTGCATGGGGCAATTCAGTTGTCACAACAGTGGCAGTTGCTTCCGGGGTCACTATTCTGGATACGGTGACATCACTATTACTGATTGTTGGATTGGTAAACGTGTGAGTAATACAGGTCACTGGACCGGCGGAAGAGCCTCGCTCGGTGTTGATAATCAACGGAGGGAACTGGAGATGGGGGTGGCGGGATTGAATATGTTTTTTGAGGTTATGTTTATGCGTATAGGACTTATTGCAGCCAGGACATTGAAAAGGCTTTTCTTTGCTATGTACTGACTGGTGATTTTTTAAATGACCTTGTTGTTTAAAAGACTTATCACAGAGAGTGCATTTATAAGCTCTTTCTCCGGTATGGATTCGTTGGTGCTGAGCGAGATTAGATGCGCTTGCGAAATGCTTTGTACAAAAACCACATTGAAAGGGCTTTTCTCCCGTATGGATTCGCTCGTGTTTTTTACAATTACTGCTTCTTGTAAAAGCCTTTTGACAGTGATAGCACTTATAAGGCTTTTCTCCCGTGTGAGTTCGTATGTGTTGCACAAGGTCGTATTTTCTAGTGAACGTATTCCTGCAAATAGTACAAGTATGTTTAGCCATTGCCAGAATCTCCTTGCTGACTGGTCAGCAATGTTTTCGTATCAGTGATGTTTACCAAACGACTTTGCATGGAGCAATGAGGGCTGTTGCCGGACAACAACCAACAGCGTTACCGCACTCTATACCCATGTTCGTACCCTCGGGTCCAGACCGGGCAAGCCTCATGGATCGTTGCCAGCAAAGGCGTAAGGGTGTGGTTCTGAATTATTTCATGCCAGAGCTGCCACCCACTCAAGAGCAGAAAACCATTCCCGGCAAACTGGCTGTTACATCAATGGTGGCAATGACTTAAGACGCAATGCCAGAAACTGTTCAAGAAAAGAAATGACTATAAAGGTCAATGGATTGTAAACTCACCCTGGTCAGCAATCTATGACCAGGTATAAACCTGAATACCTGTCCCTTGCGGATAATTGTCTTTGTCAATTTGTCCAGACTGATGAGAATACTCCATGGCAAAAACATGATCAACCTTTGATCAGCAGACTTTTAATTGTACCCTCATCAGACACGCTGATAACACTGTATAATCCGTTATTTTTGCTATGTTAATGCCTGACACCGAGGAAAACCAAAAAGAATATTCGCAGCCAGGCACTCAAAAAAAGGCACTGGTTTCCCTGTTCTCAGGATACTTGTTCTCATATGTCGTGGCAGCGGCGCACTACTCGACGTCGCTGTCACTCCTGTAAAGGGAAACAAACAGGGGAGCAGGCCTTGCTCAGGACGTTGCTATCCTGTCTGCGTCCTGGCGATTTCCTGTTGGCCCTGTTGTTGCCGGTCAGCGCTGACAGGGTCTTTGAAAAAAGGGTGCCCGTTGTATTGATGTTCAAAAATGTGATGAAAAGTCAGTTAGCAAGGATGGGGTATTCACACTTAAACGACCACTCCAACCTCAGTGGATGAGCCGGGCGCTTTATGAAGCGTTAAAATGGCTCAGGAAACACGGGTACCGTTTCTTCAGACGCTACCAGGGCATGGGGTGATTGGCTGGAACAAAAAATCATGACTATGTTGCATAGCATTGGGCAACATATTGTCGGGAATCCACCAGGCAGATGGGAACCAGGGGCTGTTAAGAAGCCATCAAAACCTCATAATTCAGTCAGTGCCATTGGCGTCTGGACGTCGTTTGACCCCTTACGGCGTAAACGCCACATCCTGGCTGACACTATTGGCCTGATAATGGCGGTGGTCGTCACATCTGCTGCCGTGCAATATCGTGACGGTGCCAGGCCGCTTTTGTGTCGCCCTGGAGGTTGCTGTAAAAAGTTGCTGTAAAAAGTTGCTGTAAAAAGTTGCTGTAAAAAGTTGCTGTAAAAAACTGCGCCTTGTCCGGGTTGATGGTGGCTACAGGGGAAAATAACGTGATTGGGTTAATGAACGGTTTACGTTTGCCTCAGTGTTGTACGCCAAAGTGATGATCAAAAGGGTTACAACGTATTGCCTCGACGCCGGGTTGTAGTTTTGAGCGTCTTTTGAGGCTGTCTTTACTACCAACGACTCCCCTGACTACGGTTTACGCGGGCAATGTGAACGCCAACCCTGCGTTGAAATGCCTCGCAACAGCTTGCTGTTACTGATCATTCCGCCTTGTTTTGACGTCCAGCTTGCCATGTTCATCAGGGGGGTTAGAAAAGACGATGGACATAACAGGGGCTGACAGACACCCTCTACACATCAAAAGTCAGTCATCCTGAGGGCAGAGCCGAACGGGACAACCACAGACCGGAAACGTCAAAGCACACATCCGGCTCACATCCATGCACCAGGGGGAAGCAAATCTTCAAAATTAAAGAGTCCCCGCTCGTCTTCTTCTCCTGTAGCAAGCTCAATGGATTGCACAGATGGCTCTTCCAGACCTTGGATAACGTTTGTTATTGTTGCATGGGGCAATTCAGTTGTCACAACAGTGGCAGTTGCTTCCGGGGTCACTATTCTGGATACGGTGACATCACTATTAGTGATTGTTGGATGGGTAAACGTGTGAGTAATACAGGTCACCGGACCGGCGGAAGAGCCTCGCTCGGTGTTGATAATCAACGGAGGGAACTGGAGATGGGGGTGGCGGGATTGAATATGTTTTTTGAGGTTATGTTTATGCGTATAGGACTTATTGCAGCCAGGACATTGAAAAGGCTTTTCTTTGCTATGAACTAACTGGTGATATTTTAAATGACCTTGTTGTTTAAAAGACTTATCACAGAGAGTGCATTTATAAGCTCTTTCTCCGGTATGGATTCGTTGGTGCTGAGCGAGATTAGATGCGTTTGCGAAATGCTTTGTACAAAAACCACATTGAAAGGGCGTTTCTCCCGTATGGATTCGCTCGTGGTTTTTACAATTACTGCTTCTTGTAAAAGCCTTTTCACAGTGATAGCACTTATAAGGCTTTTCTCCCGTGTGAGTTCGTATGTGTTTCACAAGGTCGTTTTTTTTAGTGAACGTATTCCTACAAATAGTACAAGCATGTTTACCCATTGCTAGAATCTCCTTGCTGACTGGTCAGCAATGTTTTCGTATCAGTGATGTTTACCAAACGACTTTGCATGGAGCAATGAGCACAGTTGCTGGACAATAACCAACAGCGTTACCGCGCTCTATACCCATGTTCGTACCCTCAGGTTCAGACCGGGCAAGCCTCATGGATCGTTGCCAACAAAGGCTTAAGGGTGTGATTCTTAATTCTCTCATGCCAGAGCGGCCACTCACTCAGGAGCAGAAAACCATTCTCGGCAAACTGGCTGTTACATCAATGGTGGCAATGACTTAAGACGTAATGCCTGAAATACCAGAAACTGTTCAGGAAAAGAAATGACTATAAAAGTCAATGGATCGTAAACTTACCCTGGTCAGCAATCTATGAACAAGTATAAGCCTGAATGCCTGTCCCTCGCTGAAAATTGTCGTTGTTAATTTGTCCAGACTGATGAGAATACGCCATGGCAAAACATGATCAACCTTTGATCAGCAGACACGCTGATAACACTGTATAATCCGGTGTTTTTGCTATGTTAATGCCTGACACCGAGGAAAACCAAAAAGAATATTCGCAGCCAGGCACTCAAAAAAAGGCACTGGTTTCCCTGTTCTCAGGATACTTGTTCTCATATGTCGTGGCAGCGGCGCACTACTCGACGTCGCTGTCACTCCTGTAAAGGGAAACAAACAGGGGAGCAGGCCTTGCTCAGGACGTTGCTATCCTGTCTGCGTCCTGGCGATTTCCTGTTGGCCCTGTTGTTGCCGGTCAGCGCTGACAGGGTCTTTGAAAAAAGGGTGCCCGTTGTATTGATGTTCAAAAATGTGATGAAAAGTCAGTTAGCAAGGATGGGGTATTCACACTTAAACGACCACTCCAACCTCAGTGGATGAGCCGGGCGCTTTATGAAGCGTTAAAATGGCTCAGGAAACACGGGTACCGTTTCTTCAGACGCTACCAGGGCATGGGGTGATTGGCTGGAACAAAAAATCATGACTATGTTGCATAGCATTGGGCAACATATTGTCGGGAATCCACCAGGCAGATGGGAACCAGGGGCTGTTAAGAAGCCATCAAAACCTCATAATTCAGTCAGTGCCATTGGCGTCTGGACGTCGTTTGACCCCTTACGGCGTAAACGCCACATCCTGGCTGACACTATTGGCCTGATAATGGCGGTGGTCGTCACATCTGCTGCCGTGCAATATCGTGATGGTGCCAGGCCGCTTTTGTGTCGCCCTGGAGGTTGCTGTAAAAAGTTGCTGTAAAAAGTTGCTGTAAAAAGTTGCTGTAAAAAGTTGCTGTAAAAAGTTGCTGTAAAAAGTTGCTGTAAAAAGTTGCTGTAAAAAGTTGCTGTAAAAAGTTGCTGTAAAAAACTGCGCCTTGTCCGGGTTGATGGTGGCTACAGGGGAAAATAACGTGATTGGGTTAATGAACGGTTTACGTTTGCCTCAGTGTTGTACGCCAAAGTGATGATCAAAAGGGTTACAACGTATTGCCCCGACGCCGGGTTGTAGTTTTGAGCGTCTTTTGAGGCTGTCTTTACTACCAACGACTCCCCTGACTACGCTTTACGCGGGCAATGTGAACGCCAACCCTGCGTTGAAATGCCTCGCAACAGCTTGCTGTTACTGATCATTCCGCCTTGTTTTGACGTCCAGCTTGCCATGTTCATCAGGGGGGTTAGAAAAGACGATGGACATAACAGGGTCTGACAGACACCCTCTACACATCAAAAGTCAGTCATCCTGAGGGCAGAGCCGAACGGGACAACCACAGACCGGAAACGTCAAAGCACACATCCGGCTCACATCCATGCACCAAGGGGAAGCAAATCTTCAAAATTAAAGAGTCCCTGCTCGTCTTCTTCTCCTGTAGCAAGCTCAATGGATTGCACAGGTGGCTCTTCCAGACCCTGGGTAATGTTTGTTATTGTTGCATGGGGCAATTCAGTTGTCACAACAGTGGCAGTTGCTTCCGGGCTCACTATTCTGGATACGGTGACATCACTATTAGTGATTGTTGGATTGGTAAACGTGTGAGTAATACAGGTCACCGGACCGGCGGAAGAGCCTCGCTCGGTGTTGATAATCAACGGAGGGATCTGGAGATGGGGGTGGCAGGATTTAATATGTTTTTTGAGGTTATGTCTTTGCTTATAGGACTTATTGCAGTCAGGACATTGAAAAGGCTTTTCTTTGCTATGAACTGACTGGTGACCTTTTAAATGATGTGCATTTTTAAAAGACCTGTCACAGAGAGTGCATTGATAAGCTCTTTCTCCGGTATGGATTCGTTGGTGCCTGGCGAGATCAGTTGATAATCTGAAATACTTTGCACAGAAAGCACATTGATAGGGCTTTTCTCCCGTATGGATTCGCTCGTGGTATTGACAATCATGTTTAGTTGCAAAAGCCTTTTGACAGTGATAACAGTTATAAGGCTTTTCTCCCGTGTGAGTTCGTCGTATATGCACTGCAAGCCGGCTTGGTGAATTGAACGTCTCCTTACAAAAAGTACAAGTATGTTTAGCCATTGCCAGAACCTCCTTACTGATTGGTCAGCAATGTTTTCATATCAGTGATGTTTACCAAACGACTTTGCATGGAGCAATGAGGGCTGTTGCCGGACAAAAACCAACAGCGTTACCGCACTGTATACCCATGTTCGTACCCCCAGGCTCAGACCGGGCAAGCCTCATGGATCGTTGCCAACAAAGGCTTAAGGGTGTGATTCTTAATTCTCTCATGCCAGAGCGGCCACTCACTCAGGAGCAGAAAACCATTCTCGGCAAACTGGCTGTTACATCAATGGTGGCAATGACTTAAGACACAATGCCTGAAATACCAGAAACTGTTCAAGAAAAGAAATGATTATAAAAGTCAATGGATCGTAAACTTACCCTGGTCAGCAATCTATGACCAGGTATAAGCCTGAATGCCTGTCCCTCGCTGAAAATTGTCGTTGTCAATTTGTCCAGACTGATGAGAATACGCCATGGCAAAAACATGATCAACCTTTGATCAGTAGAGCACGCTGATAACGCTGTATAATCCGGTGTTTTTGCTATGTTAATGCCTGACACCGAGCAAAACCAAAAAGAATATTCGCAGCCAGGCACTCAAAAAAAGGCACTGGTTTCCCTGTTCTCAGGATACTTGTTCTGATATGTCGTGGCAGCGGCGCACTACTCGACGTCGCTGTCACTCCCTGTGAAGGGCAAGAAACAGGGGAGCAGGCCTTGCTCAGGACGTTACTATCCTGTCTGCGTCCTGGCGATTTCCTGTTGGCCCTGTTGTTGCCGGCCAGCGCTGACAGGGTCTTTGAAAAAAAGGGTGCCCGTTGTATTGATGTTCAAAAATGTGATGGAAAGTCAGTTAGCAAGGATGGGGTATTCACACTTAAACGACCACTCCAACCTCAGTGGATGAGCCGGGCGCTTTATGAAGCGTTAAAATGGCTCAGGAAACACGGGTACCGTTTCTTCAGACGCTACCAGGGCATGGGGTGATTGGCTGGAACAAAAAATCATGACTATGTTGCATAGCATCGGGCAACATATTGTCGGGAATCCACCAGGCAGATGGGAACCAGGGGCTGTTAAGAAGCCATCAAAACCTCATAATTCAGTCAGTGCCATTGGCGTCTGGACGTCGTTTGACCCCTTACGGCGTAAACGCCACATCCTGGCTGACACTATTGGCCTGATAATGGCGGTGGTCGTCACATCTGCTGCCGTGCAATATCGTGACGGTGCCAGGCCGCTTTTGTGTCGCCCTGGAGGTTGCTGTAAAAAGTTGCTGTAAAAAGTTGCTGTAAAAAGTTGCTGTAAAAAGTTGCTGTAAAAAGTTGCTGTAAAAAGTTGCTGTAAAAAGTTGCTGTAAAAAGTTGCTGTAAAAAGTTGCTGTAAAAAAGTTGCTGTAAAAAGTTGCTGTAAAAAACTGCGCCTTGTCCGGGTTGATGGTGGCTACAGGGGAAAATAACGTGATTGGGTTAATGAACGGTTTACGTTTGCCTCAGTGTTGTACGCCAAAGTGATGCTCAAAAGGGTTACAACGTATTGCCTCGACGCCGGGTTGTAGTTTTGAGCGTCTTTTGAGGCTGTCTTTACTACCAACGACTCCCCTGACTACGGTTTACGCGGACAATGTGAACGCCAGCCCTGCGTTGAAATGCCTCGCAACAGCTTGCTGTTACTGATCATTCTGCCTTGTTTTGACGTCCAGCTTGCCATGTTCATCAGGGGGGTTATAAAAGACGATGGACATAACAGAGTCTGACGGACACCCTCTACACATCAAAAGTCAGTCATCCTGAGGGCAGAGCCGAACGGGACAACCACAGACCGGAAACGTCAAAGCACACATCCGGCTCACATCCATGCACCAGGGGGAAGCAAATCTTCAAAATTAAAGAGTCCCTGCCCTTCTTCTTCTGCAGCAAGCTCAATGGATTGCACAGGTGGCTCTTCCGGACCCTGGGTAACGTTTGTTATTGTTGCATGGGGCAATTCAGTTGTCATAACAGTCGCAGTTGCTTCCGGGGTCACTATTCTGGATACGGTGACATCACTATTAGTGATTGTTGGATGGGTAAACGTGTGAGTAATACAGGTCACCGGGCCGAGGGAAGCGTCTTGCTCGGTGTTTATAATCAACGGAGCGAGCTGGAGATGGGGGTGGTGGGATTGAATATGTTTTTTAAGGTTATGTCTTTGCGTATAAGACTTATTGCAGTCAGGACATTGAAAAGGCTTTTCTTTGCTATGAACTGACTGGTGATTTTTTAAATGATGTGGTTGTTTAAAAGACTTATCACAGAGAGTGCATTTAAAAGCTCTTTCTTCGGTATGGATTCGTTGGTGCTTGGCGAAATTAGATGGGTCTCCGAAAGACTTTGAGCAGAAACCACATTGATAGGGCTTTTCTCCCGTATGGATTCGCTCGTGCATTTTACACTCAATGTTGGTTATAAAAGCCTTTTCACAGTGATTGCAGTTATAAGGCTTTTCTCCCGTGTGAGTTCGTCGTATATGCACTGCAAGCTTGCTTGGTGAAATGAATTTTTTCTTACAAAAAGTACAAATATGTTCAGCCATTGCCATAATCTCCTTACTGACTGGTCAGCAATGTTTTCGTATCAGTGATGTTTACCAAACGACTTTGCATGGAGCAATGAGGACTGTTGCTGGACAATAAGCAACAGCTTTACCGCACTCTATACCCATGTTCGTACCCTTAGGTTCAGACCGGGCAAGCCCTTGTAGTAGCTCTTGAAATTCCGGTAAGCGCTTTGATGGAAGCGCACAACAATAGCCATGACCTTATTAAGTGAGAGCCTGGATCGTTACAGAGGCTTAGAGTCATTAGATATGAGCTGCTTATGCCATTCTGGTTCAAAAATAAGGCAGAAATCATCAAGATCACAGAATAAACTCATCAAAGACAAAGTGCTCTCCTCACTGACGATCTGTTTTGGCTTACAAAGTCCAGATTAGTGAGGGGGTTCTGTGTCTCATTTCACTCGTCGAACTCACGTTAAATAATGCTGTTTCCAGTGCACTTTGTCCCAACCAGTGCACTTTGTCCCAGGAAGTTAAGCTTGGTAGACAGAGTAACTTACTCAACAGGCTGATCCTTTATACCGGAACTTGGGTAATTCCAGTTTAAACCGCACTGCCAGCATCCGCAGAGTAAAACCGGTGGCCAGGGTGATAAGGACTACGGTCAGATGGCTGAGGTTAATGGTGAGCAGAAAGAAATAGAGGACAGTCGCTATGAGGGATACACTGGCATAGAGTTCCTGCCTGAAGACCAGGGGGATATGGTTACAGAGGATGTCTCGCAATACACCGCCAAACACACCTGTCACAACCGCCATAATGGCGGCAATAACATAGCCATGACCAAGTTCCATAGTTTTCTGGGCACCAATAATACTGAAGGTAATAAGGCCAGCGGCATCCAGAATGATAAACAGATTTATCACCTTTTTACCCATGTATTGACTGACAGGCATCATTATCAGGGCGGTAGCCACCATGATCACCACATACTCAGGATGTGCCACCCAGGTGAGGGGGTAACTGCCCAGCAGCATATCACGTACCGAACCACCACCAATTGCTGTAATACAAGCAATAAACACGACCCCGACAGGGTCCATATTTTTGCGACCTGCTGACAGTGCGCCGGTCATGGCTTCAGCAGTGATGGCGATGACATATAAAACTGAAAGTAACACGAGACTCTCTCAATAACTAAACACGTTTTTTGGGTCAGGCTGGGCAAAAAAGCCGGGCAAAAAAGCCGGGCAAAAAAGCCGGGCAAAAGGAGCGCGATGGTAACAGGCTCATTGTAGTTTTGCCCAGAGGGTTTAACTGATTTTTTTGTTAATGACTCAAGTTACGCAGTGCTACTCCATAGAGTGTCTATCCCATTGGACAAATGACTACCTGTTGTCGTCCATGTTAGCGAAGTGCGTAACGTCAGTTAATGATTATGCCGTGAAAATCCCTGAGTCTGGGCAAAGAGCTATCACTGCCCACACTAAGGTGAGCAGCAATGAAAACTATACCAGTGTCATCCCCTTAAGGCAGTGATCCACTGTCTTGCTGGATGCATGCCTTCGCAGGATTGACGGACTGTTGGTATTTTCTGACATGCAGCGAACCTTAGGCTACAGCACCTGTCATCCAGTACTGTCCGGTTATGGGTATTGCCCTGAGTGCACGAAACATGATGGCAATGGTTGCTACCGCTACTAAAAATCTAACATAATCTGTAATTATGCAGACTTATCTACGCCGTCGACATGAATGCACGACGAATCGTGTCTAACTCCACGCTTGTGTAGGGTTTTGGGTCGAGCTGTAACGTGTCTCGACCATAATTATCAAGGTTCAAACTCGCACTGTAATCCCTATCATGCAAAGTTTTACATTTCGGACATCGCCACTGGCGATCGGACAAAGCGATATTGTCGTTTATGTAGTTGCAAGTATGAACTGCACACTTTTTCGAGCTGGGAAAGAACCGATCTGCAATCACAATCTGGCATCCTCTCAGCTCTGCCTTGTATTCGACAAGCTCTCTCAGCTTGCCGAAACCTGCGTCACTGATTGCTCTTGCCAGTTTGCGGTTTTTTACCATGCCTTTTACATTCAGGTTTTCCATGGTGATTATTTTGAATCTTGACGTCAAATAATCACTTACCTCATGTATTACGGCTGATCGCTGGTTACTGATCCAGTAATGAAGTTTTGCAACTGCCCGCTTGGCTTTCGCGTAACGGTTGCTTCTCTTTATTTTGCGGCTTAACGCTCTCTGTTTCCTGTTAAGGCGTTTCAGAGAGTGTTTCAGTTTCTGATTAGCAGCAAAGGTTTTGCCATTCGAACAAATAGCTAAATTTTTGATGCCAAAATCAACGCCTACAGACTCATTGCTTTGTGCTTTTGGGTCGTAGTCTTGAGTGTCTACCAAAATAGAAGCGAAATACTTTCCAGCTCGCTTACTGATCGTCACCTGACAGGGTGTGCCCGTGAATCTCAGTTCCTGGCGCATTTTAATTTTGGTTTTCAGTTTCTCAATGCGAAGTGTTCTGCCGTCAACATGGAACTTGGGTTTTTCTCTCAGAGAAAAACTATCGTGTAGGCCTCGCTTCTTGAATCTTGGGTAACCTGCTTTTTCTCCTTTCTTCACCCGACGAAAGAAATGAGTAAAGGCGTTATGAAGATCGTCGACTGTATTTCTCGTTACACGTTGACTGACTTCGGCATACCAGGGGAACTCAAGCCTGAGTTCTTTGTATTTTTCATTCGCAGCCTTCTTTGACCACTTAACGCCTTCTTGATTGAAATGTGCTAACAGTTGATTGAACGCATGACGACGAGAACCACAAGCCCTGTCAAGATAATCGGCTTGTTGTTTTGTCGGTCTGAGTTCAATCTTGTGAGCTAACAACATCTTGCAAAGTCTCAAGCATCTTTTTGTGTTTCTTGCTTCGGCTGCCGTAAAGTCTTGCGCTGAATACAGTGATTATTTCCAATACATCATTGGCGAGTTCTTCTTCAAACGAAGGCTGATCGCCTTGATGTACGATGACTATTTCTATTCCCTGCAATTCACATAGGGAGAACACCAATTCAGCGCCGAAACTTAACAGCCTGTCTTTATGTGAAACCACCAGTCGTTTAATCTGACGTTTCATTATTAACTCAAGTAGCTGATTAAGTCCTTTTTTCCGGTAGTTCATGCCAGAACCAAGATCACGTATAACCTGAGTTCGCCAACCTTTTGCAGAACAGTAGGCTTCCAGTAACTCTTGCTGCCTGTCTAAGTCTGGCTTTTGGTCGTGACTGGATACCCTGCAATAGCAAAGAGTAGGCGCAGCTTCGTTACTGAAGCCCATCAATTCAGACACGTCGTAGTAACGAGTTCCACCTTTGGTCTTTCTGGCAGGAAGCAACTCACCTGTACTTTCCCATTTTCGCAGTGTTACAGGGTCTGTACCAAGTAAACGAGCGGCCTCACCTATCTTCACTAATCTCTTATCCATGCTTGAGATTTTATCAGATAGTTTCAGATTATAATAGTTTACTGCGAACTGTTTTTAGCCCAACAAACGCGAAGGCCAACTTTTTCTGTAAAGGCCAAACGTCGGGCTTTTCACAATTACCAGGACTCAGGCAAAAAGTAGTACTATAATGCTATTCTAATTTCATGCATTGCTAACGTCATTTGTCGCTTAAAAGCACCAGATTTGCTGCAATTGTGGTGTACTAACGTGCATGATATTTCCTGTAGCCCCTGGTAAACAATGGATGGCTGACTTTGTTGTAAACCAGAAAAAGTCGGTCTTCGCGTAAACAAGATAAAAAAAAGGCCCTGTTTAAAGTAACAGAGCCTGATAATGGCGGGAGTCAGGATTCATTTAACTGCCTCAGGTAAGTATCTGAGAGCCGTGAGGCCGAAGAGTCCGGGTACTTTGTAATGACAGACTCCAGATAATCCTTTGCTTGTTGCTTATTCCCTAAAATATCTGATAAACGTCCAAGCTTATAGGTCGCATCAGGCACTTTCTGACTATCAGGAAAGTTTTTGAGCACAGCAGAGAATGACGCTTTTGCCTGTTCGTACTGAGCCTGTGCCATTTGGACTTCACCCAGCCAGTACTGTGCGTTGGCAGTGAACGTACCGTGAGGGTAGTCAGTCAGCTGTTTTTTCAACGCACGCTGGGCATCATCAAACCGTTTTTCCTTAATCAGGGAAAAGGCCTGCTGATAAGCGACTTTCTCTGCACTGGTATCAGCGCCGCCAGATACTGATTTCCTTTCAGAGAATGCCGGACTCGCCCCGGCAACGGGTGCTTTGGTTTCAACGGATGGCCCATTGTAAGCATTGTCAGACAGCCGGGAAACGCGTTTATCCAGATCCAGATAGCGGTCCCGGTTTTCCTGTTGCAATTGTTTAATGAGATGAGCCTGTTCTTCCACTTGCCCACGCAATTCCATCACTTCATTGCGCAATTGTTCCAGCGCATTGAGACGATGAGCCGTTTCATTTTCACTAACAGTCTGCCCGACCCTACCCGACTGCTCAGGAATCGCAGTGGATTCAATATTGCTGGCAACACCTGCCTCCGGGCGGGGTTCCACCACAGGCACAGCGGCAGTGACTGCTGGCGCACTCAGAGCAGTGACTAACGCTATCAAAGACAAGTGACTTCCAAGCTCCTTTTTCATCAATTGTGCAACATTCATTCAGTGCCTGTCCGTTTTAGTTGATAAGGATCACCGCCCGGCGGTTCTTCGCCCAGGCATCTGCATTATGGGCAACATCCAATGGCTTTTCAAAGCCAAAACTGATCACTTCAATACGGCTGGCATCCACACCTTTGGCCACCAGGTAGTTTTTGACAGCGTCAGCCCGGCGCTCGCCCAGGGCAAGGTTATAGGTACGGGTACCACGCTCATCGGTATGACCTTGAATCACAACGTGCTTGTTCGATGCCTGATCAGAGTTAAGGTAAGCTGCCTGAACATCAAGCGCTTTATAATCACGATCAGTCAGCCTGGAGCTGTCAAAACCAAAGTGATACAGCGTGTGATTCAGCAGTTGTTCAATTTGTGCAGGGGATTCATCAGTAATCTTGCCACTATCAACCACCGCCTGAACAGCAGGGTCCAGCACCGGTGTTGTTTTCACAACCACATCATCAGTAGTCAGTGGCGGCGCTGTACTGGCCACATCAGAACTGCTTTTACCGCCAGAAGAGGCACAACCGGTCAGCCAGACAGCCATAGCCAGTGCAGCAGTGACCTTTACAAATTTTCCACCTTGCATTTCAAACTCCACATTTTGCAAAATCAGTATTCATGAATGCCATCCAGGCAGCGCCCCACTGTTTCCGGGCAATTTTCTGTACATTAGCAGAAAAAACACGACTGAGGCTACAGATGGCATGACCTTTAGGCGCAAACAGGCACAAACAGGCGCAACAGCAGACGCAAAAGACCCTGACACTTTATCGTCCCGGATTGACACCCGGTCCCCAAACCGGCTCACGCACATCACCAGAGGCAGAAGGCAAGCGGTATTTCACCCGTCCGTCTAATGAGACAATACCCAGCTCACCATGTACTTTGCCCGGAGCTGAGTAGATAATCCGCCGTCCACCCGGAGCAATGCTGGGTGAATCTTCCAGGGTCGAAGCGGTCAGTAATCGCAACCGCCCGGATTCAAGATTCAGTATACCAATGTTAAAGTCATTGGATGCTTCTCCTTTATGCACCAGGGCAATAGACCTGCCGTCCGGGAAAACTTTACCCCGGGCATTAAACTTACCGGTAAAAGTCAGCCGACGGGGCTCGCCACTGGCGGCATAAAGCCCATTGCCCTTTGTCGCAATGGTCTGTTCGTAGATCTGTGCACTTCCTCCCCGGTTAGAGGTAAAGATGATGGATTGTCCATCGGGCATCCACGCCGGTTCCGTATCAATGGAAAAATGATGAGTAATCTGGCTGAGTTTACCTGTCGCCAAATCAGAGATATAAATCTCTGGATTACCACTTTTCGATAGCACCAACGCCAGTTTCTTCCCGTCAGGGGACCAGGCCGGTGAGCTGTTTACCCCTTTAAAGTGGGTAACCTGCCTGCGCTTTCCCGTAGCAAGGTCTTGTATATAGATAGCAGAGCGTCCTGACTCAAAAGAAACATACGCTACTTTGGTACCATCGGGAGACCAGTTTGGGGAAACGATAGGTTCTTTTGACTGGAAAATCGTCCGTACCCGTTTACCGTCAGCATCGGCATACTTCAGCTGATAATCAAATACAGGGGGTTCCTTGATTTTCTTTTTTCCTTTGACCACTTCTTTTGCCGACTCAATCATGTTAGCTGTGATGTAGAGCAGGCGCGTAGAAAAATCGCCCGACGAACCTGTAATTTTTTTGTAAACAGCGTCACTCACCGCATGGGCCACCCCTCGCAACTGTGACTCTCCCCCTTTGACTTCACCCTTTAAAATACTGCGCTGGCGCACAATATCAAACAGGTTGTAATGGGCCGTGTAGGTCTGTCCAACCTTATCCACACTGCCAATCACCAGGTAAGAGGCGCCCAGCACTTTCCAGTCCCGGTACACGACCTCTGATGCCTTGCCGGGGAAGCTCAGCATAGTGCTGCGTGGCAAGGCAGTAAACAAGCCACTTAAGGTCAGATCATTACTGATAATACCGGCCAGATCCTCAGGCAATAACGCCGTTCCTGACCAGGCAAAGGGTGATACTGCCACTGTTGTCAGTTTATCATTACCCTGAGTGACCTCCAGAACCAAATCCGCCTGGCTCGGGCGGGTCATCAATAACAGAGCAAGCAGCACAATTCCGCCCATCCATTGGGATAACCAGAATTGCCCCTCCCTGTTTAACTGAAGGTTACTTATCATCTTATCAAATCCTCTGGACTAAACCGGATAGTAATACGTCTGAAATAGCGATCAAAGATACGCCGATCCAGTGACTTTAATTCCACAAACGGCGCTGCCAGCTTTATGGCCTGAACGACTGAGCCATCAAAGGCATCATTACCACTTCCTTTTATTATTTTGTAGCCCTGTAGCTGACCAAAAGGTGACAGTCGAATTTCAATCGTTGTTGTCATGCCGTTACGCGCACTCAGTGGCCGATTCCAGGTTTGCGAGACCAGCTTCGTCAGCACTGTGCTGTAATGGGACACTTCAATGGCATCTTTCGCCGCCTGTTCCGCTTCTGCCTGCATCTTTTGCACTCGTGCTGCCTGTTCGGCTGCCAGCTTTTTCTTCAGGGCGTCCTGTTCACGTTTCTTTTGTGCTTCGCGTTCCCTGGCCAGGGCTTCCTGCCGCTGCTGCTCTTTACGCCTGGCATCTTCCGCTGCTTTTTTTACCTGGGCTTCCTGCTGCTTTTTCAGGGCAATCTGCTTCTGGCGTTCGGCTTCTTCCTGCACTTTTCTCTGTTGTTCCTGCTGACGTCGCACCTTTTCCTGTGCTGCTTTTTCCTGCGCTGCCTTACGGGCTCCCTCAATGGCAACCTTATCTTCCACTTCGCGAACGACAGGGTCAGGTGGTGGCACAAGGCTGGCTTTGATATTTGCGGGTGGCACCATCAAGGGCGGTGGACTCGACCATTGAACAACCATCAGGCCAAGGGCCACTGCATGAATTAACAGTGATGCTACCACCGGAAAACCATAACCACGGAGCCATCGCGAGGAACATTGTGTGAATCTTGTTGTCATATCACTTTTCATTCAGTGAAGCCGGGTCCGTGATCAGCCCCACATTATCGACACCCGCCTCCTGCAGGTGCGCCATCAGTGCTACTACTGTGCCGTAGTCCACCTTCTGGTCTCCTTTGATAAGTATATTAGTACCAGGCTTGGCGGCTAAGACCTTACTGACTTTTTCCTGAACGCTCTTCAACGACAATGCTTTATCTTGCCGGTCGCCCAGATCCAGAAAATACTGACTATTGGCTTTTACCGAGACAATCAGGCTTTCCTGGTTCTCGGGAACAGGGATGGGTTTGCTGACGACTTTAGGCAACTCAACTTTCACCCCCTGAGTCAGCATGGGGGCACTCACCATAAACGCCACCAGCAGTACCATCATGATATCGATAAACGGTACCATATTGATATCCGCCATGGATTTGCGCCTGGTTTTTGTTCTGGACATGAAACCTCCTGCGCTAATGCGGACTGCTGTACACTTTTCGGTGCAAAATACTGGAAAACTCGTCAGCAAAGGTTTCGTAGCCTGAGAGTAACGCATCCACCCGCGAAGCATAACGGTTATAAGCAACCACTGCGGGAATGGCGACGACGAGACCCACCGCAGTTGTGAGCAGGGCTTCAGCAATACCGGGTGCAACAGAGGCGAGTGTTGCCTGCTGCACCTGTGCCAGCCCGCGAAAGGAATTCATAATGCCTACTACAGTACCAAATAAACCCACATAAGGGCTGGTTGAGCCAACACTGGCCAGAAAAGGCAGGTGCATCTCCAGTTTTTCCTGCTCACGGGAAATGGCTACCCGCATGGCACGCTGTGTACCCTCCATTATGGCATCAGCATCCGTGGTGCCGGTCTTGCACAGGCGGGAAAACTCCCTGAAACCTGCTTTAAAAATCTGCTCAAGGCCGCTGTTTTCATTGTCGTCGGTGTCAACCTCTTTATAGAGTTGTGATAAGTCCATCCCGGACCAGAAACGGTCTTCAAAGGCCTGCATGGACTGGTGTGTCGCCCGCAGTAAAATCCCCCGTTGCACAATCATAACCCAGGACACTGCTGATGCGATCACCAGCAACAGCAATACAAACAGCACTATCCAACTGGCATCAGCCATCAATGCCAGCAATGACAAGTCATCAGTCACTGAAACCCTCGCTTCTTTTTACTCGTTGTTCATACATTTTTTGAAAAGCACTGACCACGGTAACGGGTAGTCGGGCTGGCTTCGACGTATTCGCATTAACACAGGCAATGACTATACGTCCGGTACAAAGGGGACGTAGATTATCCTGTAATAACACCTGTTGATAAAAGACCACCCGACTGCGCCCCATGGACTCCATATCAGCCGTTGCCCAAAGGTTATCATCAAGTTTGGCGGGTTGATGGTACTTTACATTGGCTTCGGCCACCACAAAAATCCGGCTGTCTTCAGCCAGTACCCTGGTCATTTCGACACCGTGCTTTCTTAACAGTTCCGTCCGTGCACGCTCCATGTAATTCATATAGTTAGGGTGAAATACTATACCAGAAGTGTCCGTATCCTGATGGTAAATACGGACAGGCCAGAAAAAGCTGGCAACAGAAGAAGGGTCCACGAACGCACGTCCTCATTAAAACGGGATGGCCGACATTGTTTCATGGTGCGATAAATTTCCAAAGCACTTTAGCTCATTATTGAGGCCGGTCTTCTTCCCGTTTCATTACCGGTGGTGCCAACAACCCTCAAACCCGGGACGGGGACCTGCTGGGATTACTCAGGGGGCGTAGCAGGGCGCTCCACGGAAAACCGGTCACGGCTGGTTGAATAATAATTGCCTTCCATTCGTCCAATGGTATCGAGTAATGAGACGTCCACCCGGTTATTCTGAAAGACAGCATCATCAAGATGAATATGACAAACTCTGCCTAACACCAGGTTTCCTGCCAGTGGTTCATCACCAAAAGAAATCACGTCATGGAGTTTGCACTCGTAATGGACCAGTGCTTCTTTTACCGAAGGGGCTGTCACAGTGGATGATGGCATAGCCGTCAGGCCAGTCTCTGCCATTTCATCAATATCCGGTTTATAAACGGCAGATGTCTGATTCATTGCACTGACCTGCCCATGACTGACAATATTGACCACAAACTCCCTGGTCTCACGAACATTGTTCAGGGTGTCTTTAGGTTGTCCGGTTTGCCCCAGTAAGGGTGAAAAGCCTAATAAGGGGGGGTTGATACTGACAATATTGAAATAAGAGAAGGGGGCCAGATTCACGTGTCCCTGCTTGTCAACAGTGGATACCCAGGCGATAGGTCTTGGTGTTATTGTACTGATTAATAACCGATAAATATCTTTTGCGGTTAGGGAGTCAGGGATAATATGCATCGCAACTGCCTTCTTCGTCTATTGGATTTATCTGACCTGGTTGTTACAAACGTCTGATACGTGCTTTTTTTATCGTATCCAACAGCTCATACACTAACAATGAGAATATACCATGTTCACCAGTAAGCTTAATCTTGATGATTTTATGTCTGGCCTGGTTAAACGCAACCCTCACGAGCCAGACTTCCACCAGGCCGTACAGGAAGTGGCTGAAAGTATTATTCCTTTTATCAACCAGCACCCGGAATATATTAAAGCACGCATTCTTGAGAGGATGACGGAGCCTGATCGTATTGTCACATTCCGCGTCTGCTGGGAAGACGACGATGGTCATATCCGTGTCAACCGTGGTTATCGGGTACAGTTTAATAATGCCATCGGTCCCTACAAAGGGGGATTGCGTTTTAGCCCCTCTTTGACCCTTGACACTCTGAAGTTTCTCGGGTTTGAGCAAACGTTTAAAAACAGTTTGACGACACTGCCCCTCGGTGCCGCTAAAGGCGGTTCGGACTTTAACCCCAAGGGCAAGAGTGACCGTGAGGTCATGCGTTTCTGTCAGTCCTTTATGACGGAGCTGCACAAACATATTGGTGCCCACACGGATATTCCCGCGGGTGATATGGGTGTGGGTAGCCGTGAAATCAGTTATATGTACGGCCAGTACAAGCGACTGGAAAACGAATTTCGAGGTGTGCTGACCGGTAAGGGACTGGAGTTTGGTGGTAGTCTTATCCGCAAAGAAGCCACTGGCTACGGTACGGTGTTTTTTACAGAAGAACTCTTGCAAGAGCACGGGCAGGCACTGGCGGGTATGCGCTGTGTGGTTTCAGGTTCTGGTAATGTGGCTTTGTACACGGCCCAGAAGCTCATGGCCCTGGGCGCTCGGGTGATTGCCCTGTCTGACTCTTCCGGCAGTATTCATTTGCCCGAGGGTATGAGTGCAGAGCAACTGTATTGGATGATCGATTTGAAAGAAAATCGCCGTGGTCGTATTAGTGAGTTTGCCGAGCACTTTGGTTGTGCCTTCAACGAGAAAGGGAGTGTATGGCAATACCCCTGTCAGGCGGCCTTTGCCTGTGCCACACAAAATGAGTTATTCCTTGAAGATGCGAAAACCCTGATTAAAAACGGCTGTCGGGTTGTGGCTGAAGGAGCCAACATGCCTGCCACCCTGGAAGCCAGCCACGCCCTGCGAGAAGCGGGGGTATTTTTTGCACCGGCCAAAGCAGCCAATGCCGGTGGTGTTGCTGTCTCCGGCCTTGAAATGACCCAAAACAGTATGCGTCTGTCCTGGTCCACCGAAGAGCTGGAGAAGCGCCTGCATAGCATTATGCGCAGGATTCATAGCCAGTGTCTTGAGTATGGACATGTGGAGGGTGCCCCCATTGACTACGTGAGGGGGGCGAATATTGCCGGCTTTAAAAAGGTCGCTAATGCAATGCTTGCTTATGGGGTTGTTTGACAGCAGTTACCGTTTCTTTGTCACTGGTGATATAGCCAGAGTGGACAGTGGCTGTAAAAACAGTAAAGGATTCAATCCCCTTGATTTTGGGCCATAAGCCCACATATAGACCCATAAAAAATGGCACAAGTGCCTAATGCTCTGACAATAAGGATTCTTCATGCTGTTAGTGATCTCCCCTGCCAAGTCCCTGGACTATGATACGCCCGCCACCACCACTGAACACACAGTGCCGGATTTTATGAGCCAGTCACAGCGGCTGGTTAAGGATCTGAAGAAGCTCTCACCCATGGAAATCAGCCAGTTAATGGGAGTGAGTGACAAACTCGCTCAGCTCAATACGGCCCGCTTTCAGAGCTGGTCGTCAACGGCTACTCCCGAGAATGCCAGGCAGGCAGTTTTGGCCTTTACCGGCGATGTGTATGTGGGACTTGATGCCACCAGCCTGAGCAAAGCTCAGCTCACCTTTGCCCAAAAGCACCTTCGTATTCTCTCCGGTCTGTACGGATTATTGCGCCCGCTGGACTTAATGCAGGCTTATCGCCTGGAAATGGGGACGAAGTTTGCTAATACCCGTGGTAAAGACCTGTATGCTTTTTGGGGGGAACGAATAACCCATAAACTCAATGAGGAATTGGCAAGTCATAAAAGCCAGGCATTAATTAACCTGGCGTCTAATGAGTATTTTAAAGCCATCAAGCCTGAAAGGTTAAATGCCGAACTGATTACGCCTGTTTTTAAAGATTTAAAAAACGGGCAGTATAAAATTGTCAGCTTCTATGCCAAAAAAGCCAGGGGGCTGATGTGCCGCTATGCCATTGATAACAAAGTTACCCGGCCTGAACGGCTGAAAGGTTTTGATTATGCCGGGTACAGGTATAACGAAGGGCTATCCTCCGGTAACCAGTGGTTGTTTACCCGGGATTTCCCCTCGTAACCAGATGTGGCTTATAGTCGGCAGGGGCGGTGAAAGAGAGGATGTGTGCCTTGATGTCTCCACACAGGTAGGGAGGGGGCGAGTTTTTGCGGCAGGGTCATCCTGTGCAGGATGACGAAACGCCGGTTTTTATTCCCGCCTCAAGGCACGGAAAGGAACGGTAGTCTGGGCTAAAAACGATAAGTGGCTTGTCCTGACAGAAGCCAGCCTTTCTGGTTTTTATAGTCACCTGTAAATTCGCCACCATCAGGATCGACTTTCTCCTCGGTGTTATAGTCTTTCTCGTCTATTGTGCCATCTTTGAGCATGACATAGGCGGCTGAAAGATCGAATGATAAATCCTTTGAGGCATCCCAGCGCGCACCAGCGGTAAGCCAGTGCCGGTCATTATCAGGGACGCGCACGGTGCGCACACTGTCTGAGGTGGGGGTTTGTTCATACATATAACCCGCCCTTAATGTCCAGTCATGGGTCATGTGATAAGCCGTACCCACAGAAAAGGCCCAGGTGTTACGCCAGTCCAGCGGGACATAATTATTTCCGTTTAATATTCTAGTTGCCTCCTTGTCAACAACCCTGATCTCTTTTAATGTGCTCCAGCCCACCCAGGTCACATCAGCCATCACTGTCCATTGATCATTCACTACCTGCGTAGCACTAAGCGCAACGCTTTCAGGCAGGGTAACATCCAGTTTGGCATCGTGCTTGAATGAGGACATAGGGAGTTGGGCTATACTTACCTCTACTTGACCGGACAGTTTAAAATCTGTTTTTGCATGATAGGCAAGGCCCAGTGTTGTTCCAGGCAAAGGCTGCCAGAGAGCACCGATATTCCAGGTATACTGCGTATCGCTCCCCTTCACTTTAGCGTCAACATCCAGCCCGAGCCCTGTAAATTTCTTTTGCGTTAGCTCTCCTGATGCATGAGAAGCCACCAAGCCTACCCCAAAGGATAAATTTTCCCGGAGTTTATAGGCAAACGTTCCCTGATAGTTAATGGTTTCCAGTTTTGTTTTAAGGCCAAAAAAACGCCCGGGAAATGTGTCGCTATAATCGAGGTTTATCCCAAAGGGAGCATAGATATTCAGGCCAAAAGAAAACTGATCATTGATAGGTGTCGCGTAGTGACCAAAAGGGATAGCCGTTGTTTTAAGAAAGTCTCTGTCATCACCTGATATTGGTACCCCAATAGCGGGAGGGGGAGCTGTAAATTTTCCATTCTCAAAATTCCCCCCCTCCAGCACAACAGTGGCCCCCAGCGTCACCTGTGGTCGGTCAAGAAAACTAATACCTGCCGGGTTTGATGCCCCGATAGACGCATCTTCCCCATGGGAAGCCCGCCCGGCGTAGGCGGTGCCCATAGTACTGGCTGAGTGTTCATTGATACCAAGCCCGGCAGCACCGGCCATGGAGGAAATTGAAGAAAAGAAAAGACCAACGCTGGCTAAACCGACAGAGCAAACGCGCATAAGTAGATACCCCTACAATAGCTATTTTACATTAGACTCTGCGTTATAAAGTAGTCGATAAATGGCGAGTGTAAGAAAAACTGATCTTAAAAAAGATCAATTTTACATTCAGGTTCTTTCTGTGTTTTAACAGGCTGCTCATGATCAAACGACACTGAATTAAGACAAATCCCTGAAATACTGGGGTTTGCTCGAGAAGAGGAAAACGACGATAAAAGTCTACCTATCGGGTATGCCATAACCAGGCGTTGCTCCAAATGCCTGTCAATGGCTGACGATTGTCTTTGTTAATACCGTAAACCGGCCCATACTCAAAAACACGACAGTGGTTTATTGAAAGTATCAATAAAGACAAAGACGCTATTTTGTATTGATGACATAACGTCGGAATAGGCGAGCGCTAAGCCCGCAAAGGAGCAACGCACTGCTGACCAAAAAAGTGAGTCTGGTGGACGTTGAACAGCAGTCGTTGAAAAAAGTCGCTGAATCAGGTGTTCTTTTTAAATTGACTTGACCTTTAGGAACACGTTGAGCGGTATTAGTGTTTATGCCCACCGTGGCCGTGCACATGCCCTTGATCCAGCTCTTCTTTTGTGGCGTCACGAACGTCCATGACTTCCACGTGAAAAACAAGGTCTTCTCCTGCGAGGGAGTGGTTCGCATCAATAATGACCTCATCGCCATCAATGGCTGTCACTGTTACGATACGAGGGCCAATGGCAGTATCGGCATGAAACTGGCTGCCAACGTCTACGGAGTGATCGCCAAATTGATGGCGCTCTACAGGTTGCACCAGTGATTCGTCATATTCGCCATAGGCTTCAGCGGCCTCAACATGAACCTCCAGTTTATCCCCTGTCTGCTTGCCCGTCAGGGCATCTTCAAGTCCTTCTACGATAGCACCTTTACCGTGAATATAGGCTAGAAGATCACCATCGTCAGAGCTATCAAGCACTTCGCCAGCCTCATCTTTCAGGGTATAATCAAGCAGAACAACTTTGTTATCCGCAATTTTCATTGGAGGTAATGCCTCTGAATGGTAAATCGTCTCGATCATAGTAAGTGCTGACATGCTCCTTTTCCAGTTTTGTTTCATGGGTAGGTGCTGCATTTAGCCCGGAGAGTGAGAATGCCAACAGATATACAGGTTCAGCGGTGTGAATGGTGCAGGGATGACCCCCTTTATCAACAGTACCATGACCAGGAGTGGGGGCGGCCGTGTCGTGATGATACCGTCTTGTTTGAATACCTGGTTCTCGAAGGGGCGCAGGCAGGTCTTAACTGGTTGACTATTCTTCGACGACGTGAAGGCTATCGCGAGGCGTTCTGTCAGTTTGATCCGGCCAGGGTAGCTGCTATGGGTGAAGAGGCTATTGAACGGTTAATGCTGAACCCGGGGATTATCAGAAATCGCCGTAAAATAAACAGTGCCATCAGTAATGCCCGTGCTTTTCTGAAGATACAGGCCCGCTATGGAAGCTTCTGTTGTTACCTCTGGCAGTTTGTGAATGATCGTCCGGTGGTCAATCAATGGCAGACAGCCGCAGAAGTTCCAGCCACCACACCCCTGTCAGATCAACTGAGTAAGGCGTTAAAAAAAGAAGGATTCAGTTTTGTGGGCAGTACCCTCTGTTATGCGTATATGCAGGCGGCAGGTCTGGTCAATGATCATCTGCTCACCTGCTCGTTTCGTTAGGCTTTTTATGGGTTTGTCGTTTTAAGCATAAAGCACAGGCTCTTAATGGATTCCGGGGAGCTGCCAGAAATGCGGCTTTCCCGACGACAAAGATCGAGTATTTCAGCGTAAACTGACCGAAACGCCCGGAGGGACCCGTAAGCTGGGTGTTGTGGGAGGAGCGTAGCTGTGAGGCTACGTCCTGTCCCCATTGGCGTTGTTTTGGATAATGAGGGTTATTGATGGCAAAGAGACTGTCAGACGGTTTTGATGAGATCAAAAAGGGTCGCAGTGTAGACTGGAGAAGGCTAAAAGCCCAGCTGCTCAAAAGAGGGGCGACAGAGGCACTGATCAATGATGCTCTGTTTGCCAGAGCATACGGTGACAAAGACTACCAGGTGGTCATTAAAGATGAACAGAGCTTTAACATGTTGCAGACATTTGCAGAGCCATCAGACCTGAGTAGCAGGAGTGCTGCAAGTATCACGGGGAATACACATTCAACCCGGGTTAATGGCGCTATGCTGGCTGCCTGGGGGATTGGTGACGTCACACCTTATAACCATGTATTTATTCAAGACAGAGAAGTACCCCAGCCCAACAAGCAACATGCCTTGATTATTGAAAACCTTGAATGCTTTTTAAAAAAAAACGACACCTACCGATTCGTGAGCGAGTTTTGCGGTGTGGCATATCCCGTTGAGGATGTTGAGTTCATCATGGGCGCAGGGAACAGTATCTCTAACCGCTTAATCATTCCTTACCTGAAGTCTTTTGAGGGTGAGGTAATGTGCCTGCTGGATGTAGATCTTGGTGGCTTGACCATCTATTCCAATCTCTTGTCAGGGGGTATCTCCCTCGATTCGCTTCATTATCTGGTGCCAGGGGATTTAGCTCGGCGCCTGCATGAATCAAGAAGACAAGCAGGAGAGAAGGAGCTTGAAGGGTTGTCACGAATGCATGGGCTATCCCCTGTCACTGACCAGGTGATCTCTGCCATTCGATATTACAAAAAGACGCTTGAACAGGAGAGTTACCGTGCAGCCAGATAATATGTTTAAGCTGGATCTGGCGAGCGAATACAAAATTCACGAACTGATATTCATTAATAGCGGTTCCAACTATTATGCCCGATTACCAGTGGACAGCCATGCTGCATTGCTCTCAGATAACAATAGCGGCAAAACCTCAACGCTCTCTGCGCTAAAGTTATTCCTCCTGCCGGAAGTCAATTTTAAGGAATGTAAAACCAAGTTTGGTTTTGCGTCCGGAGGTAAACACTACTCCAACCTCGACTCCTATCAATATTACTTCCCGGGCACAGAGTCCTACATCATATGTAACGCCTCAAACCCGAAGCAAAGCTTTTGCTGGATTCTCTATCGTACAACGGATTTTGGCTACGAACGTATGGCAGTGCCTAAGGGCTACGATGATATTGAGCATTTATTCTGGAATTCAAATGCTTCCAGTAATGAGAATGCAGGGCAGCATCAACCAGATATCAGTGTGAGTGACATAAAAAAGGAGCTGACGAAAAAATATTCAGGCACCATTTTTAATGATCGAAAAGCCATTGGGGAAGCCATTTATACTCGAACCTCTGCTGCTGACGACAACACACGCTTTAGCTTGCTACCGATGGTAAAATTCAGTGATGCCAGTGTTGATACTTTAAGAGCCTTGCTCGGTATGGCCTTCAGTCTTGGTGATGCATCAACTACCACACTGCCCACTGCCATGGGGTCCATCATTGATGGCATGGGTATGAGTGCTGTCAAAAAAAATGATGATGGCATTTTCCTCGACCTTGATAATGCTCTTGATGAATGGAAACAATTGAAAGCAACGGATAGCTATCTCAAAAAGGTGGCGACTTATCAGGATAAGTGGGAGTTGCTGAAGACTGAAAATACGCGTTATGCCGAGTTGAGAAAGTCCCTTAAGGGCGATTTTTCTGCAGTCGCCCAGTCTGTTTATGGGGCCGTAGACAGCTTTAAGCAGCAACTAGAGGAGATTGGTAGAAAAGCCAACTCAGCAGAATCTGAGTATAATCACTTCGTACCGGAATATAATGCGACTAAAAAGTCCCATGAGCAGGCTCAAAGTGATGTGACTGCCCTTAAGAAGCACATTGGCAGTCTGGAAGAAAAGATAAAAAAAGTCGATTTTGTGAGAGGCCGGTTAAGGCCTCTATGCCCTGAGGGAGATACCACTGACAAAGCGATTCTCACAATTATCGACGACCAGATAAAACAATGTGAACAGGAGATAAAAACGCTTAAAGATCATGGTCAGGCGATTACCACCATGGATGGTCTGAATAAGTCAATTAATAGAAATGAAAAGACTGTTCAAGAACTTAAAGGCGCATTAGCAAAACTTAACAGTGGCCACTCGTTTCTTGAAGGCTTGAGTCATCATGCTGCATCCGTCCTGACAAGTATCAATAGTGACTTTTCCCAGCTGGATCTAAGTATTAGTGATCAGCAACGCGAAACCATTGAATCTTTTGCAGAGCTGTTTACCCAGGATGATGAACGCATAAGATTCTGCGGCAGTACTTTGGGGAAAACGACATTTCGCCTTCACGATAAAGATGAGTCTTGCCTTAACATTCAAAACCAGATAAATGAGCTGACAGGTCAACTTAAGGGTGAGCGTGAGCAATTCAGGAAGTTAAAGCAGAACTCAATGCTGTCTCGAGTGGAACAGTTACGAAAGCTGCAAGAGTGTGAGCAAGAGTTAACAGACTATCGCGAAGAGAAAGTGCTAATAGAAGGTTTTACCTTATGCAGGAAGATGTTATCAGAAAACAATGAGAAGCTGTCACTTTTGCAGGCGCAGTTAGAAGAGAAAGAAATAGTTTTTAACAGTGCCACGGATAAGCGAACTAAACTACTTCTTAAGTATAACCAGCTAAAAGAGCAGGTGCAGTTATTAACGCAACCTTACAACTCTGCCAAAGAGTACCTGAACGAATTGCGTCGTTTAGCTGGAGAGTCATGGCAAATGCTTGATGTAGAAGCTGCCGTTTCAGAGCATTCAGGTTCACAAGCCCCCTCATTTCAACCGGAACAGACCCGCCGCGATATTGAGGCATTGCGGGTAAAGCTAAGGAATATTCTTACCTCTCGAAATGCTGCCAGAGACACTCTCCATTTATTATTAGAACATGGAATTGTTGATTCTATTCCTGAGGAACGTTCCGCAATCACCACCGGGAAACAGGTATTCGAAAGCCATTACGCCGCATTGCAAACGGTTTATGAGAATTTTGACAGTACCGTGGAAAGCTACAAACAAAGACTCAAGGATCACAACAACCATGCAGCCATCACAGCAGGAATGATTGAAAAAGTTAAAGGGGTGGTTGAATCATTCGTTGATAAAATCAATCAGGAACTCAGCGGCTACAGTATATCGAACCTGGATAATGTCGAGCTTGTAGCAGAGTTACACCCTCAATATGTCAATATGGCCCGTACACTGGGACGTGTTGCCAATAAAACAGATTCGTTATTGACAGAAGACTTTTACAACCAGATCTCAGCTTTTCAGTCACAGTTCTATATACATCGTTCAGGCAAGGTCGATATTGCCAGGATTATTCAAAAGGTCTCTTACCGTTTTAACAGAAATGGGAAAAAAGAGGCAATCCCGCAGTCCAATGGTACAAACTGCATGGTCAATGCAGTACTGCTTGCCCTGCTGTTGAAGCATATGATTCCAGAAGATTTAAGTCTCTCCATGCCGGTGATTTTCGATGAAGTGGGTAGTCTGGATGAAAGAAACCTGCGTGAAGTCCTCAAAGTAATGGACGAACATGGACTTGTGCTGTTTGCAGCCAATCCTGAGCCTACAGGTGTTATAGCCAGCGTGCTATCGGTATATCATGATTTGTCCATCTTTAAAGCTACGGATGCTGAAATAATGGGCAAAGCAGAAGCCATCTATTTCCCTGGCATGGAAGAGCGACTGGAAAACCTCAGCGAAGATGTCGTCATTGATTGAGGCAGGGTAATGGAAACGAATGCACAAAATACAGTCGTTACAATTTTTCAGCATGTAAGCATCTTTTATACCATGCTGGATCACTATAGTGACCAATCCAAAACGGTGGTTGGTTTTCAGATTTCCGTTTACGAATCCGTTCTCCAGCATTATCTGGCGCAAAATATAACCGAGAGGAATGATCGTCAGCGTATTGCGTCAGCACTGGATGTTAACAATATGGCTGAATGTGGGCTATTGAGTTTCATTAATGACAGTCGCGGGGTGTTTGGTCTTCAGCAAGGGCTGCTACAGACCATTCAGGGGCTTGACTCGAAACGTATTCGTGAGCTTGGGCAGCCGGATCTGGACATTATCTATGCACAAATGCGTAGCCTTTATGATTACTTTATTACAAAGGGAGGAGCTTACGATGGATACGACCCTGACTTTCAGGAAAATATGGCTGCGTTGATGGATACTCTCCAGGATATTCTTGGAAAGGTGGACCATAACGTCAGGGCACTTGCGGGGAGCTCAAAGCGGCTTTCAGAAATTGTTGACAGCCACGACTTTAACAAACTCGTTATGAGCGATCAGGTCCGAAATGCATTAGATGAGATCATTCGTATATCTAAGCGGAACATTCAGCCAACACTCAGTTTTCTCAATGAGAAGGCCATGGCCGCTGATGCTTCTGCGATGTTTTTGATCAGAAAAATCAAAGAAAGCTTCAGGCGCACAACCTTTCATAATGAGCTGGCAAGCATATCTGCTATTGAGATGAAGCTGCTGTCATATTCCGAGGTAATTAAAGATATTCGCAAGCGATTGTATCGGTATGTGGAGATGGATCGCAGGCAACGTCAGCTCTACGATAATATTGAAAAGCAGTTCAATGAACTTTATGGCAAGGTCGTTTCCCGGCTGGATACGAAGCTCAAAGGAAAACAACTGCAGCCAGATGATCAGCTATTCGCAAGCGCCCGAATTTTTTGGGGGCTGAATAACTGGAACAGATCTGGTTTGACCAGCAGCTTACCAGAGTTTCCTGACGCCTGGGATGATCGCTATGTTGTAGAGTACATCAGGGGTAAGCAAGATAAAGCGGATGCACTGGCAACACTCAAACGCCCTCCTGCCAAAAGAACAGAGTCCGTACAGAGTGCGTTGAGAAAGAAAAAGAGGGTAATACGTATCAAGAAGGCAATGAAAGGCTTTAACCGGTCGAGTGCAGAGAGTGACCTTTATCAAGCCATTCATGATCATTTAATGGTGAACCTGGATGATTATCGGCTGAGAGATATCTATGATGCCCTGCACTTTGCCGGTAAAGGTTGCTCTATAAAAGCAACGCTGGTACGTAAAGTGATGATATACAAATCTCAAAAACTGACCTATATGGTGAAGCAGCTGGAGGGTTCTGCTAATGGATAACTTTGGTTTAGATGAATTTGCTTCACGGGCAATCTATAAAGACTTTATCCGTGGAAAAGTAATCAATGCCTATGATTACATTAATGGAGAGCTTCAGCCATCACTTAAGTTTCGTGAACTGGTAGATAATCTTGATAAATATCGTGATTTTTACAGTTTGATTGGCTTTGAGATCCGGTCAGTCAATAATGATGCCTTCTTCGTATCCCGCTCAGACAGGGCTGAGGAACTGAATGACGTGGCTGCCAGCATTCAAGTATTACTATTGATGGTAGGCAGAGGCCTTTGCACGCAGGGAATCAGTCCGGACATACTTTTTGATGATAAGGGTGGCGTCAGTGCCAGGGATATAGACGCCATTGGCGAGTTAGAGGAAGTCCGTCAAATCATGAAAGCATGTGGGCTACAGCAGCCTTTAACAAAACCGGTAAATGGCATCATGGTTGAGCGGGGGATATTTCATAAAACTGTTCAAGAGCGATACATACTGTCGAGTGCAGGGCGAATTTTCTTCAATGAGCTTTTTGTCAATGACGCAAGTCTCCAATCTATCCGTAGTAGCGAAGAGTAGTGTCTGGGAGTAGTAGTATAGGGTTTTAGTAAATTACCAAAACCCTATACATTCCTGAGGATTGTAAATCCATGATCCTGGAGTTTTAGTATAAAAATTACTATAAATTTATATCCTGACAATGTGAAGAATATTATGACAATAATAAAAACACAATTTGACAACACTCATCTTTGGTCTGATTTTTGGTCTGATTTTCCAACAGTTAGCCAGAGTCAGGTAGTACTCCGTCCGATACCATTTGATAACCACAGATAACTGATTGGCCAACTTTTTATGTATTTTTGTGTAAATGACGTTAAGTTAAGGTGGGTCTGATCTTTCATTGACATCTTATGGTTCAATCAACACGTCCTCGCAGGGATTTGAGGCTGCCTCTTTTGGTTTTACTGTCCATCCGCTTTTTCTGTGAGGCTTTTGTTGGCCTGGTCGGACGTCGTTTTTTCCGGATAACTGTGGCTGATTTGATCAGGGCAACAAGCCGGGCAATGGCATCATCACGGTTTTTCTCCTGTGTGCGAAAACGCTGTGCCTTAATAACAATAATGCCATCGGCAGTAATACGCTGGTCAGACAATGCCAGCAGTCGTTGCTGATAAAATGCTGGCAATGAGGATGCTTTGATATCAAAGCGTAAATGTGCCGCTGTAGAAACCTTATTAACATTCTGGCCCCCGGCACCCTGTGCGCGGATAAAGGTAATAGCAATTTCAGCTTCCGGGAGAGCAACTGAGTGGGAAATCCTTATCATGTTTTGTCCTGAACCAGTACCCAGGGCTTGATGACCAATGACCACAGGTTGGCTTTTTGGTGATACCAGATCCTTGCCTGCTGATCGCTTACCGGCTGTAAATCTCCGTTAGCTAACCAGGTTTCGAATTGTGTTTTGTTGTCCTGTGACAGCTGAAAACCCACGTCCACCAGATCCAGCTTTGGGCTAACATTAACGAGCATGCCGGCAGCGAAATGCTGTTGCAACGCTTCCCAGGGGATTCGTGCAGTTTCCAGGTTCAGTTTTGCTTTGAGGGTGTTATGATCGTCCTGATGCATAGTGCTCCTCTTTATGGATAAGATAAATCTGCAGGCTATCACACTGAAAGTAAGCAATACAGCGTCTGTGATCATCCGGGGTTATATATTGGGTGTCGACTTTGAGGCTTTGTAACAATAATGAATCTGCTTTATCTTTATTACCACGAAATTCCCACCAAATTCCCACGAGGGTATGATGGATACCTGCCTTAAAGGATTGACGACAGGAGCGTGTTTAAGGCTTTTGACAATGCTGAAAGCCTTTCATAAGGGAAAGTTAATGCCAAATGCCAAATGAGATCACCCGATGAAGCGTCGCAAACTATCAGGGCAGGGAGGATGTCAACTCAAAAATCGAAAATAATGATAACTTGAGTCTTTACTGGATAAAGCCCATGTACCTGATATCAACTTACAAGGAGTTTTTGTTTACACACCCTGAGTATGAAATTCTGAAGATTATTCGTTTTCCACCAGAAGCCAACAGTAATAAGATCAGTTTCAAGCTGATATTAAACAGTGTTGAATACGATCATTCACTTTACCTTTGTCCTCATAAGGCTACTGGCACAGGTATGAGAGAATTGGGGTATAGTGATATTGATATGCCTCGGCGGTTTCAAAATAAAGGAATAAGTTATGTGTATCATTATGTAGGAGCATTAACAGCTCAACAAAACAACGTAGAATTTTTTGCTGTAGATTGCGTTGCTTCTACAGTTCTTTCTTACGCACTGACTAAAATTGGAATGCAACGCTGGTTTCTGGCTGGTAACTATTATGGTGAATCGGCACTGGTAGCCGCTCAGGCAAAAAAAAATTTCATCAGAAAAGGTTGGACATTAACTGAGACTGGCTCCTGACGTGGGCGCCGGTACATCAGCGGCAATGGTGACTGCTCTCCTACCTGAAGGTAGGAGCTTATGACTTCTCAGGCAGCAACTGGCAGCGATAGTTTTCATAGTTGTTGTCGCCTCTTCTGAATTTTTCAACATCAATCCGGGAGCGGTCAGTGAGTGATTAATGATCTGCTTTTCAGAAGGGGTATTCTCTGTGAATAAAAGCAGAGAAGACGTATTTGTGACATACTCCCACCACTAAGCCGCTGAGGCGTCTATAGTGGGGGCTTCTTGCGACCCGTACTGAGAAATATCAGCACCTTTCGCTGTAGAATCTACGCTGACAGAACTCTCTACAGGGGGACTCTTTACACAACCGCTGTGTCCCAGCGAATCAGCTAAAGCGGCAATATACAGAAAGGCCGAAGAAATGATAACCCTGGCGGGTTGTTTGCTATCCACCTCCACCCAAACGGCAAAGCTACGCAATGCCGCTATGGATGGAGAATTTCGCAATGTTCGTTAAAACATATGGTTCAAAGAAAATAACTGGTCAACCACTTCATTGCTGTAATAAGCAATCATAGCAGGCACGGGTTGTCTGGGAAACTGTCGCACACTATGAGCAATAAACTGCCAGGCTATATGGGCTTTACGTGTTGCCCTCCTGGCATGGGGGTGTTTTTGAAAGTCCTGCCTCAGGGTGCCCATTCGTTTTTCAAACTGGTCGGTCATGGCCTGGAGTCGCTGCTGTTGCGATGCAGAAGGGGAAGCCGGTAAAGTATTAAGGCGAAGATATTCGCGTGCCAGCTTCTGCATCATCAGCGCCTGTTCGGCGTAACGGATATTCTGGTGTTCACCGGGGATCTGTGCCATTAACAGTTGTCTGAGAACCAGTAATTGTCTGTCGAGTTTTTCAAGGGCCTGTGTTAATGCCCTGAACTCCGGTACCTTGTCTTCAGGCTGAAGTTGGATAAGCCACCTCAGGTGTTTATAGATCACCGGCCACCGTGCGTGGATGGCTGTTAACAGTTGCAGGCTTTCAAGGTGGCTGGTCGTTGAGGGCAGAGCACGCAGTTGCTGGTTGAGCTGAGGCAGGGTTTCAAGCAGTTTTTCTCTGGGTGTGGGGTTTTGAAAGTCCAGCTTCAGAAAATGCAAGTGAGTAATCAGATTGTTTAGCAGCACTTCCTGTTTGATTACGGATTCAGCAGAGAGTTCTGCTGCTTTACTGGCATGCACAACGCCTGTAAGCAACAGCGTAAACCCCAGCAAAAAGCGGCAGAGGGACGTGTGTATTGTCATTCCGGTGAAACTCCTGACGGGTTTTTCACTGGAAATATCGGCGGCGGTTACAGGTCCTTGAGTTGCGCTTTCAGCTTTTCAGGAACATCTACAATGACCAGTTGCCCACTATGGCGGTCATATTGAATACTCGAGCCAAGCAATTCGGCATCAAATGACAGGCTGAGTCCTTTGCTTTTGCCGGTGTAGCGTACCAGTTGCGTCAGGCTGCGTTTTTCCGGCACCATGGGCAGGGTCATATCATAATCACGGGTATTAACAAAGCGAGCAAAGTCATCCGAGCCACCTTCCTGAATATGACCTGTTAATGCTGACAGAGAGACCTCTTTGCCTGCATCCAGTTGGTCCTGACAGTACTCGTACACTTGGCGTTTGACGACTTTGCGCTCTTCTTCCGAGGGGGTTTGGTCACAGAATTCATGAACGGCGGACATCAGAGTATGGGTGTCTTCTTTGCTGTTGCTGGTTTCCGTACAGCCCAGTACTTTCTGGAATACATCGCTGAGACGTCGTCCTGCACGCGGACGGATAAAAGACAGGTAGCGATTGCCAGTGGGGTTTGACCGCCACTCACTCGTATTAATACGGCAGGCCAGAGACAGTCGGCCAGTGTCCAGGTAAGCGCAATCGGTGATCGTCAGCTCTTTCGTTACGGTCACACTGGTATGGTGGTTTAGCATACAGATGAGCAAATGCCGTGTGAGTCCCTGCTGAAAGTCGATAAATAACACATAGCCTCCCCCCAGGGCTCCCGCCTGATCAAGGGCTTCTTTTAATTTTTCTAAAGTACGGGCGGTAAAGTCTGTGAAATCAAGCTCACCTTCCTGATACAGTGCCAGCCAGTCAGGGAACCCGTCCGTTGATAATGGCTGGAGTTGACCAAAGCGTTTATCCGCTTTTTTATTGTAGGTTTGTTGCAGGTCATCAAGCATTGCTTCGAGTGCCGGTGAGGGTTGCAGTGTCTGGCCTGCCGGGGTGGCGGTTAATGTGCTGGCTTCAGAAGACTGCTCCAGCTGGTGGACAATAATGTTTTTAATCGTCATGGTACGGGGGAGGTGAATGAATAAACAAAGTGCCATCATAGCAGACTGTGACTGATGGCTGTAAAGGGTGTGAATGAATGGTTCAGTTTTTTTTTGCCGTGAAAATTCCTGAATTCAGGCAAAAAGAGATAGTGGTTCAAAGGCAGGGGGGGCAAAACTGATGCTTATGTATAATGTGTCGTATGACCTGTTATCAGAAAATGCCGTGTTCAGACTGCAAAATGGACAATATCAATGGATCTGGAAGCATCAAATCTGGTATCCAACGGTTTCTGTGCAAACCATCAGAATGTCACATAACTACATTTATGCCTGGGTATCAAAATAAGGGCTGAGAATCCGGTATGTCAAAAAAATTTATCCATAGAGCTGTCAATGGCAGTGGTATTCGCGACACTGCCCGAGTCCTGGATAGCCAAAGGCACCGTGATTGATACACTTAAGAAGCAGGAGTGTAAGCTCATTTCAGTCAATCCTGATTTTTGCTGTACAGACAAATCGCTCAGTGTTCGTATTATTCAGGTGTGTGGTGAGACCGAATGGGATCAACAGTCGTCGTATGTGGGTAAAAAAGAACAGCAGCGCTGGCTTTGGTATGCCATAGATCACGCACCGGGCGCATGACTGGCTTATGCTTTTGGGGGCGGGCGCAGGAAGGCCTCAAAGAAGTCCCCGGGACTTCATAAAAAGCTTCTCTGAGGGGGGAAATGGCTAAAACCCTGTTTTGTCAGAGCTGTCAATGCGTAAGTTCCAGGGTTGATGAATGATTTACGTTTGCGCTCAGTGTTGTACGCCAAAGTGATGATCAAAAGGGTTTCAACGTATTGCCCCGCCCCCGGGTGGTTAAACGTACATTGGCAGGGTTGAATCATAACCTCAGGCTCAGCAAAGATTACGAAATCTTGTTAGAAACGTCTGAGGCAATGATTCAGTTAGCCATGATCCATATACCCTGTAATGGTGCGCAGATTGGCTTCATAGCAGACTTTTAAGATAGCTTCTTACTGCGAGCCTGTATCAGAGTCCTGATGTAATCCCTCTCGATCACATCTCTAAAATGGCTACCCATTGCCTGGCGCTTGATATTTACCAGTGTATCGTAATAGCTGCGTAATAGCGCTACACGTGATACGAGGCAATGCTTTACACCCTCTTCGGTAGGTGTCACAGATGCATCTGCGTTGGATTTGATATTCATCAAGTCATCCAGTGTAAAAAAGGAAACCTGTTTATAAGTATCTGGATCTCGCAGTTGCAAAGCGTCCAACACCTGATTCGTTGCGGTCTCAATGGATTCTGCAGCCTTTCTGATCAGTAGACTGCTTTCCTCTACGGATACTGCAGGATGTTCTGTTTCTGACGCAGCATATAATCCCGTACCTTCAGGCACTTCAGGAAATTCACCCAGCAACAGAGGGCAGTCTGTGCCGCTGGGGTCAATAGATTTAGCCAGTAAGTTAAGATCAGTGTTTATATGAGTAGATTTTTGTTCTTGCTTTGATGGCCCGTTCATTCACCAACTCCCTTTGGAACGATAAGATATTTCCAGTCTATCAAAGGGTATTACTCCATCAGTATTTCAGCGGTTTGTGTTAAAAGTTTGGCGCTGATAGAAAGTGATCTGAAGCATGGCTGCTGGAAAGCTCGCTATGATCGTTAGATGGAATACAGTGCTGCTGCTCGATGGGTTCTATTGACGTTTATTTGCCCCTATCACTAAAGCCAGGAAGTATCAGAAGACAGTGCGCAAATACGAGAATGGCTGCCTGCCTTGTGTCAACATATTCTGAATAGTCTGAATAGTCTGATATGCCAGTTTTGAAGTCAGCAGGCAGGCTATACCAATGGTCGATTAAAGATAAGGGGCAAGGTTGCGCTCCCCCCTTATATCGAGTTCAGGGTTAATGGATATTTGCTGCTAGTGAGACACCAGCCAAATGCCAAAACCTGCCAACAGCATGGCAGTGACAGGCCAGTCTTCCACGGCTGAGGGAAATAACAGGGCACCTGCAGCAAGCAGAATCACAGCGCTCCCCCATCGTCGGGTGCGGGTATTGCGTTTTTCAGCTTCAAGCTGATACTGAGCCAGGGTTTCTTGCTGTTCAGCCAGTTGACGTAAGCTGGTCACGGCCTGATTGGCCATCACAGGTGCATTGAACAACCAGTCGGTGCTGTGTTCTTTAAACGCTTTTGCTACTGATGACGGACGTATCTGATCTTTCATCCACTGCTCAAGAAAAGGTTGAGCGGTACTCCACAAGTCCAGTTCAGGGTATAGTTGCCGACCCAGACCCTCAATATTGAGTAGGTTTTTTTCAAGTAATACCAACTGTGGCTGAACTTCCATCTTAAAGCGTCGCGCTGTTTGAAATAATCGTACCAGTAACTGTCCAAAGGAAATATCTTTCAATGGCTTTTCAAAGATAGGTTCACACACGGTGCGCATGGCGGATTCCAACTCACTCACCCGGGTATTGCGGGGTACCCAGCCAGAGTCGATATGGAGCTGGGCAACTTTCCGGTAATCACGGCGGAAAAACGCCAGCAGATTACTGGCCAGATAACGCTGGTCTTCGGGCTCCAGGCTGCCCACAATACCAAAGTCAACACCAATATAACGGGGTTGTTGAGGGTTATCAGTGTCAATGAAAACATTACCCGGATGCATATCAGCATGGAAAAAACGGTCACGGAAAACCTGAGTGAAGAAAATTTCAACACCGCGTTCTGCCAGGGTTTTCATGTTGACGCCGCGTCTGCGGAGTGTGTCTATATCGGACACAGACACGCCATGAATACGTTCCATGACCATGACCTTTTTCCGACAATAATCCCAATGTACCTGGGGGACGTATAGCAACTGGCAGTTGGAAAAATTACGGCGTAACTGAGAAGCGTTGGCTGATTCCCTGAGTAAGTCTAATTCATCAAGAATGGTCTTTTCATAGTCGGCCACGACTTCAACAGGTCGTAGTCGGCGTGCCTCCCGGGAAATTCGTACCAATAATTTTGCCATGGCATACATCAGGCGAATATCCTTGCGGATGATTTTCTCAATCTCCGGGCGAATGACCTTTACTACCACCTCATCACCCGACAGCAGGCGTGCACTATGCACCTGGGCTACCGACGCAGAGGCTAAAGGCTCACGGTCAAACCGTTCAAACAGCACATCTACCTTATCCTCCAGGCTTTGCTCAATAATGGCAATGGCCTGTTCGGTTGAAAACGGGGGTACCTTGTCATGTAAAACAGCGAGTTCTTTACTGATATCATCGGGCAGCAAATCGCGCCGTGTAGAAAGTAGCTGACCAAACTTGATGAAGATCGGCCCCAGTGATTCCATGGCACAACGAATACGTTCACCACGGGGGGCCGTATTGGTTACCGCATAGCGCCAGGGTAGCAGGCGGATTATCAAGCGGAAGGTCAGAGGAAGACGCTGAATATCAATCAGGTCATCCAGCCGGTTGCGTGCAACTGCGCTGATAATTTTTAACAAACGGGACAATAGTCAAACCCCTACATCAAGATGATCGTTTGAGTGGGTTAATGGATTCACCCAGCGCATCTATAGCGGATTTTAGTTCAGCCACATCCAAAGCAAAGGCTTCGACCTCGTTACGAGAGGGGAGCAACTGTAGCTCTTCCTGAAGGTAGCCCTCCAGATTATTAACGGCTAATGTTCGTACTTTAGCTGTCTGTTCGGAAGCAAAGCTTAACCCCTGTGCCAGCATATGTCCCCCTATATCACCAAAGACTTTGCACAGCGCGGCTTCCCAGTCGAATTCAACAGACTGATGAATGTGACTTAAATTGTGCAGGGTATCTGCACTGCCCCAGGTCTCCAGCCCCGGTACTTTATCCAATGGATGGTCGCGGTGTGCTACCATATCGGCGAGTGTCACTAAAGAACCACGCAGCCCTGTATCCACCTCACCTTCATAGTAACCGGCCAGGCGAATACCTGTTTTATCCAGAAAAAAATAACACTGAAATTCCGGTTCAGAGCACTGAACATCCACTACGGTGCCGGACAGTTCGCCCAGTTTTTTCAGCGTCAGTGGATCAAGGGGCAGGACGTTGTTCAGTTGCTTCTCAAGGCCGGCCAGCACAGCCATTTTAATAGTGGGCTTATTCAATAAATGACTCAGGGAAAACGGGCTTTTCATCAGGGTTTGATTCCTTTGTGCAGTGCAACAATACCGCCCGTCATATTGTGATAATCGGTATTCACAAAGCCGGCATCCTCCATCATCGCTTCCAGCGTATCCTGATCCGGGTGCATACGAATGCTCTCAGCGAGATAACGGTAGCTTTCTGCATCTTTTGCTACCAGCTTGCCAATCACAGGCAGGACTTTGAATGAATAAGTATCATACACTTTAGTGAGCAGTGGATTGTGGGTTTTGGAAAACTCCAGAATCAGTAAGCGGCCACCGGGCTTAAGTACCCGGTGCATGGACCGCAAGGCAGCGTCTTTATTGGTGACATTACGTAAACCAAATGAGATGGTGATACAGTCAAAGGTATTGTCGTTAAAGGGCAGACATTCGGCATTTGCCTGAACATATTCAATATTACCAGCAATGCCCTCATCCACCAGGCGATCGCGACCGACACGGAGCATGGATTCATTAATGTCCGCCAGTACCACACGACCGGTATCACCGACAATGCGGGAAAACGGTTTGGTTAAGTCACCTGTGCCACCGGCGATATCCAGGATTTGCTGTCCGGGGCGAGCTGCTGATATTTCAATGGTAAAGCGTTTCCATATTCGATGAATGCCCATGGACATCAGATCGTTCATAATGTCGTAGTTACCGGCGACAGAGTGGAAAACGCCAGCGACCATCCCTTCTTTCTCACCCTTCGGCACCTGCTTAAAGCCGAAGTGCGTCGTCCCACTGCTTTTATCCGTACAAGTCATCGACTTCACTCCTCCGTTTGTTGTTTGGCCGCGCTGGTGACTGGAAAGCCATACTGTGTTGCGGGAATGGCGCTATTGTAATGCGAAACAGGGGTGGGTGTAACCTCTGTGTGGGGTCCACTCCGCCATCCCATGACACCGGAATGCGTTTGTGGCAGGGGGGGGCCGTCTTTTTTGATGAGTTATTTTTAGCCTGTTACAACCGCCGGGTTCTGGCGGGGTTAGCCTGTGGAGCCACTGGAACGGAGATAGCGGCTTAGCTGATACCCAGGGAAGATGTGATGAAGCAGGAAAAAAAACTGTTGGGTGACTAACAGAAATCTCCGTGGTTTACGGCGGGGAGGATGACAAAAGGTCAGATACAACCGGATGGAAGCTACACTCTGTATGAAATCTGTATGAAATGCTAAAAAACAGACCCGGTATTTTCTGACTTCTGCGCCGACCCCACCACTTTGCAACTATTTTTAAATAACTATCCTTACCTGATGTGTGACTTTTAATGATGCAGTCAGAAAGGCATGACCACCGTCTAAAATAGAAGTGCAACCCACTATCAGACGGTGCCGGTCATGCCTGTAGAAGAGTTTATCACCAATATCTTTTGTTTGATTGATGATTTGTACAACACTGTTGTCACCAGCCCATTACGTAGACGTGGTACTCCACCAAAACTCTCTGATAGCGAAGTCATCGCTATGGAAATTGCAGGCGAGTGGCTCGGTCACCATCACGACAAGGGCATTTACGAATACTTCAAGAAACATTGGGAACACTTGTTCCCCAACTTGTCCCACAGGACTCAGTTTGTACGCCAAGCAGCAAACCTCTGGGTTGTTAAGCAGAAACTGCATCAATATTTGGTGCGAATGCTTGGGGCGGGTAGGTCAGATATTCACTTGGTTGATGGCTTCCCCATGGATGTCTGTGTAAGAACAAGGGCTAACCGCAGTAAGGTCTACAAAGGCCAGGCAGCCTATGGATATTGTGCGTCAAAGAAGAAATCTTTTTATGGCTTTCATGGTCATTTGCTAACAGATGCACGGGGCGTTGCGGTTGATATGACAGTGACAGCTGCCAATATTGATGAGCGAGACAGCATATACGACTTGCTTGAAGGCATTAAAGGATTAATGATTGGCGACAAGGGCTATATCAGACCTGAGCTGAAGCAAGACTGTGAAAGTTTTGGTATTGATTTGCAAACGCCACTGCGAAAAAACATGAAAGATAAACGACCAAGATCGGTTGTCAGGAAGCTGATGAATATTCGGCGACGTATAGAGACGGTCATTGGTCAATTGGCCGAGTACTTTGAGCAGCAGCGTGTGAGAACTAGGGATGAATGGCACCTGACAAGTCGTGTAGCTCGAAAGCTGCTGGGCATCACTGTTGGAATTTACTTGAACATCCAGTCTGGGCATGAGCCTATGCAGTTTGAGGGTATGCTTTCAGCTTAAAGTCACACATCAGGTTATCCTTTATTTTCATCATCAAATAATGGCTATATTTTAATCTTGATCCTTTACATACTCTTGAAAATAGATAAAATAGTTAGCCGAGTAAAGCTGCTACCTCAATAAACCAGTATTTGTAAGAACAGAGAACTATGAATAAAAAAAAGTTTTATCTGCCTTTATCAGCCACTGGCTATTCTAAATCCATTCCTGTTTTTTATGGTTTTTTAAGTCCTTTTTGTTATTATGGAATGATCCTGCTTATTTTCCTGGTAATGTTAATACCTGTGGAAGCAAAAGCTGTCGGTGGTGAAAACAGCTCTGTGGAAGAAAGCCTTTTACCGGAGCAGGCAACTTTGTATTTTCGTAAAAAAATACGAGATCTTTGTAATGAAAACAAAAAAATAAATATAAGTAATGAAGCAATTACTATCTTTATTGATTTTATATTATTTCAAGAAGGTCTTGTCAAAGACCGGGCGTTCGTTGTTGAAGATTCGCCCTGTAAATATGTAGAGGGTTCTACTATCAGTCATGATCGGGTTAAAGAGATAGACGCCTACCTGTCATCTGTTTTCAATAAAGGAGACAGGCTGTATAACGATAAATTTTATTTTTATTCAGACCTTCGTTCATATCCGGAAAGATTAGTCATAATGTCAGCCTGTTATCTCAGTGAAAAATATGAGATACCTGAGGATGTCATTCCAAAGAAAGATGTTGGTTGTCTAAGAAAAACGACCATTGGTTACGATAAGTTGTTATATGATATTTTTTCTTTTTTTAATTATTTTTTTAAAGATAAGGGAGGCTTTTCAGAGTTTGGCCTTGTTTTTGAATTTGCTGCGAAATTCAGGCAGGAAATTATCAATAGCGTTATTGACTCTAATGTTAATATGATCACCAGTAGCCTGCGTCTCAATGAAGATAATATAAGGGAACATTTTAATACCCATATAGATAGTGTTTTTGAAGCGAAGGGAAGAGATATTGTTAGTGCTATGTTTAGCCACTACAACAATGAAGATGATCGGGATTTAGAACTGAAGTTTGGTGAGGAGTTAGAATATAATTGTTTAAAGCCACGGAATGTTCTTAATGTTGTTGATGTATTTTTACAAAGAATAAAAGAAAAAAATGGGGTGAAAGAATATGATGTTTGTAATGGTTATTTTATTAAAAGCCATTATGAAATTAACCCTTCTTTTATGGTCTACCCTTTTTATGACGCTGTATGGTTTGAAATAAACTGTACACCCTATCAAATGAGTAATCAAACGGCATATGATTCTTTTCAGCAGGTGATTGACGTTGTTGATTCTATGAGAGAGGATAATATGATTGACTATGCCTCCGGTCACAAGCATGTTGATGTGATGAGTGCTACTGATGGTGATCCTGGTATTCTTTTGTGGATGCTTCGTGAGATTGAGGGTAACCCCTGGTTGCTCAGAGCTTTTGGTCTTGAAGATGACCCTAAGTGGTTCAAAACCTTTGGTGATTATGCGTCTGATGTAAAGCCGTTTGCCATTAAACGACTCAATACACTGATTAGTCTTTACAACGAAAGGCAATTAACACAACCAGCCAACGCTGCTACACGTTGTTACGGAGGGGGAAGTGATCAGGATAAAATGGACCGACTCATTCAGTTTTCTGCCTTTTACAGTGAGTTTATCCATATGACGACGATACAATATTCAGGCTTATGGTACGTTTGGGATAATACTATTGAGAAATTCATGGCCATGTCTCTTTTGCATATTACCGGAGCCAAAAAGGTCAAAAAGTTCTCAACGATTGAATTCCGTTTTTTTCCTTGCCCGAAAACTGTTGAGGAAATTCAACGAATTAATCAGTTTCTGACGGCATGGTTCCACTATATTCACCAATGCCGAAAAAACAGGATACCCCTTGACCCTATACCCGAGGATAGTAAATCCAGTAAAGACTATACGACGGAGGAAGTCAGAGAGAAGATAACGGCTTATCTGGAAAAATTAGGATTGAATCCCGAAAACTACCGGTCCATGATCTATGGAGAACAAGCAGTATCAGGGCAGGATAGGGGGTAAATCTGTGATGCCAGTAAGAAAAAATAGTCACCCCTGAGAGCGTCAGTGATTCCATGACGGTACTGTGAAAATAGCCGTTTTGAGCTTGGTCGTCTGCCATCACCTGGGGTGCGGGGAAGGACGGGGTTAACAGGTAACTCTTGTAGAATCAATCGGCCAAACACATTATACCCATGTTTTTTTGAATGACCGTAATTTGGCTTACAGTATCTGCGGGTGTGAATCCGGTACTGAGCTTGCGTGATCTTATGGGCCGGACAGCTCAGCCTGAAGGCGTTAACGAGGGAAAGCGTTACCCTGTCTCAGGGGCAGTTTGAACCTGAATTAATCAGTTGACATCATAAAAGACGTCGCAGGTCGTACGGTTGTTGGTATTGACCGATTGACTACACTCACCTGATGGGTGAATAGCAAGATTGAGCTAATCCTGACAGTCACTCACTGTTCAGCCAATGTCACAGTGTCAACTGATGAATTCAGGTTAAACAAAAACTGTAAGCTTTTCTCCCCATAAGTCGATATCTTTGACTTATGTGCATGTGGAATATACTGGCTTTTTATTGTACGGAGAATAAGAATGACTGAAACCTTGAAAACGACGTCTGTTGTCAGTTGTCCCGGCTGTGGGCACAGTGTGGTAGAAGCAATGCCTGTGGATATGTGTGTCAGGCTCTATGAATGCGAAAACTGTCAGCAATTGATAACGCCCGAAAGTGGCGATTGTTGTATTTATTGTTCTTATGGCACAACATCCTGTCCAACGTCCCAGATGGAAAAATCCTCTTATACCATTGTTAAACAGCGTCGATCCAGGCCCACGTACGCTACCGGCCAGGCGTAATTAATACATCCCTGGCTAAAGGAAAGAGGTCGGTGATTGACCGACCTTCTTCGGTGTAGGGCAGTTTATCGGGGTTTTGGCAGGATATCGATTTCTACCCGGCGGTTAGCGGCACGGCCAGCTTTGGTTTTGTTGCTGGCAACAGGCTGGGATGAACCCTTGCCATAGGCGGTTATTCGTGTGCTGGAGATGCCCTGGCCCACCAGGTAACTGACCACGCTATCTGCCCGGCGCTGTGATAATGGCATGTTGATTTTATGGCCACCGGTGCTGTCAGTATGGCCCACCACCTGTATCAGATTTTTGTTGTACTCCTTGAAGACTTTAGCCAAAGAGCCCAGCACGGGGTAAAAGCTGGACTTAATATCGGCTTTGCTGGAATCAAAGGTGATATTTGACGGCATAATCAGCTGCAGGTTATTGCCATAACGCTTAACCTTTACGCCTGTATTTTGCAGCTCGGCCCTGAGTCTGGCTTCCTGCTGGTCGGTGTAGTAGCCGAAGCCACCGCCAGCGGCACCGCCGATGGCTGCACCTTTAAGAGCACCTTTGCCCCCGTCAGCAATGCCACCGATAATGGCACCAGCAACGGCTCCGACACCGGCATATTTGCTGGTTTTGTTGACTTCCTTTTCCCCGGTATACGGGTTAGTGGTTTGGCAGCCAGCCATGATCAGGGTTAAAGCGATTACGGCTGCGACTTTTTTTACAGGCATTTCATACTCCCAAATATGTTCTCAGGTGATCTCTCAAGCTATTTCACGGATGATGCGGTTTTCACGCATTTCCTCACCGATAGTCGTGTCAGGTCCATGACCTGTTACCACAACCGCTTCTTCATCCAATGTATACAGCCGTTGGCGAATGGATTTTTCAATGGTTTTATAATCTCCGCCCCACAAATCTGTCCGGCCAATGGATCGGCGAAACAGGGTATCACCGGCAATGAGCAGTTTTTCTTTTTCAAACCAGAAGGACATAGAGCCCGGCGTATGCCCGGGTGTATGTAATGATACCCCCTGGCAGCAGGGCAACTGTTCGTCATCATTCAGCCAGAAATCCGGGTCAGGCACTGGCTGGTAGGGGACACTAAATAGTTTGCACTGTGTTTCAAGATTATCCCACAGGAATTTATCACTTTTATGGAGATGGATGGGTGCCCCTGTCTGTTTCTTCATTTCTCCACTGGCGAGAAAGTGATCAAGGTGGGCATGGGTATGGATTAATGCCACTACTGTGAGCTGCAAGGCATTAAGCCGGGTCATAATCAACTCAGGGTCACCACCGGGGTCGATGATAACAGCTTTGCCTGTCAGCGTATCCCCAATAATGGTGCAGTTACACTGCAGGGGGCCGACGGGAAAGCTTTCCCGTATAAAGGTGGGTTTGTTAACAGACATTGTTATGGATACTCCCTAATGATTGTCCTTGGAGAGTTCGGCAATTTCTTTCAGGCGTGCAACCACTTTGTAGTTAATTGAACCTTTGGTGTATAAACCTTTGCTGTTGAGATTACCGGGCTTGCAACCAGTGAGCAATTCCAGGGCCTCTTCGACGTGATGGACGGCAAAAATATTGAAGGTTTTCGCTTTGACGGCCTCCACGACTTTCGGATGCAACATCAGGTTGCGCCTATTGGCTGCGGGGATAATAACCCCCTGTTCATCCGTCAGGCCACGAGCGGCACACAGATCAAAAAAACCTTCTATTTTTTCGTTCACACCGCCAATGGCCTGCACTTCACCGTGTTGGTTCATGGAGCCTGTGATGGCATAGCACTGCTTGATGGGGGTGTTGGTCAGGGCGGAAATCAGGCAACAAAGCTCGGCCATGGAGGCGCTGTCACCGTCAATGTAGCCGTAGGACTGCTCCATGGTCAAACTGGCAGAAATGGCAAGGGGAAAGTGCTGGGCATACTTGCTGCCAATATAGCCTGTTAAAATCATCACGCCTTTTGAATGAATAGCCTGCCCGAGGGAAACTTCCCGTTCAATATCCACAATGCCTTGTGATCCAGGATATACCGTTGCGGTAATCCGTGCCGGTGAGCCAAAGCTGGTATCGCCAATAGCCATGACGGTAAGGCCGTTGACCTTGCCGACTTTCTCGCCACAGGTATCAATCAGGATACTGCCCTCAAGGACTTCCTGTAGCATTTGATCCCTGACTCGCCCCGTACGCTCTGCTTTGGCATTAAGGGCGCGTTCAATATGTTCATGATTAATTTTGCGCCCATTCTGGCTGCGGCGTATGAAGTCAGCTTCTGCCAGTAAATCGAACAGGTCACCAATTTTAGCGGACATTTGCTGCTGATTTTCCGTTAACCGACAACTGTGCTCGATCATGCGTGCTACAGCTGAAGCGGTCAGAGGGGGGTAGCCCTCATCATCGGCACGGTTTTTCAGTAACTGGGCAAAGGCATGGATAGTTTCCGGTGTTCTGGGAATCTGGTTGTCAAAATCCACCAGTACGCGGAACATCTCGTGGAAGTCACTGTCGATCTGTTGTAGTACATAATAAATATCCCGTGAACCAATCAGGATGATTTTAACATTCAATGGAATGGTCGCCGGGGTGAGGGTAGTGGTATTGAGTAGCCCCATCTCAGAATAGGGGGACTCAATTTTTAATTGCCGTTCTTTCAGTGCCCGCTTTAATGCTTCCCAGACAAACGGTTCTTTGAGAAGTTTACTGGCTTCCAGCAGCAGATACCCGCCATTGGCCTGGTGTAAGGAGCCGGCACAGATCTGGCGATAATTAGTGATAAGTGCACCCATTTCGCTGGCATATTCAATGCGACCAAACAGGTTCTTATAATTGGGGTGAGACTCATAAATCACTGGTGTGGTGGGTTTTTCCGGGTGCGCCACCACCAGATTCGGCGCGTACAGTTCTACCAGTGCAGAGCGCTTTTGGGCTTCTTCACGGGATTCACCGGCTCGTTCGTCAGTCAGCAGTTCAATCACGGTGCGATGCAGGTGCTGCTTAATGGCTTCCAGATAATTAAGAATACTTTCCTGCTGAGCGTATGTCTTTTTCAACGGCTTCAGTAGTGGCTCCAGGGCCTGGTCAATGGTCAGCTGGTTCAGAGTTTGCAGCTTTTCATTGGATTCACGTTTCCACTGAGGCAACTCCACCAGTGACGTGTTGAGCATGGTCTCGAGATCGGAAATGGCCTTGTTAAACTTTTCACGGTTTTTATCGGGTAGCTGGGCAAACTCGGTTTCGTCGAGAGTTTTGCCTTCTACCATGGGAGTGAAGCTCAGTGATCCGGCTTCGCGGTAAAGGGCAATATCCCGTTTTATGGCTTCCTGTTCAATAGTGTCAATGGTTTTGTCATACCGCTTGTTGAAATCGCGCTCAATCATACTTTTGCGCTGCTGGTATGTGGGGTTTTCAAAAGCAGCAGGGAACGTCATCAACAGCCCGTCGATAAACTGCTCAAAATCTTTATGCAGTTTGTTACAGAGGCCGGCAGATAACTGCAAGACACCAGGCCTGCGTGGGTCGTCAAAGTTATTGATGTAGGCCCAGTCACTCAGTGGCGTCTGGCGTCTGGCCTCTTTTTTGAGGTATTTGAGCAAATAGGACATCCGCCCTGTGCCGGACTCGCCCATCACGTAAACATTGTAGCCATAGCGATTCATGGCGACACCAAACTGGATTGCACTACTGGCACGTTCCTGACCAAGAATACCGACGTAATTGTCCAGCTCGTCGGTGGATTTGAATGCAAGCTCTTTGATCGGTTGTTTTGCAATGAGCTGACTGGATGATAATTTGAGTTTTTTCACGAAGCTTGCCATTTACCGGGAAAGTGTTCGGGACTGAAAGTGGGCAAAAGCCCTGACAGTGCGACAAAATGATCAAGTGAAAAATGCGAGCACTTTGTCTGTGACCAGTTAACATCTGAAAGTATCCGCTCACTGCTGATAGTGACACCTCCAGACTGGCCACTTGATCATGCATCATAACGTACTGCAAGGTGGGTATATAGAGGTTAATGTCCACCAATGGTTCTTATTTTATCATCCTTTTGGCCTCATTTTGGCCTCATTTTGGCCTCATCGTAGTACCATAGCTTAAACGATGAGGGTGTACGGAGCTTATGTTATGAAATACCGCTGGTACATAGTGGTCTGTATCCTTTTGTGTGCTTCTTTGTGGGTGCTGCCTGTAAAAGCAAGGGAGGGGCTTGCGTCATCAATCAACGCTATTTTACAGGCCTTGCCCGAGGGGTCGCAGTGGTCCGTGATAGTGGGTAATCCTGCGTCAGGACAACGGTTAATGACCAGAAATGAGAATGTGTTAATGACGCCGGCGAGTGTAATGAAGCTTGTAACGGCAACGGCAGCGCTGGAAGAACTGGGAAAAGATTTTCACTTTTCGACACAGATGCGGACTCATCGTCTACCCGGGCGTACAGCCGTCTTGACAGGTGGGATGGTGCTGGCTTTCAGTGGTGATCCGTCATTACAGCGCAGACATATTGATCGTATGCTGGTGGCGCTGAAACGAAAGGGTATCCGCCTGATTGATGGTACGATCTGGCTCGATGGCTCGCGCTTTAGCGGGTATGCCAATGCCGAAGGCGTTGTGTGGAATGACTTGAGTATTTGTTTTGGGGCTCAGTCTTCTGCCATTATTTTGAACCGAAACTGTTTCTACGCACGGCTCAAGCCTGGTAAAAAAGTGGGGCAGCCTGCGGTGCTGGAGTACGCTCGTCCTGATTGGCCCATACGGCTGGAGAACCATATTCTGACAACCTTAAATGAGGAGCAGTTGCATTGCCCACCTGTGGCCTGGCCGTCTGAAACAGCGGAATACAGACTGGAAGGCTGCATGGCAAAAACGGCTCAGCCCATGAGGCTTGCCTTTGCGGTGAATAATCCCGGGATTGTTGCCAGGGACTACCTGGTCAGGGCTCTGAGGAAGCAGGGTATTAAACATAAAGGGCTGATTGTTCTGGGTAAGCCTCCCCGTGCGTATGGAGCCGTCCTGGCTGAGCACCGGTCTGCGCCGTTATCAGAGTTGCTGGTGACAATGTTGCAAACCTCAGACAATCTGTATGCAGACAGCTTGCTTAAAACCGTAGGATACGTGTCTTCAGGGAAGACAGGCTCTTATGAGACGGGAATAAGGGCTGTTTATGACTTATTGGGTGAAAGTATCCCTGGCTTTCGTACCAGTTATATGCAGGACGGTTCCGGGTTGTCACGTTATAACCTGATCAGCGCCAACACCTTGTATTCATTATTAGCAAGGAACTGGCAACAATGGGGCGATAAAGCCCCCTGGCTGGTTAACCGCAAATTGTTGGACCGCTGGTATAAGACTGGCACGATGAACGGTGTAAGTGCCGTTGCAGGATATGCTTTTGCTGAGGGCAGGACTCCTCTGTTGTTTGTTGTGATGATCAATGGTTTGTCCGCAGGTCGGCTTGCATCGGCGGATGAGGTGAGACAATTTCGATCGTTGATTCGAAAGGTTCGGCAGTCGGTCATTGATGCAGTGGCTAAAAGTCAGGCTTCTCCAGATAATTCAATATTGCAATAATATAAACAGGCTCTATATTCTTTTAGGTTAAATTAACATTTCCCAGGTGCTTTGCGCTTTGGATTTGTTCCATCTGCGCAGAAGTTCAGACTGATTGGGATAACGATGATAAAAATTGAACATCTTCGAAAGTCTTATGGCGACTTCACGGCTGTAAAAGACATCAGCTTTTCGGTGCAGCCCGGCGAGGTACTTGGATTTCTGGGGCCAAATGGGGCCGGGAAATCAACTACCATGAAAATGATTACCGGCTTTATTCGGCCAACGGCGGGTTTTGTTTCCATCTTTAATTATGATATTGAAAAAGCCCCGGTTGCTGCTAAATCATTAATTGGCTATTTACCCGAGGGTGCGCCGTTATACAGTGATATGCCGGTTTCCCGGTTTTTGCACTTTATTGCACAGGCAAGGGGTTTTACCGGTGATGAAAAGCAACAGCGTGTTGATCGTGTGGTGGAACAGCTGGCGTTGGAAACGGTGGTCAACCGTTCCATCGATAACCTTTCCAAAGGGTTCAAGCGCCGCGTGGCCATTGCGCAGGCGATCATTCATGACCCACAGGTACTGATACTTGATGAGCCAACCGATGGCCTGGACCCTAACCAGAAACACCAGGTGCGTGAATTGATTCGCGGACTGTCCAAAGAAAAAATGGTGATTATCTCTACGCACATCCTTGAAGAAGTGGCGGCGGTTTGTACGCGTGCCATGATTATCGCTGAAGGTGCCATAGTAGCCGATGCAACACCCGCTGAACTGGAGTCCCGCTCTCATTACCACAGGGCCATTCATTTAGTGTTAACCCATGCTGATGATCATACATTCCGCGACCTTTCAGCCCTGAAGGGGGTAAAAATTGTGGAAGTCAGTGATGATAACACAGGCTTTACAGTGATTCCGGTCAATAGTGATCACTCTGGTGAACTCTTTAGTGCAGTGAACCAGTTGGTTGCCAGTCAGGGGTGGCCGGTAAAAGAGCTTTATATAGAAAGTGGTCGCCTTGATGATGTGTTCAGGCAACTTACCCTGGGTGAAAGGGCTGAGGACACCGTAGCGATGAAGGAGGTGGTTCAATGAAAGCCATGGGAGTTATCTTTAAACGGGAGCTAGGCAGCTATTTTGCAACACCGTTGGCTTATGTCTTCATTGTAATCTTTCTGATGCTGACGGGGGTGTTTACCTTTTATCTGGGCAATTTCTACGAAGCACGGCAGGCTGACTTAACAGCGTTTTTTACCTTCCATCCCTGGTTATACCTTTTTCTGATTCCAGCTATCAGTATGCGGTTATGGGCAGAGGAGCGAAAAACAGGCACCCTGGAGCTACTGCTGACTCTGCCTGTCCAGTTGAAAGAAGCGGTATTGGGTAAATTTCTGGCCGCGTGGGTGTTCAGTGGCATTGCATTACTATTGACCTTCCCTGTCTGGATTACCGTGAACTATCTGGGAAATCCAGACAACGGCATTATTTTTGCCAGTTATATTGGTAGCTGGATGATGGCGGGTGGCTTTTTGGCTATTGGCTCCTGTATGTCGGCTATGACAAACAATCAGGTGATTGCCTTTATTGTCACCGTTGTAGTGTGCTTTCTGTTTGTTGTCGCGGGTTTCCCGCTGGTGCTGGATGCATTTCGGGGCTGGACCCCGCAGATACTGGTGGATGCCATTGCGTCACTGAGTTTTATGACCCACTTTGATGCTATCAGCAGAGGGGTGCTCGATTTACGGGACCTGCTGTACTTCATTGTAATGATTCTGGCCTGGCTCATTGCCACGGCTGTTGCCATAGATATGAAAAAAGCGGATTAAGGAGCCAGAAATGAAACAACGACTGTTTTCGAAAGCAGGGTTGCTGGTGCTGGCTTTGCTGACACTACTGCTTACAATAGGTATCCAGCAACTGTTTAAAGGCGCACGTCTCGATTTAACAGAGGATAAACTTTACACCCTGTCAGATGGTACGCACAGCTTATTAAGCGAGTTAGCATCAAAAGCCACTATTACGCTGTTTTATTCTGACGGCCAGACAAAAGATCTGCCGTTTATTCGAAACTATGCTCGTCGGGTGCAAGAGTTACTTGAAGAATATGTGGCAGCATCAAAAGGTAATCTGACACTCAAGGTTATTGACCCGGAGCCTTTCTCTGCAAATGAAGACAAAGCTTCAGAATATGGGTTGCAGGCAGTGCCTTTGGGTAATGGTTCAAAAGAAATTTACTTTGGTTTGGTGATTACCCGTGATGACGACCCGGGTAAAAAAGAAGTCATCAGCTTTTTGCACCCTGATAAAGAACGTTTTCTGGAGTACGATATCAGCAAGCTGGTCTTTGCTGTGACGCAAACAGAGAAGCCCAGGCTGGGCATTATTTCTGGTCTTCAGGTTCGTGGCGGCTTTGATATGATGTCGCGCCAGTCCACAGGTCCCTGGATCAGTGTCTCACAGCTGGAGCAGTTGTATGATGTGACGACTATTGATGCTGACAAAAAAGTGATTCCTGAAGGTTTGAAGTTGCTGATTATTATCCATCCGGCTGATCTGTCAGAGCAGTTGCGTTATTCCATTGATCAGTTTGTTTTGGCAGGTGGGCATGCACTGGTCTTTGTTGACCCTGATGCAGAATCGGCCAGTCAGGGCGGTGGCATGATGATGGGGGGAGGAGGAGCACCACGCTCTTCTACCCTTGAACCCTTATTCAAGGCCTGGGGTATTGCAATGGATACCAGAAAAGTTGTTGCTGATGCAGAGCACGCACTCTCCGTAGGCTCTCCTTCGGGTCGCCCGGTCAGGCACCTGGGTATTCTTGGTTTTGGTGAGAAGGATTTTAATAAAGACGATGTTGTCACCTCATCATTGCGCAGTGTGAATTTTGCCACTGCAGGTGCTATCCAAAAACTTGAAGGTGGTACAACCCGGGTTGAATCACTTTTGCATACGGGTAAGAAAGCCATGCTAATGGATGCTGACAAGTTCACTATGATGTCAGACCCCGGTAGCCTTTATAGAGATTTCAAGCCCACGGGTGAACAGTACATGCTAATCGCCCGGATTACGGGTGATGTGAAGACAGCCTACCCTGACGGTTACCCGAAAGAGGAAGCAGAGCAGGGAGCAGAACAACAAGAAGAGCACGGTGCCATAAATGGAAAAGCATCTGAGTCTGAGAAAGTCGTTAAAACCAAAGAAAACGGTAAGGATAAAGAAAATAAGGATAAAGAAAAAAAGGAGGACAAGCCAAAAGCTCCTCAATTAATGGCGTCCACTAAGCCCTTGAACGTGATTGTTGTCGCGGATACAGATGTCTTGACAGACCGCCTCTGGGTGCAGAAAACCCGGTTCTTTGGACAGCAGGTTATTCAGCCCTTTGCCGGCAATGGTGATATGTTAATCAATATGGTGGACAATCTGCTAGGTAATGCCAGTTTGATCAGTATTCATAGTCGCGGTCAGTTTTCTCGTCCTTTTGACAAAGTCAATGAGTTGGAACAGACGGCGGAGGCGAGCTTTCATAAGAAAGAAGATATGCTGAAGCAAGAGTTGTCTGAAACGGAGAAAAAGCTGCGGGAGCTTCAAAGAAAAAAACAGGGAGAAGAAAAGCTGGTGTTGAGTCCCGAGCAGGAACAGGAAGTTGAAAAGTTTATGCAGGAAAAATTAAAAATCAGAAAAGAACTCAGAAATGTTCAGCACCAGTTAGGTAAGGATATTGATAACCTGGGTACAGTTTTGAAGTTGATCAATATTTTTGCAGTACCGTTATTGATTACCTTGTTAGTATTGGGTTGGCGTTTTACCTGTCGGCGAAAAAATAATCAATAGTCTGAAAGTTACTCGACCATAGTCGGGTAACTTTATAATGGACAGTGGTCAACGAGTTCAGGTATCGGTAGAATACGTTCTGATTTCGGCAGCACACCTTCGGTTATTTTCTCTTTCCGTTATAACTCGGGTTGACATAAAGGACGGAATCGGTAAAATGCGCCTCCACTGACTCAAAGGAGTCGGCGGGTTGAGCAGCTTTTTGTTAAATAGGATCTTTGATGATCATTACAAAAAAAACGCTTGACAACGAAACAGGTCGCGGTACTATAGTCGGCCTTGCCTGACGAGATAAACATATCGTCAGCCGGTTAACCCGCTGGTTAGCCGAGTTCTTTAACAACGTATCAGATAATTCGTGTGGGCGCTTGTTGGATGGTATTCAGTCAACAGAGCCTCTTTCAGGTTCTTCCTGGTAAGAGTGTTCTGAAATGATATAAATGCTGATCAAACAAGTGAACATACTCGTTAATTCAGCGCCTGATGTTCATGTCAGGGCGCTTAATCAATGTGACGTTTAATTGTAAGGTTGAGCAGTTATCTTCGGATAACAACACGATATAAACTGAAGAGTTTGATCATGGCTCAGATTGAACGCTGGCGGCAGGCCTAACACATGCAAGTCGAGCGGTAGCAGAACCAGCTTGCTGGTTGCTGACGAGCGGCGGACGGGTGCGTAACACGTAGGAATCTGCCCGGTAGTGGGGGATAGCCCGGAGAAATCCGGATTAATACCGCATACGCCCTAAGGGGGAAAGCAGGGGATTTGTTCTTTTAGGAGAGTGAACCTTGCGCTATCGGATGAGCCTGCGTCGGATTAGCTTGTTGGTGAGGTAAAGGCTTACCAAGGCGACGATCCGTAGCTGGTCTGAGAGGATGATCAGCCACACTGGGACTGAGACACGGCCCAGACTCCTACGGGAGGCAGCAGTGGGGAATATTGCACAATGGGCGAAAGCCTGATGCAGCCATGCCGCGTGTGTGAAGAAGGCCCCAGGGTTGTAAAGCACTTTCAGCGAGGAGGAAAGGGTAGTTGTTAATACCAGCTATCTGTGACGTTACTCGCAGAAGAAGCACCGGCTAACTCCGTGCCAGCAGCCGCGGTAATACGGAGGGTGCGAGCGTTAATCGGAATTACTGGGCGTAAAGCGTGCGTAGGCGGCTAATTAAGTGGGATGTGAAAGCCCCGGGCTCAACCCGGGAACTGCATCCCAAACTGGGTAGCTGGAGTACAGCAGAGGAGTGTGGAATTTCCTGTGTAGCGGTGAAATGCGTAGATATAGGAAGGAACACCAGTGGCGAAGGCGACACTCTGGGCTGATACTGACGCTGAGGTACGAAAGCGTGGGGAGCAAACAGGATTAGATACCCTGGTAGTCCACGCCGTAAACGATGTCGACTAGTTGTTGGAGATCTTGTTATCTTTGGTGACGAAGCTAACGCGATAAGTCGACCGCCTGGGGAGTACGGCCGCAAGGTTAAAACTCAAATGAATTGACGGGGGCCCGCACAAGCGGTGGAGCATGTGGTTTAATTCGAAGCAACGCGAAGAACCTTACCTGGTCTTGACATCCTGCGAACCTTTTAGAGATAGAGGGGTGCCTTCGGGAGCGCAGTGACAGGTGCTGCATGGCTGTCGTCAGCTCGTGTCGTGAGATGTTGGGTTAAGTCCCGCAACGAGCGCAACCCTTATCCTCAGTTACCAGCACGTTAAGGTGGGCACTTTGGGGAGACTGCCGGTGACAAACCGGAGGAAGGTGGGGACGACGTCAAGTCATCATGGCCCTTACGGCCAGGGCTACACACGTGCTACAATGGTGCATACAGACGGTTGCGAAGCTGCGAAGTGAAGCTAATCTGAGAAAGTGCATCGTAGTCCGGATTGGAGTCTGCAACTCGACTCCATGAAGTCGGAATCGCTAGTAATCGTGAATCAGAATGTCACGGTGAATACGTTCCCGGGCCTTGTACACACCGCCCGTCACACCATGGGAGTGGGTTGCTCCAGAAGTGGCTAGTCTAACCGCTGTTTTCGAACAGAGGAGGACGGTCACCACGGAGTGATTCATGACTGGGGTGAAGTCGTAACAAGGTAGCCCTAGGGGAACCTGGGGCTGGATCACCTCCTTAAACGAAGACTGACCTCTGCAAGCGTTCACACGAATTATCTGATTATCTCGACGGGTATTAGCTGGTCGGGGTATTTCTTTGCTCTTTAACAATGTGGAATCCAAATTTAAGCTGAATTGATTTAAAAGACGTTAGTCTTTTAAAGAAGATTCTTGCTGAGACACTCTCAAGTGTATGGCGGTCCGATTTTATCGGACAATCGTTAAGGTCGTTGTTGCCATAACCTGGATCAGACAGATCGTTTCGGGTTATATGGTCAAGTGACTAAGCGTGCACGGTGGATGCCTTGGCAGTCAGAGGCGATGAAGGACGTGGTAATCTGCGATAAGCGTTGGTGAGTCGATAAACAGGCTTTGACCCAGCGATGTCCGAATGGGGAAACCCACTCACATCAGTGAGTATTCCAGTGCTGAATTCATAGGCGCTGGAAGGCGAACCCGGGGAACTGAAACATCTAAGTACCCGGAGGAAAAGAAATCAATTGAGATTCCCCCAGTAGCGGCGAGCGAACGGGGATTAGCCCTTAAGCTGGATAGGGTTTAGCAGAACGCACTGGAAAGTGCGGCAATAAAGGGTGATAGCCCCGTATGCGAAAGGCCATTTTCAGTGAAATCGAGTAGGTCGGGACACGAGAAATCTTGACTGAAGCGTCTTCGGACAAGGGGGGACCATCCTCCAAGGCTAAATACTCCTGACTGACCGATAGTGAACCAGTACCGTGAGGGAAAGGCGAAAAGAACCCCGTTGAGGGGAGTGAAATAGATCCTGAAACCGTGTACGTACAAGCAGTGGGAGCAGAAAGCTCTTTTAAGAGCAGGTTCTGTGACTGCGTACCTTTTGTATAATGGGTCAGCGACTTACATTTTGTGGCAAGGTTAACCGAATAGGGTAGCCGCAGGGAAACCGAGTCTTAACAGGGCGCAACAGTCGCAGGGTGTAGACCCGAAACCGGGCGATCTAGCCATGAGCAGGTTGAAGATCAGGTAACACTGATTGGAGGACCGAACCCACCGTCGTTGAAAAGCCGGGGGATGACTTGTGGCTGGGAGTGAAAGGCTAATCAAGCCCGGAGATAGCTGGTTCTCCTCGAAAGCTATTTAGGTAGCGCCTCGTGTTTCACCATTGGGGGTAGAGCACTGTTTGGGCTAGGGGGTCATCCCGACTTACCAACCCCATGCAAACTCCGAATACCAATGAGTGCAATCACGGGAGACACACGGCGGGTGCTAACGTCCGTCGTGGAAAGGGAAACAACCCAGACCGTCAGCTAAGGTCCCAAAGTAATAGTTAAGTGGGAAACGATGTGAGAAGGCCCAGACAGCCAGGAGGTTGGCTTAGAAGCAGCCATCCTTTAAAGAAAGCGTAATAGCTCACTGGTCGAGTCGGCTCGCGCGGAAGATGTAACGGGGCTCAAACTATTCACCGAAGCTACGGGTTCAATAGTAACTATTGAGCGGTAGAGGAGCGTTCTGTAAGCCGTTGAAGGTCAAGCTGGAAGGCAGGCTGGAGGTATCAGAAGTGCGAATGCTGACATGAGTAACGATAAAGGGGGTGAGAGGCCCCCTCGCCGGAAGACCAAGGGTTCCTGCGCAACGCTAATCGGCGCAGGGTGAGTCGGCCCCTAAGGTGAGGTCGAAAGACGTAATCGATGGGAAACGGGTTAATATTCCCGTACCCCTGTTGGCTGCGATGGAGTGACGGAGAAGGCTAGGCTGGCGCGGCGATGGTTGTCCGCGTTTAAGGCAGTAGGCAAGGGTCCCAGGCAAATCCGGGTCCCTCTTTAAAAGAGAATGCCGAGAGCTGATGACGACTGTTCTTTAAGAACGGGAAGTGGTCAATGCCATGCTTCCAGGAAAAACTTCTAAGCATCAGGTCAACAGGGACCGTACCCCAAACCGACACAGGTGGTCAGGTAGAGAATACCGAGGCGCTTGAGAGAACTCGGGTGAAGGAACTAGGCAAAATGGTACCGTAACTTCGGGAGAAGGTACGCTCCTGCGGGTGATGAGACGTGCTCTCTGAGCTGGCGGGAGTCGAAGAGACCAGTTGGCTGCGACTGTTTATTAAAAACACAGCACTGTGCAAACACGAAAGTGGACGTATACGGTGTGACGCCTGCCCGGTGCCGGAAGGTTAATTGATGCTGTTATCGCAAGAGAAGCGGTTGATCGAAGCCCCGGTAAACGGCGGCCGTAACTATAACGGTCCTAAGGTAGCGAAATTCCTTGTCGGGTAAGTTCCGACCTGCACGAATGGCGTAACGATGGCCAGGCTGTCTCCACCCGAGACTCAGTGAAATTGAAATTGCTGTTAAGATGCAGTGTATCCGCGGCTAGACGGAAAGACCCCGTGAACCTTTACTATAGCTTCACAGTGGATCTTGCTATTGCCTGTGCAGGATAGGTGGGAGGCTTTGAAGCGTAGACGCCAGTCTGCGTGGAGCCATCCTTGAAATACCACCCTGGCAATAGTGAGGTTCTAACCTCGGTCCTTTATCAGGATCAGGGACATTGTGTGGTGGGTAGTTTGACTGGGGCGGTCTCCTCCTAAAGAGTAACGGAGGAGCACGAAGGTTGGCTAAGTACGGTCGGACATCGTACGGTTAGTGTAATGGCACAAGCCAGCTTGACTGCGAGACTGACAAGTCGAGCAGGTACGAAAGTAGGTCATAGTGATCCGGTGGTTCTGAATGGAAGGGCCATCGCTCAACGGATAAAAGGTACTCCGGGGATAACAGGCTGATACCGCCCAAGAGTTCACATCGACGGCGGTGTTTGGCACCTCGATGTCGGCTCATCACATCCTGGGGCTGAAGCCGGTCCCAAGGGTATGGCTGTTCGCCATTTAAAGTGGTACGCGAGCTGGGTTTAGAACGTCGTGAGACAGTTCGGTCCCTATCTGCCGTGGACGTTGGAAGTTTGAGGAGAGCTGCTCCCAGTACGAGAGGACCGGAGTGGACGAACCACTGGTGTTCGGGTTGTGTCGCCAGATGCATTGCCCGGTAGCTACGTTCGGACGGGATAACCGCTGAAAGCATCTAAGCGGGAAGCCCCCTTCAAGATGAGACTTCCCTGACCCCTTGAGGGTCCTGAAGAGCCGTTTAAGACCAAGACGTTGATAGGTTGGGTGTGTAAGCGTTGTGAGGCGTTGAGCTAACCAATACTAATGACTCGTGCGGCTTGATCATATAACGCCAAAGCGATCTGCAAAAGCAGGGCCATACGCAGAAGAGTGTTGAGCAGGAAGACAGCTTAAAACCGGATTCCAGACGAGCGATAAAAGCGCTTGTCACAGTTTCGCCTGGCGACCATAGACTGTTGGAACCACCTGATCCCATCCCGAACTCAGTAGTGAAACGACATATCGCCGATGGTAGTGTGGGGCTTCCCCATGTGAGAGTAGGTCATCGCCAGGCATTGATTAAGAAACCCCTGATAGCATAGGCCGTCAGGGGTTTTTTTTATCAAATAACTCAGGGTCAAAACCCCCACCAGAGCGTAAGCTTGGTGGAGCAATCAACCGCAGGCATTGCGGAGCTTTGCCTCGAAGGTTGTGTCGCTTAGGTGGCGTTCACTCGCCACCTAAAGCATGTGGAGCGAAGCGACATCCTTATTGACTTTTCTATTTTTCTATTTTGCCATGGTCAAAAAGGCACCACCTGATCCCATCCGCCTTCCATCGCCGCAGGCGCTCAGCAGTGAAACGACCTATCGCCCATGGTAGTGTGGGGTTTCCCGACCTGTGAGAGCAGGTCATCGCCAGGCATTGATTAAGAAACCCCTGATAGCATAGGCTGTCAGGGGTTTTTTATTTGTGCGCCGAGTATGGCGCTGTTCCAGTACGCATGGTGGCGGCTGGATGACTTGGAGGTGAAAGTCCTCTATCGACCCGGCAAGGGGAACGATTAGCTGAACGGCAAGGGTGTCTATCGTGAGGTGGAATCTGAAGAAAGCCGAAGGCAAAACACTGGCCTGACGAACAGAAATCGCATAGGAGGCGTTCGCAGTGGGTAAGAAGGCGATTACCTTCAAAGTCCGATACTTGCACAGAAATTACGGACGTAGATGCGGCGGGTATAAGTGGGAAGGTCACGCGCATTACCTCGGGAGGTCTGCCATCCTGCCACAGGCTACCAATGTCTTGAGGCATTGGGATGGGGCGGCAGAAGTCAGCAGAAGTCATAGTAGGTTTGTCACCGCAAACTGAAGGATGGAACACGTTAAATGGATTGGGAGCCGAACTCTCGATGACGACAGGAGCAGCAGTAAAGTCTGTTGAGATACAGACACTCTGTGCAAAGGGGCGCGGACGGTATCCGTGTGAGTATGCGACAGAGGCGGCAAACGTCACGGCGGGAACGGAGAACTTCCATAAGGAGTCGTTAGATTTGCTAACGGCGGTATTAGACCGATCAAACATGAAACGAGCCTATGATCGGGTGCTACGAAATAAAGGTGCACCGGGTGTGGATGGTATGATGGTGAGTGAATTAAAAGCCTACCTCCAATCACATTGGCTCGAACACAGGGAAGCCATACGAAATGGCAGCTATGAGCCTCAGCCTGTACGCAGGGTAGAAATACCCAAGTCAGGCGGGGGAAAGCGACAACTGGGTATTCCGACGGTGTTGGACAGGCTGGTACAGCAAGCCCTTCACCAACAATTAAGTCTGATCTTTGAACCCACATTCTCAAACAACAGCTACGGCTTCAGGCCGGGGCGCAAAGCTGGGCAGGCAGTACAGCAAGCCCAAAGCTATGCGGAAGCGGGCTACCGCTGGTTAGCAGACCTCGACCTTGAGAAATTCTTTGACCGTGTAAACCATGACATCCTGATGGCGCGGGTTGCACGACAGGTCAAGGATAAACGAATCCTGAAACTGATTCGATCCTATCTTGAGGCGGGAATAATGACCGGTGGATTGGCAGTGGCAAGGAAAACGGGCACTCCGCAAGGAGGGCCATTATCACCGCTGCTCTCAAATATCCTGTTAACCGATCTGGATAAAGAGCTGGAGAGGCGTGGGCACAAGTTCAGCCGCTATGCGGATGATTGCAACATTTACGTCAGAAGCAAAGAGGCAGGACAACGGTTACTGGGTTCAATAACGGAATACCTTGAAAGCGAACTCAAGCTGAAGGTGAACCGTGAAAAGAGCGCAGTAGGACGACCTTGGGAAAGAGTGTTTCTGGGCTACACCTTGTGTCGTCGAAAGAGAAACATCCGTTTGAAAGTCTCGGCTAAAGCCATTAATCGCTTCAAGGGTGATCTGAAAAGGTTGTTCAGGAAAGGGCGAGGGCGATCTATCCGGGTAACGATTAAAGAGCTTGCCCCAAAACTACGGGGCTGGATGAACTACTTTCGGCACATAGGCGTCAAAGGTATCTTGCAGGAACTGGACGGCTGGATAAGGCGTCACTTGCGAAAGATACTCTGGCGGCAATGGAAGCGCACTTACACTCGGTTCAAAAGGCTGATACGACTTGGAATCCGTGAGGAAAGGGCATGGAAAAGTGTTACCAATGGGCGCGGCGCATGGTGGAACGCCGGAACTTCGCACATGAATCAGGCGCTGCCCAAGAAGCTGTTTGATCGAATAGGTTTGATATCGCTGGTTGATTATAATCAGCGGCTCAAGTGTTTAGCATGAACCGCCGTGATACGGAACCGTACGTCCGGTGGTGTGAGAGGACGGTGAGAGCAATCTCACCTCCTACTCGATTGTGCGCCGAGTATGGCGCTGTTCCAGTACGCATGGTGGCGGCTGGATGACTTGGAGGTGAAAGTCCTCTATGGACCCGGCAAGGGTGTCCATCGCGAGATGGAATCTGAAGAATGATATGATGCACTACTTCCGGACACCTCACTATCAAACACGGAAGTTATTTTGAGACAGATCCTCAGATTTCTGCTGCCACCTGTTGTTCAGCCATTTTCACAATGACAACTGTTGAATTCAGGGTTAACGTGTCTTTTTTGGCAATGGCCTGTTAGCCTTGTTATCCCATAGACTCTATGGGATTAATTGATTATTTATCCAGTTTGAAGGCCTGTTCTACTATGTCTGAAAGTCTCCCCGAAAAAAGTAAAAGTGCCTCATCTGGATTATTGAAGTCCAGTCTGTTGGTCAGCATTATGACCATGTTCTCAAGAGTATTAGGTTTAGTACGGGATGTTGTTATTGCTGGTTATTTTGGCTCAACGGCATCGGCAGATGCCTTTTTTGTGGCGTTCAAAATCCCTAATTTTCTCAGACGGCTGTTTGCAGAGGGAGCCTTTTCTCAGGCTTTCGTTCCTGTTTTATCTGAGTACCGCACGCAACGACCTTTTGATGAGGTCAGGCTTTTAGTCAGCCGGGTCAGTGGTACGCTGGCCGGGACATTACTGATGGGCACTGTACTGTGCATGCTGCTTTCTCCCTGGTTGATCAGCCTGTTTGCTCCAGGATTTCACAGTGATCCACATAAGCTGGCGCTGGCAGGTGCTATGTTACGTATAACGTTTCCTTACTTATTATTGATATCACTGACAGGGTTGGCGGGAGCTGTTTTAAACAGTTATGGCCGGTTTGCTACGCCTGCCTTTACACCGGTTTTACTCAATCTGAGCTTGATTGGTGCAACGCTCTATTTGACACCCTGGTTTTCAAACCCTGTGATTGCCCTGGCATGGGGCGTTGTCATTGCTGGTATTGCGCAACTGTTGCTGCAACTGCCTTTTTTATGGCATATTCGCTTATTGTCAGTACCACGCTGGGACCATAAGCATGAAGGGGTGAGGCGGATAATGAAGCTGATGGTGCCGGCATTATTTGGTGTTTCGGTCAGTCAGATTAACTTATTACTGGATACGGTGCTGGCTTCTTTCCTTCAGACAGGCAGTGTTTCCTGGCTGTATTATTCAGACCGATTGTCAGAGTTACCTTTGGGTGTTTTTGGTATCGCCATTGCCACGGTTATTTTACCGAGCCTGTCTCGTAAGCATGCCGGGGATAATGACGGGCAATTTTCTCAAACATTGGATTGGGCGTTACGTCTGGTTCTATTGATTGGCCTTCCTGCGAGTGTGGCATTGTTTATCCTGGCAGAGCCTTTGATTACGGCTTTGTTTCATTACGGTGAGATGACGGACAAGGATGTGGTGATGTCTGCCATAAGTCTGAGGGCGTATGCTTTGGGGCTGGTTGCCTTTATGCTGATTAAAGTGTTAGCACCGGGCTATTTTGCCCGTCAGGACACGAAGACACCGGTAAAAATAGCCATTAAAGCCATGGTAGCAAATATGGTATTTAACGTGATTCTGGTCTTCCCTCTGGCTCATGGGGGGTTGGCTCTGGCTACCACAATGTCAGCCTTTATGAATGCGGGTTTACTCTACCGGGGGCTGAGAAAAACGCAGGTATTCAAACCGTTAAAGGGTTGGAGTTGTTATGCTGCTCAGCTTTTGTTGGCAAATACAGCTATGGCGGTTGTATTAATTGTTTTGAAAGGGGAAGTGAGTGACTGGCTGGCGGCATCCCTTTCTGAGCGAATAGTGGATACAGGCATTGTTGTGGTTGCAGGCATGGTGGTATATGCCTTTGCGCTGATTATAACAGGGGTAAGGCCCAGGCAATTTAAACAGTGATTGATGGTGTTGGCATAAGGACGTTTTTCCGGTAGTGGGTCAAAACTGTTGTTTATATATACTGTGTCGTATGATTGGTTATCAAAAACCTTTTATCAAATGATCAAAAAGTGCTGTGTCCCGGCTGCAAAATGGGTAATATCCACCGATCCGCAAAAATCCAATCTGGCTTCCACCGGTTTCTGTGTAAACGTCCAGTATGCCAATCACTGCATCGTCATTAAATTAATGCTGTTGCTGCTGTTTTAGCAAGTGATCAGTGCGTCAGGGAAGTGGTGCCTGGTGCAGAGAACTCGCTAATACAGGCAGCGGCGAATATCATAGCATCTCGGGTACGCCTATAGCTTCAGCTGCCGTGAATTTGTACAGGTTGTAACATTGGGGCGGTTCAAAATGTGAATGGCAAATCGGGCATTCCGCTTTGTTTGAGTGATAAAACCATTCACCTCCATCAGCCAAATTACATGCCTCAGGACTATACACTGATAAAGCAACCATGTGATCTGCAAGGAACCTGGGATGGTCAGGTTTATGAAGAAGAGCGATATCACTATCACTCAGTTCAATGCGACGTGGATGAAGACCGCCCGGACAACAAACATTAAGGCAAAGGGGAAGCAGACAAAAAACCTGCCACATACAGCAAGTCCATCCATAAAGTCCTGGACCACAACATCGCATAGTTTTATGCAGGCCGCAGCTGTACATATTGCCAGGACTGGCAGGGTCCAGATAGATACTGGGTACACCAAGAAAAGTCAACATACAATTCTCATGAAAAACGTGTCCACACGTTCTCAGTTTGGCAACACTATTGCCTGTTACAAATGCGTTTCGACAGATTGGGCACTGTTCATTAGTCAGCTCAGTTAGCTCTGGATAATTTGCATTATTTTGATGGATGGGAGGAAAACCCATTGCTCCAGGCAAAGGCTGAACGGTAGTAGGTGGTTGAAAAGTTCCGTATTCATTTGGCATGACTATCACGCCTCCTACTTTTTTGCATTAACAAACATTAATTTCAGGTAATGAGATAGTCAAATGTAGTAAGCATTGATTATGGCTATTGATGGGTTTTGAAGAGTTACACAGCATCTTCAGAAGACCGTTTAGCACTGCTTTTCTACGTTGACTGATGTTGTGAATGATGAACGCTTTGAATACTTCTTAATAGCAGGCCATTGATTGTTCACTGCCCCCCATGAGAAAAGGTTTTAAGATGTTGGAAACATCACCAGTTTCCGGCATTTTCCTGCTACCAATACTTCAGACAGTTTTATACACTTAAAACGCCTGACTGCCAAGGGGTTGAAGAGATATCGTTATTTTATGGTAACTCACGCTTATTCCTGAGTGACTATAAAATCGCCTCCTTGAGTTGCAGGCCTTGCAGCATAAGACACCAGACTGTCTAAAACCGTCCGCAGCATTGTGCTACACTGTTCCTTCGTCAAGCACTGATGGGTCAATACATTCCGGGGTCAGTCACGTATGCGGGTGTCAATGTGGTTTTCTTTTATTCTGCTCTTAACAGTTGTTGCAGGTTGCCAGAAACAACCCGATTTCACCGCGACGGATGGTCAGGCTATTTATTTAAACAGCACATCTGATCAGTGGACAGTACTCAATATCTGGGCGCAATGGTGTGGCCCGTGTCGTGAAGAGATTCCCGAGTTTAATGCGCTGGCTAAGCACAAGGTTGTGAATGTCATCGGTTATGACTTTGATGGCGATAGCGGAGAAAGACTTAAACATAAGGTGCAGGCAATGGGCATACAGTTTCCGGTCATTGAAGATAACCCGTTTCCTGTGCTGGCGCTGCCATTACCGCAAGTGTTACCCACTACACTGGTGATTAATCCGAAGGGCAAGGTCATGGATATATTCTATGGCCCTCAAACAGAAGGGGGCATTATGCGTCGGGTGAATCAGCTGAAAAAGCAAGGAGTCTCCAATGGTCAATAGCTGCAAAAAAGCCTGGGTAGAAGGACGTGTCCAAGGCGTTGGTTTTCGTGTATCGACACAAATGCAGGCATCAGCACTCGGTATTACGGGTTGGGCCAAAAACCTGCCTGATGGGCGGGTTGAAGTACTGATGTGTGGTGAACCATACAGGGTAAGCCAACTGGAAGCATGGTTACATGAGGGGCCGCCATTGGCAAGGGTGTCGAAAGTGACGGTTGTTGATGAAACCTTACGGCCGCCTGCTACTTTTTCTACGGGCTAAACCCTTTTATTGCCAGTAAGTCTCCCAGTTTGTGTACACTTTTTCAGGGTAATAGTCTTTTCCAAGACTGCCGTTGTATCGTGCCAGCGCTCGGGTCAGGTTGCCTTTTTCAACGGACAGGTAATGACGAAGTATCGTACAGCCATAGCGCAGATTGGTTTCTATTCGAGTAAGATTATCGTCAGGTTGCCCTAGTTCTTTTTTCCAGAAGGGCATCACCTGCATAAGTCCCTGGGCTCCAGCAGATGATACGGCAAAGCGATCAAAGGCAGACTCGGTATGGATGATGGCCAAAATTAAGCCTGGCTTTAGCCTGGCGCGCTCAGCTTCCCGGCGTACCCACTTCAGTAAATCCCGGCGTTTTTTCGGGTTTTTTATAAAACGTGCCATACGGGCAGACATGTCAGTGAGCCAGCTATCTGAGGCAGACTGTTGGCGTGGCTGAAAAGTACTGATCTGGCTGAATGCAGGAACAGAAAGAACAGAAAGAACAGAAAAAATAGAAAGGGATAGCAGCAAAATCACTATCCCTGGGTTATTAATGCACTGCTCTTTCCTGAATAAGTTGAACAATTGCATCCAGAGAAATCTCTTCCTTGTCAGGGGTACTGCGGTATTTGTATTCTATTATGCCACTGGCCAGCCCACGATCGCTTAATACAATGCGATGGGGGATGCCAATCAGCTCCATATCCTTGAACTTCACCCCCGGGCTGGCCTTACGGTCATCCATCAGCACATCAAAGCCGGCATCCATTAACGTCTTATAGAGGTTATCGGCCGCTTCGCGCACAGCTTCTGACTTTTCCATTTTTAATGGAACAATGGCTACCTGGAAAGGTGCTATAGCCTCCGGCCAGATAATGCCATTGTCATCATGGTTTTGTTCGATAGCTGCTGCTACCGTACGGGAAACACCAATACCGTAACAGCCCATGGACAGCATTGTTGCTTTGCCATGCTCATTAAGTACTGTCGCCCCCAGAGCATTGCTGTATTTGGTACCCAACTGGAAGATATGCCCCACTTCAATACCACGCTTGATAAACAGCTTTCCTTGTCCACAGGGACTTGGATCGCCTTCAACAATGTTGCGCAAGTCTTCAACCTGCTCAAAGGTACAGTCCCGTTCCCAGTTGATACCAAAGTAATGCTTGCCATCAATATTGGCACCGGCCGCAAAGTCACTCATTACAGCAACAGAGCGATCAACAATTACAGGCATAGCAGCGTTCACAGGTCCCAGAGAGCCGGGGGCAGCGCCCATGGTCTCACGAATTTCTTCTTCAGAAGCAAAGTGCAGGGGGGCCGCAATACCGGGCAGGTTTTCGGCTTTGATAGCGTTAAGTTCGTGATCACCTCTGACAAGCAGGGCAACAAAGGGTGCTTCAATCCCTTCGTCTGCTGCAACAACCAGTGTCTTGACAGTTTTTTCAATGGGTAAATGGTGTTGCTCTACCAACTGATGGATGGTTTTGGCCTTCGGAGTGTCAACCAGGGTCATGGTTTGGGTTGGCAACTGGCGCTCTTGCGCCGGTGGCAGTGCTTCTGCCTTTTCAATATTGGCAGCGTAGTCACTGCTGTCACTGAAGACAATAGCGTCTTCGCCGGAGTCAGCCAGTACATGAAACTCCCTGGAGCCTGTGCCGCCAATAGCACCGCTGTCAGCTTCAACAGCACGGTATTCAAGCCCCAGTCGCTCAAAAATACGGCAATAGGTTGCATGTATATTCTGAAATTCTGCCTTTAGAGAGGCTCCATCGGTATGGAAGGAATAGCCATCTTTCATAAGAAATTCCCGGCCACGCATCAAACCAAAACGCGGACGAATCTCATCACGGAATTTGGTCTGAATCTGGTACAAGAGGATGGGCAACTGCTTGTAGCTGGTTAACTCATTGCGCACCAGATCAGTAATAACTTCCTCATGGGTGGGGCCAATCACAAAGTCACGTTGATGGCGGTCTTTGATACGCAAAAGTTCAGGACCGTACTCATCCCAACGACCACTTTCCTGCCAGAGTTCAGCAGGTTGAACAGCGGGCATCAGCATTTCCAGGGCTCCAGAGCGATTCATTTCTTCACGAATGATCTGCTCGACTTTTTTTAACACTTTCAGACCCAGAGGCAGCCAGGTGTAGAGGCCAGAGGCCAACTTACGAATCATTCCTGCACGAAGCATCAGCTGGTGACTAATAACCACCGCATCGGAAGGGGTTTCCTTAAGAGTAGGCATTAAATACTGACTGGTACGCATGAAAAGCAACCCTGCAATTTTTCGAAATAATTCCGCATTTTAAGGGCTGGACACGCTATAATCCACTGGCTGATGGTGTGGAGCTGAACAAATGGCGCTATTTTCTCTGGATAAACGACTGGACAACGACTGCATCACGGTGGGTAATTTTCCTCTGTGCCGGTTGTTGCTCATGAATGATGCAAGCTATCCCTGGTTTATTCTGGTGCCTCGAATTGCCGGGCTGGAAGAACTGTATGAACTGACGCCTGAACAATTGCAGCACGTCATGGCAGAGTCATCAATCTTGTCAAAGGTCCTCCAGCGACTGTTTAACGGCGACAAACTTAATGTAGCGGCACTGGGTAATATTGTCAGGCAGCTTCACATTCATCATGTGGTTCGTTTCAGTGCCGACCAGGCCTGGCCTGATCCCGTCTGGGGGCGCTTTCCGGCAAAGCCTTACCCCACCGATCGCATTGCGCCACTGATTGCCCGTATAGGGGAAGCACTGGGTGATCGTTTTATTGTAGAGAAGAAACATTGAATGAATCAGGCATTGATTGACTTACAGACACAGCTGAGCTTTCAGGAAGAGACGATTGACCAGCTGAATACCGTGGTGACACGCCAGCAAAAAGACATTGTTCAGTTGCTGGTTGAGGTGAAAGCCCTTAAAGAGGCGTATCGGGCCTTAATGGAGACCACAAAAACAGAACGCAGCGCGGCCTATGAGCTTCCCCCTCACTACTAATACCGGTAGTGGGCTAAAACTGTGATTCATACGCTTACAGCCCCTGTCCCCCAGAAAATGTAAAATTTAACGAACATTGCGGAATTCTCCATCCATAGCGGCATTGCGTAGCTTTGCCGTTTGGGTGGAGATGGATAGCAAACAGCCCGTAGAGGGCTGTCATTATTCCGGCCTCTCCTGTTTTTGTATATATTCTGCTAATACTGACAATGGCGCACCTCCAGCAGTGATAAGGCAGTAGGCTCTTGTCCAAAGTACAGGCTTCCAGTAGTAACCTTTGAGGTGATCTGAGAACTCTTTTCTTATCAGCCTGCTGGTGACAGTTTTCAAATTATTGATGAATTTACTTAGCATGATATTGGGATGCATATCGAGCAACAGGTGTATGTGGTCAGCTTCACCGCCAAACTCATCAAGCTCTATTTCCCACTTTCGGCAAAGCTCACGACAGATTGCTTCCAGCCTTTCGAGCATTTCAGCAGTAAAGCATCTTCGACGATATTTTGTGACTAACACTAAATGGTATTTTAGCTTATATACGCAATGATAATGTGATTTCATACCCTTACACTAAGTTGTTTTATGTGTTAGTGTAAGGGTATGAGAGCATACAAGTACAGACTTTATCCGAACCAGGAACAACGGGTGTTGATTGAAAAACACTTCGGATGCTCTCGTCATATCTACAACTGGGCGCTCAGTGAAAAAGAGGCACACTACAAGGAAACAGGAAAGAGCCTTTCCAGGCGTGACCTTCAAGACAAACTGGTAGCCAGCAAAAAAGCTGATAAGCCCTGGCTGAAAGAGGTCAATAGTCAGAGCTTATTGGCATCCCTGGCTAATCTTGACAAGGCGTTTTCCAATTTCTTCAAAGGTCTGGCAAAGTTCCCACGATTCAAAAAGAAATATACTGGCTGGCAGTCTTATCAATGCCCTCAGCATGTATCGGTTGGCTTTGATAGCGGTACTGTTAGCCTTCCCAGGATAAAAGACATAAAGGCAAAACTGCACCGACCTTTTTCTGGAAAGATAAAAACCGTCACTATCAAGCGCTCGCCTTCTGGTAAGTATTTCGCCAGCGTTCTTGTTGATGACGGCATTAGTGATCCAGTGCCAACTGTCATTGAGACAGAAAATACAGTGGGTCTTGATGTTGGCTTGAACCACATGCTGATTGATAGCCAGGGTAACAAAATCCATAACCCACGGTTTTTGAAAAACTCACTGCATCGGCTGGCAACAGAGCAAAAGAAACTGTCCAGAAAGCAGAAAGGCTCTACTGGCAGAGCAAAACAAAAACGCAAAGTGGCAATCGTGCATGAGCGCATAGCCAACCGGCGTTATGACTTCATTCAGAAAGAAACGGCAAAGCTGGCTATCAAAAGTCACGTAACCACCTTTGCTGTTGAAGACTTGAATATCAAGGGTATGGTCAAAAACCGTAAGCTATCGAGAGCGATTCAGGATGTGAGTTGGGGTACATTTCTTTCTGTGCTTGATTATAAGTGCCGTTGGAATGGTAAAAACCTGATTCGTATTGGTCGTTTTCAGCCAGGCTCCAGGGTTTGCAATGGCTGTGGCTATAAAGCTGAATCAATGCCCTTGTCTGTTCGTGAGTGGGAATGTCCTTCTTGTCATACGTTGGCAGATAGAGACATCAATGCCGCCATGAACATAAGAGATTTCGCTTTAGCTGATTCGCTGGGACACAGCGATTGTGTAAAGAGCTCCCCTGTAGAAAGTTCTGTCAGCGCAGATTCTACAGCGAAAGGTGCTGATATTTCTCAGTACGGGTCGCAAGAAGCCCCCACTATAGCCGCCTCAGCGGCTTAGTGGTGGGAGTATGTCACAATCACACCTGGTTAGCCACGACCACAGGTAATAGCCTGCTGCTTTTTTCCGACTCCGGGTCAGCGCCTCCTCCTGGCAGCATTCACATCTTCGGCCTGTAAACCCTTACTGTTTTCTACCACCGTAAAATCCACGCGCTGTCCTTCTGATAAAGTACGGTGCCCGTCACCCCGAATGGCCCGGTAGTGAACAAAGATGTCATCACCCTGGTCACGAGTAATAAAGCCAAAACCCTTGCTCACGTTAAACCATTTGACCGTGCCGGTTTCACGGCTTTCATCACTGGCCTCAGTCTCTCTGGAAGCAGGGTCAAGTGCATTCAGATTAACCAGGAAGTGACAGGCCGCCCCTAAAACAAGCAAACTATGGATAGCATGTACACCAGAAACAGTGCCCAATGTCAGTGAAGGATTGAATGCCAGGCACAGTGCCAGCAGCAAACTCAGAAGCGCACATAGTGAGCCTGTCACTTGTACATAGTGTTTAAAACCACAACGTCGAACCAGGTAGGCACCAAGCAACAGGTTACTGACAGTGGTTGCCAGGAGCAAAGTGTATGCTATGGAAGCCTGTGTTAGTGGGAGAGCTAATACGCCTGTTTTTGCAATGCTCATTACCAGAATCAGCAGTAGTGACAGGATTCCTGACAGAGAGTGAATAAATTTCATTTGTATCAAGACACAGTCCTTTTCGTTGTTATCAAAGCATAATGAAGATCAGTAGGGACAAACCTGTTTTGAGGAAAGTTATACCAATAACGATGTCTTTTCTTGTTTTAATGTAACCCATATTGGACATCCAGCTCAAATAATAGGGTGTTTTGCCAGATAGTCGCTATTCCCTGTAGTCTGCGAGGGTTTACAGAATGATTGAGGGTTCATACACTGATCAACATAAAGTTTGCGCTAACCATCTGATCTGTTTATAAATTATTGATTATTTGTTTTGACAGGCTGAAGTAACACATAAGATGACAGTATTCATCCAATAAAAAAGGTGAAAATCTGTGGTAAAAAAGACTCGACGTGGAAAAACGCTGATATTATAGTGTTTGTAAGCATCTCGTAGCTACGCGGTTTGGGACGTTGTAGAAAAATACATTTTTTACCTCTCAGCCAAACAGAATCTGCAAGGAGTGCAGAGAGATGTCGGAATCAGCCTGGTGTAGTGGCAGATCGTGTTTTTGTTTGTAACAAAAGCACACCCCTAATAAATGGATATTCATCAGGAGAGTAGCATGGCTGCAAAGAAAGCACCTGTTATTAAGGACAGATATAACAAGTCACAGATGCTGACTGAAATTGCTGAGAATACCGGACTTACCCGTAAGCAGGTCAGTTCAGTGATGGACGAGCTGAATGAACTGATTGAAAGACATGTGAAAAAGCGGGGGTGTGGCGAATTTGTGCTGCCAGGTCTTTTGAAGATTGTCACCAAGAAAAAGGCTGCCACAAAAGCCAGAAAGGGGGTTCCCAACCCATTCAAGCCTGGCGAGTTAATGGATGTGCCGGCTAAGCCTGCCTCTATTCAAGTAAAAGTCAGACCGCTGAAAAAGCTCAAGCAATATGCCGTTTCGTAATTGTATCAATTGTCTTTTCTAACTACCGTAGTGAGCATGCAACCTGGACGGCAGAACAAGGTGAAACGGCGAGTAATAGTCCCAAGCTATTGCGAGACGTTTCAATACGGGGTTGGCGTTCAGATTGCCAGCGTAAAGCGGCGTTAGAGAAGCCGATTGGTATTATCCCGTTGAATCAGCTCGGGAAACCGGGCAGTAATAGATTACCCTGTTGTAGCAGCTGTGGCGGCAGAAAAGAGGATCTAATTTAATTGGCGCAGAAAGTTTTTAGCCCCAGTTTTCTCCTGACCTGACTACGGGCGTTATTTTTGGTCATCCCTAATCCGGAACCTCCTTCAGTATTATTGAACAACCACTACCATCATCCTTGTCTTTGGGAGGATGATGGTAGGGTAGTACATAATTTCAGTGACTATGACCTATATCATAAACGGCTACTCGCACTTCTGGCATAATCTATAATTTTCCGATCCCATGCCCATGAAGTATCACATTCGCTTATCCGCTGAAGAGCAACAATCATCGCAAGAAGTAGTCCGTACCAAAAAAATGGCCAGATACAAGGGCATCCATGCACAGATTCTTATTGTTCTCGATGAAAATGGCTCTGCACGGCCAGACCATTAAAGCGCTGGGGGGCACCCTGTCCGAAGACCTGTCCACACCAAAAAACAGTATCAAACAACAGAAAAAACAACAGAAAAAATCAGTAAAGCAGAGGCAGGGCAGTAATGAAAGACTATCCCTTTGCCTCCTTGCTTAAACGCCAGCTTATGGTTCAGGTGTCCAGCTCAGGGTAACAAAAACGCCACGGGGTTCATCCACATACCCATTGACGGTTGAGTATTCTTTATCCAGTACGTTCACAACCCTGAGCTGTGTTTTCACGGTGGAGGTCATCTGCACAGAAACCCGAAGGTCTGCCGTGACAAAACCAGGCACTTCTACCGTGTTCTGAGGATCTGACCAGCTTGCGCTTTGGGCGCGGACAGTGCCACCCACTGACCAGCGACCAACTATCCGGTCAATAGTAATATTGAGTAGCTTATCCGCCCGATAGAGTAAGGTATTTCCTGCGTTATCGCCTGAACGGTTTTCCGGATTCACAAAGGTCAGGTTAGTATTGAGCTGCCACTGTGCCAACTGCGTGGTCAGATTAAACTCAAGACCCCGAATAAGGGCTTTACTGATATTTTTGGTTTTATGGGTTTGAAGGTCATATTCCAGCATGTCCTCCATAGTATTCTGGTAGGCGTTAACAGACCAGTGTGCTGAGGGTGAGAGTTTACCCTGTAAGGACAGTTCATAGTTTTGAGCCGTTTCTGCTTTCAGGTCAGGGTTTTCATAGCCAGGAAAATAAAGATCAATAAACGTTGGCGCTCGAAAGGCCGTGTCGTATGACGCAATCAGTCGCATATGGGCAGGGAGATTAACACTCCAGCTGATATGCCCTGTTGTGTTGTCGCCATAAGCTTCGTTATGATCCCGTCTCAAACCAGTTTGCAATGCACTGTGACTGAACGTGGTGGTGTTTTGTGCATAAATACCCACATTATAACGTGAGTCGACAGTGTAGTGATTGGATGAGTTAACATGCTCATGGGCGTAGTCCATACCGGTTACCAGCCGCTGGTTACCTGCCCAGGCAATATCATTAAGCCAGTTGGCACAGTAGCGTTTGCCTGTTGTCGTGCTGTTTGGGTTGCCAGCGATTTTATTGTCACTGACAAGGTCACTATACCCCAGGTTCAGGCGAGTGAGCCAAAGATCATTGACATTGAGAGAGGCGTAGGTGTTGATTGCGGTGTTATTAAAGTAGGTGGTGGGATAGCTACCGTTATCACCGTTATCACCGTTGTCATATTCGGTTTTACCCTGGTTATGAGAGAACGTTGTTCCGAGAATCAGTGTTTTATTGAGCGTCTGCGACAGGCTGCCGGAAAAGCTCTTGTTCCGGTAGGCATCATCATCACCTGATTGAGGGGTTGTTCTGTCATAACCGTGAGTTTCAAATAAATTCCCTTGCAGATTAAAGCGTGTATTGCCTGTTTTTCCGCCGAAATTGATGGAATGATTGCCCGTTGTACGGCTACCCACGCTGGTTTTCACCATCAGCTCAGGCTTACCTCTACCCTGTCGGGTAAAGATATTGATAACACCGCCAATAGCATCAGCGCCGTATAAGGTGGAGCGTGGTCCTCTGACTATCTCAATACGTTCAATTTGAGACGGGTCTAAAAGTTCCAGAGAAGCTGACCCTGAGTCTGGTGCGTTCATCTTCATGCCATCAATCAATACCAGTGTTTGCGCTGTTTTAGTGCCTCGTAAAAAAATGCCGCTGGCACTACCGGGGCCGCCGCTGGTAGTTACCTGCAATCCGGGGGTTTTATTCAGTAACTCGACCACACTGGTGGCTTGATTTCGCTCAATATCCTGACGGGAAATCACGGTCACAGGTGCCAGTGTTTCATCGGTCGTCTCCGCTGTTCGGGAGGCGGTGACTACCACGTCGTCCAGATTATTCACCGTTTCCCCATAAGACAGTGGCGACACAATGATTAACAGACAGGCAGTAGCAATGACCCGTTGGGCGTGGGAAAAAGGGAATGAACGGCTTGGCATAACTATCTTCGGTGTTATTTCACGTAGGTGTGTTGAATGTGTTTTTGAGTGGTAGATGAAGTATGCCTTAAGGCATCCAGTTGTTGACAAAGTTGTTTGACTCCTTCGAGCATTCGTGATGTGGGTCGAGTGATCAAATCACTTTGGAGAGTGATGAAGTTTTTCTTCTCGACGGCGGCAAGGGAAGGCCATTGCTGCCAGAATCTCAACTGTTTCTGGTGGTGAGCCGAGGTTTGTCCTTTAGGGCTGGCATCAATAATGACCTGTGGGTTTCTTGCCAGTAGCTCCTCAACAGACACTTTAAGAATGGGTTGAGGTATATCACCAAATACATTGCGGCCACCACACACAGTGATTGCCTCATTGATTACCTGACTGTGTCCGACAGTCATTAATGGGTTTTGCCAGATTTCAAAGAATACAGGTAAAGATGCGCGAGATGCGTAGGTTTGTTTCAATACGAGTAGAGTACGGTTAAACGATCGGGCAGCATTACTGGCCGTTGTCGTATTACCAGTAATCCACCCCAGTTGTTGTAAGGCTCGGGGTATATCATCCAGCTTCTTCACATTGATATAAAATGTTTTTAGTCCAAGTTTTTTCAGTTGCTTTGCCAGTGCCGGGGAGTTGCCGTTACTCCAGATTACCAGCAAATCAGGCTGTTGTTTAACAATAGCCTCTGTACTAATGTTGGGGTAGCCACCCACATTGGGCAGTTGTTTAACCACTGGCGGGTAATCACTGTAATTATCGACGGCAATAACCTGCTGGCCAGCCCCTGCTTTGAACAACAGCTCCGTTGTGCCCGGCGACAGGCTGATAATGCGTTCAGGGGGATTGGAAAGACAGACCTGGCGATGGTCGCCATCCAACGTGCAGACGCCATATGCCTGGGCGATTGAGAAGAAGGTTATCCCTGCCAGTAAGGCCAGTGACTGAATCCATGTTATGTGTTCCATAGTACCCTTAAATCTCATCTCTCAGGGCGGGAGAACTTATCGTATTATTTTCCCCAAAAAAATGGCCCGAAGCCTAATGGTCGCACAAAGAGACGCTGTTGCTTCAGGGAACAGTCTGGTTCCTGCTCCCAGGTAAACCCACCCGTAGTGGTTTGATGTGAAGCACAGGTTTCCTGACTTTGCCGTCATCGCTGTTAGTGGCTTCCCCAGTGCTCAGGCATCAGTGACTGAGCGTGATAACGCCGGCCAACATCTTATTCGAATACCGTTGCGGGTACACTCAGGGCGTTTCACCCTGTTCCCTGTGGACAGGGTGTTTTATATCTGCCAACTGCCGAATCATCGAAATGATTAAAAAGGCAGTCCCTTTCACGAGGGCGTTATGCTACAGGAAAGTACAGGAAAGTACAGGAGACAAGAAGCTTTATGCCAGTACTTCGTGCAAAAAATGGGTATGGAGCTTGAGTTTCATTGCTTATTCTTGTGTGAGACTGTATCGCCTGGAGGGTATTATGCCATACTTTGTGGTCTATGATGTTCAGTTTAAAAAAGAGCACATTGGAATGAGGGTGTAATACGTGAGTTTTACCTGGGTAGACTGGGGGATTGCGGCAGTGATATGTATCTCTGCTTTCATCAGCCTGAGGCGTGGATTTTTCAGGGAGGTCATGTCATTGATGACTTGGTTGCTGGCTACTTTTGCTGCATGGACCTTTGGCGAGAATCTGGCTAATTACCTGACAGATTATATCGAAACACCGTCCATCCGGGTGATGACGGCGACGGCGACGCTTTTTGTCGTTATCTTGATGGTGGGTGTAATGATTAACCGGTTTATTGTCAGCCTGGTGCAGGCTACGGGCTTAACGGGTACGGACCGCGCGCTGGGTGTCATCTTCGGTGGTTTACGGGGGTGTCTGCTGGTTGTTATTTTGCTGGGATTGATAAAAATCGCACCACTGGAACAAGACAATGCCTGGAAAAATTCGGTACTATTACCACATTTTTTGGTATTGGCGGATTGGTCAAAGAAAACCCTCATGGAGATTGTTGAGCCCTGGCTCGACAATGATCCGCTGACTAACATTATTTAGCTGTTAACAGCTTCTTGTTTCTCTCTATGCACGATGGAGACTGCTAAGGACAGTGCAATGAAAAATAGACGAACGTGGTCTCCGTAAAGGTGGCGGTCCACTATCGTGATGGTTCCTGCCTTCACAGGAATGTTAGTTTATTGGTAAATTTTGTCATGCTACTATCCTGAAACTGCTTCTTGCTGGTTAAGGGACAATCGATAGGTAGTCTCTGTGCCGGGTGCTCAGCGGGGCGGGCTACGATCACATTTGAGGACGTGTGTTCATGTGTGGAATTGTTGGAATTTCTGCTACGGTCAATGTTAATCAGTTATTATTTGATGCGCTGACCGTGCTCCAACACCGGGGGCAGGATGCTGCAGGTATGGTAACGCTGGATGATCACCGATTTTTCCTGCGTAAAGATAACGGGTTGGTGAAAGATGTCTTTCGCACCCGGCATATGGCACGTTTGACCGGAAAGACAGGGATTGCCCATGTGCGCTACCCCACTGCCGGAACATCCAGTTCAGCAGAAGCTCAGCCATTTTATGTAAACTCACCTTACGGTATTGCACTGGCTCATAACGGTAACCTTACCAATGCAGAGGCTATCAAGCACTCCCTGTTCTCCAGTGACCGCCGACATATTAACACCCATTCAGACTCTGAAATCCTGTTGAATGTTTTTGCCCATGAAGTCTCTAAAACGGACAAGCAGACACTTGAGGCGAAGGATATTTTTCAGGCCATTACGCGAGTGTACAGTCGCTGTGAAGGGGGTTATGCAGTTATCGCAATAATTAACGATCATGGGATCGTTGGTTTTCGTGATCCCCATGGTATTCGCCCTCTGGTGTACGGTAAACGACAAAGTGGAGAAAATGGAGATACCATTGAATACATGATTGCCTCTGAATCTGTGGCCCTGGATGCCCTCGGCTTTACCCTTATCGGTGATGTAGCGCCGGGGGAAGCTGTTTATATTGATCAATGGAGCAACCTGGAAACCTTTCAGTGTGTACCTGGGGAAAAAACACCGTGCATGTTTGAATATGTTTATTTAGCCAGACCAGACTCTATTATTGATGGTATTTCTGTGTACCAGTCTCGCCTGCGCATGGGACAGACCCTGGCCAATAAAATTTTACGCGAATGGCCTGACCACGATATTGATGTGGTCATGCCTATTCCAGATACCAGCCGTAATTCCGCACTGGAGTTGGCAACGCGTCTGGGACTTCCTTATCGTGAAGGCTTTGTGAAAAACCGCTATATTGGCAGAACCTTTATTATGCCGGGTCAGGCGGTGCGCAAAAAATCTGTTAAGCATAAGCTCAATGCTATCAGTCAGGAATTTTCCGGTAAAAATGTGTTGCTGGTGGATGACTCTATTGTGCGGGGGACTACCTGCCAACAGATCGTCGAAATGGCACGCGAAGCCGGGGCTAAAAAAGTGTATTTCTGTTCAGCAGCGCCTGCGATCCGCTATCCAAATGTTTATGGCATTGATATGCCCACCTGTGATGAGTTGATTGCCCATGATCAAACGGAGGCAGAAATTGAGCAAATAATTAATGCTGATCGTTTGTTGTATCAGGATCTGAGCGATTTAAAAAAAGCGGTATCGTCACTGAAGCCTGAGATTAAAGAGTTTGAATGTTCAGTGTTTGATGGTCAATATATCACTGGAGGGATTGACCAGAGCTATCTGGATCAGCTGGCTAGTCAGAGAAACAGTCATTCACGCAGCGGTGAGCACGGTGACTCGTTTGTAGATCTGTATAATGAGGATGATAGTGAAAATGGGTAGGTAGTGGGCTAAACCTGTGAATTTGCATGAATATCAACCCCGAATTCGAGCTTATTTATCAGTAGACCGATGACGATGTCATGCATTTTCTCCAGCTTTGAAAAGCAGATTGTTTTACGCGCCAGACGCTTGATCCAAGTTCTGAAATTCAGATTCTTTCTCTCGATTTTTTGCGTATTTCGCTCGCCAATCTCGTGCTTTTCCTTGTCGAGATGTCGTTCATAAGCTCCCCAGTCATCCGTGTAAAATCGCTTAATATTAAAGGGAGCCAGAAGCGCTTTGAGCTTTTTAAAAACCTCGTCTTTACGCCTGCCAAAAACGTAGGCAAGGATTGTGTTGGTTGTATGATCTATGGCATACCAAAGCCATCGCTGATTCGATTTTTTAGAAACAAACGACCACTGCTCATCCATCTCAGCCTCTTCGCAGGCAAGGCATACAGAGGCTTTGGTATACTCACCGGGCGACAGGGTTTTGATGTTTGGGTTAACCTCCACCAGACTGCTTTCTGTATTTTTGAGTGCACTGATAACAGTCGATTTGCTAATGCCAGGCACCCTGCTTGTATCTCTAATGCCACTGCCGTTAATAGCCATTTCAATAGCTTGCTCTTTAGTGCCTTTTACGTATGCCTTGTAGCGATATTCGAGCATAAACGTTTTGGTACTACAGCTATTGTTGCAGCAGCGATAACGAGGTACCCCGTGAGCGCTGCGGCCTATTATCTTTACGCTTTTGCTGCCACAGTTTGTGCAGTTAACTTCTGTATAACACGTCATTCGACATATTATATAAAAATCACAGGTTTAGCCCACTACCCCTTCCCGTATCAGTTTATTAAGAGGCTTACTGGCGAAGAAGTGGGGAAACATATGGAGAGACTGCCCTGTAAACCCAGGGCCATTGATGATCATTCCGACAACAGACTCGCCGTGGGAAACATGCCAGTCGTCTGATACTTTTGGAGCACGCCGGTCAATGTGATCGGCAATGCCTGACTCTCTGCACATACCGGCTACCAGACCGAGGTGGTCTATGTTCTGAATCTGAGTGCGATACTGAATAGGAGGCATAATGCAGTTTCCTGATATTTGCTTTTTTGATAAATAGCAGAAATCAGGAAAATGTCAGGTTAGGTGGTGAATGACGGATATATGGTTGATTTACAATTGATGCATCAACCGACATCCACTATGAGCCAGCCTCATCTCAGATCGATGAGCGCCCCCCTTTCGAGGTAAACTCCGGGTATGCCTCAATACCACACTCTGCTTGATCTGCGCCGATGTACTCGTGATCATCGCAGATGCGGATGCCGAAAATGGCCTTGATGACGGCCCATACCAACAGTGATGCGGCAAACACCCAGAGAAAGATGATCACGATGCCTAATAACTGACTGCTAAAAGATGCGCCTTCATTGGAGAGAGGAACGGCCAGCAAGCCCCAGATACCAATGACACCATGCACTGAAATTGCACCTACAGGGTCGTCTATTTTCAGCTTGTCAAGGCCGATAATAGACAGCACAACCAGTACCCCGGCAATACCTCCAATGACGGTGGCACCCAGAGCGGAAGTGGTGAGGGGTTCGGCGGTAATAGCAACCAGCCCGGCCAGTGTACCATTAAGCACCATGGTTAAATCCGCTTTACCAAACAGCAGTCTTGCAATGACTAAAGCTGTAATCGCACCACCAGCGGCAGATGCATTGGTATTGACAAAAATCTGTGCAACCGCATTGGCATTATCAAAATCAGCAATCTTAAGCTGAGAGCCGCCGTTAAAACCGAACCAACCAAACCATAATATCAGCGCGCCCAGTGCCGCCAATGGCAGATTGGCACCTGGGATCGCATTGACGGTTCCATCGACACGGTATTTGCCTTTTCGAGGACCTAACAGTAGTACACCGGCCAGGGCTGCCGATGCGCCTGCCAGGTGCACCATGCCGGAGCCTGCAAAATCATAGAAACCCTGCTTGTCAAGAAAGCCACCTCCCCACTTCCAGAACCCCTGAACCGGATAAATAAAGCCCGTCATCACCACCGCAAAGGCCAGAAAAGCCCAAAGCTTCATACGTTCAGCGACTGCACCGGAGACAATGGATGTGGCTGTTGCCACAAACACCACCTGAAAGAAAAAATCAGCCCGCTGGGCATAATAAGCGCCACTTTCTGCTGCTGAAATAACGTCACTAGTTGTATGTTCAGTACCAAGGAAAATGCCAAAGGAAGGGATAATACCCCCGGCATTATTGGCCGGGTACATAATCTGGTAACCACATAAAAGATACATGATACAGGCGATGGCAAACAGGGCTACATTTTTTGTAAGAATTTCAACAGTATTTTTAGAGCGCACCATGCCAGCTTCCAGCATGGAAAATCCGGCAGCCATAAACATAACCATTGCACCACAGATTAAAAGATAAAACGTATCCAACGCATAAGACAGTTGATTTATTTCAGCCATGGAACACCTCTTGAAAATTATATTTTTTAAACCAGATGTAACAACGGTGTGGAGCGCTGCTTATACAGCATCTTCGCCAGTTTCACTGGTGCGAATTCGAATCACTTGCTCCAGCTCGGTTACAAAGATTTTACCGTCACCGATTTTCCCGGTATTGGCCGCTTTTGCTATGGTTTCGATCGTTTGATCCAGCAGGTCATCACTAATAGCCACCTCAATTTTGACTTTGGGCAGGAAGTCCACCACATACTCTGCACCACGGTAGAGCTCTGTGTGTCCTTTCTGTCGGCCAAAGCCTTTGACTTCTGTGACAGTGATGCCCTGCACACCAATACCAGAAAGCGACTCACGAACATCATCCAGCTTGAAAGGTTTGATAATCGCTGAAATCAGCTTCATAGATTTTCTCCTGAGTGTTGTCGTTATAGGCAAAGGGTAGCCCTGACGAAATCAGAGAGCTAATTCATCCTAACGACAGGTCGTATTCAACCTGCTACATGCGCATAGAAAAATAAGCACAAATCGTGCCAGTTTAAGAAGTGTGTAATTAAACGTTCTTTTGTATAACCTGATGTGTGACTTTTAATGATGCAGTCAGAAAGGCATGACCACCGTCTAAAATAGAAGTGCAACCCACTATCAGACGGTGCCGGTCATGCCTGTAGAAGAGTTTATCACCAATATCTTTTGTTTGATTGATGATTTGTACAACACTGTTGTCACCAGCCCATTACGTAGACGTGGTACTCCACCAAAACTCTCTGATAGCGAAGTCATCGCTATGGAAATTGCAGGCGAGTGGCTCGGTCACCATCACGACAAGGGCATTTACGAATACTTCAAGAAACATTGGGAACACTTGTTCCCCAACTTGTCCCACAGGACTCAGTTTGTACGCCAAGCAGCAAACCTCTGGGTTGTTAAGCAGAAACTGCATCAATATTTGGTGCGAATGCTTGGGGCGGGTAGGTCAGATATTCACTTGGTTGATGGCTTCCCCATGGATGTCTGTGTAAGAACAAGGGCTAACCGCAGTAAGGTCTACAAAGGCCAGGCAGCCTATGGATATTGTGCGTCAAAGAAGAAATCTTTTTATGGCTTTCATGGTCATTTGCTAACAGATGCACGGGGCGTTGCGGTTGATATGACAGTGACAGCTGCCAATATTGATGAGCGAGACAGCATATACGACTTGCTTGAAGGCATTAAAGGATTAATGATTGGCGACAAGGGCTATATCAGACCTGAGCTGAAGCAAGACTGTGAAAGTTTTGGTATTGATTTGCAAACGCCACTGCGAAAAAACATGAAAGATAAACGACCAAGATCGGTTGTCAGGAAGCTGATGAATATTCGGCGACGTATAGAGACGGTCATTGGTCAATTGGCCGAGTACTTTGAGCTGCAGCGTGTGAGAACTAGGGATGAATGGCACCTGACAAGTCGTGTAGCTCGAAAGCTGCTGGGCATCACTGTTGGAATTTACTTGAACATCCAGTCTGGGCATGAGCCTATGCAGTTTGAGGGTATGCTTTCAGCTTAAAGTCACACATCAGGTTTTGTATATGAAAAATGCATGAAATATCTCGAGCGACCTCATCAGGGGTTGGGTGACAATACGCCCGACCAAGTCTATTTTAAGCAGGCAGCCTGAGCCTGACGAACGGTAGATCAGAGCTTAACTAACCATTCAGGTTGTTTGATTGTTGGGGACCACTTCAAATTTGATGATCTGACACTTTCCGTCTTTTCGGGGCATCATCAACCACTGAAAATGCACCTGATGTCACTTAATGTGTCGAACCGCCAGATTGCTTAAGAGCTTGATGTGAATATCAATGACGTCCAGAAAATGACTGAGCAGCTTAGGCAGGCAGTGCATGATAAGCGTCCTGATGTTACCCTCGATGGCGAGGTGGAATGCGACGAAGTTTATAGAGTTGCAGGCCATAAAGGCCACACCCAAAAGCCGTGAAAAAAAGGACGATCAGGGCGACGAAACAGGCTGAGAGGAACCCGTGGACGAGGCACTCTGGAAAAAGAAAAGCCTCCAGTTTCTGGTATGATTCAGCGTGGTGGTCAGGTTGTGATTCCCATGTCTGCCAATGTTAAGCAAGCTACCATCAAGCCACTTGTTACAGCAACCATCGAATCTGGCGCATTGGTGTACACCGATGAGTACGTTATCTACAGTAAACTTCCAGAGTGGGGTTATGGGCATAAGTCAGTCTGTCATGGAAACGGTCAATATGTCCGTGATGAAGACGGCGATGGCTTTCATGAAGTTCATGTGAACACCATGGCACCATGGAAGGGTTTTGGTCGCTACTGCGCTCCCGGTTGCGCCCTCACCGGGGTATATGGCAAGAAAAGTTACCGCTGTATTTGGGGTTCTTCGAATGTCTGCATAACATCAGAAGACGTGGCAAAGCGGCTCCATCCGGTCTTCTGGAGGTGTTGTTTGGATAACACCCCGAAATCCACTAAGAGCCTACAGCTTTTAAACAGGTGGCGTTGTCTGCCTGAAGGTGCTTTACCGTTTTCACAAAACCATTTGTGATATCATAGTGAGTATATGCAACTTTAATGACTGAACTGGAAAAAATCGGGTGGGATACCAGTAAAGCTGGTCTATGGAATATATGGGATCAACGCATCTGATTCATGACCGTTTATTGACATTATTCAGATATAATCTGAATTTCCTTCGTAAATAGGGAACAGTATTGTTAAATTTAAGGTTTATTTTTTAACAAAAATCAAATTATCATTTCATTATTGATAAACGGGTATTTGTATGCACTAATTGTATTAAAATGATACTGGTTTGACGCTTTTAATGATGAAAAACCACAGTCTTTATATTGAATAACTTTTTATTTGAAAATAGTATTTATGCTTTTAATAAGTTTGCTATGGTTTGCTAGCATAAATATATAGATATCTATTGAGGGAAAATAACAGACAGGAAAAGTGGTTGATTGAAAATTATTATTATCTAATCAGCTGGGAGATGAAGTTAGAAGTACTAAAGAAGCTCTATGAGAATCTGATAATGAATTATATTCTCTTAGTGAGTTTTATAATTATGATATAATAGAGTTAACAAAATGAGGCAATAAAAGTGTGGTTTTGCTCATGACATGAGTACTCAAGTGATAATTGTTATGTAATTATTATCTTTCGTATTTATATAACAATGCTTCGGACAGTTTTATAAACTTAAAACTCGTGGGTGCCAAGGGGGTTGAGGATATATTGTTATTTTATGGTAATTCACGATTATCCTTGAGTTACCATAAAATGGCCCTCTTGAGTTGTAGGTCTTGCAGCATCATACACCAGACTGTTTAAAACTGTCCGCAGTATTGATATAAGTAAAAGCGTTTAATAAGGGAAGTAGCAGACAAGTTCATCCCAATGTCATCCCCGCGAAGGCGGGGGTCCACTGTCGTGGTGGATTCCCACCTACGTGAGAATGACGGTAAGCCGGTATATTCTGCCTTGCCGCTTCCCTAACGTAATAAAAAATATTTGTTGATGAATAGAAAGGAAGTTTGTCAATGTCATTAACTCCTCGTGAACATGCACGACGCTCAATAAAACGGCATCAGCTGAATGATTATCTGAAGGTGTATAATCGCAATACTATGCGGGAAATGGGAAACGTGGGTAATATTAGCTGCAATGGTCTAATGCTGGTAAGTAATGTGCCTGTATTAATTGGTGCTATTTATAATATGCGTATTGTTGTACCTAGTGAAAATGGAGAGCAGTCTTTTCTTGATTTTGATGCTCGCTGTCATTGGTGTAAACCGGACGTCGGACCTGAATTTTTTGATTCGGGTTACAGTATTATAAGTGCGGGGCATGATATTATTGATTTGGTGGACTCATTAAGGAAATACTTTTCTTTTTGTGATCAATAAAGAAATAGCTGTAAGATCTGATTCATACCTTTTGCCTATTATGATATCAGGGATTATGCATGAGAATAATCGTTCTTATTTGATTATGAGAATCAAATTTCTCTAAGAATTAGTACAAAAGTAGGTAGTGGATAAAAATTTTTATTAGCCATAAATAGTCACCTTGAATTCAATCTTGTTGATCATTAAATTACTAATCATTAGGCCAATGACGATATTACGTATCTTTTCTAGCGTTGAAAAATAGATAGTTTAACCGGCTGGTGTCTTGATATATAGCAGCAATTCCCGCTTTTCACATTAATGATAATGAGTCGCAAATTGTCTTAAAATGGAATAGCCAATCTAGAGATAAAAGCTACCCTCTTGCATATAAAATTCAATTCTAAAAACTCATACCCCTGAAAAACTTTGATAAAAATATTTTTACGATCTATCATTTCCTGATCGCTTTAGTTTTGATGTCGCTTATAAGGGCTTCAAACAACTCATCCCATCTTTCAATTAGCTGGTTTCCATCCAAAAATTAAATCAGCTCTAAGCGGTTATACGGAGTCCAGACTCCTGAAGTGGTGATAGTTCTCCGGATACACAAACACGGGTAATATTGCAATCCATTAAGGTGTGTCCAAATGTCAGCAAAGAAAACGAAATCATAGACAACTGAGTTCAAGGAATCTGCAGTAAAATTGGCTGTAGCCGTCATTCACCACCTCAATCAGGAATAAATTGATTGGTACGTAGGGCCTAAAATGAAAATGATGATCGACTGACTTTCTGAAATGCCAACCACGTGTTTTTCCATCCCGTTGATAGTCCAAACATGAATACCCTCAAAACAATAGAAAACCCATCTGCCCGTTGGGTTCTGAACCGGCTTTTTCTTCATGTCCGGAAATGTTCGGCTTTGCCTCTTCAGCTCATAGCGGATTCGATGTTGGATAGCAGCATAGACCCTCAGACAGAGAGTCATCACCATTAACAGAGCTTCAATGCGCTCTGGTTTCTTCAAACACAGCGACGACACCAGGAAATCAGGACTTTTCAGGAAGCGGAATCCCCTCTCGACCTGCTGTTGTGATTTATACGTCCTTAGCAGTTCAGCCGTGCCTGGCCGGTCTGTATTTGTATCGTTGGTGGCCAGTACAAAGCAGCCCAGCGAAGCTTCCGCATCCCGGCGAGTCTGCACTGCAACCGAGCAGCAACCTGTTACGTAATACTCAGGGTGATCAGGTTCTGCGCCGTTAGCGGGACGACCTTTACCTTTGTAACAAGGCTTACTGATAACCCTGGGTTCAGCCTGACAGAGTTCGGATTGCTTTTGCCATTGTCTGAAGGCTTCCATGGCGTCAGCTTCACACCGAAAGACCTTTTTTCCTGGCTTTTCCAGTTTTTCGAATTCCTTCAGGGACTTTTTCTGCATGCGCCTTGTCAGCGCCTTCTGTTCTGTTTCCTGGCTCTGTTTTTTCCGAAACAACGCCCAGCGTTGCTTGACCTCTGCGTAATCAGACGACACCTCTACAGCTTCATAATGCTCAAATCCCTCAACAGCCCCCATGGCGTGTAAGGGCACACTCTGCACCAGCCCTTTGGCAGCACTGATACTGAGCGGAGCACGGGAAATAAATAGTGGTTGTCCGAAAACCCATCAGCCCTTGAAAACAGCAGTCTGTGACCTAACTTAATCATTGAAGATTTCCACTGACAGGCTGTTTTCTCACTCATGCGCCAAACCATCAAGCCACAAATGCAGTTAGGCGAGGTCGATATCTCTGCCATCACCTTCAACCCCAAATCCAGGGACGACATACCCCGCCTCTTGCGGGCTTTTCAGCATATCTGGGTCACCCCAGAGCTGAGGGAGCAGGTTTTTCAAGCCCTTGAGCGAATGATACCCGCTAGCCGTGACAATGGCCGCCCTGGTATGGATCTTTGGAAAATACTGATTTTTGGCACCCTGCGTCTGACCATCAACTGCGACTACGACCGCCTTCAGGAGCTGGCCAATGAACACGGTACATTGCGGCAAATGCTCGGACACGGACCGTACTGTACCCACTCTTATCACATCCAGACTTTGCAGGATAATATCGCCCTGTTCACCCCGGAAATACTGGATGAGATCAACCAGATTGTGGTCAATGCCGGTCACCAGCTGGTAAAAAAAAAGAAGAGCGGATATGCGCCCGCGCTGACTCGTTTGTCGTAAAAACCAATGCCCACTTTCCAACGGATACTAACCTGCTGCGGGATGCCGTTCGCAAGATGATCGAGTGGGCAGCCTGCCTGTCGTCAGAGCAGCAGGAAAGCCTGTGGCGACAGAGCAACTACTTGCAGGATCAGCACAAAAAGCGTTTTCACAAAGCCCGTAACCTGAAACGGTCAACGTCGTCCAATGAGTCGCTCCGTGAAGCACGACAGCATGGTATCGAAACTGTCCATGCTGAGTATGTAGCCTACAGCCAGAAGCTTATCCACAAGGCTGAAATGACCTTGAATCTCTTGAAGGCACGGATAACCGGAGACTTACGACTGAAAGAGCTGGAGCGCTGGATAAAAGATGCAGACTACCAGTGTCAAATGATTATCCGTCGTGTACTGAAACATGAAACCATTCCGCACAGTGAGAAGGTTTTTTCGTTATTTGAACGCCATACGGAATGGATCAGTAAAGGAAAAGCAGGCGTTCCTGTAGAACTCGGCCTCAGGGTGTGCGTACTGCAAGATCAGTTTGGTTTCACCCTTCACCATTTGGTCATGGAAAAACAGACTGATGACCAGGTGACTGTAGCCATTGCTAAAGGCGCAAAACAGCGGTTTTCTGAAGTATCGCAGGTCAGTTATGACCGGGGATTCTGGTCAAAAGAGAACCTTGAAAAGCTGGAAACATTTCTTGATCGAGCCGTCTTACCCAAAAAGGGGCGATGGTCTGAACAAGATCGGAAGCGTGAACGACACCCTGAGTTTGTCAGGGCAATGAAGAAGCATTCTGCGGTAGAGTCCGACATTAATGCACTTGAGCAGCACGGACTGGACCAATGTCCGGACTCAGGGATTGACGGTTATCGTCGGTATGTTGGCTTGGCGGTTTTAGGAACAAATCTGCACCGCTTGGGCTCTATACTGCAAAAGCAATCCAGTCAGGCTGTCAAAAAAGCAGCCTGAACGGAGAAGCGTACCAGAAAACAAACGATCATCGTTGGGTGAGGATTACGGACACCCGAAAAACGGGGAAATGATTAAGTTTTGATCAAAAAAAGAGGTGACTGGCATGAGCGGCCTGTTTTGTTTTCAAAAAAATTTTGTCAGTGCCTGTTGAGTCGGATTATTCATGGGTTTTCTGACAGACACTAAATAGCTGACCCTGCTGGTCGAGTTCTTGAATAGTCTCCCCCACGTATAGTGCCGCATCGCCGACAAAGTACCGGGATTCCAGTGCCGCCTTGAAACTCTTCAAGTGCTCTGAAACCACCTGTTTAAAACTGGTCTTGTCAGTCACATTGCCACTGGCAGCCGCCATAAACAGGGGAATGCCTGCCCGGTTTTCGGTCATCAGGAGCAAAATGGCCTGATTCAAGTCCGGGCGATCGTCACGGCTATAGCCTTGGCAAAGCCGGATACAGTTGAGGTCTTCGTCACTCTCTTCGCTGTCGCTGTTGTAGCGACCGTCAACGTGAAAGCTGGTGCCATCAAGGTTTAACGCCTCGCAAGGCAGCTTGAGATGTTTCACCACCTTGATAGCCAGCTCGAAATAGACTTTACTGACATCCAGCTCAAAGAGTTCATCCAGTGTCCTGCCCAGTGCTTTGTCGTTTATGTGCTCTGGTTCGATACCAGGCCTGATCAGCTTGTCGAGGGGTTTGTTGGCAAAGAACTGGGGAAACATATGCAGGGATCGTCCAGTAAAGCCTAAGCCATTGATAATCATGCCAACAACGGCTTCACCATGGGATATGTGCCAGTCATCGGATACTTTTGGTGCTCGCTGGTCGATATGCTCGGCGATTTCCAACTCTTTGCACATTCCAGCCACCAATCCGAGGTGATCCATGATCTGACTGCGGTATTGAACAGGAGGCATAAGACGGTTTCCTGATATTTTCTTATCTGATAAATGGCAGAAATCAGGAAAATGTCAGGTTAGGTAGTGAATGACGGTTGGACTCTTAAATCTCTCTGATTATCATTGATGCTTTCTCATGGTGCCAGCTTGGGAAAACTGTCCGCAGTATTGTAACAAAGAGCCACCGGAAAAATCACTCCCCAAACTAGGACACAGAACCAGGCAGCCCAATGCTTTAGATTTCGATACCAGACCCGTTTTATATGGCATACTCGGTGTGGATTTAACCCAGATTCACGGCTTGGGGCCTTATGTTGCTTTAAAGTTGGTTGCTGAGTGTGGCACTGAAATGTCTCGCTGGCCAGACGTCACAACATTTTACTTCTTGGCTTTGTTTAGCTCCCAAAACTCGTTGATCTTCCAGTGGCGCAGCGGCAGCACTCAGGTTGGCAGCGACCACAATAGGGAGAACGGATACAGCCCTGGACGGTTTCTATCGGCGTTTATCTGCCCGTATCGGCAAGGTCAAAGGGGTAACAGCTACGGCACGTAAAATCGCTACTTTGCTTTACAATGCTGTCAGGTATGGAATGGACTATGTTGATCCTGGAGCCAATTACTACGAAGAGCACTATCGCTCTCGAGTATTAGATAACTCGCGTCGAAGAGCTGAAACCCTGGGTTATACTCGTGACCGTTGAAGATGCTTGATTTTTCTGCATTTTTTTAGCAATCTCAACGGATGCCAAAATTTATGCTCACACCTCAGCAAAAATCAACCTTGGAGTCCCAACACAAAACGTCGCGGGATGCTCGGGAGTGTGACCGTATTAAAGCCGTATTACTGAGATCTGAAGGCTGGTCAATAACCGCCATTGCTCAAGCATTGAGAAAAAGTGAATTTTCCATTGCCCGGCACATTGATGACTACCTGAAAAAGGACAAACTGAAACCTGAAAACGGTGGCAGTGAGAGTCATCTTAATGACGAGCAAAGTGAGCAGCTAATTGTGCATATTTCAGAGCATACTTACGCCCATGTCTACGAAATTGTGTCGTATATTTTTGAACGCTGGGCTGTCAAATACACCGTGTCAGGCCTCAACAAGTGGTTGCACCAAAAAGGCTTCACCTACAAAAAACCAAAAGGTGTACCGCACAAGGTGGATGCCAATAAGCAGGCAGAGTTTATTGAGCACTACGAAGAGTTGAAAGCCTCACTGCCTGAGAGTGAGGTTGTGCTTTTCATGGATGCAGTTCACCCAACGCAAGCCACCAAAATCACCTCTGGTTGGATACGCAAAGGTGTTGATAAAGTCATCAATACGACGGGCAGTCGCAACCGAATGAACATCGTCGGTGCGATAGAATTGAACAACTTGTCTGCTGCTATTTTTGATCAATTCGAGACGGTTAACGGGCTGGCTATCATTGAATTCTTCAGAAAAGTTAAGTCCGCTTATACATCAAAGAGTGTCATTCACATGGTGCTGGATGGAGCAGGTTATCACTATTCGAAGGAAGTCGTTGATGAGGCTGAAAAGCTGGGTATAAAACTGCATTACCTTCCGCCCTACAGCCCAAACCTGAACCCAATTGAGCGGTTATGGAAGGTAATGAATGAGTACGCTCGAAATAATCAATACTTTGCAAAACCGAAGGATTTCCGGAAAAATATACGTCATTTTCTGTATGTTACGCTACCAGAAATAGGTGCTTCGTTAGTGAGCAGGATTAATGACAATTTTCAGATACTGAATCCTGCATCTTGAATTCACTTGGGTATACATCTTGCCAGAAGAAAACGCGGCGACCACAGTGCCATGGGAGTTTCTCAGGAAAGCAGCCGCCTTCTTTGCCAGGAAGTATCACTGAAGTTTCAATTCATAAGTGATCACCAGGAGCTGTTCAATATTTCAGCCATGTGCCGGGTTATGTCGGTATCTCGCAGTGGCTATTATGAATGGCTCTCTCGCCCTGCTTCCAGGCGTTCTCAGGAAGATCAGGTATTGAAGGCAGATATCAGAAACATTCATGAGAGAAGCCGCCAAACTTACGTGGAACGTCGTATTAAAGATGATCCGGCGGATATGAATAAAACAGTGAGTCGCAAACCCATAGGACGGCTGATGAAGGAAGAAGGCCTGACCTGCAAGACCAAACGAAAATTTAAGGCAACCACAGACGCCAAACATAACAAGCCTGTAGCTGAGAACCTGCTCGACCATGACTTTCATCGAGATAGTCCGCCGGATCAGGCTTACGCAGGTGACATCACCTGCATTCCAGCCAGAGAGGGCTGGCTCTACCTTTCGGTCTTTATTGACCTGTGTTCAATAGCTGGAGTGGGCTGGTCAATGGGAAGCAGGATGACAGCCACACTGGTAACAGATTCTTTGGAAATGGCTATGTGGAAATGCGGCCAGAGTCAGGCTTGCTGGTGCACAGTGACCGTGGCAGCCAGTATGTGTCAGATTGATACCAGAAGCTATTAAGGGATAACAATTTCATCTGTAGCATGATTCGAAAGGGTAATTGCTGGGATACTGAGCATAATATTCTTTTACTGAGAGCAATAAGTTGACCCGTGCTGGGATTGACTAACTGTCTTTGTATTGACCTGTCGCTTATCTGCTCTCAGTTAAAGATATTTGCCTGGCAGTTGTGACCTAATAGGAGCTTTGTGCTGCACCTTCAGTGTCCCGTCCTTCTGTTGGGTTACAGGAGGATAAGCTATGACTATTGCCGCAGAGAAACTGCTTACTCTCGGGGTGGACACCCATTTAGATAAACACGTTTCAGTTTTAATCAATAATTTGGGCCAAATCATCAGCACCGGTGAGTTTGAAACAAACAGTAAGGGTTATCAGAACCTGCTACGCTGGTGTAAATCGTTCGGTGAACTCCAAAAAGCTGGTGTAGAGGGTACAGGCACTTATGGTGCAGGACTCTACCGATATCTTGATCAGAAAAACATCCCTGTTTTTGAAGTGACCAGACCCAACCGAATCAAAAGACGGCAAAAAGGCAAAACTGACACTCTTGATGCCGAGAATGCCGCTCGAGCCGCTCTTTCTGGAGAGGCCCGGGCCATCCCCAAAAAACAGACCGGAATAGTTGAGGCGCTCCGTTATCTGGTTGTTACACGGCGCAGTGCCGTAAAAGGTAAAACACAAGCAATAAACCAAATTCGCGCCCTGCTCGTTACAGCTCCCGATGAAGTGCGAGAACAGCTTCTCCACAACTCTGCCCGGGCATGCATTGAAGCCTGCGAAACCGTCGATAGTTTGGGGGATACTGCGCTTCTTGAAACGTTGACTATGTCGTTAAAGTTATTGGCATCACGCTGGAAAGCGTTCAACGAAGAACTCAAACAGCTTGATAAACGACTTAACGCTTTATCAGGAAAAGCTGCACCCAACCTTCTGGAGCAATTTGGTGTAGGCCCTCTGGTCTCAGCTACATTGCTGATAACCGCCGGAGATAACCCTGAACGATTGAAAAGTGAGGCTTCTTTTGCGGCTCTTTGTGGAGTTAGCCCTAAGGAGGCTTCATCGGGAAAAACAGTGCGCCACAGGATTAACCGGGGGGGCTCCAGGGAAGCTAATAATGCTCTCTGGACAATAAGCCTTATACGAATGCGCAGTGATCCCAGAACTCGCCAATACGTTGAAAAGAGAACCTCTGAGGGCCGTACTGAACGAGAAATCCAACGTTGCTTGAAGCGGTATATTGCACGGGAGGTATTTCCAATTATCCTGAAGGATTTAGAATCTTTATCATCGACTTGACATAGGAGCGTCAATGCCGTGGCTGAAAGCTTCTTTCATACACTGAAGACCGAGCTAATCCACCACGAGGACTTTCAGGCCAGGGAGGAGGCTCAGCAAGCTATATTTGAGTACATCGAAGTTTTACAATCGTTAGGGAAAGAACTCGACCAATGGCTGCGTGGCACCGTTCAAGTATGAACAAGAACTTGCCGAGGTAGCGTAAAAAAGTGTCCGAAAAATTCTTGCCATATCAAAACACCAACACTGGAGATCACAGACACGCAGGCTCAAAAAATACCAGGGAAAATGAGCTTAAGTCAGTGCCATTGGCTCATAGAGTGCTGCTTTCTTGGTGTTATGTGTTTAGCAACGTTATATCACCACAGAACAAACCCTTTTTTAATTAGTCCTAACTGGTATCAGCGAAAATAAATAAGAAATGCTGTGTCGTAGCAAAAGAACTGCACTCAACGACTATCGACGTAAAATCAGTTGTCATCAAGGTTTACAGCTTCACAGATAAGTCTATAACATTGATTTAATCAGGTTCCTCCGACTAAAAAAAGAGGTAATCACGACGGCCAGCAGGTGGATGCCCACGAAGTAGAATAGGCCATTGACCAATAGACTGTGCCATTCATAAACACTGTGCTCAAGTCCAAAATCAGTGTCTTGGAGCCAACCAGTAAAAGCACAAAGTATCAATATTACCCACATAAACCAAACAGATATAGCTCCCATGGGATTATGGCCGTATGGCTGATAATTACCTTCTTTTAGTTCGTGAAGGTGTTGCTGAATACCCTTGACAGAAAAGCCAATATCTCGAAGCCGAGCAGGTGTTTTGGCATAGGTCATACCATAGAGCAGGCGCACGCAAACAAGTATGAGAATACCCCAGCCAGCATAGGTATGATAATAACTTCCTCCATCAAACAGAAATTGGTTGCTAAAAAAGAGCACGACCAATGACCAGTGAATCAGCTTGACAGTGCCAGGCCACTGGAATGGTTTAGACATCGAATTTACCATGGTATTTCTTTCTGATGTCATTCAGAGCTTTCATTTTCTTTTTGGCTAGATCAAAATCACCAGCATTAATGCTATCCTGAACAATTGACAGATTTGTCAGTAGCTTGGTAATGCCTGTCTGGAATGCTTCAGGATCTTTAGAGTATCCGGTTTTTTTAGCTTTTTCAGCATGGGCACGAAATTTATTCACATAGTCCTGCAGTTCATCCAGTGTTTTTGCAGAAAAAGAGCGCTTAAAATTGAAGCCCATTTTTTTCATTTCTGCGTTCAACTGGTCACTTCTGTCTTGCTTTTGTATTTCTATAGCCTGTCCACTATCGCTAGCTAATTTAACGTCTGCAACAGAGGCTGTGGTTAAAACCACTGTTGATAGTGCCAGGAAGATAAAGATTGAGTTCAAGCCAAACCGCATTATTGTATCCTGAAAGTAGAATTTGCAAAGGATAGTAAAACATGTATAGAACTATTACCAGTGTTGTTTATTCGAAGTTAGATTTTTCTTGTACAAAAAAATAATAAGTATTTTTAGGTACAACCGTCATTCCGCACCTGTATCAGGAATAAATTTCCTGATACGGCCGCCCAAGAATTGAAATGATAGTCAACTGTCTTTCCGGTAGGCCAACAACATACCTTTCATGACCATCGACCAATAGCACGTTGATACCCTGAAAACAGAAAAACACCCAACGTGCTGTCGGGTTTTGACAGGGTTTTCTCTTCATATCAGGAAAAAAGCGACTCTGCCGCTTTAACTCATGCCGAATTCTATGCTGGATCGCTGCGTACACTAATAAGCACAGTGTCATCATCAGCAGTATGGCCTGATTAATTTCGGGTCGATGGTCCCGGCTGTATCCACGACAAATTTTGATACAGTGCATATCTTCTTCATCAGCGTCAGACTCGCTGTTACAGGCTCCATCCACATGGAAGCTGATTAAGTCAAGGTTCAGCGCTTTACACGGCAGTTTTAAGACATTCGCTGCTTACAGCTAATGATAAATAGACTTCACTTACACCCAGCTCAAAAAGCTGATCCAGCGCCTTTACTAGTGCCGGAAAGCGCTGATATACATACAAGCAAAAACATGTTTTGATTCGCACCCCTTTTTTTAACAGCAGTAGCACGGATGCCATCAAAGCATACCCAGCAGATCATTTTGTCAGAGCAGGAACGTAGTGACCTGGAGCTTCTTGTTCGCCAGCGGAAAAGTGCTCAATCCATAGTGCTCAGGGCTAAAATCATATTGGCTGGTGCAGAAGGGAAAAGTCTTCTCGGGACAACAAAAGAACTCAAGTGTAACCGTGAAACCGTCACACGCTGGCGGAAGCATTGGGTTGAACGTAGTGATGAACTGCCTGTTTTGGAAAAACTAAAAGAAGCGCCTCGCCCCGGTGCAAAACCCAAGTTTACCGAAGAGCAAATTTGCCTGATTGTCGCTATGTCCTGTGACAAGCCTGAAGAGCATGGTTATCCATTCAGTCACTGGTCAGAAAGCTCGCTGGCTATGGCGGCTCAGGATAAAGGTATTGTCCCATCAATCTCACAGAGACAGGTGGGGCGTTTTTTAAAATCAGGCCGATATTCGTCCCGATAAAGTGAAGGGCTGGGTAGACACCCCAAGGGATGAAGACTTCGAAATACATAGCGCTGACGTCTGCGACACCTATCGTCAAGCTATTGAACGTGCTGAGCAGGGAATTCGTACAATATCCTTTGATGAAAAAACGGGCATGCAGGCATTAGAGCCATTGACAGGGGGAAAGCCTGTCAAGCCGGGCTATATTGAAAAACGTGAGTTTGAGTATAAGCGCCATGGAACTCAGGCCCTGCTGGCTGGGATGGATGTCGTGACAGGCAAGATCATTCCCCTTGTAAGGGATACACGGAAAGAACAGGACTTCGCCGACTGGCTTGATAATACGCTGGAAAGTGACCCTGCCGCAACGGGCTGGCATTTTGTCATGGATCGCCTTAATACCCATATGTCAGAAGCCGCAGTTAAGGCAGTAGCCAGGGTTGAGGGTACAACGGAAAAAGAGCTGGGTCTAAAAGGGAAAACCGGCATCCTCAAGAATATGAAAACACGGGCAGCCTACCTGAGTGATATATCCCACAAGATTGTGTTTCACTATACCCCGAAGCATGCATCGTGGCTAAACCAGATAGAGATATGGTTTTCTATTTTGGTGAGACGCTTTCTGAAACGAAACAGCTTTACGTCAACAGAAGATCTTAAGGTACGCCTTCATCAGTTCATGGACTTCTTCAACGAGAAAATGGCCAAGCCTTTTAAGTGGACTTACAAAGGCTGACCATTGCAAGTGTGATATTGTATGGGGATTAGCGCTTAGGGGCACTACGTTCCTGCTCTGACAAAATGATCTGCTGGGTATGCTTTGATGGCATCCGTGCTACTGCTGTTAAAAAAAGGGGTGCGAATCAAAACATGTTTTTGCTTGTATGTATATCAGCGCTTTCCGGCACTAGTGAGAGACATAGAGTCCTCCTGCTAAATGCCTGGATATGCAAAACCAAAGTTTAGGTTAGTCTGCGGACTCTGTGTCTCTTAGCTTTAGGTGATCGAACTCACGTTGCGTAGTTGAGTTTCATAAATTGCTTCTTTACCTTGCAGTAGTTAGTGGTTGTCCGAAAACCCATCAGCCCTTGAAAACAGCAGTCTGTGACCTAACTTAATCATTGAAGATTTCCACTGACAGGCTGTTTTCTCACTCATGCGCCAAACCATCAAGCCACAAATGCAGTTAGGCGAGGTCGATATCTCTGCCATCACCTTCAACCCCAAATCCAGGGACGACATACCCCGCCTCTTGCGGGCTTTTCAGCATATCTGGGTCACCCCAGAGCTGAGGGAGCAGGTTTTTCAAGCCCTTGAGCGAATGATACCCGCTAGCCGTGACAATGGCCGCCCTGGTATGGATCTCTGGAAAATACTGATTTTTGGCACCCTGCGTCTGACCATCAACTGCGACTACGACCGCCTTCAGGAGCTGGCCAATGAACACGGTACATTGCGGCAAATGCTCGGACACGGACCGTACTGTACCCACTCTTATCACATCCAGACTTTGCAGGATAATATCGCCCTGTTCACCCCGGAAATACTGGATGAGATCAACCAGATTGTGGTCAATGCCGGTCACCAGCTGGTAAAAAAAAAGAAGAGCGGATATGCGCCCGCGCTGACTCGTTTGTCGTAAAAACCAATGCCCACTTTCCAACGGATACTAACCTGCTGCGGGATGCCGTTCGCAAGATGATCGAGTGGGCAGCCTGCCTGTCGTCAGAGCAGCAGGAAAGCCTGTGGCGACAGAGCAACTACTTGCAGGATCAGCACAAAAAGCGTTTTCACAAAGCCCGTAACCTGAAACGGTCAACGTCGTCCAATGAGTCGCTCCGTGAAGCACGACAGCATGGTATCGAAACTGTCCATGCTGAGTATGTAGCCTACAGCCAGAAGCTTATCCGCAAGGCTGAAATGACCTTGAATCTCTTGAAGGCACGGATACCCGGAGACTTACGACTGAAAGAGCTGGAGCGCTGGATAAAAGATGCAGACTACCAGTGTCAAATGATTATCCGTCGTGTACTGAAACATGAAACCATTCCGCACAGTGAGAAGGTTTTTTCGTTATTTGAACGCCATACGGAATGGATCAGTAAAGGAAAAGCAGGCGTTCCTGTAGAACTCGGCCTCAGGGTGTGCGTACTGCAAGATCAGTTTGGTTTCACCCTTCACCATTTGGTCATGGAAAAACAGACTGATGACCAGGTGACTGTAGTCATTGCTAAAGGCGCAAAGCAGCGGTTTTCTGAAGTATCGCAGGTCAGTTATGACCGGGGATTCTGGTCAAAAGAGAACCTTGAAAAGCTGGAAACATTTCTTGACCGAGCCGTCTTACCCAAAAAGGGGCGATGGTCTGAACAAGATCGGAAGCGTGAACGACACCCTGAGTTTGTCAGGGCAATGAAGAAGCATTCTGCGGTAGAGTCCGACATTAATGCACTTGAGCAGCACGGACTGGACCAATGTCCGGACTCAGGGATTGACGGTTATCGTCGGTATGTTGGCCTGGCGGTTTTAGGAACCAATCTGCACCGCTTGGGCTCTATACTGCAAAGTAAGCGTCCAAGCAGGGGGCAGACTCCCCCTACTTGTCGAGATCGGCTTTTAGTGGATTGACCCCGAATTTCTCTTTCCAGAGTCGTGGTATCAGTTCCCTGATATCACGGGCCGGGTGGAAGCTGATGCGTTGGAGAACATCAACCAGGTATTTATAGGGATCGATGCCCGCCAGCAGGCAGCTGGTGATCAGCGTCTGGAACACGGCAACATTGTCTGCGCCTTCTTCCGTCCAGCAGAACATCCAGTTCTTTCTGCCCATGGGAATGCAGCGAAGGCCACGCTCAAGATGATTGGTGTCTATCGCTACCGTTGGATCGTTCAGGTAAACCTGTAGCTCATTTTCCCGCTTGTGGACATAGCCCAGTGCCTTGCTCATAGGGTTACTGGGAACCAGATCAAGCCGTCGCAGCTGTTCCCGGTTCCACTCAAAGAACTGGTCAACCAGGGGCCTGGCTTTTTGTTGGCGATAATCACGCAGTGTATCGCCTTCCAACCCCTGACGACGGATGTCATCTTCAACCTTGTACAGTGCCCCGATCTGTTTCAGGGCTTCTTTGGTCCCTTCGGGTTCTGCTTTTTCTGATTTGACGAAATAACGTCGGCTGTGCGTCCAGCACTCGGCATGAGTGATCTGTGGGTATTTTGCGCAAAGGCTGGCGTAACCGGGGTAGCCATCCGTGAGTAATACCCCTTCAAATGCTTTCAGGTAAGGTTCAACCACATCACAGGAGCGGCTGTCGGAGTAGATAAAGGCGATTTCATCCCGGTCCCCATAAAAGCACCAGAAGTAGCCTTTTTTCATTTTACCCTTGCATTTCAACCCGGCTTTTGACGGTGTTTCATCCAGTGCCAGGGTGTGACTTTCAAGGCAGCTATTCAGTACTTCATGGGCAACAGGTTGTAACAACTGGCCAGCACGCTGCTCCAGATTGGTGAGCGTGCCACGACTCACGGTGACACCGCTGGCTTCCAGTCTCTGGTGTTGACGATAAAGCGGCAGGTGGTAGCGGTATTTCTCAACCAGCAGACCAGCAATAAAACTCACATCGGCAAAGCTGCGGTCAAACAGGCCGGTGGGGGCTGCCGCCGTGCTCAGGGTTTGGTCTGCCTTGTGGCGAACGACATCCCTCTGGTATTTCAGAATAACGTAACTGCCCGGTCGCTGCGCCAGACGATGGGTATATTTATGGTCAATGATGTCATACTGGTCGGCTTCTTCGCCCTGCATTTCAGGTGCCGGAATATGAATCAGCTCAACGGGTACACCTTCCGTGAAGCGCAATCCCTGATCGGTGACACAGTCATCCGGCCTGTGCTTCTTTTTGCGCTCACAGGTGATGGTTTCTGTTTCCGGAACCTCTGGAGACTCAATGCCCTTGAGGATTTCCCCGAGAGCCAGCTGGTCCGGGTTTACTATCAGTCTCTTTTCCGATTTTTCACCAAACAGCTGTTGTTTAAACCAGGCCAGCTGATGTTTGAGGGACTCGTTTTCCTGCTTCAGGTGTTTATTCGCGGATTTGTGCTCCTGCAACAGCACCTGCAACTGCTGGAGCAGCTGCAGATGAGAGGATTGATCGGCAGGAACAGGTAGATTCATAGCCCTTCAATGTAGCTGCTATTCAGGGGTTGTGCTGTTCGATGTATCAAGTTTTACATAACGTTTGTGATAGCGGATAGAACGGGTATCAATACCGTCAATGATCAGCTTCAGGTCTGTCAGTGCCAGCAGCCGTTTAACCGCCTGACCGGCGTGAGAGTGAAACTGACCCTGCTCCAGCCGTTTACTCCAGATGCAGTAACCGCTACGTTCAAAGTACAGCACCTTGCACTGGTTTCGGCGACGATTGATAAAGACGAACAACTGCCCACTCAACGGGTCTTCCTCAAGGGTATTTTTCACCAGGGCAACCAGACCGTTGTAAGACTTTCGCATATCGGTGGGGCGTTTATAAAGCCAGACCCGCACCTGTGATTCAGGAAAAAACATGATCAACGCCGCATACGCAGGGTTACACCACCGGGTAATTCCAGTTCAATTTCCCATGGAGGCAGGTCTGATGGTGTGTTATGAAAATCAGTTTTAAATTCGAACCAGTCAGGGTCTGGTTGATCAGGCCTTTCGGTTGCCTGCCTTAGTTTACGCTTCCACAATGTGAAGGTGGACAGGCAGATATTGCGCGAAAGGCAAAAAGCTTTCTGGCTGACGCCGCTTTCCCGCTGTTGATCGATGAGGGCTTGCCACTGTTGAGCAGTGCGGCGGTTAGGTTGTTTTTGATTCACGGCTCGCTCCTGTTTTTGAAACAGGGGTTAGCGTGGCAGACACATGATGGGTTTTGAATAGGTCCTTAAATAAGCGCTTACACTGCAAAAGCAATCCAGTCAGGCTGTCAAAAAAGCAGCCTGAACGGAGAAGCGTACCAGAAAACAAACGATCATCGTTGGGTGAGGATTACGGACACCCGAAAAACGGGGAAATGATTAAGTTTTGATCAAAAAAAGAGGTGACTGGCATGAGCGGCCTGTTTTGTTTTCAAAAAAATTTTGTCAGTGCCTGTTGAGTCGGATTATTCATGGGTTTTCTGACAGACACTAGTTAGGCTTTCGTCTTTTCATGCCCCCTCCTTTTTTTGGGATGACTGTAGTAATAAATAGTTATAAGTCAACTTGTGTAAGGCTTTCAGTGGAGGCAGTGATTTCAACTGAGGAATTTAGGATCAAACAGCCTGAGTGGTCAGTTAAGCACTGACCTGCGGCTTGTCGGCTAAGGTTGCCTGCTTAAAATAGACCTGATCGGTTGTGTTATCACCCAACCCCGAACGTCCTGTTCCTTAAGCACATCTTTGGAAGGATATCAAAACGTGCAACAATCTCACTCAGTGGTTGTCTAATCTCCCTTTTGATGGCTGCGAGGGCTAACTGCGACTTGAGCTGTATTATTATTGCCTGCGTTTTTTGCCATGATGGCGTTATCGAGCTTATTACGAATCAAAGCGCTGTCTGATTTTTGGGGTCTACTTCATCCTTTTAATCTATGACTGTCACCTGAGGTGGTACAGCGTTATCAGATGTTAGCGTTACGGGGTGATCCATTGCCAACCATGAAAAGTAACCATCCCTGAAAAAGAAGACCTGTTTATACCCCCACATGACTGCCAAATAGCTCGCTATTGCACCACGCATATGATAGGTACTGTTACCATAAATAACGACAGGGGCATTTTTATCCAGCGCACCCGGTATGAACAATTGCTGAAAACCTTCTCTTAAGTCAAGGTTATGTGCACCATCAACATGCCCCCACTGCCATTGGGAGTGAGACCTGACATCGACAAAAGGCACGCCTAGCTCATGTAAGAGTTTAGCCTGATGAGTATTGATCGTAATCACCCCTTTGATCGTCATTGGGGCTTCTTCAGCATTAACGGTAACTGACATTAGATAAAATAATAAAGCGGAAAGCAGGTACGTCCATTTCATAACTTCTACATCCATTGGTTAACTTCACTTCTTCATACCAATAAGTATATGAATGCCTTCCTGTCTGTCTTGGAATAATAGGAAGCAAAAATAGCCAGCTTCAAAGCAATGTCATCTAGCCGCACGGCAATTAAATGACACAATCATTACTATTTTAAATTATCTCACCCAACTGTACAGTTTTGCTCGTAATCGAACAGCTGCCTGTGAATGAATCTGACTAACTCTTGACTCACTGACACCCAGTACTTTACCAATTTCCTTTAAGTTCATTTCTTCGTCATAATACAGCATCAAAACCAGTTTTTCTCGTTCGGGTAGTTTATTGATAGCTTCGACCAGCGCCTGGTTAAACCTGTCTTCATGAATATCTGCCTGAGGCCCTCTATCTCCAGAGCGAGCCTGCATTCTTGATTCTTCACTATCAAATAACTCTTCAAAACTGAATAAACGACAGCCTCGCAAGTCACTTAAAATTGTATAATACTCATCAACAGAAACATTTAATTCAGCAGCAACTTCAAAATCACGTGCATCCCTGCCAAGCTTTGCTTCTACTTTCTGTACAGCTTCACTGATTTTACGGCTATTACGATAAACAGATCGGGGTCCCCAGTCTCCTTTACGAATTTCATCCAGCATAGCACCACGAATACGAATACCAGCAAAAGTATCAAAACTGGCACCCTTTGTTTCATCATACTTTCTGGCAGCTTCAAGCAAGCCTATCATGCCGGACTGCACCAGATCATCAACCTGCACACTTGCTGGCATTCTCGCGGCCAAATGATTGGCTATCCGCTTCACCAGTGGCCGATGCTCTTCTATTAATTCATCCTTTATTTTTTCATTTTTTTGCACCGCCTGTGCGAGTAGTGACATGGCTATGCTCCTTCCTTGACCTTGGTTGGCATAAATATTTCAATACTCCCCCTTGGCATGGGTACTGGAGTTGATGACATTTGATGCGCAAGCCGCTGAAAAGCACGTGCTGCACGGCAGTCGGGGCAGGCGGTCAGGAGTGCTTGTTGCTGATTAAGGGTATCAGCAACAGCTTTATCAAAAGGTATTGTGCCTAAAAAGCTCAAAACCATTTGATTTTCATAGTTCAGATAAGATTGCAGACGTTCAAACTGCTCTGAACCCGATTTTTTACTGGACACTGCGTTAACGACAATACCAAACCGACGCACACTGTAAACACGATTCAACAAGCGGATCAGGCGTGCACCATCAAGTAGAGAAAGTACATCCTGATTAACAACAATTAATACTTCACCGGCCGCCTGGATCAGTGTGATATTGTCTGGTGCCATGCCCGGGGCAGTATCAATAATGAGAATATCCAGAGCAGTAGCCAACTCTTCCAGTTTGCTGATAAGACGCACAGAATCATTAATTTCAATGCTCTGCCGCCATATAGCACCATCCGCTGGAGCAAGAATGTTAACACCACAAGGCCCCTGTAATATCTCTCCTTCCCAGCGTTTATCCGTGGACTCTGTGCCTGTGGTTGCTACATTGGTGTTGAGGCCAAGGGCTGGGCCAATATCCGGTACCGATAGATTACCATCCATGAGAACTACTCGTTGTCCTGATTGAGATAATGCAATTGCAAGGTTCACAGATACAAATGTTTTTCCGACACCTCCCTTACAACCTGCGATAGTGATAACACGCTTTGTTTTTGAAGTCATAGTTTTATCTTCATTTAATAAAAGGGATTATCACTATTAAGTGTTCAAACTTCGTGCCATTTTTTAAATTATTTTATATATTCCCTTTTCTTTTAGAAAAAAAACAAACGATGTGTAACTTGTTGTTTATAAAATTAATAAAAAAAGATACTCAAAAAATACTTAACAGTTTATTTGACAATTTATAAATAAGGATAAAAAAATAAAAAAATATGACACTTTTCTGCTTCATAATTAGCAAATTATTTGACACCAGTACTACATAGTGACAAAAAAATACCGACACCTTATTCAAATAGTTGTTGCTAATTTTACTAATACAACAAAAAAATAAAAAACGTCATTTTTTTATTAAAATCAGATGATGCTAATTGGAGTTTCTAACTGCGGTATAACGATTATAGGAGCCTTATGATATAAAGAATGTTGTCAGAGTCGGAAAATAATATTGGTATAAGTATGAACGGTTTTACAAATAAAAAATCAGCTAAGTCAGGACTGGTATACGAAGGATGTTTTTTAACTACCGTAATGAAGATGGCGGGCTGAGCAATATGGCGAGTAAAGCCCACTACGACAGACTCAACGCAAAAATTAGCGTTCAGACTGCCAGCACAGTAGCATAGTTAGAAGGTTTAGAAGATTGAGAAGATTTAAGTCCTCAACCACCCAGACGGTGGGTTGTGGAACGTACATTTGGGTGGCTGAAGCAAAACCGCAGGCTCAGCAAGGATTATGAGGTGCTGCCAGAAACAGCTGAAGCCATAATTCAGCTGGAAATGATCCCTATCATGGCTCGCCGACTGGCTTCACAGGGGACTTTTAAGACGAGGATGTAATTTAATTTGTGTAAACGCTTGTCGTTAATACTCCAAAGAGGAGCATAACTATGAGCGTTGAAATCAATGAAAAATTGCTTGGCCAGGTGGTTGGGCAAATCAAAAATCAGGATGACCTTGCCGATCTTAGCCGCCAGCTGATCAAAGCGGCTGTTGAGCGTGTTATGGCCGTCGAGCTGGAAGAGCACCTTGGTTATGCCAAACACTCTACCGATGGGCATAACACGGGAAACAGTCGCAACGGTTCCAGCAAAAAGACCATCAAAGGTGACTTTGGTGAGCTGGAAATCAATACGCCCCGAGACCGTAATGGCGAATTTGAACCTCAGCTCATTACCAAAGGGTCGACACGAATCAACAAGCTTGATCAGCAAATTCTGTCCCTCTACTCACGAGGAATGACCACCCGTGATATTGCTGATACGCTTGAGGAAATGTATGGTGCTGACATCTCGCCAACCCTCATATCCAAGGTCACTGATGCTGTTCTTGATGAAGTAAAAGCCTGGCAGAACAGACCCCTGGAAAGCCTGTATCCAGTACTCTATCTTGATGGCATTGTGGTCAAGGTTCACAAAGATAAGCGGGTTATCAAGAAAACTGTTTTTGTCGCTCTGGGCGTTAATTTGGAAGGCCAGAAGGAGCTTTTAGGTCTTTGGCTTGCAGAAACAGAAGGCGCTACATTTTGGCTGTCGGTGTTAACAGAGCTTCAGAACCGAGGTGTTGAGGATGTGTTTATTGCCTGCGTGGATGGACTGTCAGGCTTTCCTGAAGCCATCAACACGGCTTTCCCAAAGGCTCAGGTGCAGCTTTGCATTGTCCACCAGGTAAGGAACTCTCTGAAATACGTGTCCTACAAGGAACGCAAAGCAGTCGCTAATGACCTGAAGAGGATATATCAGTCAGCAACCACTGAAGAAGCAGAAAGGGAGCTGAGCGCCTTTGAAGGCACGTGGGGAGAGAAGTTTCCTTCCATAGGCAAGTTATGGCGTAAAAACTGGGATAACCTGATTACCCTTTTTGACTATCCTAAGGAGGTCAGGAAGGCTATTTACACGACGAATGCTATAGAGTCGCTGAACAGCGTCATCCGAAAAGCTATAAAAAACCGGAAAATATTCCCAACGGATGATGCCGTTCTGAAGGTTATTTTCCTGGCGACAGAAAAGGCGTCGGCTAGATGGACTATGCCAATAAGAGACTGGAAGTCAGCCATGAACCGGTTTGAAATCATGTTTCCAGACCGGATCAAGGTGTAAACAAGTAATGGCGTTTACACAGAATTATTTACAGGCTCTTTAAGACTGCTTTTTAGAAGAATTAGAAGAGTTGATTGGTATCATAACAGTGGGCAAAATCGACGCTGTCCCAGCGCCTGGAAACCCATAATGCGTCTTGAGTTTTACAGCCCTTGGGTAAAAGGGCTGTGAGGGTGTGAATCACAGTTTTACTACTGCTCTGGAGTTGTTCCCCTGGCGTTATTCCTTCGCTGCCTCCTCATAGCGGTGCATACAGTACTTCCTCATTTTTTCGACCAGTGTTGTTCGGCGAATTTTCAACTTATCTGCCGCTCTGGCAACGACGTTGTTGCAATCATTAAGCGCCTGTTGAATCAAGCTTTTCTCCAGGCGAGTTAAAAAGTCTTTCAGGTCAATGCCTCCTACTGGTAACACCGCAAGGTCATCCACCCTGCCTGTTCCTGCTGGCTGGATACTGTCCGGGAAGAGGTCAGTCACTCCATCGTCCCCTTCTTCAGTATCGCTCAGATGATGATAATCTTCGGGTAAATCCTGAGCACCAATTACTCCATAGGGAAACATAATAGCCAAACGTTCCAGAAGGTTTGCCATTTCTCTGACATTTCCCTGCCACTTATGACGACACAGGGATAAAATAGCTGCTGAGCTGAGACGTATTGAGCCTCTTCCCTGTTTCTCCATAGCTCGAATTAACTCATTGATCATTAACGGCACATCTTCCGGACGATCACGCAAGGCAGGCATTTCGATGGGGAACACATTCAAGCGGTAGTATAAATCTTCTCTGAAGGTGCCTTCAGCTATCATCTGTTCCAAATTTTTGTGTGTTGCTGCTATCACCCGGGTATTAACGCTAATGGATTCACTGCCACCAACACGTTCAAACACCCTTTCCTGTAAAACTCGCAAGAGTTTGACCTGCATGTGCACTGGCATATCACCAATTTCATCAAGAAATAATGTTCCGCCATGGGCCAGTTCGAAGCGTCCTTTTCGGCTGGAGACAGCACCAGTGAATGCGCCTTTTTCATGACCAAACAACTCACTTTCCAGCAAGTCTTTAGGAATAGCCCCACAGTTGACTGGCACAAAAGACCCTTCATTCCGACTGGAGTGTTGGTGCAGGTTCCTCGCAACAACCTCCTTACCCGTACCAGACTCCCCTGTAATCAACACATTGACATCTTTATCGGCTACCTGCGCCATGGCCGCGCGGACATGGCGAATTTTTTCCCCTTTGCCCACCAACCCCCGAAATAACTCAACCTGGGGGGTCGTGCCCGCCTGCTGGGTTTGCCGCCATTGCTCCCGGTATACCTGGCCAAAATGCAGTGCCGACATTAACGACGACTTTGAGCAGGGCCAGTCAATACGAGTGATAATCTGACGTTTAAACGCCGCCTGTAACGTATCAGGCACGGGTTCATCCACCCGCACGGCAGGAATTCCTGCACTCCAGCGTTGCACTCTCACCAGCAATGCCTGCAGAGACCGTTCAGCCTCCAGGTGCTCGCCGAGAAAAATAGCACAGAAATGCTCAGCCGGATGCATCTTCACGGCTTCTTCCCAGAAGCGCGAGGCTGTAGCGACAGGTCTGTACCCCATGAATTGAAGTACGATGCTGAGATCATGGCGGCGCTGTTGCGCATCATCAATGATCAGTACCAGATTAGCTATCTCCATATGACGACGGTCCTTGTCATCAAGTCAAAAAAACAACATAACGACACAATATTTGGAAATTAATACACCCTTGTTTATTCATTAAAGGTATAAAAATCCATTTCGTCAAATTTCCCGTTTTTTTATTCATCACATGGAAAAATCTATCAGGCTTCCCACGAGTTTGACATTTTGTTTTATGCCTTTCACCAAAGGTAAAAGGCGCTACCACCACTTAAACCTCTATGATATCTGCCCATAATTTTCTCAAACGCTTATCTGATACAGGAAAATACGTTCCTAATTGTTGTGCAAACAACGAAACCCGATACTCCTCCAGCATCCAACGGTAATGTGTCAGGTTTTCATCAAAGATTTTATGCGTTTTGTGGGCATCCAAACGATGCACATACCCTGTATACAACGTATTTAATTCTTCTGCCCAGGCTCTGTCCTGGTTGACCTTCGCGGGGAGTTTATCCAGCCGCATCTCAATAGCTTTCAGGTATCGTGGATAGTGCACCAGCCATTTCATCCCGGTTTGCTGCAGAAAGCCCTTATAGATCAATAGACTCAGGTGCTGCTTGATATCCGACAATGAGAATGCACGGTCAAACGGGATATTTCTTGCCTTCAACTGCCGGGAAATATTCTGTGCAGTCTTAAAAAGATTATTCAGCAGCGGATCGACTTTCTCTGCCAGAGGTACAATCTCAGCTTTGTAACGTTCAATCAATGCATCAAAGGCCGCTTTACTGTCAGGCCTCACCGGCTCAGTCAGGAAGGTTTCAGCAACAAGAAAACAGAGCAAGTCATCCTCTAGCACCTTGTGATTGACCAGGTTTGTCGCTAACAACTGGGTTTGCTTAAACTGTTGCATGTTGCAAAGGGCAAACTTCAACTGGCTGTCAAGCTTGAAAAGCAGCAGCCTTACCAGTCCGGCCCGATGCTCAAATGCTGCCATAGCTTCATTGTCAAAGAGCTTAACAGCAGCCGAGTCCCCCTGATCAACGAGAGCTGGATACACTTTCAGCATCAGCCCCCCATAGTTTCGGGTTATTTCCGGAGGTAATTCACCACATGTCCAATCTTTTAGTCCCGTTTGTTCTAAAAGGTCTGACCGCTCTGACCGCAAACTCTCTTCAGCTAACTGACCAAAGCGTGCCTTGAGCGCTACAAGGTCACGCCCTTGTCCGAGCATATGGCCAGAGGCATCAACGACCCGAATATTCATCCGGTAATGTGCGTCTAAACGATCAACACCCCAGGCATCATCTGGTACATGCATACCACTCATTCGGCTTAGTTGCTTACCCAACACCTCTGCCAATGGCCTGTCACAGGCTGACACCGCTGCCAATGCCCCTCGAACAAAATCAGGCACAGGCACAAAGTTTTTCCTCAGCACCTTTGGCAAGGCCCTCACCATGGCAATACATTTGTCAAATAACAGACCAGGGACCAACCATTCCAAACGGTATTTGGGAAGTAATCGCAAGGCCTGTACCGGCACTATGATGGTGATGCCGTCATTCTCATCCCCCGGTACAAAGTGATACGTTAATGGCAGCTTCAATCCTTCCCAGCAAAAACAGTCTGGATACTTCGCCTCAGTCACCTGGCCTGCATCATGCCTTATCAAGTAGTCGCGGGTTAGCCTTAGCCACTCTGGTTTGTCCCGCTCCATAGTCTTTCGCCACCGTTCAAAACCTGCTCCGCTGGTAATCTTTGCAGGTATGCGCTCATCATAAAAGGCATACAGCCGCTCTGAGTCAACCAGAATATCCCTGCGACGGGTTTTATCTTCAAGTTTTTCTACGTCCTCTATAAGCTTTGCATTGTAGGAAAAGAACGCGGCTTTAGTGTTATAGTCACCTGCTACCAGGGCTTCACGAATAAAGATTTCTCGGGCAACAACCGGGTCTATTGGTCCATAATTAACACGACGACGGCCAGTAATAATCAAGCCGTACAACGTTACCTGTTCAAAGGCCACCACCCGTGCCCGTTTTTTCTCCCAGTGAGGCTCAAAGTAGTTCCTTTTCACCAGGTCCCGGGCCAGTGGCTCAATCCAGCGAGGGTCTATTCTGGCATTCACTCTGCCAAACAGGCGTGAGGTTTCTACCAATTCAGCCGTCATTATCCATTTGGGTTTGCGTTTATGCAGTGTGGATGCAGGGAACAGATAAAAGCGCCGGTTTCTTGCCCCCAGGTAATCTGCCTCATCATCTTTGTTACTCAGGTGGGAGAGTAGCCCTGTCAGCAGTGCGCGGTGAACATCGCCATAGCCGGCTGGCTGTTCATTACACCGAAACTTCAAATCATGACAGGCCAGCGTAAGCTGTCGGTGCAAATCACGCCACTCTCTCATTCTGATAAACGATAAAAACTGTTTTTTACAGTACTTTCTCAGCTGGCTTTGCGACAGCGCCTGGCGTTGCTCTTCATAAGACTGCCAGACATTCACAAAAGTCAGAAAATCAGAGTCCTCATGATAATATTCACGATGGCATTGATCTGCCGCCTGCTGCTTATCCGCAGGACGTTCCCTTGGGTCGGCAATGGTCATGGCGCTAATGATAATAAGCAATTCAGAAAGCGCGTTGTTTCTGGCCCCCTCAACCAGCATACGCCCGAACCTGGGATCAACGGGGAGTTTTCCAAGCTGCCTTCCGATACCCGTTAAACAACGCTGTTTATTAACGGCACCGAGTTCCTGCAGTAATTTGAAACCATCATTGATGGCTTTATCATCTGGCTTATCCACAAAGGGAAAACGGGTGACATCCCCCAGTCCCATGCCCAGCATCTGCAAGATAACCGCCGCAAGGTTTGTTCGTCGAATCTCGGCATCGGTAAATTCCGGGCGCCCCAGAAAGTCCTCTTCAGAATAGAGCCGGAAGCAAATCCCCTCTGCCACTCGCCCACAGCGTCCTTTTCGCTGGTTGGCCGAAGCTTGAGAGATGGGTTCAATGGGTAAACGCTGGACCTTTGAACGTACGCTGTAACGACTGATTCTGGCCATGCCCGGGTCAATCACATAACGAATACCAGGCACAGTCAGTGATGTTTCAGCGACGTTGGTTGACAAAATCACCCGACGCCCTGCCTGGGTCTTAAAGACTTTATTCTGCTCAGTGGCTGTCAAGCGGGCATATAGGGGTAAAATGTCAGTGTGAGGCAGCCTGGCATCCCTGAGAAAGTGCGCTGTCTCTCGAATGTCCCGTTCACCGCTTAAAAAGACCAGTACATCACCTAAAGGTGCACCTTTTCCGGTGCGCTCCAGTTCAAAAATTTCCTGAAGTGCTGACAGGATGCCCTGTTGCAGCCTCTGATCAGCATCGCGACCTTCAAGGTTTAAGGTATCCAGTGGACGGTAGTGTAATGTGACTGGGTACGTTCGCCCTGAAACTTCAATCACAGGGGCATCATCAAAGTGGCGGGAAAATCGTTCTACGTCAATGGTGGCCGACGTAATAATCACCTTGAGATCAGGTCGTTTGGGCAATAGAAGCTTAAGATAACCGAGCAGAAAATCAATATTCAAACTGCGCTCATGAGCCTCATCAATAATGAGGGTATCATAACGACACAAAAAACGGTCATTCTGAATTTCAGCCAGCAAAATACCGTCAGTCATTAACTTAACAAGTGTGTTATCACTGGCATGATCATTAAAACGAACCTGGTAACCTACTTGCTCGCCGACAGAGACTTTTAACTCTTCTGCTATCCTGCCAGCCACCGACCGAGCGGCCAGGCGTCGCGGCTGGGTATGACCAATCAAACCCCTGACACCCCGCCCCATATCCAGGCACATTTTTGGCAGTTGCGTGGTTTTTCCAGACCCCGTTTCTCCGGCAACAATGACCACCTGACTGTCACGAATGGCGCTGATAATAGCATCCTTACGATTGGCAACGGGCAACGCTTTGTCGTAAGTCATCTCAGGGACAGCCTCTGCGCGCTGCTGAGCCTGTGCCTGAGACTTGGCTATTGATGCCTGTAAGTTTTTCAGTCCTTTGTAATTATCACACGACAAACGACGTAACTGGTTTCTCAGCCGGTATTGATCCTTAATCATGCATGATGGGATGTGCTGACGTAATTCGTTTATTGCAGGGCCGGGCACGCAGTAATTCCTGACAAATGAAAGTAAAAGCAGAGATATTACCACTGACCGTGGTTATTCGCCTACCATGGGAAAAATACATCAGCGGTAAAGTGCATGGACCACCTCATGGACCACCTCATGGACCACCTATGGAAGGGTAATGCATGTATCAGGTTGCCATCATGGACAGTGATTATCAGCAGACATTGACCTGGCGAGTGTCTAATACGCATACATGAAACGTTAATGAACGCCATAGGAACAACGGACAGGGTACCAGTAAAACCGGCCTGTTGAGTATACGCGATCAATGTATCTGATTCATAACCAAACTATGTGGAGCGAAGCGGCATCCTTAATTGACGGCTAACTTCCGCCGACGAAAACCGATTCTGTTTATAACTCTTTGGAAAGTTTTGATTTTTTCTCATAAGCAATGCTTGACACTTAGGAGGCTCCCCCCTAGAATTCGCCCTGCGTTTCGAGACGGGTCAAACAACAGTTAGTCTCAAAAATAGTGTGGGGCCATAGCTCAGCTGGGAGAGCGCAACACTGGCAGTGTTGAGGTCAGCGGTTCGATCCCGCTTGGCTCCACCAATTTATTTTTAAGCGTTTACGTCCCCTTCGTCTAGTGGCCTAGGACACCGCCCTTTCACGGCGGTAACAGGGGTTCGAGTCCCCTAGGGGACGCCATTATTCAGGCGTCGCGCGTAGTTAGAACTACGGACTCGCAAAGACAGGAAGAAGCCTTTAAAGTCTTCAGTACCTGATCAATGAATATAAAATCGAAGGAATTACGTCCCCTTCGTCTAGTGGCCTAGGACACCGCCCTTTCACGGCGGTAACAGGGGTTCGAGTCCCCTAGGGGACGCCATATATAGCGGGAATAGCTCAGTTGGTAGAGCACAACCTTGCCAAGGTTGGGGTCGCGAGTTCGAGTCTCGTTTCCCGCTCCAAATCTAACTTGACATGCATGTTGTTTTGCCTGAAAAGAGAAGGAATTACGTCCCCTTCGTCTAGTGGCCTAGGACACCGCCCTTTCACGGCGGTAACAGGGGTTCGAGTCCCCTAGGGGACGCCATATACAGCGGGAATAGCTCAGTTGGTAGAGCACAACCTTGCCAAGGTTGGGGTCGCGAGTTCGAGTCTCGTTTCCCGCTCCAATGGGAAGCAGTCATCAATCAATGGCGCTAACTTACGTGCTCATTTTCGGTATTCCCTTAGCCTGCGAGCCTGTTTCCTGGTGTGTTTAAGCCTGCCAACAGGCTTTAGTCGGCGCTTATTTGCCCCGGGTTCCTTTCGCCCCGCTTGATTACCTGTTCTATGCTCTCCAGTAATGTCAGTCATCTCCTCTAAAGTTTATTCCAAATGCCTCAATCGCCAGATCAGGCTTGTCATATTGAGCGTTCAACGGAAGAAAAAAGTGGGCATTGCCCTGCTTTACTCAATAGATACAACGCTGGATACCATGACGCTTACCAGCTATTACAAAGCACGCTTCCAGGTTGAATGTATTTTCCGTGACGCTAATAATATACCGGGTTGATGGATTGCCAGTCTCGTAGGAAAGAGGCAATCCACACGCCTGTCAACGCGCCTCATTTGCAGCCCTCAATCTATTGAAGTTGGAAGACAGAAAAAGCAAGGGCACAAATGATCAAACGGTGATATCCATTGCCAGCAGCTGGAAACGCCGTAAGTTCAACCAACATTTGATGCAGCATTTGATGCAACATTTGATGCGCAGAGTTTTTGAGGACTTAGGCGTCGCCATGAATGATGAAAAAATCATGGACACTTATCAGTGATTCAGTAAATACGGGGCTATTATTGCCTGAAAGTGTCCGCAGTATTGTTTCTTGATTGGCGCATTTTATCCCATAAAAAACCAACTGGAGTGTCTGGATGAAAATTCTTCATACCTCTGACTGGCATATTGGTCGTCAGTTTCACGGGCAGTTGTTGCTGGAAGATCAGGTGCATGTCCTCAATCAGATCATTGATTATATTGCCTCTGAAAAAGTGGATGTTGTGGTAGTTGCCGGGGATATTTATGACCGTGCGGTGCCTTCGGCAGAGGCCGTAGCACTGCTTGATGACACGGTTAACCGAATATGTCATGAGCTGAATGTGCCATTGATTATGATTTCCGGTAATCACGACAGTGCCCGGCGACTTGGTTTTGGCGCCAGGCAGTTGAGCCTTGCCGGCTTGCATATCATTAGTGATTTAGATCAAATCACTGAGCCTGTTGTCATTAACGCAGGCGAAGAGAGCATAGCATTTTATGGTATTCCCTATTGTGATCCCGAACAGGTGAGGGATCGGTTTGATGTGGATGTCAGAAGTTATGATGAGGCTCATCGCTTTTTAACAGAGCAAATCAGTGACTGTCGGCTTGATAAAATACCTTCAGTGCTGGTCAGTCATTGTTTCGTGGACGGTTGTGAGGAGAGTGAGTCTGAACGCCCCCTTTCTGTGGGTGGGGCTGACCGGGTTTCCTGGGAACCCATGAAGGACTTTGATTATGTGGCCCTTGGTCATTTGCACAGCCCTCAGTATAAGGGTCAAGAGTCTATCCGCTATTCAGGGTCAATTCTGAAATACAGCTTTTCTGAGCAATATCAGAAGAAGGGTATCACGCTGGTGGATATTAATGATAACGGGGTGGGTGAGATCAGGCTGCTTCCCCTGAAAGCCAAACGTGATGTCCGTGTTATTGAAGGAGCGCTGAACGCAATTATAGCGCAGGGCCAAACTGATCCGCAGGCTGACGATTATATACTGGTTCATTTAACGGATACACATGCCATTCTTGATCCCATGGGCAAGGTGCGAACCGTCTACCCCAACACATTGCACCTGGAAAAAGTCAACCAGTTTGATGGTGAGCTGAAAGGCATCAACAGGGAAAAGCTTCGACAGAGTGAGTTTGATATGTGCTGTGATTTCTTTAAGCAAACCATGGATCAAAATTTATCGGATGAGCAGCTCAAAGCCATTAAGCATGAGATTGACACAATAAATAAAGATAAGGTATCAGCACTATGAAACCGTTGAAGCTCATTGTTCAGGCGTTCGGTCCTTTTGCTGACAGGGAAGAAATTGATTTTACCCAGCTGGGAAACAATCCGCTGTTTTTAATTAATGGCGAAACCGGAGCAGGGAAAAGTACGCTGCTGGATGCTATTTGTTTTGCTCTTTATGGTGAAACCACCGGTAAAGACCGGGACGCTGCTGAAATGCGGTGTGACCGGGCCGCACCCGACACACTGACTGAAGTGACTTTTGTTTTTGAACTCAATGGTAAAATCTGGCAGATGGTTCGGTCTCCCCAGCAAATACGCCCAAAAGCCAGAGGTGAGGGGTTTACTGATCATGGGCACAAAGCAACGTTTCATGAGGTTTTGTCAGAGGGTGAGCTGACGCTTATCGTCCCTAAAAAGCCTTCTGAGGCTAACAGTGCCATACAGGAGATGACGGGGCTGAATGTTGAGCAATTCCGACAGGTTATGGTGCTACCTCAGGGAAAATTCAGGGAGTTGCTGGAGGCAGACTCAAGGGATCGGGAAAACATTTTTGGAAAATTGTTTCAGACCGGTATTTATAAAGCCATTGAGGAGCGGTTAAAGCAAAAGGCAAGCACTATTCGAACAGAAAGTGTTGCCCATGACAACAAAGTCAGGGGCATTCTTCAGGCAGCGAATGTTAATGAAGAGGCCGAGATTGCAGAGCAGCTCGACACCCTGACACCTGAACTGAAGGCAGCGACTGAGGAAAAACAGGCAGCAGAAAAAGCCAGGATAGAGGCTATTGAGAAGAAGAAAGCCGGTGAAGCCCTGTCTAAATTATTTTCAGCCTATGACAAAACGAAAGAAGAACTGGAGCGTAAAAACCGACAGCATTCGGCTATCAAAGCCATTGAGCATCAACTAAAACAGGCGGAGGAAGCAGAAAAAATTCAACCCCTCAAACTAGCAGTGATAGAAAAAGAAAAGGAAAAGGCGCAGGTTGAAGCCAATAAAGTCAATGGGGTAGATCAGCGAGACAAGGCAAAAAAGCAGCAGCATAGGGCGAAGTGTGCTTACAGAAAAGCTGCTGAAGCCTGGCGTTCTGTTGACAGTCTTAAAGCTGAGCGTGTCACTCTCACTGCCTATGAAGAAAAAATAACCAGACTGGCCGAGTCTAGAAAAACAAAAGCGGCAGCAGAGTTACAGAAAAAAAATAGTAGCAATGCGTTACAGGAACTTGAAAAACAATACAGGGAAACAATCAGCCAGCGTGACCGGTATGATCAGCAGATTGTTACAACGCAACAGGCTATAGAGCCGCTAACCGGGTTGCAGCTGAAGTTGTCCGAGCTGGCAAATTATTTGAAAAAGCGTAAGCAGCTTGATAAAGAGCGCAAGGATTACCCGCGTTTTTCCCGTATGCTGGCCAGGGAAAATGAGAGCCTGAAGGCCCTTGCAGAGCAATCTGAGAAATCCCGTCAAAAGACAAAAGAATGGGAATACCAATGGCATGTGGGGCAGGCTGCACTGTTGGCCAAAGGACTCAAGTCTGATGAGCCTTGCCCTGTCTGTGGCAGTAGTGAGCATCCCATGCCAGCCCAGGCCAGAAAGAATGAAAAGCTGGTGACCCATGAGCAGGTTGAGGAATCAAGAAGGGAGGCTGATAACGATAAAAGTGCCAGGATCGCTCAGGAAAGAAAGAGGGATGATGCGCAGAGGGATATGCAGGAATGCCAGAATCGCATCAAGCAGCTGGAAGAGGAACTGGGTGCTATGGCTGAGCAATCACTGACAGAGGTGGAGCAGTATCATAATGACTTGACTGCCCAGGTAAGCTGTCTTTGCAAAAAGAAAGGAACCATTGAAGGTTTGCAAAAGCAGCTTCAGGACGCAAAGCAAGCAGCTAAGGATATGGAAGAAAAGCGGGATGCTAAAAAAAGTGAAGCTGACAAAGACGAACAAAAGGCAATAGAGGCCCGGTCAGAATTAAAGCTTCTCATGGAAAGCGTGCCGCAGGCGTATCTTTCAGAGGCCGCTTTGGGGCAGGCGCTTAAAGCACTCAATGATCAAATAAGGGTATTGGAGACAAACTACCAGAAGTCAGAAAAAGCACTTGCTGAAAGTAAGGATGCTTTCACTAAAGCAGACACGACACTCGACCAGTTAACAGCAGCGTTGGCAGAAGCCGATAAAAAACGACTGAAGGCGAGGGATGCCTGGCATGATGCGCTGGGAAAAAGTACTTTCAAGGAGGATGTGGCCTTCGATGCAGCGGTATTGGATGAGACAAAACAGCATGAACTCAGTGATTCTATAAAAGTATTTTACAAGGAGTTGGATGAGCTCACAGGTGCAAACAAAAGTCAGAGGCTGGCGTTAATGGATAAACCACGGCCTGACCTTGAGGCACTGGCCGTCAATCTGAATACAGCCTCCACCCTGACTGATGTCAGGAGCAAAAAATGGCAGGAACTGGATAAGCGTCACAGTCAGCTTTTAGCAATCCGTAAGCAGCTTGAAGATGCCCATGAGACAGCAGCAAGGATTAAAGCCGAATACGCAATTTATGGCACGTTGAGTGATGTGGCCACCGGGCAGACTGGCAATCGAATCAGTTTGCAACGATTTGTTTTGAGTGTGTTGCTTGACGAGGTGCTGATGGATGCATCCTGTCGGCTCAAATCCATGAGCAAAGGCAGATACCTGCTGGTTCGAAAAGAGAGTAAGGCAAAGGGTAATAAGGCCTCTGGCCTGGAGCTGGAGATAGAAGACACTTATACCGGAAAAGCTCGCTCCGCTGCAACGCTCTCTGGTGGTGAATCGTTTATGGCAGCCCTTTCCCTGGCTCTTGGGCTGTCCAGTGTTGTTCAGTCCCATGCGGGCGGCATTAAGCTCGACACGTTATTTATTGACGAAGGTTTTGGCAGTCTGGATGGTGGTCACCTTGATTTGGCAATACAAACGCTTATTGATTTACAAGGCAGTGGCAGAATGATTGGGATTATCTCTCATGTATCCGAACTGAAGGAGCAGGTGAAAGCAAGAATTGATGTGCTGGCTTCTCGTAAAGGCAGCAAGGTGAAAGTAATCCCTGCCTGATAAACCTGAATTCACTTCTTCCAATTACCAACTTCTTCCAACTTCTTCCAACCTTGTGCATGTTGATGATTTGGGTTCGCTGATCAGAAATCCCATGTATTGTGGCAGTGTGCATTGTACGGTTGTTGGGCGAGTTGTACTTCTCACTGTCGTCCCTGAAAGATAGTCATTGCAGTATTGCTGGCAATTATCAAATTTTTGGATTCGCTGTCAATGCGTAAATCCTGTATTTTTCATCTACCCCACATCTGAGATCCACTACCCGGCTAGTGACTTACTCCCACCACTAAATCGGCAAGCCGATTATAGTGGGGGCTTCTGATAGGGAGTTACATGCGACCCGCAATGCCATACAGACAAAGCCTCTCGCTGCCATATGAGCCGCTGAACCATGACAGGGGAACACTTTACACATACGCTCAGTCCGAGCGTTTCAGCAAATAGAAGCCTGAAAACTGTTTCATGTTTTCTTGATTTGTTTCTCGTGTTATCCAGCAACGGTGGCGCTTGAGTATCTATCCAGAGGCTTATCTGTCTGTTGAGAGGCTGTTGTCTCAGCCATTACACCCATTATGCAGGGTTTCGCGTGCTATTGAGAGTATATCATGGGCTTGCTCCACGCAAGCCTTGCTATCCATCTCCACCCAAACGGCAAAGCTACGCAATGCCGCTATGGATGGAGAATTTCGCAATGTTCGTTAAAGCCTGCTCACTCTAACATCGAGGTTGCATATAAAAAAGCGATAATGTTTTTAATTTAACAAATCAACACTTTTTATAGTAACTATACTGACTGTCTTTGAATAATAATCATGGGACGTAGTCATTATGATCATTATTCAATAAGTCTCCCGGATCTTTTGGTATCGAATAGTTCGCTTATAAAGAGCATGGATAACCAAAGCCAGTCAATAAAGCAAACGCTACAGATTAAGCAAGAGGTTAAGTATGTTGCGACATTTGAATAAATTACATTTTATTTATTTTTTTCTCTTTTATGCCGGCGCTTCCTTATTTTACTGTGCCTTTGGTAACCAGGATTATGAATGCGTGGCAACGCTGGATCTGTATGAAGGTACCGACGACAGGAAAAACATCAACACCAAAGAAATGGTCACACTGTCCAATGGATGGTTAGCTTTGATCTATGAACGAACCCTCATAAAGGTGTTGGGTCTGAGTGAACCGGATGGTCATCCATACGTCGTAGCAACGCTGAATGAGGTTAATAACGAGAGTAAAGATGATTCGTATATTACATCACTCACGCCAATGCCCCGGCAACGGCTGGCTTCAAGCCATGACAACGGAACCATAAAGATATGGGATCTGACTAAGCCCGACGGGGAGCAATGCGTGGTCATACTTGAAGGTCATACCCGATTTGTGGACTCTGTCACAGTACTGTCAAATGGCCAACTGGCTTCGGCCTCTGATGACAACACCGTAAAAGTTTGGGATCTGAACAGGCCCTATGGGGATCAATGTGTAACAACGCTGAAGGGGCATACCGACTGTGTTGGATCAGTCATACAACTGTCCAGTGGGTTTCTGGCTTCGGCTTCTGAAGACAGAACACTCAAGGTGTGGAATCTGAGTATGCCTGATGGAGAGCAATGTGTTGCCACGTTTATGAATCAAAATAAGGAGGAGGATTTGACATATCTCACGCCACTGCCCGGTGGGCGAATAGTTTCTTGCTTTGATATCAGAACCGCAAAGGTATGGGACCCGAGTGCCCCCTGGCTAAAGGAACCAGTGGCAACGCTGGGTGTGGGTGAATCTGATGACACATTGCTATTTTTCACACCATTGGCTGATGGACGGTTGGTTTCGTACGGTATTGGCAGAATCAGGGTGTGGGATCTGAATAAGCCTGATGGCAATCAATGTGAGGCAATCCTGGAGGGACATATTTCCTTTGTGAGATCAGTTATTCAAATGCCCAATGGGTGGCTGGCTTCATGCTCTCATGATGGAACCGTGAAAATATGGAATCTGGACAGATCCCATGGACAGCAATGTATGGCAACATTGGAACATAATGGCAAAGTTGGATCGGTTGCAGCACTCCCCCATGATCGGCTGGTTTCCCTCTCTAGTGACGGTATCGTAAAGGTATGGGATCTGAATAAGCCTGTTTCTGCAAACACCCCCTCTTTTGCCAACCTAAGGGTATCAGAAGCAAGCAACCCATCAGGTAACTGTTGGATGACCACTCCACAGAGGACCCAATCTGCAACACTGCCTGATGTTGAGCCTGTTATGACCCGGAGAGCAAAAAAAAAATACCTATGAGCAAAATCTACAAATAATGGCAGCGATTCAAATGGGTAATCTCGAAGAACTGGAGAAATTTCATAGGGCTGGCATGACCATTACCTCAACAATTCAATACGGTAATTTTGATTATTTTGACCCATTCTATCATGCCGTAAAAAATAATGACCTAAAATTATTTTCATTTCTGCTTGAAAAAACAAAAACAGACACGCCTGATATAAAGCATGAATTTGATACCTTGATACTATCAGTTATCGATGATGATCAACCAGAATTTCTTGAACGACTCGAACAGTTCAGCAGATTAAGTGATAACTATGATGTTAATATTGGTTATCCTCATCGTATCCCCATGATCAATATGGCTATTATCTACAATTCCCCAAAAGTAATAGAATGGCTGCTTGGTAAAAAAATTGATCTCACCATAAAAGCCCAATGCGTTGATGCTCTCAATTTTACAGTATGGAGATACCAAAATGCTTTTGATCTTGCAATCAGTAAAAAAGATCTGACATTACTACACAAGTTAATGGTTAAGCTTGCCAACACGAATGACAACGCCATACCACTGAATAAAGCCCATTGCCAATGGCTTAAAGATCTTATAAATAAGTGTAACGTAGACGGTTTAGCATTATTTATCAGTGAACTTGAAAAGTTTCAGAATTTTTCAGAGATAGTAAAATTTTTGGCAGAAGAAGCCTACAAAAATAAAAAGACTGATTTTCTCAGCCTGCTGATCCGTCAATATGGACAAAAACTTTTTGAAAGCTGGAATATCTGGCAACAACCAAAAGAGGAGGTGTTTTATTTTCTAAAAACCATTTCTACCTTGCCTGAATCAAAAAATAGTATTGACCATTTGCAGACACTGATTAACGATAATGTGTCTGATGCTGAAAAAATCAACGGATTCTTAAAAGAAAGCTTTCAGAGTCTTTGTGATGAACCCGCATATTTGGCACGGTCTAAAAAAGAGGATGGTGTTTTACCGCTGATCAGAGCTTGTATTAACCTTGGTGCTACCGCAAATCCAGAGTATATGCTTGCCTATGCCATAGGTGAAGATAATTTACCACTGTTCCACAAGTGGTTAACCACTGTTACAGACTCAGCGCGAAGAAGAGGAGATTCCCCGGAAAAAAAATTTAAAAGTCTGTCTCAGAAGGCCATAAGGTTAGTCGGGTTAAGATCTAAAAAAACAAACATGCACTCAACTGACAAAATGCCTTCTACAAGCCAGCACAAAGAACAGGTTGAAAACTTATTCTCCGAATTATGCCAAAGTGCGGTAATATCGAACTTTTCAGAGAATACATTAACAATGATCTTGTCCCTTATGGATGAGGGCGCCAATCCCTACCCTATATTAAAGCAATTAATAAACAGTCGATGTATTACTAAAACGATATCCGATACCGATTTACTGTTAATAGAAAAACTAATACAGAGAATTAATGAATCAGCACACAGTGAACATAAAGAAAATTTTCAGTCAATCCTTGTGGAGATTTTGAAATCTAATTTACCCATTGAGGTAGCCAGGTTGTTTATTCGATATGGTACAAACGTAACGTCACCAGTGAAAGCCATTGATAATGTGAGTATTAAACAGGCGGTGATAGAGACAAAAGAAATATGTAGAAGTGGCAATGATCCAAAAGAGGCGTACTGGCAAGATATCCTTTCATGCATAGAGGAATATGCAAGATTGTAATTTAATTTGTGTAAACCCTTGTTATTAATACCCCAAAGAGGCGCATAATGATAAGGGTTGAACTTAATGAAAGTCTGCTTGACCAGGTGGTTGAACAAATCAAAAACCAGGACGACCTTGCCGGTCTTGGCCATCAACTTATCAAAGCAGCTGTTAAGGGTGTTATGGCCGTTGAGCTGGAAGAACACCCTGGTTATGCCAAGCATTCTACCGATGGGCATAACACGGGAAACAGCCGCAACGGTTTCAGTAAAAAGACCATTAAAGGTGACTTTAGTGAGCTGAAAATCAACACGCCACGAGAGCGTAATGGCGAAAATGGTGAAAATGGCGAATTTGAACCCCGGTTGATTACCAAAGGGTCAACACGGATCAATAAGCTGGATCAGCAAACCCTTTCTCTATACTCACGAGGTATGACCACTCGTGATATCGCTGATACGCTTGAAGAAATGTGTGGCGCTGATGTCTCACCAGCCCTTATAGCCAAGGTAACCGACGCTGTTCCTGATGAGGTCAGTACGTGTCCTGCAAGGCGTGCAAAGTGGTCGCCAGCAATCTCAAGAGAATAGACCCGTCAGCCACGGCTGAAGCGGCAGAAAGCGAGCTGAGTGCTTTTGAAAAAAGCACCTGGGGGAGAAGTTTCCCTCTACAGGCAAGTCCTGGCGTAAAAACGGGGACAATTTGATTACCCTTTTCCAATACCCTGAAGCAATCAGGAAGGCCATTTATACGAAAAATGCTATAGAATCATTAACTAGTGTCATTCGAAAAGCCATAACTGAAATAGACTTACCAGGGGTTCGGTAGGTTAATCAATTCTCCTGCAGGAGGCTAGAGCGCTTCCAGGGGTAAGGTTTTGATGCGTTATTCCAGATTTGTTGTACACTGTATCCCATAAAAATTTAAGGATTAGAAGATGAGAATAAAACCTTATACGAGTGTTGTGGCTATAACTGCCGTATTGTTGGTTATTTCAGGGTGCACAAAAGACCTGTTTGGCACAACCTACTCTCAAAGTGAAGCCCGGCAAATGCAGACAGTACAGTTTGGTACGATCGCGGAAGTGCGTTTAGTCAAACTTGAAGGCCAGCAAAGTGGCATTGGAGCCGCTGCCGGCGGCGCTATTGGTGGTATTGCTGCCAGAGGGAATATCGGCGGCGGTAGTGGCAGTAATATCGCAGGTATTGCAGGTGCTGTTGCTGGTGGGCTACTGGGTAATTTGGCTGAAAAAAAGCTAACAGAAAAACAGGGCGTTGAACTCACCGTGAAACTTGATAATGGCTCTATGGTTTCTGTCGTTCAACAGGCGGACCCAAACGCAGGGTTTGCGGCAGGTGATCGTGTGAAGGTGCTTAGCCAGGGAAGAACCAGCCGGGTAGTTAAACAATAGTCGTCGCAGGGCTTTTACAGGGAGGTATCGGCGTCTGTCAACAACCCTCCACTATACCCATTAAACTTGAAGATACTCTTTTATTATTAGAATCCTTGAAAATAGTGGTTTTTTTGATCCAGACCTGGCGTCTTTAAATCGTTTAAGTATATACCAATCAGGGTGATCTCATTTGGCTGGCACGGAAGACTTCCCGCCCCCCTCAGGCGTTCCTGGCTTCACTCCTCAGAGGTGGGAACATAGTAGGGCAAATAATACCAATCGACTCTTCTGACCAGGCCATTGCGCTGGGAATCTGAACGCCAACTCTGCGTTGAAATACCTGGTAATAGCAGGCTTACATTTGTCATTTTGCGTTGTTCTGTTGTCCAGTTCGCCATGCTCACTACGGTCGTTAGAAAAACGACGGGGATTACAATGGTCACTCCCGGCGCTACAGAAACCAAGCTTCTGTCATGCGTTCCATGGCAGACGATAAAAGAAAATTAACATGCCTGGAAGCAGGAATGGGTGGGGTACTGGCAAGCAGATAGGATATTGTGTGTGTTGCTTATCAGCAGCCTCAGGGGGGGCTATGAGAAATTGCTCTGGCACCGGCTCAACAGGAACCTCAGGAAAACAAAATATTTACAGTATCTTTTGATTTAATGACAATAGAACTATATGTCCATGATATAATGATATAGCTCTTGTTAATATGTGAACAGGACTCTTTGTATGAAACTCAACATGAATTTGTTACTTGCAGTCATGGCGGTTTCCACTTCCGCTTCTGCCACCACTATCAGCTTTACCCAGTCAAAGCCACCATCAGGAATTTCAACGCCAATAACTGTAAAGGCCCTAGGTATTACAGGGCTAGAGCACGATGTAAAAGCTGACGGTAAATTTCAAATAAAAAATAATAGTGAAGGGAAAGCTATTAGTACAAAAGTATTTATTAATAATATTAAGGATGGATACCCTCAGATAGCAATCGGTTCAATCGACTGGACTCGAGAAGAAAGTGGTGCATACAAGTTTTTAATTTCAGCCGGAGGAAACCCTTCACCAGGGGACCCAAAAAAAGATTATTGTGTAACCGTATCCGTGAATGGCAGCAAAATAGGTAAAAACTGTACAAATCATAAAGAATATTGGAAACCTGCTGTAGCATCAAATATTCAAATCGCTCAGCGAACAAACATTTCCGTCAGTTTTCTTTATAAGTGATTCTATTAATAATCACTAAATGAGCATGTCATCTTATACATCATAAGGTTATTAAAAACCTGGCTGCAGTGAAGACTAGCATGATGTTGTCATTTATCAGACGGGTAAATCAGAGTTAATCGGCCAGCGCCTGCAGCTAAATTATTTTCAGCAGTTTTTTTACTATCAGCTAGTGGATAAAAGAGGTTTACTGAAAGAGGTTTACTGTATGAAAGGCAAAGTTTATTTATTGCTTGCAGCTATGGCAGCGATTGCTTCAGTCTCTGCTTCGGCAGTGACCATTAGTTTTACAGAGCCAGAGCCTACACCAGGAATAACAACCCCAATAACTGTAAAGGCGGCAGGTATTACAGGGCTGGAGCAAAGTGTACCAGCTGAGGGTGCATTTCAAATACACAATGATGGTCAAGGAAAAATGGTTAACACAAATGTGGCCATTAGCAATACTTATGACGGTGCTCCTCAGATACCCCCTGGTTCAGTGGGCTGGGTTTCACAAGGCGAACGACTCTACTCATTTATATTCTCGGCAGGAGGAAATCCTGGAAAAGGGGACCCAAAACAAAATTATTGCGTGACTGTATCCGTTGATGGCGGCCAACTGGGTGAGAACTGTACAAACAAAACCGTATACTGGAAACCCACAATAGCAGATAATATCCCAGTTAATAAGGGGTCAACTATTTCGGTTAGTTTCTCTTATCAATAGTTGTTTGATAGCTGTGCAACCTTGTGCTTGCAGATTGCATATTCTTTACAGTTTGAATACTCATTCTGATTTGCTTGAACAAAAACCGGGCGCAATCTCGTTCCTTTAGGGACGAGTCAAGCCCGGACAAGGCGTTAGCCTTGCTGTGATAGTCGTTTAGATGTTTTTACCGCTTTCTCTGACGGAGGCGTTCTTTGATTTTCGATAGACGCTTTCACTGTTTCCAGGCTAGCCCCACCAACTGACACACAGCAATAACCAGGACTCCAGAAGTGCTTGCCCCATAGCATCGGCTTTATCTGAGGCCAGAATTCTTTTCTTAGGAAATAGGACGACTTACCTTTTAATTTGCTAACCAAGTTAGATACTGCGAGCTTGGGGTGAACACTCACCATCATATGAACGTGATCATGTTCTCCATTACATTCCAGAAGCTCACAATCCATTTGTTCGCATGTCTCCCCATATATATCAGTAAGCCGATCCAGCATCTCCTTAGTAAACACATTACGTCTATATTTAGTCACAAATACTAGATGTACATTATTTTTAAATACACATGATCTTCGTGTTCTCCATTCGTACATATAAACCTCATGGTTGACGGCAGATTTTAGTAAGAGTACCCTATGATTATCATTTTTATAAGGTGAAGAAATGCTTCAAGGTATCCGACTCAAAGCCAATCCAACGGAGCAGCAAAAGCTGATTCTGTCTCAATGGATGGGTTGCGCCCGGTTTATCTGGAATGCAAAGTGTGATGAAGATCGCTATTTCAGAACCTACGCCAGAAAGTACTGTCCTACGGGGACGTATCCCCCTGTCGATCAAAAAGCATCTCACTTCAAAAGTAGGGAGCTAAGCCCCTGGCTTTCTCACTGCCCCAGCCAGATTATTCGTAATTCGGCGGTTAACTGGTATCAGACCTATCATAAATTCATGAAAGGGATTTGTGGTAGGCCAAAGCGCAAGCCAAAAACCGACAAAGGTAGTGTTCATATAACAAAAGAGCTATTCAGGTTCGATGTTTGCGAGGATGGCGTAACACGTCTTTTCATTGGCACAAAGACCAATAATATTGGTTATCTGTCCATTAAGAATCATCGGTCATTCTCACAACCAAAGTCACTGTATATCAGGAAAGAGGCTGGCAGTTATTATGTGTCTTTCTGCTATGACGATGGCGCAGACGAACCAACAACCGACAAAGATAATCTGGTATGGCTGAAAGGTGCATCTAAGGAATGGCTGGATGAGCATGTTATCGGAGTAGATCGTGGCGTGGTTGTCCCTGCTCATACTGGCGTTAAGGCTTACGACTTCACCATAAACCAGAAAAACAACATGGATAAGCGCAAGCGGTATATTAAAAAGCTGCAACGCCGCTTATCTCGACAAACTAAAGGTTCTAACCGTCGTCAGAAGACCAAAAACCGGATAACCAGACAACACAGGAAAGTAGCCTGCATCAGGCAAGACTTTTGCCATAAAACCAGCCGTACAATAGTTAACAGTAAGGCCAGGGTAATTATTTTTGAGAATCTGAAAACCTCAAGGATGACCGGCAAGCCAAAAGCCAGGAAAGACCACAACGGCAAGTTTATTCCCAATAGTGCCAAAGCCAAAGCTGGACTCAACAAAGCTGTTCTTAACGTTGGCTGGCATTATCTGGAAACCTGCACCCGCTACAAAGCCGCTAAAGCAGGAAAAGCGGTATTCAAAGTTCCTGCACCCTATACGAGTCAAGAGTGTGCTGATTGTGGTCACACTCACCCCGACAACCGCAAGAAATAAGAATTGTTTTCCTGTGGTAATTGTGGACACGTTGATAACGCTGACAAAAACGCCAGCATCGTCATTAAGAAAAGAGCAATTAATCTTCTTCTCGACTCTGGAACGGAGTTGGTCGGCAAAGCTATTCCAGTGCTGACTAAAGGGCGTGGAGCGGTTCGTAAGCCGAGAAAAGCCAGGGCTTCTCTCGCTATTCGCAATGAAACGTCAAAAAAGAAAAGAATGGTATCTACCTCGGTAGCTGCTTAGTATTGGAAGCTCGCGTCTTTAGGCGCGAGTAGTTCACTATCGGATATGAAGAGAGTTCAGTAAACACATGGCTGGCAGAACCTGGGGAGGCAGGCACCAACAGCACCACTCAAGTACAAGTTACCTGAATATTGCACACTCATTCATCAAAAAACCTGAGAGTCGAGTGTCACAATAACCAAATACAAAAATTAAATTAACTTCCTTGGTAGTTTGAGCGATATATACTAAAAGTTAATACACCTTATATTATCTATCGGTGACAAGTTACCAGCGGAGGGTATGGTCAATGTCATTCAAGCAAAACGTCGAAGAAAACCTGGCACACTTTGCTAAAAGCATTGGTTTAGGAGAGTTGAGTCTCAATGAACACGATGCCTGTGGGCTTTGCTTCGATGACACACTTGTTGTCAACATGGAATACCTGGACGAAGACGAAGCACTTGTCTTTGTTGCCTCAGTCAAACCCATGGACGCCCACGATAACGCCAAAGTCGCCCTTTATGAAACCATGCTTTCATTCAACTTGCAGCACCACAGTATGCAGGGTGCCTTCCTGGCCCTGAACCACGATAAGAGCGAAGTACTCTTAATACGCTCTATGCTGGCATCGTCTGACTACGGTACCTTTGAGTCAATGCTGGAAAAGTTTGTCAATACCCTTGAGTGGATTGTTGGTGAAATTGAAACAGCTCAGCACAATGGTGGTAATGCCCAGGGTACAGGAAAACCAGGGGATAACCCGGCAGGAAATAACAAATCTGCATCCCCCAGACCACCCGCTGGCGGCCCCGGCGATATGGGTATGATGGTGTAGTTCATGCGTCTTTCGCAAAAAAGTCGCTACCAGTAGCGGCTTTTTTTATACTGAATTTCAGCACTTGCCTTATTCTATCCCCGTTCTCTGCCGATAGCCTTTCGAAACACGCCGATAGCAATCAGATAATAGTTGTCACAGGAGGCATACGTGGCTGATACATTTAATTACCTGACCTGCGCCCTGAAAAATGCCGTAGAAGGTGGCACTCTGGTGGATATACGAGGTCGTGTCACTGAGGTTCAGGGCATGATCATTCGCGCTGCGGTGCCTAATGTTAAGGTGGGAGAGCTGTGCAGGATGGTTGCTCCTGATGGAAAGAAAGCAGGGTATGCTGAGGTCGTTGGGTTCCAGGAAAACGAAACGATTTTATCGCCTTTGGGCGAAATCATGGGTATTTCCTCCAGTACCGAGGTGATTCCCACAGGCACAGTACACCATGTTGGTGTCGGTAATCACCTTCTGGGGCACGTGCTCGATGGTATGGGAGAACCCCTCGACAGAGGGGCTTTTGATGGTATAGAGCCTGAAGCCTGGTACCCTGTGTATGCTGAAAGTCCTGACCCTATGACGCGAAAGATCATTGACCGTCCCCTGCCTTTGGGCTTAAAAGTCATGGATGGCCTGCTAACCTGCGGTGAAGGGCAGCGTATGGGTATTTTTGCCGCTGCGGGCGGGGGTAAAAGTACGTTGCTGTCCATGTTAGTCAAAGGTGCCCAGGTCGATGTCACTGTCCTTGCTCTGATCGGGGAGCGGGGACGGGAACTGAGAGAATTTATTGAGCATGACCTTGGCCCGGAAGGCGTAAAGAAGTCGGTTATTATTGTTGCTACCTCAGACAAGTCTTCCATGGAGCGAGCCAAGGCTGCCTACACTGCTACTGCAGTCGCTGAATACTTCCGGGACCGTGGGCAGCGTGTGCTCTTGCTGATGGACTCTGTGACCCGCTTTGCCCGGGCTCAGCGTGAAATCGGCCTTGCAGCCGGCGAGCCTCCTACCCGTCGGGGCTTCCCGCCTTCTGTCTTTGCCACCCTGCCTAAACTGATGGAGCGAGCCGGGATGTCAAGCATTGGTTCCATTACTGCACTTTATACCGTACTGGTAGAAGGTGATGACATGACAGAGCCCGTGGCTGACGAAACCCGTTCGATTCTTGATGGTCATATTATTTTGTCTCGCAAGCTTGCTGCATCCAACCACTACCCGGCTATTGATGTACTCTCCAGTGCCAGCCGCGTCATGAATGCCATTGTGCCTGACGAGCATAAAGAAGCTGCCGGTAAGTTGCGGGAGCTACTGGCCAAATATGACGATATCGAGCTGCTGGTCAAGGTTGGCGAATACAAGGAAGGTTCAGATGCCGTCGCTGATGAAGCCCTCAGTAAAATTGAGTCAATCCGTACCTTCTTAAAACAACGGACAACGGAGTTCATGTCATACGACGACATCATTACCCGGCTTAGACAGGTTACAGGTGTCTGATGCTGCATGACTTACTGAAGGTCAAAGAAATCCGGGAAAAGTCAGCAAATGATGAAGTCCTGCGCCAAAAACGGCTACTGGCAGAAGCCCGGCAGGCGCAGAAAGAGCAGGAGCAGGCGCTGGCTGACTATATCCTCTGGCGCTGTAAAGAAGAACAGGCGCTATACGATAACATATTGAATACCGACGTCCGGCAAAACGACCTCGACATGCTGAAACAGAAGGTAGCCCTGTTACGGGAGAAAGATGTCACGCTGGAGCAAGCCGTTGAGGAAGCAAAAAATAATGTTGCCGCTGCTGAAACAGCCCTCAATGAAGCGCAGGAAGCACATCATAAGGCGCAGCAGGCCGTAGAGAAGTTTGAAGAATTTACCCGTGTTCTGGATGAAGAGGCTGCCATAGAGGCGCAAAGGCTGGAAGAGATTGAAATGGAAGAGTTCTCGGTCAGGCCAAACCGTTAAACAGTAACAAAGGGAGAGACACCATGCAGGTTGAGCAAAGCCCCAACACCGGGCAAAACAAACCCTCTGTGGATGATCAGATCCAGCAGCAACCTAATAACCAGCGGGTATCAGAAGAAGAGTCTAACCGTTTTAACAAGGAGTTAAAGAAGAAAGAGCCTAAGAAAGAGCCTAAGAAAGAGCCTAAGAAAGAGCCTGATGAAACCGAAGAATCATCACTGGAAGGACTGCTGGCAGAGCAGCGAAAACTGGAAAAAGCAATCAATGAACAAAAAAAGCGGACGGGTGAAGGAGGCACTGGTGGTCAGCAACACAATACAGCAAACCAGCACCTTACTGAAATGCCCCTCAGTCAAACCCGGGAAGCATCTCTGCAATCAGACATAAAAATCCAGGAATTACAGCAGACCAGAAGCATTAAAGAGGTAGAAGCAGCACTGCAAAAAATGGCCGATCAAATCCAGGTTTCTGCCAAAGATGCCGTTAACGGTGCCGAGATGCGCATTACTATGAAGGATGCCGTATTACAAGGCACAGAAATTCGTGTGCATCGACATGCTGGCGAACTCACCGTCACAATGAACACTACGTCAGCAGAAACCCACAACCTGCTGGCACAACACCAGGCGAGTTTGCAAAAGCACCTGGATGACCGCTTTACGGGTGAAAATGTACAAATCAGCTTCAATATGGCCGGTGATGACGGGGGAAATGAGGAAGGAAGTGCTCAAAATGAGTATGTCACAGAAGAAGAAACCAATGATGAGAAGCCAGCCCCGGCATAGATAACCCATGAGCAACTTATTCCCGGACCTGCCAGCCGTTTCACCTTCATACGCGCGTCTGAGTCGGCTGCTCGCCGCACGACAGACCCGCTTCGACATCACCCTGGCTGGACACGCCGGGCAACTTAACCTGACTGCCAGCGATGTTCCCATCGCAACGGGTTATCAACTTATTCTTTCTGTCAATAATGAAAGCCTGTCAGTCAGTGTCGATGAGCAAATGTTCACCCAGCTTTTGCCTGGCCGCCTTGAGCACTTTGTGGCAACGAAATTGCCCAGAGAGCTGGTTATGGCGGCATTATTGGCCAGTATCAATGATACGCTGCATGATCTCTCTCAGGTTTTCAGTATACCCATAACCCTTGAGGGATTTGAAACCACACCCGGAGGAGCTGTCACTGCGGGGCTATCTCTGGTTACGCACATTGATGGCATCACCTGTGGTGCAACAGTGCAAGCCAACGAGACAATGCTGTCCGTCTTACAGCAGTTGCCCTTTTATGTGGACTATCCCTTGCCTGCCATTCCTTTTTTTGTACGGCTTGAGCTGGGACGCTCGCTGCTATCACAGGCGGAATTAAGCCATCTTGATGTTGGCGATATTGTCTTTTTAAAACAACACGTTACCGGTCAACAGTTCATTCTTCGGCTCAACCGCCATACCGCTTTTCTGGCTGAAGCTGAGGGCAACCACGTCACCATTCAACAGAGGATGGCTCCCATGGATGAAGAACATAACTATGATGGCTATGATGGACAGGACGCATCAGATGGTAGTGTTGACCTGTCCGACATGTCTGTGGAGCTGCTATTTGAGATTGGCAGCCAGCAGTTTAATGTCAGTGATCTGCAGGGTATTCAGCCCGGCTACGTTTTTGAGCTGGATCGCTCTATCGAACAACCTGTTCGCATTCGAGTTAATGGTAAGGTGATTGCCGAATGCCAACTGGTACAGATTGATAATCGACTGGGCGCCAAAATTACACAGTTAAAACAATAAAACCCACAATAAACTCCCCTTCAGGTGGCGCTATGGACAGCATCATTTCATTAACCAGCCCGTTTTATCTGCTGCTGCCTCTGGCACTGATGTCGCTGATTCCTTTTTTTGCTGTCTTGGGAACGTCTTTTCTGAAACTGGTGGTGGTTTTCTCAATATTGCGCAACGCCACCGGTCTGCAGCAAATTCCGCCTAATATTGCCATGAACGCGCTGGCCATTATTCTGACGCTCTATATCATGGCACCGGTGGGTTACCAGGCCAGTGAAATCATTCAGAAAAACAACCTCAGTTTTACCGTGGAGGATATGTCCTGGATAGACAGTATGAAATTAGCAGCAGAGCCTTACCGGGACTTTCTGGAGCGAAATACAGCCAAACGGGAGCGTGGTTTTTTTCTGAAAACGGCCGGGGCGCTTTGGCCGGAAAAATACAGGGCAACATTGACAGAAACAGATTTTGTGGTGCTTATGCCCGCTTTTTGTATCAGCGAGCTGACAAAGGCTTTCCAGATTGGCTTTCTGTTATATCTGCCCTTTATCGTTATTGATTTGATTGTATCTAACATCCTGCTCGCCATGGGTATGATGATGGTCTCCCCAATGACCATCTCCCTGCCATTCAAGCTGCTATTGTTTGTCATGCTTGACGGCTGGACTCGCCTCACCCACGGTATGGTATTAAGTTATGCTTGACCCGGACGTCATTGGTCTGACGGCACAGGCACTGCTGCTGACCCTGCTACTGTCAATGCCGCCTATTATTGCCGCTTCAGCCGTGGGATTGTTAATCAGTTTGATTCAGGCACTCACGCAAATTCAGGAGCAGACACTGCCGTTTGCGTTCAAGTTGATTGCGGTCATTATCAGTATTCTTCTGACAGCACGCTGGATGGGCATTGAAATTTATAACTACTCCCTGGCCATCATGAATCAGATACCGGATCTTTAGCCATGGTGATTCCAGTCGGCGAGCTTAAAGAATGGTTTTATATCTTTTCCATGGGGCTGCCGAGGCTGCTGGCACTATTTACTGTGCTTCCTATACTGCACAAAAAGGTGTTGGGCGGCACCATGATTCGCAATGGCATCTGTATGTGTATGGCCATTTTTTTATACCCCATGCTGGCCGAACATAAACCAGAAGACTCAGTGCCGGTTTTTGTGACCGCCGGGATCGTGATTAAGGAAGTTTTTATTGGAGCCTTGTTGGGCTTTGTGGTGGCTGTGCCTTTCTGGGCACTGGAATCTGCCGGTTTTTTTATCGATAACCAGCGCGGTGCCTCCATGGCCAGTACTATGAACCCGTTCTCAGGCTCAGAAACCTCACCTCTGGGCATTTTGTTCACTCAGGCATTTATCGCCATCATAATGACCAGTGGGCTGTTTTTGCTCTTACTGAAGAATGTCTTTCTAAGCTATGAAGCCTGGCCGGTTTTTCAGTATTACCCCCACCTGAACATGAAAGCAACGGTCTTTTTTTTGAACCAGTTTGATTTAATCGTCAGTCTGGCCATGTGGCTTTCCGCACCTGTTGTGATTTCCATGTTTGTGACCGAGTTTGGTATTGCCCTGATCAGCCGCTCTGCGCCTCAGTTAAATGTATTTATTCTTGCCATGCCCATTAAAAGTGGCGTAGCAGCCGCTATTCTGGTGGTCTATGTTGGTGCCATTATGATGCTGTCCCGCCAGCATATGATGAACATTGCCGAACTGTTTAAATCCCTGGGAGTGCTTTGGCAATGAGCGGTGAAAAAACCGAAGAACCCACACCAAAAAAACTCCGTGATGCCCGAAAAAAAGGGCAGGTAGCCAAAAGCAAGGAGGTCTCGGGTACTTTTGGTTTAATCGCAGTACTGGCCACCATTTGGGCTATGAGCGATCGGTTTATGGAAAGTATTGAACAAATGCTTATGCTACCCCCATTGGTCTACAACGAAGACTTTGCCTTTTCCTTCAAAGTGGTGATATCAGGTATTCTCAACGAGTTTATTATGCTGTTGCTTCCACTGGTTATGGTGGCCATGTTGTCTGCCATTATCGGTAATGTCATGCAGTTTGGTATGTTGTTCTCTGGAGAATCGGTCAAGCCGGATATCAAAAAAATTGACCCTGTCCAGGGCATGAAAAAAATATTCGCCTTGAAGAATCTGGTGGAGTTTTTTAAATCTATTATCAAAATCGTTTTTCTCTCCTTTGTGGTTTACCATGTCATCAAAACGACGCTTGGCGATATGGTCAATATTCCCTATTGTGGTACCAGCTGCATACTACCAGTAACGGGTGCAGTCATGAAGAAACTATTGATATACTCCGTTGCTGCCTTTGTGGTAATTGCTGTGGCTGATTATCTGTTTGAACGCCATAACTTTATGAAACAGCAACGAATGACAAAAGACGAAGTGAAGCGTGAGTACAAAGAAATGGAAGGTAGTCAGGAAATTAAAAGCAAGCGGAAGGAAATACACCAGGAAATTCTCAACTCAGCAGAGAATACCAAAAAATCAGATGTTGTGATAAAGAACCCGACTCACCTGGCTATTGGGCTCCATTATCGGCAAGATAAAACCCCCTTACCTATCGTCATGGTTAAAGGTCGTGGTGCCCATGCACGCTTTATTCTCAAGGTAGCCGAAAAAGAAGGGATTCCCGTTCTGGAGAATGTGCCCCTGGCTCACGCTTTATTTGATACAGATATTGCCGCTTATATCCCTGGCGAGCTGATTGAGCCTGTGGCTGAAGTCTTCCGTTGGGTACAAAATGTTAAAGAGGAGGAAAAATATAACCATTAACCCCACCCCTCTAATCTTACTGCCTCAATATTCCAGGCCCTGTTAGCAGATTCTATTAAAAATTATTTCAATTAATTGAAGAAATCAAAAAAAACTCTACAATGACTACCAGCGTATTGTTATTAGCTATTTATTATTTATTATTATTTATCCTATTAAATAGGAGTGCATCAGAACCATTTATAACTTAGAATATCTAATCAAACAATTTAACCTATTCAATAACAGTCAAGTATAAGCAATTATGAACACAGAATGGAATAAGTCCTTAAAAACAAGCTATTTCTCATACTTGGTGATGAGCATACTTTGTTTTTTTATCTGCTCTGTTTCAGTTGCAAGGGACGCTGACAGTGAAATCATTGCAAACACAGGACTAATGGATTCTGAGTTTAGTGAATGGGAGATCGTCAAAAATCAGGAACAGCTTAAGTTCTCTGATCAAACACAGGAGATAGCCCCCACAGAAGTAGCCCCCTCAGAAATAGAAGCGCTCATTACTTCAGAACCAAGGGAAACGTTGCGAATCAATGAGCCTCAGAGTAGCGCTGATTTAAGTAATATCCTGGATGATGAGCAACAGTATCTAAGCCGAAAAAAAATACTGGACCTTGCAAGGCTTTCAATATTGGCTTATAGCATAGCAAAAGAAGGTTCCAACTTTGAAAGGATTGGTCTTAAACGGTCTTCATTCTCTGTGCCGGAAGAAACACCCTGGCAAGTCATCTCCTTTCGTGGGAGCAAAGGTTCTACAGTCATCGACACGGCTAAAAATACAATCAACGCTGCAAGTACACTGACAGGAAACAGTGCTCCCCTGCCAGACACACCCCTTGCCTGTGATTCAACGGTGGGGATTGCTGCGTTAAGAAAAAAAACACAAACCCTGCCTCATGCCTTACAAAGTTATGAACTGGTCATTGCATTAAACGGAACAATGACTGCCGCTGATGCATTGACTGACAGCTGGTTTAATAAGGATGATCAGTTGACTCCGTTAGGTCTTAATGTAGACGCTAATGGACACTCAGGGTTTGTCGCCGCTGCCAAATCAGCCATACCTTCCATGGAATCAGCCATTAAGCAGCTCTTTATTGATGCTGAATTATTTAAAACGCAAGATATAAACAATGACTTATCTAATCTGATCGCTGATCTTGAAAAGCGTAATATACACATTGATACCGTATTTACTGGTCATAGTCTTGGTGGAGGGTTAGCTCTGCCACTTGCGGCATATTATGCCAGCAACACGCTGCTAGGCACAGCAGCATTATCAATAGATGGTTCAGATTTCATTTCTGCTTATTCTTATCCTGAACGGCTGGAAAAAGGGTTTCCCATTTATGTAGTCACGTTTGGTGCTCCACGGGTGTTTGATTACTCTGGCGCTGCCGAGATAGAAAATCTCATTGGCAGAGGTCACATTCTTCGCGTTGTTAATGACCTCGATATTGTAGCCAGGATACCATTAGCTGCTATGAACTTTGCTCACCCCGGGCTAACACTATGGATTCCAACTGAGATAAATCTGTCTCAGTATAGCAATACCATTTTTACTGAAGCTGCCAGAACAGCAGTAATGTTTGCTGCTGCAATGAGTGATCCCACATGGGCTGCAGGATACGCTTTGTGTATAGCCTTGTTAAAGAATGCCAGCATTTTCATTAAAAACTGCCACAGCATGAACAATTACCTTAAGTTTGCACAGTATACCCTGCCCACCTTTGATTTAAATAATTCAAACAGTGCTTCAGAGCTCGACTCGCTGCTTCTGCCAGGTAATGCTCCAGCTATATACGCCGCAAATGAAGCCGAAAATAAAACCTTTGAGCCGACTCTCCCACTCCATGAAACAGGGAGTACAGTCAGCAGAGATTTAATAATTGTTAATCAGACTACTAACAAGAAGGTTCACAAGAGTACTTTCTCTTATCTGACTGAGAAAATCTCTTATTTGGCGGAGAAAGCCAAGTCTTTCCTAAAGCGTTTGAACCCATTCAACCTAAATTCCGCAGTTGAATTTCATAAATGACTTCTTTACCTTGCGGCAGGTAGTTGTATGACACTCTGGTCGTGTACACAGAAATCTCTGAATACCTGCTTTATTTTTCCCAGATCAATTGACATTGTCCATCTTGCAGCCAGGACTCAGCACTTTTTGATAACAGGTCATACGACACATTATATAAACAACAGTTTTGACCCACTACCCAGGCATGTTGAGGCTTCCTGCTTCGGTAGACATCTTCTGTCAATTCTAGACAGGCTGCCACTGGAAGCCCCTTTACAGCCTTTTATGACAACCCTTTTATGACAACCCCTGTTTTTCCACCGTTCCTCTACAACCGCTCCATCAACTCCCGAGCTTCAGCCTGTTGTTGCTCGTTGCCCTGCTCAACCACTTCGTCCAGAATATCTGATGCACCATCGTTATCACCCATATCCATGTAGGCACGGGCTAAATCCAGCTTAATACCAACCTCATCATCGTCAGACAGGAAATTCATCTCCTCATCAAACGCTTCATCAACCTCCGTATGGCTATCAAAGCCCGTATCAAGTGAGGTATCAAGTGCCTCAATACTGTCGTCTCTCGTGTCTAAGGTCAGGCCTTCATCAGGCGTGACACCTGCAGGTTCTGCCGGGGTATTGAAATTACCCTCAAGGTCTAAGTCACTGACATCAAAATCCAGTTCCGGTACAGCTTCATCTGTCACCATTGCTTCTGGCTCAGGTTCTGGTACGGAAAAATCCAGATCACTGGTATCAAACGCCAGTCCGTTATCACCGTCATCAGCCTGAGAGACTTCCGATACCGTCTCTTCAACCTCCTCAACCATACGGGCTTCGAGAGGGCTTTCAAAAGCTAATGCCTCTGATACATCCTCGAAAGACTTAGCATCGTCTTCTGACGAGGCTTCCAATGTCTTAATGTCATCGTCCATCGCATCCAAGTCAAGATCCATATCCTCCAGAGAGGGAAATTCATCAGGCTCGGGTGTTTCAGGGGTTTTCTCTGATGACTTGGCAAAGGCGTCGTCTGAAAAGCGAGTCTTAAGCACCTCAGCGGACTTCAGGGCATCAGCGTGACCGAGCTGCTCTAGCTCAACCAATGCTGCCTTAAAGCCTTCCAGCTGATTGCTTTCTGCATAAGCCTCCAGAAGTTTAACGTGCAAACTGGCATTATCAGGTGTTTCACTGATAGCTGATTTCAAGGCGTTGATGGCATCCTCGAAGTTCCCGTGAGCCATTAACCCATCTGCATCTTTGACCGGATCACCTGTGAACTGGGTACCTTCACCAGCGCCTTGTTCGTCGGAAGCTGTGGCAAAATCAAGATCATCCAGTAAATCTTCTTCATCAAAGTCCCCTTCGGTCCCTCGTCGGCGACGAATAATAAAGCCTGCAGCGGCCAATAGCGGCAGTAAGCCAACCAGACCAAGCAGCACTGGATTATTCAAGCTTTCAAGGCTCAGGTCTACCTTTGGCATGGATAGCTCTATTTCGGGGATAGACAGTGAATCAAATAGCCACCGAGTCTGACTTTTGCTTTCTACAAGTGTTTCCTGAGAGGGCGCTTCAGCAGTCTTCTGCGTTGTTGATTCAGGCTCAAGGGTTTCAGGCGTTTCAGGCTTTTCCTGTTCGGCCTGGAGTACTGCCAGCTGGTCATCTTTAATCATCATCAGTTTGTTGAGCGTAGTTATCTGATCATCCAAATCTTGTAAACGACTTTTCAGCTCGCTGTTTTTTCGGGAGAGTTTGTTGACCTGCTCACGGGTCATCAACAATTCATTCTGTAGCTGGGTAGCCTGCTCATCATTACTGCGGTTATCATTTTTACCCTGCCGGGAAGCCGCGTCGGGTGATACAATACTGAGCCTGCCTGAGGGTCGAGTTGCCTGAGTGTAATCTGACGGCTCCTGATACTCACGGTGCAAGGCATCCAACTGGGGAAGCTGCATATTCTGCTTCCAGGCTTTGTGATGCATGGCTACCTGCCAGGTAGCCTGTTTATGGGTCAGTATCCGCACTGTATCGCTGTCCGGTACCCGCAATGCGACCCCTTTCTTGAGCCGGTTGATATTATGACCGACGAAGGCATCGGGGTTCAGCCGCAATAAAGCCATCATGGTTTGTTCCACCGACACTCCACTGTCAGGGCGCAGGTCGTCGGCAATATACCAAAGATTATCATTACGTCGGACTTTATAGGTTTCACCCGCATTGTTGCCGGAGTCGACAGCCGGATACTGTGGTGCCGCCGGGTCGACAGCCTCTGGACGACTGACTGGTGCCATACGACTGCGGATTTCCGGTAAGGCATACCGTCGGGGAAGCACTGCCGGGGGAATAATGGGTTCTGGTACAGGATCATTCAGTCCCGGGGGGTCCATCAGCAGAGTATACTCACGTAACAACCTGCCATTGGGCCAGTGCACCTCCAGCAAAAAATTAACAAAAGGCTCCTGAATAGGAAGAGTACTGGTCACTTTAATCAAACCAGTGCCATCAGGCTGTATCTGCGTTTTAAACCGTAAATCCAGCAAATTGTAAGGGCGCTGAACACCTGCCCTCTGAAAGTCTGCCTGTGAGGCAAGATTGGAGAAAATCTCGGAGGCATTGAAATCCCCAATATCGGAGAGAGCAATTTCACCGTGCAAGGGCTGATGCAGACGTGAATGCAGTGTTATGTCTCCAAGACTGAGCGCACTGGCTATATTGGCAGCATAAAACCCTACCACTACCAATATGGTATTCAATAGGGTATAGGATTTTATAGAAACCATTGTGCATCCCTGCTGGTCACACGCCCTCCTGGCGTTTATATACCTGTCTTTTAAATCATCGCCAATAACACTGAAAACTAAAATACAGCAACAATAGCGCTGGTTACTTTTTAAACTATCATTATAAAAAGTCAGCGATCAAGCGCTGAGCCAGTGTGGTAACGGCAATAGCCCCTTGATAGCTGGAATCCCCTGATACCCAGAAACCAAGACTCTCTTCTTTACCGGGCAGGGTTCTTAAGCGACCCAGTAAGATGTTATCATTGCCGACAGATTGTTCGACGGTTGGATATTCATTGCCTTCATAAAGAGCGATACCGTTTACAGCATCCAGAGCCGAGCGCACGGCGATGATATCCACCGGACTGTCCAGGTCCAGTGTGACGGTCAGGTTATCTCCATAAAATACAGGGGCAGCAATACAGGTTGCACGGACATCAATCCCTCCGTCGTTCAAGCCAGCCCAGACCTCTGTTTCGACCATTAACTCTTCGGCACTGATGCCCTCTGGTGTCAACGCACCCACCTGGGGAATCAGGTTATAGGCAATACGCTGTGGAAATATGCCATAATCAACAGGCTTGCCATTAAGCAACTCAATGGTTTGCTTACGCAGTGCATCTATCCCTGCATTCCCATGGCGCGATACAGACTGGCACGCTGTTATATCCACACGATTAATCATGTTCACACCATTAATCGCCTGCAAAGTAGTAAGCACCATGGCAGCGGGACTGGCTGGCACAACCAGCCGCTTTTGCACCACAGCAATATCCAGTGCTTCTTCATTCAGTCCAGGCAATGCCACCACTGCACCGGAATGCCCGGCTGCTCCCGGGGAACCGTCAATCACCATGCAATTTGCTGCCAGTGCCTGCTCAATCACCCACTCGCTGATGGCCGCCCCCACAGGAATCAATACCAGATCCACATCCATAAATTCGAAGGTGGCCGCCTGTAATACGTCAACCTCTTTACCGGACAACTCAACCGTCGCCCCTTTCTCAGCAGTATCGGACAGAAAGTAAACATTACCTGCTGGCAGGGCTGTTTTTTCAAACAAGCGAATCAGGGCGTCACCAGCCAGACTACATGCATCGCAAATGGCAATATCATAGTGCTTATTCATGGAAATCTCTGTAGAAGCAAAAATAGTGGCAAACAACTGTAATGATTGAGCTTCAGCCTCGCAAGCCCCCATTTTGAATTATTTGTCAATTTTTGAATTATTTATCAATTAACGTGCTATATTCCGGTGACTGCAATTATTAGAGCACATGAAAATGACTATTTTGATTCTGTTTAAATGTTTAAAAAAACCACTGCGTCTTCAGCTTTTTCAGCTTCTTTTTAGCTGTATTCTCTGTTCTTTGTTGGTTCCTGTTTCTGCTAGTGCGGGAATAAGAGAGGACTGCATAGATAAATTAAAGGATAAACAAGGCCTTTTTCATATGGTAGAAACTATTATCAATCAAGATAAAATACGCCAGTGGCAGAACAAAACAGTCAATTGGGAGGTATTTCCAGAGGAAGCACGCTCCTCCTCTTTCTGCCAATGGAAGGAGTCATGTATTGGTAAAGGATTTTTTTTATTCGATGATTCAGAAAATAATGATGAAACACAAGAAAGAGAGTTAATCAAATGTAAAATTGCTGAACTTGAGTACAAAAAATTATCCACCACAGAAAGCCAGCAATTACTTAGAACAAGTCTGACAAAAGCTAAACTGCAGAAAGAAGAAAATAATTATAAACCCGTTGAGACATCTAAAACAAAAGATAGCTATCAAGACAATAAACCCAATAGCCTGACTTTCTCAACACTCCCTAAAATTGAGGCATATCAATTAACGACAGCTATTGCTCAGGCTACCCGCTCTGGTAAAGAAAGAACCTTGCAAAGAGATGAATCGGGTTTTAAAGAAAACATATGTAAAAACCATGATTGTTACGCCGCTGAGAAGATAATCCTTTCTGATGGATCTTCTATACCCATGCTCGTTATTTTGGATGGTCATGGTTCAATTGCTGAATTTTCCCAGCTTTGCCCTGAGTATCTAAAGACTCATCTTCCCATAGCCATTTCTGATAGATTAAAAAAACAGGAGATACAATCCCCTGATTCGCCTGGTGTTGTTAATGCCCTGACTCTCGCTTTTGTTAATACGAATCATGATTTTTATCCGGTATATCGTGAAAAAAAAGCGGAAGAAACGGCTAAATATAATATCAATGACGATGCTGTTCGCCATCACTATAGTCTCTACTACGATTCAGGATCTACTGCAAACGTCGTACTCATATGGAATAAGACTCTGGTAACTGCCAATGTTGGTGACTCAAGAGCGATCTTCATTAACATAGACAATGGTAAAATAACACAGTTAAGTCCTGATGACGCTTTCTATCACGATGATGAATTTGAGCGCGTTTATCAACGATTTGGCTGTGTCACCTTCAAAAATAAACCCTCCAAAGGTATTTATTTCCAAACCAACGCAGTCATTAACATTTCTGCAAGTTTTGGTGATTTTGATCAGCAAGGCTCCCTATCAGTGCGTCCTGCAATAACAATGGTGCCACTCCCGGAAAGTGGAAAAGGCATCTTGGTACAGGGAAGTGATGGCCTGTTTGATTATGCAACAACAATGCTTACTGGCCAGCTTGCTCTGCAATATTTTCATGAAGGTTTCACGCCAGAGGAGATCGCCTGCAAGTTAGTGGTTAGAAGTCACAATGCAGGTAGGGGGCACGATGATATTACTGCTCTTGTCACATTTATTGGATTGTGACACCGTTTTTTCAACCATTATTTTTTATCACATGGGTTATAACATTAAGAAGCCGTCTGAAAAGTCATGCCCCTACTGCGGCCACAGTAAATGGGACTGAAAAACGGCTTTTGTTCATTAAATAGCGCCACTATTAGCCTCACAAAACCCCCTTTTCATCCTCCATTTCACGTGGCCCTCGCTGCGGGCAGACTTTTTAGACGACTTCTAAGAGTCTGTTTCCTCAGAATTTTCTGGTCCTTGCCAGTTCCGTTAACTGCCTCTCGGCAGCAGTTTCCTGATTCTGGGTTTCCGAGCGAATGGTGGTGGACATTTCAGCCTTTGACTGAACCTGCTCAACCAGTGTTCCGCCTTCACTATTCATCCCTGCTGATTTAAGAGCCTCTTTCACCGCTTTTGGGTCTTTGCTCTGCAGCGCTTCCAATGCTGCATTCAGTGTTTCTTTTTGCTCCTCGACCTGCCCCTGTTCATTTTGGTTTTTAAAAAAAGCCTTACGCATTTCAAGACGATCATCACCCGTGAAGACCAGTTCCATACCAGCCTGAGACATCTCCTCGATGGTCTCCACGGGCTTTGTGTCTGTCTGGTTGACTTTATCATCAGGGTGGAGGCCATTGAGGCGATTAATTTCGTTTTTGGCATTCAAGACTTCTTCATTCGCTGCTTTAGACGTTTCATTATGAGGTTTCGCCATTGCATTAAGAATCGTCCCCCCATTTTTATCAAAAACATCAGGATTAATCTCATGGGCTATGGCACTTGCTGCCATAGCCGTCAATTCGTAAGCAGCCACTGCAGGACAAAAGATACATAAGAGTACATAACCTGCTTTTTTCCCATCCGGCAGACTGTTAAAATCACCTCCTGCACCCTGTTCATTCGCCTTTCTGATATTTTCTTTAATTTTTTCGACATTCTCCTGAATTTTTTGTTGCTTTTCTTCTGCCGAAATTTTTATCCCTTCTTCTGTTGTTTTTTGCTTATTCTCATCGAGCGTCTGCATAATTTTGGCCATTGCATTCTGTAATTCAGCATCCGTGAGTTGTGGCTCTGAACCATGGATACCTGCCAGTATATTAATAGCCGCTTTCCCTTCATCTGAAATATTGTTTTTTGCAGCATCAATATTCCCTTTGACGTCTGCTATCTGTCCCTTGGTCATGCCAAGCTTTGGTCCAATGGTATCCATGGCCACCTTAGCACTATTTGCTTCGGGATAACTGGAAAAAGTATTGTTTTTAAGGAAAGGTATCACAGGGAAATGTTCTGTACCACCTGCGGCAGATAATACATCAGGCTTTGCCTCCCGGGTGCCCTGCGTTTCCTGATCGATAAACCCCTTGCTGACCGTTTTTGGCGATGCTACGCCTGCCCCTTGCTCCAAACTACTGGGATTTTGTAGTGGAAGTCCTCCCTGCGTATGATCAACACCACCTATACCACTCATAACGTCACCTCCTGATTCTCAGAATACAACAACAATAGCTCAACCCGTTTTAACTCTTGAAGGTCTATGTTTTTTTCATTATTTTTTTCCTGAGCCTGAATCAGTGCCTTTCTCGCTTTCTGCAGGTCATTCATTAAAATGTAACACTCACAGATATAGATCAATGGCATTGGGTTTTTTGGTCCTAGCCTGGCAGCATGCAAATAGGTTTCAATAGCCTGATAATAAAACCCGAGCATTTGCTGACAAGCAGCCATACTGAAAAAATAGTCGGATTTCCAATGATGATGAAGACAAAGATATTGAAAGTATTTTAACGCCTCTTCATACAACCCGGTCTGATATTTCTGATAGGCAATGGCATAGGTGGTATTAAGTGACCTCTGACTAATGCCATTAAGATGAGACAGGGTTCCCCCGCTGGCAAGATATTGATTGAACTGATCGATAAAGCCTGACTCACTGGCTTGTTCAACTGATAACATAACGGCCTCCATACATCGGTATCAATTTTATTACTGTTTTAACTGTAGTCTTTTCCTGGGGTTCTTTTTAAAAAAAGTGCAGTCCCCTGTTTTTTTAAAAAGCCATACTAAATAGTTTTATGAAATCAACACTTTTATTATCCACTACCTTGTGTCAAAAAATTGATATTGATGCACATCTACATATCTGACCCACTACCCTGAAAATAATAAGCCAGCATATTATTGGTCATCAGGCTTACTGATTTGTGATGTGCAAATAATCCGCTTATCAAGGGTTTTAAATGCAAGAAACGCAGAGCCTTTGACAGGGTATTTTTGCCCTGACCTGAAAAGGCGGGTACCTTCAGTGCAAAAACATGATCATAAATCAACCAGTCCAGGCACTTTAATCATATAGTCCTCACTCCAACCGCAGGTTTTGCGTTTATTCTTGATACCAGCTTTCACGGAGGTATCCAGTTTTAGAAGGTTAAGTGTCGCCTGTCGGGCAACAGCGAGATTTTCAGCAGCGCAACTTTCTCTGCCTCTGCCTCTGCCTCTGCCTCTGCCTCTGCCTCTGCATCGATCTTCATCAAAAGCGACATCAAGCACCCGGTGTAGCTGATTTTCTATCAGCCAATGTTTCCTGGTGGCCTTAAGCACTTCTTCTGCTGACAGTTGGCGGCTGGCTATAAAATAACGGATCAGGGTTTTCCCTTTGTGATTTTTGCTGCTAACTGCACTGCCGCAACGGTCTTAGTCTGCCATGAAGCAGTATTGGCGCTTTATTGGCGCTTTCAACAATAATCTCATGCATGAACCAGCAACGACGATACTCAGTGCGTCCATGCTCTTTTCCTTTCTGCTGTGCAAAGTAATGATCAGGGGCGTCTGTCGGATTATTTCGCCATTATTGATCAAAGGTTCGAGTCACTTCACCGTAGCGCTTTTTCTGGTTGCCTTTCATTGCCAACAAGTCATCTGCTTCTTTTTTCACAATGGCAGTCGCTATTTTCTTCTAGCAGCCCTTTACCCTTTACCAGCAGGAGTGGAGATTGCTTTGGGGGAGATTCGCAAGTGTATTTTTCGTTTGAATTGCTGGCATATTTTTTCAGGCTGAGCATTTTTCCGGGAAGGAATGGCATCATTTTGAGAGCTTGTGGCATCAGGGCACTTTTTCAATAAATGATAGATTGGCTACCCAAAGCAGTTGCTAACCGTTAGAATTTGGCGTTCGCATTTTTCACAAAGAGCCTCACCGAGAGAATCATGGAGAACTTGGAGAATCTTGTCAGTCCGATCATGACCCGTGCCCTGACTGCTGTCGAACAATCCCAACACAGAGCCGACCTTGAAGCAATTCGGGTGCAGTATCTGGGGAAAAAAGGTGAAATGACAGCTTTACTGAAGGGATTGGGTAAGTTATTACCTGAAGAGCGGCCAAAAGCCGGGGCGCAAATCAACATGGCCAAACAGCAGGTGCAGGAGGCGATCAATCAGCGTCGGGCGTCTTTTGATACCGAGGCTCTGGCGGCACAGCTGGCCGGTGAGACAATCGATGTGACTCTCAGTGGACGCGGTCAGGCATTAGGCACCGTACACCCTGTAACACGCACTATGGAGCGCATTACGGACTATTTTTGCCGTATTGGCTTTACCGTAGAGCAGGGGCCTGAAATCGAAGATGACTACCATAACTTTGAAGCCTTGAATATTCCTGAGCACCATCCTGCTCGAGCCATGCATGACACTTTCTACTTTGATAACAATACGGTACTGAGAACCCATACATCACCGGTTCAGGTTCGTACGCTGGAGCGTTTTGTCAAAAACAGGGAAAAGCCACCGGTTGCCATCGTATGTCCAGGTAAAGTGTATCGTTGTGATTCAGATCAGACTCACAGCCCAATGTTCCACCAGGTGGAAGGTTTGTATGTGGCAGAAAAGGTCAGTTTTGCCGACCTGAAGAGTATTCTCAGTGACTTTCTTCGAGCGTTCTTTGAGCGAGATGATCTGGCCATTCGTTTCCGTCCTTCGTACTTTCCTTTTACTGAACCTTCCGCGGAAGTGGATATTGAGTGGGGGCGTAATGACGACGGCTCTGTTAAATGGCTGGAAGTCCTTGGCTGTGGCATGGTTCATCCAAAAGTTTTTGACGGGTGTGGCATTGATACTGAAAAGTATACGGGCTTTGCTTTTGGTATGGGCGTTGAGCGTTTTGCCATGCTGCGTTACGGCGTGAGTGATTTACGGCAGTTTTTTGAAAACGATCTACGTTTTCTGAACCAGTTTAATTAAACAGTGTCAGTAGCCATTGCTGTGTGGGGTTGCCATGCAACAGGTGCTACAACGATTGATTCGAAATAAAGTGATTGCATTTGGCATCTGTGACAGGTTTTTTAATAATCCACAGGTGATGCCAGTACCGCCAGGAAAAAGCAATGAAATTCAGTGAACAATGGTTACGCCAGTGGGTCAATATCCATGTAGATACCCAAACACTGGTGGATAAAATCACCATGGCAGGGTTGGAGGTGGATGGTGTTGAGCCTGTTGCCAGTGAATTCTCCGGTATTGTCGTAGGTGAAATTGTTGCCTGTGAGCCACACCCTGATGCGGATAAACTGCGTGTAACACGTGTGAGTACAGGCAATGATGAAGTGCAGGTCGTCTGTGGTGCCCCCAATGCCCGGGTTGGCCTGAAAGCCCCTTTTGCCCGCGTAGGAGCTATGTTGCCGGGTGACTTTACCATTAAAAAGGCCCGGCTACGGGGGGTGGATTCCTTCGGCATGCTGTGTGCTGAAGAAGAGATGGGTATTGCTGAGTCGTCTGATGGTTTGATGGAATTGCCGGCAGATGCCCCTGTCGGGCAGGATATTCGTGAATACCTGATGCTCAATGACAGTATCATTGACGTGGATTTAACGCCGAACCGTGGTGATTGTCTGAGTATTGCCGGTCTTGCTCGTGAAGTCAGTGCTAACTTCCTGGCAGACGTCACTGAAGAAACAGTGGAGGAGATACCCCCGACCATTGATGATACCTTTGTCATCAATGTCACTGCAAAAGAAGGCTGCCCTCGCTATGTGGGGCGCGTCATTAAACGTGTGGATGTTTCGAAGCCTGCACCTCTATGGCTTACTGAGCGTTTGCGCCGCTGTGGTATTCGCTCCATTGACCCTGTGGTGGACGTGACTAACTATGTGATGCTGGAATTGGGTCAGCCTATGCACGGGTTTGACCTGAATACCCTTTCAGGTTCCATTGAAGTGCGTATGGCAAAGGCCAGTGAAAAGCTTATATTGCTTGATGGACAGGTCGTTGAACTCGACGTCGGTACCCTGGTGATTGCCGATGAGCAAAAGGCATTGGCTATAGCAGGTGTTATGGGGGGTGAAGGTTCAGGTGTCAGTAACAGTACAAAAGATATCTTCCTCGAAAGCGCGTTCTTTAACCCCGTTATCATTGCTGGTAAAGCGCGAGCTTATGGCCTGCATACGGATTCTTCACACCGTTTTGAGCGCGGTGTCGATTTCCAGCTGCAAAGAAAAGCCATTGAGCGTGCCACAGCATTGATACTCGATATATGTGGTGGTCAGCCCGGGCCTGTTGTGGAGGCAGTGAGTGAGACACTCTTGCCAACGCTGAAAACAGTCACACTGCGGGCTGAAAAAGTGGCTTCTTTGCTGGGTGTGGCCATTGATGATAACCATACTGAAGCGTTGCTGGTTCGTTTAGGCCTGGGTATGACAAAAATCCACAGTGAATCAGGTACGGTCTGGCAGGTGGCAGTCCCAAGCTGGCGCTTTGATATTGCCATAGAAGAGGATCTGGTGGAGGAGCTGGGGCGAATTTACGGTTATAACAATCTGCCCATCACCATTCCTTCTGCCTTGTTGAAAATGAAACAAGTGGATGAAGCACGGGTTCAGGAAAGAGATTTACGACGAGTGCTGGTGAGTCGTGGCTACCAGGAAGCAGTCACTTTGAGCTTTATTGATCCTGAACTTCATACGTTGTTTGATCCTGAGGGTGAAGCCGTTGCATTGGCCAACCCCATAGCCAGTGACTTATCTGTCATGAGAGCGTCGTTATTACCAGGTTTGGTAAAAACAGTCACCTACAATATGAAACGCCAGCAAAGTCGCGTACGCCTGTTTGAGATGGGTCAAACGTTTGTTAAACAGGGCAGCAAACTGAACCAGAAGTCTATCGTTCAGGCTGAAAAAGTGGCAGCAGTGATCACGGGTAGTCGTGCCCCCGAAAGCTGGGAAAACAGCCGGGATAAGGTCGATTTTTTTGACTTGAAAGGTGATCTGGAAGCGTTGTTGAGTACCGGAGGCGCTGCTGGCAACTTCCAGTTCAACCAGGATAAACACCCTGCTATGCACCCGGGACAGTGTGCAGCGGTAAGCTTTGAAGGTGAGGTCATTGGTCATATTGGCGCAATTCACCCATCATTGGCGAAAAAAATGGAGGTACCGGCCGATATTTACTTTATGGAGTTACGCCTGGAGGCAGTGCTTAACGGTTGCGTTACACGTTTTGAGCCTTTATCCAGATTCCCTGAAGTTCGCCGTGACCTGGCTGTGACTGTGGCAGAGACTGTTAATGCTGACAGCCTGTGCCTGGCAGTTCGTTCAGAGGGCGGTGAGCTATTGCGTGATGTGCGAGTCTTTGATGTTTATGCCGGAAAAGGTATTGAACAAGGGCACAAGAGTCTGGCGCTGGGCTTGACCTTACAGCATCCATCCCGCACTCTTAAAGACGAGGATGTGAGTGGTCTGGTCAATAATGTAGTAACCCGGCTGGAGAAGGACTTTAATGCACAATTAAGGAAGTAGCCATGGGGGCACTGACGAAAGCTGAAATCGCCGAGAAACTCAATGAGGATCTCGGTCTGAGCAAGCGGGAAGCCAAGGAGATGGTCGAGCTGTTTTTCGAGCAAATCCGTCAGGCGCTGGAAACGAACCAGCAGGTGAAATTATCCGGTTTCGGAAATTTTGATCTGCGGGATAAAAACGGGCGACCGGGGAGGAACCCCCGAACCGGTGAAGAAATACCCATTACACCCCGTCGGGTTGTGACGTTCAAGCCCGGCCAGAAACTCAGGGCAAGAGTTGAGGCCTATGCTGGAGAATACGCTCAACAAGAATAGTCTTTCAGGGATACCTGACAAACGCTATTTCACCATTGGTGAAGCCAGTGCGCTTTGTCAGGTTAAACCCCATGTTTTACGCTACTGGGAACAGGAATTCCGTCAGTTGAATCCTGTGCGCCGTGGCAAGCGGCGTTACTACCGTCGAAATGATATCATACTGGTTCGCACCATCCGCACATTACTGTACGACAATCGGTTTACCATTGACGGAGCACGCAATCAGCTGGAAAATACAAAGCCTCAGCCACCCTCTGATAAAAATGCAATGGGACAGTTGGCTGTGAAAAAGCCATTGAAGAATGTGGCCTTTTACCAAAAACAGGTTCGGCAGGTGATTACTGAGCTGGAAGATTTGTTGAAAACGGTGAGTGTTAAATAGAAAGCAGTGGCGGTGTTGTTGAAGAATAAGAGTAGCTGCATTTCACAAAACACCAACAGTTCGTCATTCCTGCGAAAGCCAGGCATCCACCATGACACAGAATATTCGCCCTCGCAGGATAACGCTGGCGACGATGGTGATGATGGTGATGATGGTGATGGGGCACAGGTTGCAGGCAACCAGTGGAACTACTTGAGATCCTCACGAGTTGACTGAATACACACTGGAACGCGCTGTTTGCGGTTGAGATAATCGGAGCACTGGCAACTCTCGGTATCCAGCAACTGACAGGCAATACGGGTGTTATAGAGTTTGCCCGTGTTTTCATCTTCCAGTTTTTGCAGGCAGCACTTACCGCAGCCGTCGCACAAACTCACCCATTCTTCTTGCGTAAAAGCCTGTAGTGGCCTTTATTTTCCAAAAATGTGCTGTCATCCATCAGGCCGGGTCATTACGGGTGAGCAGTTCGTCAGGCAAATGCTGAATGTAATCATTCTCAGGGGCTGGCATTTGCAGATAGTAGCCTTGGGTATTGAGAGCCTGGATCACCTGCCGGGCCTCAACACGAGCCAGCTGGCGTTCAGGGGTTAAGAGGATATCCATGACGTGTTTCGGCTTACCAAACAGCGTTGACAGTACCCCCGGAATTTTACGGAGCTGGTCTGCCTTCAGCAGATACAGATACATGTCGTCTTTTTTCGGGCTTTTGTAGATGGAGGTTAATACGTTCATATGCAACCGGCGGTAGTGTCGCCCTTAATCCTGCTGGTGAAGTTGTTCAATTAAGGGTCTGCCAATAACCTCGCGCCGCCAGCCTTGCAGGTGGTCAGGCAGCTCAAGGCGACCTGTTTTGACCCAACCGCGAAGTATGGCTGTGCTCACTGTCGAGGGCAAGAGTATTTGTACCGGTAAGTGCAGCGTGGCTGCCAGTTTTTCCATAATAACTCTAATGCGTTTACCCACGTCACGGGTTTCTTTAGGTAAGGGTCCTGGTAACAGGGCAGGGTAAGAGGCATCGGGCTGATTCGCCGCTTCCTCAATGATGATCAGTAAGGATTTCCCGTCTTTTTTTACAATGCAGGGCTTCATATCCGCAATATTCGTCAGGGACTTCAAGTCATCAGGTTGGTAGCGTGCCAGAGGCCAAAGACTGCCTTTGGGGATAACGCGTGTTTTTGGGACATTTCGCTGCCTTGCCTGAGTTTCCTGATACAGACATAATGCTTTTAGCACACCTAGCTGCTGGCGATTCAGTTGCCAGGCACGTTTAACGGCTTTCCAGGTGGTGGTGATATCGACCTTCAACAGTGTTGACTGTAGGCGGTTACAGTCTTCTTCACCCCAGTGTCTGGCATCCAGCCCGCTCAGTCTTTTGTTGATGGCATTGTGAACATCCAGCAGATGAACCACATCCAGAGCAGCATAGGACTCCTGCGCTGGTGTCAGTGGACGCTGCCGCCAATTGGAACGGGTTTCATCTTTTGGTATTTCAATGCCCAGTAAAGTCTTGACCAGTTTTTGGTAACCCAGCGAATAACCTAATCCGGCAAATGCGGCCATCAGCTGCGTATCAAATAAGGGTCTGGGCGTCGCCCCGGTCAGTATATGGAAGATATCCAGATCTTCACCACAGGCATGGAGGACTTTTATAACGCCGGGGCTTTCCAATACAGCCTGCAACGGTGCCCAGCGATCAATAGTCAGGGGATCGATCAGAAAAATCATTGTACCCGTATTTACCTGAATCAGTCCCGGCAGCGGATAAAACGTATCCGTGCGGACAAATTCCGTATCAAGAGCCAGTGTCCTCAGGGTTGACCAACTCTGGCAATGCTTTGCCAGAGTTTTATTATCACAAATCCATTGATATGCAGGTATATCCAAAAGCTGATTACCGGGTAGTGGGTAAAAAACCCAGTATAAGGGAGAGTATATTGTCTTTGTAAGTGTTGATAGCCAGTAGACCCAATGGAATAATTCGGACTTGACTTTGACAGCTGCCGATTTTTACAGGATGCCTGTCCACCTGAGTTCCACATAGCAGCTGCGCCATAACATCGACTAAGGAGAGCAGTGATGAAAACTGTATCAGCCTCATGATTATCAAGCAGCAGAAGCTGCCAACTTACCTATGGGTTCAGGTGAAATAGAAAGCTCAAACCGTTCTGTTGTCCAAACCCCACTGAAACTTCCCGAAGCGTGCTGGAAGCCGGAGCATGCACATGACATGTTGAACCTCAGAACTTTAAGGGCTAATGGTGACTGGGATACGTATTGGAAAGCCGCTGATTAGAACAGTTTTAATGGCACCCGGACATCAGTTTTCGATTATTTGTAACAGAGCGTTGGCTGCTTCAAAATAGCTTCTGCTTTCGATCCTAAATACACATAGATACCCAGTCCAATCAGTAACCCTACTGCAGCTATCATCATTGCTACTGCCTTGGTCAAATACTCCGGTGATACCAGGACAGATTTAAACATCAATAAAAGTGACTCAATGGAAACGGCTATAAGTATTGCAGCAATGAATCGAGTAATGGTTCGCCGTGTGGAACTGTGACGAAAAATATCTTTGTGCATCAGCACCTCTTCTTCGAGCGTTGTTTTTCCGAGGTCAAAGATGGCCAATGCCAGTGTCAGGTAGATGATGATACCAAAGGGCTGCAGATGAAAATCCAGAGCGGAAGGGTTATCCAGCATTGTATAAATGCTACTTCCCGCTGAAAACAATAAAATCCCTACTACTGCAAAAAGACCAAGGACAATAAGACTATAGATGGAAATAAACAGAGGGTGGAATTTTTTGCGCTGCCGGTCCCCCATGAGGAATTCGATAGCCTGTGCGAGGGTAATATCGATGACCAGGAATCCTTTGGTGCTGCCATTGTGGTAAGGGCAGCGTAATATGGCAGAGATGCATAAGTGTTGACTGGAGGTGGATAAATAAGGTGGTGTGACAACGACGGTATCGCTGTTTTGTGCCAGCTTATAATAAGGCCTTTGGTGACGCTCAGCACCTTGACCGGTGCCGGAGATATTGCTGGAAAAAAATGAAGGGGCAACATTCTGACTGGTTTGTACCCCCTCAGCATTAAGGGTAAATATGAGCTCTATAAAAGGATACTTTTTGGAAAGCCAAGCCATAGCACGTGAAAGAGCGCACTCATCGTCGAGTAATTTTTCGTCAAAGACACCTGTCACTATGGATGCCATTAATTCATGAATAGCATTTTGATATTCGTTATATCGCTCAATAACACTAAGGTAGTCCATGGTGACTCCAAAAAAAAGGACAGTTTTATTGAGCAAAAAACAGACCAGAAATCTCTTTTTACAGAGTCAGCTACTTTTAATTAAATCTACAACTAAATTTACAACTAAATCTACAACTAAATCTAGAAGAAGTGCGATAGAAATAGATAAATACCAGTGCCGGCAATCACTACGATCAGTGGTTTTTTTATGAAATAGCTGGTAGCGATGGTCATCAGGCCAGCCAGAAAACAGGGGTTGCTCATTGACAGATTCAGGCTCTGGTCATGCATAAAAACAATGGGTGCCCATAGTGCAGTCAATACAGAGGGTGCTGTATATTGGAGCAGAGTTTGTAATTTAGGCCCTACGGTGAACTTCAGTCGAGGTGACAAAAAAATATAGCGGTTGCTGAACGTAATAATCACCATCATTGCCAGTAATAACCAGGTCATTGGTATTTCCTTCGTTGCCAGTCTACAAAAAACGCACAGGTCATGCCGGTTATGCCTGCCAGCAAAATACCGTTAGGAATACCATGACTTTCAGTAAAGATAATGACTATCGCGCTGGACAGAACCGCAATCAGTGAAGGGAACGATTGAATAGAGGGAATGACCAGAGCAATAAATATAGCCGCCACGGTAAATTCAAAACCCATGTTGGTCATATCACCCATAGATTCACTCAGAGTAATGCCGGCATAGGTTGCAAGGCACCAGATAACGTAAAAGGTAAGGCCTGAGGTGAGGGTGTAGGCGTAGTTAAATTGACCATTTTTTTTCCGGTATGCTTCTGAAATAGCAAACATCTCATCGGTCAGTAAAAAGGCCAGAGCATAACGTTTGCATCGCCCAAGCCTGTGGGTAAAAGGCCGAAATACAGCAGAATAAAGCAAGTGCCGGGAACTGATGATAAAGACAGTGCTTAAAATGGACAGGTAGGGTGTGGCGAGCTGGATCAGATTGATTGCGGCAATTTGTGCTGCGCCGGCAAATACCAGCATTGACATCAATTGCGCCTGTAATGGGCTAAGGCCTGCCTGAATGGCCAGTGAACCTGCCAGAACAGCCCATGGAATACACGCAAGCGCCAGGGGTAATGTATCCAAGATGGATTGCAGGCAAAGCGCCTGTTGGTTACGTGCCATAATGACTTTTTCATTTTTTGAAATTAGACACCTTAGTGTAGTTAATAGGGTTAAAAACAGTTAGCTGTAAACTATTATAATCTGTAACTATCTGATATAATTTCGATCATGAATCAAAGGTGGTAAACGGTTACGCGAAAACCAAGCTAACAGTTACCATTTTTTTGATTCATAAGCATGGTCGCAGACACGTTACAGCTCGACCTAAAACCCTACGAAAGAGTGGAGTCAGACACAGCTCGCTGTGCATCCATGTAGACGGCGTAGATAAGTCTGCATAATTACAGATTATGTAAGATTTTTAGTAACGGTTTTGTTAAACAAACTCACTCGAAAACAAACATCGCTGGCTTTAGCTTAAGGGTCAGAAGTATCCCATGTTCCTGCATTATCAAACAGGTCTTGATGTAGCATCTCTTGATAAGTATCTATAGTGTTTTGACAGAATGTGCTACTACTAAGAAAGCAGGCTTATATTGCTCAATGGAATATGAGGATGAGGCTGCAATAAGATGACTGCTAGCAAGGGATAATAATAATGAGCATTCATGAAAAACTATGGAGAAAGCTTCCTGAGGTGCTTTGCTTTATTGTTCATGATGACAAAGGGTTCAGTGGCTTTTGCTATCGGCCTTGTTTTGATGAAGATCATCAAAAATGGGGGGCCGATAGTCTGAAGCAATTTGATTGTCTTGACATTAATAGTGTGGTGCTGCCGAGACCGTTTCTGCGGCTGAGAAAGCTGCCCCCACCGGTCGCTATTTTCCAACGCCCCTCCTCCTGGGATGGAGAATTACGCCAGGGGGATTCTGTCAAACTGTCACATACAGCACGGACTTATTCTGTCAGCGGTTTTTTTAATCATGAAAAAATATGGTTGGAGGATTCGGAAACCCGGGACATAACGCTGACCACGCTGGATAAGGTGATTCTGGTCAATGGCATGACCATAAGCCATAAGCGGTTGAGAACGATTGAAAGCATAAAGATGCCTGACTTGCCGCCTGAGGTGCATAATAAAACGCAGGTGGATGTTGACAAAGCGATGGTTGTGTTAAGAAATATGTGTCGCAGTTCAATACTGTCAGGATAAACGACCAGTATCCATCGTATTGCTGGTGTACCAGACAGTCTGTCAAAGAGTAAGAGCGTGCAGTGAGTAAAAGCCGCCCACTGCATAATGCTACGTGCTACTACATTTCTGTTTCGAATGTCAGGCCCGCACTATTGACTAACTGATCAATAAATGCCAGGCCAAATGCTGTCGAAGGGGTCCAGAATCCTCCACGTTTTTCTGATGTGGTCATTGCCAGCGCTGCTTGTCCCAGCATTTTTGCTGTAGAGCCATAGCCTGGGTCTTTATCTCCGGTCACCCGGGTTTTCAGAAGGTGCCCGTTATCGGTGGTGCCATAAAATAACAGTTCGTAACGACCACTGTTCTGTTCACGGAGGGAAGGGCCTTCCCCGGGTTTAGGCAGCATCCACGATGTTATTGCCCAACGGGAGGGTTTCAGGGCAGCGCCCACGAGTAAGCTTTTTATTCCCAGTGTGAGTAACAGCGCATGGTATTTTCCTTTGCTGCCATCACCTGTGATTACCGCCTCGTCATATTTGAAGGCTTGCCCGTACTGTTGATTTAGCAGTGCATTGGAGCGGTGAACAATACGGGTATTGATACTGGCCATCACAAAAGGTGCTGACCAGGCGTTGTAATCCTTATCATACCGGGGGGTCTGTACATTAAATTGAGTAGCACTGAAACCATGATCTTTGGGACAGAGTGAAAAAGGGTCTTTTAACAATTGACGAAGGGCGGCGCTTTTAGCCGCTTCTTTGGCAATATTGATGATGCTGGCAGCAGTACCGCCGGAAAGTCCGCCCTTTAGGGTTTTTACTCGCATTTTTACGGTGGTACAGGGTTGTCCATACGTTTTTGTTGCGGCCTGCTGCAAATGATAGACCCCCATATCAGATGGAATGGAGTCAAAACCACAGGCGTGGACAATACGGGCACCTGTTTGCTGAGCAATGGGTTCATAGTTAGCGATCATGTCGTGAATCCATTGTACTTCGCCGGTAAGGTCACAGTAGTCTGTTCCGGTCTCTGCACAGACCTTTACCAATGGTTCACCGTAAAGAGCGTAAGGACCAACAGTAGAAATGATCACTTGAGTGCTGTTACACAGTGTTGTTAGTGAGGCTTCATCTTGTGCATCAGCGGTGAAGGTCGTCAGATTTTTTGCTGGCAGACCTAGTTGCTCTTTTAAGGCATCTAGTTTTTTTTGGCTGCGTCCGGCAATGGCCCAGGGTGTTTTGCTTTCAGTGCCCAGGGTTTCTAAAAGGTAGCGTGTCAGGATTTGCCCGACAAAACCGGTGGCACCAAAGACAATCATTGTGTACTGATTGTTGGACATAAGTGGACTCTTGTTATCATGACGAGGAAGCCTTGTATTGTGAAGAAGACACTAGCCAGCTGGCAACAGGAAGGTGTAAAAGCAGCAGTAAGTATAAATGCGTAGTTTACTTGTATAAGTGTTTCTCTTCGTGACAGCCTTATTTCCCAAATACCCGCATTATATTGTCTTTTTTGCTCTTTTTTTCTCTTTTTTTGCTCTTTTTACTGTAATTAACAGGGATTAAAAAGTTGGCACGTAGCCTGCATATAATTAAGTACAAATCAGGCAGCAGGCTCCATGGATGGAGCATTACACGGACGTAATACTATAAAAAGGGAGAAGGAAGTGTCTGGTCTGGTTTTATCGATAGCATCTTGCAAGGATGCGATGACAACAACAATTATAAGGACGCAAGGTTCAAGATATTATCGATAGAGCATGCATGGATGCTAATCCGTTAGAAGGATGTAGCATTAAAACAGCCCCCTGTTCAGTTGACCTGAAGGGGGCTTTTTTTTGTGCTTTTGATTGATAAAGTCTCTCAAGTTACGCACTGAACTGATTTTGCGGCATGTATGCAGTGATCTCGCGTGTAACGGCGATGAACTCAAGACGATCTATCAAAAACGGTGGAAAGTTGAGGTCTTTCATAAAACGTTAAAATCCAATGCTTCTATGGCGAGGTCACCGTCGCATAGGGTGAGAACACAAAGTAATCCTGTATTTCTCTCAATTGATTCAGTCTTCAGGCTGGAAGTATTATCCTCAACGCTGAAAATGAACCATTTCCAGCGTCGAGCAAAAATTGACATGAAGTAGGACTTACGCATTGACAACATATCCTAAAGTTTGATAATTACCAAAAATCACTACCTTTCAGGGACGAAAGTGAGAAGTACTACTCGCCCAACAACTGCACAATGCACACTCCCACAATACATGGGGTTTCTGATCAGTGAGCCAAAATCATCAACATGCACAAGGCTGGCAGAAGTGACCGGCATTTCTCACGATAGCGTTAATCGTTTTCTTAACCGCGAACATTATCAGCCAAAAGATATGTTCAAAGAGGCCGCTCAGGACTTGTGTCTTGTTGGTGGCACATTGAGTGTCGATGATACTGTTCTTGATAAACCCTATAGCAATTCTGTGGCTCTGGTCAGCCATTTCTGGTCTGGAAAACACCACAGGGCAGTCAAGGGAATTAACCTCGTCACCCTCTATTACACAGACCCGGCAGGTCGCCATATGCCAGTAAATTTCAGGATATGCGACAAATCGGAAGGCAAGACTAAAAACGACTATTTTCGTGAAATGCTGATTGAAGTGCTGGCGTGGGGACTGAAGCCAGCGTTTGTAACCGGTGACTCCTGGTACAGCTGCGTCAAAAACCTGAAGACGATTAAGAACCATCAGACTGGGTTTATGTTTGCGGTTGAAAAAAATAGGACGGTATCACTGGAAAAAGGTAAGTGGCAGCAGGTTCAAACCCTTGAGATACCAGACGATGGTCTGAATGTCTGGCTCAAGGATTTCGGCAATGTCAGGTTGTTCAGGACGACGCTAAAAGACCAGTGTCGTCACTACGTGGTTTACTTGCCGGAAGATGTACCTTTTCAACGCAATGAATTCATCCAGATACATGACCAGCACTGGCAGATCGAACAGTTTCACAGAGCGATCAAGCAAGTTTGCCATATCGAGCATTTTCAGGTGCGTAATGAGCGGCCTGTGAGAAATCACATCTTTGCCAGTATTCTGAGTTTTGTATATCTCCAGAAGATGCAGATAGCGCAGGAGTTTACCAATATTTATCAGCACCAGCGCGAGCTGTTTAAAGGGGTGGTTGGTGCTTTCATTGAGAGCTTCGCAAAGGGCAAAGATTACCTGCTACCAAAATATGCCGGCGTCATCAATGCGTAAGTCCTATGAAGGCTCTTCGGTCATCATTTGATGAGCTACGCAGTTATTACGCAGCTATTACGCAGCTATTACGCAGCTATGCCGCCGGTGCGTAACTTGAGAAGTATTATCAATCCAGACCAGTGTCGCCCAGGCTATCACCCCAGAGTGACCGCCTTCATCTGCTGATATATTGCCTTTTGTAAGGTACTGGTATATCTGTACTGTAGTCGCTACGATTTGATACTGAGACTGATATTCGGTAAACGAACTGAATATTTACTTATGAAGGGCGTTAAAAATCAGTATGTCACAAAGAGTTTCTTATGAAATTTACAGGAACAGATAATTACGTCGCCACCGATGATCTGAAAGTTGCCGTCAATGCGGCCGCCACCTTACGCCGTCCGCTGTTGATTAAGGGTGAGCCTGGCACCGGCAAGACAGTGCTGGCCGAAGAAGTGGCCAGGGCCTTTGGCGTGGAGCTGATCGAATGGCATATTAAGTCCACCACCAGGGCGCAACAGGGTCTGTATGAATATGATGCAGTATCACGCCTGCGTGATAGCCAACTGGGTGACGAGAAAGTCAGGGATATCCGCAATTATATACGTAAGGGCAAATTGTGGGAGGCCTTTGCGTTAGAGAAAGCCCCCATCCTGCTGATTGACGAAATTGACAAGGCAGATATCGAATTTCCCAATGACCTGCTGCTGGAACTGGATCGTATGGAATTTTATGTCTACGAGACTGGCGAAACCATCAAGGCCATCCACCGCCCGATTGTGATTATCACCTCGAATAACGAGAAGGAATTGCCAGACGCCTTCCTGCGCCGTTGTTTCTTCCACTATATCAAATTCCCTGATGCCGGCACCATGGGTGATATTGTTGAAGTTCACTTCCCCGACATTCAAAAGTCATTGGTACGGGAAGCTCTGAATATTTTCTATGACATGCGCGATGTACCGGGCGTAAAGAAGAAACCGTCTACATCAGAGCTGCTGGACTGGTTAAAACTGCTGATGACAGAGGAATTACCCCTTGAAGTACTTCAGAGCAAAGACCCCAACAAATTAATCCCGCCACTGCATGGTGCGCTGCTGAAGAATGAGCAGGATATTCATCTGTTTGAACGCCTGGCCTTTATGAGCAAACGCAGGAGGTAACAGTCCATGTTCATCAATTTTTTCTACGCACTTAAGGATAACGGTATCCCCGTCAGCATCAAAGAATATCTTATGCTGATGGAGGCCCTGAAAGCGGGATGTGCCTCTTATAAAGTGGATGATTTTTACTATTTGGCGCGGGCTGCCTTTGTCAAAGATGAAAGTAAACTGGATAAATTTGACAAAGTCTTTGGCAGCATGTTTAAGGGCATTAAATTTGTCGCTGATGACAAGGCGGTTGAAATCCCTGAACAATGGCTACGGAAAATGGCGGAACTCTATCTCTCTGAGGAAGAGCGCGCCAAAATTGAAAGCCAGGGCGGTTTTGAAGCATTAATGGAAAAACTGCAGGAACGGCTGGATAAACAGAAAAAGCGCCATCAAGGTGGCAATCAATGGCTTGGCACTGCCGGTACCAGTCCCTTTGGTGCATACGGCTATAACCCCGAGGGGGTTCGTATTGGTCAGGAAAATGGCCGTCATGGCCGCGCCGTCAAGGTTTGGGATAAGCGTGAATTTAAAAATCTCGATGACAGTGTCGAGCTGGGTACCCGCACTATTAAAGTAGCCCTCAGAAAGCTGCGTCAATTCGCCCGTGAGGGCGAGGCCACAGAACTTGATTTAGATGATACAATCCGCTCCACCGCTCACCGTGGTTTTTTGGACATTAAAATGGTGCCGGAAAAAAATAATGCCATCAAGGTATTACTCTTTTTTGATGTGGGCGGATCAATGGACCCGCATATTAAAATGTGTGAGGAATTATTTTCTGCCGCACGGGCCGAATTTAAATATCTGGAATTTTTCTATTTTCATAATTGTCTGTATGAAAGCGTATGGAAAGATAATGTGCGCCGCAATAATGAACAGTTAAATACATTTGATATTCTCCATACCTACCCCCATGACTATAAGGTCATTTTTGTGGGTGATGCCTCTATGTCTCCCTACGAGATTGTCTATCCCGGCGGGTCTTTGGAACATTGGAATGAAGAACCGGGCGAAATGTGGATGCGACGGGTATTAACTATCTATTCAAAGGCTGTGTGGTTAAATCCCATTCCTGAAAGCCATTGGCAGCATGGTCAGTCCATCGGGATAATGAAAGAATTAATGGACGACCGCATGTTCCCATTAACGCTTTCTGGCATTGATCAGGCAGTTAACGCGTTAAAATAGAAGGACGTTTGTTATCACTAAACGCCATTCAACATTCACCCATTCTTCTTTTCAGGCTGAGGAGAACAATGAATAATACCTCCATTTGCTTTAGTAGGGCATATACTGGTAGTGGATCAACATTATTGTTAGCCATAAATATCATCAATCCTGAATTCAACGTTGTTGATCAATAAGCCAATGACCCTGTCATGCCTGTTTTCGAGCTTTGAAAAACAGATAGTTTTATGGGCAAGTCCCTTGATCCAGGGCTTCGGTCATGAATCAGCGACGAGCCTGTACCGGTGCGTAACCTGATTAGATAAGCAACAGTTTTGACCCACTACCTGTATACTGAGTGGTTTGAAAAAACAAGCCATCAAATTGTAAAATATAACGACTGCCGCCACGGACAGGTTACCAGACAACCTGTTAAAGTGACTGAAACCGATGACAGCATGTAGTGATTCACAGTACCTTGTTTATCCGAGGTGTTGATTTTCAGGGGGTATTGTTCCCCGGTGAAGACCTCTTTATACTCAATTGTGAGATTTTTCCATTCCTGAGACGTTCTCTACCTTATGACTACGCTGAACACGCCTTCATCGTCTGCAACACTGCCTGAGCATATTGCCATCATTATGGATGGGAACAATCGCTGGGCAAAAAGTCGGTTTTTGCCAAAATTGTCGGGCCACAGGGCGGCGACTAATGCGGTAAGAGAGGTGATCCGTTATAGTCGTGAGCAGGGAGTTCGTTATCTGACGCTGTTTGCTTTTTCCAGTGAAAACTGGAACCGGCCAGAGGAGGAGGTAAAAGGGTTGATGTCATTATTACACCTGTCTTTAAAGCAGGAGACCAGGAAACTCAAAAGATATGATATTCGTCTGAAAGTGGTCGGTGAGCGTAGCCGCCTGAGCGATAACATTCAACAGGCTATTGACGAGGCAGAGGCGCTGACTGCTGAATGCCAGGCCATGACGTTATGTATTGCGGTAAACTATGGTGGTCAGTGGGATATTATGCAAGCCTGCAGGCAACTGGCAATCAAGGTTAAAATGGGTGAAATGACAGTGGATGATATCAGCGAGCAGCAGATTGAGTTGGGACTCTGTACACAGGGCATGCCACCTGTAGACTTGATGATTCGTACCAGTGGTGAGCAGCGTATCAGCAACTTTCTGCTCTGGCAGTGTGCTTACAGTGAACTCTATTTTACGGATACCCTCTGGCCTGATTTTGGGCCTGCTGATATGAGCAAGGCTATTCAGAATTTCCGGCAGCGAGAGCGACGCTTTGGGAAAACGTCTGAGCAGGTTGCTTCCTAGACGATAGCAGTTATTACTACAGGGCAGGCAAAGATTGACAAAGTGCATTTGATAACGCAGGCGTGTCCGGTACTTCTGGCCTCAAGCTATGGTTACCAAAAAAAGCGGAATGCCCCTGACTTTCAGACTGTCTCTTAATCACAACGGCTAATCCTGACTGACTTCTTTAAAAAGCAGATCAAGACGATGCTGCCACCGCTTCCTGACCAATAGACCAGGTATATATTTGGTACTGCTCCACTAAACAATAATCGACGTGTAATAAGGCATGTTCGTGTAACTCAAGATTTGTCCTCCAATACAGGCTCATTCTTATCTCCTTCATCCTCTTGTTACCGTGGCAATCTTGACGCTGCTGAAGGCGCTTAATGACCCATTGTAAAAACGGTACCAGGCTGTTTATGTTTATTCAGCCATTTGAACTTGAAAGCAGTATCCCCCGCCGGGTCAGGTTCATACAGGAAAAGCCATGCTGGCCTGGCCTTGAAAAAGGCGATCATGGATCAAACCGTGAGGGCTGGTAGCACAGTAATGATGATCCATACCGGGGGCTTCAAGAAAAGCGAGGGTTGTCGTTTTGTTAGCGCCACTTCATAATCCTCTGAACAACAGAATTAAAACAGTATTAAAAACAATGGCTATAGTGACTTGGGAGTTCCCATGAGTGGTAAAACAGCACGCCAGATTGCCAGAGTCATTCTGGAAGGGTTTGGCGATTACCGTACGCAGTTTACCCATATTACCCTTGGGGCGAGAGACCGCTTTTTGAATGCTGACTGGAGTGGTGCGCAGGAGGCAGCATCTGAGAGAATTAATCTGTACAGTCAGGCTATCAGCCATGTAATGATGCTTCTGGATGCCCGTACTGGCGGAAGTTTTCGGGAGCGTGAGCATTGGGCCGAAGCCAGGCAGGTGTATATTGACTTGATCTCCTACCGGACAGATCCTGAACTGGCAGAAACGTTTTATAACTCTGTTTATCGCAAACTCTTCCATCATGAACTGACGTGTAATAACGAATGTTTTATTAACTCAGAGTTCGAAGGCTTTTCCGTTCATAGTCCAAGAGGCATCTACCGTTCGTATCAATTTGATGGTAAGCCTGTTGCCCTGGTAGGGAAGATGATGGATGATTTTGCCTTTGAGCTTCCCTGGGCTAACCAACGGCGGGATGTACGCAATATCATTGTGACACTGAGGGATATTCAGTCAGAGGTGTTATCTGAAACGTATATGAGGATTGATGTTCTCAAGTGGGTATTCTACCGGAATAAAGGTGCATACCTGGTAGGGCGGATTATCTCAAAAGAGCGTATTCAACCATTTGTGCTGCCAGTATTAAATAATGAAAAGGGTAGCTTATACGTCGATACGATTCTGTATGATAACGATGATGTCAGTATTCTGTTCAGTTTTACCCGTGCCTATTTTATGGTGGATGCCCGTAATCCGTCAGAATGTATTGAATTTCTTCATACGTTACTGCCAGACAAACCCCGTTGGGAAATGTACAGCTCCATTGGTTTTTATAAACATGGAAAAACGGTGTTTCACCGGGATTTTCTGGAGCACATGGCGTATTCTTCCGACAAATTTGAAGTAGCACCTGGGGTACGCGGCATGGTTATGGCTGTGTTTACCTTACCGTCCCTCGATTATGTTTTTAAAATCATTAAAGACCGTTTTGCTCCGTCAAAGGATATCACCAGGGCGCGAGTGAAAGACCGCTACCAACTGGTAAAAACCCATGATCGTGTCGGGCGCATGGCTGATACGCAGGAATTTTCCAATCTGGTATTGCCACGTGAACGTTTTTCAAATGATTTGCTGAAGGAACTGTTGTCTGTGGCTCCTTCTGCCGTTGAGGTGAGTAATGACAGAGTGTTGATTCGTCACTTATATTGTGAGCGGCGAATGGTACCATTAAACCTGTATATTTCTTCGGCTTCAGAACTGGAATTGCATGATGTTCTGGACGAATACGGCAATGCTATCAAACAACTGGCAGCAGCCAATATTTTTCCCGGCGATATGCTACTGAAAAACTTTGGTGTCACCCGTCATGGCCGGGTGGTGTTTTATGATTACGATGAAATCAATTATCTGACAGAGTGTCGCTTCAGGGAAATTCCTGAGCCTCTTTACCCGGAACAGGAGCTGGCCGCTGAGCCTTGGTATTCAGTGGGTGAAAACGATATTTTCCCGGAAGAGTTCCCGGTCTTTTTATTTTCTGATGTGCGTGTTCGACAACAATTCAGCCAGTTGCACGGTGATTTATTCACAGCACGTTACTGGCAGGGCGTGCAGGATGAAATTCGGAAAGGGAAAATGATGAATGTTTTTCCTTATCGCCGTTCACGCCGTTTTGTAACAGGTCCCGAGGTAAACACATGAACATTATTTGATTATCCTGAGAATATAACAAAGCTATTGCTCATTTCATTCCAGCTACAATTCTTCCGTTTTTTCTTTATGATATGGCAAGAGTTTTCCGGACACTTTTTTACGCTACCTCTACCTTTCTCTAAACGTCGGTCTTCCCATTATAAAAAGGGTAAAAAATGCCAGATTCAGGGAGGGCCTGGCAAGCGTATTTTTACGAAAAACTGCTCAGAAAACATTCATGCGTTCGCCCTGTAACAGCTGCTGCGTAACAAATTTTATACAGTCTCTTCAGGAAAAATAAGCCAGTTCACGCTACGTTTCTGGCAGGGAATAGTTATTGTGGCATGGCCTTATGTTTTTTTTTCAGTGTATCGGGCTTCTATTATGCGTAGGTTTGCTGGCGGGGTGCGGCACACAGTCACCTGAAATAAAAAATCTGCCACAAAAAAATACGCACGATATTTGTGTACTGATTAAAAGAAAACCGCAATGGTACCGATTGGCACAGACTGCGGCTAAACGCTGGGATACCTCACCACACATTCTTCTGGCTATTATTCAGAAAGAGTCGGGATTTAAGTACAATGCCAGGCCGTTGTGCACCTCCAAAGGTTTTAAACAGAAAAAATACCGATCATCGGCCTATGGTTTTGCTCAGGCACTGGATGGTACCTGGAGCGATTATTGTCGGCATATTGGCAAGCGTGGTGCTCGTCGGGATAATTTTGAAGATTGTGTTCATTTTATCGGCTGGTACAATGACCGAAGTACTCGTCAGTGTCGCATCCGTAAAAATGATAGTTACAACCTCTACCTGGCTTACCATGAAGGGCACCGTGGTTATAATAAACGAACGCACAGGAAGAAAAAGGCAATTTTACATTATGCACGCGGTGTGGCAGCACAGGCCAGGGCTTATGAAAAGCAGCTGAAACAGTGTCAGGAGCACTCCATAAAAAAGGTGAACTCAATCAAAAAGCTGCACACAGGCAAGGGTATTAAAAAATGCGGAACATGAATAATCGTTAATATTTCCATCACCATGCATTTAACATGCGTGTAGTACATTAGCTGCCATCAATGAACATAGATAATGCAGCTGATTTTCACTGGTTTTCCAACCTGGTGGAGTGGGCATTATATGCGGCTATGTTGTTGGCCCTTGGTGCTGGCTCATTAACCGGTTACTTTTTTCTCACCGTTTACTGAAACGTTTACAAGGGATTAACCGGATTACCGGTGAAGTCAGAGAAGGCGCACTCAGCGCCCGTATTCCTGTTACTGACAGCAATGATGAGTTTGATGAGCTGGCCAGCCGTATCAACGCCATGCTTGATCAGCTCAAACCGGTCAGGGGTAAGGCCAACAACTGGAAAACCGATTGCGCCCGGTTTTTGTTCAAGTGACATACTCCAGGGATGATGACATTTGGACATACTTTCGACGCCGCTGGATGCCTCTGATCCCAAACACCCCAGGTAGAACCAGACTGGCCTTACAGGGAGCAAACCTTTGGGCGGTTAAACAAAAGCAGCGCGGCTTCAGATTCTCTACTAGACTGGCAAACACCTAACTAAAAGCACCTGTCTGCGTAGCGATGAAAATAATATACCAACCGCTTTTTTTACTGTTAATGCTTTGCCTTCTTTCGGCTTGTCAGCCCCGTTCGCAACGGGTCCCTCCACCTGCATCAGCAGCTACTGAGCGTATTAAAGCCTTTGTTCATCAACACTATGGCCAACAACTGGTGCTCACTGACGAGCAGCTTGAGCAGCTGGCATGGGTGGAAGAGAGTCAATTTTATACACCGGAGGCAACAGGCAGAACGGACCTTCATCCTGAAGTCCCGCGAGCCTTATCCCGGCTGTATAACCTTCAACAGCTTCGGGATGGCACTCCTGCTGGTTACCGGGCTTTCGTTGAGCCTCAGGTTCTGGCCGGGCATCATGCCATCTTAAGTCAATCCGGCTTTGAGACATTATCACGTCTCATTCAGGGGATGAGCAAGGTACAGTATGACGTCCTGGCAGCAGCCAGTATTATCAGCGGTGTATCCCTGTCCCCTGAAGCCGTCAGACGCGCCGGACGTTATCTGGGCAACGTTGTACCACCCGATAGTACACAATTTTTATCTGCAACAGCACCCTATGCCGGAGATATTTATCCCCTGGCCCATCAGCTCATCAGCCAGCATCCCGAGGCAAAAGCGCTGTTTAAGGTTGTGTTTATGCCCAACAGTCATCTTCGACATATGCTGTACAACGAGGGTTCTCTCTCCATGTACAGTTACCTGGAGGACAATATCCACAGCGGACAGTTAAGCAGGGGCGATATTGACCTGTGGTATGGTTATTGGGTTGTTAATATTGCCGGTTTCCATGGGCACCTTTCCGGCCCGGGTTCTTTGTACCTTAATCAACACGCTTTTGAAGCCATCAATGACCTTCACAGGCTGTTTGTAACTATGTTTGCTGGGGACACACAAAACCCCATGCTGCTTTATTTAAAACAACGGGCGCAGTGGCTGGGACTCGGGGAACATCCTCTGTCAGAGAATGAGCGTCTTGCCCTGGCAGCCCTTGGTGCTATGCTTCGCCTGTACACACCGACAGAAGGTAGCGCCCTCGTTGCAGGATTCAAGCAGCTTGACAGCCATAATCAGGCCCTTTGGGTGAGTCACCGTGTTAAGCAACTGCAAAAGCAGCCTTTCCCCTCGGAAACTTACGGGCCCGCGGTGTTTGCCAATATCCTCAGGCAAACCAGTCTTCCCGGGACGATCAAAGCTGTTGTACCCCTTTACAATAGCGTGATTGCCGAAGAGCATCGAATGAGGCAGGTTCATGAGTTGCCGGGTACTGTTCCTGTTTCGTTCCAGGCACTGGCACGTCAGGGTAGTACTGACATTCTACTCCGACATCCAAAAGCGGCTTATCCTATCCATATCAATCGGGAAACGGGTGTCGCAACGATCACAACGTCATCAGGCAGGTAACATCCACTGAAGTGCTCTGAGAGACTGTCTTATACCCCAATGGCGCTAACTTAAGCTCTCATTTTTGGTATTGCCTTAGCCTGCGAGCCTGTTTCCTGGTGTGTTTAAGCCTGCAAACAGGCTTTAGTCGGCGCTTATTTGCTCTGGGTTCCTTTCGTCCCGGTCGGCTAGCTCTGGTTTCCCCGAATAAGGTTTGCCCTCAATGTTTCTTAGCTTTGTATCTGTTGACATCCTCCTCCAGCTAGGTCGCTGGAGGATTCCTGTTACCAGGCAGCTACTTTCTCGCGATTTTGCTGAAGTTCCTGCTTCTTCAAAGACTCTAACGAACCCTCTCCACAGGCTAAAACGCTGTGTCCCAACGCTAGTATATTTTTTGCGGCCTGAATATCCGCATTCTCAGAATGACCACAAGCTACACACTCGAACTTTGCTTGAGTCTTTCTGTTTGCTTTCTCAGTATGGCCGCAAGCACTACAAGTTTGGCTGGTGTATACAGGATTGACAGCAACCACTTCACCGCCCAGCCACTCTTGCTTGTACTCAAGCTGCCTTCTGAATTCATGCCATCCCTGATCGAGAATGGACTTGTTAAGTCCAGACTTGGCTTTCACGTTTTTACCGTACTTCTCAACAGTGCCTTTTGCAGACTTGGACATATTGGATACCTTCAGATTCTCAATCACTATCATTGCGTGATTTTTGCTGATTTCGGTTGAGGTTTTGTGAAGGTAATCAGCCCGACAACTAGCTATTTTTCTGTGAATACGGTTAATACGCCGTTTTTGTTCCTTCCAGTTTTCAGAGAATTTTACTTTGCGAGAAAGCTTTCTTTGCTCCCCGGCAAGCTGGTCCTCATGTTTCCTGAAAGCATTAAGAGGCTTGTACTGCTCACCACTGGAAAGCGTGACAAACCTGGCAATACCCATATCCAGACCAACCGCTTTTTCAGAAGGGTGAACCAGCACGGGTAACTCTTGTTCGGTTTGGCAACTGATAAACCAATGGTCTGATTTGCGGGTAATGGTGCAATTCTTTATTTCACCATCAATATTGCGAGATTTGCGGAACTTTACCCATCCCAACTTACCTGGCAGTTTTACCCTGCGATTTTCGACCTTGCAGTACTTGGAGAACTGCATGATACGAATTGAGTTATGGTGATCTTTGTTGCGCTGCTTAAAACACGGTTTGTCGAACTTAACCTCTTTGATCTTTCCAGACTTTAGTTTTGCCAGATCATCAAAGTGTTTTTTCCATGCACCACCCAAATCCATTAGCTTTTGTTGCAAGGCAACAGCGTTACCTTGAGTTAGAAAACTGGTTTCTTCCTCTTTCTTCCAGATTGGCAACCATTTAGCCATTGTGTATGAGGACGGGATTTTTTCACCGGATTCCCACTTTTCATTGCAGATACTCAACGCTTTATTCCAGACAAAGCGAGCTGTACCACAAAGCTGCATGAGCCTTACATGCTGCTCTGGCGTCACCTCCAGTCTGAATTTATATGCCTTGAGAATCTTCATTTATACAATCAGTGTGCTAGTATTTTGTGTTTAAATTAAATGATTTAAGGCGTAACATCAAGTATTAGTATGCAAGAAATTAAGAAAGGTCGACACAGTGCTTATACTTTGCACTGCCACATTGTTTTTGTGACAAAGTACAGAAAAAAAGTACAGAAAAAAGGTGCTAGGCGAATTACATCTAACCAGATTGAAAGAAATATTTTCTGAGATATGCAGAAACTTTGAGGCAGAGCTAACAGACTGTAATGGAGAGGCCGACCATGTTCACCTATTGGTCGAGTACTCACCAAACACGCCAGCCATTGCGAAACTGATAAACAGCTTGAAAGCTGTTTCATCCAGACGGTTAAGACAAGAGTTTTGTGATATTGCCGGTGCGTATCGAAAGCCGGTTTTGTGGTCAAGATCGTACTTTGCTGGCAGTTGCGGAGGTGCGCCACTGGATGTAATTAAGGAGTATATTGAGAATCAAGATCAGCCCTAACGGGCTGAACGAAATTCACCTCCCGCCTAGCTCGGCGGGAGTACTCTTTCGGAACTAGATAGAGGCATAGCAGTGGCTTCATTATTGTTGTGTACATATTTTTTATCAGCCACGTACATAATGGTAAAAAATTGGCATTAGTAAAATTATATACGCATTGATGTACGCATTATACGGTGATTGAGCATAAAAAAATAAGTAAACTAATGTACTAAAATGAAAAGTTTTTTGGTGCTAATTCCTGAATTATCAGTAATTTATGTTGTTTTAATGAACAATAGTGCAAGGTAATAATATGAAAAGTTTTTACTGGTTTGATTATGAGACAGTGGGAACAGATCCAGCGATGGACTGGCCGTCTCAATTTGCAGGTATCAGAACCGATGAGCAGTTTAATGAAATCGGTGAACCTCTAAATATTTATTGTCAGCTGCCAAAGGATCATCTGCCGCACCCTGAGGCGTGTCTGGTTACAGGACTGGACCCGGCAGAAGTGAATAAGAAAGGTCTGGTAGAAGCAGAGTTCATTGGAAGAATTCATCAGGAACTGATAACGCCGGAAACCTGTGCTGTGGGGTATAACTCTCTGCGTTTTGATGACGAAGTCACGCGCCACAGTTTATACCGTAACTTTTACGATCCCTATGCCAGAGAATGGAAACATGATAATAGCCGCTGGGATCTTATTGATTTGGTCAGATTGACTGCTGCATTGAGGCCTGAAGGGATCAATTGGCCCTTGCATGACAACAATCATAAAAGCTTTAAACTGGAAGACCTTGCTCGTGCCAACAATATTGATCATGGCAATGCCCATGATGCGTTATCGGATGTCAGGGCAACCATTGCGCTGGCCAGGCTGATAAAAAGCCGTCAGCCAAAGGTTTATGATTTCGTTTTTAAGCAACGAGGCAAGGATCAGGTTACAGATTTGCTGAATCTAACAGAGCAAAAGCCTGTAGTGCATGTTTCAGGTATGTTTGGGGCCGAAAAGCAAAACCTTTCCATTGTAATGCCATTGGCTGAACAGGCGATCAATAAAAATGGTGTGATTGTCTATGACCTGACCGTGGACCCGGAGCCTTTGATAACATTATCAATAGAACAAATCCGGGAACGCGTATTTACCGCCACTGATCAGCTTCCCGGCAACAGTGCCCGGATTCCATTGAAAGTGATCCATCGAAATAAATGCCCCGTCATTGCCCCCCTTGGCGTTTTAAGGCCTGCGGACTGTCAACGGTTGCAGCTGAATCTGGACGTTTGTCATAGACACTGGGCATTATTATTGCGTCAAAAGGGTTTATCGCAAAAAGTGCAGGAGGTGTTTTCCAGTCCTCCCACAAAGGTCAGTGATGATCCGGATATGATGCTTTATTCTGGCGGTTTCTTCTCTCCAGCTGACCGGCGTGCCATGGATCAGGTGGTCAGCACCACGCCCGAGAAACTGAGTCAGCTGAAGCTGATATTCAAGGATCGGCGTCTGGAAGAAATGCTGTTTCGCTACAAGGCCAGGAATTATCCAGACGTTCTTGATGAACAGGAGAAAGAGGCATGGCGACAGTTTTGTATTCATCGTCTGACACAGCAGAGCGGGCGGAGATTTGGATTTCAGGCGTTCGAACAGGAGCTGCTGGCATCAAGAACCCATCACCAAAGTCCTGAGGCTCAGAATTTGCTCGATAAAGTTGAGCATTATGTGGCAGAGATCAGGTTGCTGCTCAGCGTTTAGCCAAATTGAAAGAATTATAAGATACTCATTGATAGAGGCTGCTTGATGAACTGATTAAAATGTTCTGCAAGGCGCCCGTAAATCACGGGTTTTTCAATATAATCAATAGCCCCTGCCTTTATCGCGGCAACCGCACTGGCAATGTCGCTATGGTCTCCCAGAATGATGACGGGAATAATGCTTTCTTTATCATTGAGGGAGGATAATAGCCCGAGTGCCTGGCCGCAGGGCTTGTCGTTAGCAACAATAACGCAGGCAGGCGACCTTTTGTGTACAGCGTCGATTAGCGCACTGCTTGTCTGAAAGCACTCCAACATCAATGATTTTTCGTCACAAAGACTACGAATAGTCTCCGTGATGTCTGTATCTTGCTCAAGCAGATACACTGTTGCTGTTAGTGCCAGATTCATATAAGCAGCCTTGCCATATATTAAGCGATTCATGTCGATGTAAAAGATCATCAGTTTTTAGCTGAAAATAAAGTAAGTTACAGCCATATCTGACACTGGTTTTCACAGCGTACGACAATCATTTTTTGTGGTGCTTGATTCTCTTAATCAATCCCAATGTTGTCGAGTTTAGAAGCTGCCTGTAAATAGCTGAATGGAGGGTTGTACTAGACGTTGTTCGGGGAGTACCTAAATGTACTTTATTAGATAGGGTAAACTGCGGCACGGACAATTGAATGCAGAACCCGGCAGGTGTTGCTCCCCCAAAAATCAGGTAAAAACCCTGACTTTTAAGGGAATAACTACAGGATAAATAGTATGGGCATTCATACCTTAAAGTTAAATTCACCTTCAAGGTGCTCTTTTACCTGCATTACCTGACGAACCAGATGGGCTAATGATTTAGTACCCATCTTTTCCATCACGCGAGAGCGGTGAATTTCTACGGTACGCTGACTAAGGTTTATATCAGCAGCAATGACCTTATTTGCCTTGCCTTCCACAACGTGATGGAGCACTTCGCGCTCTCGCTCTGTCAACGTGGATAAGCGACGCAGGATTTCCTTGTGCTCAAGCAGTTCACGACGCTGCTGCAGATCCAGCTTGAGACCATCGTTGATCAGGTCAAGCAGCTCCTGGTCACGGAATGGTTTCTGAATAAAGTTCATGGCACCATCTTTAATAGCCTGAACGGCCATTGGTACATCTCCATGACCCGTGATGAAGATAATAGGCAGAATGCAGTGAATTTCAATCAATTTACTTTGTAGTTCCAGACCACTCATGCCGGGCATGCGAATATCAAGAACGATACAGCCCGGGCGATTTTCATCATAGCTCTTTAGAAAATCAGCAGGGGCAGAAAATGCTTCAACGGCCTGTCCGACAGAATCCATCAGCATTTTTAGTGAATCACGCACAGCTTCATCATCATCAATAATAAAGACAGTGGGTTCTTGCTTGATAGCCTGTTGCTGCATAATGACTCCACAATGGGAAAGTTGCTGTATAGCGTTTTAAAACAAGAGCCGTTATTCTCCATGACCAAGCTGGAGTCGGCGTCGTAAGCCCACTGCCTGTCAGCGCAAGACGGCTTTTGGGCGCTAAGTGTGGCAGAGGTTTCTGCGCTTTATCCCGCCCCGAATATGTATCAATAGCTCCAATATTAAGGATCTGTTTTTACTCTTTTAAGAATGTCTGGCGGGTTGCGCAATGATAGATGATAAATACCAATATGTAACTAGGGAAAGCACGTATTAGAGTACCTCCATCAGCTTGAAAGTGTCGTTTAGACTCGCACTTTAGCCGACCATTTTCATACCGGTGCAGCGCTATCCTCTTGTGACGTATCTTTAGTCTCTCGAAGGCTCAAGAGCAAAACCACTTTCACCAATAATTACGATTGGGTGGTTTTCTCCCTCAATGATTCGATTCTGGCTTTATAGGTCTCGTTTTTTTCTTCGTCTGCTTTTGCAGGCTTGAATGTCTTTGGGTGCAGCTCTTTTGCCACGACGGAACTTTGTTGAAGAGAATACTACGGACACTTTCATGCAACAATAGCGCCCTGGCTACTGAATCCATCATAAGTGTCCATAACCCATACGTTCAAAGACTCCAACTTTGTCAGGTCGGTATCTAAGCTACAGTCTGACACTGGGGAGAAGGCTGTTGTATGCTCTGTCAAAACATCTGGCTCCGAAGTGACAACTGTTTCGCAAAGCTCACAACCGACTGTTAGTGCAGCGGTTCCCAACTGCACACCGTCAACGTTCCCCAGTGATCCATAAAGACTTCAACGCTTCTTTCAAGGCATCGTCGTAGAAACCAGTACCTGTTATCCAGTGCCTGTCATATACTGTCGAACGGTCACGAGGCCGGATGACAAGAGGCCAGATTTATTCTTGTTATCAAACTTCAATACTTCGGACAGTTTTATAAACTTAAAACTCGCGGCTGCCAGGAGGTTGAGCATATATCATTATGTTATGGTCACTCACGCTTATCCCTGGGTGACCATAACATCGCCCCTTGAGTTGCAGGCCTTGCCGCATCAGATACCAGACTCTCTAAAACTGTCCGCAGTATTGAAACCTGAAGATCATCCTATACTGGCAGTGCTGTCGTATATTTCAACGGCTCCATGGCAAACGTTGACGTCACATTGGTCAGCTCTTTGACGCTGTTTACCAGCTTTTTATAAAACAAATCGAAGGCAGCCATGTCTTCTACGACGACCTTCATCATATAATCAAACTCTCCTGCCATACGATAGAATTCCATCACTTCCCCAAAGCCTGACACGGTGTTTACAAACGTGTTATACCAGTTTTCAGAGTGGTTACTGGTTTTCACCTGAACAAAGGCAGTAAAAGACAAGCCCAGTTTCGTCCCATCAAGCAGAGCCACACGCTGCTTGAGAATACCTTTGTCCTCAAGGCGCTTTAACCTTTTCCAGCACGGCGTAGTAGTGAGATTCACCTGATCTGCGAGTTCGGCTAAAGATAGCGCCCCATCCTTTTGTAGAAGGTGTAATAATTTTCTATCTACAGGGTTTAATTTATGCATAAAAGCCACTTAAAAATAAAAAAGTAGAATTTTTTTCCCTATTGAAACCAAAAGAAAAAAAAATAGCAATACTTTTCTATCACGCTTGTCTTATAGTTATTATCAGCTGTTTGTGCCCATTTATGTGTGTTCGTCGAGGTAATGGTAATGAGCCACAAAAGCCTTTTTCTTTCTTTCTCTGTGTGCATTATCTGGGGCACTACCTGGATGGCAATGGCGCTGGCTGTTGCCTCAATTCCTCCTGTCCTTGCCACAGGGCTGCGTTTTTTAATTGCTTCGCCCATTTTGATTCTATTGGCCAGAGCGTTTGAGCAGCCCTTGCTCTTCCCGAAAGGGAAGCTGAAATGGATGCTTCTGGTGGCTGTCTGCTATTTTGCGATACCTTTTACGCTGATGATTTTCGGTGAACAATATATCTCTTCCGGTATTGCCGCTATCATCTTTGCTAATATGCCCATTGCTGTCATGCTGGCCTCTACAGCATTTCTTGGTTTACGCCTGGCCAAACATCAAATGGCTGGGCTGCTAACGGCTGTTGTCAGCCTTTGCCTGATTCTAATGAAAGAAATGCAGATCGGTGGTGAAAACTACCTTCTGGGCACTTGTGCTCTCGGTGGCGCTGTGGCTATGCATTCGCTGATGTACGTGATGCTACAAAAACACTGTCGCAATATTCCCGTTTTCACCTACAACGCATTGCCCTGCCTTATGGCAGCTATATTGCTGCTTGGAAGCTCAGGCCTGATTGAACATCCCAACTGGAGCGCCTTTACCGTTGAGTCTCTGTTATCTGTAGCTTATCTGGGAGTCATTGCCAGTGTCGGTGGCATAGCAGCCTATTTTAAGCTCAATGAGATTGCCGCTCCCTTCACCGCTTCCCTGTGCTTTTTATTGTTCCCCGTAGTAGCATTAGTCCTGTCAGCCTGCCTCACCCACCAGCCAATTTCACTGCAGTCCATGATTATGCTAATGCCTTTACTGGCCGGTATCTGGTTGACGAAAACAGATATCGCCTTCTGGACAAATCTCTTCAAAACCAAAAAGCTGTCTTTGCTTGATTGAACCTGAATTGCGCAGTTGAATTTCATCAATTGCTTCTTTACCTTGCAGCAGTATTGCCTTTGCCTTTTTATATCACCCCTTTCAGGTGACTGTAGTCAATAGTTATCAGTCAACTTGCGTAAGGCTTTCAGCGGATGTGGTGATTTCAACTGCCCAATTCAGGTTGAATGACTGGCAATCTTTGCCACCGGAGAATGATATTCCAAATCACAAGTTTAACAGCTACTTGATTATATCAGTGGAAGTGTCCGATGATGTAAGAGACAGAGGCATTACAGAGGCATTAATGTTGCTGCTGGCAGAAAAGGAACAATATTTCACAAATTGATGTGATTATTCATTGCTGGAATAGGGATATTATTATGAAAACAAAGGCGTTACTATCGAGTATGACACTGGCTGTTGCACTGGTGCCCGTTGCGGCATGGGCTACAGAATACGTTGGCCAGTTGAAGTACGGTGTCACAAAAGGGAGCTACAGTACCTATACTGCCTGTCAAAAAGCCGTGAAAGATGAGGGTGGCTGGTGTGTTTTTCGACCCATAGAAAAGCGGTAACGTTTCCATCTCACTGGCTGCTTCTGACAGCCAGTTTTACGGCACTCTCTTCACATCAGCCATATTCAGCAGAAGTCGTCAATATCACAAAAAAACTGTTGTCAGTCTGCTACCACTCCATAGTTTCTATGAGTGACACTATGGGGCAAAACTTCGCATTTTTATTTTTTATGGGGAAGTCGGATCATACCCCTTTCGCTTCTTCCATCGCCATCGCCATCGCCATCGCCATCGCCGCCGGGGCCAGTATCCACTTTATGGCAGATTCCCGCCTCTTTGAGAATGACGACGGAAAGGTTACCAGCACTTAGTTGCACCGGATAGGCGCTGGCTTCAGAGAATCAGAGTCAATGACTGTAGCACGGACTCCAATCTTTCCAGACAGGCGTCAACCCCTTCGCCTGTATTGCTTTGGCAATGTCAGAGGGGTGTCTTCCATCATCGATGGCAAATTGCTCAAGGGCGGTGCTTTCTCTATTGGCATAACCACCGGGCTGCGTGCTGGAGTAAGCGCTTATGGTAGTGATCCCCAAAGGAAGCACATTATCCCTGAAACAGGCAGACTCCCGTGTTGACAGAGACAAATCTACTTCAGGATTAAACAGGCGGTATGCACAGATTAACTGAACCAGCTGCCTGTCAGAAATAACAGAGGCGGGCTGACGTTCACCTTCACAAGGCCGCAGACGCGGGAAAGACAGTGAATAACGGGTGCGCCAGTAGGTTTTTTCCAGGTAATCCAGATGAGCTGCAACAAAAGCTGCATCGGTACGCCAGTCTTCAAGACCTATCAATGCGCCAATCCCTATTTTATCAATACCCGCTTTCCCCAAACGATCAGCGGTATCCAGGCGGTAATCAAAGTTTGTTTTAGAGCCTTTCAGGTGGTAGTTGGCGTAAGCCTGGCGATGATAGGTTTCCTGATAGACAAGGACAGCATCAAGACCCTCCACCATCAGCAGTTCATACTCACTCTGGTCAAGTGGCTGAACTTCAATGCTGATGTGTGAGAAATGCGGACGTAAGCGTTTGATCACTTCCCTGAAATAGGGGGAACCCACTGTACCTTTAGCTTCACCAGTGACCAACAGAATATGGTCAAAGCCTAACGTCTTAATGGCTGTGACTTCCTGATCCAGCTCTTCCATAGTCAGGGTTTTGCGTCGAATTTTATTCCCGAGACTAAAGCCACAATAGGTGCAAATATTCGTGCATTTATTCGATAGGTAAAGGGGCACAAAGAGCTGTATCGTATTACCAAAGCGCTGCCGGGTCAGCTTTATGCTTTTCTGTACCATAGCCTTAAGATAAGGTTCGGCAGCAGGTGAAATCAACGCCAGAAATTGTTCATGGGTCAGCCGTTGATTGGCCAGCGCCTGTCGGACATCCCCTGGTGTTTTTCCGGCAATGCGTAGTTTAATGTCACCCCAGTCGAGCTGGTTAAAAGTCTTTAAAAATGACATCAGAGCGTATCCAAAAAAGTCGTCATGGGGCTGCTGGTATCAGCAGCCAGAACGGGTGCTCCCAAGCCTGCTTCGTAGGCTCTGCGACCGGCAGTTACCGCCTCCTTAAAGGCGCTGGCCATTTGTACAGGGTTACCCGCAACAGCAATCGCCGTATTCACAAGCACTGCATCAGCACCTATTTCCATGGCTTGTGCTGCATCAGAAGGGCTGCCAATCCCGGCATCAACAACAACAGGAACCTGGCTTTGCTCAATGATGATTTGCAGGAATTCTCTGGTTTTCAAGCCTAGATTACTCCCAATCGGCGCGCCCAGTGGCATAACGACAGCAGCGCCTGCTTCTTCAAGACGTTTGCAGACAACAGGGTCAGCATGCACATAAGGCAGGACAGTGAAGCCTGCCTTAACGAGTCTCTCACAAGCTTTCAGGGTTTCAATAGGGTCAGGCAAAAGGTATTTTGGGTCAGGGTGTACTTCCAGCTTGAGCCAGGAAGTACCTAAAGCTTCTCTGGCCAACTGAGCCGCATAAACAGCTTCATCAGCTGTGCGTGCTCCAGAGGTATTGGGCAGTAATTTGATAGATTCTGCCAGTAGCGGGGTGATAATATCATCTTCTTCAGCGTTTAAATCAACACGTTTGAGTGCCATGGTCACAAGCTCACTTTCAGTGCATTTGATCGCATTCATCATAGTGTCACTGTCGCAAAATTTACCGGTACCTACAAATAGTCGGGAGTGGAACGTGTGGTCAGATATAGTCAACATGCCAGTGGTATAGTTATCCAGAAAGAAAAGGGCAAGGCGTTTATTTCAATGAAAAGGGAAAAGGCTGTCGTATCAACCACCAGCCGTTGCTGTGATCAGAGTGATGTGATCACTCTCTTTGACGATATAAGTATCCCATAGAGTGCGGGCGATCACCTGTTGGTTGACAGCAAGAGCAATACTGCTGCGTGGTTGCTTAAGGTGCTTTAAAACCCCTGCCAGCGTGGTTTCTTTGTCAAGAGATACTGGTTGATTGTTAACAATAATATTCATTAAAGAGAGTCATTGTTTGCCTGAAATAAGCAGCAATTCTAATGAAATGAAAAGGGTTTGGGTAGTTTTCCCTGTCTTTTAAAGCAAGCTTTTTAAGCACTTGAAAACTTCATCCTTCCTGCGCCCAAAGGCATAAGCCAGCGCTACTGTTGTTTTTTACCCCCCATACGACCACTGTTCATCCCATTCAGCCTCATCACACTCTGCTTCTTAAGTGTATCCATCACGGTGCCTTTGCTGATATCCAGGATGCGTGTAGTGTCGCGAATACCAATGCCATTGATAGCCATATGGATAATTTTTTTTGAAATACCAGGTTCCCAGCCCTTATTTTGATGCTCAAGCATGAATGTGGTTATGTGACATTCTGGTGGTTTACACAGAAATCGTTAGATGCCAGATTTGATTTTTCCAGATCCATTGACATTGTCCATTTTACAGTTTGGGCACAGTACTTTCTGATAACAGGTCATACGACACATTATACATAAGCTTATACATAAGCAACGGTTTTGACCCATTACTTTGACCCACTACCGCCTGGTGGAGCAAGTAACCGCAGGCATTGCACAGCTTTACCTTGAAGGTTGTATCGCTCAGGTGGCGTTCACCAGCCACCTGAAACACGTGGAGCAAGGCAGCATCCTTATTGACGAAATTGACGAAATTGACGAAATTGACGAAATTGACGAAATTGACGAAAGATATCGCTTACAGAGCTTTCTCTATTATTCCTTCAACATTTCAATGTAGAAGAAACCATATGACTTTCCATTCCAGGTGACTGGTTTATTGGTTTTATGTAGATTAACTTTTGGATGTTTAAATCCATATTTACTGGAAATATCCAGCATTTGATTAATATCATCTTTTGAAAAGATCATCATTGGCACATCAAATGCGATAATGCCATCACAGTTGATTTTATCATATTCATAATCAACTGATATATAGAGTGGTGAACCTGACCTCATAATTCTAGACATCTCATTAAAAAATTTATATTGATTAATACCATGCTCTAAAACTGACAGACAGGTAACTACATCAATTGAGTTATTAGAAAATTCAGTGGACTCTATGTTTCCATAGATATACTTGATACCATTTTTTATTAAGTGACTAAACGTCAAATTGATTGCAGTCAGGTCACTATATCCAACACCCCTTAGCCAGGGAAGTATTTTTGAATACAGTTCACCACCAGCATCCAATATAGAAGCATTCCTTGGTATGGTAGAGACTATTGATTTAAAGCATATCAATGAGTCCCAGTTCTTACACTTATCACCATGTGTATCAAAGCCCATATCTAATACTTCATTATATGAATGATCTATTTGTGATTTATCGGATAATATATCGCTTAACATAAAAACCTACCTATTGGCTCTTAATGGACTTCGAGGAGCTTACAAAACAGCGCCTCCAAAAGACCGGATAAGGCAGCTTTGCCACGCTTTCTACTATTATGCAAACATTCAAAGAAACCTGAATACAGTGGGAGTTTCTCTTGTGACAGGCCTCGGTGAGGGAAGCAGCGACCAAACCCCTCCATCGTATTCACATGAACTTCGTGGAAGCCATCGTCGTTTTTATCCCGAGTATACTCTCCACTGCTGTGACTAACAGACTTATGACCATAGCCCTACTCTTTCAGTTTACTGTCAATAACGTACTCACCGGTGTACACCAATGTGTCCGGCACTATCGTTGATGTGATGAGCGGCTTTATTGTGGCTTGTTTCACATTTACAAGCATGGGAGTGACAACCTGGTCCACTGCGCTGGATCATAGCAAAAATGGGTGGCTTTTCTTTTTCCAAAGTCCCTCGGTCGAGTGCACCTCTCAACCGATTTCTTCGTCCTCTTCGCCCTTTTCTTCATGGCTTTCGAGTGACTTTTATGACCTGCAACTATGTACACCCTATCACACCCCACTTTCCAGTGAGAACCTCGACAGTCCGCTTACTGCCGTAGCCTCTCTGAGTTGTTGAGTCATATTCTGAACATCGCTACTATTCGGATCAAGCTCTTGTGCAATTTGGCTGTTCGATATATTCAGTGACATCCGATACAGACAGCTCACCTAAATTTTTAGTGGTTGGTGGTGACCGGCAAAGATGAAGAGGGGGGAGGTCATGGAATTTACGGCTACACCTTTTGCATAAATAACGCTGACGTTCAGGCTGTGACTCATCTTTACCTTGACGTGTAATATCGCCCGTTTTGCAGCGAGGTCAAACGATATCATGAGTATAGCGGAATTCACGAATTCGTTCTTAGCATTTGGCGTTATCAAGAAGATAATACCATTTCATGAAGATCATACCCTTTCATAATGAAGCTGTTTTACACTGGATTACTTGTCACCTGTAGTCGTGAAAATCCAATGCGTGCCATCTCCCCCGCGCCCATTAAGAGCCAGGAAGAAAGCCTGACTGTGGCAAGGTAAAGAAGCAATTTATGAAATTCAACTGCGAAATTCAGGTTGATCGGGGTGTTCTTCGAGTACAGGAAACTTCACGAAGGCTGGTACAACAAAGCCTTTCAGCAAGGCGACGAAAGATCTGAGCATGCTGTGTGACCACCTGTCGCTCCTGCATCCGGAACAACCCGCCCATCAGGAACACAAACAGCCTGTGCTTAAGGTTGGCTATCTGGTTGAAAAGCTCAGGATAGATACCTTGTTGGGTGTTATCCATATAATCCATATAGTTGTTGAGTTTGAGAACCCAAAGGTGGAGTTTGATCATCGGGCAGTAGATCTGGAAGACCATCGCCCGATCAGAGAGTTCAGTAAACATATGGTTAGCAGGGATCTGGGAAGGCAGGCACCAACAGCATCACTCAAGTACAAGTTACCTGAATATTGCGCACTCGTTCATCAAAAACTTGAGAGTCTGGTTTAAGCTCCTTTGATAATGAACTGATGTCTTCTATGTATAGCAACGTACAGCAACGTACAACAACGGTTATCTATTCAGGCATAAGGAGTGCTGAATAGATTAGCTGACATGGACATCAGTTCATACCCTCAACTCCTGTTATTTCTGGCTTATAAAGGTTTTATCCCGTACGTGGGTTATAGAGCCCATTTAAAATTGAGCATCATAGAGTTAAGGTCATAATTTGACTGGAATTCTATACTGGAAGTATCAGTTAAACAGCTCTCAGCTTTCATTTTACCAGATAAGCGGAATTTGCCACACTTACCAAAATCGAAGTGGGTTTTTTCTTTAATGAAATGAATGCTTTGTTTAACCGGCTCAGAAAAGCCCATGGACTCCAGACCTGTGAATATGGTTGTTACAGCCGCTTTTTCTACAAATTTGTCAGGGGCATCAAATGCTTTATAGAGGAACCTACCTACCTTATCTTTAGATAATGAATGATTGAAATTAATGTCAATATCAGGACGTTTTTTTTTTAGCGTTATGGGTGCCTTGTTTTTTTTCCATTCAATAGAAGCGATGTCCTTTGAAAATACGGTAGTAAAAATAGTATCTGTATTTGATGCTTGTGCCGAGTGCGGTGTCATGTATAAAACAAGGCCGGTAAGACTATATTGACACAGTCTTTGAGTGGATCGGTGTAGGTTTAGCATCCTGCCCATAGTGAGTCCCTGCTTATCTGGCTTGTTTCCTTCTAACCAGCATGTCTGTACGTATAAAAGTATTAAATGCCAGAAATGGCTTATATATTAATTAAAGCATATATATTTAGTATCTGTTATTTTAAATAATTATATGTGTTCTCAGGGTGCGGGCGTCAGGCTTCTAATTAGCCAGGAAACTCTTTTATTTCCTGGCCACCGCCTTATTAAGGTATACGAAAGTGATTAAACTCGAAACATGAATTTTCCTGTTTCTGTATTGATCTTGATTTTTTCACCTGGGCTTAAGTATTCTGGTACCTGCACTTTCAGACCCGTGGAAAGACACGCAGGCTTGTTTCTTGCGGCTGCAGAGGCGCCTTTTATTGGGGGGCTGGTATCAACAATACTGAGGATAACTGAAGAAGGGAGTTCAAGTGCTAATAACTGCCCTTCCACCAGCAAGGCTGTAATGCCCTCTTGCCCCTCATTGATATAGCGTAGTGATTCCTCAATGGTGCCGATATTCACAAGGTATTGGTTATAATCTTCAGTGTCCATAAATGTGCACTCATCCCCCTCCCGATAAAGGTAACTGACAGGGCGTTTAGCCAGGTGAACATCGTCGAGGAAATTATCACCAGCGAGTGTCTGGTCAAGCTTCTGGCCACCTGGTATGGTCCTGAAGCGGACTTTATACAGCGTTTGTGCTCCCCTGGCGGAAGGGCTTTTGGTTTCTATCTGACAGGCAATGTAATATTGATTATTAATGCTGACAATCTGGCCTTTTTTTAACTCGCGAGCGTACGGCATTGGTATCCTCTTTGAAGGAATAGGTAGCGGAAAGAATCAATGAGTGACTCTGGCTATCAGGAGGGGGAGACAGGTCGTCCAGTTCAAGCATCTGTATGCGGCTTCCGGATAATTGCACAAACCCCTGCCAGCGACGAGAGCCATCCGTTGTAAAATAAAAATGATAACTGCGCTGTAGACACAACTGACCGCAACCAGCACGCGTTATCCGAGTCTTGTAGCGAATCACGGAGTCATCAAGGAACTGGTAGCGTAGATCCTGGCAGGCTTTTTTGCTGAGCAATACAGCCCTTTCTCTTGCCTTTACTGTGTCGAGCCAGTAAAGCAGAGCAGCCCCACCTGCTAATAGCCAAAGAAGTATTTTCATCGGTTTATTCTAGAGTGTTTTTGCCAGAAATACTAAATGACCTGAGTGTGACATAACTGTCATATTGAGATCTCCAGAAGTAGTGCACTACAACACCCACACACCTAACCCACTACCCGATATTCATGCAAAATCACAGATACAGGTCTTAACAGAGAAAGTTTCTATCTAGTTCCGAAAGAGTACTCCCGCCGAGTTAGGCGGGTGGTGAATTTCGTCTAACATTCTGTTAATATCCCTTTTGTCCTACCCTCGGGCAGAGGGAAAGTAAAGCCTGTGGAGTTAATGTAAGTCCCTTGTGGCCGTAACCATGAAGCAGGAACCTGTGTGAACTCGTGAGAAAGTAACACCTCAGTAATGGGAATCCTCCAGCGACTTAGCTGGAGGAGGATGTCAAAAAGCCTTTAGTAGAAAGGTTCTACCAAAGTGGGATACCGTCCACCGGCTTTTACGGGCTTTCAAGTTCAGGCTTGTCGTGGCAGATTGAGGCTGAACGACTACAGTTACCACTTTACTACCAGACAGGCCTCTTTTTTCATTCATACCTTGCCAATAATATCTTTTAATAATGAGTAGATCTTGTTCTGCATATTAGACATAGCGTCATAGTTTTGATTGTATGTCGTCAAGGCACTTTGCAGCAAAACTGTCTGTAACTGATTACTCCCTGTCAAGTTGTCCCGAACCAACGTTAATTCCGATTTCAGTGCTGTCCAGGCTTCCGTTGTCATGGGTTGAGGTAGATCGCTGTCAATGTTGAGCTGTCCCCGGATAAAGGCTCTTTGCTCAGCCGTTAGCACGCCATTTCCCGTTTCATAATTATTCTCATTGCCAACACCTAACCATAACTCATGAACACCACTGTTTTCCAAATAGACATCCCCATCATTATGGTTACTGTCAGCGTTGCCATTTAAAACTGGACCGACTGATGAAGGCGTTCCATTAATACCATTAATGGTTAGCTCCTGATTCCCTCTCGTAATGACCAGGCTGGATACACTATTGTTACCGTTGGAAACCAGCGTAATTTTGGTTGAATCATCCAGAACGAGTGTCGTATTACCTGTTGCACTAACACCGATATCCCCAACAGATGTTGTTTCTCCTGCGGGTATACGCTGTAGACTTCCGGCCTGGTATGTTAACGTATTTCCATTTTTATCCTTTAAACTGAATTGGTTATTGCCATCAATAGAAAGGTTATAGCCATTACTCAACACGACTGTTTTTGGATGGGTAGCTGGCGCAAAATCTGTTTGCCAGGTCGTTGCCACATAATTATCAGAGCCATAAATCACACGATTGGCTTCTGCCATTAACTTATTGATTTCTTCAAGGTAAGCATTTGACTGTTCAATTTCTTTTACCAAATACCGTACATTTTCATCCAATACACTGCCTCGCTGCAGATAGGCATCAGAGGAGTAATCCATCATACTTTTGTTTGGATCAAGGGCAGGGTCGAATGTTATGTTCCCTGTAGGAATATCGAGGTTACCATAGCTCATCGTTCTGTTTCCTCTTCTAAAATATTTTTGTACAGCGCCTTAAACCGCTTGATCGGCGACTGCGGGGCCTGTTTTTTAACATTTTTCTGGCCTCCCGCATTTCTTTTTTGACGAATCCTGCCAGCTGTTGCTGACTATTAGTAAACGCAGCCTTCCATAAATCCAGCGCCTCCTTTTCCTTATCAGGCAAACGCTGCTGACTCAAAAACATTTTTATCTGCTCCCCCGTCACCCCTGCCCGATTAAAAAAAGCCTCCTGCTGCTCCAGCGCCTCATACGCTTGCTCAAGCACTGACTTCGCTGCCCTGTACACATAACCACTGCTTTTTAGCAGCTTATCCTTGTCTATCTGTTTTATTGTTTGAGTCACGGTCTAATACCCTCAGTATGGAATATCCAAACAGAGATCGGCTGATAACATTAAACATTTAGCTTTGCAGAAAAAGCTTTAAAGGTAGTGAAAGGTAGTGAAAGGCAGATGACGTTAGACAATTTTTCACTGAAGTGAGGCACTTCACTACCATCGACAACAACAGGTAGTCACTTGTCCAATGGAATAGACTCCCTATGTGATAGCGCTGCGTAACGTGAGTTTTTCACTGTGACTCCGCTGGAAAACTTGTAAGCACTACGCCAGATGCTTATATTTCACCCACCAATCATGAAGTACAACAGGAATATAAAATCATGGATATAGCAACGATAGAAAACATCAGTATGCAACTGTTAATCTCGGTTTTGGTGTTGTTTATGGGGTTTATCGTTTATGATCTGGCCAAGAAATCAAAGGCCGGAAAAATGGGCACAATTATTCTCGCTGGTGCCCTTTGTATGGGTGTACTGGGTTTTTTAATCAAAACCGTAATTTACGAAGTGCTGGTATAATGCAGGCCAGCCGCACCCGGTAGTCACACGGCAAAGTGGGTTCCCCCCAAAAAAACCAGAAGACACCCTGCTTATTACCTTAAACCTGAGTTAGACAATAAGAGAGTGATATAATAGCCATATCTACCCGTGCTTTTATACTGGCTTTTTTTAGCTGCTCAATAATAATGAGCGTTTTAAGCATGACGACATCCCTGTCAAGACGGGCTTCTCGCCACTGAATATTTCCAAAGAAAAGGCGTACTCTTTACGGTTATACATCAGATCAGCAACACCTGACAGCTGGATGGGCAGGCGCTCTGTCACCGTACTTCCCGGAAAGTCCACATCAATAACCCCCGTCATGGAAGACCCCAGGGGTTGTCCGTCATCACGAATAGTCTCTGCGGGTGTTTCCCATGGAGTTGGTCACCAACGCGGGGACAATACTCAATGGTAAAATTTGCGGTGATAAAAAGCTGTCATGAATCAGAGATTACAGCTGATGCTGGCATAGGTTGTGTGTTGTTTTTTTTTCCGTACATCCCTGTAGTAAAAGAACCATCACCAGCACCGTTTCTATCAGCACTGTGCTACGTTGGTCATCAATCACCCATAGCCGGGATACGTATTTCAACCCGTAGCCCCGGATGCGCATTACTCGCAACAATAGCACCTTTATGAAATGCCACAGCGCCCCGGGCAATAGCCATGCCAAGGCCGGTGCCATTATTCTCCTTACCACGCGTCTCATCCACTCTGAAAAAGGGGTCAAACAAGTGCTCAAGCAGTTCTTCCGGCACACCCGGTCCATAGTCCCGAACACAAATAATAACCTCCGTATTTATCCGTGACAAAGATACCTCAATATTGGTGTCCTGGGGTGTGAAGCGAATGGCATTACGAATGATGTTTTCAACCGCGCTGGACATGAAGTCCCGGACCGCGCGAATACTGATATCTGATTCATCCATCAAGACAACCGCTTTATTAGAAGCCTGAGCCTCAAAGTCTCCATCATCAACCAGCTGTTTGACCAGTTTGCTCAAATTGAGCATTTCCCAGGCCTGGTCAGCTACACCGTGCTGCATGCGTGAATAGCGAATAATTTGACCAATCAGCTGATCAAGTCGTTCTATTTCACGCTCAATCCGGTCATGCTCAGAATTGGCATCAGGCGTTTTTCGCCGAGCCAGCGCCAATGATAACTGTAGTCGGGTCAGAGGGGAGCGCAATTCATGGGAGACATCTCTCAACAACCGCTCTTTACTGCGGAGAAATGACTCCAACTGCTCGGCCATTTCATCAAAATCCAGCCCCAGCTCCCCAAGCTCATCACTTCTTCGAGTCACCTTTCTCCCAACCCTGGCCGTTAAATCACCCGAGGCCAGCTTACGGGAAGCACTTTGTAATTGTCTGATAGGCCCTACCAGATAGCGTGCCAAAATCAGACACAGTAAGAAGCTCACACTGAGAGCCATCAACACCAGCTGCCATTCACTGTCCAGCACGGAACGAATTCGCCAATGGACAAGGCGGGGCATTTCTTTAGTCAGGTACAGCTGATACGGCGCATGTCTCAGCATAACTTTAATGGGGCCAACCACTAAAAACCCCCCTTTAAAGACAATGGCCGGCATTTTATTGTTCCGGGTAGTCTCGTAAGCGGTTAATAAACCCTCAGAAATTAGCGTATCGCCCAGAACATTACCTTCCTCGTCAAACAGGTAATAATTGCTGCCCGGATAACTCGGCAGAGAGAAGCCATCTGACCATTGAGTCAGGCTTTCCATTTTGCTCGCTGCCAGCTCCAGCTCCCTGAACAGAGCCCGTCGCTCAGACAGAAAATCAGACGGGTCGATAGTAGCAGCAAACGTCACAAACAATGCCGCCAGCATGGCAATCATGGTTAGCCAGAACCAGAGAAAAATTTTCCAGAACAGGCTTTGCAAGTGCCAGATGACCAGGCGTTTACGAATACGGGGCATTTTTATTCCTCAGGGACGGATATAAAAGTAGCCAGCACCTCGTACGGTTTTGATTCTTTGCTGTCCATCTTTTCGTGTACCAATTTTTTTACGGACATTACTAACATGCATATCGATAGCTCTGTCATAAGGTGTCAGACGACGGTTTAGAGCAATTTGTGTCAAATCATCCCTTGAAATCAACTCTCCCGCTTTCTCAATCAGTGAGCGTAATACCTGAAACTCTGTCGCGGTCAGCTCCAGAGGTTCATCATCAATGACCGCTTCCCGGTTAGACAGGTTCAGGGTGATATCATCCAACTGCAAAAATTTGGCAGCTGTATCTTGGGGTGAGGGTCGCCCCCGGCGCAAAATAGCTTTGATACGTGCCACCAGTTCGCGATGGTTATACGGTTTTGGCAAATAGTCATCGGCGCCAAACTCAAGACCTATGACTCGGTCTACATCATCACCTCTGGCAGTGAGCATCAATACAGGGATATCCGATTCTTGCCTGATTTTTTTCAGCACGTCAAAACCATTGAGCTTAGGGAGCGTTACATCCAGTAGAACTAATGCATAATCCCCTGACAGCGCAGCATCAACACCCGACTCACCGTCGTGCACTGCATTGAGATGAAACCCTTCCGTACCAAGGAACTCGACCAGTAAGTCACACAACTCAATATCATCATCAATCAACAGCAGCCTGATATTTTCACTCATCATTGGTTTACCTGATTCCAGAAATAATTACCCAAAAGCACACAATAAATTATGAAGATGTCATATGACGACAACTCCCATATTCACAGGGTTCTGATCCATTGCCGGGCAGCCAGAAAGTCGACGCAATCTTCGCTTTCCCAACTAAACGATGAAATGGACTGTTGCAGGCATTACTACCCTATGTCAAGTTGACGCTATCAGGACATAGGGTATCACCATTGCCAACAGGTCAAGATAGCCAGAACATCCCTCCTAAGAGTAGCAGGACTTAAGCCAATACTCAGCACCAGGCACATTCAACAGGCCTGAGACAGGATGTTTGCATATATTTTCATGGTAAACAGGATCGTCTCTACTGAGTGCACGCACCTCGTAAACCTCGTGTAAACCCGGAAGGCAGGTTATGATAAAAAGCCATCGGGTTTCATCAGAGCGGTATCAGGAGTGAATGGATACCCACTATACCAACATTAAGAATATACTATCGTACCATTAAGAAATACTTAACTGAAGTTACGCACTTCACTCCCATCCACCACAATAGATAGTAATTTACCCAATGGGATGGACACTGTATGTGGTAGCACTGCTATTTGGTAGCACTGCGTAACTTGAGTACTTAATTCTCTATAATCCAGCACTATATCCAGCACTATATCCAGCACTATATCCAGCACTATATCTAAATCTTTTTGCAGAATACGGGATACTTATAAGCTTGCTGACCGTTTTTTACTAGACACCCGTAAGTGTTAGCTTCACACTTTGTCCAATTATTTACAGATAGCTGTCTGCTTTCTTCCTACGGAGATATGGATGAACTCGATTATCAAACGTTTCAAACCCACGAACTGGTTCGTAACGATTTTTCTGACATCAACACTGATGCTCGCAGGTTGTGTATTTTTCTGACATCAACACTGATGCTCGCAGGTTGTGGTGAAGAGAGAAAACACCCACAAATGCCGCCTCCAGGTGTGTCCATTATGAAAGTGACTGACCAGGAGGTCAGCAATACTCAGGCGTTTGTTGCCCGGACAGAAGCAGCCAGACAGGTTGACCTGCGTGCCCGCGTAGAAGGCTTCCTCGATAAGCGTGATTTCATTGAAGGCGAGATGGTTAACAAAGATCAGCTACTGTTTGAAATTGACCAAAGGCCTTATCTTGTCTCCCTCAATAAAGCCCGGGCTGATCTCACCAGCAAAGAAGCGGCACTGGTAAAAGCACAAAAAGATCTTCACCGCAGCGAAGATCTGTTTAAAAATGGTCATATCAGTCAAGCTGATCTGGACACGAAAATCAGTGAAAAAGATCAGGCAGCAGCGGCTGTCGACGCTGCAGGCGCCTCTGTTGAAACCGCAAAACTGAATCTGAGCTATACAAAAATTACTGCACCGTTTGCCGGAAAAATTGGTAAAGCCCGGTACAGTGTCGGCAATCTGGTGAACCCTAACAGTGAACCACTCGCAACCCTGACCACCGTTGACCCGATCTATGTCAACTTTCAGGTTAATGAACAGCAACTGTTGGATTACCGCATGGAGGCAAAGCAGCAAGACCCAGCACATGCCTTTAAGCTCACTCTGCGTTTACCTAATGGTGCCACTTACAATGAGTCAGGCATCCTCAACTTTGCTGATACCAGTGTTGATGAAACAACAGGAACGCTAACTATCAGGGCATCATTCCCTAACCCTGAAGGTATTTTATACCCGGGTCTTTACGTTACCCTGATTGCACAGTCTACGAAGAAGGAACGCAAGCCCGTTATCCCTCAGTTTGCTGTCCAGGAGAACCAGGCAGGACGATTTGTTCTGGTAGTCAATGACAAGAATAGAGTTGATATTCGTCAAGTCACCATGGGACAACGCATTGGCCCTATGTGGGCCGTCAATAGTGGCCTCGAACCCGGAGAAAAAATTATTGTCGATGGCTTGCAAAAAGTGAAAAGAAACGTCCCCGTTGCCCCCACCCTTGTGACTATCAACCCTGAAACGGGCACTATTGCAGAGCCTTCGGTGACGGGTGTTGGTGGTAAAGGGGCATGACATGATCAGTGAATTTTTTATTAACCGACCCAAGTTTGCCTTTGTTATATCGATTGTCATCACACTGATGGGTATTCTTGCCATATATACTCTGCCGGTGACCCAGTACCCTGATATTGCGCCTGCGCAGGTATCAATCTCGGCAATTTACCCGGGTGCTGATGCGGAAACCGTTGAGAAGGCAGTCATTCGCCCCATTGAAGAGCAGATTAACGGAGTAGAGAATATGCTCTACATCAGTTCCTCAGCCGGCAGCGATGGCACTGCATCCATCACCGTCACCTTTCAGCCTGGCATTGATTCGAATATGGCGCAGGTGAATGTACAAAACAGGGTAGCCATTGCTGAACCCTCCTTGCCAGAAGCGGTGCGCCGACTTGGCATTACGGTGAGAAAACAGTCTCCCAATATGTTGCTTGGTGTCACCCTGAACTCTACCGACCCGAATGTGGACGGTGTGTATCTCAGTAACTATGCCTCTAACAACCTGTCAGAACCGCTCAGTCGAATCAATGGTGTGGCAAAAGCGCAAGTCCTGGGTGACAAAACCTATAGCATGCGCATCTGGCTAAACCCTCACCGTATGGCCGCGCTGGATATCACTACATCAGACATCGCAAACGCCATTCAGGAACAAAATACCATTGTCGCTGTGGGCAAACTCGGTGCAGGGCCTAATGAACCTGACCAGCAGTTTGAATACACAATTAAGGCACAGGGACGCCTGCAAGAGCCACAACAGTTTGCCAATATTATCATCCGCGCAAAAATTGATGGTTCCATTGTTCGCCTCAAAGACGTTGCCCGTGTTGAAATGGGCTCTGACAATTATACGGGTATTGCCCAGCTCGATAATAAAGACACTGCCTTTCTGGTATTGTATCAACAGTCTGATGCCAATGCCCTCAACATTGCCAAAGACGTCAGAACGGTCATGGATAAGTTGGCCAGAAACTTTCCGCCCGGGATGAGCTATGGCATTCCATTCGACACCACCAAGTTCATCAATGAGTCCATCAATGAGGTCATATTCACCCTGCTACAATCGGTATTACTGGTTGTTCTGGTGGTATTCCTGTTCCTGCAAAACTGGCGGGCAACACTCATTCCAACCATTGCAATCCCCGTTTCCCTGATCGGCACCTTTGCCGTGATGAGCGGACTCGGGTACTCCATCAATACGATTACCTTATTTGGGTTAGTGTTGGCCATTGGCGTCGTGGTTGATGATGCCATTGTTGTTATTGAAAACGTTGAGCGTCTGATCAACAAAGAAGGTATGGCGCCTAAAGCTGCCGCCGTCCGTGCCATGAAAGAAGTGACAGGGCCGATCATTGCCACAACACTGGTATTGCTTGCGGTGTTTGTCCCCGTTGGTTTTATGCCGGGTATTACCGGTGGACTTTACTCCCAGTTTGCCGTGGCGATTTCTGTCGCTGTACTGATTTCATCAGTGAATGCCTTAACGCTAAGCCCTGCACTGTGTGCTGTACTGCTCAAGAAAGGCAAAATGGGACATATAAAATGGTTGATGCCTGTTGATGGCGCCATCAAAAAAGCAACCGGTGGTTATAAGCACTGGGTTACTGCACTGGTGCGACGTTCGGTGCTCGGTGTAGGCTTACTGGTCATACTATTGGCGGGTACTGGCTGGATGTTCTCATCAACACCCACCGGATTCGTACCTCAGGAAGATCAGGGTTTTTTTGTGGTTGATCTTCAGCTGCCTGATGCGGCCTCTGTCAATCGCACAGAAGCCACACTGAAGAAAGTCGTCAACCTGATCAAGTCAGAACCCGGCGTTAAGAGCGTCATTTCTGTCTCAGGCTTTGGTTTGCTCAGTGGCGCTGGCGCAAACAGTGGCTTTGCCATCGCCATCCTGGATGACTGGGCGGACCGAACGGACAAAGCGCTGCATCAGTCCATGATACTGCGTAAAGCACAAATGAAGCTGTTCACTATGCCCGACGCCCAGGTTATCGCCTTTGCCTTTCCGTCCATTCCAGGATTAGGTGCTTCCTCCGGGTTTAATTTCCAACTTCAAGATACACAGGGCCGCTCACCACAAGATTTAGCCAAGGTGCTTAATGGTCTGATTATTGAGGCTAACCAGCGCCCGGAGATTGACCAGGCCTTCAGTACCTGGCGGGCAAATATCCCTCAGTATTACCTGGAAGTTGACCGGAACAAAGCGAAAACACTGGGCATCCCCCTTTCTGAAATCTTTAATACCTTACAAACCCAGCTGGGTTCGCTGTATGTCAATGATTTCAATAAATTTGGCCGCACCTATAAGGTGAGGCTGATGGCAGAAAGCGAGTTCAGGACCAGCCCTTCTGATTTGAGCTATTTCTATGTGCGCAACAACAGTAACGAAATGGTGCCATTAACAACGGTAGCCAGTTTAACACCTATTCTTGGACCAAGCAGTATTAACCACTATAATCTGCATCGCTCTGCCAGTATCAGAGGACAGGCTGCCAGTGGCTTCAGCTCAGGAGATGCTATCAACGCCATGGAGGCATTAGCCAGCAAGCTTCCTGATGGCTACGACTTTGCCTGGTCCGGTCAATCAAAGCAGGAAATTGAAGCAGGCGGTCTTGCTCCATTACTGTTTGGACTTGCATTTATTTTTGTTTACCTGTTTCTGGTGGCACAATATGAAAGCTGGAATATGCCACTGGCGATTCTTATAGCGGTTCCTGTTGCCAGTTTTGGTGCCTTTGTCGGCCTGAATCTGGCAAGAATGCTAATTCCCACTATTGCCAATGATATTTATGCTCAGATCGGGATTGTACTTTTGATAGGTATTGCAGCAAAAACAGCAATATTGATTGTGGAATTTGCTATGGAGCAACGCGCCCAGGGCAAAAGCATTTTTGATGCTGCCTGTAATGCTGCCGAGCTGCGCTTCCGTGCAGTACTAATGACAGCCTTCTCGTTCATTCTGGGAGTATTGCCCCTGGTAGTTGCCAGTGGAGCAGGGGCTGCCAGTCGTCGTGTCATTGGTGTAACGGTAATGTCGGGCATGATTGCTGCGACGATTTTCGGAACATTGCTGGTTCCTGTCTTTTATTATCTCCTGCAGAAAATGCGGGAACATTTTGATAAAAATGCAGCAACTCGATAATAAAAAGCCCGGCTAAGCCGGGCTTTTTATACCTGTCGTCGAAATAGAACCCATGGATTGAATGCAGTGTAACGAGTAACTATAGGGTATACAGTTGTTATTAAGGTGTTATTCGGGTTTTATTCGGGTAGAAAGAAGGTGAGGAAAGGGCTTAAATGCGTCCTTGCCACTGGATCGGATAATGACCCTCAGCGTCAGGTTTTCCCAGCATTTTAAGGCCCTGTTGTAATTGATGGTTTGTATTGCTGTTTTGGCTGACGACGCCTTTAATGCGATAGCGTCCCGCTGTTGACAGTGAGAAGGAAGCTTTTGTCGTGAGTTCCGGGGATGACTGCCTGACCATTGCCATTAGCTGTTGCCCCTGACAACTTAGTGAAATTTTTGATGTTCCCAGATCAAAGTCCCCAACAGGCGAAGTGAATTGTCCCTGTGTTATCGTTATCGTGCCAGCCAGACTCTGGCATTGTTTATCTTGCACCCTGAGCTTGTCTACCGAAAGACTGATGTTGGCAGAAAGGTCACCAACCATCATTGGGTGAGACAGGAAGCTGGTCAGCCATGCTGCGGAGGTTTCTGCCTGAAAATCCGTTAGAGTCAGCCCTTCAGGACTTAAGATAATCAGTCCGTGGCTCTCTAAATGGCTGGACAGGGAACCCGTTTGAACGTGTGCTGACACCTTTCCTGTGAGCAATGCAACAGGGTTGATGTGCCAGGTTGTTTTCGGCAAGTGCAGGGGCTGTGGCATGTTCGGGATCATAATCTGCTCAGCCTGCCCTGACCATAACGTGCCGGAAACCCTCTCCAGAGCTATGCCTTTTAAAAAAGGCTGTGCCCACTGATAGGCCAGAGCCGCTGGTAAATTTGCCATTAAACCGTACATATAAACGACAATGCCTGTTGTTATTATCAGTATGATCGATTTTCGAGAAACTCTCATACTAGCTTCGCTCCAGCTGCAGCCTTTTGATCTCCACCATTCCCGGTGTGTCTGTGGCATTGATCTGTAAATCAGTCACTTGGATACCTCCTTCCTGTTCAATTTTTATCAGCCAGGCCATAAACAGATCAAACGGAGCTGTACCCAAGGCAACTTCCAGACCATTTTGCAGGCTTTTTACCCGCTCAACGGTGAGTTTGAAATCAGGTGCTGTCTGGTTAACAACCCGATCCATTGGAGTGGTGAGAAATGCCTGGGGTTTTGACCCGCTGGCACGCAGTGTGGTGATAGCATTGGCCTGCTTAATGATTTTTTGTAACTGCTGCTCACTTGCCGCCAGTCGTTTTTCAGCCAGAGCCTGGTGATTGGCAAGGGGCATAACAATCAGTTGCCAGATTAACCAGAGGCTGATAGCGACGCCAGCCGTTGCGGCGACAATCTGTTCACGTCGGGATAACTGCTGCCAGCGCTGTTTCAGGGTATTGATGGTATTATTGATGGTGTTATTGATGGGACTCATACTGCTGTCACTCATACTGTTTTCCCTGAAATGACCAGGATGCCTGTCACCGTGTTTTTATCACTTCGCTCCACAGCATCCAGGGTAATGGTGTATTCTCCATTCAGCTTTTTGCTGGATTGGTCGCGAAACCGGGTAAAGGTTTCAAAATCCTTTGCCTGTGCTTCTATCCTCAGCGTGTTTTGCCGACGCTCATACTGAAGGGTGACAGGTTTCAGTTGGGTAAAGCCAGTAAATACCGGTTGCAAGTCGGTCATGGTATCAAGCAGCCCATTGGTTTGTTGGCTACTGCCTTGTAATGCCGCCAACTTTTGACGCATTTGTGCGGCAACGGACTGAATCCGTTCGCCGGGAAATAACTGCTGATAGATTGCTGTAGACTCGGTGTTTAAGGTTGCCGCCTTTTCCTCTAACTGATAAGTGTGAAACACAGACTGGATGCCAGAGAGAATCAGTATAACTGCCACTAATGCAGCCACCTTTCGCCAGGGTTTAAGCTGCATGAGCCAGGGTGAGGTTTGCTGCCACCGACCGTGAAGCAGGTTAGTGGACTGTGTGACAGCAACAGGTGCCAGTGGTGCTAACGGTGATAACGGTGATGTTGATGTGGGTATTACGGGTGTAATCAACGAGTGTTTAATCGGCGACAGAGACTTTATAGTTATGTCTTCATTGTTGGCTTGCAGGTGTTTAAGATAGAAAGAAAGCCATAAAGGATCACAATGACCAAAGTGACCAAAGCTGAGGGAACTGTGTCCGTGTTTGAACAAAATGTCGTCATTTATTGCGGTTAATGTGCAGGTATCTGTTTCACAAGGCAGCGCTAACGCATCGGGAAGCCACTGGTGACTTCTCAGGGCTGCCTGCTCAAGCCAGGATTGCCACAGTAGCATCTGGCTATTAGCAACCAGTGCCAGGCTGATCAGTGTACTGTCATTTTCATCGCCTTCATCGCCTTCATCGCCATTGCGCTTTTGCTGGTATAGCACTGTAAAGTGGAGATTATCCACATCTTCACTGAGCTCTTCTTCCAGTCGCCATGGGAGTGACTGCAGTACAGCAGAGGTGATCTTGCCGGTGACAGTCAGTTGATGGAGTGTCACATGCGCTGCCGGGACAAGCACAATAACGGTTGTATCCCGGGCTTTTTCAGACAAGATACCCAGTTGAGAGATATTATCGAGGGAACCGTGGCTGTCGGCGACGTCTACCTGCTCAGGCCAGCTCTGCCAGTGCACGGGTTGGTCTGCGTGTTCAGGTAAACGGATAATCAGGTAAGACTTCATTCTACGCCTCCAAATGTGCGGCGTATCACCGACAGTTCATTGTGTTTATTGCGTAACATCAGGCTTTTCATGCGTACTTCAGCACTGTTATAACGGACAGTGGCGTGAACCTCAAAGTAGGAGCTATTAACCGCCAGCAAGCTTTTAGCACCGGTAGTGCTGAAGTTTGCCAGTAAGGGGTTTTTTAAAAAATCGTTAACGGAGGCCCACACTTTTTTCCTGCGGCTGGTTTCATTAATGCTGCCTCGGTTTTTCAGGATACTCAGTGCCTGATCCACAGGCAGGTTATCACCAAAAAGGGCAGCCAGCAGCTCAGGTTGTTCAACAGACACTGTGTTAACGTTGATATTGAGTTCAGTCGTTGGCAAGGCGCATAAATAAGGCAGTACCCGGTTAGCCACAGGGGCTGTAACACCCATTACTGCACGCCATTCGGAAGCATCACGCATCAAGGTATGGCCTGCCAGGTAAGGGACAGGCAATGCCTGATAATCATTGTCTTGTGCACCGGGTAAACCTGAAGATCTTTCAGCAACCCAGTTTCGGGTCGAATAGGCAATATTATCGCTGTCGTTTATATCCAGGTATTTAAGGAGTTGATCAAACGCTTTAATTGCTGGCGCAGGCTTATTGCCATCATGTATAACAGCGAGGGCATTGAGATTAAAGCAGGCCTGCCGATCAGTGATGTGACCACCGATTTCACCCCCGGGTATGGGAAAAGGTTCAAAGTGGGTTGACCAGTACTGATTAAGATGAGTCACATGGGGCTCTTCTTTAAAGTCCTGTTTTAATACGTTACGGGTGAGTTCTTCAGTGGAGAGCGCATACCAGCGTGCCTGATCCAGTTGTTGCAGACTGTTGGCGGTTTGCAGGCGCGTTCTGAATGAAAATGTCAGCTCTGACACCAGCAAGATCATCAGTGTCAGTGCGAGAAGAACACTCAGCAAGGCAATACCCTGTTGCTTTCTGGCATGTGTGGCAGAAATGTGCATCAGGCCGACACCTCTGCTTTCCAGGAGGCAGGCAATAAAAACAGTCGTCTGATTTTACCCAGGGATTTTAATTCCAGCTCAATAGCAATGGCTTCAGGCAGTTCGTTATTCTTGCCGAGCTGGTCATACCATTGACCTTTTGCATAAAATGTAAACGTTAACCCGGTGACACCTTCAAGCAATACTCGCCTCGCCTGTTCGGTATTCTCCACTGTATCCAGCACATAGTCGTGCAGGCGCTCCAGTTTATTATCTTTCAGTCGGTAAAAGACACGCTGTAATGTGGAACGTGGCAATCGGTTATCAGGGTTATGCCAACCACCACGGACAAATGTAATGGCCTGGTCATCGGTATCAAGCATGGTGTCACTGGAAAACAGGCTTTGTTTAGAGACCTTGCCATTGATCCGTGGGCCACGGTCAACAATCTGCTGAAAATCCTGCTCGATAATTAACATGGCATATTGCAGTTTCTGCATGCGCTCATGCTGTGCCATACCAACATGGCTGGCACGGAGCAGGGTTTGCATGATTTGCCAGGAGGCCAAACTCACCAGGGCAAAGATGGCAATGGCTGCCAGCATCTCTATGAGGGTAAAACCCTTCTGGAAGGCGCAGCGGTGGGAGGTGTGGGAGGTGTGGGAGGTATTGTACAGATCGTTCATCTTTACACCCTGCTCATCCTTGTACTCTGTAAGTTTGCCTGATGGCCAGGGGGGGGCTTTTCGTATCAGAGCTGTTGCGTACTTCAACATCAATGGCACGGAAGTCGTCCTGTGTCGTTTTGACACTACGGAAACGGACATACCAGGTACGACCGGCCAACTCTCTCTCTTCTTTTCGCCAGTGAGTGGAGGGCCATTTTTTTAACAGTCGAATCGCCACAAGTTCATTGTCGGCGACCCAGCCAGCCAGCATTTTTTCTTCAATAATACCGGAGTTTCGGAGATTCTCGCTGGTCAGGCGGAGCATTGATATACCGGCTATTGCCAGAATAGCCATGGCCATCAGAACTTCAATCAAGGTAAATCCGGTTGCTTTCCTGTTGGGACTCATAGCGGTGCCCCTGTACTGTCAGTGACAGTAATGTCGCTTTCTTCGAAGACGGTGACACGGTAAGCCAATGCACTGGTTTGTTTTTGAACGAATGGTTGCTGGGTGAACTGAATTTCAGCAGGAGAAAACTCACCGCTGGACCAGATAAACAGCGATGGTTTTTTCTGCTGCTTTTTTTCTTCATCAGCTTTATCCAGCAATGTCTGTATTTGTCCATTTTTCTCTTTTTCCAGCATTTCCTGCCAGATGCTTTCTCCCGGTTTCACCGAGAGGGTAAATGCGGCATTTAAGGTAACGGGCCTGAGTAAACGATGCCCGGTCAGTGGTACCCACTGATTGTTTTGCCAGCGCAGGAAGGTGTACTGATGGTTGTTAATCTCAACCCCCAGATCCGTACCTGTTGTGATTGCTGTTTCGTGGGCAATGTGTACAAGGGCGGCAAAGCGTCTGGTTTCTGTACGCAATGCCGCAGGGCCATTGTTACCTGAGAGTTTTGGAAGAATGACAGAGGCTGAAAGCCCTATCAAAACCACCACCAGCATAATCTCCAGCAGGGTAAAGCCCCTCTGCTTCAGGCGATTTTTGACGTTTAATGGTGTCTGACAGGACTCCATCGTGGCTTCAGGTATCCAAATTCCAGTTACCGATATCGTCATCGGTACCCGCCTGACGATCAAGGCCGACAGAGAAAATATCAATCGGGCCATTTTCACCAGGGCTTAACAGGATATAATTGTTACCCCATGGGTCTTTTGGTAAACGACGAATGTAGCCATTGGCACGATAAGCGCGAGGTTCAGGTGAGCCGGAAGGTTTTTTCACCAGTGCTTCCAGCCCCTGCTGGGTTGATGGATAGACATTATTGTCAAGTTTGTACATATCCATGGCGCCTTCCAGTGCCACAATATCGCTAATGGCCTTTTGATGGTCAGCCTTTTCCTTGTTGCCAAGAATATTAGGAACCACCATGGTGGCCAGTACGCCCAATATCACGATAACCACCATTATTTCCAACAGGGTAAAACCTGACTGCCGGTGCTTTCGCGCTTGTTTATTGATGTGTTGCATAGAGAAAATTACCTGTCTGTCTTGAAGAATTGCCTGTCTATTTCCGAGTTAATCATTAACCAGCGATCACGGCATTCAGATTGAGCATTGGCGTCAAAATAGCCATGACGATGAATAAAACGACACCCGCCATACATACAATCAGTAAAGGCTCAAAGATGCCCAGCGCAATAGTGACCTGTGATTCGAACTGTTGATCCTGGTTGTCAGCAGCCCTGCCCAGCATGGCCGTTAGTTCACCGGATTTTTCACCACTGGCAATCATATGCAGCATCATGGGTGAAAAGAGCCGGGTCTGCTCCAGAGCATGCCATAGGCTGGAGCCTTCCCGTACGCGTTCTGCAGCTTGTTGCAGTGCTTCACGCATATGGGCATTTGCGAGCACATTGGCGGAAATTTTCATCCCTTCCAGTAGGGGAACAGCACTGCTGGTAAGAATACTGAGGGTACGGGCAAAACGGGAACAGTCAACGTTACCGAACACATTGCCTGCTACTGGCGCTTTCAGCAGTAGTTTGTCATGGCGGATTCTCAGGGCAGTTTTTTTTAACAGCCGTTGGCGTATGACCAGTAATGTGATAATACATACGACAATATACATGCCGTAGTTGCGGGTAAAATCACTGACGGCAATGAGTCCCCGAGTCATGACCGGTAGCTCCTGCCCCATATGGGTAAACTGGTCAATCACGGTTGGTACCACTGTTGTAAGCAGGGCGATAACAACAGCAATGGCAACCAGCGTCAAAATAACCGGGTAGATCATGGCCTGCATTAACTGGCCTTTGATTTTCTGACGGTGTTCTGTGTAATCCGCCAGCCGTTCCAGCACAGTATCAAGGTGGCCGGATTTTTCGCCTGCAGCCACCATTGCACGGTATAGCGTATCAAAAGCCCCGGGGTAAGCTGCCATGCTGTCGGCCAGTGTCTGGCCTTCCAGCACGCGAGAGCGCACGGATGAAATCAATGATTTCAGATACGGCTTTTGTATTTGCCGGGCAAGTGCCTGCAGGGATTCTTCTAAAGGAATGGCTGCAGCCACCAGTGTGGCTAACTGACGGGTAAGCAATGCGACTTCAGAATCAGAAGCTCTGCGTATAAACAGTGAAGTTCGAGGCGTTGTGGTTTTTCTTGATGATGCCTGCTGTTCTTCGGCTTCGTTAATGGCAACTGCAGCAAGCCCGTCAGCACGCAGTTTCTGACGAAGTTGCCGGGGAGAGTCGGCTTCCAGTACGCCTTTTTTCTTCCGTCCTTTGTTATCAAGAGCTTCATAGGTATACACGCCCATGGTTATTCCTCCCGGGTGACACGCAGTACTTCTTCCAGAGATGTGATGCCATCACGGACTTTATGGAAACCATCCTGCTGAATACTGGCACACTGCTTTCTGGCAACTTCTTCTATACGTTGTTCTGATGCACCTTCATGAATCAATTTTCGAATATTGTCGTTTAAAAGCAATAGCTCATGAATACCCGTCCGGCCACGGTACCCGGTAAAATTGCAGGACTCACAGCCATCGGACTGCCATAAATGCTCATTGGGCTTAAGACTCATCCGTTTAACTTCGGATTCCAGTGGTTGACGCGGTTTCCGGCAGTCTGAGCAAAGGGTTCGAACCAGTCTTTGTGCCAGCACGGCTAACAGGCTTGATGCGAGAAGGAATCGCTCAATCCCCATATCTCGTATACGGGTGACTGCACCGATTGCCGTATTGGTATGCAGCGTACTTAGTACCAGGTGGCCGGTTAACGATGCCTGTATGGCAATGTCGGCGGTTTCCAGATCACGAATCTCACCAATCATGACGACGTCGGGGTCCTGCCGCAGAATCGCACGCAGTCCACGGGCAAAGGTCATGTCAACCCTGGGGTTGACCTGTGTTTGCCCCACACCTTCAAGGTCGTACTCCACAGGGTCTTCAACGGTCATGATGTTGCGGTCAACGCTGTTGATAGCGCTGATGCCAGCGTAAAGTGTCGTACTCTTACCCGAGCCGGTAGGGCCTGTGACCAATAAGATACCATGAGGCTTTTCCAGTAGTTCACTGATATGGTCACAGATGCTGGTGGTCATGCCCAGACTGGATAGATCCAGCTTTACATTACTGCGGTCGAGCAGCCGCATAACAATCCGCTCGCCGTAACGGGATGGCAGAGTAGATACTCGAACATCCACTGCACGACCACCGAGCTTCAAAGAAATACGGCCATCCTGCGGCACGCGCTTTTCAGCAATATCCAGTTTCGCCATAACTTTGATACGGGATACCAGTACTGCAGCCAGTTTTCGTTGTGGGCGCAGAATTTCTCGCAGAACACCATCAATACGAAAACGGACGAGCAGTATATTCTCAAAAGTCTCAATATGAATATCGGACGCCCCTTCTTTAATGGCTTCACCGAGCATGGCATTGATCAGGCGAATAATGGGGGCACCATCATCGGCTTCCAGCAGGTCTTCATTTTCTGGTAACTCTTCTGCCAGTGAATAGAGTTCTTCATCATTGCCAATGTCGTTCATTAGCTGTCGTGCAACTGAAGAGTCTTGTTGATAGTGCAGCTCAAGGCGGCTTTCAAAATCACTGTCATTAAGTGTCTCAACCATGAGCGCACCACCCACCCGCCGACGGATTTCCATCAGGCCGGCAAGGGAAGGCTCTCCTTTGGTGAATACACAGGATCGCCCCTGCTCATTGGTGCTCAGAAACAGGTTAAACTTGCGGGCAAAGGCAAAGGGGATTTCCGTCCTCAGTACCATTGCATCAATGGGCAGCGCTTGTGCCATTAGCTGAGTCCTCGTTAGTGCCCCTGGTGGTTTTTTCTTCCTTATCACCAATACGGTTCATGTGCCTGCTGGCTTCCTGCAAAGAGTCTGAACGCATTTCCTCACGGGCACTGTTAAACCAGGCCTCAGCATCGGCAGGGTCTTCAGGAAGCACCGGCGTTACAGCTTGAGGTAGCAAGGGGATGCCTTCGTTTCTCTTATCCAGCTGTGCCGCACGCATTAATGTATATTTTCGTCCAGCTATGGAGGTCAGTGACTCATCATCCCGAATGATGGTCGGACGGATAAAGACCATCAGGTTGGTTTTTGATTTCACACTGTTCGTTGAACGGAACAGTTGTCCAATAAAAGGAAGGTCACCAAGCAGGGGTATTTTAGACACACTGTCGTTAATCTGCTCCTGGATCATCCCCCCAAGGGCAATGACCTGGCCGCTTTTCACTTGAACAGCTGTTGTTATTTCCCGCTCCGAAATTTTAACATCAACATCTGTTGTACCATTAAGCCCGGAGGTTGTTTGTTTGATATCAAGAATAACAGAGTCACCTTCATTGATTTGCGGGGTCAACTCGAGCATGGTACCGACCTTGTGACGTTCAACGGTCTGGTAAGGATTCGAGTTACCATTAGAAGAAGCCTGAGAGCCAGTCAGCAAAGGCACATCTTCCCCAACCATAAAAGTGGCTTTTCGGTTGTCCAGTGTCATCAAGCTTGGACGGGCTAATACGTTAGAGTTTTGATCCGTCGCTACAGCCTGCAAAAAGGCGGTAAAGTCGCCAGAGGAAATGCTGAAAGCAGCACCGCTAATCTTGCTCATGACGGCAGCAAGGGGTTCCAGGTTACCTGTTTCGGTTGTTTCATGGGCCACCCCCCTGTCATCGATGACTGTCCCTTTCTTGTCTTCTGCCTCCCGTTTTGCATAAATAAGCTCGCCTATAGGCGCACCAAAGTTGTTAAACTGCATCATGGTCGAGGCATCTTTATTGGCAAACTGAAAGCCCAGGCTTGCGGCATTTCCCTCTGATACTTCCACAATCATGGCCTCAACGATGACTTGTGCCCGGCGGATATCCAGTTGTTTGATGACCTTTTCGATACTCTGCATCACATCGGGGCGTGCAGAAACCACCACGGAGTTTGTGCCTTCGTGGATTTCAATACTGAAACTGTTGAAACCTGAGGCAGAGGATTTAGCGACAGTCGCCTTTTTTTCGGCCTGTACGCTTTTACCAACACTTTCGAGCACCGGTTTTAAATCTTCAGCTTTGGCATAGTTCAGATAAAAGACACGGGTATTGCCCGTCGATGCCTGCTCAGCATCCAGCTGCTTCGCCAGCGTAGTCATTCGCACCAGTATCTCTTTATTGCCAGAGAGAATCAGTTGGTTGTTGCTTTCATTGCTGATGATAACAGGTGGATTAGAACCGGTTTTTTTTCTACCATTGCTGTTGTACAGGGTCTTAAGGATGCGCTCCATTTCTGCAGCAGAAGCGTGTTTTAATTCCACAATCCTGACCGTTTCCCGCCCGGCCTGATCAACGCGACGAACCACCTCAGCCAGGCGTTGCAGATTACCGGCACGGCCTGTCATCAACAGGATATTGGAAGGACTATAATGGACGACGTTGCCGGAAGAGGTGATCAGTTGCCGTAAAAGTGGGGAAAGTTCTCGCACAGGGACATTATGTACAGGTACCACCCAGGTGACGACCTCATCACCTTTGTTCTTACTATCAGGATCACCAACAGGCATTGCCGATGTTTTTGAATCCTTATCCCGTATGACTTTCAGTATTCCGTTCTGCTGTGAGATGACTGCAAAACCGTAGACTTCGAGGACATTCAGGAAGAACTGGTAGTACTGCTCTTCCGTTAACGTGTCGTAAGATCGTACAGTAATATTTCCTCGCACATCAGGGTCAATAATGATAGTGCGATTCAGGTTCCGGCTAACGGTGTTGATAAATTCTTTGATATCGGCATTGTGAAAACTGGCAGAATATTGCCGACTCAGATTATACACAGGGGATGGGGCAGCGTTACCGGCAGCGTTAACCACAACCGGAGTACTGGCAATGCATATTCCAACGGCCAGTGCCTTGATACTCATGGTCAATGGGGAATATGTCAGCATCAAAAATTTACTTCTTATCATGAGGAAATGTCAATCTGATAGGTCTTACCTTGCCGCTCAATGGTCAGGGAAATGGTGTTAAGCTCTGGCAGGGAGGTAATGATTTTCATGGCCTCGCGATAATTGGTAAGATCATGTCCATTTATCGCAACAGCCACGTCCCCGTCTTTAAGGCCGAGTTGTGTAAAAAGGTCGGTTTTTTTCCCAGGGGCTATGCGGTAGCCCTCTAATGTACCATTGGCTAATGCCGGTGTAATTCGAATGATGTCAGATAATAATGCCGGATTTTGACGAACCTGGGCGATAGCCTGTTTTACCGATTGCGGGGTTGACCGGACGGTATAACCGGGTTTCTTCTGATTTGCCTCACCGGGGTACATCAACAGGGATTCAAACCGGTCATTATTCAGAAGTATTACCCGATCAGGATAAATTGCATACACCGTAGCACGAGTGTCTTTGAGGCTTTCACCCAAACGGTAGGTTGTATCATTGCCGCGGGTTTTAATAATGGCCAGGGAGTGTGACTGCTCAGTACTATAAACGACACCCGTTAATCGTGCGGCAAGACGCGTTACTGCCACGTTCTCTGGCGTAATCTGTGGCTTGATATCCTTTGCGGGCAGTTGACCAAACAGGTGCAGATTATCAAGGCTTGCATAGGGTGACGAGTGTGCGCCGGGGACTGAAGAAACCGTTGCCTGCCAGTGTGTCTGGGCAGGCTCCTGCGGGATTATTTGCCAGGTGAGTGCAGCCAGTTGCCTCGCCAGGATGACAACCAGGAACAGTGTTGCCATAAGGGCCCAGTGCTGACCCGATATTTTTTTTATCATGGGGAGCAAAGGCGCCATACGCGCAAGCCATTGTGCACTGTTATTGTGATGTTGAAAGTTTGCAAACATCCGGTTTCCGTTATGAGTGGTTCCTTGCCGTAGTCACTCGAGAGAGTCGTTTGTTAATTGATAGAACTTGTGGCTTCATTCTGTCAGTTTCGTATTCTGCCTTATTTGTACCTTAGTTAGAATACTTGACGGTTCTATTTGTCCATTTATCCACTGGCTCTTAATGGATTCCGGGGAGCTGCCAGAAATGCGGCTTTCCAGACGACAAAGGTCGAGTATTTCAGCGTAAAACAGCTTCATGATGAAACGGTATGATCTCCTCGATAACGATAAGTGCTATGAGCGCATACGTCAGATCCGCTGGCCTGATGGAGTGAGCTGCCCTCCCTGCACAAGTGATAACATGACCCGTCAAGGTAAGGATGAATCACAGCCTGAGAGGCAGCGTTACTTTACCCCGCCACCATCAATCGAACCGCATCCAGTCGCAACATGGCCTTTTTCAGGCATTGATACCCCAGAGCTGCACGCTGCTTAAGGTGCTCTATCTCTTCATCGCGCACATTGGGGTTCACGGCTTTAAGTGCTGCCAGTCGTTTAATCTCATCGGTAACATCCGCCAGTAGTGCCTGGCAGGCAGTACTGACAATGCCCTCAACGGAGGCTTTGGCGGAGGCTTCTGCTTTGTCCAGCAGTTTGAGGATGGTCTCTCGCTGTGCTTTAACCAGTTTTTTCGCCATGCCCTTTTTCAGCGGGTGGAGTTGGGCATTAAGAGTGTCAAAAGCCACTTTTTGCGCCAGGTTATTCATGCCCGGGTCAATCAGGCAGCGTACCGGGGTGGCCGACAAATAACGATCAAGCTGCAACGTCTTATCACCACTGGCTTCCACGACATAAATAGCTTCCAGCAACATGGTGCCGGGTTTTAATGCCTTGTTTTTCAATAGCGCTACCGCCGTGTTACCCATATCACTGGTTAACACCATGTCCATGGCGTTGCTGACCATGGGATGCTCCCAGGTCAAAAACTGCATATCTTCACGGGACAAGGCCATGCTTCTGTCGAAGGTAATAGTGACACCATCAGCAGGCAATTCAGGAAAAGCGGTGACCATATGGCTACCGGGCTGAACAACCAGGCAGTGTTTGGAGTGGTCTTCTGACTCTACGCCAAAGCTTTCAAAGAGTTTTTCCATGTAGCGCTTTAACTGCCTGGGCTCTTCCTGCTCCTCAATATCATTGATCATCTCTTCATTAGAAGACAGACCGCGGGAATTAAGTTCCAGCAGTCGATCCCGGCCATTGTGGAGATGGGCTTTTAACGCATTGTTTATCGTGCGTGTATCGTCAATCAGTGGCTGTAAACCAGCATCACCCAGGGTGGCACAGGGAAGCAGCAGAGGCGTCAGGGTCTCATGGAGATGCTGATGCACACTGCTACCCGTCGGACAGGTGTCAGCAAAGGCATTGAGTCCGTAATGGTACCATTGATATAACACTGACTGTGCTGTCTCTTCGATATAGGGCACATGAATTTTAATGGTTTCTGTCTGTCCGATCCGGTCCAGGCGACCAATGCGCTGCTCCAGCAAGTCCGGGTGTTCCGGTAAATCAAATAATACTAAATGATGGGCAAACTGGAAGTTACGCCCTTCACTGCCAATTTCCGAACACACCATAATCCGGGCACCATATTCTTCATCAGCAAACCATGCGGCGGCACGGTCACGCTCGACAATGGTCATGTTTTCATGGAACACTGCCGTTGGAATCCCTGATAAAATACGCAGGGCATCTTCCAGGTCAAGGGCAGTGGTTGCCCTGGAGCAGATGACCAGTACTTTTTGCTTTTTCAGCAACTTGACCAGATTGATCAGCCATTCCACCCGTGGGTCAATCTTCCACCAGGGGTCCATATCATCGACGGTGATATGTGCCTGATAGGCCAGCTCCGGGTAAAGGCTGTATTGTGCCCGTTGCCCGGCTTCGTGTTCTTCCTCCAGAGCAATCTGGTAAAGCTCGGGCAAAGGCTGGGGATAAGCCTGAACGACCCGGCCAGGGAACCCACCCACAGTCGTACGGGTATTCCTGAATAAAATCCGTCCGGTGCCATGGCGATCAAGCAGTTGATTTAACAGCTGATGTTGAGCTGACACCTGCTCTTCAGGTGTGCCAGCCTGAAATTGTGCCAATAGCGATTTGCCGCTTTCGCCAAGAAAGTGCATCAGGTCTTTTCGAGACTGTTCAGAAAGCATGTTGTTATCCAGCAGATCCTGAACAGCATTAGCCACCGGTTCGTACGCACTTTCTTCGGCTTTAAAGGCTTCCAGGCTATGGAAACGGTCTGGGTCAAGTAGCCGAAGGCGGGCAAAATGGCTTTCAATGCCCATTTGCTCAGGGGTCGCTGTTAGCAAAAGAAGCCCGGGAATCTGCGTGGCCAGATGCTCAATACAGCAGTATTCGGCACTGGGAGCTTCATCGGACCAGATCAGGTGGTGGGCTTCATCGACAATCATTAAATCCCAGTCAGCGGCCAGCACTTGCCCTTGCCGGAAAGGGCTGTTGCACAGAAAATCCAGGCTGCACAAGATCAGCTGCTCGCTCACAAAGGGATTATCTTCGGTCATCTGGTTGCAACGGGCTTCGTCAAACAGGCTGAAGCGCAGGTTAAAACGTCGCAGCATCTCTACCAGCCACTGGTGCTGAAGGGTTTCCGGTACAACGACCAGTGCACGGGAGGCCCGGCCACTGATCAGCTGTTGATGAATAATCAAGCCAGCCTCAATGGTTTTACCCATGCCGACTTCATCGGCGAGCATGACTCTCGGGGCGAAGCGGTGAGCCACTTCCCGGGCTATATGGAGCTGGTGGGGAATCAGGCTGGCGCGGGGGCCAATCAGTCCTCTGACGCCTGATTGTCTGAGGCGATGGTTCTGCTGCAGGGTTTTGTAACGCACAGAATAATTGCTGTTCCGATCGATTTGACCCGCCAGCAAGCGATCCTGAGGCTTGTTAAACCGAATAAAGTTTCCCAGGCTTGATTCAGGGAGTTCTCTGGATTGCCCATCATCAAGCACACCGATATAGGTTAAAAGACCATGATCTTCGGCAACGTGGTTAACAGTGATAATCCAGCCTTCATGGCTTTCGACCTTATCACCCGGATTAAATTGTATCCGGGTAAGTGGGCAGTTATTGACAGAATAAGTGCGCATTTCTCCCGTTGCGGGAAACAAAAGTGTGACTACGCGGCCGTCAAGGGTGAGCACGGTGCCCAGACCCTGTTCGGTTTCAGTATCGCTGATCCAGCGCTGTCCAGGAACGAAACTCGTCATATGTTGACTGCTGACCTTGCCAGACAAAAAGTGGAGTATATTAGCGGATTTCCCTGCCATAGCACCATAGGGATGACCGAAATAAAAAGTGTAACAGATAGTGATGACATTGGCAGAAAGCATGAAGATGGGGCTTATGGCTGGCGTTGGATGGGGAACAGGACGTGTTTCATGGATAAGGTTTTTCATCGGCAGCCGATATCTGGTGAAAAACGGTTCACTTAATAAATAAGTCCGGGAGAAATTATGGCTGGTTCAGTCAGGCCGGGGGAAGTCGCAGGAAAAGCATTTTATAAGCATCGTGAAGAAGGCGGTGGTGTTTTTTCAGGCGTTGGGGTTTGGGCGGGCACTTACGTAAAGGCTGCCATCGGGTCGAAAATGAGGCTGGATTCTCATGCCCACCTTGATAAAAAGCGTTTACTTGGCAGGAAGGCGGTACCGGAACCGGCACAGAGAGTGAGTGCTAAACACAAATTTGATCAGCAAAAACTGCCCGTTTGCTGCCCCGCGTTGTTTGCAGGCAGTGAACCTGTTGCTTTAACGCGTAAAGAGACACTTCAGCATGTCACCTTTTTAAAGAAAATAGAGGCTATTGCTATTGATGCAAGGAGCCTCTCACGTCATGGCAAAGAGGCTTTGTTGCATACTCATCTAACAGACCTGTATGCCACGCTCACTGAATGGCTTGCTATTCCTCCTGCGTACGGTGTTGCAGTCAGGGATCAACTGGAAACGTTGTTGCTCAGCGGTGACCGTTTTACTCATCAGGATCTCTGCCAGATCATCCCCATTGAGAAAACCACAAGGGCGGCAGAACATGAAGAAAAGAATGGAGAAAAGAAGCGGAGCATCGCTGAAATAATGCATGGACGGCAGGCCGATGGTGATGTCAACTACAGAGGTGTTCTTTCTGGTGAGTTAATGAAGAATGAGGACGTTAAGGAGGCGATGATTTTTGCTGAAAAATATGACATTGCAAGGTTTGGACGAGGTCGAAAACTACCGGACTCGCAGCCAGTGACTCAATCACAAACAGATAGAAGGAATAGCCGCCGCAATAACCCAGTAACATCGCCAGTGAAAAAACAACCAGAACACATTAAAAAACGTACGAGATATGAAAGGGAGAGCGTATCACCTGATCCCTGGAAACAACAAACCGTTAAAAAACAGGGGACGCCCCCGAAGGTCCATTCAAAGGCGTCGGCGTGGCAGGAAAGCTCTGAGGATTTCGAGGATTTAGAGCAGCTTGTTAATCTGGGTGAACAGCATATTTTGAAAAAACATCTGGATACAGTGTTGGAAGTGGAAGCACAGATAACCCGACTGCAAAATAAAAAACAGTCAACATTGAAAACCGGTTCGTCTGAATTTCGTCAACTTGAAACCCTGGTAAAGCGGTGGAAGCAGCTCAATCCAGAGAAAAGCGTCAGGGTGAGAGATGAGCTGGAACGTTGCCTGATGGCGAGCAAGCAGATTGGCTACCTGAAGGTCAGTCAATCTGCAGCCATTGTTGGTCTTGGTAATCAGCGAACTTTGAGTGTTGTTTTTCAGGAGCTGATTCACACGAGGAACACTCTGGCTCATTCACAGCTGCCGCACGTTTCCTTTTCACCTCATTCACCTCAGCAGCATGATAATGACTTTCATAGCGACGTTGAGAGCGACGTTGAGAGCGACATTGAGAGCGACGTTGAGAGCAAGGACACGGGCTATGAGTCTTTAGAAAATTCTCAGACGTTTTCAGACAGTAGTGATCCTGACTCAGATGATGAGGAGGAAATGGCAGTCTATCAGAATTTTGCCCGTATTCTTGATGAAGAGGAGGAAACGGATACCCTGGGGGCATTGCCCGGCGAAGGGGGTAAGGAAAATACACTATCCAGGCTGAGGGCGGCAAATAAAGCAGAAACCCTTCGACCCTGGACGCTCAATACGGCAGGAGCCATTGATGAGGAGCGTGAAGAAAGAGCGTTCAGGCAACTGCTGGAACAAGGACGCCCCCCGGCAAACATGCATCCTTCGCGCAAAGAAGTAGAGACCGGCTCCCTTAAAAAAACGGTGTCATCAAAGACCGATAAAAAGGAAAAAAACCAGGCACACTGGGCGGCTATGGAAAAGCTTGAAAGAATTATCATTATGACTGAGCAGCAAGTAAAGATAATGTCTTCAGATCAAATGGTAGAGGATGTTGAAAAAAGGTGGAGTAAAGCCCTTTATCGAAAAGCTGCATGCCGGGTGCTTGAAAAAAAAACGGGCAAAAGTCCTGATGCTGACAATACAACAATGACTGATGAGGCCATAGATAAAGCGATAAAAAATCTGAAGTGGGGCGATTATGACAGTGAATATCGTGATGCCCTCATTCAGGCTGTTGAAGATATGGCGTGGGAAGCGTTTTACCTGACTGCCGCGGACTGGGAAAAAATACCCCTGACAGATAACAATGAATTTCCAGAAAGAGAAGCTCTGTTCCAATGGATGACAGAAAATATAAAAAAGGACTCTCTGGTAAGTGTGAGGGATTTTTACCATAGCAGAGATTTTGACAATAAAATGGAGGCTATTAAACAGCGCCTGTCTGCGCCATAGATGTAGTAGTCCACACCTGTCGAATGACAAAGGGTGTGGAGGTGTGACTAAGAGATAGCCTTCAGGTCGGGGAGGCTGTCAATTGTAATGACAGGCTCTGACGTCACTGCTGATTTCTCTCTCCTTTGACTGGCATGGCAACTTTCAGACTTTCGCCATCGGAGAACTGGAAAGTAATATTGACTTCCGATGCAGGCGTCAATGGCTGTCTTAATCCCATCAACATGATATGGTAGCCACCAGGCTCAAGTTTGACGGGTGTCCCTGATGGCAAATTGAGGGAAGTGACCTCATACATTGTCATGACATCGCTTTCCAGCTTATGGCCGTGCAGCTGTGCTTTTGCCGCCACATCTGAAGAAACAGAGACGCCTGTCAGCTGAATATCCGATGCTTTATTGTTGACCAGCGTGATATAGCCTGCTGTCACCGTGTTGTTGGCAATGGGTTCTTTCACATAAAAGTCAGTGAACGTTACTTCACCTTGTTCTGACTTCTGGCAGCCGGATAACAGCACTGCCACCACTAAACCAGCACCCCCGAATAAATGAGCTTTCATCGTTATAGTATTCCTTATTGCTCATGGTATTATTGCAACCTGTAACCTGCGGGCTACAGCTCAAAGTCAACGACATTAACAGTTTCTGCCGTTTTAATGGTCAGCCTTGCCAGCCAGACCCTGTTTATATGGACGGTGCCAGCGAAAACTGCCAATCCTGGTATACAATACTGAGTCATCCTGCTGTTAAGAAAGCACAGGTGACAGCGCCATTGGCCTGTCACAGCCAACAAATTCCACGGACATGCTCTACACTTTCAGGCCCTCTGCCGTTACACTCAGCTGCAGTGCTCCCAGGCAGGCAACGCTGGCTAAAAAGCACAACCAGTAATGCGGGTAAAATGACGATACTAACAAAAAAGGCTGACGTTTATTTATTCTGACAGACACTATACGAGTATCGCTGTATTGTATGAAAATGCAGGGCAAACGAAAACACTGGGAGTCACTTTTGTTCTTTGATACCCATTGCCATCTTGATTTCAGTGTGTTCGACCATGAACGGGATAGCATTTTACAACGGTGCGCATTAAAAGGCATAGACACTCTCTGTATACCGTCTGTGCATTTTAACAATATTCACCGGGTCATTACATTAGCACATTCACCGGCACCCATTTTATTGCTGTACGGTCTTGGTCTTCACCCCTGTTTTATCCAGAGTCACGAGCAAATCCATCTGGATACACTGGAAAAACAACTCAACAATCGTGACACATCCAGGGTTGCCATTGGTGAGATTGGGCTGGATTTTGTTTTTTCTACTGACAAATCTGAAAGAGATAAGCAACTGGCGTTTTTTGATGCGCAACTTCAGTTGGCCAGAGCTTACCAGTATCCTGTTATCATCCATGCAAGAAAAACCCATGATTTGATACTTAAGCGCCTCAGAGCAGTGCCGTTATTGAAAGGGGGTATTATTCATGGGTTCTCAGGTAGCGAGCAGCAAGCTCGCCAGTATATCGAACAGGGATTTAAACTGGGGTTTGGTGGGGGCGTCACCTACGAGCGGGCACGAAAGACACGGTACCTTGCAACCAGACTCCCCCTGGAAAGTCTGGTGTTGGAAACCGATGCTCCGGACATGCCCTTGTCAGGCTTTCAGGGACAATCTAATACGCCGCTCCAGCTACCTGTTATTGCACAAACGATTGCGCAGCTCAGGGGGGAATCGCTGAAAAGAATAACGGAGCAAACGACCCTCAATGCTCAGCAACTTTTTACGCTTTGACATCCTCCTCCAGCTAGGTCGCTGGAGGATTCCTGTTACCAGGCAGCTACTTTCTCGCGATTTTGCTGAAGTTCCTGCTTCTTCAAAGACTCTAACGAACCCTCTCCACAGGCTAAAACGCTGTGTCCCAACGCTAGTATATTTTTTGCGGCCTGAATATCCGCATTCTCAGAATGACCACAAGCTACACACTCGAACTTTGCTTGAGTCTTTCTGTTTGCTTTCTCAGTATGGCCGCAAGCACTACAAGTTTGGCTGGTGTATACCCAAGTGAATTCAAGATGCAGGATTCAGTATCTGAAAATTGTCATTAATCCTGCTCACTAACGAAGCACCTATTTCTGGTAGCGTAACATACAGAAAATGACGTATATTTTTCCGGAAATCCTTCGGTTTTGCAAAGTATTGATTATTTCGAGCGTACTCATTCATTACCTTCCATAACCGCTCAATTGGGTTCAGGTTTGGGCTGTAGGGCGGAAGGTAATGCAGTTTTATACCCAGCTTTTCAGCCTCATCAACGACTTCCTTCGAATAGTGATAACCTGCTCCATCCAGCACCATGTGAATGACACTCTTTGATGTATAAGCGGACTTAACTTTTCTGAAGAATTCAATGATAGCCAGCCCGTTAACCGTCTCGAATTGATCAAAAATAGCAGCAGACAAGTTGTTCAATTCTATCGCACCGACGATGTTCATTCGGTTGCGACTGCCCGTCGTATTGATGACTTTATCAACACCTTTGCGTATCCAACCCGAGGTGATTTTGGTGGCTTGCGTTGGGTGAACTGCATCCATGAAAAGCACAACCTCACTCTCAGGCAGCTATCTCTTAGTCACAAATCTTGAGATGCTAAAAAACCTGTCTAGCCTTTAACACCAAGGGATGCATCCATAAGTTGTGGTTCAGCGGCGGGAAGTTAAAAGCGCAGAAACCCGCATATAAACGACAATGGTTATAGTCAGATTAAAGGGTTAATACAGGCTCTATAGTAAGGAATCACAGGACTTTAGAATATTTTTCATTGTCGTATAAAAGAAAGACTCCCATATCAGCCTCTCTATAGTGTTTTTGTGCGGCAAGCCTTGTGACGCAGTCTATTCAGGCACTTTTCCTGTTATCCTGGATTTGTGATAAAGAGATAGCTCTCAGGCAGTGAGGCTTTCAACTCTTCGTAGTGCTCAATAAACTCTGCCTGCTTATTGGCATCCACCTTGTGCGGTACACCTTTTGGTTTTTTGTAGGTGAAGCCTTTTTGGTGCAACCACTTGTTGAGGCCTGATACGGTGTATTTGACAGCCCAGCGTTCAAAAATATACGACACAATTTCGTAGACATGGGCGTAAGTATGCTCTGAAATATGCACAATTAGCTGCTCACTTTGCTCGTCATTAAGATGACTCTCACTGCCACCGTTTTCAGGTTTCAGTTTGTCCTTTTTCAGGTAGTCATCAATGTGCCGGGCAATGGAAAATTCACTTTTTCTCAATGCTTGAGCAATGGCGGTTATTGACCAGCCTTCAGATCTCAGTAATACGGCTTTAATACGGTCACACTCCCGAGCATCCCGCGACGTTTTGTGTTGGGACTCCAAGGTTGATTTTTGCTGAGGTGTGAGCATAAATTTTGGCATCCGTTGAGATTGCTAAAAAAATGCAGAAAAATCAAGCATCTTCAACGGTCACGAGTATATACAGGATTGACAGCAACCACTTCACCGCCCAGCCACTCTTGCTTGTACTCAAGCTGCCTTCTGAATTCATGCCATCCCTGATCGAGAATCGACTTGTTAAGTCCAGACTTGGCTTTCACGTTTTTACCGTACTTCTCAACAGTGCCTTTTGCAGACTTGGACATATTGGATACCTTCAGATTCTCAATCACTATCATTGCGTGATTTTTGCTGATTTCAGTTGAGGTTTTGTGAAGGTAATCAGCCCGACAACTAGCTATTTTTCTGTGAATACGGTTAATACGCCGTTTTTGTTCCTTCCAGTTTTCAGAGAATTTTACTTTGCGAGAAAGCTTTCTTTGCTCCCCGGCAAGCTGGTCCTCATGTTTCCTGAAAGCATTAAGAGGCTTGTACTGCTCACCACTGGAAAGCGTGACAAACTTGGCAATACCCATATCCAGACCAACCGCTTTTTCAGAAGGGTGAACCAGCACGGGTAACTCTTGTTCGGTTTGGCAACTGATAAACCAATGGTCTGATTTGCGGGTAATGGTGCAATTCTTTATTTCACCATCAATATTGCGAGATTTGCGGAACTTTACCCATCCCAACTTACCTGGCAGTTTTACCCTGCGATTTTCGACCTTGCAGTACTTGGAGAACTGCATGATACGAATTGAGTTATGGTGATCTTTGTTGCGCTGCTTAAAACACGGTTTGTCGAACTTAACCTCTTTGATCTTTCCAGACTTTAGTTTTGCCAGATCATCAAAGTGTTTTTTCCATGCACCACCCAAATCCATTAGCTTTTGTTGCAAGGCAACAGCGTTACCTTGAGTTAGAAAACTGGTTTCTTCCTCTTTCTTCCAGATTGGCAACCATTTAGCCATTGTGTATGAGGACGGGATTTTTTCACCGGATTCCCACTTTTCATTGCAGATACTCAACGCTTTATTCCAGACAAAGCGAGCTGTACCACAAAGCTGCATGAGCCTTACATGCTGCTCTGGCGTCACCTCCAGTCTGAATTTATATGCCTTGAGAATCTTCATTTATACAATCAGTGTGCTAGTATTTTGTGTTTAAATTAAATGATTTAAGGCGTAACATCAAGTATTAGTATGCAAGAAATTAAGAAAGGTCGACACAGTGCTTATACTTTGCACTGCCACATTGTTTTTGTGACAAAGTACAGAAAAAAAGTACAGAAAAAAGGTGCTAGGCGAATTACATCTAACCAGATTGAAAGAAATATTTTCTGAGATATGCAGAAACTTTGAGGCAGAGCTAACAGACTGTAATGGAGAGGCCGACCATGTTCACCTATTGGTCGAGTACTCACCAAACACGCCAGCCATTGCGAAACTGATAAACAGCTTGAAAGCTGTTTCATCCAGACGGTTAAGACAAGAGTTCTGTGATATTGCCGGTGCGTATCGAAAGCCGGTTTTGTGGTCAAGATCGTACTTTGCTGGCAGTTGCGGAGGTGCGCCACTGGATGTAATTAAGGAGTATATTGAGAATCAAGATCAGCCCTAACGGGCTGAACGAAATTCACCTCCAGCCTAGCTCGGCGGGAGTACTCTTTCGGAACTAGATAGCTAAATCGGTATGACCTGAGTTCCCTATATGAGTTCCATACAAGAGGGAGCAATTCTCTGGCACCGCCCCGCTCCACAAACGCTGGCGTGCCCTCGTTCATCATGCTGACAGAAGTATTTGGTGAGCTGCTCCGGATTGAGCGGTGAAATGTAGTGAGAAAGCCACTGTTTCAGAATGCTATGAATCCGGTCATTGCATGAAGATAAGCAGCCATTCCATGATTTCAGGGTACTATTTTACAATCTCATAGCAGGGGGTGTAGATACTCCCTGGCAGCTTCATCCTCGATTGCTGTACAAAAGCGGTAAGTAGCTGATCTACCTGATTCATCAGTTCTGGAGAGCCTGATAACTTGTAAGACCCGTGTTTTCGAATTCGGTTCACACCGTCTTCTTTAATATTGCCAGAGACAATACCTGACATAAGACGTCTTATATTGGCTGCTAACTGGTGTGCAGGCAAGTCTTGTGACAGTTCAAGACTGGCCATATTTTCGTGAGAAGGTATGAAAGGCAACTGAAATTCCTGATCAATTTTCAGTAGCCAGTTGAAGTAATAAGCATCACCCTGTTTTCGACGGAAGCGTGTGACCTCTTCAAGACCCTTCCGCATTTTTTCTGCGACTTTTTCAGGATTATCAACAATAATTTCATAGTAACTCTGAGCTTCTTTACCGAGAGTGCTTTTAATAAACCGGTCAATCTGTTCAAAGTATTCTTTAGCAGAAGCTGGCCCCGTAAAGACCAAAGGCATGGGCATACCCTTATTGGCTGGATGGAGCATAATGCCCAGTATATAGAGAATTTCCTCACAGGTGCCCGCCCCACCGGGGAAAACAATAATACCATGACCAAGTCGAACAAAAGCTTCCAGCCTTTTTTCGATATCAGGCATGATCACCAGCTCATTGACAATAGGGTTAGGTGATTCAGCAGCAATGATGCCAGGCTCAGAAAGTCCAATAAATCGACCATGCCTGACACGTTGCTTGGCGTGGCCGATATAAGCGCCTTTCATCGGCCCTTTCATGGCACCAGGCCCACAACCAGTACAAATATTAAAGCCTCGCAGCCCTAACTGATAGCCAACTTTCTTTGTGTACTCGTATTCAGAGCGACTGATAGAGTGTCCACCCCAGCATACGACAATATTAGGCAATTGTTTTGCAATAAAAGCATTGGCATTGCGCAATATTTCAAAGACCTGATGCGTGATATCTGTAGAGCTGCTGATGTCAAAGCCGGGGTCATCGGTAATATGGGTGGCCACATAAAGAATATCCCGAAGTACGGAAAACAGGTTTTCTCTGACACCTAAAATAAGATGACCTTCTACAAAGGCGGTAGCCGGTGCACTCATAAGTTCCAGTTTAAGCCCACGATGTTTCTGCTTGATCTGAATATCAAAATCCTGGAAGGACTGCATCAGAGCCTCAGCATCATCACCAATTTTTTCACCGCTCAGGACCGCCAGTGCGCATTGTCTGAATAGCCGGTAAAGGCCGGTCTGGCTGGTGTCATGGAGTCGGCTTACTTCCCGGCTCGAGAGTACACGCATGCTGCCTACAGGGTTGACATATGTGGACATGGTATTATTTTTCATTATTTTTCCGTTTGGCTGATCATTGATACGGCAGTAATAAAACTGTGGGTCATGAATCACATACGTTGATTGCGTATGCTCAACAATAGACTGGCTTTACTGGTATCCTGCCCGTTTTTCCTATGGCAGTCATTAACGTTTCATGTGTTCACTGTGATACCGCAGGTGGCGTTGTGAACAACGGTAAAGCACCTTCAGGCATACAACGCGACCTGTTTAGAGGCTGTAACCCGACTCTCAGGTTTTTTTGATGAACGAGTGTGCAATATTCAGGTAACCTGTACTTGAGTGATGCTGTTGGTGCCTGCCTCCCCAAGACCCTGACAACCATGTGTTTAACGGACTCTCTGATTGGGCGATGGTCTTCCAGGGCTGCTGTCAGATGCTCAAACTCCACCTTCAGGTTCTCAGACTCAACCACTTCAGATCGCCTGAATGTTCAACTCTTGCACATAATAAGTGCTAAAACCATTGCGCGTCGAACCTGGAGGCACAGTAGACGCCTCAACTGATGGTGTCGTTTCTACCGGAGGCTTACTGGGCTGCTGGCCATGTTTTGGTGTTTTCTCGTCAGGTTTATTGACTTAGGGTCTCTCTGAGTTCCCAGAGGATTGTTCGTCATCACTGGAACCACTGTTATCTTCACTCTCACCTTGCTTTGACTTTTTGTCAGGCTTACTATCAGGTTTCGCCGGACGTTTTTTTAAACGACGAATCTCAGCTTGTAATGTCTCAATAAGCAAGCGCTTGTAACTTTGCCATCTGTTCCTGCTGTTGAGCAATGAGCTTCAGGCTTTTTTCAGGAGAGAGCGCATGCTCTTGATAGTTTGAAAGATGCATGAGAAAAGGATAGACGCATAACAGGGTTTTGCATTTATCCAGCAGTTATTGAGAGCTTAGGGAAGCGGCAAGGCAGAATATACCGGCTTACCGTCATTCCCACGTACCACGAAAAGTGGGTCCCCGCCTTCGCGGGGATGACATCAGGATGAACTTGTCAGCTACTTCCCTTACCTTCTCACTTGGTTACAATTTTTAAAAGTTATGGGTTTTATTGATTATGTACAGGTATCTATTTATAGCTATTCTTTTCATTGGCAGGAATGTACTTGCCAGCTACGATGTTTATTTGATGGATAATACCCCATCACCTATCACCATCAGCAGTGCATGTGGTATGGATATAAACAGCTCATGCAACACCAGAGGTAATGGCATATTAAATGCTTATCAAAGGAAGCTTGTGGCTTCGGTCAGTCAAAAAATAAAGCCCGGACATTTATATCAGGTAAGAAATAATATTTCTGACCAGAAGCATAACATAGAAGGGTATTTTTTGACTGAGATAGAGGGCAGTGATGGAGGATCATATATTGTGTCAGTTAACGCTGTAATAAACGGTAAATACTATACTTTATTAGATGGCAATAATGAAAAAGGCAAAGTATTACCTGGTGTGATAGGGAAGCATGAATTTAAAACGCCTGATAATGAAACATTTAACTTATATGCTGTGGCAGAAAAAGATCATCATACCTTGCAGGGAATTGATAGCTTGTATTTGGCTTTGGATAAAAATCCCGTCATATTGCATTCATCAAAGGAAAATGAGCTGACAATTGATACATATAATATCAAGACATTTCCAAACTACATAGGTATTGCGGTTGATTTGAATAAAATGAATAGCCGTGTACGTTATATGATTAAAAGCGATAGTCTTAAACATGCAGATATTTTAGTATTTGAAGAGGCGTGGGATAAAAAGTCTCGAAATACATTGATTGAAGGCTTTAAAAAAGAGTATCCTTATTCATACAGTCCAATACCCAGACATTCATACCTGAAACCCCTGTATAGTGGCCTTCTGATACTCAGCAAATACCCTGTAATAAAATCATATTTTATCAACTACCAGGATTATCAGCGGCTAGTTGGTTTTGATAATTTTTCTAATAAAGGAGCTGCTTTTGTCAAAATAGAAAAAGATGGTCGTTTTTATAATATTATAGCTACCCATGTACAGTCTGGTGACAAAAAGGCTATTGCTGTCAGGAATGAAGAATTTTCTTTAATAAAGGAACATATTATTGATAATGAAGATTTGAATATATCGAGGGATACTCCTCTCATATTAGTGGGTGACTTGAATACAAATTTTTATACAAAGTCTGACTTTACTATCATTAAGGATACACTTTCTTTGGATGACAAATGGATCGGTAATGGTATAAATGAAAATCCAAAATACAGTAATGACTCAGAATTAAACTTAATGATATCCCCAAAAACAACGTCAAAAGCGCTTTTAGACTACATTACGCCTATTGTTAATTACCCTGCCCCATCAAAAGTTACTGAGCAGGTGACGGTCATTAGAGCGTTGGATGATGCACGCATGTATGAACCTTCAAAAAATACTTTTTTATATCATTATGGAGATATTGATCTTTCTGATCATTTTATGTTGCAGGCAAAGTTTGTTTTTTAAAAACAGAATCTATAGTAAGCGGTCAAACTGAGTTAAGACGTTCTCCATCTATCCAGCAGCGCTTTTAACGGACTTTTCCCGAAGTGCTCTTTCAAGTTCCGTGGAATCAACTCATTGGTTTTTCTGGCGGGATGAAGGTTGACTCTTTGGAGAACGTCAACCAGGTATTTGCAGGGGGCACTATTTTGCAGGCGGCAGCTGACCCGTTACCGCGAGACGCTTACATTCCCGTAGGTGGTGTTTCCTGGCAAAAGACAGCATAGTGAGAAGCAGAACAAAGACCACGCATAGTGGGTTAGCGCTCCCCGGCGTTTCCAGAGCCATCAGATTTTGTTGCGTGACAAGTCCCTCACTAAAAATCGTGATGGGTTCAGGTCATGAATCAGATCCACAGGCACAGGGGCAGGTTCATGGTTTATGATACTGGCCAGTAGTTCTCCGGCTAATGGACAGGTAATCAGTCCTCTGGAGCCATGGCCTGCTGTGACATACAGACCTTCCAGAAAGGGCGGTGGCTGGGTGAAGGGGTGTTTGGCGTTTTTACGCAAGGGTGCAAAATCCGTTAAAAAGCGAGCTTTATCAATAACTGGCCCGACGACAGGCAGGTAGTCTGGTGTTGTAGAACGAAAACCCACTTTTCCACCTTGAATGCTGATGTTGTCTCCTCCGGCTGCGATGGTGAAGGCAGGGAACCATTTGTCCTGCATTGCCAGGTTCTTCTGATGGTCAGTCTCGGAAACCACTGTGGATAGGGAGTGAGAATCAAAGGTAGCACCCAGGGTATGTCCTGTATCCATCGCCGGTGCTATATAACCTTTGCAGCAGATAACGGTTTGTAATTGGGTGCTGTGTTTTGTTGCTGCAATTTGGGTGGTTTGGCCTTTAATGGCTTTCAAAGGAAGGTGACAGAACTGTTCTATAGTGTTTGAGATACCGCCAGCAAAAACGACGACTTCACTGGTAAAGACGGTGTTATCACCGGACATTAACAACTGCCAGTCTCGCGTCCTTTTTTTCAGTGAATCAATGGCTATGAGGGTCTTTACGGTGATATTTGGGTGGTCGGCTAATACCTGGCAGAGCTGGCGCGGATCAACCCAGCCCCCTTCGGGAAAGTAAAGGCCATCATGCTCAATGGGCAGGCAGGCAATGTCTGAGAGTGATCGTTTGTCCAGCAGTTGCAAAAAATCAGGCGGAAACTGCTGCGTTAATGCCTGATAGTGCTGGCGGACTTTATCCGATGTACACAACTGTATCAAGCCACAGGCATGGCGCAAACCGGGGTAAATAATGTCGAGCTGTTTAATAAGGTTCAGGGTATAACAGTACCCCTGGGCAACCAGGCGGCTTAAGGGGGTATCATTGGGTGATAACTTGGCATAGAGCATTCCCTGTGGGTTACCGGAAGCCTCTGTGGCCAGTCGATTGTGCCTTTCCAGTAAAGTGACTTGCCAGCCACGTTCTGCGAGGGAGCGGGCACAGCTGGTACCGGCAAGACCGCCGCCGATTACCACGGCGGTTTTATTGTGACATTGGTGGTCAGGGTATTGGTGCCATGGGGGCGGCGTTGATGATTGTAAAGGCCGTTTGTTTTTCAGTTGCCCAAATAAAGTATCACGTTTTGATCCAAAACCACGGGCTTTATTCACAGAAAAACCCGCTTGCGTTAACCCCTTGCGTACCAGTCGCGCTGATGAGAACGTGGCATAGGTAGCATCATTCGCACTTTTTTCTGCCAGGGTGGTAAAAAGAGTGGGTTGCCACATGTCCGGGTTTTTGGCGGGAGAGAACCCATCCAGAAACCAGGCGTTAACCCTGGCGCTTAGTTGTGTCAGCGTATCCGGGGCATGACCGAGCAGTAAGGTCAGGTGCACACGACCCCCACTAAAGCTCAGGTGATGAAAGCCCCTGCTGGCAGGCACATAGCCGGCAAGCAGTTGTCTGCTAAAGGCAGATAACTCTGGCCAAAGGGCTAAGGCCCTGGCCAAATCGTTATGATGCAAAGGCTGATTTTCTGTGGATATAAAGTGCAACTGGCATTGTTCAGGCGCCATCTTATCAAACAGCTGCCAGGCACAAAGAAAACTGAGACCGGTACCAAAACCTGTTTCGCCAATCACAAAAGCACGCCCGGGTGACAGGGCTTTAAAGCGTGTTTCGAGCTGATTGCCAGCAAGAAATACTGACTTCTTCTCCTCAATGCCAGACTCTGCGGAGAAATAAATGTCGTTGAAGTTTGAGGACAAAGGCCGACCACTATCCCAGGTGACGTCGGCATAACGAAGGCCCTGGTAGTGATCATGGTATGGCTGTGCAGGCATTCAATACTTCTCGTGAATTGCTGTCAGGTTATGGTTTGTGGGACTTGTCTAAGGCTTTCCCGTTCTGTTGATAAAAGGCACTGGGTAAGATATTCACGCCCAGGCGCCGACTAACAATGATAATAGCGGGTATGGTTAAAGGCGAAAAGGGTAGAATCGCAAAAACGCCTATACCAAGACCTTTTAACAGGTCTGCCAGTTGGCGGTTTGCCAGTTTCATTTCTTCCTGACTGGCTTCACCAAGGGTAAATTTACGGTAGATTTGCAGCATCAGCTGAGTGTCTTCCCGCTCCTGGGCAAATACCTGTTTGATTTTAAACAGATCCCGTTTGATACGCTGGCGATTCCGCTGTTGACCGATGCGCAGCATACGTCGGGGAGAGCGCAAAAAATGAAAAATCACCTTCATGATTATTTCTCTGAGCCTCCCCTGTAGGCGTTTGGCCGTTAACAATCAGGCATTAAGCAAGGTATCGCTGATGCGCTGAGAACAGTTCAACCGTTTAATCTGTTGAAATAGCGTCAATGCCTGATGAGACGTTTTGCTCATCATCCCGAGCCACTGTTTTACACGCCCTATGATATAGCGATTACTGTCAGTGATGAAATAGGGGTGTGATATATTTTGTTCAGTGCTACTTTCAGTGCTATTTTCAGTGCTACTTTCAGTGCTACTTTTGGCCAGGGTGATAAACCGGTTCAGCATAGCCAGAGAGTCTTGCCATTGCTGCTCAGGTGACAGGCAGGTCAGTTGTTGTTTAATCTGGTGAGGCAACAGTGGGTTCCTGAGTACCCCCCGACCGATCATAATTCTGTGACAACCGGTGATATCCATGATATTGGCAGCATCGTCCAGTGTCCATATATCGCCATTGGCTGTTAACGGGATGCAGGTGTGTCCTTTGATTTTTGCAATCCATTCCCAGTGGGCGGGGGGCTTGTAACCTTGTACTTTTGTCCGTGCGTGAACAGTCAGTCCCTGGGCACCTGCTGCTTCAACGGCACAGGCATTATCCAGTGCCAATTCTGTTGTGTCATAGCCAAGGCGGATTTTAGCCGTTACCGGAATGTTGTTTGGCAATGCCTGTCGCAGAGCTTTCACAATGGTGTAAATGGCCTCAGGCTCTTTCAGCAAAACAGCGCCTCCTTTGTGCTTGTTAACGGTGCGGGAAGGACAACCAAAATTCAAGTCTATGGCTTTAGCACCGAGATTTACCGCTTTCACAGCGTTTAATGCCATCATTTCAGGGTTGCTGCCGAGCAACTGAATAGTGACAGGAATACCGTTGCGGGTCTGGCAGTTATGGTACAGTTCCGGACAAAGACGATAGAAGGCCGATGGGGGTAGAAGGCTATCTGTCACCCGCACAAACTCGGTCACACAGTGATCCACACCACTGATATCTGTGAGTAGCTCGCGCATCAGGTAATCAATAACGCCTTCCATGGGGGCGAGAGTGATGTGTAGCGGTTGGATAATGAAGATCCTGCAGATATATGATAAAAACTTGAATTATCTCGAAATATAAATGGAAAGTTAAGCAGCTAACTGGATTATGTTGTAGTCATGAGGGAATGGTATGACAAAACTGACCAATAAACCGTCCTTTCTGTGAAGGAGGGCATCCATCGGGCCAGTGGGTTCTCACCCTGATGGGAACGACACGGGTATATTTTTCACTGCCACTACCTGGCCACTACCAAAATGAAAAAGGGGTAAGGAAAATGGTCTATGTTTTACTGGGGGTCGCTGTAGTGGTTCTGGTGCTTGGTCCCCAGTGGTGTGTCAGACGAACGTTACACAGGTACAGCGCTGAACGCAAAGATCTACAAGGCACAGGAGGCGAGCTGGCAGAGCATTTAATTGACCGTTTTGATTTATTCGGGGTATCCGTTGTAGAAGGTGGTGTGGGGGAAGATTTTTATGACCCACAGACAAAACGGATATCCTTATCGCCCGCACATTATCATGGAAAATCCATCGCAGCAGTGGCAGTGGCCGCTCATGAAACCAGTCATGCGTTGCAGCATAAAGAACAGCACAAGGGCTTTATGTGGCGGCAGCGACGTATCACAATGGCACTGTGGATTGAACGTTTCAGTGCTATTGTACTCATGTTAAGTCCGGTGTTGTTTTTAATAACCCGGATACCTCAAAGTACGCTGTTGACATTGTTTATTGGTTTAACGGGGCTTCTGGCATCACTGTGGGTACAATGGATGAATTTGCCTGTGGAACTTGATGCCAGCTTTAATAAAGCACTGCCACTGCTCGAGGAGGGCTACCTGTCAAGGCAGGATATACCGGGTGCACGGAAGGTGCTAAAAGCTGCGGCATACACCTATGTGGCTGCTGCAATGGCCAGTTTATTAAATATTGGGCGATGGATCACTATTTTAAGGCGGTAGTTTAACCATCACCGGATGGATCGTTAAAGGGTAACCAGTGTGCTAAAAAGAGTACTAAAACATGATGGACATCTCCTTGTTAGTGCTGTTTATACCCACCTTCTTATTTGTATCAGCAACCCCGGGTATGTGTATGACTCTGGCTTTGACGCTGGGCCTGTCTATCGGTTTGCGGCGCACGCTATGGATGATGGCAGGTGAGGTTGTTGCTGTTGGGCTGGTAGCTGTGGCAGGCGTATTGGGCATGGCAGCCGTTATGCTGAAGTTCCCGAAGGCCTTTGCTGTCTTTAAAATAGCAGGAGGCATTTACCTGGGGTATCTGGGTATCCAGATGTGGTTGTTAAAGGGAAAAATGGTAATTTCTCTGGAGAGCGCTGGTCGTCAGGCGTTTGTTTCAAACAAGGCGCTGGTTGTACAGGGTTTCGTGACAGCGATTACTAATCCCAAGGGCTGGGCATTTTTTATTGTTATGTTACCGCCATTTATCAGCCCTGATTATGCGTTGCTTCCGCAACTGTCTGTACTTATAGCCGTGATAATGCTATTGGAATTTATCTGCCTGATGCTCTACGCCAGTGGTGGCCAGACATTACGACATATACTGCGAAAAAACGGTAATGTGAGCGTCATGAACCGTATTTCGGGAAGTCTGATGATTGCTGTCGGTGTGTGGCTGGCTCTGGGATAAATTGCCGTTATGTTACGTTGCACAGGAACCCGTCAGAGCAACGGGTTTTGATGTTAATCCGAACATAGGTATCCCTATAAACTGTAGGAGCAGTGAGTAACTGGCTCAGTGCATTTTTATTGCTGATTATTGTTGATTATTGTTGATTATTGTTGATTGTTGTCCGAGAGTAGGTAGTGACGGCGCCTTTTGTAGGTAACTTTCGGGGCATGATGCTGGTGTGGCTGGTCGTAAGCATCTTCTTGCCGGTTCATATTGGCACGAAATAATGGTTTCGGTAGTGTTGTTATCTCAGGCTCATTGTTAATATTATTTGCCAGTGGCTGGTCTGCTGATAATTCGGCGTCATGTTGTACATCCTCATGCTCATGCATATTCAGGCGCATGCGGTAAGGGTGCCCAAAGCCACGGCGGCGACGAGGTTTTGTGGTTTTAGGCTCTGGGGGTTTGAGACCTGTAAATTCTTCATAAACGGTGGTGTAGCTATATTTGCTCATCAATGCCTCCAGGCAAAAAAGATCCTAATAAAAATCTTGTTTGTTTAATAGCAAAAATAGTAGACAAATGACCCTGATTCCTGAATAGGTAGCACTACCTAAATAGAACATCGATGCCATAATAAGCTGAAAAACAGGGTGCCGGGGTGGATCTTTCATCATTGGATACCTTATTGGTGATAAGAAAATATTTATTTAGTACCATTGTTTTGAATTGTTGTGAGTTGTTGTGAGTCGTGTATCGCTGTTGTGATGATCTGTAAAAATATAAAACATTAGTCTTCTATGTAAGTTTGCTGTGTCCTTTAAACGACAGCATGTCGTCTAGCATAGCACCAGTTATTTGGCTTTATTCGTTATTCTTCATACTGTTTTTGAATGTTAATAATATATTAATAACAATTTATTTGAATAATCTGTCTTATAAAACAGGCGGGTTACTATTTTCAATAGTATGTTTTGCCTTTGGCTTAACTTTGGGTTTTTAAGAAAAACAGCGACGGGGTATCAGGTTGAAATACAAAAAAGCCAGTCAATAACTTCCAGTCAATCACTCAATGGTACTGAACGAATATCAGTCGACTCTTCTCACTTCCCTTTACGCTGACAATCTGAACGACGCTCTGCGTTGAAAGACCTCGCAATAGCCTGCTACTACTCGTCGTTTCGCCTTCTTGTGTCGTCCAGTTTGCCATGCGCACTACGGTCGTTAGAAAAAACGATTGGTATCAAATATCGCTCTTTAGTAAAAGTGCTTTAAAACGCCGTTGTTTTTCCTCTTGACTGAGTGGTTCCGAAGCGGACTCATCTGAAATGAGAGGACTCGTATCAAGGAGAGCTTCAGGATGTGCTGAGGGCGACGGGGAAGCGTTAAGGCCCGGCAGATAATGTTCCAGAACATCCAGGGCTTCCAGTAATCCCTCCGTATCAGGGTGGTTTTCATCAAGCCTTTCAATTTTACGACACAAAGAGCGGATAATCTGCTCAACCCGTTCTACAGGCACGTTGTTCTTATTGTCTTCAAGCCACTGTCTGGCAGAGGCACCATCGGTCGCCATAGCAATCTTCCGTTGTTCATTCCGAACTCAAGCTCAAGCTCAAGCTCGGACTCTGTTGACATAAGAAGGCAGTCTCAGTGACGGGAACAGCATGAGAATGCCTATTGGTAAGGGGTCACATCCTTAACACCCGCTTCCTGAAACCCCTTCCTGCGATAACGACAGCTATCGCATAAACCGCAGGCTCTACCTTCATCGTCTGCCTGGTAGCAGGAAACAGTGATACTGTAGTCAACGCCCAGGCGACCGCCTTCTTTAATGATCTCTGCCTTGGTAAGTGTTAACAGAGGCGCACGAATATGGAAGCGATCGCCTTCAACGCCAGCTTTAGTCGCCAGGTTTGCCATTTTTTCAAAGGCATCAAGGTATTCAGGTCGGCAGTCCGGGTAGCCTGAATAGTCCACATCATTGGCGCCAATAAAAATATCCCTGGCACCGAGGACTTCCGCCCAGCCCAATGCTAAAGAAAGGAAAATGGTATTTCGGGCAGGTACATAGGTGACAGGAATATCTGTGCCAGGCTTTTCAGGAACATCAATACTGTCTTCTGTCAGTGCTGACCCTCCCATATCCCTGAGTCCCAATGTTAACACCTTATGGGCTTTTGCCCCAAAGGCTTTAGATATTCGTTGAGAAGCGGCCAGCTCTGAGCCATGGCGCTGCCCATAATCAAAGCTGACAGTGTAACACTTATAGCCCTGGTCACGTGCCATGGCTAATACTGTACTGGAGTCCAAACCGCCAGACAGTAAGATTACCGCTTTTTTTGTCATAAACAACCTGTTATCTCGTTAAACACCGGCTCTGTCACCCCAGACAATGCGGTGTAGCTGCAACTGAAAGCGCACATTCAAATGGTCATCCAATATCCACTGGGCGAGCTGCTGGGGGTCCATCAGGTTAGCAACCGGCGAAAACAGCACATCGGAAACCCGTTTGTCCAGTTGGTATTCCATCAGTTTTGATACTGACCATTCATAATCTGTGCGATCGGCGATGACAAATTTAACCTGGTCTTTTGCATCAAGGTAGCTGATATTTTCGAACAGATTGCGTGACAGTTCGCCAGAGCCTGGTGCCTTCAGGTCCATGACCTTCACAATACGAGGGTCAACATCAGCAAGGGACATGGCGCCACTGGTTTCCAGGGAAACCTCAACCCCCTCATCAGCCAACCGGCGTAACAGGGGAATGCAATGAGGCTGGGCGAGGGGCTCACCACCGGTCACTGTGACATAACGAGCCTGATGACGCCTGGTTTCAGCAACGATAGCATCGAGGGACATTCTCTCTCCGCCGTGAAAGGCATACTCAGTATCACACCAGGTACAGCGTAAAGGACAGCCGGTCAGGCGTATAAACACCGTCGGCAGACCGGATGTTCGGGTTTCCCCCTGAAGGGAGTAAAAAATTTCGGTAATACGTAAGGTTTCGCTTGTCATCCGGCTACCACTTGTTACTCAGAGGCGTATGGTAGTCAGCCTGAGTGCGTTGTGCAATCATCAATCCACTTCCCATAGAGGAAGCCTTGAATGAATCACCTCTGTATACCGCTGTTTCAGCGCTACCTTTTATGCCATTTATGCCATTTATGCCATTTATGCCATTTATGCCATTTATGCCATTTATGCCATTTCCTGTGCCCTTTGCCGTTTCTTGGAGACTTCCAGAATCTTTTTCTCTGCGTACTCCCCTCGCAAAACATCATCAATTTCACCACCAAGGGCATTGATCAAATCGTTGAGCAGCTTACGCAAGGTCAGTGTCATTACTGAGAAATCAGCATCGAACTGTTCAGCAGCTGTTTCAGCATTGATAGCATTAACTTGATCCTGAATCACTTCGGTAAATTTGAGTTTGCGAATCACCAGGTCATCACCTAATACAAAGGTCAGTGCGTCATCCCAGCTTAATGCCAGCTTACTCACTTGTTTGCCGACGTCGAGATGACCGGTGATCTCTTCGGCGGTTAACTCTTGCTTACTGGCTTTGATTTGTCCGCCTTCATCACCAGGCTCCCGAAGCTCGCACTCATCCCCCAGCATAAATGGCGCAGGCAGTTCCGCCTGTTGTGAAAGCCATTGTGTCATAAAATGTGATGGTGCATTTTCCAGGGGTGTATTGATGACAGGCAAGCTGTCAATGCTGTCACGCAAACAGCTGGTGAGTTCTTCCGCTTTATTAAAAGAAGCCGCATCCACCATAAGCCAGCCTTCGTGCGTATCAATATACGCTGAGATATTCTGATGACGGGTAAAAGCGCGTGGCAGCAAAGTCATCAGGATGTCGTCTTTCAGTAGTTTCTTTTCTTTACTGGAGACTTTGCGGTTTTGCTCCTGCTCGATGGCCTCGACCTTTTCATCAAGGGCGTCGCGAATGACGCTCGCAGGTAGAATTTTCTCCTCTTTGCGGGCAGTGATGATGATAAAATCACCGGTACTGTGAGTGAGCATATGGCCATGGCGACCCAGAGGTGGCACCCAGCCGTATGTACTGATGTCCTGGCTGCCACAGCTCTTGAAGCGTTTTTCTGTCAGCTTTTCCTCCAGCTCATCAGCAGAAAGGGTAAACGGTTGGGTAAAACGATAGAAGATCAGATGCTTAAACCACATGGTCATGTCCATTCATCAATGAGCGATGGTTTATGGTAGCACTGACTATGGCAGGGTTAAAAACAGTTAGCTGTAAACTATTATAATCTGTAACTATCTGATATAATTTCGATCATGAATCAAAGGTGGTAAACGGTTACGCGAAAACCAAGCTAACAGTTACCATTTTTTTGATTCATAAGCATGGTCGCAGACACGTTACAGCTCGACCTAAAACCCTACGAAAGAGTGGAGTCAGACACAGCTCGCTGTGCATCCATGTAGACGGCGTAGATAAGTCTGCATAATTACAGATTATGTAAGATTTTTAGTAACGGCTGTCGATACTATTGATGCTTAAATGATGCTTAAATGATGCTTAAATGATGCTTATTAAATGATGCTTAAATGATGCTTAATGCTTAAATGATGCTTATTAAATGATGCTTAAAATAACAGACAGGGAAAACCGTCATGAAAAAAGTGTATAAAAACAGTTGCCTGGAACGGGTAAGGCTGCTTATAATGCGCCGCGTTGTTCAGACATGGCAACAACGACAGGGAAAAGGGTGATTAGCTCAGCTGGGAGAGCGTCTGCTTTACACGCAGAATGTCGGCGGTTCGATCCCGTCATCACCCACCATAATCGCTTTAGTGTTATTGACTGAAGTTACGCATTCGTACCCTACTGTCCTACTGTATAGTGCTTATTCATTCGGCCAGGATAGTATGAGCGCTGGTAAGACACATTGAAATGCGTAACGCCAGTTATTTAAACAATGAAGCAAAAGAATGTAGCGGACCGGTAGTTCAGCTGGTTAGAATGCCGGCCTGTCACGCCGGAGGTCGCGGGTTCGAGTCCCGTCCGGTCCGCCACTTATTATAACCTTTCATGAGTGATTGAAAGGAAAACAGGGTTTGCAATCAGCGTACCTTCAGGTATAGTTCAAACCCCTGTAAAGGGTGATTAGCTCAGCTGGGAGAGCGTCTGCTTTACACGCAGAATGTCGGCGGTTCGATCCCGTCATCACCCACCATATTCGCTTTAGTGTTATTTAAACAATAAAGCAAAAGAATGCAGCGGACCGGTAGTTCAGCTGGTTAGAATGCCGGCCTGTCACGCCGGAGGTCGCGGGTTCGAGTCCCGTCCGGTCCGCCACTTGATTTGAGTTCACTTGGTTTGAAAAGAGTGTGACATCATAATGTTACCTTCAGGGTGATTAGCTCAGCTGGGAGAGCGTCTGCTTTACACGCAGAATGTCGGCGGTTCGATCCCGTCATCACCCACCATGTTCGCTTTAGTGTTATTTAAACAATGAAGCAAAAGAATGTAGCGGACCGGTAGTTCAGCTGGTTAGAATGCCGGCCTGTCACGCCGGAGGTCGCGGGTTCGAGTCCCGTCCGGTCCGCCACTTATTTAAGCTGTAGTAGTTCAGACTTGACCTGACAGTTGCCGATTTTTAGAGGGTGTCTGTCAGGTCAAATTTAAGCTACAAATTTTTCCTTCCAGATTGCTTTTCCAGCCACCAGTGTTTCCATCGGTGACCTCCCATCGCAGTGCTTACCCTGATGGGTTCGCTCAGTATTGTAGAAGTTTAACCATTCGTCCAGGTCAAACTGCAATGACTCTATCGTCGTGTACAGTTTCTTCCGCAGGGTAGACTGATAAAACTCCTGCAAAATCGTCTTATGGAACCTTTCACAGATGCCATTCGTTTGCGGATGCCGCCCTTTGGTTTTGGTGTGCTCAATATCATTCACTGCCAGATAAAGTTGGTAATCGTGTTGATCTGCACGACCACAATACTCTGTACCACGATCCGTCAGAATGCGTAATACCGGCAAGTCTTCCGCCTCATAAAATGGGAGGACCTTGTCATTGAGCAAGTCAGCAGCGGTGATGGGCGTTTTGGTTGTGTAGAGCTTACACTGGGCGACCCTGGAACAGGTATCCACACAGGTCTGCTGATAAACCCCACCAACGCCTTTGAATGTCCCAACATAGAACGTGTCCTGAGAACCCAGATAGCCGGGGTGAGCAGTATCTATTTCGCCACAGGCTTCGTCATGGAGTTTCTTGCGTTCCAGCGCCCTGACCTGCGACTCAGTGAGGATAACACCTTCCTCTGCCACTTTGGCCTCCAGCGCCTTCAGACGCTGTTTGAAGTTAGCCAGGTCATGTCGCAGCCAAATACTACGTACCCCACTGGGGGAGACAAAAACGCCTTTCTTTCGCAGCTCATTGGAGACACGTGCCTGCCCATGGGCTGGGTCTTCAATGGCGTGTTCAAGAACCGCCTGTTCAACAGCAGGGTCAACACGATTTTTCAGGTTGGGTACTCGACGACTTTGGTCAATCAGGGCATCCACACCGCCTTCATTGACTGCTTCCCTGTAACGGTAGAAGGTATCTCTGGAAACACCCATGGTTTTACACGCTTTCGAGATGTTGCCAAGCTCATCAGCCAGGTTCAGTAAACCAACCTTGTGTTTGATGATGCGTTGGTTAGTATGAATCATAAGGCTTATCTTTATTCGTGATTTAGATTTTGGTTAATCACCCTCTATCTAAATCGGTAGCCCTTCTCTTTTTTTAAGAAGAAATGTCAGATTAGGTCTGGACTACTACATGCAGGCGTGGTGGCAAACTACTACTACGAAAAGTTGTCTTCATTATAGTCGTGACTGGGGCGTACCTTAGTTTCAATTATTCAGAGAGAGCACCTTTTGATGAAGCCTTGAAAAGAGACCCGGAGAATAAACGTCAATGGGTAATTGTTGTTGATGGTCACCCACACCAGCTGAGTTCCATAGAAAAACTCATGGCAGGAAAAAAGGTGGATGCGATGATTATCATGGACTTCATTCATGTTCTGGAATACCTGTGGAAAGCGGTTTATTGCCTGTATGAAAAAGGCAGTGAGGCCGCAGAAAGCTGGGTATGTGAGCAGCTTTACGAGTGCTCAGGGGAGAATCCGCAGGAGTGGCCAGAGAGGCATAAGACAAAGTGCCAGCAAGAGGCAGCTGAAAAAGCGAGAAGCCATTGACAGGTGTGAAGGTTACCTTCAGAAAAACCAGTCACGTCTTCGGTATAACATAGCATTGGCAGAAGGGGTTGCCCATTGCCAGCGGTGTTACTGAAGGAGCTTGCTGGCACTTGATCAATGACCGGATGGACATCACCGGGGCACGATGGAGTGTGCGAGGGGCCGAAGCCATTCTGAAACAGCGTTCGATAAATTCCAGTGGCGACTGGGATGAGTATTGGAATTATCATCGTTCTCGATCTGCCTCCGGGAATTACGGAGATCTGGTCATCAGTGGGGCTACGTCGTAGAAAACGAACTACACCCAAATGCTCAAGCAGTTCTATGACTTTGTAAGCGACAATGATAATGTTCTGTGGCTACACTGGAATATGACCAATATCAACTACGGGTTTGAAGCGTTGGCTCATCGGTACCATGTTTTGTCGGGTTTGGATGCAAAGCGCATCCCTGATTCAAGAAAACACAATTTGTCCGCACTCCTACTATCCGTCTATGGTAAAAGCTGTGTTGCTCATCCAGGAATGCAGAGCTTCATGAAGCTCAATGATGGTGAGCACAGGGATAACCTTTCAGGAGAAGAAGAGGTTCAGGCATTTGCCGGTAAAGAGTATGTAAAACTCCACAAATCTACAATGTCGAAGGTTTACTGGTTCCAGTATATGTACTTTTTGCTTCAGCGCAATAAAGTGAAAGTACATAACACAAATTGGAGCTACAAAGTTAATGCTTTCACAGAAAGACCGATGGTTAAGCTCTTGGGGTTTGCAGCAGTCTTATTTACTATTTTCAATTTTTACAGTCGAATTGGATTAGCTACTCTGAACTGGAAGTGAGAGAGTCAGAGCAGGAACTGGCACCAGAGAGATCAGAGTAATGGCAATCTGACAAAAAATTCCAAGGGGCCTCGCTAACGCTCGGCTCCTGATTTTGGCGTTAGGCGGCAGGGTCAAACACTTCGATCGACCGAGCTGCTACGCTGCTACTTTGTAACTCCAAGCATGATGGGTCTGGAGTTTTAGGGTGAGGAGGTAACCGATGACGACTGACGAAGAGCGACGACTGAACGTTGCAGCGACGGGCCTCGTAGGTACGGAAGCGACTTTCCTGGATGCTCATTTTGAAGCTTGCCGACCTGAATATGAGGCAATGATTCGCTCAGTAGGCCTTGAGCCAGGGTGGCGGGTTCTCGACGCGGCTTGCGGTGCCGGCAATTTCCTGCCGTTAATATCACAATTGGTCGGGCCATCCGGCTCCGTGTTTGCATTCGACTTAGCTCCAGATACGGTAGCAGTCGCAGAGGGTCTGATTTCCAGTGGCAAACTTTCTTGTCCAGTTGATGTGCAGGTGGCTTCTCTGTTCGAAATTCCCTTTGGAGAGAGCGAGTTTGACGCGGTGTGGTGCGCGAATAGCCTGGAGTACCTGGACGATGAGGAGCTGTCTGCAGTGCTCCTTGAGTTTAGACGAGTGCTAAGACCTGGTGGGCTTATATCTATGAAGGACGTCGACGGGGGATTGTGGCTTTTCTCACCTGGAGATCCGATGCTCCTCCCTCGGGCGTGGGCGGCCGCGAGCAAAGTATCTCAGAACTTTCGAGGATGTCTCCGGACACGTTCCATGCGCCAATGGTTTAAAAAAGCGGGATTCAGAGACACCTGGCAGCATGCCACACTCAGCGAAATGTGGGCGCCCCTTTTGCCCCGGCAGCGTCAGTACATCGCCGGACAACTCATGCAAATTGGGGTCCTGGCTGAGCGAGCGGGTGTACCGGAATCTGATCTGGAATTCTGGCGAGCGCAGCGTGATCCCGCGTCTCCGACAGCCCTCGTGAACGATCCCGACTTGTTTTGGTGCGAGGGTCATTTCGTCACTGTCGGGCGGCACTAAGGGTCGCCTTTGTTTTCGAGAGTGCAAGCGGAGAGGCTGGCGCCGCCTGACAAGGCGCTGCAGCGGACGCGGATTAGACGAGAGTCGATTCTCCTGGCGATCCGGTCGCGCCGCTGAGCTGGTCGTTATGCGCTAAAGTGAATATCTACATCCATGCTGTTGTGCAGGATTCTAATTATAGTTATGCGGTTTTTATCAGTCTGCTTAAAAAATATGATGTGGCTGCCTTGAGGAAACTTTGAATAACCCTGCCTGATTTCATTGCATGATTTACCTGTAGAAGGACGCTCTGCTAACAGAAAGAAGGCTTCATCAAGCTGTTTAAGGTAGAGATTTCGCTTTTCTCTACCCCAACGTTTCATGGTGAATTTTGCAATTTCTTTTAAATCTGCCTTAGCTTTCCGGGTTAAGTCAAAAGGCTTCATTTGTCAGATTCACTATCCAGCTCGTCAATGAAGGTATCGTAGTCATATTCAGCAATACCACTTTCCTCACCTTCAATGAGCAGGTTTCGCAGGGTGTTGATTTTGGTCTCTTTAGTCTCCAGCAACCGTAAAGCGGCACGTATGACTTCACTTGCAGACCCGTAACGGCCACTTTTAACCTGGGTTGAAATAAACCAGTCAAAGTGTTTGCCCAGGGTGATACTTGTATTTTTGGCCATTTCAGTTCCCTTTCAGTTCCCTTATTGCTGTCTACAACAAGTATACCAATATATACCTGATTATGGTATATCATATTCTTAAGTCAAGGTAGAGTACGCCCATAACAGGTGGTTCCGGGTGACGCCTCTGGCGCACCTGAACCAGGCGTTAGCTGCTTATACCAAACATCTGGTGTATAATCCTGTTGCATCGTATATGAACTTATGGGTCAACGAAGTAAATGATTCCATCAACAAAAATATCTCAAACGCTTCTTGAATTTGGAAAAGCTGTTATTTCAGATTTACCAGATTTTCACTCGAAGGAAGAGTTTGATTAAACAATGAAAATAATAATAACTGTTTGGAATTCTGTTGTATTAGATCAATGGGAGAAAAACAATAAGTATGAGACATAATTAGTAAAGTCTCTTGAGACGATGCCAGGAGATTTTCAGCTAATGATCAAAAGGTTAATAAAAAGAAAACAAAAAAAGTATTCTAATGATTTACGTGCCGTCGGTAATCATTGGGTTAGAGAAAATGGAGCAGAGCTTATTTTTGGCTGTGATGCTCGTTTCAATACAGACAAAGTATCTATTTGAACCAGTACTACCAAAACTTACATGGCACTGCTCACAATGGCGAGGGAAAGCCTGCCATCCTCACGGAACGGAGGTTATTTGCTTCCTCTCTGCTGGTTAGGGTTTATCTGCTTCCCACGATTGCCTTGGTTTTTGGCATGGGTTTGGTTTTGTCCAGAAGTGCCTTTATTTGCATTACCCATATCAGCAGGGTGGTTGGCTTGTTTAGACATAGTTACCTCAGCTCTGACCTTACGGTCTTAACAATTGATAAAAAACCGGGGTCAGGTCTTTCTCAAAAAAAACCGGGGTCAGGTCTTTCTCTGTGCATAATCATTGTCGTTTATATGATCAGGCCACGCCATTTAAAACTCTATTTTTGGTACGAATTTTAGCGGTCAGCTGGCTGGCCTTGCTGGTGGTTCTTTCTGCTGGCAGAAGCCTCGGCTATGGTCACTGGGCTTAAGACAGTATTGGATATTTTCTGTTTGGCAACCTGCAGATGCATTTTGTGATTGCCTTTATTCTTTCCATACTGGCTCACCTGGCCTGTTCGCAAAATCGGGGTCAAAGAAAAACGAGGTCAGGTCTTTCTTTGTGCACACATACTGTCTCAAGGTAGTTCATAGATTTAAAAGAATAGATTTAAAAGAATAGAGTTGTTGAGATTAGAGTAAAAAGGTAGGGTTGGGGCACGGCTTAAATTTTGAAAACGGCTTCTTTCTAGAGGATGTAATTTAATTTTTATAAACGACAAAAACTGTGCACAAAGAAAGACCTGACCCCAGTTTTCCACAAATAATTGTTTTCGTTTTCCAGTTTTCCAGTTTTCCACAAATAATTGGCCGATTGGTTATTTTTGGTTGTCAAATGGTGTTGGAAGGAGTATTGGTGCTGCTGAGCGTTGATATCCATACAGTTCTCAATGAACCATTCTGGAAGTACCACCATCCCTTTACAGACTTGGGATAAACGAAGGCTGTATGCACTTCAACGCCTGGCAGCATTAGCGTGCGCTGTGCTGTTAGCAGCTTGTCAGACTGTAGAAAAACACGGTCAATTTTACCTGGTCAAACTCTTTATGTGGGTTGGGAGTATGAAGGTTGTGAATGAGATGGAAAATGCATGGAAACTGTTAATGTATAGCCGGACGTTTTTTAAAGGTTCGCTAAAGTCAGGAAATAAAGTTTTCTCACCGTATGGGGGGAGTGTCCCTCTGGGAAGAAGGCAAAGGCGTAATGAGAATAGCCTTGAAGCTGACGATTGGATATCCGTTTTAAGCAGACATTGTACGACCAGAGAGTTACTGGATATTTTGGCTTTGGTGCCCCCTGAGGGAAGATTTGGAAACTGTTTTGAATATTCCATGATAGCTATCAAGAATGGTGTTGATTTACACATACCCAACATATGGCTTGTCATTCATCATACCCATCAGTTTTTAGTGTTGGCTGATATAGCCAGCTTTAATGATTTAGCAGCGCATGAGTTTCATCAGTTTGACGGTAACAATTTTTGGGTATGCGATCCATGGTTCAAGATACACTGTAAAATGCATTTGTATAGCCTGATGAGCAGCATCAAATCCTTGCAGTGGGAACGCGATGGTAAGTTAATTTTTAATTCTGACCAAAAAGAGTTGCCGACAATGTGGTCTCAAAAATTGTGTGTCGGTAAAATGCGCTTTATACGAATGACTGACCATGGGGGAATGCCCACGAATGAGTGGTGGGAGTGGTATAATTCATCATTGTCGCACAGGGCCACATAGGTTGCCTGAAGTAGCCTTCTCCAATATGAAATGAACCTCTCTCCGTTACTAAAAATCTTACATAATCTGTAATTATGCAGACTTATCTACGCCGTCTACATGGATGCACAGCGAGCTGTGTCTGACTCCACTCTTTCGTAGGGTTTTAGGTCGAGCTGTAACGTGTCTGCGACCATGCTTATGAATCAAAAAAATGGTAACTGTTAGCTTGGTTTTCGCGTAACCGTTTACCACCTTTGATTCATGATCGAAATTATATCAGATAGTTACAGATTATAATAGTTTACAGCTAACTGTTTTTAACCCTTGGATCTTTCGTCCATAATTACTGGATGAAAATCATTATGAATACGAGTCTCATCAAGATTCTTTAATCATAGGCGGGGCGATATGGAAAACCGGATCAAGGAGCAGCAATGGCTGTTCTTTCTGTGTTGGCCGTGATTATGTCGACGGCTGATTCTGTTCTGATATGGCAAGGGTTTTCCGGACACTTTTTTTACGCTACTTTACTCTACTTTACGCTACCTCGGCAAGTGCTTCTTGTTCACGCTTGAACGGTGCCAGATAGCCATTGGTCGAGCGCTTTCTCTGACGATTGTAAAACACGTCGATGTACTCAAATATAGCTTGCTGAGCCTCCTCCCTGGTCTGAAAGTCCTTGTGGTGGATTAGCTCGGTCTTCAGTGTATGAAAAGAAGCTTTCAGCCACGGCATTGACGCTCCTATGTCAAGTCGATGATAAAGATTCTAAATCCTTCAGGATAATTGGAAATACCTCCCGTGCAATATACCGCTTCAAGCAACGTTGGATTTCTCGTTCAGTACGGCCCTCAGAGGTTCTCTTTTCAACGTATTGGCGAGTTCTGGGATCACTGCGCATTCGTATAAGGCTTATTGTCCAGAGAGCATTATTAGCTTCCCTGGAGCCCCCCCGGTTAATCCTGTGGCGCACTGTTTTTCCCGATGAAGCCTCCTTAGGGCTAACTCCACAAAGAGCCGCAAAAGAAGCCTCACTTTTCAATCGTTCAGGGTTATCTCCGGCGGTTATCAGCAATGTAGCTGAGACCAGAGGGCCTACACCAAACTGCTCCAGAAGGTTGGGTGCAGCTTTTCCTGATAAAGCGTTAAGTCGTTTATCAAGCTGTTTGAGTTCTTCGTTGAACGCTTTCCAGCGTGATGCCAATAACTTTAACGACATAGTCAACGTTTCAAGAAGCGCAGTATCCCCCAAACTATCGACGGTTTCGCAGGCTTCAATGCATGCCCGGGCAGAGTTGTGGAGAAGCTGTTCTCGCACTTCATCGGGAGCTGTAACGAGCAGGGCGCGAATTTGGTTTATTGCTTGTGTTTTACCTTTTACGGCACTGCGCCGTGTAACAACCAGATAACGGAGCGCCTCAACTATTCCGGTCTGTTTTTTGGGGATGGCCCGGGCCTCTCCAGAAAGAGCGGCTCGAGCGGCATTCTCGGCATCAAGAGTGTCAGTTTTGCCTTTTTGCCGTCTTTTGATTCGGTTGGGTCTGGTCACTTCAAAAACAGGGATGTTTTTCTGATCAAGATATCGGTAGAGTCCTGCACCATAAGTGCCTGTACCCTCTACACCAGCTTTTTGGAGTTCACCGAACGATTTACACCAGCGTAGCAGGTTCTGATAACCCTTACTGTTTGTTTCAAACTCACCGGTGCTGATGATTTGGCCCAAATTATTGATTAAAACTGAAACGTGTTTATCTAAATGGGTGTCCACCCCGAGAGTAAGCAGTTTCTCTGCGGCAACAGTCATAGCTTATCCTCCTGTAACCCAACAGAAGGACGGGACACTGAAGGTGCAGCACAAAGCTCCTATTAGGTCACAACTGCCAGGCAAATATCTTTAACTGAGAGCAGATAAGCGACAGGTCAATACAAAGACAGTTAGTCAATCCCAGCACGGGTCAACTTATTGCTCTCAGTAAAAGAATATTATGCTCAGTATCCCAGCAATTACCCTTTCGACTCATGCTACAGATGAAATGGTTATCCCTTAATAGCTTCTGGTATGGATCTGACACATACTGGCTGCTACGGTCACTGTGCACCAGCAAGCCTCTGACCTGCGTTTCCACATAGCCATTTCCAAAGAATCTGTTACCAGTGTGGCTGTCATCCAGCTTCCCATTGACCCGCCCACTACAGCTCTTGAACACAGGTCAATAAAGACCGAAAGATAGAGCCAGCCCTCTCTGGTTGGAATGCAGGTGATGTCACCTGCGTAAGCTTGATCCGGACTATCTCGATGAAAGTCACGGTGGAGCAGGTTCTCAGCTACACGCGCTGGCAGAAACCCCGAACCAGCCTGTGCAACTAACGGTAGCCCATGGGCGCACCTTTACCGTGGTGTTTGATCGTGAGCAGGGAAGCCCGGTACTGCACGACCTGTCTTTCCTTCGGCATATCCAGGTGATGAGGAGAGGTATAGTATCAGTGTTCATTTTCTGACTGTTGAGGACGCAACATAAGGCGCATAATTTTGCCATCTATGATCACGGTAGGCATAGGTTGAGTACGTTTTAAAGGTAAGCTTGTATTAGTCGTCTCCTCTACAGGAGGATTAAATGTTATATAATCAACAAGCCTGTCCTCTCCTGTAACGACTGTTTCTTTCTCTCGATAGGAAACGAGTAAATGTTGCCCATGTTTTACTTTTGTGAAGCGGTCTAGAATAAAAATCTCCGAATAATGAATAGCATTCTCTTCCATATACACTGAATAAGTAGCCATTAGGTTTTTGTTTGTATGGAAATACAATGAGTACTCAGTATTGTATTTGCAATATCCGATTGCAGCTCTGGTGAAATAGTCACTTTCATCATGCTGATCCAGATACGTTACAGATAAAGTATCAATTTGCTGTCCACTGGCGTCTTTCAAAACAATCTTTTTCAAGGACGATGATTTTTTATCAATCCTAAAGCAGTCAGGCTGGGAAAAGGCAAGGGACGACAAAAAACAAAGAGGAAGTACCCGGAAAAACTTAATCAAAACCCATTCACTCCAAAATTAGTCTATTTATTCTGTGAAGATCACAAACCAAAACGTAAAACACTACGAAAGCCAGCGGCTAACCGAGCAGCCTGACGGTGGTGGCAGGATGGCCGGCACGGAAGTCCTCAATATCAACGTCAATAATCTCTTTCAGGACATCTCAAGGATAGACCGTACTATGGGGGACGTCTCGTTAAGAAAGGCATTTATTGGCATTGATACGGAAAATAATGGTGAGTATCTCTCGGTTCTCACTTAATCCTCACCCAGCCACCGGCTAACCCTAACGTGTCTGTGCTGCTGTTTAATACCGGGAGCCTGAGCGATGAGCGTGCTGCTGCCCGTAACCGTATTGAGGCCTATGTCGTGCCGGGGACTATTGCCAGCTTTGAAGGCAATGGGCGGATTTACTGATCCACCGCTTCTTCCAGCAGGTGTTCCAATTGGTCAATATCCGGGAACAGCGGTTTGCCGTCGCCATCAAAACCATCGGTTGTCAGACGTTCCAGCAGGGCGCGGTTGGCGGTTTCGCTGGATTCGGCCTGGATGAGTTGTTGTTCGGTGAGTTGGCCTTCGATCCGGGCTTCATGCTCATTCCCCACGGGTAAAAGTCTGTGGTAGTCAGGCGTCATAACAGCGTGATCTACGTCTCGGTACGGTGCTTCTTAAAATTCTCTGCCTGCTCGAAGATTTCCTTATACACTTCGTCCCGGTCCACCGGTGGATACCCAAATTTGGCCAGCAATAAAATCAACTCCACCTTGAGTTCAGACTTAATATCGTCCCGCTGGCTCCAGTCGGTGTATTTGGCTTTATCATCCACAACCCCTTTCACGGCTTTAGCCAGCTCGAGCAGTTTATCTTCGGGGTAGCTGAAGTCATACTTGATGGCCAGGGACTTCAGGATGTCGTAAAATGCCTTCTCCTCAAAATCAATGCCCATCCCTTCGAACGAACCCATCTCCCGTTTCAGGTCGGCCATGAGGTCGATGATCTGATCAGAGAATTCTTCCAACACGTTACTGACCAGCACGTCTTCTTCCCTGCGCTCGTTGTACCTGTTCACCAGGGTTTGAAAGCGCTGGGTAAACTCAATGCCTTTGGCCTTGTTGGTTTGCCTGAAGCCTTCCAGGGCTTTTTGCAGCATTTTCTGAAGCAGTTGGATTTTGGTATTGGGCAGTTTGATCTTGTGGATTTTGGCCAGATAGTCCTCGTCGAAAATATCAATGGCTGTGGCATCTTCATCGCCCAGCTTGAAGACTTCCTGTACCCCATCGCTCTGAATCGCCTGGGCAATCATCTCCCTTACCCTGGCGTTCATCTGGGCCGTGTCCGGGGCATCGCCACGGGTGAGTTTGTAGACGATGGAGCGCACGGCGAGATAAAAGTGCACCTGGTCTTTATCATTCTGGCTGAGCTTCTCGCTGCCACAGCACACATCGTAGGCAGCCTTAACCCGTTTTACTAACGCCATAAACCGCTTTTCCAGCTTGCCGGTGCCAAGCACAAATTCGGCGGCATTGTTCAGGCAGTTTAACTGGGCAACGGGGTTACCTTCAGGGATGGAGGGTATGCTGGAACTGCCGGGAGCCGTTTCAGTACTACCGCTAAAACAGGGGCGGGCGTCAAAGGTGTGGAACATCTGCCTGAGCAAATCGAGATGGTCTTTCACCACAATCACCCATTGGGCAATGTCTTCAAAGTTGGTTTCATCAGCCCTGGAGAACTGGGCCAGCGCCTGGTTCATGGCGCTTTTAATGCCGATGTAGTCCACAACCAGCCCCTTGTCTTTGCCTGCAAACTTACGGTTCACCCGGGAGATGGTCTGGATCAGGTTATGCTTCTGAATGGGTTTATCAATATAGATGCTATCGAGAAACGGCACATCGAACCCGGTGAGCCACATATCCACGACAATGGCGATTTTAAAGTTCGACTTGTCATTCTTAAACTGCCGGTCCAGCTCTTTGCGGGAGTCTTTGGTGCCCAGCAGGTCATACAGCGGCTTCTCGTCATCCTTACCCCGCGTCATCACCATCTTGACCCGCTCCATGGGTTTGATTTTTTTCTTTTCCTGCTCGCTGAGGGTGCTGCCTTCTTCGCATTCACGCACCTCAAACCAGGCCGGGCGCAGTTGTTGCAGTTGCTGATAAAACGCCCAGGCACATTCCCGGCTGCTGGCGACAAACATGGCTTTGCCTTTAATGGTCGACCCTTCAGCCACCCGGTTCTCGTAGTGGCGCACAAAGTCGTTAGCTAAGGCGCTGATGCGATCCGGGTCACTGAGGATGCTGCCCATATTGGCTGTGGCTTTTTTGCTTTCTTCAATCTGGTGTTCATTGGCCCCGGCTTCGGCGCAGTCCTGGTAGTATTTCTCGATCTCTTCGAGCTTGCGGTTATCCAACACCACTTTGGCTGCGCGGCCTTCATAAACAATCCGTACGGTGATTTCATCGTTGACGGATTCACTCATGGTATAGCTGTCCACCACCTGGCCAAACACATCCAGCGTGGCGTCAATGGGTGTGCCAGTGAAGCCCACGTAGGTGGCATTAGGCAGGGAATCATGGAGGTATTTAGCAAAGCCATAGGAGCGGCGCACGCCTTTTTCGGTAACCGTGACTTTCTGGTCAAGGTTCACCTGGCTGCGGTGGGCTTCGTCAGAGATGCAAATGACATTGGTGCGTTCCGTGAGCAGCTCAGCATCTTCGGTAAATTTATGAATGGTGGTCAGGAATACCCCACCACTGTTGCGGCCTTTCAGTTTGGTGCGTAGGTCGGCCCGGCTTTCTACGGTTTCAATATTGTTGTCGCCAATATAGCCTTTGGCATTGGTAAACTGTTGGGCGAGCTGGTCATCAAGGTCCGTACGGTCAGTAATCAGCACCAGTGTTGGGCTTTCAAAGTCCACGGACTTCATTAGCAACCGTGCCAGAAACTGCATGGTGTAACTCTTGCCGCAGCCGGTGGCACCAAAGTAGGTGCCGCCTTTACCGTCCCCTTCTGGCTTCCGGTGGGCCTTAATATGGTGATAGAGCTTATTGGCGGCGTAGAACTGCGGGTATCGGCAAACGATTTTGACCTCTTGCTTACCCGTGTCGGGGAAGAAGATGAAGTGGCGCAGCACCTGCCGTAAGCGGCCTTTATCAAACAATCCTTGCAGCATTGTATGCAGTGAATCAATGCCGTCTTTCTCTACAGACTCATTGCCAGTGATTTTGCGCCAGGCGTAGAAAAATTCGTAGGGGGAGAACAGCGAACCCATCTTATTGTTAACGCCATCACTGATCACACAGAAGGCGTTATAGACAAACAGTTTAGGGATATCCCGCCGGTAACGGGTGGTCAACTGTACCCAGGCTTGATGGATATTCGCCTGTTCTTCACGAATGGCGCTTTTAAACTCAAACACCACCAAAGGCAGACCGTTGACGTACAGAATGCCGTCAGGGATACGTTTTTCGCCGTCGGCCCCTTCAATCTCGAGCTGGTTCACCAGCCGGTAGTGGTTATTATCTTGCCCGGTGTAATCCATCAGTTGGATATACAGGTCTTTCTGGTCGCGATCTTCACGTTTGAGCAGCATCCCATCCGACAGCCATTTGCAAAACTGTTTATTGCTGTCGTACAAGTCTCTGGCAGGCACGGTATCCAGCTGGCGAATAATGGTGTCTATTTCGCTGGTGGTAATGCCGTCAGCCTGGTATCGCTTAGCAAGAAACTCTCGCAGGTCTTCAGCAATCAATACATCTTGTGGGGCACGTTCGAGAGTCGCACCGCTATGGTGAGGGTATCCCTGCTCTTGCAGGAGTTGAATAATGGCACGTTCTAACTGTTCTTCGGTGAACTTCATGGTGCTTGTCCGTTTTTTGGGGCATCACACAGGGCATGGCCGTGATGCGTTAATCAGTGCTGGCAGGGGGGGGGCGAGCATATTCATGATCAGCCGAATCAGAGTATCTTTCTGTTTCGGGTCAGACTCTGCAACCAGCAAGGTTAGGGCTGCCAGGCCAGTGTCGTTAATGACAGGCTCGTCGTTGTCATTGTGGAGCCGCTGGTTGCGGTGCAGAAAATCCACAAATAAAAAGGCACCGCTGCGTTTATTACCATCGGCAAAAGGGTGATTTTTGACAACGAAATAAAGCAGGTGTGCCGCTTTGCTTTCGACGCTGGGGTAGGCTTCATTGCCAAACACACTTTGTTCAAGGTTACCGAAAATACCGGCTAGTCCATCGGGGTGTCTGGGTTGAGCAAAGAGTGTTGTGGCTTCGCCGCGTTCCATGAGCTGTTGCCTGAGCTGCTCAAGGGCATGGGTAGCATCCGTTGTTGTGGGCAGTTGTCCGCCTTGTTGCCCGGCAGGTTCTTCCAGTAAGCCTTCGTCGTAGCGCTGGAGCCAGAGAAAGGTCTGGGTGTACTGGCGTGAGATTGTCAGCAAACCCCGCCCCATATCAGTACTTAATGCGGGTGACTGAGCCGCCTTTTTAATCAGGCTGAGGGCTTGTTCCAGCTCGGCAGCGTTCTGTTCAAAGCGCTTTTTATTCAGGGCGTAACCCTGTTGGAGATAATCCTTGAGCCGCTGGGTGGCCCAGAGGCGGAACTGGGTTCCTTTTTTGGAGTTAACCCGGTAACCCACAGAAATAATGGCATCCAGATTATAGAACTCTACCTGCCGCTCAACCTGCCGTTTACCCTCGGTTTGAACCGTTGCATTTTTTGCAACAGTTGCTTCCCGTTCCAGTTCACCGGTATCAAAAATAGTTTTCAGGTGTCTGGAGATAACGGATTTATCACGACCAAACAGGTCCGCCAACTGTGACAGCGTTAGCCAGAGTGTTTCCTGCTCAAGGCGAACTTCAATGGGTTGCCCTTCATCGGCCTGATAGATTTCAATCCCCGTGGGTTCCATGGCTGCTCCTTGTTCGGGTGGCTTAACGGCCTTTTAGTGGGTTCCCATGGGTCTGCACGGAAACCTGTTGTTATGGGTTGAAGCGCTGTTGCCCACAAGCGGCAATGGCTTCTGGTTGTTCTTCTGGTTGTGCTTCAGGTTCTGGCGGGTGGGTGTCAGGCAGCCGTAGTTCGCCAGAGATGAGTTTGGGGAGTAGGGTGTCTCGGAGTTTTGCCAGTTCATCGTTGCTGAAAACAGATGAAAAACCCTTATCCCATATAGGTTGTATGATGTTTTCAAAAACCTCTGCCAGTTTCTCTTGTGGTAATACAAGCTGGTACGCAAGCATATCTTTAGCACTTGCTCGCGGCATCCTGGTTCCAGTAGAGCGTAAGTTGGCATATTCCACGAAAGAGTCAGTGTATGCATTTAGGGCCACAAAGGAATGGAAACATTTTTCTTTAGCTCTGAATACCAGAATGTCTGTAGAGCAAATTCCATCCATTGGGGCTAAACATACTTTATGAAAGTAAGGGCGCAGTTTTCCGAATAGCAAATCATTCTGTTTAAAGCCTGATTTATTGCTCTCTACTTTTTCTCCCACTCCGTGATTGGCAAGGAAAATTTGTTTTCTACCAATATGTTCTAAACCAACATAAATATCGTCGTCACTGATATTTTCAGATTTTATATTCATCCGTACATGGCTAGCAATATGGCTGAAGGTAGTAACCTCCCACCCCACAGGAATCCACCCCCTATCAGGATGATGGATAAAGCTATCCGGGAACAGAGCGCGGATGTGCTCGGGCAACTGCGGCGTGTTATCAGCCGACCCTTGAAGGGACTTTCTGCTTTCTGCACGAGCGGCCAACGCTGGTGGAATCGGGTTGCCTGCCGCCAGTGCATTGTCGATCACCGGATCAAAATCCACAAACCAGCTTTTGAACAGCGCTTGTGCCATCTGCTCGAGAATTTGGTTGGTTTGGCGGTTGAGTTCGATCTTATTATCGAAATCTTCGAGAAGCTGCCCCAGTTTTTTTTGTTCTTCTTTGCAGGCGGGAGCTTTTACAACTGCAAGATGCAGATGGTTTCTATTGACCCCAGGAACAGCGGCTTTGTCGCTGTATAAATGGTAAGGGATCGTTTTCAAGAAGTAGTAAATGAACTTAGGATCATTACCTTTGAAGTCTTTAACATAAAGTGTTGTGTTTAGTGGCCAGAATTCTTTATTCGTGTAGAAAACCTCTCCAATCGTTCCATATCGCCCAGTTACAACACCCGGTCCTTTAACTTTGCTGTCAGCATGGAAGTCAGATATACCTGATGACGAAATTATAGGAACAGAGCCTTTAATTCGTTGTTTTTTTGGAAGATCATAACCACGTTTTAGTTCAACCAAGTCACCAAGAAGGCACTCTTTCCACTCACTCCCCATAACCGAGTACCTCCAGATTACCTCGAATCACACGATCCAGCTCCTTGGCTTCATCCATCTGCCGGTACAGGGTTTTACTCAGCTCTGCCATTTTGGTTTCAAAGGGAATCCCATCGTCTTCCAGCTCGGCAGCGCCCACATAACGCCCCGGTGTCAGTACAAAGTCGTTCGCTTCAATCTCTTCAAAAGATGCAGCCTTACAGAAACCCGCCACATCTTCATAATCACCTGCGTCCTTTTCCCCGCGCCATGCATGGTAAGTGCGGGCAATTTTGGCGATATCGTCAGTGGTAAGTTCTTTATGGGTGCGGCTAACCATGGTACCCACCTGGCGGGCGTCGATAAACAGGGTTTCTTCCTGCCGGTTACGATAACCACGCTCGGCATCCGTCCATTTGTTTTTGGTGAGGAACCACAGGCAGACGGGAATCTGCGTGGTATAAAACAACTGCCCCGGCAGGGCAATCATGCAGTCCACTAAGTCATTTTCAATAATGGTTTTACGGATAGCCCCTTCGCCTGAAGTGTTGGAACTCATGGAGCCGTTGGCCAGCACAAACCCTGCCGTCCCTTTTTCCGACAGTTTGCTGATCATATGCAGTATCCACGCATAGTTGGCATTGCCCGTGGGTGGGGTTTCGTACCCTTGAGGAACCACAGGCCAGCGTGGGTCGTCGGTCAGTTCATGGAGCCGTTGGCCAGCACAAACCCTGCCGTCCCTTTTTCCGACAGTTTGCTGATCTATCAGCCCGTACCCTTCCCAGCGTGGGTCGTCGGCCAGCCCGCCACTGTTTTTGGTTAAACGGTGGGTTAGCCATAATAAAGTCGGCCTTCAGGTCGGGGTGTTGGTCTTTAAAAAACGTGTCCCCGGCCACATGGCCGAGATTCCCGGCAATGCCCCGGATGGCCAGGTTCATTTTCGCCAGCTTGTAAGTGGTGCTGGTGTATTCCTGCCCGTAAATGGAGATATCTTTGCGGTTACCGTGATGGCTGTTAATAAACTTGATGGACTGCACAAACATACCGCCGGAGCCACAGCAGGGGTCGTAGATTTTCCCTTTGAACGGCTCAATCATTTCGGCAATCAATGAAACCACGGACTTGGGCGTATAGAACTCTCCTCCGCCTTTACCCTCACTGGCAGCAAACTTGCCCAGAAAGTATTCATAGACCCGGCCTACCAGGTCTTCTTCGGTCATATGGCACTCGTTGGCGAGGGTATCGATAGTGTTAATGGTATCAATCAGCGCCGCCAGCTTGCTGCCGTCCAGCCCTAACCGTGAAAAGTAGTTATCGGGCAGGGCACCGGCCAGGGACTTGTTGTTTTTCTCCACCGTGTGCAGGGCCGTATCAATCTTAACGGCAATATCATCCTGCTTGGCGTGCTTGAGAATATTGTTCCAGCGGCTTTCTTCAGGCAGAAAGAACACGTTCTTCATGGTGTAGAAATCCACCATGTCAGTATACTGTTCCTTCCCTTCGGCCATCAGCTCTTCTTTACGGGTCTCGAACTTATCACTGATAAACTTCAGAAAGAGTAAGCTCAAAACAATGTGCTTATACTCCGACGACTCCACACTGCCCCGCAGTTTGTTGGCAGAATCCCAGAGGGTTTCTTCAAAGGATTTTGCAGGCGCTTTTGATTTCGCAGGTCGTTTGGCCATAAGGTATCCGTTTCTGTAGCGGTGCTATCCCCATCATTACAACCCCACGGTAATGAATACCGCAGGTATGAAAGGAAATGGGTGATAAGAATAACGCTAAGTGTATAGAATTCTTTGCTTTTTCGCACGATGAAATGCTTGTGTGGATGGGCCAGAAAATAAACCCGGCCAGTGCCGGGTGTTAATAAGGTCTTTGGGAGAGTTTGGGCCTTGAAGCGCCTCATCTGTGACCAGTATCTCCCATTGCCGGGTTATGGGCTATTGGACAAAGGTCGAAGGGATAAGAGCAAGCGTCAGGCGGAGGTTTCTTTTTCAGGCTCTTTCAGGCTCTTTCAGGCTCTTTCAGGATCTGTGCTGGCGGTTTCCACTTCAGAGGCCGTGTTCTCAGGGGCTTCAGACGGTGTTGATTCCCTGGTGGATACAGCTTGTTCTGCTGATAGATCCTCGGGTCTGACTTCTGGCTCAGGCTTTGTTGTGTCACTGGCAGGTATTGCAGGTTGCTCCACCGTAGCAGGGTGTGGCGGTCTATTATCCCTGCGGGCATCCAGCATTTGCAGCTGGCCACTAAAACCATCAATCACCACTTCGGTGCTGTAACGGTCGATGCCATCGTCGCTTTGCCATTTGCGGGTTTGCAGTTTGCCTTCAAGGTAGACTTTGGAGCCTTTGTGCAGGTATTGCTGAGCGATCTCAGCCAGCTTGCCAAAGATTACCACCCGGTGCCATTCGGTTTTCTCTTTGGGCTCGCCACTGTGGCGGTCTTTCCAGTGCTCGCTGGTGGCCACGCTGAAGGTGGCAATACTATTGCCAATGCGGGTGGCGCGAACATCCGGATCATTGCCCAGGTTGCCAATCAGGATTACCTTGTTCACCCCTCGTGCCATAGCCTTCTCCTTGTAGACCTTGTTATCGCTGGGAGCCTGCTCAATGATAGACTATAGCGCCTGATGATGGGCAATAGAAGGAAGCCCCGCAGGGTACGGTTGCTGCCGAACTTCTGTTAGTATCAGCCAGACATACTGTTTTTAAAGAAAACACACGATGTATTCAACCCGAACCCCGCCCGCACATAAAACAACCACTGATCATCAGCCTGTGATTCGCCTGGAAGGGGCTGTGGAGCGTGTCACCTTTCACAGTGAACAGTCGGGCTTTTTTGTGATTCGGGTGAAGTGCAAAGGGCAGCGCGAGCTGGTGACCATGACCGGTAGTACGCCGTCTATTACTGCCGGTGAGTACGTTGAAACCACAGGGATCTGGTTTAACGATGTTAAACACGGAGTGCAGTTTAAGGTCCAGCAGATCAAGACGGTGACGCCCACCACCATTGAAGGCATTGAGAAGTATCTTGGCTCCGGGATGGTAAAGGGCATTGGTCCGCACTTTGCCAGGCGGTTGGTTAACGCCTTTGGGGAAAAGGTCTTCCATATTATTGAAGAAACCCCTGAACGGTTGATGGAGCTGGACGGTATTGGCAAAAAGCGGCGGGAGAAAATCACGGCTGCCTGGTCCGAACAAAAAGTCATCCGTGAGATTATGGTGTTTTTGCAGTCTCACGGGGTCGGGACAGCACGCTCAGTGAGGATTTATAAAACCTATGGGGATGAGTCTGTCCCTAAGGTGCAGGAGAACCCTTACCGGCTGGCACTGGACATTCACGGCATAGGATTTAAAACCGCCGATCAGTTAGCCATGCAGCTGGGTATTGACCGATTGTCGTTAATCCGTGCGCAGGCCGGTGTTCGTCACGTATTGCAAGAATTTTCCGGTGAAGGTCACTGTGCCCAGAAGTTTCAGGTGTTGGTGGATGCAGCGGTTAAGTTGCTGGAAATTCCCGAAGACACCATCAAACAAGCCATTCAGGCAGAAGTGGATGAAGCCCGCTTAACACCCGAAACCATTGATGAGGAACCCTGTGTGTTCCTTACACCCCTGCACCGTGCTGAAGTGGGTGTGGCCAATCACGTTAAACGCCTGTTAAAAGGGGCAGCGAGCTGGTCAGGCATTGACCTTGAAAAAGCCATCCCCTGGGTTGAAGAAAAAGCAGCTATTGAGTTATCGGTATCGCAAAAAGCCGCCGTCGCTCAAGCGGTACAAAAGAAATTCTGCATTATTACCGGTGGCCCTGGTGTCGGCAAAACCACCGTCGTTAACAGTATTCTGAAAATCATTATGGCTAAGCGGGCACACGTGACCCTCTGTGCGCCTACGGGGCGTGCCGCTAAACGGTTGTCCGAATCCACCGGGCAGAAAGCCACAACCATTCATCGTTTGTTAGAGTTTGACCCGTCACAGTTTGATTTTAAGCGTAATGCCCATAACCCGTTGGAAACAGACCTGCTGGTGGTGGATGAATCCTCCATGGTGGATGTGGTGCTGATGAATCAGCTATTGCGTGCCGTGCCTGACAATGCGGCCGTATTTTTAGTGGGTGATGTGGACCAGTTACCGTCCGTTGGGCCGGGAGCCGTGTTAAGTGATCTGATTGATTCCGGCGAAGTGCCTGTCTCCCGCCTGACAGAGATATTCCGTCAGGCGGCAACGTCGCAAATTATTACCGGTGCCCATGCCATTAACCGTGGGCAGGCACCGCGTAAAACCGGACAGGGTGAGCATACCGATTTTTATTACATCACAGGCGATGATACAGAAGTGCTGTTCAATAAACTGATGGCCGTTGTCACCCAACGTCTGCCCGAGAAGTTTGGTTTTGACCCGGTAAAAGATATTCAGGTGCTGGCACCCATGAACCGCGGTGGACTCGGTGCACGAAGCTTAAATGTTGCCCTGCAAGGGGCACTCAATGCCGATGCTCACCCCAAAGTGACTCGTTTTGGCTGGACCTTTGCCCCAGGGGATAAAGTCATCCAAACCGTTAATAACTACGACAAAGACGTGTTCAATGGTGATATTGGCACAATCAGCAGTATTGATAGTGAAGAAGGTGAGTTGATGATTGCCTTTGAAGGACGCGAGGTGAATTATCAGGTGGGTGAGCTGGATGAAGTGTCGTTAGCTTATGCGACCACCATCCACAAAAGCCAGGGCTCCGAATACCCCTGCGTGGTCATCCCCATGGCCATGCAGCACTTCACTCTGCTGGAACGTAATCTGCTTTACACTGGCGTCACCCGTGGAAAGCAGTTAGTGGTACTCATCGGTCAAGCCAAAGCCGTGGGTATGGCTGCCCGTAATGTCAAATCCACCCGGCGGATCACGAATCTACCCGCCAGGCTTGGTGGTTAATCCCTACTCAGGAAAGGCATCATGCTGGTAAATATAATCAAACCAGTACAGGCCTTCTTCATACAGGTCATTATCATAAGCCCATGTCCCTGAGCTTTTCAGGTAACTTTCCAGATACTGCCCTCTGGCAAAGCTAAGCAGTGTTTGTTCCACATGCCGGCGGCTGAGAGGGTCCGGTGATGAAGCGGCAATCCCCTGAATCACCGTTTTCAGGGTGCCAATGTACCAGAGATCATCAATGGACTCCTCGTAGTCCCTTTGGTTCAGTGCTTCCACCACTGATTTGCCTGCATTAATCAGAATCGTGTTCGTCGTGCCCAACATGTTTTCCTCCGGTGTGGGTGGTGTTATCTGTTGGCGGCTAAGGGTTCAAACAGCACATCCAGGTCTTCGGCGGTAATAGAGAGTTTTTTCTTACCGGCATTGTCACCATACACGGCATGGGCAATGGCCCGTTTTTTCTCTTTCAGGTCCTGAATTTTTTCTTCTACCGTCCGCTCTGTCACTAATTTATAGACAAACACCGGTTTGTCCTGACCAATACGGTGTGCACGGTCACTGGCCTGGTCTTCAACGGCGGGGTTCCACCAGGGGTCATAATGAATCACGGTATCGGCAGCCGTGAGGTTAAGGCCGGTACCTCCCGCCTTCAGGCTGATTAAAAACACGGGGACATTGCCTTGCTGGAAGGCTTCTACAGGTTTGGTACGGTTAACGGTTTGGCCTGTCAGTTTAACCCAGTCAATCTTAGCCTGATCAAGGCGTGCCTGAATAAGCATCAGCATGGACGTGAATTGTGAGAAAACAAGGATCTTCCGGCCTTCTTCCACCATGGGTTGAACCAGGTCCATCAGTAAATCGAGCTTAGCGGATTCTTGTACGGTTTTAGCCTGACCCACTTTAACCAGTGACGGGTCACAGCACGCTTGACGCATTTTTAGCAGGGCATCAAGAATATAAATCTGTGAGCGTGCCAGCCCTTTTTTCTCGATTTCCTGTTTGACCTTCATTTCCATACTGGCACGGATGGTTTCGTACAAGTCACGTTGTTTACCTTTCAGCTCGGTGGTGCGCACAATCTCGGTTTTTGACGGAAGTTCTTTGGCCACCAAATCTTTACTACGGCGAAGCATAAACGGCGCAATGCGTTTTTGCAGGCGTTTAGCCGGTTCTTTCTTACCGTGCTTTTCAACAGGGGTTCGATAGAAACGGCTGAACTGGCGGCTGGCACCCAAAAAACCGGGCATTAAAAAATCGTACAATGACCAGAGTTCGCCCAGATGGTTTTCCATGGGAGTACCGGTCAAACACAGTTTATGGCTTGCAGGAATATGGCGTATGGCTTTTGCCGCTTTTGCATCAGGGTTCTTAACCGCCTGGGCTTCGTCCAGCACTAACAGATGAAACCGTTGTTTAATCAGTTGTTCAAAGTCGCGCTGAATAATGCCGTAGGTGGTCAGTATTAAGTGGGCCTGTGGGAATGCTTCCAGATCACGTTTTGTGCCGTGATAGGTAAGCACATTCAGATCAGGCGTAAACCGCTCGGCTTCGTGGCACCAGTTGTGTAGCAGGCTGGTGGGACACACCACCAGGCTCGGTGGCAGGTCATCACCGAGACGTTGTTTTTCCAGTTGCAGGTGTGAGAGAGCCTGTAAGGTTTTACCCAACCCCATATCATCGGCCAGAATACCGTTTAAGCCGTATTCCCTTAAAAACTGTAACCACGATAACCCTTGTTGCTGGTAAGGGCGTAGCTCTGCCTGCAGGGTTTTAGCCGGTTTGACCGCTTTGAGCTGCTTAAACCGTTTGAGCTGGTTGGCAAGTTTTTTAAGTTTTTCACCACCGGCCCAGGGTAAACCCAGATGGCTCTGTAGCTCATCCCACAGTTGAGCATGGTGGTTTTCGATGCGATAGTCATCCAGTGGTTTGTCACCGAACAGCTCCAGCAGGGTCGAGGCCATCAGGATTAACCGTTCAGCAGGCAGGTTAATGAATTTACCGCCGGGTAAGGCAACAGGCACTGTGCTGCCTTTTCTCAGTTTTTTAAGGGCTTCAACAGGGGGTAAACGGTTTATCTGCCGTGCAATGACGGGCAGCAGGTCAATGGACTGGCCGTCAACGGTAATACCGAGCTTCATGGTAAACCACGGGTTATCTTCGGATTCTTCGAGTTCAGCGTACCAGTCACTCTCCCCAATAGCGGCAAACTGGAAGGGGAAGTCATCGGCGATTTCAATGGTCCAGCCTTGTTCTTCCAGATTGGGTAGCTCATTGTTAATAAACCCTAACCACTGGTGCTGGTAGTCATCGGTATCCGGTAATGATGTCACTAAATCAAAAGGGTTGAGCCCTTTAATGCTGGCGGCTTCAGGGAGGGTTTCAGCGGGTTGCAAGTGAGAAGACAGTGTATAAATCGCCTTCTGCTCCATGGCTTCATGCCGTGGAATAATCCCTTCACCAGAGTGGGTGGGCAGTGTGTTTGCGCTATCGCTGTGGTCTACCCGCTGACCCCTGTAATCAAAGAGCAAATTAGCTTTTGCCAGGGTCTGTGTTTTCTCGGGCGTATGGAATAAGGCACTGCCTTTACGCGAGGCGTGTTTAGTCTGCCAGGGAATGCTACTGAGGGTCAGTACCGGGGTTGGGGTGACTTTCTGAACAGTGATGGTTTCAGGCAACCTGACTGTCTTTGCCACCGGCGCAGGCAAAATATCCGACAGCACTTGCTGGGTTTTGGTAATACTGTCGTTATCCAGCGGAGGGGCCTGGAGTAATGTACTGAGGACGTCTGTGGCGGGTGAATTGATTAACGGCCCACACGCTGCCGGGGCTTGAGAGGCTTTAAGGTAGTAGGGTGGCTCTGTGGTGATCAGGTTTAACCGGTGATTACCCGGGCTACTATCAAAAAGGGCGGGTGACTGGTGGCCGTCTTCATTAATAAGCCAGCGGACTTCGGGTTGAACAGGGTCACCTTGTTGGATAGTGGTTTTGCTGTTGCTATCGAGCCATAAACGGCCAGTAGCGATGATCTGCTCGAGCAGTATTGCGCCAGCCTCCCCTTTAAGGACGATCTCACGGTTATAAGAGACTATCAGGTTTTCTATATAGGCGAATTTGACGATTTTCTGATCCTGTTCATCAAAGCTTTTAGGCCAGTTAGGTGTGTTTTGATAATAGTGATAAGAAAACAAATCCAGATTGATCTCACTGGACGGTTTACCAAGCCCGCCTTTTTTCAGGCGACGGCAACTGTGGAGGCTCACCACAACATTGCCGTTTTTACTGAACGTTGGTAAGTATACAACGGACACGTTGTTTTGTTGTGCTGAAGTGGGCGACTTAGCACGATGTCTGGCTGATTTTTGCAACTGGTTGAGCCAATTCGTTCGTGCCTTAAGGGCTTTTTTATCCTGCTGTGGTGATGTTTTGGCGAGGGATGCGGCTGGTGTTTTTTTTGCCGGAGCCATCCCCAAATCTTCAAGGTTGACGCCCATTTGTTGCATCAGTGTCATGATGCCTTTGACGGAATCAGGGATGGTTTCATTGGGGACCGTATTAAGAGCTTCTTCCGGATCAGGAAAGCTTTCCGTATCGCCCCCATTGATCAGGGCATTAACTTTATCCGCCCCGTATCGGCGCTCCGCTTCCAGCAGCACTGCGAAGACATGCTTACAGTTATATTCCACAGGGCAGGAACAGAAGCCTTCTACAATGTCATTGTCCTGGGCGTTTGGGATAAACTCAATATTGACGTCATAGGGCTTTCGCCTGCTGCCTTTGACCTTGCCGTAAATCTCACCATCCACTTCATTGACATTAACTGACAGGACATACCCCGTATTAAAGTAGTTGCGACCGCGTTCACGGGTTTTTTTGCTAAAAATTCGCGGGAAGTTGAGGTTCAGTGACATGGCAGGCTATGGCTCCGTGAATAGGCAAGCGGTTATTGGCTGGTGGGCAAGTAAAGCATGATCCACCGTTAAGCTCAAACCCTCTTAAAGAGGATGAAGCGTTGGCTTTATTACCGGTAACCCGTTTAATGGAAGAGCGGAAATAACTGGCCGGACAAGTCCTCTCTTATAATCAGTCTTAAACGTCCCCCATGAAGCCAGTCGGCGACCCATGATAGGGATCATTGCCAGCTGAATCAATCTTTTTACCTCCGTCAAAACCGCGCTCAGGGCAGGAAATAGCTGTCGCCTTCACATTCTGACTATCAAGACTACCTACTCTAGCATGCTGGTGACGACCACATTTTGTCGAAGTCTTGCTGTCAACGTATCATGTATCCGAGTAATAACGCCGGCTTGTCTCCATGTCCAGAAGGAGTGACAGACTGTCTTATGACGAGGAAAGTCAGCAGGAAGAGCTGCCCATTAGCAACCTGTTTTCAGACTATATAACCGTCATTCACCACCTCAATCAGGAATAAATTGATTGGTACGTAGGGCCTAAAATAAAAATGATGATCGACTGACTTTCTGAAATGCCAACCACGTGTTTTTCCGTCCCGTTGATAGTCCAAACATGAATACCCTCAAAACAATAGAAAACCCATCTGCCCGTTGGGTTCTGAACCGGCTTTTTCTTCATGTCCGGAAATGTTCGGCTCTGCCTCTTCAGCTCATAGCGGATTCGATGTTGGATAGCAGCATAGACCATCAGACAGAGAGTCATCACCATTAACAGAGCTTCAATGCGCTCTGGTTTCTTCAAATACAGCGACGACACCAGGAAATCAGGACTTTTCAGGAAGCGAAATCCCCTCTCGACCTGCTGTTGTGATTTATACGTCCTTAGCAGTTCAGCCGTGCCTGGCCGGTCTGTATTTGTATCGTTGGTGGCCAGTACAAAGCAGCCCAGCGAAGCTTCCGCATCCCGGCGAGTCTGCACTGCAACCGAGCAGCAACCTGTTACGTAATACTCAAGGTGATCAGGTTCTGCGCCGTTAGCGGGACGACCTTTACCTTTGTAACAAGGCTTACTGATAACCATGGGTTCAGCCTGACAGAGTTCGGATTGCTTCTGCCATTGTCTGAAGGCTTCCATGGCGTCAGCTTCACACCGAAAGGCCTTTTTACCTAGCTTTTCCAGTTTTTCGAATTCCTTCAGGGACTTTTTCTGCATGCGCCTTGTCAGCGCCTTCTGCTCTGTTTCCTGGCTCTGTTTGTTCCGAAACAACGCCCAGCGTTGCCTGACCTCTGCGTAATCAGACGACACCTCTACAGCTTCATAATGCTCAAATCCCTCAACAGCCCCCATGGAGTGTAAGGGCACACTCTGCACCAGCCCTTTGGCAGCACTGATACTGAGCGGAACACGGGAAATAAATAGCTGACCCTGCTGGTCGAGTTCTTGAATAGTCTCCCCCACGTATAGTGCCGCATCGCCGACAAAGTACCGGGATTCCAGTGCCGCCTTGAAACTCTTCAAGTGCTCTGAAACCACCTGTTTAAAACTGGTCTTGTCAGTCACATTGCCACTGGCAGCCGCCATAAACAGGGGAATGTCTGCCCGGTTTTCGGTCATCAGGAGCAAAATGGCCTGATTCAAGTCCGGGCGATGGTCACGGCTATAGCCTTGGCAAAGCCGGATACAGTTGAGGTCTTCGTCACTCTCTTCGCTGTCGCTGTTGTAGCGACCGTCAACGTGAAAGCTGGTGCCATCAAGGTTTAACGCCTCGCAAGGCAGCTTGAGATGTTTCACCACCTTGATAGCCAGCTCGAAATAGACTTTACTGACATCCAGCTCAAAGAGTTCATCCAGTGTCCTGCCCAGTGCTTTGTCGTTTATGTGCTCTGGTTCGATACCAGGCCTGATCAGCTTGTCGAGGGGTTTGTTGGCAAAGAACTGGGGAAACATATGCAGGGATCGTCCAGTAAAGCCTAAGCCATTGATAATCATGCCAACAACGGCTTCACCATGGGATATGTGCCAGTCATCGGATACTTTTGGTGCTCGCTGGTCGATATGCTCGGCGATTTTCAACTCTTTGCACATTCCAGCCACCAATCCGAGGTGATCCATGATCTGACTGCGGTATTGAACAGGAGGCATAAGTCGGTTTCCTGATATTTTCTTATCTGATAAATAGCAGAAATCAGGAAAATGTCAGGTGGGGTGGTGAATGTCGGATATAAGATGGCATTCACGATTTTTCTGAAACCTGTCTCTCTTGGGCGACCGCCTGATTTAGCAGGAGGCAGTCACGCTTTAACAACTTTCCATACTCCGTTACTAAAAATCTTACATAATCTGTAATTATGCAGACTTATCTACGCCGTCTACATGGATGCACAGCGAGCTGTGTCTGACTCCACTCTTTCGTAGGGTTTTAGGTCGAGCTGTAACGTGTCTGCGACCATGCTTATGAATCAAAAAAATGGTAACTGTTAGCTTGGTTTTCGCGTAACCGTTTACCACCTTTGATTCATGATCGAAATTATATCAGATAGTTACAGATTATAATAGTTTACAGCTAACTGTTTTTAACCCTTACTTCCCTTACTCAGGTCTGAAGAATCGCGTTTTTTTCTATCTAGTGCCGGAAAGCGCTGATATACATACAAGCAAAAACATGTTTTGATTCGCACCCCTTTTTTTAACAGCAGTAGCACGGATGCCATCAAAGCATACCCAGCAGATCATTTTGTCAGAGCAGGAACGTAGTGACCTGGAGCTTCTTGTTCGCCAGCGGAAAAGTGCTCAATCCATAGTGCTCAGGGCTAAAATCATATTGGCTGGTGCAGAAGGGAAAAGTCTTCTGGGGACAACAAAAGAACTCAAGTGTAACCGTGAAACCGTCACACGCTGGCGGAAGCATTGGGTTGAACGTAGTGATGAACTGCCTGTTTTGGAAAAACTAAAAGAAGCGCCTCGCCCCGGTGCAAAACCCAAGTTTACCGAAGAGCAAATTTGCCTGATTGTCGCTATGTCCTGTGACAAGCCTGAAGAGCATGGTTATCCATTCAGTCACTGGTCAGAAAGCTCGCTGGCTATGGCGGCTCAGGATAAAGGTATTGTCCCATCAATCTCACAGAGACAGGTGGGGCGTTTTTTAAAATCAGGCCGATATTCGTCCCGATAAAGTGAAGGGCTGGGTAGACACCCCAAGGGATGAAGACTTCGAAATACATAGCGCTGACGTCTGCGACACCTATCGTCAAGCTATTGAACGTGCTGAGCAGGGAATTCGTACAATATCCTTTGATGAAAAAACGGGCATGCAGGCATTAGAGCCATTGACAGGGGGAAAGCCTGTCAAGCCGGGCTATATTGAAAAACGTGAGTTTGAGTATAAGCGCCATGGAACTCAGGCCCTGCTGGCTGGGATGGATGTCGTGACAGGCAAGATCATTCCCCTTGTAAGGGATACACGGAAAGAACAGGACTTCGCCGACTGGCTTGATAATACGCTGGAAAGTGACCCTGCCGCAACGGGCTGGCATTTTGTCATGGATCGCCTTAATACCCATATGTCAGAAGCCGCAGTTAAGGCAGTAGCCAGGGTTGAGGGTACAACGGAAAAAGAGCTGGGTCTAAAAGGGAAAACCGGCATCCTCAAGAATATGAAAACACGGGCAGCCTACCTGAGTGATATATCCCACAAGATTGTGTTTCACTATACCCCGAAGCATGCATCGTGGCTAAACCAGATAGAGATATGGTTTTCTATTTTGGTGAGACGCTTTCTGAAACGAAACAGCTTTACGTCAACAGAAGATCTTAAGGTACGCCTTCATCAGTTCATGGACTTCTTCAACAAGAAAATGGCCAAGCCTTTTAAATGGACTTACAAAGGCCGACCATTGCAAGTGTGATATTGTATGGGGATTAGCGCTTAGGGGCACTAGTTCCGAAAGAGTACGCCCGCCGAACTAGGCGGATGGTGAATTTCGTCTAACATTCTGTTAATATCCCTTTTGTCTTTTGACCTACCCTCGGGCAGAGGGAAAGTAAAGCCTGTGGAGTTAATGTAAGTCCCTTGTGGCCGTAACCATGAAGCAGGAACCTGTGTGAACTCGTGAGAAAGTAACACCTCAGTAATGGGAATCCTCCAGCGACTTAGCTGGAGGAGGATGTCAATTTTCTTACCGAACGAGCGTAAGGCCCCTTACTTTTAGTGAGGGGATGTAAGCTAGGCTTGCGTATAGCAAGCCCATATGGTAACTTCTTTCGTGTCTTTGTAGACCTACCACTGGGCTAGTGGGATGTTAAGTCTGCGGAGTTCATGTGAGACTTGGGGGGTATGAGTTGGCTCATCACCGTAAAAACCCCCACAGCGGGAATTTACGCGATAACCAAGCTATCCCCTGAGCAATGAACTGTGAAACAGAAACCTGATTGGTGACGATTAGGAATCCTCGTCATTCAGGGCGAGGAGGATGTCAATGCAACGACGTTTACTCAAATTAAAGACTACTATAGGCCAATAATCGACACTCACCACTTAACCTGACATTTTCCTGATTCCTGCTATTTATAAGATCAACAACTATCAGGCATTTTCTTAGAAGCTGTTCATAATCTTTGTTGCAGACCGAAAGCGTTGATAAACCAGTGACTGCTATAGCTAAAGCAGTCTGTTTTGTCAGTTTTTATAGTGAATCGGGACTTTTAAGACGGCTTCTGAGAAAGTAACCGCCTCAATGGCATCCCGCAGCCATCTGGCTGTGGGAGGATCTCAAATCCCTGACAGCTTGCACCAGGCCATTGTCATTGAATAAGATATGTCACCTTTTTATGTTTCTGACCAAGTAGTATTTACCTATCAGAATGTGTACATGAATGTGTACATACTACGATTTATGCCCTATGAAAAATTCTGAATTATCCAGTGAAGTAAGCCTCAGGCGCTCATTTGCTATCATTTCTCACCCCGATGCAGGTAAGACCACCCTAACTGAGAAATTGCTGCTGCTCGGTGGTGCCATCCAGATGGCAGGTACTGTCAAGGGACGTAAGACTGGACGAATGGCTACCTCTGACTGGATGAAAATGGAACAGGAGCGGGGTATTTCTATCACCACGTCGGTGATGCAGTTTCCTTACCGTGGGTGCATTGTTAATCTGCTGGACACGCCTGGCCACGAAGACTTCTCGGAAGATACTTACCGCACACTGACCGCTGTAGATAGCTGCCTGATGGTCATTGATGGTGCAAAGGGCGTTGAAGATCGAACCATTAAGCTGATGGATGTCTGCCGCCTTCGGGATACGCCTGTTTTCACCTTTATTAACAAAATGGACCGGGAAGTCCGCGAGCAAATTGAAGTGCTTGATGAAATTGAGTCTGTCTTGAATATTCACTGTGCCCCCATCACCTGGCCCATTGGTATGGGGAAAAACTTTAAGGGGGTTTATAACCTGTATACTGACACTATTCATGTCTTTACCCCGGGCCAGGGCAGTATTGTTCCTGATGATATTCATATTCAGGGCATTGATTCCCCGGAAAGCCGTAAGTTTCTAGGTGACCTTCATGAAGAGCTGCTTAATGAGGTAGAGCTGGTTCGCGGTGCCAGCTATGAGTTTGATCTGGCGTCGTATCAGGCAGGAAAACTGACGCCGGTTTTTTTTGGTACTGCACTGGCTAATTTTGGTATTCGTGAAATGCTCGATGATTTTGTTAAATGGGCACCTCAGCCCCAGCCACGAAAAACAGATGTGCGTACCATTGAGCCGGACGAAGAGAAGTTCAGTGGTTTTATCTTCAAGATTCAGGCAAATATGGACCCGAAACACCGTGATCGTATTGCCTTTCTGCGTATTTGCTCCGGAAAGTACACCCGTAATATGAAGATGAAGCATGTACGTCTTGGTAAGGATGTTAAAATTGCTGATGCCGTGACGTTTCTTGCGGGTGACCGCTCTCACGTAGAAGAAGCCATTTCCGGGGATATTATCGGACTGCATAATCACGGTACCATTCAGATAGGCGATACCTTTACCCAGGGTGAAAGGGTTAAATTTACCGGTATCCCTCATTTTGCACCGGAGCTGTTCAAGCGCGTTCGGCTGAAAGATCCTCTCAAGCTCAAGCAGCTTCAAAAGGGTTTACAACAGCTCTCTGAAGAGGGAGCAACGCAGTTGTTTATGCCTGTCAATAACAATGACCTGATTCTCGGTGCTGTGGGGGTGTTGCAGTTTGACGTCGTTATGCGACGCCTGAAAGATGAGTATAAGGTGGAGGCCCTCTATGAGCCTGTCAATGTGACGACCGCCCGATGGATGGAATGTGATGACAGCAGGAATCTGGAGGCGTTTAAACGCAAGTGTGCTGATCATCTGGCCATTGATGGCGGTGGTTATCTGACCTATCTGGCGCCCACCCGTGTGAACCTGTCCCTGGCAGAGGAGCGGTATCCTGAAATCACCTTCCGCACCACCCGTGAGCACTGACCTGGAAAGTGCAATTCATCAGATGGGGAACCGTTTGCTGTTGAGATATTCTGGCAACATATTCTGGTAACTTTTTCTGGTAACTTTTTCTGGTAACTTTTTCTGGTAACTTTTTCTGGTAACTTTTTCTGGTAACTTTTTCTGGTAACTTTGATGATCAGCTCAGGTCTGTACATCAGGCTTCAGGCACGGTCATGCCGAGGGGCTCGGTGCCTTTTTTGCCACTGGTTTTGCCACTGGTTTTGCCACAAGTTTGTGGCAAGGCTTTTCCGTGCGCCTGCTGCCGTGATTCGGGTTCACAACAATTTTCTGCGCATCTATTTTCTGCGCATCTATTCATGAATTTTTGTATAGATCCTCATTCCCGGATGTAATGCAAAAAGTGGCCAGTCAGGTACATTGAAACAAAAAACTTCACTCTTTGCATTGTTGAATGAACGAGCAGATGGAGAAAACTTTGGGCTTAACTGATACATTTCAGGATTATAACTGGCAAGTAAGCTCGGGGATGAAAGTACTGTGATTTCATGATTGAGAATACCTGAACTTCTCATTCCATAAGAACAAACCCCTATCAATGATGTTTGTACACACATATGACACTCCCCTCCCATAAGTACGAGACTTGTAATCCCGTTCTCTTTCAAATAAGGCAACAAAGGAGGGCTTGTTTTCCCACTAAGTACGCCTAATGAGTACTTGATACATGAAAAATCGGGTTGCCCAATAATACCGTGAATATGCCTTGTAGATGACCTTCTGTGTTCATGCACAACAATAACCCTACATCCTAAATGTTTACAAAAACAAAGGGTGTCTTGTTGACTCTTTCTTCTAATAAGCCAGTTGTCAACGGTTTCATCTGGCCATTTACCTGTCTCATCTATTACGATGACTGCAGTATTAACATTGTGTTCTGGATTATGAAACTTAACAATATCTCCAAACAGAGATCCATTGATAATGGACATAATTAATAACCGATATTCATTTATTACCCAACTTGTGGAATTTTCCTGAAATTTGCTACCTGTCTCATCAGTAAATACCAGAAAACCGTTTTATGCTTCCTGTTAAGTATTTGGCACACGTTATTATCAGGCATTGGCCTGGTTACACGGTTGCGGGAATGTACAAAGCACCCGGGACTGCCGGAAGTATGCATGGGCACGCCCCAGGCTTGACGTATGCCTTGCTTGCACAAGGCGGCTTTTTGAATCACTGAACAGGTTTTAAACGCCCTGAAACCAGGTTGCCAGGCTTTCCCTTTAAAAGCCTGCCCTGCCAACGCGTAAAAAACATTGCAGTAACAAATAAGGAGCAACTTAACCCGGTGATCACCCACTCATGTATTTCAGATGGCGTAACCCATACCGCCACAACACCACTGACGAAGTAAAAACAGAGAATGAAACATAACCAGGCCGCCCCTGTGGGTCTCTTACCTAAAAGCCCTGCTAAAGGGAGAAGCAAAGGAAGTAGCTGTATACAGGTTGCAAACCACTGAGAACTCTGAGGCGGGTCAAGCCACCAGGTTTTTATCAGCAATGTGATAATCAGTCCGCCGTATAAAGTCAGGCATAACTGATAACAAACCCTTGCCTTCATGATCAATGATACCATCAGAGAATCTCCAGAACGGCTTCAGGTGGCCTTCCAATACGTGCCTGTCCATTTGCAACTACAATGGGTCTCTGAAGCAGAATGGGATATTGACTGATGGTCTCAAGAATGTCTTTATCTGAGAGGCTATTATCACTAAGGTGTTTATCCTTGTATGTCTTTTCGCCAGTTCTGAGTAAATCTCTGGGTGATACCCCCAATAATTGCACTAATTCTGTTAAAGTGTGCACGTCAGGTGGTGTGTTAAGATAAAAAACAACCTCGGACTTTACTCCTTTTTCCATAAGCAGGGCAAGTGTTTCGCGAGATTTTGAGCAGTGTGGGTTGTGATAAAGAGTAATACTCATAACAGTCTATTATTACCATGGGTGAAAAAATGTCTAAGTTATATCAGAAACTGTGGTTAATTGCCTGCCTGGGACTGGTTTTAACCGGTTGTGCTGGTCCAAAGATTGAATGGGATTATAATCCATCAGTCAATATGACCCAGTGGCATACTTATGCCTGGCTACCTCCAGCTGGAAAGCCCTCTGTTTACCCGGTGGATAGCCTGTTGAACCAGCGCATCCGCTCTGCGGTAGATAAGGTCTTGCAGGCAAAAGGCTTAAAAAAGGATAAGCCGGCGAATGCTGATGTACTGGTTAATGCATCAGCACAGACCAGAACCCGGCGTATCCAGGATCAGGTGGTCACCTCCATGGGGTATGGCTTTTCACCTTGGGGAGTGGGAATAAGAACAGAAAACCATACCTATGACTATGATGTCAGCATCCTGCGTATCGATATTATCAATCCTGGCAACCATTCTCTGCTTTGGCAGGGTAAAGCAACCTCAAGGATGTTGGACAAAGGCAGCCCTCAAGCCCGTAAAAAGGCAGTAGACAGTGCTGTAACGGCTATACTTGCTCCTTACCCTTATGGACAACCCATAAAGTAAATGTGTATTCGCACCAGGGAAGGTGCTTGCTCATTCACGGCCCTATAGCACTATTTATGCAGTGTTCAGGAAAAAAGGACAGGTAATAAGGACAGGCAATAAGGACAGGCAATAAGGACAGAAAGAAACACCTGATTAAGGGATTTTTTCCAAACGTTATTGCTCAACGTTCAGTGAAATCAGGTAATATCAAAAAGCTATTTCAAAATAATTATTTATTTTAAATTTATATGAAATCTTGTTCTACACGCTAACACATATCCCAGAAACTTATTTTTTTGACCAAGGTCTAATACTGCAACTGCTTAATAGCAACTACAATAAGTGCGTTTGTATAGAAGGGTGTAAAGTAACCTATGCAGATCAACCCATTACGACAGTTATTGTCACTGTACGCCAATGAGTGCGATACCGTAAAGCCTAAAGACTCCGATACAGCGAAAGCCAGTAAGCTCGCTGAAGAATCGACGTATTTTGCGCATATGTTCAAAGTCAGGGCTGAAGATATCGCCCCGCTACTATGGAATCGCTTCTACAAAGATTTGCAGCGTAAGCACAAGCGTAAACTTCGCCGTGTGAATAAGAAAAAACCCAGTGCCGAACCTAACCTGCGTAAGCGTGATCATGACCCTGATGATCAGGCAACACCTGATTACGTTTGATCCGGATATTTCACACTCTTTGGCAAAAGTACGCCTGAAAAGTGCGCCTGAAAAGTGCGCCTGAAAAGTGCGCCTGATCTTATTTATTCCCGAGGTATCAGGAAAATCATCATAGTGCATTACTGTCGTTTCGAATAATGGTTACATTATTCAGAAAATGCACCATATGCGTCTGTTGTAGTAACTCACTGGCATCCGCAGTCAGTCGACGACGCCAGTTTGGGTACTCATCACAGGTGCCCGGCACATTCACTGGTGTGTCAATCATCAAGCAGTCCTCAAGCTGAATAACACTGATCAGTGCATTCGAGCGCATCAGGTAATAGTGCATTCGCTCCATCAACTCCCTTGAATAGACCATGGAGTCCATTCGCTGCGGATCTATACCGGTGGGTAACTCACCCATATCTGCCAGCGTATTCAGTAACGCCACCCTGGCCCCGTGTCTCTCGCGTTTTTCTTGTCGGCAACGTTCACTGTCATAATTACCAAGCTCATGACGTAAATCCAGATCCAGGCAATTCCACCAGGCCAGCAACGTGGGCATATCATGGTTGGTCATACAGGCCAGGGTACGTCGCTTGTAATCGGCAGGGGCCTTAAACCGGTCGAATCCCCACTGCTCAAACAAGCCGACAGTACTGGAGTAGAAGGATGCAGGCGGTAAATGCCGGGCAATCTCGTCGGGAACCGTACCCAAATCTTCACCGAAGACCAGGCAGTGGTGCCGCTGGCTTTCCAGTTTAATAATACCCAACAGATCCTGCAGGGGATACTGAACATAGCAACCATGATCAGCAGTTTCACCGTTGGGGCACCACCAAAGCCGCAAAAGTCCCATCACATGATCAATCCGCAAGGCGCCACAATGGCTCATATTGCTGCGAACCATCTCGATAAAAGGTCCATAAGCGGAAGCTTTAAGGCTGAGGGGATTAAAAGGCGGCAATCCCCAGTTCTGTCCCTGGGGAACAACACCATCCGGTGGGGCGCCAACACTGGCCTCCAGGCAGTATACGCCCTGGTTAGCCCAGACATCGGCACCTGACCGGTCAACCCCAACAGCCAGATCACGATAGATCCCCACCATCATGCCAGCGTTTTCTGCAGTTATCTGGGCCATTTTCAACTGCTCATCGGCCAGCCACTGCAACCATTTGTAAAAGCGGACGCGATTCTGGTGCTCCCTGGCAAAAGCCTCTACTGCTTTGCTATTCGGCGTCCGCAAGGCATCAGGCCAGTTCTGCCAGCCCCAGGCAGTGGCGTCCTGTTCCAGATGAAACTCAAACAGTGTATCGTAAATGGCCTGTCGCTCCAGCGTTTCTCCCCGCTGTTGACAAAATGTCTGAAACGCCCCGGCCCGCTGGGTTTTCTTTGAGGCTGAACTGAGATGTTCCGCCACAAACTGTTGGTACAGGGCATCCAGTACTTTCAGCTTCAGGGCGGCAACACCAGAATAGTCCACATAATCCGCATCTCGACAACGAGCCAGCGCCTGCTGAAACACGGGTTCGGTCATCATATTCCTGGCAGTTTGGCAGCTTTCAAACCCGTCAACGGCTTCAACATCAATGTACAAGGGGTTGAGATAGTTTCTGCTGGACGGACTGTAAGGGCTGCAATGCTCTGGACCGGTGGGATACAACGCATGAATGGGGTTCAGGCCAACGATGTCCGCTCCTTTGGCTGCCGCTGACACCAGCGTATTTTTCAAATCCGTAAAGTCCCCCACTCCCCAGTTGCGCTGTGAGCGAAGGGTATATAACTGCAGACTGAACCCCCAGATTTTGTGACCACGGGTCAGTGGCTCTGGCTCGTAGCAGGTTTCCGGGACAATAATTAACGAACATTCGCCGCCATTGTTTCCCTCCATTCCCTCCATTCCCTCCATTCCCTCCATTCCCTCCAGAGTGAGCTGGTGATAACCGTCTGGTAAGTCCTTTGGTAATTGAATACAGAGCTGGACATGATCCGTACTGCCGATAGTTTTACGGGTCACTTCCCGAACGTCGCCTGACGCCTGTGACAGCGATAATAAACGTCGTTTGCCGTTTTCAAGCAAGACCTCAAATGTCAGAATTTTCCTGACTTTACCCGCTGGCAGATGCAAATCAATGGTAAATTCAAGGTGACGATGGAGCACTGCCACTGCCGGCAGTACGGTCAACCACTGGTTTTTTTCAGCCTTTTCCAATTGTTCAGCAATGACTTGTTCAGAATCCAGCTTTGCGCCCATGGCCTGAAGAAAAGGCATTTTTCTTTCAGTCGATACCTGAGTCGGTTGTCCTGCCCAGTTGATATATTCACCGCTGATACCATAACATTCGGCCAGCTGTTCAATCTGCTGCATATTCACGTTTATTAAACCTAAGGCAAAATCAAACCATCAGAGCAAATGTTCAGATTCGCTCTGTGTTTCTCGTTAGTCATTGTCAATAATCGTTACTGGTGTTAAGCATTTCAATGTGTCTTACCCCCCCCCACTCATAGTATCTTGATGGAATGAACAAGCACTATATAGGGTATATAGGGTACATAGGGTACGAATGCGTAACGTCAGATCGTTAATTAACATCGGATACTCTGGTTCTGCTAAAAGATCGTCCGTGGGCATCAAACAAGTGACAGCTCTCTTCAGGCAGCTGCAGCTGAATAATATCCCCCTCATGACGATACCTGGAATCCTCCACCCGCACGATGAAGCTTTCCCTGATATCCTGATGACTCAGGTAAATAAACGACTCTGTACCGAGGCGCTCAAGGGCCATGACCGTGCCCTCGACGTGACCTTTTCCACCCTCAGCCAGATGCACATCCTGGGGACGTATGCCCAGCACCACTGCATCACCAGCGGTTGCACTGGAGGTATCGACGGCCACCGTCAACATATCACCGCCGTTGAGTCTCACTCGACTAACGTCTTCGCTGGTGTCAACCAGGGTGCCATTAAAGAAGTTCATTTTCGGAGAACCAATGAACCCGGCCACAAACAGGTTGGCTGGGCGGTGGAAAAGCACCAGGGGAGGCCCCACCTGTTCCAGATTGGTATCCGCATCCTTCGCCAGTGGGCTGAGCACCACGACTTTGTCGGCCAGGGTCATGGCTTCCACCTGGTCATGGGTGACATAAATGGATGTTGTCTGTAAACGGCGATGGAGCCGGGACAATTCCTGGCGCATTTGCACCCGCAGGGCTACGTCCAGATTGGAAAGCGGCTCATCAAACAGAAACACCCTGGGTTCCTGCACGATAGAACGGCCCAGGGCCACACGCTGGCGCTGGCCACCGGACATTGCCTTGGGCTTGCGATCGAGCAGTGGTTCCAACTGCAGAATTTTTGCTGCATCATTCACCCGCTTGTTGATGGTTTGCTTATCCATTTTGGCAAGCTTCAGACCAAAGGCCATATTTTCCCGAACGGTCATATGGGGGTAGAGGGCATAGGACTGAAACACCATGCCTACCCCGCGTTCGTTAGGAGGCATGTCATTCACTCGCTCATGGCCAATGCGAAGATCACCAGCACTGATCTCTTCCAACCCGCAGACCAGTCTCAGCAATGTGGACTTGCCACAGCCAGAAGGCCCGACAAACGCCACAAACTCTCCATCATCAATGGCAAGATTGATGTTTTTCACAACCCAGGATTTGCCCTGGTCAAAACTTTTACTTACATCGGCCAGAAAAACGTCAGCCATTGTTTACACTCCAGCAGCATCAAAAGAGTCGGGTCTGCTCTTGATCTTCATTGAAAAGAAAAGGAAGCCCCCGTGAGCCTGCAAATACCAGATAACCGGGCAGGTGAGCGCAGACAATACGGTAGCAGCTTCAAAGGGATGGAATAACCGGCTAGCCCTTGACACCACCGGCAGTCAGGCCACCTACAATCCATCGTTGTGCTAACAGAAATACCAGGGTAATAGGCAGGCCGGACAGTACCGATGCCGCCGCAAAGTCGCCCCATAAATAATTCTGGGGATTCAGATACTGCCTGGAACCCACTGCCAGGGTCATCTTGCCCATATCCTGCAACAACACCGAAGCGACAGGGTATTCGCCCACTGAAGCAATAAATGCCAGGATAAACACCACCGCCAGAATCGGAACAGACAACGGCAGCAGTACATGGCGGAAAGCCTGCCAGGGTGTTGCACCGTCAATGGCAGCGGCTTCTTCCAGGGAGCTGTCGATGTTTTCAAAGTATCCCTTGATTAACCAGATATGCAGGGTAACGCCCCCCAGTGAGGCGAGGATAACGGCGCCATGGGTGTCCAGCCCCAACCAGGGAATGTAATCACCGATCACATTGAAGATGCTGTAAATCGCAACCAGGGCCAATACCGCCGGAAACATCTGGAAGATCATTAGCGCTGTCAGCATGTGCTTGCGAAAGCGGAACCGAAACCGGGCAAAGGCATAGGCACCAGTGGTGGACAACATCAAAATCAGGCTGGACGATATTACCGCGATCTTGATGGAGTTCCAAAGCCAGGTCAGCACCGGAAAAGGTGGCACGGAAACAGTGCCATCAGCGTTTGTCCAGGGAATACCCAAAGCTATGGACCAGTGCTCAAGTGTCGGGTTATCCGGTATCAAGCTGCCAGTAGCAAAGTTGCCCGTGCGAAACGATACCGAGATGATCATCATGAATGGAAACATGATCAACAGGATAAACAGCACCAGGAAGATTCGGGTAGCCCAGACACGGTAACGGGTATTTTTGGATTGCACCATCGCCATCATCTAAATCCTCAGTTGTCCTGCCATTTATTGGTGACCCGCAGATTAAGCCAGGTAATGACGCCTACCATCAGGAAAATAAAGGTGGCTATGGCCGATGCCAGACCGAAATCCTGACCGTACTGACCAAAGGCAAGGCGGTAGGTGTAGCTGACCAGCAGATCCGTAGCACCTGCCGGCGTGCTGGCGCCAATCAGGTCTGGACCACCGCTGGTTAACAGCTCTACCAGTACGAAGTTATTAAAGTTGAAGGCAAAGCTGGCAATCAGCAAAGGCGTCAGTGGTTTAATAATCATCGGCAGGGTAATGTATAGCAGGTTATTCAGAGGTGTCGCACCATCGATGGCTGAGGCTTCGTAGAGGTCTTGGGGAATGGCTTTCAGAAGCCCCATGCACAGGATCATAATGTAGGGATAACCTAACCAGGTATTGACGATTAGCAACATTGTTCTGGCCAGACCTTCATTGCTGAACCACTCAGGTCTCAAACCAAACAATGAGTTCAGCATCATATTGATTTCACCAAAGTTCTGATTGAACAACCCACGGAAAATTAAAATCGAGATAAAGGCAGGCACTGCATAGGGAAGTATCAGAAATAGCCGGTAAATACCATTGCCCTTCAAGGGCTTCCATTGCATCAGACAGGCCATCAGCAGGCCAACCACCAGAGTGAACAGGACGGTAAGACCCGAAAATGATACTGTCCACAGGAAAATTTTCAGGAATGGCCCCTGAACACCTTTATCAGTAGCCACTCGAATAAAATTGTCCCAACCGGTATAAACGGTAAAGCCCGGGGACAACGACTCACCCTTGCCATTGATGTAAAAGCCAGTGGCGTGATCTGGTGTCAGAACCTGTCCGGTTTGCTGGTTAATCAGGGTATCGTTTTCCCCTGCCAGGTAAACCGGGGCAATGGCGGCAAATGAACGCAGGCCGGTCATCGCCAGGTGAGTGCCATCAGGAAGCGCCACAGCAATCTTTTTCAGGTTCTCGCGCAGCTTGATCAACGCTCTTATGCTCAGTTTATCACCAGAAGCCTCTGTCCCCTCAGGCAGCACACTCAGGGTTAGTCTTTTATTCTGGCTCTTATCAAGGATGAACGGTGCCGAAACATATTGCTTTGAATCCTCAGCGTTACTCATCAACTGTAACTGGTAACGGTCGCCGTCACTGTACAGTGAAACATTATAAGAACCACCACCGGTCTGATAGGTTTTGGCCAGATGAATGGACTTCACCCGGCTTAAACTGAGTAAGTGAGCTGAACTGTAATTGGTGAAAGCAATGTTTACGGTATACAACAAAGGAAAGACAATAAATACCAGCACTCCCAACAGGGCCGGAAAGACATAACGGTAACTGTAGGCCTTGCTACTGAGAAAAACCCAGTTGGCGGTAGTGGTGCCAGTCAATACCAGCAGGGCAAAAATTGTCTCTTCCTGAACGTACAAAAAGACTATGCCATAAAGAAGCAACAGGTTTACCGCTGCCACAAGTGCCCACTTCAGGCCCTTGCCTAACCCGTATCCCGTCGGGCTGGTGCTGGCAGCAACAGCAGCATGGTTCATTCATTACTCCATAAAAAACGCCAAAAGGGTAAAAGGGTAAAAGGGTAAAAGGGTATTTTGGAAAACAACAACAGCATTGTTATGGCCGGGTTATGGCCGGAATGCGTCAATCATTCCGACCTGACTGAAGAAGCAGAAATCAATTAACAATCCGGGCTGCAGCATCATCCAGTGCTGCCCGGGAAAGCTGACGACCTGTGGTGATATTGCGAAGGGCTGATTCCATGGCAGACCAGAACTTGCCCATCTCGGGAATGTTGGGCATTAATGTACCATTGTTTACATTAGTCCATGTGGCGGCAATGCGGGGATCTTTTTTCAGCTCAGCCAGCAGCTTTTTGTTGGCGACCACCCCCAGGGAAACATCCTTGTTCATGGTCTTGAGTCCGGCTTCGGTTAACAGGTAGCTTTCCAGGAACTCTTTTGACAGCACCTTATTGGGGCTGGCACTGTTCAAGGTGGCACCCCAGACACCAACAAAAGCGCGGGAAGGGTGGCCTTCAATAGACGGCAATGGCGCTACACCATAGTGAACACCGCTTTTGTCCAGGTTAGACCAGGCCCAGGGACCTGAGATCATCATCGCCACATGGCCTTTGTTGAAGGCGGATTCCATTATCCCGTAGTCCACTCCTTTGGGCATCACCCCCTTATCAATAAGCCTGGTGATCATATTGGCGCCCTTCATGGCGCCTTCGTTATTCACGCCGGTTTTTTTGACGTTGTAACTGCCATTTTCGTAAGCAAATGGGTAGCCACCGTTAGCCGCCAACATGGGCATGGTGAAATAAGGCTGCACCTGATCCCACATAATGGTTTTGACATGGCTTTTGGCCAGTTTGTTGTTCAGGTCGAACATGGCTTCAAAAGACGAAGGCGCTGTTGGTATCAAATCCTTGTTATAAATCAGGCTCACAGCCTCCATGGAGATGGGGTAGCCATACAACTTGCCCTTGTAAGTCATGGCATCCCAGCCTTTTTCAACAAAATCTTTCTTGAATTTGGCAGAGGGGGAAATCGGTGCCAGCAGACCACTGGACGCCCATTCACCATAACGGTCATGGGCCCACATCATGATGTCAGGGCCACCACCGGTAGAAGCAGCCTGCTGGAAAAGATCTGTGACCTTCTGGGGAATTTCGACCTTAACCTTGATGCCGGTGTCCTTCTCGAAACGCTTACCTATTTCACGAATGCCGTTATAGGCCTTGTCACCACCCACCCAGACTGTCAGTACCTTTTCACTGAACGCCTGGACATTGCCTGCAAACAGGGTTGAGGCCGCAATAGCTGCTGCCAGAGTCTTGACCAGGATGTAGTTCTTCATGCTCATTCTCCGCTTCTGAATAACCGATGGCATCAGAAAGCCAAAACAGGTCATTGATTAATGGGTTTATCCACCAGTGCCTGAGAAAAGACTTACCTGAAACCAATCAGGATATTGGCAACATAGCTGCCTGACATAGCTGCCTGAATAGCTGCCTGATTTGATGGACATCAACAGAGTGAGTGCCTCCAGCCTTAATAAAAAGCCAATAATGAAAACATTATTGATGACCACACCAAAGTTTCGTCTTGCTAGTGCATCGTTGTGAATACTTGATAAAGTATGAGCGTGGACTGTACAAATAAAAATGATTTAAATCAAACTGTAAGCGTTTACAGCAATGATCGAATCATTTTTCCAGTGGCTCTTAATGGATTCCGGGGAGCTGCCAGAAATGCGGCTTTCCCGACGACAAAGATCAAGAAAGATCGAGTATTTCAGCGTAAAACAGCTTCATGATGAAACGGTATGATCTCCTCGACAACAATAAGTGCTATGAACGCATACGTCAGATCCGCTGGCCTGATGGAGTGAGCTGCCCTCGCTGCACAAGTGATAACATGACCCATCAGGGTAAGGATGAATCACAGTCTGAGAGGCAGCGTTACTTTTGCCAAGGCTGCCAGCGCAAATGTGATGACCTGACACTTTCCGTCTTTTCGGGGCATCATCAACCCATCATCAACCCATCATCAACCACTGAAAACAGGGGTTAGCTGCCTGCATCGGATGTCACTCACTGTGTCGAACCGCCAGATTGCTCAAGAGCCTGACCTGACTATCAGTGACGTCCAGAAAATGACTGAGCAGCTCAGGCAGGCAGTGCATGACAAGGGTCCTGATGTTACCTGGTTGCGCCCTCACCGGGGTATATGGCAAGAAAATTTACCGCTGTATTTGGGGTTCTTCGAATGTCTGCATAACATCAGAAGACGTGGCAAAGCGGCTCTATCCGGTCTTAAAGAGAGCAAGGTAAGACTTCCAAAAGAGACCATTATTGATAACCTGGCTATCCATTTTTCTACCTTTTTTTGAATAATGCTGATTTTATGATTTCTTTATCTGTTATAGGTAAATGCAAACATACAGGAGAAGCTTTTCTTACAGAATGATTAGTCTTTTAATTTCATTCATATTCACACCAATTTACTTATTTACTGAAGTTACGCACTTCGCTACCATCCACTATAACAGGTAGTAACTTGTCCAACGGGATAGACACTATACGTAGTAGCACTGCATAACTTGAGTTATAAACAATCAAAGAAATTATTCAAAAAAATGTAAATATTTTTACTTAACAGACGAGTATTTTAACTTATCAGGTGTAGGCCGCTTTTGCGCGGACTTTCTGTTCCGTGCCAATAGAGGGTTTCCAGCCAACGTTGTGCAGACCTGCCCATAGCCAGACAACGGTATTATCTGCACAATCATCTCATTAATCATTATCAGACAGTGCTCCCTTTTGGTTCGTGTCCGTTACACCATCAAATCACTGCTTATAGCGGCCCGAAAACAGAGGCTGCTTTGAGAACACTTTGAGAACACATTCAGTGAAAATATCGCCCGGATCAGACCCCGATGGCACTGACTTAAGTCGCTTTTCCTTACTATTGCTGAAGACTGCGAGCCTGTACTCCTGAATGTTGCAATCACTCAAATAGATAACCGTCGTTGTATATTGTAGACATTCCATTAGCAAAAGAGCTTAAAGCCCATCTCCTCTGGCATCAAGCCCGGATTATATAAATAACAGTTTTGACTCTCTAGCGAGTAGTATTACCCTGTATCACACTGACATCCAGTAAGCGTCCCTGTACCTCATCACCATGAATGGCTTCGATGATCAACTTTGCAGCATTGTCTGCCAGTGCTTCAATATCCTGGCGAATGGATGTCAACTGGATGTTGCCATAACCAACAATGCCATCGTAACCAATGACACAAAGATCTTCAGGAATGGACAGCCCCTGGTCTATCACTGCCAGGCAGGCACCTGTGGCCAGGGTATCGGCAAAACAAACCAGACCATCGGTTTTCAGGCCGCGATTAAACCGTGATGTCAGCTCCCGGTAGGTGTCCAGTGCCGGTGTTCCCGTCTCGATACCAACGCTGATGGGAGAATTTTCTGTCAATCCGGCTTTTCTAATGGCATCCCGGTAGCCATGGTAGCGAAATCGGGAAACCCGGTGGCCTTCATGGAGGCAGACAAAATGAATGTTCCTGCACCCTGCCTCCAGCAAATGACGGGTGGCCAGCTCTCCACCCTGATGGTCGTTGGAAGACACCCAAAGACCAGAGTCCCTGGACTCACCAATATCCAGAACGATGGCAGGTGAATGGTGCACTACCTTATAACGGCGGTCTGACTCATGCACACCGATGTTAATATAACCAGCGGCGGAGGTTACCAGCTGCCCATCCTGGTCAAAACGGGCGCGACAGATTCGATAGCCCCGTTTCTGAAGGGTATTCTTCAGGGCTTCATACATCTTCATCGCGTAAGGCGTATAGGTTCCTGCATCTTTGCCCAGCACAACACCGATGGTAAATTGCTGCTGCCGGTGCATCTGTCTGGCTACATAGTTTGGCTGGTAATTCAGTGCCTGAACGGCTGCCATTACCTTCTGCCGCGTCTTCTTGGAAACATGCTTCTCCCCATTCAGCGCCCGGCTAACACTGGCAATGGACAGCCCCGCGTAGGCTGCCACATGATGAATGGTTACCTGGGCTTGCCGCCCTGCCCAATCAGGTTTGATTTCACTGGATATACTGCTGTCTGGCATGGCGTTCTGAAAGACTGGAATGACAAATGCTTCATTGATGTCCATTGTATGGAATACCATAACCTGGAGCTGAGACTATTTCATCAAAAAAAGAAAGCACAAGGGTTTTGTACACGACAAAAAAGCAAGCTGATAAAATGCTTGCTATAAAACCTGGTGAATGCAGGCTGGACAGTATTTCAGTACAATCAGGCCTATTTGCCACCCCAACCGAATTTAACGAACATTGCGAAATTCTCCATCCATAGCGGCATTGCGTAGCTTTGCCGTTTGGGTGGAGATGGATAGCAAGGCTTGCGTGGAGCAAGCCCATGATATACTCTCAATAGCACGCGAAACCCTGCATAATGGGTGTAATGGCTGAGACAACAGCCTCTCAACAGACAGATAAGCCTCTGGATAGATACTCAAGCGCCACCGTTGCTGGATAACACGAGAAACAAATCAAGAAAACATGAAACAGTTTTCAGGCTTCTATTTGCTGAAACGCTCGGACTGAGCGTATGTGTAAAGTGTTCCCCTGTCATGGTTCAGCGGCTCATATGGCAGCGAGAGGCTTTGTCTGTATGGCATTGCGGGTCGCATGTAACTCCCTATCAGAAGCCCCCACTATAATCGGCTTGCCGATTTAGTGGTGGGAGTAAGTCACCTGCCCGAGCGACACACGTCTGCGCTTTTATCATGACCTGGCTTTGCAGGGCCATGAGCACAAGAAGTATGTCATAGCCACAAAGCGTATACCGTGACCAGAAGGGTGGCGGTTCTGCAAGGTGCATGTCACCATCACTGAACACGGAGTAATGTCAGGAAAAACAAACGACAACGCTTGTTATTACCACCAGGCTTCCATCTGAACACCAAAGGTAAAGCCCTGGGTCTTGTCGGCAAAGGCTTCACCACCGACTTTGCCTTTGGAATCATCATTCCACCTGGCGTAGGTGCCAAACACTCGAATCTGAGGGCGAGCCCAATAGCCACGGCCAGCTGACCACTGCTGGGCGATGGTCACTTTGCCGAGACTGGAGTGTTTCCATTCAGTGCCTGCCTTGAAGGCATTGCTGACGTTGTCATAACCCACTTCCACAGCGGTACTCATGATATCGTTCCAGAAGTACACCGGACGCACACCCAGGCTCAACCACTTCTGGTCAGGCTTGCCATCTTCCTTGAAGGACAATGTGGTGTAGTTGACCAGGTACTGCATCTCAACATTGTCACCCAGGCCCACAACGCCGTGATCCATAATCCGGTACAGTTTATCGCCATCGAGTTGTGATGATGTCAATCCAGAAACCCCCTGGCCGTTAGTGCCCAGCCCGGAATAGGTCATGGCATCCGCCGCATACTGAAAGACCAGTTTGTTGAAGCCACCGGCGAACGCGCTCTGGGTATGCTCCAGGGTTAGCATATATCCTCTGTCGTTAAAATTGGATTTATCGAAATCGAGCTCTTCAGTTTGAGTTTTTCCATCACGATTAACCCAGAGGTTATCAACGCTGTATGGATTGCCGAAGCCGTAATCAAATCCGACGATCATACTGCCGTTTTCATTGGTGTTGATGTTCTCTAAACGGAAGTCCAGGATATCCTGGTCCAGCTTATAGGTCTTGCTATTCGTTTTCGTTTTTGCGTCTTCCTCAGATCGGTAGTAGTTAAAAGCATTGGTGTTGTTTTTCACCCAGGCAAGACTAAAATCCGCAAAGCCAAGATTGATGCCCTCAATACCGGCACCTGGCCCTGAGACGTTCCAGTAGTAGAAGTCCGTCATATGAACATCATGACGCTTGTAATAGCGCTTACCGGCCCAGAGGGTGGCTTCTGGCGCAAAACCGAGCACGCCTTTACCCTGGATATTCATTTCCCGAAAAGCGGGTGTGGTGTTTTCCCAGTCTTTGGCCTGGTGAACGCTGAATGCCGTATTGCTGTTAAAATAGAATGACTGTTTACCGTTGTCGAACAGATTCGCCCCCAGTTTTAATTCACCATAGGTTTCAGTCTCGTTACCCAGGCGATACTTACTGGCAGCACCTGCCGCTTGAAATGCCTCCTGATCACCACCGCCGGCAGAAGCCCCGATGCCAGAGCGGATATAACCATGAAAATCAACGGTAGCAGCCATGGCGCTAGTGGTCATCAGTGCCGCAGCTACTGCTGATGCCAATGGAAGGCGGTTTATCGTTAACATAGCTCGTATACTCAATCGTTAATTGCTGGTTGGCGCTTCAGCGTCCCACTTTGTAAAGACAAAAAATGCAGACAAAAAATGCAGACAAAAAGTACAGACAAAAAGTACAGACAAAAAGTACAGACAAAAAATGCAGACAAAAAGTACAAACAAAAAGTACAGATAAAAAAAGTCCAAACCCCGTTATCTGGAGGTTGGCGAGAGTAGTTTGGTGGACATAAAAATAATAACCCGCCCTCTAACTCTGGCGTCTCATCCTGCCACGCTATATTCAAAGACAGTAGATATATTTACTTGTGGTTAAAACTATGGGTAAAGTTACAAGTAGCCACTATGACTTAAATCAATTTTTCAATCACTACGTAGAGTAGAGATAAGTAGGTCTGAGTCGATTAATCGATAGATTAATAAGTAGATACCGATAAAAACGATGCTAATCAATGCATGTTCCATGATATATATCAATCTGTAAGGGTTAAAAACAGTTAGCTGTAAACTATTATAATCTGTAACTATCTGATATAATTTCGATCATGAATCAAAGGTGGTAAACGGTTACGCGAAAACCAAGCTAACAGTTACCATTTTTTTGATTCATAAGCATGGTCGCAGACACGTTACAGCTCGACCTAAAACCCTACGAAAGAGTGGAGTCAGACACAGCTCGCTGTGCATCCATGTAGACGGCGTAGATAAGTCTGCATAATTACAGATTGTGTAAGATTTTTAGTAACGGTTTACAGCAGTAAAAGCCTCGTATTCAAAAACAGGAATATTTAAAATGTCTATTCGGTATTAATTGATTGATGGTCATCTGAGTAACGGACTCAAATCAAGCTCGATTTGTTGCTTTATGACAGGATGGGAGTTAAGTGCAGTGAAGTCCATTCTATGGGTTATCCCTTTCGTACTACTGAGCGGTTGTGCGATAACAACCCCCTCGTTGCCTGTCAAACAGCAGAACAGCGTAGCAAACAGGAAGCCAGTAAGCCATCTGGCTGATGTGGAATACCGCACTTTGGCGGTGAATCATAAGCGCCAGGACAGCATTGATGATCACACTCAACAGTTTTCACTGCCCTCCGGCACAACACCCGTCATTGGTTATCAGCTACCCCTGGGAGGAAATTACAAGATAAGCGTCCATAGTCTGGTGAAACGCAAAATGACCTCTGGCAGTGTATTTGCACCGAAAATCGTTCTACTTGACGAGGCGTTCAACACAATCCGAACCCTGCCAGCTGCTGACATGCACTATCAGCCACTCTATTTCCTGACACCGGAAAGTCTGAGTATACAGTTCCAGATAATCCATAACCAGGCCCGCTATATGCTGGTGTACACCACCAATGAGTTGCGAGGCAAGACCACTCGTCTTTTCAATGAAGCGAAAGCCTACGCTCAAAACAGGGGACAAACGCCACTCCCCATTGCTGATATTGAAGCGAAACATGACAATATCGGTACTTTGCAGATTGAATTGACTCCCATTGATCCCGGTGCTGCTGATGCCCGTATCAGGGGCGCGACTACTGCCTTACAGAGGCTGTTTTCAGAGCCAGCCAGAACGCCCGTTACAACGAACCCGGAGATTGAGCGGCGCATCAAGGCCATTGGGCAAAACATCAAGAGTGAGCTGGATAAGGGTAATATCAGCCAGGCATTATTACAACGTCGTGAAGCCAAAGCCATTGCTCAATACACAGAACAAACCTTTATTAACGCCTACGGCAAAGCACCAGACAAGCTGAAAGTTCCAGCACTACCTGGTGACCAGAGCAGCCAGGTGGAACAAACCAGATACTTCTTTGTCGCCGGTGTCATTGAGGCCTTGAAGGCTGGAGAAACAAACAAGGCCCTGCAACTGGTGGATAAGGCCAGAGAGCTGGCCACGGAAGCTGACAAGCCGTTTTGACACCGGCTTAACCAACGGTCTGTTGTTAAACCGGCTATTTCACAAACATGCGCATGATCTCCCTTGTCTCTTGCAGTACTATGCTCTTTGCAACATGTCAAAGTGCCACAAGCACCACAAGGGCCATCATGCCATCATAATGTCGTCCTGGGTGATCTTCAGGGCAGGTGATGAGCTGGCCGGGTTAACTCGTTTTCAATACACTTTTTTCCAGATGGGATAAACCTGTGAATACACCATCCATTACATCATTATCACTGGATGAAGCTAATTTCAGTGAGACCCTTGAAAACCATTTAAAACGGGAGCTGGGCACAACGGCAAAACGTGCTACCCACCAGGATTGGTGGCAGGCGCTGGCTCTTACCCTTCGAGACCAGAACCTCGACCGGCTTCAGGAAACCGGGTTGGATGAACAGTCGGGCCAGCGCCAGGTCTGCTATCTGTCCATGGAATTCCTGATGGGTCGGTTGCTGGGCGACACACTGATGAATCTGGGACTTTACGATCTTGCCAGCGCTCACCTTGAATCCCATGGTGTCGCCATCGCCGACGTTCTGGAACAAGAGCGAGATATGTCCCTGGGTAATGGTGGACTGGGTCGCCTGGCCGCCTGCTTTATGGATTCCCTGGCTAACCAGAAAATGCCTGCCACAGGCTATGGGATTAACTACCGCTATGGGCTTTTCCGCCAGACCTTCAAGGATGGCCATCAGCAGGAACAGCCAGACATCTGGCGTGAAACCGGCAGCCCATGGGAAACCTGCCGTCCTTCAGAAACCGTCCAGATCGGTCTGCTTGGACATGTGACAACCGACGGCGATGGCAACGCTGACTGGCACCCAGGCAAAACGCTGACCGGCATTCCCTGGGATGTGCCTGTACCCTCCTGTACAGGGCAGTTCGTTAACCGGCTACGCCTTTGGGAAAGTCGGGTTGGATGTCCCGTGACCCTGGAACAATACCACCAGGGCAACTACCTGGAAGCAAGCCGCAACCTGGTAGAAGGTGACAGTATTTGTGGCGTGCTCTACCCTGAAGACTCCACCCAGCAGGGCAAAGACCTGCGTCTTGTCCAGCAGTACTTTTTTTCAGCCTGTTCACTGAAGGATATTATCCGTCAGCACAAACAACGGGGACTTCCCCTGGCTGACCTGGCCAGACACTACGCCCTGCAATTAAACGACACTCATCCAGCTATCGCCGTGCCTGAACTCATGCGCCTGCTTGTGGACGAAGAAGGTATGGCCTGGGACCAGGCCTGGAACATTACTCAGGCAACCTGTCATTACACCAATCATACCCTCCTGCCAGAAGCCCTGGAAAAGTGGTCAGCCTCGATGTTGGGTAGATTGCTACCTCGTCACCTGCAGATTATCGAAAGAATCAACCACGTTTTCCTGAATGGCAAAGCCAGGGAAAAATGGGACGACAATGACGATAATGATCATGTTGAGGCCATTGAGAAAGTCAGTATTTTTGAAGAGCTGGATAACGGTGACCGAATGATTCGCATGGCCAATCTGTCAGTTGTTGGCAGCCATCGTGTGAATGGTGTGGCCGCCTTGCACACCAGGCTGCTGAAAACCCAACTGTTCCCTGAGTTCAATGCGCTGTACCCTGAAAAGCTGGTTAATGTCACTAACGGTGTGACCCCAAGACGCTGGCTTGCTCATTGTAATCCGCGACTGGCCAGCCTGCTGGACAGTGCCATTGGTAAAGCATGGCGTACCGACCTCGGTCAGCTTGAAGCGCTCACCAAACACACTCGGTCAAAAGACTTTCTGGCCCGGTTTGCTAACGTCAAGCACGCCAACAAGCAACATCTGGCTCAGGTGATTGAGAAAGAATGCAACATCAAGGTTAATCCCGAGGCATTATTTGATGTCCAGATCAAGCGTCTTCATGAATACAAACGGCAGCAGCTGAACCTTTTGCATATCATCAGTTTGTATCAGCAGATACTGGATAACCCCGATGCCCGGCGTACTCCGAGGGTGTTTATTTTTAGTGCCAAGGCGGCTCCCGGTTATCAACTGGCCAAGCAGATCATCCTGGCCATTAACAAAGTGGCTGAAGTGGTCAACCATGACCCACGGATCGGTGATCGCCTGAAAGTAGTCTTTCTTCCCGATTACCGGGTCAGCCTGGCGGAACAAATTATCCCGGCTGCGGATGTGTCTGAACAAATCTCCACCGCTGGCTATGAAGCCTCTGGCACCGGCAATATGAAACTGGGACTCAATGGTGCGCTGACCGTTGGTACCCTGGACGGTGCTAATGTGGAAATTGCTGAAGCGGTGGGTTTAGAGAATATCTTTATCTTTGGCAATACTGTAGAAGAAGTTATTGCTCTGGAACAGGAGGGCTACCAACCTCACCATTATTATGAAAACAATCCTGTGATCAAGCGGGCCATCAACGCCCTGATGGATGGCACATTCTGTCCAGAGAATCCCGGTTTGCTCAAGCCCCTGGCGGAATACTTGATCCACAGAGACACATTCATGGCTCTGGCGGATTTCGAGAGCTATTGCACCGCTCAACAGCAGGTGTCAGAAGCTTACCGTCACCCCCGATCATGGTGGCAAATGGCGGCTTTGAATACGGCTGGTCTTGGTCGTTTTTCCTCCGATCGCTCTATTACCGATTATGCCAGGAGCGTCTGGGCTACTGACAATGGTTAACAGGTAACCGTTTATTATTGATCATTATTTGTCCTGGATCGACAAAATAGTTGATTGATAAGGGGGAGGGAAGATGGGCGTAGTCAATAAGGATGTTACTGCGCTCTTCTGGGCTTCAGGCGGCAAATGAACGTCTTTAGTCGTTTAATTAGCACAATCTTCCAGGCAATGCCTGCGGTATTCGTCAGCATAGTTGTCGTCCCAACTCAAGCTGCGCTGTTTAGCTCTTCCTGATTGCCTTGATCTGGAGTTAGCCAGACTTCATCACTTAGCGTCCAGTCCCTGGCGGGCCTGTTATCCTGGCGCTCAGGACTCTGTAGGGGGGCAATTTGCTCTAGCCCCGCCACATCATTGCCAAAGCTGGTGGGCTTTCTGGATTCACCAGACATCCTGGCTGGCGTCAGGCATTTCAATGTTTCTTGCCACCACCCATAGTATCTTGATCCAATGAGTAGAAACTATATACGGTATGGAATTGCAGCAAATAGCTTCCAGCCATTTTCAAACCAATGGTTTTGAACGAATGACGACCGAAGCGTCAATACACCCTGGCCGCCTGGATTTCGCCAGCGCATACCTGAGTACTTCATCCGCTGAGTGACCAGGGTTTTGCAGGCCGTTTCTACAATTACAAATCCTGTAAGTTAGTACCCCATCAAAATTACTGCTCGTTGCACTTGATGGTGTTGAAAGGACAGTGGACTATTCTATAGTGGTTAGTATGACAGATAGCATACTAACTACATTGGACGAACACCACTTGATCCGTATTCGGCATCGTATCGACAGTTTGTACTTTTTGGCTGAAAATCGGATGCAAAGGACGTTTTTACGCCCTGCACTAGAGACCACCTTGAAGGGAGAAGTCGCTGGACAAGCCTGGCCCGATAAAAACCTGATCCGCCTTAACCCTGTTTTATACCTGGAAAACCAGATTCATTACCTTAAACAAACCGTGGCCCATGAAGTCGCCCACCTGATAGCCTATCATAATTATGGTTCTAAAATCCGCCCCCATGGCAGAGAGTGGCAGTGGATTATGACCTGTATTTTTCAACTGCCAGCCGAGCGCTGCCATCAATACGATACCACCCGCTCATCACGTCGACCTTATCTATACCGATGTCTCTGTCACGATAAATATACCCACCTCAGTGCAATACGGCATAAACGCGCCCGACAGGGCGTTGTGTATTTATGCACAACCTGCCATTGTCCATTAACATTTGACAAGAACAGCCACCTTTAAAAAGGTCGGCTGAAAACACCCTGAACTTTCTGCCATTGCGCATTCCTTAAGGAAGGTCCTCCAAAATTTTTTATACACGATCTTTAAAATACGAAAGCATGGTCTATAGTAAATCTCACGTAAAAAAACGTAAAATAGAGAGAAAAACCTACGATGAGCCAACTAGTCGTATCTACCCCATCGTTGCGCCCTGTCCACCACAGGCTATACTCGCGCACACTTCTACCATTTATTGTTTGTATTGGACTATTATTTATTGTCTCTGGCACATCAGCGAATCCTCCGCCAGAGGTCAAAGCGTTTTTGGAAGTGCTTAATACTGTGTCCGATGATGATCCTCATCTTTTTGATGATCAACTTTATCATACACTTACCAAAGCATTTCCTGGTCAAGAAATTCCATCAAGGAATAATTCCGATTTTAAATCGAAAATCATTGAGTTTATCAACACCTTTGATGGGGATGTTGACCTGAACAGGCTTCAAGCCGCAACAAAGCATATAGACATCTATCAAACAAGAGACTCACAACAACATGATGAAGAGGGATATAAGAGTCTTAGTCAGCGAATTGATGAACTTTTATACCAAATTCCAGCAAGCTCTACCTCAACATCCAGTGCTGGGTCTGAACCTATACCTGATGGTAATAGTGATACCGATAAAGAACCCACGTCGCTAGAGTACGTTCCGGTCCAACGCCCTCCAGAGACTCTCAAGTGCTTAAAATCTTCTTGGAGGATAACTGACACCAGGTATCCCCTTGAGGCAGCCTTACACACTATAAACATGTTAAGCCATAATTCACTGTTGGAAATACAACAAAATGATACAGAGGATAATGTGTTTCATCTACTGCAAACACTCGATACCCCTTGGAATGATGAGACAGCCTCTGAATTAGAATGGGAACTTATACCCCGTCCTAAAAAACCACAATCCTGGGTTTATTCATTACTTAATAAGGCTTTGGACTCATATTCTCCAGAAGCATTTAACTGGGTAGATAAAAACAATGTCGATCACAACCTTATGGTTGTAGACTCATCACGCTATTCTGGTGATCTACAGGAATACATAAATGAACAAAAACCCAAAGTTAATTTTGCTACCTTTAAGAACCTTATTGTTGCTATTGATGATTATGGTGATTCTCTCTCCTACCCCCAGAACACAATAATAGAGGTGAAGTTACATGGCTTCTACGGAGACTCTGAAAAAGATGTAAAGATGAAGCCTGTTGCAGTGGTATTCGATAGATCAATGGTACTCGATAAGAATAAGACAGTGGTAGAGGTACCCGGTGATGCCGATCATTCTACCAGTAATGACGACAATTTTGCTTATACTGTACTGTCAGGTAGCTCACTTACAGATGACATAATTCAAAAGCTCTTTGATAGAGGTATCATTTGCTTAATGGTTCTGGAAATAATAAGTGATTCTGATTCTGGCGATGAGAGTGCTGCTGCGACTGTCCCTGAAAATTTAATTGACTTAAATTAATTGATGAATATCAGGTATCTGTTGATGCCGCTTGTTCGTAGCGATTCAAAAAAGAATATTAAGGGTGCTCCGGTTACTCTAAAGTGGTTGGGGTGTTCCTTTAGTTTAGTGGCATTATAAAACTTATCAATAAACCGTCATTCCTGTGAAGGTATGAATCCATCACGACAGTGAATCCCCGTTGTTGCGGGAATGTGGTATTTTTTTACTGACACTTCCCCTTCTTAACTCTCCTTCCCCTGCTGTCAGCAAACTGCACCCTCAAGGTATTCGGTTTAATATTGTATTGGCAGTTCTTGCGTGAAGAGCACGGAAAAGAACTTGAGATGGAAGTCTGTAAACCCGATTGTTTCGCTACTGGACACAGATGAGAAGGACGTAAATAAGTCTGGACTGGCAGAATCAAGCCTTCTATTTTTATTCTGCATAACCCGAAGCTAAAAAAATGAGATGTTACTATCACTGCAAAACCGGTAATTTCTCATTCTGGCTCAGATGGGGTGCATTCCCCACCTGAAACTTTGATGAGTTGCCATAGAATATAGACAACGGAGCATCTTCCAGATTGAGAATCCCAAAGGGAATCATTTTATCTTTGGTTGCCATGTTATGATCAAGTGCCTTCATAGCCCCCGAGCCTCTGCTCCTGCCACCACGAGAAAACTCACCCGGATTGCCAGATTGCCAGATTGCCAGATTGCCAGACTGCCTGTTGCTTTGCCGTCAATGCTGATCTGAAGCGTCTGTTTTTTTCTTTTACTGGCAGCATTTTTCACTTGCCTGATGTTGTCAAAGATGGCATTGGTTTCCGGGATTTTTTTCCGGTTTGTTTTTTGCACCTTACGGAGCTTGTAACCCACAAGGTTCAGTCTATTGCAACATGTACGCTCTTTTGGGCGCTGTTACTCTTAGCCTTTTTCATCAATCAGCTTTTGCCTAACCTCCCTGGCTGTTATGCGGGTATATAAAAATGTATTCCTAAGTTGAGGGTCGACTTGGCTTTCAGGATCAACAAGGCTGAGAATATCCTGCTTCAGCTTCGGTTCTGCCACTTCTGCCTTTGGTTTTTTCCCTATGAGGAATAATTTCCATAACAGATCAGCCCTGTTCGTTTTTCATGCATCCCAAGCTCAACGGTTTGGCGACCAGAACTAAATTCTGTTTCAGTCAAGCGTGGGCTGCCAAGACAGAGTGTTTTCAGCCACTTCAGTTATAAATACCCTGTATTCAGCACCATTAAGCTTTTTGGCTACCAGTTTAATGGGATGTTTACATTCAGGGGTGACATGAACAGTAAACATGGCATGCAGAATCGTTCAAAAAAAGGGGGGGAGATGAAGAAGATACTCTGGTAAGGTTTGTTTTGCCACTCCCCTTAGAAGCCGTCTTAAAAGTGTGCCCGTGGCTAGGACCATGAGAAATAGAGGATAAAAAACGGATTTTATGGGGCGAATAGTGACACTATTTAACGAACAAAAGCCGTTTTTCAGCCCCATTTATCGTGGCCGCAGAAGGAGCGTGACTTTTAAGACGGCTTCTTAAAGTCGCACATCACCAACTTCAGCTTGAGAGCCTGAACTACCCAATGTCCCTGCGTTATCAAACCTGCCCTGGTTCAGAAAATACCATTAGTACGCGAAGAACGACTTTTTTGGTTTACAGTCAATAAGGATGTCGCTTCGCTCCACATGCTTTAGGTGGCGAGTGAACGCCACCTAAGCGAGACAACCTTCGAGGCAAAGCTCCGCAATGCCTGCGGTTGCCTGCTCCACCAAGCTTACGCTATGGTGGGGGTTTTGACCCTGAGCTATTTGATAAAGTCGGCCATCCATTGTTTCCCAAGGGCTACAGGAAAAATAATGTACTTTAGTACATAATTATTGGTGATTGTGGAAAGTCCGACTTTTGGCCGTTGCAGAAAAAGTCGGCCTTCGCATATTAGTATAAAAAAGCAGCGACTACTCAACGTCAAGTCTTTTGCAATGCTCAACAACTAAACTGTAACTCCAGGCATCAGCAGTCGGTGGTGATACCTTGTACTCAGTCAATTTTTGGCAGATTTGCATTGGGTTAAGGCCTTTCTTTTTCAAGCGTTCAAGTAATTCCTTCAGTTCGAGGTCTTCCTGGCAGATATTCTTTTTATCATGCTCTCCACGCTTACCAACATTGACTTTTACTTGTTTCATAACTATCCCCTGTTTACTACATGGCAATGGTTTACGCATTTCTAGAGCAGGTGGGGTAGAAGCATGTTTATAAAATATCCAAGAGCTGGCTGTATAAAGGCTTTTTCACCCACTTTGCCCACTGTATCAAACTACTGCCTTATTATACCAATGGTCTCTTTTTCTGGGTAACTGAAGTTATGCATTGAGCGTCAAAGTTTGGCATCATTACCGCATAAGCAATAACCTTATGGAATAATGCTATTGACTATCGTTTTGTTTTCGTCTTATGACAAGACAACAGCCAAAGATTTGTCTGATTTGCTCAATGGTACCTCCAGCCATGAACCGTTTTCCCGACTTCTGTCTATCAGCGATTTTTCCAGCCAGATTCTCTGTAGGTTTGTAAAACCTGTTACCACAGAAGTTGAAAAGTCTGAGGTGTCCTCTCATCTTTGATGATGTCCCACAGGCACTGGCAATGGGTGATCTTTTATTAGCAGCTCAAGTTACGCAGTGTACTATCCGTCATTCACCACCCCAATCAGGAATAAATTGATTGGTATGTTGGCCCCAATATAAACAGGATTGTCTTCTGACTTTCCCATATGCCAGTCACATGCCTCTCCGTGCTACTGGACGTCAAGAGATAAATGCCTTCAAAGCAGAGGAAAACCCATCTACCCGTCGGGTTTTGGGCTGATTTTTTCTTCATGTCCGGGAACGTTCGACTCTGCTTCTTCATTTCATAGCGGATTCCATGTTGAATAGCAGCATAGACCATCAGGCAGAGAGTCATCACCATTAACAGTGCCTCAATACGTTCCGGCTTCCTGAGATAGAGTGACGACACCAGAAAGTCCGGGCTTTTCAGAAAGGAAAAACCCCTTTCAACCTGCTGCTGAGATTTATACGTCTTGAGTAGTTCAGTCGTGGCCAGTATAAAGCAACCCAGCGACGCTTCAGCGTCCTGACGAGTTTGTACCGGGACTGAGCAGCAGCCGACCACATAATAGTCATAGTGGTCAGGGACAGCCCCATCAGTGGGGCGGCCTTTGGTTTTATAACAGGGCTTGCTGATCACCTGCACCTCGGCCTGACAACGTTCAGATTGTTTTTGCCACTGGCTGAAAGTCTTCATCCCATCGCTTTCACACTGGAACGCTTTTTTACCCGGCTTTTGCAATGGCTTGTGCTCTTTCAGAGACTTTTTCTACATACGCCTTGTCAGTGTCTTTTGTTGTGTTTCCTGGCTTTGCTCGTTGCGAAACAGCACCCGGCGCTGCTCTACATCCCCATAATCAGGCAGCACCTCTGCGGCTTCGTTATGATCAAACCCCTCAACCGCACTCATGTCGCGCAACGGAGCGCTATTTACCAGATCTTTGGCTGCACCGAGCGGCATCGCCGACAAAATAAAGGGCGTCCAGCGCTGCTTTAAAGCTCTTCAGGTGCTGGGAGACCACTTGTTTACAACTGGTTTTATCTGTCACATGACCACTGGCTGCTTTCATAAACAGCGGAATGCCCGCACGGTTTTCAGTCATCAGAAGCAATATGGCCTGATTCAAATCCGGGCGATGATCCCGACTTTAACCTTTGCAAAGCCTGATGCAGTTGAGGTCTTCATCATTTTCCTCATCATCACAATTATAACGACCATCGACGTTAAACCCAGTGCCATCAAGGTTTAGCGCATGGCACGGTAATTTGAGGTGTGTTACCACCTTGATAGCCAGCTCGGAATAGACTTTACTGACATTCTGTTCGAAGAGTTCGTCCAGTGTTCTTCCCAAAACTTTGTCGTTCATGTGCTCTGGTTTAATACCTTCCCGTATCAGTTTATCGAGAGGCTTATTGGCGAAGAAGTGGGGAAACATATGGAGAGACTGTCCTGTAAACCCAGGACCATTGATGATCATTCCAACAACAGACTCGCCGTGGGAAACATGCCAGTCATCGGATACTTTTGGAGTAAGCCGGTCAATGTGATCGGCAATGCCTGACTCTTTGCACATACCGGCTACCAGACCGAGGTGGTCTATGTTCTGAATCTGAGTGCGATACTGAATAGGAGGCATAATGCAGTTTCCTGATATTTGCTTTTTTGATAAAAAGCAGAAATCAGGAAAATGTCAGGTTAGGTGGTGAATGACGGTACTATATATAGTGTCTATCCCGTTGGACAAGTTACTACCTGTTGTAGCCGATGGTAGCGAAGTGCGTAACTTCAGTTATCCGGTAGTTATTGAGAACTTACCTTTGATAAACTATTGTCAAAGTGGAATTACACAGCTGTCCCTCAAATGAGGTTAAATCGGGAAGTTATTTCCGGACAAATTCTTACTACAGTCTGATCAAAAGTGGCGAAAGCCAATGAGCTGGAACCTTTCGAATACTTGAGTCCATTCTGAAAAAACCACCTTATGCTGACACAGTTGAGAAACTTGAACAGCTTTTACCTTGGGCAGTGAAGACATCTAAAGAAAAAAGTCAATAAGGATGTCGCTTCGCTCCACATGCTTTAGGTGGCGAGTGAACGCCACCTAAGCGACACAACCTTCGAGGCAAAGCTCCGCAATGCCTGCGGTTGATTGCTCCACCAAGCTTACGCTCTGGTGGGGGTTTTGACCCTGAGTTATTTGATAAATGAGTTAGGGCTAGCTATAACGTTGGTTTTATTGGCGCTTACGCTTATATTGATGTGTGAGCCATGATTGACCATTTACTGTTCAATACTGGAAATACCAAAAGGTATTTTTTGACAAAAAATCGACAAAATCAATAAAAAAATAGCAATTAAATCAGCAATAACAATAATAGACTATGTTTAAATAATAGTTTTAGTGAACGACAGGGATGAACCATGCCAAACTCAATCATTTCTACTGGGGATATAGGGATAACCTACCAGGGGCTTGACATTACAAAACAGGTTCTGACAAGTAATGGCTCTTTTCAGAGTCGTTCTGCTCGCAAGCTAAATGATAGAATTTCGGAAACCTTAAAGTCAAAAAACAGTTTTAAAACGCAAAAAGACCGTCATGATTTTCAAAATCGCCTTCAGGCACATCGCATCAGTATCCTCAAGAATCACTCCTTAAGTACTGCAAAAGATATTGCCAGGACAGCTGATGAAACGGTATTCAAGTCTAATAATAGTGGTAAGCTCTCTTTCGAGCGGTGTCAACGTCTACAAGACTCTATTAAAAATATATTGTCCATTACAGAGTCCTTTGAAAAAATAGATATAAAAAACAGTGAAACAAAAAAAATAAAGCCAATCATTAATGTTAAAAAATTCCAGAAAAATGTACTACAAGATGACTTAACATTATTTATTGAAAAAGTCATAAAAGAATCAAAGACAGTATCAGGGCTGGAGAGTATTCGTGTAGAGCTGGCTTTCTTGAATCAGGAAGGTAATCTAACCAGAAAACAGTATAAACACCTTCATAAATCAATGGCTATACAATACAATAAACACTTAACAGAAATACTCACAAATCAGTCATTGGAAGGCTATGAAGAGCACCTTGAAAAATTAAAGGCACTCCATGCATTGACCACATCATTATCTAATTTTGATAAAAAGTTGCTTAAACAGTGGCATCAATCATTAAAACAAAAAAGCTTGATGCTCTTTGCCTACAGCAGCAATAGTCTAAGTCCTTCTGAAACAGATCTTCAAATAACCATACAGCAGCAAGCAAACATTAAAAATAACAAAGAAGAATACTTAAGACCCATTTTAGAGAAAACCTCAAAACACTTTGAAAAAAGGTTAAGCCAGGCAGATGAAAGCATACAGGAAATATTGGCAGATCATCAATACGCCATAGACAGGCCTCATGAATTACTAAAAACAATGGATAAAGCAAACAACAAGGCTGCTAAATTGCAAACCCAGATTTTTCAGCTGACGCAGAAATCCCTGGAGCATGAGAAAAATTTAGAATCTGAACTCAATCATTACAAAAAACTAAAACAAGTAGCAATAACAAAATTTCTAGGCAGGATTGGTCCAAAGTACCTTGCAGCAAGACAGAAAAGTAGAACATTACAGGAAAAACTCATCAACCAGCTAAAAACAACGCATAAAGACCTTAAGGATGTACAGGATCGTTATGATGCCGCATCAACCGAGCATGCTAACAAAGTGAGTGAATTACGAGGACTCTACCAAAAATATGGCAATACCATCACAGCGTCCAATGGAAAAAAGAGCTTGACCTCCCATCATCTTAACAGGCTGAATGAAATCTGTGACCTTGAAATGGCTAATAATTGTCTCAAGCTCTGGACTAAGAATCTCCCTTCAGATGTTGTGTTGGAGGTTCAAGAACTACTAGTTGATTTGATAAAAAGTGGTGAATATTCCCCCCAAAGGGCATTAACCTTATTTGGTACTGCTTTTATAGACACATTGGGCCAAACCACTGAAGCAAAACTTAGCAGCCGCATTGAGGCACTTAAGACACGCATAGCAAAAAGCAGGGTAACAGCACAGGGCAAAAAAATACCTTGTATTAATTTTGCCCCACTTTCCCAAAAAGCTATTGAAAGCGGTAAATCTTATGCTGATTATCTCAGAAAACGCCTTTCCGGATCACTACTCTCGTCTCAACCAGCACAAGGGCAGCAGATAAAACAACAGGATGAGGTTTTGGCGCAATCAGTTGATCCTGTACGCCCTTCAGAGCCATTATATTACTCAGGATCTTTAGGAGTAGTAACCTATGAACCCGCCATTAATAAGCTTCAAAAAAGAGAAGATTTTACTGATGCTGATAGACAATGCCTTTTAGATGACATTCAGCAGTCAAACCTGCCGGAAGAGAGTAAGCCTGAATTTGCTGATTATGTATCTGACAGCGCCTTGGAAACCAGTAAAGGAAATCGTTATTCCTTTCAGACTATCCATAAAGCGGTCAGAAAAACACTGAACGATTTTAATGAGGGGCATGGCGATATATGGAGCAACTTTAACAAATACCTTGTGAACATAGCACAAGTCACTACTATTGATGAAACGCCCCTTGATGAACTCTCCCCTTCAACACCAGAAATAGCAACGAATGTGACTGATGCGACACCCAGGACATCTGTTGAGGTCATTACAGATCAACATCAATACAATCCTGCAGACAAGTTAGCAGAACCGGTAGTAGAGTCAGATCATACCGTTCCCTTTCCACCTGCTGCCCCACCGCCACCTCCACCTCTAGCCCACCCCCAGAGTGTGAAAAGCCCGGTTACTCAAACAAATGGAAGGCAGGATTTGCTGAGAGAAATAAGGATGAAGGGGGGGAAAGTGGGGAAAAAGAAGTATAAGAAACCCACCAATCCTGCCCCTGTCCGACCATCGGCTACTGGAGATGCCAAAAAAGGGGGTGTTGATCTGTTTAATTCGCCATTGCTTCAACGAATCGATAAAGAGCAAGCGCAAGAGAAAGAACGTGAAAGCCCAAAAGTCCCGGATCTAATGACACATCTTGTTACAAAATTGAACGCCAGGCGGAAAGGCATAAATGGTAATTGACAGGACAATCTCATTGAGCACTGACCTTTAGGCTTTGTAGAGCCTGTCAATCATTCTGTGTAAACCCCGCTTAATTTACGCCTTTATCCGGTCATGTTTTAAAGAGGTTGATAGCACCTTCTTGAGATAAACTCTTCGATGACCTTGTCATGCAGTTCTTCCAAGGGAAAATAGCAAATGGTTTATGGGTTGACCGCTTCAGACGGGTGCGAAGTGTCAGGTTAGTCCTCTCGATACTTTGCGTCAGCTTTTTGCTAACAGCATGAATATCTGCTGGAAGTTTTGAGCTTTAGGGCTTCCAGTTATCTGTGCGGTAAAACCTGAACGTGTAGGGTTTGACTACCTTTATCAGCTTATTCAACGTTTCCTTTGTTAGACGACCAAAGACGTGTGAAATGACCTTTTTGTAGCCCGGTTTCCAGGCATAGAACAGCCAGCGCTGATTCTGTTTGTTGCTAACATACGACCACTATTCATCCATCTGGCAAAGGAGAACCAAAAGGAGAACCAAAAGGAGAACCAAAAGGAGAACCAGCTCCCTATTGTCGAAAGGCACTGATGTTACCTGTAGCGGGGAAAGTTTTTTTAAGTGGCTGATGACTGTTGTTGGACTCACCTCAGGACACGGCCTGTATCTTGAACAGCAGAACCATTCATCGCCCTATTATTCACTATGCGTTCGTGAGTACCGGGCTTATTGGCGTTGTCAACAAACTCAAGCGGGAAGCTTTGCTTACCGCTTCTACACAGGCAGCGTTGTATGCCTGACGGTGCTTTACCGTTTCACAACGCCATCTGCAGTACCACAGTGAACACAGGAAAGGTTAATGACTGCCATAGGAACAACGGGCAGGATACCAGTAAAGCCGGTCTGTTGAGTGAGTATACGCGATCAACGTATCTGATTCATGACCGCCTTCTGAGTCACTGGCCTGAAAAGGGGTGAGGTCATTGGAGGTAAGAACCGATGACAGTTCATTGCTTTCGGTCTGGGCAAATTGCCGAAGGCAATCATCAGGGAGGGACAGAAATTCCCGGCTACACTTGTTCATGGTTTGCTCGAAAGCGAAATACTTTTCATCAAGACTTTTATAGTCTGATAGCCGTTTTTATTTCCGAGCAAGCCTTGATTTATCAGGGGCCAGAGTCTTAAGTCGGTGCCATTGGGCTTTACTCATCATGTCATCTTGTTCTGACGACCAGCTTGCCATGCTCATTACGGTAGATAGAAAAGTCCATTGGTATTATCTAGCTTCTCCAGCAGCGGGAAAGGCCTGTTGACACGAGAATTACCGGCATGGAAGCACTTGTATTTCTTTTGTGTGAAGAAGACTGGCGGGAAGGCTTTGCGGAACATTAAGCCTCTATTATGTATGACTGTGAATAGTTACGATTTTGTAAGGTAGGATTTCAACCATGATTTTGAAAAAAAGTTATCATTTTATACGTGCTATCGGTGTAATAATTGCTGTTATTTTTGCGCTTATCTCTGCTAACAGGCTATATGCAAAAGACACTTCATCCACTCAAACACTGGCTTGGGGTAGAAACTATCATGGTCAGGTGGATATTCCTATGGAGGCCCGCTCAGGTCTGAGTGCTATTTCAGCGGGAGGGGACTATACTCTCGCACTTAAAAATGGGCAGGTTATTGCCTGGGGAGTTGATGATCATGGTGAGACGGATGTACCTTATGATGCGTTGTCAGGCGTCAGCAGCATTGCCGCCAGTGATTTATATTCCCTGGCCCTTAAAAAAGGAAAAGTCATCGCTTGGGGAGATGATGAGCATGGTGAGACAGATGTGCCTTTGGATGCACAATCAGGGGTGACTGCAATTGCAGCCGGTGGTAGACATGCACTGGCATTGAAAAATGGCGGGGTCATCGCCTGGGGATGGGATATATTCGGACAAACCAAAGTGCCAGATGAGGCACAGTCCGGTGTTACTGCGATTTCAGCTGGATATACAGATTCGTTTGCACTTAAAAACGGTAAAGTGATTGCCTGGGGGGGGGATTATCCGGGTTCAGTGGATGTGCCTGATAGTGCGAAATCTGGCGTGACGGCCATTGCTGCTGGCGGTCATTTTATACTTGCATTAAAAGGTGATAAAGTGATTGGATGGGGAGATAATAGATACGGCGAAACAGATATTCCCAAAGTTCTGGATCAAGGTGTCAGTAAAATTGCTGCCGGTTTTTATCATGGCATGGCGCTTAAAGATGGCAGAGTGTATGCCTGGGGTTTAGAAGACTTTTATAAAGAAGTTGATGTTCCTGAGGTAGCAAAATCAGGCGTTATTGATATTGCCTCAGGCCCAATGGCCTATCATTCGTTGGCATTAAAACAAAAAGCAACGGCAGATCATACCTGATAGTGTTCGGCCTTCCTGACGATGGTATAATGCTAATGACCTGTTCTAACGACGCTACTGTTCTGACATCCAGCCTGCCATGCTCATTACGTTAGTTCAGTCTTTCACCGCCCCTGTCAGGAATAAACCGACTCGTAAAAAATGCCCAAAATTTGAATGATCGTCCACTGCCTTTCCTTCAAGCCGGCCACATGTTCCTCCTGACTATTGACCGTCAATACACTAATCCCTTGAAAACAGAAAAATACCCATCTTGCCGTTGGGTTCTGGCAAGGCTTTTTTTTCTGGTCTGGAAATACACGACTCTGCTTTTTCAGTTCCTGCCTTATTCTGTGCTGGATAGCAGCATAGACCATCAGACACAGAGTCATCACCATTAACAAGGCTTCAATGCGTTCCGCTTCCTTCAGATAGAATGAAGAAACCAGAAAATCCGGACTCTTCAGGAACCGAAAGCCACCTTCACCTGTATGCAGGTGAAATAACAGCCTTCTGAGCAGCGCTTGTTCTCCGGTTTCCTTACCCTCATAAGGGGCCACGGCAAAATCTAACAATGCACCACTGCCCGGACACATCAGAAGGAGAATTCTGGGAACAGGAAAGCCAGGCCCTTTTTTTGGGTGCTGGACTGAGGGTATTCTTTTTGGTTTTTCTCTGTATCTGGCATCAGAAGTGTTGATCCGTCCGTCACTAAAACCCGGCGTTGATGCCAAAGATACGAAGCTGATGAGGCATTGTCGAGGTTATCGCCTGACTTACGGAGTAATGTTCTTATTGACGGCTCTGTTAATCGCTGTCGTGCTTTAGTGTACGCACCCGTTTCTGTGTTGGATGATTTATTGCCTTTGGCAGCTCGATCTCTGGCTTCATCAATGAGTGCGTGACGGCATGACCTGGTATCACTGGCAACTTGTTTCATGAACAGTGTTAAGGTTTTGACAGGAGGGAAGTCTCTAACTCCGAACCCCTGATAGCTGGCTTGAAAAGAATTGAGGTCATCAGCAGTAAGAATTGCTGATAGTGGGTCACTATTCGTTTGGGCAAATTGCCGAAGGCAATCATCAGCAAGTGACAAAAAATCTGGGCTAAACTTGTTCATGGCTAGCTCGGGATGAGGTGAATTTTCATTGACTTTTATAGTCAATCTTCTTCCCGGGCAAGCCTTGGTTCTTGTAATATATCAGCTTAAGTCAGCGCCATTGATCTTTAACTCCCGACACATAGCGGCAACCAAACCAGGGTGGTTGAGGTTCTTAAACGGGTATTGATCTGGAGACATTTTGATGTACCTGAATATCTGTTCATTTCTTTGACAACAGATTTCAGGCAAATATCAGTGGGGGTGGTGAAAGGCAGTTACGAACAATCATCACTTAATGAAATATCAGCAGGCTCTGAAGCACAACTGGCCGATAGGCTCCGGAGTGATAGAAGCGGCATGCAAGACACTGGTCAAACAACGGTTGTGCAGTTCAGGCATGAGATGGAAATCGGCAGTCGCAGAAGTTCTTTTGAAAACAAGGTCCCTGATCCAGAGTAAAGGACGCTGGGAACAACTCTGGTCTGGCTTCATGTCAGGCAAGGTAGTGATTGACACTTGAGTCAGCTATCAAATTGAGAGAGCAACCCATGAAACTTTCTACAGAGAGGATGAGGTAAATCCAGATCAATCAATGGTCCTTTCCAGGCATTTTCCTGCCCCTGTTTTTCACGGTGACGTTTGACCAGCTCTCTATTTGAGTACATCGAAGTGTTTTACAATCGTCAGAGAAAGCACTCGACCAATGGCTACTTGGCACCGTTCAAGTATGAACAGGAACTTGCCGAGGTAGCGTAAAAAAGTGTCCGGGAAACTCTTGCCATATCACTGAGCGATTACATCAGTCACTGGACTACAAGACACCGAAGGCAATTCACTTTGCATGAGGGATTTTCAACCACTGCCAGGACTTAACTTAAATTTGTTGATTTACTGTCTTGACAGTGGGGTTCACCATAATCCCTTCAGCCTTTCTTTTTCAATTCGTTAAGCGGGACTTAAGGTCCTGTAAGCGTGAGTTACCATAAAATAACGATATATCTTCAACCCCTTGGCAGCCACAATTTTTACGTTTATAAAACTGACCCAGGTATTGTTTGTAAGACTATCGTTATGCCCCTGTTCCTGACCGTGCAAAAGTCTTCTGGATATTATATCTTTATCATCATTGCCCGCCTGAATTCAGGGGCGCTGCCCGCTGCAGTTTTTTGTACCATGTACCAGAAGGACAGGGGGCTGTGTTGCTCATTGCAGGCATAACATAACTGACGCACAACAGCGGAATTACACAGACAATAGATACGGAGCTTTTCTATCCATGATATTCGCCTTGCAGATAGCCAGGAACATGGCGCTGGTGCTGCTTTCCTTTATATGTTTCGTAGCACAGCAGGTACAGGCTGCTGATCAGGATATTAGCAAGCCTGTCATCCCCCTGAAGCCCAATCTCCAGCAAGCAATTGCCAGTGTCAATGTCGTGCAGATACTCGACAGGAATCACTACCGTAAAGTCAACCTGGGTCATCAAAGTGCTGAAAAAGTGTTTGAGCGCTACCTCGATCGCCTTGACCCCAATCACAGTTTTTTTCTTCAGCAAGACATCACAGCGTTTAATCCTTACCGTGAAAACCTGAATAAGGCCTTAAAAACAGGCGATCTAAAACCCGCCTTTGCGATCTTTAACCGTTATCGCCAGCATGCGGAAGAACGTGCCCGCTTTATGTTGGCACGCCTTGATGAAGGGCTGAAAACACTGGATTTTACTAAGAATGAAACACTACTGATTAATCGTGAAAATGAGCCCTGGCTAAAAAACCAGCGTGCTCAGCATAAACTGTGGCGCAAACAGCTGAAAAACAGCGTGCTGGCCTTACGCCTGAATAATAAAACCGATGAAGAAATCGTCAAGCAGCTAAAGCGGCGTAACACCAACCTCTTGCGCCGCCTTCATCAGAACAAAAGTGAAGATGCCTTCCAAAGTTACATTAATTCCTTTACCGGTATTTACGACCCTCATACCCAATATTTCTCGCCACAAACCGCTGAAAACTTTGATATCAACATGAGCCTGTCCCTTGAGGGCATTGGTGCCGTCCTTCAGGCTGAAGATGAATATGTCAAGGTGGTCAGTGTGGTGACCGGAGGCCCTGCTGAAAAAGCCGCCCAATTGAAAGCTGGCGATAAAATTGTCAGCGTTGGACAAGGCAAAAAAGGCCCACTGGAAGATATCGTTGGGATGCGGTTAGATGATGCCGTGAAACTTATCCGCGGCAGGAAAAATACGCTGGTTCGCCTGGAAGTCATTCCTGCCACCGGCAAAGATGGCGATACCCGCATTTATGAAATCATCAGAGATAAAGTCAAACTCGAAGAACAGGATGCCAGTAGCAAAGTCATTGATGTGACCAGTAATGGCCAAACCAGGAAGATTGGTGTCATCTCTCTGCCAACCTTTTATATTGACTTTAAAGCAGCCCAGGCAGGTGAGAAAAATTACAAAAGTACCACCCGTGATGTAAAAGCTCTGCTCACCAGTTTTAAACAAAAAAATATTGATGGCCTGATTATTGATTTACGCGGCAATGGCGGCGGCTCCTTGCAGGAAGCCAATGACCTTACCGGTCTTTTTATCAACCAGGGACCCACTGTCATCGTGCGCGATAACCGTGGCCGTACTGAAAGGCAGCATGACCGGGGCGCAGGCCAGTTCTACAAAGGTCCGATGGTGGTGATGGTCGACCGACTCAGTGCTTCTGCGTCTGAAATATTTGCCGGTGCCATGCAGGATTATGGTCGGGCGCTGGTCATAGGAAGTCAGAGCTACGGTAAAGGTACCGTACAAAGTATCCAGCCCCTGAACCATGGTCAGCTTAAGCTTACCCTGGCAAAATTTTACCGCGTATCTGGCCAGAGCACTCAGAACAAGGGGGTAATACCGGACGTTGTATTTCCTTCGCTGTATAACAACAAGGATATTGGTGAGAATAACCTGCCCGATGCATTGCCCTGGGATACCATTAAAGCCGCTGATCATGACAAGTACAACAACTTTTCCCGCTACCTCCCTGAGCTTATCAAGCGTCATGAGAAGCGCACAATTGATGATCCTGAATTTGTCTACCTTGAGGAAATGAGGGATTATATTGCCCAGTTTGAAAATCAGGATACGGTGTCTCTCAATGAGAAAAAACGGGAGCGCGAGCTTGCTACCATGCGCAGCAAACGGTTGGCCATTGAAAACCGCCGACGAAAAAGCCATGGAGAAAGCCTGCTAAACAACCTGGATGAGCTGGAAAACATTCAGAATGACCCGAATTATAAAAAGAAACAGGAACAACACACTGATGCCTTCCTCACAGAAGCAGGAACGATTCTAAGTGACTTAATTGCTGAACATTATTCCAGTAAAGTCACAATGCCCTTTGCTTCCCGGGAAAGGGGCTAGTATCGCCAAACGCCACTCACTCACCATAGCGACTCTATCCGTGAACGGGAAAGAACCCCCCCCATTAACCCTGCGCCACAGGTGTTAAAACCATGCCAGCCAAGTGGATATGAAGCAAAGGTGACGAAGCACCGCAATGAAATTACGGTTATCTTCGCCATACATAACACCACTGAACATAACCCGATGAAGCTGAGCATTGGGGGCTTTTAGCCTGAAAGGTTCAGTTAACGTTGAGTTATACTGTCTTTCAGCAAAACACCCAACGCCCAGCCCAGATTTATACCTTGAATGGTCGAAGTGGTTTTGATGGGAATATTTTTGGTGTTTAGCCGATATCCGTAAATATACAGATCCTTCTCAAAAGCGGCAGCAAAGCAGGTATTGAACAGGTAGGGTGAGGCTTTAAACGGTGTAGATCCGCTAATCAGGCTACGCCATTGCTGAGTACAAAATTCCTGACCTTCCTGTTCCAGGCTCAAAATGGAAAAGCTTTTGTCGATACCCAGCTCTACCGCCGTAAAATTATAGGCGGAAGTCGCGACAAAGTTGGGTATTCCATCCATCATATGATGAGAATCTATGTAAGCTGACACATCATGCACCTTATCCACCAAAGGTTTTACCTTGTCGGAGCAAACGGTGTAGTTTCCTGTCCCTTTCTTACCATTGGGTAAGGAATATCCCTTTGGAAAACAGGCTGGCTCATTCGTGTATTGGCTCATGGCCTGGGTTAACCCCAATCCCAAAAAGCTCGCTGAGCACACGCGGTAGTTTTGATGATTAATGGTCATTGTAACAGCATCGGCACTGTTACACTCATAAGCAATCTGTGTAGAGGCACCACCGAGTTCTAACAGTCCTTCCGAGGTCGCTCTCTGAGCAAACGCTTCATTCAGGTAGTTCAGGGCTAACCAACCGTAAATCCCTTCTGACTGACCGGTAATGGTTTTTACATCAATGGTTGACTGTGGAAAAGCCTTGGATAAATACGCTGTAATTGCCTTATTAATCGATGCCTTATCATCTGGCGACACTAAACGCATGCCTGCGGTCGAATAGAAAAAGATACGATCTGGCTCACTGTCTTTAAAAGATGAGAACAATTGATCCAGATAAGGTGTCAACTGTTTAGACGATAGCTTTTGAATGCCACCGTTCTGTTTTCCAGCCTTCTCAGAGCTGATTACTGGAAGTCCCGTCGATGCATTTTTGGTGTATTGATAGAAATGAAGCCTTGAACCGGTACTACCTGCATCTACAACTATCGTAGTTTCGACGCTTTGAACAGGCGCTGCACTTGCACTTGTCCAGGGACATAGCAGTGCGATGACAATCAGAGGCGCACGATTTAACCACTGACTAAAAATCATGACACACTTCCTCTTTCATTGAAAAAGACTGATCTGTAGATCCGATATTCACTACCTGACCTGACATTGTCCTAATTCATGTTATCTATAAGATCAACAACTATCAGGAATTTTCTTATGCCTCTTGTTCAGTATCGCGTACTCAGGTCATGGATCACCTCGAATGAGTCGCTGGAATGTGCAAAAAACTGCATAGTGCTGAACACATTGATCGGCGACGGGCGTGTCGTGTCCCAAAAACCTCCGATGACTGGAAGGTTTCCCACGGTGAAGCAGTGGTGGCCATGATTATCAATGGATCTGGCTTTACTGGCCGATCGCTTCACAGGTTCCCACAATTCTTTTCTTTGCTAACAAGCCTCTCGATAAACTCATAAGAGAAGGCATTGAACCAGAATACCTGAACGACAACGTTCCAGGGAGAGCACTGGATGACGTGTTTGAAGCTGATATCAGTAAAGTCTATTTCGAGTTAGCAATCAAGGTAGTCAATCATCTTAATTTACCCTGTAAAGCTGTAAGGGAACTGGCAGTTAAGAAACTACCAAATCAGGAACGATAGTAATATCCCACTTTGGTAGTTCCGGTTTTCTAATGATGTATGGCTTTATATTAGCCATCTTTGATTTCCCAGGCCTTACTCCCTTTGGATAGAATTTGTCCAGCAGGTTGACCACAGGATTCATCGCTTTCCACGTCATGGTTTCAGTCCATTTAACGACAGTGTTCACCGCGTTTAATAGCGTCCCACTCCAATGATTTTCCAGTGAAGACCAGCCGTTTGATAGGATTGTATCTGCTATGGCACGGTGGATAGTAAACCCCGTGAATTTTCAAGCTACTGCTCTGGCTAAAGCTCACCAGCCTTGACAGGTACTGGGTACGGTGGCTATTATTTTCCGGTTCATTGTCTGCAAAGATGACAATCTCCTTGACCTCTGGGTTTTCTGCTTTAACCAGCCCCCACCACCACTCAAATGCATCGCAGACAAAGTCGCTGGTTTTGTTTGAACTGCCGTAGAAAATGTAAAGCCTGTCATTTTCCAGATTGAGAATGCCAAAAGGAATCAGTTTATCCTTCGTTGCCATATCATGATCAAGTGCTCAATGTGGGTGAAGCTAAAGCCCTTGTGCAAAGTGCACCCACTCGCACAACTTGCACAAGGATGACCGTTGAGGGAAAGTTGCTGGAATGTGCAAGGAGCCGGGGATTGCCGCACACATCCACAGGCGAATCCCCAAAACTTCCCATGACGGGAAGGCTTACTCCGGTGAAGCGGTCGTGGCTATGATTAGAGCCACGCACCACAAAAAAAGCGACAGGTACCGGAAAATACCCATCGCGTTTTCAGTTGCCAGAATGATAAAAAGGAGATTAAGTCATTACTCGCGTAACAGCACTTAGCTAAGTTTTTCCTTGATACGCGCAGCCTTACCACTACGATCACGAAGATAGTACAGCTTAGCCTGACGTACGTCACCACGACGCTTCACAGAGATAGAAGCAATCAGCGGACTATAAGTCTGGAACGCACGCTCAACGCCAATACCGTTGGAGATTTTACGTACGGTAAAAGCGGAATTCAGTCCACGGTTACGCTTAGCGATAACCACACCTTCGAACGCCTGCAGACGCTCACGGCTGCCTTCTTTAACTTTAACCTGGACAACAACCGTGTCGCCCTGAGCAAAGGAAGGGATCTCTTTATTCATTTGCTCATTTTCGAGCGCTTGGATAATTCTGTTCTTACTCATTGGTTTGCTCCCAGTCGTCAAATAGTGTTCCACTCAGTCAGCAAGTCCACAGGTTAATCCGTGGTGCTGCAATGTGACTGCTGAAGGTCGTGAATAAATTCCCCCAGCAGTGTTTCTTCCTCGCAGGTCAGCGTCCTGGACTCTAGCAGGTCAGGGCGGCGTAACCAGGTTCTGCCCAGGGATTGCTTCAGGCGCCAGCGTGCAATACGCTGGTGGTTGCCTGAGCGCAATACCTCCGGCACCACCCGACCCTCAAAGACTTCAGGCCGTGTGTAGTGCGGGCAGTCAAGAAGACCCTTTACAAATGAATCTTCCTGAGCGGAATCTTTGTGACCCAGGGTGCCCGGTACAAAGCGTGAAACTGCATCGATCAACGTCATAGCGGGGAGCTCGCCCCCACTTAATACATAATCGCCAATCGACCATTCCTCATCGATTTCGTCCTGTACTAACCGTTCATCAATGCCTTCATAACGCCCCGCGACCAGAATCAACCGCTTTGAAGCGGCCAGCTCCTTCACCCCCTGCTGATTCAGCAGACGTCCCTGAGGTGACAGGTAGATTACTTTGGTCTCGGCCCCTGCTGCCTGTTTGGCAGCATAGATGGCGTCACGCAGAGGTTGAATTTTCATCAACATGCCGGGACCACCGCCAAAAGGTCGGTCATCCACAGTTCGGTGCAGGTCTCTGGTGAAGTCCCTGGGATTCCAGGTCTGCACACCAATAATACCTTTCTGGGCAGCACGGCCAATAATGCCGTGCTCTGTCACTGCCCGGAACATCGCCGGAAACAGGCTGATGACACCAAACCATAATTCAGTGTTTATTGCGGATATGGGTTGATTGAGATTCGCCATAAACACTAATACTCCGGATCCCAGTCGATCCGAATAAATCCCTTCTCAGGGTTAACGTCAAGCACAACCTGAGTGACTAACCAGGGCACCAGACGTTCTCGCTTATCGATGCTGCCTTTCGACGGTGCAATCACCAGAACGTCATTGGCACCGGTCTCCATCAGATGACTGACCTTGCCCAACAAAACGTTATCATTCGCCCCATTGCGGGAGAAAACGTTCAGCCCTTCCAGTTGATGCCAATATACCTCTTCATCAGTGGTGGGCGGCATATCGCTGGCATTAATCATGATCTCGCTGTTGCAGTAGTTTCGTGCACTCTCACGGTCATCACAACCAACAATGTGAGCAACCAGGCCTTTGCCATGACGGCGTCCCTGATCGATTTCAACGGTCTCAATACGACCGTTGCGGCTAATCACCCAGTGGCGATAGTTAAGAATGTTATCCATGGGGTTGGTATGGGAGTAAACCTTGACCCACCCTGTCACACCGTACACAGCGACAATGCTGCCCAGTGTAATCCGCTTCACTGCGTTGTTTTCACTCTCTTTTTCGCCAGGCGTCACTGGTTCATTCACCTCAGGCAGCTTTAGCAGCGTCTTTCAGCAGTTGAGCTACACGATCGGAGGTGGTGGCACCCAAAGATACCCAGTGTGCTATACGCTCGTTGTTTACACGCAGGCGCACTTCCTGACCACGGGCCTGTGGGTTAAAGAAGCCTACACGCTCAATAAAGCGGCCCCCACGGGCTTTACGGCTGTCAGCAACAGTCAGGTGATAAAAAGGGCGCTTTTTGGAGCCGCCACGGGCCAGACGAATTGTTACCATGGACTGGTTTTCCTGTAGTTGATTTCCGGCAACTGATGTACCGGGTTCAGGGAGTGCCCCGTTCCTGGTACAGAGCCAGCCTTTCCTTACCTCAGATAACGGAAGACTGAACATAAAGGGCGCATATTCTAAGGAATATATAAGCATCTGACAACCAGCCAGACTGGCGTCTTCGGATATCCGTAGTATTCGGGATTGAATAACAAAGAGCAAGGTTAATGCTGTTCCTGCCAATGCAGGAACCTGACGCTAACAATGGATCGGAAATGACAACGGCATTATTTTATATTCAGTTATAAAAGAAGGGAGCAACAGCGCCCTATATGTCAACCGTGATTTTTTCAGCCATGGACATGGCCAGGTTATTATCATAATAGGCAGCTTCGTTAACAAAGTATGGGTAAGCTTCATAATCCCCTTCCCAACAGATTTCACCTCCTTCAAACAGTGCCATAATCGGGTCACCTTGACTCAGCGGCTTAAAATCCTGATCCTGCACATTTTTATGCACCATACCAGTACGCTCACCTTTTTCGTTTTCTGGAAGTTTCAGGGTTTCGGTATGGCGGAAGGCCTGGTAACGGGGGGGTAATTCAGGCAAATGACCTTCGTTACAGTGATGGACATAATCGAGGATATGGTGCGTCATGGCTTCCATCTGTTCCAGAATATCCTGTCGGATCACCGACTGTGGCTGTGGACCCACTTCTACAACCACGCCCTGTGGTGTCATTGAACATACGTAGGGGTGGTCTGCAACGGAACAAAAATCTTCAACAATCACCACCACCTCAGGCATTTTACTTTTAAGATAAGCCCCCATCTTGCGATTGAATTTATCCATCTGCAGTAAAATCAGGCTGGGCCCCATGTTACTGGTCGTATTATGTAAATCAATAATGAAATCGGTTTTGGCATTGCCCTTTGGTCCGAGCTGCTGATTCATGGCCTTGGCACGGCTTTGCTCATAGTTACACAAAGCATCATTTTCAAGATTGTCACGGGTAAACTGTCGGTTCAGATCACAATCCACATAACGTTTGTTTTCCTGATGGGCTTTGGGGTTAGCAAAGACGGTATTCACAGCAAAGCTGTCATGTGCAATACGTTGCGGTGATCGCTGCCACTGTTTAATCAGGGTGATGCCAGTGAATTCATTGCCATGAGTGCCTCCCACAATGGCTACCTTCTTGATTATTGTCATCAGCACCTCTCTATTGTCTATCGGGGGGATTGTTGAGGTGTCCCCAGTGTACACGCTTTTTTTTGGGAAAACAGTGAAACATAGACCTTGTCAAAGCCCCCCGGGATTGAGTAAGTCACCAGCGCCATGGATTTTTACCGGGTAGCGGGATAGTCGATGATGTCATAACCGCACTGGACACATAAAAACGGCGCTGCTTGTGAACGATACTATCAAGCCTGGCGATACATTATGGAATTGACAGGGCGTGGAGCGGTTCGTAAGCCGGGAAAAGCCAGGGTTTTTCTTGCTATTCACAAAGAAACGTCAAAAAGAAACGTCAAAAAAAAGTTGGTACTTACTCTGTTAGCTGCCTGGCTTTGGAAGCTCGCAACTTTAGCTGCGAGTCGTTCTCTAACGCATTGTAGTTGACATCCGGATATCTTTCAGGTAGGTTCTTGCTTGCGCTGATTTGACTTCGGATTGCAGGCGCCTGATAAATCTCGCTAAAAGAAGGGTGTTATAGATCGTATGATGAAAAAGCCACTCTGTTTTAGTCATGAGTGGTTTTTTTTTGTTTGCCTGCTTTGTCCGCAATAGACCCTTTTCTTCATCAAGTACAACGACTGCCTGGAGAGCCGATGATTGAACTAAAGCAGGTTAATAAAGCGTTTACCTCTGATGGGGAGCCTGTCACTGCCCTGGATAATGTCAGTCTGACTGTACCTGAAGGGGCAATTTTCGGGGTAATAGGCGCCAGTGGTGCTGGAAAAAGTACCCTGATTCGTTGTGTCAATTTGCTGGAAAGACCTACCTCCGGCGCAGTGATTGTGGACGGGCAGGATTTAACGCAGCTGTCTGAAAAAGCTTTACGTGAAGCCCGTCGTAACATGGGCATGATTTTTCAACATTTTAATCTGCTTTCCAGTCGCACTGTCTTTGATAATATTGCTTTACCACTGGTATTGGCAGGGCAATCAAAAACGGATATTGAGGCCGCAGTGGTACCATTGCTTGAATTAACAGGCTTGTCCGGTAAGCGTAACAGCTATCCTTCACAGTTATCCGGTGGGCAAAAGCAACGTGTGGCCATTGCCAGGGCGCTGGCCAGCAAGCCCCGGATTCTGTTGTGCGATGAAGCAACGTCGGCCCTTGATCCTCAGACAACCCGCGCTATTTTAACGCTTTTAAAAGCTATTAATCGTCAGCTCAGAATTACGATGTTAATGATTACCCACGAGATGGATGTGGTAAAGTCCATTTGTGATCGTGTAGCCATTTTACACCATGGTCGGCTCATGGAAGAAAACAGCGTTGAGGCATTTTTTGTGAATCCTGAAACGGCGTTAGCACGTAAATTTGTACAAAGCGCCATTCATGAAAAGCCGGCAGCTGACATTGAGCAGCACCTTAAGCCGCAGCAGACGCCAGGTTCGCGTCCGGTAGTCAGAATCACCTTTGTGGGGGACAGCGTTAATGACCCGCTTATTACGCAGGCTGCACGCACCTGTAATGTGGATTTTGTGGTGTTGCAGGCCGATCTTGAAACTGTCGCAGGCAAGCGCCTGGGTTTTATGATGGTTGAAGTGATGGGGGATGACACTGCTGCTCAATGGGCACTGGATTATCTGGCAAGACAAGTGAAAGTGGAGGTGCTGGGTTATGTCAGCTGATGCCTGGATGTTACTACTGCAATCCCTGTGGGAAACGTTCTACATGGTGCTCATTTCTGGCGGCTTAAGCTTTTTGCTGGGCATTCCACTGGGGGTGTTGTTATATAGCACCCGCCAGGGGCGTATTGCAGAGAATGTTTTAGCCAATGCCATGCTGGGTGCGATTGTCAATGCTGGCCGCTCGGTACCGTTTATTATTCTGATGGTCGCCATTATTCCCTTGACCCGGTTCCTGACGGGCACATCTATTGGTACAACCGCAGCCATTGTGCCGCTGACGGTCGCCGCTATTCCTTTTGTTGCGCGTATTGCAGAGGGCGCTTTGAATGAAGTCTCTTCGGGATTGGTTGAAGCGGCCCAGTCCATGGGAGCCAGTCCTTTTCAGATTATTATCCGTGTACTTCTGCCTGAGGCAGGACCCGGGTTAATTAATGGTATGACCATTACGCTGGTGACATTGGTCAGTTATTCTGCCATGGCCGGTGCTATTGGTGGTGGTGGCCTGGGCGATTTGGGGATTCGTTACGGATACCAGCGGTTTGATGGTGTGATTATGCTGGCGACAGTGGTTGTATTGATTGTATTGGTGCAGTTGATACAAATTGCTGGTGACCGGTTACAACAGTTTTTCCATAAGAGTTAAGTATTTTCAAAAAGGATGTGGCATGACGTCGTTAAAAGCGCTTAGAGCGATGGTTGGTTCGGTGTTAGTGGTCTCTGCGTTACTGCTGGCTGGCTGTGGCGATAACAGCACAAGTGAAAGCTCGCCGCTGAGAGTTGGCGTGATGGCAGGGCCTGAAGCGGATGTCATGAAAGTGGCTACCGATGAGCTGATTAAAGACAAGGGGATCAAGGTTGATTTGATCGAATTTTCTGATTATATTTCCCCCAATATGGCTTTGTCCGACGGCAGTATTGATGTGAATGCCTTCCAGCACAAGCCTTACCTCGACAGCATGGTTGAGGATCGTGGGTTTAAATTTGCTGTTGCAGGTAATACTTTTGTTTATCCTATCGGAGGCTATTCTAAAAAAATCACCCGCATTGACCAGTTGAAAGACGGTGCTAAAATAGCCATTCCCAATGATCCCAGTAACGAAGGTCGAACACTGATTCTGCTGAACGACCATGGATTGATTACACTGAAAGACCCTGCCAACCTGAAGGCGACGCCAGCAGATATCAAGAGTAACCCGAAAAAACTGCAGTTTATTGAGCTGGACGCAGCACAGCTGCCTCGCTCTGTGGACGATGTAGATCTGGCTTTTATTAATTCAACCTATGCAGTGCCAGCGGGTTTGCTTCCTTCTCGTGATGCTTTGATTGTTGAAGGAGCAGACTCCCCCTACGTGAATCTGATTGTTGCCCGGGAAGATAATAAGAACGACCCACGCATACTGGCGCTGGTCAAGGCTTACCAGAGCGATGCTGTTGCGAAAGCAGCGGATAAGTTGTTTAAGGGAAGCGCAGTTCCTGGCTGGTAATGATTTTAAGGCAGGTGGTGGAGCGGGCTTACTATCACAAAGGATCTAAAGTTTGCTACTATAACATGCGATTATTTCATTGGTCGGTTTGCATTTACCCGGTATGCTTGTAGTATGCAGGCATGCTGGGCTGAACCGTTGTTTCTCAACCTTTGCATGAAGGCGGGGGTACTTCATGGCCATAGTTGCCAAAAAGTCATCCATGATCTTTTTTTCGGACCCAGCTGACCATTATAGTCATCGGGTTCGCATTGTACTGGCAGAAAAAGGTGTTGCTGTTAATATCCAAAACACCAGCTCTGACAACCTGCCGCAGGAATTATCGGATCTGAATCCGTACAATACTCTGCCCACCCTGGTAGACAGGGACCTGGTTCTGTATGAGCCAAACGTAATGATGGAATACCTTGACGAGCGCTTTCCTCATCCGCCTTTGTTACCTGTGTACCCTGTCAGCAGAGCGCAGAGCCGTTTGATGATGCACCGTATCCAGAAAGACTGGTGCACGCTGGTTGACCTGATCCTTGATCCGAAAACCAAGGAAACACCGGCTAACCGTGCCCGTAAAGAACTGCGCGAAAGCTTATTGGCGGTTGCCCCTGTATTTGCAGAAAAGCCGTTCTTTATGAGTGACGACTTCACGCTGGTGGATTGCTGCGTACTGCCTATTATCTGGCGCTTGCCAGAGCTGGGTATTGAGCTGCCAAAACAGGGTAAAGCCATTCTGGATTATGGCGAACGCTTGTTTGAGCGTGAGTCCTTCCAGGATAGTCTGTCGGAAATTGAGCGCGAAATGCGCGAGTGAGAGCCTGGAGTCTTCCATGAATATGACCAGCAGTCGCCCGTATATGGCACGAGCCCTGTACGACTGGATTCTGGATAATAACTGTACCCCTTATATTCTGGTGGATGCGAATCGGGAAGGGGTTGCTGTGCCCATGGAATATGTCAATGATGGGCAAATCGTTCTTAATATTTCACCCAGTGCGGTCAGGTCTCTGGAAATTGGTAACGACGTTCTGACTTTTGATGGCCGCTTTGGTGGTCAGGCTTTAACCATTTTTGTGCCTTTTGAAGCCCTGATGGCCATCTATGCCCGTGAGAATGGTCAGGGAATGGTCTTTGAGGTCGAAACGGCAACGTCCGCAGAGGGCGAAGCGCCTGAAGTGAGTGATGAAAACTCTTCCGGGCGACCTGAACCACGCGGGCCACTAAGGACAGGAAAACCCTCACTGAAGGTGGTGAAGTAGTAAACCTTTCGATTTTTGGTTTTTCTAATACTATCTGATACTAATAGGCTTTCTAACTACCGTAATGAGCATGGCAAGTTTGACGTCAGAACAAGGGAAAATGATGAGTAAAGCCGACTATTGCGAATTGTTTTAACCCAGGATTGGCGTTCAGTTTGCCAGTGCAATAGTGTAGTTTGAAAAGTCGATGGCTGTTACCCGAATACCCGGGCTGCTATGGGGTTCTCATCGTTAGGAGAAGGGTGCTTTATGCATTTCAGCCCAGGATAAAAAATTGCTAATCAGTTGTTGCCCACTGGCTCCAGAGCTTTCAGGGTGGAACTGTACGCCGAGCAATGGTTTGTCTTTAGCGGCAAAGGCTTCAACAGGGTAGTGTTCAGAAGAAGCAAGCACTGTCATATTGCCAGATGGGTGTATTCCTTCACAGTGGTCTTCTTTAAAGGCAGTCCCACTGGGCAATGTCTGGAATAGTGTATGTGGTTGATGGATATTCATAGTATCAAAGTAACGACGTTCTTTACCCCGATAAATATCACCGCCCAGTGCCAGGGCTATGGCTTGACCGCCAAGGCAGATGCCCAGTGTTGGTATTGCCAGTGAAGGGATAAAAGAGAAAACATCCATTAATGCCTGCTTGCTGTCAGTAAACAGGTGAGGGCCGCCAGAAATAATCAGGGCGCGATATTGATTGATGGTTATTATCTTTACAGAGTGCCAGTGCGCTACCGTCACTTGTCGCCCTGTGACAATAACACTCTGTTCTATAAGTGGTGTTTTTGCGCTTTCGCAATCAATAATCAGAGTGTCTGTCATTACCTGTGATCTGTTTTTACAGGTGATCAGGTAAGGGATATTCAAAGACCTTAACCACCTTTTGTACGCCGCTGGTATTGCGTGCGACATTCACTGCAGCATCCGCTTCTTCCGGGGTAACAATACCCATTAAGTATACTGTACCCATCTCTGTATAGACTTTAACACGATCGGCCACTACGTCACTGGATGAGATTAAGCCACTTTTAACCTTGCTGGTGAGCCAGGAATCATTGCTCTGAGCCAGTAAATCGGCAACGGGTCCGACAGCAAGCTCGTTGTATACCTGCTTAACATGCTCCACACCTCGGGCGATTGTTGTTGCAACAGGTTTTAAGCGCGTTTCTGGCACCTGGCCGATCAATAAAACAGTACCGTTAAAGCTGATAACTTTGACACGTGCGTGTGCAAAGTCAGGATCAGCTTTCTGGATATTAACACTGGTCACGGTCTCAATGGTCTGGTCATCAAGCCAGCTGCCCCAGGTGCGCTCAAGGGGGTTTATTTTGATGGGTTTTTCGTTGATGCTGCCAACAATTGTGGAGCACCCTGTGGCAAAAACAAACAGGGCTGAAAATAAAATACTGTAAACAGGTCGCATTGTCTTTTTCTCTTTTAGTGGCCTTGCAAATGGTTATGAGTGTTAGCTGGAAAACAAATATTCATCGATCAGATCACATAAGCAATGGATTACCAGTGTGTGGACTTCCTGAATACGATGTGTACTGGTAGCTGGTACGCGAATCTCAATATCTTCAGGTTGAAGGAGGCGAGCCGTATCACCACCATCTTTGCCCGTCAGGGCAACGACTTGTAAATCACGGTCATGGGCAGCCTGTACCGCTTGAACAACATTGGGACAATTGCCGCTGGTGGAGATGGTGAGCAATACATCGCCGCTTTGTCCCAGTGATCGTATTTGCTTCGAGAAAATTTCGTTATAACTGGTGTCTGAGGCAATGGAGCTGATGGTTAAACTATCGGCACATAACGAAAGGGCAGGTAATGCTGGCCGCTCCCGGTCATAGCGGTTTTGCAATACAGAGACAAAACGCTGTGCATCCCCTGCCGAACCACCGTTGCCACAGGCGAGAACTTTGCCATCGCTGAGCAGACTTTGAACCATAATTTCAGAAGCCTGAGCAATATGGGGCGGCAGGGTGTCGGCTGCTCTGATTTTGGCATCAATGCTGTCTGAAAAATGACGGGTAATACGATCGAGCATACTCAATATCCTGAAAAACGGCTATCACCGTTTCTTTGTCTTGCCTGACGTGGGAAGTGAACAGTGTTTCAGGCGCAAAAATCTGATTGAGAAAGCTCCTTAAAATGCACCTTTTATCCATTCTAAGGGATTTTGCCAGCTTTCGTCATTGGGGGTTATCGTGATGGTGTCAAACCGACAATGCCGATGGCGATGCCTTTTATGGCGCTGTACAAATTGAGCAGCTGCTTTGCGAATCCTCTGTTGCTTGGTGGGAGTGATACTGGATAATGCCCCACCAAATGCCTGCGAGGCACGAAAGCGGACTTCAACAAACACCAGTGTTTCATTGTCAAGCATGACAAGGTCAACTTCACCCTGGGGGCAGGCAAAATTATGTGTAACAAGCCGTAACCCCTGTTGTTTGAGATAACATAAGGCCTGTTTTTCGGCCTTGGCACCTTCATGCCTTATTTTTCGTAATTGCCAGGTCGGCATGGTGTTTATAAGGCTGTTTGACAGGGAGTGGGACCATCCGTCCATTCTTGAAAATTTGCCAGATCAGTTGACGGTCAACGCGGTGGTCAGAAGAGATGCTTAACCAACCGGTTAGCCCTTCTATCTGGCTACCGGGCAGGTTGATCAATTGTTGCAGTTTGGGATAGAGCTGATAGGCATCTGCCCCCAGAGCATACAAAGTGCCATAGGCACCTTTGGCTTGTGGCCAGGCTTGAGTGATGCTTTTCTCCAGAGAAGAGGCATAACCCGGCACAGACCAGGGCATAGCTGGAAGGCGAATGCCGTCAATATCCTGATCTCGCACGGCATTGATCGTGCCGGAAAAAACGCTGGATGTGCCGTAAACCGGAATGTCACCCGCAAACTGGTAAGCAAAGGCTGGCTTGATTTGCCGTGCTTCCTCTGAGGTGGCAGCAATAAAAATACTATCAACATCCTGACGGCGTCGAGCCTGAAAGCCCAGGGGTTCTTTCAGCAACTTGCGGAGCTGCTTTTCACGCTGGTGGCTTTGGTTAATTTGTAAAAGCTGACCGGTGAGTTTGCTAAAGGCTGTGTCCCGGTTAAATGTGCTGGTTGCCGCAATCTCTCCACCGCTTTGCACCCATGCCTGTTCAAAAGCACTGGCGACTTTCCTGCCCCAGGATGAATCTGGTGTCATAACAATGACACGTTTATGACCATCAAGTGTTGCCCGGTGAGCAATGATGCGAGCTTCATCTTCTGTTGACAAGCCAAACTGGTAAAGTTGCGTCCCTGCAACGGTGTTCTGGTTGTCCAGATAATTGAGTGCCAGCACCGGGATGCGAGCAGAAATATCGGTCTGAAGTCGACTGACGTTGTCTTTGCTGAGCGGCCCGATAATCAGTTGGGCACCGGCTGCAATGGCTTTGTCAGCCAGATGAGTCATATCATCGCTGTCCGTATCATAAATCAATAGCTCGGGCGCTTTTTCGCCGTTTTGCAATGCCTGATAGTATGCAGCGATAATGCCATCGCGAATGGATTGCCCGGCCATAGCCAGCTTGCCGCTCAGAGGCAGTAGCAGCGCGATGGTTTCCGGGGGAGGGTTGGTGAGAAGTTGCTCAAGATTTTCAGGCGCATAAGCGCGGCCAGGGTGGCCGGGCCATTGTTGTAGCCATTGTTGTAACCCTGCAAGTTGCTGGTTGAGGGAGTTGCCGGGTTGATAAAGAATAGCCAGCTCAAGCCAGCCTTTGATAACGCCTGAGGGTGTTTCATCCTTCAGGGTTTGCAGGCGGTTCAATGGCGTTCGCAGCAGGGTTTGCCAAAAGTCTGGCGCATAATTTTTTTGCTGCTCGGGCGTTAACAGTGACATGGCAGGCAGCCACTCATCCAGAGAGGCGGTATATTCTGCGTAACGGTTGTAGGCTTTGGCTCGAAGGGTGTGGGCAAACGCTACAGTGTTGCGGTTCGTGCTGTTAATGACAGCTTCCCGGTCAAGCCAGTTAAACACATCAGCATTTTGCTCAGAGCTGTCAGCAATGCGTGCCTGCAGCAGTGCAAGGGTTGCTTTCAGGTTTGTGGGCAGTGTGTCGTAATCAATGCTGTCGAGGAGGGTTTTGGCACGTGTTTTATCGGTGGTTAGCAGTTGCTCCGATGCTTGCAGTTTAAAGGCAATGTTTTCCGGAAAATGAGCCTCCGCAGCATCAGTCAGCAGACGCTCTACCGTTTTTGGCGCAGAAATCGTTCGGCTGGGCAGAGCATCGACAGGTATGTTTTTCGTTCCTGAGCAGCCGACCACCAGGGAGGTGAGTGTGAATACTATCAATATCTGATGAAAAAAGGGTTTTTGCCTCATAAAGCGCTTTACCGCTCAAACACTGTGACTATGCTGGAATACAAAGTATATCTGCATATCTGCCCCACGGGAACCGCTTGCTGTTTATTATCAAGGGGGACAGGAAGATCTCATTTGGCACTCCCTTTCATTGATGAGAGGCGTTCAGTATCGTCCATTAGCCTTAAAGGCGTCCTTCCTGCCACGTTCACGAAAGTGGCAATCCGCCACGAACAGCGGCACCTCCATTTTTGCAGGTATGACCATAGGGGCGATTCATTCTTATTTACCGAGCCTGAAGATCAGTACCCGGTGAGACCATTCTGCCAGGAGAATGGGCGCGTTTGCATTTTTGTATCAACAGCGCCTAGTATGTGCCGCCTTTGTTGGATTGTTGAGGCTCTGTATGTCTGAACCCACGCTGTATATTGTTTCCACGCCCATTGGGAATCTTGCTGATATGACGCCAAGGGCTGTGGCGGTACTCAAGCAGGTAGACCTTATAGCGGCTGAAGATACCCGTCATAGTAAACGGCTACTGAATCATTTTGGTGTGGCAACGCCTATGCTCCCCTGCCACGATTATAATGAGCGGCAGCAGGCGGAGAGACTGGTTGATCGTTTACAAAAAGGGGCGTCTGTTGCATTAATCAGTGATGCGGGCACCCCTTTAATCTCCGATCCGGGCTATTTTCTGGTACGCACAGTGAGGGAGGCCGGTATAAAGGTAGTGCCTGTTCCTGGTGCCTGTGCGTTAATTGCCGCGTTATCAGTCAGTGGACTGGCAACAGACCGGTTTTATTTTGAAGGGTTTCTGCCTGCAAAATCTTCAGCCAGAAAAAAGAAACTGGTTGAGCTTTCGGCACTCACTGCCACCTGGGCGTTCTATGAGTCCACACACCGGATTAAGGATTGTCTTGCTGATATGCTGGCGTTACCGGGTAGGGAGCACTATATCGTACTGGTACGCGAGATGACGAAAACCTTTGAAACGGTGATCGCCGGTTCTGTCCGGCGTGTTTTACAGCGTCTAGAGCAAGACGCTAACCAATGCCGTGGTGAGTTTGTGGTGCTCGTGGAAGGCGCCAGGCCTGCTGTTGATCAGGCCATTGACAGTGAGGCTGAGGCCCTGCTTCAACGGTTACTGGCCGATCTTCCCATCAAAAAAGCGGCAGCGGTGGTGGCTGATATCAGGGGATATAATAAAAAAGAACTGTATAATTTGGCACTTACCTTTAAAAAAGGGCGCTTTTGATAGAAAGAGTAGAAAGAGTAGAAAGAGAAATTGCCATGTTGGTTGATGGCTGGTACTATCCTTCTTCGTAAGTTGGTCGGGCAGTCGCTGTTTAACAGTCTATGGATTGTTAAAGGGAGGAAAGTCCGGGCTCCACAGGGTAGAACGCCAGGTAATGCCTGGGAGGCGAAAGCCTACGGAAAGTGCCGCAGAGAGTAGACCGCCGATGTCGGCCAGTCGCTGACAGGTAAGGGTGAAAGGGTGTGGTAAGAGCGCACCGCATGGTTGGTAACAGTCCATGGCAGGGTAAACCCCGTTCGGAGCAAGACCAAATAGGAATTCAATGGTGTGTCCCGCACTGAATTCGGGTAGGTTGCTTGAGGTGTACGGTGACGTACATCCCAGATGAATGACTGCTCAACCTGAGTTTTCAGGTAGACAGAACCCGGCTTACAGGCCAACTTACGTTACCTTTTCTTCATTGCCCTTATCTTTTCTTGAAATAAGCCAGTGGCTTTTACTTCTATTTGTTTTTTTAACACGGTTATCTTGTCGTCTTTCAATGGCTGATTTCTGTTTATCTTACTGATTCTTTCTATTTTCCTAACTCAATGGCGAAAATTCTTTGTTATATGCCATGTCAAGAAAATGTCATTTTAATGTCAGGGTATGCTTGACGTGAACTACCCGCCTTCCTATAGTTTTTTTGAGTGGTATATTGTGGGTAAATATGGGTTTTGTTGGGATTGAACGATCAAGAAGGAGCTGTACTTCCAGGGAGTGTGTCACATGTTTCGTGGGGTTAATGCGATTAACCTGGATGAAAAGGGTCGCCTGGCGATTCCTAAACGGTATCGGTCGGTACTACTGGATATTTACAGTGGAGCCTTGGTAGCGACTATCGATACCGATGAGGTTTGTCTGCTGATTTACCCACTGGATGAGTGGGAGTCCCTTCAAAAGAAAATTGAAGCGTTACCTAGTTTTCACCCGATGACTCGCCGAATACAACGCCTGCTCATTGGCCATGCCACTGATCTTGCAATTGATGGCAGTGGGCGTATTCTTGTTCCCCCTCCACTGCGGGACTTCGCAGGGCTTAAAAAGCGCTGTATTCTTCTCGGGCAAGGTAAAAAATTTGAACTATGGGATGAGTGCGGCTGGAACGCGCGCCGGGATGATTATTTACAAGAGGCAGGAGCCTCTGGAGAAGCACCTGATGAATTACAATCGTTGTCGTTATAAATGATGGAATTATCCGAAGAGCACAAAACAGTCCTGCTGACAGAGGCTGTTGATGCATTAATTACTGACCGCAATGGTGTCTACATTGATGGTACCTTTGGCCGTGGTGGGCATAGCCGCGAAATTCTGACACAGCTGTCCGACGGAGGGCGACTATACGGAATCGATAAAGACCCTTCTGCTATTAAAGTTGGCAAGGCACTGATTCGCAGTGATGGTCGTTTCAGTGTACATCACGGCTCATTTACTGAGTTGAATAATCTGCCCGGGGTTGAACAGGTGAATGGGGTTTTGCTGGATTTGGGGGTTTCATCACCACAGCTGGATTGTCCCGGGCGAGGGTTCAGCTTTTTGAATGACGGTCCGCTGGATATGCGTATGAATAACTCCGGAGGTGAAAGTGCTGCTCACTGGTTGGCAAGGGCAGATGAACAGATGATCAGTAAAGTGATATGGGAGTACGGGGAAGACCGTTTCTCACGACGAATCGCACGTGCAATTGTCCAGGCGAGGGGGAAAGAGCCTATTCTGACGACAGCACAACTGGCGGGTATTGTCTCGGCTGCCTGCCCTCGCAAAGAAAAGAACAAGCACCCTGCAACGCGCACTTTTCAGGCGATTCGCATCCATATCAATCATGAGCTGGATGATTTAATTGATGGTCTTGACCGTGCACTGGCGTTGTTAAAGCCTGGCGGTCGTTTAGTCGTCATTAGTTTCCATTCTCTGGAAGACCGCATTGCCAAACGTTTCATTCGCAGGCATGAAAAAGGTGACCCTTTACCGAGTTGGCTACCGGTCAGGGAAGATCAGTTAAATAAACGATTAAAGTCCCTTGGAAAAGCCACCAAAGCGTCAGAAAAAGAGGTCAACGCTAATCCCCGATCCCGAAGTGCTGTTATGCGCGTGGCAGAGAAGCGGGCATGAGCGCATGAGCACGTTGTTGACGCCTTTACGGTCTGTAGTAACGAAAAAAACTGTGTTAACGGCAGCGCTCCTGTTCATGGTGGTCGTTTCAGCACTGGCGGTGAGTTACAGTGCTTTTGAGAGTCGCCGATTGCATAACGTCTTACAGAAAATGCGGGAAGATAGAAACCAGGCACAGGTTGAGTGGGGGCGTTTATTGCTGGAATACAGCACGTTGACCTCCCCCGGACGAGTAGAGCGGATAGCCCGGGAACAGTTGAATATGAAAGTACCTGGGTCTGAAGATATTGAAATGGTTACGCAATGAATAAAAAAAATGGGCGGACTGAGAAAGCGATAACTAACCGATGGCGGTTATGTGTGCTTCAGTGTCTGCTTATTATTGCCGTTGCCACTACTGCCTACCGTATTATTGATCTCCAGTTGATTGATCGACACTTTTTGCAGAGTGAGGGGAATAAGCGCTCAGTACGTTATGAGAGTGTGCCTGCTCACCGGGGAATTATCTTTGACCGTAATGGAAAGCCCCTGGCTGTCAGCACGCCGGTCACCACATTATGGGCTGATCCTGCAGAGTTATCACTGGCTAAAACACGCTGGTCAGAGTTAGCAGCAGCATTGGGTATCAGTGAAATAACACTTGCCCGTCGTATATCTGCGAATCGGGGTAAAGATTTTATGTATCTTAAGCGTCATTTGACGCCTGAAAAAGGAGCAAAGATTCTTGCGCTGAAGATACCCGGCGTCAATGAAATGGAAGAGCATCGTCGCTATTACCCGGCGGCAGAGGTAACGTCGCACCTGGTGGGCTTTACCGATATTGATGAAAAAGGGCAGGAAGGTGTCGAGCTGGGCTATAACGACTGGCTGGAAGGCGTTCCAGGTAAAATACGTTATCTAAAAGACCGTCGAGGCCGACTGGCAAAGCAGGCTGAGTTGGTAGAAAGTGTTGAGCCAGGAAAAGAATTAATGCTGAGTATTGACCTCAGCCTGCAGTATATGGCCTACCGTGAACTGCAAAAAGCGGTTGATAAACACAAGGCCAAGGCAGGTTCTCTGGTGATGATTGATGTTCATACCGGTGAGATCCTTGCCATGGTGAATCAGCCCGCTTATAACCCGAATAATCGGGCAGGGATGGCTGCCGTCCGAATGCGTAACCGGGTGGTTACGGACGTACTGGAGCCAGGATCAACCCTGAAACCTTTTACGGTGATGGCTGCACTGGAATCTGGTCGCTATACCAAAGATACACCCATCAATACCTATCCCGGATACATGCGTGTGGGTCGGAATCTGGTGAAGGATATTCTTAACTACGGTCAGTTAACGGTAACGTCAGTGTTAACGAAATCCAGCAATATCGGGGTAACAAAAATGGCCATGGATGTGGGGATTGATAGTGTGCTTGATACCCTTCGGCGTGTTGGGCTTGGTCAGGCAACGGGTATCGGCTTTCCGGGTGAAAGTTCCGGGTATCTGCCATTTCGTGATCGCTGGAGCGATATCGAAGTGGCTACTCTATCCTTTGGCTATGGTCTGACAGTGACTCCCCTGCAATTGGCACAGGCTTATGCGGTACTGGGGGCAAAGGGCATTATGCGACCTGTTTCTCTGATTAAGCGAGATGTTCCCCCTAAAGGTATCCGGGTGTTTGATGAGCAAATAAGCAAGGATGTGTTGGAGATGTTAAGCACTGTAGTGGATAATGGCTCTGGGCGACGTGCAAAAGTCCCTGCTTATCGTGTGGGAGGAAAAACAGGTACAGCGCGAAAAGTCGGTGCTTCCGGGTATCAGGATGATCGTCATATCGGTGTTTTTGCTGGCATTGCTCCCATTGATAACCCAAGGCTGGCAACAGTGATTGTGATCGATGAGCCTACCAAAGGGGGATATTATGGTGGTTTGACGGCTGCACCGGTTTTCTCAACGGTGAATGCTAATGCTCTGCGTATGCTGGGTGTGGCACCACAGCAGAAAGAGGTGCTTACTGCAGAACGCGGAAATGGTGGCAATCAAGGTAATCCGGGATAACCCGGCAGGAACAGTAATGACAGAAAACACCCTGAAAACATTAAATGATGTTTTGTTTCTGCTGGATGTTTCATCGGTTGATAATCCTTGTAAAATCTCAGGGTTGGCCCTTGATAGCCGCAAGGTTACCAAAGGGGATCTGTTTCTGGCGGTGCCAGGTGTTGCCGCGGATGGTCGTCATTACCTGACTCAGGCTCAGCAACAGGGAGCAGTGGCTGTTTTATTTGAGAGTGAGGGCCTCTCAGCGGATTTTCTGCCTGTACTGAAAATCCCTGTTATTCCGGTTCCTGGCTTAAAAGGTAAGCTGGGGCTGTTGGTGAGCACATACTATTCACCGTGTCAGCATGTCAGCATTACCGGTATTACGGGTACTAATGGAAAAACCTCCTGCTGCTGGTTTATGGCGCAGTTAATGGGGCGATTAGGTGTACCGTGTGCAATGATGGGAACCATTGGCAAAGGCTTACCGAATGCTCTGGCGTCAACGTTAAATACTACCTCCGATGTGCTTTCTACTCACCGGTTTATTGCAGGCTTACCTGGGCAGGGCTGTAATGCCCTGGCTATGGAAGTCTCTTCACATGGCCTTGAGCAGGGGCGGGTTGATGGCGTTGCTTTCGAGGTGGCTGTTTTTACCAATTTAAGCCGTGATCATATGGATAGTTATGCCAGCCTTGATGAATATGCACAGGCAAAATCATTGTTATTTTCAGATCATGCGATAAAAAATGCCGTCATTAATAAAAACGATGCATATACGGATATGATGTTGGCCGCATGCCCAAAACATGTGAACGTGCTCACATGGTCTTTGTCTGATGTCTCGGCTGATGTTTATGCCACCGATATCAGGGTGTTGCCTGAAAGTATAAAGGCGGTTGTCAACTCCCCCTGGGGGGATTATCCATTGGAAGCCCCTCTGCTGGGACGATTTAATCTGGAAAACCTGCTTGCAGTCATTGCCGCTTTTGGTGTGCAGGGATTTGATGTTGGGCAGGTTATACGACATGTTAATAACATTACGACAGTACCAGGACGTGTCCAGCGGTTTGGTGGTGGACAGCAGCCGCTGGTACTGGTGGATTATGCCCATACGCCGGATGCATTGGTCAGTGTGCTGTCAACCTTGCATGAGCACGGTGCCAGTCAGTTGATTTGTGTCTTTGGTTGTGGGGGTGACAGGGATAAGGGCAAGCGCCCACTGATGACCAGAGCGGCGCTGTCAATGGCTGATAAAGTGATATTGACCAGCGATAACCCCCGAACAGAATCGCCGGAAGCGATTATTGCGGATGCTCTGGAAGACTTGACAACTCAACAGCAGCAACGTGTCACGGTGATTGCTGATCGGGCTGATGCCATCAGGAAAACGATTCAGGCGGCGTCAGTCAGTGATATTATCGTGATTGCCGGAAAGGGGCATGAAACCTATCAGGAAGTTAACGGAGTGCGACACGCCTTTGATGACAGGGAACATGTGCAGCAGGCGCTGGCGTACAGGAGTGATCAATGATCCATTCTTATTCTCTCAAAACCCTCGCCAACCACCTCCATGGGCAGCTCACGTTGCCTGAGGCAGCACCGTCCGTTATTACGGGTATTAGTATTGATTCCCGGTCAATAAAACGCGGTGAGCTGTTTGTGGCGATCAAAGGGCCTCGTTTCGATGGGCATGATTACTTACAAAAGGCAAAACAAGCGGGTGCTGTGGCTGCGGTTGTTGATCGCACAGTTGATACTGTTGAGCTTCCTCAAATTGTTGTGACAGATACATTCAAAGCGCTGGGCGCTCTTGGTGCCATGAATCGACTGGCATTTACCGGCAGGGTTCTTGCCGTGACGGGTTCCTGTGGTAAAACATCAGTAAAAACCATGTTGGCAGCGGTCATGGCTGAAAGTGTTTATACCCTTGTGACCCAGGGTAACCTGAACAATGGTTACGGGGTGCCGTTAACACTTTTTCAGATTGAAGCCGCCCATGGTGCTGCTGTCATAGAGCTGGGTACCAGCTCACCCGGCGAAATCGCCTACATTGCTGGATTGACCAGGCCTGATGTGGCAATGATTACCAATGCTGCAGAAGCGCATCTTGATGGTTTAAAGTCTGTGGCAGGGGTGGCTCATGAAAAAGGATTTATTCTTGATGCTCTGAGGGAGACAGGCATTGCAATACTCAACCGGGACGATGCCTTTTATTCTGAGTGGTATGATCGGGTGCATCAGGTACCGGGGCGAAAGAGCCTGACCTTCAGTATGGACAGCCCGGATGCTGACTGCTATGTAAACCGTATTTGCAGTACTGATAACGGGATGCAGTTTGACTTGCACCTTGGCGGCGAATGCAGACCGGTGTCTTTAGCTTTTTGGGGACGCCATCAGGTAGCAAACGCCTGTTGCGCTGCTATTGCAGCATTTTCAGTGGGGCTGGGGCTGGATATGATTGTTCGCGGGTTAGAAAGTGCACGTCCCTATCAAAGGAGAGGACAACGATACCTTCTGTCTGACAAAGGCCCCGGGGATTCCGGGGATAAAGAAGTCATTGTATTTGATGAAACCTATAACGCTAATCCCCGGGCTACTTTAGCCGCGATTGATCAGCTATCGGAGTGTTCAGGTAAACGGATTATGGTGTTTGGTGATATGCTGGAACTTGGTGCAGTGTCAAGTACTAAACATCAGGAAATTGGCTCTTATGCAAAACAGCAGGGAATCAATTATTTTGCCGGCTTTGGCTCGCAGGCACGTCAGGCCTGTGAGGCATTTGGTGAAAAAGGGCGTCATTTCGAGAGTAAGGTTGCACTGAGTGATTGGGTGGAGTCTCTGATAGGAGAAGCGCCTGGCAAGCGAGTGTCGGTGTTGGTTAAAGGCTCGAAAGGCATGGAAATGTTGGATGTTGTCAGGTCTCTGGTGGGGCCGGAATATGAGGGAGAGCGCTAGATGCTGCTCTGGCTGGCAGGTTATTTATCCCAGTACTATCACGGGTTTTTTATTTTTAATTATCTGACACTAAGAGCAATCCTTGGTGTGTTGACTGCATTAGGGATCAGCTTGTGGCTGGGACCTTATATGATTCGCAGTCTCAGCTATCACCAGATTGGTCAAAGTGTCAGAAATGATGGACCTCAAAGCCATTTGAGTAAAGCCGGTACGCCCACTATGGGAGGTGCCTTGATTCTGGTGTCTATTCTGATCAGCACCTTGTTGTGGGGTAATCTGAGCAATAAGTACATCTGGGTAGTATTGAGTGTCACCGGCATTTTCGGCGCTGTTGGCTGGGTCGATGACTACCGGAAAGTGGTGGAAAAAAACTCCCGGGGATTGCCGGCAAGATGGAAATACTTTTGGCAATCTGTAGCAGGATTAAGTGCGGTTCTGTTTTTGTACTATACCGCTCAGGTGGGTGCTGAAACGGCATTAATTGTGCCTTTCTTTAAAAGTATCTCCTTGCAACTGGGGCCATTTTTTATTCTGCTGGGGTATTTGACGATTGTCGGTACCAGTAATGCGGTGAACCTGACGGATGGATTGGATGGGTTGGCTATTATGCCTACCGTGCTGGTTAGTGCCGCGCTGGGTGTGTTTGCTTACGTCAGCGGTAATGCGAACTTTGCACAATATTTATTGATACCGGCTATTCCTGGTTCGGGTGAGCTGGTTATTATCTGTGCTGCCATAGTGGGTGCCGGTCTGGGCTTTCTCTGGTTTAATACCTATCCAGCCCAGGTATTTATGGGTGATGTGGGTGCGTTAGCTCTCGGTGCTGCTCTGGGTATGATTGCGGTGATTGTTCGTCAGGAGATTGTCCTGATTATTATGGGTGGTGTGTTTGTCATGGAAACAGTGTCCGTCATATTGCAGGTAGGTTCATTTAAACTGACGGGGCGTCGAATTTTCAAGATGGCTCCACTTCACCATCACTTTGAACTGAAAGGTTGGCCAGAACCGCGTGTGATTGTCCGTTTCTGGATTATCACCCTGGTGCTTGTGCTGCTGGGGTTAGCAACACTGAAAATTCGTTAAAACCTGGTCTGTCTTTTCATTCACGGGCACTGGAGAAAAAAATGTGGCTTTGATTGGCTCAAGCTGCAAACGTGTGGTTGTAGGTCTTGGAAAAACAGGACTGTCCTGTGCACGTTATCTGGCTGCAAAAGGGTTGCCCTTTTCCGTTGTTGATAGTCGCCCCTCTCCCCCGGGGTTGGCTGCAATGCGTGACGAATTTCCTGATGTGATCGTTTATACTGGTGGCCTTGATGAACAGTTGCTGGCCGGGGCTGATGAGTTAATTGTCAGCCCGGGTATTGCCGTTGATACGCCAGCGATTGCAAAAGCTGTTGGTTCAGGTGCAACAGCAATGGGTGATATTGAGCTGTTTTGTCGGGCAGTGACCAATAAGCCTGTTATTGCTATTACCGGGTCCAATGGTAAAAGTACCGTCACGACACTGGTGGGTAACATGGCTCGTGAAGCAGGGGTCTGTGTTGCGGTGGGCGGGAATATTGGTACCCCTGCACTGGAGCTGTTAAAACAACCAGCGGATCTTTACGTTCTGGAACTCTCCAGTTTTCAGCTGGAAACGACAGATTCTTTGAGGGCAGTGGCTGCAACAATATTGAATATGTCGCCGGATCATATGGATCGTTACTCTTCCATGGTTGCTTATCATGCAGCTAAACAAAAGATTTACCGGGGTTGTAAGGCGGCAGTCGTTAACAGGGATGACCCACTAAGTATGCCATTATTGCCGAGAAATACAGCGTGTACTTTTTTTACGGCGCAGTCACCGGATCTACAGCAATACGGGCTGCAAAGGGATAACCATGAAACCTGGTTATGCAAAGGACCCCGGCGTCTGCTTAATGCGGCAGAGCTTCGAGTGTTCGGTCGACATAACCATTTGAACGCCCTGGCTGCACTGGCTCTCGGTGAAGCTGCTGGTATTGATGAAGTAGCCATGTTGCGGGCGCTGCGTTGCTTTCCAGGATTGCGGCATCGTTGCCAGTGGGTGGCTGAGAGCGGCGGTGTCCAGTGGTTTAATGATTCCAAGGCAACCAATGTGGGTGCCAGTGTTGCTGCTATTGAGGGTCTTGGCAAGGCCTTATCTGGTCAGTTGGTTTTGATTGCTGGTGGAGATGGCAAAGGCGCAGACTTTTCTGAATTATTGGCACCTGTCAAACGCTATGTGCGCCACGTGGTGTTGTTGGGACGTGATTCGCCGCAGATCAAACGCGTGATTGAAGGACAGGTGCCTTATAGTTATGCCAGCTCGATGGAAGAGGGCGTCACCCATGCAGCTAACAATAGTGTGCCAGGTGATGCTGTACTGCTGGCACCGGCTTGCGCCAGCTTTGACATGTTTACTGGTTTTGAACAGCGGGGGGATCAGTTTATTCGGTGTATTCATCAGCTATTGCAGGAGCTGCATCGATGCTAACACCCGATGTGCGTGCTGTTGCTGAGGTGCGTCTTGTTGACTTTTCTCTGCTTTCTGCCCTGTTAATTCTTCTTTCTGTCGGCTTGGTGATGGCTGGGTCAGCCTCTTTGGATGTGTCAAACAGTCTGTTTTCCAGCCCGTTTCATATTTTTGCCAAACAAGTGGTTTTTGTGCTTGCCGGCTTGCTGACAATGGCGCTGATGCTGCTGATTCCTGTAGCTATTATTGAGCGTTATAGCTGGTCGTTGCTTTTTTTGGCCCTGGGGTTACTGGTGCTGGTTCTTATCATTGGACGAGAAGTCAATGGCAGTATTCGTTGGATTCCCCTGGGCTTATTTAACCTGCAGGCATCAGAGGCAGCCAAGTTTTGTATTGTGATATATCTGGCTGCTTTTTTAGTCAGACGACTTGATGAGGTCAGAACGAAATGGAGTGGCTTTCTCAAGCCTATGGTGGTGCTGGGTGTTTCTGCAATATTGCTCCTGCTGGAGCCAGACTTTGGCGCTCTGGTTGTGCTGATGGGAGCATCATTAGGGATGATTTTTATGGCAGGTGCCAGACTTCTGCCGTTTATCCTGTCGATTTTTGCGATGAGTGGCATTGTTGTGCTGCTGATTATTCTGGAACCCTACCGTATGGCGCGGTTGACATCCTATATGGACCCATGGGCCCATGCATTTGGTAGTGGCTATCAATTAACACAGTCGCTGATTGCTTTTGGTCGAGGTGCTTTTACCGGGGAAGGTCTGGGCAATAGTATTCAAAAGCTGTTTTATTTGCCAGAAGCCCATACAGACTTTGTTTATGCGGTATTAGCCGAAGAGTTGGGAGTCATCGGTAGTCTATTGGTTCTGGCTTTATTTGTTTTTGTTGCCTGGCGGTCTTTGCAAATAGGCTATCGTGCCGAACGGCTGGGCTTGTTGTTTCATGGTTTCGTGGCTTATGGCCTGTCACTCCTTTTTATCAGTCAGGCTTTGATTAATATGGGTGTCAATACAGGTTTGCTGCCTACAAAAGGTCTGGCTTTGCCTCTGATTAGTTATGGTGGCAGTAGTTTATTGATTAACTGTCTTGCATTTGGTCTGTTACTGCGTATTGATTATGAGCGTAGAATAGAGGCACAGAGGATTGTCGGGCAGAAACGAAACCGGGAGAAGAAGCACGCTGATGGTTCACGATAAACAACCATTAACCATTGTGGTAATGGCCGGAGGCACGGGAGGGCATATTTTTCCAGCCCTGGCAACGGCTACTGAACTGCAGGCTCGTGGTTATTGTATTCACTGGTTGGGCACACCGGGAAGCATGGAGGCTGAGATTGTTCCTCGGTACGGTTTTGATATCAGTTTCATACCGGTTACGGGTCTGCGTGGGAAAAAACTGGAAACGCTGTTTAAAGCTCCCTGGCGTTTAGTTTGTTCATTAATGAAAGCCATTGTGATGCTAAAGCAGAAAAAACCCATCTGCGTATTGGGAATGGGGGGCTACGTCACCGGCCCTGGGGGGGTTGCTGCCCGTTTGCTGGGCATCCCCCTGGTCATTCATGAGCAGAACGCAGTGCCAGGATTAACAAATAAGCTATTATCAAAAGTCGCCACCAGGGTGCTTGAGGCGTTTCCAGGCACTTTTCCGGTCTCACCAGATAACAGGCGTATAAAAAGAAAGGTATTTACAACGGGAAATCCGGTAAGATCCACCTTAGCTCTGTCTTCAGATTACCAGGCAGGAAAACCACTAAAGCTGTTAGTGCTGGGGGGAAGTCGGGGGGCTGTTGCTATTAACCAGGTGATTCCTCCATTATTTGCCGGTTGTAAAGGTAATCTGGATGTCTGGCACCAGACAGGAAAGCATAATATTGCCGCCACACTGTCAGCTTATAAGGCACAGAACATGACTGAAAAGCCTTATAAAGTTGAGTCCTTTATTGATGATATGGCCGCTGCTTATTACTGGGCAGACATTGTTTTATGCCGCTCAGGGGCATTAACCGTATCTGAACTGGCTGTTGCAGGCAGGCCCGCTATTTTGGTGCCTTACCCTCATGCTGTTGATGATCATCAGAGTGTCAACGGGCGTTACCTGGTGGATGAAGGCGCTGCGCTGATGATTCAGCAAAAAGATTTGGATGCAAATATGCTAATTACCCTGCTAACGGGTCTGGGTAATGATCCGTCCCGACTTGCTGCCATGGCAGCATCAGCAAAAGCTGTTGGAAAAGCACAGGCCACCTGTGATGTCGCTGAACATTGTCTGGAGGTAAGCAATGGCTAATGTAAAAAAAAACATACCGGTTATTGCGGTCCCTGAGATGAGGCGTATCCACCGTATTCACTTTGTGGGTATTGGTGGGGTAGGCATGTGTGGTATTGCAGAAGTGTTACTGAATCAGGGCTATCAGATTTCAGGCTCTGACATACGTTCATCTCCGGTGACTGACCGGCTCGACTCTCTCGGTGTTAAGGTCTTTATTGGTCATGCCAGTCATAATGTGGTTGGGGCTGATGTTGTGGTGATCTCAACAGCTGTCTGCGAAGATAACCCTGAAATTACCACTGCCAAAGAACAGCGTATCCCTGTGGTACCAAGAGCTGAAATGCTGGCAGAGTTGATGCGCTATCGCCATGGTATTGCTGTTGCCGGCACGCACGGTAAAACGACAACCACCAGTTTGATTGCCTCGGTACTCGGGTTTAGCGGGATTGATCCGACCTTTGTGATTGGGGGACGGTTAAACTCTGCTGGTACCAATGCCCGGTTAGGCGACAGTCGTTATCTGGTGGCTGAAGCGGATGAGTCTGACGCTTCCTTCCTGCACCTTCAACCGATGGTAGTTGTTGTTACGAATATTGATGCCGATCATATGTCAACCTATGACGGCGACTTTGAAAAACTGAAAAAAGCCTTTATTAATTTCATACATAATCTGCCTTTTTATGGGGTAGCGGTTATGTGCATTGACTGTCCTGTGATCAGGGAATTATTGCCTGTTATTAAACGCAGGGTGATTACTTACGGGTTCAGTGAGGATGCAGACATCCGTGCAGTCAATGTTCGCCATGAAGGGATGAGAAGTTGCTTTAATATAGTGCAAAAAGGTCGTGCTGGAGAAATCCCCGTTGAGCTGGCTATACCCGGTCATCACAATATACTGAATGCTTTGGCAGCATTTGCTGTGGCTGTTGATGAGGGGATTTCTGAATCACTGATTGCAGAAGGGTTGCGCCAGTTTGAAGGTGTTGGTCGTCGTTTTCAGGTCTATGGCAATTACTCTGTTGCTAATAAAGGGAATATCATGCTGGTGGATGATTACGGTCATCATCCAACAGAAGTAGCAGCAACCATTGATGCTGTGCGTCATGGATGGAAAGATAAACGACTAGTGATGCTTTATCAGCCGCATCGCTACTCTCGTACCCGAGATTTGTTCGAAGATTTTGTTGAAGTGTTGTCTCGTGTTGACGTTTTGCTGCTGATGGACGTATATGCGGCGGGTGAAGCACCCATCGTTGGTGCAGATAGCCGAAGCTTATGTCGCAGCCTCAGACAGCGGGGGCAGATAGATCCGATTTTTATCAGTGATTCCAGTGATGTAACAACAATATTATCCAGTATCCTCAACGATGGTGATTTGTTGCTAACACAGGGAGCGGGGGATATTGGCGCTTTGGCGGCCAAGCTTGGAGCAACGGGACTGGGTCTTTAGGGAGCAGAGTATGAATAATAGTGAAACCTCTATCACTGATGATGTTAGAGCGTTTGGCAAAATTGCAGTCATCCATGGAGGATGCTCTGTTGAACGGGAAGTCAGTCTTGCCTCCGGTGACCGTATTTATGAGGCCTTGCAAAAAAGCGGGATTGAATGCCAGTTAATAGATGCCGCAGATAATCTGGTTGATGCGCTGTTAACCTATAAGCCTGACAGGGCATTTGTTGCACTGCATGGTACTGGGGGTGAAGATGGCACTGTCCAGGGATTGCTGGATCATATGGGTATCGCTTATCCCGGTAGTGATGTATTGTCGTCAGCTCTGGCAATGGATAAGTACCGGAGCAAACTGTTATGGCAGTCTGTTGGGTTGCCAACACCGGCTTTTCAATTGGTGAACTCTGAGGCTGATTTGCAGTATTGCACCGCTTTGCTACCGGCATTTGTAAAGCCCAGTCAGGAGGGCTCCAGCGTAGGCGTTACACGCGTCGAGTCTGAGCAGGACCTGCATCTGGCCTGGGAAGCAGCCAGCAGCCACCGTGGCTCTGTGCTGGTGGAGAAGTTGATTGATGGTCCGGAATTTACCGTGGCAATTCTAGGGGATCAGAAGCTTCCGGCTGTCCGTATTGAGACAGCAGACGTCTTTTATGATTATGAAGCCAAGTACCTGTCTGAAGAAACAAAGTTCATTGTGCCCTGTGGTTTAACCCCTGTACAGGAGCAGGAAATGCAGGCGCTCGCTCTGACAGCTTTCGAGGTCCTTGGTTGCAGTGGTTGGGGGCGGGTGGACTTTATGCAGGATGCCCAGGGGCGGTTTTGGCTACTGGAGGTCAATACTATCCCGGGTATGACAGATCATAGTCTTGTACCTTTGGCTGCCAATGCAATCGGACTGTCGTTTGAAGATCTGATTATCGCTATATTGCGAACGTCTGATAAGCATAGGTTTGTTAAAGTCTCAGCAACTGAGCACGATCCAGTGTGTGCTGAACCTTTATGACAAAATATGACAAAATTCAGGTTCCTGTCAGTTGGCAGGGGGAAGTCAGTAGCACCAGGAAAAAAAGGGGCTTCTCGCTTTTCAGACACTCAGGTCAGGAGACGCGCGTTGCCTATGGCGCGTTTTCTGCAGCTATTGCTACTTTTATTGGTAGTTATTGGAGGATGGCTGATTTGGCCGCGATTCATGATGTGGGTAAACCAGCCGATTACACGGGTGGAGGTCCACTCGACTTTGCGTTATATACACAAGAGTCAAGTGCTGTCTATGCTGAAACCTTTGATAAAAGGGCGTTTTTTCCAGCTGGATTTACAGTGGGTGAGAGGCGTTTTGTTGAGCCAGCCCTGGGTAAAAGACGTGTCTTTACGAAAGGAGTGGCCAGATACACTGGTTGTCTCTATTGAGGAGAAGGAGCCTGTTGCCCGTTGGGGGGCTGACAGTCTGATTACCGGTGATGGGGATGTGTTTAGCCCTAAGGCTCTGGGAGATTTTCAGTTTCTTCCAGTATTAAAAGGACCTTATGAGCAGGCAAAGGTCGTGATGCAGCAATATCTGGCGATTGGTCAGTTATTGCGCCCCATGGGTTTAGTGGTCTACGAGCTGGATCTTAGTAGTACAGGTGCGTGGAGTTTTCAGGTAAGTGGCGTCAGAGTCAATATGGGGGAGGATAATCGCATGGAGAAATTGCAGCGGTTTATTCGTCTCTATCATGCCAGGCTGGAGTCTCAGTGGCAGAGAGTTCGTCGTATTGATCTGCGTTATTTCAACGGGGCCGCAGTGGCCTGGAATAACTCATAGCGTCCTCCAACCTGTGGCAGTAGCATATTTTGCTGTTTCAAGGGCAGAGGCTATAAACATATTTTGACAATGACAGTTTTTGCGGTTTAGGAAGATAGATGTCATGACATCCGTGGATGATGGAAGCATGATCGTTGGGCTGGACATCGGCACGTCCAAGGTAGTTGCGATTGTCGGTGAAATAACCCCAGATGGTGATATTGAGATAATAGGTATTGGTTCACATGCTTCACGGGGCCTGAAACGCGGTGTCGTGGTGAATATAGATTCAACCGTACATGCGATCAAGCGGGCGGTAGAAGAAGCTGAATTGATGGCAGGCTGCCAGATTCACTCGGTTTTTGCGGGTATTGCCGGTAATCATATACGCAGTTTGAACTCCCACGGCATTGTTGCTATTCGTGAGCGTGAGGTGACAGCTGCCGATGTTGATCGAGTGATTGATGCTGCGCAAGCTGTTGCTATTCCTGCGGATCAGCGTATTTTGCATATACTGCCTCAGGAATATGTGATTGATACCCAGGAGGGTGTGAAGGAACCGTTAGGTATGTCAGGGGTTCGGCTGGAAGCTAAAGTGCATCTGGTGACTTGTGCCGTGAATGCTGCCCAGAATATTGAAAACTGTATCCGTCGTTGTGGGTTGGCGGTTGACGATATTATTCTTGAACAACTGGCATCCAGTTTTTCAGTGTTATCAGATGATGAAAAAGAACTGGGTGTGTGTCTGGTGGACATTGGTGGTGGAACCACAGATATTGCCATATTCACTGATGGTGCAATCAGGCATACTGCAGTTATACCCATTGCAGGTGACCAGGTGACAAATGATATAGCGATGGCTCTGCGCACCCCAACCCAGAATGCCGAAGATATCAAAATAAAATACGCCTGTGCCCTGGCAAAACTGGCAGGTGAGGATGAAACTGTTAAAGTGCCGAGCATAGGTGGGCGGGCGCCACAGGAATTATCCAGACGGGAACTGGCCGAAGTGGTTGAGCCTCGGTATGATGAATTGTTTACACTCATACATGCCGAAATCAGACGCAGCAGGTTTGAAGATTTGATTCCTGCCGGTGTTGTATTAACCGGGGGAACAGCAAAAATGGAATGGGCGGTTGAGCTGGCGGAAGAAATTTTCCACATGCCTGTGCGGTTAGGTTTTCCACAGGGTGTACAAGGGCTGACAGATGTTGTTAATAATCCCATTTATTCCACCGGTGTTGGCCTGCTGCACTACGGACGCAATGCTCAAAAGGAAGGACGCAGGGAGAATGCCTTCGCAAATCAGGACATCAGTTTGGTAAACCGGTTAAAAACGTGGTTTCAGGGTAACTTCTGAATGATCAGTTTTTTTGAAAGAATAGACAGTTAAGGTGAGATAAGGAGAAAGCCATGTTTGAATTGGTTGACAACGTTCCGCAGGAAGCGGTCATCAAAGTGATTGGTGTTGGTGGCGGTGGTGGTAACGCCGTCTGCCACATGCTCAAAAGCCAGTTAGAGGGTGTTGAGTTTATTTGCGCAAACACTGATGCCCAGGCTCTGAAAAAACAACACTTGCAGGCCCACACCCATCTGCAGTTGGGTGCATCCATTACGCGAGGTCTGGGCGCCGGAGCTAATCCTGATGTTGGCCGTGAAGCGGCAATGGAAGACAGGGATCGTATCTCTGAAATGCTCTCAGGTGCTGACATGGTTTTTATCACAGCAGGTATGGGGGGAGGGACAGGGACAGGTGCTGCCCCGGTTGTTGCACAGATTGCCCGGGATATGGGAGCACTTACCGTTGCAGTGGTCACTAAGCCTTTTTCTTTTGAAGGCCGTCGACGCATGCAAGTGGCTGATGAAGGCCTTAAGGAACTACAGGACTGTGTAGATTCTTTGATTACTATTCCTAATGAAAAACTGTTACCCGTTCTGGGGCGTGATGTCAGCCTGTTGAATGCGTTTGGTGCGGCCAATGATGTCCTGCTTGGCGCTGTTCAGGGTATTTCCGAATTGATCACGCGTGATGGTTTAATTAATGTCGACTTTGCTGATGTCAGAACCGTGATGTCTGAAATGGGCATGGCGATGATGGGCACAGGGGCTGCGACGGGTACTAACCGTGCGATTGAGGCGGCAGAGAAAGCCATTCGTAGTCCTTTGCTTGAGGATGTTAATTTGCAGGGGGCCCGCGGTGTATTGGTGAATATTACAGCAGGACTGGATTTATCTGTCGGCGAATTCCACGAAGTAGGCGATACTGTTAAGGAGTTTGCCTCAGATAACGCCACGACCGTCGTTGGTACTGTTATTGATCCTGAAATGAGCGATGAGCTGCGGGTAACCGTAGTGGCTACTGGTTTGGGCGCTGCGTCTCCTTCCGAGCATGACGTTGGGACATTTGCCGCTGTCGAGGCGGCGGGAACAAAGAAAACTGACGGAACACTTGATTTGCCAACGCTGGAAATTCCTACAGTTATGCGCAACAAAGAGGGGAGTAATCGAGAACCTGCGAAAGCGACAGGCGCTAAAAAGCGTACAGTGGCTACAACAGCAGATGCAGACAGTGTTGATTACCTGGATATTCCCGCATTTCTTCGCCGTCAGGCTGATTAGTGAGAAAAACCGGTTGTATAACACAAGCGCTATCCTGGGTTCCCTTGTGTCAGTGGGTGTTTTTGTTACAATGTATTGTTGAAATTACGAAATGAAATTACGAAAACAGGGGCCTACGAGGTCGCGGAATAGCGTTACCATGATCAGACAACGTACTCTGAAAAACATTATTCGTGCTACCGGGGTCGGCCTGCACTCAGGTGAAAAGGTTTTTTTGACCCTGAAACCAGCCCCCGTAGATACTGGTATTATCTTCTGCCGCACAGACCTGGAACCCGTCATAGAGATTCCGGCTCATGCATTGAATGTGGGAGAAACCACGCTTTGCACCTCCCTGGAAAAACAGGGCGTGCGGGTAGATACTGTGGAGCACTTATTGTCTGCTCTGGCAGGACTTGGCATTGATAATGCCTATGTGGAAGTCAGCGCCCATGAAGTACCAATTATGGATGGAAGTGCAGGTCCTTTTGTCTTTCTGGTTCAATCAGCGGGTATACAAGAGCAGGATGCACCTAAGAAGTTTATCCGTATTAAAGAGACTTTAACTGTTTCGGATGGTGATAAAGTAGCAACTTTCAAGCCCTATAATGGCTTTCAGGTCAGCTTTTCTATTGATTTTGACCATCCGGTATTCAAGAGCCGCTCTCAGTCGGCCTCTATCGACTTTTCGAGTACTTCGTTTGTGAAGGAAGTTAGTCGTGCACGCACCTTTGGGTTTATGCGAGAAGTGGAATATCTGCGCTCCCAGAACCTGGTGTTAGGTGGCAGTGTCGATAATGCCATTGTGGTAGATGATTATCGCATTCTTAATGAAGACGGTTTGCGCTATCACGATGAGTTTGTAAAACATAAGATGTTGGACGCAATCGGTGATTTATACCTTCTTGGTCATAGTCTGATTGGTCAGTTTATCGGTCACAAGTCAGGTCATGAGTTGAACAATAAACTGGTTCGGTCGTTGATGGCTAATGAGAAGGCCTGGGAAGTGGTGACCTTTGACGATGTTGAAACCGCACCTATTTCCTACTTGAAGCCAGCAGCTGTCATGGTTTAGCAGGAATCATAGAATCATCGCCTTAAAGATAAATAAAAAGGCCATAATAGCGGCCTTTTTAAACGCGTTGTTTTTTCTAACTACCGTAGTCAACATGGCGACCTGGACGACAATAAGAAGAAATAATACCAATCATCTTTTCTAACTAAGGTATAACTCTAAGCTAAGCCTTATGATGCAATGATCTTTGCCAGCATTAGAAAATAAAATGGGTATAACCAGTAAAGCTAATCATTGCGAAGAGTTTCAACCCGAGGTTGGCATTCAGATTGTCAGCGTAATAGTCTGTTAGAAGCTCCCCAGGCCGAGTACGGCTGAACATCTACGAGTAACTTTTCGGGCAAAAAACCAGAATTGTATTACGGTAAGGTTGAAGTTACTCAAAAGAGTCGATTGGGATTATCTTCAAGCAGGGTAAATGTCTGACAGGTTGTTGTTCTCTGACGTTTTCTCTGACGTTGTCTCTGACACTTTATAGCTTTTCCGTAATACGGAGCAAATAGAAAGGATTTCCTGCCCCATTGTGCGGCGGTGGTTTTCGCCCGAATAAATGGCTACATCAAGCTCTGCACAGACGATTCGCAGCTGTTCGGAATCCAGGCGATTGGCACATTGCTGTGCCGTTTTGAGGGAATGGTCGTTCAAAAACAGGCGGCACCACTGCTTCATAGTTTCCAAAATCAGTTCAGTTTTTTCACCTTCGATGCAGGCTGACTGCAAAGCTCTGAATGCGGCTTGTTCGCTGGCAGTTTGTGGCTGTATTGATTCAATGTCAGTTGGTTGAGCAAGGGTAGAAGGCCCATGTTTTGAACGCCACCAAAGCCAGAATAATACGCTAATGGTTATCAGCCATAACCCGGCAAAGCCCAGTGCAACCCATTGCCAGAGGGAAAAGGGTTGCTCAATGGCTGCCAGTACAGGTAAATGGTCTGGCTCCTCAGGTAAAGGAGAGGAAATGGATGCTGGCAGGGAGGGTTTTACGGGTGAGCTGATATTGCCTGGCAGCACCTCAATGGATTTTCCCGCAATAGTGGCGGTATGGCTTTTATGATTGAGGGTATCAAACCAGGTAATGCTGATTGCCGGCAGGGTAATAGCGCCTTCTTTGGTTGGGACCATGGCAATAGCAGAAATACGTTTACCAATCATCCCACTATCGGTTGGGGTATCACTGCTTGATGATTGGTCAGGGTAGGTGTTTACACCCGCTGGGCCGGGAATGTACAGCGGGGGAAGCTGCGCGGCGGTTAAGCCCTTGGCTTCAATGGTAATAGTGCGTGTCACTGCATCGCCAACCTTAATGTTATCAAGGGGTTGGCTCCAGGTTTCAGTTAAGGTGAGCCCCTCGGAAGGCAGCCAGTCATGGCCTTTGTAGCTGGCGGGCGGGAGCATTACTTTAACGGGGATTTCAGCGGAACGGGCCACCACAGGTTTCCCTCCCATGGAGAAGACCCCACGGAAAGGGTCTCGAGGGTCAGCCATTGTGCCGGTAAAGCTGAGTGAAGGAATGGTCAGTGTTCCTGCTTTTTGTGGGTAAATAGCATACTTGACTTCAAGCACACCATAATGCTTGCCGTCAATAGTGGTTTCAAAACGCTGGGTATCACCAAGCTGATTGACAATAGCATCGCCAATATTCAGGGGGGATAAACGGCTATCATCATAGAGGCTGACACTATGGAAAATACGGAGGGTGAGTATTAACTCCTGCTGGGTATAAACGGTCTCATGATTAAGTTGAGCCTTCATAAAGACTGGACTGATATCCGGTATGCTTCCTGTTTGAGCGGTGTTTTTTTGAACGCTGACAGTGATTGGTTTGGAGTGTTCACTCCCATAAGTGATCGGTGGAATAGTCAGTGTGCCCGTTGTTTTTGGTGACAGGGTAACGATCCAGTCCTTCCAGGACTCAGAGCGTCCGTTAATAATGCGTACTTGCTGACTGCGACGTGTGCCTAGTATGTCAAAACTTTTTTCAAGGATACTTAGATCAGGTGATGCATTACTGTCGCTATCAGCACGCAGGGTGAGTTCCAGCGTTTCGTGCAGGGCAATGTGTGAACGGTCGACAGATGCGTCAAAGGATGAAAAGGCGGCGGAAGAAAACATCAGGAGAAACAGCGCTGCCAACTGAAAAGAGTTACCTATTCTCATCATCATTTTCATTACCATGTCTGCCTCTGGCGCTTGCGCTGCTCTTGCTCTTGTTGCTGTTGAAATTTGCGGCGTAATAAACCACCGGGATCATCAGGGATCGTACGTAACCAGCTTTCCAGTGCCTGCTGCTCTTCTGACTGCATTGGCTGCTGCTCTGCAGTAGTTGGCTGTTGCTGCTTGCTGTCAGTCTGACTGGGCTGCTGTGCCTGCTGCTTCTCCTTGTGTGGTATTTGCGGCTGATCACTGGCTCCTGGTTGCTTTTCATCCTGCATCCGCTTCTTATTTTGCTGCTGGCCGCCTTGACTTTGCTGCGGGTTCTGCGGGTTCTGCTGATTCTGCTGATTCTGCTGATTCTGCGGGTTCTGCTGATTCTGCGGGTTCTGCTGATTCTGCGGGTTCTGCGGGTTCTGCGGGTTCTGCTGGTTCTGCCGGTTCTGCCGGTTCTGCTGATTCTGCGGGTTCTGCCGGTTCTGCTGATTCTGCGGGTTCTGCTGATTCTGCTGATTCTGCTGATTCTGCTGATTCTGCTGATTCTGCTGATTCTGCGTTTGTGCTTTCAATAGTTTTTCAACCAGCGTTTTGTTGTATTGGATATCATCTTTCAAAGAAGTGTTGGGTGTTTTTTCATCCAAAGTGGTCAGAGCTTGCTGGTAATTATCAATGGCCTCTTTTAGCCGACCAGCCTTGGCTTCAGCGTTGCCTTTATTATACAGGGCGCGGGCATTGTTAGATGTCCTTCCAAACAGTGCTGCAGCTTCCGAGTATTGTTTCGCTTGAAATAGTGCCTGGGCTTTCCATTCAGGTCTGTCAAACAACTCGGCAGCTTTTTCAGGGTTATTCTGCTTCAGTGCCTGTGCCGCACGCTGATCATTATTTTGCCACAGCATTTCCCATTCCATTGCCATTGTCGAGTCTGACTGGGGTAGAACAATGGCAATCAATGCAAGGGTTAACCAGCCACGGCGGAAAGCCCCGAGGGCGAATGGAAGTAGCACGATAACCAGCCAAAAGCCAGTGTCATGCCATTGGTCAAACTGTCGTTCCAGCTGAACTATTGTTTCAGGCAGTGAAACTTTTGGGAGGGTTTTATATAAGTCAGTGTTATCAATCGTTAAATTATGGTAGAAACCATGGCAGTCGTTTGCCAGCTGAATCAGGCTACTCCTGTCAAGTTGGGGAATTAATATACTACCGTTCGTATCTTTGAGAAATCCGCCCTGAGGCAGGGTAATGGGAGCTCCCTGCTCACTGCCAATCCCAATAACAGAAACCCTGCTGCCTGACTTGTTAATGAAGGCTGTGATGCGTTGGGCGTCAGTGTCGGATACATGATCAGTGATGAGCAAAATCTGTCCGCTATTGCCTGTCCCCTGTTGTAGCAGGGCGGCAGCCAGTTTTATGCCCGCAACCGGGTTGTGTCCCGATATTGGCATAATTTGAGGGCTCAATGCATTGACCAGGTTTGACAGAGTGCGGCTATCGTCGGTTAGTGGGGCAACGGTATGGGCTGAACCGGAAAACACCACCAGTGCAGTGACACCCTCGTTTCGGTTTTTGAAAAGGTCCAGCAGCTTATATTTCAGCCTGGCCAGTCGATTGGGCTTGATATCGGTGGCAAGCATAGCCGGTGACATATCAGCCACGACCACCAGAGGTTCCTGGGACTTGCTCACCGGAACAGGAATTTTCTCCCAGGCAGGGCCAGCCAGGGCAATGCATGCCAGCACCCAGGCAGCCATAAGCCCATAAAGTGGAGGCTTGCGCCCGGTTTGTTCCGTGGGCTCAAGCAGGTGGGGAAGCAGGTGGGGGGCAATGACCCGATTCCAGTTATTTTTTTGTGACAGGGTTTTATACAACAACCATACGATCGCAATGGCAGGGATGATCAGGGCAAGCCAGTAGGGACGAAGAAAATGAAAATTTTGCCACAGCAGCATTATGAGACTCTCCTGTATCGTTGTCCTGACAGAGGCCACAGGTGACCGAGGGCCATCAGGAAACTGATCAGTAGCGCCGCGCCCAGGGGCCAGGGGTATAGTGCCTTACTGGGTTTGAAGGTTTCCTCGTTCTGGGTGACCGGCTCCAGTTGATCCAGAAGTTGGTAGATTTTTTCCAATGCTTCTGTATTACGCGCACGAAAGTATTGCCCGCCAGTGATTTTAGCAATTTCTTTCAGCGTTTTCTCATCAAGGTCGGCAGAGGGGTTGATTTTTCTGGCTCCAAAGGAGGAGCCAAACAAGCCGGGCTGAATCATCTCATCAGCGCCCATGCCAATGGTGTAAATTTTGATATGTTCTTTTTCAGCTAATCGGGCTGCCTGCAATGGTGAGATTTCGCCGGCGGTATTAGCACCGTCGGTTAATAAGATGAGTACACGGCTGTCCTCCGGTCGTTTACGTAAGTGTTTCACTGCCAGACCCAGAGCATCACCAATGGCCGTTTTAGAGCCAGCAATACCAATGTTTGATTCGTCTAACAAGGTTTTTACGGTTTTTCTGTCAAAGGTTAGTGGGGTTTGCAGATAGGCCTGCGAACCAAAGAGGATCAGTCCAATCCGGTCACCTTTTCGGCGCTTGATAAAATCAGACAGTACGTGTTTCAGGGCCATGAGTCGGTCAGCCTCTTGCCCATCCACTGTCATATCACGAATTTCCATACTGCCGGACAGGTCAACAGCCAGCATAAGGTCTCGCCCGGAGTCTGCCATTTGTATGGGGTTCCCCATCCAACGGGGTTGGCTGGCAGCCAGAAGCAGCAGTGCCCATATTAACCATAACGCCAGAAGTGACAGCCAGCTGCTTTGGGAGCGTTCCAGTGAGCTGGAGGTGGTTCTGTCAACAAGATCTTTGTAGAAAGGAATGCGTAGCGCACGTTCACTCAGGGGTGTTGCAGGGGGCAGAAACCAGTAAATAAGTAATGGCGCCGGGAGGATTAGCAATAGCCAGGGACAGTCTAATTCAAGCATGGTGTTTTTTAATCCAGCTTAAGGTCAGTGTTTGGAGTTGATCCACATTCAGTTCATAGTCCGGTTTAAAACGGTCACTCCCCAGAGCTGCGCCTTCTGAGTGCGAGAATTGGGCGTTGCCTGAAGATTTTGACAAGAAGACCAGCCACTGGTCACCGTTGAGATTGGCAATGTCCTGTCGGGGGTAAGCCTGCAGTGCCACTTTTTTGAGCAGACGGTTGCAATCGTGAGCAAACTGCTTTTTGTTACCGTGTGCTTCATACGCTTTCACTACCCTGCGCAGGGTTGACAGTGCCTGTCGGCGATAGCGTCTTTTTCGCCACCGGGAGAGAATAAAGTGCGTTGCCAGAATGATAATAGCCAGGGTAAGCCCACCCACTATCCACCAACCCGGGGCTAATGGCCAAATACTGACAGGGGCAGGTAAATGGTTGGGGCGTAACTGTTCAAGGGCTGATTGCATATCCATGGTTAGCTTCTTCGCCGACGAGAAAAGTAAGCCAGTAGCTGTTCTTTTGTGTCAGTGCTGGTGGTGAGTTGGAGCAATGGAATACGGTAGTCCTGGAGCTGTTGCTGTAACTGCGTGAGCTGTGCTTGCTGATATTCCCGGAATGACCGACGGTGTTTGAGCTGTCGGCTGTCTAACGTGTATCGATGCATGCCATTGGTAATAACGTAGCTGGCAGGTGGCGGGAGTTCTGTTTCCAGGGGGTCAGAGACCCTGATGGCCATCATATCGCAGTGACGTCGCAACTGGGAAAGCAGTGGCAGGCATTCAGGATTCATGTCTTTGAAATCGCTGATAACGAATAATTGTGTCCCTGGATGTGCAATGCGACGTGCATGCCCCAGGGCATTGGCCAGATAGCCGCCGGGGGAAGTGCCTGCTGGCATGGCCTTAATGGTTAAGGCCTTATTGAATTTTTCAGCCTGCTTGAGCAGGTGCAAAGTGGCGGCTTTTGAACTGGCTGGCCGCAGCGTTGACAACGTTTTATTATTGAAAAGTATACCACCAACCCGGTCTTTGTGTGACTGGGTCGCCCAGGCAATCAAGGCGGCAGCTTCACAGGCGGTGACCGATTTAAAGTTCAGGCAGCTGCCAAAAAACAGGGAGTAACTCTGATCCAGCAAAATCAGTACAGGTCGCTCCCGCTCCTCTTTGAATAACTTGGTGTGAGGCTTGGAGCGACGTGCTGTTACCCGCCAGTCAATGGTGCGTATGTCATCCCCGGCCTGATAGGCGCGAACTTCCTCAAAGTCCATGCCACGTCCTTTGAAAAGGGAGTGACCTCCTCCGGCCAGAGGACTGTTGACCACTTTTGGAAGGAACAGGTGTAGATGCCTGGCGTTCAAACGCAGTTGGATCAGTTCATTCAGTTCAGAGTAAGTGCCACCCATTATTTGTCCTGTGTTCCTGAATCAAGCAACGGGCACAATTTTTAGCAACAGGTCAGTGATCTGGTCAGCACCTTTGCCTTCTGACTCTGCCTCAAAAGAGAGGATTAACCGGTGGCGCAAGACGTCGTGGGCGACAGCCTGAACATCATCCGGGTTCACATAGTTGCGTCCTTCCAGCCAGGCATGGGCCCGGGCGCACCGATCAAGGGCAATTGTGCCCCGTGGGCTGGCACCATAATCCAGCCACTTGGTCAGTGAATTATGGTATGCCGAAGGGTCACGCGTCGCATTAATCAACTGTACAATATATTCCTCAACCACAGGCTCCATATGAATGGCCAGTACCGCCTGCCGTGCTTCCAGAATACTGCTTTGTGTGATCAGTTCGCTGAGGTGAGGCTGAGCCGTTTTCATGGCCTCTCCCCTTGCGAGCTGAAGGATGGCTTTTTCTGCACTGACGCTGGGATAGCCCACTTTGACGTGCATGAGAAAGCGATCCAGCTGTGCTTCCGGGAGTGGGTAAGTGCCCTCCTGTTCAATAGGGTTTTGGGTCGCCATGACCATAAACACCTTGGGCAGGGGGTAGGTCTTGCGTCCAACACTGACCTGGCGTTCAGCCATCGCTTCAAGCAGTGCCGATTGAACTTTTGCCGGAGCCCGGTTGATTTCGTCGGCCAGTAGCAAATTATGGAAGATAGGGCCAGGTTGAAAGCGGAAGCTGCTGTCCTCAGGAATATAGATATCTGTGCCGGTGACATCGGCAGGCAGCAGGTCCGGGGTAAACTGAATACGGTGAAAGTTTGCATCCAGTCCATCAGCCAGCGCTTTGATGGCCCGGGTTTTTGCCAGCCCGGGGGCACCCTCAACCAGCAGATGTCCGTCAGCAAGCAGGGCAACCAGTAGCTGGTTGACTAAGTGTTCCTGACCAATAATACAGGCAGAAAGGTAGTCTCTGAGTTGGCCCAGGGCCTGGTTATTTGACATAAACGGAATTCATTAGCGTTAGTTGTGCGTCCTGCCCGGAAGCATGCATCTGATGACATTGACTGCTCGCCGGAAGCCCAAATACCAAGTGCTCCACCGGAGATTTTGGCATGATGCGAGTACATAATGTACCCAGAACTTGAAAAGTAGTCGAGAGGCAGTGTTTTCGACAACCTTTTTTCCTACTTTTTTCCTACTTTTTTCCTACCTTTTCCTACTCTTTCCTACTTTTTTACCAAAAGTGCGGAAGGCCCCGTACTTCCAGTGCGGGGATGAATAGCACACCAGCCTTCAGGCTGGCAGTACTCAGTACATTTGTCTTTATTGTGTGAAACTGTTTCTGTAAAATGTTGGTATGAATACGAAACGTGCCTACAAATACAGAGTCTATCCAAGTGCAGAGCAGAAGACGCTACTCGCTAACTCATTCGGATGCGCACGATTTGTATACAACAACACACTGCGCTTTCGCACAGATGCCTACTACAACGATGATGAAAGCATCTCTCATTCAAAAGCTGAAAAGCGGCTGGTTTCTCTTAAGAAAGAATTTCCTTTTCTGAAAGACGTGTCTAGTGTGGTTCTTCAGCAGTGTCTTCGAGATCAACAGGAGGCGTTTAAGAATTTCTGGTCTGGAAGAGCAAAGTATCCAAACTTCAAAAAGAAAACAGCAAGGCAAAGTATTCGATTAACAAAGTCTGCATTCAGCATGAAAGACAGGCAGTTGTTCATTGCCAAAAGCAGGGAGCCACTGGCCATTAAGTGGAGCAGAGAACTCTCATCAGCACCTTCCAGTATCACGATCAGCAAGGATCGTGCAGGCCGGTACTTTGTATCCATGCTGTGCGAGTTTAAAGTTAAACCAATGCCCATTAGCCATAAAACAGTGGGTATTGATTTAGGTTTGAAGGACTTGTTCATCACGTCAGACGGCGAAAAATCCGGTAATCCAAGGCATACCAAACACTACGAGCAAAAGCTCGCCTACCTTCAGCGCACGCTGGCTAAAAAGCAGAAAGGGAGCAACAACCGAAATAAAGCAAGGCTCAACGTTGCACGCCTGCACGCAAAAATAGCTGACTGCCGGATGGATGCTACCCACAAGGCGTCCCACAAACTCATTAACGAAAACCAAGTTGTTTGTGTAGAGGATTTGGCCGTGAAGAACATGATCAAAAATCCGAAGCTGGCAAAGCATATAGCCGATGCTAACTGGGGTGAATTTGTCAGACAGTTACAGTACAAGGCTGAATGGGCGGGTCGGACTGTATCTGTCATTGATAGATTCTTCCCAAGCTCAAAGAGTTGTCCTGGCTGCGGATATATCAACGAAAGTATGCCACTATCAATCCGTGAATGGGACTGTCCACAGTGCAATACCCATTGGGACAGAGACATAGCAGCAGCATTGAATATAAAAACCGCCGGGCTGGCGGGGTTAGCCTGTGGAGCGACTGGAACGGGGATGGCTGCGTAAGCAACCATCCAGGGAAAGCGTGTTGAAACAGGAAACCTGATTGGTGACGATTAGGAATCCTCGTCCTTTAGGGCGAGGAGGATGTCAAAGAGCTGCAATGCTAAGCCAGAACCACGTATAAAAACCCGGTTTTCCAGATGGAACGCAATACCTGGTCAGCTCCGGGCCTGGCGTGCGGGGCGGTTGTTATCCGTTTGACTGTTTTTAACGTGCCTCTTTCTTGACGACTAAAGTCCACAGGAATCATATAGCCCATAGCCCTGGTAGGAGTAAAGTCGGTGGTTGTTATAGAACAGAATATAATCTGCCACATCCACCTCAACGGCGGATCGGCTATTGTAGATATGATGATCTGTTCTTTCCCGCTTCAGACTATCAAAGAACAGTTCCATCACTGAATTGTCGGAAAATTACCGTCGGGCTTGGGGTGTTTGGGCTTTTTTCGGGCGGAACGCCGTGGTTCTTCAGCTCTTTAAAAAACAGTGGAAAATTGAGGTTTTCCATAAAACGCTAACATCCAATGTCAGATGCTACTTTGGCTTGGGAAGGTCGTCCATCCGCTGGTTCGGTGCCAGAGATCAGGGAAGGACTCGCAGTCACCGGGGCAGCAGGGATACCGGGTAGGTGGGGGATGGCTCGGGGAGCTGCACCAGAAGGTCTGGTAGAAGATGTTCGTCATAAAATTTACAGCCATAAATGGGATGATTCACAGAGTTCCTGTCACTCACGGGGTCCGGGTTATGGCGCTTCATTGAGTGCAACACCTGACATAAAACAACATAGACCAAGGTCTACTGTTCAAATAAAGAACAAAATCGCTAAAATAGCCCTCAAGTTCACCTGAACAAGGAGTTATATGATGACTATAGGAAAAGCGTTTAGTCAAATCATGGGTGCTGTCTATTTTTCAACCACTGCATCCAATATGAGAGTTCGTATTGATAAGCTGAAAAAGATAAAAATTCAGTTACCACGTCCCTTTGATCACTCAAATGAACAACAACATCTAAAACAACGACAAGCAAGGGTTCAACACCCATCAAACCATTATTGCTTCACGCCAGAAATACACAGAACTCCGTCCTGTAACTACCGATTTTACTGAGTCCCATGGATGCGGTCATTCTACCAAAGACCCGGTGAACATTATCTGTCACATAATTCACGTACCGGCCTGAAGGAGCGACGATAAATCGCCGTGGGCCCAAATGTACGTAACGCTTTCAGATGTGCTTTGGTAGGATATCCCTTGTGACCGGCAATTCCATAACCGGGATAGAGCTTATCCAGCTCTGCCATTTCACGATCCCTGGCAACCTTGGCAATAATTGATGCCGCTGCAATTTCAGCTATCTTGCTGTCACCTTTGACAATAGCTTGCGCCGGACACGGTAAAGATGGACAGCGATTGCCGTCTATCAATGCCAGCTCAGGCTTAACAGACAACCCTTCAACCGCACGCTGCATCGCCAGCATTGATGCGTGCAAAATATTCAGCTGATCGATTTCTTCTACCTCCGCACGACCCAGACACCAGGCCAGGCTTTTTTCACAAATGGTATCAAACAATGCCTCCCGCTTTTTTTCAGACATTTTTTTAGAATCATCCAGCCCGTCAATGGGGTAATTGATGTCAAGAATAACCGCTGCGGCTATCACCGGCCCACACAGAGGACCTCGTCCCACTTCATCAACACCCGCAATCAGCCGGGTTTTTCTCTCAAAAGGATCAGCAAGACGTTCTTGATACATCACGTAAATTACTCTACAAAACCATCAGTGGCTGTCTATACTAACGCCCTTTTCCAACAACAGCTATAAACCAACCCCGGCAATTAATTCCCCCAACAACTGAAAAATGCCAATCCCCCCCTGCGGCCTGTCCCACCCTCCAAAAAAGTTTCCTCTCCCATCACAGGACTATTCACCGAAAAAATAGTGATCATTTCGTTGATTACTTAACTTGAATACCGCCTTTCGCTATAATCCCCGTCCAGCAGATCACCCCTGACACAAAAAGAGGGTGCTATAAAAAGGTGCTATTCAGTGGATTTTATCATGGGCTATTTTCACCAGTTTCCAGGCAGAATCCAGTAAAAAGCACCTCGGTGTTAAAAATCATAATTTGACAAAGCTGGTGCTCACAACAACGCCAGCCCTGCCATTCGAATGAGGGCCTGCTCCATGCTAAAAGCTTACAGACAACATGTTGAAGAAAGAGCTGCTGAGGGTATTCCTCCCAAACCCCTGAATGCTGCACAGGTAACCGATCTGGTTGAACGACTGAAATGTCCCTCTGCCGATGAAGAAGCTACGCTGCTGGACCTCCTGGAAAACCGTATTCCACCCGGTGTCGATGAAGCGGCTTATGTGAAAGCAAGTTTTCTGACAGCGATCCTCAATGATGAAACCCGTTCGCCGTTAATCAGCAAAGAAAAGGCTTTGAAACTGCTGGGCATGATGCTCGGTGGCTACAACATTGCTACCTTGATCAAGCAGCTGGATAACAACAAGCTAGGCAAGCTGGCGGCAGAGCAGCTGAAAAAGACCCTGCTGATCTTTGATGCCTTCCATGATGTGGAAGACAAAGCCCGCCAGGGCAACCCCCATGCTAAAGCCGTGATCCAGTCCTGGGCTGATGCCGAATGGTTCACCAGCCGCGATAAAGTGGCTGATAGCATTAAAGTCGTTGTTTTCAAAGTGACCGGTGAAACGAATACCGATGATCTGTCCCCTGCACCAGATGCCTGGTCCCGCCCGGACATTCCCCTCCATGCCCTGGCCATGTACAAAATGACCCGTGATGGCCTGACCCCGCAGGAACACGGCAAGACTGGCCCAATGGCACAGATCGAGGCCGTTAAAGCCAAAGGTCTCCCTGTTGCCTTTGTGGGCGATGTGGTGGGCACTGGCTCTTCCCGTAAGTCGGCAACCAACTCTGTGCTGTGGTACTTTGGTGAAGATCAGCCCGGTGTCCCTAATAAACGTTCTGGCGGAATTTGTATTGGCGACAAAGTGGCACCTATCTTCTACAATACCATGGAAGATGCCGGTGCCCTCGTATTTGAAGCCCCCGTTGAAAACCTGCATATGGGTGATATCATTGATATTCGCCCTTATGAAGGAAAGATCCTGTCTGAAAGCGGTGAGACGCTGTCTGAGTTTACCCTGAAATCTGACGTTATTCTGGACGAGGTACAGGCAGGGGGGCGCATCAACCTGATCATCGGGCGGAGCCTGACTGAAAAAGCCCGCGAATCCCTGGGCCTGGGCCAAACCAACGTATTCCGCCGCCCTGTATCTGCTGGCGAGTCTGACAGAGGCTTTACCCTGGCACAGAAAATGGTCGGCAAGGCCTGTGGTGTTGCAGGCATTCGTGCCGGTCAGTACTGCGAGCCTAAAATGACCACCGTAGGCTCTCAGGACACAACCGGCCCCATGACCCGTGATGAGCTGAAAGATCTGGCCTGTCTGGGCTTCTCCTCTGACCTGGTCATGCAGTCCTTCTGTCACACTGCGGCATATCCCAAGCCCGTGGATATTGAAACCCAGCATACCCTGCCAGATTTCATTATGAACCGTGGCGGTGTCGCCCTGCGCCCGGGCGACGGTATCATTCACAGCTGGTTGAATCGTATGCTTTTACCCGATACGGTAGGCACCGGTGGTGACTCCCATACCCGTTTCCCCATGGGCATTTCTTTCCCTGCAGGTTCCGGCCTGGTGGCCTTTGCTGCCGCTACAGGCGTTATGCCACTGGATATGCCTGAATCTGTATTAGTGCGTTTCAAGGGTAAAAAGCAACCCGGTATTACCCTGCGTGACCTGGTGCATGCCATTCCATTCTACGCCATTAAAAAAGGGTTACTAACCGTTGAGAAGAAGGGCAAGAAAAACATTTTCTCTGGCCGTATTCTGGAAATTGAAGGTCTGGAAGACCTGACCGCCGAGCAGGCTTTTGAGCTGTCTGATGCTTCTGCCGAGCGTTCCGCTGCCGGTTGCACCATCACGCTGTCCGAAGATTCTGTGGCACAGTACCTGAAATCCAACATTACCATGTTACGCTGGATGATCTGTGAAGGCTACGGTGATTCACGGACACTGGAGCGCCGCGCCCTGAGGATGGAAGAGTGGCTGGCCAATCCGCAACTGATGCGTGCTGATGCTGACGCTGAATACGCAGCGGTGATCGATATTGACCTGAACGACATTAAAGAGCCCATCCTCTGTGCCCCAAATGATCCTGACGATGCGCGGACTCTGTCTGATGTGGCCGGTGACAAAATCGACGAAGTGTTCCTGGGTTCCTGTATGACCAATATTGGTCACTTCCGTGCCGCTGGTAAACTGCTTCAGCAATCAAAAGAAGCCCTGAAAACGCGCTTCTGGATGTCACCACCGACCAAAATGGATAAAGAGCAGCTGATGGAAGAAGGCTACTACAACATCTATGGTACCGCAGGGGTCCGCACAGAAATTCCGGGCTGCTCCCTGTGTATGGGTAACCAGGCGCGTGTAGAAGCTGGCGCGACGGTGTTATCGACCTCTACGCGAAATTTCCCCAACCGTCTGGGTGATGGTGCCAATGTTTACCTGTGCTCTGCCGAGCTGGCTTCTGTCGGTGCGATTCTGGGCAAAATTCCAACACCTGACGAGTATATGGCTTACGCTAAAAACATCGACAGCATGGCCGCTGATATCTACCGCTACCTGAACTTTGATCAGTTGCCGTCTTATCAGAAAGCAGCGGACAGTATCATTGCCAAAGCCAGCTAGGCATACGCCACGTCATCATAAGATAACACACCCGCTACCACCGTCGCGGGTTTTTTTAGATACTTTACTATCCACCTTATGGTACCCACTCGATTGTGGCGTAATTGTTCTTATACGACCCGCCTGGCTTAAACAGTAATCAAAATAATCTTTCATTAGTTCTAGGAATTTATCTCTGTCATCACTCGATATATCTTCAGGGATTTCGAAATCAGGGTTTTCTGTCCCTTTATTAATTACATATGTTTCATACCAGCAGCCTAAAGATCTACGATACCTTTTAATAGCCAGACCTAAAAAAAACTCTATACATAAAAATAAACCATTTTATTACCCAGTCGTCGATATGAGGTTGCCGGTACTCTGCCGGGGTGATTGCTGGAGGTGCCATTGTGTACGAAATTCCAACACCTGAGTATATGGCTTACCCTAAAAAAACAATAAGAACGTTACGTTGTGCGCTCCTCATCGTTGGAAGGGGTTTGCACTTCTCCCAGCAAACGCACTGTCGAACCAACGCTTCGCAATGGTTTCAGCCCTGTCGTTGGCCTGAAGGCTGAGGTTTCAAAACTTTTTGCATTCCTTTTTGCATTCCTTTTTGCATTCCTTTTTGCATTCCTTTTTGCATTCCTTTTTGCATTCCTTTTTCCATTCCTTTTTGCATTGCGCAAAGGCTGCTACGCTCTCAATGCATGCTACGATAAATGAACGTTTGCCTCAGAGCTGTTCCCTTCAGAGGTAGAGATATCAGGCACTTGGTTCTCATGTCAGATTCCTTTATGGTACGCGTTATTTTTTGTGAATAGCGAACAGGTTTACTAGTGAACAGTGTATCAACCCTCTCCCTGCGGAATATCCATAAGGAGGCTGCCACCCGACCGCTCCCTGGGGATCTTGAAGATCTTGTGAATTTTCTGCCCTGCAAAACGCCGGTGGAATGGATTCAGCAGGCTTTAAAAGCGCCGGAAATTTTACTCATTGACCATGCGCACTGTGAGAAAAAAGCGGCAGCAACGGCGCTCAATCTTATGTTTCGTTACGTTGATGATGTGGATTTACTCAATAAAATGTCTCGTCTCGCCCGCGAGGAACTCAGACATTTTGAAAAGGTGCTGGCCTTGATGACAAAGCGAGGCATTCAATACCAACACTTAAGTGCATCTCCCTATGCAGCAAGAATGCGTGCCGGTGCCAGAACCCATGAGCCGGCCAGGTTGGTGGATATTCTTGTGATCGGGGCTTTTATTGAGGCCCGCTCCTGTGAGCGTTTTTATGCTCTGGCACCTTATTTGGACGAGGAATTACAGAAATTCTATCTGTCACTGTTAACATCAGAAAGTCGTCACTTTAAGGATTACCTGACGCTGGCTCACAGAGCCAATGGGGGAGCCGTTGATGATCGTGTGGAGCATTTCTCTGTGATTGAGAAAGAGACGATTACCTCAGTTGACGATGTGTTTCGTTTTCATAGCGGTATGCCGGAAACTCCCTAGATAATATCAAAACTTTCCAGGGTTAACCGGTTGTTATCGGTGCGAATAAACCAGCCCTTGTCTTCCCAGTCACCAAGCACATAACGCCTGGCGGCCAGGCCATTGGTCAGCGTCAGGTCATGAAGGGCCGGACGATGGGTATGACCATGAATCATGGTGACCACCTGGTGTTTGTCCATGGCCTTCACAACCTCCTCAGGGGTGACATCCATGATCTCCAGCGATTTATGCTCTTTGGCCTTCTGGCTACCTTCACGAATCCTGCGGCCAAGGTTTTTTCGGTAACTTAAGGGTGTCATTCGAAGAATTTTTATAACCAGCGGGTTACGGATAATGCGACGATACCGCAAATAGTGAGGATCGCCGGTACACAGAGAGTCACCGTGCATCAGCAATACGGTTTTGTCATTGAGTGTCACCAGGCTGGGATCATTGAGCCAGGTCATTCCGGCTTTTTTCAAAAAGGTGCGACCCAGAGCAAAGTCTCGATTGCCAGGCATAAAGTAAATATCGTGCCCTCCTTCGCGGTAATGTTTCAGGGCGCTGGCAATCTCTTCATGGAAAGGTTCCATGGCATCATCACCTACCCAGTATTCAAAAAAATCACCCAGAATATACAACTGCTGAGCCTTGGGCGCTGTCTGCGCCAAAAAAGTCAGAAACGCCCGGGCAATGCCCGGACGTGCTGGTGTCAGGTGTAAATCCGAGATCATCAGCGCCTGCATCAGATGAGTTCCGCTGACTCAATGATAATCGCTTCCACAGGCACATCCTGATGACCCGCACGGTTAGTGGTTTTAACGCCTTTCATTTTGTCAACCACCTGCATGCCATCAGTGACTTTACCGAACACAGCATAGCCCCAGCCATCAGGCGTTTCAGATGTGTGGTTCAGAAATTGATTGTCAGCAACATTGATAAAAAACTGCGCTGTGGCTGAGTGAGGGTCCATAGTACGAGCCATGGCAATGGTACCCGTGTTGTTTTTCAGGCCATTATTGGCTTCGTTTTTAATGGGCTTTTCAGTGCTTTTTTCCACCATGCCGTCTTCAAAGCCACCGCCCTGGACCATAAAGCCATTAATAATGCGGTGAAAAATGGTGCCGTTATAATGGCCACTTTTCACGTAGGCAATAAAGTTGTCAACGGTTTTGGGGGCTTTATCAGCATCCAGTTCAAGAGTGATATCGCCTACGTTGGTATGCAGTATAACAGCCATGAAATACCTCTTTATCAGAAAACCCCTTATGGGGCAGTGGAGCACTGATTCTAGGGGTTTATCCCCCGTGTGTAAAAGGTCTGTGTAATAAAAAGATGTTATTATAAGCGGTTCATAAGGGAAAACGGGTGTCTGATGGCATCGCCCCGGACGCTGTTTTCCCCGGCATTTACCTGATTCCACGATGATGTTAACCTGTTCAACCTAGCCTCAGGCAGGTACTGGTAATGAAAAACCGGTATTATGTTCAGTCAACCCTACCAAAGATGCTTCCGCAACGATGAGCACGACAGAAAAGCCCCGTAATTTTATTGAACAGATAATTGACAAGGATCTGGCAGAAGGCCGAGTGACGACTGTTTGTACCCGTTTTCCTCCTGAGCCCAATGGCTTTTTGCACCTGGGCCATGCCACCAGTATCTGCCTGAATTTTGGTCTGGCTGAAACCTATCAGGGGCGCTGTCACCTGCGGTTCGATGATACGAACCCGGAAAAGGAAGAACAGGCTTATGTGGAGGCCATCAAAGAGGATGTGCGCTGGCTGGGTTTTCAGTGGGAGGGTGAAGCACGCTATGCATCAAACTATTTTGATACCTTCTACGCGTGGGCGTTGCACCTGATTAAAGCGGGCAAGGCTTATGTGGACCACCAGGATGCACAGACCATGGCGAAAGGCCGTGGCGACTTCAAAACCCCCGGTGTTAACAGTCCTTACCGCGATCGTTCAGTTCAATACCATCTGGCCGAGTTTGAAAAGATGCGTGCCGGTGAGTATGACGAAGGCAGCTGTAGCCTGCGAGCCAAAATCGATATGCAAAGCCCGAATATGAATCTGCGTGACCCGATCATGTACCGTATTCGTAAACAGTCCCATCATCAGACGGGCGATAAGTGGTGTATTTACCCCAGCTATGATTTTGCCCATGGGCAGGAAGATGCCATTGAAGGAGTGACCCACTCCATTTGTACCCTGGAGTTTCAAGATCACCGGACACTGTACGAGTGGTTCCTGGAAAACCTGCCGGTACCCCATCAGCCCAGGCAATATGAGTTTGCCCGCACCAATGTGAATTACACCGTCACCAGTAAACGCAAGCTCAAGCGGCTGGTGGATGAAGGTGTAGTAGAAAGCTGGGATGACCCACGGATGCCGACGATCTCAGGTTTACGTCGTCGGGGTTATACCTCTGCGTCGATTCAGCGCTTTTCCGAGATGGTGGGTATTAGCCGTTCTGACGGTATTGCTGATATTTCCATGCTTGAGCATGCCATCCGTGATGATCTGAACAACAATGCAGCACGCGCCATGGCTGTACTCAACCCGTTAAAGCTGGTCATTACCAACCTGCCTGAGGGTGACGTGCAGACGATCACTGCGCCGGTACATCCAAACAGACCTGAGCTGGGTGAGCGCCAACTGCCCTTTACCCGCGAACTTTACATTGATCGTGCCGATTTTACTGAAGACACCACACTCTCTCGCAAGAAGTTCAAGCGCCTGGTGATCGGTGACCATGTCCGCCTGCGCAGTACCTATGTGATAAAGGCCGAGCAGGTGGTAAAGGATGATCAGGGCAACACTGTGGAAGTGCACGCCAGCTATGTGCCGGGTACTATGGGTGAGAATCCACCGGAAGGCGTTCGCCCGCGGGGGGTCATTCACTGGGTATCAGCCACACATGGCAGGCAGGCTACCTTGCGAATGTATGACCGGTTATTTAACCATGAGGCACCCGGCAAAGGCGTCGATGACTTTATGGCCCATGTAAACCCTGACTCTTTGGCTGTTAAACAGGCATGGGTAGAACCTTCACTGGCCCTCGCTGAGCCGGAAACCCATTTTCAGTTTGAGCGTGAAGGCTATTTTGTAGCAGACCGCCATGATCACAGTACCAAACAACCGGTATTTAATCTGACCATTGGCCTGAAAGACACTTGGGCTAACAAGGGCAAGTAAGGACAAGTAAGGAATTAACGTGTTACAGATTTATAACAGCCTGACACGAAAAAAAGAACCGTTTAAGCCACTGATGGAAAATCAGGTACGGATGTATGTGTGTGGGATGACTGTGTATGATTTCTGCCACATTGGTCATGCCCGCACTGTCACGGCCTTTGATGTTGTAGCGCGGTTTCTGCGTGCCAAAGGATACGACCTGACCTATATCCGCAATGTCACGGACATTGATGATAAGATTATCCGTCGATCCCGGGAAAGCAATGAACCCTTTGAGGCACTGACAGAGCGCATGACGGCGGCTATGCGTGAAGACTTATTGCGTTTAGGTAACAGTGAGCCGGACCAGGAACCACGGGCGACGGCTTTTGTTGATGACATGATTACCATGATTAACCAGTTGATTGAGCGTGGTTTTGCCTACGCCCCTGGCAATGGCGATGTTTATTACCGGGTCCGCAAGTTTGAAGGCTACGGTAAGCTCTCTGGTAAAGTGCTGGGCGAACTTGAAGCCGGTGCCCGTATTGATGTGGATGAAATGAAAGATGATCCCCTGGATTTTGTGCTCTGGAAAGGCGCTAAAGCCGGTGAACCTTACTGGGAATCACCCTGGGGCAATGGCCGTCCGGGCTGGCACATCGAATGCTCGGTCATGGGTAAATGTTGCCTGGGGGAAACCTTTGATATTCACGGTGGTGGCTCTGATTTAACCTTTCCCCACCATGAAAATGAAATTGCCCAGAGTGAGGCAGCCAACGGCAAACCTTTTGTGACGACCTGGATGCATGCTGGTCCCATTCGGATAGATAACATCAAGATGTCCAAGAGTCTGGGCAACTTCTTTACTATCCGTGAAGTGCTGGACCAGTACCACGAGGAAGCTGTGCGCTACTTTCTGATTTCCAGCCATTATCGCAGCCCGGTGAATTACTCTGAAGACAGCCTGAAAGAGGCTTGTGTGCGGCTGGAGCGAATGTATACGGCGTTGAAAGGACTGTCTGTTGAGGGTGTTGAAGTACCGAAAGCCAATGCGTTTGAACAGCGCTTTTTTGCCGCCATGGATGATGACTTTAATACGCCGGTAGCACTGGCTGTATTGTTTGACCTGGTGCGTGAAATCAACCGGGTGCGCACGACCGACGAAACAGCGGCTCTGCCACTGGCAGCCTTATTGGTGGAACTCGGTGATATATTGGGGATTTTGCAGGGATCACCCGATGCCTTCCTTCAAGCCGGAGGCCCTATGGACGATGCCTGGATTCAATCGCAAATTGATCGACGGGTTGCTGCGAAAAAAGCCCGCAACTTTGCCGAGGCTGACCGGATTCGTGATACCCTGGCAGAAAAAGGGATTATTTTGCAAGATGGCCGGGAAGGGACAACCTGGCGGGTTGTGCATTAGAGAATGGAATAAAGCGCCATTGTGCGCTTTATTCATTAGCGGGCATTGGGCTTGACATTGACTACGCCGGTTATTCCCTGCGCGACCTGGCATGGCTATATTGCAACCATCCGCACCAGACACCAACGATATTTCCAATAATTACTAAGGTTCATTCATGAGCGACGCTATGATGAGCGCCGCTTTTTCTTCGAAAAGAACAACAAATGCTTGATTCATCTGACTGGTTTTTGATGACCTGAACACTGGTGCGACCCACGGTACAGGAAGAAATCCATGGGAGTCAAGGATGTTGCCTTCCACAAGAAAAGGGGGCTGGAAGTTGAAGGCATGGCTAAAAGCCAGTACGTCTATAAAACCCTGTGCCGTTTCAGGGCGGGTATTGAAGCGGGGATATCCTGGCTAAAACGATGCTTTGGGTTGTCTTTGTGCTGTTATAAAGGAGAGGAGCGGTTCGACGCCTGGTTGCTGGTCTTCGGTTGTCTGTTATAACCGGGTCATCTTGTCCCCATATCCTGCACCGTTCTGACAGGTCATCAAACGCAGCTCGAAATCAGACACCAGGCAGAGCTGGAGGGTGCTTGCCGTCTTGTGGCCAGATTATTTTCCTTTAATAGCCATAATACTCTCTTACCGGGGAAGGTCATGGTCAATGCAGACGCTATTTTAGATCTTTCAGGTTGGTACAAAAGAACCAGTCATCCTGATGAAGCCCGTTTTTGGACAGGAACTAGTTAGAAAAAGCCATTGGTATTACGTGTTGTATTCCATAGTGACTGTTCTCCTGCCTGAATGTAAACGTCATGGTTTATCCCGTTACCAGTCAGAAGGCCAGGTGGAGTCTAGTTGCCAATCAGTGTGCCAGAGGGAGTCATCTTGCAGAAGCATTTCAATGCTGGGTATTGGTGAGGGTTCATTCAGTTGCCAGATTGAGCGCCAGGGGGAGTTTTCTTCCTGAAGCTCTTGAACAACACTGGGTATTGGATAGGGGTCATTGGCTTCTGATGCCCCCAGGGGATTAATATTCGTAGCACCCGGTGAGTTGTAAGGCTGTCGGCATATGGGGCACCGGTTTATTACTGAGCTTTTTTCCCATTTATTGAAACAGGTCTGGCATAAGGAGTGAGTACAGGGATAGAATACATGCTCTGATTTTTCGACATTCATAAAACAAACAGGACATTCTTTTTGGGTAGAATCAACTCCGGTGCTGTGGTGAGGTGAATCGACCCTTATGGCAGGTTGATTGCTATCATCATCCGTCGTTGACGATGCTCTGACCCGTACACCATTGGAAAATGCCATTGTTGTTAAAGTATGAGAGGCGGTTTGCTGGCTGTTTATTGCTGGCGGCTGCAATAAAGCTGACGGTTGCAATAAAGCTGCTGACTGCCGCATATCGTCCTCTGGTGAAATATTGGGGGCATAATTGTGTATCATAGAAGGAGGAATTCTGTGATTTTCCAGCAAGTGCTTATGGTAAAATGCAACTAACTCGAAAGTTTGTTCACAAAAATTGCATTTAACAAGCATATGAACCACCTCATCTCTAATGCTGTGAGTCCTCGCAACCAGGCATTGGCACCTCAATAATCATCTGTCCAGTGCCTTCTGGTACATGATTTCAGTGACTATGACCTATATCATAAAGGGCTGCTCGCACTTCTGGCACAATCCCTGATTTTCCAATCCCATGCCCATCAACTATCACATTCGCTTATCGGGTGTGACGTCTAATCAATGTGGCAGACTTGACGCATAACGACTATTTTTATCAGAGTTTATACTTTTAAAAGCCTGTAATCATGTCTGATATGGCAAGCGTTTTCCGGACACTTTTTTACGCTACCCCGGCAAGTTCCTGTTCATACCTGAACGGTGCCAGGTAGCCATTGGTCGAGTGCTTTCTCTGACGATTGTAAAACACGTCGATGGACTCAAATATAGCTTGCTGAGCCTCCTCCCTTGATGAAAGTCACGGTCGAGCAGGTTCTCAGCTACAGGCTTGTTATGTCTGGCGTCTGTTGTTGCCTTAAATTTTCGTTGGGTCTTGCAGGTCAAGCCTTCTTTCTTCATCAGCCGTCCTATGGGTTTGCGACTCACTGTTTTATTCATATCCGCCAGATCACCTTTAATACGACGCTCCCCGTAAGTTTGGCGGCTTCTGTCATGAATATTTCTGATATCTGCCTTCAATGCCTGATCTTCCTGAGAGCGCCTGGAAGCAGGGCGAGAGAGCCATTCATAATAGCCACTGCGAGATACCGACATAACCCGGCACATGGCTGAAATGTTGAACAGCTCCTGGTGATCACTGATAAATTGAAACTTCAGTGACACTCCCCGGCAAAGAAGGCGGCTGCCTTTTTTAATAGAGCTCGCTCTTCTTTCAACCTGGCGTTCTCTTTGCGCAAACGCTTGAGTTCGTCGTATAGATGTTCATCGTTAACCTGAGGATTGCTGGAAGCCTCAGGGCGGTCATACCTGGCAATCCAGGTATGCAGGGTGCCAGTATTCACCTCGAGCTCTCTGGCTGTTTCTGTCACCGGTTTATCAGACTCTACAGCCAATTTTACTGCAGATTCCCTGAACTCAGTTGTCTATGATTTCGTTTTCTTTGCTGACATTTGGACACACCTTAATGGGTTGCAATATTACCCGTGTTTGTGTGTCCGGAGAACTATAACCACTTCAGTACTTTGGCTATGTCAGCTCTGAGCAGTATAAGTCACAAAAAATTACATAGAAGCGTGTCCACTTTTAGTGCGCCACATCAAACTGTTCGCATTATTGAAATAAATGACTGGCGATAAATAGCTGCGGGATAATGGCAAAAGTGTGGTGTTCGCTTCTTTTGCCACCTGCACCGGGGCATCGACTATTTCATTCGAAGCAGTAGCTAAAGGCGATTGGCATAACCGCCATCATCCAGTGTGCAGTCAGAAATTTTGTTTTTGCTGAGTAGTGGCTGGCTTGCTTCAATCAGTGTATACAAGTGTCGTCTATACTGCATCTGATGCAATTATTATACGACAGAAAATATATTAAGAATTAAGCCGTAAAATAAACTATACTTTTTCACCTCTATTATCGGAGGATTTCCTATGTTTTTCAAATACTTAAGAGAAAAAGTTACTTGTTGTTTATTACTATTTACAATAAGTCCATGTACTTTTGCAGGTTTAGCTGTTGATATTAAAGATCAGATGTCAGATGGAAAGTTGTGCTTGCAGTGGGTTTTTCAACATAGAAATGGAGAAAGCTCGGGAATATATGAAGTTAACATACCTAAAAAAGCCCATCATTTTTATTTAACCAAATCACCTTATATTAAAGTCCATGGTAGAAGTCACATTGAAAATGATCGATCGTTTATCATATTTTTAAATGATAAAGGTACACTGACTGAATATATTATTGAATATAAGGGCAGGTCTATTAGTTGTAAACAGTCTGTTCGTATCATTGAAAAGTCAGATAGGTATTTATTTGAAAGCCTGCCAGAACAAAAAAAAAGTTTGCCCGATTATAAAAAATTACAACAATTTGGCTACGAAGGTATAGGCAGTATGTATGTTTTAAACTTTGAAATGAGACATGTACGTACACGAAAAACTTTTGAAAAGCTGGCACTGATACTTGATGAGCGGAAAGTAGAAGATGGAAAATACTAAAATCTATATTGATTGACCATAACAACGTATACCACTCACCAGTCCGAGTGGTTTTAAGTTGAGGATGTAATTTAATTTGTGTAAACGCTTGTCGTTAATACTCCAAAGAGGAGCATAACTATGAGCGTTGAAATCAATGAAAAATTGCTTGGCCAGGTGGTTGGGCAAATCAAAAATCAGGATGACCTTGCCGATCTTAGCCGCCAGCTGATCAAAGCGGCTGTTGAGCGTGTTATGGCCGTCGAGCTGGAAGAGCACCTTGGTTATGCCAAACACTCTACCGATGGGCATAACACGGGAAACAGTCGCAACGGTTCCAGCAAAAAGACCATCAAAGGTGACTTTGGTGAGCTGGAAATCAATACGCCCCGAGACCGTAATGGCGAATTTGAACCTCAGCTCATTACCAAAGGGTCGACACGAATCAACAAGCTTGATCAGCAAATTCTGTCCCTCTACTCACGAGGAATGACCACCCGTGATATTGCTGATACGCTTGAGGAAATGTATGGTGCTGACATCTCGCCAACCCTCATATCCAAGGTCACTGATGCTGTTCTTGATGAAGTAAAAGCCTGGCAGAACAGACCCCTGGAAAGCCTGTATCCAGTACTCTATCTTGATGGCATTGTGGTCAAGGTTCACAAAGATAAGCGGGTTATCAAGAAAACTGTTTTTGTCGCTCTGGGCGTTAATTTGGAAGGCCAGAAGGAGCTTTTAGGTCTTTGGCTTGCAGAAACAGAAGGCGCTACATTTTGGCTGTCGGTGTTAACAGAGCTTCAGAACCGAGGTGTTGAGGATGTGTTTATTGCCTGCGTGGATGGACTGTCAGGCTTTCCTGAAGCCATCAACACGGCTTTCCCAAAGGCTCAGGTGCAGCTTTGCATTGTCCACCAGGTAAGGAACTCTCTGAAATACGTGTCCTACAAGGAACGCAAAGCAGTCGCTAATGACCTGAAGAGGATATATCAGTCAGCAACCACTGAAGAAGCAGAAAGGGAGCTGAGCGCCTTTGAAGGCACGTGGGGAGAGAAGTTTCCTTCCATAGGCAAGTCATGGCGTAAAAACTGGGATAACCTGATTACCCTTTTTGACTATCCTAAGGAGGTCAGGAAGGCTATTTACACGACGAATGCTATAGAGTCGCTGAACAGCGTCATCCGAAAAGCTATAAAAAACCGGAAAATATTCCCAACGGATGATGCCGTTCTGAAGGTTATTTTCCTGGCGACAGAAAAGGCGTCGGCTAGATGGACTATGCCAATAAGAGACTGGAAGTCAGCCATGAACCGGTTTGAAATCATGTTTCCAGACCGGATCAAGGTGTAAACAAGTAATGGCGTTTACACAGAATTATTTACAGGCTCGTTTCCAGACCGGATCAAGGTGTAAACAAGTAATGGCGTTTACACAGAATTATTTACAGGCTCAGTCACTCCTCCATTATGGAGTCTGTCAGATCGCACCCATTGTTTTTCTAAACGCCAACTAAATACAAAAGACGCTTTAGTCTCACCATTCAAACCTTTAAAGTGATGCCTGGCAGATGACTTTATACCTGGTTGTTTGTTGGTTAGTTGAAATCATACTGTCTATAACGAATAAGTAACGAATAAGTAACGAATAAGGATAGATTATTCGTAACCGCAGCCTTATACGGTTGTTGAACATTATTGCCTTAATCGCGCTACTGCCATTCGATAATTTTCCTTTCATCAACTATTGGTAATCACCTGGTAATCACCTGGTAATCAATGGTTGCCGGGTTTAAAAGCCTTGCAAGTTCACGCTCTCTTTGCACTGGCTTCATTTTAGCTAACTCACTGACTTTATCAAAAAAAACGTTCCAGTCACCAGACAGATGTAATAATTTTTTGAAATGGGGAACCCAGCGCCGATAACTGGAAATACTACCAAGCTTGGCATTGTTAATAGGTGCTTCCATCCAGTGGTCAAATGGCTGAGGTTTTTCCAAATCTCGAGTTAACCGTTTATAATCTTCTCTGAGAGCGTCAATTAAAACCTGTTTTTGCACTCGCTTCCGTTCATCGGATAGAGGCTGACTATATAACGCCTTTAACTTTGAGCGAGTATTGATAATTAATTCAATGGTCTTCTCAGTCACAGGACTTTCAATAAGCTCGTCTGCTCGTCCCTGACTCTGTAACCACTGCCTGGTTCCCTCTAACTCAACAACGGTTGCAAAGCTTTCATTAAAGTCTGTGTCTCCAGGTACGTATAATTTTTTGTGTGCCAGCTCATGAAAAATCAATCGTGCCAGATCAATATCATCATAATATATAAATGTGTTAAGTAGTGGATCATTAAACCAGCCCAAAGTTGAATAGGCTTTAACACCTCCCATATAAACATCATACCCTTCTTTACCAAGCTGCCTTTCGAGTTTTAAAGCCTGCTCCTTATCAAAAAAACCACGATAGCTGGCACAGCCTATGACCGGGTAACACCAGTACTTAGGCGTTATAGAAAACTCAGGTGCCGCAAACAGATTCCATACAACATAGGGGCGCTTCAAATCTGTATAGGTTCTGTAGCTTTTCCCTGCCGGCAAATGCAGCCTCTTCTCAGCAAAAAGCAATAATTCCCCGCTAAGCAGTAACTGCTGGCGTAGCCTGAAATCCAAGTCTTCAGAGCGCAAAAGTGAAGAGACTGGTTCCCTCTTAGCCAACAACTCAAACTGACCATACATAGCCTGGGCATAATATTTGACCGATGAGCATCCACTCAAAATTCCGCAACCCAATACAACAAAAATGATTCGAAATGAATAAGCCAATCGCCACCAGAAGCCACTATTCTTTATCAAAGGGATCACCAAACTGTTTAAACCATTATCTGATGCTTTATTCAAAGAGATCTATGTTCTGAATATTGATCTGCTACAACATAAGAAATACTAAAATTACGCGAAGGCCGACTTTTTATGCAAAGGCCAAAAGTCGGGTTTTCCACAATCACCAAAACTCAGGCACGAAATTAGTACTATTCTGGTTCCTGTATTACTAACGTCATATGTTGTTTAAAAGCACCAGATTTGAGGCACTCTGGGTGCGCCAAAGTACATGATTTTCCCTGTAGCCCCTGGGAAGCAATAGATGGCCGACTTTATTGTACTAAACCAGAAAAAGTCGGTCTTCGCGTAAAATTTGTATTGCCTGTAACAGCATACACCACTGGCTTAGCTACTTGCCAGCTAGTTCTCGTCCAAAAACTCAATCAGCTTACAGGCCAGAGAGTTCAGGCACTGTAAAAATTAAAGCCCTATTGTTTTTAACAGCTATATTTCCCAGGACAGCAAAAACAGGGAAAAGCCAAAAAACAAAAAAAGGGGGCTTCAAAATCGCAAAAAACGCAAAAAACGCAACCCGCAGTGTAGACTCCATCTGGCCTGTATTCCCCATGAAATTTGTGAAGAACTTTCCAGCATTTCCCATTGGCTGAATGCTTGTCCGGAGTATAGACATAATACTCTCTTGCCAGGGAACGTTATGGTCGATGCAGACGCTATTTCAGAGCTTTCAGGTTGGTACAAAAGAACCAGCCATGGTAATGAAGCCCGATTTTGGAAAGGAACCAGATAGCATAAATCAGGAAAATACCAGGTTATCAGGTGATGAATATGGGTTATACGCATCCCTGACCATTGTTTCAAGCTTGGAGTGAATGCCATTTTGTAGCAATATGTTCCGGTATTCATTGCTATGTGATTGATGTTGTCTATTTCTATAAAAACCCGACCACTAGGTGACAGTGCCCTTGTTCTTACTTTTGGCGAGATGATATCTGAGGCGGTAAACAGGCGTGTTCATCAGGCTGCCCAGCGATTGAGGGTAGGTGGATTGTCGTGCATTGTTGATCTGGTGCCCGCATTTGCCAGTTTAACGGTGTTTTACGATGGTGGCTCAGTGACCTATAAAGAGTTGGTTGAAACCATTGAAATTGCGTTAACAGGGTTGGAGGAGAACAAACTCAGTCCCGGGCGTATCGTTGAGTTGCCGACCTGTTATGAGTCGCCCTATTCGCCGGACATTCAGGCAGTTGCTGAGCACTGTCAATGTAAGGTTGAGGACGTGGTTGCCCTGCACAGTCAGCCAGAATATCTGGTCTGTTTTTTAGGTTTTATGCCGGGATTTCCCTATTTAGGCGGCATGTTACCTGAATTATCAACACCGAGAAAAACAACACCTGTTTTAAAAGTGCCAGCAGGTGCTGTTGGTATTGCCGGTGGGCAAACGGGTGTGTACCCCATGGAAACACCCGGTGGTTGGCAAATCATAGGCCGCACACCCATACCTTTATTTATACCGGGGAGCTTGCCGTCTGTTGTATTGCGGGCGGGTGATCGACTTCGCTTCAAACCGGTAACTGCCGGTGAATTTGAACAATGGGGCCAGGCATGAGCATTCAGGTAGAAGACGCTGGTTTTTTAACCACAGTACAGGATTTGGGACGTCCGGGTTACCGGCATCTCGGTGCAACGCCAGGAGGTGCTTTGGATCAACAGGCTGCTGTACTGTCCAATGCTCTGTTAGGCAACGCCCCGTCAAAAGCAGTGCTTGAGTGCACACTGGCAGGTCCCTGTTTGCGCTTTACAGCATCTGCCTGGATCTGTTTGATGGGTGCCCATATGCAGACATCCTGCGAAAGCCGGAGCGTGGATCATGGGCGGGTATTTTTTGTGAAAGCCGGGCAGCGATTATCCCTCGGCTACGCCCGCAATGGTTGTCGCAGTTACCTTGCCATACGCGGTGGGATAGATGTTCCCCTTGTTATGGGCAGCGCCAGTACCTTTCTCAGGGGCGGGTTTGGTGGCTGCCATGGACGTGCCCTGCAGGCGGGGGATCGGTTAGCCGTAGCTGAGGCACCCGCAGGGGATCCTCTATGGGAAGGATGGTATGCTTCTCCCTCGCTGACAGACTATCTGAACCGGACAAACTGTATTCGTTATTTTCCTGATATCAACATCAGTGATTTGCTTCGCCAACGGTTTGAAGAACAATCCTTTATGGTCAGTCACCAGTCAGATCGTATGGGCTATCGACTAACAGGGAAGGCATTGACTTGCTGGTTTGATCACGAACCGTTGAGTGAAGGTGTGTGTGCAGGCACGATACAGTTACCGGCCGATGGGCAGCCCATTGTCCTGATGAATGACTGCCAAACCACTGGCGGTTATCCAGTGCTGGGGCAGGTGATAACTGTTGATTTGGCTAAAATAGCGCAGTTGAAGTCTGGAGACTCCCTTCACTTTGTCCCTGTGACTCTGGAAGAAGCACGTACTGCTTTGAAGCAACAACAACAGGACAGGGCGCGTCTGGCAATTGCGGCCTGTTCCCACTGGAGGCAAAACAATGAGTGAGCCATTGACCACGCTGGATATAAACTGCGATGTGGGGGAAAGCTTTGGGCGTTATCTTTTGGGTAATGATGAAGCGTTGATGCCTTGGATCAGCTCTGCCAATATTGCCTGCGGCTTTCATGGAGGAGATCCGTCCGTCATGGCAAAAACGGTCAGGCTGGCATTGAGTCATCGTGTCTCCATTGGTGTGCATCCCGGATTACCGGACCTGGCAGGATTTGGCCGTCGGTGGATGTCAGTTTCGCCAGAGGAGGTTGAGGCCATGGTTCTGTATCAAATTGGCGCCCTGGCAGCTTTTACCCGGGCTGAAGGTGGCGAGCTGCATCATGTAAAGCCCCATGGTGCTCTCTATCATATGGCAGGCAATGATCCTTCACTGGCTGCTGCCATTGCCCGGGCGGTGCATCGTTTTGATGCCAGCTTGAAACTCTATGCCATGGCGGGCAGTCAAATGGTGGCTATTGGCAGGAAGCATGGCCTGAGGGTTGTGGAGGAAGTGTTTATTGATCGCCGTTATCGCTCAGGACAAGCATTGGTTCCACGGAAGGAGATTGGGGCAGTGATTGATAGTGAAATCTCTGTCATAGGCCAATTGCAGATGCTACTGGATGAAGGGGTTGTGAAGACAGACACAGGGGAGCGCTGTGCCATTAATGCACAAACGCTGTGCTTGCATGGGGACCACCCGGAGTCCCTGCGTTTTGCCGAAAAAGCATTCCAGTGCCTTGAGGAACAAGGCATTTCTGTATCTGCGCCCTGAACAGGCTCAACCACCATCAGGGCCTGTCGATAATTGAGATCAGAAGATAATCACCACGATGTGACTGTGCTGTGCTTTGGTGAGACGATCAGCCTTCTTTGTTTTGTGAGTGTTGGTGCGATTTCCAGGTAGTGTGGCATTTTACTGGCATTATGGCACGGATGGCTGGCCGAATAATGGGTTTATGCGATATACGCAGATAAAACTAAATAACAGTTTTTCTTGACCGATTATTTTCTTCGCCTTATATATTGAACCAATTTCTATTCCGACTTTCATGGTGCTGGCTTTTTAAGTGAATGTTTGAGAAGCAGGTTTACTGTGTAGTGGGGCTAGTAAAACGATTACAGGATGTGTAAGGTCGCATGGGAAAATCGCTGGTTATCGTAGAATCGCCTGCCAAGGCGAAAACTATCAATAAGTATTTGGGCAGTGACTTTATTGTCAAATCCAGTGTCGGTCATATTCGTGATCTGCCGACAGCGGGTGGGACAAAAAAAGTGATTGACCCGAAAGCACGTGCGAAAGCTGCGGCTGAATCCCGTAAGCTTTCGCCAGAGGTACGTGCGGAGCGGAAAAAAGAAAAAGCTAAAGCCCAGCTTATCGAACGCATGGGTATAGATCCTGAGAACAACTGGACTGCGCACTATGAAGTGCTGCCTGGTAAGGAAAAGGTGGTGGATGAACTGCGCCGATTGGCACAAACAGCTGATACTGTTTATCTTGCGACCGATCTGGACCGTGAAGGAGAAGCCATTGCCTGGCATTTGCGCGAAGCTATCGGTGGTGACAATGACCGTTTTCGACGGGTCGTATTTAACGAAATCACAAAAAATGCCATTCAGTCTGCCTTTGAACAACCCGGCCATCTGAATATCCATCGTGTCAATGCTCAGCAGGCTCGCCGCTTTCTGGACCGGGTGGTAGGATATATGGTTTCCCCGTTACTATGGAAGAAAATTGCCCGGGGTCTTTCAGCTGGGCGGGTACAGTCCGTTGCAGTAAGGCTGGTGGTTGAGCGTGAGCGGGAAATTCGCAAGTTTATTCCCGAAGAATATTGGGAAGTCTATGCAGATCTGCTGACACCTGACGGTACACCGATCCGCTTTCAGATAACAAAAGAAAATGGTGAGAGTTTCAGACCGGCTGATCAGGGGGCCGTGGATGCTGTGCTGGCTGTGCTCAAAGAGGCTGATTATCGCCTGACAAAAAAAGAAGATAAGCCTACGCGAAGCAAGCCATCTGCGCCGTTTATTACTTCAACACTCCAGCAGGCAGCGAGCACCCGACTTGGCTTCAGCGCCAAGAAAACCATGATGATGGCGCAGCGGCTTTATGAGGCAGGGTACATTACCTATATGCGGACTGATTCCACTAACCTCAGTGCAGAAGCGCTGGAGAGTGTCCGTGGTTTTATTAATGACCAATACGATTCGCGCTATTTGGCAGATAAACCCAGGCAGTATTCCAGCAAAGAAGGCGCACAGGAAGCTCATGAGGCCATACGTCCTTCTGATGTGAATGTGCAGCCAGGTTTACTCTCGGGGATGGAGCAGGATGCAGAGCGTCTTTATGAACTGATCTGGCGACAGTTTGTTGCCTGTCAGATGACGCCTGCAGAGTATCTTAGTACCAGTCTGACCCTGGCTGTTGATCGTTTTATTCTGAAAGCAAAAGGCCGGGTGTTGCAGTTTGATGGTTATACCCGTGTGCAAAAGCCCCAGGCAAAAAAAGGCGAGGATACCATGCTGCCGGCATTGGAGCAGGGAGACCCATTATCACTGGACGCCCTTAATCCCAGGCAATTATTCACCCGTCCGCCGGCACGTTTCAGTGAGGCTTCTTTAATTAAGGAGCTGGAGAGGTGTGGTATAGGTCGGCCATCGACGTACGTGCCGATCATTTCTACCATTCAGGAACGGGGCTATGTTTCTGTGAGAAATCGCCGTTTTTATGCTGAAAAGATGGGGGATATTGTCACAGATCGGCTTGTGGAGTCATTTAATGATCTGATGGATTTCAGCTTTACTGCCAAGATGGAAGAAAATCTGGATGATGTTGCAGAAGGCCAGGTGGACTGGAAATCAGTATTGAACGACTTTTATAGTGATTTTTCAGGCAAGCTGGAGTTGGCCTCGGTGGAAGAAGGCGGAATGCGTGCTAATGATCCTTCACCGACAGACATTAAATGCCCCACTTGTGAGCGGAATATGATGGTTAGAACAGCCAGTACAGGGGTTTTTCTGGGTTGCTCGGGGTATGGATTACCCCCTAAAGAGCGTTGTAAGACGACGATTAACCTGGTACCCGGCGAAGAAGTTGAAAGTGACGATGAATTTGTTGAGGTTAATCAGCTCAGAGCAATGCGTCGTTGTCCAAAGTGCGCTACCGCAATGGAAAGTTATTTAATTGATGAAGGGTGCAAATTGCACATCTGTGGTAACAACCCCGATTGCACCGGGTATGAAGTTGAAACGGGCAGCTTTAAGATTAAGGGCTACGATGGTCCTGTGCTTGATTGCGACAAATGTGGCGCCCAAATGCAGCTGAAAACCGGGCGGTTTGGTAAGTATTTTGGCTGTACGAACAGTGAGTGTAAAAATACCCGAAAGCTGTTGAAAAATGGGGAAGCAGCACCGCCGAAGATGGACCCTGTTCCTATGCCAGAGTTAAAGTGCACAAAGGTTGATGATCACTATATTCTGCGTGACGGTGCCTCGGGCTTATTTTTGGCAGCGAGTCAGTTCCCGAAAAATCGTGAAACCCGTGCACCCCGGGTTGCTGAGTTAATGCCTCATCAGGCGGAGATTGATCCTAAATACGGTTATTTGTTGGATGCACCGGTAGCAGATCCTGATGGTAATCCGGCGATTATTCGTTATAGCCGAAAAACCAGGCAGCAGTACGTGATGAGCGAAGTGGATGAAAAAGCAACCGGCTGGACAGCGATATTTGAGGAGGGGCAGTGGATCGAGAAAAGCAGGAAGAAAACCCGGAAAAAGAAGGTGGCTAAGCCATCAAATAATGTCAGGTGAGCATCGACCCGGGAGCAGTAGCAATGGATGACTGGCAACGATTTACCAATAAAATGCTATTTCATGCCCGTACCCATCTTCAACTGTGGGAGCAGCAGGAAGATACCATGGTGTCTGTATTTCGCGACGCCTGTCTTCATTCTATGGTAAAGGCCTATCAATCGTTACTGGCTGAAATTTTGGTGGTATACCAGATCCGGGTAAGTCATTTACCGGATTTGAATGAGGCCTGTTTATTGCTCGGGCAAAAACAGCAAATATCTTCTGAGTTCACTTACATGCAGCAGTTGGAGCATAAGCAGGACTGGTTATGGAACCTTCAACAGGCCCATCATGAATCACTTGCACCAACGTTTGGTGAATCTACTGGAGATGTTAAAAAAGGGGAGCTGTCCCTGAAATCAGTAGATGAATCTTTACTAACTAATCTTGTTGATATGCAGTGTGTTTATAAAGCACTGGTAGAGCTTGTGGCTTATAGCAGGAACTATAGTTTAGAATGGTAGTCTTTTTTCTTGTTGTTACCCAAGATCTATTGAAACCCCTCTGACCTTCCTGCACAATGTTCGGCAATTGCAATTAATCAATGGTGACGGACATGGCAGGAAACCTTTTGGAAATCGTTGAGTTAGCCAGCGGAGAGATTGTGCTCAGGCGCAGCGGCGATGAAGATAACAAGCCTCTATTAACGCTGAATTTCTCCAATGAGGCAAAGTTGTTTTTACAGGGCAATCACCTGGATATTGCCAAGGTGATGTTTGATGCAGGTTTGAATGAAGTGAGTCGGCAGGGTGAGTCAGCAGCTCAGGCTGAGGATCTTGCTGAGGATCGGGTGTTGCATTGATAGCCGTTCTCTCTATGAGGTGCCTGTCAAGTACGATTCCTTATACCATACTGTGCAATCAATTCCAGCTTTTCCGAGCTGGCAGGTGAGTCAGCAGCTCGGGCTGAAGATCTTACTGAAGATCAGGTATTGCTTTGATAGCCGTTTTCTCCTGAGGGTATTGTCTTTTTGAACTGGCTCTTAATGGGTTCCATTGGTTGGCACGCATTTGGTTTTCATAGCTACAGGTGAAACTACAGGTGACAAGTCATCCAGTGTGAAACAGCGTCACTATGAAACGGTATGATCTTCTTGATAACGCCAAATGCTATGAACGAATTCCTGAACTCCGCTGGCCTGATAGTGTCGTCTGCCCTCGTTGCAAAACGAGTGACATTACACGTCAGGGTAAAGATGAGTAACAGCCTGAACGTCAGCGTTATTTCTGCAAAAAAGATGTAGTCTTAAATTCATTGACCTCACCCTCTCCGTCTTCGCCGGTCACCACCAACCACTAAAAATTTGGGTGAGCTGTCTGTATCTGATGTCACTGAATATATCGAACAGCCAGATTGCACAAGAGCTTGACCTGAATAGCAGCGATGTTCAGAACATGACCCAAAAACTCAGAGAGGCCACGTGCAGTAAGGGGCCTGACCAGGTTCTTACCAGCGAAGTGGCGTGTGATGAAGTGTGCATAGTCCCATGCCATAATGATCACGGAAGCCGTGAAAAAAAGGGCGCAGAGGGCACAGCGGACGAAAAGATCCCTTGAGAGGTACACGCGGTCGAGGGACTCTGGAAAAAGAAAAGCCTCCCATCTTTTGTATGATCCAGCGCAGTGGACGGGTTGTCATTCCCCTGCTTGCAAATATGAAACAAGCCACAATAAAGTCAAAGCCGCTCATCATATCAACCATAGCGCCGGACACATTGGTGTACACCGATGAGTACGTCATTACAGTAAACTGAAAGCTATGGGCATAAGTCTGTTTGTCACAGTAGTAGAGAGTGTGCTCGGGATTAAGACGACGATGGCTTCCACGAAGTTCATGTGAATACGATGGAAGGAGTTGGGTCGCCGCTTCGCACAGGGTTACGCTCTCACCGAGGATGCCTGTCACAAGAGAAACTCTCACTGTATTTAGGGTTCTTTGAATGTTTGTATAACATTAGAAAGCGTGGCAAAGCAGCCTTATCCGGTCTTTTAGAGGTGCTGTTTTGTTAGCTCCCCGGAGTCCATTAAGAGCCTTTGACGTTACCTGTCAGGTACGATTGCTGATAGTCAGTCCCTGACACTGTCCACACTGTGCAGCCAATTCCAGCTTTTCCAGATCGCTTTTTTTCAATGCACTAACCCAACTGATGACCGTATGGCTAGTGCCCGATGCCAGTGCCTGCCGGGTAAGGGTAATGGATTCATTGGGCGTATTGGGGTTAAGTACCTGAACATTTTCCTGTTTAATGCCGGATGTGCGAATCCATTGTAATGTCCGGGCTGTATCTTTTTTTGAAAGAATCAATGTGAGCCAGCGCTCTTCTGGCGTGTTGGCAAGCCCTGATAACACAGGGGCAAGAAATTGGCCAGATTTTGTCAGGTGTGCTGAAAGGATCAACTCGCCAATGGCACTGGAGGTAGTTTTTTTTATGTGACTTATGTCGTGCTGATTATAGGGCATACACAAAACCTGCAATAAAGTGGGTAAATCAAAACCCTGTGGTCATTTTACTGAAAGACCGACAGGGCCACAGGAGGTGGACAGTCACTAATGCCGGATAATCCCAACACTGAGTCCTTCAACAGCAAACTGATCCTTTTTTAGATTTACAGTAATCGTTTTAAATTCGTCGTTCTCCGGATAGAGAAAAACGGTGTTGTCTTTTTTATCGAAGCGTTTTACTGTGACTTCATCCCCTATTCTAGCCACGATAATCTGCCCTTTTCTGACGTCGATGGTTTTATGAACGGCGAGTAAGTCTCCATCCAGAATACCAACATCTTTCATACTCATGCCCCGGACGCGTAGCAAAAAGTCTGCTTTTGGAGAAAAGAATGTCGGTGCAATTTCCAGGTGTGTCTCTACATGTTCCTGAGCAAGAATGGGACTTCCAGCAGCCACCTGCCCAATAACAGGCAACCCGGGCAGTGTCTGCTCAGGCAGGCGTATTCCCCTTGAGGTGCCTGGCATTATCGTTATGGCTCCCTTACGTGCCAAGGCTCTCAGATGTTCTTCGGCAGCATTGGGCGATCTGAATCCCAGTATTTTGGCGATTTCAGCACGCGTAGGTGGAAAGCCGTTCTCTTCAATATGGCACTTGATGAGTGACAGAATTTCAGACTGACGCCTGGTAAGCTTAATCATAATAACAATCTGTTTTTTTATACAGTAACTGTGATTATATACAGTGTTTTTTATGATGCAATAGCCAGTCTCTGTTGACCTAATAACCAATCATCTTCTGACTTATTGGCTTCCTTTACAGCCTTACCATTGCCATACGGCTCAAGCTCTGCCAGAACTTTCTCGGAGTGGCCTGTCTTCATTCTTGTTTTTTGTTCATCCGTCCATTTTTTGCAGGCTTTCTCATCTGAAGTGGTTATAGTTCTCCGGACACACAAACACGGGTAATATTGCAACCCATTAAGGTGTGTCCAAATGTCAGCAAAGAAAACGAAATCATAGACAACTGAGTTCAGGGAATCTGCAGTAAAATTGGCTGTAGAGTCTGATAAACCGGTGACAGAAACAGCCAGAGAGCTTGAGGTGAATACTGGCACCCTGCATACCTGGATTGTCAGGTATCACCGCCCTGAGGCTTCCAGCAATCCTCAGGTTAACGATGAACATCTATACGACGAACTCAAGCGTTTGCGCAAAGAGAACGCCAGGTTGAAAGAAGAGCGAGCTCTATTAAAAAAGGCAGTCGCCTTCTTTGCCAGGGAGTGTCACTGAAGTTTCAATTTATCAGTGATCACCAGGAGCTTTTAACATTTCAGCCATGTGCCGGGTTATGTGGGTATCTCGCAGTGGCTATTATGAATGGCTCTCTCGCCCTGCTTCTTGGCGCTCTCAGGAAGATCAGGCATTGAAGGCAGATATCCAGAAATATTCATGAGAGAAGCCGCCAAACTTACGGGGAGCGTCGTCTTAAAGGTGATCTGGCGGATATGAATAAAACAGTGAGTCGCAAACGCACAGGACGGCTGATGAAGGAAGAAGGCTTGACCTGCAAGACCCAACGAAAATTTAAGGCAACAACAGACTCCAGACATAACAAGCCTGTAGCTGAGAACATGCTCAACCGTGACTTTCATCGAGATAGTCCGGATCAAGCTTACGCAGGTGACATCACCTGCATTCCAACCAGAGAGGGCTGGCTCTATCTTTCGATCTTTATTGACCTGTGTTCAAGAGCTGTAGTGGGCTGGTCAATGGGAAGCAGGATGACAGCCACACTGGTAACAGATTCTTTGGAAATGGCTATGTGGAAACGCAGGCCAGAGCCGGGCTTGTTGGTGCACAGTGGCCGTGGCAGCCAGTATGTGTCAGATCCATACCAGAAGCTATTAAGGGATAACCATTTCATCTGTAGCATGAGTCGAAAGGGTAGTTGCTGGGATACTGAGCATAATATTCTTTTACTGAGAGCAATAAGTTGACCCGTGCTGGGATTGACTAACTGTCTTTGTATTGACCTGTCGCTTATCTGCTCTCAGTTAAAGATATTTGCCTGGCAGTTGTGACCTAATAGGAGCTTTGTGCTGCACCTTCAGTGTCCCGTCCTTCTGTTGGGTTACAGGAGGATAAGCTATGACTGTTGCCGCAGAGAAACTGCTTACTCTCGGGGTGGACACCCATTTAGATAAACACGTTTCAGTTTTAATCAATAATTTGGGCCAAATCATCAGCACCGGTGAGTTTGAAACAAACAGTAAGGGTTATCAGAACCTGCTACGCTGGTGTAAATCGTTCGGTGAACTCCAAAAAGCTGGTGTAGAGGGTACAGGCACTTATGGTGCAGGACTCTACCGATATCTTGATCAGAAAAACATCCCTGTTTTTGAAGTGACCAGACCCAACCGAATCAAAAGATGGCAAAAAGGCAAAACTGACACTCTTGATGCCGAGAATGCCGCTCGAGCCGCTCTTTCTGGAGAGGCCCGGGCCATCCCCAAAAAACAGACCGGAATAGTTGAGGCGCTCCGTTATCTGGTTGTTACACGGCGCAGTGCCGTAAAAGGTAAAACACAAGCAATAAACCAAATTCGCGCCCTGCTCGTTACAGCTCCCGATGAAGTGCGAGAACAGCTTCTCCACAACTCTGCCCGGGCATGCATTGAAGCCTGCGAAACCGTCGATAGTTTGGGGGATACTGCGCTTCTTGAAACGTTGACTATGTCGTTAAAGTTATTGGCATCACGCTGGAAAGCGTTCAACGAAGAACTCAAACAGCTTGATAAACGACTTAACGCTTTATCAGGAAAAGCTGCACCCAACCTTCTGGAGCAATTTGGTGTAGGCCCTCTGGTCTCAGCTACATTGCTGATAACCGCCGGAGATAACCCTGAACGATTGAAAAGTGAGGCTTCTTTTGCGGCTCTTTGTGGAGTTAGCCCTAAGGAGGCTTCATCGGGAAAAACAGTGCGCCACAGGATTAACCGGGGGGGCTCCAGGGAAGCTAATAATGCTCTCTGGACAATAAGCCTTATACGAATGCGCAGTGATCCCAGAACTCGCCAATACGTTGAAAAGAGAACCTCTGAGGGCCGTACTGAACGAGAAATCCAACGTTGCTTGAAGCGGTATATTGCACGGGAGGTATTTCCAATTATCCTGAAGGATTTAGAATCTTTATCATCGACTTGACATAGGAGCGTCAATGCCGTGGCTGAAAGCTTCTTTCATATACTGAAGACCGAGCTAATTCACCACGAGGACTTTCAAACCAGGGAGGAGGCTCAGCAAGCTATATTTGAGTACATCGAAGTGTTTTACAATCGTCAAAGAAAGCACTCGACCAATGGCTACCTGGCACCGTTCAAGTATGAACAGGAACTTGCCGAGGTAGCGTAAAAAAGTGTCCGGAAAACTCTTGCCATATCAGTTTTGGCCCACTACTAATTAGAAGACCATGGAACTCTATTACCGGCTTTTCGCATATCAATAAAGTTGGCATCAAACAGGCTGTCCGTTTTTTCAGGAAAGCTGCTAGCAGGCGTCTCTTTATCATTTTTTTGTATAAGCTTCAGTTTTGTATAGCGATCTTCGGTGGCTTTTACCAGGGTTTCGGAATTTCTCATGATTGTTGGGCGAATAAACAACATAAGGTTACGTTTATCTGAACCATAAGAGTCATAGTGAAATAGATTACCAAGCAGCGGGATATCTCCCAGTAAAGGAACCTTGTTTCTTGTAATTGTCCGGGTATCTTCGATAAGTCCACCGATAACAATAGTTTGACCATCATCAACAATGACGGCTGTTTTTAATGAGCGTGTATTCAGGATCAAGTCATCTGTCAGCGATTTTGTCATCGCACTGGTATCAACAGAAGACACTTCCTGTTCAAGCTCCAGGCGGAGGCTGTTACCTTCACTTAAATGCGGGGTGATTTTTAATTTAATACCAACATCCTTACGCTCGGTGGTGGTAAAAGGATTTTTGGGGTCACTTTGGCTGGATGTTTGATAGGAACCTGTCTTTATAGGCACATTTTTACCCACCAGAAATTCAGCTTCCTGGTTATCCAGCGTTAGCAGACTGGGTGTTGACAGAATATTATTGTTGGACTTCGCACTAAGAGCATGGACTAATACACCAAAATTAGGCGCCCGCAGGGCAATACTGCCTAGCGTGATAGAGGCGTTTTCATACAGGTTACCTGTTACACCACTGAGTTCCCCACCACCGGTCTCAGCGCGTTTAGGGATAGTATTCCTGCCATCAATGCCCCACTGAATCCCAAGAGCATCATTAATATTCCCTCCCACCTCTACGATTGCGGCTTCCAGCAAAACCTGGGCCCTTGGCCTGTCAAGTTGTCGAACAATCTTTTCCATAGCCTGTAATGTATCCGGGTCAGCGATCATAACCAGGGCATTTTGTGATTCATCAGCTTTCACAAATACATTTTTTGGTAGCTTGCTTTTGCTGTCACTGGCAGAAGGCGCCAGATTTCTTGATAGGCCCCTTGAAGAGGGTGATGGTTGTGGGGTGGGGGAACTGCCTCCTTTTTTTGCTTGTGTGTCCTGAATAGTGCCTGAAGCTTCCGTTAGAATGTCAGCTAAATTCTTGGCGTCGCCATAACTTAAAAACATCACTTTTGTGGTTGATTTACGTAACCCTTCTCTGTCCAGAGTGGCTACCAGCTTTCTTACGCGCAAACGCTTGCTGGCAGGACCTTTTACAATCAGGCGGTTGCTACCCTCATCTGCTATGGCTTGCAGGCCGCTGGGGAGCTGTCCTTTCCCGGCAATCAATGTATCCTGAATGATTTTTGCAACGTCGCCCACCCAGGCATGATTAAGTTGTATAACCTCGTAATCGTTATTGCTGGCATCATCAAGCTCTTTTAGCAGTTTGGTAATTCGGTCGACATTGTCCGCCAGGTCACTCACAATCACACAGTTACTGGAGGCTGAAGCTGCAGCGTGTCCGTACTGGGCGATTAATGGCCTGATAATAGGGATTACCTCGATGGCAGAGACACTATGAAGTTGAATCACCCGTGTGGTTATAATGGCATTGTTGGGTTTTTGAACTTCCTGGCCAGCTGTTTTCGCTATCGTGCTTGGCACAACATTCATAATGTTGCCTTTTGGTATCACAGTGAACCCATTCGCTGTTAGCACTTCCAGAAAAACATCATAGACCTGGTCACGAGTTAGAGGATGTGTTGAAATTACGGTAACAGAGTTGCCCCCTTTTATTCTCGGATCAATAACGAAAGTTTCCTGGGTGATTTTGGCTATTTGTGCAATAAATTCACGAATATCTGCATTTTGCTGATTCAATGTCCAGCGCTGCTCCGTTTTTTTTGAAGACGGTTTAGTGTCCGCTACAGGTGCTGTTGGCGCCGGTGGTTTCTGATGCACAGCGGTTTCTTTGGCCTGAAGATTCGAACAAATGAATAAAACAAGCAAATATGACAATAAACTTTTAAAATACTGATACTTATAATATTTAATTATCATTATCAAACCACTGTAAATTGAAAATTCTAATTGTTTCGTAAGCATCACTATTCGACTTTCTGTAGTTGGTCTTTGAGTTTTTTCATCTGTCCCTCCAGAGAATTGCTGCCTGAGGGCAGAGTATAGTCAGCATTAACTGAAGTGTGGGAAGGTCCGCGAGAAGGCATGACAGGATTGATCCCTGAAGCAGTATGACCGGGTTTGGGAAAGGCCAGTTTTTCAAGATGCCCGTCTCGATTGATGACCACATAAGTAGAATGGACTTCTGATAAGGTAGCACCACCAGGGAGTCTGTCACCCACCTCATATACTTTTTCCGTGTTATTGCTTTGAATAATCGCGCTGCCTTTTGCATAAGCGTCTCTTTTTACACTTCCTTTTACATTTCCAAGGGCACCATGTAACGATAAATTCAACTGAGTTTTAGGAATATCTGAGAGTGTATTTTGTATATCCTTTCTCTGACTGCTACCAAACAATAGTTCAAAGTCGCTTAATTTTGCCAACGGTTTATCATCATTGGCAGTACTTGCATTAAATATATTATTTTGTTCTATTAATTTTTTTTTATAAGCTGATTCTGAATATATGTCATAAGATTGCTGAAGGGTAAGAACAGTGAGAGTCATTAGTGAAATAACGGTGATGAGTTGTCGGTAATGTCTTAAGCCCCACTGCATATAGGCATTAACTGATTCAGGATTCATATAAAACTCTTGGCCTTTAGATTCTATCAATTGTTAAGGGCTTATTGTTTATTGCAAATAAAGCATAAGAAGCTGATTTTTTAAAGATGATTGGTTGATTTTTACGAAAAAAAACCTAGGGTTTGTATGATATATTTGTAGCTTAATGATCATGGAGTATTTCTTTTAGATATAGATATATTTTTTTATAACTTAAACTAATAATAAATTTATGGTTGAAATAGAATTTTTATTTTACGAATAGGAGATTACCTTGACGAGTCTTGTCAGTAGTCAAATGCAACAAACTGAAAAAACTGCTTTGGCTGAAGCAGGTGAGGGAGAGTTAGCACAAAAGCTGCCTTTTTCTTTTGCCAAGCGTCATGGTGTTATTGTCAGCCAGGGAATTTCAGGGCTGAAGGTATCATTTCATCACTTACCGTCAGCAGAGATACTGGCTGAAATAGAACGATTTGTCGGACGGCCTTTAACGTACCAGCAAGTGAGTGGTGAGTCCTTTAATGATTTGGTTTCCCAGTGTTATCACGGAGACAACTCGGATGTGCTGCAGGATGCTGTTGGCCTTAGTGATGGTCTTGATCTTGATAGTATTGCCGATGCCGTGCCTGTCACTGAAGATCTGCTGGAACAAAGTGATGACGCACCGGTGATCCGGCTGATTAATGCCTTGTTGACAGAAGGGGTAAAAGAAGGTGCGTCAGATATTCATATTGAAACATTTGAGAACCATCTGGTCGTACGTATTCGCGTTGACGGTATTCTCAGGGAAGTTCTGAAATTACAGCGTATGTTGGCCACTTTGCTGGTTTCACGAATAAAAGTCATGGCAAGGTTGGATATTGCTGAAAAACGCATTCCGCAAGATGGAAGGATATCCCTTAAAGTTGCCGGCAAGGAGGTAGATGTCCGGGTATCAACCCTCCCATCCAGTAATGGTGAGCGGGTGGTGTTGCGCCTTTTGGATAAAGCGTCTGGTCGGCTGGAGTTACAACACCTTGGAATGGCCTCGACAGATAAAACGGGAATTGAACAATTACTGCGTAAACCTTATGGCATTATTCTGGTCACAGGCCCGACGGGTTCGGGTAAAACAACATCACTTTATGCCTGCCTTACGGCACTGAATGACAAGTGCCGGAATATTTTAACCGTGGAAGATCCTATTGAGTATAACCTCGAGGGAATTGGTCAGACGCAGGTAAATACCAAGGTTGATATGACCTTTGCCAGGGGGCTGAGGGCTATTCTTCGGCAAGACCCGGATGTGGTTATGGTGGGTGAAATCCGGGACAGAGAAACTGCTGAAATTGCGGTGCAGGCCAGTTTAACAGGGCATTTGGTGCTTTCCACCTTGCACACAAATACTGCCGTGGGAGCATTAGTGAGGTTAGAGGATATGGGGGTTGAACCTTTTCTTCTGGCTTCCAGTTTGTTGGGGGTTGTTGCCCAACGCCTGGTGCGTTTGCTTTGTGAACATTGTAAAGAAGCTTACTCACCTGATGAGGCGGAGTGCCTGCAGCTTGGTGTGAGCCACTCACCATCGACGGCAATTTATCATGCAAAAGGCTGTAAGTACTGCAACTTTAGCGGGTACCGTGGGCGTCTGGGGATTTATGAAGTGGTATATGTGGACGAGAAAATCCGGCGAATGATTCACTCTGGGGAAGGAGAGCAGACAATTACGGATTATGTAAGGGAGTCTTCCCGGGGTATTCGTGATGATGGCATGGAAAAAGTACTTTCAGGGTTAACGACACTGGAAGAAGTGCTGCGTGTGACACAGAATGACTGATGCAAGCGAGGTAAGTCATGGCGGCATTTGAGTATGTTGCCCTGGATCCTCAGGGCAAGCAGCATAAAGGCACGTTGGAAGCAGATAGCAGTCGTCTGATCAGGCAGCAGTTGCGTGATAAGTCCTGGACCCCTTTATCCGTATTTCCGGTCAAAGAGCAAAAGGCTGCATCTATTAGTTGGTCGCTGTTTAAGCGAGGCATTTCAGCCGTTGAACTAGCAACAATTACCCGCCAGCTGGCAACACTAATCCAGGCGGCAATGCCTGTTGAAGAGGCCTTGCGGGGGGTTGCTGCACAGCAGGAAAAACGGCGAATCAAAAATATGTTAATCGCCATTCGATCAAGGGTCATGGAAGGCTTTACATTGGCCCAGAGCCTGGAGGCTTTTCCTCAGGCATTTCCTTCAATGTTCCGAGCCACGGTCGCTGCCGGAGAACATGCCGGATATCTTGATAAGGTACTGAATCGTTTAGCTGATTATACCGAATCCCGAATGCAGTCGGCCCAAAAAGTTAAACAGGCACTACTGTACCCAGTAATTCTAATAGTAGCGGCACTTGGTATTGTTTGTTTTTTACTGGGTTACGTTGTTCCAGATGTTGTAAAAGTATTTGCCGATACAGGGCAGGAATTACCGCTTATTACTACTCTTCTTATTAGTGCCAGTGAAGGTTTTCAACGCTGGTGGCCAGTTATTTTTAGTCTTGTTCTTATCGGTGCAGCAGGGGTTAAGTATGCATTACGTCGTCCAGCCATACGTTTGCTTTGGCATGAATATATATTAAAACTTCCGGTTTTAGGGCGCTTCAGCCGCACAATGAATACAGCACGCTTTGCCAGTACCCTGAGTATTTTAACACGTAGTGGTGTCTCTCTTGTTGAGGCATTGATGATAGCAGGCCAGGTACTCAGTAACGAGGCGATAAGGGCGGCCGTTGTTAAAGTAGCCAAACGTGTCAGTGAGGGCACCAGTCTAAACCACTCGTTGACGGAAACCGGCTATTTTCCTCCCTTGATGTTGCATATGATTGCCAGTGGTGAAGCGACGGGTGAGTTAGATCAGATGTTAGAAAAAACAGCACAAAACCAGCAGCAAGAGCTTGATGGACGGATCGCTATAACACTAGGGCTTTTTGAGCCGTTGATGCTGGTTGTTATGGGTGGCGTTGTGATGGTCATTGTGCTGGCTATACTGTTACCTATTTTGAATATGAACCAATTATTGAACTGAGTATTTATGGTACACGTAATGAAGTTTCTGACAGCCGTTTTTTATAGCCAATAAAGATGTCAAGGATGTCAAGGATGTCAAGGATGTCAAGGATGTCGCTTTGCTCCACATGCTTTAGGTGGCGAGTGAACACCACCTGAGCAACACAACTTTCGAGGCAAAACTTTGCACTGCCTGTGGTTGCTTGCTCCACCAGGCTAACGCTCTGGTGGGGGCTTTGACACTGAGCTATTTGATAAAAAAGAGACCATGGGGAGATATGATGATATTGCATAAACATAAAGGCTTTACCCTGATTGAGATCATGGTGGTCGTTGTCATCTTGGGGATACTGGCAGCAATGGTTCTTCCCAAAATTTTAAGCCGTCCTGATCAGGCCAAAATTACAGTAGCACGATCTGATATAGAGACCATTTCTCAGGCTCTGGAATTGTATCGGTTAGATAATGGCTTTTATCCCTCTACAGACCAGGGACTCGGAGCACTGGTAAAAAAACCGAGCATGAGTCCGGAGCCGAGGAACTGGAATCCCGATGGCTACTTGAAAAAAAAGCCTGTTGACCCTTGGGGAAATTCCTATCTGTATGTCCAGCCAGGTAATCATGGGAAGTATGATGTTTATTCCCTTGGTGCACAGGGGCATGAAGGCGGGAACGATTCGCAGGGCACCATTGGTAACTGGGAGCCTCAATGAAATCAGAACAGCAGGGCTTTACACTGGTTGAACTCCTTGTCGTTCTGTTGATTATTGGTGTTCTTCTAGGTATTACCCTGTTATCTCCCATGACAAACAGTGTGCATAAAACGACCAAAGAAGAGGCGGTTAGGTTGAAAATACTGTTTTCTCAGATTCGAGATAAAGCTCTGCTGGAAAATACAGAATTTGGTTTTTCCATCAGTGATAAGGGGCAATATGAGTGGTGGATGCTTCCGGTAGGAGTGGGGCGCAGGCACTGGGAACGGCTGGCAGAAAAACCCTACCAGCCCTATCAGCTACCGCACGGTTATTTTCTGGATCTGGAGACCGATGAGGAAGAACAGGTCGCTGTTAGCAGGCAACGCGCAAATCGCCCCTCCATTGTCATCTTCGCTGATCAGGAAATCACGCCTTTCAGTCTTGCTCTGGTGCCGGAAAAAGATCCCAAAGAAACCCTGTACCTACAGACAGACGGGTTGTCCAATGTTGAAATCTTTCACGAATGATGAGGGGTTTACACTCATTGAGGTGATGGTCGCCCTTGCCATTTTTGCAGCGGCAGCGACAATGTTGGTGTTATCAGATGGTAACAGCATAAAGCATACCCGGTATATGCAGGAAAAGGTATTTGCCGCCCAGATTGCCGATCAGGAACTCAATACATTCTATGTGGAACAACGGTGGCCAGAAAAGGGAATGCGAAGCTTTGCAAGGCGTTATGCCGGTTATGACTGGTTTATCAGGGAAACGGTTTTGGGGGAGAAGGTAGATGGACTTCGGCAAATAACGATTGATGTCTACCCAGGCATTGTTCGCCCTCGTGATAATGATGCGTCTCTTTACACTTTGAGAGGCTATGTGCGCAGGGTGAAAAAATGAAGCGCTCTAAAGGGTTCACCCTGATTGAGTTGATGATTGCAATAGTGATTTTTGCATTGATCAGCACTGCAGCGTACAAATTGATGAATACGGTGACACAAGGACAGCAAGTCACAGATGGTTTGCTGGATGATCTTGATGATATGCAGCGCGCTAAAATGACCATTGAAAAAGACCTTTTTCAAGTGATTAATCGCTCCATCAGAAATGAGTTTAGTGATAAAGAACCGGCGTTGTTTGGGCCATCAAAGAATGGGTTTATGCTGGAATTTACACGGTCAGGTTGGAAAAACCCGCTGCGTTCTACCCGCAGTAATTTACAGCGTGTTGCTTATGCCCTTGAAGATAATGAGCTGATTCGTTATTACTGGCCTGTGTTAGACCGAGCACCAGACCCTATTCTAATCAGACAAGTGTTACTGACTGAGGTGCTGGAGTTACGGATACAGTACATGGATGACAAGTACCGGTGGTTACCTTCATGGCCCCCTCATAAAGAGGTCAAAGCAGGCAAAGGCAAAGACACGAAAGTGGATAAAAGTACCAACGACGATAAACATTATGACAGTTTGCCCAGAGCGATTGAGGTGTCATTACAACATGCCATTTATGGTCAGATAACAACGACGTTGCCATTAGCAACCTATAAAGCTGAGGATAATGCTGATAAAGATAAAGATAAAGATAAATATAAAGATGAAGATGAAGATGAAGAAAATAATAATAACCCTGATATATGGGAGGGAGAATAGTGCAGAGCAAGAAGACTTATTTACAATATCCTCAACAGAAGGGGGTTGCACTATTATACATGCTCATTATTTTTTCAATTATTGCCGTCATGGCCAGTCAAATTGTCACTAGTTTGATGCTGCATACGGAAAAAAATGCCCGGCTGCTGGAAAGAACCCAAGCAAAGCATTATGCACTAGGGGCTGAGCAATACGTGGCGTTATTGCTGGAAGCAGACTTCCAAAGTGATAAACAGAAAAAAAGACAGGTAGATCATAAAAAAGAAGCATGGAATGTCAAGACCGTTCCTTACGCAGTGGATCAGGGGCAAATTGATATTGTTGTGATTGATGAGCAAAGCCTTTTTAACCTTAACTGGCTTAGGGTAGAAAGTGATAATGGTAAAAAAAATCTGAACATGTTTAAAAATCTTTTATCACAGTTATCGATAGATACCGAACTGGCGAATCATCTTCAGACCTGGCTGGGGAGTGCGCCTGATTCTTCAAAAGGTGCTGCAGCTGATAATATCTATCTGGTGCTGACTCCCCCTCGCCGTGCAGGAAATATTGATATGGCATCTATCTCTGAGCTAAGGTTGGTACAGGGAATCGATGAAGAGAGTTTTGAAAAGCTGGCACCACTGGTCACTGTCTTGCCCCAATCATCAAAAATTAATATCAATACAGCACTGCCGGAAATCATTATGTCCATTTCAGATAAGCTGACAGCTAGTGATGCAGCCAACATTATTGCAGCACGTGGAAAAGAGGGGTTTGCAAAACTTGAAGACTTAAGCAATATTATTGACCTGAAAGATAAAATGAACGAACTAAGAAATGCACCTCTGAGTTTTTCGAGCCATTATTTTACCGTTTATGTAACAGCACTCTATCGCGATACCGTATTTTATTTAAAAACACGTTTATTCAGAAACAGTGAAGGCAGTGTGCAGGTATTGGCACGAGAAATAGGGCCTAATCGTTATTGGGCAGCCTTTGAAAAAGAATCCTGAGGATTGCTAATGAAAAAATGCTTGTTGGTTCGGGTACCATCCTCTGTTTCAGAGATGGACAGAGACACGCTGGTTCAGTGGGGCATTTTTATTAATAATGAGGAACCTGCAGGAGAAATGCAGGTTTCACCTGTTCATCAACTGTATTCTCTGTGGTATGAACAGTATAATTCCAAAATAACATCAGCAGATAATACCACTTTTCCTGATCGTGTTATTCTCCTTTTGCCAGCCAGATGGACACTCAATCGTGATTTGACCATTAATAGCGGCCAGAAAAAACACATTCACACTGCATTACCTTTTCTTATCGAAGAAGAGGTAGCCAGTAATATTGAGTCATTGCATATCTGTTACGTACTTGCACAGAAAGGCAATAAGGTTTCAATAACAGCCATTGCGCACGAGAAGATTAAAAAACTACTCGCATTGTTTGAAGCAGAACATATTTCCCCCGATGACTTTTATTCAGAGAGCCGGATTATTGAAACAGTCCCACAAACGGCGGTTATCATGCTCGATGAATCGGGTGTGACGCTGGCCATGCCGGGCCATGCCCCGATACCACTTGCTTATGACGCAGTGCCTTTTGTGCTGACACAACGGGCAGAACAATTGAACACTGAAGATGCTCAGACGGTAGATGAGGATAATGAAGGTCAGCGTATTGCATCAATCCAGCTGATTGTCCCTGAAGGGTTGTCTGAAAAGGCAGAAATGCAGCGTGAGGCTCTTGTTGACTGGTTAACAGATAAAGGCTGGTTGTTTAAAGAAGAGCACTATGCTGGAAGCGAATTTGATTTTTATGCCACTCACTTTTTTAAAGTAGAAACAATACCTTCAACCCCATTGATTAATCTTAGACAAAAGCAATATCAATGCCCAAAAAGAGCGAATCGCCTTATAAAACAGTGGCGATCTTTGATTATCATCTTTTTTTCAGGGATTATCATCAATTTGGGGTTACTCGTTGGTAAAGGTCTCTATTTTGGTGGAGAGGCCAACAGTTTATGGCATAGTAATGCCGACTATTACCTTAAGTTATATCCCAATGACAGGCAGGTAAAAGAGGCTAAAGCAAAGGATAGAATTTCCTTTGATATCCAAAACTGGCTGGAAAATAGATTAAAAAATAGCGGGAAACGGCTAACAAATAAAGATAATACCTTTTTGCCGCTGTTGCAAAGATTTTCCAGCGTGGCTTTAGCGCAAGGTATAAATACAGTAGAATCGAAAAGCATGGACTTTAACACTGATTCAGGCCATCTTCTGGTGGAGTTTCAGGCACCAAATTTAGATGTGGTAAACAAAATGCTGGCAGCGTTGAAAGAGCAAGGGTTAAAGACGCAGCTTGATACAGCAAGCCAGGAGAAAGTGGGTGTGACTGCTCGAGTCACTGTTACCAAGTGATTATAATGATGAAAATTCTAACGCGTATTACCCGGCACTCAGTTTTTCAAATGATCAAAGCACATTATGATCATCTGCCTTACAGGGATCGTAGTCTATTAGTTGGGCTAGGTGTTTTCTTACTGGTTGCCATTTTTTATTTGATAGTTTGGGAACCCCTGACTCGGTGGTCTGATCACCAAATGACAGTTTATCGCAAGCAGATAGAGACGATGGAATGGCTTCAGAGGAACACTGATAAAATCCAGTTAGCGGAAAGAAAAATAGCCTCTGTCAGCAGCAAGGATGTCTCCACGTTGGTGACCAATACGGCACGACAAACGGGTATAACCATCTATCGTATACAGCCTGACAAAAAAGGGGTAGGCGTATGGCTTGATGATGCGGCCTATCAAAAAGTACTGACATGGATTTTAGTTCTGGAAAACAAATATCAAATTATCGTGCAGAAGATAAAAATAGACCGGCTGAAGGAAGAAGGCAGAATAAAAGGCTATTTTCATTTTAAAAGTTAGGCCGTTTTCCTTTCAGCATAAGGTCGTACATTGACATCCTCACCCAGCTGGACCGCTGGATTCCCGTTAGTCACCTAACACAGGTTTTCTGTAAGCGCCAAATAAACCAGCGTACTGGCTGCTATCCCCAAGATTTCTTATTCTTTGCCTGCCTTAACATTCCAGGGAAGAAGCTGTTCCAGTTTCTCAACGGTATCAGCGTAAGGCAGCTCTTTTAAAATATGGTTCAGGTAATCGAAAGGCTCCAAGCCATTCACCTTTGCGCTTTCAATCAGGCTGTAGAAAATGGCACTGGCTTGCGCCCCTTTTGGCGTGTCTGCAAACATCCAATTCTTACGGCCAATAGCGAAGGGACGGATAGTGTTTTCCGCTGCGGCATTACTGATGTCCAAGTGGCCGTTGTCACAGTAAACGACCAGTTTTGGCCATTGGTTCAATGCATAGCTCATGGCTTGGCGTGACAGGCTGCCCGGGTCTAGCTTGGTTATGTTTTTCTCCAGCCATACATGAAAGTCGTCCAGTAGCGGCTTACTCTTTTGCTGACGCAGGATGGCTTTTTCTGATGGAGGAAGATCTCTTATTTCTTTCTCAATGGCGTAAAGCTTACCGATTTTGCCTAAAGCGACATTCGCCTTGCTAACGCGGGTGTTTTTCACCTTTTTGCCCGGTTTGGCTTCGCCCTTTCTGGCATCCAGAAATTTCCTGCGAACGTGGTCGAAGCAACCCACCTGGGTGATGCCTTCTTGTTTGCATACAGCGTCGTAACTGGCATACCCGTCAGTTTGCAGGTAACCGCTGAACCCTTCGAACAGACGCAGGGGAACCTCCTTGCCTCTTGAGGGATCGTATTCAAACACTACCGATGTTTGTCCGGGTGGCCCACCAAGGCTGACCCACATATATTTGTCAGAGTTGATGGACTTACTGGTTTCCTTGATTACCTGAATTCGGGTTTCGTCAGCATGGATCACCGAACCGGTTTTTTGATGATCTCTCATCAAATTGATGAGTGGCCGCAGTTCTGTAGAAAGCCGAATCAAAGAGTTGGCCATCGTCGTCCGGGTGACAGAGCCACCGTATCGCTTGAGGATATTCTCTTGCCTGTACAAAGGCAGTGCGTCGCAGTACTTGGAGACAATGATCCAGGCCAGTGTGCAAACAGAGAGTGAAGATTTGGGCAGTGGGTGTTTTGGCAGCTCTGCAACTTTAATGACCCGCTTCTCCTGTCCATGCTCATCGACTTCCGGAAAGACTGCTTTCTCTTGCAGAATTTCTTTCACCTGAACCCTGGCTGGTACGATATCAAGCTCTTCACGAACTTTGACAAAGAAGGTATCAATGGCTCCGGTTTTTTCTTCTTCACTGAGTTCAGAGCGTTCCTGCACTCTGGGCAGAGACTCTGAAAATGGCTTGCGCCCTGTTTTCTTTTTACGTGGTTTTGGAAGCTCTTGCTCTGGCTGATCTTTAGCTTCGTCTTGCTCTCCGGTACAGCCTTCCAGCTCCACCTCATTGAAAATATCGCTCTGGCTGTTATTTTTTTCAGTGCTTCTTCCGTACAGGCGGGATCGGGAGAGCCTCAGGTACTCTTCCAGTTGCGCAATGCGTTTTTTTTGAGAATCGATAATCTCTGACTTCTTTTGAATAATGTCGTCTTTTTCAAGAAGGGCATTTTCTTTTTCAAGAGTGACACTTTCCTGCGAATGGATCGCCTCAAACAAGGCGACCATTTCAGGGGTTGTCTCAGCCTGATGAAAGGGCAAACCCAGTGCGGATTTCGGCTGAAAAATCAGAGTGTCGGCGGTCGATTTCATGGTCGCTATTTTACCATAACATCCTGAAAAACAGGACTAAAAACAGCTCTCATAATGCCTTTTTTTATGGGGTTGCATGGCGTTGAGATTGTAGCCGTCCAGCAGCCAGTTTAATTGTTGCCCGGTTAAGGTAACCAGCTCTTCATCCGGTTTGGGCCAGTGGAATTTGTCCTCAGACAGGCTCTTGTAATAAAGCACAAAACCATTATCCTCCCAGAACAGGCACTTGATTTTATTACGCTGCCGGTTGGTAAACGCATATAAGTAGCCGTCAAAGGGGTTATGCCCCAGCTCTTGTTCAACCAACACAGCAAGCCCACGAAATGACTTGCGAAAGTCAATTGGCTCCCGGTAGAGAAACACCTTTGATAATACCGCTGACGGTCGCATAACCGGGGTGTTCATAGCATTTCCCTCACCAGCTGCTCACAAAGTGACAGGTTACTGTCATCAATACCGGACACTGTTACACCACTGGGCAGGGTGATGGAGAGTGGTGTTATTTGAGAAAACGCATCAGGTTCTGGTTGGGGTGTTACCTGAACAAAGCCAGAGTTGTTCGGGGTCGCTTTTACGCTGGGGGTTGTGTCGAGTTTACGCTTCCAGTATCCGAATTTGGATACCCTTATACCGTGCTGCTGGCACCACGCACTCTGAGTCAAACCTGAATCCCGCCATGACTGAACATGCTCCAGCCATTCACTGTCTGCGGGTAATTTCTTTGCCATATTAGCCTCCTTATATGGGGAGGCTAATTATTTCAAACGGTTTTTTGATTCTGAAGGACGTGGGTTTATTTGGCGTTTACGGTTTTCTGTTTCATAGTTCAGTGCTCAGGATAGCCTGGTGATTGGTCATGTTTCAAAGAGGTTGATACCACATTCTTGAGATAAACTCCCCGATGACCTTGTCATGCAATTCTTCTAAGGGAAAATAGCCAATGGTTTTACGGGCTAACCGCTTCAGGCGGGTGCGAAGTGTCATGTTAGTCCTCTTGATACTTTGCGTGAGCTTCTTGCTAACAACATGGATATCTGCTGGAAGTTGTGAGCTATAGGGCTACCAGTTATCTGTGCAGTAAAACCTGAACGTGTAGGGTTTGACTAACTTTATCAGCTTATTCAACCTAAATTCCGCAGTTGAATTTCATAAATTGCTTCTTTACCTTACACCAGTGGTGCTTGCGTTTTTTTATATCACCTCTTTTAGGTGACTGTAGTAAATAGTTATAAGTCAACTTGCGTAAGGCTTTCAGCGGAGGCAGTGATTTCAACTGAGGAATTCAGGTTCAATGTTTCCTTTGTTCGACGACCAAAGACGTGTGCACTGACCTTTTTATAGCGAAGTTTCCACGCATAGAATAGGCAGCACTGATTCTGTTTGTTGCCAACATACAATCACTGTTCATCCATCTGGCAAAGGAGAACCCGCTCCTCATTGTCGAAAGGCACTGATCTTACCTGTGGCGGGGAAAGTTTTTTTAAGTGGCCGATGACTGTTGTTGGACTTACCCCCCCAGGATACGGCCTGTATCTCGAACACCAGAACCATTCATCGCCATATTCACTATGCGTTCGTGAGTACCGGGCTTATTAACGTTGTCAACAAACTCAAGCTGGAAGCTTTGCTTACAGCTTCTACACAGGTAGCGTTGTATGACTGAAGGTGCTTTACCGTTTTTCACAACGCCATCTGCGGCATCACAGTGAACACATGAAACGTTAATGACTGCCATAGGAAAAACCGGCAGGATACCAGTAAAGCTGCTCTATTGAGTATACGCGCTCAACGTATCTGATTCATGACCGTAATTTGTGGGTGTAATTAAAAGTGTCCCCCCGTGATTATACTGCTAACTCTCGCAGGCCAGGCAAAAAGGCAGTTAGATTATGGATACCAAAAAGGCTTTAGCTGAGCGACTGGCTCAACATCCAAAATCATTATGAACAGAGACATAGTGCTATTTTCTACCAACCCCCGGACACCCCGTTCAATAAAAAAAATTGTTTCCTTAAATACACCGGAAAAGCATCTTGTGATACAAAAATACCATCTAATGTATTTTTCGATTCTGGAATGTGCTGATTCTTTGACGGCAACAAAATACAAGCACCACTTTTAACAGCACGTATTTTTTCAATTGCTTTTTCGCTTGTGATAGGAATATTCAGATCTCCACCTAATATGTTGTTACCTATTTTATCTCCATTAACTACCTCAACTATGTAATCAGCCAAGTCAATCGAATCGACATAATTACCATGTATATTAGTCAGGAAAAAGTCACGGCCACTATTATCCTCAACTCTACAAATGAAAACCCTTTCGTTTAACTTGCCACATATTGACTTCACACTATTAACATCAACACATAAGAATTTCTTATTAACTAACACTGTACAACCGAACTTATGACTTTGATCTTTATTTTTTCGAGTAGAACGATATACACTTCTGAAAGAATTAAGATCGAGGGATACATCATGTGCCTCTGATAATCTTTTTAGCTCCATATATAAAACGTCAAAATTATAAGTATTTTTATTGGGATCAGGTACTTCCTGAAGCATTAAAGCCGATAATTGCTCATGTAGAAACATATTAACAATATATTGTGCGATCATCTTCATTTGTATTTCCATATCCTGTTTGTAGTACAATTTATATAAACCGTTTCTACCAACTGGAGACAGCATAGGGGATACTGGTGATCCTGGATTCTGTATATTAAAAATACCTACGTTTAGATATTTCGTTTGTACAAAAAATGGTTGGTGATCACTAATAGTCATACTTTCAGATGGCTGTAAATCAATCAGATTTCCCTCTTCTAATTTTGCCAAATGGACTGTTTCTGGAAAAAAAGGCACTTTCTCACTGATTTTTCTTAAGTATATATTTTCTTCTTTCATATGGATCACCACTTTCCTCTAATTAAACACACTGCTCTCTAGACGATATTTTGCTATGTGGGGAAAAATTATATCACATCCATACAATCAATACTGCGGACAATTAGTTTATCCCGAAAAACGGTCATGTTTCAAAGAGGTTGATACCACATTCTTGAGATAAACTCCCCAATGACCTTGTCATGCAGTTTTTCCAAGGGAGAATAGCCAATGGTTTTACGGGTTAACCGCTTCAGGCGGGTGCGAAGTGTCAGGTTAGTCCTCTCGATACTTTGCGTCAGCTTCTTGCTAACAACATGGATATCTGCTGGAAGTTCTACGCTGTATGGCTTCCAGGTATCTGTGCAGTAAAAACTGAATATGTAGGGTTTGATTAACTTTATCAGCTTATTCAACGTTTCCTTTTTTAGACGACCAAAGACGTGTGCAATGAACTTTTTGTAGCTTTGTAGCTTTGTAGCGAGTTTGTAGCGAGGATCTCACGCATAGAATAGCCAGCGCTGGTTCTGTTTGTTACCAACATACGACCACTGTTCATCCATCTGGCAAAGGAGAACCCACACCTCATTGTCGAAAGGCACTGATGTTACCCGTGGCAGGGAAAGTTTTTTTTAGTGGTTGATGACTGTTGTTGGACTCACTCACCAGGACACGGCCTGTATCTCCAACACCAGAACCATTCATCGCCATATTCAACGTGAGTTCGTGAGTACCGGGCTTATTGGCGTTGTCAACAAACTCAAGCTGGAAGCTTTGCTTACAGCTTCTACACAGGGAAGCGTTGTATGCCTGAAGGTGCTTTACCGTTTTTCACAACGCCATCTGCGGTATCATAGTGAACACATGAAACGTTAATGACTGCCATAGGAAAAACGGGTAGCATACCAGTAAAGCCGATCTGTTAAGTATACGCGATCAAGGCATCTGATTCATGACCATGGCGGTTATATCGGCGAACCTTTCGCCAATGCCACCGATGAAATAATTGGTGCCTCTGTTCAGGTAGCAAAAAGGAGTGAGCTTCATACTTTTGCAGTTATTCAGCAGCGTTGGGTAGTAGAGCGTTCATTTTTCTGTATAGAAGAGTTTCGACGTTTATAAAAAAGACTAAGCGTAAACTGAACACAAGTCTTCAATTTACGTATTTAACCTTCTTGGGATTCTTGTTAAGAAAATTATGAACAGCTTTTAAGGGGCTGTCTTAAAAATCGGACTGCTACCGAGGTCTGCGACAAACAGCTATAAAACCATTGCATTAGGCTCTGTTGACATAAAACAGGTGCATTTCAGAAAACACCAACAGTCCGTTATTCCTGCTAAGACAGGCAAACACCACAACGCTGCTTTCCTTGTCACTCGAAGGACAAAAGTTCAAGCTACTGTGGAGGTCGTTGCGGTCACTTAAAAGACGCCAGTGTATTTTCATAACCGCACCTGACCATAGCAAATCTGGCTTTTGCTGAGTTTACAGCCTTATGTCAACAGAGTCTTAATCATGTGGTAGAGGTCAGCGTTAAACTGGCCACTTTTTGATCTGCTATGCCTGAGGGTATGTCAACCTTGCGTCCCCCAAAGGAAATCGCTTCTACGCCAGGCACATTGCCAAGGCGCAGACTGACCTCAGAAGGCACGGATATATCCAATACTGCCCCTGCTTTTTTGACGCCAGTAGCCAGCACATTACCCCCCATATCCTGAACCTCTATCCAGCAATCAGCAGTAAAGCGGATATACAGGTCCGCTGTGCCCAATGCTGGAGTGACAACAGCTTTCTCTGTCTGGACTTTCTCAGCCTCTGCCTGGACTTTCTCAGCTGTGTTCGACAGCAATATTGCCGGCGCTAATGTCATAGGCTTCAGATCAGAGTCTGAAGAGAGCTCCTTACTGAGAAGAGTATCCTGATAGGCTGATGATCCAGCCTCACCCAGCGGTTTTTCCGACGCAGAAAGCGAACTATCTGATGCGGGTTTGGCCAGCTCAGCGGGACTGTTCTGTTGTTCTACAGCGACAGGGGCTTTTTCCTCCTGGTGGGTTTTATTCCACCAGTAGTAACTCACAGCGACCACAACGACCACAGATACAAAGGAGACCGTATAACGAATGACACTGGAAGAACGGCGTTCAAGCATCGGCTGAGCCGCTATTTCGGGAATAGGGTCTGTGGCAACACCCATATTGACATCCAGCGCCAGGGCTTTCAGCAACAGGTTACCATCAATGCCGACCTGTCGTGCATAGTTTTTCAAATATCCCCGTATAAAAGCTTTACCGGGTAACACATTAAAATCACCCTGCTCCAAGGCTCGCACATAAGATTCGGGAATTTTTAACGCTGTAGCAATGTCCTCAACTGTTTGGCCTCTGGCCTGCCTGGCCAGGGATAGCTGCTCACAGGGAGATGCGAAGCCAACATTGTCATTTTCGTCATTTTCGTCATTTTCGTTATTTTCACCATTACACCCATTCTCACTACTCATACCTGACTAAACTCCGGTAAGCTTTAAACTCCCTCGATGCAGGGTAAAGACTCTCCAACTGCACCGCATAACTGGCAGCAGCATCCCTGTCACCATTCATACGAGCCAACTGAATCCCCAACCACAAGCTTCGGGGGGTTTGACGTGACTGTCGAGTAAACGCCTTATAATGCGACCATGCCGAACGGTATTCCCCTTCATTGCGTAATAATGCGGCTAATTCGAAGTGTGCCCGAACAAGGTTACCGTTCAATCTCAGTGACTTTTTAAAATGTTGCTTTGCAAGCGTAGATTTATCTTGTTTTAACGCAACAATACCCATATTCTCATAAGCTCGACTGCGCTTTTCATAATCCATATTTTCAGCCGCCCGGGCAAACTCCCTGTAGGCATCTGCAAGTCGCCCCTGACTGAACAGAAAAGCACCGTAATTATTCTGTACATCTGCCGCCCGGGCATCGTACGACAGCGCCTTGCGAAAAAAAGTGTCCGCCAGTTTGTCTTCACCCTGAACTTGATAAGTCAACGCCAGCATACCATAAGCATCGGCGGAGCGATGGTTGATCTCCAGCGCCCGCTTCAACGGCTTGATCGCCTTTTCAGTATACCCTTCCTGTAAATAACCCCGTGCCAGACTCATGTAATTGTCAACGGCCTGCTGCTGGTTACTCACATTTTTTCCAATGTGGCTGACACAACCTGTCAGGCTGAATACTAGCAGCCATCCTCCTATAGCATAGTTTTTAATAGCACGCTGCCTGTTCATACGATCCCTCATCAAACGACTGCCTGATAAAGACTACAAACACTATCAGACAGTTATGCGGTTCCTGCTGTAGTTGTTGTCGGCACCTCTGGCTCAGAGTCCAGTTGCCGGGCGGCAATATAACGGGCACTTCGGCGGGTACGGTCATACACACTCCCCACCAACTGACCACAGGCAGCATCAATATCATCACCCCGGGTCTTGCGGACCGTGACATTAAAGCCCGAACGTTGCAGTTTTTCCTGAAAACGACGCACGGCATTATTACTTGGGCGCTCGTAACCGGAATGCGGAAAGGGGTTAAAGGGGATGAGGTTGATTTTACAGGGGATATCCTTGAGCAATACAGTTATTTCCTCTGCATGCACCGGCTGGTCATTCACACCGGCCAACAAAATATACTCAATGGTGACCACACGCTTGTTGTCAGACAACCCGTTCATGTACTCCTGCGTCGCATCCAGTAGCATCTCCAGCGGGTATTTTTTATTTATTGGCACCAACTGGCTACGCAGGGTATTATTCGGTGCATGAAGTGAAATAGCCAAAGAAACATCGGTGACCTGCCCCAGCTTTCTCAATGCCGGGACCACACCCGAGGTACTTAACGTCACCCGACGCTTGGATAAGCCATACCCCAGGTCGTCCATCATCAGGTTCATGGCATCAACGACATTGTCAAAATTCAATAAGGGTTCACCCATCCCCATCATCACCACATTGGTAATGGAGCGATCCATTTTCGCGGGCACATTACCGAACTGGCGTGCAGCAATCCAGACCTGCCCAATAATTTCAGCCACGGTTAAATCGGAGTTAAAGCCCTGTTTACCAGTGGAGCAAAAACTGCAATCAAGGGCACAGCCTGCCTGAGAAGATACACACAGTGTGCCACGCTTTTCCTCGGGAATATAAACCGTTTCCACACAGCTGCCACTGGCAACGCGCACTACCCATTTACAGGTACCATCAGCTGAAAACTGCCTGCTAACCACTTCAGGCCCGGTAATACAGGCAACTGCATTAAGTTTTTCACGCAGGGCCTTGCCGATATTGGTCATATCATCAAAGGTGTCAACACCGTTGTGGTGTATCCATTTGAGCACCTGGTGAGCACGAAACTTTTTCTCGCCAATGGCCAGGAAGAAACCTTCCATATCTTCACGGGAGAGACCAAGCAAGTTGATGGGGGGGATTTCTGACATAATTGTACCTGTATGCCGAAAGAGTGCCGCCAGAGACTTACTGGCAGCCTGTGGCACAAATAATTATCGTGAGCGCTTGCAGATAGCAGCTGACGCGAAGAAGTAAGCCACTTCACGCTCAGCAGACGCAAGAGAATCAGAACCGTGCACTGCGTTCTCATCAATGGTTTCAGCAAAGTCAGCACGAATAGTCCCCGCCTCTGCTTCTTTCGGATTAGTCGCACCCATCAGGTTGCGGTGTTTCAAAACAGCACCTTCACCTTCCAACACAGAAACAACCACAGGGCCTGACGTCATGAAAGCCACCAGGTCTTTGAAAAAAGGGCGCTCACGGTGCTCAGCGTAAAAACCTTCTGCCTGTTCCTGAGACAGATGAACCATACGGGAAGCAATAATCTGCAGATTCGCTTGTTCAAAACGACTGAAAATCTGACCAATGACGTTTTTAGCAACGGCATCGGGTTTAATGATGGACAGTGTACGTTCAATGGTCATAAATAGGGTCTCCATTGTAAAAATCATGTCTGCACAAACAGGATGCACTGCATAAGCTTTGCAAATCAACGCTGAAAATCAGCTACGCCAGCCACAGTATGACCTGCAAAAATTGGCACGTATTGTAAACCATGTTGATGGCGCTGTCAGGTCTGGCAGCCTTCTGGACGTCCGTCTTAAGCACCATACTGCCTGGACCGTGATAAATGAATTTAAAACGCCGCTTATTACAGCCCTCGCTATACAGGCAGATTTTTAAGGCAGCCCATTATTTATGCCTAAAGCCCGCAAATCGGTTATTTGTTTTCTTCAATCCAGGCCATCTGAATAGCCTCAAGGGTCTTCTCGCCACAGCGGTCGGGGTCATCATCAAACCCCTCCAACGCCAGTACCCAGTTCCTTAAATCCACGAAATTGACATAAAGCGGATTCTGATCCGGGTGGGCTTCGGACAACTCAATGGCAATATCATAGACATCCGCCCATCGGAGACTCATGGCGTTTCCTCTGATAAATAAGTGGGTTAATGCTGCTCTGATACCTGATTAATCGTATACTTGGGTATCTCTACCACAAGATCTTCATCCCCTACCACCGCCTGACAGCTCAGGCGGGATTCAGGTTCCAGTCCCCAGGCTTTATCCAGCAGATCTTCTTCCAGCTCATCGGGCTCTTCCATACTGTCGAAGCCCTCTCGAACCACCACATGACAGGTGGTACAGGCGCAGGACTTTTCACAGGCATGCTCAATTTCCACGCCGTTTGCCAATGCTACATCAAGTACTGTGACACCTGTTTCTGTTTCAAATACCGCACCCTCCGGACAAAGCTCTTCGTGAGGAAGAATAACAATCTTGGGCATTTCAGGAATCCTCTAAATTTTTAATATGCTGGCCTGACAGCGCCTGAAAAATCCCCTGATTCATCCGGCGGGCAGCAAATTCTTCGCTGGTGCGCCCAACACGATCAATCTCAAGAGCTATAGCATCAGCATCTCCAGAATAACGGATGGTTTTCAATTGCTGCAAGTCTGTCTCCAACGCCGCTTTTTCATCAATGCTCAACAATGTGTTACCGTCTTTTTCCAGTGCAACGGACAGAGCTTCCAACATACGCTCAGCTTCCACTTCCTGTTCACGTAAACGTCGCATATCGCGGTCGTCACCTGCATGGGTAAACGATGACTCAATCATTTCAGCAATCACTTCATCGCCCAGACCATAAGAAGGCTTAACCTGAACGCTGCTACTTACCCCTGTAGAAAGTTCTTTAGCAGAGACATTGAGCATCCCGTCAGCATCTACCTGATAGGTCACTTGAATTTTCGCCGCACCGGCTGGCAAAGGAGGGATATTGTGCAACTCAAAGCGTGCCAGGGAGCGGTTATCCTGCACCAGTTCCCGTTCTCCCTGATAAACATGCACAACCATGGCTGTCTGGCCATCTTTTGCCGTAGTAAATTCCTGGGCACGGCTCACAGGAATGGTGGTATTGCGGTGAATAACCTTTTCCATCAGCCCGCCCATTGTTTCAAGCCCTAATGACAAAGGTATGACGTCCAGTAATAACTGGTTATTGCCGGTATTATTACCTGATAGCACATCAGCCTGCAGTGCAGCACCAATAGCCACTACACGGTCAGGATCAATAGAAGTCAGGGGAGACTTACCGGTAAAAACAGTCACCTGTTCACGAATGACGGGCATTCTGGTTGATCCGCCCACCATCACCACATTCTGAATATCGGCTACTCCCAGGCCTGCATCCCTTAATACCCTCTTGAAAGTACGTAGTGTCCGCTGTACCAGTGGCGCAACCAGTTCATTGAATACATCTCGGGAAATTTCACCGGACCAGCCTTCAAACACTATCGCCGCACGCTCCATAAACGTCAGTGACTCTTTGACTTCACAAGCCTGAACCAGGGCTTTGCGCATCATCTGGTGCGTCCGAGCCTCTTCATTAATATTTGCCTGTTGCAGCAGCCACTTCGCCAGCTGCTTATCAAAATCATCACCTCCAAGGGCTGTATCACCGCCTGTAGCCAATACCTGAAACACCCCCTGCTCCATCCTTAAAATAGAGATATCGAAGGTTCCTCCCCCAAGATCAAAAACCGCAATAACCCCTTTGTTATCGTCTTTTTTATCCAAACCATAGGCTAAAGCTGCTGCTGTAGGCTCATTTAATAGACGGTAAACCGAAATACCCGCCAGTTTTGCCGCATCTTTTGTCGCCTGACGCTGTGTATCGTCAAAATAGGCTGGCACGGTAATCACAGCACCATCAAGGGTGCCACCCAATGACTCCTCAGCACGAATAAGGAGTCTTTTCAGGATTTCAGCAGAAACCTCCACCGGACTAACCGTCCCACGGCGGGTTTTAATCAGTGGGACAGACTGGGAAGATGCCTCAAACTGATAGGGCAATCCCCCTTCAGCTTCCGTTACATCATCAAGGCCCCTCCCCATCAAACGCTTGATGGATATAATAGTATTTTCAGGATCAGCACTGATATGCTTTCGCGCCGCATACCCCACAGACACCGACTCTTTGCCGTACCAGACAATGGACGGTAATTCATGCACTCCCTGCTCATCGGGCAACGTTACCGCTGATTCTGCTGGAACCGTAGCAACCAGTGAGTTAGTAGTACCCAGATCAATGCCCACAGCCTTCTTTCTCTGATGGGGTTCAGGGCTTTGTCCAGGTTCGGAAATCTGCAGTAATGCCATCTCTGCCTCGTATTGCTACCAATTAGTGAAATAACTCAGCTTCCATCTGATCCAGCTCATCGGCTACTTTCACCAAAAACTGCATCTTTCGTATAACCACTTCTGCCTGCTCAAGGGCTTGCGTACTTCCCTGGGTCCAAAGCTCGGAAAAACGTTGCCCCAGTGTATCAAGACTTTCATCAACATGTTCCACCAACTGCTGAAGCGCAGCCTCAGGCTGTGGCTGATTCTGCACCTCTGCAACCGATTCACGCAACGCCATTTGCTCTGCTAAAAAGGCAGAATCCATGATCGTATTGTGCGCCATATCCACTTCTCTTCCTGCCAACTTAAGAAGATAGATATAACGCGTTAAGGGAGATTTCAGCACAGTGTAGGCTTCATTCACATAGGCTGCGTATTGTAAGGACAAGCGCTGTTGACGATCAGCATCACCTGCAAACCGATCAGGGTGAACAGTCCGCTGTAGCTCTCTGTATCGAATGGCTAACTGACTGGTATTGAGGTCACAGGACACAGGCAGTTGAAAGAGTTCAAAATAATTCAGAGTGATATCCACGCCATATCCCGTTAAGTAAATGGATCAGACAAACAAAAGCCCGATGATACCAGCACTATCCAATAAACAGTACCTATATAACCGGGCTTAACGCACAGGCCTGAAACAGCTCTCACAGGCCCTGTGCAACCATCACCAGGTGCTCAGACGTTAAAGCTTTCACCGCAGCCACATTCGCTGACAACATTGGGGTTGTTGAACTGAAACCCTTCGTTCAGGCCTTCTTTAACAAAATCAAGCTCAGTACCATCCATATAGACCAAGCTTTTTGGGTCAATAAAAATCTTGACGCCATTGTCATAGTCAAACACGCTATCACCGTCGAACTCTTCATCGGCAAACTCAATCATATAGGCCATACCAGAGCATCCCGATGTTTTGACGCCTAACCGAATACCTTGTCCTTTGCCCCGTTTGGTGAGCTGTTTTTTGATATGAGCAGCAGCGACATCCGTCATGGTAATACCCTTACTCGGCTTCTCACGTTGCTCTTCAGTATGTCCTTCAGTATGTTCTTCTGCATCGTCTGCAGTATGATGAACTGCAGTACTATTCGACATGGTAGTCGCCATAGCGCAATTCCTTTGTTAGTCGACGCCCCGTTTACTACGATAATCCTTGATGGCCGCTTGAATCGCATCTTCTGCCAGTACAGAGCAGTGAATCTTCACAGGTGGCAGAGCAAGTTCTTCCGCAATATCAGTATTACGAATAGCGCCAGCCTCTTCCAGGGTTTTTCCTTTCATCCATTCAGTGGCCAGAGAACTGGACGCAATTGCCGAGCCACAGCCATAGGTTTTAAAACGGGCGTCTTCAATCACCCCTTCATCGCTTACCTTGATCTGCAGACGCATCACATCACCGCAAGCTGGCGCACCTACCATACCGGTACCTACCGCATCTGAGGACTGATCAAGCTTGCCAACATTACGGGGGTTTTCGTAATGATCAATTACTTTGTCACTGTAAGACATTGTTTTTTCCTCCCGGGCTAATCCTGGTTAGTGCGCAACCCACTGAACCTTGGACAGGTCCACGCCATCTTGATACATATCCCACAAAGGGGACAACTCACGTAGCTTGCTCACTGCATGAATGACCTGATTTGCTGCATAGTCCACTTCTTCACTGGTGGTAAAACGCCCAAAGCTAAAGCGCAGGGAACTATGTGCCAATTCATCACTTAACCCCAGTGCCCGCAAAACATAAGACGGTTCAAGGCTGGCTGAGGTACAGGCTGAACCGGATGATATGGCCAGGTCTTTCAATGCCATAATCAATGATTCACCCTCAACAAAGGCAAAGCTGATATTAATATTGCCGGCGATACGCTGCTCAAGACTACCGTTAACATGGACTTCTTCCATTCCGTCAAAATGCGATAAAAAACGTTGACGCAGGCCCAGCAATCGCTCATTTTCAGACACCATGGACTCCTGGGCAATGCGGCAGGCTGTACCCATACCCACAATCTGGTGAGTAGGCAGTGTCCCTGAACGCATACCACGCTCATGGCCTCCGCCATGCATCAACGCTTCAATGCGAACCCGCGGCTTGCGGCGGACATATAATACGCCAACCCCTTTGGGACCATACATTTTATGGGCACACACTGACAACAGATCGATCTTCATGGTTCCCATATCCAGTGGCAGCTTACCGGTGCTCTGCGCTGCATCCACATGAAAAAGTACTTTTCTGGCACGAGTAATCTCGCCAATGGCTGCAATATCATTGATCACACCAATTTCATTATTGACGTGCATCAGGCTAACCAGAATGGTGTCATCCCGTAATGCTGCCTCGACAACCTCAGGCTGAATCAACCCTTCCTTGTCGGGGTCCAGGTAAGTGATCTCAAACCCTTCCCGTTCCAACTGGCGACAGGTATCCAAGACCGCCTTATGCTCAATACGGGAGGTGATAATATGTTTACCTTTTTTGCTGTAAAAATGAGCAACACCCTTAATGGCAAGGTTATCAGACTCCGTCGCACCCGAAGTCCAGACAATTTCACGCGGGTCTGCATGAATCAGGTCCGCAACCTGGCGGCGCCCCTCCTCAACGGCTTCTTCTGCTTTCCAGCCGAACATATGAGAACGCGAAGCAGGGTTACCAAAATTACCCTCAGCCAACAAGCACTGATTCATTTTCTCCGCCACGCGGGGATCGACCGGTGTTGTTGCAGAGTAATCAAGGTAAATCGGTAGCTTCATCAGGAACATCTCCAAGCGATCAAATATTTTTTCATAATAGAATCAGACTACAGTCACATACGGGTGGCTGCACTGGTGCCTATCAACCCTTTTGCCAGACTTTGTTGATCCTGGCGACAGGCAACGTCACGGATATCACCACGTGCCATTAAATCAGACAAACTGATCCCCCCCAAAAACGTATGAATCTGGCAGCTTAAATCCTGCCACAGATGATGCGTTAGACAAGTTACCCCCTGCTGGCAATCCACATTCCCCCGGCAACGCGTAACATCTACTGATTCATTCACAGCATCAATCACTTCAGCCACATAAATATCAGCGCTGCTGCGACCAAGCAAATAACCACCACCAGGACCTTTGACGCTAACCACCAGGTCATTACGCCGTAATCGGGAAAACAACTGTTCAAGGTAAGACAGGGAAATCCCCTGACGGTTGGATATATCAGCTAATGCGACTGGCTTCTGGTCTGAATGTAATGCTAAATCTAACACGGCCGTCACTGCGTAACGCCCTTTCGTAGTTAATCGCATACACAATCTCTCAACGGCTGAATAACCGCCTTGTTTTATTCACAGCAGCAATAGAAGTAATAGCTTCAGCTGCATGGAATCAACTAAATAACTCTGACCTGTTTTCTATCGGTGATTATGGAATACCTGAGTAAAATAGTCAACTATCGATCAAGGCTAACTGCTTGTTTTAGGAATAAAAAGAATAGATGGCAGCCATTTAATAACGAACGGATATTTTATCATAGAAACCGGACAGGGTTGTTACTGACTGGTTAAATAAACAATAGAATTTTTTAACTGGAGTTACGCTTTTCAATGTGTCTTACCACCACCCGTGGCACCTTGACCGAATGAACAAACGCCATATGGGGTACGAATGCGTTACTTCAGCTTTTAAGACAGACTCTAAGGATTATTTTCCTTTACCTGTTCCTTTTACGGCTTTAAAGTACTCCGGCTTCAATTCAGGCAGGGGAGCAATTTCGCACGTTATCCCTTTCTCCTTAAGCTCCCGATGAAAAGACGCCAGGCGGGTATCAACAGCCTTTAAATGATCAAGCATGACTGAAATAGCATGCACTGTCGGATCCGGCATTTCAGAGGTCACAGCGTAGGCATCAAAATCGGCTTTCCTGACGGTAGCACTGGCAACCTCTTCACCAGCATCGGGTGTACTTTTCACGATATGCCCAGGCACCCCTATAACGGTTGCCCCTTCAGGCACCTCTTTTACCACAACAGCGTTAGAGCCAACCCTCGCGTTTTTCCGAACTGAAAAAGGCCCAAGCACTTTAGCGCCTGCCCCTATAACCACACCATCCTCAAGGGTAGGGTGCCGTTTTCCTCCATTCAAAGACGTTCCACCAAGCGTTACACCCTGATACAGTGTAACATCATTGCCAATTTCAGCCGTCTCACCAATGACAACGCCCATACCATGATCAATAAAAAACCGTCGTCCAATGACCGCAGCCGGATGAATTTCAATTCCGGTGAACCAACGACTGAACATGGAAATAAAACGCCCCAGCCATTTAAAGTTTCTCTGCCACAAACCATGGGCCAGCCTGTGCAGTAACAGCGCATGCAGCCCCGGATACGTGGTCAGCACCTCAAAGGTATTTCTCGCTGCTGGGTCCCGATCAAGTACACTGGTAATATCTTCTTTGATTCGTTCAAACATAACTACAGAAACTAATTACAATAGAAAAGTGATACTTATTACCTGTGCGTATTATAAAGGAGCGGCCTTAAAAATCAGAATCCTGGTAAAACAACGCGTTAAAATGACGTTTACAAGGCGAACAACCCACAAAACCATCAATAACTGACCTGCACTGCCTTTTTTACTCAATTTAGCGCTGCCTCCCTCCCTGGCTCTCAGCGAGAGAAAATACCTTAATTACTCGAAAGGTTTAGTTGAGTGAAATACCGGTCTTGCCAAAGGATAAATAGACTGATTGTTGAATTGATTTGCTAACATGGCCTGCGTAGATTAGCACTGTGCAAATTTCTCAAATTTGTGTCTGTGTTTAAGCCCTACCTCACCGGAGACAGGTTCAAAAAGACACACGTCAGGCTGTGAGTTATCCATCCAGATAGCAGGTGTGTCCTGTGCCGTGGCCCGTCGGATTGGCCCACCCAGATCACTCCGTTTTAATCGTGCACAGTGCTGGTAACTGAGCGTTGTTGAGTCTTCAAGCGCCAGCAAAAGATCACTCTCTTTTGCCCCTCGTGCAGTTTCCTGAAACCCGGCCTCGGCAATGGCGTCAGCATTGATTGCATCATTTTCCATCAATCCATAAGCGCCTTCGACCAGCGTCTGATGACCTTCCCATGAAGCTGACAAAGAGATACCAGTGTGAGCCGATAGATGAGTGGCAACCTTTACCAACCGTTTTGTCCAACGCTTATCACCCAATTCAGCACCTCCAAAAGTACTTTCAGCCCACTGTTGAGGAGGAAGAGGCCTCATGATTCTGACCTACCGCTAACAAGGATAAGTCAAGTTTGGTATTTGTGAATAAGAGATAGCCCCAACAAAAAGGGGTTATATAAAGACGAAAGCCTGACTGCCGCAAGGTAAAGAAGCAATTTATGAAATTCAACTGCGGAATTTAGATTTACCGATACACGCTCATCAAAAACAAAGCATTCGCCTTCCCAAAGGCCTTCTTCTGCCAGAATCTCTTCCGTTTCTTCAGACGTTACTGGGAGCATCGAGTGATTGGTTGGAACAATAAATCATTCAATGACTATGTTGGATATCATCGGGCAACATCTTGTTGGAAATCCACCAGGCAGATGGGAACCAGGAGCCTTTAAAAAGGGAACAACTCCTCATAAAAAACGCCAACACCGGAGATCGCAGGCAACCCAGGCTCAAGAAATACCAGGGTAAATGAGCTTCAGTCAGTGCCATTGGCCTTTTCCAGCTATTATGCTGCGCTGACGATCTAAACGCTAGTCCTATGACGTCTAGTTTGCCATGCTCATCATTACGGTAGTTAGAAAAGGCCATTGGTATTACGTGTTGTATTCCATAGTGACTGTTCTCCTGCCTGAACGTAAACGTCATGGGTTATCCAGTAGCTCTTCAACACTGGGTAGTGGTGCGGGGTCATTCAGTTGCCAGTCACAGAGCCAGGGGTCGCTTTGTTTCAGTAGCTCTTCAACACTGGGTATTGGTTCTAACCCTTCAGTGTTCTCAGTATAGGAAAAAGATTCGCCTGAGCTTTGGGAAATCGTTGTTGTTTGTAAAGGGCACAGTTGAGCGGGCGTTGTGCTTGTCCCTGTACTTGTACTTGTACTTGTATGTGTACTTGTCGTTGTCGTTTGAACAACAATGGCACTGCCCTTGGGAGAAGTTATCCGCGACACCTCGGTGACTGTACCCGTGACTGACGACGTTGAGATATGAGTGATACAACTGACCGTGCCATCGGGGACTTTCTGTATTCTAATGGTTGGTTTCGTCAAGGGGGAGTGGCCAGGGTGGGCCGTCTTCATGTGCGACTTGAAACTTATCAGGTTGGGACAGTAAAAGTCAGCACAGACAGGACAATATATATCCCCATGATGTGCTTTCAGGTGATTGTTGAGACCCTCCTTATGCTTAAAAACTAAAAAACATGGGTGGCATTTAAATGGGTGTTCTTGTTTGTGAACACTTTTGATATGTCTGGCGAGGGTGCCACTTTGTGTAAAACTCGCCCCGCAGATTTGACATATATAGCTCTTTCCCTTGTCCTTGTTATGGATGCGCTTGTGTGTCCATAACGAAGATGCGGAGCTAAGATTTTTGCCGCACACTTTGCAGGTATAGGTTGGCATACAGACCTCCTGTTTTGCAAAAAAATTGCAAAACAACGTTTTGGAAGCAGGCATGAATGTAAACATCAGTATGAGCCAAAAAGGCAATTCCTCGAAGATAACCCTCAACAGAAAGGGCCTGCTGCGGGTGAGAATATTCTGTCACTGATTACAGCGTTGACTACTCCCTGTTCAGGTACCGGAGAATATCCTTAGAAGCTGTTCATAATCTTCTCAACAAGAGTCCCAGGAAGGCTAAATACGTAAATTGAAGGCTTGTGTTCAGTTTACGCCCAATATTTTCCCATAAACGGCGACAGTTTTCTATCCAGGAAAATGAGGGCTCGACCACCCAATGCTGTGGAATAACTGCAAAAGTATGAAGCTTACTCCTTTTTGCTACCTGTACAGAAGCACCGAGTATTTCACCGGTGGTATTGGCGAAAGGTTCGTTAGTATAACCGCCATTGAATAACACAAATTCTACCTTTGATAAATTTGATAAAGTAGACTTATTTATCACTTTCGTCCCTGAAAGATAGTCATTGCAGTATTGCTGGCAATCATCAAATTTTTGGATTCGCTGTCAATGCGTAAGTTCTGAGATATTTTTTCACGAGCCAGTTTTTATCAGCCTGATTGATTTAAACGTCAAATCTGGTTGATGCAGGGAGCGTTTTAGCGGATTAGCAGACTCTATTTTTGATTCTGTCATCCACCTGTACGTAAGTTCTGAGATATTTTTTCACGAGCCCACCTGTACAATGTTGGCACTGAGTTGGCACTGAGTTGGCACTGAGTTGGCACTGAGTTGGCACTGAGTTGGCACTGATATACCCAGATTCTGAGTGACTTCTTTCGGAGGAATACCTCAACTGGAAGCGTTTTAGCGGATTAGCAGACTCTATTTTTGATTCTGTCATTTGCCACTTACACTATAGCAACTGCGTGTCACAACCGATATAATGCTTTACAATTTTTCATCGGTGATTTTCCGGTTTCAGGACAGCCGTTACTACGATGTATCGCCTACAATAATGTGATATGCACTGAAGCGGTTGTACAGTTGTCTGAAAGCTAACTGTCTGAAAGCTAACTGTCTGAAAGCTAACTGTCTGAAAGAAAGTGTTAGGCTGACTCGAAGGAGGGCGGCCTGTTTGTGTGTGTGACGTATTCATGCCCTTCCTGCAAGACGATCAGCCACTGTCTTTTAACTGTGAAGATCGCCAGGTGTTACTCTTGTCTTGACCTCCTATTGATTGATTAGGCGAAAGGTATGATAAAAATCAAACAGGGGCTGGATCTCCCGATCTCAGGATCGCCGGAGCAGATCATTACGGAGGGCAGAACCACGCGTTCTGTCGCTGTAATCGGGTCTGACTATGTGGGTATGAAACCTACAATGGCGGTGGCTGTGGGCGATCGAGTTAAAAAAGGGCAGCTGCTCTTCACCGACAAAAAAACACCAGGAATTCGCTACACGGCTCCCGCAGCTGGTGTGCTTTCAGCAATTAATCGCGGTGAAAAGCGTGTATTGCAGTCCGTTGTTATTGATGTTGATGGTAATGAAGAAGAAACCTTTGCTGCCTTCCCGGCTAAAGAGTTGTGTGATCTGACAGCGGAACAGGTAGAGAAAAACCTCAACAGCGCAGGCTTATGGACTGCTCTGCGTACCCGGCCTTTCAGCAAAGTTCCCGCTTTGAACTCTCGTCCTCATTCTATCTTTGTGACGGCCATTGACACCCACCCGCTGGCGGCAAACCCTGAAGTTATTATTGCTGAGCATACCGAAGTGTTTGAGTGGGGTATTAACATACTGGGCAAGCTTTGTAACGGGAAAATTTTTCTGTGCAAAGCGCCCGGTGCCTGTATTCCTGCTGGTATTGCCAATAGTGAAGAGTTTGGTGGTCCCCACCCGGCAGGCTTGCCAAGCACACATATTCATCACCTTGATCCAGTGTCTGTTACTAAAACTGTATGGCAGCTGGGTTATCAGGATGTGATTGCCGTGGGTAAGCTGTTCACTACCGGAAAGCTGTTTACTGATCGTGTTGTTTCCCTGGCCGGTCCCCAGGTTGAAAAACCGCGTCTGGTGCGGACCCGCGTGGGCGCTAATCTTGAAGAACTGACAGCAGGTGAACTGAAAAGCGGTAAAAACCGTATTATCAGTGGATCTGTTTTGGGTGGTCGTAAAGCACACGGGGCTTTTCTGTTTCTTGGCCGTTACCATGTACAGGTATCTGTGTTGAAAGAAGGCACTGAGCGTTCATTTATACATTGGTTAAACCCGACGATGGATCGTCATTCAACGCTCAATTTGTTGTTCTCCCGTTTTAACCCGCGTCGTTTGTTTGATTTCACCACGACCACAAACGGAAGTGAACGGGCGATGGTTCCTGTAGGGAACTACGAACGTGTGATGCCACTGGATATTCTGCCTACTCAGTTATTACGTGCCATCCTGGTAGGTGATACGGAGACGGCTCAGCGACTGGGCGTATTAGAGCTGGAAGAGGAGGATCTTGCACTGTGCAGTTACGTCTGTGCAGGTAAATACGAGTACGGTCCTATCCTGCGCGAGAATCTGACACGCATTGAGGTTGAGGGGTAATACATGGCGTTGCGAAAATTACTGGATTCAATGGAACCCCACTTTATTAAAGGTGGCAAGTACAGCAAATTCTACGCGTTGTATGAGGCGGTAGATACGTTATTCTATAGCCCGGCGAACGTGACCAATAACACCAGTCACGTTCGTGATGCCGTTGATATGAAGCGGGTAATGGGGCTGGTATGGCTCTGTACTTTCCCGGCCATGTTCTTTGGTATGTGGAATCTGGGTTATCAGGCAAATACAGCCATTGCCGGGGGTATCTCTGTGCCAGACAACTGGCACGGTGCCCTGATTGCCGCACTGACAGGTAATGATCCGTCCAGTATTGTTGATAACCTGATCTACGGTGCGGTGTATTTTATCCCTGTTTATGCCACCACATTTATTGTCGGTGGTTTCTGGGAAGTGCTGTTTGCTGTGATTCGTCGCCACGAAGTCAACGAAGGTTTCTTTGTGACCTCTGTTCTTTTTGCCCTGATTATGCCGCCAGGTATTCCATTATGGCAGGTGGCCCTGGGTATCTCCTTCGGTGTAGTGATTGGTAAAGAGGTGTTCGGGGGTACGGGTAAGAACTTCCTCAACCCTGCCCTGGCCGGTCGAGCCTTCCTGTTCTTTGCGTATCCGGCTCAACTCTCCGGTGATCAGGTATGGACAGCCGCTGATGGTTTCTCCGGTGCCACAGCACTGAGCCTGGCGCAACAGGGGGGGATTGATAACCTGATCAACCATCACATCAGCTGGTGGCAGGCCTTCCTGGGAACGATGCAGGGCTCCATTGGTGAAACCTCTACTCTGGCTATCTTTATCGGTGGCGCTGTATTATTGATCAGTCGAGTGGCATCCTGGCGTATTGTTGCCGGGACCCTGCTGGGTATGATTGCCATGTCGACACTCTTTAATGTGATTGGTTCTGACACCAACCCCATGTTCAATATGCCCTGGTATTGGCATCTTGTTCTTGGTAGTTTTGCCTTTGGTCTGATCTTTATGACCACTGATCCGGTTTCCGCTGCCATGACCAATACAGGGCGCTGGTATTACGGTATTTTGATTGGTGTCATGGTGGTACTGATTCGTGTGGTTAACCCTGCGTTCCCGGAAGGCGTAATGCTCGCTATTTTATTTGCAAACCTGTTTGCCCCGCTGATTGACCACTTTGTGGTGGAAGCTAATGTAAAACGCAGGGAGGCACGCTCTAATGGCTAAGTCCAATGACACGATTGGCAGAACGTTACTCGTTACCATTCTGCTTTCACTGGTATGTTCCATCATGGTTTCTTCTGCGGCTGTTTTTCTCAAACCCCAGCAGAAGCTGAATGAAGAAGTTAACCTGCAACGTAACATCCTGGCGATCTCCGGCATGGCACCGGATGCCAAAAGCCTGAGTGTGGACGATGTCAACAGGCTGTTCCGTCAGATAACCCCGAAACTGGTAAATTTGCAAACGGGTAAATTTGTCGATGCTACCCCTGCTGAGATCAATGCTTATGATCAGCGTGTAGCGGCGAAAGATCCGAAAAAGTCCCACGCGTTGACCAGTGCTGAAGATATTGCTTCCATAAAACGTCAGGCAGATATCGCCAAGGTGTACCTGATTGAGAAGCAGGATAAACTACAAACATTGATTTTGCCTGTGCATGGCTATGGGCTATGGTCCACGCTTTATGGTTTTCTGGCGCTGGACGGTGACCTGGAAACGGTAGCGGGTCTGGGCTTTTACGAGCACGCTGAAACCCCCGGGCTTGGTGGCGAAGTGGACAACCCTGTCTGGAAGGCCAAGTGGCCCGGTAAGGAAGTGTACGATGCCAATGGTGATGTGAAGCTAAGCGTCATCAAAGGTACCGTGGATAACAGCAGTCCCACTGCCAGGTATCAGGTAGACGGTCTGGCCGGTGCCTCACTGACCAGTAAAGGTGTTTCCAACCTTATTCACTTCTGGATGGGTAAAGAAGGGTTCACAGCTTTCATTAACCAACTGAAAGCGGGGAAAGCGTAATGTCTGAGAAAACGAAAGATATACTGCTACAGCCGGTTGTTAACAACAACCCGATCACGCTGCAGATTCTCGGCATCTGTTCAGCACTGGCCGTGACTACCAGTATACAGGTATCTCTGGTGATGGCGCTGGCGGTAATGGGTGTAACGGCCTGTTCCAACTTTGTGGTATCACTGATCCGTAACCAGATTCCGGGCAGTATTCGTATTATCTGTCAGATGACGGTGATTGCCTCGCTGGTTATTGTGGTGGATCAGTTGCTGAAAGCCTATGCTTACGACATCAGTAAACAGCTGTCGGTGTTCGTTGGTCTGATTATTACCAACTGTATCGTTATGGGTCGTGCTGAAGCCTTCGCCATGAAGAATCCACCGCTGCGTTCTGCGCTGGACGGTGTGGGTAACGGCCTGGGCTACGGCTGCGTATTGCTGACCGTGGCTTTTTTCCGCGAGTTACTCGGTGCTGGCAAGTTATTTGGTGTGGAAATTCTGCCGACCATCAACAACGGTGGTTGGTATCAGCCTAATGGCCTGATGCTGCTGGCACCGAGTGCGTTTTTCCTGATTGGCCTGTTGATTTGGTGCGTGCGTAGCTGGAAGACCGAGCAGGTTGAAGCGTCGGATTTCAACATTGCACCCAATACCCGGTTTAGTGAGGCTTATTAATCGATGGAACATTTAATCTCACTGTTTGTGAAAGCGGTGTTCGTGGAAAACATGGCACTGGCTTTCTTCCTGGGGATGTGTACTTTCCTGGCGGTGTCCAAGCAGGTCAAAACTGCACTGGGCCTTGGTGTAGCTGTTATCGTTGTACTGGCGGTAACGACCCCTATTAACAATCTGATTTATCAGCACATCCTGAAAGACGGTGCCCTGATGCGGGGTGTTGATCTGAGCTTTCTTGGCCTGATCACTTACATTGGTGTTATTGCAGCACTGGTACAGATTCTGGAAATGTTTCTGGATAAATATGTGCCGTCTCTGTACAACGCCCTGGGTGTCTTCCTGCCACTGATTACCGTAAACTGCGCCATCATGGGAGCGGCATTGTTTATGGTACAGCGTGACTATAACTTCAGTGAAAGTGTGGTCTACGGCATAGGTGCAGGGACAGGCTGGGCACTGGCCATTGCCGCACTGGCGGGTATTCGTGAAAAACTCAAGTACAGTGATGTGCCACCGGGTCTGCGGGGACTGGGCATTACCTTTATTACGGTTGGCCTTATGTCTCTGGGCTTTATGTCATTCTCCGGCGTACAGCTGTAACCAGAAAACGAGTAATCGGGCATAGATAATGACTGCCTGATTGCCAAATAAGACGAGATAGATTTATGACTGATTCGCAAATCATCCTTATGGGTGTGGTCATGTTCTCGGTTATCGTGCTGACGCTGGTAGCCGTGATCCTCGCTGCACGCTCGCGTCTGGTAAGTATGGGTGACGTGGTCATTAACATTAACGATGACCCTGAAAAATGTGTCACCACTGCTGCCGGGGGCAAATTGCTGGCGACGCTGGCAGGTAGTGGTGTCTTCCTGCCCTCTGCCTGCGGGGGTGGCGGTACCTGTGCCCAGTGTAAGTGTAAAGTGCTTGATGGTGGAGGTGAAATGCTACCCACAGAACGCTCCCACTTCACCAAACGTCAAGAGAAAGAAGGCTGGCGTTTATCGTGTCAGGTGGCGGTCAAGCAGGACATGAAGATTGAGGTTGAAGAAGAACTTTTCGGCGTTAAGAAGTGGGAATGTGACGTTATTTCTAACGACAACGTAGCGACCTTTATTAAAGAATTGACGCTGAAGCTGCCTGAAGATGAAAACGTTAACTTTCGTGCTGGTGGTTACGTGCAGTTGGAAGCCCCTGTTCACGAAGTGGACTACAAAAACTTCGATATTCAGGAAGAGTACCGTGGTGACTGGGACAAGTTTAACCTCTGGCAATATAAATCCAGGGTATCTGAGCCGGTGATTCGTGCTTACTCCATGGCCAACTACCCTGAAGAAAAAGGCATCTTGAAATTCAATATTCGTGTGGCATCACCGCCTCCAGGTGCGGGTCCCGAGATTCCTCCGGGGCAGATGTCTTCTTACGTCTTCAATCTGAAACCGGGCGACAAGATGACAGTCTATGGTCCATTTGGTGAGTTCTTTGCCAGGGAGACCGATAATGAAATGGTCTTTGTGGGGGGGGGTGCCGGTATGGCTCCCATGCGTTCCCATATCTTTGATCAGCTTAAGCGTTTGTCCTCCAGGCGCAAGATTTCCTTCTGGTATGGTGCACGCTCCCTGCGTGAAGCCTTTTACGTGGAAGAGTTCGACAAGCTGGCCAAAGAAAACCCGAACTTTACCTGGCATTTGGCGCTGTCTGACCCCCAGCCAGAAGATAACTGGAAAGGCAAAACAGGCTTTATCCACCAGGTGCTACTGGAAAATTATCTGAAAGATCACGCCGCTCCTGAAGATTGTGAGTTCTATATGTGTGGTCCTCCCATGATGAACCAGGCAGTGGTCAATATGCTGACGGATCTGGGGGTTGAGAAGGAAAATATTCTACTGGATGACTTTGGTGGTTAAACGCTGAAGGTGTTGGAAAAAACGCTGACTATATCAGCAGTTTTTTTATTACTTAACGTGAGTTCGACGAATTAAACAGTCATTAGAGCGCCTTCTGTCAATAGGTCAACGTCGATGCAAGGCTTTAATGACTGCTTTGTATATGCTATCAATCCAGCGATCAAATTGACTCCAAAGTTAAAGGGCGAGCAGTGACGTGTATGCTCTATTGGCGAGATGTTTTAAGTTGATCATTGATACTTTCAATCACTGCCCGCTTGCGCAGCATAATTTTGTCAAAGACCCGAAGCAGGCTTGGCTTCATGTTTTTTCCGGCTTTTGTTATGAGGTGCAACCCCTGCTCTGACAGCTCGCCAGTGAGCTGCTCAAGATGTAGCCTTTGTCACCGTATAGCCGTCCTACAAGCTTTTTAACCCTTTCTGGTAGAGGTTTTCTGTCGTTAGTGTTAGCAGGGGTTAAGCGAAAGGAAAGTCATTCACCAAGGTGGTTGATAACGGTTGATAACGGTTGATAACGGTTGATAACGGTTGATAACAATGTGTAGCTTAAACCCAAATTGTGGGATATTGAATATCGGTCTTTACAATAAACGAGTCGGAACGGCCATGTAACGATTCCCTTTTTCGATCATAGTCACCGTTTGTGACTAACCGCAGAGTACCAAAAACCAGCATTTTCCAGAGATCCATACCAGGGCGACCGTTGTTGTAGTTAGCAGGCATCATGGCTTCAAGGGTCTGGAGACCTGGCTTCGTCGTTCAAGCGTTATCCAGATATGCTGCAACCCTCGAAGCAAACGGGGAATAGCGTCTCTGGATTTGGTATTAAAAGGAATAGCAGAGATATCAACCTCGCCCGGTTGCATTTGTTGGTGGATAGTCTGGTGCATAATGGGTAAAACAGCCGGCAGGGTAAAATGTTCGGCTATTATAGTTGGCTACAGGCCGCTATTTTCAAGAGTTGTTGAGTTTTCGGACAAACACTGGATATTAAATCTTTGTTAAGGTATTTTTTTCTCCACTGACTGATGGGCCTTCTAAAAGTGCAGAAAATGTCATTAGTGCAATCAGATTATTTCAGCATAACCCGATAATTCCTGGAATATTTTCAGAAAATAAGTATTTCCAGCAGAATGGATATAACAAAAGTTTTTTACAACTATTCTTCCTCTTGAGCACGCCTGTTTTGCAGGGCTAACGCTTAAGTTATGACCATTGGGTTAAGCGTTGTATTGCATGGTGGGGTAGAGGCAGTTCTGAGGGGTCGCGTGTGCCCACACAGGACCTGACAAGCCTGGTGGCCAGGCTTTCCAGGGACAGGGGATTATTAAGCAACGCCTGGAATTTTTCCTTTGTCTCCGGCGGAACTGTATGTCCATAAAAGAGTTCGCTGGCGTGCACCTGCCTGGCACCGTAAGCTATACAGGTAGCGGCAAAATCAGGATCACCCATTTTGGCAGCTTGATCAATAATATTACCAAAATGAAGCCACTTTCCTAAATTTGGGTTTGCACCTGCATAAAGTAGTGCCAGAACTGTTTCTTTTTTTATATCATTCTTCTTATTACCCTTTATCGATTTTAGTATTGCAGTGTCTCCAACATTGTCAACTATGTTAACATTTGCACCGTTGTGAATTAAGTAATGTAGCACGGCTAAATGGCCTACACGTGCGGCGTACATCAAAGGGGTAGATTGGGAATGACGTTTATCTTTGGCGTTAATGTCTGCTCCTTTTGATAAATAATCTTTCAAAAGATTGACTGACCCCAACATTGCTGCTTGATGTATATTTTCAGGATCTAAATCCTCGCGTTTTTTTTGGTATGTTAACTTATCGAAAGTAGATATAGGCAAAAACCGCCCACAGACCTCGCAGTGAAAAGAGGTATTATGGGATTTTATCTTGTGAAGCTCTAATTCAAATCTCAGGCTGGTGGTGAATTGACATTGGTCGCAGGTATAAGTAGTCATGATATGGTGGACCCCACTATCAAGACAGTAAATCATGGCTGGTAAACTCGCAGCCCTGATCTGTGTTAAATATGTCAGGCTGTGCCCGCTCCAGAGCAAGGTTCAACGCATGAATACAGAAATCTGCATCCAGTGTATTTGATAACTCCCAGCTCACCACGTAACGGCTATACCAGTCAATAATGGCAACCAGATACATGAACCCCTGTGGCATAGGGCAGTAGGTGATATCAGTACTCTACACCTTAGGCTTTAGAATCTCAATCCCTTGAACCTGAATTCATCAGTTGAGCCGAACACCAACGCCTCGTAATGGACGGTGTTTGACGTATAATGCTCAAGAGCTTTTTGGCTTTAGCTGGAGTTTAGAAGAACAAACGGCGTAATAACCTGACCTTTCTTTAAGAATTTCGATACTGACCTGGTTAAAATACGACACCAAATTTCATCTAACAGGCAATCGAAGACCAGCACCAGGCGTCGAACCGCTCATGTCCTTTATAACGGCACAAAGACAACCCAAAGCATCGTTTTAGCCAGGATATCCCCGCTTCAATACCAGCCCTGAAACGGCACAGGGTTTTATAGACGTACTGGCTTTTAGTCATGTCTTCAACTTCCAGCCCCCTTTTCTTGTGGAAGGCAACACCCCTGACGCCCATAGCCTTTGTATCCGTGAGATTGGCGCTGCTGGCATAACCACCATCAGTAGCTTAACGGCAGCAAGGCAATGAGTGAGAATACTGATCCATGTCGAAGGGATAACCCTGAAAGTGGATGAGCGGTACAATTCTTCCTCTGGCACCTTAAACTCCTCACCATAACGTCTGTAGACGGGTAACTTTCCCAGTTTGTCATAGTCACAGACCTCTGGATGAAAAAAAAGCACCAAGTCATAAGTTTGTCCTATCGGCTGCGTAAGATCACGGTATTGCCAGTTAACAGGGACATGCTCAGGCGTGAAAGAGCGAGATACTTCCAGGATATCGCGGTCGATATCATAAGCATCCAGCTCCACAGGGTCTAATAAACGACAGATATCTCTCACTTCATAAAAATTACCGCAGCCTGCCTGGCGCTAAAATGTGCTTAAACTGATGCTGACCAGTTATGCGCTGAATTTCTGCTAATTGCTGCGCCAATAGCTGTCTGGCAAAAGTCGAGGTGCGTATGCTGTAAACATAAACTGCTCGATAGGCCTGATGCCAGCCATCTACGTTTTTTGTCTCAATATTATTAAAGATGAGTTGCTATACATCCAGCATATTTTGAAAGACCGTATTCTCAGGTTCAGGCATCAACCTACTGAGAATACTCTGGTAAAACGCCTGGTTCTTATCAATAAACAGGTGGGGATAAGCACCGTAAAAACGCTCAAAGAATTCGCGGACTGATTACAATTGCAAGGGAGAAATAGACTGACAAGACATATAGCCACCATCTGAATTCGACATGGGAATACAAAATTTTTAGCCTGGTGCCCCTTGACCCCTTGACCCCTTGATATGAGGCACTAAAAATGAACATTCTTCTGGACAATTTTTGTGATTCGTACTGTTCCAGACCAGCATCGCCTAACGTGTTGTGTTGCCATTTTCTATTTTAGTAGCCATCGGTGTATTCAAACATTGCCTGATGGTTTTTTTCTGTTCATCGGTGGATCATAGTGAATGGCTTCTATTTTTTGACATTGCGTTACTCATCAGGCTCGTCCCCAAACCGTCACTCTGAGGGGACTTGACCCTGAACCTGTGCATTAGTTGTATAACAAGACAAGACAAAAAACACAGGCTAAGGCTTCTCAATCTCCTCTTTTGTATCATTCTCATTCAGTTCACTGTTTCGTGGGTCTATTTGTGTAACAACCGGCGTGGTTCTTGGTACTGGCACAAAAGGTTGCTCATCACTGGAATAAATAGCCGGACGCCAGGGAATGCGTATCAAAAAAAACAAGCCGGTTAATCCCATAATAATGGCAAAATAAATCATTAGACCATTTTCACTTCCATGTAAAAAATAGCCCGCAATGACCGGGCCGATACAGGAGCCACTGCTATAACCCAGTAACAACCCCTGAGTGCCTGCAATAATATCCTCTCGCTGTAAATGATCACAACCATGGCTGATTGCCAGTGGGTACAGAGTAAATGTTGTACCGCCGATCAGAAACAGTAGCAGCATATGGAACCAGCCCTGACTGGGAAAAACCATATAAAGCAGTGACACAAGACAGCCTGCCATACTAACAGCAACCAATACCTTACGCCGGTCCACAGAGTCCGAGTAATGTCCGACCGGGTATTGCAACAGCATACCTCCAAGCATGGTGATGCCCAGTTTCAGCCCCAGGGTTCCCTCCTCACTCCCTTCTCCCATTAACTGGACGGGTAAAAGGGAGTAAAGGGCTCCAAGTACCATACCGCCAGCCAGACAGCCAATCATGGCAGAGGGTGTCAACCTGAAGAGTTTCGTAAGACTGATACTACTGTTATTGGTTAACTCCGGGGAAGGTATTCGGGTGAGTGCTGGTGGCAGAATAGATAACGAAAACAAAATACCCACCACGATAAATGGCACATAACTGTTACTATCAAGCACCTCTACGAGTAATTGACCCAGGGCATTGGAACCATAAAGAGCCACCATATAGAAGGCCAGTATGCGACCGCGATCTTTTTCGTCGCTTTCACATAATAACCATGACTCCACCACCACAAAGATCCCGGCTACCGCCAGGCCATTGAGAAAACGTAAAAAAAGCCATACCGCAACAGAGTCAAAAACGGCCAGGCTCAGTACAGAAGAGCATAACAGCGCCATGAATGCGGCAAAGGAGCGGATATGTCCGACTCTGGTTACGGTTCGCTCAGTACGGAATGAGCCGGCTAACAGGCCAAGATAATAAATTCCCCCCATGTAACCGACTAACACATCCCCCCCCATTGAATTATTAATTCGCAGGGGGATAAGGGTCATTAGATACCCACTTGCCAAAGCAAAAATGGAGAGACCCAGTAAGGGTGAAAAATAGCGTTTCATAAGTGTATTATTAATTAATAAGTGTTTCTTGTAGTATTGACATTGAATGCCTTTAAAACTCAACAACAAGAAAATAACCAGTCTTCAATCTGAAAAACAGTATATTCTATCTTCGGCAGGGAACAGAAAAAATAGCCGGTAGAATGTATTAAAAGTTAATGCATACAGTGAGGTTATCTGATAAAAAGCGTAAAATCACTGTACTGCCTTAAAAAAATAACCGATATTACCCACCTTTAGCCTGGGCTATTGCTGGGTATTTGGACTCGGCATTATTAGTACATTAGTTTATCGATCTGCCTCCGGGAATTACGGAGATCTGGTCATCAGTGGGGCTGCGTCGTAGTCAGCGAGCTATACCCTTTGTGTATTCTGTCATAAGGGAGCATCAAAGCCTCCCTGATCTGTAACTCATCCCAGTGTCATCCCCGCGAAGGCGGGGATGACACTGTTCGTGGTGGATTCCCACCTGCGTGGGAATGACGGTAAGCCGGTATATTCTGCCTTGCCGCTTCCCTGAGAGATAGCCTTCTTCGGGGGGGGTTACGCGCCTTTCCATAATACCAGCTACGACATTATGGTGCAGATGTCTTTCTGCGAATGGATGGAAGAAAACGGTATTTTCTAAAATGCCTTTACCGTTAGGGCGCTGTTTTATTTGATGCCCTCAGGATGTTTTGAATATTTTCCCAGGGATTTTTGACGACTCTGACCTCAAGCTGTTCAATGATGGGCTGTACGGCTTGCATAGCCCTTGCCTTTGCCCATGCCAGTTTGTAGGCGGGTTCTTTGTTTTTTGCCACATCCCTGGTGATTTCAGCATAGTCCACGACGTTGTCGTACATTTTATCGAGTCGGTCGTTTGATATCTGACTTGTAATTTCAGTGGGTAAGTCGCCGAGATGCTCAACACCATTCTTCAGTTGTTGAGCATGCTTCAGGTCATCACCTTTTACCTGGTTAGTAAAATCTGAAATCAGGCCATACTCGAACGAGCCTTTATTGGGCAGGTGCATCATCTTATCTCCGCCCATAGAAAGGGCTACATGAGAAGTACCAAAAAAAAGAATAAGGTCGCCAGGCTCTGGTGTATTGCCTTTCAGTGGAATGGATTGCTGCATACCGAGAAGCTCCACCACTTTTTTATTGTAAGTGATGTCGCAGTCCATGGCATCACTGTCCCTCATAGCATTGATAAAATCACTTTCCGGCAATACGCCTGATTTGAGGCCGACACTGAAAACACTTTCCCAGCAGTTCATTTCTGAGTTTTTTCCCAGGGGCGTGCCATACTTGACCATCTGTTCAAAATCGTTTTTACTGCCCAGGGCATTTTGCGCCGGTGGTACCCAGCGGTAGTAGCCCTCCATGCCCTGAGCTGTTTGGGTGATTTTTTGCTGCACTGGTGATAAAGCGGGTGATTCCTGCGTCTGTTGACTGGCTTCTGAGTGGTGCCTGACTGTCCGATTCATCAGGCCTTTTTCCCTTGTCTTTGTGGGCTTGATACCAACGAGCTTGTTTTTAATCCTGTTGGGTACGGTCACTCGGCGGTTATTAGGTGTTTTGGCGGTGTTTTTATTCTTTCTGACCTTGGATGACTGCGCTGATGCTGGCTGGTTAACGCCATCCGGTGGTGTAATTGATGTCGCCATATACTCTCCGTAGTATAATAGTTAACGAATGTTATTTCAGAATAGCCCTGAATACTGTCGTTTGGGGATCATTTGCGAGAAAGCGGACAATATCCCGCCGTTTCATTCCAGGGAAACATTGCAGCAGTCAGGATCAGGTGAAGTTGCACCCTGCAGAGACCTTCTCCTGAGCAGATGCCTGCTGTACACAGCAGGCTATCTGGCTGGGGTAATCAATAAACACCGCAACGTCTGGTGTTTTACAGGTGCACCTCCGCATAAGCCGCCAGAGGTGAGCGCGGTACGCCTTTTAGTTGAATAGAGCCACCGTTTGGAAAATACTTCAATCGCTCTGTCATATAGGTTAGCCCTGAGCTGGTAGGAGCCAGATAAGGCGTATCAATCTGAGCCAGATTTCCCAGGCAAATCACTTTACTGCCAACACCTGCACGGGTGACAATGGTTTTGATCTGATGGGGTGTCAGGTTTTGGCATTCATCAATAATAATCAAACTGTGTTGAAAGCTCCGCCCCCGAATATAATTCAGGGATTTAAAGTGCAAAGGCACCTGCTTGAGGATGTAATCCACACTCCCATGGGTTGATTCATCATCATTGTGCAAGGCTTCGAGGTTATCCGTGATAGCACCCAGCCAGGGCTCCATTTTTTCAGCCTCGCTGCCGGGCAGGTAGCCAATATCTTCATCCAGCCCGCGTGTGGAGCGGGTAGCAATAATCCGACGGTATTGCTTGCTGGCAATAGTCATCTCAATGGCAGCCGCCAAAGCTAAAATGGTTTTGCCAGAGCCAGCAGCACCGTTGAGGTTCACCAGATGCACATCGGGGTCCATAAGCAGATTCAGCGCCATGCCCTGGTAAATATCAAGAGGCTGCAACCCCCAGGCATCCTGGTTCATCAGGGCTTCCCGTGGTAAGTGCAAAAGTTTAACTTCTGTATCTGTGATACCCGTTACCCGCGCTACAAATCCCTGCTCATCCACCAGAAATTTGTTCAGGTAGAGGTCTTCTTTGATCTCTTTTCGCTTAAGGGTGTGAGTAGTGTGACCTTCATGTTGAGAAGTGTTCACTTCCGTGACCCGATCCCAGAAACTACCTTCGTAGTGGATATAGCCTTTAGTTAAAAGACCAATGTCTGATACCAACTGATCGTTATGATAATCCTCTGTTAAAATCCCGCAGCCTCTGGCCTTCAAACGCATATTGATATCTTTGGTGACCAGTATCACCGGGCGATCCGGATTATCGCATTGATACTGCCTGATATCGTTGATAATACGGTTATCGTTATTGCTGCTTGGCAGTGTGGTGACATTATCCAATGCGTGATTCATTAAAATAGACAACGTGCCCAGCTCCGGACTTTTGTCTCCGCGCTTGATAGGAACACCATTATCAATTTCTACGGGTGTGGCAGCTCCGAGAATATTGTCAATCAGTCTGATTGCCTGACGACAATCAGCGGCAATGGTTTGCTTACCATTTTTAAGTTTGTCCAGTTCCTCCAGGACCGTGATGGGAATGATAACCTGATGTTCTTCGAAATTTAGGATTGAGTTGGGGTCGTGTATCAGAACATTGCTGTCCAAAACGTAGGCAGTGGTTTCTCGTTGGGTAATTGGCTTACTCTCCAAAGCATTTCCCATAGGCGGCTCCCTGTCTGTTTTTTTGTGAGCACTCACCTTGATTTTTATCGAAAACTGGCGGGTCGGCAAGTAGGGATATGAGCAAGTCATAAAAAATTCACAGGGAAGAAAATTATGCGTGTAAAAGAAAGAAAAGACCTTTACTATAAGAAGTTATACGTTTTTTACAAGGGGAAGTGACAGGAACAAAATTGATTTTAAATCAAAAGGTTATACCTACACTACCCCTGCAACAGTCCATCAGCGAATATAGCCCGGGCACACGACAGATATCTAAAGTAGCTCTTCTGGTGGGTATTCAGTGGTGAGTGAATCGCCAACTAATTCCCGTAAATCCGGAATCAGGAACGAGTCATCTTCACAGGCAAAGCTGATGCTGGTGCCGCTGGCACCGGCGCGACCCGTACGACCAATACGGTGAATATAGTCGTCCAGTTCTTCAGGCAAATGGTAGTTAATCACATGGCTGATGCCGTCAATATGAATGCCACGACCAGCGACATCCGTTGCCACCAGTACTGTGATACGACCATTACGAAAGTCCTCCAGAGTGCGCAGGCGCTTGTTTTGAGGGACTTCACCAGAAATCTGCTCGGCCTTGATACCCGATTTTTGCAGTTTTTCAGTCAACCGGCGGGTTTGATCACGACGATTAGTGAAGACAATGACACGTTTTAGTTGCTTTTTAGTGATAAGATTGACCAGTAAGGGGTACTTCTGCCTGGTGGTAACAATATAGAGCTTTTGGTCAATCCGATCAGTGGTAACAGTATCAGGCTCAATTTCAACCTTTATTGGCTGCCATGTCCATTGTTCTCCAAGCCGCAGAACTTCATCGGTAAATGTAGCGGAAAATAGCAGTGTCTGACGATCACCCGGACGGGGTGTCATTCGAACAATACGACGGACTTGTGGAATAAAGCCCATATCGAGCATACGGTCAGCTTCGTCAATAATGAGTGTTTCTACAAGATCCAGGTGCAGGTCGCGACGATCGCAGTAGTCTATCAGGCGACCTGGAGTAGCAACCAGAATATCAACATAATGTTCGTTCAGTCGTTTACGCTGCTTCTCATAATCCATACCACCAACAACAGTAACCACATGAAAAGGCAGGTGCCTGGTCAGATTCTCAGCATCTTTACCAATCTGCAATGCCAGCTCTCGTGTGGGCGCAATAACGATGGCACGAGGCTCACCCAGATAGCGTTTGTCAGGTGGTGGTACCTCAACCAGCTGCTTGATAGTACTAATAAGGAAAGCGGCTGTTTTGCCTGTACCGGTTTGCGCTTTACCGATGGCATCTCTCCCGGCAAGGGTACTCCCGAGCACCTCAGCCTGAATAGGGGTACAGTATTTAAACCCCAGGTCATAAATAGCGTGCATAAGCTCATCAGGCAACTCAAAATCATGAAACCGGGTTTTTTCAGCTTCAGCTGCAACGGTAAATTGAGCAGGATTCCACGTTTTTTTCAGTGTTCGGTGTGAGGCGCCAGGGTGAGGCTTGTGAGTTTTATGGCCGCGGTTGCGCTTGTTTTTTGTGCTCCTCGTTCTCTGTCCACCTGAGTTTGTCCCTTTTGGGATGCTTTTGGAGATATTTTTCGCCGGAGGGGCTTTTTTGCCCGTATCGCTGGTAGAGGAGGCGTCTTTTTTTCTACCAAACATACCTAGAAAACCGCTCAATGATATAGTCTCTTTCCTTAATAGTCAGTAACGAGGAACAGCGACAAGCTCTGGATAAGCTGATCGGGGTACTGACAATATGGTTGAAGTGTAGCCAGGTATTTTCCATGGCCGACAACTTTTCACAATAATAAGGTGTTGAGGACAATCATGGAATACGGAAGATTCCTTTAACTTGAGAGTCAAGTTAAAACAAAATTGTATTCCTTTCCTGGCGCCGTCACTACAGAATTATAGAGTACGGGCTTTTCAGGCTTTTCCTTGCTTTGAGTGACATTAAGAACACCCATTTCGTTCTCTCATTGTGGTTTGACGTGATATCGTCTCAGGTACGGCCATTTGGATATAGGAGACCATCATAGTGTAAATACAGGGAGTTACGATATAAGAACTTTCATGGGTTCTTTTCATACTCATGCCCGTAATTCTGAAGGTTCCCCATATGGATTATATTCAATGTCAGATTTACGTAATATGTTTTACACGTAATAAGTTATGCCAAATGAGGTCGCCCTGCCTGGGCGCTTCTTCTCTGTATTGCCCCGTTGCTATTCTCTATAATGGCCTGTTTTTCCCATCTGACAGATTGTAGCTATGACTATTCGTACCCGTGTTGCTCCTTCTCCCACTGGAGACCCTCACGTAGGCACAGCCTATATTGCCTTGTTCAACCATGCCTTTGCCAAAAGCCAGGGTGGTCAGTTTATTTTGCGCATTGAAGATACTGATCAGATACGCAGTACAGCAGCCTCCGAGCAGCAGATTCTGGACGCTTTGCGCTGGTTGGGCCTGGACTGGGATGAAGGGCCTGATGTCGGTGGTTATTACGGACCTTATCGCCAGAGCGAGCGGCGTGACCTGTATGCTGAGCATGCCCGGACCCTGTTGGATAAAGGGCATGCCTTTCACTGCTTCTGCTCTTCTGAACGGCTCAATGCCCTACGCGCCGAACAGATGGCCAACAAGCAAACACCTGGTTATGATGGTCACTGTCAGCATCTGTCAGAACAGGAAGTAAAGAGTAAGCTTGCTGCAGGTGAACCCCATGTGCTGCGGATGAAAGTACCTGAAGAAGGTGTTTGTGTCATTAACGACATGCTCCGCGGCACCATTGAAATCCACTGGTCTCAAATTGATATGCAGATACTGCTCAAGGCTGACGGCATGCCCACCTACCACCTTGCGAATGTGGTGGATGACCATCTGATGGGCATTACCCATGTGATCCGGGGTGAAGAATGGATCAACTCGGCACCCAAGCACAAACTGCTTTATCAATACTTTGGCTGGGATATGCCCATGCTATGCCATATGCCTCTGTTACGTAATCCCGATAAGAGCAAGCTATCCAAGCGTAAAAACCCCACCAGCATCACCTACTACCGTGATGCCGGTTACCTGCCGGAAGCATTGGTGAATTATCTCGGGCGAATGGGGTGGTCCATGCCTGACGGACGAGAGAAATTCACCCTGGATGACATGCTTGAAGCTTTTGATATTACCCGTGTTTCTCTCGGTGGTCCGATCTTTGACCAGGAAAAACTGTCCTGGCTTAATGCCAGCTGGATTCGCGAAGACCTGAGTGTTAACGATTTTGTTCAGCGCTTAAGTCACTGGTTATTAAATAAAGAGCATATGATGCAGTATCTTCCCCTTGCCAAAGAACGGGTAGAAACGCTGGCTGACTTTGTGCCTATGGCCAGTTTTCTCTATGCTGGCATGCTGAATTTGAGTGCTGATGATTTTGCCCATAAAAAACTGAATGAGGCTGAGATGAAGCAGGTCTTGCAGTTCACCTTGTGGCGGCTGGAGCAGCAAAGTGAATGGAAAAAGGCAAACATTTTTAACGATATCAAGACGTTGGCTAAAGCCATGGGGTACAAGCTGGGTGATTTTAACCACCCTGTCTTTGTGGCTATTGCCGGCACCCCAAATTCCTGGTCAATCATGGAATCCATGGAAATTCTGGGGCCAGATATGACCAGGGCTCGCCTTCGCCATGCCATTTCTGTATTGGGAGGGCTATCCAAAAAAGAAGGAAAGCGGCTTGAAAAAATATTCAAAGCACTTAGCTGATTTGCATTTTTGATTTATTCGGCTATTTTAATTAATCGTTTTTTAAAAAAGGGACCGTAATGGTTTCTTTTTTATCTGATTTGAATATAACGGGTCATTTTATAAAACTTTTGTGTATGATTTTATACGAATAGCCTTTTCTAACCACCGTGATTAATATGGAAATGTTCCCTGTTAATTACTTCTACTACTCGAATTATCAAAAAAGATGTTTATATGGCTTCAGACCCGGTAAATAAAAACTATCGTTCTATTTTCCATATTGTCCTTTAGCCTGAGAAACGAAGATAACTTAAAAATAATGGCCTATTAAAATAAAGGTGTACTAATAAAGGTGTACTATATGAGCAAATTACCGGATGTCTTTAAAAAACGACTCTGGTTATATTTATTGATGGTAGTAGCATCAGGCGGCTCGTCTTTATTGCTTTTTGCTGCGCCTGTTAGTGACAGTGGCCATGACAGCAATAACAAAATTCAACAAAGTGCTACTCCCTCAGCCTCCTCAGCCTCAGCTCACACTGATCAAACCCGGCTTTTAAAGACAGGTGGTTCTGAATCAGTTGCAGGACAGAGTTCTTCAGAGCTTCAGGATTTTAACAGCACTGTTCAGTTTTCTGAAAAACATGAAAAACATAGGGTATCACCAGGAGAAGCCCCAAGTTCAACATCCAGTTCAGCATCCAGTTCAACATCCAGTTCAACATCCGGTTCACTATTGGGTTCACTATTTAATTCAATGCCTGATTCAATGTCTGATTCACCGGTTAGCGAGATCTTTATTCATGATGATTATCCTCATAAGCTACAGGAAGAAGTCATCACACTTATCAGAAGGCTTCAAGAAGGGAGTGACACTCACGATACGGACTGTTCTAAGTCTACGACAGAGTCTGAAACAGGGGTTACCGAGGTAACGTCACTGAATAGATCGTTTTCTGTTGATGCCAGTATGAATTCAGTGGTTTCTATGTCAGATATGTCAGAAGGGAGTTATTACTCTGCTGACAGCGGGAAAAGTCCTTCAGCAGCGCCTTCTGAAAGTTCTGCAACCTCCAGCTTAAAGCATGTAGATACTTTGCTTCATCAATGTTTTGATAAGCAATTACGGGATAACATTGCCAGAGCAGAGGAAGTATTGGCAACGTTGCCTACTAAATGTGATCAGTCGCAGAGGCAAGTATTCGAGAATAAAATACTCATTTATCGCAGTAAACTGGAAGAATCAAGAGAGAATTTATCCAAAAAAATTGAAAAAGACAAAGAGACAAAAGTACAACACCAGGTTATCCAGGTTTCCACCCCCGTAGATGCAGGCGCAGGTACAGCTAGCGAAAAGGGACTGTGTTCTGAAAATAGTTCAGAGGGTGGGAGCAATTGGTTTTCATGCTCTGTGAGTGCTGCCGGGTCTGCTGGAGATATTGTCGAGGACAGCGTAAAAACGTTAACAGTAACACAAAAAACTCAAAGTGAAGGGAAGATTTTACATAAAGCCCAGGAACGCAAGAGTCAATACGTCATTGATGAGCAGAAAGAAATTAATAGGCGATTACGTGATAAATTAGTGAATTTGAGCTGGAATACAGAACAGCATTACACCCCTCCAAATCGTGGAATGAAACCAGGCAGTACCTCGAATACTGATTCTAGTGTTACTGATTGTGTTGATACTGATTCTTTTGATACTGATTCTATTGATACTGGTTCTGTTAATACTGGTTCTGTTAATACTGATTCTACTGATACTGATAATGGACAGGCTCAAACTGGCGGTTTACGCAAGAGAACTGAAAAGCTTGTTTACGATAATTTTGCTATGCAGACCCAGATACTGTCCAAGGATGCAGCAAGTGAGGACAGGGAACAGAAGCATGAGAAGGAGGAGGACATTACAATGTCTTTCTGGTCTGTGTCTTCTTCGGGTTCTGTCATTGACAAGGAGGATTCATCTACCTTTCGCAGTTTGCCCTCTGGTGCTTCTTCGTGCCAGAGTCCAGCAGATAAATCCCCTTCTACTGCTGAAAAAGGCTCTGCGCCGTCTGTTTTATCAGAAGCAACATCCGCTAAAACATTGTCTCGTTTTCTATCCAGTGACGATGATAATACACGACTATCTGCGCCGCCAGTTTTATCAGGTGATGAGACGAAGTGCCAAAGACATGAAGCTCAGATAACGACCGAGCATACAGGAGACTTTGTTGACTCAGCCAGAGTGCGTGAGGAAAGCAGTCTGTCCTGGCACGATAAGGTAACCAAATGGTTGCGTGCCTTGGGCCTGGAAGTGTCAGGTAACGATGATAACCCTGAAAAAGAGAGTAGTTTGTTGAATACGTTACCTTTGGACGCTTTACCCGTCCCCCCCCTGGAAAGTGAGGATGCCTCTACGGACTCAGAATTTGATGAACCGATAACGATGCCAGAGCTTCCTGTTAACAGGGTTTCGACCCATTTGATACAAAATGGTGCAATCCATCGTCAAAGTGCCTGTATGATGGAGTCAATCAACAGGTGTATTGGTGACCATTTGAGGGCTACGCCTTACGGGGTAGCAACCGGAGATCTTCTGGAAACCCATGGTTTTTGGACACGATATATCCATAGTAACAGTCGTCAGTATACCCGAGGAGACCTGAACGGATTTGATGGGCGCATTGATAGTATGACCTTTGGCCTGGATGCCGAGATTAACAGACAGTGGATACTGGGTGCAGCCTTTAGTGCAGCAAAAACAACCCTTAGCACGAAAGGTGTTGCAGAGTCCTGCCAGGGTAATCACCATGGGATGAGCCTGTACACAAGTTGGCACTCAGGTGACGTGTTTGCCATGGGTATACTGAGTTACGCCCATGGCAAGCATGATTACAAACCACTGGTCAATGACATTCACGGCAAATCATCAGTTAATAGTCATACCTGGGGGCTGACGCTCAGTAGTGGATATAACTTTCCATTGAACGAGCAATGGACGCTGCAACCAAAAGTGGTGTTTAACCTGGTCAATGTTGATCTGGATACTATCAACGTCAATAGTATCAACACCCGCCTTAAGGCAAAGGATACACAGTTTGTAGAGTTTGGCCTTGGTGCCAGGGTGACAGGTGACATTTTACTGGCCAGGGGAGAGCTGATGCCAGAAGTCTGGTTGACAGGATACAACGACTGCAATGGCCACGCCTATAACGCTATCGTAGCAAACCCGCAAGGTCTGGAGCAGCGCAAGGGTATGAAACACCAGAAAACACGGTTGGCAGCAGGGATTGGTGTTGGGTATGCGGCAGGTGAAGATAATAACTTGAGGATGAGTGTTGAATATAGTGGAAACTTTATGCCGGGATATAAGGCTGATACGTTTATTTTTCATCTCAACTATCTATTTTAACGCTGGCTATTTTAACGCTGGCTATTTTAACGCTGGCTATTTTAACGCTGGCTCTTACCTGGTTTTGACAGGCTGCTCTATTGAGAACAGCGGTGGAAGGAAGAGTTGGTGAGAGATTGACTGCCTGGAAATGAGTGGCGCTCTCGGCAGGAATCGAACCTGCATCTACAGCTTAGGAGGCCGTCGTTCTATCCGTTGAACTACGAGAGCATAAAAACTCGATTACAGCCTCCATAGCACTTTAAGTAAACCCCTCATAATACTTTCATAATACTTTAGGATGGCTGTAGACAAGATCAGATGTGTCGGACACGTTATCTTAGCCACGCTGTTTTGTCAATTATCACGATCAGGATCGAATAACTGATGTGGTCCACTACTTCTGGACACTTCAGATGACGATGAGCGTTGGACGGAATTATTTACAGGCTCTGCCAGACAGGCAGAGTGGTTATCTTTTCCAAATGACGTCCAGTTCTCGCAAAGCATTCGTAAAATCATGGAACCGATGCTCAATCACTCCCCTTTTCTTAACGAGCACCGCCGGGGCAAAAGTTATTCCCTCAAGCTCACTGATGAAGGTATCAAGGGCTTCTGTGCTCTTCTTCGCTTCAGACCAGTGAGAAACAGCATACATATAAGCGTTTGCCATACCGCCACGATCTATGTCATCTTTACAGGTGTTGTTATAACTGGTTGCCCTGGTGACGTGAATAAGACCTTTCACCAGGTTTTTATTGAGAAAATGAAATAAAACAGCTCGCCTTTTGTTTTGTGTTAACGTCTCACCATGGGAGATATTCAGCTCTTTTTTTGCTTCTTCTAGTCTGTCTTTCAGAAATTGTTCAAAACTGTTTTCTTCCTCCTTGAACGTCCTCCTTAAATGGCTCGGAAAGAAAAAACCATCCTTATCCTCTAATATACTGCTTATAATAGTTTTGCTGAAAGTCTGAAAATCAACATCTTCACTGTACTTTCCTGTTTGATGGTAAAGATTGCCATCAGCTGGAATTGTGACAACAGAAAGCTTCTGGCATGTTTTATCGTCTCTGGTTTTTTCCAGGAGCTTACTCCTTTGTCCCTCAATCCCGGTTCGTCGCTGTCGGTTAATGTAAAGGTGGTGCTCATTATCCCCCTGAGCCTGGATAAACCGTTTAAATTCAGGGGAAAGCGCAGGCAATGTACCGGCTGCCTGAATGGTGGGAGTGCCCATCCGGATGCAGGCTACCCCCTTTCCACCCTGGCCTGATGATGGTAGCTCGAACAGCTTGTAGGGTGTATTCCCCTGATAGTAAGGGTCATAATTGAATCCCAGCTCCCCGGCAATAATATTACCCGCTCTATTGCGTAGAAAGTGAAAAGGGGTTGCTGCATTTTCCAACTCAGACCTTGCTTCCTGAATCAGCGCTTGCGTTTTTTCCAGTTTGACTGCCAGAGCATCGCCACAATCGTGTGTCAAAGGACTCTGCTGCCAGGCAGGTTTTAAGGACTGAATGAACTGGCTGTAAAATGGCTGCAGAGGCGTTGTGAACAAATGCCTTGAAAGTGAATTCAGCTGTTGGCTGACACTGTTCAGGTATTCAATGCTCCTGGCATCCCCCTCTTTTTTCATGCAATGCTTAAGGTATCCTTCTGTTTCTCGGAAATACCCTAAGAAGCGCTTATACCGATTCCTTGATGTTTTACCTGGCGTATAACCGTTAGCCTTCTCATTGTTGATTTCTGCCAGCATAGCCAACCGTTTTTTTTCCAATGCTTTCAAATTGTTTGAAAGAGCACTGTTATTCTGTATGTCATCTTTCAGTCCTGCCTTCAGGTGCTGCAATGTTTTCTCGTAGCGCTGTTGCTTCCACTGATCTCTCCCTGACCATTTTGCCTTGCGGGCACGGAGGGTTCTAACCAAACTGTTAAAAACAGTCTTGTGTTTTATCGGCACAAACGCTTTGTCGGGTTTCTTTTCTTTAACAAGCGCTGAATAGGCTTTAGCCACGTTGGTATACCATTTCCCTAAAACAGATGTACCATTTGTTATTTGTTTTTTGACGGTACTGGCTAGTGAGATATGAGATGACCGAACATCTTTATTCTGTCCGGACACTGAAGCTTCACTATAATAGCTGACAAGGTGTGATTGTTCATCTTTCCTCTGTACATTCCGTCCCTCGGAAAAGACCTTCTTCCCAACACCGCTCTCTTCTGCTTCTTCTAAAGGTTTTGTACTGAGCGAGGTATTTTTCGTGGACACCTTATGATTATTATTCATATATTTCCATATGTCAGCTCAGAAAAATCAGGGGGCATTGAGGCCACCCTTCCAGTTAACTATTCCATACGTGACATCCTCCCCATACTGAAGGATCGGGATTCCTGCCACCAGACGGCGATGCCACCGCAGTGTATCCCTTGCCCGTGGAGGAATACACCTTATTCGACAATCCGCTCTACCTTTCAGGTCGTTAACAAACGCGGGCAGAAAGCGGAGGTGTTTTTTTTGCTTTTCCCGTCGGGTAGCTAATCGCCAGAAACGCCCGACAGTAAAAGAATACCAAAAGTGGCTTGACGAGCAAGCCTCGATTGTATCCCCGCACTCAACTATTCATGACTGTATGTCCGGTCACCCTGCACCATGAAAATGATGCTTTGCCAGAATGTACTTGATGCAGAGGCTGACAGTGGTCGAATTTTTTGTCGTGGCTTTGGCCCTGAACTCAAATTGACCTGGATTGAATCGTTTGCACTTTCCCTTATCCCATGGCCCAGAGCTGGCACCATCAGGCTCCCTGTCTGGAACATTGAATACACGACAAACAGTCCTTTTCTCCAAGGTTGTGATGAACAGTACAGGCATTGACTGGAAAAGCATTGACGCATCAATTGTCGCATCAATTGTCGCATCAATTGTCGCCTTTAACCTGACCTCCTGGGTAAGCGATCGTTTTGGAGGTGACGGTACGATGATAAAGGGAGTCACAGGACACCTGAGATAAAAGAGTCAGGTTCTTAAGACAGACAATTTTTCAGTGCTTTGCCTGTGCTGATTAATATCCATTGCCCCTGTGGACGGATGATAGTACTGTCATGGCCTGCAGGGTATTGGTATGATCGGTTGATGGTCTATGTTTTCAATGATGAAGATGAAGTGTTGATTATTTATGGAACAGTTCAAGCGTGTCGGAGTGACAGGGCGTGAGGGGCGGTCTGAAATAGCGGATACCCTGCTTCGGTTGGTAACGTACCTGGAAAGTCGTGATGTTGCTATTGTGCTGGATTCACGGATTACGGATATGATCCCCGGTCACTCTCATTCTACCTGTGAGCGTGATGCCCTTGGGGAGCGCTGTGATCTGGTGATTGTGATTGGGGGGGATGGCAGTTTACTGGGGGCTGCCCGTGCAGTGGTGGATTTTGGTATACCGGTGATCGGCGTTAACCATGGCCGGTTAGGGTTTTTAACGGACATCTGCCCCAGTGAACTGGAAAGCCGTTTGTCGGATGTACTTGATGGTCAATACCTTGAAGAAAGTCGCTTTCTCCTGGAAGCGGAAGTTGAGCGTAATGGGCAAATTACAGGTGAAAGTTGTGCATTGAACGATGTGGTACTTCACCCTGGCCGTTCTACCCGCATTATTGAATTTGAATTGTTTATTGATGGGCAGTTTGTTTATAAGCAGCGCTCAGATGGTATTATTATTGCCACGCCGACAGGATCAACAGCTTACGCCCTGTCGGGAGGCGGCCCCATTATGCACCCGGCGCTGGATGCGATTGCTCTGGTGCCAATGTTTCCGCATATGCTCACCAATCGTCCACTGGTGATATCAGGTAACAGTGAAGTCAGACTGGTGATTTGCGAAGTGAATCATATCGACCCGCAAATTAGCTGTGATGGTCAGATTCATCTGTCGGGTAATCCCGGAGACAGTATTACCATTCGCAAGAAGGCCAACCAGCTTAATTCGCTGCATCCGGAGCACCATGACTTTTACAATGCCTGTCGCTCTAAACTTCGCTGGAATCATCAGGAGCATTGCCGGTGAGAGGATTATACCGGGTGCTGACCGTACCCGTGGGTCAAGACTTGAGTGCTTTCTCTTACTTTTTGTCAGGGAAAGGATTTTTCCATAGAATTACGGAAGAGTCAGGGCAACAGGTATTGTGGGTAGCTGATGCCAGGTTCATTGAGCCAGTCACCAGCTACTTTGAACACTGGCAGCGTGGGTTGATGCCGTTAACCCCGGCACCTCAAAACCGGGGATTTAACAAGAAGGCCTTTATTAATAAAGGTAAAAGTATTGGGCAATACCCCATGACCTGGGGGTTTGTGTTGGTGTCTGTTGTGGTGTCACTGATGACCGGGTTTGGTCAGTTCCTGCCCATGACAGAAGCCCTGACTTTTGTACCTTTTGACCAGATGTCACATGTAGGCGGTGGCGAGCTGATTGACTTTGGGACATTGACCATGGCGCTGGACCGTGGCCAATACTGGCGTTTGATGACACCCATTTTTCTGCACTTCAGCCTGTTGCATCTGGCGTTTAATATGCTGTGGGTTTTTGATTTAGGTAAGCGCATCGAAAGAAAGCAGGGATCATGGCATTTGTTTTTTCTGGTGCTGGTGACAGGTGTTGTTTCTAATGGGGTACAATACCTTTTTGGTAATGCTAATGCCTTGTTTGGCGGTTTCTCGGGGGTGATTTTTGCCTTACTGGGTTATTCTCTGGCACGCGAGAGAGTGGATAAATCCTGTCGATTCGGTATATTGCCGGCTGTTTACGGGTTCATGCTGGTTTATCTGGTCATTGCCTATACTGGCCTGTTCGATGATATTGCAGGTGGTCGTGTTGCCAATGCAGCACATACGGGTGGGCTGTTATCCGGTGTGCTGGTGGGCGCAATGGTCGGGTTGTTCCTTAAGCGTAAGCCCCGTTATGACTAGAAGAGTGATCCGCATTACATGAAAGCTGATGATTTAATTGCACGTATGACACCGGCTATTTACCAGAACCTGCGCCAGTCTCTGGAGCTGGGTAAATGGCCCAATGGTGTGACACTGACACAAGAGCAGCGGGATGTAACATTGCGTGCATTAATTATGTATGAGCATAAAAATGTTGAGGCATCCCAGCGTATTGGCTATATGCCCCGGCAATGTGAAAGTACCAGGTCAGAGACGGTTGACACGTCTGATACGATTATCCGCTTCAAGGACTGAATGTGACACCATTAGATTTAGCACAGGCCGGTGAGCTGGCTGGCATCCTGGCGAAAATGCCGGCAACGCTGGACAAAACCGTGCAGTACTCCCTGGCCGTGGGTGACCGGCAACTGCCTTTGAACTCGCTACTGGGACGAAAGATTGCCCTTGAACATACGGGTGCTATTTACTGTATCCATTGTGGAAAAAAGACAAAAAAAAGCTTTAGCCAGGGCTATTGCTACCCCTGTTTTAAAAAACTGCCTCAGTGTGACATCTGTATTATGAGTCCGGAAAAGTGTCATTATGACCAGGGCACCTGCCGGGATAGTCGTTGGGGTGATGAGTTTTGCATGACAGGACATATTGTGTACCTGGCCAATTCGTCGGGCTTGAAGGTGGGTATTACCCGTGCCAGTCAGGTACCTGCCCGCTGGATTGACCAGGGGGCAACCCAGGCATTACCGCTTTTCCGAGTGGCTACACGCTACCTGTCAGGATTAGTAGAGGTGTTGTTTAAGGCCCATGTGAATGACCGGACGAACTGGCGAGCCATGTTAAAAGGCCCTGCCCGGGGGATTGATATGCAAGACGCTGCGGCAGCGTTGCTGGCGCTGAATCAGAGCGGCATTGAAGCACTGCAGCAGGCGCACGGCCTACAGTCGATTCAGCCACTGCAAAACCCTGAACCTGTGACGCTGGCCTACCCGGTGCTGGAATACCCTGCCAGGGTGGTTTCACAATCCTTTGATAAAACCCCTGTGATTGAAGGCACATTAATGGGAATTAAAGGACAGTACCTGCTATTGGATACGGGGGTAGTCAATATGCGCAAGCATACGGCATATCATGTACAAGTAACAACCCGTTAAACCTAAAATCCTCAGCTAAAAATACCAGCTAAACTACAACCCATTGTGTTGAGAGGGTTACAGCATGGTTCTATCACCAAAACCGGTTCACCCAAAGGGTGAACGCAACGAACTCAGTAAACAGGTCGCAACAGCAACGCTTGAAGTGGACACTTTTGAAGGTAACGTTCAGGTTGAATGGGAACCTGGCGCATGTGTAGTAGTTCATCCAGTCCAATTTCTTTCAGTGCCGACAGATCCATTTTCGTAAGAGCCTGTTCGACATAATGCTTAATCACACGCCATAGCCGCTTGTCATTCACTCCAACATACCTGGCACAGGCTTTGACCGGCATCTCTCTCACCAGCGTTAGCAATGCTTGTTCAAACAGCAACATGAATTTACTGTTCTCTCTTGCCGAGGGCACCTTTACACGATGGTCAGCGGTGATACATTAATTGACTAAGGTCCAGTAACGGCTGCAATGCATCGACCACATCCGATAGCCCCTGCAGATCATTATCAGTAAATCGCTCTGGTAAAGGACTGTCAATATCCAACACCGCCGTTGGCTCATCATCCTTAAACAGGGGAAGTGCTATTTCACTTCGGCTATCAGCGTCACAGGCAATATGCCCCGGAAAAGCATCAACATTGTTGACCATAAGTGGCTTTTTCATAGAGATCACATTGCCACACACGCCCTTGCCAAAGGGTATTCGGACACAGGCAGGCTTACCCTGAAACGGTCCCAGTACCAGCTCTTCTCCCCTGACAATGTAAAAGCCGACCCAGTTCACCTCTGCCAACGTGATGTAAAGTAAACTGGCTACATTGGCTAAATTAGCCAGAGTGTCTGGCTCGTTCTTGCATAAAGCCTCTATCTGAACAGCCAGTATAGCGTAGGATGTGTTTTCTTCGGTGGGTCTATTAAACATGCCAGAGGCCCTTTGTAATGATTCAAGATGACTTATTGGCAACAGAATGGAATTCGAATAAGTCGCCAGACATAACGTTTGTCAGTATGACTAAGCAGGCTGTTCATTTTTACTCACTATCATTTTTCGCATTACAAATCAGGCAGGCATAACAACCTGCGTCTATGCTTTCCTGTGCCAGTGACTGCCATGGCAGTTGGTACCCGAGTATAGCATGAACTTCAATCTAGCCACTGTGTCAGAGTTACCAACACTAAAGAATCTATAAAAGAAGGTGATTATGTTTAATATTGGTAAATTATTAGCAGGCATAACAATGAAGGGCTGGCTGGTTATTGCACTGTGTTTTGTTGCCTGGGTTGCTCTCACCTATTTAATGGGACTTTATTCCGAAAAAAAATGGGGTGACAGGGAATCAGGCGCTCTCATCGGTTTTTTTGTACCAGGACTATTGTTTATGCTAGCGCTTTATCTAATCTAAACATCTGGCACTGTTTTAAATCAGCAAAAGCGTCTGTAAAATGCAGCCTTTCTGGCCAGAAAGGTATCCAAACAAGGACAAAAGGACAAAAGGACAAAAGGACAAAAGGACAAAAGGACAAAAGGACAAAAGGACAAAAGGACAAAAGGACAAAAGGACAAAAGGACAAATCTTAACGCTGCTGCCCTTTATCAGCCAGGAGCAAGTCTTTTATGGGCTATATCCTCTGTAACAAGGTACAATGCAGGTATTAAAAATAATGTAATTACAGTACCAAACAAAATTCCAAACCCCAGGGATACCGCCATAGGAATCACGATTTGTGCCTGAAGACTGACTTCAAGAGTAATAGGCACCAGCCCTAAAAAGGTGGTCAGTGAGGTGAGGGTAATGGCTCGAAAACGTTCCTTCCCGCCGCTGAGCACCGCTTCGTGTAGCGACAATCCTGCTTTGCGCCCCTTATTGATAAAATCCACCAGAATTAAGCTATCGTTAACCAGCACCCCTGCCAGGGCAATCAACCCATAAATAGAGAGCAGGCTGAACGAAATATCAAACAAAATATGGCCAATAACAGCCCCCACCAGACCAAAGGGAATAATCGCCATAACCATGACCGGCTGCAAATAAGATTTAAGCGGGATAGCAATCAATGCATAAATAAGAAAAAGCGCCATCAGCCCAGCGGCACTGAGCTGCTGGTAGAGTTTTTTCTGTTCCAGGCTTGCTCCTTCCAAACCACTGGATACCCCGGGATAGTGCTCAAACAGCTGCGGCAGGTAGTTCTTTTCAATATCATCGATAATGGCATCTGGCTCTATACGACGGGTATCCACCTCTGCCATCACAGCAACAGAGCGCACGCCATTGGTTCTGCGAATAAAACCTGACCCTTCGCCCAATGTTATCTCTGCTACCTGATGAAACGGTACTTCACTACCATCACTGGTGCGTATTCGCACTTGTTCCAGATCGGTTAAATCATTGCGTTCATCAAGAGGATAACGAAGCATCACCTTCACTTCTTCCTGTCCTCGCTGAAGGCGTTGAACCTCTTCGCCATACAGTCCCTGTCTCACCTGATTACCCACTGTCGCCAGTGTGAGTCCCAGCGCTTCTCCTTCCGGACGAACGCCCAGTACCACCTCATCAACCGGTGCCTCTGAGGTATTTTCCCCATCAAATACCCCATCATAACTGTTAATTTTAGCGGTTAGCGCTGTAGCAGCCTGTCGCAACTGCTCATAGTCGTTACCACTGAGCCGGAAGTATAACGGCTTTGAACCCCCCGTATCGGTACTGGCTGAGAAATTTAACTGCTTTATTCCGGGGAGATCGCCAACGTATCGCCGCCACTGATTGACAATTTCAAAGGCGTCCATGGACCGCTCTTCTGACTTGGTCAGTTCCGCAACCAGTGTGCCCCCCGTGTTACTGCTGGCATACAAAAACAGGATATCGAGCAAACCTTCATCAGGGTTTGCTTTCCGGTAATCCTCATCCAGCCTCACGAGTGCCTGCTCAACGCTGGTCAGCGCTGCATTTCTGGCTGCCAGTGATGAACCACTGTTCATGGACAACTCCACTTCAATAAAGTCACTGGGCAACTTGGGGAAAAAGACAAACCGCACCAGCGGACTTGATGCCAGTCCCAGCGTGATAAGCAAGATACCCACAAATACACTGATGGTGATATACCGGTTACTCACTGCCTTTTGCAGCAAGGGCTGATACCGGTGAACAATAAACGTTTGCAGTTTTTCATCAAACCGGTCCTGCAAGCGATGCATTGCCTGAGACACCGGATTCATCGTTTTTGCTGCTGGCTTCATATGGGCCAGATGCGCCGGCAAAATCAGCTTTGACTCTATTAATGAGAAAGTCAGACATAAAATAACGACAATGCCAATGGATTCAAAAAAAGGCGCCCCTTGACCTTCCACGAACAGTAGCGGCAAAAAAGCGGCCATTGTCGTTAACACCCCAAAAGCAGCAGGTACGACCACACGCTTCACACCAATAATGACATTGTCGAGGGAATGACCATGGCGGGTGGTTTGTGTGTAGACGCTCTCGCCAATAATAATGGCATCATCCACCACAACCCCCAAAACCAGAATAAAGGCAAACAAACTGATCACATTAACAGAGACAGGAACAGGACCATGGGGCATTAACCACAGGGCACCAAGAAAGCACACAGGAATACCCACCACCACCCAAAATGCCACTTTCAGACGTAAAAACAAGCTGAGGATCATGAACACCAGCAAGGCGCCATAGAGCATATTTTCCAGCATCATGTTCATGCGGCCTTCCAGATAAAAGGAAGCATCTGCCCAGGTGACTGCCTTCACACCACCAGGAAGGCGGTCACGCACCTCCTCCAGATAAGTCTTAATGGCTTTAACAGTCTCAATATCACTTTGACTGCCTGCAGATTGCACTTGAATCGACACAGCAGGCTGACCATTCAAACGAACAATAGCTTCATCTTCCTCAAAACCATCATGAATGGTTGCGATATCGCCCAACCGTAATCGGCTACCATCGCTGTTTGTACGCACGACAAGCCTTGAAAAATCAACTCCTTTATAGGCCTGTCCCCGGGTTTTCACACTAATATCACCGCTGCTGGTACGTATCGCACCACCGGCAACATCCACAGAGGACAAGCGCAACTGTGCTGCCAGCTCATCAAAGGTCAAGCCATAGCGCCTGAGGCTACTTTCAGAAACCTCAATGGCAATTTCAAGGTTGCGCTCTCCCATCATGGTTGCCTTGGTCACCTCAGGCAAGGCCATAAGATCCTGATGCATTTGCTGCGCCAGCCTCTGAAGTGATAGTGCATCAATACCGCCGTATAACGTCACAAAGATCACGGGACTTTCAGGTTCTATCTTGCCAATAACAGGGCGCTCTGCCTTTTCCGGCAGGTTGGTCATACTGTCAACAGCGGATTTCACGTCGTTATACAATGTATCAACATCAAAGCCTGTTTCCGCATCCACCAGAACCACAGCCCTCCCTTCATAGGCCATGGAGACAACTTTTTTAATACCTGATATATTCCTTACGGCTTCTTCGATCCTGATAAGAATACTTTGCTCAATGTCAGTGGGTCCGGCACCAGGGTAGCTTACTTCTACCTTAATGGTATTCACATCAAAATCAGGAAAAGTCTGCTTTTTAATCATCCAGGCAGAGAGTAGCCCTGCTCCGATAATCAATAACATCATCAGGTTCGCAGCAACGCTGTTGGTGGCAAACCACGCTATGATCCCACTATTTTTATGGCAGGTTGTATTCATTACTGTGTCAGAAAATTATTATCGTGGGTGCGGTCGACGTCTGCATTTGGCGCACTCAGGCTTCGCACCTTCATGCCATCCACCGGATTATTTATCGCGGTAATGCAAAGCCGGTCGCCATGCATTAAATTACCTGTTACAAACACATCGTCTTCCGATGCATAAACAATATCGACTTGTCGAAACCATAAATGCCCATTCTGTCCATCATTTCCTTTATAAATGAGCACCTGTCCACTGCCGTACAGGGCAGAGCGGGGTATACGGTAAAGGTTATCCAGCGTTTTTCCCTGAAGCGTTGCATACACAAAGCTACCGACCTTTAACACCGGCTGTCCTGTTGTTTCCAGGGCATAGGGATCTTTGATTTCAGCCACCAGATAATGCATACGGCTACGCTCATCAACAATCCCTTCAGCCCTTGCAATCACTCCCTGTCGCTGCAAGGTCACCCGCCCCTGCTGCTGTTCCAGCTGAACAACGGGCGCTGTGCTTTTTGTCTGCCCAAAACCAGGTAAGTCTATAAATTCAAGATCGGAAGGTTTCAGTGGTAAGCGTATCTCAGCGACATCCGTTGAAAACACTGTGCCCACTGCATCGCCTGTTACAACAAACTGCCCCTTATTCAGTGAGCGTTCGATCACCATTCCCGCATACGGCGCTTTAATAACCGTTTTTTCAAGATCTCGCCGAACCTTTGCTACCTGGGCTTTAGCTGCCTTTACATTGGCACGGGCTTGTGCAACAAAGGGTTTTCTCAGTAACAGATCCGGAGCATCCACCAGCTTTTTACCCGAGCGCTGCCAGTTCTTTTTTTCAGCGTCTGATTTTGCAATTTCTTCTGCTAACCGTGCCTTGCTGGTAGCCAGAGCAGCTTCTGCCTGTGTAAGTGCCACATCGTAATCACTGCGATCAATGCTTGCCAGAATATCACCTTCCCTGAACACAGCACCACTGACAAACAAGGGTGAAACGTCGGTCACCAAACCACTGACTTCTGCCACTAAGTGTGTCTCGGTAGCAGGCTTAACGACACCCTGACTACGAATAGTCAACGTAACGGATTCAGGGGTCAGTCTCAGACTCTCTACCAATGGTATAGCTTCCCCTTCAGGTTCTTTCTCTGGACGGCCTTTGAGCTGGGTTAAGGCATAAAAGACGACGGTACTGGCTATCAGAATTAGCAGGGACGCACGAAGTTGACGGTTAGCAAACAGATTATTCATCATCCATTTCCATTAATTCCATTAATTATTGGCACCCTGGCTGCTTTTTTATTGTAAGGAAACAGTAATTCGATAGTACCGATTGCTTTCTCATATAGCTATTGTTTTACAGCGACTGTGTATAAAAAAAGCAGCCTCACACAGGCTGCTTTCCCATACTATAAGAAAGAAAAACGTTCATAAACGTTCATAAACGTTCATAAAGGTGTAATATTCTCTGCCTGAGGTCCTTTCTGACCCTGGGTCACTTGAAACTCTACACGCTGCCCTTCTTTCAGGGAACGAAACCCCTCTCCTACAATCTGGCGAAAATGGGCAAATACATCAGGTCCACCGCCATCTTGCGCGATAAATCCAAAACCTTTTTCGTCGTTAAACCATTTCACCGTGCCGGTTGTATTGGCCATACCCTTACCCTGTTATTCGATCATCCACTCAGCCCACCACAGGCTGCATTGCTAGAGGAAGCACCATCCATTGCCAAGACCCCGACAACCCACAACCCTTCGGACACTGCAATCCCTGCATATAGAGGTAGTCTCACTTTTAATGTACCCCATACAGGCAGGTACGTATACAGATAGAACACCCTCATACTACCCTGTCTATTACACTACCCGATGCACGCGTGAGAGAAAAGCTCTGATCTCTATTTACTTGCTAACAGCTTTCATACACTGAAATGGCCCCCAAAAATCAGACAGTGGTGTGAGCTCTGATCAATTCTGATCAGTAACAAGAAACTGGATAGGATCATCATGAGAAAAAAACGCAGGCAATAACGTTCAAATTCCAAATGGAAGGTCGTTCTCGCAGCCATCAAAGGTGATTGGACAACCGCTGAGATTGCCGCACATTTTGACATTTAGCGGACCATCATCAGGCTGAGGTTGACAACCTCTATCCATTTGTTCAGAGAAAAATTCGAGAGTCCAGTGACAGGTCTTTTTTCTATGACACAGGAGTGACAGTCTCTTTCCTATGCGTTTTAATTACCCGCTTCAAGTCATAAACTCAGGCAGGAATTCACAGGATAGCCAGTCAATGAAGGATGATACAATCTGGATGAAGGAAGCCTTGATTGAAGCACGAAAAGCTGCTGAAAAAGGCGAAGTGCCCGTTGGTGCGGTCATTGTTTATAATGGTGATATTATTGCTCGGGGTCATAACCAGCCAATTTCAGGCTGCAACCCTGTTGCCCATGCTGAAATTTTGACGCTTCAGGCTGCAGCCAGGGCGTTGAGTAATTATCGGCTGGTGAACTGTGAGCTGTTCGTTACCCTGGAGCCTTGCACTATGTGTGCAGGTGCTATTGTGCACAGCCGTATTCGACGATTGGTTTACGGTGCTGTAGAACCCAAAGCGGGGGCTATTGACAGTGTCACTCAGGTGCTCAGTCAGCCGCAGATGAATCACCGGGTAGAGGTTGCTGGCGGTGTGCTGGCGGATAGATGTGGGCAGATGATCAGCCATTTTTTTAAACAACGACGGTTGCAAATTAAAGAAGGAAAAAAATCTCAGGATGTTAAACATGCTGAAAAGTAATACCCGTCGTTCTTTCTAACGACTGAATAACTGTATTGATTATGGCAAACTGGACGACAGAGAAAGGGTAAATGATGAGTAAAGCCTGCTATTGCCAGGATTTTCAACACAGGGTTGGCGTTCATTGTCAGTCTGTAGCGGAGTTAGAAGAGTCCACTGGTATTACAAAGCTTTATTATTTGCCGGGACTTTATTTTCCAGGTTTGATGCTGATTAAAAATAAGCATGTTTACGTTTAATGGGTATATACACAAATTTCCGGATACTCGCACCTTCGGATACCCGCACTGTTTTTTTTTCAACACAGATTACACTGTCCATTTTACTTACAGTCAGAACATGGCATTTTTTCACAGTATGTCATATGACCTGTTTTTTTTCATAAACAGCAATTTTTACCCACAATTTCACCCAATAGTTTCCCTGATAATTACTGCTCAATTATTTTGAATGCGTTACTTGATCTTAATCAGTATTTTTAATAAAAAAATAAGGTTAACAAAAAAAATATTATTTAAATATAACTATATAAAGTTGCAATAGTTTGGTTGCGAGCTAAGTTTAGTTAATATTTTTACTTATTTATTTCAAGCTTGTACGGGTTGATTTTGAGTAGATTTTAAAAAATGTTTTAGTAAACAATCCTTGTTGATTACTGACTTATTGAATCAAGGGTATTCATAAATGGTCTGGCAATTTGTTTTTAAAGAAGAAAAAGGTGAGGTGGCAGGCATATGAAGAATATGAAGAATATGAAGAATATGAAGAATATGATGAATATGAAGAGTACATTATCTACTGATTGCATTGTTATGGGTGCGCTGGTAAATAGTCGTTTATTAAACTTATTAAGCAGGGTTGTTTTGTGCTCTTTTTATTTTTTTTTATTGTTATCTCTATCTTTTTTAAAGCCAGCTTATGCTATCGGGATGAATGAAGAATTTGATAATATTCTGGTTAATCATGTTGATAGACTGGCTAAAATCATTGGAGATATTTCTAAAGAGGAATTGGAGTGTGAGATAAAGAAGCTGGACGTATCTGAAAAAACATTGAAAAATTTAAAAGATACCTTACAGGAAAGGATTGGCAGGGTAGAGATTTTTAAGGATATAGTTGACGAAGCAAGACAATTCAAAAAAGATAAAACCAAGGTCAAGAAAGAAGCGTTTACCTATGAGAAATACATAGCAATGATGATTCATTCGATGGCTCGTCGGATAGCCTTAAGTCCCATGGCTCGTTTTCCATTATATCTTGAAGTGATGGATGGACATCCAAAAGAAGAAAAAAAACGAGAAAAACAGTCTGAAAATTTGAAATTAATCAGTCAGGGAATAAAGAAACTAGTGGTTGAAAAGGACAAAGAAGAAACGAAAGAAGCCCAGGTTGTTGACAAGAATGATGAAGCTCAAAGAGGTGCTCCACCTTCCTATGCAACAGTCTATAAAGGAATACCACATTCACCACTTTTTGCTGGTGAGGCGCCCATGGAAACTGTCGGCCCTGGTGTGGTCAGGCCATATGCTCATCCTTCAGCACCTCCTCAATGTCCGCTAAATCCAAATCCCCTGGCTAACTTTTCAGGATTTCAGTGGCCACAACATCGAGCACAGGCTTATCCACCGGTTTTACCAGAAAATATTGGATATTCTGAGGAGCTCCCTCTTCCGCCTTATCCGGGATCGGAACCAGAACAGCCTCCAGCTCTTCAGCCATTCCTGTCAGGAAATCCTCAAGCAGAACCACAGTCTGCTGTGCCGCGGACTATTCCGCCGAGATCTATTGACATCCCATCGCAGGAAGCCAGAGGGACAAGTTCCCTTGCCAGTCGAATAAGTGAACAAAGCCATCAGGCAAAAGCCATGGTTGAATTAAACCGGCAACAGGCAGGCAATATGAGGTCTGACTTGACTTTTGAAGACTTACTGAATTCAATTAGTCACCTTTCCTCAGATTTTTATCAAGGATCATGGCAGTTAGCGAGCAGAACAGATAGTACCAAGCCTTATTATTTTGATCATACTCTTAATGCTGTATGCAGAACTCTTCTGGTAAAAGAAAGCGAAGGCATAGAGGAGCTAGGCCCCATTGATCTTTTAGAAAAGAAAGAAAATGTTAAAGATGTTACGGATAAAATCCTGGAAGTCACTACTCATTATATGGAGTCAGGTGTTATAGGTATTCAAAAAGCAAGTCAAAATGTGATGGAAGGCCTTCTGGGGATGTTAGTCAGTAAAAAACAGCAGGAAATAGCTTTTGCCTTACTTCTTACAATAGTGTATCAAAAAGATGATATGGACAACCTTCCTAAAGATAACTTTTCCATAGCATTAAGACACTGGGTTCAGAGAAAACAAGTGCCCGAAAATGATATAAAGATTTTATGTAATTATATGGATGAACATTTTCATAATCCTCAGTGGTTAATGTATCCAACCAGCGTAAAAATATTAAAAAAGTGTTTAGATTCGACCTGTAGTTTTATTGATTTAGACAAGAAAAGCTGGCAGTACAGATTAAGAGATATTTTGGGAAAAATACATGTCCATAAGATTATTCCCAAGTTATTTTCAGAATGGGAGAGAAAACATTATACATCCTGTAACAACCTGACTGCGTTATTGTATCAGGCCAAGTTGATCAATGAAGCAAATCCTGAATATTCTGGTTTAAAAAGCCCTGTGGATATAGTAAAGTTAGTTCTTTCTTCAAGGTCTGTTGCGACAGGTATATCCCTGGACAAGAGTTATAAGCCGGAAAGTGTTGTTGCAATGATGAAACTTAACGGAGTGGACAAAGATGAAATGCTATCGAGTAATGAATTTAAGAAGTTAATAAAGGCGCTCATTATTAATGCCCCTCCCCATACTAAGATGGCCAGTCTGATAGCACTTGGGTATCCTGTTCGTGCTGATGACCTGGTTGATGATGGAAGGATTAGAGATGATCATCTTGCTAAGACTATTCAAGGCTTAAGTCTGCCTGGTGATCATGCACAAAAAAAAAAAGTAGTTGAAGATGGCTGGAAAGCGGGGGTGGAGGATGAATACAGTCAGCTTCAGACGGCAGTATCCAATGAGTCAACGCATACAGTAGACAGTCATACCTATATTCTTTATGGGGGCCAGAACAACAGACAACCTGTGTCTTTTATAAAAAACACTGCTCCCAGTGATATTCGTTATAATAGTCAGTTTAAGGTCAGTCTGGCTGCCCTCGACGAGCATGGCACAGAGCAACCGATTATTGTGGCACAGCCAACCCAAAAATCTTTTTATTCCGATGACTGTACTGAACAGGTTCGTTATTTGGCGTCTGTCCTGGCGCTAAATTCAATACCTAACACGGATAGAAAGACAGTCAGCGTGAATTCCGATGAACGATTTTTTCATTGGCACAAAAGTCTACTGCAGGTCCTGCAACCCTCTGACCCTATTCCCGCTGCCCTGTCCATTAAGCTTAAGCTAACTAATGAAACGGCAACGATGATCAGCAAGTCAGAAGCAGGTTTCTGGCTGGTCTATGCAGTAAAACTCCCTAAAGATCAAGCTGAAGGTAATGAACCCTTCATTAAAGCAGTGCCGGTGAAGGTAGCCGATGGCAAGGGACTACTACGGTCAGAGTTTACTCTTGCTGTTGATGGTGATGGTCGTTATCCAAAGGCCGTTCCGCTGACCAAAGGGCAGGAGTCATCCCTTGACAGAGCCATTTGTCAGAGCGTCCGTCGCCATAGTGATAATTCAATTCATATACTTGCTCAACTGGTTATGGCTGTGAATGCCTTAACAGAGATGATCCCGTCTGAGTTAACTTCATGGAATCTCACCGGTGCGAGGGAGGCGCTCCCAGACGCTTGTGATAATGACCAAAGGCTAAAAAAGCAGGCAGTTCTTGTTACGGGAGCAAGGAACCTCGTATGGAAAAAGCGTAGTCGACGAGGCTATCTGACTGAGGCGACAACACAAAAAACAAAGCACTTGACAGAGGCATGCCTTATCATGCCATCGGATATAAAAGAGAATGCTTTGAAGCACGATAGTTCTTATTCTTTAAATAGGGATACCCACTTGATCACAGGCGGTATAACGGAACTAAGAATCATGATTTTGGGGCATCGAGCCGGGGCTGACGGTGATAAAATGACGCCTGAGATGCTTGTTGCTGCCATGGCAGAGCAAGTGAAAGAAACAACCTGTCTTGAGCCAAAGCCAAAGGATTGGGGGGTCGACTCAAGCCAGCTTGTTCCCTGTTCCCAACATATTTATCCCAGGCTGATTGCCTCAATACTACCTGGGCACGAGATTTTTTCAAAGGTTACATTTCCTTTAGAGAATTTTGCCAAGGCTGGACTTGGCAGATTGCGAGAAGATCAAGTATATAGGGAAGATAATTTGTGCTGCTTTGCAGAAAATCATGCGTTGAAAAACTGGACGCCTGAAGATGTTGCCGAAAAAGAGCATGAAAGACATTACCCGAAATGTGTATTTGTGAAATCAAAGTTTGAGAACTTTGCCCTTCCTCTACTGACTATTCAACCACCAAAAAGGGGGAAGAAGTGATGAGAAATTATGTTTGCCTGATTTTTTGATCGGGCGGATTAATTCATTGTCTTTTCTAACGACCGTAGTGAACACGGTAAACTGGACGACAGAACAATAAAAACGACGAGTAACGTCTGCTATTGCGTGGTATTTCAACGCAGGGGTGGCGTTCAGATTGCCAGCGCAAAGGGGAGTTGGAAGCGTCGATGGGTATACTATCGATACAGACTGATATAACCGACGACACTGTCGCCGCTTTTTATTGTGGGCCTTCAATATATGCAGACACAGCCTGGCCGAAATCTTCTCTGTCCATCATCGGGTTACTTCTACCCTTACTACCCTTACTACCCTTAGTCAGCTTTTTCGGGGTTGTCGCTGGTTTCTCTTCCCTGACTTCGATTATGATAGCTCCCTTACACCCCACCTGAGTCGAGTCTGAGGACAGGCCTGAGTATGCTGATATTGCGTGGTACCCCGGCGTTATCCGGGTTTCGTAGTGACAAACTCCTTGTTGCTTTGCAAGGGGCAGTGCCCACTGTTACCGGCGTTTATGGTGAGTTTCAACACATTGTGGCACTTCATGCCAACCTGGATGCCGGGCAGACCGAGGTGCTTGAGCGTTTATTGACCTATGGATCAGGTCAGAAGCAGGCGGTTACCCGCGGTCAGTTATTTTTTGTAGTACCCCGTTTCGGTACGATTTCGCCCTGGTCTTCAAAAGCGACTGATATTGCCCATAACTGCGGACTTGAAGGGATTAAGCGGATTGAGCGTGGCATTGCTTATTATGTTACCAGTGGTGAACCGCTCACCAGTGAGCAGGCTGCACAGGTCTCTGCCATGCTCCATGACCGTATGACGCAGGATGTGCTTTCATCGCTCAATAAAGCCGAAGTGCTGTTCGCTGAAACTGATCCTGAGCCATTAAGCACGGTAGCGGTGCTGAGCCATGGCCGTGAGGCTTTGCAGGCAGCCAATACCCGGTTTGGTCTGGCACTGGCCGATGATGAAATTGATTATCTGTTGGAGAGTTACCGGACGCTGAAGCGGAACCCTTCCGATGTTGAGCTGATGATGTTTGCCCAGGCAAACTCTGAACACTGCCGACACAAGATCTTTAATGCATCCTGGTCCATTGATGGTGAAGAACAGGATCTGTCTCTGTTCACGATGATTTGCAATACCCATAAAATGCATGATGATGGTGTACTGTCAGCCTATAAAGATAATGCTTCCGTGATCCGGGGTTTTCATAGTCGCCGTTTCTACCCGTCCCCTGAGAGCAAAACCTATCAGTTTAATGAAGAAGATATTCATATACTGATGAAGGTCGAGACCCATAACCACCCTACTGCCATCTCCCCCTGGCCAGGTGCCGCTACCGGTGTCGGTGGTGAAATACGTGATGAAGGAGCCACCGGTAAAGGTTCCAAACCGAAAGCAGGCTTAACAGGTTTTACCGTGTCTAACTTGAACATCCCCGGTTTTAAACAGCCCTGGGAGAACCCTTACGGTAAGCCAGCCCATATTGTGTCTGCTTTGGATATTATGGTGGACGGTCCCCTCGGTGGTGCCGGATTTAACAATGAATTTGGTCGTCCTAACCTCTGTGGTTATTTCCGCACCTTTGAAACCACGGCCAGAGGGGTTAATGGTGATGAAGTTTATGGTTACCACAAGCCGATTATGCTGGCTGGCGGGTTAGGTAATATTCGTGGCGATCATGTAGAAAAAGGTAACATCCCTGTTCAGACACATCTCATTGTTCTGGGTGGTCCGGCCATGAAAATTGGTCTCGGTGGCGGTGCAGCGTCGTCTGTTACCTCAGGTGAAGGACAGGAGGATCTTGATTTTGCCAGTGTCCAGCGAGACAACCCGGAGATGGAGCGCCGCTGTCAGGAGGTGATTGACCAGTGCTGGCAGCTCGGTAGTGAGAACCCGGTCAGCTTTATTCATGATGTGGGGGCGGGTGGTTTGTCTAATGCGCTGCCTGAGCTGGTTAGCGATGGTGGCCGTGGCGGTCAATTCGAGCTGCGTGCTGTTCATAACGATGAGCCAGGCATGTCGCCTTTGGCCTTGTGGTGTAATGAGTCGCAAGAGCGTTATGTAATGGCTGTAGTTCCTGAGAAGCTCAAAACGTTTACTGCTATCTGTGATCGTGAACGCTGCCCATACGCCATAGTGGGAGAAGCAACAGAAGCACTGCATCTGCATGTAGCAGACAGCCACTTTGAGAATGTTCCGGTGGATATGCCGCTGAATATTCTGTTAGGTAAACCGCCCCGCATGCACCGAACTATTGAGCGGAATAACGTGAAGCAGTTACCGTTAAATATGGGCAGTGTTTTACTGATAGAAGCGGCTGAACGTGTACTGAAGCTGCCGTCGGTGGCCAGTAAAAACTTTTTGATTACTATTGGTGACCGTACGGTCACAGGTCTGGTAGCACGCGACCAGATGGTAGGCCCCTGGCAGGTGCCCGTAGCAGATTGTGCCGTCACAGCGACAACCTTCGACAGCTACACCGGCGAAGCCATGGCCATTGGCGAGAGAACACCCCTGGCGCTGATCAATGCCCCGGCTTCTGGCCGTATGGCCATTGGTGAATCCATTACCAATATCGCCAGTGCTCGCATCGAAAAACTCAGCGATATCAAATTGTCTGCTAACTGGATGGCTGCAGCAGACCACCCCGGTGAAGGTGAGAAGTTGTTTGATACGGTAAAAACGGTGGGTATGGAGTTGTGCCCTCAGCTGGGCATTGCCATTCCCGTGGGTAAGGACTCCATGTCCATGCGTACCTGCTGGCGTGAAGACGATGAAGATAAAGCCGTGACTTCGCCGTTGTCTCTGATCATTTCAGCCTTTTCACCGGTATCTGATATTCGCAAAACGGTAACGCCTGAGCTGAAAACCGATCAGGGTAAGACTGACTTGATTCTGATCGACCTGGGGCGTGGACAAAATCGGTTAGGCGGTTCTGCCCTGGCGCAGGTCTATCAGCAGTTGGGTAACCATGCTCCTGATGTGGATGCAGCAGAAGACCTGCAGGGGTTTTTCAGTGTGATTCAAGCCCTGTTGGACGAAGGCATGCTACTGGCTTATCACGATCGTTCTGACGGTGGTTTATTCACCACGCTGGTGGAAATGGCCTTTGCCGGACGCACAGGGGTTGCAGTGATGCTGGATAAACTGACTAAGGCACCAGAAGATTGCCTGCCAGCATTGTTCAGCGAGGAGCTCGGGGCTGTTATTCAGGTACGCCGGAAAGACAAAGGCCGTGTGAAAGATCTCCTGGCTCAGTTCGGCCTGGGGAGCTGTAGTCATACTATCGGCACGTTGAATGAAAGCCAGCGTATAGCCTTTCACAGGGATGGCGAAGCCGTACTGGATGAAAGCCGGGTGAAGTTTCAGCGCTGGTGGGCAGAAACCAGCTACCGCATTCAGGCCATGCGTGACAATGCTGAATGTGCCCGTCAGGAGTTTGATAATCTGCTGGATGATAATGATCGTGGCCTGCATGTGGCGATACCCTTTGATGTGAATGAAGATATTACCGCACCTTATATCGCAGCCAATGTCAGACCTGCCGTTGCAATTCTGCGAGAACAGGGGGTTAACGGGCAGGTAGAAATGGCAGCGGCTTTTGAGCGGGCAGGCTTTATGCCCGTTGATGTACATATGACTGATTTGGTGGCCGGGCGTCATTCGCTGGTTGAGTTTAAAGGGTTGGCGGCCTGTGGTGGTTTCTCTTACGGGGATGTACTGGGAGCCGGTGAAGGCTGGGCAAAAACCATCTTGTTTAATGCCCGCCTGAAGGCGCAGTTTGCTGCGTTTTTTGAGCGTAAGGACACCTTTACCCTTGGGGTGTGTAACGGCTGTCAGATGCTCTCTACTCTTCATACGTTGATCCCCGGCGCTCAGAACTGGCCCCACTTTGTACGTAACCAGTCCGAGCAGTTTGAAGCCCGGTTAGCCATGGTGGAAGTACAGAAAAGTCGCTCTGTTCTGTTGGTGGGCATGGAAGGCGCGTGCATGCCGATCGCTGTAGCACACGGTGAAGGGCTGGCAGAATTCAAGCATGATGACCAGGTGGAAAGACTGGCAGAGTCTGCTCAGATTGCACTGAAATATGTCAATAGCCAGGGTAAGCCCACCGTTCGTTACCCCTATAACCCTAATGGTTCTGTCCAGGGTATTACCGGCCTGACCTCCAGTGATGGGCGTGTCACTATTATGATGCCACATCCTGAGCGGGTATTCCGTACCGTGCAGCATAGCTGGTCACCGGGCGAGTGGAAAGAAGACGGTCCATGGCTACGGATGTTCCGTAATGCCAGGGTCTGGGTAGATTAATCGATCATCTTGCAGGAAGGTAGGGTCCCGGGCAAAAACATAACCAATCGTTGATCAGTAGACAACCTGATGACAGAGGTTATGTTTATCCTTTGGTTCGCGCTCCTTCCACCATCGAATCCCTTCTGCAGAAAGATAAAGCCTGGGATTCTTACCTCGCCCAACACGGCGATTCTGTGCGTCAAACGGCTGTCATTTTTATTAGAAGCGTACTTTCCGGTTGTAATATATGCATCATCAAACCCACCTGTTTTAATAGGGCACCACTCATTTCTGTGGCTTCTTTCAACCACGGACTGGGCTGTTTTATGTAGATGTCAGAAGAACTGCTTTCGAGCAATTCGACCCGGTAAGTTCTGTGATCATCCAGCTCAGGAATTTTCATGGGAGCAGCCAAAGCAAATTCAGGCATGCCCATCTGGGAATACATCAGAATCGCTTCGCTCTTGTCCTGACTGATAATCCCGCAACTCTGAGTCTCTTTATCTGCGGTATCACAGCGGAAGTATTCACCCGTGTGCAGCAGTTCACGCATGGATTTGTACAAGGCAATGTATTTGGCAAAAGCCGCCTTTTCTTCTTCAGATGCACATGCCGGGTCCAGCTCAACGCCCATATGACCAAAGAGGGCTGTAATAGCACGGAACGCCAGATTATGCTGCCGCCCCGTCGTATGACAGAGTCCCGCACCAATATGGGCACCGGTAATTTCCAATGGAAAAAAATAGCTGGCACCGCGCTGAATACGCTGGCGCTCCAGAGGATCATTGCAGTCAGAAGCCCAGAAACGGTGAGTGCGCTTCAAAATCTCATAGTCTACACGACCACCGCCACCTGAACAGGTTTCAATTTCCACCATGGGATAGTTGCTGCGAATCGTATCCACCAGACGATAGTATGCCTTTACATGACCGTGGAACGCCGCTTTATGGTTATGAGTGGCCTGTACCAGCTCTCGGTTCATATCCCATTTGATATAACGAATATCATAGGTATTTAACATCTTATCCATGCAACCCAGAACGTGATCAAACGCTTCCGGAATCTGTAGGTTCAGCACATACTGATTGCGTACTTTCACCGGCTCATAACCTTCCGTATGCAGCATCCATTCAGGATGGTTCCTGTAAAGATCCGATTTCGGGCTGATCATTTCCGGCTCAAACCAGAGGCCAAATTCCATACCATGCTCGTTTACACAATCAATGACAGGCTGCAAACCCTGTGGGTACTTCCGGGTATCAAGATACCAGTCGCCCAAAGCGGTGGTATCGTCATTGCGACCCGAAAACCAGCCATCATCAATAATGAAACGTTCAATGCCTATTTCTGCCGATGCACGAACCATCTTCAAAATGTAATCCGGGTCATGATCGAAGTAGATACCTTCCCAGGTATTCAGGTGAACCGGGCGAACTTTTTTTACCTGGGGAAACTGAATAATTTCGTTGCGAACATGACGATGGAATTTCTTGCTGATGCCGTTTAACCCTTTTTCGCTATAACAACTGAACAAAGTCGGGGTTGAGTAGCTTTCCCCTGCTTTCAGGGTTATCTCACCTGGCATCAGAAGTTCACCCGCCTGAATATAACGACGTCCGTCGCTCATAGCTTCCGTATGCAAACGGTGATTACCGCTCCAGCCAAGATGGAATCCATAAACTTCACCCGCCGTTTCACTAAAGCCTGGCTGGCCGATCATGATACCAGGAAAATGCTCATGGGAAGTACGCCCACGACGATTCTCAATGGTGTACCCGCCACGGTCCAATACAATGCGATCAGTCTGAAATTCGTGATTCCAGCGACCGTGAAAATACATCAGCTCCCGGGCGCCAGCAGGCAATGGCAGTGTATTGGTTAGTTTTTGCAGTTCATAGGAACTGGACCCTTCATTGGTGACTTTCAGCCTGGTTTCCAGAACATGACTGGTTTGGTTCAGCGTCAGATTGATGATCAGCTTCAGTTGGGCACCAGGGTCGTGGCAAAAAAAGCTCACACTGTCGTGCTGTTCCAGAACGTTTTCCACAGTGAACTCTGGCGACCAGCAGTTACCAGACCGACTGCCTTCCAGCCCCGGAGCAGTAAACAGTCCACGAGCGTGCTCTGGACAAAGGGAAAGCACCGTCTCGGTATCAATGCTTGCCGGAGGCACTGGACGATGATTCGCTGAGAAAAAGCGGTCATAATCCTGATTATCTGGCAGCTTTTTCCCCCAGTATATCACTTCAGGCAGGCGTTTACTGGCCCTGATCATCAGGCTGACTGTAGAAGTAGATAGGTGAATCAGTGATTGAGTCATATCAAAAGAACGCTTAAAAGAGTGGAAAGAGTGGAAAGAGAGTGGAAAATAGAAAAAGAATGCACCTCCGGAATAAGAGGTGCAGTATACACTTCAGACAGTCATGCGGATATCAGAAGCGTCAATCGCTTGTTCTTTCTTAAATCGCTTATCCAGGCGATAGGTTTTTTTATAGATCAGTGCACTCAGCCCCACCATTACAGCAGGAATCAGCAACATCAGAACTTTCAGACCAAGCACCGTTCCAGCCGTTTGCACTTCATTAGCCACATAACCCACCATTGTCAGACCGGAACCAATCAAAAAGCCAGCCAACGCGCCCGCACCTTTTACCATCATGGTCTGCACTGAGAAGATAACACTTTCGCTGCGCATACCGGTTTTTACCTCTCCGTAGTCAACGACGTCAGCCAGCATGACGGTGGACAGACCATTGAACAGGCCATTACCAAACTTCAGCGCTGCACCGGCAATACCCACCAGCACGGTATTGGCAGGTGTAATTTCGCTGCCCAGGAACAGAACTGCACAGCACAGGATCGGGAATCCACACGCCAGAGGCCACATAAAATTACGATTAATGACCTTGGAAATCCAGGGAAACAAAAAGATGCCGCTGAATTCAGCCGCCCCTGCTACCAACATGAACATTGGAAACATATCGGGCTGTCCAATAGCGTAGGAGAAATAATAGATGGCAAAACCACCAACCAGTTGCATGGCGATATTAAACGACAGAACAAAGCCAATCAGGGATTGTAGCTGATCATTCTGCAAGATAATGTTTTTAACATCTTTGAAGGAGATTTTTTCCCGAACGACTCTCTCGGCTGTCTTGTCGTTACCTGACTGGTTGCTCTTGTCAATAACCCTGAAGAAAGTCAGCACAGCACTGGCAATGAAAAGAACCGCAATCACACCACTGGCCAGGAAGAAACCATTACCCTGGTCTTCACCGCCGAGCACACCGACAACGTGCAGGCCATAACCACCCACCACTGTCCAGGCGATACTGGCAAAAATTCGCGGCCATACCACCAGATGTTCACGCTCGGCACGCCTGGAAGACAGCGACGGAATCATAGACCAGTAAGGAATGTCCATAATGGTGTATGTCACGCCCCAGAGAATGTAAGACACTGTAGCATAGACATACGCAAAGGTGCCATCAAAGCGATGTGCACTGAACAGGGCTAGAAGTACCACAGCATTAATCAACGTACCCATCAGAATCCACGGACGGAACTTACCAAAACGGGTTCGGGTATTATCAACAATCATTCCCATTAATGGGTCAGTAAAAGCATCAATAATTCGAGCAACAAGAAAGAGTGTGCCGACGAATACCCCGGAGAGACCTACAACATCGGTGTAATAAAACAGCAGAAAAATATAGATGGGTGCACAACCAAAATCCTTACCCAAAGCTCCCAGCCCATAGGATAGCTTTGTAGAAAACGATACCGTCTGGTCATTTTTATTTGTATTCATTGCTCGACCTCCGTTAAAGAAAACAACTTATCAAACTTTCACATTCAGTAGTAAAAATTTTTTAACGCCATCAAAAAAGTACATTGAAAGGGACCATGGATAATCGTCCCTCAACCCCTCAGGAGAGTGCAAAGCGCCACTGATAACGGGATGCCTTCAGCAGATATTCAGGGCGAACGCTCGGTGACCATGAATCATCACCACCTACGCCCATGTGATGGCCGTCCAGATAGACGAACAACCCGGCACACTCCGTCAATTCGTTGGTATGGGTTGCTTTAGCCAGCTGTTCCTGACCGTACGGACTGACACTGAAGTGGAAATGACCTTTGACAGACACATTCCCCAGGGACAGAGTCCGTGTATCACAGCGGAGGCCGTTCTCACTCGGAAAAATGTACGGCGTGTGCATGTTGTCAACAGCTTCTGTCCATTGCCCGATATGGGCACTTTGCAGACGATCCGGATAATTTTCGTGGGGTCCACGACCCATCCAGCTGACACATTCAGGTTTATTGTTCAGTCTCAGAGTTGCACCAATACGAGGTAAAGCAGGAAGAGAGGCATCCACCTGAACATCAATATGGACATTCATCTGGCCGTCTGTTGTGAAACAGTGCGTCCAGACCGTTTTAAGAACGGGATGCTGTTCGCTTTTGCCTGCAAAATACTCATGATGAGCAATCAGTAATCCTTGCTCAGGATGATAACGAATCTGCGCACAGCGATGATGCAGATGATGGAGCCCGGCCCGCTCCCAGCGTGGCATCCATGCATTCGGATCAGGATTATCCACTTCACTCACACCGATATCGTTATCCACTGGTGCACGGAAGAAGTTATCGCCCAGAGAGGCCAGCAGTTGTTCATTACCGTTTTTGATCCATCGGGTTACCTGTCCGGTGTTCTTATCAAAGTGCCACTCGCTGCAACCGGCTTTTACCTGATAATGGTCTTTTAACCCTTCAATGACAGCATTCTGTACGCTTTTTTCCTGTACGCTTTTTTCACAACCACTGACCAGAGACCGGGTTAGCATAAATTGCTGACAGGCGACTTCATGACCCGCTTTAGACCAGACAGTTGCTTCAGGCTGTGTAATGACAATGTTCAGACGCGGCAGTTCTCCGGTCAGCACCGGTGTATCAATGACAAACACATGACTGGCACCGGGTGCCAGCTCCAGTTTCATTTTACCGGAACTCACGACTTCATCACCGGTCATGATTGTCCAGATCAGCTGGTTGTTGTTAGTAGTAATAAAACAATGTTCACTGATAACTTTCACTGTCAGCGGCTGAGTATCCACCAGCTCAAAAGTGAATGGCTGCTGAACACGTTTGGCTTCAAACAAGGTTGGATGGGGTGTTTTATCGGGGAATACCAGACCGTTGATGCAAAACTGGCGGTCGTTGATTTTATCACCAAAGTCACCGCCATAAGCCCAGAAGTGCTGGCCATTTTCGTCATATTTATCCAGTCCCTGATCAACCCAGTCCCAGATAAAGCCGCCTTGCAGGCGCTCGTGTTGACGAAAAGCCTCCCAATATTCAGCAAAACCACCCAGACTGTTGCCCATGGCATGAGCATACTCACAGAGAATAATTGGACGATTTCCGTCTTGTACACCTACCCACTTATTTAACGCCCACTTCGGCTGATTGTAGAAAGGCTGAGCCAGATCCTTATCCGTTCTGGCATACATTGGACAAATAATATCAGTGGCCGGGGTATTTGAACCGCCACCTTCATACTGAACCGGACGGGAAGGATCGGTGCGCCTGACCCACTGATACATAGCATCATGTGCCGCACCATAGCCGGACTCATTGCCCAGAGACCAGATGATGATGGAGGGATGGTTAAAGTCCCGGCAGACCATACGCATTAAACGTTCCATAAACGCACTGGTCCAGCCCGGATCGTCAGCCAGACGACACATGGGCACCATACCGTGAGTTTCGATGTTAGCTTCGTCCACCACATAGAGACCCAGCTCATCACACAGTTGGTAAAATCCTGGCTGATGGGGATAATGGGAGCAACGCACAGCGTTGAAGTTGTGCTGCTTCATCAGAACCAGGTGGGCACGAACATCTTCCAGGGTTTCGAAGTGGCCGGTAGCCGGGTTATGTTCGTGCTTGTTAACACCTCGAATAGTCAATGGCCTGCCATTGAGTTTCAGCAGACCCCCATCTATTTCAACTTTTCGAAACCCAACGTTGTAAGACTCAGTTTCAATATCAGTATCTGTTTCCAGATCCGTCAGAGTGAGTGTTACACGGTAAAGATTTGGCTGCTCAGCACTCCAGAGTGCTGGCGATTTAACCTTCATAACCATTTCACAACGGTCATTGTATCTTCCACGTTCGTCTACCCGTGGAGACCCCATTGACTGAGTGTCAATGGAAACAAGCTTATTACCGTAATACAGCGCTGTGCGAATACCCAGATGTTCACTGTTCTTTGTCTCAACAACAACATTCAGGGTGCCATCCTGGTAATGCTGATCAAGGTCAGGTGTAATTCTTACATTGGAAATATGACTGCGGGGTTTATTCAGCAGCCGTACTGAACGATAGATACCACTCAACCACCACATGTCCTGACATTCAAGATAGCTACCGTCTGACCAACGAATCACCATCACGCTCAGTGTGTTTTCACCAACGTGCAGAAAATCTGTCAAATCAAATTCTGCCGGCAGACGACTGTCCTGAGAGTAACCCACCATTTCACCGTTACACCACAGGTAGAAGGCACTGTTTACGCCATCAAAAATAATTCTGGTTTGACTCTCTGCCTGCCAGTGTTCAGGTAGGAAAAAAGTGGAGAAGTAGCAACCTGTTGGATTATCTTCAGGAACGAAAGGGGGATTACAGGCAAATGGATATTTGACATTGGTATAGACAGGTTTGTCGTGACCCTGTGTCTGCCAGTTACCTGGAACCCTGATGGTTTGTTCGTGACCACAACCCTCATTAGCAAAGCTGTCCGGCACTGATTCGGGCGCATCATACAAAGAAAATGCCCAGTCACCGTCCAGACTGAGAACAGAGTCACTCGTTGCGCCAGCCAGTGCATCTTGCTCATTGCGCCAGCTATGCAGTGGTGTATGAGCTTGTAGACGATTCCAGCAAGTGATTTCAGGTGTTTCCCAGTCCCGGCGCATGATTTGAACCATAGATTCCTCACTCTCAGTTCACCTGGGCAAATACCCGGGCAATTACCCGGACAAGTGTTGAGTATTTATCCAGAATGATCAATCTTTACCATGATGAGATATTAACTTTGTGATTATCTGAGAACATTGATTCAAATCAAGAAATTGTAAATGTTACACATTCATAGATAGGTATAGACAGGTATATCATATTAGCGTTTATCAAAAACCTCTGATAAACCGTCTATTTCAGGCTTTATAGCGGAAACACTGACAAGCACACACAATGTAACGTTTACATTTTTTCCGGTAAACGCTACTGTGCCACAGTAATAGATGCCTGGAAGCAGGCTTAAACAAGTAACAATCAGCATCAAGCAAGATCAAGTTAGATCAAGTAAGATCAGGCAATCATACTTGCAGCCTGAGTACTGTTACGTTCAACAAAGGCAGGAATTAATGTCTTTACCTGTTTTTTGTCGTTTTTTTCTCCAAACCCAAGAGCCAGTCGCGCGGCCTGCTCCGCCATCACGGCAACAGGATAACGTACCGTAGATAAGCTGGGCGTCAGATAACGGGCAATGGCTAAATCATCAAAACCAACAACTGAAATATCGTCTGGACATTTCAAACCATTTTCAGCTAATGCAGACAACACGCCTGCCGACATAACATCGTTGTAAGTAACAATAGCTGTCAGCGGAAGTTTTTTAGCCAAAAGGTTACAAGCTCCTTGTCTTCCCCCTTCATTTGTAGGATGACAAGACACAAGATAGTGGTCGTCAAATGGAACAGCGGCTTCCCTGAGTGCATTCTTATGACCTTTGAGACGGTTGATACTGTCATCAATATTCTGATCAGAACAGAGGTAGCCAATGTACCGATGCCCTTTATTTAATAAAAACTGAGTTGCAATGTAGCCCCCATGACAGTTGTCCAAGGCAATACAGCAATGACTAATACATTTAATGTAACGGTTAATCAACACCATGCCTGGCAGTTGTCGTGCATAGTCTATTAACTCTGCATCCTTCAGCCATTTGCTGTGGACAACAGCAAAATCACAATGCCTTATCACCTGTTCAATGGCTGCCTGCTCTGCTTTTGCATTGTAATCACTGCTATAAACCAACATCTGCTTATTGTTTTTTCTGGCGACAGTTTCAACGCCTTTGAGTATTTCTCCAAAGAACGGTTCGGCAATGTCCGATACCACTGCACCAATAACCTGTCTTGATTGTTTGTTGGTGCTCACCCGGTATCCTAGTTTTTTAATGGCCAGATTGACCGCTTCAATGGCGGCTTCACTGGTTTTAGGCTGTCGATTAACAACACGGGAGACGGTAGCCGTGGAAACACCGGCTTCCCTTGCAACATCTTTAATGGAAACCATAAAAGTCAGACTGATTTTTTAATAGTTAAAGGGTTCAAGGGTTCAAGGAAGCTCTGCTGCCTGAATAGTTAACACCTCAGAGGATTTTTGTCATCAGGGAATTGACACGCCTGAGAAGCTGTTCATCATCTTCCTGATAACTCAAGTTATACCCATTTATACCAATGGCCTTTTCTAATTACCGTAATGAGCATAGCAGTCTGGGCGTCAGAGCAAGACGAAATGACCAGTAAAGTCTGCTATTGTGAGGTGTTTCAACGCAGGTTTGACATTCAGATTGTCAGCGCAGTAGCGTAGTTAACATAGGCGATTCGTATAAGTACGGTTGGCTTGAATGAGCAGATGAATGATCCGTGAATCTATTCGGAACCAGGACCCGTGAAGCAGAAGAGAAGCGTCAAAAGCCAATGAGATTCAGGCCCTTAACTTCAGCTCTTCTGGAAGGCTTTTATCATACCAGCTGCTCAGCAGGTTGCAATGATTTGAGTGAATGACTCCGACAGTGACGTTGTCTACCCGTCTGCTATCTGGAATGGCTTACTGGGCGAATCCGGAAGGCATAACAATAAGGTTTGACCGGTAGCTGGTATTGGGTGGGAGGAAGGGCTCCCCAGGAGTTTTGTCCACCTGTACCCATTTGTGCAAGATCCAGGTTCCAGGTCGTCAACGAACCAGGCTGAACATCTACACCATGTCTGCTGGTCATAGGTGTCAGGCCAGAGGCTCCCATCCCACCTTCACCAGCGACAAAATCCAGCTCTTTGGCTGCAAACGGCCAGGCACTGGTATTTAACAGCTGGTCCTCAGCCACCGCTTCCAGACCGACCCCTTGCCGGTTCACTATTCGGACCCAGCGAACATCGGTTTTATTACCGCTCTCCTGAGGCCGGGGGTAAGGGTGAAATTGCTCCCAGGTAGTACCGGCATAGATACCGGCTTTGGCGCCTTTGCGATCTTCATAGGTTTCCACTGGGCCGCGACCAAACCATTTCATGTACTGGAACTCTGCCGGCAAGGTCATTTGCATACCGAACTTCAACAAGACAGGCAGTTTCAGGTTTCCGGGAATGAGTTCTCCTTCAACCTTTATTTCACCGTCGGCAAAGATCTGGTAGCTGAGCTTGTACTGACACTCCACTGTGGGCAGATGGAAATAAGTGACGACTTGACTATTCTGGTTGTTCAGAGGCTCGAAGAAAATGGATGACAGCTGACGTTTTGCGATGGCCTCTTGCCAGATAGTCGCCCACTCAAATGCTCTGGCCCCTAGATCATTATCGGTCAGTCCACGCGAGAAATTGGGTTCCAGACCACTGAGAATCAGGTTCTTTCCATTGATTTGATACTCATTCATTTGACCTGTCTGCTGATCAAAGTGAACTTCGACGTCCTTACCTCTGATAATCAGACATCCATTCTTTTCGAATTGTTCAAGGCCGGACTGGGAATTGATTTCTGTCTTCAGAAAGTTGGTTCGCCCGGTGAGGGAAAACTGATCCCAGGCCAGTTCGTACCCTGCCTTTATAAAGCCCTGAGAGTTTCTGGTGAAAGCACTGAAGGTAATCAGGTATTCTCTGCTATCCCGAGCTTTCAGTGGTGAAAGGTCGACGGAAACCAGTGCTTTAGAGCCTGCTCCTACCGCAACGGTACCCAAAGACCCTTTGCTGAAAGGATAGCCATCAGCAGTAATTTCATACTGGATCTCCAGGTGATCCAGATTGATAAAGTCATAGTGGTTTTCAACTTCAAACTGTCCACTGGCTGTGTTGACTTCCCGGAAGCGAACAGGCTGGTAGACTTTTTTGACTTCAGTCATGTGTGGGTGCGGTGTCCGGTCTGCAGCCAACAATCCGTCGTTCATAAAGTTACCATCGGTGGGTAGGTCTGGATGATAATCTTTACCATAACCCCAGTATTTCTGCCCTCTGTCGTTGGTTAACGCCAATGCATGATCCATCCATTCCCAGATAAATCCTCCCTGCAGGCATTCACTCTTGTCGATAATCTTCCAGTAGTCCCTCAGAATTCCCACCGAGTTACCCATGGCGTGAGCGTACTCAATCATAATCATGGGGCGACCGTTGTTCTGTTTAGAAAATGCTTCGAGTCGCTCAAGCGTGGGGTACATGGGGCAGACAATATCGGTATAGGTGTTTTCACCAGCCGGTTCATACTGAACCGGGCGACCGGGATCTCGCTCTTTAGTCCAGTTATAAAGGGTTTCAAAAACGATCCCTGTACCCGCCTCGTTACCCATGGACCAGATCAGGACGCAGGCGTGGTTTTTGTCCCTTTCTACCATGGCCTGCATTCGATCCAGATGAGCAGGTATCCAGGAGTGGGTGTCACCGATCTGGGTCTCTTCTTTCAAGGCCAGTGGGTGGGATTCAATGTTCGCTTCATTAACGACATAAAGACCATGTTCGTCGCACAACTGATACCAGCGGGAGTCGCAGGGAAAGTGACTGGTACGAACTGCGTTGATGTTATGCTCCTTCATTAACCGAATATCCGTCAACATATTTTCTTCTGTAACGGCATGACCCAGATAAGGGTTCAGCTCATGACGGTTAACGCCTTTTATCCTTATGGCCCGGCCGTTGACCAGTAGCTGACCATTGACAATTTGTATACGACGAAAGCCTATTTTATGAGAAGTGCTTTCGAGAATAGTGCCTTCTTCATCTGACAGGGTCAGCAGGAGTGTATAGAGGTTTGGCATCTCTGCACACCAGAGTCTGGGTTGCTTCAGTTCACCGGTAACATTGAGGTTGAGGTGGGCTTTGTCAAACTGACTCTTGACAATTTTGGTCAATACCGGGTTATAGCCCTGTTTGTCATCCAGCAGTTGCACTTTTAAACGATGGCTCTGGGGTAACTCATCGGTAAAGTGCTGGAGATCAACGCTTAATTCCAGCTCAGCTTTATCCAGATTTTCACTCAGATGGGTCTGGTAGAAGAAGTCAGCAATGCGAGTCCGTGCTGTTGAGTAGATAAATACATCACGTTCCAATCCTGACATATCCAGCATGTCCTGTTTTTCAAGGTAGCTGGCGTTGGACCAACGATACATTTCCAGGGCAATGGTATTTTCGCCTTCTCTTATATATGGCGTGATATTGAACTCGGCCGGATTCTTGGCATTCTGGCTATAGCCCACTCGCTGCCCATTGAGCCAGATGATGGTGGCGGTTCTGGCTCCTGCCAGTTGCAGGAATATCTCCCGCTCTAACCAGCTACTGTCGAGAGTAAATGTACGACGATAAGAGCCTACAGGGTTATAGTCTCTGGGCACTTCGGGCCAGTGAGTTGTAAAAGGAAAGCGTTCATCCAGGTAAATGGGCTTTTCGAATCCCTGGGCTTCCCAGTTGCCGGGTACTTTGATGTTATCCCACTGACTGACGTCAAAGCTTTCAGAGTAAAACATTTTGGGACGAGAAGCCGGGTTGCAGGCGCAATGAAACTTCCAGAGTCCATTGAGGGACAGAAAGTTACCTGCCAGCTTTGGATTATTATTGATCGCCAGTGACTCGTGCTGAAAGGGGAAAGCATTGGGTCTTGGCTTTTCCTTATTAATACCGTTGATTTGGTGGTTTTCCAATACCGCAGGTATATGATCTTTCTCTGCAAAAAGCGCTATAGCTTGTTGTTCGTCGTTTATAATGGCGTTCATTTTGTACGTCCAGAATTGTTTATAATGACCATCTTTGTTATTGGATGGCCTGGTATTCAATTTTCGGATCAGGCAGCGGATGATGCTGAGTTCAGACTGGCTTGTGTTTCAGTCTTTTTCAGGTAATGGCTATACCAGAGGTTGGCTACGCCCAGGAAGATCGCCACACCCGATACGTTGTACAGCAGGATCTGGACAATATCGACGCCGGTTGGGAAGGTGGCTGCCAGGAAACCAATGATAAACAGGGTGATCAACATGAGAGTGATTGCCATACCGGTAGTGGGTGAACCCATGGGGAAGTCCCGTGGCATACCTTCATGGTTCCTGCGAAGCATGAAGTACGAAACTATGATAAAAACAGGGGGAAGCATGGCAGTAGCCGCAGTCATGTTGATGGTAGTGTTCATTAGCTCCTGAGCAGTATCACTGCCCAAAGCAGGTATAAACATGAGCGGGATGACAATAATGAACTGAAGCCAGGCTGCGCGCTCTGGTACGCCATGCTCATTCAGTTCAATGGTTTTCCTGCCATAAATACCTTTCGGAATGTCTGAAAAGTGGATTTTTACGGGTGTTGCAGACCACATCAACAGGCTGTCGACTATCGCTGCAAAAAGAACGACGCCGACAATACTGCCTATGGTATTCCGACTTTTGTTACTCATTACAAGCCCTCGAGTAATCTGTTTTGCTCAGGCAACATCAAGAAGAAATACAAGAAATAAAAGTTTTACTAAAATGCAATGTATCAGAATTGATCTGTGAATAAAGTGATCTGCGTCAAGAAGTGATTTTGTTTGTTTGGCGTTGTCTTTTGTTGCCGGGTATTTGTTGCCTGGTATTTTCTGGTGTTGTCTGGTGAGGGTTAAATTGGCGTGACAGGGGTATTTCTGAACAGACTTCTGCACCGCCACGCAGGAAATAGAGCGGTGTTTTGAGTAAAGTTTTACTGACGGGTTGTACCCCGTAACTGCAGCTCAGAAGGAATAGTCATAGTGAGTGGGACACTGCGTTTTTCTTTTACCTGATCAAGCAAAAGATTCACCGCCTGAATACCCATAATCTCCGAATGAATGCGAAAGGTGGATAGAGGCGGAAAGGTAAACTTTGCCGTGGGGATGTCGTTCACACTGATTAATGCTATGTCTTTTGGTATCTGGATGTTTTGTTCGTGTAGCGCCCTGAGCACACCAATGGCTATGGAATCCGAGGCCACAAACAGGGCACTGGGGTAGTCTTTCTGTTCCAGCATTGCACTGGCCATAGCGTAGCCTGAAGAACTTGAGAAGTCTCCGTAAAATACATCCTCCTTTCTCACAACCCCTTTTCCCTCGCCGTATTCAATGAATGTCTGCTCTCTTTCATCAAGGGGTTTGTCAGGGTCTCTGCCACTGATCAAGCCAATACGTCGGTATCCTTCTGCCATAAAGTAATCAATAGCACGTGTACTGATCTCGGACAGATCGGTGTAGATACTGTCCAGCTTTCCTTTGAACTGCTTACAGTCAACGCAGACCAGATTTTCCGATTGCATTGTTGCCAGTGCCATCTGTCTGGTGGATGCTGTGCCGACCAAAATGATGCCATCAATATTATCGTTATGAACGCTGTTCTCAAGATCATAGCTGCTGATGAGCTGGATATTTTGTTTCTGGCACTGGGATTCTATGCCGTAGCGAATAGACAGATAGTAGGGGTCGTTAACTTCAATTTCCTGGCGATAATTGTACTGGGTGAGAAAGCAACAGGTTGTTTTAGTGCGAAGCCGACAGGTTCGTTTTGTGCTGTACTCCAGCTTGTTGGCGACCTCAAGGATTCTCTGCCGGGTGTCAGGTTTTACACTGAGTGTTGGGTCATCATTCAAGACTCGGGAAACAGTAGACATGGAAACACCTGCCTCCTGAGCAATCTCTTTAAGCGTGGTCATGTCGTCTCCGGCACTGCTGGTTGACTCCTTTCTGTGATGGACTACAAGAGTCAGCACTAAGAGGTAAAAGTTTAGGAAATTGGTAAAGACAAAAGATTCTAGTCGAGGGGGCAGGGAGTTGCAATGCAGGGTTATCCTCAAACAGGAGTAATACCCATCGTCTTTTCTCATTATTGTAGTGAACATGGCAAACTGGACGACGGAACAGTAGAAACGACAAGTAAAGTCTGCTATTTTGCAGAGTTTTAACGCAGGGTTGGCGTGCAGATTGTCGGTATGTCGGTATGTCGGCATAAAGCGGAGTTAGAAAAGTCCATGGGCATTAATTGGTCTAATTAATCGTGTAGCCAGTGTTTTTTAACGGATGAATTCAGGGTTGATTTGATGGCCGCCTCCTACGCCAACATTAAAAATTTTGAAAACCTTTTCCTGGTTGATCTAAATCAACGCTTACATGATCAACCTGTTTTACGATCGCAGCATACGTTAACACCCTGAGGAAATATGCCAGATGAGCATCCTGATTACTGGTGGTGCTGGCTACATTGGTACTCATACCTGCCTGGAACTGCTGAACGATGGCTACGATATTGTGGTTGTGGACAATCTCTGCAACAGTAAGCCAGAAGCACTGAAACGCGTTTCACAGATCACCGGCCGCAACCTTGTTTTCAAAGAGGCTGACACGCGCGATAAAGCAAGCCTGAGACAGGTATTTGCCCAATACGACATTGATGCAGTGATTCACTTTGCCGCTTTGAAGGCCGTGGGGGAATCCGTTAGCATCCCGTTAGCATACTATGACAATAACGTCACAGGTACCCTGAAACTGCTGGAAGTGATGGACGAATTCGACGTGCGTCATCTTGTATTCAGCTCCTCCGCTACCGTTTATGGCGATCCAGACTCTCTGCCTATTCGCGAAGACTTCCCTACCAGCGCAACTAACCCATACGGTCGCTCCAAACTGTTCATCGAAGAAATCCTGCGTGATCTGGCAGTGGCCAACGAAAAGTGGAACTTCAGCCTGTTGCGCTATTTCAATCCGGTTGGCGCCCACGAAAGTGGCCTGATCGGTGAAGACCCTGACGGCATTCCCAATAACCTGATGCCCTATATTGCCCAGGTGGCTGTGGGTAAACGTGAAAAGCTTAATGTTTTCGGTCATGATTATCCCACAGTGGACGGCACAGGTGTCCGTGACTACATCCATGTCGTGGATCTGGCAAAGGGCCATCTGGCAGCACTGAAAACACACTGGGAAAGCACAGGTGTTCATACTTACAACCTGGGCACAGGTAAAGGCAGCAGTGTACTGGAAATGCTGAAAGCCTTTGAGCAGGCCTGCGGAAAAACACTGGCCTACGAGTTGGTTGACCGTCGTCCGGGTGACATTGCCGAATGTTACGCAGATCCGACGTATGCTGAAGAAAAACTGGGCTGGAAAACCACCCATGACGTCTTTGATATGGCTGCAGATACCTGGAAATGGCAGTCCGGCAATCCTGATGGCTTTGACAATAAAATTGAAGAATTACCAAAAAACAAGAAGTAGCAAAACTGAAATTCAAAACCATACGAGCCTGATAGTTATCGGATATCCTTAATGTATCGAGTTCTTTGCCGCGCCCGGTAACACCCGGTAACAATGGTTGTGAGTATTGACCGATTGACTATTGCTGTTCAGCTATTTTCACCATTTCAACGAATAAATGTAGATTAATGCTCTTTTAGTACAGGGAAGATAATGCTTCTATGATAACTACCACTGAATTTAATCCGGTAGACCACCCTCACCGCCGTTATAATCCACTGACTGGCGACTGGGTTCTGGTATCGCCGCACCGGGCCAGGCGTCCATGGCAGGGGCAAGTAGAAAAAAAAGTACCCGATAACCGTCGGGTACATGACCCTGAGTGCTATCTGTGTCCGGGTAACACGCGAGTCACTGGCGACAGAAATCCGGATTACACCAAACCTTTTGTCTTCAACAATGACTTTCCAGCGCTACTGACCGACACACCTGATACAAACAACAGTTCCGATCTGTTTAAAACCTCCGGTGCCTGCGGTGAAGCTCGCGTCATTTGCTTCTCGCCAGACCACAGTAAAACGTTACCACTGCTGTCCAGGGAAGCAATTCGTGATGTGGTGGATGTCTGGGCAGAACAAACGGAAGAGCTGGGCAGGCAATACCCCTGGGTGCAACTGTTTGAAAATAAAGGCGCAGCCATGGGTTGCTCCAACCCACACCCACACGGACAAATCTGGGCCAGCAGTTTCCTGCCTAATGAAGCGCGCAAGGAAGACGACAACCAACGTCAATGGATGTCAGAAAAAAACACCAATATGCTGGTTGAGTACGCCCGGAGGGAATCCGCATCCGGTGAACGTACAGTGGTTGAAAATGACGAATGGATTGCCGTTGTCCCCTACTGGGCAGCCTGGCCGTTTGAAACCCTGCTGCTACCAAAGCAGCCTGTTTCCCGAATGACTGAGCTGAATACAGAGCAACGCCTGACACTGGCCGATGTTTTGAAAAGACTGACCACCCAATACGATAACCTTTTTCATACCTCTTTCCCGTATTCTATGGGCTGGCACGGTGCGCCATTTAATGAAAACGACACCAGCCATTGGCAGCTGCACGCACACTTCTATCCACCATTACTGCGTTCTGCCACCGTTCGTAAATTTATGGTGGGCTTTGAAATGTTGGCTGAAACCCAGCGTGACCTGACCGCCGAGCAGGCAGCAGAGCGCCTGCGCAGCCTCCCTGAAACCCACTACCTGGAAGCTTGAGGAAGCGTTTTTACATGGCTATGAAGCAACAACTGACTCACCTGTTTGAAAGCAAATGGGGTGCAAAACCGGAACACTTCTATCAGGCTCCCGGTCGTGTCAATCTGATTGGCGAACATACCGATTACAACGATGGGTTTGTACTTCCATGCGCCATCGACCACCAGACAATGATTGCCGCGACACTTCGTGACGATCAAAAACTGATGGTGACCGCTGCCAACTTTGACGGTCAGGTATCAGAATTTGATCTGAAGCTGCCTGTTAAACCCAGTATTGAAGCCCCCTGGAACAACTATATCCGCGGTGTGGCCACAGCGCTACTGGAGCGTGATATGCCTGTCCGTGGAGCCAATATGGCAATTATCGGCAACGTACCTCAGGGTGCAGGTCTGTCATCTTCTGCCTGCCTGGAAGTCTGCACAGGGCTGACCCTCAGTCGTTTGGCGGGTTTGGATGTCAGTCTTAAAGATCTGGCTCTGATCGGTCAGGAAGCGGAAAACAACTACGTGGGCGTCAACTGCGGCATCATGGATCAGATGGTTTCTGCCTGTGGTGAACAAGGCCACGCCATGCTGCTGGACTGCCGTAGTCTGGAAACCCGCTCTGTGAAAATCCCTGAAGGTACGGCCATTGTTATTATCAACTCCAACAAACAACGTGGACTGGTTGATTCTGAATACAACACACGTCGTCAGCAGTGTGAGGCTGTTGCCCGGCATTTTGAGGTGAAAGCCCTGCGCGACCTTTCTGTTGAGATGCTTGAGGCTCAGAAGGATAAACTGGATGAGGTGTCTTATCGCCGCGCCCGTCACGTTATTACGGAAAATAGCCGCACGCTTGAAGCCGCTAAAGTATTGCCTGAAGGGAACTTGAAGCGAATGGGCGTTCTGATGGCTGAATCTCACGCTTCCATGCGAGACGATTTTGAAATTACCGTCCCTGCTATTGATACGATTGTGGAGATCGTTAAAGGCGTCATCGATGAAGACGGCGGCGTTCGTATGACCGGAGGCGGTTTTGGTGGCTGCGTAGTCTCTCTGGCACCGAAGGAAAAAGTCACTGCTATCAAACAGGCGATAGAAAGCAGGTACGAAAAACAAACGGGCCTGAAAGCTGATATCTATGTCTGCCAGGCCAGCCAGGGTGCATCCAGCATTGCCTGAACCCCATGGAGTTTGCAAACCGGACTTTTGCTCGTTTCGTGCTGGCACGAAGCAACTGCAGGGACGCAGTTTAATCACCCTGTTCGAGCCTATATCGTGAACATCACCCAGGACATTTTTGGTAAGAGCCGGTTCGGTGAAACCGTGAACCGCTATACCTTAAGTAACAGCCATGGCACTCGAGTAGCCATTTTGAATCTTGGCGGTATCATCCAGAATCTTTTCACCCGTGATAAACAGGGCAAACTGGCCGATATCGTGCTTGGCTGCAACACAGTTGCTGATTATGAGCAGCAGCGGGCTTATCTTGGCGCCATCGCTGGCCGATACGCCAACCGTATCAACAATGGTCGGTTGACGATTAATGGCAAGGATTACCTGCTTGCCCGCAACAATGGCAAACATCATCTCCATGGCGGTGACAAAGGGTTCAACAGTTGCCTGTGGTCTGCTGAAACAAAGCAGCAACCGAATTCCATCACAGTGACTCTGACTTATTTTTCTGAAGAGGGTGAAGAGGGTTATCCGGGCAATCTGAAACTCCAGGTCAGTTATACACTCAATGAGAGCAACGAGCTGCACATGGACTATCAGGCCACAACCGATGCCACTACAGTGGTGAACCTGACCAATCACAGCTATTTCAACTTACGCGGTTATGGCAGCTGTCTTGATCACCAGCTCCAGCTACGGGCTGATTATTACCTGCCAACGGACGAAACAGCGATTCCCACCGGCGAACTGGTCCCTGTGGAAGGCACTCCCATGGACTTCCGTATAACCAAATCTCTGGGCCAGGATATTGACAAAGCTGACCAACAGCTGATTCAGGCAAAAGGATACGACCACTGCTGGATACTTTCTCAAGGGGATGAAAGACCGACAGACCCGAAACTGTTTGCGATTGTCTGTGAATCGGAATATGGCAGAAAGATGGAAGTCTTCACGACCCATCCTGGCGTCCAGCTCTACACGGGAAACTACCTTGATGGTACGCCTTCAAAATCGGGACAATGCTACCGTAACCGAGAGGGTTTCTGCCTGGAAACCCAGTATTTTCCTGATTCGCCCAATCACCCGCATTTTCCTTCAACGCTGCTGCATCCGGGAGAAACCTACTCCCAACAGACCATTTTCCGATTCAGCTAAATTGGCACGGTTTAACTGACAGGAATTCTACTCAGAGACGGGACAATGTGACCCGTGGTCATCGTGCCAGCCGTCTCTCACCTTTCAGTTGTTTAATTTCAACACAGATTTCCTCTCAATCACTTGCGGCTCAAACGCGCTCTGAATAGGCCATTGGTATAAGAAGGCTTCCAGGACATAAGACATTCTGATGCTATGCCTGAAAGCTGTCTTAAAGGTTGTGAAATGCAGGAACCCGTTATTGGCACTCTCCCCCCCCACCTGATGCCGATGAGAGATTCCGGTTAGTCACCTGACAAGCTTTCTGTTTTACCGTTCATTGCTCAGGGGAGACAGACAAGCCTGGTTATCGCATAAAAATCCCACAGTGGGAATTTTTACGACAATGAATCAGCCTGTATCTCCCAAGCCTCACATAAACGCCGTAGACTTAACATTCCACTAGTCCAGTGGCAGGTCTGTGAAAACAGAAGTAAAGATAACTGACCAAACAACTATGTCAAGACAGGCCTCAGGACTGTTTGCTTATATTCCTCACTCTTCTTCGGTGGGGGTCTTACGCGGAATTCAATAAATAACCCGAGGAAACCACTATGCCTTTAAAATACTCCGGTGATATCCGTGAACTGTGTTACCCCTTTATTTACGAGTACTCTCCCCTGTGCGATTACGAGATCATCACCGATGAGCTGTGCACCACTGTGGGTGGGGTGATTTCTGAACTGGAAGGTGATGACCACTTTAGCGATATTGTTGACTTTCTCGTATTACTTCAGCCTGAAATCTTCCACCTCAATGCTTCTATCCGTGGTAAACAAGCCGTGTTCGAAGACGATATTCGATGGCTGGCAGAGCATTTTGATCGCTATCAAAAAGAGATTGACGGTCAGGTCACAGGTTTTATTCTTCCAAGGGGCGGGCGAGCGGTTCAATTGCTTCACAGCTGTCGTTCGCAATCCAAAAAGGCCATCCGCTTTTTGGTCTTTATCCACAAGGAAGGTAACCATGACGTACCTCATGTGTTACACCGGTTCGCAAATATGCTCTGTAACCTGTTTTTCCAGTTAACTGTTGTGATCAATCGTCGTTCAGGCATTATTGAACCCGGTTACACCAGTAAAAGCTATGGCAGGGGAATTGACTAATGAGTCATCATAAAGAACATAACCGCCTGTCTGAAATTTATACCCGTACCGGCGACAAAGGCACCACCAGCCTTGGCGGAGGTACCCGTGTTTCCAAAACCCATCCCCGCATTGAAGCCATTGGTGCAGTGGATGAGCTCAATAGCTGGATGGGTATGCTGGTGCAGGAACTCAAAGATACTCACCGTTACTAAAAATCTTACATAATCTGTAATTATGCAGACTTATCTACGCCGTCTACATGGATGCACAGCGAGCTGTGTCTGACTCCACTCTTTCGTAGGGTTTTAGGTCGAGCTGTAACGTGTCTGCGACCATGCTTATGAATCAAAAAAATGGTAACTGTTAGCTTGGTTTTCGCGTAACCGTTTACCACCTTTGATTCATGATCGAAATTATATCAGATAGTTACAGATTATAATAGTTTACAGCTAACTGTTTTTAACCCTGTGGACAAGACGCTGCTTAAACCCGTCCAGACAATACAGCATCGCCTCTTTGATGTGGGTGGTGAGCTGGCTATGCCTGACTACCAGTTAATTCAAGGGCATTTTGTTACTGAATTGGAAACCACCCTCGATGCCTTTAATACAGACCTGCCACCCTTAAAAAACTTTGTCCTGCCTGGCGGCTCACGTTTGGCGTGCTATTGTCATATGTGCCGCACCGTTTCCCGTCGCGCTGAACGACAGGTGATTGCTGCCAAAGAAGCGGGTGAAACGATCAATGCACTATTATTACAGTTTCTTAACCGGCTTTCTGATTTACTGTTTGTGCTAGCCAGACTCGCTGCAAGGCAGGGGGAGGGCGAGGTCTCGTGGGAGCAGTCAGAAAAACAAAAAACCACTAGCCGGGAAAAAGCCTGAAATATCAGGCTTTAAGCGGCTGTTCATAATCGTTGTTACAAACCGGAAACATTGATAAATTCGCTCTTTTTTTCACTTTTTCCCGTTACACAGGCCTGCCTGTGTCTCGAATAAACCAGAAAATAGCCGATTTTTCACGATTTTTGCCTCTGTCAGTCGGTGACCTGGTACAGGGTGTAGCTTCCCTGGACTTCAAAAGGTGCACGGCATAGTGGACATTGGGGTAATTGGTGACCAAACCATTCGCCATGTTGATCAGAAAGACAACCCTCCCGGAAGAATGTTAGATTATCAAGATGGTCTGAAAGAAATCTGGGGTTATCGGGTGAATGAAGAAGTCTGATATCACTATCACTGAGTTCAACACGACGGGGATGCAGAGTGAATGAAAAACAATAATAGCAACAAAAGCAAAACATAGAGCTATAAAGTTTTAAATACATGTTAGTATATGGGCCACACTCTCTCACTGCCTTCGCAATGCAACAAGGGTACATATGGGGAGGCTCAGAAGAATCCAGGTAGATATCGGGTACACCAAGGTAGGTCAAGATACAATTCTCATGAAAAATGTGGTTGCATTTATTCATCCTGGCAATAGCATTACCTTCCAGAAACATTTCTCGACAGATCGCACACACCGTTTGCTCTGTATCCATGAGTTCGGTTTTTGGCATCTCAGGATAACGACGAATGTTATTTTGATGGACAGAAGGATGTCTACTTCCTGAGGGTAAGGGTTGAGAGACAATGGACTGAGCAAAATTTTCAGGTTGATTTGGCATGTTACTGCACCTCACCAATCGCCTTTGCGTCATGGCCACTATTTACGAGAGTGACCATGTATTAGTAATCCATAACCGTATATTAGTACTTTATTTTTACTGCCAGGACAAGTCTGAACCACTACACGGGTGCAATTAAAACTGTTCTAATCAGCGGCTTTCCAATACTTATCCCAGTCACCATTAGCCCTTAAGGTTCTGAGGTTCAGCATGTCATGTGCATGTTCCGGCTTCCACCACGCTCCGGGAAGTTTCAGCCGGGTTTGGACAACAGAACGGTTTGAGCTTTCTATTTCACCTGAACCGAGAGGTAATACCCATTGTATCTTCTCACTCTGGCAAAGATCATTGCATCATAAGGTTTAGCTTAGAGTTATACCGTAGTTAGAAAAGATGATTGGTATAAATTGGCAGCTTCTGCTGCTTAATAATCAAATGGTCCAGGAAGATTTCTCATGTAGCGATGGCACTCCTGCGACTTATTAGCCTTCTTGCCATACTTGCCGTTTCAGTATGGCTCAAGCTCTGCCAGAACATTCTTGAGCAACCTGTTTTCATTCTCGCTTTTTGTTCATCAACCCATTTATGGCAGGCTTTTTCATCATTGCCAACACACTCTCTGGCAGCCTCTGCCATGTATTCCCACAGGTGATAGTAGTCCACCAGAAAGTGTCCTTGAGATGCAAACACCCGATCAGCCTGACTGGCTCACTGCATAAAAAAGAAGCCTGTCATCATCGACCAAAACCCGATTCTGTGTCGCCCTGACAACAAACCTTTGGCAATGAAGCTGCTTGTACCGGATATATTCAAAAACATCCGCTTCACGATGGCAAACACTGATAGTCTTTCCCATCTGGAGACACCCAGCCTGGACTCAATATTTTCTGATGAACGCTGCCATTTAAAGCTTTCTTTTTCTTCGTAAGGTCGCTGCCTGCGTTCATGTCTTTTGCCACGCTCCTCAATATCCCTGATCCAGCATTACTGATCAATTAAGCCAACCGTCCGCTCAGTATCAGCGTCAATCTATACGACGTTTATCTCCCAACTGTGCATCCCCAAAAATGCTTTCAGCCCATTGCTGAGGTGGTAGTGGCATCATGATCCTAGTTTACCATAGAAAAGGATAAACCAGGATCAGGAGATGTGACTAAGAGATAGCCTTCAGGGCGGGGAGGATGTCAATTCTCTGTTATACCTACGATTTTCAACGAAACAGAGCTATAATCCCCACTGATTTCATAGTGGAGAGCATATTATGATATCTGAAGACGCTTTTAGACGCCTTCAGTGGCAGAGTCGTCGCGGGATGTTAGAGTTGGATGTGTTACTGGTGCCTTTTACCAATAACTGCTTCAAGGCATTGCCCGCAGAGGCGCAACAGGTCTATACACGCCTGCTAGCCTGTGAAGATCCAGATTTATTTCGCTGGTTTATGACCAGTGAGCGGCCTGCACACTCCGCACTTTCGGCCATGGTGGATACCGTACTTGCCAGTGGCGGTAGTAAGGCTGATGCAGTTTGAGGCAGCACTAAGACCATCCCGTCTATACCACATGTTGTGTATCGGCGTATACAGTGCTGCGCTGGTGGCAATGTGGGTTTCAGATCTTTCCCTTTGGCTGTTTTGTTTGAGCAGTATTTTACTGGCTTTTGCAGGTTATTGCCTTTTTCAGTCAGGGGTTGAGAAAAGTATCAATGCGATACGTATCAATGCTGGTGTGTGGACAGTCAGTATCGATGGGCGTTGGTTCTTTGCAACAAGAACAAAAAGAAGGGTGTTTCTGTCACAGTATTTCTTAGTCATACCATTAGCCGTAAATTTTGGAGAAGAAGTAAAAAAATATTCTTTAATTCTTTTTCGAGATAGCTTATGTAATAAAGGCTGGAGACAGCTCCGAATTTTTTTGAGACTGACATTCAGTGACACGGGAAAAAACTGAAGGCTCTTAATGGGTTCCGGGAAGCTGGCATGCATTCGGTTTTCACGACTACAGGAGACAGTAACCCGGTGTAAAACAGCTTTACTATCCGTTATTCACCACCCCAATCAGGAATAAATTGATTGGTATTTTGGCCCCAATATAAACAGGATTGTCTCCTGACTTTCCCATATGCCAATCATACTTCAAGGCCTACAACTCAAGAGGGCCATTTTATGGTAACTCAAGGATAAGCGTGAGTGACCATAAAATAACAATATATCGTCAACCCCTTGGCAACCGCGAGTTTTAAGTTTATAGAACTGTCCGAAGTATTGGACGCTTATAATCAACAACAGGCAAGATCATTGAGCGCTCCCTGGATGCGGCGGGCAAAGGCCCTGGTCATGGAACGGTAAATATGGTATCCAAGCACCTTATCACTATCACAGAGTGCAGCCAGCTCTGAACGTTTGAAGCCCAGCACAAAGGTTTTCTCAATGGCATAAGCCGAAACGGCGCGATCTTCATTACCTTCGACAGCCGCCAGTTCACCGAAGTAAGAATAACTTCCCAAAGTAATGGCACCCTTTTCATTCCCGGCCCCATCCAGTTCTTTGCCCACTTTGACACTACCGAGGGCAATAATCAGTAACTCATCAGCAGGATCTCCCTTCTGAAACAACTGATCTCCCGCATTGTAACTGTATTGATGACCTATAGCCGCCAGTTTTTCAAGCTCCGACAAGGCTAATTTTCTGAATAGCAAGGATTGGCTTAACACGTTTATTTTATTCATTTTACCTCTCATAATAACGCAGACGGGAATGGATGTAGCTGCACCATAAAATTCATACAGGGCAGCCTGATTGGGTAACTGACCTTCAGACTTTGTAAGTTTGTGGTGGATTTCTGCCTTTGTGGGAGTAACGGCAGAAACTCCTTTGAAGCTGTTTGACGATATTGAAGGCTTCTCATAAGGGAAAAATGACATTGCCCTGAAAAGCCATGCTCCTTGTTTTGATTATACTGTTATGGGCTTTACCGGGTTTGCAGGGTGTCCTCTCCACACCGCCTGCCGCCCCCCCCCTGACATGATCAGAATATCAATGATCAGTTGTACAACGCATCTAACGCTTTAATTGTGCTGATTTTCCCACCGGTCACACAGTGAGCTAACATTCACATAACGTTCATCAGGGCTAAGCACCGCCATGTCACTCAGATCCTGTACATTATCCAGCAGGCGTTTTTTTACCTCTGCCCCTTTCATCTGTGGTGTGTGAGATAAAACCAGGGCGGCTATACCAGCAACATGGGGTGATGCCACGCTGGTGCCACTGAATGAGGCGACACCATTGCCCGGGACAGTTGATACAATGGCAGAGCCGGGTGCAAAGACATCCACTGTCGGCTTTCCATCCTGGCTACCAAAATTAGAAAAGTACGACACAAACTCATCCCGTTTAAAGCTCCTGGTGGTAGAGCCAACTTCTATCCAATGATTTTTAACCCTGTCGCTCATTTTGAATCGGCTGGGAAAGTTTGCGCTTTCGGCCAGATCAAACTGCGAATTACCCGCTGCATGTACCATTAGCACGCCTTTAGTACGCCTTTAGTACGCCTTTAGCACGCCTTTACTGGCCGCATATTCAAATGCTTTAAACACTTGTCATTGTGCAGGACTGAAACCTTTACCAAAACTCATGTTGATAATCCTGACACCATTATCTACCGCATAACGCACTGCATTTGCCACATCTTCATCAGGCTCATCACCGTCAGGCACAACCCGGATGGACATGATTCTGGCTTGTGGTGCAATTCCATCGGTGATGAGTGCACCCGAGCTGTCTTTATGGGCATTGTCACGTCTTGCTGCAATGATGCCAGCCACATGGATTCCATGATCAGCATCGGGTCCTGTAACATCGTTATTGCCGTAAAATGGGTGTTTCACTGTTGCCCCCCCGAATGGCTCTCGAGACATCATCAGGGGCAAGGGTTTTCAGGGGATTAAAATCAAGGTTGTAGTAATCATTGATTGCTGAAGGACTATTGGTTTCTTCAACTTCTGTTTCAAAGGTATTGCTCACTGACACGTCTGATTTAAGCCGCTTGCTGAAATCACTTCTATACGCCAACCAGTTTTTTATTATGTCATCAAACCAGTATGATTGCAGATTGTTTTGTCTTATGTTTATTAAGTCCTATTTATACTTAACGTTGTTAAAATCTACCATAAAAAACACATATAACTATACGTATATATACTTATAAATAACAAAAATAACCAACTATTCCCGCAAAAAAAAACACGCCTACAGCCGTTTATAGGCTTCAGCTAGTGCATCAAATTTTAAAGACGAAACATACAATCTACCTTGTGGCAGATTAATGAGTCCAACCTGATAACACTCTCTTACACTGACTCAGAGCGAGGTTTATCAACCGGTATCCGGAATGAGACTTCGGATACTCTTTCCGTGACCATGACCTTCGGTAATGACCTTAACTATTGAGTGCCAGCTATCAATAAGAAACCCATCAAACAGGCTTCGGATTGAAAACCATCGCTTTACCTTCTTTCTTCGCTTTTCCCAGGCTTCTTTGAATAACAATACTGCGGACAGTTTTAGACAGTCTGGTGTCTGATGCTGCAAGACTTACAACTCAAGAGGACCATTTTATGGTCACTCAAGGATAAGCGTGAGTGACCATAAAATAACGATATATCCTCAACTCCCTGGCAGCCGGGAGTTTTAAGTTTATAAAACTGTCCGAAGTATTGAGAAAGTATGGGAATTGTATTATACCCATTAAACTTGAAGATGCCGGTTTTTTATCAATAGCAATCCTGAAAATAAAGGGCTGTAGCTGATATAGACCTGGCATCCTGAAGTGGTTTGAGTATAAAAATGAAGGGTCGAAAACCTCTGGTATGACTGACTTTTATTTTATTTAGCGGGAATTGCTGAAAAATAACACCCTTTACTCGTCCTTCTCCTTATTCTGACGTCCAGCTTGCCATGCTTGTTACGCCAGTTAGAAGCCTGTCGGTATAACAAGCCCTCCAAAGATAATTTTTACCCACCGCAAAAACAGATGATTTTACAGGAAGTTTCTTATTTTTAGCACTATTCCCTGCAAATACTAAAAAAATACCAGCATTCTTTTTTTTCAGGCATCAACAAAACCCGGGATAAGTAGTGCGAAAACACAAAAGCATTGGGACTTAGGCCACTTCAATGGTTGCGATTACCACCCTCATTAGGTATCTTCCTTTTCCGCGTTTTTAAGAGTAAGAAGAAGGAGATGCTGACACTCACGTTCTGTTCCCTGATGTTTTTGTTGAATTGTCAGCAATTTCCAGCATTTTTCCGGGGTTTCTGTCTGTCTGCAGGTCTGAAAATGCCAGGCAGAGGCCATAACAAAAATTCTTCCGCCTTATTTCAGCCTAAAGAGGTGCAGAAATGCCCCAGAGTCTCTTGCGATACACCAATATTCTCAGTATTGTCGGTGATCTTATTCGCGTGCATGTGCCCAACCTCAACGAAGGCAATGCCCAGGCCAACTATGGCGATCTCGCCCTGATTGAACAGGATGGGAAAAGCTACTCCCTGGCACAAATCACCAAAATTGACCAGGAAGAAGTATCCCTTCAGCTGTTTGCCGGTACCAAAGGGCTTTCCACCAAAGCGTCTGTGTGCTTTCTGGGTGAGCCCATGAAGACAACCTATTCGTCCAATATTCTGGGGCGTATCTTCAACGGTGCTGGTGAGCCTCTCGATAGTGGCCCTTCACTGGAACAGGACCCTAAAATTGAAATTGATGGTCCCTCTGTCAATCCTGTACGCCGGGTACTGGCCTCACGCATGGTGCGCACTAATGTACCAATGATCGACGTGTTCAACACGCTGGTTGAATCTCAAAAAATTCCAATATTCTCTGTTGCAGGCGAACCTTATAACCGTTTCCTCGCACAAATTGCCATCGAGGCTGAAGCCGATATCGTCGTCTTTGGTGGTATGGGGCTTATCTTTGATGACTATCACTTTTTCAAAACCGAGTTTGAAAAAGCCGGGGTATCCTCCCGTACTGTGATGTTCACCAATCTGGCTTCTGACCCTACTGTCGAGCGGCTGTTAACACCGGATATGGCACTGTCTGTGGCCGAGCACTTTGCCGTAAAAGAAAACAAGAAGGTACTGGTGCTGCTGACGGATATGACCTCGTACGCTGATGCCATGAAAGAAATCGGTGTCGCCATGGATAAGATCCCTGCCAACCGGGGCTATATGGGTGACCTTTATTCCCAGCTGGCACGTCGCTACGAAAAAGCCTGTGACCACAAAGGTGCCGGTTCGGTCACTATTCTGGCCGTGACCACAATGCCCGGAAATGACGTGACCCACCCTGTCCCTGATAATACCGGCTATATTACCGAAGGGCAGTTCTATCTTCATGAAGGCATGTTGGATCCCTTTGGCTCACTGTCTCGCTTGAAGCAGATGGTACAGGGAAAAGAAACCCGCGATGACCATAGCACCATTATGAATACCATGATTCGCTTTTACTCTGATGCAGTGAACGCCCAGCAGAAGCAGGCAATGGCCTTTGAACTTTCTAATTATGATCTGAAAACCATCAGGTTCGGCGAGATGTTCAAAAAACAGTTTATGGCACTGGATGTGGTACTACCATTGGAAGAAGCCCTGGATCTTGGCTGGGAAATGATGGCGGAATGTTTTGAACCCGAAGAAACGCTCATCAAGCAGAGCTTGCTGGAAAAATACTGGCCCAGAAAAGACCAGGTCATTGCCCCGGAAGTTCTTGCCAAAGCTGAGGCGTAACCATGGCTAAAGTAGCCCTTAACAAAAGTGCGCTGAATCAGGAAAAGCGCAGCCTGAAAACGTTTAATCGCTACCTGCCAGCGCTGGAACTCAAGCGCCAGCAGCTAATGCTTGAACGCAAAAAGGCGGAAGAGGCGCTGAAGGAAAGCCAGGAACACCTGAATGATGTTGAACATCTGGTGAGAACGCAGCTTCCCATGCTTGCCCGTGATGATGTTCAGGTGGAGAACCTGGTCAAAGTAACGGCTGTCAGATTAACGACAGAAAATATCGTAGGTACACGGGTGCCATTGGTGAAGCATATTGACATCAGCCTGACACCCTACAGTGATCTGGCTAAACCACACTGGGTGGATTACCTGGTGGAATTACTGCAACAGATGGTCCGCCTGCGTATTGAGTTGCAGGTGCGTCAGCTGCGCTACCAGGAACTGGATAAAGCCACACGCACGACCTCACAGCGGGTGAACTTATTCTCCAAAGTGCTGATTCCCCAGACCCGGAAAAACATTCAGAAAATTCAGATTTACATGTCAGACCAGGATCGTGCGGGCGTTGTTAACGCCAAACTGTCCAAAGGAAAGGTACTGGCACAGGTAGCCAGGAGGCAGTAAGTCAAGGTCAGTACTGACCATGATCTGTAAAAAACAATGGCGATAAAACCACTCAGTAAAATCACCCTTTACGGGCCCGAAGGTGACAAAACCCACGTTCTGAAAGGGCTTCAGGCACTGGGCTGTATCCACCTGATTCCCTTGTCAGAGTCCACCGGCGACACTCGGGCTTTTATGCAGCCGGCAGAAGCCAAAGAAGCCCTGGCCTGGCTTGAGCGTTGTCCGCGACAGCGACGACAGGTGCGTGACAAACAAGCCCAATGCATCGACACCATCGTTGATGAGGTACTGGCTAACAAAGCGGCTGTGCGTGCAAAGTCTGATGAGCGCGATAAGCTGGAAGAGCGTATTCGTGAAGTACGCCCCTGGGGCGAGTTCTCCCTGCCGGCTCTCTCTGATCTTGATGGTCAGCGGTTGTGGTTCTACGTTATCCCTGATGGTGAGATGAGCACACTGGATGCTATGGAGCTACCATGGGATATCATTCATCAGGATCATAAACGCAGCTATGTCATCGTGATTGGTGAGCAGGAGCCGGAAGAAGGTTTGCTGCCAGTACCCCGCTCACGTGTTGGCAAGAAGGCACTCTCTACCCTGGAGCAGCAACTGGAGGAGGCAGAACAGGCGCTGGAAGACCTTCACGCTGAGCGTGAATCTCTGAGCCGCTGGCGCTACCTGCTTGATCAACGTCTGGCGGCGCGGCAGGACCAGGCTGAGTTGTATCATGCCAGCCATACGACACAGGACGAAGACCAGTTTTTCCTGGTGCAGGGCTGGGTGCCCGTCAGTGACCAGCAAGCCGTGGAAGCTTTTACTGCGAACAATGGTATTGCTGCGATTATTCAGCCACCGGAAAACGAAGATACTCCGCCGACTCAGCTGGACAATTCGCCAAACACTGGCGGCGGTGCCGATGCCCTGTCCTTCTTTCAGTTGCCCAGCTATCGGGCCTGGGACCCGGGCAATGCGGTGTTTTACTCTTTCTCACTATTTTTCGCCATGATTATGAGTGACGCACTGTATTCCAGTGTTTTTGCCCTGATCCTGTTTAGCCTGCGGGGAAAAATGCAACGCACCGAAACCAGTAAACGTCTGTTGAATATGGGGCTGTTTATGTCCGGCCTGGGCATTATCTGGGGAGTGTTGGTTGGGAGTTACTTTGGCGTAGCACCGCCACAAGGCAGCATCCTTGCCAACATAGCCGTGCTTGATTTACACGACTATGACTCTATGATGAAACTGTCGGTTTCCATTGGTGTCGCCCACCTGCTGGTTGCCAACCTGGCTACCGTCTGGGTTAACCGGACAAGGTTATATGCCCTCGCCCCGGCAGGCTGGGCATTGGTCATTTCTGGTGGCCTGGCATTCTGGCTAAGCTATATGGGCAACCTTCCCGAAAGCTGGCAGCAACACCTGGCACCGGGGATGATGATCACCGGTGCAGTACTGGTCTTTTTGTTTACCAGCACCCGTCCGGTGCGCAGGTTCAGCGACTTGATCTGGCGTATATTGGATGGTTTGCAAGCGCTGTTTAATGTCACAGGTGCCTTTGGTGACGTACTCAGTTACATGCGTCTGTTTGCCCTTGGCCTGTCTGGTGCTTCACTGGCTATGACCTTTAACAACCTGGCTGCTGAAGCCATGCATACCACGCCTGTCCTGGGTGTGCTCTCTGCCGGTTTGATTCTGCTGCTGGGTCATGTACTGAATTTTACCCTTTGCCTGATGAGCGGTGTTGTCCATGGCATGCGTCTGAATGTCATTGAGTTTTGTAACTGGGGTCTGTCCGGAGAAGGCTACCCTTTTAAAACGTTTAGTAAAAAAGAGGACTAACAATGGAAGATCTGATTATTGCCCTGGGCTGGCTCGGTGTATTTGCCCCTATCGGACTCGGTGCTATCGGCAGCTCCATCGGCTGTTCAGTTGCAGGACAGGCTGCCTGCGGTGCCATGCTGGATGTGGAAAGTGGTTACGGTAAATATATCGGTGTCTCTGCCATGCCCTCCTCCCAGGTTATTTACGGCATTGTGATCATGTTTATCCTCAATGGTATTGGTATCACGGCCCACAGTGCGCCGGGTATTTTTGGTGTTGGCATTCTGACTGGCCTTGCTCTGCTGTACTCATCTATTTATCAAGGCCATGCTGTTGCGTCCTGTATCAATGCCTCTAAAAACAAGCCTGACGTCTTTGGTCTGTCCATTGCACCTGCTGCCATTGTTGAAGGCTTCTCCGTCTTTGCATTTGTCTTTGCCCTCGTGATTGCCCAGGGTATCACCGCATAACAAACACGCTGTCTTTCCCGTACGGGCGGGAGAGACGAACGATAGAATACAGGATTGAAAAATGACCGCTGCAACTACTCCTGAAGGAAAAACGGTTTCCGTTGGCGTCCAGGAACTGATTGAAAAACTCAAAAACCAGGGCGTACAAAATGGCCGGGATCAGGCCAGCGCTATCGTTAGCACGGCGAAAGCACAAGCTGAAAAACTGGTCAAAGAGGCTGAGCAAAAAGCTGAAGATATTGTCAGTAAAGCCCGTGAAGAAGCCAGCTTTATTACCAAAGCCGGACAGGAAGCCCTACAGCTGGCAGGACGCAATACCATTTTGGAGCTGAAGGATTACTTGCTTAACCAGTTTTCTCACCAGATCCGTGCCGTAGTCAGCAACACAATGGATAACAAAGCGTTGCTTGAGAAAATGATTCTCGAAGTGGCCGGCGATAATGCCCTGCGTGGTGAAGAGCATGTGAACGTGGTACTGCCCCGGAAAATCATTGGTGTTGATGAGCTACGCGATAATCCGGAGCGGCTGAAAGAGGGCGGACTGCTTGAATTTTCCATGGACCAGGCTGGCACTATGCTGCAAAAAGGTGTGACTTTTACGGTGGGCAGTGCCCAGCAAAAGGGCATTACCTTCCGTCTGAAGGACAAGGATATCGAAGTGGAATTGACTGACGAGGCTGTCTCTGCAGTGCTGCTTCGTCACCTTCAGCCACGATTCCGCGCACTGCTGGAAGGGATCATTAAATAAGGGGGCCTGCTGTGGTCGAAAATAGCTACTACACTTTGCTGACATCGCTGCCACACATTCACTCACTGTTCCAGAGCAAGATCACCCCAATCTCGCGAATACAGCTGGATCGTCGCCTGTCCATGCTTGGGCGCAATGATCGCGACATGCTGGTTAAGGTTGAGCAATTAATGCACTGGAGTCATTTGGGTGATGATGTCAAAGAAGGCGCCCTGATCAAAATGGCACCTCGCCTTCTGGCTGAACTCGATAGTGCTGCTTTGCGCGAACTGGTGAACTGGCGTCTTGATATGCGCACAGTGGTGGCGGCTCTGCGCCGTAAAATACGAAATGCACCGGCTCCTGCTACTCCCCACTGGAGCTATGGCACCCGCTACGCCTACATCCGAAGAAACTGGAACTCTCCAACGCTTGCTCTGCAAAATACCTTCCCGTGGATTGTTGATGCTGTGGAGTGTCTGGATAAAAAAGCTTACAGGCAACTGGAAAAAACCCTGCTGGGGGCTGTGTGGCATAAGCTGGATGATATTGGGGCCAGCCACCGGTTTGATTTTGAAGCCGTGATCATTTATGTACTGCGCTGGAACCTGGTAGCCCGCTGGACCAGCTATGATGGCGAGCAGGCTATTGGCCGGTTTAATGATCTGACGGAGCGTGCACTGGGTGAATTTGCTGCCCAGCTGCCCCGGGCATAAGTTTTCACAATGAACAGGTTCTATTCATGAGCAAACAGACTTCAACCCCCTCCTCACCTGAAGCTACGGCCCAGGTCGTGGCCATACTCGGTGATATTATCACCATCGAAAGCCTTGGCAATGTCAGCAAGCCACTGATTAAAAACGAAGTGGTCTATGTACTGCCCAGCCGACGTACCAACGAAAGCGTTGACGAACAACTGATGGCGGAAGTGCTGCGAGTGCGTGGCAATACTGCAGATATTCAGGTGTATGAAGAGACCCGTGGTGTCGCTGTTGGTGACAGGGTTATTCAAACCGGACAGATGCTATCCGTTGATCTCGGGCCGGGTATTCTTGGCCAGATTTATGATGGGCTGCAAACCCCCCTGGAACGTCTGGCGGCACTGCATGGCAGCTTTCTTCAACGGGGTGTGCGGTTAGAATCCCTGAATCGCAGCCAACACTGGGCGTTTACTGCCACCGCGAAAACAGGGGATAAACTGCACGCGGGTCAAACCTTCGGTACCGTGCCAGAAGGACGTTTTACCCACCAGATCATGATTCCCTTTGATATTGACGGTGAGGTGGAGGTGGTATGGATTCAGGAAGGCAACTTCTCCGTTGATACTGTTGTTGCCCGTGTAAAAAACAGCCAGGGTGAAGAAATTCTCCTCACCATGTACCAGCGCTGGCCCGTGCGCAAATCCATAGCCGACACACTGGCCAAAAAAGGGAAAACAGCTCGCCAGTATCCTAATGCACCACTGATCACTACCCAGAGAATCGTTGACACCTTTTTCCCCATTGCCCGTGGTGGTACAGGTTGTATTCCTGGCCCCTTTGGTTCTGGTAAAACAGTACTTCAGCATTCTTTCTCACGTTACTCCAACTCTGATATCGTGATTGTTACCGCCTGTGGTGAGCGTGCTGGTGAGGTGGTGGAAACCATTGAAGAGTTTCCTCATCTGCAAGACCCAACCACCGGTGGCGCACTCATTGACCGTACCGTGATTATCTGCAACACCTCGTCCATGCCGGTAGCTGCTCGTGAAGCCTCTATTTACACCGGCTTAACACTGGGAGAGTATTATCGCCAGATGGGCTATAACGTACTGGCACTCGCTGACTCTACCTCCCGTTGGGCGCAGGCCATGCGCGAAACCTCCAACCGCCTGGAAGAAATTCCGGGTGAAGAAGGTTTCCCCGCCTATATGGACTCTGCCATTAAGGGGGTCTATGAGCGCTGTGGTGTCATCATTAATGAATCGGGTGAAGAAGGCTCCCTGACAATGGTAGGCTCTGTTTCCCCTGCCGGGGGGAACTTTGAAGAGCCTGTCACACAGGCAACACTGAGTACGGTTAAAACCTTTCTGGGCTTGTCTTACGAGCGTGCTTACAAGCGTTTCTATCCTGCCATCGATCCATTAATTTCCTGGTCCCGTTATCTGGATCAGCTAGCCTGCTGGTACAGTGAAAACCTGTCACCAGAGTGGGTCAGCAGCGTCAAAGAAATGCAGGATTTACTGGTACGTGGCGACGGTATTCATCAAATGATGCAGGTCACAGGTGAAGAAGGTGTCACCATGGATGATTATGTGACCTACCAGAAATCCCTTTTTCTGGATATGGTCTATCTTCAGCAAGATGCCTTTGATGATGTGGATAGTAGCTGTCCCATACAGCGCCAGCAGCACTGTTTCGAGCTGGTCATCAGTCTGATTCGCCAGTCCTATGATTTTGCAGATAAAGACGCTGCCCGTAGCTATTTTGTAAAACTGACGGGACTGTTCAAAAACCTGAACTATTCCCATGACGGCTCTCCGGAATATAACAGCTACATTGCTAAAATTGAGACCTTCCGCACGGGCTACCATTCGAACCCTGTGGCAGCCTAGTGCCGCCAGGCTTTAATAACCGAACCCTGCAGCGTTTGCTGTCGTCATTCCTGCTACCTGGGAGTGACGACTTTATTAACGTGACGGCATCCGGCATCTTTACACCGGCGGCTGATAGCCAGCAGCCACCTGTTTTTTGTCGGCCTGCCTTGCAAGACAACCAAATTCTGCTAAAAATGAAATAAATTTATTGTTTTTTACACGCATTAATCACAATAAACTCATCCCCGTCTTTTCAGGAGCGTATTGAATGATGGTGACTATGCCCATGCGACTGTACATAAAACTGTTCTTTAGTGTCTTACTGGCCCTGGCTTGTATGTCCGAAAACAGTGTTATTACAATGATGTCTTCAAATGCAAATGCCACTGAACAAGACACATGGGATGAGCGTCTGGACAATGATTTAGATGACGAGGATCAAGATGAAAGTGATGAATTAGAAGAAGATGACGACGAAGATGACGACGATGACGACGATGACGACGATGACGGCTATGATGATTAAGGAGAGGCTTTAGAGTCAGATATAGCTAACCATTATTTTTCTTTTACGACTCTCTCTGAAAAATCCAGAGCGACTGAGTTAATACAATAGCGCAGCCCCGTAGGTTCAGGTCCGTCATTAAATACGTGTCCAAGGTGGGCTTCACAGCATGCGCATACAACTTCCACCCGCTTCATATTGAGGCTGTAGTCATTCCTGTAGATCAGCGCGCTTTCTCCAGCCACTTCTGCAACCTCCCAAAAGCTCGGCCAACCGCAGCCTGCATTAAACTTGGCCGTTGAGTCAAATAGCGTATTTCCACAGCATACACAGGAATACACACCATCATTCTCAAATAAAGTATATTGACCACTAAAAGGATGCTCCGTCCCTTTTTGGCGAGTGATCTGATACTGCTCCTCCGAAAGCTCTGACTGCCACTGCTCGTCAGTTTTGACAACTTTCATTACAACCTCCCTGACAGGGTGTACATCCCTCTCAAAGGCATCATAATCTATTGTTTTAACCAGTAACAGAAACCTGGTCTGTTTTTTCTACCGAGCCTCGGAATACATTCATGACTGATATCGAAAAATCCCAGAAACTTGCCAATGTTTGCTACGATATCCGGGGACCAGTACTACACGAAGCGAAACGCCTGGAAGAAGAAGGTCATAAAATCATTAAACTGAATACGGGTAACCCGGCTGCTTTTGGGCTGGATGCGCCGGAAGAAATTATACAGGACATGATTCTTAATCTGCCCCGTGCCCAGGGATACTGTGAGTCTAAAGGATTATTTTCTGCCCGCAAAGCCATTATGCAAGACTGCCAGAAAAAGCAGTTTCCTGATGTCTGTCTTGACGACATTTTTATTGGCAATGGCGTGAGTGAGCTGGTTGTAATGGCTATGCAGGGGCTGCTGAATAACGGCGATGAAATCCTGATTCCAGCACCGGATTACCCTCTGTGGACTGCGGCTGTGAATCTTTGTGGTGGCCGTGCTGTGCATTACATGAAAGATGAGCAGTCTGACTGGCAGCCGGATATCGACGATATGCGCAACAAGATTACCGCAAAAACCCGTGGGATTGTGGTGATTAACCCGAATAACCCCACGGGGGCGGTCTATTCTAATGATGTGTTGCTTCAAATTATTGAGTTAGCCCGGAAACACAACCTGATTGTGTTTGCTGATGAGATTTACGACCGTATTTTGTATGATGATACCCCGTATGCCTCCATGGCCTCTCTGGCTGATGGCATTCACTGTGTGTCCTTTAATGGCTTGTCAAAATCCTACCGTGCTGCCGGCTTCCGTGCCGGGTGGCTGGTTTTCAGTGGTGATCGTCGCAGTGCAGGGAACTATAGGGAAGGGCTGGAAATCCTGGCATCCATGCGGCTATGTGCCAATGTGCCTTCACAATTTGCTATCCAAACGGCACTGGGTGGCTATCAGAGTATTAAGGATCTGGTGCTACCTGGTGGCCGCCTGCTGGAGCAGCGCAACAAGGCCTGGGAGATGCTTGATCAAATGAAAGGGGTAAGCTGTGTCAAACCAAAAGGTGCACTCTATGTTTTCCCGAAACTCGATCCTAAGGTACATCCCATCGCCGATGATGAAAAACTGGTACTGGATTTACTGAGACAGGAAAAAATCCTCCTGGTTCAGGGTAGCGCCTTTAACTGGCCTGAAAGCGACCACCTGCGTATTGTGACACTGCCGCACGTAGAGGACATCGAAGATATGATGAACCGTCTGCAACGTTTTCTCTATAAGTATCAACAATAATATAAACCGACTGTGAACAGGAGGTAAATCTTTGGCATACCATTGAAAATACCTGCGCCTGAGGCCATAGTTTTAATTCTTTTTTCAGAAAAAGGTAACCATTGCAATAATGAAGAGAATCCTGCTGTTTCTGGGTACGAACATTGCGGTAATCGCACTGGCTAGTATCACACTGAGCGTACTGGGCGTTGGCAGTTATATGACATCTCAGGGGCTTAACCTCGCCAACCTGCTGGTCTTCTGTGCCGTGTTTGGCTTTGCAGGCTCTTTTGTATCCCTGTTTCTGTCCAAATGGATGGCCAAAATGAGTACGGGTACACAAGTGATTGAACAACCCTGCACAGCACAGGAGAGATGGCTACTTGATACTGTCGCTGAGCTATCTAAAAAAGCAGGGATCAACATGCCTGAGGTAGGTATTTTCCCCTCGCCCGAATCCAATGCTTTTGCCACAGGCTGGAATAAGAATGACGCACTGGTTTCCGTCAGCCAGGGACTGCTGGATCGCTTCACCCAGCCGGAAGCTCGCGCTGTTATTGGCCATGAGCTTGGTCATGTAGCTAACGGTGATATGGTAACACTGTCATTGATTCAGGGGGTAGTGAACACCTTTGTTATGTTCTTTGCCCGCTTGATTGGCTATGCTGTTGACAGTTTCCTGCGCCGCGATGGTGAAGACAGTGGCCCTGGTCTCGGCTTTTATATCACCAGTTTTATTGCTGAGATTATTCTGGGTTTTCTGGCCAGCGCCATTGTCATGTGGTTCTCCCGAAAACGGGAATTCCGCGCTGATGAGGCCGGTGCCGACCTGGCGGGCACGCAAAACATGATTGCAGCACTTGAACGGTTACGCAATGATTACGAAGCCCCTTCTGCTATGCCCGCCACCATGACTGCTTTTGGTATTCGTAGTGGTGTTAAAGAAGGTCTGGCTGCTCTGTTTACCAGCCATCCGCCGCTGGAACAGCGCATCCAGGCATTGCAGAGTCGCCGTTGACATCCTCCCCCACCAACCGCTGACGCAGTTGGAAGGGAGTCTCTGTGAGATGGATGGGACGATACCTTTATCCTGGGCAGCCATGGCCAGAGAACTGGCTGAGTATGTTTTGATTGCATCCCTGCTGCTACCGCCTGAAAACAAGAGATGAAAATGAAAGCCTGTTTTTGTGTGTATGGCTATTAGCGCTCAGCTGCACCAGGATAGGATACTGTGAGGAAACACTGGCAATAACCTGTTTTACAATGTTTTTGTCTCTTTACGTGTTGTTTTTATTCCGCCAATCTTCCGTACATATTGACAGCCCTCTAATAACGGCTAAACTCAGTTGTACGGGCATAATCCGTACAGAGGAAGCAGACAATGGCTACAGCACGACTGGATTTAAGGTTGAATGAAGAAATCAAGGCAAAGGCAGAAAAAGCTTCAGTGCTATTAGGGCTGAAAAGCCTGACAGAGTACGTTGTCCATTTAATGGATCAGGATGCAGCAAGGGTGATTGCTGAGCATGAAAGCATGGTGGTGGAAGATGACGTGTTTGATCGCTTTACTGCCGCGTGTGAGCAAGTGAAACAGCCCGATAAAAAGCTAAAAGAAGCACTGCAACTGACGCGGGAACAGGGTATTCAATGAGCTGGTCAACGACGTTTGTTGAATTGGACAAAAAGCTTCATGATCGTGAATCTTTTTTTTGTGGCGAGTCGAAACTGGATCAGTTTTTGAAAAAACAGGCGATCAGGCATATGCAGTCAGGTATCAGCCGGACAATGGTGTTGCCTGCTCAAAAGCCGTTAGTGGATGGAAAATACCCGATATGTGCTTTTTACAGCATTGCACCGGGTTCCATCGCCCGGCAAACGTTACCGGATCGGCTGGCAAAAAAGTTACCTCGCTACCCTGTTCCTGTTTTTCTGTTAGCTCAGTTAGCCGTCCATAAGCAGTATAAGGGAGAAGGCTTAGGGAAAATCACTTTGATTAAAGCCCTGGAGCATTTGCTGGCAATTAGTGCTCACATGAAGGGCTATGCCGTTATCGTGGATTGCTTAAATGACAGTGTAAAAGCGTTTTACGAACAGTTTGGGTTTGAGACATTGCAGCAGCATGACGATCGTTCTCGTTTATTTTTATCAATGAAAACAATCAGTCTGTTGTTTGAAACGAAGTAACTGGTGCGTAAGGTATGGCAAAAAAATAGATGGGTGTGGTTCTTTTGCTACGACACTGCATTCCTTATATATTGCTCGCTGATACCGGTCAGGACTACTACAGGTGTTTTTGGTTGGACTCAATGATATAGAGGCTGTTTACCGCACGGGTAATGGCTACATACAAGGCATTGATATAAAACTTGTACACCTCCAGTGATTTATCCTGCTGGTTTTTTGGGGTCCATTTCACATGGGAACCTGAAACCATGGCGATTACTTTTTATGCTTAAGCGTTGTCACACAGCAGCCCAACTCTCCCCGATGCAGTTTGATATGGATATCATCCCCGGGGTGCAGCTGCCGGCTGTCAGACACAACACTGCCCTGATGCTGTGTAATCGCATAACCACGGGCCAACGTGGCTAATGGGCTGATGGCGTGGAGTTTGCCCGAGAGTTGTTGAAGTTGGTGCTGGTAAAGAGTCAGCTGTTTTTGGCTATGGTCACATAACCGGGCATACTGATTTTTCATTACGAGTTGTAATTGCTGTATCTGTGATAGTGGGGACTTCTGTTGCAGACCGTCGTAGGTTTGTTGCAGGCGAGAATGTTGTAACGTGATGTTCAATCTTATGGCCTGTTGTAATCGAATCTCCAGGTCATCAAGTCGCTGTGCCTGCTCTCGAAGCCGATCGCCGGGATGGCGAAGTCGCCGGCTAACATGGGTAAGCCTTTCCTGATGGAGATGAAGTTGGTGACGCATGTGCATTACCAGCTTGCGGTACATTAAGCGGTTTTTTTCAAGGAGGGCCGCTGTATCTGGACTGAGTATTTCAGCGGCAGCCGAGGGTGTCGGAGCCCGATGATCTGCTACAAAGTCTGCAATAGTAAAGTCCACTTCGTGACCTACGGCGCTGACAACAGGTACCGGGTGGGCGGCAATGGCTCGGGCGAGGGCTTCTTCATTAAAAGCAAATAAATCTTCAATTGACCCGCCACCCCGACCAATAATCACCACATCACAATCGGTTTCTGCTGCAGTCTGTAAGCCATTAATGAGTTCATGGGGTGCATCCGGGCCTTGAACGACTGTAGGAATTACGGTGATGTCAATAAATGGTGAGCGTCGTTTAAAAACAGCCAGAATGTCACGCACTGCTGCGCCAGTGGGGGAAGTAATAACAGCGATGTGTTTTGGGGTGGCAGGAAGAGAGCGTTTTCTGTCAAAGTCAAATAATCCTTCGCCGGCCAGTTTTTTCTTGAGGGCTTCAAAAGCCTGCTTCAAAGCACCACTTCCAGCGGTTTTCATATGTTCAACAATCAGCTGATAGCTACCACGCGGTTCATACAAGCTAACGCGTGCACGCACCTGTACCAGCATACCCTCTTTCGGCTCAAACGATAGTCCCTGACAACGGTGACGAAACATGGCACAGGATATCTGAGCATTATCGTCTTTTAAAGTAAAATACCAGTGACCGGAGCTGGGGCGTGCCAGACTGGAGAGTTCACCTTCAACCCTGACATTATTAAAGTGCGTTTCCAGTAAACGGCGTGCCTGTCCGTTAAGCTGACTGACGGAAAGCGGAGCCTCGGTTGTCCTGTCTGGTATCACAGAATATGGCATCGATTAATGGAATTCCTGTTGCTTTAGCACTTCATTTTAAGGAATTAAGGAATTTAGCGCTTGACATCCTCCCCGCCGTGAACGACTGGGATTCCTACTACTAGACGGCAATGTCCTGCCGCAGCATATCCCATATCAGTAGCGGTATATGCCTTATTCGACAATCTGCTCTACCTTTCGGATTGTTGAAAAACACGGGCAGAAAGCGGAGGTATTTTACTTTTCCTGGCAGGTAGCGTAATCGCTGGAAACGCCTGACAGATAGAGGATACCACAAGGGGCTTGCTCTGCAAGCCTCGCTTACATCGTGCGCCGAGTATGGCGCGTAGCGCCAAACGGCGCTGTTCCAGTACGCATGGTGGCGGCTGGATGACTTGGAGGTGAAAGTCCTCTATCGACCCGGCAAGGGGAACGATTAGCTGAACGGCAAGGGTGTCTATCGTGAGGTGGAATCTGAAGAAAGCCGAAGGCAAAACACTGGCCTGACGAACAGAAATCCCATAGGAGGCGTTCGCAGTGGGTAAGAAGGCGATTACCTTCAAAGCCCGATACTTGCACAGAAATTACGGACGTAGATGCGGCGGGTATAAGTGGGAAGGTCACGCGCATTACCTCGGGAGGTCTGCCATCCTGCCACAGGCTACCAATGTCTTGAGGCATTGGGATGGGGCGGCAGAAGTCAGCAGAAGTCATAGTAGGTTTGTCACCGCAAACTGAAGGATGGAACACGTTAAATGGATTGGGAGCCGAACTCTCGATGACGACAGGAGCAGCAGTAAAGTCTGTTGAGATACAGACACTCTGTGCAAAGGGGCGCGGACGGTATCCGTGTGAGTATGCGACAGAGGCGGCAAACGTCACGGCGGGAACGGAGAACTTCCATAAGGAGTCGTTAGATTTGCTAACGGCGGTATTAGACCGATCAAACATGAAACGAGCCTATGATCGGGTGCTACGAAATAAAGGTGCACCGGGTGTGGATGGTATGATGGTGAGTGAATTAAAAGCCTACCTCCAATCACATTGGCTCGAACACAGGGAAGCCATACGAAATGGCAGCTATGAGCCTCAGCCTGTACGCAGGGTAGAAATACCCAAGTCAGGCGGGGGAAAGCGACAACTGGGTATTCCGACGGTGTTGGACAGGCTGGTACAGCAAGCCCTTCACCAACAATTAAGTCTGATCTTTGAACCCACATTCTCAAACAACAGCTACGGCTTCAGGCCGGGGCGCAAAGCTGGGCAGGCAGTACAGCAAGCCCAAAGCTATGCGGAAGCGGGCTACCGCTGGTTAGTAGACCTCGACCTTGAGAAATTCTTTGACCGTGTAAACCATGACATCCTGATGGCGCGGGTTGCACGACAGGTCAAGGATAAACGAATCCTGAAACTGATTCGATCCTATCTTGAGGCGGGAATAATGACCGGTGGATTGGCAGTGGCAAGGAAAACGGGCACTCCGCAAGGAGGGCCATTATCACCGCTGCTCTCAAATATCCTGTTAACCGATCTGGATAAAGAGCTGGAGAGGCGTGGGCACAAGTTCAGCCGCTATGCGGATGATTGCAACATTTACGTCAGAAGCAAAGAGGCAGGACAACGGTTACTGGGTTCAATAACGGAATACCTTGAAAGCGAACTCAAGCTGAAGGTGAACCGTGAAAAGAGCGCAGTAGGACGACCTTGGGAAAGAGTGTTTCTGGGCTACACCTTGTGTCGTCGAAAGAGAAACATCCGTTTGAAAGTCTCGGCTAAAGCCATTAACCGCTTCAAGGGTGATCTGAAAAGGTTGTTCAGGAAAGGGCGAGGGCGATCTATCCGGGTAACGATTAAAGAGCTTGCCCCAAAACTACGGGGCTGGATGAACTACTTTCGGCACATAGGCGTCAAAGGTATCTTGCAGGAACTGGACGGCTGGATAAGGCGTCACTTGCGAAAGATACTCTGGCGGCAATGGAAGCGCACTTACACTCGGTTCAAAAGGCTGATACGACTTGGAATCCGTGAGGAAAGGGCATGGAAAAGTGTTACCAATGGGCGCGGCGCATGGTGGAACGCCGGAGCTTCGCACATGAATCAGGCGCTGCCCAAGAAGCTGTTTGATCGAATAGGTTTGATATCGCTGGTTGATTATAATCAGCGGCTCAAGTGTTTAGCATGAACCGCCGTGATACGGAACCGTACGTCCGGTGGTGTGAGAGGACGGTGAGAGCAATCTCACCTCCTACTCGATCCCGCACTCAAAGTACGGGGTTTTTCGCGATTTCCATAAGTGGTCATCCAATGAATGTCTTTTTTTGGTGTCCGATTCAGGGTGAAGATGATGAATTTCTTCGAACTTTTGCTTCTCTTTTTTGCTTCTCTTTAAAGGCGCCCTGATTTGTCAAAAGCTCATTCCCAGGCGCCTGAAGATTCTCAATGACAGCTTCTTATGCTTCATCAGCTCGGTCGAGATGCCCAGACTCGCCTTCTATTCAATCGATCCGTTCAGACACGCTTTTTTCCAGTTCTGGATAGGCGGCAAGTTTTCAGCCAGTTTTTTTTGAGGGGCGTTAGACATGGAGTACACCGAAAGAAAAGCGAACTCATATCATTATGGGCAATATGGGCAATATGGGCAATATGGGCAATGTCTGGAAAATTGCCGACTGAGGAACACGTTTAATTACACCCCCGGTACACACTTTACAAACTTATCACATCATTTGTTTGTTATTATAGGCAATTGCAAGTTTGGTACGCTGTTTCATAATACGTGAACAATGAAACAGCATACCGGGAACTTCTGTTATTCTCTAGAATAGCTACATTTCAGAAAATACTAACAGTTTGTCATTCCTGCGCTGGCAGGCATCCACCACAGTGGATCTCTACCTTCGCGGGGGATGAAACTGGTATGATTTTCATTGCTGCTTTCCTAAGCTCAACCAGGCAGCTTGTAAAGACCTGAAAAATTTACTTAACCTACTTGAAGACGTGATTCGGATGCTTGCAAGACTGGATATTGTGATGTTGTCGATGTTGTCGCTGGCTGTTGTTGTGAGTCAGCTCAATGATTCTGGGTTGAATAAAAGCACTCTCTGCCCACCTGTGGAAAAATCCGCCTGTACAGATAATCGAAGAGTGCTAGAAGCCACTGTGAAGTTAGCGTCCCAATCCTGTCAGTTAATACCTGACCTTAAATTGCCAGCTGGCAACCTGCCGGATTTTGCTGAAATTAATGATAGCTGTTTAAAAAAACGTATGTTTTTTGATTATATGCTGCCAATCATACAGGCAAGAAACGAGTCGCTGAAGGGGCTACGGAAGCGCATCAAGGATCTGGCTAATGCAAGTGAGTTGTTACCTGATGACATTAACTGGCTCAGGGATATTGCCAGATTTTATGAGCTGGACACCAGGGAATACATGTCTAAACTATTTTTTGACCAGCTATTGCAGCGTGTGGATATTATCCCACCATCGCTGGCTTTGGCTCAGGCTGCCAACGAGTCTGCCTGGGGAACGTCCCGTTTCGCACGCCAGGGAAATAATCTTTTTGGTCAGTGGTGCTTCAGTAAAGGCTGTGGTCTGGTTCCTAATGCTCGACCTGTTGGTGAAATCTATGAAGTTAGAAAATTTGATGATGTTGCGGCATCCGTTCAATCCTATATGCATAACTTGAATACCCATTATCAATATGCTGGTTTAAGAGAAATTCGGGCCAATAAACGTAAAAATAATGAGCCGGTAACAGGCTCTGCTCTGGCCCACGGGCTATATGCTTACTCAATTCGTGGGCCGGAATATGTGGACGAGTTATTAGTGATAATTCGGGTGAATAACTTATTGAATCTGGATCATCAGGCGGCAATACTGGGTCAAAAATGAGGCTTTTCTGGTTGTTAGAATAGATGCATCTTATACTAATCGCACTTTCCAACTATTCTATTACGGTGGTTATCTGAGGGAAAATCCTGCGTTGAAGTCTCTCGCCATAGCTACGGCTTACACTGGTCACTTCGCCTTGTCTTTTCGCCCAGCTAACCATCCTCAAGACGAAGTTAGAAAGTTTGATTGGGTGAAAGTTTCATATTGACCACTACCCAGCACAGCCAACGTTCTCAGGGAATGTTATGACATTGTTTGTAGCAGTAGAGACCTCCCCACAATAAGTTGCAGCAAATAGCTTCCAGCCATTTCCAAACCAATGGCTCTGAACTAATGACGACCGAAGCGTTAATACACCCTGGCCGCCTGAATTTCGCCAGCGTATACCTGATCACTTTACCCTCTGCGGAGTAACCTATCTCTTAGTCACAAATCTTGAGATGCTAAAAAACCTGTCTAGCCTTTAACACCAGGGGATGCATCCATAAATTGTGGTTCAGCAGTGGGAAATTAAAAGCGCAGAAACCCGCATATAAACGACAACGATTATAGTTAAATTAAAGGGTTGATACAGGCTCTATAGCAAGGAACCACAGGACTTTAGAATATTTTCCATTGTCGTATAAAAGAAAGGCTTCCATATCAGCCTCTCTATAGTGGTTTTGTGCGGCAAGCCTTGTGAAACAAGCTATTCAGGCACTTTTCCTGTTGTCCTGCCTTCAGGAATTGTGATAAAGAGATAGGCGGAGTAACCAGGGTTTTGCAGGTCCCTCTACAACACCAGAGCTGATCAGGAGGTTATTCGACAAGTGTTTAGCGTAGCGCATACGCTTTTAGTGAGTGCCATTGATTTATACCTATCGTTCCTGGGGGATGAACGCTTACATCTCCGTACTGGAAGTCCGCGGTTTTACGCGCTTTCGATAAAACTCACCAGTACCATAACCAGTACCATAACCAGTACCATAATAGTGCGGCTAGAGGTTATTCATAATATTTGTTACAGACCGAAAACGTTAATAAACCCGCTCATTTTTTCACTTTTTCTCGCTACAAGACCTACTATGTGCCTCGAATCATCGAAAAAACAGCCGATTTCTCACCCTTTTCGTTTCTTCAAAAAGATCATGAACAGCTTCTCAGAGAAGTTCGTTGGTATTACGGTTCGGAGATATATTGATCGTTACCCGGGTAAGAAACAAACCCCTGTCCCACTAATACCACAATACCCTTGAGGGTTTTTGGCCAGATACTGTTGATGATACGCTTCCGCATAATAAAACCGGCCAACAGGTGCTATATCCGTGGTAATTGCTTTTTTACCTTCATTGAACAACTGAGTCTGATAGTGCTTTTTCGTCTCACAAGCCAGAGCAAACTGATCATTTGTTGTTGTATAAATCACTGACCGGTATTGCGTGCCTTTATCATTCCCCTGACGCATGCCTTGCGTTGGGTCATGGTTTTCCCAAAAGATTTCCAACAAAGCCTGTCCGGTGATTTTTACCGGATTATAGGCTACCAACACTACCTCAGCATGCCCTGTTTCTCCAGTACAAACCTGTTCATAGGTTGGATTAACGGTGTTGCCCCCGGCATACCCAACGGCCGTCGTCCATACCCCTGACTGTTGCCAGAACAACCGCTCCGCCCCCCAAAAGCAGCCCATTCCCAGATACATCACCTCAATACCTTCAGGAAAAGGCACTTTAATGGTCCTTTGGTGGACATAGTGCTTATTAGGCACGGCCATTGGCGCTTCACGCTCTTCAGACGGGTTACCTGAAAACATCTCACAAAACTCCCTGGATGAGTAAAAGCAACACACAGAAAACCGAGAGAAACAACCTGAATTTCAGAACCTGGATTCAACAGCTGGCAAGGAAAACACTATTTGCGTCACCTGCGTCATTCCTGCGAAGGCGGGAATCCACTGTCGTGGTGAATACCTGCCCTCCCAGGAGTGAGGGACTGTTGGTTTTTTCTGAAATACAGCCACTCTACGTTTGCTAAGGTTGAACTAAGGTTGAACTAAGGTTGAACTGGATGCTGATATACATGCACACCCGCGCATTTGCCCCACTACTCGTTGACTGATCAGGGTCGGAAAATCGCTGCCAACAATAGCAACGTGACCCTCAGATTTATGTTATAGTCAACGGCTTACCTTTTAGAATATATTAACAAAATTTGCTATGTTACAAACCTCTAATATCACCATACAGTTCGCGGAGAAGCCGTTATTTGAAGATATCTCCGTCAAATTTGGTGAAGGCCATCGCTATGGGCTGATTGGTGCCAATGGTTGTGGTAAGTCCACTTTAATGAAAATCCTGAGCGGTGAATTGGAACCAACCGCTGGTACGGTGAATAAAGATACCAATGAACGTATGGCCAAACTGAATCAGGATCAGTTTGCCTATGAAGAGTATTCTGTGATTGATACCGTCATTATGGGGCATGCTGACCTCTGGAAAGTCAAAGCTGAGCGTGATGCTATTTATGCCAAAGGGGATATGTCTGAAGAAGAAGGTATGCGAGTCGCTGACCTTGAAGTGCGCTTTGGTGAGATGGATGGCTATTCTGCCGAAGCCCGTGCCGGCGAATTATTGCTGGGCCTGGATATTCCTGTTGAACAACATTATGGCCCGATGAGCGCGGTGGCCCCCGGATGGAAGTTGCGTGTGCTTCTGGCACAGGTGCTATTTGCTGACCCGGATATTATGCTCCTTGACGAACCCACCAACAATCTGGATATCAACGCTATTCGCTGGCTTGAAGGTGTACTGAAACAGCGTGATTGCACTATGATTATTATTTCTCACGATCGCCACTTCCTGAACAATGTGTGCACACATATGGCCGATCTGGATTATGGGCGTTTACAGGTAATGCCCGGAAACTACGATGAGTATATGACAGCTGCCACTCAGGCACGTGAGCGGTTGCAAAATGAAAATGTCAGGAAAAAAGCCCAGATTGCACAGTTGCAGTCCTTTGTCAGTCGTTTCTCTGCCAATGCCTCCAAGGCCAGGCAGGCCACCTCCCGCGCCAAGCTGATTGACAAGATAAAACTGAACGACATCATACCCTCTAGCCGTCAGAGTCCATTTATTCGTTTTGAACAAGGAAAGAAACTGTTCCGTAATGCGCTGATCGTAGAAAAATTGCGTCAGGGTTACGAAGAGGATTTATTCTCCGACGTTAATCTGATGGTAGAAGTGAGAGAGCGCATTGCCATTATCGGTCAAAACGGTATTGGCAAGACCACATTATTGCATACCCTGGCGGGCCGGATGACGCCGCGCAATGGTTCTATTCAATGGTCTGAGAATGCCAGCATTGGTTACTATGCCCAAAACCACAGTGCTGAATTTGACAAAGATATGAACCTGTTCGAATGGATGAGTCAGTGGATGAACGAAGGTGATGATGAACAGGTTATTCGTGGTGTGCTTGGTCGTATGCTGTTCTCTCAGAAAGATATGACAAAATCAGTGAAGGTTCTCTCCGGAGGAGAACAGGGACGCATGCTACTTGGCAAGCTGATTCAGCAAAAACCCAATATTTTGCTAATGGATGAGCCGACTAATCATATGGATATGGAGTCCATTGAATCATTAAACCTGGCGCTGGAAAACTACCCGGGTACACTGTTATTTGTTTCCCATGACCGTCAGTTTGTATCTTCCTTAGCGACCCGAATTATTGAAATCACCCATCAAGGTATTGTTGATTTCCATGGTAGTTACGACGACTATCTGCGCAGTCAGGGTGTTGCGGAACAATAGCGCGGTGATACCCATACCCCTGAAGAGAGTGTCTGTCGCAAAACCCGCCATCAGCCACTATTTTTAAGGAGATGATTATTTCCCCGTTGTTCAGGTCAGGGGTAAAGCCTGCTTTGCGTTGCCTGGAAAAGCATGTTTTTTCTCGGCCTGGTACTGCCTGACCCAGGAACGCAGACTGACTGTACAGACAATCGTGTATCACGCTGCAAGGCTGCGCCGATAGTTATACCAATGACTTCTAACTAACTGCCTTTCACCACCCCGACTGATATTTGCCTGAAATCTGTTGTCAAAGAAATGAACAGATAGTCAGGTACATCAAAATGTCTCCAGATCAATACCCGTTTAAGAACCTCAACCACCCTGGTTTGGTTGCTGCTATGTGTCGGGAGTTAAAGATAGCCGAATACATTGATGCCCGTATCACAAATGACTCAGATGCCCGTAATTGAAGCTTCCCTGCAAGGCATTAAATCTGGACGCTACCAGCTTTCATGTGGATGGAGTCTGTAACAGTCATGACAACCCGGATGACTTGAACTGTATCCCTATCTGCCAGGGTTACAGCCGTGACCATCGGCCTGATCTGAATCAGGTAGTTTTGCAGTTAATGACCGAAAATGAGGCGGATATCCCTGTGTTCATGGCTCCTGCCAGCGGCAATGTAAACGACAAAACATGTTTTCAGGAAATTATCAAAAATTATCTGTCGTCTTTTAAGACGGCTTTGAATAGCCGCTATCTGTTTGCTGATGCCGCCATGTATGTCGCAGAAACCCTTCAGTCAGTCGCCTGATGAGCAAAAGCAGCTGTTTATCTCCCGGGTACCCCTGAATATCAAGGATGCAAAGGAGCTGGGGAGTTGGCCTGCAAAGGGCCAGCCATGTCACTGGAGCCTGTTGAAAGCTACGAAGATTATTACTCAGCTGAAGTGCCTTCCTGCTATGGAGAAGTTCAACAACGATGGTTCTTGTTTCTCAACAAAAAGCGCAGGCGTAGTGAACAGAAAACACTGACCCGAAAGATGCAGAAGCAGTCACTGAAAGAGGCCCGCGATCTGGAGAAGCTGAGTAAAAAGGCCTTTCTGTGCCGGGACGATGCATTGAAGTCTTTTGCCTTTTGGCAGAAACAATCAAAACTCTGTCAAAGTGAAACAGAGCCTGAGGTTATCTGTAAACCCTGTTATTCCGGCAAAGGGAAACCATCGCCGGATAGCAGGCCTGATCACTTCGGGTACTTTGTGCAGGGCGAATGCTTTGTTTCCTGTGAGAAAAGGGAGAATGCACAGGCCTCACCGGGTTGTTTTATCCTGGGTACCAATGAACTGGATCAGGATAGTTTGAATGCCTCTGAGCTGCTGTCTGCCTCCAAGTCACAACAACAGGTTGAAGGTGGCTTTCGGTTCCTGAAGAGTCCGGATTTTCTGGTTTCTTCATTCTGTCTGAAGAAAGCGGAACGCATTGAAGCCTTGTTAATGGTAACGCATTGAAGCCTTGTTAATGGTGATGACTCTCTGCCTGATGGTCTATGCTGCTATCCAGCACAGAATAAGGCAGGAACTGAAAAAGCAGAGTCGTGTATTTCCAGACCAGAAAAAAAGCCTTGCCAGAACCCAATGGCGAGATGGGTATTTTTCTGTTTTCAAGGGATTAGTGTATTGACGGTCAATAGTCAGGAGGAATATGTGGTCGGCCTGAAGGAAAGGCAGTGGACGATCATTCAAATGTTGGGCATTTTTTACGAGTTGGTGTATTCCTGACAGGGGTGGTGAAAGAGGGATTGATGGAAAAATCCGTTATTTTACTGATGGATGTTGCCGGTCAGCTCGCGTATATTGAAACGAAGCAAGTAGTGTTTGAAAACATACAGTTTTTAAACCGGTTGTTGTGTAAATTGTGTCTATAGCCATTGGTTATTCTATTATGCCTATTCACAGATCCAGCAGCTTCCCCCAGCTTAATCAACCTGCCCAATCCCTTAAGCGCTCCAAGTCCATTGACAATCTAAAAAGTGGAGACTCGAAATCCTCCACAATGACTATAGCGCAGGCTGCTTTACAGTTTGCCAGGCGGCATCAGCGTAAAGGCTGCTCTAACAAGAGAGCAGGTTATTCAGGTTCAACGAGACCATGGATACCAAGAGTTTCTTCAGTAAGTATGAAATTAATAGCTGATTTGCGAGCTCAATATAACGATAATCTGCATGATTATGTCGACTCTATTATGAAAGCTCAGTTTGGTAACTGTCTTGAAGCATCCTATTTGGTTTGTGATTACCTTATTCGTGCAGGTTTATTAGCTTCCCAGGACTTTAATATTGTTTCTTTATGGCCCGATGATCACATCTTTGTTGTATTGCATCAAAATGCCGATGAAGAAGGTCAGTTCCCTTTTAACTTTAGTCATTGGAATGAGAATGCTGTGATTATTGACGCCTGGATGGGTATATGCGTGGCAGCCAGACACTTCCCCGAAGTCTGGTGCATGATGCTTGATACAATGGATGCCGTAGACTATGAATTATTCGACTGTTTTTTCGATAGTGAATGTAACAATGTATTACGAAAGTGGATAAGGGCGAGTGAAGCTCACTGGAAACGAATACCCTACGTTAACAAAAAATTTGAATTTAACCAAGCACCTCAACAAATGGCTATCCGTTTTTGGAATAAACGTGAAGGAAAACCTGATGAAAATAGAATGGCTTTACAATTACCGCAGTGAGCATGGCAAACGGGATGACAGAACAATAGAAATAACCAGTGAAACCTGCTATTGCGGGGCGTTTCAACGCAGGGTTGGCGTTTAGATTGCCAGGGTAAAGCGGGGTCAGGGTAGCTGCATTCCAGAAAATACCAACAGTCCGTCATTCCTGCGAAGGCAGGAATCCATCACCACAGAGGGTTCCCTGTTTTCGCGGGGATATTGCTGGTATCGTTTTCATTACTATTATCCTTAGTCGTGCAGGCTTAGTCATTTGTCGGGACTTCCATGTTGTTTATTTATTTTCCCATGAACACCCATTTAGCATTTTCGCCGTTAACCGCCTGACTTCCAGAGCGTGTGGCCAATGCCCGTAATGACTTCAACAAAAGCAGTCCTTGTTTGAACTATCTGAGTACAATATCATCACGATGTTATACGGCTCAATTTGTCTATGCGATGGGTTATGCCGATGGGTTATGCCATTATGCCTCTTAAAAGATCCAGCAGCTTCCCCCAGCTTAATCAACCTGTACAATCCCTTGAGCGCTCCAAGTCCATTGACAATCTAAACAGTGGACACTCGAAATCCTCCCCAATGAGTATAGGGCAGGATGCTTTGCGGTTTGCCAGGCGGCATCAGCGTATGGGTTGTGCTAACCAGAGAGCAGGTTATTCAGGCTCAACGAGACCATGGATACCAAGAGTTCCTACAGTAAGCGGGAAATTATTAAATGATTTGCGAGCTCAATGGAACGGTAAAGTGCATCATTATGTCGTCAACTCTGTTATGCCAGCTAAGTTTGGTAACTGTGTTGAAAAAGCATATTTGGTTTATGACTACCTTATTCATGGAGGTTTATTAGCTCCGCAGGACATCGTTAATCTTGTTAGTTTCTGGCCCGATAGTCACGTCTTTGTTGTACTGCATCAAAATGCCGATGAAAAAGGTCTGTTCCCTTTTAACTTTAGTCATTGGAATGAGAGTGCTGTGATTATTGACGCCTGGATGGGTATATGCGTGGCAGCCAGGCACTTCCCCGAAGCCTGGTGCATGATGCTTGATACAATGGATGCCGTGGACTACGAATTATTCAATCATTTTTTCGATAGTGAATGTGGACACTCATTTCCAAAATGGATAAGGGCAGGTGCAGCTTACTGGAAACGAATGCCATACGTTAACCAAAAATGTGAAGCTTCCAAAGCACCTTGCAAAATAACTCTCCGTTATTGGAATAAAAGTGAAGGAAAACCTGATGAAAATAGAATTGGTATTTTCGAACCACCACAGTGAGCATGGCAAACGGGATGACAGAACAGTAAAAATGACCAGTGAAACCTGCTATTGCGGGGCATTTCAATGCAGGGTTGGTGTTTAGATTGCCAGGGTAAAGCGGGGTCAGGGTAGCTGCATTCCAGAAAATACCAACAGTCTGTCATTCCTGCGAAGGCAGGAATCCATCACCACAGAGGGTTCCCGTCTTCGCGGGGATATTGCTGGTATGGTTTTCATTGCTACTATCCTTAGTCGTGCAGGCTTACGCATTTGTCGGGACTTCCATGTTGTTTATTTATTTTCCCATGAACACCCATTTAGCATTTTCGCCGTAAACCGCCTGAGTTCCAGAGCGTGTGGCCAATGCCCGTAATGACTTCAACAAAAGCAGTCCTTGTTTGAACTATCTGAGTACAATATCATCACGATGTTGTACGGCTCAATTTGTCTATGCGATGGTATGCCATTATGCCTCTTAACAGATCCAGCAGCTTCCCCCAGCTTAATGAACCTGCTCAATCCCTTGAGCGCTCCAGGTCCATTGACCATCTAAACAGCTGACACTCCACATCCTCCACGATGAGTAAAGTGCAGGCTAACGCCATTAAGAAAACTCAGTAGGGTAACTGTATTGAAAAAGCGCTGTTGGTTTGTGATTATCTTTGTAGTGCAGGCTTATTAGACAGGGTGAACTTTACTATTGTTGATTTATGGCCCGGTGCTCACTGCTTTGTTGTATTACATCAACATGCAAATAAAAAAGGTCTATTCCCTGATAACTTTAAAATAAAGACTGCTGATTTGTCATTATGGTGTCTGGGAGGAATACGGCTGGCATTTTTCAGCAGCGGTTTCAATGTTGCCTGGGCGAGTCTGATGTTGGGCCGGGATATTATGCCTGGATGCAAGAATGAGTCAGTCATGATGGATGCCGTTGAGTACTGTTTGTCCGGAATAGACTAACAAAATATAGCGACTGTAATAACAGTGCTTTTTATACACATCATGCCTTGGACAATGCTGCATCATTTTTTGTTTTTATTTTATGCTTTTTTGTCAATGACGCACCTATTGATTCATGCGTCACCCATAGAAGTTATCGACCACCGGTCGTCACAGGGGAAGATTTTTCAAATCTAAAAAGTGTTTGAGCACCTGCACAAGATCGCAGGTATTTTTAGTGACTGAGCATACCGAACAGGATGGATATTTCATCGTCAATAGCGTAGCGCAGGTTAGCATTGATTTTAATCACAAAAGACATTCCTGCTGAGTCGCTTTTTGAAGAAGAGGTTTGACCTGTTCAATATAGTCTACTGTGTCAGACATTCTGAGCATTTGATTCCATTGCCCGTGGTGGACTTTCAGAAAAAAGATACTGATGGAAAAATCCGTTATTTTATTTAGTGCAATGGAATAAAATGGAATAAATAGTATTACGTGAAGACCGACTTTTTCTGGTTTGCAATAAAGTCGGCCATTGATTGTTTCCAAGGTATACTGCGGTAAATTTCGTGCTTTTAAACGACAAATGACTTTAGTAATGCAGGAAGTTAGAACATTATTATAGTACTGCTTTCGTGCTTAAGCCTTGGTGATGGTGGAAAGTCTGACTTTTGGTCTTTGCAGAAAAAAGTCGGACTTCGTGTTAGTATTTGAAAAAATACAGTTTTCAAACTGGTTTCGGTTTAATTTAACTTGTGTATATAGCCATTGGTTATTCTATTATGCCTATTCACAGATCCAGCAGCTTCCCCAGGCTTAATCAACCTGCCCAATCCCTTAAGCGCTCCAAGTCCATTGACCATCTAAATAGTAGTGGACACTCGACATCCTCCGCAATAAGTATAGGGCAGGGTGCTTTACAGTTTGCCAGGCGGCATCTGCGTAAAGGCTGCTGTAACCTGAGAGCAGGTTATTCAGGCTCAACGAGACCATGGATACCAAGAACTCCTACAGTAAGCCTGAAATTAATACAAGATTTGCGAGCTCAATGTAACGGTAATGTGCATGATTATGTCGACTCTGTTATGAAAGCTCAGTTTGGTAACTGTGGTGAAGCATCCTATTTGGTTTGTGATTACCTTACTCGTGCAGGTTTATTGGCTTTGCAGGACTTTAATCGTGTTTCTTTATGGCCCGATGATCATTCCTTTGTTGTATTGTATCAAAATGCCGATGAAAAAGGTCTGTTCCCTTTTAACTTTAGTCATTGGAATGAGAGTGCTGTGATTATTGACGCCTGGATGGGTATATGCGTGGCAGCCAGACACTTCCCCGAAGTCTGGTGCATGATGCTTGATACAATGGATGCTGTAGACTACGAATTATTCAACTATTTTTACGATAGTGAATGTAACACTTTATTACCAAAGTGGATAAGGGCAAGTGCAGCTCACTGGAAACAAATACCCTGCAGTAACAAAAAAATTGAAGCTGACAATACACCTCGCCGAAACGCTGCCCGTTATTGGAATAAACGTGAAGGAAAACCTGATGAAAATAGAATTGCTTTTTTACAATCACCGCAGTGAGCATGGAAAACGGGATGACAGAACAATAGAAATAACCAGTGAAACCTGCTATTGCGGGGCGTTTCAACGCAGGGTTGGCGTTTAGATTGCCAGGGTAAAGCGGGGTCAGGGTAGCTGCATTCCAGAAAATACCAACAGTCCGTCATTCCTGCGAAGGCAGGAATCCATCACCACAGAGGGTTTTCTGTTTTCGCGGGGATATTGCTGGTATGGTTTTCATTGCTACTATCCTTAGTCGTGCAGGCTTACCCATTTGTCGGGACTTCCATGTTGTTTATTTATTTTCCCATGAACACCCATTTAGCATTTTCGCCGTAAACCGCCTGACTTCCAGAGCGTGTGGCCAATGCCCGTAATGACTTTCTACAAAAGAAGTCCTTGTTTGAGTTATCTGGGTAAAATATCATCACGATGTTATACGGCTCAATTTGTCTATGCGATGGTATGCCATTATGCCTCTTAACAGATCCAGCAGCTTACCCCAGCTTAATCAACCTGCCCAATCCCTTAAGCGCTCCAAGTCCATTGACAATCTAAACAGTGGAGACTCGAAATCCTCCACAATGACTATAGCGCAGGCTGCTTTACAGTTTGCCAGGCGGCATCAGCGTAAAGGCTGCTCTAACAAGAGAGCAGGTTATTCAGGTTCAACAAGACCATGGATACCAAGAGTTTCTCCAGTAAGCGGGAAATTATTAAATGATTTGCGAGCTCAATATAACGATAATCTGCATGATTATGTCGACTCTATTATGAAAGCTCAGTTTGGTAACTGTCTTGAAGCATCCTATTTGGTTTGTGATTACCTTATTCGTGCAGGTTTATTAGCTTCCCAGGACTTTAATATGGTTTCTTTATGGCCCGATGATCACAACTTTGTTGTATTGCATCAAAATGCCGATGAAGAAGGTCAGTTCCCTTTTAACTTTAGTCATTGGAATGAGAATGCTGTGATTATTGACGCCTGGATGGGTATATGCGTGGCAGCCAGACACTTCCCCGAAGTCTGGTGCATGATGCTTGATACAATGGATGCCTTAGACTATGAAATATTCTACAGTTTTTTCGATAGTGAATGTCACAATGTATTACGAAAGTGGATAAGGGCAGGTGCAGCTTACTGGAAACGAATGCCATACGTTAACAAAAAATATGAAGCTTCCAAAGCACTTTGAAAAATAACTCTCCGTTATTGGAATAAAAGTGAAGGAAAACCTGATGAAAATAGAATTGGTATTTTCTAACCACCACAGTGAGCATGGCAAACGGGATGACAGAACAGTAAAAATGACCAGTGAAACCTGCTATTGCGGGGCATTTCAATGCAGGGTTGGTGTTTAGATTGCCAGGGTAAAGCGGGGTCAGGGTAGCTGCATTCCAGAAAATACCAACAGTCTGTCATTCCTGCGAAGGCAGGAATCCATCACCACAGAGGGTTCCCGTCTTCGCGGGGATATTGCTGGTATGGTTTTCATTGCTACTATCCTTAGTCGTGCAGGCTTACGCATTTGTCGGGACTTCCATGTTGTTTATTTATTTTCCCATGAACACCCATTTAGCATTTTCGCCGTAAACCGCTTGAGTTTCAGAGCGTGTGGCCAATGCCCGTAATGACTTTCTACAAAAGAAGTCCTTGTTTGAGCTCCTTTTTGGAGTATTAACGACAAGCGTTTACACAAATTAAATTACATCCTCCCCATTTAGCATTTTCGCCGTAAACCGCTTGAGTTTCAGAGCGTGTGGCCAATGCCCCTACAAAAGAAGTCCTTGTTTGATAGTGACCTTGGATATGAGGGTTGGCGAGATGTCAGCACCATACATTTCCTCAAGCGTATCAGCAATATCACGGGTGGTCATTCCTCGTGAGTAGAGGGACAGAATTTGCTGATCAAGCTTGTTGATTCGTGTCGACCCTTTGGTAATGAGCTGAGGTTCAAATTCGCCATTACGGTCTCGGGGCGTATTGATTTCCAGCTCACCAAAGTCACCTTTGATGGTCTTTTTGCTGGAACCGTTGCGACTGTTTCCCGTGTTATGCCCATCGGTAGAGTGTTTGGCATAACCAAGGTGCTCTTCCAGCTACGGCTCAATTTGTCTATGCGATGGGTTATGCCATTATGCCTCTTAAAAGTTATACGGCTCAATTTGTCTATGCGATGGGTTATGCCATTATGCCTCTTAAAAGATCCAGCAGCTTCCCCCAGCTTAATGAACCTGCTCAATCCCTTGAGCGCTCCAGGTCCATTGGCAATCTAAACAGTGGACACTCGAAGTCCTCCACGATGAGTAAAGCGCGGGCTGCTTTACAGTTTGCCAAGCGGCATCAGCGTAAAGGCTGTGCTAACCAGAGAGCGGGTTTTTCAGGCAAAGGAAGACCATGGATACCACAAGTTCCCATAACAAGCCCAGAATTAATGGCTAAATTGCGAAGTCAATATAACCTTATAAAAGATCCCCTGTATAAGTGTGCTGACGCCATTAAGAAAGCTCAGTATGGTAACTGTCATGAAAAAACGCTGTTGGTTTGTGATTATCTTTGTAGTGCAGGCTTATTAGACAGGGTGGACTTTAATATTGTTCAGTTATGGCCCGATGATCACTGTTTTGTTGTATTACATCAACATGCGAATAAAAAAGGTCTATTCCCTGATAACTTTAAAAATTGGAATGAGGATGCTGTGGTTATTGATCCATGGATGGGCATATGTGTGGCAGCCAGACACTTCCCAGAAGTCTGGTGCATGACGCTTGATACAATGGATGCCGTAGACTACGAATTCTCCAGCGCCTTTTGCGATGTGGAATATGAACCTGCTTTAGCCTACAAATGGATGAGGACAAATTCAGCTTATTGGAAACGAATGCTTTGTACTAACCAAAAATTCCTGGCTACCAAAAAACCTTCCCATCGTCTGATCCGTTTATGGAATAGCAGTGAAGGAAAACCTGAAAGCGATAAATTTGCTAAGGTCAATTCCACTTAAAAAACAACTTCTTCAGGCCAAAGACAATCAAGGCAGTCTACTTCGCGGTAGCTTTTTCGACCATCGTTAGTACAATACCTGTGGTAAAAAGCGGAATGATCAATGGATTGAACAGTTGCTGGACTCTGTTGACCGGTATTTGTCAGCAGAGCCTGGAAATCAATTATTGCTTAAAATAAAGACGGCTGATTTGTCATTATGGTGTCTGGGAGGAATACGGCTGGCGTTTTTCAGCAGCGGTTTCAATTTTGCCTGGGCGAGTCTGACGTCGGGCCGGGATGTTGTGCCTGGGTGTAAGAATGAGTAAGTCATGGTCGATGCCGTTGATCACTGTTTGTCCGGAATAGACTAACAAAACATAGCGACTGTAATAACAGTCCTTTTATACCTATCATACCTTAGACAATTCTGCATTATTTTTTGTTTTTATTTTGTATTTTTTTGTGAATGACGCACCTGTCAATTCGTGCGTCGCCCATACAAATTATTGACCGGTCGTCACAGAGGCAGATTTTCCAAATCTAAAAAGTGTTTGAGCACCTGCACAAGATCGCAGGCATCCTTAGTGCCAGCCAATTCCCGAATTGAATGCATACCAAAAGTGGGCAGGCCAACATCGAGAGTACGTAGCCCCAGTTCTCCTGCCGTCAAAGGCCCAATGGTGCTGCCACAGCCCATATCTGTGCGAGTCACGAAATACTGAAAAGGGACCTCCGCTTTGCGGCTGAGTATACGGAACAGGCTGGATGTTTCATCGTCAGTAGCGTAGCGCAGATTAGCATTGATTTTAATCACGGTACCTTTGTTGATGACAGGACCATGATTGCCGTCGTGACGGTCGCTGAAGTTTGGGTGGATGGCGTGGGCATTATCGGTGGAAATCAGCAGGGAATCACACATGGCGCGATTCATGGCTTCATCATGACCGGCAATGCGCCTGAGCACGCTTTTCAGAAAAGGTCCCTGCGCCCCCCTGGCGGACTGGCTGCCTACCTCTTCATGATCATTACAGACCAGCAAGGCTGGTGCATTATTATTTTTGTGGTTGATCAGCGCTTTCATGCCCACGAAGCAACTCAGCAGGTTGTCCAGGCGGGCACTGGCAATGAACTCGTCATGAAGACCAATGACAGCAGGCTTATTGGTATCATAAAAGGACAGGTCGAAGTCCATCACCTGTTCACAATCCGTATGCCCTTCTTCAGCTAATCGTTGTTTCAGCAGGCTGCGTAAATCCCCTTTTTCCTTATCAGCCAGCTGACAAATCACCGGAGGAATATCCGTTTGCGGGTTAATAGAGTGCTTTTGATTGGCTTCCCGGTTCAGGTGAATAGCCAGGCTGGGGATCACCGCCATGGGTTTTTCAAAGTTAATCAACTGACGCTTCAGGTTGCCGGACTTATCGAGGTAATGCACGCGCCCGGCTAAAGAAAGATCACGGTCAAACCACGGGGCTAATAACGCGCCGCCATACACTTCAACGCCCAGTTGCAGATAGCCATGCCTGGTAATTTCGGGCTTTGGCTTCACTTTCAGGCAGGGAGAGTCCGTGTGTGCACCGATCATACGAAAGCCTTTATCCGTATCAGCGGCACAAAAGGCAATAATGGAGGCATCCTGGCGGGTGACATAGTAACGCTCACCTTTTTTCAGCGACCAGCTATCAGACTCTGACAGTTGCGTAAAACCCTGCTGTTTAAGGGTGTCACCCATGATTTTAACCGCATGATACGGGGTGGGCGAGGCATAAAGAAACTCGATGAGTTCACGATTAAACGCTTGCTGGTTCATGGTGTACATCCTGCACTTAATCCTGGTTAAAAACGGAGTATTCTTGCACTCCGCGCTTCAGGCTTCAAGCCTGTCAGGTGGTGAGGGTGCAATGAAAACTGTTCTAATCAGCGGCTTTCCAATACTTATTCCAGTTACCCTTAGCCCTTCAAGTTCTGAGGTTCAACCTGTCATGTCCGTGCTCCGGCTTCCCGCACGCTCCGGGAAGTTCAGTGGGGTTTGGACAACAGAACGGTTTGCGCTTTCTGTTTCACCTGAACCGATGGGTCAGCTGGCAGCTTCTGCTGCTTGATAATCAAACAATACTGCGGACACTTTCATGCAGCCATAGCCCCGTAGTGACACTTTTAATGACATCCAGGTGGTGAAGGGATTGGCAGATTAACCTGTGGTAACCCCCTCAGGTTTTTTTCTAACGACGTTCTTCAATCTCGCCCTTTCCCTCGCCCTCTCCTAACTGGTGTTGCAACGCCCGCGTTACAGCGTCCGGGGACGAGGTTTTGCGTGCCAGTAAGGCATACACTGAGGGTACGACAAACAACGTTAAGAGGCTGGCTGTGGTTACGCCAAAAAATACCACAACGCCCATAGTAAAACGGGATTCAGCACCCGCACCACTGGCTGACAGGAGAGGTATAGAGCCTGCCACCGTGGTCAATGCCGTCATCAGAATAGGCCGCAGGCGCAGTCTGGCCCCTTCAAAAATGGCTGCTTCGAAAGCGACGCCTTTGTCCCGTAGCTGGTTGGCAAATTCAACAATTAAAATACCGTTTTTAGTGGTCAGGCCAATGAGCATAATCATGGCCAGTTGCGAGTAAATATTAATGGTTCCACCCGTGATCAGCAGGCCGGACAGTGCACCAGCCAAACCCAGCGGCACGGTAATGATCACGATAAATGGATGGACAAAGCTCTCAAACTGGGCAGCGAGCACCAGAAAGATGACTAAAATAGCCAGGGCAAAGACACTGTAAATAGTACTTTGGTTTGTGCGGTACTCCCGTGACAGCCCTTTGTAATCAATGATGGCCTGGGCGGGTAATTGTTTAATGGCCTGCTGATCCAGAAAGTCCAGAGCATCTCCGAGGGAGTAATTGTCCGCCAGGTTGGCAGAAATGGTGATACTCCTGTTTCGATTGTAGTGAGGGAGGCGGGCCGCCTGACCCACTTCCCGGGTGGAGACCAGTGTATCGAGACGAATGAGTTGCCCTGTGGTGTCCGAACGAACATACAACCGGGAAATATCATTGGGCGACACAAATTCGCCCTCCCTGCTGGTTAAAAAGACATCGTATTGTTCACCGCGCTCAATAAAGGAAGTGGATGTCTTGCCGGTCAGCAAAATTTCCAATGTGCTACCAATGGTTTCTGCAGAGACACCCACTTTGGCGGCACGCACTTTATCGATAGTGACGTCCAGTTGTGGCTGGGTTTCGCTGTAGTCAGTATCAATATCCACCAGCCCGGGGTTTTGCTGAGCCGCTTTGACCAGTGTATCGACCCAGCCTTTTACCTGCTCGAATGAACCACCACCGACAACGTACTGCACCGGTGACCGGCTTCCACCGCCAATGGAGGAGGGGATAACAGGGAAGACGGACACGTTGGGAACAGAGGCCATAATAGTGCGCAGTTGAGCAGAAATGGCAAAGGCACTCTGGTCACGCTGCTTCCAGTTCTTCAGGTTGATAATAGCAAAACCGGTATTTTTGCCCCGATTACCAAATCCGGGCGAGATAAGGGTGATATTGCGAATAGCTCCGCCGTCATCCAGAAGCGGTAATAAACGTCGCTCTATCTCCCCCATGCTTTCACTCATGGCATTAAAGCTTGCCCCCTCAGCTCCCTTTACCAGAATGAAAATTGCGCCATTGTCTTCTTTAGGGGCAAAGGTTTGTGGAATAAAGGGGAACAATGTACCAGCCACTGCAAACGATGCCAGCAGACAGCCAATGCCAAGCCACTTGTGCCTGAGTGATGCCTGTAAGACACGACTATAGGTGTTTTCAAGCCAGGCCATCACATTATCGAGATGGCGGCTTAACCAGGTGGGCTTTTCTTTGGTTTTTAAAAGTTTGGACGCCATCACGGGTGAGAGTGTCAGGGCAACAATGCTGGAAAAGAAGACAGCGCCTGCCAGTGTTAGTGCATACTCGGAAAATAACCGGCCAACAGTCCCTCCGAGGAAGACAATAGGTACAAAAGTGACGATCAGCACTGCTGTGGTGGCTACAACCGCAAATCCCACTTCACGGGTGCCCTTATAAGCGGCAACCAGCGGTGTTTCGCCATTTTCCAGATGACGATGCACGTTCTCCAGCACGACGATAGCGTCATCGACCACCAGCCCTATGGCCAGCACTAATGCCAGCAAGGTCAGCAGGTTGATGGAGTAGTCCAGAAAATGGATAGTGATAAAAGCAGCAATCAGGGAAATAGGGATCGTCACTGCGGGGATCAGGGCGCTGCGTACGTTGCCCAGAAAAATGTAGATGACCAATACCACCAGAATAATGCTGATGCCCAATGTCATGTACACTTCGTCGATGGCACTTTGAATAAAGGTGGATGCATCATAGGTCCAGCTGACTTCAGTGCCCTTGGGCAAAAAGGGTTGAAAGGCCCTGATGTTTTTTTTGACCGCTTTAATCACTGACAGTGGGTTGGCCTGGCTTAAGGGCACAATGGCCAGCCCGACGGTATTAAACCCGTTGGCATTGAACAGTTTTTTGGATTCTTTCGCTCCAGGGAAAACACGGGCGACATCTTTTAAATAAACAGTGCTGGTACTGTTCTGGCGTATGACCAGTTGTTTAAAGTCTTCAGCGGTATTGTAATCACGGCGAAGGCGAAGTTGCAGAATGCGCTGTTTGCCATCAATTTCACCGGCTGGCAGCTCAATATTGTCTTTTTTAAGGGCATTGTCGATGTCCTGGGCAGTAATATCCCGGGATGACATTGCTGTGGGGTTAAGCTCGACCCGCATTACATATTGCCGCTCGCCCATGAGATCAACAGAACTGACACCACTGACGAGACTGAGTCGCTCCTTCAGTGTGCGATTAGCATAATCTGTCAACGCCACCGGCGACAGGGTTTCACTGCGTAGCATCACATAAAGAACAGGGTCCTCACTGGCACTGCTTTTAGAGACAATGGGATCATCCGCTTCTTCGGGCAGGTGTTTTATGACACGGGCAATGGATTCCCGCACATCATTGGCAGCACTGTCCATATCCCGGCTTGTATCAAACTCGATGCTGATTCTGGAAGAACCATTAAAGGTGTTACTTTCGATGAATTCAATACCTTCAATACCGGAAAGCTGATCCTCAATGGGGGTGGTGATGCGAGATTCAACAACCTCGGCAGAAGCACCGCCATAGCGGGTGCTGATACTGACTTTGGGTTTGGCGGTATCGGGTAGCTCCCTCAGAGGCAGCTTCAGAAAGGTAATAATGCCAAAGGTGACGAGTAGCAAGCTGATGACCATGGCAAACACGGGGCGTTTAACAGCGACATCAGACAGGATCATGGGTGACGTCCTGTTGTGGTTTGCATGTTGTCGGAAACGGCAGTGCCGGGTAGAATGCTGACTTTCAAACCCGCTCTGACTTTCACTACGCCCTGATCAACAATGCGGTCACTGTCTGAGAGTCCTTCAGACACAATAATTTTATCACCGACGGTTTGGCCCGTTTTTATCAGGCGTTTTTCGACACTGTTGTCCTGGTTGACGAGATAAACATAGCGGGTATTGCCCTGAAAAAGGACGCTTCTTGCCGGAATACTCATGACTGTTCGAGGGGGGCGTTTTATGATGATCGTCATCAACATGCCCGGGCGAAGTTCTCCGGCAGGGTTATTCAGTACTGCTCTGACAGTAAAGGTGAGGTTCTCAGTGTTAATTCGGGGGTTGATGCTGATAATCTTGCCTTCGAAGGATTTTCCAGGCCAGGCGTTGGTCCTGGCTTTCAGTAGTGTTCCTGAGGTGATCTCACTCAATACGGCTTCCGGCAGATCCACATCCAGTTTCATCTGGCGGATATCGTCCAGTGTCGTAATGACTGTGCCGCCATTGATCAAGGTGCCCGGGCTGATATTATTAAACCCCAGTACACCATCAAAAGGTGCTGACAGGGTGTAGTAATTCAGCACGGTTTTTTCAGTGGTGAGATTGGCTGCCAGCATATCCACCTGCGCCTGCTGAGCATCCAGTTTATCTTTAGAAATGGCTTTATGTTTAAACAGTGTTTCCATATAGACCAGTTTACGCTGCTGATCTTTCAGAGAGACGTTAATTTGTTGTATTTTTCCGTTTTGCTCTCGTGAGTCAAGCTGTACAAGTATCTGGTTTTTTTTAACACTGCCCCCATCCACCAGGTGCAGTTGGCTAATACGACCGCTCACTTGTGGGGTAATATCAACAGACTGGTTGGCCTGCAAGGTACCAATAGCTTCAATGGACTCGGATAAAGGGAGGCGTTGAGGTTGAGTAATGGTGACAACAGGTGCAGGCATAGAGAAACCGTCTTTTGCATGCAGAGGAAGGCTGCTCAAAGTGATCATCAGCATCAATAGTTGGAAGAATAAGGACGGTACAGAAAATTGCGCTGGCATAATCAGTATCTTGGGCATTGTTAATCGTTGTTAGGTTTTACGCATTAATGGCATTAGAGCATTGTGGTAGCTGGTAATTTTTACCGCCAGCAAGTCTTCCAATAAACTCACTGACAGTCTTCTTGAAAAACGCGCGTTGATGCTGATAGTTGATGCTGATAAATGTTTTCAAACATCTGCAGTATCTGCATCTTTCGGCAACGGACACAGCTCAATACCGTTGGAAAAAAGCGATTTCTTATCAGTGGTTCGCTGCCTGTTTGCAACAGTTTTACCTGGTCAAAGTCCTTAAGCCAAAGGGCCAGATCATGATCAGGTGTCTTGGGGTTTTCCATGCAGCTATACCAGGCGTTACCTGTTACAAACGCAGAGGTCAAGGCCCATGCCAGAACGTCGGCTAACCTTTTAAGAACGTTATCGTTCTTTGTCTTACCTTCAGTCTTATCATAAACGCTGTTGCTTATTGGCATGTTATGCCAGAAGGTATTGATGTAACAGAGCATTATCAGGTTCATGTTCTTAACTACCCCTTAACTACCCGGTGGTGCTTGCCCTGCTCAGAGGAGACCAGCAAATACGCCAGAAAAGCCGTAGGGCTTATCAAGGATTTTTTCGTCAACACCGGGAGTGTCTCCAGTGAGATTCAACGCGCGTACTGCCTCGCTGGAAAAGGCTATGGCTTTGTCATTTTTTCCGTTAAGGAAAAGATTAACACTGTCGTTAGACAGCTTGTCCACTTCACCCAGCCTTATACAATACAGGTCGCTAAATCTGGCTCAGAGATCAACAGTTCCCTCTATTCAGGTAAAGTACATCGTGCTGTTGGGGATGAGTCATACTTCCCACATTCATCCAGGCGATATTTTCTTTGGTATGTAACAAGTTTTAGACCATTATGTCAATGCAAAGGTCTTAAGTGTAGCTATTCTACCGTGACAGCAGAAAGAATGTTTGTCAGTGAGGTAAGGTTATTGTCAGACAGGCGCATTTGTTATAAAAAATTGGTTCATTATGGGTTTCAGGGAAGTCAGATGGATGCAGTTTTCTTTGGAGGCCGCCCAATAGCTCACCAGAAAGATGACAGCACCTGTCATCCATTATGAATTACGCGTCTCGCTATGGTTCTGCGCACAACGGCATCCACTGCTTTTTTTGCTGGTCTGCCAACCTGAGTGGTTGTTTGTCAATGGGAAAGTTCTATCGTGTACGACAATGAAAGAGGGCGGAAAGAATAAGACGACAAATGTCTTCTTAGTCTCTTTGATACTGGACATGGCATTCATCAGTGCAGTCTTAACGATAGTGTCCATGAGACACATCTGGAGATAGTTGGGTACTTAAATTTTTCTGATGACTGTTGCTGCTCTCTTATGGAGTCAGCTTGTAAAAACTGGCCGCAGTGTATTGAGTAACAGGGAAAGCAGGAAACTCAAGACAACTTCTATAGCGGTGTGTGTGGGGTTTGTTCACCTTCTGGCAACTGCACATTCACCTCTAGAATAGAGTAGTCACCCTCGCTGTCCAGGCGTATATTGATATGCTCCTGAGCCACCTCAATGTATTTTTGTACCACCTCAAGAATGTCTTTTTGCATGGCGGGTAAAAAGTCATGATTTGCCCGGCTCATACGTTCGTGGGCGACAAGAATCCGTAGTCGCTCTTTGGCCACTGATGCGCTGCTTTCTTTGTGTGATTGACTGGCTGAGCGAAAGAGCTGCATCAGGTTCATCAGGCACGCCCTCCAAACACACGTTTGAGAAAACTTTTTTTCTTGGCTTCGAGAAAACGATGAGGCCGTTCTTCACCGAGGAAGCGGTTGACCATGTCACTGTAGGCCTGACCAGCATCGGTTTCGAACTGATGTATGACGGGTATACCCTGATTAGACGCTTTCAGCACACTACAGGATTCAGGGATTACCCCAAGCAGTGGAATGGCAAGGATGTCTTTCACATCAGAGACATTGAGCATATCACCGCGTTCAACCCGACCCGGGTTGTAGCGGGTGAGCAACAGGTGCTCTTTAACGGGGTCCAGCTTGTTTTCTGCCCGCCGGGACTTGCTTTGCAAAATGCCCAGTATCCGGTCAGAGTCACGAACGGAAGACACTTCCGGATTGGTTGTGATAATCGCTTCATCAGCAAAGTAAAGCGCCATTAATGCACCATGTTCGATGCCCGCTGGTGAATCGCAGATAATATATTCAAAATCTTTGGCGAGATCCCTCAGGATTTTCTCAATACCCTCTTTGGATAATGCCCCTTTATCGCGTGTTTGAGAGGCAGGTAGCACGGACAGGTTCTCAGTGTGCTTGTCTTTAATGAGTGCCTGATGGAGCGCAGCCTCACCGTTGATGACATTAATAAGATCATATACCACTCTACGTTCGCAGCCCATGATCAGGTCAAGGTTGCGAAGCCCGACATCAAAGTCAATCACCACTGTTGGATGTCCCTGCATGGCAAGACCCGAAGCAAATGACGCACTGGTTGTGGTTTTACCGACTCCACCTTTACCTGAGGTTACTGCGATGATGCGAGCCAAAAGATAGTCCTGTTGTCATTAAGGTAATAATAGAGAGAGAAATGCAACGCATGTTTGTTACATAACAGTACAGTTGCCATGAGCCGATGCGTTGATTCTGTGTCCAAGACCAGACAAGTATTTCTCAAAGTTCCCTGATGTGCAAGTGCTCATCGGCGAGACTAACCACTACAGATTTACCCCAATGGTTTTTGTCTGACTGAGAGGGCAGTTTGTACTGCCCACAGATGGAAATCAGCTCCGCTTCAAACTGGCGGCAAAAGAGCCGGGCTGCATGATTGCCATTGATTCCCGCCAGGGCGCGTCCCCGTAAGGGGCCATAGACATGAATATGACCGCCAGCCAGTAATTCCGAGCCTGTACTGACAGGTCCCATTACAACCAGATCACCCGGGGCATAAACCTGCTGGCCTGAACGAACGGGCCGCTCGATTAGCACTGTGGCAATATCTTCTGCGATCTCCGGGGGACTGCCAGGGTTGTCCTGTTGCGTTCCTTCCAGCAGGTGGCTGTGATCTCGCGTTTTGATGCGAACCACATTGGCGTTGGTGGCGCTATCTTCCCCCTCAGTGGCAGAGGTGGGACTATTTTTTATTTTTTCAGCGGGTAGCCAGGCTATCTCCTGGAGGGAGGCTTCTGTCCTGTGTTTATCTGTCCCCCCCCTGATGGCAACCAGTAACATGCCAAACTCATGGAGCAGGTGTTGCAGGGAGCCAAGATTCAATGAAGCCTGAGACTGAGGGAGTGTTTCAAGGGCCAGAATAACAGGGGTTTGTTGAAAAAAACTGGGTGCCTTACGGGTCATCGTGTGCAATTGTTGCTTTATCAGTGCACTGTCTGTGACATGTAACTCCAGCGTGGTCAGTGTATAACTGCCTCCTTTTATCTGGAATGCTACCAGGGCATTCCGGGGTTGCAGATCTGAATTCATGACATTATGGCCTTATGTAGTGGTTAATTCATGCCTCCTCTTAAGTATATATGTCCAGATAGTTTATCCCACACTTACAGGGGCGTTGACTCTCTGAACACATATGCTACCCGGATAGTTTGCAAAAGCCTGCCTGATTTCCCTTGCCCCCTGCGGCTCTCAGGGACTGTTGTTCAGGGGGATCGTCCACTCCAGTAAAGCACTCCATGGCAACATCCCCAGAGCCACAATGACTTTTCGATTTTCAGGGTGGTTGACGAAGTATCCCGGCTATATTAGCTTTGCCGTCAATGTTTACTACAGAGAATTGTAGTCGTTTCCCACGCCTCTGCTGGATAAACCAGCTCTTGACGAATACCTATCATGCGTGTGGGATACGGGCACGTTAGTGATCTATACCTGTTTTGATCCTGGTTTTTACCCGGATTGGAGGTAATGGCATTTGGAGTTACATAGAACGTATCATCTTTGTTCATCTCAGTGTTAGCGTTTGCATTAGCGTTAGCGTTAGCATTTGCGTTCACGTTAGTGTTAGCGTGAGCAAAAGTGATTGCGCAAAGCAGTGCTGCGAATAGATAAGACTTACGCATTTCTTAACACCTTAATTCACTGAATGCAACTATTCAAAACTCATGTACAGCTTTAGGGAGAACTGAAATAGCCACATAATGATACCACAACAGGCTAACGCATGGCTTTTTGGCCTGGCGCTCGCTATTGTGGTTATTTTGACCGGGTATTTTACACCCGCATTGACACCCAATGCGCCAATTCCGTTTATCCCCGTAGCCATAACGGCTGATACGGGACGTTACCCATAAAGCCCCACAGGCTTTCCAGCGGGCACAGTGGTGTTATTATAGTAGAAAATTCCGGTTCTTCTGGCTAAAGGGATTTCCTCAATCCCTGGGGATAAGGTTCATCATCCTGCTGAGTTAAACCCTTATGTTAGCAGGGCTTGAGGAAGGCCCTTGATACACAACAGTTGATCATTACTACTATGGTAAAACGGCAATGGCAGTCAGCAGAGACTGATTGTTTTCAATGGTTTTTTTTGCATCCTAAATATTGGCTGACCTGGCTTGGACTGATGTTGACAGCCTTGTTGTCACTGTTGCCTTTTTCATGGATGCTGGCATTGGGGCGTCTGCTGGGGCGTCTTTTCTATCTGTCTGGTGGTCGCAGGGTTCATATCGCCCGTACCAACCTGCAACGCTGTTTCCCAGATAAAAGCGACAATGCTCTAAAGGTTTTGTTGAAAAGCAACTTTGAGTCCGTTGGAATAGGCGTCATGGAGGTACTGATGGCCTGGTGGTGGCCTGTCAAACGCCTGGAGCGGAAAGTGTGTTTTGAGGGGCTGGAACATCTAAAGAATAACCGGGGGCAGGGGACGATTTTGATGGTGTTACATTTCACCACTATTGAAATTGCCGGTGCCATGATTACCCTGCGCCATAACTTGCATGCCACGTATCGGGCACACAAAAACCCAGTGTTTGAATACATGCAACGCAGACAACGCCTGCGATACGGTGCTGATAATCCCAGCCGGTTACTTGGGCGGCGCGATATACGAGGCATGTTGCGTATATTGCGGGCAGGTGAGACCATTTGGTATTCACCGGATCAGGATTATGGCGCTAAACAAAGTGTCTTTGCTCCATTTTTTGGGGTTCAGGCTGCAACAGTGACCGGGACGTCCCGACTGGCTCGTATCAGCAATGCCCGTGTTGTGCCAATGACATTGATACGACTGCCAGGCACCCAGGGCTATGTCATGAAAATACATCCACCGTTGGAAGGGTTCCCGGGAAATGATGACAAAACAGATGCAGCCCGTGTGAATAGATTCATTGAGGGGCAAGTCAGGGAGCACCCGGAGCAGTATATGTGGCTACACCGTCGGTTTAAGACCCGGCCAGAGGGGGAGGGCACATTTTATCGGCGAAAATAGAGAAATAGCCAGCTTTGCTGGCTCTTCTAACCATGCCTGAAGAACGTCATTGTACACCTTCCGCAGCACGATCAAACGCCGTAATAATTTCAGCCTCAGGCTCAGGGGACACCAGGCTCACAACAATGATGCTGATGGTGGCAATGATAATACCAGGAATAATTTCGTACAGGTCAAACAACCCGCCCGTTAACTGCTTCCATACCACCACGGTCACTGCACCGGTAACAATCCCCGCCAGTGCGCCATTGCGTGTCATTCGCTTCCAGAACAGGCTCATCAGCAAGGCTGGGCCAAACGCTGCACCAAAGCCTGCCCAGGCGTAGGAAACAAGACCTAACACAGAACTATCAGGCGTCATAGCCAGAACCAACGCAATCAACGCCACTAAAACGACGGCAATACGCCCTGCATACATCACTTCTTTTTGGGAAGCACTTTTACGGAACACCGCTTTATAGAAATCTTCAGCCAAAGCAGAGGAAGAAACCAATAATTGAGAGTCAGCTGTACTCATGATTGCTGCCAGAATAGCGGCTAATAAAATACCGGAAATGGCCGGGTGAAACAGGGCGTCAACCAGCACCATAAAGATGGTTTCCGGGTCATCCAGCATGGCACCCATGGTGCCAGTGACATAGATCATGCCAGCCAGGCCCACCATAAACGCTCCCAGCATGGAGATACCCGTCCATGAGACCGCAATACGACGCGCTATGGGAATATCCTTTTCAGAACGGACGGCAGTGAAACGTGCCAGAATATGTGGCTGGCCAAAATAACCCAGCCCCCAGCCCAGCAGGGAAACAATGGTGACCAGACTGACAGCTTCACCGTTTCTCTGTGTAAAAGGGTTTAACAGCTCAGGATTGATCGCCTTTACTTTGGTAAAAACCTGTACAGCACCCCCTTCCACCTGCATGACGGTGACCGGCACAATTAACAGCGCTGCTGCCATCAACAGCCCCTGTACAAGGTCCGTCCACGAGACAGCCAGAAAGCCGCCAAACAAGGTGTAGGAAATAATACATACGGCACCGACAACTACGGCGACCTGATAATCCAGACCAAATACCGTTTCAAACAGTTTTCCACCAGCGACCAGTCCGGAGCTGGTATAGAACAGGAAGAACAGTAAAATAAAGAAAGCAGAAATCACCTGCAGGGACCTGGAGGTATCTTTAAAACGGTTAGTGAAAAACGCTGGCAAGGTAAGAGAGTCATTGGCCACAATGCTGTACGCTCGCAGACGACGTGCCACCACCACCCAGTTGAGCCAGGAACCCATAAGCAGACCCAGTGCCAGCCAGGTCGCTTCCATGCCGGCTGCAAACGCATAACCGGGTAACCCCAGCAGTAACCAGCCACTCATATCGGAGGCACCGGCACTCAGTGCGGCAGGCCAGGGACCCAGGGAGCGCCCCCCGAGAAAATAGTCAGACGCGCAGGCGGTTGTCCGCTTCCAGGCAATATAGCCGATAGCCAGCATGGCAATAAGGTAAATACAAAAGGTGCCGATGATGACGCTTTGAGTGTCTGGCATGAGTACGTTATTTCCGTCTTATAATTTTTAAAATCATATGTCACAACCAACGGTATTATTTGATACAGGATTGAGAGGCGAAACGCAAACACCTTTGAGGTAAGTGGGGTAAGTGGGGTAAGTGGGGTAAGTGCCTGTTGATTTTCATGAGAGTGACTTTTGGGGTTGACCCTGGCGAACCCTTTATGGATAATACATCTCACTCAGGCGCATGCCTGTTGTTATGGTGGACCCTGTCGGTCCCCCCGCAATGATCAGCTGTCAACCCCGCCAGGCCCGGAAGGGAGCAACGGTAGCAGTGACATCATGTGCCGGGGTGTTGGCTGGCGGGGTTCGCCTCTTTCATACCCACAGCCTTTCATTCATTTTCCTGTCTGCTGCCACGTCCATACTGAGTTTGCATTTTTATATCAACAAAGCCTAGCATATAGGCGTTATTTTCCGGAATGGGGTTGTTAAGGCATTTATGAGCTATCAGGTGCTTGCACGCAAATGGCGTCCGCGATCTTTTGCTGAAATGGTAGGGCAGGCCCATGTGCTTCAGGCGCTGGTTAATGCGCTGGATCAGGATCGCCTGCATCATGCCTACCTGTTCACGGGAACGCGCGGGGTCGGTAAAACCACCATTGCCCGTATTTTTGCCAAATGCCTGAACTGTGATACCGGGGTCAGCTCTACACCTTGCGGTGAGTGTTCGGCTTGTCAGGAGATTAACGATGGCCGTTTTATTGATCTGATCGAAGTCGATGCGGCCTCCCGAACCAAAGTGGAGGATACACGGGAGTTACTGGAGAATGTCCAGTACGCACCCACCCATGGCCGCTATAAAGTGTACCTGATTGACGAGGTACACATGCTGTCAGCCCATAGCTTCAACGCCTTGCTGAAAACACTGGAAGAACCACCGCCTCATGTGAAGTTTCTGCTGGCAACCACTGACCCCCAGAAACTGCCCGTAACGATCCTGTCACGCTGTTTACAGTTCAGCCTGAAAAGTATTTCACCTGAGGGAGTAGCCGGGCATCTCAGGCATATACTGGAGCAGGAAGCCATCCCCTTTGAAACACCCGCATTATGGCAATTAGCCATTGCGGCTGACGGCAGTATGCGTGATGCCCTGAGCTTAACCGATCAGGCCATTGCCTTTGGCGAGGGCACAGTAAAAGCCGCTGATGTCAATGCAATGCTCGGTACCATTAATAAAGACCAGGTCATGCGTATGGTGAATGCACTTGTCAGTACCAATGCCGCAGACGTGTTGCAGACAGTGTCCGAGCTGGCAGAGCATTCGCCGGATTATCTGGCTGTGCTTGATGACATGTTATCCATACTGCACCGTGTTGCCGTGGCACAGGCAGTCCCTGAGGCTGTTGATAACAGCCTGGGAGACCGGGAACAAGTGGTTGCCCTGGCAAAGAGCGTGCGGGCAGAAGATGTGCAACTTTACTACCAGGTGGGCCTGGTGGGTAAAAAAGACCTGCCCCTGGCACCAAGCCCGCGTAGCGGCTTTGAAATGGCTTTGCTGCGTATGCTGGCTTTTCGTCCTGAGGCACTTCCTGTGCCGGAAGGGGAGGTGCTGAAAGTGTCACGGGAGAATCAGACAAATAATGAACAGGCTGTCAGCGAGCCAGAAGCCCCGGATGCCCCTGCACCTGACCCTGCACCGGCTGAAACACAGAAACTGGCCTCTCAGGAATGCCCCCCCCCTCCCATAATGGAAGAATCACCGCCATTATCAGCCTATGGTGATGTAGAGTCAGTCCCTCAGACCGAGGCAATTGACAGATTTGAGAGCCTGGCGGAAAATGCGCCACCATCAACGGTTGAGTCAGGGACACTTTCTTCTTCCGATGAATTGCCGACAGCAGGTGTTCCGCTTCCTGGTGTTTTATTAGAGGAAGACTCACGACTCCCCCTGGAAAAACTTGATCCATCCGGATGGATTACTGTATACCGTGGTTTATCCTTAGGTGGCGTGACAGGCACACTGGCTTCCCATTGTGAATACCTTAGCCATAAAGGGGATTTGGTGCGCCTTCGTCTGGATAGTCAACGCAGTACCCTGTACAACGATACGCATCGAATGCGAATAGCAGAGGCCTTAACAGATTATTTTGGTCAGCCTGTACGAGTCGATATTACTATTGGCCATATAAAAACTGAAACCCCCGCCCGGTGGCGTTCCCGGAAGATTGCCGAGCGTCTGGCGCAGGCAAAAGCCAGTATTTACAGTGACCCTTGTGTGAAAACATTGATCCAGGACTTTGCTGCCACCGTGCTTGAAGACAGCATTGCTCCGGTAGGAGAAGGTATCCGTTAAAGACGTCACAATTTTATGCACTATCGTTTTATTCTATGCAACGACTCATGCGATAATACAGGCTTGCATGATCAGGCTGACTGATAGGGGAAAAGCCTGGTCCGTTTTGATTGATTGAGAGGCTGTTATGTTTAAAGGCGGTATGGGCAATCTGATGAAGCAAGCCCAGAAAATCCAGGAAGATATGCAGAAGGTTCAGGAAGAGCTGGCCAATGCAGAAGTCTCTGGTGAGTCCGGTGCCGGTATGGTGAAAGTGACCATGACGGGTCGCCATGATGTCAAGGGGGTATGGATTGACCCTGACCTGTTACAGGAAGACAAGGAAATGCTGGAAGACCTGCTGGCTGCTGCCGTGAATGATGCCGTGCGCAAAGTCGAAAACAATAACAAGGAAAAAATGGCGGAAATGTCTTCCAGTATGGGACTGCCTGAAGGCTTCAGGATGCCATTCTAACCAGGAGGATAGCAGTTGCCATGTTTAGTCCGTTAATTCGGGAGTTGTTAGAGGCGTTAAGGTGCTTGCCGGGTGTAGGGCCGCGCTCCGCACAGCGAATGGCACTGCATATGCTGGAACGAGACCGGAAAGGTGCGCAGCGCCTGGCGAAAGCTTTGATGGATGCTGTTGAGAACGTAGGGCGTTGTCAGCGCTGCCGTACTTTATGTGAGTCTGACCTGTGTCACATATGCAAAAACCCGGGCAGAGATAATGCTCAGCTATGTGTGGTAGAGAGTCCATCCGATGTGATTGCCCTGGAACAGGCAGGCGGTTTTGCTGGTCGTTATTTTGTGTTGATGGGCCGACTGTCGCCAATTGACGGCATTGGTCCTTCTGACATTGGTGTGGATGAACTGTTATCACAGGTAGAAAGCAGCAATATCTCAGAAGTGATTTTGGCGACTAACCCTACCGTAGAAGGGGAGGCGACTGCACATTATATTGCTGATGCCCTGAAGGCATCCGGTGTGTCTACCACGCGTATTGCTCACGGTGTCCCCCTTGGTGGTGAGCTGGAGTTTGTCGATGGTGGTACATTGGCTCATGCGCTTGCCGGGCGTCGTAAGGTAGAGGCGTAAGCCTCGCCACTCCTTGTTCTCTTGCTTTTGTAGTAATACCAATGGTCGTTTCTGACTACCGTAATAAATGAGCATGGCAAGCTGGACGTCAGAACAAGGCGAAATGGCGAGTAAAGTCCGCTATTGCGAGGCGTTTTAATCCAGGGCTGGCGTTCAGATTACCAGTGCAGTAACGTAACAGTAATGAGTTTCCATCCAAAAATTCAATGTAATGTTTAGTCAGCAATCTGGTTTTTCTGTCAAGTGCAGTATGAAGCTATAACGGCAGCAGCCGATGGATAGGTAATCCCTGTTATTCATGCTGCAGCATTGCTATGTATTTTAACAACAACAAATCTTGTGATAATCATCATTCAAACAGGTTAGCATGCATCGCTGCCTTTACTTTCTGTTACACAGCCTCTGGCCTGGCTTCCTCAACAACCATCCATAAACATGCACCTTTATTAAACCAGGTCCGGCTATGTGAAAGGTCTGATGTGTCCGAAGAAAAAGCGGCTTTATGTCCGGAGATTCCATATCCACTGTCTGGCTCTTCAGGTCAGTCTTCTTATTTTTTTGACGAAGACTACCCGGTTTTCTCACTCACGGGGTTAGAAACATTTTACTATTTTTTATTGAGCAATAAATACATAACCATGGCCGCTGCGGCCGCTGGTGTTGCCGCTGGCGTCGTGGCAATACCCAAAGATAATAAAAAGCAGTCTGATAATCCGATCCCATTAGATTCTGTTTCCGAGCCTGATGATAGTGGCTCAGATAACCCCGAAGGAGACGATGCCGACAGTGGGTCAGACAGTGGCGGCGACTCCGGTAGTGGGTCAGACGGTGGCGGGGATTCGGGCAGTGGTTCAGACGGAGGAGGCGATACCGGTAGTGGGTCAGACGGTGGTGGGGATTCGGGTAGTGGTTCAGACGGAGGAGGCGATGCCGGCAGTGGGTCAGACGGTGGCGGGGATTCGGGCAGTGGTTCAGATGGAGGAGGGAACTCCGGTGGAAATACTGTAAGGAACCTTAGTGAAAATGCCAGTGACTACCAAACAGCTGAGTATCAGCAAAACGGGACTGCTTATGACATGATCGGACTGGCAGATGCGTTAGCGAATACGGCCAGTCTGGCCAATACCGATAGCAATGTCGGTCACGCCGGTGAAGGTGTCACCATAGCTATTATCGATTCAGGTATCGATCCGAACCATATCAGCCTGAACGATAACATCATTGATACATGTACCAGTGAAGCTTGTCTTGAACATTATGCAGCCTACGATTCAGGAAGCCATGGCTCTCATGTAGCGGGTATTGCTGCAGCAGAAAAAGACGGTACAGGCACTCATGGTATTGCCTATTCTGCCACCATAAAACCGGGCTGTGCCAATTTTAACCCAAGTTGTCAACCCCAGAAGCTTCCCAATACCGGTGAATTAATGAAATGGGCGGTCACAGACTCAGGGAATAATGACGGTGCTTCTGTTATGACCATGAGTTATGGGCTGGGAGTGCCCGATGACCAGGGGAACCAGATTCGAATGGTTGTTCTGTCTGATGAAATTCAAGGAGCAAATCCAACACAGGAAGAATTACAACGAATAAAAGGCACTGAATTTTTGATGATAGGCAGAGAAGGCAGCCAGTCTTATCAGGAAGGCATTGATGCTCTGAAGGAAGGGCTAATTGTTGTTGTGTCCGCAGGTAACCATAACAACAGCAGTGATGCTGTGCGACAAAAAGCACAGGAATCCGGGATACATGCCATTGCCCCTACCGTCTACAGCAACGATTTTTTGTACTTTAGCAAGCAGTGGATCACTGTTGTCAACGTTAATGATACAGAAGCATTAGCTTCAACTTCCCATGCCTGTGGTGATGCCAGCGATTACTGCATAGCGGCTCCGGGGATGGGTATCAGGTCCACAATCCCGAATAATCAGCATGAAGACAAAAGCGGGACATCCATGGCCGCACCGATTGTCAGCGGTGGTGTCGCTTTAATCAAGGCAGCCTTTCCAGGGTTGACATTACCTCAGGAAGCGGATGTTTTTTCCCTGTGTTCTGAAGGTAGCCCAAATTACAACGCAGCGCAGTGTGTTAGTAAGGCTGTAGTCAACCGCCTGTTTAAGACAGCCAGATCTTTAGGCGATACAGCGCTTTTTGGTCATGGATTAATTGATTTGAAAGCGGCTACTCAGCCTGTTGGCGAGGTACAGGTGCAAAGTATTAACGGACAGACTTTTAGCCTGAAAAGTAGTCAGCTCAGTACCTCGAAGGTAATGGGTTCACCCACAGCGAGTGCTTTGGCAACCACGAACTTTATTGCTATTGACAGTTATGACCAGGCGGGCTTTATTCAACAGGGGCTGACATTGATTGACGTACCTTCTGAAAAGACAACTCATGTGAATACCCAGGAATATCTGACACGTAGCCTTGCCTTTGATACCCAGACCATGACCGTCAACGGAGGCCAGCTAACACTGGCTCACCGGTTCAGAAAAAATACACAGACCCTTCAGACAGACAATAGTCACTATCGATTAAATTTTGCCCTTAATCAGGGTTCCCGTATTGAACTTACAACGTCGTTTAATCCGGCGTATGATTTTACCGGACAGGACGCAGAAGCTTTAGGGCTGGAAAAATTAACGGTCAGCAGTGCTTTCCACTCACCCTTTATGGCATTTAATGACAGGGCTAAAGGCATTAAATATTCTGTAGCCCTTGGCAGCGGTTATCGCCTTGAATCCGGCTTTTTTGAAAGCGACTCCGTACATACGCAGGCCAGTCGGCGAGAAGCACTGGATACCCAGTCGTTTATTGTGCAAATGAACACCCCTGAATACAATCTTGTCCCGAATCAGTCATTTTCAGCCAGTCTCCAGATTGGCTCATTAAAAGAAGCGGACTCATTGCTGGGCACCAGCGGATCAGGCGGCTGGAACTTCAGTGGAGGCAGTGAGACACTAATGACCGGTGTCAGTATTGACTACCGCATGAATACCAATATGCATTTGTTAGTGAGCTACTTCCAGGCAAATACCCGGTCGTCTGATGGACAGGGGATTATCAGTGAACATTCTGCACTGAGCAGCAGCAGTTACAGTATGGGTCTGGTGGGAGATTACAGTGACACGCTTCAATACGGTTTATTTGTCAGCCAGCCTTTGCGGTTATTTGCGGGATCAACCACCGTACAGCTGCCGACCCGGTACAGTGGCAGGAGGCTTGTTTATAGTGATATTGACATTGACCTGACGCCGGAAGGCCGACACCTGGAATACGAATTCTCCCTCAACTGGGAACCAGGTTACGTGGATTACCTGCGCTTCAACTTACTGAGGGTTGAAGACTACGGTAATATCCCTGGCAATGATGACATGTTGTTATTATTCAGTGTCGGTGTTGAGCTATAGGACGTCGTTTAATAAAAAGCATGCCAGATTGATGACTGGCTGAGAAAAACAGTTTATGGAGTTCCGCGTAAGCCCCCACCGAAAAAAAGCCCGTCGCAATGGCCAGTTTCCCATGCTCCTGCACTCGCCGCCTCTTTATTTAGCGGGTTCCCGTTCAAAAACTCAATCAGCTTACAAGCCAGTTACAAGCCAGAGAGTTCAGGTGCTGTAAAAATTAAAGCCCTGTTGTTTTTAACGGCGATATTTCTCAGGACAGCAAAAAAAGGGAAAAGCCAAAAAAAGGGGGCTGGAAGTTGAAGATATGACTGGAAGCCAGTACGTCTATAAAACCCTGTGCCGTTTCAGGGCGGGTATTGAAGCGGGGATATCCTGGCCAAAACGATGCTTTGGGTTGTCTTTGTGTCGTTATAAAGGACAGGAGTGGTTCGACGCCTGGTGCTGGTCTTCGGTTGTCTGTTATAACCGGGTCATCTTGTCCCCATATCCTTCACCGTCCTGACAGGTCATCATTACCTTAAGAAACCCGCAAACGATAAGGTCTGGAATGAGTAAACGCCAGCGAACCGGGTGGTGAGTGATAAGCAGTGGAAATGGCTTTGGATCACTGACGAAGACAAGTCTTTGCCAACACATGTACCGACCCGACGCTGACATGGCTGTTTCACACTATGGCAAAGCTGGGAGGTTGGTGTGACTCAAAGGGGACAGAAATACCCGGTTGGCTCGCTGTATGGGAAGGTTGAGCAAAGCTGCAAGGCCGTGTTCAAACCCTCAGGCTAACAAGGACTGTAGGGATGTGACTAAGAGACAGCTTTATTTAGAGGGGGGTACATTCTCACGCAGAGCAGGGTAGCAAGGTTTTTGGTTTTTTCGACACCCTCTTCTAACAGTGCGGGGCATTCCGCTTTTTTTGATAACGCTTTAGCAAGGTTTTTGGTTTTTTCGACACCCTCTTCTAACAGTGCGGGGCATTCCGCTTTTTTTGATAACGCTTTTTTTGATAAAATGTTGCATGGTCAAGAGGCCAGGCAACACAGAGCAACATATCCTATTGCAGCCGGGACTCTGTCCACCACCCATACCAACCATGAACCAAAGCCAATAGCGCCTTTTTTAAGCCCCTTCAGTAACGTCTTACCAACATTGTGACTGTGAATTTTGCGTTCTCCCAGTTTTTTTAATGCAGAATTATGCTGCTGAAGGGGGCTTCCAGAATGATGATTGCGAGCATCATTCAGAAGGTTAATCATCTCATCAGCTGAATGGGTGGGACCCGGGGTTGTTGGTAAATGACTAGCCAGAGCTGGTCTTACTGCTTGTGCGGCGTTTAGCATAATGCGTTACTCCTTTAACGAATTGACCAGAAGACTATTCTTTCCACTTTCACGCCCTTATGTAACTTATTGATTTTCAATGATTAAAATCATGCCGACCACATATATGGATATAGACTATGTATTAATATCCACTGATTAGACCGTTTAGGTAGTGAAAGCGGGATTCATCGATCTATTGATCAATAATATTAACGGACTTAACCCCGGAATCACTCACGGCTTTGTTCGCCATGCTGACAAAATCATCAACCGTTGAAACAGGAAACCGGTTGAGTGACTCACGGGAATCCCCCACCCATATCATCACAGGAGAATACCCGTCTGCTGATGGCTAACGGCGCTTCAATGCTTGCTATTTAGAGGATTATTTGTCAGCCTTACTCCGGTTTTGAGTCTAAGCCGGAATGCTATGGGCGAATTTGATCTGATTGACACATATTTTAAACGCCCCGAGCTGGCACCAATACAAGAGAGTATCACCGGTATTGGTGACGATTGTGCGTTGCTGACAGTACCTGAAGGCATGCAACTGGCGCAATCGCTGGACACGCTGGTAGAAGGGGTACATTTTCCTCACCATTGTGATCCCAAACTGTTGGGCTACCGGGCGCTGGCGGTGACATTAAGTGATCTGGCTGCCATGGGGGCCGAGCCTCACAGCTTTAGCCTGGGTTTAACGTTACCCGCCATTGACAACGTATGGTTACAGGGCTTTAGTGATGGACTGTCTGAACTGGCACAAATTGTCAGTATTCCATTGATTGGTGGCGACACGACCAAAGGCCCCTTAACGATTTCTATTCACGTTCAGGGTTTAGTGCCTGCAGGCAAAGCACTCAAACGTTGTGGTGCCCAGGCAGGTGATAAGATTTATGTCAGCGGTCATCTGGGCGATGCCGCCGGTGCCTTGGATTTTGTCTTGAAAGGTGATCACCCTGACACGGTGAAAAGCGACAATGTTCGCCCCCTTCTCCATAAATATTACAGACCCCTGCCAAGGCTGATACTTGGGCAATGGCTGCGGGACAACGGCGCAACGGCAGCGCTGGATATTTCCGATGGGCTACTGGGTGATCTCAGTCATATTCTGAAGGCAAGCGGTGTGGGCGCCCGCCTCAACCGTCAAGAGGTACCCTGCTCTTCAGCGCTGATTGCTGTTCATGGCCAGGAAAAAGCAACGCAACTGGCGATGCATGGTGGCGATGATTATGAGATTTGTTTTACCTGGCCAGACCAGCCATTGCTTAACCTGCCTTCAGAGGTAGGCTGCCCAGTCACCTGCATTGGCAACATTACACGCATTCCGGGTATTTGGGATGCCCGGTCTGACCAGGCGATTTCAACAACGTCCTATACCCACTTCTGAATAGATGATGTTTTTGAAATTGACCAGGGAAACCACCAAAATACCTTCCTCATAACTCTTTGGCCTTCAGTACACCTTCATGATTGCAGCCCCTTCGGGCGGACTATGGGTGCTGTATGGGTTCCTTCTTTTTCGGATTTTCCATATCTGGAAACCCAGACCTGTCGGCTGGCTGGATGCCCGGGTGGGTGGAGGTCCTGGCATTATGATTGATGATGTGGTGGCAGGTATCTACGCTTTGCTCATCCTTCAGTTCACTGCATGGGTGATTTAACGCTCTGGCTAAGTGGGCAACGTTGAACGCCTGCATGGTGGCAGTCGGTGAGAAAATGCCTGGAGATCAAATAGTCGTATTCAATGTGTCGAGCCCTTGCATGGTTGATCTCGGTTTCACTGTCATCAATAAAACCAGGGTGGCACATGATTAACCCTTTATCGGGCAAATCATTAAGCCATGTCTGCATCAAAGGTCTGAACGCTTCTTTGGGGGACAGGGAATAAACACCTGCAAAACCACTGTTGGTGGGATAGGTTGTCTGTCTGAGCTGAGTCCGTAGGGCTTTAGCGCCACTGTGTTCAATCACGCGGCTTTTCAGGGATTTGTCTGGACAGACCAGTGGTGTGACACTCCTTACCCAGGATGAGGGTGGCACAGTGTCTTTCATTGCACTAAGCAGTGCCTGCCTTACCTGAGGCAGGTGATGAACATGCTGGTGGCCATCAATAAAGTCAGGTGCACGGCCTGATGCTGTGATAAATGCGTTGATTTGGGCGCGGACTTCCTGCAACACGTCCTGGTTATTCAGTTGCCGTAAATGGCTTTTGATCAGCAATGTATACAAACCGGGATAGCCCTGCCTGAAGGCAGGGCTTAATCCTTTGCCTTCGGTGAGGTTGAGATGAAGCCCTATATCAATGCTACCAACGTAAGGCCTCAGCAGCGATGAGCAATGCTGCCAGTATTCAGTGGTCACCATGCAGCTGGTGGCGTGGATACAATTGCAGTCAGCCAGGGCAAGAATCGCCCGGGAAACGCCGGGTGTCATCCCATAGTCGTCGGCACAAAGGGTAATCCGTTTCATTTAAACGCCCAGTATTTGCTGATGGTATAGGTAACGATGGGTACACTAATGAGCACCATCAAGCTGGCAATCATGTAATTAAGGGGCGTCAGGGTCAGTAACAGGGTATACATGCCCTGGTTAAGTACAAAGCTGCAAAGCAGTTGCGTCAGAAGAAAGCGCCATAAGGCTCCCTTATGGTTGTGCTGTTTGTGATTGAAGGTCCACAAACTCTGACCTGTGTAACTCACAATAAAGGCAATGCTGAATGCAAAGACATTACCCACCAGGGGGTTGACAGCCAACACGCTGACCACAACCTGTAAAATACTGAGATGAACGCCTGCAGCTGTTGAGCCGACAATAATAAATTTCGTTAGCTGATGATTAAGGAGCCGGTTTATCATTCTGTTTTTTTTCAAACCCGTACTGTTTATCAACCAGGTAAGTTGGCCGTTGCTTCACTTCGTTGAAAATGCCGGCAATATACTCACCGAGCACCCCCAGGGACAGAAGCTGTATGCCACCAATGAAAGTAATGGCGGTGACGATACTGGGCCAGCCCGCCCGGTCAGTGCCAAGGAATAATGTCGTAAAGATAATAAAAAAAGCATAGAACACAGAAACCACCGAAATGGTCAGCCCAAGCATCCCCACGGCACGAAGAGGCACGGTAGTAAACGAGGTAATGCCAGAAAGAGCCAGGCTGGTTAATTGGCGGTAACTCCAGCCCGTTTGCCCTGCAAGTCTTTCCTGTACATCAAAGGGAACACCGATGCTTTTAAAGCCGACCCAGGCATAAATCCCCTTCATAAAACGACCACGCTCTGGCAGTGCTTTTAAGGCATTGACGACATTACGACTCATCAGGCGAAAGTCGCCGGCATTAGCAGGAACATTGACACCTGTGCTATAGCTCATAATGCGATAGAAGGAATCAGCGCCTTTTTTCTTGAGAAAAGACTCATCCTTACGGTCTTTACGCACCCCGTAAACCATGTCATAGCCTTGCTTCCAGTGGTCCATAAATACAGGAATCATGGCCAGGGGGTGCTGAAAATCAGCGTCAATTAACAGCACTGCCTCTCCCTCACAAACATCAATGCCAGCACTTAAGGCGGCTTCTTTACCAAAGTTTCTGGACAGACCGATCAGTTTGACAGGCAAGTCTTCACAAAAGGGCATCACCTTAGCGAGGGTATTGTCTGTGCTGCCATCATCCACTACGATAACTTCAAAGCAGGCGGTAACGACTTTCAGTTGATTGACCAGTGCAGGGATAAATGAAGTGATGACTTCACTTTCGTTAAACACTGGCACAACACAACTGAGAAAAGGTGGGGTTTCTCTCTTTTCTGTTTCATTCATTATTGAGTATTAGCTATTTATCGAGTTGGGCTATGGTCAGGGGCACTCTCAATGAGACTTGTATCCAGCTTACTGCATAGCTGCCAGGTACCAACGGCTAATTATAGAACGCCTCTGTAAATTTAACCTACATTACCGAGTATCGGAAGTTAGAATATAAGAATTGGCGATAAAATGGTCAGGCTGTTGCGAGATAGATACGTTGACGGACAAATGCAAAATTCAAAATACAAAAGGGTGCGTTATGCCTGTTTGATTAACTGAGCAGTTGACATCCTCCTCCCACCTGATGAGACCATCGCAAAAGTCTGATTCCCGTGCTTTGCGGGGGGAATCCCATACCTGTAGCCCTTGTATTCAGGAGGGTGTACACTCCCACGCAGAGCATGGGGGCGAGGTTTTTGTGATGTTGCGACACGCTCTTTTTTGGTGGAGGTCTTACGCGCTTTCGAGAAAGATAAAGGCAGGTTGTCAGGGAAGCAGCACTCAGGGTAGCTGCATTTCAGAAAATACCAACAGTTCGTCATTTCACCAAAGGCAGGTGTCCACCATAACAGTGGACTGCCACCTTTGCGGGGATATGGCGGGTACAGTTTTCATTGCGGCGCCCCTCAGTCAGTGCTATCAGTCTAAAACTGTCTACAGTATTGGGTAACAAAAGACTACGGAAATACGGTTGTCCCATGGTAGGCTACTCTCACTCTTTCACCGGGGACCGGTTATATGACACGTCATCAAATCTTTGTTCTGGTTGCCTTGACGGCGGGTATTGGGGCTATCGTTTTAGGTCTGTTTATGTGGTCTCCACACGAAAACAAAGAAGTGATAGTAAAGCCCGCTGTGATGATTGAGGAGAAAACCGCGCCTGAAAATGTAGCCGCTGGAAACTCAGGAGGAAAGGGCGACGACCTGATGGATGATCGTGTGACCCGTATTATTATTGAGAATGGTAGTGACCAGGCAGACAAAATCAATGATATTTTATCGGATAAAGTCATTGTGAATGATGAGGTGAAGGATATTCACTCACTTTCTGAATGGGACAATAAAAGAGAACAATAACAGACTCTCTGAAATTTGATGAAATTTGATGAAATTTGATGAAATTTGATGAAATTTGATGAAATTTGATGAAAAAGGAGGTATCGATGTCTTTGCTGATTGAGCCTGAAGTGTTGGCGACATTGCTCAGTGATACCAGTGTACGTGTGCTTGATGCACGATTCAGCTTGCTTGATGCCGACCTTGGGCGGCGTCTCTACCATGAGGCGCATATTCCAGGGGCAATATATGTTGATCTTGAACAGGATTTATCCGGTTCTGTCATTATCGGAAAAACGGGACGTCACCCCTTGCCAAGTGCCTTTCAGCTTTCAAAGCAACTGCAGGCATGGGGCGTTGATAACAATACGCATGTGGTAATCTATGACGAGGGCAACCATGCCATGGCTGCTGCCCGTGCCTGGTGGTTACTTCGCTGGATGGGGCTTACACAGGTTTCGGTGTTGCACACAGGGTTTAAAGGCTGGCGGGCAGGAGGGCAGCATGTTTCAGCAAAGCCGCCGGTCATCACCCCAACAGCGTTTGAGAGTGAAGGTGGCCGTATGCCCGTGACAAGTGCAGATACTATCATCAGGTCATTGGCGTCAGGTGCATCAATGACGCTTATTGATGCGCGTACTGTTGAGCGTTTTAACGGTCAGGTTGAACCCGTTGATCCAAGGGCAGGCCATATTCCTGGTGCAGTCTGTCATCCATTTACTGAGAATATGGACCAACAGGGGCGTTTCCTTTCCCCGCCGGTGCTGAAAAAAGCACTGGAACCCTTACTACAGGGTGCTGATCGTCCTGTATTCTATTGTGGATCGGGTGTCACAGCTTGTCACAATCTGTTAGCAATGGAATATGCAGGTCTGGGAATGGGCGTTCTTTATCCCGGGTCATGGAGTGAATGGGTGACAGACGGTAATCGCCCTGTAGCATCACAGCAGGGATAGCCATTGCCAGATGGAAACGCCGTAAGTTCAACCAACGCTTGATGTGTAGAGTTTTTGATGACCTGGGGATTACCATGAATGATGCAAAACCCTGGACACTTATCACCGATTCAGTCACTACGGGGCTATTGCTGCATGGAAGTGTTCGCAGTATTGATTGGATAAATGACTCCGTGTTGCAGTCCATGGTAGCGAAGTGCGTAACTTCAGTTATTCACAGGCTATCTCTTTTTCCGGTGCAGTCTGATTTTGTCGTATGCCCCCTGAATCTCCTGTGTCTTTTGCTTGGCTACCTGCATCATCTCCTCTGGTAAGCCTTTGGCAACGAGCTTATCAGGGTGGTGCTGGCTCATCAGTTTGCGATAGGCCTTCTTCACCTCTACATCTGTTGCAGTGCTGGCTATACCCAATACATCGTAGGCATCTTTTAACTCATCAGCAGGGCTGGAGCGCTGAAAACTCCCCTGATGGTGTGAATGTCCCTGATAAAAAGACTGTTGTGCCAAAAAGCGTTTGTGCAGCCTGTCAAAACTGAGACTGCTGATGCCCAGCACGCTACAGATATAGCTAAACACCTCTCGCTCTGCCTGGGTTAACTCCCCATCGGCATAGGCCGCCTGTAGTTGTATTTCAAGGAACATTGGGATCAAGGTAGTAGAGCCTGCAATCTGGCGAAAAGCACGAATAGCCTCCTCAATATCCGTATCAGCGGCCTTGCCCCGGTTAAACAACTCAATGGCCATGCGTCGCTGATTATGAGATAACCGCAGTTCCTGCATAATGGTGGTGGCCATTTGAATCTCGTCTTCACTGACTCGACCATCAGCTTTGGCCAGTCGGCCCATCACCAGGAACGTGGCATTAAAAAAGGCACTTTGTGCCTGCTGCTGATTAAAGCCTGTGCGACGTGTATTGCGGGGATTGTTCTGGAGATAAGTGTTATTGATCCAGGCACCCAGTATTCCTCCAAACAGAGCACCAAATGGTCCCCCAAACGATAACCCTAAAAAGGCACCTATCAGTATCGCGGTCATGAAATATTCTCTTACTCCTGAGACTAGACGCTATATAATCAGCTTTTTTATGGATGTAGGGTAGTCGAAGAACTAGTCGGTGCTCAACTGCTTTTCCAATTGTTGCAGCCGTTCCAGAGTGCCCACATCCACCCAGCGCCCTTTGTAGCATTCGCCGGAAACCTGTTGATGAGTCATTGCCTGGCGCAACAGGGGAGCCAGTCTGAAGCGTCCCGGTCGACAGTGTGCAAACAGCGTTTTAGAGAGCACGCTGATACCGCTATAGGTGTGCAGCAGTGGCCCCTTCTCTGATACAAGGCCGTCCGTACAGGCAAAATCCCCCACAACCTTGAAGGGCGGGTTATCCACCAGTACAAGGTGAGCCTGTCCTGACAAAGGGCGGCGTAGATTTTCCATGGGATAGTCAGTATACACATCACCATTGACCACGATAAAGTTGTCCTGGTGCTCCGTCAGTCTGGGTAGGGCCTGTAAAATTCCCCCACCGGTTTCGAGCAGTTCCGGTTCAGGGGAGTAGCTCAGGCTCACCCCCCAGCGAGCACCATTACCCAGGGATGCAGGCAGTTGCTCACCCAACCAGGAATAGTTGATCACAATATCACGAAAACCAGCCTTTGCGAGATTTTCAATATGGTAAACAATCAAGGGTTTGCCCAGGACCGGCACAAGGGGTTTAGGCATGGTCAGCGTTAACGGTCGCAGACGCTTGCCCAGCCCGGCAGCCATTATCATCGCTTTCATGCTGTGCTCGCTTCTTTTTCAACCCGGTCAATACTGGCTGACAATACGGGTACCACTTGTTCTTGCAACCACCGGGCATGGTGCTTCAGTTCCGGATAACGCTGGCAGGTCGTTATCACATAGTTCAGTGTCTTGGGAAGTTCTCCTAAATAACCTGAGCGACCATCCCTTAGCCATAACCGGGCAAAAATGCCCAGGCATTTCAGGTGACGCTGAAGCCCCAACCAGTCGAACCATTGTTTCAGGGTAGTTGTTGATATCTGCGTCAGTTCCGGTATCCCCCTGGTGAACAGCTGTAACCATTGATCAATTTTCTCTTCTGGCCAGCTTTGGTAACAGTCCTTCAACAATGAAACAATGTCGTATAATAAAGGCCCACGCAAGGCCCCTTGAAAATCAATCACCCCCAGTTGACCATCAGGGCATAACATCAAGTTGCGTGAGTGATAATCCCGGTGAACAGTTACACGTGGTTGTGCCAGTGCAATAGTGACGAGGTCATCAAATAATCCATACAATGCGTGCTTATCAGTGGCATTCAATGTTAGCCCCAGCAGTCCCTCCAAAAACCATTGTGGATAAAGAGACAGCTCAAAGCGCAACAGGCGTTCATTATATTCAGGCAAGGTGTCTGCAGGTAGCTGCTGGATTTTTTTGAGTACGGCTATAGCTTCACTGTAAAGTTCATTGGGTGACTCGGTATGTAGCCGGTCATCCAACAGGCAATCACCGAAATCCTCCAGCAATATAAAACCCCGTGCCAGATCGACACTGTAGACTTCAGGTACTTTGATCCCTTCTTTTTTCCATTGTCTGGCAATAGTCACAAACGCTACAGTGTCCTCTGTTTCAGGTGGTGCGTCCACCGCGATGACTTCGCCATACACGCCCTGCACCCGGTAGTATTTACGAAAGCTGGCATCATTACCCATAGGTTTCAGTGGACTGGCCCGCGTACCTGAAGCCAACTGCTGCCCTACCCATGTGGCCAGCTGGCTCTGCCGCTCTTGCTCCTGTATAGGCTTCGGAGTGTGATTGTGTTGTTTGTTTGCCATGAACTCAACGACCCTGTTCTGTACACCTGGTTTGAGAAGCGTTTACAAACACTGCTGCCACTATTTTGTTGCAACATGAATGACTCAAAAGGACACAGTGCTAGCAGGTTTCATGAAGACTATACCAATTGCACCAACGGACTACGACTACAAAGGCCACAAATTTACCCTTCACTACACGGGTCATTGGTATTGATGGCAATCAATGGTAAGTTATTGCTCAGAAGCCATCTTAAAAGTATGCCCGTGGCGAGAAATACGGGAAATGGAGGATGAAAAGCGGCTTTTGCGGAGCCAATAGTGGCACTTTTTAACGAACAAAAGTTAACGAACAAAAGCCGTTTTTCAGCGCCACCTATCGTGGTCGCAGCAGGAACATGACTGTTAACAGGGTTTCTCAGGAAATTAAGAATACCACAGACCGAAAAAACTGCTGACGCAAAGCATCTTCCTCCCTGAGGAGGAATGTTCTGTTACCTGTTCTGACGTCTGCTGTCGGGTTCTTTTAAGAATTTACTGGCAATATAATAGCCATAATCCGCTGGCCGGGGTATCAAAGATCATGCTGACTACATTGCATAGCAACCTTTTACAGATTGATTTACAGGTTGATTTACAGGTTGATTTACAGGTTGATCGTTATGCCTCTACTCACAGGCTCGGCCAGTGAATGTAAACACCCGACCCAGGATTGTCGAGCTTATGGAGATGCATCCATTACCTTTCACACCCAAGACGCTGGCTTTAGCAATTGCGACTGGTTTGCTGGTCATTCAACCGGCAATAAAAGCCCATGCTGACAGCCCACCGGAAAATGAATGGCTCTGTACACCCGGTGCACAAGGTGGCTGGTCTTGTGGCTCGAAGCCAAAAAAGAAAAGTGCCATCAAACGCTCACCTTTGCCTGCCGATGTGGTCACCGCCAATGAAAGTGCCGTTGGCACGAAAAAAGACACTGTAAAAAAAGACACGGCAAAAAAAGTATCCACAAAAACCAAAATCGAGCCTCCTGCTACAGGAACAGTGACGGCAAGCCCGGCACAAACAGCTTTGCGTAAAACCCTCGACTGGGTGCCGGTCTCCCGACTGACACCTGCTCAGCGGGCTGAACAGCCCTATTACAGTTGTGGTGCCTACATTGAGCCTGACCGTCCGGGTAAAAATTTTAAGGGCAATCCTGATACACAGCCCATTCATATTGATGCAGACGATGTGAACTATGACCAGAAATCCATCGCAAAACTCAGCGGCAATGTCACACTACGGCAGGCTAATCGCCTGTTTGAGGGCGATAACCTGACGCTCAATAAACTGGAAAACACTGCAACTTTCAAAGGGAATACCCGTGTCAGGGAACCTGGCCTGCTGCTATTAGGTCAACACGGCAATGCCAACCTGAATACGGGAGAGGCCACTGTTGATGATGCCACCTATGTGATTCATGCCAGCAACGTCAGGGGACAGGCAAAACAAGTCGTACGCAATAGTGATACCACTATGGAACTCACTGATGCCACTTATACCAGCTGTCCGCCAGGCCATGCCGGGTGGCAGTTGTCCGGCCAGAAAATCAGGCTTAACCCGAATACAGGCTTTGGCTCGGCAACCAACACGACAATAAGGGTACATGGTATTCCGGTGTTGTACACACCTTATATCTACTTTCCCATTGATGACCGCAGGCAGTCCGGCTTTTTGTACCCTTCCTTTGGTTCCAGTAGCGACAATGGCTTTGATGCATCCATTCCTTATTACTTCAACCTGGCACCCAACTACGATGCCACCTTGACGCCACGTATTCTGTCCAGGCGGGGCGCACTCCTTGAAGGTCAGGCACGTTACCTCACAGCGCATAATGAAGGTGAGATGGGTGTTGCCGGGCTGCTGGGGAAAGATGCCCTGAAAAAAGAAAACCGTTATTACGATCAACAGCGGTGGCTGGTAAACTGGCAACACAAAACGACGCTGACACCCGGCTGGACTATGGCTATGGATTATACCGATACCAGTGACAAAAAGTATATTGATGACTTTAACACACGGCTGAATCTGAGCAGCCCGGGCCCTCTCAATCAGCGGGTGGGCACAAAATATGTGGGAGGGGATGCTGATCATGACTGGCAGTTGACGCTTGATGCCCATAAATACAAAAATATGAGTGAAACCAGCGATGCTCCTTACAATAAGCTGCCACAAATTAAACTCAGAGGCATCTGGCTTGCCGCTGATAAAATCAATGTCAATTACCTCGCTGACTACACCAGATTTTCCCGTACGGATGACTGGCACTATGTTAATGAGGTGCTGGACCCTGATGATAAGGTCAAAAAAAGCATTTACGATCAGGGCTACGGTATTGAGCGTGCTGAGGGTGGCCGGGCGTATTTCGAGAGTGGAGTCAGCTTTCCATTGACTGCCAGCTATGGTTTTATCACACCGACAGTGAAAGTTCAGCATGTTCAGTACGCGTTGAACAATCTGAACAGGCAGGAAGTGGTTGACGATTTAAAGTACTATGGCTTCAACGAAGACAACTTCACGAAAACCCCCAGTACAACAGTACCTGTTGTCAGTCTGGATTCTGGCCTGTATTTTGACCGTCAAACCACCTTTGGTGATACTGCCTATACCCATACCTTTGAGCCGCGGATGAAGTATCTTTATGCTCCTCATGTGGAGGATCAGGAAATGAACCCTGTTTTCGACACAGCATTGATGGATTTCACCTACAGTTCCCTGTGGCGTGATAGCCGTTTTAGTGGCTATGATCGTCTTGGTGATTCTAATCAGCTATCCATTGGTTTCTCTACCAGCCTGCTGACAGCGGGGGGGGGCGAACGCCTGCGCTTTAGTCTTGGGCAAACACTCTATTTCCGGGATCGCAACGTTTATATTGACCCACGCACTGGCGAGAAAAATAAAACCCGGTGGGATATTAATGAGCAAAAACACTACGATAGACTTAAAAATTCAATGGAGGAACCGACGTCCCCGCTGGCCTCTGAGTTGGTCTACACTATCAACCGGGCGAGCAGTGTAAAACAGGATCTGACCTGGAATACCAATGCTAATCGGTTGGATAATTACGGTATTTATTATCGTTATCATCCACAGTCCCGAAGGGTTTTTAATATTGGCTACCGCTTTCGGGATCAGGTTGACCGTTATGTCAAGGATGAGTTTGATAACAATGTGAAAGACAGCGCAGGCCATTACGAGACTGCATCTAACGACTTAAGCCTGAGTGATATCTCCGTTGCCTGGCCCGTCAGCAACCAGTGGGCAGCACTCGGACGCTGGCAGTATGATTTCACCAACAAACGGAACCTTGAGGTGATGTCGGGGATTGAATATAACAGCTGTTGTTATCAGGTGCGTGTGCTGTGGCGCTCCTGGTTAGAGCCGGATGACAATATTGATTATCCCACCAGGAAAAGCGGTGTCTTACTGCAATTTGTCCTGCGTGGACTGGGTGGGCTGTCACGGGGTTCCGTTTCCAATTATCTCAGTGGCATACAAGGCTACGAGCAAGACGAGAAGTAATGATGAAGGGATTGAAGCAATTAATACTGTCAGCCTTATGTCTGCTGGCTTTTAGCAGTCAGATGGTCAATGCCAGAGTAATACCACTGGATTCCATTGTCGCTGTTGTCGACAAGGATGTCGTGATGAAAAGCGAGCTTGACAGCCGGATGGCTGCTGTCAAGCGGCAGCTGAAAGCACGCAATATTTCCATACCTGATGATTCCGTTTTGGCTGAACAGGTTCTCCAGCAGCTGATTCTGGAAAACATTCAGCTGCAAATGGGACAACGCGCCGGTATCAAAATTGACGACTGGACCCTGAACGATGCCATCAGCAAGATTGCCAGGCGTAATGGTATGACTGTTCAGCAGTTTAAAGCCAAACTGGCATCTGATGGTATTTCTTTTGCCCAGGCACGGAGTGATATTCGCCGGGAGATGCTCATCAATCGTGTACGCCAGCGTATGGTGGCAGAACGTGTACATATCAGTGAACAGCAAATTGATAACTTTCTGAAATCCCCGGAGGGTCAGTCTCGACTGGAAACCGAGTATCGTCTCGGTCATATTCTGATACCCACCCCGGAAAATGCCAGCCCTGCTCAAATCAAAGAGGCTCAGAAACAAGCCGATGTTGTCATGGCAAAGCTGAAAGAAGGCACTCACTTTCCGCAATTGGCACTCGCCTACTCGAAGGGACAAAATGCCCTGAAGGGAGGTGATCTGGGCTGGCGTAAGGCCGATCAACTGCCAACACTGTTTGCCGAACAGGCCATGACTATGGAGAAGGGACAGGTATCTGGCCCTGTGCGCAGCCCTAATGGCTTTCACATTTTTAAACTTCTGGATCTGAAAGGGGATGTTAAACATGTGCAGGAGCAGGTCGATGTTCGCCATATTCTGATAAAGCCCAATGAGATTCGCAACAATCTGGATGCGAAAATGCTGGCAGAGCAGCTGTACAAGCGTATAAAGAAAGGTGAGAGTTTTACGGAACTGGCCAAAGCTTATTCAGACGATACCGCCTCGGCCCTCAATGGTGGCAATCTGGGCTGGGTGAACCCGGCATCGCTTGTTCCTGAGTTCCAGCTGGTGATGAATAATGAGCCGTTGAATACAGTGAGTAAACCCTTTAAAACAGCCTATGGCTGGCACATTCTGGAAGTCCTGGGTAAACGCAAATCTGACATCAGTGACGAGGTGCGTCGTAACCAGGTACGTGAACTGCTGGGTAACCGCAAGTTTGAAGAAGAGCTATCCGTCTGGTTGCGTGAAATCCGCGACCAGGCTTATGTTGAAGACCGTTTGAAAGAAAAATGACAAGTGCTTCCTCTCCTGCACTCCGGCTGGCCATTACGGCTGGCGAGCCGGCAGGTATCGGTCCCGATATCTGTCTGGCTATTGCCAGTCAGATATACCCAGCGCAGCTTGTCATCGTTGCTGATCCTGAGATGCTGGCAGAACGTGCAGAAACTCTGGGTTTATCCATTGCGTTCACTTTGTTTGACGGGAAAGACCGTACACCTGCGAATCCTGGAGAACTTATTGTCTTGCCGGTACCCCTGGCTGCCCCCTGCCACCCCGGCATCCTTAACGCGGACAATAGTTATTATGTGCTGAAAACACTGAAAGTAGCGGCTCAGGGCTGTGTTTCCGGTTTGTTTGATGCCATGGTAACGGCACCGGTGAATAAGGAAGTGATTAATAATGCCGGTGTACCTTTTAGTGGGCACACCGAGTTTCTGGCCAGGGAGACAGACACTGAAACTGTGGTGATGATGCTTGCAACGGAAGGTCTGCGAGTGGCTCTGGCCACTACTCACCTCCCGTTAGCGGAAGTGCCCGGCGCTATTACCCGGGAATCACTGACCACAGTCATTACGATTGTTGATCATGACTTACGAAATAAATTCGGTATTGTCCAGCCGCGTATAGTGGTCTGCGGCTTAAACCCTCATGCAGGTGAGGGTGGGCATATGGGGGTGGAAGAGATGGAAACCATTACGCCGGTCATCAAACAGCTCAATAAAAAGGGTATGAGTCTTGTCGGCCCTTTACCGGCAGATACCCTGTTTACGCCAAAACACCTGAAAGGCTGTGATGCTGTACTGGCCATGTACCATGACCAGGGTTTGCCTGTGTTAAAATTTAAAGGATTTGGTCATGCAGTGAATATTACCTTGGGTTTACCCATTATTCGTACATCTGTGGACCATGGTACTGCTCTTGACGTAGCAGGTACCAGAAATGCTGATACCGGTAGTTTGTTAACTGCGATTGATACAGCCCTTGACATGCTGGTTTGATAGCCTTTGTTTTCTGTGAGATAAGAAGATGTTCATAGAAGCCATTGCTTTTTATATGACCGGGCAAGCACCTCTCATAAATTTTCCTGATAATATGCCTGACTACCACCGTACCGTGTAGATGTCTGCATAACAAGTTGATGGCTATTCCTTTTCCTTATTACATTCCACGTCATCCTGGAACTTTGTCGTTTAGTCGTTCTGGTTCAATGCCTTCCCTTATAAGTTTATCGAGAGGCTTGTCAGCAAAGCATTGTGGGAACCTATGAAGCGATGGGCCAGTTAACGTGGAAAACCTTCCAATCATCGGAGGTTTTTGGAACACGCCGGTCGCCGGTCAATGTGTTCAACAACAGGCAGTTCTTTGCACATTCCAGCGACTCATTTGAGGTGATCCATGACCTGAGTACGGTACTGAACAAGAGGCATAAGAAAATTCCTGATAGTTGCTGATCTTATCAATAGCAGGAATCAGGAAAATGTCAGGTTAGAGGGTGAATGACAAAATTAAAGCAAATACAGAGCCACTCCCACTATTGCTGGTTAAGTGTTGGTTAAGTCAGACAGGTTGCTAGGTAGAACTCACATTGAGGGGGTTGAGTTAGTCATCTACGCTCATAAACTATTGTATTTTTAAATGTTTATTTTTCCCTTTTTATCAACGCTGTACCATAGGTCATCCCAGAGCGGCTGGTTCTGGCAGATCACCATAGAAGACCAGGTGAACAGCACCTTTAAAAAAGTATGACTGAATATGGAAGATGAATCTAAGCTGGCTTTTTTAGCCGGTTCCGCATTGTTTTTGGAATTGATGGACACATCGCTGCTGTCAAATTTGAACATTCCTATTGCACATACTTTTAACGTCAGTGTGTATCAGATTGCTGAACCCATTTTATGGTATGCCATTGGCTCATGCCTGTTCATTTCACTGGTTGCATGGCTGTGCAAAAATTACTTGCCTGCAAAGCTATTATTGACGTCTTTTTTAGCGTTTTTATTTAGCTCTTTAGCCTGCGGTCTTGCCAATGATATAACGACATTTACCCTGGCGCGATTTTTTCAGGGAGTGTCGATATCTTTTGCTGCCCCTGTAGCCATGATCATGCTAATGGAAAGGTGCAGAGAAGACAGGGTGGCTATTTACGTAGGCCTGGTAAATATGCCAGGACTTATTGGTATTGCTATTGGTCCGATTGTAGGAGGAATATGTGATCACTATGCGTCTTGGCGATATGCATTTTATATCAATATACCCACTACGTTATTTCTCTGTGGGTTTATCTATATTCACTTTATCAGGCACCGCCTTGTACATACCATAACAGAAAAGTTACCTTTTGATTTTCCTGGTTTTTTATTTTCATCCCTGGCTATTGTCCTGATTTCTGCAAGTGTTGAGCTATTTGGTGAACAAAAAAACCAGTTGTCGATAGTTTCATTAACGCTTGGGACTTCCTGTTTGTTCCTCTACTTAATACTATGGCGGAAAAAAAGGGAAATGAGGGTTCTTGATCTTGACGTTTTTAGAAATACGAAATATATGCTGGGAACGCTGACCAATTGCATTACCCGTATTGGTATGGCAGGTGTACCTGTGGCTGTTTCTATTTATCTGCATCAGCACTTTAATTTTACTGTGCTGCAAACGGGTTTCTGTCTGGCATTTATTGCAGCAATATCGACCGTTGCGAAGTTAATTACTGTTTTTTTAAATACCATAGGTCTTGAAAAAAGTCTTGCCATATCCGTAGCAGGCTCCACTGTCAGTATATATGCTACTCAATATCTGACAAGTAATGCCTACGGTGTGAGAAACCTTTTAATTCTTACGGTATTTGGCTTTTTTCAATCGACACTGTACACCTGTATGAACGCTATTATGCTGGTTGATATTAAAAAATCAATGATGGGTAATGCCTGCAATATTCAATCCATTATTCAGCAATTATTTATTGGCTTTGGTATTGTTTTTGCCTTGTATTTACCTGGTTTATTACAGGACTGTTTCAGTGATGCCGGAAAGATTTTTTCTTACTATTGTAACTTATCTGCTCTGGTTGTCGCCTCCGCAATGATTATCATTGTATTATTCCATCGAAAACACAGAACTGCCTTAACCTTTTGCTGATCCTTCAAAAGAAGTCATTCAGGAGAAATATTCATGAACGTGACAATCATTGGAGCCGGTGCAGCAGGCTTGACAACTGCTGGTCATATGACTCTAAAGGGGCATAAAGTGACGCTGTGGGATCGCTCGTTAGAAAAAGTTCAAGCATTAAAGAAAGTAGGCAGTGTTACCATGGAAGGGGTCATTAATGATACTGTTCAATTAAGTAATATTACCAATGACCTTGAAGAAGCTGTCAAAAGCTCTAATTTCCTCTCCATAATGACTACTTGTGATGCTTATGAAAGCATTGCTGTCAGAATGGCACCTTACCTTGAAAACGGGCAGAAGGTGCTATTGAACAGCGCAGGGATTGGTGGGGCTTTATTATTTCAGACAACGGTACGACGGGCAGGCTACCATCCGAAGATCACAATTGGAGAAACAGATTGCATTGTTTACGTGACTAGACATCCAAATATAGGTAAAATTTTGATTAAGTCCATTAAAAATAAAATCCACTTTACTGCTCTGCCATTGAATCAGTCACAGGGTTTTCTTGATGTTATCCATGAAATATATCCACAATTCCAGCTGGTTCATGAACCGCTAGCTATTGGAGTTTGGGACACAACCTGCTTTCATACTGCCGGTTTTGTCCTTAATGCCGAGCGTATAAAACGAAAAGAAAGCTTTAACTTTTACATTGAAGGAATTACACCAGAGATTGCCGATTATATGGAAATGCAGGATAAGGAAAGGATAGCTGTTGCTCAAGGGTTGGGTGTGCCGACCGAAACGGCCATGGAGTGGCTGAATTCCGCTTATGGTGTACCTATGGCTGATCTCTATACAATGATACAAAATAACGAGGCCTATAAGGCTGATTTACTTGCTCCAACCACCTTTCAGCACCGCTTTATTCTGGAAGAAGTGCCTTCCAAGCTTGTACCCCAGTTGGATATTGCAAGAATTCTGGGTATTTCACAACCACTAACAACCGAAATTGCCAATAAAGCGTGTGAACTGGTGGGGATTGACCTGTTTGCTAAAGGACGAACCCTCGAAAAGCTTGGCCTGACCGAAGAGGATATTCATCATTGTGCTGAGCGAGGTCTTGCCCCCTACCTGGAGGAGGTATGTATTTAAGGCAGGACAGCAGCGACAGTGGCTTTGATGCATCCATTCCTTATTAACGTGAGTTCGATGACTTCAAACAGTCATGAGCATACCTTCTGTCAACTGCCCTGCGCTAATATGTGGTTTCAATGGCTGCTTTGTGCAGGCAATCAGTCCTGCCATAAGATTTACAGCAAAGTTGAAAGAAGACCTGTGACGTGTATGTTCGATCTGTGAGATGTTCTTTAGCTGGCCGTTGACGCTTTCCATAACAGCTCGTTTGCGAAACATGATTTTATCAAAAATTCGTAGTAATCTGGGCTTGCGAAGATTATCAACCAAAGGACATGTTCGACGAAGCTGTTCAGGACTTATGCCTTGTGGGTGGCACATTGAGCGTTGATGATACTGCTGCCGATAAACCCTACAGTCATTTTGTGGCGCTGGTCAGTCACTTCTGGTCTGGTAAACACCATCCATCGGGTGGTCAAGGTGATTAACCTCGTCATCCTCTATTACACCCACATCGCGGGTCGCCATATGCCAGTGAACTATAGGATATGCGACAAGTCTGAAGGCAAGACCAAAAACGACTATTTTCGTGAAATGCTGCTTGAAGTGCTGGCATGGGGGTTGAAGCCAGCATTTGTCACCGGTGACTCCTGGTACAGCTGCGTCAAGAACCTGAAGACGATTAAAAACCATCAGACTGTGTTTATGTTTGCCGTTGAGAGCAACAGGACTGTAGCACTGGAAAAAGGTCAGTGGCAGTAGGTTCAAACCCTTGAGATACTAGACGATGGTCTAGATATCTGGCTCAAGGACTTCGGCAATGTCCGGTTGTTCAGGACGACGCTAAAAGACCAGCGTCGCCACTACGCCACTACGCCACTTCGTGGTTTACTTGCCGGAAGATGCACCTTTTTCAACGCGACGACTTCAATCAGATACATGATCAGCACTGGCAGATCGAACAATATCTCAGAGCGATCAAACAAGTTTGCCATATTGATCATTTTCAAGTGCGTAATGTGCTGCGGCCTGTGAGAAACCCTATATTTGCCAGTATTCTGAGTTTTGTATATCTCCACAAGATGCCGATAGCACAGGAGTTTACGACTATTTATCAGCACAAGAGGGCGCTTTTTAAAGATACGGTTGGCAGTTTCATTAAGATTTTTGCAAAAGGAAAAGATTGCCTGCTACCAAAATTAACAAGTGTCATCAATGCGTAAGTCCTAAGGTTAAATGGTGAATGACAAAGTTAAGGCAAATACAGAGCCACTGTTGTTGGTTAATGTTGGTTAAGTCAGACAGGTTGCTAGGTAGAACTCACATTGAGGGGGTTGAGTTAGTGATCTACGCTTATAGTGGCTTGTATATTTAAATGCTTATTTTTCCCTTTTTATCAACGCTGTACCATAGGTCATCCCAGAGCGGCCGGTTCTGGAAGACCACCATAGAAGACCAGGTGAACAGCACCTTAAAACACAAGTATGACTGAATATGGAAGATGAATCCAAGCTGGCTTTTTTAGCCGGTTCCGCACTGTTTCTGCAATTGATGGACGCGTCGTTGCTGTCAAATTTGAGTATCCCCCTTGCACAAACTTTTAACGTTAGTATGCATCAGATTGCCAATCCCATTTTGTGGTATACCATTGGCTCATGCCTGTTTATTTCACTGGTTGCCTGGTTATGCAAAAATTACTCACCCATAAAACTACTGATGACGTCCATTTTGGGGTTTTTATTGAGTTCTTTAGCCTGCGGTCTTGCCAATGATATAACGACATTTACACTGGGGCGATTCTTTCAGGGAGTGTCCATCTCTTTTGTTGCCCCTATAGCTATGATCATGCTAATGGAAAGGTGCAGAGAGGACAGGGTGACACTTTACTTAGGCATGATAAATATGCCAGGACTTATTGGCATTGCCATAGGTCCGGTTGTAGGAGGACTATTTTATCACTATGCATCCTGGCGATATGCATTTTATATCAATATTCCCACCGTGTTATTTTTGTGTGGATTTATATATATTCACTTTATCAGGCATTACTTTATAAATACCATAAAGGAAAAGATACCTTTTGATTTTCCTGGTTTTTTATTTTCATCCCTGGCTATTGTCCTGGTTTCTGTCAGTGTTGAGTTATTTGCTCAAAAACAAAACCAGTTGTCGATGGCTTCATTAATGCTGGGCACTTCCTGCTTGTTCCTTTACTTAATATTATGGCGGAAAAAAAGGGAAATGAGGGTTCTTGATCTTGACGTTTTTAAAAATACGAAATATATGCTGGGAACGCTGACCAATTGCATTACCCGTATTGGTATGGCAGGTGTACCTGTGGCTGTTTCTATCTATCTGCATCAGCACTTTAATTATACTGTGCTGCAAACGGGTTTCTGTCTGGCAACTATCGGAATAATAGCAGCAGCTGCGAAGTTGATAGTCAATTCCCTGGACACCATAGGTCTTGAAAAAAGCTTGGCCATATCCGTAGCAGGTACCAGTGCGAGTATATATGCCACGCAATATCTGACAAGTAATGTCTACAGTGTGAGAAACTTTTTAATTTTTTCGGGATTTGGTTTTTTTCAATCGATACTGTACACCTGCATGAACGCTATTATGCTGGTTGATATTAAAAAATCCATGATGAGTAATGCCTGCAATATTCAATCCATTATTCAGCAATTGTTTATTGGCTTTGGTATTGTTTTTGCCCTGTATTTGCCAGGTTTATTACATAACTGGCTCAGTGATGCCGGAAAGATTTTTTCTTACTATTGTAATTTATCGGCTCTGGTTGTCGCTTCCGCAATGATTATTATTGCATTATATCATCGTAAACCCACTGCCTTGTAGAGTCCTTTTCATACTCTTCAAGAAGTAATGAAGTAATGAAGTAATTAAGGCACAGTAATTATGAATGTAACAGTAATGGGTACTGGGCCAGCTGGCGTGGCAGCTGCTGGTCATATGGCTCAAAAAGGTCATAAAGTGATGCTGTGGGGGCGATCACCAGAAAAAATTCAGGCATTAAACCAAAAAGGCTGTATTACCATGGAAGGCGTCATTAATGGCACCGTTCAATTAAGCAAGATGACCAATGACCTTGAAGAAGCTGTCAGAAGTGCTGATTTCCTCTCCTTGATGGTGACTGCTGATGCCTATGAAAACATTGCAGCCAGAATGGCACCTTACCTTGAAAATGGACAAAGGGTGTTATTGAACTGCGGTGGGGTTGGCGGATCGTTGTTATTTCATTCAGTGGTACGACGGGCAGGCTATCATCCGAAGATTATAGTTGGAGAAACAGAGAATACCACTTACGTGAGTAGATCGCCAAGCGTGGGCAAAGTCATGATTAGTGGCATTAAAAATAAAAACTATTTTACTGCTCTGCCACTGAATCAGGCACAGGATTTTCTTGATGTTATTCATGACGTATATCCACAATTCCAGCTGATTCACGATCCGCTGGCTGTCGGATTGTGGAATGCATGCATCATTCATACAGTCGGTGTCGTCCTTAATGCCGAGCGTATAAAACGAAAAGAAAAATTTAACTATTATATTGAAGGTATTACACCAGAGATTGCCAACTGTATTGAAATGCAGGATAAGGAAAGGGTAGCGGTTGCCCAGGAGTTGGGTGTGCCGACAGAATCGGTCACGCAATATTTGAACTCACTTTATGATGTACCCTTAAGCAATCTTTATACAATGCTACAAAATAACAAACCTTATAAGGCTGATATACCCGCCCCAACAACCTTTCAGCACCGCTTTATTCTGGAGGAAATCCCTTCCAGAATTATACCTCAGCTGGATATTGCAAGGGTCCTGGGTATTCCACAACCACTGACAACCGAAAATGCCAGTAAAGCGTGTGAACTGGCAGGGATTGACCTGTTTGCCACAGGGCGAACCGTGGAAAAGCTTGGCCTGACCGAAGAGGATATTCGTCATTATGCTCAGCGAGGTATTGCCCCTTATCTGGACAGGGTGCGCATTTAAGGCAGTGACAGCGAGCAATCTACCAGCGTCGTCTCCCCACGAACAAGGCAGACATCCACGGTTGTTATGAACACTGCCCTTAACAGCCTCTGGTTCTGACCTTCCCGAATGACGGCCAGCAACAGGCTGACTGATTTATTCGTTAACAGGCTTAATCTAAAAGAGTCGTCACATATTTACCCATGGTCGCCGATATGTGCTTTTAGGAACTGTTTATTTTCTGCTACCAGCCTCAGGTAACCTGTTATGGCGCAGCAACTGCAACTCAGCATTGGTGAGGAGGAGCTTCAACGGCTAAACGATGCCCTTGAACACGGCGTATCCCCTGAACTGCGAATCATGCTGAACAGCCTGCCACCGGCTGATACTGCGCACCTGCTTGAATCTTCCCCCCCGAAATTAAGAAGCTTGCTCTGGCGTTTGATTGATCGCGAACTGGAAGGTGATGTCCTTCAGGAGTTAGGGGATGAAGTGCGGCAATTCTTCCTCGACCAGATGAATATAGGGGAACTTCGTGCTATTACGGAAGGGTTGGATGTGGATGATATTGCCGACCTGCTCCAGCAGTTGCCCGATGCTATCACGCGTAAAGTTCTGGAGTCCATGAATGGTCAGGATCGCCAACGGGTAGAAGCTGTACTCTCTTACCCTGAGGACTCGGCGGGTGGTTTGATGAATACGGACACAATTACCGTCCGTCCCAGTAATACTGTAGATGTTGTCCTTCGCTATTTACGTCGGCATGAAGAAATTCCTGATATGACAGACAGTTTGCTGGTGGTGAACCGTCGAGATCAATACATTGGACGCCTGCCGCTTACTTTATTGTTGACTATGGAACCCTCTGCGACGGTCAGAGAGGTGATGTTAGCTGATAGTGAAGCCATCGAAGCAGATATGCCGGCAAGACAGGTTGCCCAGCTGTTCGAGCGTCAGGACCTGGTCTCAGCACCAGTGGTGGGGCCAGACAGAGAGCTTCTTGGCCGAATCACCATTGATGATGTGGTGGATGTTATTCGTGAGGATGCTGAGCACTCCATGATGAGTATGGCCGGCCTGGATGACGATGAGGATACCTTTGCAGCACCCTTGAAAACGGCAAGGCGCCGTGCCATTTGGCTGGGTATTAATCTGGTAACAGCGTTTATTGCAGCCTCAGTCATTGGCTTGTTTCAAGAAACGATTAATAAGGTCGTTGCTCTGGCTGTATTGATGCCTATTGTTGCAGGAATGGGCGGTAACGCCGGGGGACAGGCGCTGACCCTGGTAATACGGGGGATGGCCCTGGGTCAGATCAGTGTTACCAACCTGAGATGGTTGCTCAGCCGTGAGCTGGCTGCGGGCTTTATGAATGGTATACTCTGGGCGACAATGGTATCAGCCATTGCCTGGGTATGGTTTCAGGACCCGGTTATTTCACTGGTCATTGGCTGCGCCATGGTGATTAACCTGACCGTTGCCGTATTAATTGGCGCGGTGCTGCCTGTCTTTCTGAAATCCATCAATATTGACCCGGCGCTGGCGGGGACGATTATACTGACGACGATTTCTGATGTGGTGGGCTTTTTCTCTTTTCTTGGTCTGGCAACGTTATTTTACGTTTAGCACTTCCCTGCCAGGGTGTTAATCCACCAGCAAAGAAAGTACTATAAACGGCAGTGCAATAAAAGGCAGTGTTATAAAAAGCTTAGCTGCCAGCCAGAGCCATCTCCTCAACAAGAATTGATCCCGTTTGCACATTCCCTCTGTGATCCACGTCATTGCCCACAGCAACAATGTTGTGATACATCTCTTTTAGATTTCCGGCAATAGTCACTTCGGAGACGGGGTGCGTAATAATGCCATTCTCTACCCAGAAACCGCCAGCACCTCTGGAGTAGTCGCCTGTCACAATATTGATACCCTGCCCCATGAGTTCTGTGACTAACAGTCCTGTTCCCATTTGTTTAAGCAAAGCAGACCGGTCACCGCCATTGCTGCTGACAAACAGATTGTTGACGCCACCCGCATTGGCCGTGCTTTCCATACCCAGCCTTCTGGCGGAATAGGTGCTGAGAATATAACTCTGCAACACGCCTGCTGAAACAAAGTCTTTAGCGCGTGTAGCAAGGCCATCATTATCAAAGCTGGCAGAACCCAGTGCCTGCTTGAGTTGAGGTTGCTCGTGGATTCGCAGCCAGTCAGGGAAGATCTGTTGACCGAGATGATCGAGCAGGAAGGAGGACTGCCGATACAGGCTGCCACCGCTGATGGCCGCCAGCAAATGTGAAATCAGCCCGGAGGCAACTTCTGCTGCAAAGAGTACAGGTACCCGGACGGTCTCAACCTGCTGGCCACCCAATCGGCTAACGGTGCGCTCGGCGGCCTTTCTGCCCACCTCAATAGCGGATTCCATATCACTGGCATTTCTGGCAACGGTATACCAGTAATCCCGCTGCATTTCACCTTGTTGTTGAGCGATCAGAACGGCACTTAAGCTGTGGCGGCTGGAAATATAGCTGCCTGTAAAACCATGGCTGTTTCCGTATACGCGACAGCTCTGATGACTGGAAACGCTGGCACCGTCAGAGTTAATGATTTTATCACTGGCGTCCCGCCCTGCTGTTTCGCAGGCAATAGCCAGTGCAACTGCATCATCCGGCTCAATCCCCCAGGGGTGATAAAGATCAAGGTCCGGCAGACTGGTGGCCATCTGATCGGCATCTGCCAGGCCGGCACAGGGATCTTCTGATGTATGACGGGCAATGTGACAGGCGGCTTTTACGGTATCAACAATGGCGCTTTTGGTACTGTCCGAGGTGCTGGCAGAACCCTTGTGCCTGCCTTGATAGACGGTAATGCCAAATCCCTGGTCCAAATTGAACTCAACGGTTTCCACTTCTCCCATCCGCACGCTGGCTGAGAGGCCTCCATCAAGACTGACGCCAACCTCACAGGCATCGACGCCCTGTTTTTTGGCTTCAGCCAGTATATCACTGACCAGAGACTTCAGGCGTGCTTCTTCTGCCTGGGGGTTAAACGATGTCCTGGATTTTTCGCCCATAAAGCCACCCACTCCTTATTTAACATATTCTTGGCTATTGTGCCCATACTGGCAGCAGATTGCACCTGACAAAACCATATATACTCGTGACCGTTGAAGATGCTTGATTTTTCTGCATTTTTTTAGCAATCTCAACGGATGCCAAAATTTATGCTCACACCTCAGCAAAAATCAACCTTGGAGTCCCAACACAAAACGTCGCGGGATGCTCGGGAGTGTGACCGTATTAAAGCCGTATTACTGAGATCTGAAGGCTGGTCAATAACCGCCATTGCTCAAGCATTGAGAAAAAGTGAATTTTCCATTGCCCGGCACATTGATGACTACCTGAAAAAGGACAAACTGAAACCTGAAAACGGTGGCAGTGAGAGTCATCTTAATGACGAGCAAAGTGAGCAGCTAATTGTGCATATTTCAGAGCATACTTACGCCCATGTCTACGAAATTGTGTCGTATATTTTTGAACGCTGGGCTGTCAAATACACCGTGTCAGGCCTCAACAAGTGGTTGCACCAAAAAGGCTTCACCTACAAAAAACCAAAAGGTGTACCGCACAAGGTGGATGCCAATAAGCAGGCAGAGTTTATTGAGCACTACGAAGAGTTGAAAGCCTCACTGCCTGAGAGTGAGGTTGTGCTTTTCATGGATGCAGTTCACCCAACGCAAGCCACCAAAATCACCTCGGGTTGGATACGCAAAGGTGTTGATAAAGTCATCAATACGACGGGCAGTCGCAACCGAATGAACATCGTCGGTGCGATAGAATTGAACAACTTGTCTGCTGCTATTTTTGATCAATTCGAGACGGTTAACGGGCTGGCTATCATTGAATTCTTCAGAAAAGTTAAGTCCGCTTATACATCAAAGAGTGTCATTCACATGGTGCTGGATGGAGCAGGTTATCACTATTCGAAGGAAGTCGTTGATGAGGCTGAAAAGCTGGGTATAAAACTGCATTACCTTCCGCCCTACAGCCCAAACCTGAACCCAATTGAGCGGTTATGGAAGGTAATGAATGAGTACGCTCGAAATAATCAATACTTTGCAAAACCGAAGGATTTCCGGAAAAATATACGTCATTTTCTGTATGTTACGCTACCAGAAATAGGTGCTTCGTTAGTGAGCAGGATTAATGACAATTTTCAGATACTGAATCCTGCATCTTGAATTCACTTGGGTATAAACGCCTTGGCAAAGGGATTATAATCGTTAATCTTTTTTGTCCTTTATACAGAATAGGTACGGCATGTCATTCGACAAGTTACCTCTGGAACATCCGGAAGATGATGAGGAAATCATCTATGTCAGCAAATCAGCCATCAAACGGGACCTTCATGCCCTGAAAGCTATGGGTGCCCGCCTGATGGAAATGAAGCCTTCTCTGCTGGATAAGCTGCCCCTTCATGAGCGCCTGCGCGAGGCACTGGACGAAAGTAAACGGATTAAAAGCCACAATGCCCGTAAGCGGCACCTGGGTTTTATTGGCAAGCTAATGCAGGAGCAGGATATTGAGTCCATTGAAAAACTGTTTGTCATATTGGACAGCACCAGCGAAGAGCACAACCGACACTTTCATCAACTGGAGCGTTGGCGTGATCGCCTGGTGGAAGAGGGACAAGTGGCTTTAACGGAGTACCTGACCCAGCATCCGGGAGTGGATCACCAGCATATTCGCCAATTAGTGAGAAATGCCCAAAAAGAGGTTGAGCAGAATAAGCCGCCAGCCGCTTCCCGAAAGCTTTTCAGGTATTTGCGGGAAGTAGACGAAGCATAGACTGCACCTGACAGCCTGTCTGATGTCACCGGCCTTTGACCGTTTACCCGTGTTGCCAGGCCCTGGTATCCTGTACCCCAGTGAATTCAAGAGATAATTTACGCCAAAATTGCTGATAGTCGCAAGGACTTTCAGCATAAGCTGACCACAAACACAAAATTGATCCATGAGAACCCAATAATCAGTCTTGAGTTGCTTCAGGTAAAGAACAGGGTTAAGAATCCCAGGCGGGTTAAAGCCATTAGTGAGGCTGGATGGGCAGAGCTGGTCAGACAATTTGAAGACAAAGCCCCCTGGTACAGTGGAGCTGTCGAACGAAATTTTGGGATTTTGCAATACCGTCTCTAGTGGGTACTCTGGTTGGGGAAGAATGTCAATACAGCGCTTTTCAACTTGATAAAGGCTTACCACTTTCCAGAGAGTAAAGTAAAATAATTAGGAAAATCCGCACTTTTAATGCCAAATTGATATTTAAATAGACTTATTTTCATTGAATAACTGGGCTATTATTAAGCTCTTTATGCTGGTGTAAGGCTTAATGTGGTGTGAGGGTGCTGTAATGAAATGTCAGTCCTATGATGAAGAGCTGGTGGACGAAATCGATGACATGGAAGAACCCTATGAAGAAGAGCGTTATTTTCCCTATAAGTGGCCAGTATTTGAAGAAAATTACCAGTGCCGTCGCTACCTCCATGAGGTTCGTTTGAAATATGCAGGTGTTATCGTGGATTTTAGAAACCCTGCAAAAAAAGCAAAAACCTCGGCCAGGCGCTGCACCTTGCTAAACTGGGATTTAGGTCAGCAATTCCCGATAAATAAATAAAAGTCAGTCATACCAGAGGTTTTCGACCCTTCATTTTTATACTCAAACCACTTCAGGATGCCAGGTCTATATCAGCTACAGCCCTTTATTTTCAAGGGTTGCTATTGATAAAAAAACCGGCATCTTCAAGTTTAATGGGTATAATACAATTCCCATACTTTCTGCTATTTTTAAGAATACTTTCGTTAGTCTGACAGGTTTTAATTGTGGCTGCTTCCGGGTTCGTCGCCCTTGCGGATGAGCTTATCAATATTATCCCTCAGCTTATCCCTAAGCATGGTGCAACTATTCCCTGATGAAAGAACGAACCAGATAGCGCATAAGATCTCCCTGCATGATGCCATTATGGCCGCCTTTGCTGTCATGCACCTGAAGTACCCATCTCTTCTTGCTTTTGATAATGACCGAGTTCAGGTCTTTAAAAACAAAGACGGTAGTAAAGGCATTTTCTATTTGTTATGTAGCGCTCTGGTGTGTGACGCAGAGGCTTTGAAGGCAGTCTGCAAAAAATGGTAGAAAGTCGAAGTCTTCCATAAAGCGCTGAAGTCCCATGCAGCCATGGCAAAATCTCCAGGCCATACAGTGATGCTGACACAAAGTAACCCTGTCTTTATGTGGATATACTCGGCATTTCGTCTGGAGCTATTTGGCCTCACAGGGAGCAAACCTTTGGGCGGTTGAACAAAAGATGACTGAGCGTTTGGCTCAAATGCTTGACGCCGGTTTGGATGATGTACACCTTGCAGACGGTTTCCCTATGGACGTTTGTGGCTTCGCACGGGCATCAAGATGGAGAAGTTTTAATGATGACGTTGACTATGGCTACTGCGCCTTGAAGAAAAAAGCATTCTTCGGCTTTCAAGGGCACCTGCTCATTTCCATGACAGGCATTCCGGTCTCAATGTGATCAGCAGAGTGATCAGCAGAAGGCATGCCCGGTTCCATCTCCGGGCAAATTAAGGAATACTAAAAGGGGCAAGACCAGCAGTGCCGACCTGGCAAATCGGCAGTCATCGTTATGGAAAACGGGAATCATGCCAATGCATATCCTTCGACTGAACAAGGCAGGGCAGCCGATTGACTGGTTAACGTGGCAGGATGCAGTATGTCTGTACTCACGGGACTTGGTGTGTTGGAGCCTGGGTGATATTATTTACCGAATCCATGGAGGCTTTAACCGTATCACGGGTGGGCGCACCATTATAGAGCTACCCAGTATTATTGCCTGCGGTGGACAAAAACTGGTACACCCTCATAACAACCCTGTGCTCAGTAATCCAGCTCTTTTCGAACGGGACGGCTTTCAGTGTATGTATTGTGGGAAACACTTTCATCGATCCCAGTTAACACGGGATCATATTGTGCCCAGTTCCAGAAGAGGGAAAGATGTGTGGGAAAATGTAGTCGCAGCCTGTCGGCGCTGTAATCAGCATAAGGACAAACATTTATTGGAAGAGATAGGGATGTCCCTTATTGCACTTCCTTATCGTCCCAATGCGGCTGAATATCTGGCGCTGGTCAACAGTCGACGGATATTACCAGACCAGGCAGATTTTTTAAGCAGGCAGTTTTCTAAAAACTGCCGTTGGAAACAGCGTTCGGTGATAAAAATGGAATACAACCATTAGAGGTATGCCATTAGAGGTATGATTGTCAGTTAATATCGCCTTTTTGCTGAATGACTATCCGGTTAACTGCTTCTCGAGTCTTACTCTGACTTCTTCATCTGTCACTCATTGCCGCCTGCTTTTATGGTATCAGCGTGTTCGTACCTCACTGACTTTTGCTTCAGGGTCAGAAGTATTCGGGGTATCTGGGTTATCACATACGCTTTGGTTGAGTTCATCCTAAATTCATCAGTTAACAGTGTGAAAATGGCTGAACCGCTTGTGAAAGTAAGGATTGGCTCACTGTTGTTATTCAACCATCAGGTGAGTGTGGAAAATCGGTCAATGCATATAACCATAAGGCCTGCGGCTGCTTTTATAATGTCAACTGATTACTCTGGGTTCATACGATATCGTCTACATAAACGACAATTTTTACCCGCAATTTTTACCCATTACCAGCTTCTTTAACGCCAGATTGGTCAAATCCGGCTGTTTCTTAAAACGGCTTTTAAGGGAGCCGTTGTTATTTATGCTAAACGGCTGGTTAGTGATTCAGGGATTTTTTAGTAAAGGTAGAAGTCTCAATTATCAAGCGACGAGTGATTATCAGTGTTCTGCGGCATGAATAGGCATAAGGAGGTGAAGCATGCATCGCATGACCAATGAAGGACGTTCACAGCCCCCAGTCACAGGCAACTGCAATCTGGCTCCTGGCAGTGGAAACGCTACAGAATCAGCTTATCCCCGTATTCCTGACAGTCAGGGCACAGGAAACAGGCACAATACATCACTGCGTGAACGCAGTGTCAGTTCCCGAGGCGAGGTTGATCGCCTGCCAACAGTCACCAGGCCTGTGACTGCTCACGGCTTGAGGAACTATGGTAATGCTTGCTTTCTCAATAGCGCCATGCAGAGCATTATGGATGCATTTCCGGTGGATCGGCTAGAACGCATAATGCAGCTGCCCAATCCTGGACGAAACAAAGAGGAGCAGATGCACTGGGCTTATTTCCGTGAGACATTTGTTACGTTTGCTAAGGCGCTATGTACTCCCGGGGTGGGTGCTGATTATCTCGATGAATGTTACGGACTGTTTCTAACGCACTTTTTAAATTTTTCAGGCGTAGCCAGCAGCGGTCCCGGCAGTATTGCAGCAAGATTGCTGAATTATTCTAACGATGGAAAACCATTAAATCGAGCCGCTATTGGCCAAAACGACCCAGGTGAATTGATTAATCATCTTTATCACTTGCTGGGCCTTGCAGGCCTGCCTTCATGCACCGTTGGTGAGAAATCTTATTTTAGCTGCTTCTCTGGGGGGCGTTGTATTGCCCAGAAGGAATGCGCCGAGGAAATGCATTTTATCGTACACCTGCCCGTCACAGGTGGTGGTTCACCTTCCCTGAAAACATGCCTGCAACAGCATATTGGTGAGCAAATACTGGATCAAGACAGCAGGGTTGACTATGACCATTATGAAGGGGGTGACAGGCCCGAAAATGCTATTGATAAGAAAGTAACAACGTTTGTCAAAAATCAGGGCGAGTTTCCTGATACATTGATGCTGCTGTTGAAAATTTACAGTAACCGGGGCGGTGTTGAAAAGAAGTTAAGCACAGAGGCAAGGATGATCCTTCATTCGTTACCGGCTGACAGGCAGGTCGAGTTGGATATTGCCACAGAAGACCTGAACAGGCCTTATGAGGCGGCGCCCGGAGAAGTGGGCATCAGGACGGTAAAGCAGACTTATGAGGTCACCAGTATCATCTGTCACAGTGGTTCGGGTACCCGTAGCGGGCACTACATTACGGCAAAATACTGTGATGATGGAAGGTGGTATATCTATGATGATGCCCGTGTCTTTGTGTGCCCGGGTGATCTGAAAACCTATTTGAACAGAAGGGGAATGTCAGGCTATATCTATCACCTGAAGAAAGTGGCAGGTGCTGCTCGCCCGTGCAGGCTTACAGGTGCTCAGGCTGGGGCACATCAAGACAGTGGAGCAGGGCAACAGGGACGATCCGGGCCGGTGGCAGACAATAATGAAATGAGTGAACAGTTCAGAGTCTCTGATGAAGAACTGATCCAGATGATGGCCGCAGGTCTATTTGATCACAGTGAATAACTGACGCACGATGTTGCTGTTCACTTAAGACTTCTGTTATTTGTTGTTCTGGCTAACTGATGGGTGAGTTTTTTTAAAAAATTCTGACTAAGCAGCGTCTGAATGATACCCGTTGAATGTGTCTTTTTCAGGTTTAACACCTATGATCCTTTCTGACTATTGAAGGAAACATGGCAAACCGGGCAAAAGAACAAGGTGAAATGAGGATTGACGGCAGATTATTGTGAAGAGTTTTAATGCAGGATTGGCGTTCAGATTTTCATCACAATGACGTAGTCAGAAAAGTTGACTGGTATAACCAAGGCAGCTTTTCAAATGGTTTCTATGGCAAAGATTTAATTATTTTTCAGAAGTGAGGAAATATTATGATATCAGACATAGTAAAACAAACCCTTTCCCAGTTGTTATTAACGGCGATAATGGAATTGGATGATAATTCCACGTGGATGACGGATTATGAGAAGAACAATAAGCCCGTCGGTATGGCGGCTGGCATAGTGACCACCGTTGGTTTTGGTATTATGCGGGATAATTTATGTGATTTTATTGAAAAATGCTGTAATAAAAAAATTCATGAAAGGGAGGTTCTAATCTACGAAACAGCACGTAATTATATGACGGCTGGACTGACGGAACATTATAAACCTTTTGGTTATACAGAGAAAGATATCAATGATGCCATTAGCGAAATAGAACAGAAAAAACGTTACCGGCATGCTGATCATGATGAGCGGGAAAAAGATTTTCTCACCGCCTTGCAAAAAAAGAGGGAAGTCAACGCTAATCATTCTTCTGTGAGTAATACAGCTTCAGGTATAGTTGACTCTGCCACAGAAAGAGCAGATAAAAGCATGGAAAATCCTGGTATGGCAAAGGAGTCAGAAACTGGAGCAGTGTCGGCTCAAGGTGCGTCTGGCATGAGCCTGGCAGAAAGAAGCACTTGCGTTATCAGTGATTTACCCTGTAGGCAGAAAGGTCAGGTTCCAACAACGGTTCGTTCCTCTTCAGGCATACCCTCTGGTGTAGAAAAAACGAGTAAGATAAGGGCATTACCCCGGCAAACAGATGCCGGTAATGTACAAAAGGTACGAAAGCAGTTAGAAGAACAGGGTGTTGCCAATCCTGACAGAGAGGCAGCCGTATTGACAGGCAAGGCTGAGAAGGATTCATCGTGTGAATCTGTATTAAATTATCTGGAAAACGAACTGAACATCCCTACGAATACGAAAAGAGCACTTATCCTGGAAGCTTTAGTGGGGACTGATAAAGCCTGCGAAGTATTTAATGCAAAAATAAAAGCATTTAAAAGACAGAAAGAGAATAAAGAAAAAAGAAAGGAAAAAACGATTCAAAGAACGAAGGCCATTAAAGCAGCCTGTGAAAACAGGAAGATTATTGAATCAAATACATTAGCCATTGGTTCAGAATGGGGGGATAGAACCGTTAGTCAATTGAATCAGCGGGAAACACGGTTTGCTGACAGGTTCCTGTCAGATATTTCTGGTGAAATTATTAAAGAAATTGATAAGCTACATGCTGATAAAATGTATCATGGTCATTTCAAACGTATTTGTATTACTAGGCTGCCATCATATGCTTTCGGTGGTTATGATCAGATATTGTCATTTATGAGGAAATTATTTGATTTGATTGATAATGAGGGGTTTCTTGTTGTATCAACGGGTGCATTAGAAAAAACAACAGGACAATCAAGTGGGAATATGAAAAAAGCACTGCTAATGGTGGGTTTTGATGGGGAAAGTATAAGAAGTACGCCTGGTTCAGCAAGCCTTCAGCAGGCGTGTGTCACTGACGAGGGATGCGCAGGCTTATGGGAGCAAGGTCGTGAGTACAAGCCTGAAGACCAGAAAGGTATAAAGTTTATTGCAAAGAAAGTTGCAAAGAACGAAGGGCAGAAACGCACCGGTGACTCTGCCCCTGCCACAGAAGAGCGCTGCACTTTTGATCGTCTCAATATGGACATAAATGGCGACAATAATGACAATAATAATGATCAATATGCCGGTCATTTGCGGTTTTCACCGTTTCCGGAAAGTGAAGGCACGCCACCTCAGCCATTGTCAGGCGACCACTCCTCAATGGGCTACCACGATGAACAGCCAGCAGCGTTGCCCTATAGGGAGACAGCATCTTCAAAGCCAACTGTGTGTTCTTCCACCAGTGAGACTGCTACCGTGGAAGCCATGCAGCGCCTCTGGCCGTCTGGCCGTGACGGTCAATTGGAAGAGGCTCGCAGGGTATGCCTGGATGCCGGGTTAGCCACGCAAGATGAAATAGATGCCTGCTTTGCCGGACTGGCGCCGGGGGCATTGAGTTACTACGAGAGGTCAGCGCTTTCCTTAGCCGAGATACTGAAAGCCTTTTTTTATTTGAAAAAAACATTAAAGGGTGAGGAAGGGGAAGGTATGCCGACCAGTCTGCTACTTGATATTCAGGCTTATCAAGAGGCGGATATGACGTTTTTACAGCAGCAATCTGTTGATCTGACAGCAGCGCATTTTCATACTCTCTTTAATCACTTGCTGTTTTCGCCCAAATGCATCAGAGATTTATTGGCAGGTGTCGGTGGACAGGGTTTGTATGAGCTGCTCGAGCGGCAAATAAGAACACCTGATGATAAAGGTGTTGGCTTTGTTACCTGGGGAAATACCTGCTGGTTAAATACCGCGCTTCAAACGATTTTACGCACGGTATCCGTGGATGATTTGAACAGGTTGCACTGTCAGGGTAATCCCGAACTCATGGGTGTAAGGGATGCACTTGTCAGATTAGTAGAAAAGGGGCAGGGTTTTCTGGCTCAAAATACAGGAGCGGTTATTACCATTGAGTTAGTTGAATTGATAGACGCACTGAAATCAGCAGCACAGGCGAATCAGCTCGGTTCACTGAATGACACCTTCCGGCAGGCTGCTGAAGGCAGGGATATTGCTGAGTATGAGCCAGCAACATTTATCAATCATCTTTTTAAAGTACTGGGCACCCCAAAAGGTTTGCTACAAGGTACAGGTACAGGGAGCGATTTGTCAGCCAGCAATGTGGATGACGTCAACTTTATAAAACTGAGCTTCCCTGATGATCACGAAGCAGGCAGGCAGTGTTTGGCCCTGGGAGACTGCCGGACAATAGGGGTAGAGGATGAAAAAACAGGGCGGGAAAAACGACTCACTGTCGTTTTATCATCCATTGGTGTCATGAAAGGTCGTCATCATCTGCACTTCAGTTTTGAGAATGGCCGATGTGAGGTACAGGACGATACCCATGCAATGACACTGACAGATTACGCAAAGAAACAGGGTGTGCCAGAAGCACAACGGAACTGGCAGGGGATTATTGGAGATAAGCGTATGCAAATGCGCCCAATGTACGCTGTCTATAAGGTCGTACCCTCAGTTATTCCTAAAAGACCGGGTGTCAAGGGTTCGAGACCAGCAGTGGCACTAGAACAAAAACCATTTGAGAACGCCGGCGTATGGGGTATCTCTGGCTGTCAAACTGCCATTAACAAAGGGCCTGATTTACAGGGTTCCTATGGGAAGCGATCTGCCACACGGCAACGCACCCTGGAACCAGGGTCTGCTTCTCCTCCGTTAGCTCAACTTCGGCGCCATCGCTCAGGGGCTGTGGCTCAGGGGCATGGGCCTCAAGCCGGCAAATTGACCAGGGAACAAGAGGCTGTGTTTGAAAAAGTGCGTATTTACAGGCCCGATTTTACAAGAGATAACTTTGTATTTGCTTGTGAACATGAATTAGTGAATGACCAAGTCATTCATCAAATGACCAAGTCTGGCCCATCTGTCTGTCATCAGGCCACTTATGACCTTGTTAACAGAATCAATGCACTGAAAAATGCGCCGGGAAAGGTAAAAAAGCCCGTTGTTACAGCGAAAGCAGCAGATTTTGGTCATAGAGCTGCTGAAGGGACTTCCAGATATACGTTTGATGATCTTGTACCTGCCTCAAGGCGCACACAACCTGGCAAAAGCATGGGTGCCTCTGCGGTACACAGGGGGAGCAGTGACAAGACTGAAACCACAGGCACAGCGCTATTTGAAAAGACGGGATTCAGTGGAAAACAGAACAGTGATCGTAGCCCACTATTCATTGATCAGATAGACGGGGCGGATCAGGCAGTGCCTGTCCCTGGCATTGATGTGCAAGGGAGCAGACAGGTTAACGCTTTGAAAGCGCGACTTGATAAATTCCCTGTGAAGTTAAGGAATGAAGCTGTTCCCGAAAAGCCGGTCACTAAAGAGCTTGTGAGCCATTACGTTCAGCGTGAATGGAAAGCAGAAACCGTTAAAGCCCGGCATATAAGGCAAGCTTATATGAACTTTGGGGGGCAGCAGTATGTGGTTGGTGTGCGAGGCGATAATTTTTGTGGGCTTAGGGCGTTATTAGTCAAGAATGCCCTTGACCAGCGGCAGATGCCTTTTTTCAACGAACATGTCAATAAACCGGCAGTAGCAGGATTTGTTGCGATGCAGCTCAGTGAAGGTGCCCTGTGCCATACCCCCTGGGCAAGAAATCCTGAAACAGGACTCTCTGATGATCTGAGTGACCAGGATTATATTGTGCAGTGTCTGGAAGCGTTGCGTAATAATGTCGTTGACGAGGTCTGGGAAGGAAAAGACGCTGAGCAGACAATGATGAAAAAATGTGAAGCGCTCAAGTTTCTTTTAATTTGTAAAGTAAAAAGCCTGTATCAGGAACAAGATCAAAAGGCGTTATTGCATCTTGTTGTCAATGGTACGAATGAAAACTTTGCAGCCCGTTATCTGGGTGAACTGACACACATTGGCATTACAGGGGGGATTCAACAGGGGGATCTGTATTTACTGGCAGAATTGTTAGGAGTAAGAGAGGTATTTGTGGTCAGCCTTACAGACACCCATAAGCCGGGGTCGAGAAAAACGGTATTTGGTTCGTACAATGCTGACAGCCCTTTTAACCCGGATACTACGTTCGAAAAAGTAAACAGGGAGGCTGTTAAGCTTGTGACGGAAGATGGCAGACACTACAAGTTAATCGTAACTGTTAAACGGTAACCTGGGAGGGAATGGGGTGACGGGTTTCAGCAGAAAATACTTTCGCTGTGCACAGTAATGCATGCCCGGTGAGATTGGTTTAGTATATACGGCCTGTTTTTTCTTAAAATTGTGCCCACTGGCTAATGACTCGAATCAAAATTTGCGGTATCACTTCTGTCACTGACGCACTGACTGCCACGGCTAGTGGCGTTGATGTGCTGGGCCTGGTGTTTTACCCGAAAAGTCCCCGCTATGTGACTGTTGGGCAGGCCGTTGAAATCGCCTGCGCAGTTCCACCTTTTACCACGCTGGTAGGCTTGTTTGTCAATGCTGAGGCGCAAACCATTCGACAGGTGCTAGACCATGTCCCACTGTGTGTTTTGCAATTCCACGGCGAAGAGTCAGACGCTGAATGCCGTTGCTGGGGCCGCCCTTATATCAAGGCTTTTCGGGTTCGCCCCGGGTTACCTGTTGCCGAAATGGTAGCACCTTATGCCTCGGCCAGTGGCTATTTACTGGACAGTTATACCCCCGGCGTACCCGGGGGTACCGGTGAAGCCTTTGATTGGGGATTGATCCCTGATACCCTCGGTAAACCCGTCATTCTGGCAGGGGGGCTGCATGCTGGAAATGTGCAGGCAGCTATAGAAGCCGTACAACCCTATGCCGTTGATGTCAGCAGCGGCGTGGAAGCCAGTCCGGGCCACAAAGACAGTGGTAAAATTGAGGCTTTTGTTAACAAGACTGCGGACAGTTTTAGACACTCTGGTGTCTGATGCTGCAAGGCCTGCGATTCAAGGGCTATTTTATGGTAACTCAAGGATAAACATGAGTTACTGGGCCGTTTGATTATCAAGCAGCAGAAGCTGCCAACTTACCTGTGGGTTCAGGTGAAATAGAAAGCTCAAACCGTTCTGCTGTCCAAACCCCACTGGAACTTCCCGAAGCGTGGTGGAAGCCGGAACATGCACATGACATGTTGAACCTAAGAACGTTAAGGGCTAATGGTGACGGGGATAAGTATTGGAAAGCCGATGATTAGAACAGTTTTAATTGCACCCTTAATTGCACTCTTAATTGTACCCTCTGTCTTCAATCCCCTTGACAGCCGGAACTCTTAAATGTATAGAACTGTCCATAGTATTGTGTCAAGGAAATAGGTAGAAAATAGTGTATCAGCGTACTCTGCAAGAATTCTTTTACACCATGCCCGATGACACCGGGCATTTTGGCCGGTTTGGGGGGCGCTACGTGGCAGAGCCCCTGATCACTGCCATTGAAGAGTTGGAAAAAAACTACAAAGTACTTTGGCAAGACCCTGCCTTTCAGGCCAACTTTGACTACGAACTGAAGCACTATGTGGGGCGCCCTTCACCCCTTTATCATGCAGAACGCTGGTCAAAGACACTGGGCGGGGCACAAATCTACCTGAAACGTGAAGATCTTAACCATACCGGCGCCCACAAAATTAACCATGCACTGGGTCAGGCACTGTTGGCCAGGCGTATGGGGAAAACCCGCATTATTGCGGAAACCGGTGCGGGTCAACACGGTGTTGCTACCGCCACTGTGGCAGCAAGACTGGGTCTGGAATGCCTTGTGTATATGGGGGCTAAAGACGTTAAGCGCCAGGCATTGAATGTATACCGTATGAAACTGCTTGGTGCAGAGGTAGTTCCGGTAGAAAGCGGCTCTAAAACACTGAAAGACGCCATCAATGAAGCACTGCGTGACTGGGTAACAAACCCTGACCATACCTTCTATATTCTGGGTACTGTTTGTGGTCCACACCCTTACCCCGAAATGGTGCGTGACTTCCAAAGCATTATTGGCCGGGAAGCCAAAACGCAATGTCTGGAGCAAACAGGGCGTTTGCCTGACGCTCTTGTGGCCTGTGTCGGTGGTGGCTCTAACGCCATGGGTTTGTTTTATGAATTCCTGCAAGACAAGACTGTCAAACTTTATGGTGTTGAGGCCGGTGGTTTGGGTATTGACACGGGTAAGCATTCTGCTCGTCTGACGTCAGGCAGGTCAGGGGTGCTACAAGGCAATCGTACGTATCTGATGACCGATGAGCACGGTCAGATTATGGAAAGCCACTCCATCTCGGCTGGCCTCGATTACCCGGGTGTTGGCCCTGAGCATAGCTATCTGAAGGATATTGGTCGGGCTGAATACGTGTATGCTACGGACAATGAAGCATTGGCAGCATTCCGTGATCTTACTTTGCTGGAAGGGATTATGCCGGCGCTGGAAAGCGCCCATGCCCTGGCCTATGTGAAAAAGCTGGCTCCGCAGATGCGTTCTGACCAAACCCTGATTGTTAATCTCTCAGGCCGTGGCGACAAGGATATTTATACCATCGCTGAGATTGACGGCATTACTGTATAAGGAACCGAGACACAAATCATGCGTATCAAACAGTGTTTTGAAAGGCTCGAAGCTGTGCAGCGCAAGGCGCTGATTCCTTATATCACGGCCGGTGATCCTCATCCGGATCATACTGTGACCATTATGCACGAGCTGGTCGCCAATGGCGGTGATATTATCGAGCTGGGCTTCCCGTTCTCAGACCCCATGGCCGATGGGCCGGTCATTGCCCAAGCTCATGAACGGGCATTATCACACGGTGTTACCTTGCTCGACGTTTTTGCCATGGTGACACGCTTTCGGGAAACAGATAATGTCACTCCTGTGGTATTAATGGGCTATCTTAACCCCATTGAAATTATGGGCTACGGCGAGTTTGCCGAGCGTGCCAGGGCAGCAGGTGTGGATGGTGTGCTGGTGGTCGATCTGCCACCTGAAGCAGCAGGTCGCCTGAAGGACTTATTGCAGCATTATGGGCTGGATATCGTTAATCTGATCGCACCGACCACGCCAGATCAGCGGATCGAGAAAATCTGCCATATTGCCAGTGGTTACTTGTACTATGTTTCTTTGAAAGGAGTCACCGGTTCTGCCACCCTGGATGTGGAGGCTGTGGCAAAACGTGTGAAACATATCAAAAGCTTTACGGATTTACCGGTGGGTGTTGGCTTTGGCATTCGTAATGGCCAGACAGCGGCGGCAATTGGTGAAGTAGCCGATGGTGTGGTGGTGGGTTCTGTGTTGGTATCTGCTCTGGCTCAATATGCTGACACCAGTGATGTGGCTATTTCCCGGGCAGCCAGACTGCTGGCTGAAATGCGCACTGCAATGGATCAGCAATACTGCAGACAGTTTTAGACAGTGGGGTGTCTGATGCTGCAAGGCCTGCAAACTCAAGGGGGTCATTTTATGGTAACTCAGGGATAAGTGTGAGTTACCATAAAATAACGATATATTTTCAACCCCCTGGCAGCCGGAAGTTTTAAGTTTATAAAACTGTCCGAAGTAGTGGAACAGTAGAAGTCGTGGATCAGTAAACGACGCTGTAAATGATGGTTAATATAACCGCCCCCAGAGCGTGCTCTGGGGGCGGTTTTTGGCGTTATATTACACAGTAAGTACTGAACCCGTGAGGTTCGGTACTCTTCTCAATGAACAGGATTCGGTGATGAGCAACTGGTTAGTGGATAAACTCATTCCCTCATTGTCACGTGTGGCCAGTGGTGAGCGGAGCAGCAGTGTGCCGGAGGGACTCTGGTGGAAGTGTGTCAAATGTGACTCAGTGCTCTACCGTCCTGAGCTGGAGCGTAATCTGAATGTATGCCCCAAATGTAATTACCATATGCGGATCAAAGCACGAACTCGTCTGGACTACTTCCTGGATAAGGACGGCAGGGAAGAACTGAGTGCTGATAGGGAACCCGTTGATAAACTGCGCTTTAAGGACAGTAAAAAATACCGGGATCGTTTGAGTGCAGCACAAAAAAACAGCGGAGAAAAAGACGCCCTGGTGGTCATGAAAGGGACACTCAATGGTCATCCAGTCATCGCCTGTGCTTTTGAATTTAGTTTTATGGGTGGCTCCATGGGATCGGTTGTGGGTGAGAAATTTGCTTTAGCGGCGGAGCAATGCCTTGCCTTGAAAATCCCCTTTATCTGCTTTTCTGCCAGTGGTGGTGCGCGGATGCAGGAAGCGCTGTTTTCCCTGATGCAGATGGCTAAAACCAGTGCGATACTGGAGAAATTGAAGCAGGCGGGTATTCCATACATTTCAGTGATGACAGACCCCGTGTACGGTGGTGTGTCTGCCAGCCTGGCCATGCTGGGAGATATCAATATTGCTGAGCCACAGGCGCTGATTGGCTTTGCTGGTCCGCGGGTGATTGAACAAACGGTTCGTGAAAAGTTACCCGAAGGCTTCCAGCGCAGTGAATTTCTGCTTGAGCATGGTGCGCTGGATATGATTGTGGCGCGTAAGGATATGCAAGGCACTGTGACCCGACTGCTTCGTAAACTGCAGGGTGTGATGGAAGAGGCGGATTGCTGTTTTACAGAAGAAGCCCCGGCGAATCCGGAATCTGTAGTGCCTGATGTCCACGAGGAACCCGTCAGACCATGAGTAGTGTTGTACCTGTTGAAGGCTTTTCAGCATTGTCGCAGTGGTTGCAGTGGCTGGAGAATACTCACCCTGAGCAGAATATAGACTTCGGTCTGGATCGTATCCGTACTGTTGCTCAGACCATGGGTTTGCTCAGACCTTCCCCTTTTGTCATTACAGTAGCGGGTACTAATGGCAAAGGGTCCACAGTGACTATTCTGGAAGCTATCCTTCGGGCAAATGGTCATGCCGTCGGTGTGTTTACATCGCCACATTTCCTGCGCTTTAATGAACGTATTCGCGTGAACGGTGTGATAGTGGCTGATGAGCTGATCTGTGAGGCCTTCAATGCCATCCATTGCTGTCGTGGCTCCAAGACCCTGACCTACTTTGAAACCGCTTTTCTTGCGGCACTGTATTGCTTTGCACAGCAGCCGTTAGACTATCTTATTCTGGAAGTAGGTCTGGGTGGTCGACTGGATGCGGTGAATGTCATTGACCCGGATGTGTCAGTGATAACGACCATTGGACTCGATCATCAAGACTACCTTGGGTATTCCCTGGAGGCCATTGGTAAAGAAAAAGCCGGTATTATACGGGAAGGGCGACCGGCTGTTTATGGTGATCAATCCATGCCTTTCAGTATTCTGGAAAAAAGCGCGGCTGTTAACGCATCGCTTTTTCGCCGGGGGCATGAGTTTATGGTCAGGCAAAAAGGGGAGCAGTGGTTTTGGTCCGGGCACTCGGCTGTGGGTGAAAGTGTTGAATTCAATGGCTTGCCAATGCCAGTACTTGAGCTCGACAATGCTGCCACCGCGTTACAGGTTCTTCAGTTTTTGCCAATGTCAGTAACCAGGGCTGCTATTGAAACAGGGCTTAAAGAAGCTACGCTTGCAGGGCGCGCGCAAACGCTGCAATGGCGTAATGCTTCCGGGCAAATGATTGATGTCCTGCTGGATGTTTCCCATAACCCGCAAGCTGTTGAGCGCCTGGCTGATCAGCTAAGGCGTGCGGCTGTGACGGGGAAAATCCATGCTGTGTGGGCAATGTGTAAGGACAAGGATCATGTGAGTGTGGTTGAGTTGCTGTCGGTGCTGGTCAATCACTGGTACATTGCGGAATTCCATTCTCCCCGGGCATTATCCGTGGCGGTGCTCGGTGGTGCACTGTCTCGCACGAAGGCTTTGATTGAGACAGCTGATGATGTGGTGAGTGGTTTTCACCAGGCAGTGAATGCGGCCAGGTCGGGCGATCTGGTGCTGGTTGGTGGCTCTTTTATGACGGTAGCTGATATACTGGCATTGGTTGAAAAGTGCCAGGAAAGTGCTGAATAACTGAAGTTACGCATTTGTACCCTATAGAGTATTTGTTCATTCGGTCAAGATACTGCGGGTGGTGGTAAGACACAGTGAAATGCATAACTCCAGTCAATAAAACGATAAAGGAATGCACAGTGGGTCAGAGACTGAAGCGGCGTCTGATTGGAGCAATCATCCTGATAGTAGTGTTGATTGTGTCAGCTCCAGCATTATTCCGTGGAGGGGATAACCATCCACTGGTTGTTGCTAACATGGTTCCACCCATCCCCAATCCTCCGGAACCTGCCATTATCAAGCAGCTTGAGACACCTGCTGATCCAGTCAACACAGAGGTCATCGCTGGAAAGCCTGTTGCTGATCCTGATGGTCAGTCCGGTCTGGACAAGGAAGGGCATCTGAAAGCCTGGTCGTTACAGGTCGCTTCCTTTTCCCAAAAAAACAATGCAGAAGATCTGGAGCAGAAACTGTTCTCCAAAGGGTATACAGCCTACACAAGAAAACAGGTGAGGGAAAAGCAAAGTCCGCTGTTTCGTGTGTATGTGGGGCCAGAAGTGCGTACTGACGAGTTAAAAGCAGTACGTGCTGACCTGGAAAAAACCATGGGATTGGCAGGGGTTATTGTCCGTTACCAACCTTGACATCCTCTCTTGACATCCCCTCCGTCCTGAAGAGGGTGTCGTTAACAGGGCTAAAAACAGTTCGCAGTAAACTATTATAATCTCAAACTATCTGATAAAATCTCAAGCATGGATAAGAGATTAGTGAAGATAGGTGAGGCCGCTCGTTTACTTGGTACAGACCCTGTAACACTGCGAAAATGGGAAAGTACAGGTGAGTTGCTTCCTGCCAGAAAGACCAAAGGTGGAACTCGTTACTACGACGTGTCTGAATTGATGGGCTTCAGTAACGAAGCTGCGCCTACTCTTTGCTATTGCAGGGTATCCAGTCACGACCAAAAGCCAGACTTAGACAGGCAGCAAGAGTTACTGGAAGCCTACTGTTCTGCAAAAGGTTGGCGAACTCAGGTTATACGTGATCTTGGTTCTGGCATGAACTACCGGAAAAAAGGACTTAATCAGCTACTTGAGTTAATAATGAAACGTCAGATTAAACGACTGGTGGTTTCACATAAAGACAGGCTGTTAAGGTTCGACGCTGAATTGGTGTTCTCCCTATGTGAATTGCAGGGAATAGAAATAGTCATCGTACATAAAGGCGATCAGCCTTCGTTTGAAGAAGAACTCGCCAATGATGTATTGGAAATAATCACTGTATTCAGCGCAAGACTTTACCGCAGCCGAAGCAAGAAACACAAAAAGATGCTTGAGACTTTGCAGGATGTTGTTAGCTCACAAGATTGAACTCAGACCGACAAAACAACAAGCCGATTATCTTGACAGGGCTTGTGGTTCTCGTCGTCATGCGTTCAATCAACTGTTAGCACATTTCAATCAAGAAGGCGTTAAGTGGTCAAAGAAGGCTGCGAATGAAAAATACAAAGAACTCAGGCTTGAGTTCTCCTGGTATGCCGAAGTCAGTCAACGTGTAACGAGAAATACAGTCGACGATCTTCATAACGCCTTTACTCATTTCTTTCGTCGGGTGAAGAAAGGAGAAAAAGCAGGTTACCCAAGATTCAAGAAGCGAGGCCTACACGATAGTTTTTCTCTGAGAGAAAAACCTAAGTTCCATGTTGACGGCAGAACACTTCGCATTGAGAAACTGAAAACCAAAATTAAAATGCGCCAGGAACTGAGATTCACGGGCACACCCTGCCAGGTGACGATCAGTAAGCGAGCCGGAAAGTATTTCGCTTCTATTTTGGTAGACACTCAAGACTACGACCCAAAAGCACAAAGCAATGAGTCTGTCGGCGTTGATTTTGGCATCAAAAATTTAGCTATTTGTTCGAATGGCAAAACCTTTGCTGCTAATCAGAAACTGAAACACTCTCTGAAACGCCTTAACAGGAAACAGAGAGCGTTAAGCCGCAAAATAAAGAGAAGCAACCGTTACGCGAAAGCCAAGCGGGCAGTTGCAAAACTTCATTACCGGATCAGTAACCAGCGATCAGCCGTAATACATGAGGTAAGTGATTATTTGACGTCAAGATTCAAAATAATCACCATGGAAAACCTGAATGTAAAAGGCATGGTAAAAAACCGCAAACTGGCAAGAGCAATCAGTGACGCAGGTTTCGGCAAGCTGAGAGAGCTTGTCGAATACAAGGCAGAGCTGAGAGGATGCCAGATTGTGATTGCAGATCGGTTCTTTCCCAGCTCGAAAAAGTGTGCGGTTCATACTTGCAACTACATAAACGACAATATCGCTTTGTCCGATCGCCAGTGGCGATATCTGAAATGTAAAACTTTGCATGATAGGGATTACAGTGCGAGTTTGAACCTTGATAATTATGGTCGAGACACGTTACAGCTCGACCCAAAACCCTACACAAGCGTGGAGTTAGACACGATTCGTCGTGCATTCATGTCGACGGCGTAGATAAGTCTGCATAATTACAGATTATGTTAGATTTTTAGTAGCGGAAATGTAAGAATGATGCACACAGCAGCCTGTCAACATTCAATGGAGCTTGCCTGAGGTGAAGCATCCTTTCGTTTTGACCCACTACCTCTGTGAGTCAGTCTCCCGCAGAAAGCCATTCAGGAAAGCTCGACTCAACTGGCTGGATTCCTGTTAATACAGGCCAGGCTAAGTGGAAAACGGCCAGATATTCCACAATGGCCTGTACTTTTCAGTGTGGGATTCGTTAGCTCCTTATGCAAGCCCTGCCCTTTCTTTACTTAACTATTTTGCTGACGCAGCAAAGCGCTTTTTGTTAAACGAGTCAATATTGAGTGACTTTTCTTTGCTTTGACCTGCTTGTATATCTCATCCCATAATTTCGCATGCCAAGCAACCGTAGGGTGTTTACCGTCGAAAAACAGGTAGTATTTTCTTGGGGTATGCTCCGTACGCGCTACCACACACAACTCTTGTTGTTTATCTGAGAGGCAGGTTCTTTTCAGGGTATCCTGAACCCACCTGGGATCTTTAATCTGCTGGTTCTGCCACTTGATGAGATCAACAAAGGTTAACCCTTTCTTAATGTCATCACGCAACGTCAAGTTTTCCAATGTATCGTTGTAACCTTTGCTAAACAAACTCAGCAAACTTGAGATAGTTTTTAATCCAGAGGACGCCGGGATTTTCCCCAAATCAGGTAAACCAATCACAACTATATGCTTCGCCGGTACCTGCTTATCTTTTTCTAAAATATCGATAGCCTTTCGGGTATTTGCCATCGGGTTTGAAAAGTGTAATTTATTATACTCATTACCGGCCACATCCTTGAAAAACTGATCAAAGGACGACTCCGTCAAATGACTGTTTGCTGCCTTTAACTGTTTAAGTTTTCCGCTCACAACATTGCCCTTATCCAACTTTTCTCCAAAAATTGTCTTCAACTTGGCAATATCTTCAAAAATATCATTATTACCCGCCCACAATACAACGGCCACTTTCTTCCAGTTAATCGCTACATTGGAAACCAGCTCAATCTGTTTGAGAACGCCGGGAACACAGCTGTATTCACCGTAGTCACCATAGTGGGTGCACCGGCTTTCAACTGGCATGTAGGGTTTGTCTGATTTATCGTTGATATAGTTATCACCGGTTTGGGCAGAAGCAAAAGCGGCATTGAGAATCGGGAAGTCACACCTTTTTTCAGAGCACTGAAACAATAGTCCCATGGCGCTTTCTCCAGGGAAGAACTCTTCTCCCATGTTGTTAACCCAGGTAGTGGGGTTATCATAGGGCCAATTGGTAATGGGTGCTCCTATACCCATTACCTCACTGCGACCAGCAGTTTTCAGCCAGTTATTATTTCCTTTCCTGTTTCCAAAGATCGCACCGTCAGACAAACTATCACCAAAAACGACAATGTAAGGAGTTGTCGCACCTATGTTGGTATCTGAGTTGGTATCTGAGTTGGTATCTGAGTTGGTATCTGACCATGCTGATCCTGACAGCATAAAAAATAGCATATATATAAAAGCAGTTACTTTATTCATCACGAAACTCCGAGGTAGGCCTTAATAAAACAGCCACGCCTTAGTCTAGTTAAGTAAACGTCATTCTGCCTATAATCTGCCTATAAATAGTTGGCAAATTTCCGGCCATTAATGGTTTTGCTGTCCTGTAAAACCCTTTACACTGGGTGCTATTAGCATTTACCCCTGTCAACTTCCGGTACCCGTACAATGGATATCAGTTACCTGCGGAAAGAATATACTCAGGCCGGTCTTAGCAGAGATACGCTGAGTAATGACCCGTTCGAGCAATTTTCCCTGTGGTTTCAACAGGCGCAGGAAGCACAGCTACCTGAACCTAATGCCATGAGTCTGGCTACTGTAGACGCTGATAACATGCCAGGGCTTCGGACAGTTCTGCTTAAATACTTTGATACCCACGGTTTTGTCTTTTTCACCAACTACGGTAGCAACAAAGCCAAAGATATTGCTGCTAACCCACAAGCAGCTCTGCTCTTTCCGTGGGTGACCCTTGAGCGTCAGGTGATTATCCGGGGCTGTGTTGAGAAAATCAGCAAGAGTGAATCCCTTCACTATTTCAGCAGCCGTCCCTATGGCAGTCAGCTCGGTGCATGGGTCTCTCAACAAAGTACTGTTATCAGCGGCAGAAAGCTGCTGGCAATGAAGTTGGATGAAGTAAAACGTAAATTCAAAGATGGTAAAGTACCATTGCCGTCTTTCTGGGGGGGGTATCGCGTTGCTCCTCAGAGCATTGAGTTCTGGCAGGGACGCCCTAATCGGCTACACGATCGCTTCCTTTATAGCCGTAGCCAGGAGGACTCGGCGGCTGATTGGCAAATAGACCGCCTGGCACCCTGATGGAGCCGTTATGAGTAAAGAAATCGCAGCAAAAATTGCCGTTCGCGACACCCTGATTCAGTTGGTTGAAACTAACCAGACGTTTAAGAAAGCGGTTATTGGCGATGCTTATCTGCCTGCCTGGGTCATGAAAGAAGGTCAGTCCACATCTGACGATGCACCCGGTGACCGTATCAAAGCCGCTGAGGTCAGTACCTGTCTGACTTACCTGCCCGACCAGAGTAAGCAGGAAACGGCACGTCTTCCGGGGCTTGTGGGTGTATCACCTGAAACCCTCGCCCTTGGTCATGCGTTAAATTCAGCACGCTTGCACTTTAAGCAAGCCATGGGTGATTACCGAAAACTGTTTGGCGACAGTATTGAAGCCATTGAGCAAACGTCTGATGACTTGCGGGAAAGCCTGTTAGGCGGATTAAAAATTCAGCATATTCACTTTGTTCAAAGCTATCGTCAGTTAAAACTGTTTCCCAGAGCCCCCAAACGGGTTGGCTTCAGCTGGGCGGCAAGCCATAGTGGCACTGTAAGGCTGACTGCCTGCGAAGCCATAGAGCATCTGCAGAAAAAATATCTGGCCTCAGGTGCCATAAGTGCAGATATTCAGATACTGGAACAAATGCCTGCCAATGAACTTGTGATTATCAGGCGAATACTGGCACCTCATCTTCGAGCAAACCTTACTTGGCCAAAAAATATCAACGATACCCGTCAACAAACCTCTGGCGTAAAACAACATTACCCAGGGCAAATCAATACGCCATTGCCGTTATTTATTCAGCTGCTTCCCGGTGAGCCATTGCCTGAATTTAACCCTATTCGCCCCTTTAACCCACATGCCAGACAGGAAAGGCTTCAGCGCAGTGATGCCCGGCTGGAGAAGATCAGCGATCAGCCTCACTCACGAATTTACCGTTACCTGACACCCTCCTCCAGTTAGGTCACTGGAGAATTGCCATTACTGAGGCGTTACTTTGTCACGCGTTCACGCAGGTTTCTGCGCCATGGTGACCGCCACAAGGGACTTATTACTTACGCCACAGGCCTTATTTCCCCTCTGCTCGAAGGTGGAAGACAAAAGACTGTTAGAGGAAATTCACCTCCCGCCTGGTTCAGCGGGAGCGCTCTTCCGGTTATTGAGATCAGTGTTTGTCTTCAACCACCTCTTCCGCATGCAGGGTTTTCAGGTAGGCATCCAGCTCCTGAAAGCCTCCAATATACCGTTGACCATGAAACACTTGAGGTACTGTCTCCACCGGCTTGCCCACTGTTTTTTCAAGGTCTTCCCTGGTAATCCCTTCAGCGTGGATGTCTACATAACGGTAGTTCATTGATTTTTTTTCCAGCACTTCTTTTGCTCGTACACAAAAACCACAACCCGGACGCCCGAAAACGGTAAACTGTTCCATTATTTCATTCCACTGTGTTAATACACGTCTATCATAGTTGAATTGCAGCAAACGACAAAAACAATTAATGAAATCAGTATGATAGAGATAAGCTATTAAACCCCTTTTCCCCACTGCCGTTAACCTGACAAGGTGAGCCTATTTTTCAGATGATTTGCAAGGGGTGTAACTATGAAGCACGCGACGAAACACGCGACCATTGCTCTGGCTTTTTTATTATTTACCCCAACAGCCTATGGCACTGATCTGATCAGCATGGCCCATAAAGCGGGCTTTAACAGCTGTGACAATGCTATTGCCAAAGAATTCAGTGCCCTGACAGAAAATGCCAACGGCATTGCCTCCACCGGTTATTTCAATAGCCGCAGCTTTAGTATTATGGCGACTTGGGGTAAAGAGAACGACAGTGTCTGGAAAAATACGACACTTATTAAATTTGGGCGACGCTGTCTGACCTATAGCCTGGTGGGTACGACTTTTCCCTCAAAGTGTGAGGCCTTCCAGGCTGCCAATAGCGAATGGCAGGTTGTCAGGGAGGCTGCTGATTTTACCTGGACGCAAAATAAAGGGGGAATTAATGCCTTACTCAAGGACTTGCCTGATAATAGCTGTGCCATCACTTATCGTATTCACCAGTCATACGACATTGATTCTGCAACCTCGGTGAAAAGCGTTCAAGACAAAAACAGTAATAATCAAAACAAGGGATAGTTTCAGAAGGTTTCAGAAGGGTACCAGAGTTCTCACCTTCAACTATTCGTGAACAGGTTGCCTTGACACGAAAAATCCCCGCCTTCGCGGGGATAACAAGGGGAAATGAATAACGACATTTAACAGGGTAGTGCGGTAAAATCTAAACTGCCGCTACCCTTAGAAACGGTAGGTCATCTGAGCCGACAGCAGCCAGGTATTCTGGTCTTTATAATCACCCGTCAGCACCCCATATTCAGTGTCCTCTTTGCCATCTTCGCTGTATTCTTTTTCAGTAATGGTTCCGTCTTTCAGGGCAACATAAGCTGCCGAAAAGTCGAAGGTCATATTCTTTGTGGCATTCCACTTGGCACCTGCGGTAAACCAGTTGCGGTCGTTATCAGGGGCACGTACAGTGCGGTTCTCATCAGTGGTGGGCGACTGGTCAAACATATAGCCGGCTTTCAGGGTCCACTGGTCGTTCACTTTATAGGCAGTGCCCACAGACAGCGCCCAGACATTCCGCCAGTTCATAGGCACATAGGATGTGCTGTTGACTTCATTGCCAAGACGTATTTCGGGTTCCTTATCAAGAATCGTAATGCTATCCATTCGAGCCCAGCGGGTCCAGGTCGCATCGGCCATGACGGTCCATTGTTCATCCAGCTTGTGGGTAAGGCTGAACATAACCCGTTCAGGCATGGTCACTTCCAGTTCCGCTTTGTGCTTGAAGTCACCAACTAATATTACATTGGAAGCATTAATGTCACCCTCCAGCTTAAACTTGGTGGGAGCATGATAGGAGGCCCCAAGGGTGGTAGCCGGGGTTGGCTGCCAGATTGCCCCTAAACTCCAGGTGAAAGCCAGGTCATCCCCCTTCACTACAGCATCAATCCCCTTCGCGTATATGACAGAAATGTGCTTAAATTTCTTCTGTGTTAATTCACCTTTAATATATGATGGACCCAGACCAACACCTACGGACAGATTGTCCTGAATTTTGTAGGTAAATGTGCTTTGCAGATTGATATTCTGGATAAAGGTCTTATCACCAAAATAAGCCCCGGCAAAGTTATCGTCGTAGTCCAGGTTCAGACCAAATGGCGCATAGGCATTCAGACCAAAGGTGAACTTGTCATTAATGGGCAGTACGTAATGGCCAAAGGGAATAGGCGTTGTTTTCAAAAAGTCTTTGCTGTCACTGAGCGTTTGATATTGATCCTCAATGTGCGTATTGTTGTTGTGAATACCATTCTCAAAATTACCCGACTTCATAATAACCCCAGAGCCGAGCGTCACCTGCTGACTGTCCAGTAATGCAATACCGGCCGGGTTAGATGCCCCAATGGAGGCATCCTCAGCATTAGACGCGCGGCCAGCATAAGCCGACCCCATGGCACTGGCTGAGTTTTCATTGACACTGAAACCCGCTGCATTCACAACACCGGCCTGAGAAGCTGCCGCAATAGCAGATACAAGCAAAACCCTGCGATTAAAAGGAAAACGCATAATACCCCCCGTGAGTTGACAAACCCTGCGCTCTGCTTTTTTGATGAAAGCCAGACGCAGGTAATACGCAATCATTGTTTATGAATAAACTGGCTCTTCTTCATTACCCGATAAAACAACAGAAAGCCTTGGTCTGCTTTATGTATTTGTCTTTTAGCGGCCAGTAAGAGTCCGTATGTGGTCTGGATTAATACCCAGACTTTTATGGTTGGCCACTATAAAGAGTCAGGTGTTTTATGACTATGGTTTTTTCAGATTTTACCCTTTAACAAACATTGACATTCTAATTCATGACACTGCGTAACGCAGTGATACAACTCTTACAGTTGCTTGACAAAATGCGGACAGAAATAATCAGGCAACCGTGAAAACGGCAAGGAACAAAAGGGGGGGAGAAGCAATGATAGCCAATGATCTGAGTTCGACATGGCAACTATGCCATACCATCGACTAATGGGTAGTTGCATGCCAGAAAATACCAGCAACTCGTCATTCCTGCAAAGGCAGGAATGACGCTGGTCTATTTTTTTTTACTGCCAGGCCTTTAGAAGAGGGTAGTGAACAGAACCACCCCCACACACACGGGTACAACCACCCGGATCATTGCCCGCCACAGATTGAACATGCCCACATTCAGGGCCAGCTGATTCATCAGGACAGAGCGTTTCATCTTCCAACCGGCAAAAACCGCAATTAATACGCCACCCAATGGCATCAAGATACTATTGGTCAGGAAATCGATCAAATCAAAAAAGTTCTTGTCAAACATGGATGTCTTAAAGTCACCAGTGAATGAGAACACTGTTCCCAAACCCACAAACCATACAGCCGCACACAGGAGTATTGTTGCCACAGGACGGGTCAGGCTGGTACGCTCAATCATCCAGGATACGACTGGCTCCACCAGAGAAATCGCCGAACTCAGCGCTGCAATGCCCACTAACACGAAGAAAATAAAGCCAAACAGCTCACCCATGGGCATATTGGCAAAAGCACTGGCCATGGAAACGAACAGTAAGCCCGGGCCTGCCGCAGGCTCCATACCATTGGCAAAGACAATGGGAAATACAATCAGGCCAGAGACTATGGCCATAATGGTATCCAGTACCGCAACATTAATGGCTGTTCTGCCAATGGAATTGCTTGATGGCATATACGCACCGTAAGCCATCAGGGCACACATACCCAAGCTCAGTGTAAAGAAAGCCTGACCAAGGGCAGCGGTAATGGCTTCACCGGTCATCTTGCTGAAATCAACACTGAACATAAACTCAGCACCACGGGCAAACTGGCCTGTTTCCAGAATACTGTAGCCAAGCATCACCAACAGCAGGACAAACAACGCAGGCATCATTATCTGAAGGCCTTTTTCCAGCCCTTTATGAATACCGCGGGCAGTAATGGCTAACGTTATCACCATAAACAGGGTGTGAAACCCTGTCTGACGAGAGACTGACGCCGTTAATGCACCAAACTCCCTGCCGACCTGCTCTGCATTCATGCCGGTAAAAACACCAGTGACCAGGTCCCACGCATAAGAAAGGGACCAGCCAGCAATCACGCTATAAAAAGAAAGAATAAGGAAACCACACAACATTCCCATCCAGGCAATACTCTGCCACAATTTAGAAACCCCCAGGTCGCTGGACAGTTTTTTCATACTGTTAAGCGGACTCAGTCGTGTATGGCGACCAATCAGTGTTTCAGCCATCAGCAGAGGTACCCCCATCACCAGGATGCAAACCAGGTAAACAAGTACAAATGCCCCACCACCGTACTCACCAGTAATATAAGGAAATTTCCAGATATTACCTAAGCCAATGGCAGAGCCTGCCGCCGCAAGCATAAATGTCCAGCGGTTACTCCATGTTTTATTCGTCGCTGCCGGGTTCTTTCCAGACATGGGTTTCCTCAGTGTAAGGCGGTATTTTCAGCGGTAAGCCAACGTTATTATCATTGATATCTTTCAGGTTATGCCCTCAATAGAACCTGAAAGCTATGCTTGAAAAACACGACTCAATTTTTGTTCACCATTGTATCGGTTTATTCCATGACATCAATAGCTTTTACCAACCCCCCGAGAATAAAACGATCATTCACTTTATTTTTTGTTATTCAACAGGGAATATGGCTTTGAATACGTCGTTAAGTTGATGGTTCTCGATAGATGCCCGTGACCATTTCCATGACCATTTCCATGACCATTTCCATGACCATTGCACAGGCATAATTTTTCAGTGAATGTTAGCCATCTCTGGTAATACCGAAAATTACACTGATCAGCCAATAGAAAACAGACCGGGAACCTCAAGACAAAACCCGTGAAATACCAAGGTTTGCTTGAAAAGAAAAACGGCTATAAAAAGTTTATGAAAACGTTCTTCATCCCCTCGGGCAAGCCATGATCAAGTGTCGTCTGGAATGCCTGTTACTTGCTAATGATCGTTTTCGTCTAGTCTGCATAACATCAGAAGACGTGGCAAAGCGGCTATATCCGGTCTTCTGGAGGTGTTGTTTGGATAACACCCCGGAATCTACTAAGAGCTTTTACTTATATAAAGAATGACGTTTACTTAACTAAACTGCGTTGTGGCCGTTTTATTAAGGCCTGCCTCGGAGTTTCGTGATGAATAAAGTAACTTCTTTTATATGCATGATGTTTTTTATGCTGTCAGGATCAGCATGGTCAGATACCAGAATACCGATAATTGTCGTTTTTGGTGATAGTTTTTCTGACGGTGCGATCTTTGGAAACAGGAAAGGAAACAATAACTGGGTGCAAACTGCTGGTCGAAGTGAGCAAACGGGTATAGGAGCACCCGTTACCAATTGGCCCTATGATAACCCTACTACCTGGGTTAACTGCATGGGAGAAGAGTTCTTCCCTCCTGGAGAAAGCGCCATGGGACTATTGTTTAATTGCTCTGAAAAAAGGTGTGACTTCCCGATTCTCAATGCCGCTTTTGCTTCTGCCCAAACCGGTGATAACTATATCAACGATAAATCAGACAAACCCTATATGCCAGTTGAAAGCCGGTGCACCCACTATGGTGACTACGGTCAATACAGCTGTGTTCCCGGCGTTATCAAACAGATTGAGCTGGTTTCCAGTGTAGGGATTAACTGGAAGAAAGTGGGCGTTATATTGTGGGCGGGTAATAATGACATTTTTCAAAATATTGCCAAGTTGAAAACAATTTATGGAGAAAAGTTGGATAAGGGAAATGTTGTGAGTGGAAAACTTAAACAGTTAAAGGCAGCAAACAATCATTTGACGGAGTCGTCCTTTGATCAGTTTTTCAAGGATATGGTCGGTAATGAGTATAATAAATTAAACTTTTCAAACCCGATTATAAATACCCGGAAGGCTATCGATATTTTAGAAAAAGATAAGCAGGTACCGGTGAATCATATAGTTGTGATTGGTTTACCTGATTTGGGGAAAATCCCGGCGTCCTCTGGATTAAAAACTATCTCAAGTTTGCTGAGTTTGTTTAGCAAAGGTTACAACGATACATTGAAAAACTCGACGTTGCGCGGTGACATTGAGAAAGGGTTAACCTTTGTTGATCTCAGCAAGTGGCAGAACCAGCAGATTAAAAATCCTATGTGGGTTCAGGATACTCTGAAAAGAACCTGCCTCTCAGATAAACAGCAAGAGTTGTGTGTGGTACCGCCTGCTGAGCATACCCCTGCTAACGGGAAATGGCTATGCGATGACTGTTTTGTGATAGGGCCTGGGAAATGGCTATGCGATGACTGTTTTGTGACACGGCGTACGGAGCATACCTCTGCTAACGGGAAATGGCTATGCTACGACTGTGGTTTGATAGCGCGTACGGAGCATACCCCTGCTAACGGGAAATGGCTATGCATGGACTGTGGTATTAATACCTCAAGAAAATACTACCTGTTTTTCGACGGTAAACACCCTACGGTTGCTGGACATGCGAAATTATGGGATGAGATATACAGGCAGGTTAAAGCAAAGAAAAGTAACTCAATATTTACTCGTTTTACAAAAAGCGCTGGTTCTTAATGGATTCCGGGGAGCTGCCAGAAATGCGGCTTTCCCGACGACAAAGATCGAGTATTTCAGCGTAAAACAGCTTCATGATGAAACGGTATGATCTCCTCGACAATGATAAGTGCTATGAACGCATACGTCAGATCCGCTGGCCTGATGGAGTGAGCTGCCCTCGCTGCACAAGTGATAACATTACCCGTCAAGGTAAGGATGAATCACAGCCTGAAATGTACCACCCGCCTGTTTCGGTGGTCGTATTCTTTTGGTTTACGATAGTGTCGGGTGGTCTTACTTCAGTATTACTTCATTGTAGGAATGACAAACTCGGTATCATGACGAATACCCGTTGGCCAGCGGGCAGTTATAGCCTTTTGGCGAGAATAGAAACGAACGCCATCCTGACCGTGCATGTGCAAAGGACCAAAGAGTGAGCGTTTCCAGCCACCAAAACTGTGAAAGGCCATGGGTACAGGAATGGGAATGTTAATTCCTACCATGCCTATCTGGATCTCTTGAGCAAATCGCCTGGCACTGTCACCATCACGGGTAAAAATAGCCGTACCATTACCGTACTCATGCTCGTTAATGATTTTGACGGCGCTCTGGTAATCGGGTACACGTACAATGCACAGAACCGGACCAAAAATTTCTTCCCGATAGATACTCATATCTGTGGTGACATTATCGAACAGAGAACCACCAAGAAAGTAGCCTTCATTTCCCGGATCTATGCTTCTGCGGCCATCCACCAACAACGAGGCACCTTGAGAAATACCTGCGTCAATATAGTCTTTGACCTTACTGCGATGGGCCTGACTAATCAGCGGCCCCATTTCGACACCAGAGTCCATACCATTGCCAATATGCAGTCCTTTGACCCTTGGTGTGAGTTTTTCAACCAGTTTATCAGCAATATCGCCCACGGCAACGGCTACTGAAATGGCCATGCAGCGTTCACCCGCTGACCCATAGGCTGCTCCCACCAGAGCATTAACTGCCTGGTCTACATCTGCATCGGGCATGATCACCATATGGTTTTTGGCACCACCAAAGGCCTGTACGCGCTTTCCTGCATTTGATGCCCTCTGATAAATATATTCAGCAACGGGGGTAGAACCGACAAAACTGACAGCCTCAATATCTGGATGCTTCAACAATGTATCCACCGCTTCTTTGTCACCATTGACGACATTGAGCACACCTTCGGGCAAACCGGCTTCAAGAAAGAGTTCCGCCAGACGCAGCGCTACAGAAGGATCTTTTTCTGAAGGTTTAAGGACAAAGGTATTGCCACAGGCAACGGCCAGCGGAAACATCCACATGGGCACCATGGCGGGGAAATTAAAGGGAGTTATCCCACTGACAACCCCAAGGGGCTGGTTCACAGACCAGGCATCCACGTGGGTGCCAACACTCTCGGTGTACTCACCTTTTAGTAAATGGGGAATACCACAGGCAAACTCTACCACTTCAAGTCCACGGGTAATTTCCCCCTGAGCATCGCTGAACACCTTACCGTGCTCCCTGGTAATGAGCTGTGCAAGCTCGTCCCGGTGTTGCTCAATCAGCATTTTGAAAGAAAAAAGGACACGTGACCGGTTCAGTGGTGTCACAGCGCTCCAGGGTGGAAAAGCGTGCTTAGCGGCAGCAATGGCCTGTTCAGTTTCTGTTTTACTTGCCAAAGATACGCTGGCTGTTTGTTGGCCGGTAGCCGGATTAAAAACGGCGCCCTGGCGTTCACTTGGAGGTGTTTTTTTGCCAGCTACAAAATGCGTTAACTGAGTTATCATTGTCATCACCTTTTTCACAGCGAGTTATCTGTTGTTTTAACTTAAAATATGCTGCTTTTCATCCTCTGGCAACCTGTCTGACTTAACCGGCCTCAGGGCGTTTGACATAAAATCCAGATGCGGTTGCAGCCTTTTGAAAGACACACATATTCCAGCGTAACCGCGCCTTGCCATACTATTCGCGAGTTTCCGGGCTTTTGCTGAGTTTACATTTTTCTGTCAACAAAGCACCTTGCCTGACACACTGGGCAGGATCTGACCCGTAACCTGTTAAAAAACAGGCTAAAGCAGAGGGTTGCGTTTCAAACAGGTTGATACCACATTTTTGAGATGAACTCCCCAATGGCCCTTTCATGCAGCTCCTCCAGGGAAGAAAAGCCAATGGTTTTATGGGTTAACCGCTTCATGTTCAGCATTTTCTTTTTTAGACGACTAAAGACGTGTGAAATGACCTTTCTGTAGCGAGGTTCCCACCCATAGGATAGCTGGCACTGGTTATTTTTGTTGCCAACATACAACCATTATTCATCCATCTGGCAAAGCAGGACCCGTTTCTTATTGTCGAAAGAAAGATTGTCGAAAGAAAGATTGTCGAAAGGAAGTGATGCCACCTCTGGCGTGGCAAGTTTTTATCTCTCCTGTTACCGCTTCTTATTGGTGACTGTTACCTTTATTTTTCCTCGTTGCATGGGCTTCTCACGAATATATTTTACTGAACGAACCTGCCTGACACTGAATTCACTGCTCATTTTTTTCACTATTTTTACGGGTTTCTCTTCAGTGACAGGAAATGACAGATTGAGAAATGAGGTGTCCTGATCATTTATAGAAGGCACTTTCTTCGCAGTATCTGTGAATTTAAGCACCTTGTTGATGGTTCTGTTACTCTGAAAGCTAACAAACGCGGTCTTTTTTTCAATCTTACCCCGGCGATAGCGCAGCCCCGGCAAATATTCAGCACGCTCCTGTGCCATTGCCACCATTCGCTGGTGCTGTTCCTGTCGAAAGCGGGCCAGTTCCTGAAATTCAGGTGACGCATAACGATCAACCATCAGCTCTTGCGTCACCTGTGTTTTTGCAGCGCCATCATCAGCACCAACCGGACGGCTTATGGCAATGGTAATGGCAATGGCGATGGCCATCAGTCTGGCTGTGGACCCTTGTTTCATAGCATTTCCTGTTACAATACTCAATGACAGCAGATTATGGCAGACAAGACAATGGGTCACTGACTGACAGGTCAGCCATACTGACAATATGACCTGGATTGCTGCTTTTCCTGAAACTATCGTTATTTTATGGCGGTAGCTTGCCAATGGCCTTAGGGACTGATCGTGTAAGCCTTGATTTATCAGGGGCTGGCGTCTTAAATCAGTGCCATTGGTTTTTAAGCGGATCTGAGGGGAATAGACATCCTGTTTAGTAAGAAGCACGATAGTGGGCTAAACTTGTGATTTTGAATTTTATACCTTTTGGTGATAAGTGTGCAGGAATCAGGAAATAGGGGTATCCACTATTGAAATGCCGTATAAAAAGGAGTTTGTCCGGGTTTTTCCCAGTCGATCCGTGTTGAGCCGGGCAAACTGCCAGCCACCTGAACGGGAAATAATACCCTGCGCTGTTTGTCTTGCCTGAGTACTTGTTGGTAATACCGTCTCTGGTACAGGCATTGATAATCCATAGAAACAGATAGAAACAGATAGAAACAGATAGAAACAGATAGAAACAGATTGTAGCGTGCTTTTTTTCACAAAATGGGTATCACTGTATCAGCCTGATAACACAGGTTAACTTATTGGTGTGAAATTGGTGTGAAAGTTTGGTCATATTCTGCAATCCCTTATTTATCAACGAATTTAGGTATTTTTCCTAGGCTGTAATTGTGTTGAAAATCCTATTTACTAAGCCGTAAACGGAGTCCATTCCGTCACGATGAAAAGTTGGAGACGTTATTATGATTAAAATTGCCATCAACGGCTACGGTCGAATTGGTCGTAATGTATTGCGTGCTCTTTACGAATCTGATCGCCGTGATGCGTTTCAGATTGTAGCCATTAATGATCTCGGCGATGCCAACACCAATGCACACCTGACCAAATACGACACGGTTCATGGTCGTTTTAATGCTCAGGTAGAAGCGGGCGAAGGTGTGTTGAATGTTAATGGTGACGAAATCAAAATCTTTTCCGAACGCAATCCTGCCGACCTGCCCTGGGCTAAGCTGGGTGTGGATGTCGTGTTTGAGTGCACCGGTATTTTCCGCTCCAAAGAAGCCTGTCAGCCTCATCTTGATGCTGGCGCAAAAAAAGTCATTATTTCTGCGCCGGGTAAGAATGTCGATGCTACAGTGGTTTATGGTGTTAATCATGATGTATTAACAGGAGATATGACCGTTATCTCCAATGCCTCCTGCACCACCAACTGCCTGGCCCCTGTTGTCAAGCCGCTGAATGATGCACTGCATATCGAAAAAGGCCTGATGACCACGATACACTCTTACACCAATGATCAACGCCTGAGCGATGTGTATCACTCTGATCTGTATCGTGCCCGTGCTGCTGCCTGTAATATGATTCCAACAGCCACTGGTGCTGCGGCTGCTGTGGGACTTGTTGTACCAGAATTGCAGGGTAAATTTAACGGCATGGCTGTCCGTGTCCCAACGGTTAACGTTTCTCTGGTTGATCTGAACTTTGTGGCTGGCCGTGATACCACCGCTGAAGAAGTGAACGAAATTATGGCTTCAGCAGCCATGGCAACGCCCATGAATGAGGTGTTGCACGTAAACTACGAGCCATTGGTGTCTTCAGATTTTAACCACAGTCCATTCTCATCCACTTTTGATGCCACTCAGACACGCGTCCAGGGCAATCTTGTGAAAGTGATGGCCTGGTACGATAACGAGTGGGGTTTCTCAAATCGAATGCTGGACACTGCAAAAGCTTTTATGACCGCCTGAGGTATGTGCACAGAAGGGTCGGTGTTTACAGGGTCGACTATGCACCGTAAAACATAAAATATAACTATAGCAAAACCACAGGCTCGCCCGCGACCTGTGGTTTTGTCGTATAATACTATTCAATTTTTAGCGACTGATACCTGCAGCTGGTGTGCTGTAAATGGGTGCCGCGCAGGTGAGCGAGAGGATACCATGCTCAGACGTACCAAAATTGTAGCGACTCTTGGTCCAGCCACCGAGTCAGAAGACCAGCTCCAAAAACTGATTGAGGCAGGGGTTAATGTTGTCCGGTTGAATTTTTCTCACGGTGATCCCGAGGAGCACCAGTTGCGTGCCGAGCGCATTCGCACTATTGCTGAACAACTCAATCGTAGTGTGGCCATATTAGGTGATTTGCAGGGACCCAAAATCCGTATTGGCCGTTTTCAGAACAGCAAGATTCATTTGTCCGATGGCGCTGAGTTTATTCTTGATGCTGAGTTACCCATTGACGCAGGTGATGAAACACAGGTCGGCCTGGCCTATAAAGAGCTGTCCAATGACTGTAAAGCGGGTGATGTTCTGTTGTTAGACGACGGTCGCCTGAGTCTGGAAGTGAAAGCCATTGATGGCCCCCGCATTATCACACACGTATTGACGGGTGGTGAGCTATCCAATAATAAGGGTATCAACCTGCAAGGCGGTGGTCTGTCAGCAGCAGCACTGACGGAGAAAGATAAGGAAGATATTCAGATTGCCGCGCGTATTGGTGTTGATTATCTGGCAGTTTCTTTTGTTCGCCGGGCTGAAGATCTTAAACAGGCACGCGAACTGCTGACAGCAGCAGGTGGCAGTGCATCGATCCTGTCCAAAATTGAACGAGCGGAAGTTGTGCGTAGCCAAAAGTTGTTGGAAGAGGTCATTAAAGCCTCCGATGCAGTAATGGTTGCACGGGGAGATCTGGGTGTTGAGATTGGTGATGCGGAGCTGGTGGGCGTGCAGAAACATATCATTACCGAAGCACGCCGCTTGAACCGACCAGTGATTACAGCGACCCAGATGATGGAGTCTATGATTCATAATACTCTGCCGACCCGTGCGGAGGTGTTTGATGTAGCCAATGCTGTACTCGATGGTACAGATGCTGTGATGCTCTCTGCAGAAACGGCCACAGGCAAGCGCCCGGATGAAGTGGTCAGAGCGATGGCGCGTATTTGCCTGGGTGCAGAAAAGCAGCCCATGACACGAATCTCCAAACACCGTATGGACTTCACATTCCAGAAAACCGATGAAACCATTGCCATGGCTGCCATGTATGCGGCTAACCACCTGGAAGGGATGAAGGCTATCCTGTGTCTGACCAAAACCGGTAGCACTCCCCTGTGGATGTCCCGTATTAATACGGGTTTGCCTGTGTATGCAATGACTCGCTATAAAACCACCGAACGACGTGTGGCACTTTACCGCGGTGTGGAGTCCGTGGCTTTTGACAGTGGCAGCACCTATGGCCCGGAAGTCAATAACTATGCTATCACTGAGCTGAAAAACCGAGGTCTTTTAGCGACAGGTGACAAGATTATCCTGACCAAGGGTGAAACGCATGAGGTTGAAGGCGGTACCAATACTCTGCAAATTCTGACGATTGCCTAACCACGTATTGATCCTTCTTTACTGGCACAAATGCCAGAAAGAAGGGGTTAAGGAGGATAACTGAAGATGACTGATTCCCGTCTCAAGCGGATAGGTGTATTAACCTCAGGGGGTGATGCCCCGGGAATGAATGCAGCTATTCGTGCTACGGTGAGGGCCTGCATATACTATGGTATCGAACCAGTTGCTATTTATCAGGGGTATAAGGGGCTGATTGAAAACCACCTGGAAGTGATGAATGCACGCTCAGTTGCCAATATTATTAACCAGGGTGGTACCTTCTTAAAATCAGCCCGTTGTCAGGCATTTCGCACAAAAGAGGGTCGTGCCAGAGCGTTTGAGACAGCAAAGTCAGCCAATCTTGATGGCCTGGTTGTTATTGGCGGTGATGGTTCGTTTACCGGCGCCATGTATCTGGAACAAGAGCATGGCTTGCCTTGTGTTGGCGTGCCAGGCACCATTGATAATGATATTTATGGTACCGATTGCACCATTGGTTATGACACTGCACTGAACACTGTCATTGAGGCCATTGATAAAATTCGTGATACGGCAACATCCCACAATCGTTTATTCTTCATTGAAGTGATGGGGCGTGATGCCGGTTTTATTGCTTTGAACACAGGCATTGCCGCAGGGGCTGAAGAAATTCTGATTCCTGAGCAGGAAAACAACGTTGATAAGCTGATGGCCAAGTTGCAAAACAGTGGCCGTGCCGGTAAAACCTCCAGCATTATTGTGGTCTCCGAAGGTGATACCAGTGGTGGTGTCTTTGAGCTCGCACGTGCCGTTGAAAAACGCTGCCCACAATACGAAGCCAAGGTCACGGTACTGGGACACACTCAGCGGGGTGGAAAACCCAGTTGTTTTGACCGGGTGCTGGCCAGCCGTTTAGGTGTGGCTGCTGTTGAAGCATTGCTTGAGGGGGAAAGTGGAATTATGGTAGGTGTCCGGAACCAGCAGGTGGTAAAAACACCCCTTGAAAAAGCTATCAGCGAGCAAAACATGATTGATAGCCATTTAATGAAAGTGGCAGAAATCATCACGGTTTAATACGACTATCTGGCTATTTTTAACTGCCTGCCTGTTTTATTGGAGGCTTCTTTAGCCGATACCGATTAACCGAAAGTCAGGCAGATTTTATAATAGTCCAGAATAAGAGGCTATTTATTGTGAGTTTTATGGATTCTTTGAAAAAAAGCATGGGACTGTCTGCGGCCAGGACAACGGTTATTCAGGCACCGCTAGCGGGTGATATTGTTGCCATAAAAAACGTGCCTGACCCGGTATTTGCTGACAAGATGGTGGGCGATGGTATTGCCATCAATCCCACCAGTCATGTGATGGTTGCTCCCTGTGATGGCACGATTGGCAAAATCTTTGATACGAATCATGCATTCAGTATGGAAACCGCTTCAGGTGTTGAGCTGTTTGTACATTTTGGTGTTGATACTGTGGAGCTAAAGGGTGACGGTTTTAAACGGATTGCCACTGAAGGCCAGGCAATCAAAGTGGGCGAGCCGGTGATTGAAGTGGATCTGGATTTTTTACGCGAAAAGGCCACCAGTGTGATTACACCGGTGGTTATTTCCAATATGGATGATGTGGCGAGCCTGGACAAGGCGTCCGGTGCTGTTGCAGTGGGCGACACTGTGTTGACTGTGACCATGAAGTAGTACCCATCGACGCTTCTAACTAAGCTTCACGCTGGCAATCTGAACGCCACTGTGTGTTGAAACACCCCGCAATAGCAGGCTTTACTCGTCGTTTCACCTTGTTCTGTCGTCCAGTTTGCCATGCTCATTACGGTAGTTAGAAAAGACGATGGTATTACCTGACCGCTACAGTGAGTGGTCAGTGGTCAGTGGTCGAGGATCGTACAGACAATAAGAAGACCTCTCAAAATGAGAGGCTTTTTGTATGGCTGGTTGTATGGCTGGGGTAGGAGGATTCGAACCTCCGCATGTCAGGATCAAAACCTGATGCCTTACCGCTTGGCGATACCCCAGTGAACGATTAAAACTGCGTAATAAAATGATTGAAATGGTAGCTAGGGGCAGATTTGAACTGCCGACCCCAGCATTATGAGTGCTGTGCTCTAACCAACTGAGCTACCTAGCCATTATCTTAAGGATCAAGAGCTTACGATAATAAAATCAGCTTTTCAAGTGTCACCTGGTATCTCTGTGCACTGTATATATTCTGCGAGAGAAAAAGCATGTTCAACCGGTTTCGGTTCGTATAGTGCAGGAAAACAACATCAGGCGATAATCGTTATGGAAAGGCGCGTAAGACCCCCACCGAAGAAAGTGGCGAATGTAAGCCCTCATCCCGAAAGGGATGACAGGTATCAATATATATTACAAAGTAAATATATTTTTTGTAAGATTATGGGATGAATATAAAACACGTGCACAGAAATACAGGTTTTACCCGACGCCTGAGCAGGAAAGATGACTTGCCCAGACGTTTGGCTGTGTGCGTTTTGCCTGTATTCATATCCTGCGTTGGCGTACTGATGAGTACTACAAAAAGGGAAACAACGTTAACTGCAATGGGACGTCCAAAAAGCTCACCGAGCTGAAAAAGAATCCAGAATATCAGTGGTTAAAAGACGTTTCCTCTGAACCCATCCAGCAGGCTTTGCGTCATCAGCAAACCGCCTTCAAAAACTTTTGGGAAAAAAGAGCAAGTACCCTACGTTCAAAAAGAAACACTCATAGGACTTACGCATTGATGATAGCAGGCAATCTTTTCCTTCTGCAAAAATCTCAATGAAACTGCCAACCGTATCTTTAAAAAGCGCCCTCTGGTGCTGATAAAAATTCGTTAACTCCTGTGCTATCTGCATCTTCCGGAGATAGACAAAACTCAGAATACTGGCAAATACAGGGTTTCTTACAGGCCGCTCATTACGCACTTGAAAATGCTCACTATGGCAAACTTGCCTGATCGCTGTCTGATATTGTTCGATCTGCCAGTGCTGATCATGTCTCTGAGTGAAGTCGTTGCGTTGAAAAGGTCCATCTTCCGGCAAGTAAACCACGAAGTGGCGTAGTGGCGACGCGGGTCTTTTAGCGTCGTCCTGAACAACCGGACATTGCCGAAGTCTTTGAGCCAGACATCCAGACCATCGTCTGGTATCTCAAGGGTTTGAACCTGCTGCCACTGACCTTTTTCCAGTGATACAGTCCTGTTTGCTCTCAACGGCAAAGATAAACCCAGTCTGATGGTTTTTAATCGTCTTCAGGTTCTTAACGCAGCTGTACCAGAAGTCACCGGTGACAAACGCTGGCTTCAACCCCTATGCCAGCACTTCAAGCAGCATTTCACGAAAATAGTCGTTTTTGTTCTTGCCTTCAGGCTTGTCGCATATCCTATAGTTCACGGGGTCTGAAGCCCGACGGTACGAAAAGTTGCTTTAAGCGGTTATGTAGGGAGTCCGAACCCCCTGCCTGCTACCTCCGTCTCTTTAGAGCCGATTGTGAGAGCAAAATCACTTCTGAAATCTGCGTAGAGATGCTCTGAGTACTCTCTATCTATCAATGGTAGAGTATTCAACCCCATATGCTTTTAAGGGTATTTACAGCTATGCTCCCGCCTATTACGATAAAGAGAAGAGAAGAGAAGAGAAGAGAAGAGAAGAGAAGAGAATTTAGTGATCAGCGAATTATTTTTTATTTTTTTCAGGAAAAAGTTTGAAAATAATATATAGATTACCAAGGTGCTAAAAGTAAAAAAAACAAATGTCAGTGACAAAATGGCCAATTGCACTGCTTGGTTATCTTCCTGTTCGATAAAGGCAGGAAAAAGAGAAATTAAAAATAGAATTATTTTTGGATTACCCATTGAAATCCAAAACGATCTAAAAAAAATTTTTGACCTAAGAGGGTGCAAACTATTCATATTCTTATTAATCAGGATACCTGTTTCAAAAAATATTTTAATACCTAAATATATTAAGTATAAAGAACCTATTAGTTTGATCATATTGTAAAGAATGTCAGATGCACCAATGATTGTTCCTAAACCAATGGCTGATATAACAGATAATATCAAAATAGCTGTTGTATTTCCTAAAGCAGATAGTAAAGCCAGCCTCATTCCATGATGAGCCGCTGTGTTAATGGCGAATATTACGCTGGGACCTGGTGATATAGCCGCTAAAAATGCAGTTATGGAGTAAAGTATGAAGTTATCAAAAGACATATTTACAAATACTCACAATCTCGGATTGGTTCGAAATATTTTCATCTTGTGAATTGGAAAATTGTTAGGCTACCTGCTCATTTCAGCAATTAATAATCAGGATTTATTTTATTTATGGATTAATAATAGAATAGTTGCCGATAATTACAGCATCGAGGCCGCTATCAATTAAACACTCAATGGCATCCTCAGGTGTTCTCACAATAGGTTTGCCCTTGGTGTTAAGTGATGTATTTAATACCATTGGAAGACCAGAAAGTTTATTAAACTCTGATATTAGGTTGTAATAGAGCCTGTAAATAATTCTGTGTAAACGCCATTACTTGTTTACACCTTGATCCGGTCTGGAAACATGATTTCAAACCGGTTCATGGCTGACTTCCAGTCTCTTATTGGCATAGTCCATCTAGCCGACGCCTTTTCTGTCGCCAGGAAAATAACCTTCAGAACGGCATCATCCGTTGGGAATATTTTCCGGTTTTTTATAGCTTTTCGGATGACGCTGTTCAGCGACTCTATAGCATTCGTCGTGTAAATAGCCTTCCTGACCTCCTTAGGATAGTCAAAAAGGGTAATCAGGTTATCCCAGTTTTTACGCCATGACTTGCCTATGGAAGGAAACTTCTCTCCCCACGTGCCTTCAAAGGCGCTCAGCTCCCTTTCTGCTTCTTCAGTGGTTGCTGACTGATATATCCTCTTCAGGTCATTAGCGACTGCTTTGCGTTCCTTGTAGGACACGTATTTCAGAGAGTTCCTTACCTGGTGGACAATGCAAAGCTGCACCTGAGCCTTTGGGAAAGCCGTGTTGATGGCTTCAGGAAAGCCTGACAGTCCATCCACGCAGGCAATAAACACATCCTCAACACCTCGGTTCTGAAGCTCTGTTAACACCGACAGCCAAAATGTAGCGCCTTCTGTTTCTGCAAGCCAAAGACCTAAAAGCTCCTTCTGGCCTTCCAAATTAACGCCCAGAGCGACAAAAACAGTTTTCTTGATAACCCGCTTATCTTTGTGAACCTTGACCACAATGCCATCAAGATAGAGTACTGGATACAGGCTTTCCAGGGGTCTGTTCTGCCAGGCTTTTACTTCATCAAGAACAGCATCAGTGACCTTGGATATGAGGGTTGGCGAGATGTCAGCACCATACATTTCCTCAAGCGTATCAGCAATATCACGGGTGGTCATTCCTCGTGAGTAGAGGGACAGAATTTGCTGATCAAGCTTGTTGATTCGTGTCGACCCTTTGGTAATGAGCTGAGGTTCAAATTCGCCATTACGGTCTCGGGGCGTATTGATTTCCAGCTCACCAAAGTCACCTTTGATGGTCTTTTTGCTGGAACCGTTGCGACTGTTTCCCGTGTTATGCCCATCGGTAGAGTGTTTGGCATAACCAAGGTGCTCTTCCAGCTCGACGGCCATAACACGCTCAACAGCCGCTTTGATCAGCTGGCGGCTAAGATCGGCAAGGTCATCCTGATTTTTGATTTGCCCAACCACCTGGCCAAGCAATTTTTCATTGATTTCAACGCTCATAGTTATGCTCCTCTTTGGAGTATTAACGACAAGCGTTTACACAAATTAAATTACATCCTCTTGTAATATTTTTCATTGTCTTCTTCGATAACTGTCTGTACTCGTGCCGTACCGTCAACATGAGTAATACCAGGAACCAACGACTGCTTATCCTCTAATACATTGCGCGTAATGAGCATGTATGGTGAAGGGACGTCTGGGGTAAACCATTTACCACACTCTTCAGCGAGTACAGAAGGTGCAAATGGTCTCCATGACTCTCTCTTCTTGATCAGATTTACCTTATCCTGGGTTGTCGGGCTGCCTGGATTTGCAAGTATTGATCTGTTCCCTAATGCCCGTGGACCAAATTCCATCGCCCCTTGATACCAACCAATCACTAATCCGTCGTTTAACAGCTGAGCTGCCAGCTTTGATGGATTTTCTGTAAGAGTATATTGAAACCCACTTTTTTCCAAAGCTTTCAGAGTATCACTTTCGGAATACTCAGGGCCTAAATAAATTTGTGAGTCAGGGAGTTCAGGGCGACACTGATTGTGACCTACTTGTAATACCATTGCAGCTCCTATGGCTGCTCCAGCATCATTAGCGGCAGGTTGTATAAATAAATCTTCAACGAACGTTTGTTCAATAAGTTTACCATTTGAATTGCAATTCAATGCAACCCCGCCAGCGAGAGCAAACTTTTTCAAACCTGTTTTTTTATAGCATTGCTCAGCTAAAAACAGATAAGCTTCTTCCAGGGCCTTTTGAACTGCATAAGAAAGTTCCTTAGACTCGTCTGAAAATGGAGCCTTATTTGCAAGTTCTGATAGTTTTCGCATCTTATTTCGATTAATAAAATACCTGTCATCAGAAAAATGCACAACTTTATCCAACAGGATTTTTCCGCTTCCGTAAGCAGAAAGTTCCATTGTTTTTCCTTCTTGACCTCTATGGGTGTATAAGCCTAGAAGAGATGTTACATAAGTATACAAGTGTCCTAAAGAGTCATTAATAGAATATGAATCTATTAAGTTTAGTGATAATTCAGAACCATGATATAAAGATGTTGATTCGTTTTCACATCTTCCATCAATAACGATAACATTAGCTTCATCAAAACCACTCAAAAAGAACGCCGCAGCAGCATGTGAGATATGATGTCGAACCATAGTGAAATCAGAAAAACCACTATTCTTCATTGATTGAATAGCATTTGTGTATGTAGCTAAGTTCCTATTCTATATAACTGTTTTCTCTTTCCTTCTGGGGTGCAGTCATCATGTGCCACACTATTTTGCTCAAAGGGTTTATCATTCAGTATAAAGCCAGAGTAGTCATATGTAGTGGCGATACCTTTTATATCTTTGGGCTTTACCCCGCCAGCATCCAAGCAAAAAGCTATTGCATCTTTTGGAAAACTTGTTGAGTGACTTATTCCATCAAACCTCTCCTGCTCAACAGCTGCCACTACCTTATTATCGCAGATGATTGCTGCAGAGGTGTCGTGTAATAAGTTAATACCCAAAAATACATCTTTTGACATCCTTGATACCTTTTCTTTGTAATTATTCTCTATTTACTGAGAGATTCATTCTCATCTAAATCCTCACGAGTGTCAATTAAAGGTATACCTTAACCTGATGAAGTGGTTATAGTTTTCCGGACACACAAACACGGGTAATATTGCAACCCATTAAGGTGTGTCCAAATGTCAGCAAAGAAAACGAAATCATAGACAACTGAGTTCAGGGAATCTGCAGTAAAATTGGCTGTAGAGTCTGATAAACCGGTGACAGAAACAGCCAGAGAGCTTGAGGTGGGTGAATACTGGCACCCTGCATACCTGGATTGCCAGGTATCACCGCCCTGAGGCTTTCAGTAATCCTCAGGTGAACGATGAACATCTATACGACGAACTCAGGCGTTTGCGCAAACAGAACGCCAAACTGAAAGAAGAGCGAGCCCTGTTAAAAAAGGCAGCCGCCTTCTTTGCCAGGGAGTGTTACTGAAGTTTCAATTTATCAGTGATCACCGGGAGCTGTTCAACATTTCAGCCATGTGCCGGGTTATGTCGGTAGCTCGCAGTGGATATTATGAATGGTTCTCTCGCCCTGCTTCCAGGCGCTCTCAGGAAGATCAGGCATTGAAGGCAGATATCAGAAACATTCATAAGTGAAGCCGCCAAACTGACGGGGAACGTCGTATTAAAGATGATCTGGCAGATAGGAATAAAACAGTGAGTCGCAAACGCACAGGACGGCTGATAAAGGAAGAAGGCTTGACCTGCAAGACCCAACGAAAATTTAAGGCAACCACAGACGCCAGACATAACAAGCCTGTAGCTGAGAACCTGCTCGACTGTGACTTTTATCGAGATAGTTTGGATCAAGCTTACGCAGGTGACATCACCTGCATTCCAACCAGAGAGGGCTGGCTCTATCTTTCGATCTTTATCAAACAGCTCAGGGTCAAAACCCCCACCAGAGCGTAAGCTTGGTGGAGCACTCAACCGCAGGCATTGCGGAGCTTTGCCTCGAAGGTTGTGTCGCTTAGGTGGCGTTCACTCGCCACCTTAAGCATGTGGAGCGAAGCGACATCCTTATTGACTGACCTGTGTTCAAGCGCTGTAGTGGGCTGGTCAATGGGAAGCAGGATGACAGCCACACTGGTAACAGATGCTTTGGAAATGGCTATGTGGAAACGCAAGCCAGAAGCCAGGCTTGCTGGTATAGTGACCGTGGCAGTATGTGTCAGATCCATACCAGAAGTTATTAAGCGATAACCATTTCATCTGTAACATGCGTCGAAAGGGTAATTGCTGGAATAATGCTGTGGCTGAAAGCTTCTTTCATACACTGAAGACCGAGCTAATCCACCACGAGGACTTTCAGACCAGGGAGGAGGCTCAGCAAGCTCTATTTGAGTCCATCGACGTGTTTTACAATCGTCAGAGAAAGCACTCGACCAATGACTACCTGGCACCGTTCAAGTATGAATAAAAACTTGCCGGGGTAGCGTAAAAAAGTGTGCGGAAAACCCTTACCACATCATAAGGCACGCTCACTGGCAAGATGCTTTATTTGTTGACACCAAAATGTTGGTAGGCACTCTGTGTCACCGTTCGTCCTCTTGGTGTTCTTAGGATATACCCCTGTTGAATCAGGTAAGGCTCAAGCACATCTTCAATGGTATCCCGCTCTTCACTAATTGCTGCTGCCATACTGTCAATACCCACAGGTCCACCATCAAACTTTTCAATCATGGCCAACAACAGACGCCGGTCCATACTGTCAAAGCCTTTGGCATCCACGTCCAGCATGGTGAGTGCAGCATCGGCAGTACTTTGGGAGACATGGCCTGATGACTTGACTTCGGCATAATCACGCACCCGCCGCAGCAGACGATTGGCAATGCGGGGTGTACCGCGTGAACGACAAGCGATCTCATGTGCCCCCCCATCATCAATATCAACACCAAGAATACCGGCAGAACGGCTGACAATCGTTGACAGCTCCTGCTCATTATAAAATTCCAGTCGCTGGACAATGCCAAAACGGTCCCTCAATGGTGAGGTGAGCAAGCCCGCTCGAGTTGTCGCCCCCACCAGAGTAAACGGTGGCAGATCAAGTTTGATAGAACGTGCAGCAGGACCTTCACCGATCATGATATCCAGTTGGTAGTCCTCCATGGCCGGATAGAGCACCTCCTCTACCATGGCACTAAGACGATGAATCTCATCAATGAACAAAATATCATTAGGTTCAAGGTTAGTGAGCAGTGCGGCCAGGTCACCGGCTTTTTCCAGCACCGGGCCTGAGGTTGTACGAATATTGCTACCCATTTCGTTAGCCAGAATATGAGACAGCGTCGTTTTCCCCAGACCTGGCGGGCCAAAAATCAGCGTATGGTCCAAAGGTTCCTGACGATTACGTGCCGCTTGTATAAAGATCTCCATTTGTTCCCGAACTCTGGGCTGACCAATGTAGTCCGACAGCGTCACAGGCCTGATGGCACGGTCCTGTACTTCTTCCACCGGTCGCTCCCCGGCCGAAATGAGTCGATCTGGTTCTATCATAATATTGCCTTCACTGAAGAGCCTTTAGCGTATCACTGAAAACACCTGCTGAACCATCAGGAGAATAGGAGAAATAGTTTAATTGACTTGAACAAGCTGATAGAAAGAGCCTATTATGCTGCATTGGTTTTGCTCCTATGTTTTAGGACTATTCAGCAATGCAAACACCAGCCTTTTCTATCACAGGCGTGACATGCTCCGTTGTTGCCTCTATTTTATTTGGACTCACTCCCTGGTATCTCAAGTTTTTACCCACTGTTAATGGCTTTGACTTGTTATGGAACCGTATTCTATTTTCTGCTGTGTTTGGTTTAGCTACTCTGGTCTTAGTAAAGCAGTGGCGTGAGTTCAAGGCGATTTTTGTCAATCTCCATCGGCTAATGGCTACGATTTCAGGCAGTTTGCTCATTATTATACAGTGGTGGCTGTTTGTCTGGGCACCCGTGTCTCAAAAAACCATCGAATTAGCGTTGGGCTATTTTTTATTGCCTCTGACCTTAGCCCTGACGGGAAAGCTTGTCTACAAAGAAACGCTGACATCACTCCAGAAAGCAGCTATTGGTTTTGCCACCATTGGTGTAGCCTGGGAAATCATTCAGCAGGAGCAACTCCCCTGTGTAGCCATAGCTGTGGCCGGATTATATCCGTTTTATTTTATAGTAAAGCGCTATGCTGCCGTAGCAATGATCCCCGGCCTTTGCTTTGAAACCTTACTGTTTGCGCCTGTTTCCCTGTTTATGTTGGCTCATAACGGACACTTTCTGTCATTATTAGCGAATCACCCTGATTGTTGGTGGCTATTTCCCGGCCTTGGATTTTTGTACAGTGTTTCTTTCTTTTTAAATATTGTAGCCTCGCGCCTGCTCCCCATCAGTTTATTTGGCCTGTTAAACTGCATTGAACCCACTGTGATTTTTGCGGTGGCTACTTTAATTCTTAAAGAACCTGTCAATAACGGGCAATGGGTTACCTACGGTTTTATTTGGCTAGCGGTCTCCCTCGTGAGCATCGACCTGTTACGCCTCATTTGCCAGCATCGGGCAGCTATGTAGTACTCATAACATTTTGCTGGCATCACATCCTGCCTTTATCCGGTATTGCTTCTTCAAAAGCAAAAGCAAAAGCAAAAGCAAAAGTAAAAGTAAAAGTAAAAGTAAAAGTAAAAGGGTTAGGGTGCGGTTCTTTTCCTGCGACGGAACCTTGTTCACCACCAATCCAGCGTAATTTCTCCCCTTAGAACGTGAACGGTGGAGCGAACAGTACTCTTCTCTGTCACTACTGGCGTTCAGTGAGTGCAGCTTCAAAATGGCTTCTGCCCCCTTCAAATGCCAGCGAGCACCGGTTATATCAAGACGATCATTGGTCAGGTTTCGGCAAGCGCCCTCCATAACTCCTCTGGCAATGGGAAAGCCTGAACCTGAATTCCGCAGTTGAATTTCATAAATTGCTTCTTTACCTTGTGGCAGTCAGACTTTCGTCTTTTCATACCTTCCCCCTCCTTTTTTTGGGTGACTGTAGTCAATAGTTATAAGTCAACTTGCGTAAGGCTGTCGGCGGAAGCAGTGATTTCAACTGAGGAATTTATGATCAACTACAACAGGTAGTGCCGGAAAGCGCTGATATACATACAAGCAAAAACATGTTTTGATTCGCACCCCTTTTTTTAACAGCAGTAGCACGGATGCCATCAAAGCATACCCAGCAGATCATTTTGTCAGAGCAGGAACGTAGTGACCTGGAGCTTCTTGTTCGCCAGCGGAAAAGTGCTCAATCCATAGTGCTCAGGGCTAAAATCATATTGGCTGGTGCAGAAGGGAAAAGTCTTCTCGGGACAACAAAAGAACTCAAGTGTAACCGTGAAACCGTCACACGCTGGCGGAAGCATTGGGTTGAACGTAGTGATGAACTGCCTGTTTTGGAAAAACTAAAAGAAGCGCCTCGCCCCGGTGCAAAACCCAAGTTTACCGAAGAGCAAATTTGCCTGATTGTCGCTATGTCCTGTGACAAGTCTGAAGAGCATGGTTATCCATTCAGTCACTGGTCAGAAAGCTCGCTGGCTATGGCGGCTCAGGATAAAGGTATTGTCCCATCAATCTCACAGAGACAGGCTATCTCTTAGTCACATCTCCACACCTTTTGTCATGCGGTAGGTGTGGAGACGATCTTGCAACTTTGCCCACCCTTCCCAAATGACCAACCATCCGGGTATGCAGGTGCGTTTTGAGTCACACCAGCCACCTACTTTTGCAATGGTATGGAGAAGCCAAGTCAATGTTGGCTCTTCTTTAGGCAACGACTTTCCTTCGTAGTAAGTAAGCCACAGCACTTTCCACTCTTCTTTACTTACAACACGGCTAGCCGGCGTTTTCTCGTTCCAGGCTTTATCGTCTTTGTGTCTTCTGTCATAAGGGAGCATCAAGGCCTCCCTGATCTGTAACAGCCTGACGGCGACGAACATGAGTATTACAGCTAAACGAAGCACATTACCTGCACAAAGAAGCCGCAAACGTTCAACACCCGCCCCGGTTTTCCAGGCTTTGTGAAACTCTTCTATACGCCAGCGCAGCTCATAAAACCGTAATACCATACGGCAATCATCAAATGTATCAACCGGTTCAGATGTCAATAAAATCCAACGCAAACACTCCTTTGTGTCGTTGTTGAACTCTTCGGCAATAAGAATATTCACAGTGACTGGTTCCAATCGACCACCGAGCCTTTGAGGTGATTGAATGGTCACTGTCTTCCTTTTTACTTGTAGCATTACTGATCGTGCTTTGCGTCCTCCACGTTGAGGAACGTCCACTACATAAGTTCCAAGAGCAGCTTCCTGGCTCACTGCATAAAAAAGAAGCCTGTCATCATCGACCAAAACCCGATTCTGCGTCGCCCTGACAACAAACCTTTGGCAATGAAGCTGCTTGTACCGGATATATTCAAAAACATCCGCTTCACGATCGCAAACACTGATAGTCTTTCCCATCTGGAGACCCAGCCTGGACTCAATATTTTCTGATGAACGCTGCCATTTAAAGCTTTCTTTTTCTTCGTAAGGCCGCTGCTTGCGTTCATGTCTTTTGCCACGCTCCTCAATATCCCTGATCCAGCGTTGCTGATCAATTAAGCCAACCGTCCGCTCAGTATCAGCGTCAATCAGCATCACTGTATGCGCCCAAATCCCTTTAGACCGGCTTTTCTCTGGTTCACCTATATCACCCAGCTCTGACCTGACGGAATGTGAATAGCTAAGAGCGGTACTGTCTTCAATGGCTAATAGAAGGTGAGAATCTTCTGCCGCAAGGGCTGCTGACTGGAAACCAGCCTCAGCAATGGCTTCAGGCTTGACGGCCTCATTTTCAATAAGCCGGTAAGCCCCTTCAACAGCGGCAAGATTACCGCTACAAGCACTGGCCATGGATGAACCAGTATTTGCAGAAAGGCTTCAAGCCGCAGCGACACGGACTAATCGCTTTGTACGACGTTTATCTCCCAACTGTGCATCCCCAAAAATGCTTTCAGCCCATTGCTGAGGTGGTAGTGGCATCATGATCTTGGTTTACCATAGAGAAGGATAAACCAAGATTAGGAGATGTGACTAAGAGATAGCAGAGACAGGTGGGGCGTTTTTTAAAATCAGGCCGATATTCGTCCCGATAAAGTGAAGGGCTGGGTAGACACCCCAAGGGATGAAGACTTCGAAATACATAGCGCTGACGTCTGCGACACCTATCGTCAAGCTATTGAACGTGCTGAGCAGGGAATTCGTACAATATCCTTTGATGAAAAAACGGGCATGCAGGCATTAGAGCCATTGACAGGGGGAAAGCCTGTCAAGCCGGGCTATATTGAAAAACGTGAGTTTGAGTATAAGCGCCATGGAACTCAGGCCCTGCTGGCTGGGATGGATGTCGTGACAGGCAAGATCATTCCCCTTGTAAGGGATACACGGAAAGAACAGGACTTCGCCGACTGGCTTGATAATACGCTGGAAAGTGACCCTGCCGCAACGGGCTGGCATTTTGTCATGGATCGCCTTAATACCCATATGTCAGAAGCCGCAGTTAAGGCAGTAGCCAGGGTTGAGGGTACAACGGAAAAAGAGCTGGGTCTAAAAGGGAAAACCGGCATCCTCAAGAATATGAAAACACGGGCAGCCTACCTGAGTGATATATCCCACAAGATTGTGTTTCACTATACCCCGAAGCATGCATCGTGGCTAAACCAGATAGAGATATGGTTTTCTATTTTGGTGAGACGCTTTCTGAAACGAAACAGCTTTACGTCAACAGAAGATCTTAAGGTACGCCTTCATCAGTTCATGGACTTCTTCAACGAGAAAATGGCCAAGCCTTTTAAGTGGACTTACAAAGGCCGACCATTGCAAGTGTGATATTGTATGGGGATTAGCGCTTAGGGGCAGTAGTCACTTGTTTAATCGGACGGGCACTATATGACGGGCACTATATGACGGGCACTATATGACGGGTACTATATATAGTAGATATGGTAGCAGTGCTTAAGTTGAATAAATGAATCAGTTAAAATCATAAAAGCAGCCGCAGGTCTTATGGTTGTCAACATTGGTGGATTTTCCACACTCACCTGATGGGTGAATGACAAAATTGAGTCGATCCTGACTGTCACAAGCTGTTCAGCCATTTTCACAATTTTAACGGATGAATTTAGGATAAACCAATACTGCAATACTGGTAGTGGGTTATGCGTTTACGATACGAATTCAACAATTGTTATTTTTTACTTTTTGCTCATGAAAAAAATCCAGATACCCCAGCCTGTTCCAATTAAATCTATTCTCACGCCTCAGGTATTTTTCAAATGTCCAAGGCATTGTTGTTCGTGCATCCAAGGCTAAAAAACGTCTACTTTCATGGACTCCTAACACAGCTTGATAAGCAGAAATCACGAACATTGAACAAGACATGCCTCGAAAAGGACAGATGTTGTTAGTCAGTGGTATAGGTGCACGGAGACCAAACCCTTGCTTATCTTTAGTTAAACCACTTAAATAGTGAACATACGACTGCGCTCCTGAGCCAAACCGACTTGAACGGATAGCAGAGCTAACTGTGGTTAACCAGCTAAAAGCATTGGGAACCATTGGTATACTCTTACAATACGCTTTATCCATCCATTGTGTATTCGGATTACACATTGTCCAAAGCTTAGCGGTCTGCGCCGCTTTCTCAGCAAATAAAGTCTGATCTTGAGGGAATTTCATCCGATAAACCAGGTAGCGAATATCGGTGAACTCGTAGGCCGATAAATTTATGGGGTTCATCACCAGTGCATGCTTATTTCTTTCACTCACATGGGATAACCAGGGAATAAAACCTTCCCCGCCTGAATTTTCCGTAAAGTGAGAGACAATAGACGTATGTGAAATACTGACATCATCTTCATAGTTGGAGTTTTTTTTCCAAAATGGCTGATCATAAAACAGAACATCACCAAGCCTCAGTTCACCAAATTTCATGGAATGCGTCCTATTGTTGTACAATACTGCACTGCGGACAGTTTTAAACACTCTGGTGTATGATGCTGCAAGGCCTACAACTAAAGAGGGCTATTTTATGGTAACTCAAGGATAAGCGTGAGTTACCATAAAATAACAATATATCCTAAACCCCTTGCCAGCCGGGAGGTTTAAGTTTATAAAAACTGTCCGACGTATTGGTTGTAAGAAGCCGTCTGAAAAGACATGTTTCTGTTGTGGCCACGATAAATGGGGTTGAAAAACGGCTTTTATTCGTTAAATAGCGCCACTATTAGCCTCACAAAAGCCCCTTATCCTCCATTTCTCCTGACCCTCGCTGCGGGCAGGCTTTTCAGACAACTGCTAAGTACATCAAAATTATTAACTGTACTCTCAAGTTACGCAGTGCTGCTACATAGTGCTGCTACATAGTGCTGCTACATGGTGCTGCTACATATAGTGTCTATCCCGTTGGACAAGTTACTGCCTGTTGTGGTCGATGGTAGCGAAGTACGTAACTTCAACTGTACTTTTATAGAAGTACGTAACTTCAACTGTACTTTTATAATAGTGACTTATTACATTATTGCTGTACTTTTACATTTGTTATTTCTTTATTTAATGTCTACTGACGTAAGATTTTCACAATATCTGTCCAAGAAAGGTCTTTGTTCGTTCCGAGGTTGGCTGACTGAAAAATATTTCTGGCCGAGCCTCTTCAATCACCTGACCTTCATCCATAAACAAAACCCGGTCAGCTACCGTACGGGCAAAGTTCATTTCATGAGTAACACAAAGCATCGTCATTCCACCATCTGCGAGCTCTACCATGACATCAAGTACCTCTTTGATCATTTCCGGGTCAAGGGCTGATGTGGGTTCATCAAAGAGCATGACCTTCGGTTTCATGCATAAACTGCGTGCAATGGCCACTCGCTGTTGCTGACCTCCCGATAATTGTCCAGGGTATTTATCAGCCTGCTCGGGAATATTTACCCGCTCCAGATAAGCCATCGCCTCCGCTTCAGCCTGTTTTACGGGCACTTTTTTGACCCAGACAGGTGCCAGTGTGCAATTTTGCAGCACGGTTAAATGGGGAAACAGATTAAATTGCTGAAACACCATCCCCACTTGCTGTCGGATTTTCTCTATCTGCTTAATATCCTGTAACAAAGGAGTGCCATCAACGATAATTTCTCCTTCCTGATGATCTTCCAGTCCATTGATACACCGAATCAGTGTAGATTTGCCTGAGCCTGAGGGGCCGCAAATAACAATTTTTTCCCCCTGAGCCACGCTGAGGTTAATATCCCGTAATACATGAAAATCGTTATACCATTTATTCAGCTGATTGATGGTAATAATGGGAGACAGTGTAAGCTGTTTCTGTTTGATCACGGTACCTCCTGTTGTTTTTCCAGATATTGGCTGTAGCGAGACAAAGCAAAGCAAAAGACCCAAAAGACAAAACCAGCAAACAGGTAGCCTTCAACAGCTCTTCCTAACCACTGAGGGTCATTCAGCCCTGCCTGAACAATGGCCAGTACATCAAACAGCCCGATAACCAATACAAGGCTTGTGTCTTTAAATAAGGCAATAAAGGTATTCACAATTCCGGGAATAACCAGCCGCAATGCCTGGGGTAAAACAACCAGCACCATTCCATGCCAGTAACTTAAACCCAGGCTTTGAAACGCTTCTGTCTGTCCTTTTGGGATAGCCTGTAAGCCACCACGTACAACTTCAGCAATATAAGCAGATTGAAAAAGTGCAATCCCAATAAATGCTCTGAGCAGTTTATCGAAGACAATATTTTCTGGCACAAATAATGGCAGCATCACTGAAGCCATAAACAGAACGGTGATTAAAGGTACACCACGCCAAAGCTCGATAAAAGCAGTACACAACCCACGAATTACCGGCATAGTTGAGCGTCGCCCCAGTGCCAGTAGAATACCCAGAGGCAACGATGCCAGCATCCCGCCAATGGCCAAAAGCAGAGTCAACATTAACCCTCCCCACTGGTGAGTATCAACAACCTCTAATCCCAACACGCCACCTGCAAGCAGCACGGTGCTGACAAATGGCATAACCAGTACACCATATCCCAATACCCAGCCCCTTCGAGGCGTTTTCGGTATAATGAACCATGCTATGACCAGTGCCAGTTGTAGGAAAAAAAAGTCAACACGCCACTGTTGATCATCTGGATAAAATCCATAGATAAACTGATTCATGCGAGCGACAACAAAAGACCAGCATGCGCCTTCACCCGTACATTCGGCACTGGACTGCCCGTGCCACTGCGCGTCCGTGACAGCCCATTGCCAGAAGGCAGGCAGTGCCCAGGCCAGCATGGTGAGAATCAGCACGGTCACCATGACACTGGCAGGACTGTTAAACAGATTCTGTTTTAACCAGCGGGTGCATCGGTGAGAGGCAACAGGGCGAGCTCTGGCCGCTATCAATTGTTCAGCCATACACTTTACCTCTCGACCAGTGCCATACGGCGGTTATACAGGTTCATAAACAGAGACACCAGCAAACTCATCGTCAAATAAACAGCCATGGTCATGGCAATGACTTCTACCGCCTGCCCGGTTTGATTAAGCGTAGTACCAGCAAATACATTGACCAGATCCGGATAGCCAATAGCTGTTGCCAATGATGAGTTTTTGGCCAGGTTAAGGAATTGATTGGTCAGGGGGGGAATAATCACGCGCATGGCCTGAGGTATTACCACCAGTGATAATATTTTACTGTCTTTTAAACCCAGTGCCTGAGCTGCTTCTGTCTGGCCCTGACTGACGGACTCAATCCCACTGCGTACCACTTCACCAATAAAGGCAGCGGTATAGATGCTAAGTGCTAATAGTAATGCACACAACTCAGGCAATAGCTGAATCCCACCAGTGAAGTTAAAGCCTTTCAGCACCGGTTTTTCCAACGCAACGCCGTCAGTCGCTAACCACAGGAGCCAGGGTAATACCAGTAACAGGAGTGCTACGCTACCTTTAAGTAGTCGTCCATGCTCTTTCAACACGGTTTTACGTAAGCCCTGCCAGATAATCAGCATGGTGAGAGTAGCAAGCCCTAACCACCCGAACTGATTAACAGTGATATCAGGAATAAATAACCCGCGAATATTTAGAAAGACGCTGTTACCCAGTGCCAGGCTTTGACGAGGTGAGGGCAATACTGCCAGGACAGCAAAATACCAGAAGAGTAATTGAAGCAGCAGCGGAATATTGCGGAATACTTCGATATAGGCACCCGCTAATCGTGCCAGCAGCCAGTTAGACGACAGTCTTGCAATACCAATTAAAAAACCCAGCACGGTGGCCAGTAAAATACCCAGAAAAGAAACCAGCAGTGTATTCAGTAAGCCCACTACAAAGGTGCGTGCAAAGGTATAGGATTCGTCGTAGGGCACTAATGACTGAATAATTCCGAATCCTGCCTGCTGTGAAAGAAACCCGAACCCCGTGGTAATACCACGAGCTTCCAGGTTATTCAGCGTATTGTGTATAATCCAGCCACCAGCCAGCAGCAGCAAGACAATAACCATGCCTTGTATAAAGAGACCTCTGAGGCGCATGTTTCGCCACATGCGCCATATTATCAGGATAACTTGCATAAGCTGGCCTTATCGAATGGGCGGCGCGTATTGCAGGCCACCGTCACGCCATAATGCATTCTGGCCCCGGCTGATTTTCAGCGGAGAGTTATCCCCCACGTTATGGTTGAAGACCTCGGCGTAATTACCTACCTGTTTAATGACACGGTATGACCATTGATCATCAAGACCCAGACCAGTACCTTTAGGGCCTTCCAGTCCTAACAGGCGCTTGATAGCCGGGTTACTGGATTTTTTATGGCTGTCAACATTACTGGCAGTGATGCCCATTTCTTCTGCATTAAGCATGACAAACAGCGTCCATTTGACAATGTTAAACCACTGATCGTCACCTTGACTGACCACTGGGCCTAATGGCTCTTTAGAAATGACTTCAGGCAATACCACTGCCTCACCGGGTTTTGCCAGGCGCAGGCGAAGCGCATAAAGTTGAGATTGATCAGAAGTGAGTACATCACACCGGCCGGAGTCAAACCCTTTAGCCGTACTGTCTGAGGTATCAAAGACGACCGGTTTGTATTTCATAGTGTGCTGGCGGAAATAGTCGGATAAATTTAGCTCGGTGGTCGTTCCAGCCTGAATACAGATAGAAGCACCGTCCAACTCAAGGGCACTGGTGACACCCAGGTTTTTTTTCACCATAAACCCCTGACCGTCGTAATAGCTGACACCCGTAAAGTTCAGTCCCAGCCCGGAATCACGCGTCAGTGTCCAGGTTGTATTACGCGACAGTATGTCGATTTCACCCGACTGTAGTGCAGTAAAACGCTCTTTTGCCGTTAGCGGAATAAACTTGACTTTATTTTTATCACCAAGGGTTGCCGCGGCCACCGCACGACAAACATCCACGTCCAGCCCGGACCATTCTCCCTTTGAGTCCGGGCTGGAAAAACCAGCCAGTCCGGTGCTGACACCACAGGTCAGATATTTTCGTTCTTTGACAGATTCCAGTGTACCTGCCAGCACATTGAAAGAAAGGGCACCGAGCAGTGAGCTTATTACCAGTCCCTGAATAGTTTTTTTTATCATGAGCAAGCCTTTTTTATAAGTAAATTAATAGCTTACCCAACAATACCGTTAAACTGGATGTGGATGCAACACCTATTATCAGGCTCCCTCAGAAGCAGTCTTAAACTGCAATCACGTTTGCAAACTGTATTGCAGGGCGATCTGCCATCAGCAATTCCCGATAAATATACGCGCCTTAGGACGTATACCCTGCTGCAGGGTGAACCATTTTTTGGATTTGCAGCAAATAACCTTCAGCCAAAAGCTGACATTCTGGATAAATTTTTCCCTCAGACACAGGCTTACCTGGCAGCTATGAAGTATCTGGAATAACAGAACGGATATTATGACCAACCCCTTCAGAGGTTCTTGAGATTCTTCCCATAAAAAAGTCTCGCCAGGAACCAATGAAAAACCACTGAAACAGGCTTCTCATATGCTCCCAAAGCGCTTTTTTAGAGTGGCTTGCCGCCCAGGCTTTCTGAAACAAGCAGCACCCTGACTGTTCTATCTGATCAATAAGGAAGGCGGTAAACGTCAGGCAGGCAAAGTTTGTAGCCAAATGCTCCTTGCCGTGTCCGTAGTTGTGTTCGAGGTGGTAACCCCTGTGGGATAAGGGATGGATGTCAGGCGGGAATTGCTGATGAAACGGTGATATCCATTGCCAGCTGGACATGCCGTAAGTTTAACCAGCACTTGATGGGTAGAGTTTTTGATCACTCGGGATTAGTCATGGATGATGAAAAAATCATGGACACTTATCAGCGATTCAGTCCCTGCGGGGCTATTGCTGCATGAAAGTGTCCACAGTATTGTTAACGGTTTAGAAAATGTTAATGGTGTAATCAACATAGGCACGAAGGTCATTACCCTTTTCGGTAGCCTTGTTGTTGAATTCCGTTTTTCCCCAGCCCTTTTTCAAGGTAACAGAGAGTCCCTTCAGGGGTGAACTGTCGGAAAAAGTGTAATACACCTCTGTGTACAACTCTTTTTCTCTCGCCATGTCTGCTGAAGTGGGGTCGTTCATATCTGAGCCATAAACATAAACAACAGTGGCATTTAATCCGTCCAGGCCAGCGTGGGCAAAGTCATAACCTGCCTGAGCTTGCCAGACCTTTTCGCCATCGTACCAGAAATTGCCCACCAACTCACCAACACGACTGGGGGAGCTGCCATAGTCATTATAGGCAAAGCGATCATCCATTGTTCCCAGGTGATCGCCGTCTTGTTTAGCTTTGGTGTAACCGTATATCAACGTGCCGGTAAAGCCATTGTAGTTTAACTCGGTGGTAAACGTGTAATGATCGGCTTTATCCCTGAAGCCCAGATTGTCCCATTTTTTACCATTTCCCTTGAGTCCGTGATACATCCCTTCCAGCATCAGTGTGGTATCACCATTGAGGTTAAAGGTGTAAGCCAGAGTACCAGTAAACTGCTTGCTATAATTCTCAGACTCCAGATAAAAACCCTCAGCACGCCAGTGATTCACGTCATACACAGAACCTACCTGCCAGACGTAATCAATTTTTTCTTTTGATTGTGTGTAAAAGTTATCCCAGCTACCTTCGGTACGCAGACCGATGCGATCATAGTAGCCACCATGCACCATCCAGCCATCCATCAGGTATCCTTCAACCAGTGCTCCACGATAGCTCGAAGGTGTGCTTCGGCTGCTGGAACCGAGAATCCCCCCATTCTTTCCACGCATATACCCAATCTGGGTATAGGCACCGCTGTTGTCATCACCGATTTTTGCTTTGACAAAGGCCTGTCCAAGCTTATGGTAGCTTGAGTTATCTCTGGTGAGCAGTTGGCCGCCGCCAACTTTCTCACTGTATGGGTCCACACCTGAGTGATCCAGACCAAGAGTCCCGTAATAAGACGCATCGAAGCCAATGGTGTCAGCAAAATAGCCAGACTTATAGTTTAACTGAATACCCTCTGCTGTCTGACTCCAGCTGTCAACGCCGCTATTTTTATTACTGTTGAAGTGAACAGTACGCAGTTGAATATCGAAGGAGCTATCATCGATAAAATCAGCATGGGTTACGCTGGAAGCAGCAGCAAGTATCGCTGCACTGATTGCAGTTAAAGCAAATGACTTCATTAAAATCCCCCGTTGATATTGTTGTCGGCATCGGCGGTGAATTTCCCCTTTCCGCCGTGTGACTCAAGTGTTGTATTACTCGCTGCCTTCGCTGACAGTCTTAAAATGCAGGCAGAGTTTTTCATAAAAAAAACGACAAAGAAATAATGAAATGCCCACACAGGGGCAGAAGTGATATTTTTATTGATTTAAATCAATAGTCATGGCTTTTCTGTCGGAAAAAAAATATTTTATGGTACTATTACTGGTTTTTTTGTGGCGAAATGCTGATGCCTTGCTGCTGAAATCACAAGATTATCACTGCATTATGGGGGAGCAAACGCAGGCTCTGACCTTTTTCGATCTTTATGGAACAGGTCAGCAGCCAGAAAAGGAAACCCATTGAATTATGCTCATCTACCTTTATCAGTATGGCCACTGCGGTGATCCTGCTCTGAAAAAACGGTTAAATGCCCTCCTGTATTTGGGTTAAAAGGCAGTGACTGGTATGAAACGAATTTTAAAGGTGGTAAAAAGAAGAGCCTTGCGTCCAGTGACAATCACTGTCCGACAAAAAGTAGCAGCGCTGACAGTGGCAGCATGAGTGCGTCAACCGGTCGGCTAAAGAACCAGCAGCCCTTTTTCAGGGGTGCTGGACATCCATTTTTTCCTTGTTTTGAGGTATATTATGCGCAGCCATTATTGCGGCGAACTGAACCTTTCCCATGACGGGCAGGAGGTCACCCTTTGTGGTTGGGTGCATCGCCGTCGTGATCACGGAGGCGTTATTTTCCTGGATCTGCGTGATCGGGAAGGCATCACTCAGGTTGTCGTTGATCCGGATACGGAAGAAGCCTTTGCCCTGGCTGATAAAGCCCGCAGCGAATACGTACTGAAAGTCACCGGTAAAGTCCGCCCTCGCCCGGAAGGTACCGTCAATCCCACTATGAGCACCGGTGATATTGAAGTGCTTGGACAGCAGCTGACGATTCTTAACAGCACACCGACGCCACCTTTCCAGATTGACGAATACACCGATGTGGGTGAAGACGTTCGTCTGAAGTACCGCTATATGGATCTTCGTCGCCCGGAAATACAGGAAAAACTGATTCTCCGCAGCAAGATAACCCGTACAGTCCGTCACTATATGGATGACCACGGATTTCTCGATATTGAAACACCTGTACTCACTCGTGCAACACCAGAAGGCGCCCGTGATTACCTCGTGCCCAGCCGCACCTGTGCCGGTTCTTTCTTTGCCTTACCGCAATCGCCACAGCTATTCAAGCAGCTGTTGATGGTATCTGGCTTTGACCGTTATTATCAGATTGTTAAGTGCTTCCGTGATGAAGACCTGCGTGCTGACCGCCAGCCTGAATTTACCCAGATTGACATGGAAGCCTCTTTTATGGAAGAAGAGCAGATCATGGGACTGGCGGAAGGGTTGGTGAAAAAACTACTGAAAGTGGTAAAAGGTGTTGAGTTGGGTGATTTCCCCCACATGACATTTGCTGAAACCATGCGTCGTTATGGCTCCGATAAACCTGACCTGCGTATCCCCCTGGAACTGATGGATGTAGCAGACTTGATGGCCAGTGTTGACTTTAACGTGTTCAAAGGCCCGGCAGAAGATCCACGAGGCCGGGTGGCTGCCCTGAAGGTCCCCGGTGGTGCTGAGCTGAGCCGTAAGCAGATTGATGAGTACACGAAGTTTGTGGCTATTTACGGTGCCAAGGGGCTGGCCTGGATAAAAGTCAATGCCCTGGAAAATGGTGCCAATGGGCTGCAGTCTCCCATCATCAAGTTCCTGGGTGATGACGTTAGCATGCAAATCATGGAACGTGTGGGTGCGCAAAATGGCGATATTGTCTTCTTTGGTGCTGATAAAGCCAGCACTGTCAATGAAGCGCTGGGGGCATTGCGCTGCAAGATCGGCGCTGACCTCAACCTTTATACCAAAGAGTGGGCTCCCCTGTGGGTCACCGATTTCCCCATGTTTGAAGCTGACGACAAAGGGAATATCACTGCGTTACACCACCCGTTCACAGCACCCACCTGCACACCGGAAACGCTGGAAGCCAGGCCGCTGGAAGCGCTGTCTCGTGCCTATGACATGGTATTGAATGGTTACGAAGTCGGTGGTGGTTCTGTCCGTATTCACCAGCAGGCTATGCAGAAAGCGGTATTTCGTGTGCTCAATATTGATGAAGCTGAACAGCAGGAAAAATTTGGCTTCTTACTTGATGCCCTGAAGTTTGGTGCTCCACCACACGGTGGCCTGGCATTCGGTCTGGACCGGCTGGTGATGCTGTTGTGCGGTACCGACAATATCCGTGAAGTGATTGCTTTCCCAAAAACCCAGTCTGCCAGCTGCATGCTGACACAGGCACCGGGGCAGGTGGATGCCACTCAGCTGCGGGATTTGAACCTGCGTATTCGTCGCGACCCGACATCGGCAACCAGTCACTGATTAATCCGTAGCAATCTCACCAGCGTATGCCGCGCTGGTGAACCAGAAAGAGGTTGTTTCCATGGCAGGTCACAGTAAATGGGCCAATATCAAGCACCGCAAGGCAGCGCAGGATGCCAGGCGCGGTAAGATTTTCACAAAAATTATTCGTGAGCTGGTTGTAGCTGCCAGGCAGGGGGGAGGGAGTGTTGATGATAACCCCAGCCTGCGTGCCATTGTTGACAAGGCTCTCGGGGCGAACATGACCCGTGATACCATTAACCGAGCTATAGCCCGTGGCGCCGGTGGTGGTGAAGACACTACTATGGAAGTGGTGGTTTATGAAGGCTATGGTAGCGGTGGCATTGCTATCCTGGTTGAATGCCTGACCGATAACCGCAACCGTACCGTTGCTGAAGTACGGCATGCTTTTTCAAAGCACGGTGGTAATCTGGGTACTGATGGCTCTGTAGCTTACCTGTTCAGCAAAAAAGGTCAGATCTATTTTGAAGAAGGTGCTGATGAAGATGTCATCATGGAAGCCGCTCTGGAAGCCGGTGCTGAAGATGTGATCAGTAACGATGATGGTTCCGTTGAAGTGCTGACACAGTGGACGGAGCTTATGTCGGTGAAAGACGCCCTGGAAGCTGCTGGCCTGAAACCTGCGGGAGGAGACGTCGCCATGATTGCAGCAACGCAGGTAGCCCTGGATCTTGATGGTGCAGAAAAAATCATGAAACTGGTGGATCGCCTGGAAGATCTTGACGATGTGCAAAATGTTTACACGAATGCAGATATTCCAGCGGAAGTGATGGCGCAGCTGGATTAGCAGCCCTTTCCCTTTTAAAGGGGCTGTGGGTAGCAAGCATCAAGAGAAACGGTAGATAATACCCATGGTCTTTTCTCTAACTACCGTAGGGAGTATGACAGACTGGACGACAGAACAGTAAAGGCGACGAGTAAAGTCTGCTATCGCAGGGCTTTTCAACGCAGGGTTGACGTTCAGATTGCCAGCGTAATGGGGAGTTAGACGCATCCATTGGTATAAAGCAAAAATTCATCACTGAATGTTCAGAAACCGGCTCGGTGGCTGCATTTCAGAAAAGACTCACCGCGTCCGTCATGCCTGCGAAGGAGAAAGCCACCACGACAGTGATCGCTGCCTTCGCAGGCTTATTTCTCACTCAGGTCATAGGATCTCCTGCTATATATACATACTCTTGTTGATGAATTAATCCCTGCAAGGTAACCATAATGAGTGAAGATACCTTGACACCGACCTATGGCAGCCGCTGGTGTAGCGAAAGTATCCCAAAGCACCGGCTCCCCGACAGATCCCTGCCACCTGAAACGGCCTACCGTATCGTTATGGATGAGCTTAACCTGGACGGTAACCCGTCATTAAACCTGGCCAGCTTTGTCAGCACCTGGATGGAACCCGAAGCTGAAAATCTCTTTATACATGGCGCTACCCGTAATTTGGTGGACCAGGATGAATATCCTCAGCTCCATGTCATTGAGCAACGCATTATACGCATGCAGGCTTCACTGTTTAACGCCCCTGACAATGAGGAATCCCCCGGCTTTTCCACCGTTGGCTCATCTGAGGCCATTATGCTGGCTCTGCTCACTCATAAATGGAACTGGCGAACGAAGAGAAAGGCCCAGGGGCTGGATGACAGTCGCCCCAATATTGTATTTGGAGCAGATGTACACACCTGCTGGGAAAAATTTGCACGGTATTTTGATGTTGAGATGCGCTGCATTCCCCTTCGGCCTGACCGCTACACCATTAATGGTGAGGATGTACTTGATACTATTGATGAGAACACCATCGCAGCGGGTGCAGTGATTGGCACCACATTTACGGGTCAAATGGATGATATCGTCCAGATTAATGAAAAGCTGATTCAGCACAAACACCGTACCGGGCAGGATATTCCTATCCACGTTGACGCCGCCAGTGGCGGTTTTATTCTGCCCTTTGTTGCACCTGAGTTCCCATGGGATTTCCGCCTTGAGCAGGTACGCTCCATCAATGTGTCCAATCATAAATTCGGTCTTGTCTATGCCGGGCTGGGTTCAGTCATTTTTCGTGATAAACAGGTGTTACATGAAGGGCTACCGTTCAACATCAACTATCTGGGCGGAGAAATGAAAAACTATAGCCTTAACTTTTCCCGTTCCAGTGCCATGCTTCTGGTGCAATATTACCAGTTTTTACGCCTGGGTAAGGACGGCTACCAGCGTATCATGGATCAAATTATGACCAATGCCAGCTACCTGGAAAAAAAACTCATGGAACAGGGAGATTTTGAACTACTCACCGATGTGGAGTTTTTACCCGTCGTTGTGGTTCGTTTACAGGATGAGAGCCGTTATACCGTGTTTGACCTTTCAGAGTTGTTACGACGATTTGGCTGGATCATTCCTGCTTACACGCTGCCGGCTAACGCCAATAGTATTTCAGTGCTGCGCATGGTCGTTAAAGAAAACTTTAGCCGGGATTTAGCGGATAAGTTATTACAGGACATTCATCAAAGCATCAAAGCACTGTCCAGTGGGGCTGGCAATGTGTTCAGAAAGGATAACACATCCCACGGTGTCTGCTGATACCCTCTCTTTTTTGGTTTCACTGAGGTTTCACTGAGGTTTCTCTGGCATTCATTAAACGTCAGGGAACAGCTTGGCATAACAGACCTGTGGTGTTATTGCCCTGACACGGTCAGGGTGAACTGATTGCTGTATGTGCTGGCACGATCCAATGCTTTTACCGGTGCGCGTGCGTAAATTGCAAGCGTATGGGTGCCTTTATGGGTTTTATTGGCTGCCGTTTTAAATGATGGGCCTTTTCCCTCTAAAAAATACTGGATCTTTATAGTCTGCTCAGTGGATAAATCGGGATGATTGGCGGCAACAGTTACTCTGGCTTGAGCGTTGGTTTCCAGCTGGAAAGTCCCTGACCCGGATAACTCAATGGTGTCTTTATTAATGAACCTGGTAGCAAGCACAATAGGGTTCAGGCCGGTGATTGACCCATAAAACGGAATGACCATGGTTACACGTGCTGTTCCTGTGTTCAGCATTGAACCAGAATCCGCCTGTACAGGTAATAGAGTAATGAGTGAAACAACCAGTGATAGCACCAGTATCGTTTTTTTCATAGGCGACGCCTCGGTCATTCGTTGACTTTTGTTGCTGCTTATTACACCGCACTTTTCATAATGGGGCAGTAACAGGTGGGTTAGCCCTGGTAACGGATCGTTTATCGGACTTATACCCATCGTCTTTTCTAACTGCGCTTTACGCTGGCAATCTGAACGCCAGTTCTGCGTTGAAATGCCTGGAAATAGCTGGCTTTACTCGTCATTCCGCCTTGTCGCCTTGTTTTGTCGTCCAGCTTGCCATGGGTATTACCGTCGTTAGAAAAGACCATTGCCATTGGCACTGGAAAAGGTAGAAAAGGGCATTGGTATGGGATACCTGTGACGTTAGTCGAATGAATACAGAAAGCTCAGATTTCCAGTTTCAGGCATTGTTCAATCGTTGATGCACTTAACTGGTAAAGTTGGTCAAGAAGGTTAGGCTGCAATGAACCAGGGCCATTACTGTTACTGGCAGCAAGCTCACCGGCAATACCGAGACATGAAAGTGCGGCTACACAGGCATCCCAGGGCGGGCACACCGCTAAAAATGCCCCGATTATGGCTGTTGCCGTGCAACCTGTGCCTGTTACCGCTGTCATCATGGGGTCTCCATTGTGCAGGCGAGCGATTTGTCTGCCATTGGTGATGATATCCGTCGCACCTGTAACAGCAATAGTGGCACCCATTGCTCTGGCTTTTTCCTGCAAAAATACGATGGTTGACTCGCTGGACTGTTTGCTATCGACGCCCTTGCCAGAGGGTTTGCCTGTACACAGGGAAATAATTTCAGAGGCATTCCCTCTGATGGCTGAAGGTTTGTAGCCAAGAAGCTTCAGGTTGGTCTGGAGTCTGAAGGGGGTAGCCCCTATGCCAACGGGGTCCAGTACCCAGGGTTTTTTCAGGCGACTGGCAGTGTCTACTGCTATGATCATACTTTCAAGACGAGCACGGGTAATTGTGCCGGTGTTTATCACCAGCGCGTCAGCCAGTGCCACCATATCAGCAACTTCATCCGACGCGTGAGCCATGACAGGCGATGCGCCAATTGCCAGCAAAGCATTGGCCGTTGTGTTGGTAACAACGTCATTGGTGATATTATGCACCAGGGGATTTTGGGTGCGTAGTTGATCCAAGTGTTGCGTGATGTTGGTAGACATGATGCTTTTTGTCTGTGAGGGGATAGAAAGAGAGTATATATTGATGGCCAGGATTACGCTTCTGTATCTGAGCGTTGATGGGCAAACCCGTCATATCACCGAAAAACTGGCGGCACTGCTGAATCAACCGAAGCATGACGTATCAACGTACAGTATTGCTGATTTGCCCAATGCCTTTTCTCTGACACAGTGGGACGCCGTGGTACTGGGGTGTCCAGTGCGTTACGGTAAACACCCTGCACTTTTCCGGCAGTTTGTCGAGGCACATGCCCGGCAACTCAATGCCATGACCAGCTTCTTTTTTTCCGTAAACCTGACGGCGAGAAAGCCACATCGTTCGACAATCAATACTAACCCTTATGCTAAAAAATACCTTAAGCAGACTGCATGGGAACCTGATGCGGCTGAAGTGTTTGCCGGTGCTTTATGTTACAGTCAATATGGCTTACTGGACCGCTTGTTAATTCAATGCATTATGAAGATGACGGGTGGTCCGACAAAGGGTGAGCAAACCATAGAATATACGGATTGGGAGAGTGTCAGTGAATTTTCGCAAAAAATTCTACAGCTTACCTGTCATCTGTCTAATAAGCAGCCTCAGAGGTTATCTTAACCGTTTTGCGTCTACTCTGGTTATGATAAATGCGTCTAAAAACAGCCATAGCACTGACTTAAGCGAATGTTTCCTGGTATTGAACGGTAGTCGTTCAGACCTGACATGACTGTTCCTGATTCCTGCTAAAGTGGTCAGGATTATCAGGTTGGTATCCTGGCAGGCAGCCCCGGCAGCCTTGGGGTTTACCGCCATTACTCCACTTCTGGATCTGAAACGCACCCACTCACACCACTCACACCAATCACATAATGGAGGCAGTGGCGAGGTTTGAGCATTACCAGACTATTGGAGTGTCGCCTGAAATAGAATACCCACCCTATGGATTATCCATAGTGTTTTGTCTACGATGAAAAGATACTGATAAAAAATGGCTGATCATCATGAAACTGGTGAATCCGGAAAACAATCTGATCCCCACAGATAAACCTGATACAAATGCTTCTGTTGGAGAAAAGACGACAACGCTTGCAAAAGTCAATGGTAAAGAAAGACAAATTTCCCACTCTGCCCACCCTGCTTCTTTTTTTCGTCACCTGTTTGGATCACAAAGCAAAGAAAATGATATTAAAACAAGATCCGTTTCAGAAGCTTTAACCCATGCAAAAAATGCTCGTCTGGAGCAGGGACAGTGGCTAAGCGCTATCAGTAAGGGAGGTCTGAACCAGCTGGAAATCAATAAACTGTCGTTTGCGATTGATACCATTAATGCTATGAAATCCCCGGCCCCGGGACCGCAACTGATACAGTTAAAACAGGCACTCTCTCACAAGCGCGATGAGTTGTTAGCTGAAAATGGAAAGAATGACGCTCATCAGCCAGAAACAGACCCTCGAAAAATTGTCCGAATAAAAAAAATGAATAGTCAGTTGGTAAAGCAGCTGTTAGATGCTGCAAAAGCTGATGGTATTATGCATTCATTGGATAAGAAGGGCCTTCTTTCGGAATTCAAGTTACGCTTTATTGAGAAAACCAACCAGCAACCCTGGCAAACCGTTCGTTCATCCTTTACTGACGGCAATAGCCCCATGGTGAGCGAACAGTGTCCCGCGGCCAGGCTCGTTTTATCGGTTGATGGTACTGAAAAAACGCAGGCTTTGTTTCCGGCGCTCTCAGGAGGCGGTATTTGCTCGGCTACAACCGATGCCGATCAGCATGCGGTTAATCTGTGGACGTCCACTTTTTCAAAAGGAGATGATTGCCTTTGGGCTGGTGTCAGGCATGGCACCCATGGTGCCTTCGGTATTAAGGGTCAAAAAGACAGAGAGGCGGCAGCAAAGATTCGAGCAAAGCAGTCTGTACTGGCTGCTTTGACTCTCAAGCCTGATTTGATCAGGCAATGGGAGCAAAACCCGGAAAAAGCGATACCCCTTAACCTTGTTTCTGTATCGCAGCTTACCCCGACACCTCCGTGGATGGTAAAGTTATTCGGTCACGCTATTGAAGCGAAGATGGTTAAAGAGCAGATTGGAGCCTTTGAGGCGCTCGCTCAGGAAAGCCCCTTGTCATTCACCGTTAAGGGGGCTGATGGAAGCGATAAAACCCTGAACATTGATCTGAATATTCTGTGCTTTAACTTTGGTGTTAATAAAGTGGCGGTTGATCATAAACTATCAGGTATCACAGGGGGGTGGAAAACATCAGATGCTTATAACCACAAGGCACTGACACAGTTAACAGGCGATATTGACAATAATCCTGAGGTGCTTGGCGGGTGGATCAATGACTTTCTTTTGAAACAAAAACAGCTTATGGGTCAGTTACAGCAAGAGGTTCAGAGCTTGCGTGATGATGCAGACAGGTGTCGAATTGCAGGTCAGACTGATAGGGCAGAGGTGCTTGGAAGCCATGCTGACAACAAACAGAAAGCATATGAATCCATCAATAGAACCACCTCTATCGTCAGTCAGCTAGGCAGTCAGGTCAGGGAAATATTCGAGTCGGGGAAACACAGGAAAGAGGGCGTGAATGCCTACAAGATGTCCGCCCGGCTATTGTTATTAACATACCTTATCAATGGTATCCCCCTCTACAACTGCAAAAGTGGCAAAGACCGCACAGGAATGCTTGATGCGCAGGTAAAGTTATTGATTGCCCAAATTGAGCGCAGTGGTAACTGCAAAGTGCCAGAACCTGATGAGCCATTAACTGACAGTGAAAGGCAGTTATTTCATCACATCCTGCTCAATAGTGGCAATCATGAAATACAAGCCATCAATACAGGCCGGCCAGGTTATATGATCAATGCGACTTCGGTCAGAAAGCAGGTGGGTGATCCTGAAGTATGGCGTGATGTCCTCGGTAGTTCAGGTGCTGTTCGATCTTGAGAGGTGCCTGCAAACAGCAGCGACCTGCCCCATTAACAAAAAAGTGAACAGGGCAGAACCTGTTTCACCTTTCACTATAACTATTTGTAACTATTTGTAACTATTGGCGGTCTCTCAACAGCCCTGCTAATAGACTAAAGCCATACAGAGAGGGAATGATGAGCGCTAAAGAAAGAATGATAATGTCCATTGTGTTTTACCTTGTTATTTTTCTTCCAAACTGTACCTGAAAAAGCGTATGTTTTCAAAGATGTTCAAAGGTGATTGGTATAAAACGGTCAATCTCGCAAGCTCCAGTGCAATTTTATAACGCAGTCCCAAGTCTCCTTTTCGCTGGCTGATGGGTGTCATTTCCTGTATTTCTGGCGATGAATAAAATGGGAACCAAAAACGGGATATTCTACTGGATGGAAACCGATGCCTGGCAGGAATAACCCGTTGGCATAAGTAATAATGCCTGCAGAACGTTGTTCTTTCTTATACATTGTGGTATAAACAACTGCGGGTTTTACTGGTAATTTTACTTGTATTATTTCTTATTAAAACAACACCGCATACCTCTTAGGCTCTGTGTCGCCATAATTTATGGCTGCTGTCAACAGTGAGTTGAATTCTGCACATTTAGTAGAAAGATATCTGGTAACCTGAACAGGTGATCGGATTCTCATTGAGTTTCGTATATAAGTAGGCAGAAGGTGTACTTACACCGGCAAATAGCAGTTACTTACCTTCTGATTTTCGAGGGGCTTATGATCCTGGAAGAAGTCATTGATCTATCGCGCTTTCAGTTTGCTATGACAGCGCTCTACCACTTCCTGTTTGTTCCACTGACTATCGGCATGACGTTCATGTTGGCAATTATGGAGTCTGTCTATGTAATGACTGCTAAGCAGGTTTACAAAGATATGACCCGATTCTGGGGTAAACTCTTTGCCATTAACTTTGCCCTGGGTGTTGCGACAGGTCTCACCATGGAGTTTCAGTTTGGTACCAACTGGTCATATTATTCTCACTATGTTGGCGATGTTTTCGGTGCGCCACTGGCCATTGAAGCCCTCTCTGCCTTTTTCCTTGAATCCACCTTCGTGGGTATGTTCTTCTTCGGCTGGGATCGCCTGAGCAAAGTCCAGCACCTGGTCTGTACCTGGCTCATGGCCATTGGAACCAATCTGTCTGCCATGTGGATTCTGGTGGCTAATGCCTGGATGCAAAACCCTGTGGGTGCAGAATTCAATTTTGAAACCATGCGCATGGAAATGACCAGCTTTGCGGATGTCTTTTTCAACCCGGTAGCCCAGGTTAAATTCATTCATACCGCGGCTGCAGGTTATACCACGGGGGCTATATTCGTCATGGGCATCAGTGCCTGGTATTTGCTGAAAAAACGGGATATTCCCTTTGCCCGCCGTTCTTTTGCCGTGGCCGCAGGCTTTGGTATGGCTGCTATCCTGTCGACCCTGCTGCTAGGTGACGAATCGGGTTACAGGCTTGGTGATGTTCAGGAAGTAAAGCTCGCCGCTATTGAGGCTGAATGGAATACAGAACCCGCACCTGCCGCCTTTACAGTATTCGGGTTTCCCAACCAGGAAGAGCAACGTACAAACTACGCCGTTAAAATACCCTATTTGACCGGCCTTTTTACCACTCGCTCTCTGGATCAGCAAGTTCTGGGTATCAAGGATCTTATTCAAATCAAAGAAGAGCGTATCCGCAATGGTATTCGAGCGGTTGAGCTGCTGGATAAATTGAAAAATGGTCAGGATACTCCTGAAAACCGTCAGGCTTTCAGCCGGGTTTCTGATGATCTGGGTTATGGCTATTTGCTGACGCGTTACACCGATGATGTGACTAAGGTCAGTAAGGCGCAAATCAAACAAGCCGCCGAAGACACTATTCCCACCGTATGGCCGCTGTTCTTTTCCTTCCGTATTATGGTGGGTTGCGGTGTATTGATGTTATTACTCCTTGCCACTGCCTTCTACAAAACGGCACGGCGCAACGAGCACAAAAGTCCTCTATTTCTTAAACTGTGTGTGTTGGCGATTCCTCTCCCTTTTATTGCCAGTGAGATGGGTTGGTTTGTGGCAGAGTTTGGCCGTCAGCCATGGACTATTTCAGGTATTTTACCCACTTACCTGTCGGCCTCCAGCAGGACTGTGACGGATCTCTACCTGAGCATTGGTGGTTTTGCCTTATTTTATACAGTCTTTGCAGTGATTGAAGTCTGGCTCATGTTTAAGTTCGCTAGAAAAGGGCCTAGCAGCCTGAAAACAGGACGCTATCATTTCGAGCAGCAGTCATCGAAGAGCAGTACAGCAGCCCCGGGTACAGCCATGCTGGGTACAGCCGTTCTGGACAGTCAATAAGGAGAAAACCCATGACAGTGGACTATGAAGTACTTAAGTTGATCTGGTGGGTGCTGATTGGTGTGCTGCTGATAGGCTTTGTCATTACGGACGGTTTTGATATTGGTACCGCCAACCTGCTACCGGTCATGGCTAAAACCAATAATGATCGCCGCATCATGATCAATGCCATTGCTCCACACTGGGACGGCAATCAGGTGTGGCTGATCACAGCTGGAGGTGCTCTGTTTGCCGCTTGGCCCATGGTCTATGCCACTGCTTTTTCCGGCTTTTACTGGGCAATGATCCTGACGTTGTTTGCCTTGTTGATACGTCCTATGGCGCTGGATTATCGAGCAAAAATCGACAACCCGCGCTGGCGTAATGCCTGTGACTGGGGGTTGTTTGCCAGTGGAGCGGTGCCCTCATTAATCTTTGGTGTGGCTTTTGGCAATCTATTCCAGGGATTTGGCTTTGAATTTGATGAGCTGATGCGTTCTCAATTTACCGACAGTTTCTTTGACTTACTCAACCCTTTTGGTTTTTTGTGTGGTTTCGTCAGTTTAGCTATGATCAGTATGCAAGGTGCCAGCTGGCAGGCATTGCGCTCAGGAGCACCCGTTCAGGAACGTGCGGCTAAAGTGGCACGACTTCTGGCGGTTGTTACCATTATCACCTTTGCTATTGCCGGTGTGTGGGTTGCTGGTATGCCCGGGTTTGAGATTACCAGCGCCATTGATCCAAACGCGTCTGCCACACCATTGAGTAAAACAGTTGTCGTTGTTGGAAGCGGTCGCTGGATTAGCAACTACACTCAATTTCCATGGATGCTGATAGCGCCTGTACTGGGTTTTTTGGGTTTACTCGGTGTTCTGTTACTAGCAACCAGCCGTTTCCACGTTTTGACCTTTATAAGCTCCAGCCTGGCGCAGGCGGGCATTATTATGACTGCTGGTTTTTCTCTGTTTCCTTTTGTCATGCCATCAAGAAGCATGCCCAATGCCAGCCTGACCGTATGGGATGCAGTATCGAGCCACCTGACCCTTGGTATAATGACGATTATTGCCTTTATCTTTGTGCCACTGATTATTGGGTACACTACCTGGTGTTTCTATAAGATGTGGGGGCGTGTTCGTGCTGAAGATATTGCCAAGAATACCCATGCCTATTAAGGAAAGCTGAAGGGAGACTAAACTGATGTGGTATTTTGCCTGGATATTGGGTGTGTTACTGGCCTGTGCTTTCGGTATCATCAATGTCATGTGGTACGAATTTCGAGTGGATCAATACTGTGAAGAGACGGGTGAGGCACTTGAGACGAATAACAAAGAAAACACGTAATAGCCGATAAAGGCGATTCGGCGCTGCCTCAAAAATCACTTTCTGATGCCTACTGTGCAATATTGGCCCTGAGCGTGTTGAAAAGTGAATGTTGAACGCAGTGCTGGCGTTCAGATTGTTAGTGTAAATTGTCGTTATAACAGATCATTGGTATTAATAACTGAAGTTACGCACTTCACTACCATCCATCACAACAGGTAGTAATTTGCCCAATGGAATGGACACTATATGTGGAAGCACTATGTGGTAGCACTATGTGGTAGCACTATGTGGTAGCACTGCGTAACTTGATGTATAGGAATTTCAAAACACTGATAGATAACCTACTGACGTATAAATCAGGATTATTTTTCCAATAAGGTCTTGGTTGCTCTGTACCAGCACCGCAAAAAGTAGAAAATGCGAGATAAATTCAGAGCTTTTCACTGCCCCTGTTTCGTTCAGATGCAACTATCCTGTCACGCCAGCGCTAACGGCCTGCCAAGAGCTAGCCTTTCATGGCACAGGTGAAGCTCCGCCAGTGTTTTCCCGGCACTATCCCGGTTAGTACCATCCTGGATTTGCACAGGATACATTCCAGAGGATCAACTCCGAAGCTGTTCTTCATCAACGCCGGGAAACGGATTGGGATCGCCTTTCTTTCTGGTTGATCCAGAAGGTCATATACCTTTGGCAGCAGCTTTGACCGAACCCTGGTGGCAAGGAACCCGTAATAACGAATCATTCGGAAGCCTTTGTCCGGAATGTGCTGTACCAGCCGTTTGATGAAGTTCTCCACGCCACTGGTGAAACGCAAATACTGTTTGGTCGCGTGATTCAGGTAGATGAATATCACCTCCTTGCCGTCGCAGTGCTTCAGTGGACTCATGGAGAGCGCAGGACGCTTCAGGTAACGACCCAGGTACTTGATGTTACGGTGGTGATTTTTACTGGGCTTGGCAAAGTGAACGATCCACGGTTTCTTATAGTGAGTATCGAGCCAGCGGTTAAAGATCGTTTTGCTGGCATCGGCTTTTTTAAGGGATTTCGGTAATTCCAGCTCACCCCGGATGAATGCCTGTCGAAGTAGGTTGATGATTTCGTACCGCCACATGGGCATCAATACCTGCTTGCTAAAGAAGATTTCCTTCCATGCCTTTTTGTCATCGGTTAACCCGCCGCTGGTGATGGACAGATGGACGTGAACATTCCACTTCAGGTCACGCCCAAACGTATGCAGTGCCGTAAAGATGCCGGGTAAGACCCCTTTCTTTCCAGAGAGCTTCATCACAACTTTCGCAGCCAGCGCGCTGGGCTTTCCCAATAAATGACGGTTATAACGGAACAGCTCCCAAAGCTCCGAAGGCATGGTGAAGGTGATGTGTTGCCATTGGGTATCCGGAAGAATAGCTTTCTGTTGCTCTATCCACTGGTCCGTGAGCTTCTTGCCGCAGGTAGGGCAGAACCGGCTATTGCAACTGAAGCAGATTTTCTTCTGGTGAGTGCATTTTGGGCTAATGCACTGGAACACCGCATAGCCACGAACGGTCAGACCACAGCTGAGCATTTTGATGACGTTATCGACGATGGCGGGGCGGATGCGGTGTTTGTGCTTTTGGTAAAAGCGCCACCATGCCTCTCCCTTCTGGAAGAGTGCTTTGAGCCGGGTTGGGAGGCGCATGGCAAGGCTTACTGGCTGGAAGCTGGTGCGTCACACGATTGTTCATCATCATTATTATTAACGTTGTTGCCGTCTTCAGGCTCTGGACCTTCGTGTACCGCCATATGTTGTTTCAAGTGCCCCAGTTGTCTAAAACAATTGCCGCACTGTTTGCACTTATAGGGCTTCTCACCGGTGTGGATGCGCTCGTGTTGTTTCAAGTGCCCCAGTTGTCTAAAACAATTGCCGCACTGTTCGCACTTATAGGGCTTCTCACCGGTGTGGGTGCGTGTGTGTGCATTAAAGCTCCCCGGTTGGCTAAAACACTTGCCGCACTGTTTGCACTCATAGGGCCTCTCACCGGTGTGGGTGCGTGTGTGTGCATTCAAGCCCCCCAGTTGGCTAAAACACTTGCTGCACTGTTTGCACTTATAGGGCTTCTCACCGGTGTGGGTGCGCAGGTGTACTGTCAGGCCTGATCTCCTTTTGAATTGCCTGTCGCAGCCTTCGTAGGGGCAGGTGTAAGGATATTGGGAGCCTGAGGTTGCAGGTGGAGCGTTTTCCAGCGTTTGGGTAGTAGTACTATCTGCTACAGATAAAACGGTATCAGGTCTGACAGGGTGCATGTTGAGTGAGTGTGGGTTAGGTTTATGCCCTCCTGTTTGTACGCTACAGCTGAAAGAGCCATCCAGGCCAGGATCGCAGCGGGTCGTTAAAAGTAAAGGTTGCTCTTGCGAATTGAGGCCATCTGGCGGGTCGGGTCGTAGTTCACAAGGACCATTACAGATCGAACAGTGGACAATTCGACTTATGCTATGCCGGGGCTCATCGGGTTTATCCCCCCCGTTATTTACCCAGGTAGCGGCGTGTCGAAAATCAAAGCCTGGGGGGCGCGACCCCTGGCTGTTTGAGCCGCTACCTGTCACATTGTGAGTGTTGCATTCCGTGTTTGAGGCTCCTCCTGCCAGTGTGATGATTTGCAATTCATGATTGGCATGAATCTCCTGTTGATCCAGTTGAGTAAACATTGGGGCTTCCGGGTTCCAGTAAGTTGTGGACAACCAGCCTGCGACAACGGTTGCTACCAAAGGTATCCATGACTGGGGGGATAGCGAGTCGTCCGCAAGTGACAGAAGCAGTTTGTAGCCGACGACTTCGGTGGTGGCATAGAACGGCTGCCACCAAACCCACTCCCACTCGAACACGGTTGTCTGTCTTTCCCATCGCCCCCTTGGCTTACAGGATTTGTCATCTGGTGGCGTGCCTGGTTCTGAATAGCCATTTGTGCTGGTAAATTCTGTCGTCTTGTCCGGGAATGGCTCCATGGTTTGCATTGCAGATAATGCGGGCTGCTCAGGCTTTATAGAGAAATTCCGGTTTGGTGAACCCCCATTCTCTTTAATCTCAACGATAACGCTGTAAGCCTGCGAATCAGCCAGACAGACGAACGATACGAAGAGCAGTACGTGGAAAAGCAGACTTTTCATGGCTCTATCCTTTGCTGTTCTGAATATGACAGGTGAGAAGGATAGACGAATGGGAGTGTGGAGGATTTCTCAGGTGTTAGAGTGCTGTACAGGGCAAAAAGCCGCCGCGAAGCGACCTGCCTTGAGTTAATAAGGTAAAAACCATCCGAGGGACAGCATCAACCTGAATTCCTCAGTTGAAATCACTGCCTCCACTGAAAGCCTTACGCAAGTAGACTTATAACTATTGACTACAGTCACCCAAAAGGGGTGTTATGAAAAGACGAAAGCCTGAAAGCATGTTGACGATTCTATAACCCTTAAGGTGTGTGTTGCATATGCCGGATAGTGCAGTGTAATAATCGGACAACTTTCGAGCATGGCCGGGTGGAATGGACTAGCGTTGACAGAAACGATCGACTCTGACTCTACAGGATGAGGTTTCAACCTAAAATCCTCAGTTAAAAATACCAGCTAAACTACAACCCATTGTGTTGAGAGGGTTACAGCATGGTTCTATCACCAAAACCGGTTCACCCAAAGGGTGAACGCAACGAACTCAGTAAACAGGTCGCAACAGCAACGCTTGAAGTGGACACTTTTGAAGGTAAAGTTCAGGTTGAATGGGAACCTGGCGCATCGGTGACACCCATGGGACAGCTTGCTTTTTTTATACAGTTTTTAAAGACAGGTTGTCGATTTGAACCATGGGTTGATGATTGCCCTCTGACTTACAAAAGTAATAATGCACCCAAAAAAGTGAATGTATTGGGTTCACTGTTTCTTTCAATTCTTTCAGGCCATAAACGTTATGCCAATATTGGAACACTGGTCGGTGATGGCATTAATCCGAAATTACTGGGTATGACAAAAGTAGTCAGTGATGATTCAGCCAGGCGAGGACTACTTAAAATAGATGAGAAAAAAGGTGTTAAATGGATGCAGCATCATTTGCAGGAATGCTACGAACCTTTATTACAACTACCTTGGATAATGGATGTCGATGTTACAATAAAAACCATTTATGGTAATCAGGAAGGGGCTGAACAAGGCTATAATCCTCATAAACGGGGACGACCTTCACATACTTACCATACTTACATGATGGCTAATTTAAAATTAGTCCTTGAAGTTGAGGTACAACCTGGTAACCAAACGAATAGTAAATATTCATTACCGGGGTTAATGAACTTATTGGAACGCCTTCCAAAAACGTGCTGGCCTGAATTTATTCGGGGTGATTGTGATTGGGGAACCGATCGAGTCATGACAGAGCTTGAGCAGGCTGGATGCGACTATCTATTCAAGATGAAAAAGACAGCTAATGTGAAGAAAGCCTTCTACCATGCGCACTGTAGCGGAGGATGGACGCGCTGCGACAGATACTGGGAAGGCAAGGAGTCCGAATTAAAACTGGATGGCTGGGTGAAACCCAGACGAATCATTATCGTTCGTCGAAGATTGCCGGGAGATGCTTTGTTACTGGAAAAAGAAAATAAGAAAAAGCAGAAAGAAATAGCCTTTCTCGAAGGCCCTGAAAATATCAAACTGTTTGAGTACTCAGTGTTAGTAAGTAGTCTTGATGATGGTGTGATTACAATCATTGATCATTACAGAGATCGGGCTGACTGTGAAAATAATTTTGATGAAATAAAAAATCAGTGGGGTTGGGGTGGCTATACGACGCAAGATATTAAACGTTGCCGACTCATATCAAGAATGGTTACATTGGCTTATAACTGGTGGACTTTATTTGTTAGATTGAGCAATCCAGATTCACACAAAGAATCTATCACCAGCAGACCACTATTAATGAGTGCCATTGGAAAGTTAACAGAAAGTGGTCGGCAAAAAAAAATAACATTGACAAGCCAGCATACACTAATGAATAAAATCAAGGAAATGCAGAGAGAACTCTGTTTTTTTTTCGATTCAATAAAAAAGATTGCGGCGCAGTTAACTTCAGATGAAATTTGGTGTCGTATTTTAACCAGGTCAGTATCGAAATTCTTAAAGAAAGGTCAGGTTATTACGCCGTTTGTTCTTCTAAACTCCAGCTAAAGCCAAAAAGCTCTTGAGCCTTATACGTCAAACACCGTCCATTACGAGGCGGTGGTGTTCGGCTCAACTGATGAATTTAGGTTCAACATGCCTACTGATAACTATAAATGCGAAATATGCAATGTATACAGCACCCGGCGATCTGACCGAGCCTGTAAATAATAAATGTGAAATTGATGTAAAAAATGGGAGTCTTGGTAAAAGCCCAGACTCCAAAACTGAGAAAGCCTCCTATTTGGTGGTGCTTCACATATCTTGCTTGATGATCATATTCGATACAGCGCCCATCAAGTTTGCATCGTTTCTGAATGTAGCAATCACAACGTTTGTATCTATCGCTATAGATTTTCTGATCCGGTTCATTTTATTAAGAGCATCTGACAGTTCTGAGTGAAATTGCTCTCTTTCAGTAACACCACCTGAAACAACAATAAGCTGAGGATCATAAATGCACTGTAGGTTTGTGAGCAGTGTCACAAGATGCATATAAAATGCACTCACTTCTTTCTGACAGATGATATTACCTTCTTCCGCCATTCGAAATACATCGACGCCAGTTAATGGCTCATCAATGGCCCTGGAGACGCGAGTAACCATATTACCTGGGGATGCCAACTCACTCATAGAGACAACGTTCTGTCTGTCATGGTCATACTGAACAACCATACCAAATTCACCGGCATACAATTGATGCCCTCCTTTGTGCAAACGCCCATTCTTTATGACGGCTCCACCGATGCCAGTTCCACATACGACAAACAGTACATCCTTATAGTTTTTGGCACTGCCAGCACTGATTTCTGCAAGTGCTGCACAATTGGCATCATTCTCAATGACGACGGGCAATATGTAGCGAGCTTCAAGATCCTCTTTAATATTGGGTCCGTGGATATATGGAATCGCACTGACTCCCTTCACCACACCATAATCAGTCACAGCTCCGGGTGAACTGATGGCAATACCCGCTATCTGATACTGTTTGGATGCTTGCTCAAAAAATCGGTCGATCAGAGTATACAACTCTTCAATGGAGCCTTTGGGTGTAGGGGCTTTATCTTTAAAGAGAATCTCACTGTCTTGATTCAGTACACCAAACTTAACGTAGGTGCCTCCAAGATCAATAGCAAAAAACATCATTTTGGCCTTAAGAAATGTGGTCAAACAAAGGGGAAATTAAAAGATTTGTGACGTTAACTGGTGTCAGCTTGTAAAACATCTTTTGAAAAAAATGGAAGAATAGAGCGTGAATGTCCGCTCTGTTCAGCAGAGTTATTAAACGATAACCTGATTAACACTCGTCATAACATCCTGAACAGAGACAGCTCGCTGCAACGGGTCACGGAAATCCTTATAAACCAGCTTGCGGGATAAGTTACTGAGCCATTTCATTTGCTCACCATTGTCGGAGTCAGGAATTGCCATACAGAAGATAGTTTTGGCTGTAGTCTTGTCAGCCCCCATTCAACGCCTTCCTGCAGTCGAATAAAGAAAACAGTTGGCTCAATCACTGTTGAGCTTTTACAGTGAGGTATGGCAAAGCCATCCATAAAACCAGTTGAGCCTACCTGCTCTGTGTCAGACAAACCTGTGACAAATGCATTAGCATCAATAATAGCATCAACAATGATGCCAGCTTCCAGCGCCAAATGACTTACTGTGTTAAATAAACCTTCGCGGGACTTAACACAAATAGCCAAGGCGATGCTGGACTCTTTAAGCATCAGCTTTTTCTCTCTTTTGGGCTTTCTTTAGTCCATACCCAATGAGGAGAGTCGTGGTAAGAACACCACAAGCGATAGCGGCAATCCAGGGCAGGAAGGGCATCGGCTGTTCGATGTAACCAACAAATGTCCCTAATGGAGAACCGAGTCCCCCGTAGAACCTGGCACCAAAAGCCGTGACCAGAGAACCAGCCAGTGCCGAACCAATAACATTTGCAGGGATAAATACCAGTGGTTTTGACGCTGCAAAAGGAATGGCACCCTCGGTAATACCGACCATTCCCATGGCCATCGCGTTGTTCCCCATGACTTTCTGGTCAGAAGAGAAAACATCCTTGAACAGAATTGTCGCCAGCCATGCGCCCAGTGGAGCAACAGAGATAGCCGCCTGTGCGGCAGTACCAGGAACAAAGTTAGCGCCTTGGATACCGTATTTAGCAACGGTATCAGTCCATACCGCAGTACCAAAAATCAGTGCAATTTTATTAACCGGGCCACCCAGATCAAAACCAATCATGGCACCAATAATCGCCCCAATCAGAATGGGGGCAGCAGCATAGGATTCGGATAAGGTGTTCAAACCGTTGTAGATGCTTGTCATCAACGCAGAGATTGGCTGACCAATACCGTAAAACACAACGATAAAGACCAAAAATGTCGCAATGAGTGGAATCACCATGATTGGAACAACCGGCATCACGATCTTTGGCCAGGGCACCTGCTTCAGGTACTTAACAATATATCCTGCCAGAAAAGCGACGATGATCGCTCCCAGGAAACCAGCCCCCGCTTCAGTACCCAGAAAAGAGGCATCATTGATGATATAAGCGCCAATCATGGCCGGTGCTATGGCGGGACGGTCAGCGATAGAATAGGCGGTGAAACCGGCAAACAGAGGAATCATCAGCGTGAAGCCAATTTGTCCAAGGGTAAATAACTTGCTGAAGAACAGACCTTTGCCTGTTTCCAGATCAAAGCCCCAATTGACCATGTTACCCGCCTCATCGGCAGAAAACGCATTAATGTTGGCAATCGCGAGCAGCAAGCCTGCAGCGATACACATTGGGATCATGTAACTGATCCCACTCATGAGGTGCTTAACGACACTGCTGTTAGTTTTACCCAGAGTGACATTACCCACCGTTTCACCTTTGGCGGTGTGCTTAGGTGCAGATTCCAGTGCCTGTTTAATCACAGCTTCAGCATTTTCAATAGGTGCCTTTACTGTGGTTTTGAGAACCCGCTTATCAACAAATCGATCAAGACTGACATCAATATCTGCGGCGATAATGATGACATCTGCTTCCTGAATTTCCTTCGCAGTAAATTCATTTTCAACCCCGATGGTGCCGTGGGTTTCAACCTTAACATCGTACCCCATATCTTTCGCGGTTACTTCGATACTCTCTGCTGCCATGAAAGTATGCGCAATACCAGCAGCGCATCCTGTTATAGCAAGAATTTTTTGACTCACGATTTTATACTCCAGCTTCAATCACAAATGTTTTTATTTCTCCGCATTTCATAGAACTTAGAGAAATGGTTTTTCCTAAACGTTTAATCGCATTGGTTTCTGTCAGGTCGGTTTCAATCACAGAGAGTGGAGGTGTGCAGAACTCAACCAGTACTGAGACATCATCCGTTTTTCTATTATTGTTCAGAAGGCGTAGAACAAAGCACTTGCCATCATCAGCCAGTTTAAACAGGGTACAAACAACATTGTCACTTAAAGAGATTGTTTTAAATAACTGGTATTCGCTACCTAACGCTTGTGGCAGTCGGTTGGAAACAAAATACTTCAATGGTCCGGTGAAGCGATTCAGCTCCTGTTTTTGATAATGCAGAATATCGGCTACCCAATTCTGATGCTGCTTTCGTAACTGTCCCGGATTGAATGTCGAGTCAATACTCAGTGCAAACTCACACTCAATCTTTTGTAACAACTGGCTGTCTGGCGTTGGAACATAACGGTACTCATTGCCAGAAGCCTTTCCTGGGCGGCGCTGAAGACCCGGTTTGCCCAGAAAGCCAACACTTCTGAACGCTGTCAGCTCAATAAATTCGTAGCGATCTCCGGTGATTTCGTATTCTTTGATACCTTTGGCAAAGGCAGTCATCGACGTTTTATTGTCATGCACATTTACCATATTCAGCATTGGATAGATACCGGTTGGCTCCTCATGCCAGCCTAGTTCCTGCCAGTTATCCATTTCTTCCTGACGAACAGGGCGCTCAACATAGCTAAAAGGTGTGTCAGCGAAAGATTTATCAGGGTTTAAACCACTGTGAATTCGCACTCGCAAACGATGGTCTTTGCACGTGTTGTCTACTAACAGCTTGCAGGACAATAGACCGTCATCTTCCAGCCTGAGTTGTAACTCGTACGGCATATTCACCCGTTGAACGCTTCTCTGATGCCACTCGATCCGCTCTGGTAATTTTAAGCTGCCTTTGATGCAGATAACACGACTCAGTCTATGCTCCAGCGCTATGATGTCGGCATCGCTGAAATCAAAGGTCAATGGCTCATCACCCGCTAGTGGTGAATAATCATAAGTATCGCCGTCATCTGCTTGATCAACCAGTGTCAGTAAGTGGGTCAGAACAGCCCCGGTTCTTTTATCAAACAACGTTAACTGACCCGCTTTAGCAGACAGCTTATAATAAGCGTCTTCAATGGACAGATGATCGTTAACCTTAGGGTTTGGAATCAGGTTCCGACCGCTTTCCTCATGGATAATGACGTTGAGATAAGACAGAGGTTTCAAAGGCTGTCTGAAAACGACATCTGTTTCATAGTAATACAAATCAGGATCGTTATCTTCATCCCTGCGCTGAATGGAGCCGCGATACACCTTACGCACCTCTTCAACATCAAAGATGATTGTTTGCCCATTAAAAGACAGAGAAAAACATGGGCGCTGAGTACTGATCGTCGCCCTGATATTCTGATCTCGGCCATAAGGCAGCGTATTAAACAGCGTCAGAGTGTTGTTGCCCGGAGTAGCCTCTGACATCTTTCTAATGAGGTAATCAATGTGAGCGTCAACCTGCTCATTAGCACTGATAAAGCGTGATAGAATCTGAGCGTTTGTCTTGTCAGAATTACAACCGCAGGCACTGTCATGGGCGTGATTCGATAGTACAATCTTCCAGAGCTTGTCAACAGTGCCGCGCTTACCTGGCACACCAAGAGCAGAGCCCATAGCCATCAGTGGCTCCAGCGTATAAATCAGCTTTCTTTCGACTCTATCGTTGAGAAACTTATGATCATAGCGGGACGAGTATATAGAACGGTGAATCCTGGAGTTTTCGGCATCCAGCATCTCGCCCTGAATGACATCTAACTTCTCTTGGTCGATTTGAGCAAAAACATCGGCATACTGGCTTTCAACAAACTCGTAATGCGCATTTTCACTATTCGCCCTGGTAATCTTTTCTCGGAAATCAAAATCAACATAACGCTGATCCCCACCAACTGGAAAGACGCCAAAGTTAAAATGTGAAGCTGTCGTACAGGCATCGGCCACTGGCACAATATCTTCTTTTTCGCCCCAGATAATGGCCCCACCGGGATAATAACCTTCCTTGATGTTGTAGCACGTCAGACAAGAGCCATCCTCACTCTTCCAGATAAATTCACGACAGGGGCTTGTGGTGCTGGACAATCCTCTCCAGAAAACGAATCGGTCATATCCAAAACCGTTAAAAATTTTTGGCATATCCTGACTTTGTCCAAACGAATCAGGGACATAGCCAATATCAAAACTGTGGCCTAAAGACCTGGCAATACGGATACCGACCTGAAGATTTTTAACTATCGCTTCACCAGCAACGATCATTAAGTCAGACTGAGTATACCAGGGGCCAATCAACAGGCGTTTTTCTTTTATCAGGCGTTTAATTGAATTCCGGTTTTCAGGGCAATTATTCAGGTGATCTTCAATCAGGCTCGACTGCCCATCAAGAAGGTAGGTAGTTAACAGGTTGGCATCAAGTGCACTGATGACTTCACCCATATGGTAATCCAGCTGGATTTGTGACTCATTTTGGGTGAAATACCACTCGTAATCCCAGTGAGTATGGGCAATTGTATGAATTTTCTTTCTGGATGACACCGCTAGCTACCAGCAACACAAGTTCAAGAGAACCTGAACTATAGGGATATACGCTTTTCTTCAGTACCCTAAATATGAATGATTAGGCGCACATTAGTAGCAAACCTCAAAACAATTGACTAATGTCAACACTAAGGCGAACAAAAGAACACAATATAACCCTGTCCTGGCGGCGTATTGGTATATTGCTACCCACAAGTCGGGCAAATAAAGCGGCAGGCTTGAGTACAAAGAATGTCAGAAGCACTACAAATTTATCAACTGATTTCTTGTTTCCTTAGAGAGCACAGAGTCAAAAAAGTGTGGTTTGCTTCTGGCACAGACACCCCCCCTCTTGGCGCTTATCAGGTGAATTTTTCAAGACTCTGCTTTGTTATTTCAGGAAATATTGAAGTAGATATTGGAACACTCTCTGGTATAAAAAGGGTTCATGCTTCTGCGGGTCAAGCCATATTTACACCTTCACAATGTTGGGATAAGCCTCTTTGGCGTGACCATGTCCAAACACTCACCTACATGTTCGCACCAAGGCAGACAGGCCTCAGCTTAAATAGCTATAGAAATGGTACATTGATTCCTGAAGCAAAAACCATTATTCCCGGTGGGCTCCGGAGTGAGAGCACGTTTATTGAAAAAGCACTGAGTGAGATGGCATTTTATAACGCTTCCAGCCTTGCTGCCCCTCCTGTGGCCGAGGCCATGATGCTGGATTGTCAACAAAGGTATTTGACGAAAGATACCGCCACACTCAGCAGGACTCATCAACGATGGGAGTCAATCTGTCTCTACCTTCAGAAGAACTATGGCAAAGAGATCACCCGTGAAAAAGTGGCCAGTGAATTTGCCATCACCCCAAACCACTTATCCCGTTTATTCAAGCAGGAAGGACAAATGGGCTTTAATGATTACCTGAAGTATGTTCGCATAGCTCAGGCAAAGTTGTTGCTGAGTCGCTATCAACTGAACCTGGATGAAATCGCAGAAAGAACAGGCTTTAAGGGGGGGGATTATTTTGGACGCGTCTTCCGTAAAAGCACCGGACTCACGCCCGGCGAATTCAGGGCAAAATATGCGAAACATGAGACAGCCTGAAGCTGTCTCAGTGATCGTTTAAAAACTATTTCTGGTGGCTACATCACGAAACCATAGACCGCTCTTTTTAACAGTGCGTGTTTGTGTTTCCAGATCAAGGCTTACAAAGCCGTAACGATTTTTATAAGCATTCAGCCATGACCAGCAATCAATAAATGTCCATAAATGATAGCCTCGGACATTGCAGCCCTGCTCGCAGGCCCTATGAATCCATTTCAGGTGATCTTTAATAAACTCAATCCGGTAATCGTCCTGAATCTGCCCGTGTTCATTCATGAAAACCTGCTCCCCTTCAACGCCCATACCATTCTCAGAAATATAAACTTCAATGTTATTGTAGTTTTCCTTCAAATCCACAAGCGTGTCGTAGACCCCTTTTTCGTAAATCTCCCAACCACGATGCTCATTCATTTTACGACCGGGCATTTCGTAGTGATCATAGAAATTCTCAGGCATAAATGGCGCATCACTGGCAAGTGCATTCTCTCTGACTTTAACCCTTCTGGGCTGGTAGTAGTTGAAGCCGAGCACGTCGATTGTGTTTGATGCAATGATGTTAAGGTCATTTTTATCGTATTCCGGCAACTGGCCATGCTCTTTTAAGAAATCGACCAATTCTACTGAATACTTCCCCTTGATCGCGGGGTCGAGGAATGCCCGTGTGCAGAGCATATCAGCTATTCGAGCTGCCTCTTTATCCTCTGGAGCATCACTGCGAGGGTAGGTTGGCGAAAGATTTAAGATAATGCCAATCTTGCCCTTTACATCACATTGACGATAGCGCTCAATGGCACATGCATTGGCCAGCATAGAGTGATACGCCACTTGTGCCGCGCGTTTGAAATCATGGACACAGGGCCAGTGATAGTCATTAAGGTAACCCGCTTCAACGGGCACAATGGGTTCATTCTGAGTAAACCAGTAATTTACTTTTTGGCCAAACAGCTTAAAGCAGGTTTCGGCATAATCGGCAAAAGCAGAAACGGTTTCTCTGGACTCCCAGCCTCCTTTTTCCACCAATGATAAGGGCAGATCAAAATGGAACAGATTAATCACTGGCTCAATGCCATGATTAATCAGTTCATCAATCATGTTGTTGTAAAACTGGACCCCTTCAGGGTTAACTTCACCGACGCCATTTGGAATGAGTCGTGCCCATGAGATGGAGGTTCTAAAAGAGTTATGTCCCAACTCTTTCATCAGGGATATATCAGCCTTGTAGTTGTGATAGAACGTAGAAGTCTGTTGAGGCCCAACAGCATTGTGGAATTTTTCTGGTGCTTGTTCATGCCAGAAATCCCAGACATTTTTTCCTTTCCCCCCCTCATTCGCAGCGCCCTCGCATTGCGTGGCAGAAGTAGCACTTCCCCACCAGAAATGATCTGGAAATGTATATTCAGGCGTAGACATCGTCATAATCCCAGGCAAAAGTGAGTCTATGTCAACACTACCTTACCCAAACTGCTTTAAGAATTGATATACGTCATGTTTACACCAAGCTGGTTACAAATGTGAGATGAATGCCTTTTTTTCTCGATTCCGATCACAAAAATGAACAACTATAGTCCTTTCATGGAGTCGATTAATGATGATTTATTGGGATTGCCATGAGAATTGTTGCGGTAACTGCCTGTACAACGGGAATAGCTCACACTTATATGGCAGCTGAAAAACTAATGAACGCTGCAAAAGCATTTGGATTTGATAGTAAGGTGGAAACCCACGGGTCTCTGGGCGTTGAGAATATTATCAACCAAAAAGCGATCGACGATGCTGATCTGGCGATTCCTGCCCTCCCTATTGACATAGAAGGGATGAAGCCCTTTAACACTAGTAGAACAATCAATGTTGGTGTTGCGGAAGCCATCCACTCACCACACCAGCTGTTTTCAACCCTGTAAATCACCTTAACAAAAAACACGCGTAAAGACAGAACCCTGCCCAGGCAGGAAGTTCCTGAACCCTATAGCTGATTCACTAACTAAACTATTTATGAAACATCAAGATCATTTTAACTTCACATTTCCTTTGCCAAACGGCCTGCATGCTCGCCCTGCCGCCTTCATTGAAGAAGCCATCAGGGAGTATGAGTGCGATATCACCATTATCAACAACCGCAATAACCGGCAGGCAAACACTGCCAGTGTTTTGTCCATGATTGCTTCTGACATACTGATCAACGATGTCTGCACAGTCGTGGTCAGCGGAGAAAAGTCCTCTGAAGAGGCCAGGACATTTAAAGCATTTCTCACCGGGGATTTTCTGCACTGCGACCCGGAAACAAGGGCAATGAATCCGTCTTCAGAGGGCACGCCTTTACCCTGCATGCTGCGAGACGATTTAGCCCTGAGCAGCCGGGGGATTTGCGTGAGTGCTGGCATTGGGCAGGGAAAGCTCATTCATGTGAATACTTCCAGGCTGCGCCTGACCCCCGAAGCCATTACCAAAGCCAGTATTGCTGAAGAAAAGATCCGGTTTTTACAGGCAAAGGCGGCACTGTGTCAAACGCTTGAACGTCAACTCACCTCAGCTTCTCATGAACAGCTGGAAGTGATCAAAGCGCATCTGGCACTGGTACAGGATCAGCAGCTCACGGCTGAAATAACCGAGTGTATTGCCAATCATGCCAGTATTCTCCATGCTATTTTGACGACCCAGGCCAAATATTCTGAGCAACTGGCCTCATCTTCCAGTCAGTACCTGCGTGAAAGGGTGTATGACATTCAAGACGTCTGCGCACAACTGATTGAAGAGGTTTATGGCAAAGACAGTTATGACCATCCAGATACAGTACTGACAGAAGACTCTATCTGTGTTGCCAGTCACCTGACACCCAGCCAGTTTCTCTCATTGGATCGTCGCTTACTGAAAGGCCTGGTACTGGGTGAAGGGAGTGAAACCTCACACACTATTATCCTGGCCCGCTCTTTCGGCATACCCGTGGTCTCTGGCCTGGATTTATCCGGTATTGGCAAAGAACACAATGAAGCTGTCATTCTGGACGCTCATCTGGGGCTGCTGATTTGCACACCGTCACAGCAGGTTCAACGGTACTATGCGCTGGAACACCAAAAAACCGAGCGCGTGAAACAACGTCGCTCCACTTATATTACCCGCCAGACACTGACCCGGGAGGGTGTCAGAATCGAAGTCGCGGCCAACATCGCCAGCGCTCATGAGACAGAGGCCGCTTTTGCCTGCGGTGCCGAAGGTATTGGCCTGTTCCGGACAGAAATGCTCTACATGGATCGTGACCAGCCACCGGCTGAACAGGAACTGTATGAGGCATTCAGGAAAACCCTGTCAGTTGCCAATGGCAGGCCTGTGATTATTCGTACGATGGATATTGGCGGTGACAAGCCGGTTGCTTACTTTGATACAGGACAGGAAGAAAACCCATTTCTGGGCTACCGGGGCGTGAGGATCTACCCGGAGTACCTTTCATTATTCAAAGACCAGCTTCGCGCCCTGCTAAGAGCATCTGCCCACGGCCCCTGCAAAATTATGGTTCCCATGGTGTCGTCACTCACAGAAGCACGGTGGCTCAGAGAGACTTTCAATGAAGTCATGGCGGAACTGCGCGAAGCTGCCATGGAGTTTGATGCCAGTACACCTCTGGGTATTATGCTGGAAGTTCCTTCCTGTGCACTCATTATTGACCAGCTTGCACAGTGTATTGATTTTTTCAGCATCGGTAGCAACGACCTGGTTCAATACTATATGGCTGCTGACCGAGGTAACAAAAGAGTACAGCCGCTACACGATGCCTTGAATCCTTCTGTGCTCCGCTTACTCAAACATATAGTGGATCAATGTCGTAAAGCAGGGCGCTGGGTTGGCCTGTGTGGTGAGATGGCTGGCTCCTCGAGAAACCTGCCACTACTGGTGGGTCTCGGTCTAAATGAGGTGAGTATGGGGGGGGCAGTCATTCTGGAAAGCAAGGAGTGCATCAGCCATCTTAGTGCTAAATCGTGTCGCCTACTGGTGGAACAGGCCATCATGCTGGAGACAGGCGATGAGGTAAACGCCCTGTTAGACCGTTTCCACAGTGAGGGGGCTGAGCAGCCAATGCTGTCGGAACAGACCATCATGACAGGCGCACAGTGCCAATCGAAAGCGGAGGTTATTAAAACACTGATAGATAATCTGGAGCTTGATGGCAGACTGGTTGATCGTCATCGGGCTGAAGAGGCTGTCTGGGATCGAGAAGCGGTATCCCCAACCATGCTGGGTTTTGGCATTGCCATTCCACACTGCAAGGCAGACAGTATTAAAACCAACAGCATCAGCATCATGAAACTGAAAACACCCATTCTGTGGAATGAGGGCGATGAACAACTGACTGATACAGTCTTTATGCTGAACGTAAGAGCCAGCGATGCAGGCAGTATGCACATGAAGATATTTGCACAGCTGTCCAGAAGAATCATGCGTCCGGTATTCCGCCGGGCACTGGCAGAGTGCAAGAACAGTCAGGCATTACTCGAATTTATCCACAGTGAAATAGAATTCTGAGTAATACCTTACCGGCACAGGCTTTTGGCCTGTGTCGGAGCAAGTGAAGTGGTCCCCAACAATCAAACAACCTGAGTGGTTAGTTAAGCTCTGATCTACCGTTCGTCAGGCTCAGGCTGCCTGCTTAAAATAGACCTGGTCGGGCGTATTGTCACCCAACCCCTGATGAGGTCCCTCGAGATTATACAACTGAAAATACTTTCTCAGCTCTTCTTTCAACTGAGCAGCATTGTCAAATGCCTTCAGGTAAACACATTCGCACTTTACACTACGCCAGAGCTGCTCGACAAAAATATTATCCCAGTAACATCCTTTGCCATCCATGCTGATCTGAACGCCCTGTTCCCTGAGTACACCTGTGAAAGCATCACTGGTGAACTGGCTACCCTGATCACTGTTAAAGATTTCTGGCGCTCCATAACGATCCAGAGCCTCCTCAAGGGCATCTGCGCAGAAATCAGCATCCATGGTATGGTCCATTTCAGTATTGCCTGGTCTGACGCACAGCTTGCCGTGCTCATTGTGGTAGCGAGAAAAATTAGAATTGCAGCTCAGATTTGGGGTCAACAGGGTAAGGAATACTGGCAATACTCACTTTGCTTTGGCTTTCATCATCCAGCAACAGGTCATTAGCTTCAGCTGCATCAATACGCACAACAGCGATTGCTGCCTGCTGGTCGTTCTCAGAAGGCAGACTTTCCAGTATTTCACCCACTGGCTTACCTTGTGCGTTATGAAGTTTTGTCCCGGGGGGTATCGCCATGGAGGTATGGCAGGTCAGTGGATAAGCCCGACTTTTTTGTTGCCCCAGATTTTGCATACGCGCCACAATCTCCTGACCGGTGTAACAACCTTTTCGAAAGCTGACATACCCTAAAGAAGGGAAGTTCAGGTGCTGAGGGATATATTTTTCTGAAAAAGCTGACTGTACCTGGGGCACGCCAGCCTCAATACGCCGTCGGTTCCAGATATTTTCTGCTACAGGATGCATCAATGGTAAGAGGCGCTCCCACCAGTAAGATAAGGCTTCTTCAGGTAACCATAGTTCATAACCACCCGTCAGGTTGTCCGGTTTCAGCAGCCAGCTGGCCCGATCCAGTTGGACAGCGTGACGACCATCCGGAGGCGTTTCTGTCAGCTGGGTTAGCACATCGCTGATGGTGTCCCCCATCAATCCAAGACAAAGGTAGGGCGTCTCTGGTTGGCCCAGTGTACTTTTATAAAATATGGCGTATTTGCTCAATGTAGTTGTAAAGGCGTCAACCACACTGTGGTGTAGCGCGATTAAGTAATCCTTGCCGGTATTAAGCAGGCGAAAGCTTGCTACCATCCTGCCTTTGGGGGTGCACAGTACCCCGGGTACATGTGTGCTGGCATCACAGGTGTTCATATTGCATGTCATCTGTCCCTGGAAGAAACGTTGTGTATCAGGGCCTGATGCCATAAGTATGGATTGTCGGGTTAGCACACACATCCCGGGTATAGCTGATGACGCAGTGGCGCTATTGTGCTGAAATCCAGTTATCTCTCCTTGCTCAGAGACGGTGGCACCTTGTGTGATTAGATAGTCTTTCCAGTGGGTACTCATGGCATTTACCTGGTCTGATCAATAGTAGGGGTATCTTAGAAGCTGTTCATAATCTTCTCAACAAGAGTCCCAGGAAGGCTAAATACGTAAATTGAAGGCTTGTGTTCAGTTTGTGCTCAGTATTTTTCCATAAACAGCGACAATTCTCTAGACAGGAAAATGAACGCTCGACCACCCAACGCTGTGGAATAACTGCAAAAGTATGAAGCTCACTCCTTTTTGCTACCTGTATAGAAGCAACGAGTATTTCACCGGTGGCATTGGCGAAAGGTTCGCCTGTATAACCGCCATCAACTAGCACAGATTCTACTTTTGATAAGGTTGGCTTATTGCTTTTGAAAGCCTCCAAAGCCCCGGCTCTGTCATTTATATCGGCTGTAGTAATAGCAATCCCATGGGGGAGTCCTTGTGTATCCACAACAATATCCACAACAATATGTTGTTTAACGCCAGAGACTTTCTTTCCTGCATCATAGCCTTTAGACAATGCATAAGCGATATTCCTGACGCTCTGATCATGGACGATAACGAAACTCGCTTTCTTCTTTCGCCCTTGTTTAGTCGGCGTTTCGGTAACCTGTTTTTTTTAAAGCCTGCTCGAGCAGGCTTGGTTCTCCATCAACACGGGTTTCACTCCATTGCTGAAAATAAGAGTGAACTGTTCGCCATTTTTGAGAATCCCTAGGGATCATGCGCCACTGGTAACCACTTTTGAGCAGGTAAAGTACAGCACAAAATACATCGTACAGATCAATGGTACGAGGCTTGGTAGATTTTCAAGCACTTTCAGGCATCGGAAGAGCAGGCTCAAACGGTTCACGGCTGATATCACTGGAGTATTTCTTTCTCATGGCTGAATTATAAAAGAGAAAAAGGATTATGAACAACTTCTAAGGGAAGAAGCAATGAATAACTTACCGGTTCTGGAACAATTGACATAGCATGCGGGATCGTTCAAAAAAGGGGGAGACGAAGAAGATACTCAGGTAAGGTTTGTTTTGTCACTCACCCAAGGTATGTAAGGTATGACCGGATAATGTAAAATGCTTAACCGGACAGCAGTGGCTTGAGTCACAATACCCCCCGAAAATCGCCGGTGTGGCAGAAGAATATTCAGGGTGTGCGAGCAAAAGAGCAGGCTAGGATCTGCGATGACGTTGATACTGATGTTGATGCGTTTTTTCCAGCAACCGGGCATTAATATAGCGGGATAGTTGATCTAGTATGGCCTGAAGTTTATCCAGTTCTCTCATCAGGGTCGGATTCTTCATCGTGTTACCTTTTTTTATATTATTCGAGTTACCTGACTATTCACTATCTGATTATAAATCTCAAGTGCAGGAACAGGTTAATGCCCATTGTATATTTTAACGACACTATTTAACGACACTATTTAACGACACTATGGCACCGGCAATTTAAATACTCATTCAACGCGGGGACACATCGCAACAGCTCGCCGATCATACCAGTGCGGTGTCCAATGGTTATCTTGTTTACCGACTGTTATCTTGTTTAAAAGCAGCATAATATAAATATAAAACTATCATCCTATAAGAAGCGCACGGAAATACCGTTTTCAGGGGTTGGGCAAGATAAGTCGCCTATTCTAACTACGCTAGTGCGCTGACATCTGAACGTCACGTCGGCCTTGCGTTCAAGCGTCTTATGGTAGCAGGCTTTACTCGTCATTTCTACGGTTATGACGTCCAGTTTGCCAGCTCTTAGAAGCCGTATGAAAAGTCTGCCCGCGGCGAGGGCCACGAGAAATGGAGGATGAAAAGAGCCTTTTTTGAGGCTGATAGTGGCGCTATTTAACGAACAAAAGCCGTTTTTCAGTCCCATTTATCGTGGCTGTAGCAGGAGCATGACTCTTAAGATGGCTTCTTACGGTAGTTAAAAAAGGCCATTGGTTTAATGAATAATAAACTGACAACAGGTATAGAGTTATGGTTGATTATGAGCAGGTTAAGGCGCAGCTGATGGCCCGAAAAGAAGAGCTGAATGACCGTGTTGGGCGCATTAAGGCAAAAAGGCAACAGACCCCGAGTGCTGACTGGTCAGAGCAGGCACAGGAGCGGGAAAACGATGAGGTGATGGATGCACTGGGTAATGAGGCAACGCTGGAGCTGAATAAAATCAACAAAGCCCTGGAGCGCATTGATGAGGGTGATTATGGCTACTGCTCGGCATGTGGGAAGAAAATTGCCCGGGCCCGTCTGGAGGTTATGCCCTTTACGAATTTATGCATTCGTTGTGCAGTAGCAAGGGGATAAGCATGAGCTTGCTTGTCCAGACAAGTATTATCATTAATGCAGCAGCCACGTTGTTTCTCAAAACAGGCTGTGGCTCTCGGCTTTGCAGGGACAATTTCCAGCGAAAGAACCCGAAATGTTGACTTGAGAGGGAGAAAAAGCGAACCAGGAGCACGGCTGAAGGTCAACGAAACCAAGGGCCAACAGGTTGCAGGGAAGCCAGTTGTGGAACTTTGTCGTTTTACGAGCTATAGGGAGAGCGCTTATCAACAGTCTGCACAGGCCGAATGCCAGACACTGAAAAACGCACATTCAAGCAATCTTTGTCAGGGCTAAAAACAGTTCGCAGTAAACTGTTATAATCTAAAATTATCTGATAAAATCTCAAGTATGGATAAGAGGTTAGTGAAGATAGGTGAGGCCGCTCGTTTACTTGGTACAGACCCTGTAACACTACGAAAATGGGAAAGTACAGGTGAGTTGCTTCCTGCCAGCAAGACCAAAGGCGGAACTCGTTACTACGACGTGTCTGAATTGATGGGCTTAAGTAACGAAGCTGCGCCTGCGCTTTGCTATTGCAGAGTATCCAGTCACGACCAAAAGCCAGACTTAGACAGGCAGCAAGAGTTACTGGAAGCCTACTGTTCTGCAAAAGGTTGGCGAACTCAGGTTATACGTGATCTTGGTTCTGGCATGAACTACCGGAAAAAAGGACTTAATCAGCTACTTGAGTTAATAATGAAACGTCAGATTAAACGACTGGTGGTTTCACATAAAGACAGGCTGTTAAGGTTCGGCGCTGAATTGGTGTTCTCCCTATGTGAATTGCAGGGAATAGAAATAGTCATCGTACATAAAGGCGATCAGCCTTCGTTTGAAGAAGAACTCGCCAATGATGTATTGGAAATAATCACTGTATTCAGCGCAAGACTTTACGGCAGCCGAAGCAAGAAACACAAAAAGATGCTTGAGACTTTGCAGGATGTTGTTAGCTCACAAGATTGAACTCAGACCGACAAAACAACAAGCCGATTATCTTGACAGGGCTTGTGGTTCTCGTCGTCATGCGTTCAATCAACTGTTAGCACATTTCAATCAAGAAGGCGTTAAGTGGTCAAAGAAGGCTGCGAATGAAAAATACAAAGAACTCAGGCTTGAGTTCCCCTGGTATGCCGAAGTCAGTCAACGTGTAACGAGAAATACAGTCGACGATCTTCATAACGCCTTTACTCATTTCTTTCGTCGGGTGAAGAAAGGAGAAAAAGCAGGTTACCCAAGATTCAAGAAGCGAGGCCTACACGATAGTTTTTCTCTGAGAGAAAAACCCAAGTTCCATGTTGACGGCAGAACACTTCGCATTGAGAAACTGAAAACCAAAATTAAAATGCGCCAGGAACTGAGATTCACGGGCACACCCTGTCAGGTGACGATCAGTAAGCGAGCCGGAAAGTATTTCGCTTCTATTTTGGTAGACACTCAAGACTACGACCCAAAAGCACAAAGCAATGAGTCTGTAGGCGTTGATTTTGGCATCAAAAATTTAGCTATTTGTTCGAATGGCAAAACCTTTGCTGCTAATCAGAAACTGAAACACTCTCTGAAACGCCTTAACAGGAAACAGAGAGCGTTAAGCCGCAAAATAAAGAGAAGCAACCGTTACGCGAAAGCCAAGCGGGCAGTTGCAAAACTTCATTACCGGATCAGTAACCAGCGATCAGCCGTAATACATGAGGTAAGTGATTATTTGACGTCAAGATTCAAAATAATCACCATGGAAAACCTGAATGTAAAAGGCATGGTAAAAAACCGCAAACTGGCAAGAGCAATCAGTGACGCAGGTTTCGGCAAGCTGAGAGAGCTTGTCGAATACAAGGCAGAGCTGAGAGGATGCCAGATTGTGATTGCAGATCGGTTCTTTCCCAGCTCGAAAAAGTGTGCGGTTCATACTTGCAACTACATAAACGACAATATCGCTTTGTCCGATCGCCAGTGGCGATGTCCGAAATGTAAAACTTTGCATGATAGGGATTACAGTGCGAGTTTGAACCTTGATAATTATGGTCGAGACACGTTACAGCTCGACCCAAAACCCTACGCAAGAGTGGAGTTAGACACGATTCGTCGTGCATTCATGTCGACGGCGTAGATAAGTCTGCATAATTACAGATTATGTTAGATTTTTAGTAGCGGCTATTGCAGGAAGCGTTGCGACAAAAGCCACAGCTGTCACTGGTCAAAATCGCTGATGGTGCCGGGGACAACGCCTGGTCATACCTTTCCCAGGAGCTACCAGCGGGCGCTGAGGTTATTGATGACTATCACGCAGCAGATCACCTGAAGAAAGCGTTTGACCATGCTTATGGAGAAAACAGTACCAAGTCCAAAGAAAATCCAAAGAAAGTCCAAAGAAAGTCCAAAGAAAGTCCAAAGAAAGTCCAAAGAAAGTCCAAAGAAAAAATTTTCACTTACCCACATGTCCTCAAAGAGGAACCCCATGGGGTTGAGCACGTTATTAAAGCCTTGGCTTATCAGCGTAAAAAGCATCTGCGCCCCTCAACGTTAAAGACAGCACGGGAGTATTGCAGAAAAAACCGCCAGCGTATGCGCTACGCTAAACACTTATCGAATCAGTTCCCCATTGGCTCTGGTGTTACAGAGGCGGCCTGTAAAACCCTGGTGACTCAGCGGATGAAGTCCTCAGGTATGCGCTGGCGAAATCCAGACGGCCAGGGTGTATTGACACTTCGGTCATGAGTTCAGAGCCATTGGTTTGAAAATGGCTGGAAGCTATTTGCTGCAACTTATTGTTTGACCGTGTCGCATCCTCGACAGAACTTTTGCTTCACATCAGGATGGTTGGTGAACCCAGAAAGCCCGCCAGCCTGAGCAAAGACTGGGCTGGAAAAAATTGTTCCCTACAGAGGGCTTTCGGTTAACCTGTTGCTTTCAGTATAAGCGGTTGTGTATTTGTCTTGCCGCTAGCCAGAGAATAGAGTTCTGCAGGTTCTAAAATTTCTATCTCCTTTCCCACTGCTGAGATGAGACCGTTTTTCTGAAAGCGCGTAAACACACGGCTGACCGTTTCCACAGCAAGTCCGAGGTAGTTACCCATTTCGTTACGCGACATGGCAATACGAAATGACTGGGAGGAAAACCCCCTGCGACGAAAGCGGCTAGCCAGGTTAATCAGAAAGGTGGCAATACGCTCGTAGGCATTTTTTTTTGATAACAGCATCATCATTTGCTGATCTTCCCGAATTTTTTTACTCATCAATCGCATCATATGACGGCGAAGTTCCGGGAATTCATTCGAGAGTAGTTCCATCTGGTCAAAAGGAACTTCACAGACCATTGTTGTTTCAATGGCCTGTGCTGATACAGGATAGATATTGGTATCCAGGCCGCTAAGTCCGAGTATTTCACTTGGTAGATAAAAAGCAGTGATTTGCTCTTCACCTTCGTTAGTAGCATTGTAGGTTTTTATGGCACCCGAGCGAACGATATAAATACTGGTAAAAGAATCTCCTTCAAGAAAGAGGTAAGCACCTTTTTTCAAGGGGCGTCCTCGTTTGATGATACGGTCGAGCTGATCGATATCCTTCAGATTAAGTGCCGCAGGCAGGCATAGAGAACTGAGACTGCAGTCTCTACAGGCCACGTGGTTCGGCTGCTGAATGTGGAGTTTGGACGTCATTGAGTGACCTCAATCTAAGTCATAATAGACGAAACGCAACTATTCTATGGAAAAATAAAGGGAAAATTAATTGTTATATACCGATAAAAGGCTACAAAAGGCTACATAGTGATATGTGGTCATGAATCAGATGCACTGATCTCGTCTATTTCATGAACCCGCACTTTGATGGAATGAACGATGCCAGAGGTATCACAGAAGGCACTGAAACAAAGCCGGTTTGTTAAAATCAGAAATAGTGCCCACTACCCAACAAGGGGCAACAAGTTGTTGACTTTCTCCCCCAACTGATTAACGGTATCGCAACACTCGTCATAAACCGCAAACTTTGCTTCCGTGCTCTGCGTGTGAGATACGAAAGCTGTCAAACCGTAACGACTTCTGCACAGGCATCGCTGACATTCATCACTTTGTTCTTGATGCTACACTTTTACCGCACTGACTCAGGACTGGAAAAAAACATGGCCACTATTAAGGATGTAGCAGCACGCGCAAAAGTATCACAGGCAACTGTGTCTCGTGTTGTCAATAATACAGGGCAAGTTACTGACAGTACCCGTAACAGGGTAGCTCGCGTAATCAGAGAATTAAATTACAGTCCAAACCCTGTCGCACAGTCACTGGCTAATAATGCGTCTAACACTATTGGCCTGATGGTTTCATCCTTTCGGGGTGGCTTTTTTGGAGACCTGATGGCAGAAGTGGAGGAAGTCATCAACGATGCCAGCAAACGCCTGTTTGTCACACAGGGACACAACAGCATTGAGTCAGAGAGAGAAGCCTTACAGAACCTTATTAATATGCGATGCGATGGTATTATACTTCATGCCCGCCACCTCCATGACGAAGAGATTATCGCCGTCAGTCAGCAAATGGCTATTGTACTACTCGACCGCTACATTTCTTCTTTGAAGGATTACTGCATTACCTTTGACCACGTCACTGCCAGTCAAAAAGCAGTAGATCAACTCATCAGCTATGGTCACACCCGTATTGCCTGTATTACCGGACAGCTTCATAAGTGTAAAGCCTATGAGCGTTATCAGGGGTATCTCAACAGTCTGATTCACCATAATCTGTTGTTCGACATATCCCTGGTGGTTGAAAGTGAGTATGACCGGCAAGAGGGTTATGAGGCTACAAAACATCTGCTGTCAACAGGAAAATCCTTTACTGCCATATATTGCTGTAGTGAAGAGCTGGCAGCAGGCTGTATGGATGCGTTCAGGGAACAGGGGATTGCCGTGCCTGATGATATTTCACTCATCAGTTATGACAGTATTGATCTATGTACATTTTTGACGCCCCATATCAGCGCTCTCCATTTCCCCATAGCCGCTATGGCCCGGCAGGCCGGTGCTTTACTGTTATATCACCTGGACAACCAGTCCATGGAAAAACCCGCAAGGCTGGCATTTGAGGGCGAGCTTCGACTGAGACCCTCTATAAAAGTCATTCGTTAGACACATGGCAGACACATAGTGCATGATCAGAGACTATACTTTCATTTTTTAGTCAGACCACCATTCACCACCATTTCCCTGTTAAAATCGGTCTTTATGGAAAGCGCGTGAACCCTCCCCTCCTACCGAAACAGAGGGTATGGCAAAATCCCGAAAACCTTGCTTCCATATTCCGGGCGGGAGTGTATACCCTCTAAATACAAGGGCTGTAGATAGGGGATTCCCATCCGCAACCTGTGAGTCAGGCTTTTACGACGCCCTCTTCAGGAGGGGGAGGATGTCAAGCTTTTACTTTCTTTACGAATATCTTCTGGCGAATTAAACAGTAAATACAGTTCCATCAAAACGTCGGGAATCTGCTCATACATATCCTCTGTCAGTTGTGAGTCACTGAGAATATGCTGAAAGTCAGGCTCATCACTGAACAAACCTGAAGCCAGCATAACGGGAAGTAGTAATTCGCAGACCTCTTGCTCATGGGTTTCAAACCACCGCTGTTCAGCAAGAAAGTGTGCTTCCATAAAACCTGTACACCAGTCAGATAACTGATCCTTATCGTCCATAGAAAGAGGTAAGTCAATCACTTCTTCCTCATTAAAAGCGCGGTCAATACTGTGTGTTAACTGGGTGAGGAGGGTTGTAAAGGCGACACGCGCATCAGTAGAAAGCGTTACATCACTATCAAGCATGACCGCGATGATCTCATCCTGAGTGTTTCCGCTGGCGCAAATCGCCTGGGCAGTCATAAAACCATGGGCACAAAGATATGGCATAGGATCAGCCCCGGTGTCATAGTGTTTAATCAATTGCTTGAAGTGTTGCTCGAGGTTAGCCATGATCAAAACCTGATAATAAAAAAGAGCATTCTACGTGCTGTTAACAGGTTGTTAAAGCCATCATAAACAGCACCTGATGTGTGACTTTTAATGATGCAGTCAGAAAGGCATGACCACCGTCTAAAATAGAAGTGCAACCCACTATCAGACGGTGCTGGTCATGCCTGTAGAAGAGTTTATCACCAATATCTTTTGTTTGATTGATGATTTGTACAACACTGTTGTCACCAGCCCATTACGTAGACGTGGTACTCCACCAAAACTCTCTGATAGCGAAGTCATCGCTATGGAAATTGCAGGCGAGTGGCTCGGTCAGCATCACGACAAGGGCATTTACGAATACTTCAAGAAACATTGGGAACACTTGTTCCCCAACTTGTCCCACAGGACTCAGTTTGTACGCCAAGCAGCAAACCTCTGGGTTGTTAAGCAGAAACTGCATCAATATTTGGTGCGAATGCTTGGGGCGGGTAGGTCAGATATTCACTTGGTTGATGGCTTCCCCATGGATGTCTGTGTAAGAACAAGGGCTAACCGCAGTAAGGTCTACAAAGGCCAGGCAGCCTATGGATATTGTGCGTCAAAGAAGAAATCTTTTTATGGCTTTCATGGTCATTTGCTAACAGATGCACGGGGCGTTGCGGTTGATATGACAGTGACAGCTGCCAATATTGATGAGCGAGACAGCATATACGACTTGCTTGAAGGCATTAAAGGATTAATGATTGGCGACAAGGGCTATATCAGACCTGAGCTGAAGCAAGACTGTGAAAGTTTTGGTATTGATTTGCAAACGCCACTGCGAAAAAACATGAAAGATAAACGACCAAGATCGGTTGTCAGGAAGCTGATGAATATTCGGCGACGTATAGAGACGGTCATTGGTCAATTGGCCGAGTACTTTGAGCTGCAGCGTGTGAGAACTAGTGCCCCTAAGCGCTAATCCCCATACAATATCACACTTGCAATGGTCGGCCTTTGTAAGTCCACTTAAAAGGCTTGGCCATTTTCTCGTTGAAGAAGTCCATGAACTGATGAAGGCGTACCTTAAGATCTTCTGTTGACGTAAAGCTGTTTCGTTTCAGAAAGCGTCTCACCAAAATAGAAAACCATATCTCTATCTGGTTTAGCCACGATGCATGCTTCGGGGTATAGTGAAACACAATCTTGTGGGATATATCACTCAGGTAGGCTGCCCGTGTTTTCATATTCTTGAGGATGCCGGTTTTCCCTTTTAGACCCAGCTCTTTTTCCGTTGTACCCTCAACCCTGGCTACTGCCTTAACTGCGGCTTCTGACATATGGGTATTAAGGCGATCCATGACAAAATGCCAGCCCGTTGCGGCAGGGTCACTTTCCAGCGTATTATCAAGCCAGTCGGCGAAGTCCTGTTCTTTCCGTGTATCCCTTACAAGGGGAATGATCTTGCCTGTCACGACATCCATCCCAGCCAGCAGGGCCTGAGTTCCATGGCGCTTATACTCAAACTCACGTTTTTCAATATAGCCCGGCTTGACAGGCTTTCCCCCTGTCAATGGCTCTAATGCCTGCATGCCCGTTTTTTCATCAAAGGATATTGTACGAATTCCCTGCTCAGCACGTTCAATAGCTTGACGATAGGTGTCGCAGACGTCAGCGCTATGTATTTCGAAGTCTTCATCCCTTGGGGTGTCTACCCAGCCCTTCACTTTATCGGGACGAATATCGGCCTGATTTTAAAAAACGCCCCACCTGTCTCTGTGAGATTGATGGGACAATACCTTTATCCTGAGCCGCCATAGCCAGCGAGCTTTCTGACCAGTGACTGAATGGATAACCATGCTCTTCAGGCTTGTCACAGGACATAGCGACAATCAGGCAAATTTGCTCTTCGGTAAACTTGGGTTTTGCACCGGGGCGAGGCGCTTCTTTTAGTTTTTCCAAAACAGGCAGTTCATCACTACGTTCAACCCAATGCTTCCGCCAGCGTGTGACGGTTTCACGGTTACACTTGAGTTCTTTTGTTGTCCCGAGAAGACTTTTCCCTTCTGCACCAGCCAATATGATTTTAGCCCTGAGCACTATGGATTGAGCACTTTTCCGCTGGCGAACAAGAAGCTCCAGGTCACTACGTTCCTGCTCTGACAAAATGATCTGCTGGGTATGCTTTGATGGCATCCGTGCTACTGCTGTTAAAAAAAGGGGTGCGAATCAAAACATGTTTTTGCTTGTATGTATATCAGCGCTTTCCGGCACTAGGGATGAATGGCACCTGACAAGTCGTGTAGCTCGAAAGCTGCTGGGCATCACTGTTGGAATTTACTTGAACATCCAGTCTGGGCATGAGCCTATGCAGTTTGAGGGTATGCTTTCAGCTTAAAGTCACACATCAGGTAAACAGCTGATATCAATAACGGGAAATCGTTATACTCTATTTCCTGACATATTCCGGGTTAACACGGTTTGTTACACCTTTTTATACCTTTTTACACTTTTTTACACATGGGGGTACCTATGCCCGAATCAGCGCTGGCTATTTTGAAAAACACGTTTGGGTATGATGCCTTTCGAGGTTTTCAAGAGCAGGCTATTGCTGAAGTGATGGCGGGCCGGGATGCCATGGTGTTAATGCCAACCGGTGGTGGAAAATCATTGTGCTATCAGATTCCTGCTCTGGCCTGCCCGGGCGTTGGGGTGGTTATCTCACCGCTGATCGCTCTGATGGAAGACCAGGTGGAAGCACTCCGGCAGCTGGGTGTCAATGCACAATGCATCCACTCCGGGATCGATTATCACTACCAGCAGCAGATTGAGCATGCGTTGCTAACGGGACATCTTGATGTATTGTATGTAGCACCGGAGCGCCTGTTGACAGAGTCCTGTCAGCGCCTGCTGGATCAAACCCGTATCAGTTTATTTGCCATTGATGAAGCCCATTGTGTCTCTCAGTGGGGGCATGATTTCCGTCCGGAATATTTGCAGCTGTCTCGTTTAAAAGAACGATACCCAGGGGTGCCTCGTATTGCCTTGACCGCTACTGCTGACCAGCGAAGCCGGCAGGAAATTATTGCGCGTTTATCGTTGGATAATGCCCATATTTTTATCGACAGTTTTAATCGACCCAATATTTTTTACCGTATTGGTCAGAAAAAACAGGCCAAGCAGCAACTGTTACGTTTCCTGCAAAAAGAGCATCCTGATGATGCCGGTATTGTGTATTGCCTGTCGCGGAAACGGGTGGAAGATGTGGCTGAGTGGTTGTCATCACAGGGAAGAAAGGCACTGTCCTACCATGCAGGTATGTCTGCTGAACAGCGGAAGAATCATCAGTCACGTTTTCTCAAGGAAGAAGGGGTTATCATTGTTGCGACCATTGCCTTTGGCATGGGAATTGACAAACCTGATGTGCGCTTTGTCGCCCATTTGGACTTACCACGTAGTATCGAAGCTTATTATCAGGAAACCGGACGGGCCGGCCGTGATGGATTACCAGCAACAGCATGGATGGTCTATGGTTTGCAGGATGTGGTGCTATTGCGGCAAATTCAGTCCCGGTCCACAGCCAGTGCAGAGATTCAATGGGTAGAACAACAAAAGCTCGATGCCATGCTGGCACTGTGTGAGGTGACCCATTGTCGGCGACAGGTTTTGCTGAATTATTTTGGCGAATCCCTTGAAGAACGATGCGGACACTGTGATTTATGCCTGGAGCCTGTAGCAACATGGGATGGGACAGAGGCCGCCCGAAAGGCACTTTCCTGCGTTTATCGAACCGGACAGCGCTTTGGTGCTGCCCACCTGATCGACATTCTTATTGGTAAAAAGACCAGCAAAGTGACCCAGTACGGGCATCAACACCTGAGTACATTTGGCATTGGCCAGACGTTAACCATTACCCAGTGGCGTTCGGTGTTTCGCCAGCTTGTGGCTCGGGGACTGATCAATGTTGATACAGAAGGCTATGGGGCTCTTCAGCTCCACCCGGCATGCAAGCCTCTTCTTAAGGGTAATGAGACGATTGACTTTCGTAAAGACCGCTATGCGCAGCCTGTTATAGAGAAGGCAGAGAAAAGAGTAACGGGGCAGTCAGCAGGGCAGGCAGGGAAGATGGCAGGGAAGATGGTGGTGCAGGAATCGGAGAAAGCATTATGGGAAGCCTTGCGTGCATTACGTCGACAATTGGCCCAGGAGCAAGGTGTTCCAGCTTATATTATCGTCAATGATAAAACCCTGTTTGAAATGCTAACGGTAAAGCCGGTAGAAACCAGAACGCTGGGGGCTATTTCCGGTATTGGTCAGTATAAACTCGACAAATACGGCCAGGCATTTTTGACCCTGCTCAGGGAGTATCAGGGGTTAGCGCCCCTTAACCTGGAAACCCGGTTTGATGATGTTGTTGCGCTGATAAAAGGGGGAGAAACTGTCACAAATATCTGTGCAACCCTGTCACTGACAGAAGGTTCAGTCTATGGCTATCTGGCCAAAGCTATCCGCGAAGAAACCATGACCCTCAGGGAAGTAACGACATTATCCGTGATGGAACTTGAAACACTTGAAGCCACCATTCATTGTGCTGAGGGAGATTTGCGTAAAGCAGACAAACTCAATAATATCCGTTGTGCCACCGGTTTACTGAAATGTGTCAAGGCTGACATGTTACGCAGGGAGGCGTTATGAGGACAGCCAGGGTTATACGACGACTGGCAGTTTCTCAAAAAACAGCACCTGTCAGCCACCGGAAACCGTTGAACGCTCTGACATGAAGTACCAGTGCCCCATAGCTTAAAAGACTGTACCAGCTGTCTATACCTGTAATGGCCTCCCTGCATACGTCCATTTGAAAGGCTTCGCCATGGTTTTATCAAATAGCTCAGGGTCAAAACCCCCACCAGAGCGTAAGCTTGGTGGAGCAGGCAACCGCAGGCATTGCGGAGCTTTGCCTCGAAGGTTGTCTCGCTTAGGTGGCGTTCACTCGCCACCTAAAGCATGTGGAGCGAAGCGACATCCTTATTGACTGAAAAAATCAATGAAACCATGAAGACGATGTTTTAACGCCTCTTTCGAAGCAAACCCATTTCTCTTGAGAAACCGCCTGACAAGGACAGAAAACCCAATGTCAATGGGGTTCAGCCATGACACATGTTTTGGCGTGTAGTGAAATACCACCTTATGTGACGGGTCTGAAAGATCAGCTGACCAGGTTCCCCTGTTTTTCAGGATGCCAGACTTGCCGTTAATACCAGGCTTCTCTGGTGGCGTTACCTCCATTGCAGCAATAACCCTGACAGCAGACTCTGACCTGTGTGTCTTCAGGTTGTCAGCAATAAAATGCCAGCCTCTTGCACAGGGATCGCACAGGGATCATTGTTAAGCCTATGTGCCAGCCAAAGTCCTCCTCGATACGTGTTTCGCTGATCAACGGAGTCATCTTTCCCGTGGTAACATTCATTCCTGCCTGCAGGTGTAATAGTTCTTTCCAATACTAGCCCGGAGGCCATTGCATTGGACGCCCTCCGAGTAAGTGAAGGTGGATATGATAGACAGACTGCCCGCCATTGCGGTTGCAGTTCATAACCACCCGATAGCCCTCCTCGGCAAGACCCAGCTCTCCAGCCAGACGGCTGGCTGTCAGCATGATTTTTCCCGGCAGCAGCAGGTCTTCCTCAGAAACATCATTTACAACATCATTTACAACATCATTTACAACATCATTTACAACATCATTTAGCGTGGCAATATGTTTTTTAGGAATGATCAGAACATGTGTGGGCGCAGCAGGGTTAATATCCCTGAATGCAAGTACATCGTCGTCTTCATAGACCTTGTCAGTGGGAACCTCACCCGTCACCATCTTACAAAACAGGCAGCTCATTAATTACTCTCCTTCGGTCGTTCTGGTCGCTTCTATTCTCCCTTCCCAGAACAGGGTAGCACCCGCCACGGCTGCTGGCATGATGACGAGATTTACAAAGGGTATCGACATAACCAGGCTGATCGTTGCACCCATTGTCCAGGATTGAGGGTTGTGTGCTTTGAGGCACGCCACCATGGTTTTAAAGGGAACCTGGCGGTTATCGGCTGCATAATCGCAGTACTGCAATGCCATCATCCAGCCGTTGAACAAAAACCACAGCACAGGAATTGCCAGGTTGATCACTGGAATAAAAGAAAGGGCCAGTAATACTATGGCCCTCGGCAAGTAGTAGCAGAGTTTTCTAAACTCACGCGCCATACTTTTAGGCAGAATAGCAAACCAGTCTTTTAGCTGCATACCCGGCAATTCTACACCTTCTCTCAGCTGGATTTTTTCCGACAAAATAGCATTAAACGGTGCCGCAATAAAATTACCCACCACCGTAAACATAAAAAAAAACATGAGCGCGACACCGATGGCAAATAGAGGAATCAGCAAGTACTCCAGAAAACTTAACCAGCTCGGTAGACCGGCCACAATGGCACTCTGCCATTCGTAAAACCAGGAAATAGCCCAATACGCCAGTCCAATAAATACGACACTATTAATTAAAATTGGCCAAAGGACAAACCAGCGCAGGGTCGAATCAAAAATAGTTCTCAGCCCTTGTACAAAAAAACCAGGGCCTGTCAGGAGTGTATTGTTATTCATCCTAAATTCCTCATAGGACTTACGCATTGATGACGCCGGCATATTTTGGTAGCAGGTAATCTTTGCCCTTTGCGAAGCTCTCAATGAAAGCACCAACCACCCCTTTAAACAGCTCGCGCTGGTGCTGATAAATATTGGTAAACTCCTGCGCTATCTGCATCTTCTGGAGATATACAAAACTCAGAATACTGGCAAAGATGTGATTTCTCACAGGCCGCTCATTACGCACCTGAAAATGCTCGATATGGCAAACTTGCTTGATCGCTCTGTGAAACTGTTCGATCTGCCAGTGCTGGTCATGTATCTGGATGAATTCATTGCGTTGAAAAGGTACATCTTCCGGCAAGTAAACCACGTAGTGACGACACTGGTCTTTTAGCGTCGTCCTGAACAACCTGACATTGCCGAAATCCTTGAGCCAGACATTCAGACCATCGTCTGGTATCTCAAGGGTTTGAACCTGCTGCCACTTACCTTTTTCCAGTGATACCGTCCTATTTTTTTCAACCGCAAACATAAACCCAGTCTGATGGTTCTTAATCGTCTTCAGGTTTTTGACGCAGCTGTACCAGGAGTCACCGGTTACAAACGCTGGCTTCAGTCCCCACGCCAGCACTTCAATCAGCATTTCACGAAAATAGTCGTTTTTAGTCTTGCCTTCCGATTTGTCGCATATCCTGAAATTTACTGGCATATGGCGACCTGCCGGGTCTGTGTAATAGAGGGTGACGAGGTTAATTCCCTTGACTGCCCTGTGGTGTTTTCCAGACCAGAAATGGCTGACCAGAGCCACAGAATTGCTATAGGGTTTATCAAGAACAGTATCATCGACACTCAATGTGCCACCAACAAGACACAAGTCCTGAGCGGCCTCTTTGAACATATCTTTTGGCTGATAATGTTCGCGGTTAAGAAAACGATTAACGCTATCGTGAGAAATGCCGGTCACTTCTGCCAGCCTTGTGCATGTTGATGATTTTGGCTCACTGATCAGAAACCCCATGTATTGTGGGAGTGTGCATTGTGCAGTTGTTGGGCGAGTAGTACTTCTCACTTTCGTCCCTGAAAGGTAGTGATTTTTGGTAATTATCAAACTTTAGGATATGTTGTCAATGCGTAAGTCCTACCTCAGTTGAAATCACTGCCTCCACTGAAATCCTTACGCAAGGTGATTTATAACTATTGACTACAGTTTACCACAGTCACCCAAAAAAAAAGGGGGGGTTATGAAAAGACGAAAGCCTGACCGCCGCAAGGCAATACTTCTGACAATTGTATAAACTTAAAATTCCCGGCTGCCAAGGGGTCGAAGATATATCATCATTTTATGGTAACTAACGTTTATCCTTAAGTTACCATAAAATTGCTCACTTGATTTGCAGGCCATACAGCATCAGACACCAGAGTGTCTGAAACTGTCCGCAGTATTGATAGAAATGCACTATTTCTTCATCATCAATTCCAATTTCCCCTGTTCCACGGTTACCGTTATTATTGTCACAATTTTTAGCCCTTTTCAGGAGTTTTTACCATGGGTGATGTCAAGCATGCACAAGTATTAATTTTGGGGTCCGGCCCTGCCGGTTATACGGCTGCTATTTACGCAGCACGCGCTAATCTGAAGCCAGTGATGGTCACCGGTATCCAACAGGGTGGCCAGTTGACCACCACAACCGACGTAGAAAACTGGCCTGCGGGTAAAGCAGGTCTTCAGGGTCCTGATCTGATGGAACAGATGCGAGAACATGCCGAGCGGTTTGAGACAGACATTATCTTTGATCATATTGAAGAAGTTGATCTGAGCAAACGACCCTTCACATTGAAAGGGTCTAACACCTTTACCTGTGATGCCCTGATCATTACTACCGGTGCCAGTGCCCGTTACCTGGGACTTGAGAGCGAAGAAGCGTTTAAAGGCAGGGGCGTGTCGGCCTGTGCTACCTGCGACGGTTTTTTCTATCGTCATCATCATGTGGCTGTTGTTGGTGGTGGCAACACCGCGGTTGAAGAAGCACTGTATCTGGCCAATATTGCTGAAACGGTCACACTGGTCCACCGTCGGCAAACGTTCCGTGCAGAGAAAATCCTGCAGGACAAACTGATGGAAAAGGTAAAAAATGGCAATATAAAACTGGTACTCGATAGCCAGGTGGATGAAGTCCTCGGTGATGACGCCGGGGTTTACGGTTTGCGGGTGAAAAACAAACACACTCAGCAAAAAACAGATCTTGATGTTACCGGTGTTTTTATTGCCATTGGTCACACCCCTAACACGGGTATCTTTGAAGGCCAGTTGTCCATGAAAGACGGCTATATTACCGTTAACAGCGGTCTGACAGGTAATGCCACTCAAACATCGGTTGAGGGGGTGTTTGCTGCGGGTGATGTGATGGACAATGTTTACCGTCAGGCCATCACATCAGCAGGCACCGGCTGCATGGCGGCACTGGATGCGGAGAAGTATGTGGATAATTTAAGCGATTGATAGTGCTGGATGTTGCTTATTGATAGTGCTGGATGTTGCTTGATGTTGCTGACTATGAACGATGGGTTACCATTACAGAAGTAATCGGTTATACCCAAATAATAATGTCAAGGAGTAAAAACCTGTCCGCTTTTTACTCCTGCCACTGGGCCTTTTCTCAGTACACCGTTACTAAAAATCTTACATAATCTGTAATTATGCAGACTTATCTACGCCGTCTACATGGATGCACAGCGAGCTGTGTCTGACTCCACTCTTTCGTAGGGTTTTAGGTCGAGCTGTAACGTGTCTGCGACCATGCTTATGAATCAAAAAAATGGTAACTGTTAGCTTGGTTTTCGCGTAACCGTTTACCACCTTTGATTCATGATCGAAATTATATCAGATAGTTACAAATTATAATAGTTTACAGCTAACTGTTTTTAACCCTGCATTTTAAAGGATAAATACGCACCCTGGCCTTCTGACTATGACTTTTTAACAGTGTCAGATTGAGACGGAATCCCAAACTCTTCCGACAACATCCCCTTTTCTTCCGGCTTGTTTTTCGGGGCGTAGTCTTTTGGTTGTTCAACCGCTTTCGGATGCACTGTATGACCTTTGGTTAATTTGCCAGAGACAAACGAATTGCTTCTCAGCAGCGCATCACCGAGACTTCTGTGTACTGACTCGTTCTGGCACAGGCTGTCAGCGCCATTGGCCATATGTTCATGGACTTCTTTATAGGTGTCGGTCATTTTGTTGATCAGATGGGCAGTGGTTGTAAAATGGTCAGACACTTTGTCTTTATATTCCATATACTCACGCTGCACATCATTCAACTGACTGGTCAGCTTGCAATTTCGGGAGTGAGAGCCAGCAAAAATATGGTACAAAAGTACACCACAAAGAACGCCTCCCAGAAATGTCACACTACCTACCAGCCAGATTTCATTGATATTATCCACTGTTTTGCCTCACTCTGTGGGGCTTTGCCCGTTTAACTCACTTGTCTGTTTTTGTTGACACAAATTTGTAGTTGTTGCTGTGCCAGCATACCACAGGTACATTGTATGTGCTTTTTTCACTATCCACATTGAGAGCTTTGCCCAGATGTCAATGATACCAAAACAACGTTACCAACAGGGCTTATCAGATCAGGGGTTTAGACCAGACCCGGCGCAAGCCAAAGCCATTGAACACTTGCAAGCCGTGTTTGAGCAACTCATCTTACCGGAAAAACGTTCATTGAATCCATTAAAATGGGTAAAGGGTAATACTGTAATACCGGTTAAGGGATTGTATCTCTGGGGGGGGGTAGGCAGGGGGAAAACCTGGCTGATGGATATATTTTACGATTGCCTGCCCTTTGAAAATAAACGCCGGATGCACTTCCATCATTTCATGAAGTATACTCACGATGAGCTTCGTACACTGGCAGGACGAAGAAATCCACTGGAAGAAGTGGCTAAAAGACTCGCTGGTAAAGCTCGGGTGATTTGCTTCGATGAATTTTTTGTGACAGATATTACCGACGCCATGATTTTAGGGGGACTGCTTGAGCATTTATTCAACCAGGGCGTAACCCTGGTGACTACCTCAAACATTGAGCCTGACGGACTCTACAAAGAGGGTCTGCAACGTGCCCGGTTTTTGCCTGCGATTGCTTTGCTTAATAAACACACGACCGTTTTGAATGTTGACAGCGGCACAGATTACCGCCTGCGGATTTTGGAGCAGGCTGAAACCTACTATTTTCCTCTGGGGCCATCTGCCAGCAAACGCCTGCACAGTACCTTTGACAATCTGTTGTCGAACGCTGCCCACAGGATCAGTAACAGGCCACTGCTCATTGCCGGTCGTGATATTTTCTGTAAACACCGAAGCGAAGGTATTGGCTGGTTTACCTTCTCTGCACTGTGCGACGGGCCACGTAGTCAGAACGATTATATTGAGATAGCCTGCCTGTTTCATACCGTACTTTTGGAGGGGCTACCTGCGCTTTCATCCACCAGCGATGACCAGGCCCGGCGCTTTATCAGCCTGGTGGATGAGTTTTATGATCGCCATGTCACGCTGATTATTTCAGCAGATACCCCCATTTATGGTATTTATACGGGGTCAAAGTTGGCCTTTGCTTTTGAGCGTACCATTAGCCGTTTGCAGGAAATGCAATCGACAAAATTTTTAGCACTGGCGCATATTACGAGTTAAGATCCTCCCGACGCAAACGACGGATTCCTGCTACCAGAAGGCAATACACTGCCGCAGCGTATCCCTTACCAGTAGCGAAATACGCCTTATTCCACAAGCGGCTCTCCCTTTCGGATTATTGAGACACAGGCAGAAAGCGGAGGTATTCTTTATTTTTCCCGTCGGGTGGCGTAATCGCTGCCAATGAACGACGATGAAACAATAGTACAAGGGGCTTTGCACTGCAAAACCCCCCTTACACCCCCGTACTCAAAGTACAGGATTTTATCGAATTCGATAATACCAGGAGTTTTTCTAACTACCGTAGTGAGCATGTCAAACCAGACGACAAAAAAAGTCAAAACCATAAGTAAAGCCTGCTATTATGAGGCATTTCACCACAGGGTTGGCGTTCATACTGCCAGCGCAATGGCGTAGCTAGAAGCGTCGATTGGTATAATTTCTGGTTATAAAGCATTGGATGCGCTCAACTGGAAAGCAAACTCTTCTGATAATGTGTACAGTGGAGAACGATGGCTTTATGATCATAGATGATTTAGAGAAAGGCGATATTATGGTTCGCTATGAGGCGGGTGGTCAGTCCCACGATTATTTAACACATGCGGCTATCTTTATAAGGCATGAAGACAAGGAAGCCTTAAAATGGAATCCGTTCATCTCAGATATAACCGGTGATGGTTTCAAGGTAAGGCATTTAGGGACGACCGACAGAAAATACAACCGGCAGTGGTCGTGTTATCGACTGTCGCTGGAAAAAACAGTCAGAGTCATTGTGGCGGGGCTTACCTACAGATGGGTGACATCCATCAATTGCATTAAGCGATTCGAAGAGTTCACTGTTTCTTCCGTTTATGACCGGCCATCAATTATTACCTCTTTTTTTGGCCGTTCAATGTACGGCAATCAAGCCAGGCAGTATGCAAAGTACCTCCACGAAAATTGTTGGTCACAAGCCCCTGCGGTATTGACAGAAGGTGGACAGCATTGGTTTTCTGGTGTGATTTGCTCCTATTTGCCGATAGCGCTGTATCAGACAGTTTTAGGTCCATCCAGGAGTGAGCAGTATATGGCTCTTGATTGCAGAAAAACACTACCCAGGGACATGGTGAGGTATTTTAATACAAACCCCTATTGGGAAGTACTGGGAAAATTAGAGCTATAGGACTCAATGGAAAACAGACGGATGATCTTGCTACCACCTCATCAGGTATAAAATCCGTTTTTGTAGGCTTCAGTCTCATCAGGATCACAACTGATGGCTGCATGTGGCTGCCCCTGAAGGAGTTTTTTGAACTGAGTTTTTTCAAGCCGGATTAATTCACGGTGGTTACCCCCCTCGACATAAAGGTCCTGTACGGCGTTCAATTCATCATCCCAACAACTATACAGACCATAAGCTGTGCCAATAGCGGGGACTGCCCCCTGCTCACAGTCAGGAAAAAGGGCATGTAGCTGCGTCTCTGCAGTCAGATGTAGCTGGCGGTTTATCCTGCTGTTTAACCATGGCAGCATCAGCTTGTTTATTGAGGGCATGATGGCCATGACATAGCCGCTGTCGTCACTGAGTACGACAGCCTTTGTCATATTTTTTACAGGAATGCAGGCTGAGTGTGCAGTATGGAGAGCTCTTTCCGAATAGGGATGGCTGACGACTTCATAATCTATGTGATTATCATTGAGGAACGTCTGTAGTTTTCCGGCGATGGACATAAGAAAAACCTCATCTTAACTGCCATATGAGCTGAAGCCAAAGAAAAATTACGAAAGTACCATTACAAAAGTACCATTAAAAAGTGTATATCTAAATTAACCAAAGCTGTGTTAGTGCAGTGTATGGATTCAAGAAAAAAATTTGTAAATTTATTGATTTAACCACCTGCCTTATAAATAACGCTAAGGTTTTGGGAAAAACTCTCTGGTCTGTCACCGGGATGACTGGCCTGAAAAGCGTCGACATCGTCAAAGACTGGCATCACTGACAAGCTATCATTAACAATCCGGACCCATTGACAAAGACAATCATCAGCGAGTGGGGCTTCGCCTGGTCACGACTTACCCCAGGGGGTGAAACCTGTTTATAGACTTTTACAGTCGTTTTTCTTCTCGAGTAAGCCTTGGTATTTCAGGGGTTTTGCCTTAAGTCAATGCCATTGGTTTTCAAGCCGCTTAAAATACTGCTGTTTTCCTTTCAATACTGCGGACAGTTTTCCCAAGCTGGCACCGTGAGAAGGCATCAATGATAATCAGAGAGACTTAAGAGTCCAACTATCCCCAGATGCCTCTCATGGATACCATAGTTAAAACTGCACTGAATACTATGTCCAGTGTCAAAAAGCCTCAGAAGACATTTATCGCTCTGCTTTTTTCTACACTCATAAGACAGGAGAGAAAAGGGTACAAACGATCAAACAGTGATAGCCGTTGCCAGCTGGAAACGCCGTAAGTTCAACCAACACTTGATGTGCAGAATTTTTGATGACTCAGGTATTGCCATGAATGATGAAAAAATCATGGGAACTTATCAGCGATTCAGCAACTACGGAGCTATTGCGGCATGAAAATGTCCGCAGTATTGTATGGCTTATGGCTAACAACAATTTTGACCCACTAACCACCACCCACTAACGAAAGTTGTTTTACGCTGAAACACTCAGCATTTGTAGTGGGGGAAACCGCATTACTGACAGCTTCCCGAAATACCCTGAATTGGCGCTATTGGCCTGTGCGCCTTTCTCATTCTTCTCCCAGGAATTAACGACGACTGAATTCAGCCATACCCCGGTAGGGTGCTTTATCACCCAGCTCACCTTCAATACGCAGCAACTGGTTGTACTTGGCAACACGATCTGAACGACACAGGGAGCCTGTTTTGATTTGTCCAGCGCAGGTGCCTACTGCAAGATCGGCAATAGTCGCATCTTCAGTTTCACCAGAACGATGAGAGATGACTGCTGTGTAGCCGGCAGCTTTCGCCATTTTAATGGCTTCCAGTGTTTCTGTGAGTGAACCAATCTGGTTAAACTTGATCAGGATAGAATTGGCAATCCCTTTATCGATTCCTTCTTTCAGGATTTTAGTATTGGTCACAAACAAATCATCGCCGACAATCTGGATTTTGTCGCCCAGAAGCTTTGTCTGGTAGGCAAAACCCTCCCAGTCAGACTCATCCAAACCATCTTCAATGGAAATAATAGGAAATGCTTCAGTCAGTTTTGCCAGGTAGTCTGAAAACTCGTTGGAAGAAAAAACTTTCCCTTCACCTTTGAGGTTGTACTGTCCATCTTCGTAAAACTCAGAAGCTGCACAGTCCATGGCCAGTGTAACATCACTACCCAGTGTATAGCCTGCCATTGCTACCGCTTCTTTAATGACGGATAATGCTTCTGCATTGGATGCCAGGTTTGGCGCAAAGCCACCTTCATCACCCACAGCTGTATTCAGCCCCTTTGCCGATAACACTTTTTTCAGGGCATGGAAGATTTCAGCCCCCATACGCAGGGCCTCTGCAAAAGTTCTGGCACCGACGGGCTGAACCATAAATTCTTGAATATCCACATTATTATCAGCATGCTCGCCACCATTAAGGATGTTCATCATTGGGACAGGCATTGTGAACTGGCCAGAAGTGCCATTGAGATCAGCAATATACTGGTATAGTGGGATGCCTTTGTCAGCAGCCGCTGCTTTAGCGGTTGCCAGGGATACAGCCAGAATCGCATTGGCACCCAGCCTGGCTTTATTATCGGTACCATCAAGGGCGATCATTGAGTGATCCAGCCCTTTCTGGTCATTGGCATCAAAGCCTAACAGTTGATCACGGATAGCGCCATTAATATTGGCCACCGCTTTGAGAACACCTTTGCCTGAATAACGAGACTTATCACCATCACGCAGCTCCAGTGCTTCACGCGAACCGGTAGAGGCACCACTTGGGGCACACGCTCGTCCCATCGCCCCGGAGACGAGTATAACGTCAGCTTCCACTGTAGGGTTACCCCTGGAATCCAGCACTTCACGGGCTTTGATTTCCTTTATAGTGGTCATGTGTTACTCCGGAATGAAAAAAATGAAGAATGCCCTTTGACAGAGACTACCGCCCTTTGGACGGTGGCAACTATAACACCAGGACTTTCCTGATAAAAGCCCCGCAGACTTCTGCAACAGGTGATCACCTTTAACTGGAGTTCCACATAACAGCCAGTCCATCATTTCAACTAAGGCAATAGACTGAAAAAAATGTCCGGAAAAGCCTTACCCTATGACCTCCTCTGGCGCAACCTTTAGTGCCTGTCTGGTTAGTGCCCGTCCAGTGCCCGTCGTTTGATCCACGTTGTCCTGAAGTTCAGGTTTTACGTTCCATTTGTTGTCACCTTCCAGATTTTTGCCGTTTTATCACAACTGGTAGTCAACACATAATAACCATCGGGATGACCATCGGGATCATCGGGGCTGAAGGTCGCTGAGTTGACAGCCCCATTATGGGGAAGAACGGCTTTTTTCGTCCAATGACCATTGGCATTCAGCCCCCAGATTATTGCTGTGCCATCAGAACTGCCAGTTACCATATAATCACCATGGTGGCTGACATTCACAGAGTGGATTTCATTGATATTGACACAATCGACTGCCTCCAAAAAAATGCCATTGGCATCCTGCTCCATGATTGCTGTACTGCCATCAGAATTGGGAATCGCCACATAACGACCATAAAGGCTTTTTATTGGTGATTTAGCCCAGACATTATGGGAAAGAGTGTCCTTATGCGTCCAGTTGTCATGGGTATCTCGCTCCAGGATTATTGCCGAGCCATCCGTACTGGCAGTCACCACCTGACGACTATCGGAACTGAAAATTACTGAGTTGATACGATCATTATGGGAAATACTCCCTTTCTTCGTCCATTTGCCATTAGCATCCAACCCCAGGATTGTTAATTTACCAACTGCGCTGACAGTTACCATATGAGAGCTATCGGGGCTGAAAATCGCTGAGTCGAGCCAATCATCAAGGTGAGCAGTGAATTCCTCTATCCAGTTACCACTGTTATCCTGTCTACAGATTTGTACCTTGCCATCAGAACTGGCAGTGGCCAAATAACGACTATCGGAGCTGAAAGTCATTGAGTTGATACACTTTTGATGGGCAATATACTTTTTCACCGTCCAGTTACCACTGGTATCCAGCCACAGGATTGTTGCCGTAAAATAATTACCGGGATAACTGGCAAACACCATATGACGACCATCGGAGCTGAAAGTCATTGAGTTAATTCTCTTTCCATAGGGAATACTTCCCCCTTTCTCCTTCCAGTTACCACTGTCATCCAGCTCCCAGATTTGTGCCGAGCCGTCATCACTGGCAATCACCACATGACGATCATCGGGGCTGTAAGTCTCTGATGAGTTGAACATCTCATGATGGAAAAAAAACCTTTCCCAGTTATCATTGTCAACCTGCCTCCAGATTCTTGTCATGTTTTTATCATCGGTAGTCAGCAAATAGCGATCATCGTGGCTGAAAGTTGCTGATTTGATTCTCTCATCATGGGAAACACGTCCCTTCACCGTCCAGTTACCACCGTCATCCCGCGCCAGGATTTGTGCCGTGCCGTCATCACTGGTAGTCACCAAATAATGACCACCGTGGCTGAAAGTTCCTGAATGGACACAATCCTGATGGACAATACACCTTATTTCCTGCACCTCAAAAGGTTGATAGTCTGCCTGGGTAGCACCACTGGCATCAGCACCACCAGCATAAGTAGCACCCGTATAAGCACCACCAGCATAAGCAAAGAAATAGATTGCAGTAACCCATGATTTATTAAAAAGTCGTCTCATTGCCAACATCCCGAAATGGTTATTTATTCGCAGATTATTTTCATTCAAATACTTGTCAGGCTAAAGCTTCTCCTTAAGACCAGCCAGCGCTGGTGGAATGACTCGAAAAAGTACGCGTCCACCCTACGCAATGACGTGCAGACAGCATTAACCGTGTACTCGCCTGGGGTCAGATCATCATGGATCATGACACATGACTGTGCTCCAGAGGACAGTGTAGTCCCTTTAAAAAAAACTGCCGGGTTTGTCCGTCACAAATGGGTAACACTGTGTTAACAGCGCTGCCTGGAGCACTGGCCTCTGACAACGTTATGGTCAGGTTTGTTATGTGGCATCCCGGCCGACAAGGCGGAGCAACTTTATTATCAGCTCGATTATCAGCTCGATTATTAGCTGGCACACAATGAAAAAGGTAACGACTTTATGGGACAACGCTGACGCTTTTCTATAAAATACTTTTTTTCCTTCAGCCTTCTATTTACTAAAGAATGCTAGACAATATCCGCATCATCCTCATCAATACCTTCCATCCCGGCAATATCGGGGCTACGGCTCGTGCCATGAAAACCATGGGGCTGAGTTCACTTTATCTGGTTAATCCCAGGGATTTTCCTGCCTCCGATGCCACCAGCATGGCGGCAGGTGCTCAGGATGTGTTGGACAATACCACCATCGTCGATACACTTGATGAAGCCATTGCTGAGTGCTTCCTGGTAATTGGTTCCAGCGCGCGCAGTCGGCATATGTCGATCCCTCTACTGGAACCCGCTGACTGTGCTGAAAAACTGGTCACAGAAGCGAGTGCCGACAGTGCCGGCAATGTTGCTTTGGTTTTTGGTCAGGAAACCATGGGCATGACCAATGAAGAATTACTAAAATGCCATTATCATGTGGCCATCCCCGCCAACCAGGATTACCCGGTACTCAATGTAGCTGCCGCAGCACAGGTTCTGTGTTATGAAATCTACAACGCCAGCCAACATGCTCAGGCAATACCCGCCAGCAACAAAAGCACAGCAGAGTACCCCAGCATACAAAGCATGGAGTACTTTTATACCCATCTGGAAACCACCCTCGACAAGATTGGCTTTCTGGTGCCTCAGCACCCGGGGTTGGCCATGACTCGTCTGAAGCGGTTATTTAACCGTGCCCGTCCGGAAAAGAAAGAACTCAAGATGCTGCAGGGCATTCTCAGTGCCATTAACCGACACTCCCGTTAATGCTTAAAGGGCTGGTGTATGGGCGGTTATCAATGGGCAGTTAGTCGTTTATTCGTCTCTTTCAGCCCTGTTGGCATGTTTTATCTGCTGCCAGAGAGCCTCCATTTCTGCCAGTGACAGCAACTGTACAAGGGTAGACTGCCTGGCAGCTTCTGCTTCCATTGCCCTAAATCGCAGATCAAATTTACGGATGGCTGCACGCAATGCCATTTCGGGGTTTACCTTTAAATGCCGGGCATAATTCACACAGGCAAATAATAAATCACCCACCTCTTCAGTGACCGCCTCCTGGTCATTAAGTGCAGCAGCCTCCCTGATTTCAGTCAGCTCTTCGTTGATTTTATCTGCTACCGGTTCAGGCTCCTGCCAGTCAAATCCAACACGGGCAGCAGCTTCCTGTACTTTCACTGCTTTGCTCAGGCTGGGCAGTGTTATGGGTAACCGAGACGGCATCACCGAGTCGGGCTGATGCTGCTGGCGTTTTTTCTGCTTTTCTTCGGACTTGATGGCCTGCCACCGTGCATTAACCTCCTCTGGCCCTAATGATGACAACACGCCTGCAGACGCCAGTGTCCCATCGGGAAACACATGGGGATGACGGCGAAGCAGCTTGTTAACAAGTTCCGTGACGACGGCAGAGAAATCAAACAAGCCCGACTCCTCAGCCATGCGGGCATGAAACACCACTTGAAACAGAAGGTCTCCCAGCTCTTCACGCAGGTTCTCAAAATCGTTTTGCTCAATGGCATCCACCACTTCGCAGGCCTCTTCCAGAGTGTAAGGTGCAATGGTGCTAAAGGTCTGATCCCTATCCCAGGGACAGCCTTTTTGGGGGTCCCTGAGTATGGCCATCAGTGCCAGCAAGTCATTCAGCGCGGCTATAGTTGTCACAAAAGAGCACTCCCGGTGGTCATTCACTGGTCATTCACTGGTCATTCAATCAATAGCTATTTTTCTTTTTGCGAAAGCGCACAGCCTCAATCACATTGGGCAACTGGCTGGCTTTCGCCAGTATCCGTCCCAATGTTTGCAAACTGGTGACCTCCACCGTCAGCAGCATATTAGCCAGATGCTCTTTTTTACTGGTACGGGTTTCCAGTGCGACAACATTGACCTTGTCATTAGCAAGCACCATAGTAATATCCCGCAACAGCCCCGGACGATCATAAGCTTCAATCATAATCTCTACCGGGTAGGCGTATTCTGGCGTATTCCCCCAGCTCACCTCTATTAACCGTTCCGGCTCCCTTTCATGGAAGCGAAAAACATTGGAACAATCCTGACGATGAATCGAAACGCCACGCCCTATTGTGATATAACCAATGATGGGATCACCCGGAACAGGCTGGCAACAATTCGCCATCTGGGTCAGCAGATTACCGACACCATCAATGGTAATACCTTTATCCGCAGCCTTTTGCTGGTGGGGGCGTGCCCGCAGCTCAAACCCTTTTTCTTCTTCCGGCGCAATTTGCCGTTGCGCCAGCCCCACAATGTGAGCCAGCTTGATATACCCCGCCCCCAGCCCTGCGTACATATCGTCCACAGAGTGCGCATTGACCGCATCTGCCAGTGCATCGAGCTTAACCCCGTTCAGAGCCAGACGACGCAGTTCGGCCTCCAGCAAACTGCGACCATCAATAATATTGGATTCGCGATCCTGCTTTTTAAACCAGTTAGTGATTTTCGCGCGTGCCCGCGTGGTTGTCACATACCCCAGATCCGGGTTCAACCAGTCCCTGCTGGGCTGGCCGTTACTGGCGGTCAGTATTTCCACCTGATCTCCTGTTTTCAGGGCATGGTTCAAAGGAACAATCCGGCCAGCCACTTTTGCTCCTCTGCAGCGACGCCCTACTTCTGTGTGAATACGGTAAGCAAAGTCAATAGGGGTAGCACCCATGGATAAATCAACGACATCACCGTCTTTGGTAAATACATAAATCCGGTCTGGCTCCACATCAGCCCGCCACTGATCGCCGATGCCATCCAGATCACCAAGCTCCTCATGCCACTCCATCACCTGCCGCAGCCAGGCGATTTTCTCTTCATAACTGTCATTCTGGTTATTGACGTCAGTGCCCTTATACTTCCAATGGGCACAGACACCCAGCTCAGCCTCATCATGCATTTTATAGGTACGGATCTGAACTTCCAGTGTCTTACCCTCAGGACCAAACACAGCCGTGTGCAGTGAGCGATAACCATTCTCTTTAGGCGTTGCAATATAATCATCAAACTCCTGAGGTATATGGTTCCACAGAGCATGTACAGTCCCTAACGACGCATAACAGTCCCGCACTTCACTGGTCAGAATCCGTACCGCGCGAATATCATACAGATCGCGAAAATCAATTCCCTTCCGGCTCATCTTTCGCCAGATACTGTAGATATGTTTTACTCGACCAAAGACTTCTGCCTCGATATGTGCATCGCCCAGGGCATTTTGCAGCGACTTGACCACATCCTCAATATACTGCTCACGGTCCATCCGTTTTTCATCAAGCAGTCGAGCAATCTTTTTATAGTCCTGAGGCTTCAGGTAACGAAACGACAGGTCTTCCAGCTCCCACTTGATGTAGCCAATACCCAGCCGGTGAGCCAGGGGTGCATAAATTTCAAAGACCTCACGGGCAACCCGCTGACGTTTATCTTTATCACCATACTTGACAGCACGAATCGCACAGGTACGCTCAGCCAACTTGATCAGCGCCACACGCACATCATCAATAATAGACACCAGCATTTTACGGACTTTATCCAGCTGGTCCTGTCGCTGATCGAGCACCTGTTTACGGGCAGGATTCAATACATTGCTGATCACAGCCATCCCCTGAACATCTTTGATCAATCCTGCGACAGATGCACCAAAGGTGGCTTCAACAGAATCAAGGGGTAACTTAAACTCCCGTACAGCACGGTAAAGCATGGCTGCCACCAGAGAATCCACATCCAGCTTCAGGTCAGCCAGTATCTCAACCATTTCCAGACCTGTGCGAAAGCAACCTGGCCCTGAAGGCCACTCGGTATCCGTCACCTGTAACCGGGCATTTTTCTCTGCCCGCTGTGTCATTTCACAGGCTTTGCGTAAACGGTCAGTACCGGGCAGCTCAAAGCCTGCCTCGAGGCGGCTCAGCCAAGCATCCAGATCGATAGTGCCATCATAACGAACGGGGTGATCTTCTCTTACCTTGACCATAAATCTTTTTCCGTTTTTTAATTGATGTCACAACTGTAACCAATGAGTTTGTTCTAATCGTCCACCGGTCACAAACATAATTTGTCAGCGCGCAAACAAAGCCATAGACTCAATATGAGCGGTTTGGGGAAACATGTCCATGACGCCCAGACGCCTGAGTATAAAGCCTTCTGCTTTTAACAGTGCAGCGTCCCGCGCTAAGGTAGCAGGGTTGCAGGAGATATACAGTATTTCAGAGGGTAGCTTGTTTTTCAGCGCAGTTATCACTGACTGTGCTCCCGCCCGAGGGGGATCAGGCAACAAGGCGTCATAAGTCGCTTTTGCCCAGTCCCTATGACAGAAATCCTTTGACAAGTCAGCCTGGTAAAATGCGCAATGATTTAACCCATTTAATGCTGCATTCTTTTTGGCACTCACTACAGCACTTTCTCCTCCCTCAATGCCTTTCACAAATGCTCCCTGGCCTCCCAGTGCCAACGAGAAATTGCCCAACCCACAAAACAAATCCAAGATACGCTGTCCAGGCTGCACATCCAGCCAGCCCAGTGCCTGCGCCACCATCTGACGGTTGATATGGGTATTTACCTGAGTAAAAGCCACAGGGGTATAACACAGTTTGATCACACCGTCAGAAAGTAAGTAGTATAAATAAGGTTCATCATCAGGGGTATAAAGGCAGGTAACCGTACAGTCATTGTCTTGTAAAAAAAGACGCAACAGGTGTGCCTCAGCAAAAGCTTTTAGCAAAGCTCTGTCTTTTTCTGGCAGGGCACGAATAAGCCGCAGCAATACAGCTCGCCCATTATCAGCCTGCAAAAGCTCTGCATGGCTTACGGCTTGCCGAGCCACCAGCAAGGGTAGGTAATCGCGTAACAACCCAATCAGCTCACCAAGACCTTCAGTCAATACCGGGCACTCATTGATTTCAATAATCACTCGACTTTCAGGCGCTCTGAACCGTTACTAAAAATCTTACATAATCTGTAATTATGCAGACTTATCTACGCCGTCTACATGGATGCACAGCGAGCTGTGTCTGACTCCACTCTTTCGTAGGGTTTTAGGTCGAGCTGTAACGTGTCTGCGACCATGCTTATGAATCAAAAAAATGGTAACTGTTAGCTTGGTTTTCGCGTAACCGTTTACCACCTTTGATTCATGATCGAAATTATATCAGATAGTTACAGATTATAATAGTTTACAGCTAACTGTTTTTAACCCCAGTTGCAGCTGACCTTTTTCCCATTTAATCCCTAACCGGCAACGGTGGCGATAACCGTAAGCGCTGGACACCAAAGGAGGAGCGATCTGTTCAGGTTCCATGGCAGAAAAACGGCGAATCTGATCCAGCACAATGCGCTGTTTGCCCGCCAACTGCCCTTCATGGAACCAGTACTGGAGACTACAGCCACCGCAACGACCAAAGTGGGCATATTCTGGTTGAATGCGCTCAGAGGAAGCGCTGCGGATTTGCCGAACCCTTGTATCAATAAACGTTTTGTGGTGTTTTAATGGCTGTACAGTGATTTCCTCACCCGGCAACGCACCTGTCACAAACAGTGCTTTTCCCTGGTGCCTCGCAACACCTCGGCCATCATGGGAAACCCCTGAGACAGTAATGCTTGTGTTTTTCCAGTCAACATGTCGAGCATGGCGTGAGAATGCCATTAAAAATGCTCCTTTAATTGGGGGAATACATGGAAAAGGGAGGGTTACACTTTGCAGCTACCTCCGGATTATATGGGGATTTAGTCGGAGTCATTCAACGGACTGATGGAAAAAAACCAGTTTATACTAATGGTCTTTTCTAACTACGGTAATGAGCATGGCAAGCTGGACGACATAACAAGGCGAAAAAATCATGGGTATTACACTGACGACCGGAGTGGCTTATGCACGTTACAGTGATGAAGAAAAGCATAAGATGGGTAAATGCAACACGCAGAAAGTCGAAAGAAAACAAAAGTCGAAAGACAACACCTGAATTCCAGGACCTGGATCAAGGAGAGCCTGTAAATAATTCTGTGTAAACGCCATTACTTGTTTACACCTTGATCCGGTCTGGAAACATGATTTCAAACCGGTTCATGGCTGACTTCCAGTCTCTTATTGGCATAGTCCATCTAGCCGACGCCTTTTCTGTCGCCAGGAAAATAACCTTCAGAACGGCATCATCCGTTGGGAATATTTTCCGGTTTTTTATAGCTTTTCGGATGACGCTGTTCAGCGACTCTATAGCATTCGTCGTGTAAATAGCCTTCCTGACCTCCTTAGGATAGTCAAAAAGGGTAATCAGGTTATCCCAGTTTTTACGCCATGACTTGCCTATGGAAGGAAACTTCTCTCCCCACGTGCCTTCAAAGGCGCTCAGCTCCCTTTCTGCTTCTTCAGTGGTTGCTGACTGATATATCCTCTTCAGGTCATTAGCGACTGCTTTGCGTTCCTTGTAGGACACGTATTTCAGAGAGTTCCTTACCTGGTGGACAATGCAAAGCTGCACCTGAGCCTTTGGGAAAGCCGTGTTGATGGCTTCAGGAAAGCCTGGCAGTCCATCCACGCAGGCAATAAACACATCCTCAACACCTCGGTTCTGAAGCTCTGTTAACACCGACAGCCAAAATGTAGCGCCTTCTGTTTCTGCAAGCCAAAGACCTAAAAGCTCCTTCTGGCCTTCCAAATTAACGCCCAGAGCGACAAAAACAGTTTTCTTGATAACCCGCTTATCTTTGTGAACCTTGACCACAATGCCATCAAGATAGAGTACTGGATACAGGCTTTCCAGGGGTCTGTTCTGCCAGGCTTTTACTTCATCAAGAACAGCATCAGTGACCTTGGATATGAGGGTTGGCGAGATGTCAGCACCATACATTTCCTCAAGCGTATCAGCAATATCACGGGTGGTCATTCCTCGTGAGTAGAGGGACAGAATTTGCTGATCAAGCTTGTTGATTCGTGTCGACCCTTTGGTAATGAGCTGAGGTTCAAATTCGCCATTACGGTCTCGGGGCGTATTGATTTCCAGCTCACCAAAGTCACCTTTGATGGTCTTTTTGCTGGAACCGTTGCGACTGTTTCCCGTGTTATGCCCATCGGTAGAGTGTTTGGCATAACCAAGGTGCTCTTCCAGCTCGACGGCCATAACACGCTCAACAGCCGCTTTGATCAGCTGGCGGCTAAGATCGGCAAGGTCATCCTGATTTTTGATTTGCCCAACCACCTGGCCAAGCAATTTTTCATTGATTTCAACGCTCATAGTTATGCTCCTCTTTGGAGTATTAACGACAAGCGTTTACACAAATTAAATTACATCCTCATCAAGGAGCTTGCCCGTAAAACTGTCTGTTTTTCAACCTTCGAAAAGAGGTACGATATTGTCATTGGTCTACTGATCAACAATCTGCTGGATCAACGTTGACCCACTCCCCTCTCATCGTACTCAAGGACAACAAACGCCACAGCGTTATCACTTTCATCGGATAATGACAAATGACAGGCTCTAATATTTCTCTGGCGCTGCAATTGTCTGGCATACCCATGCAGTACTAACAAGGGAGCGCCATTATCGTTATTATTGACTTCAATATCCTTAAAAGACACTTTGCCAATGCCGGTTCCCAGGGCTTTTGAAGCCGCTTCTTTGGCAGCAAACCGTTTTGCCAGAAACGGGACCGGATTCCCTGCAGTATGATACGCTGCAAATTCCAGTGGCGTAAGTATTCTTCTTGCAAAGCGATCACCTTGACGCTCCAGTATGCCAGCAATCCGGTTGATGCGGATAATATCGACACCTATCCCTGCAATCATCGGTGTAGAGATGCTCTTAATATCAGCGTTTTCATCGCTTTCACCGCATCCTTAATACCAGTAAACAATGCCCGTCCAATAATAGCATGCCCAATATTAAGTTCATTAATGCCAGCGATCATCGCCACTGGTTCAACATTCTGATAATTCAGCCCGTGTCCTGCATTCACGATAAGATCATGCTTCAACCCACAATACACTGCCTGTTGCAAACGCTTTAGCTCAGCTTTCATGGCCTGTGGGCTATCGGCTTCCACATAAGCACCAGTATGTAGCTCAATGGCTGGCGCACCGGCTTCTTTGGCAGCAATAATCTGTTCTTCATTCGGGTCAATAAAGAGTGATACCTCAGTACCGTTCGCGCCGAGCCGCTGGCACGTTGTCTGGATGCTCGAAAAATCTGATTTGACATCCAGCCCACCTTCAGTCGTTAACTCCTGCCGTTTTTCCGGAACCAGACACACATGCTCAGGTCCCAGTTTTTCGGCAAAGTCGAGCATTTCACCCGTATTGGCCATCTCCAGATTCATGCGGGTTTGCAATACATCGCGTATCAGCAAGACATCCCGCTCCTGAATATGCCGCCGGTCTTCGCGCAGGTGCAGTGTAATACCGTCAGCGCCAGCCTGCTCTGCCTCTATGGCTGCCTGAACAGGGTCAGGGTATGAAATACCACGCACTTCACGCAGCGTAGCAATGTGATCAATATTAACACCGAGTAACATGCGCTGATGGAGAACCATAATAAAGTTACTTCCTATTTCTACTACTATTTCTACTTTCTACTTTCTACTTTCTACTTTCTACTTTCTACTTTCTACTTTCTACTACTAAATCGTGTCTGTCGTATAAACAACTCACGGCTTTTTAAGGGACGCCCCTCAAGCAGAGGTTCAAGGGCCTGTCGGGAAAATCGTTTAAAGTCAGGATAAAGCGCAGGCTGACTGAAATCACGGCATGCCAGTGACAACAGCACCTCTGTAGAAAAGGCCTGGCATGCCCTGCCACGATTCAATACCCCACTATCCGCCTCAACCAGTCCTACACAGGGGCGATAATAATAATGACCGCCCTGATGCAGGGCCTTCCCGGTTCTGGCTTCATGGGTCAGTGCCGGCAAATACCCTGCCATTTGCAGTAGCTGTAGCTCAAAAAACCGTAACAGAGGTTCAATGGATAATGCCGATGTTGCCAACTGGTTCAACACCCTCGTATACAGCTCCATCAAACCATCCAGCTGCTGACCAGGCATGACAGCCCTTATTACCAGCTCATTGAGATAAAAACCACAAAACAGCGCATCACCTGAGAGTTTTACCCATGTCTGAGCCTCAATGCTTGACAGGGTTTTCAGGTCACTGCGACCACGCCAACTCAACAACACCTCGGTGAAAGGCTGTAGCAGGGCAGCCTTCCTTGAAGACAAGGAGCGCACGCCCTGAACCACCATAGCCAGCCGACCGTGCCCTTCCACCAGGAATTCGGCAATCACAGCACGCTCTTTATAAGGCCGCCGGTGCAACAGCCAGGCCCTGGTCAGCTCTGCCGCCATTAGTCGTTCTCATACCCCAGACTTTTCAGTGCCCGCTCATCATCAGACCATCCTCCTTTAATCTTCACCCAGAGGCTGAGCATGATTTTTGAGCCAAATATCTTTTCCATATCCAGTCTGGATTCCTGACCAATTTTCTTCAGGCGATCCCCTCTGTTACCAATGACAATGGCTTTTTGACCGGGACGCTCCACCAGAATCAATGCACTGATGTGCAACACTGGAGCTTTACTGGGGCGTTGTTCCTGTTTAAATGCTTCAATTTCAACGGCGATCTCGTAAGGAATCTCGTCCCCGAGCTGCCGCATGACTTTTTCCCGCACCAACTCAGCTGCCAGAAAGCGGGAGCTGCGATCGGTAACCTGATCTTCCGGAAAAAAATGCAGACTTTCAGGCATCAGTTCTGCAACCTGCTGCTCCAGTTGATCCAGGTTATGTCCATTGCGGGCAGAGACGGGAATAATAGCGCGAAAGTTTGCTTTTTTCCCTAAGGATTCCAAATGGGGAAACAAGGCAGTTTTGTCCTGAATCCGGTCAACTTTATTGACAGCCAGTATCACCGGGCAACGGGCATCCTTTATCTTATTAAGCACCAGCTGATCTTCTTCCGTCCACAGCAGACGATCCACAACAAGCACAATAGCATCAACATCAGCCAGCGCACTGCTGGCAGCGCGATTCATATAACGGTTGATTGCTTTTTTCTGAACCTTATGAATACCTGGGGTATCAATGTAGACTGTCTGCACACTCGCTTCCGTTTTAATACCCAGCACCTGATGGCGCGTCGTTTGTGGTCGACGGGAAGTAATGGACAGTTTTTGCCCCAGAATATGGTTCAGCAGCGTTGATTTTCCAACATTTGGCCGCCCCACAATCGCCACATAGCCACAGTGGCTGCCTTCAGGCATAATGTCAGAATCAGTGTCCTCTGAAAGAGAGGCCGCGAGTCGGGACAGATCGGTTGTCATGATTCCATATCCAGCAAAGAAAGGGCTTTTCGGGCAGCCTGTTGTTCAGCACCACGGCGACTGAAGCCTTCACCGACTACGGAGGTACTATCAAGGCTTTCCAGCTCACAGACCACGGTAAAAACCTGATGATGGGCTTCACCGGAAATATCAGTCACCGTGTATTGTGGTAACGCTTTCTGACGTGCCTGCAAAAACTCCTGCAAGCGGGTCTTTGGGTCTTTATTCTGTTGATCACTGATGGACAGAGCATCCAGACGCTCCTCAAACCACCGGCGAATATGCGATCGACAGGTTTCCATATTACTGTCCAGATAGATAGCACCGATAATCGCTTCTACAGCATCAGCAAGGATCGATTCACGTCGGAAACCACCACTTTTCAGCTCGCCAGACCCCAGACGCAGAAAATCACCCAACTCAAACTCCCGACCAAGCTCAGCCAGTGTGACACCTCGAACCATGCGCGATCGCAAGCGGCTCAACTGGCCTTCCCGCGCTTCAGGAAAACGCTCATATAAGGCATCAGCAATGACAAAATTAACAATAGAGTCACCCAGAAACTCCAAGCGTTCATTATTATGGCTACCACAGCTCCGATGCGTCAGCGCCAGTTTCAGGCGATTCTTATCTGCAAACAGGTAGCCCAACTTACGCTCAAGTTCAGCAAATTCTTCAGGCTTCACGTAGGTTTGATGTTCCAGTTGTGTTTAAAAGTTAATACAAGGCTCAGATTATAGATAAGGTGTATGCGTCGCTCATAGCGAATCTCTACCTGACGCTGACCTTCCGTCCCTCGAATGCGATACTCGCTCTCAGCCAATTTTATCCTGTTACGCTGAAACCCCTGTTTCAGCCAGGTTCGAATCTGTTTAACGTTGGCATTACCCAGATCCGGTTGTCCGTTTATTGATGACAGTAACCGGGAAACGGTGAAATCATCCATATATATAGGCAGTAATTTCGCGGTTATCATAACGCCACTGGTTAAAAAAGCCACTATTGCTATCAATCGGATGATTCCACCACCGTCCTGCCTGGCTGTTCCCATGCGTCCCTCCATGTTTGCAATGTTACAATCGTCTTTGTTATGGGTTAGGAGTTAAGAGTTAAGGCTCTATAATATAGCAAAGACAGAGGGTAACAAACATGCCCAGCCCGCCTGCTACCAAAGTACTCAGGCTTATTCAATCGCACGGTTATTTTTGAAGCTGGGAAGGTCAGTCCATTTAGGCCAGTGCATCCAGATATACACCGCCTTACCGACAATATTTTGCGCCGGCACAAAGCCCCAGTAACGACTGTCGTTGCTACGGTCCCGGTTGTCACCCATCACAAAATAAGAATCAGCAGGCACTGTCCAAACCCCTTCTTTCATATCAGGGATGCCTGGTTCACGCCGTATCTGGTGAACCCGGTCATCGATAGTTTCATCATATAAGCGATACACTGAACTATCATCACTGAGTTGGGCAACGAATTGCTGAGGTATTGCCTGACCATTAATGGTCAGCTTCTTGTTGTAGTAGGTAATGGTATCACCTGGCAAGCCAATAACCCGTTTAATAAAATTAATATTCGGGTTCATGGGCTCTTTAAAGACCATCACATCACCACGTTCAGGCTTATTTACCGGCAGAATGTTGGTACCCACTACTGGTAACCGCAAACCGTATTCAAATTTGTTGACAAGGATAAAGTCACCCACTTTAAGGGTCGGGATCATAGACCCTGATGGAATCTGAAACGGCTCAAACAGGAAGGAACGAAGCACCAGTACTAATGCCAGTACCGGAAAAATTGATTTGGAAGTTTCGACGATACTGGATTCTTTTTCAAGCTTTGCAACAACAGCCTGATCAATCTTATTGCTATCAACGCCGGCTTTGTAATTGTCAACCGCTTTCCGACGACGAGACTGAAGCCACAACCGATCCAACAGCGCAATCAGTCCCGTAATAAAAACCGCCAGCACCAGCAATAGCGGAAAATTAATGTCCATGGTTATTGTTTCTCTGCCAGTTATCCGTTTAAGGTACAGCGAGGCAGCAGCCTATGCACTGCGCTCCCGCCCGCATCCTGAATTATTTATCGACTTTCAGTACAGCAAGAAAAGCAGCTTGAGGAATTTCTACATTGCCTACCTGCTTCATTCGTTTTTTACCGGCTTTCTGCTTTTCCAGAAGCTTGCGCTTACGGGAGACATCACCACCATAACATTTTGCAGTCACGTTCTTGCGCAGGGCTTTTACTGTTGTCCTGGCAATAATCTGGCCACCAATGGCGGCCTGTATAGCAACATCAAACATCTGACGCGGAATAATTTCCTTCATTTTCTCCGCCAGCAACCGTCCTCGTGATTGCGCATGATCCCGATGAACGATGACGGCAAGGGCATCTACTTTGTCACCATTAATCAGCACATCAACACGCACCATATCAGCCCCTTCAAAACGGTCAAAGAGATAGTCCAGCGATGCAAAACCCCGGCTAACTGACTTCAGTCGATCAAAAAAATCCAGAACAACTTCATTCATGGGAATATCATAGCTCAGAGAAACCTGCCCGCCCATAAACTGCATGTCTTTTTGTACGCCCCGGCGCTCAACGCACAAGGTAATCACATTTCCCAGGTAATCCTGTGGCACCAATATATTCACCTTGGCGACAGGTTCGCGAATGGCTTCAATGCCAGCGGGGTCAGGTAGTTTGGACGGGTTATCCACCTCGACCACCCTCTTGTTTTTCAGCTCAACCTCATAGATAACGGTAGGCGCTGTGGTGATCAAATCCAGATTATATTCACGCTCCAGCCGCTCCTGGATAATCTCCATATGGAGCATTCCCAAAAAGCCACAGCGAAAGCCAAAACCGAGGGCGTCACTGCTTTCCGGTTCATAAAACAGGGAAGCATCATTGAGACTGAGTTTTTCCAACGCCTCACGAAAGGATTCAAAATCATCGGAACTGACAGGAAACAAGCCTGCATAAACCTGTGGTTTTACTGTTTTAAACCCCGGCATGGCCTCAACATCCGGGGTCTTGGCATGAGTCAAGGTGTCACCGACCGGCGCACCCTGAATATCTTTAATACCGGCAATGACATAGCCAACTTCTCCGGCTTTCAGCGCATTCGTCGAGCTTCGCTTGGGTGTGTTGATGCCCACATCATCCACAACGTGCGCCCCCATGGTGGACTTCACCAGTATCTTTTGCCCTTTACGCAGCGTGCCATTTTTAACACGCACCAGAGAAACAATACCGAGGTAGTTATCAAACCATGAATCAATAATCAATGCCTGCAAGGGTGCGTTGACATCCCCCACAGGAGCTGGCACCGTTTTAACCAGGGCTTCAAGCACGTCGGCAATACCCAAACCACTTTTGGCTGAACACTGCACCGCATTTGTCGCATCAATACCAATGATTTCTTCAATTTCCTGCGCAACACGTTCAGGCTCAGCCTGGGGCAAGTCCATTTTGTTGAGTACAGGCATTACTTCCAGCCCTTGATCAATAGCCGTGTAACAGTTAGCCACGGACTGAGCCTCTACCCCCTGCGCTGCGTCCACCACCAGCAGAGCACCCTCACAAGCGGCAAGGGAGCGAGATACTTCATAGGAAAAGTCAACGTGTCCCGGTGTGTCAATAAAGTTCAGCTGATAGGTCTTACCATCATTGGCCCTGTAATCAAGTGTCACACTCTGCGCCTTGATAGTAATGCCGCGCTCACGTTCAAGCTCCATGGAGTCGAGAACCTGTGCCTGCATTTCACGATCACTGAGACCTCCACAAGTCTGGATAAACCGGTCGGCCAGTGTTGATTTACCGTGGTCAATATGGGCAATAATCGAGAAGTTGCGTATATGGTCCAGATTACTGGCTATCGGTTTAGTCATACATCGTTTTTATCTGTCGGGGCACCATGAAGCAGACGACATCATTACCGTCTTTATCATTGTGACGCTTAAATGGAAAAGATGAAATCGAGCTAGTATAACGGTATCAACGCCCATGTAACAGCAGCAAAGTTTTTTGCTGAAATTCAGCGCCCCGATAAATGCATCCGATAAACGCAAAAAAGCTGAAAGGCAATACACCCTTCAGCTTTGTTATACCAGTTGTATCTTCTAACTCTGGCAAAGATCCTTGCATGATAAGGCTTGGCTTAGAGCTATACCGTAGTTAGAAAAGGTTAGAAAAGATGATTGGTATTCGTCGTTTATTCAGACAATCTAAAGGTAATATACCCCGGTTGTGCATCGCGGATCACACGCATGGAAATCGAGCGGTTATTAGGCAGGTTCTTCACCGCAGCATCAAATTGCCTGGGTGACTCTACGTGCACTTTATTGAGGTCAGTAATGACATCACCTCTACGCAAACCAATGGATCGCGCCGCGCCAGACAATACATCAATAACGACCACCCCATTGATGTTATTGCCTAAACGCAATTTCGTCCGATAGTCTTTATCCAGCGGCGCCACATGAACGCCCAGACGGTTTTCAGACGCATGCTGCTTGATAGACTGTCCTGATTTCATACTGGTTTCATCGGGAAGCTCGCCTACCTTGACTGTTACCGCCATTCGTTTACCGTTGCGAATATATTCCACTTCAGCTTTATCACCTAGTGGCACTGTACCCACAAGCATGGGCAACACACCGGAGCTGTAGATGGGCTTACCATTCAAGCCGGTAATAATATCACCAGGGTGCAGCTTGGCTTTATCAGCAGGGCCACCAGGCACAATCTGGCTAACCAAAGCCCCCATCGGCTTTTCAAGCCCGAAAGACTCCGCCAGGTCACGGTCTACCTCCTGGATGCTAACCCCGAGCCAGGCACGGGTAACGTAACCTTTTTTCTTGATTTGCTCAACAGCCCACATAACGTGATCGATGGGAATCGCAAACGACAGACCCATAAACCCGCCGGAGCGTGTAAAAATCTGAGAATTAATACCAACAACCTCACCGCGCATATTAAACAGCGGTCCACCAGAGTTACCGGGATTAATAGGCACATCGGTCTGAATAAATGGCACATAGGCATCACCAGGCAGGCTTCGATTCAAGGCACTGACAATCCCTTTGGTGATTGAGTATTCAAAGTTAAATGGTGAGCCAATTGCTGCCACCCATTCACCCGGTTTGATTTTATCGGAATCGCCCAGCTTCGCTACTGGAAGCTTGGATTTGGCTTTGATTTTTAACAAAGCAAGGTCAGAGCGCTTGTCCGCACCAACCAGCTCTGCCTTAAGCTCACTACGGTCACTGAGTTTGACAATGATTTCATCTGCCCCTTCAACCACATGGTTATTGGTTAGAATGTAACCATCTTCAGAAATAATAAAGCCAGATCCCAGTGACATGGGCTGAGGTGTATTGGGGGTGGGTGCATCAGGGTAAGGAATGCCAAAGTAGCGGCGGAAGATTTCTGGTAATTCTTCCCCACCCGGGCCATAAATACGGATTCCGTGGCTTTTGGTTTTTGCTAATGTACTGATATTCACAACCGCTGGCGATGCTTTCTTAAACAACTCCGTAAAGCTCGGCAGGTTCACTTCCACCCCGGACGATACTGGCGGAGATTTTGTAGAAGTAACAGCCGATACACTCAAACACGAGAACAGCATCAAACATGCTGCACTTTTCACTAAACAACGAGTTCTGCTCATGAATAAAACGTCTCCAACAGTCACGAAGATAGTTTATATATCCGTCTCAAGCCTCCCCGAAGAAGCGTTACCTTCACTACAGTGGCTCTCGATGGGAAAGAAATATCCTATGTACAACCAGGTTTATCCATTTGTCCAGGAACTCCCCTTGTCACGCGGATATGACAGGCGTCAACATCCTGCTGAGCCGACCATCTTACGAACGAAAACCCCGACACAAGTCCCGATGCACATAATAATAACGTCAAAAAATCATTGGTTTGAAAATAAAAGGCTATCGCCACCATACTCATCAAGCCTAGCAGAGGTATCAGATATACATGCATAGACGCTTTCAGCAAATGCCCTTCTGGTACACCGACGACCACCTGATCCCCCACAGAAACAGAAAAATGACAGCGGGTCTTCACAACAATACTCCCCTGGCGCTCACGGTATTGCTCAACCAGTTTCTGACCGCAGCCTGAACGAGCAGAACAACGGTTACAGGCAGTTTTACGCACTGTTTCAACCCAAACCCCCTCGTCGGCTTCCACTTTTACAACCGTGGCCTGTTCTTCAATCATACACTACTTAACTACTTTGCAGGGGAGCTTAACGCTGGCGTCTGTTTCGTGTGTTTCGTGTCAGATGCTTTTTCCGGCCTGACAGACACAGCAATACGTTCAGCGGTGCCTAACGGCACCTCTCCAACCACTGTCACATGAAAATACGTTTCACCATTACGAAAAACTTTAGATACTGCTGCCAACGATCCAATGGTTTCCGACGCCTGACTCAACACACGCGTCTCATCAGGCTCAACAAAAACGGAAAAGCTGGCAATGCCGTCTGAGAAAATAACCGCGTCTGTTTTATGATCACTCACCGGCGAAGGTCGCTGGGAAGCGTTCTGAACAACAAATCCTTCGGGTATCCATCCGGCTTCCCACCCCCAAATCCCTCCCTGTTTGATAACGCGCTGCATATCAATAATATCTTTACGCTGAATATTACTCTTTTCCATGGCGGCCTTTTCCAGCTCACTCAAGGTAACACCAGGCTCAATATGCGTAAACTGAAATCGCTCAATAATATTGCTTTGGCTGTCAAGCATAATGGATTTCAAGGGTAAGCCTGAGTACACATCCACCCACAAACGATAGCCATACCTGTACCGATCAACAGGCATAATATCAATGATAGCGGCTTCCCGGCCTGCCACCCGACCTATCTGCTGGCGTGCAAACCCTACCTTGTAGAACCTTTCAGCGCCAATCCCTGAAAATTTACCCAACATAGGCAAAAGGGAGCTATGCTCAAAATGAGTTACCCCCTTGTTCAAGGTAGAATAGGTCAACTTATCACCATTTTTAACCATTTCCCTGGGCACCCCGTCAAGGTAAAGCACACGCTCCTTCACCCTCCCTTTTTCAACATCATGGGTCACAGCCAGTGTTTCAAGCCGTGCACCTACCTGATATACTAATACTCCACGGTAAGTCCAAAGTTTCGTCGACTCAGCCACTCGCTCCAGCCACCCTTCAGCTGTCTTGGGCACCGGGATACTCTCTGCGGCGATAACTCGCACAGACACACCAATAATGAGGAGTGCCAGTAAGCTCCTTTTAACCAATAACCATCCTTTCATAAACTATTGCACATCAAAGCTTGTTAATCTTGCAAAGGGCAACATCCCCTGCCCTTTGGTCATGGCTGAAAGTTCAGCATGCTGCAAGGCATAGGCTCGAAACCGCTCACGCGTTGCCCGGTCAGCCATGCGCTGTGCATAAGCAATTTGCTCAGGAGAAATACTGTCATTCTGCTGGCCTGCGCCATACCCGGCAAGAATACCCATTCCCCCATAATGCTGAGCATTAACCTGAATGGGCTGACTCAGTGTCATACTATTATTTCCGGCATCAGCAACTAACGCTGCCGGAGTGATAGAATCACTGTTGTAACTGCGCGTGCCAAGCACAACAGCAAACACCACAGAAGCAGCTATCGCCACACGACCAAAACTGCCATTCACGCTTTCCATAAGCCGTGCAAATGACCCCATACCCACAAAACGGTTCCTTTCGGTACGATCATTGATACTGCCCGACAGCCGCCTCTCTTCCTGGTGGATAGCCGCCATAACCCCACGGGAAATATCAATATCAGCAAACCGGTTTGTTTCATGACGGAGCGCATCTCCCATTCGCTGGTAGCGCCTTGCTGTCTCACGCAAGGCATCATTGCTTTGCAAACTGTCAAGCACTCGGTGCATCTCAAACTCACTGGCCTGACCATCCATTACAGCCGACAAGGCGTCATTTAATCGTTCACTGCTCTGGTTACCGGCGCTTTTCTCATTCATAAACACCTCCAGTTAAGTGGATGGTTCCAACTGTACTCAACCTGTTTCATCATTATTTATCCCGACGCAACAAAGGCTCAACTTCGCGATCAATCGCCTCTCTTGCTCTAAAAATACGTGAACGCACAGTACCTACCGGGCAGGACATAACCTCGGCAATTGCATCGTAACTAAGCCCGTCGAACTCCCTCAGCAATACAGCTGTTCTTAACTCATCAGGCAAATTATTAATGACACCATATACTGCTCTCTCCACCTCATTGCGATGCAGATTTTTTTCAGGGCTATCAATGTCTTTCAAGGCTTTGGATACCTCGGCAAACTCCGCATCATAGACGTCGATGTCAGAGGTTTGTGGCTTGCGGCCTTTCGATACCAGATGATTTTTTGCGGTATTAATGGCAATACGGTAGATCCAGGTATAAAACGAGCTATCCCCCCGAAAACGATCTATTGCTTTATAGGCTTTGACAAAGGCTTCCTGTGTCACATCCTGTACCTCTTGGAAGTCATTGATATAGCTCCCCACCAGCCCCAAAATACGGTGTTGATACTTGAGCACCAGCATATCAAACGCGCGTTTATCGCCCTGTTGTACTCGTTCAACTAATTGCTGATCGGCCTGTTGGGGGTCTATCATTCATGATCCCCCGACTGGCAAATACGATGGGTGACACCCCTATTGACCTTCAAACAGATTTCCCCTTGTTGTTTATAGACCATAACGTGGCCCAAAAGTTCCTGACTCCATGAAAAACTCAGCTAACGAAAGTGACAGTCCTGACTGACATACTCTCATCAAATGTACTATAGTACAGTATTTGTTTGCTACTGACTCCGTCTGCTCAGGCTCTGACCAGGTAACGGGCTTTCACTGCAACGTTGCCATCTGACGATATCATCGACTTCCATACCTTCCGCTTTAACCACCGTTCTATTTTTACTTATCGGCTTAAATATTAGCAATTGCATAGAAAACAAGCATTTTTTCTAAAAATACGGCATAATTACTGCCGCGTTGAAAGGAGGCAGCTGTGAGCATACTATGCCGGACAGCAGCTTCTAAAGCCTACAATCCAGAAACACGAACGCTCATGCAAACCGTTTTTGATTACGATATCACAATCATTGGCAGTGGTGCTGCTGGCTTGACACTGGCTCTGACACTACCTACCCATTACCGTATTATCTTACTCAGCAAAGGAAACCTCTCTGCCGGCTCTTCTTATAATGCGCAAGGAGGTATTGCAGCAGTCCTGAATGAGTACGAAGATGATAATGAAAAACATATTCATGACACACTGGTGGCTGGCTCAAGTCTGTGTCATTACGATGCCGTTCAACACATCATCAAACACGGCAAGCAGGCCATTGAATGGTTAATTGACCAGGGTGTTCCCTTTACCCGTAACACCGATCAGCACAGTACTTACCCTTACCATCTGACTCGGGAGGGAGGGCACAGCGCCCGGCGGATTATCCATGCCGCTGATGCAACAGGCCGTGCCATATCTGACACACTCATCAACAAAGTAAGAAACGCACCTAACATCAAGGTGCTTGAGCGCCATGTGGCCGTTGACCTGATTACTGACAAGCCTTTGGATAGCCCCGCACAGTGCCTTGGTGTTTATGCATTGGATACCGGTACAGGCAACGTGATCACTCTGAAGAGCAGGTATACGGTGCTAGCCACAGGGGGAGCCAGTAAAGCCTATTTATTCACCTCCAATGCCGATGGTACCAGTGGTGATGGTATCGCCATGGCCTGGCGTGCCGGTTGCCGAGTGGCCAATATGGAATTTAATCAGTTTCATCCTACCTGTCTCTATCACCCTAACGCTAAATCTTTTCTGATTTCGGAAGCTGTTCGTGGTGAAGGTGGCAAACTCCTTCGCCCTGATGGCACACGCTTCATGCCAGAATACGATCACCGGGCAGAATTGGCTCCCCGTGACATTGTTGCCCGAGCTATTGACCACGAGATGAAACGCCTCGGTGCCGACTGCCTTTATCTTGATATAAGTCATCAGTCTTCTAAATTTATTAAGTCCCATTTTCCTACTATTTACGAACGCTGCCTGAGTTATGGCATTGATATTACTCAACAGCCAATCCCTGTCGTCCCTGCTGCCCATTACACCTGTGGCGGCATCGTTGTCGATCTGGAAGGACGAACGGACACACAACATCTGTTCGCTATTGGTGAAAGTGCCTGTACGGGCCTTCATGGTGCTAACCGCTTAGCCAGCAATTCTCTACTGGAATGCATTGTATCTGCGCGAAGCGTTGCCAGGGCCATAGAAACCTCCTTTAAACAGCGTGATACATGCAGTACCACTATCCCGGACTGGGATGAAAGTCAGGTCATTGATGCTGATGAAAATGTTGTCATCGCCCATAATTGGGATGAGCTTCGCCGCTTTATGTGGGATTACGTAGGCATTGTCAGAACCACCAAGCGCCTTCAACGGGCCGCACACAGGATCAGCCTGCTTCAGTCTGAGATTGATGAGTTTTACAGTAATTTCAGAATCAGTGGCGATTTGATCGAACTGAGAAACCTGGCTCTGGTGTCAGAGCTGATTATTCGTTGCGCTCTTGAGCGCAAAGAATCCCGTGGACTCCATTATACGCTGGACTACCCTTTCACTTCTGACAAGATCCAAGATACAGTGCTAACGCCCGGAACAGCACTGTCACTCTAAAAAGCTATACCTTTTATAACCTTTTATAACCTTTTATAACCTTTTATACCTTTTCTAACTACGGTATAACTCTAAGCTAAGCCTTATGATGCAAGGATCTTTGCCAGAGTTAGAAGATGCGCGAAGGCAGACTTTTTCTGCAAAGGCCAAAAGTCGGACTTTCCACAATGACCAAGACTCAGGTACGAAAGTAGAACTATAACCTGATGTGTGACTTTTAATGATGCAGTCAGAAAGGCATGACCACCGTCTAAAATAGAAGTGCAACCCACTATCAGACGGTGCCGGTCATGCCTGTAGAAGAGTTTATCACCAATATCTTTTGTTTGATTGATGATTTGTACAACACTGTTGTCACCAGCCCATTACGTAGACGTGGTACTCCACCAAAACTCTCTGATAGCGAAGTCATCGCTATGGAAATTGCAGGCGAGTGGCTCGGTCACCATCACGACAAGGCCATTTACGAATACTTCAAGAAACATTGGGAACACTTGTTCCCCAACTTGTCCCACAGGACTCAGTTTGTACGCCAAGCAGCAAACCTCTGGGTTGTTAAGCAGAAACTGCATCAATATTTGGTGCGAATGCTTGGGGCGGGTAGGTCAGATATTCACTTGGTTGATGGCTTCCCCATGGATGTCTGTGTAAGAACAAGGGCTAACCGCAGTAAGGTCTACAAAGGCCAGGCAGCCTATGGATATTGTGCGTCAAAGAAGAAATCTTTTTATGGCTTTCATGGTCATTTGCTAACAGATGCACGGGGCGTTGCGGTTGATATGACAGTGACAGCTGCCAATATTGATGAGCGAGACAGCATATACGACTTGCTTGAAGGCATTAAAGGATTAATGATTGGCGACAAGGGCTATACTCGTGACCGTTGAAGATGCTTGATTTTTCTGCATTTTTTTAGCAATCTCAACGGATGCCAAAATTTATGCTCACACCTCAGCAAAAATCAACCTTGGAGTCCCAACACAAAACGTCGCGGGATGCTCGGGAGTGTGACCGTATTAAAGCCGTATTACTGAGATCTGAAGGCTGGTCAATAACCGCCATTGCTCAAGCATTGAGAAAAAGTGAATTTTCCATTGCCCGGCACATTGATGACTACCTGAAAAAGGACAAACTGAAACCTGAAAACGGTGGCAGTGAGAGTCATCTTAATGACGAGCAAAGTGAGCAGCTAATTGTGCATATTTCAGAGCATACTTACGCCCATGTCTACGAAATTGTGTCGTATATTTTTGAACGCTGGGCTGTCAAATACACCGTGTCAGGCCTCAACAAGTGGTTGCACCAAAAAGGCTTCACCTACAAAAAACCAAAAGGTGTACCGCACAAGGTGGATGCCAATAAGCAGGCAGAGTTTATTGAGCACTACGAAGAGTTGAAAGCCTCACTGCCTGAGAGTGAGGTTGTGCTTTTCATGGATGCAGTTCACCCAACGCAAGCCACCAAAATCACCTCGGGTTGGATACGCAAAGGTGTTGATAAAGTCATCAATACGACGGGCAGTCGCAACCGAATGAACATCGTCGGTGCGATAGAATTGAACAACTTGTCTGCTGCTATTTTTGATCAATTCGAGACGGTTAACGGGCTGGCTATCATTGAATTCTTCAGAAAAGTTAAGTCCGCTTATACATCAAAGAGTGTCATTCACATGGTGCTGGATGGAGCAGGTTATCACTATTCGAAGGAAGTCGTTGATGAGGCTGAAAAGCTGGGTATAAAACTGCATTACCTTCCGCCCTACAGCCCAAACCTGAACCCAATTGAGCGGTTATGGAAGGTAATGAATGAGTACGCTCGAAATAATCAATACTTTGCAAAACCGAAGGATTTCCGGAAAAATATACGTCATTTTCTGTATGTTACGCTACCAGAAATAGGTGCTTCGTTAGTGAGCAGGATTAATGACAATTTTCAGATACTGAATCCTGCATCTTGAATTCACTTGGGTATATATCAGACCTGAGCTGAAGCAAGACTGTGAAAGTTTTGGTATTGATTTGCAAACGCCACTGCGAAAAAACATGAAAGATAAACGACCAAGATCGGTTGTCAGGAAGCTGATGAATATTCGGCGACGTATAGAGACGGTCATTGGTCAATTGGCCGAGTACTTTGAGCTGCAGCGTGTGAGAACTAGGGATGAATGGCACCTGACAAGTCGTGTAGCTCGAAAGCTGCTGGGCATCACTGTTGGAATTTACTTGAACATCCAGTCTGGGCATGAGCCTATGCAGTTTGAGGGTATGCTTTCAGCTTAAAGTCACACATCAGGTAACTATAACACTATTCTAATTCCGTTACTAAAAATCTTACATAATCTGTAATTATGCAGACTTATCTACGCCGTCTACATGGATGCACAGCGAGCTGTGTCTGACTCCACTCTTTCGTAGGGTTTTAGGTCGAGCTGTAACGTGTCTGCGACCATGCTTATGAATCAAAAAAATGGTAACTGTTAGCTTGGTTTTCGCGTAACCGTTTACCACCTTTGATTCATGATCGAAATTATATCAGATAGTTACAGATTATAATAGTTTACAGCTAACTGTTTTTAACCCTGTATTACTAACGTCAAATGTCGCTTAAAGGCACCTAATTTGCCGTATTTTGTTGAACTAAAGTACGTTATTTTCCCTGAAGCCCCTGGGAAACAATAAATGGCCGACTTTATTGTAAACCAGAAAAAGTCGGTCTTCGCATGAAGATAGCAGTGGTATTATACCATTCCTGTGTGACTGGCGGGGTTTTAAAGGGGTTGCTGGGCTACCGTGCCGGCTTTGCACCTTCGCAAAGTCGCAAAAATCTGCAACAGGCTCATCATGACCGATGCCTGCTGAACATTTCCCTGAATTTCCCTGACTGTCCAATACTTCTGACGATCCCGCACAAAAAACCACCAGGTAAACACCAGGCAGCTTCACGGGCATCTTGATGGTTAGAGCCGCTGTTTATGACAGCTGCTCATCTTTAGCACCTTCCATTTGTACATCTTCCGATACGCCAACACTGAGCAACTCACTGCGAATCAACCCTTCAATTTCCGCTGCGATGTCAGAGTTATCCTGCAGGTATTGTGATGCATTAGCTTTCCCCTGACCAATCTTATTGCCTTTATAGGCATACCAGGCACCGGATTTATCGACCAGCTTCATCTTAACCCCCAGATCCAGCACTTCTCCCATACGATAGATGCCCTTACCATACAGAATCTGGAACTCAGCCTGACGAAATGGCGGAGAAACCTTGTTTTTAACGACCTTGACTCGGGTTTCATTACCAATAACTTCATCGCCATTTTTCACAGCGCCCGTACGACGGATATCCAAACGTACTGATGAATAAAACTTCAGTGCATTACCACCGGTCGTGGTTTCCGGATTACCGAACATTACACCGATTTTCATACGAATCTGGTTGATAAAGATGACCAGGCAATTGGCCTGCTTAATCGAACCGGTAATCTTCCGCAGAGCCTGAGACATCAGGCGTGCCTGCAATCCCACATGAGCATCACCCATATCCCCTTCAATTTCTGCTTTTGGCACGAGTGCTGCCACGGAGTCAACCACAACCACATCGACAGCCCCTGAACGCACCAGCATATCAGTAATTTCAAGGGCCTGCTCACCAGTATCTGGTTGAGAAACATACAGATCATCAACATTCGCCCCAAGTTTTTTGGCGTACTCAGGATCAAGGGCATGCTCAGCATCCACAAAAGCACAAGTCGCTCCCTGCTTTTGTGCCTCGGCAATGACACTCAGTGTCAACGTTGTTTTACCGGATGACTCAGGGCCATATATTTCAACAATACGTCCCTTGGGCAGGCCACCAATACCGAGGGCAATATCCAACTGCAGGGAGCCTGTTGAAATAGCAGGAATCGCTTCTATTTTCTGATCCCCCATGCGCATGACTGCACCTTTACCAAATTGTCGTTCAATTTGTCCCAGCGCCGCAGCTAATGCTTTTTTTCTGTTCTCATCCATTATGTAATATTCACCTGTGCCAGAGTTGCAAACGGGAAATCTCTATTTAAACATATACTGTACATTTGTCCAGCATCATTACCCGCAGCGCCTGATGACAGTCATCACGCCTTCCAGTGCCGCGAACACTGACTGGTATCGCACCTGCTGACGGTCTCCGGAAAAATGATAACACTGCGCTATCACTTCACCGGTGGATGCCCAGGCCAGCCATACGGTACCCACGGGTTTATCCGCTGTACCACCGGAAGGACCCGCAACGCCAGTGACAGCCAACCCTATCTCAGCATTGAGTTGTGACATCACTCCCACCGCCATGGCTTTAGCTGTCGCCTCGCTCACCGCCCCCTCAGAGGCCAATATATCTGCAGGCACCTTCAATAGTGACTGCTTGACAGCATTAGAGTAAGAAACAATACCGCCTTCAAACCACCGGGAGCTGCCCGGCAACCCGGTCAACACTGAACTAACCCAGCCACCCGTACAGGATTCAGCCGTAGCCAGCCGCAGCGTTTTTTTTAACAATTCATTTGAGACCTCTAATGCTAATGCCCCAAGCCGCCCTTGCCTGTTATTCACGATTAGCCTCCCCTGGTTCTGACACCAATGTAGCCAAAGTAGCCAAAGTAGCCAAACTGCTCTCCTGTACTTACCGACCACAACGAAAACATCCCCGTAACGCGCCGCTATGTGACACAAAGCACTGACAACCCTACAATCATCATCTCGGCCTGCGCGGGGATGACGGCAGAGGAGGCTGTAGGGTATTGGAACCCGGCACACCAGAGTGCTCAGGGCCGACTCCGCATTTATTTATCTTGATGCGTCACTACTATCAGCAAAACCTATACAATAGCTCAACACATAGCGCAACACAGACAAAAGTCAGCCTGACAGAGGGCACTCTTTTTGATAACTGGTCCAAAAGGCGTCATCAATTTACAGCCATAAATTGAATGGTTCAAATAATTCCAGTAACTCAACGGTTTCCGGCTACCCAGTTTCATTGATTACTCGCTGAAAGTTATACCCATCGCCTTTTCCAGCCACCTTAGTAAGCATGGAAAACTGGACGAAAGGACAAGGCGAAATGACCAGTAAAGCCTGCTATTGCCAAACATTTCATCCCGGTTTTGGCGTTCAGATTGCCAGGGTAAAGCGTAGTTAGAAGCGTCGATTCGTATTAACCCGCTACACCCTGGACGGTGGTGTCCGTTGCCGCGGCGCAGGCCCAGTAAGGAACTTGAGTGCCTTGTTATGCTTGCACCACTACGAAATTCAGGCTAAATGCCCTTTTCTGATGCACTCCACACCTTCCCGCTTCAATTCTTCACCACCCATTGCCTTGATATGGAATTCGTATTCAGCAGCCTTCACACCTGCATATAGGGGGCTTTTTTGCTCGAAATAAAGTGTCTGAATATCATGGTCGTATCAATTAGTATTGGAAAGCTATGAGTTTAGAGGTCTTCACCATGAAAAAAGTTGTCGTGTTAAGTGGTGCCGGAATGAGTGCCGAAAGCGGTTTGCAGACATTTCGTGACGCTGACGGATTGTGGGAAGGTTATGACGTAATGACCGTTGCATCAGTAGAAGGGTGGCAAGCGAATCCGGGCCTGGTATTAGACTTTTATAACCAGCGGCGTGCTCAATTGCTGAAGGTTAAACCGAATGCAGGTCATCAACTTTTAGCTGATTTACAAGAGCTGTATAACGTGACGGTAGTGACGCAAAATGTTGACGATCTGCATGAAAGGGCGGGAAGTAAAGAGGTTATTCACCTTCATGGTGAGTTACTCAAGTCTCAAAGCAGCGCTGATGTGAACGTAGTCTATGACTGTAAAACGGACATAAATCCTGGTGACTTGTGCGAACTTGGCAGTCAAATAAGACCTGCCATTGTCTGGTTTGGTGAGATGGTACCTATGCTTGAAGTCGCCATTGCCGGAGTGATTGACGCCGATGCAGTTATCATTGTTGGTACGTCCATGCATGTCTACCCGGCAGCAAGTCTGGCACAATACGCACCACATGGCTGCCCCATCTATTACGTCGATAAAAATCCAGCAGTTAACGAAGCTGTGAGTGCATTAGACGATCTAACCGTAATTGCTGAGCCAGCCTCTTCAGGCTTAGTCAAAGTCAAACAGTTATTGGCTGAGTATTTTAAGTAGAGGCTGGTTGCTGATTAGTGCTGAGCAACTGATTTTCAGGGACGTTATTCAGAAGAAGAGTTGATTGGTATAATAACAGTGTTTTCTGATTTTCAGGCGTATTGAATATGGATATTACCCCTGTCATTCTCGCCGGTGGTTCAGGTAGCCGTTTATGGCCGCAGTCACGGACATTATACCCAAAACCCTTTCTCTCCCTGGTGAATGGACAGACGCTTTTTCAAAATACGTTGATACGTCTGGAAGGGATTGAAAACCTGTCAGCGCCATTAGTGATTGCCAACGAAGCCTGTCGGTTTTTAGTGGCAGAGCAATTCCGTCAGTCAGGGAAGCATCCATCGGGCATTATTTTAGAGCCTGTTGGGCGTAATACCGCACCTGCCGTTACACTGGCGGCATTAACAGCCCTTAAGGATCAGGAGGACCCGTTATTGTTAGTGCTGCCAGCAGATCATGTCATTAACAATGTATCTGCATTTCACCGTGTGGTTGAGGCTGCGACACTGGTTGCCAGTAAGGGCAAACTGGTTTTACTGGGCGTGGTGCCTACGCGGGTTGAAACAGAGTATGGCTATATCAGGGGTGATCATGCTCAGTGCCCGGATGATAATGGCCGTGCTTTTGGTGTCAGTGAGTTTGTGGAAAAACCTGATAGTACAACGGCGAAAGCCTACCTTGCCTCGGGTAGCTATTACTGGAACTCAGGTATCTTTCTTTTTAAAGCATCCTCTTATGTGCGGGAATTAAAGCGCTATCAGCCTGCTATGCTGGCAGTTTGTGAGAAAGCATTGAATAAAGCCCCGCAGGGGCTTGATTTTACCCGGGTGGATGACAATGCTTTTAAGTGCTTGCCAAACCTTTCTGTTGATGTGGCAGTGATTGAGAAAACGTCGGAGGCCGTGGTAGTGCCAATGGATGCGGGTTGGTCAGATGTTGGTGCCTGGTCATCCCTTGCAGAAATGGCTGAACAGGACAAAAAAGGCAATACCACCACAGGTGATGTACTGCTACATGATACCCAAAATACCTATGTGCGCAGTGAAAAAAAACTGATTGCCACGGTGGGTATTGAGAATCTGGTGATCAGTGAAAGCGATGATGCTATTTTAGTTGCAGCCAAAGATAAGGTGCACAATGTAAAAAAGGTGGTGGAACACCTGAAAGCAGCAGGGCGGACAGAAGCGAAACTTCACCGAAAAGTTTTTCATTCCTGGGGGGTGTATAGTGCGGTTGATGAAGGGCCGGGGTTTCAGGTCAGACGCATGACAGTGAAGCCAGGTGAGAGGCTTTCTTTGCAAAAGGACTTTCACTGTGTCCGGCACTGGATTGTTCTGAAGGGCACGGCAGTGGCTACGTGGGGAGATGAACAAACACACCTTGCAGAAAATCAGTCCATTTATATTCCCGTGGGGGTGGTTTATAGTGTGGAGAATCCGGAGAGGTTTGACCTTGAATTAATTGAAGTACAAACTGGCTTGAGGGAACTTGAGGGAAGATAATGCGCTTCATTTCAACGAGACCTGTCAGTACAATTAAAGGGTGAGGACGTTTTAGGGGCAATACCTGGTCAGGCAAACGTTGATCAATGAGGGAAAATCAGCTTAACGCTTTTTGATCTTATACCGGTTGGTAGGGTCAGTTTGTTCCGTATTTACTTTTGTCTGACAAATTTGGATGCAATACCGTCGTGTTGGAAGAAAGTCAGAAGCAGATTATACAGAAAGCCTACAGTGCTTTTTTGGGCAGTCAGTCATTAAAAGCCCGCATAGGCCAAAAGCAAATGATCGCGGAAATTACCCGTAAACTGGCCGGGATTGTTACCGATAATGAGGGGCAACGGACATCGCCTCCTTCGGTTACTGTCATAGAAGCCGGCACGGGTACGGGTAAAACCGTGGGCTATTTGATTCCCGGCGTAGTAATGGCACAGGCAGCCAGTAAATCTCTGGTTATCTCAACGGCAACAGTTACGCTCCAGGAGCAGGTCATCAGTAAAGACCTCCCGGAAATCAAAAAAAATACCGGATTGGATTTTTCCTTTGCGCTGGCCAAAGGCCGGGGGCGGTATGCGTGTATTAGCAAGCTGGATCGGTTGTTACAGGAAGAAAAAAATACACAATCACTGGTGGATCTGTTCGCAGATGATGGTTTTAGTATTGATAATGACAGCCGTGCGCGAGAGCTATATCAGGACATGCTTGAACGTTTTGCTGCGTCACGCTGGGAAGGGGACCGGGACAGTTGGCCCGATGCCCTTGAGGATGCCCAGTGGCGGATGATTACCACCGACCATGCCCGATGCAGTGGCCGACGGTGTAGTTACTTCAGACAGTGTCCCTTTTATAAGGCACGGAGCGATCTTGAGCGAGCAGATATTATTGTCACCAACCATGACCTGGTGATGTCAGACCTGGTATTAGGCGGTGGTGCGATTCTTCCGGCCCCAAAAGACTGTATCTATATTTTTGATGAAGGGCATCATCTGCCCGATAAGGCCATTAATCATTTTGCCTGCCAGTCTCGTTTAAAGGGGTCAGCCACCTGGCTGGATAAGGTCGGCAAGTATTTGCATAAGGTGTTGGCTCAGAATGCGTTTCCTGGTGAGCTTGGTGAGCTTGGTGAGCGTATGGAGCAGGTACTGCCTGCATTTGAGGAGTTAATAACCACACTGACCCATACCCGTGAACTTCTTCACACCGTGGCGCATTTTGAGCCTCAGTCACAGGGGGAAATCCGGGTTGCGGTTTATCGTTTTCCTAACGGGGTTGTGCCAGAGGCTGTAGCCAACCATGCAAGGTTGCTGTTGGCAAGCTTCAATAAAGCGGTGGTATTGCTGGAAAAAATCAGTAAGGTGCTGAGCGATGCCATGAATGATGATATTCCTGGCATGGATAAAATGCAGGCTGAACACCTTTATCCTGAGGTGGGGGGTACGGTGAAGCGCCTGCAGAGTCAATGTCAGCTGTGGCACAGTTATACCATCACCGATAAAGAAGGTGAACCTCCCCATGCCCGTTGGCTGAAATGGAGTGAAGGGCCTTTTGGAGAAGAGCTGGAAGTGTTCAGCAGTCCCATTCTTTCCGCAGAAATGCTGTACAGCAGCTTATGGTCCGAGTGCCATGGCGCGGTAGTGACATCGGCAACATTGGCCTCTCTGGGGAACTTCAACCGTTACCGCATGCGTTCGGGAGTGCCTTCAGAATCACGTTTTGTCGTAGTGCCCAGCCCGTTTGTTCATGGCAGTGCTGCCCAGCTGATTGTACCGGCAATGGCAGTTGACCCCAGAAAGCAGGAGGAGCATACGCAGGCGCTGATTGCCTGTGTTCCTTCTCTGATCAATCAAAGCCAGGGGGCGTTAATGTTGTTCTCATCGCGTCGGCAGATGAAGGATGTTTATGGTGGTTTGCCGACATCGGTGCAGGAACAGATTCTGTTACAGGATAACTACTCCCGGCAGGAATTACTGAGCCGTCACCGTGCAATGATTGATGCAGATAAACCCAGCACACTGTTTGGCCTGGCATCCCTTGCAGAAGGCATTGATCTGCCGGGACGGTATTGTGAGCATGTGATCATTGCCCGTATTCCTTTTGCGGTACCCGATGACCCGGTAGAGGCGGCACTGGCTGAATGGCTTGAGACTCAGGGGCGCAACCCATTTATGGAAATAACAGTGCCAGATGCTACCATTCGTCTTGTCCAGGCTTGTGGGCGGTTATTGCGAAAAGAAAGTGATACCGGGCACATCACGTTGCTGGATCGGCGCGTGGTGACACAGCGCTATGGACAGATGATTCTGAATTCGCTGCCGCCGTTCGCCCGGCGAATAGAATATGCCAGTCAGACAGTGAACTGAAACCTGTTTGGGTGTAGTTCGCTGCTGGAGTAATACAATAAGTGGGTAGTGGGCTAAACCTGTGATTTTGCATGAATATCAACCCCGAATTCGAGCTTATTTATCAGTAGACCGATGACGATGTCATGCATTTTCTCCAGCTTTGAAAAGCAGATTGTTTTACGCGCCAGACGCTTGATCCAAGTTCTGAAATTCAGATTCTTTCTCTCGATTTTTTGCGTATTTCGCTTGCCAATCTCGTGCTTTTCCTTGTCGAGATGTCGTTCATAAGCTCCCCAGTCATCCGTGTAAAATCGCTTAATATTAAAGGGAGCCAGAAGCGCTTTGAGCTTTTTAAAAACCTCGTCTTTACGCCTGCCAAAGACGTAGGCAAGGATTGTGTTGGTTGTATGATCTATGGCATACCAAAGCCTTCGCTGATTCGATTTTTTAGAAACAAACGACCACTGCTCATCCATCTCAACCTCTTCGCAGGCAAGGTATACAGAGACTTTGGTATGCTCACCGGGCGACAGGGTTTTGATGTTTGGGTTAACCTCCACCAGACTGCTTTCTGTATTTTTGAGTGCACTGATAACAGTCGATTTGCTAATGCCAAGCACCCTGCTTGTATCTCTAATGCCACTGCCGTTAATAGCCATTTCAATAGCTTGCTCTTTAGTGCCTTTTACGTATGCCTTGTAGCGATATTCGAGCATAAACGTTTTGGTACTACAGCTATTGTTGCAGCAGCGATAACGAGGTACCCCGTGAGCGCTGGGGCCTATTATCTTTACGCTTTTGCTGCCACAGTTTGTGCAGTTAACTTCTGTATAACACGTCATTCGACATATTATATAAAAATCACAGGTTTAGCCCACTACCCGAAATTCTTAAAGAAAGGTCAGGTTATTACGCCGTTTGTTCTTCTAAACTCCAGCTAAAGCCAAAAAGCTCTTGAGTCTTATACGTCAAACACCGTCCATTACGAGGCGGTGGTGTTCGGCTCAACTGATGAATTTAGGAGAATGGTGTGGGTGCTGCCCAGATGGTCTTTTAACAACAGTTGTACACTATTGCTTGTGCTGCCATTGGCTTTTTTCGTCTGGGTATCAATCACCACACCATTGATATACCGCTTGGTCTCCTTCTCACCATTGGGGTGGGTGATCACCTCCACATTGCCAATATAATGGGTGGTGGTGACCTTGCCGTCTTTGGTTGTGTCTTTGCGCCAGTAGCGGCTGCGGTCGACATCGTAGTGGAAGGCCGTGGTATGGCCGCCTTTACTGATGGACAGCGGTTTATCAAAGGTGTTGTAGCTCAGGGTATGTCCGCCACCGCTGGTCATATTGCCGTTGGCATCGTACCGGTAGCTGGCCTTGTCGCCACTGGTGTACGTCACTGCATGGATACCGGCCCCGTTCTGACCGTAGATGTAGTTGCCTACGCCGGTTTTTGCTGTGATATTCCCCAGGCCATCATAGGCGTAGCGGTCGGTTTTACCGCCTGTTGTCCATGAGGTTAACCGGTTCAGCCTGTCGTAGGTAAAGGTTTCTGTCAGGGTTTTCGCCGTACTGCGATCCTGCCGTTGGGTCAGGTTGCCGACTAAATCCCACTGGTAATCCAGCCGTTGCAGGTCTGAGCCGAATACAAGGGCTGTAGGTATGGGGTTCCCACGCGGGAGCATGGGAACCAGGCTTTTGCGACGGCTTCCAGAGCGTGGGAACGAGTCACTATTCAATTTTCAAGATCTGACCTTGATGCCCCAGACACCCCCCCATTCCGTGCAGACCCACTTCTCCTAAGGATATACCTTGCCCCGCGCCTACGGTCAGTCAGGTCTTGAGTACTGAATACACAGTTTTTCTGTGTAGGTATTCAATTTTCCAGACCTGACCCCAGAGTTTCTGACCCCAGAGTTTTCAGAGTTCATCCCGCGGATTCGATAAACCCTTTTTTGACACAGCCTCGGAGTAAGAAAACGATTCAAAGCCCCATCCTTGTGGCAGTAAGACCAATAAGAAGATAAAGAATAAAAAGTGTCATAATGGATAATCGAAACCTCCTTATCCACTTTACACGTCGCCTGTCTTTATCAGAAATTAACTGAGTGAATTCGTTTTTATTTCTGTAAGCATCTTTTGCTGAATGCATATCATCATCGCTAATGTCATAACGTTTTTTTTGCATTGCTATTTTTGCTGCAAGAGTCATATACATATTGGATTCTATTGTTAAAAAAACATAAGAAAAAACAGCAATAATGACGAAAACAGCAATCATTTGAAGTATCCCCTCTCTAGCTCCCAAGTGTAGTTAACGAACCCAAATACACCGTAACCAGAATTTATACCTGACCGAATACCAAGATCTACACCACCACTACCTGTCGCAAATGATAGCTCCACAATTCCCATGAATCGTTGACCTCCTATAGAAGCACTCCAGCCACTAATATTATCAAGAGTACCCTTCCAAGTGCCTACCGAGTAATTAAGGCCCGCTCCAAAACCACCAAAACCACCGCCCGATAATGTGCCAAAAAGGCCTGTTTCCCCATCATGTGAATAGGCAACACTCAAGATCGCTTGCCCTCCAACACCTAAGGCACCAGCTATTCCGCTATAGTCCAGCTTTACATTTAATCCTGAACGAAACTTCTCAGTGAGAGCATCAGCAGCAGTATCAAGTGCTTCTACTGCATAATCGTATAACTTCACCGACTTATCTTTTAAAATTTTTAAATGCTTTTTACCAACTTCCAACATCCTTGTTCTAACACTTTGATGATGACTTTCATCATTAAATGCTCTGGAAAAAGCCCCAGTCACCGCCCCATTGGCAAACTTTCCGCCCGTTATGGCAGAAGATGTGCCACCCACAATGGAAGCGGCAAATATCCGTTTTGGACTGAAACGGGTGCCTCTATCAACCTTACCAATCCCCGGCGCCAAAAGCTGTGTAAACCCGGCACTGATAAAGCCATTACCAAACTTACCACCATTGAGCACTGACATCACACCACCGGCCAGCCCGTGGGCGACCACTTTCGCGCCGTCTGCTGCGGCACCAAAAAACTCTCGTGCCCAGCCTCCTTCCTGAAAGCTTGACCCTATGCCATGAAACATTCCGGCACTAAAAGCGCCTACAAATGCGCCTTTTAAACTCCCTGTTGCTATCCCCCCGGCAACAAAGCCTGACGCTACTGCTGAAAGCAAACTGGGTGCAGTAGCGGAACCCCATATACCTCCTATGCTACCTAAAGCACCAGGCAACCATATTGCCACCGCTATAGCTGCAAACGGTGCAAAATCCCCCAACAGCTTGTTGATCGCTCTGAACAACTTCCCTAAGAAATACCCACTGGGATCAACCGCATTCAGTGGGTTATTCAGCACATAACTGTACCGGTTAAAGTTCTGGGTATTGGTCGCTGCCTGTACAAACGGGTCGGCTTGCAGGAAACGTCCTAACCGAGGATCGTATACCCGACCATTCATATTCACCAGACCCACTTCATCCAGCTGTTCATGGCCGGTAAAGCCACGGGTGGTGAGCTTGCTGTCAAAGCCTAACCGGTCTTTTTCCAGCAGGGCTTTCCAGTCCGTTGGGTTTCTCCGCTGACCAAAGGGATCAAAGCTCTGGCGTTGCAGCACGGTCATTTTATTGCCGTCAATAACGGTGTGGGTGCTGCCCAGATGGTCTTTTAACAACAGCTGTACACTATGGGTTGTGCTGCCATTGGTCCTTGTCGTTCGGGTATCAATCACCACACCATTGATATACCGCCTGGTCTCCTTCTCACCATTGGGGCGGGTGATCACCTCCACATTGCCAATGTAATGGGTGGTGGTGACCTTGCCGTCTTTGGTTATGTCTTTGCGCCAGTAGCGGCTGCGGTCGACATCATAACGGAAGGCCGTGGTATGGCCGCCTTTACTGATGGACAGCGGTTTATCAAAGGTGCTGTAGCTCAGGGTACGTCCGCCACCGCTGGTCATATTGCCGTTGGCATCGTAACGGTAGCTGGCCTTGTCGCCACCGGTGTACGTCACTGTATGGATACCGGCCCCGTTCTGACCGTAGATGTAGTTGCCTACGCCGGTTTTTGCTGTGATATTCCCCAGGCCATCATAGGCGTAGCGGTCGGTTTTACCGCCTGTTGTCGATGAGGTTAACCGGTTCAGCCTGTCGTAGGTAAAGGTTTCTGTCAGGGTTTTCGCCGTACTGTGATCAAGCCGTTGCAGGTCCGAGCCGAATACAAGGGCTGTAGGTATGGGGTTCGCGGAAGCATGGGAGCGAGGCTTTTACGACGGCTTCCAGGGCGTGGGAACGAGTCACTATTCAATTTTCAAGATCTGACCTTGATGCCCCAGACACCCCCCCCATTCCGTGCAGACCCGCTTCTCCTAAGGATATACCTTGCCCCGCGCCTACGGTCAGTCAGGTCTTGAGTACTGAATACACAGTTTTTCTGTGTAGGTATTCAATTTTCAAGACCTGACCCCAGAGTTCCACAGAGTCGCCTCAGAGTCGTTCCTTGTAGACCAGCTTCTCATTCACCCTCTATGCTTCATAAGCACTCTAATGGGTAATGAACAAAACATGATGAAGCAACATAATGAGAATATGTCTAGTAACAAGGATTGCTCAAGATGGAGAACCCAAAACTCAGACCTTTCAAACAGCCTAAGATAAATGCTGCCAAGATTAGACATCACAAGAAGATAGCTAAAAAGATAAGGGTAGCCCTTATTGGCTATTGCTTTCCCAACGACGTGCATCAGGATATATAATAAGCATGTTATGAGTATGTAAAATGTAGTCACTTTCTTTGTGTCCTATTGTAAGTATCTTCAACAGTGACCTCGTCAACTGAAGTATCAAAAAGCAAGCTCTTATTTCCTATAGACTTGTAAGCTCTTTCATAGTCAGAAGGAATGTTTCTAAACAGCTTCCATGAATCAGCTTTAAGAACTAATTTTATCGAACCATGGATAGACATCCCAACCTCCAGTACACCATAGGCAAAATCACCTGACCTACTATCACCAGTTATAAACTCACCCACATTCTGATAGCCTTTTCTTAACCACCCATCTTCACCAGTAACACCTTCATATATATTATTAGCTCCATGGGCCATTAGGAATGATCCAGGTAGACAACCAGCTCCAGTCAGGCACATTGCTGCACCACCTGTAACTTGACCCACTCCTCCAGCAGCAGTTAGAACATTTCTGAAATTGTCTTTCATCCACTGAGCAGATTCTTTTGCCATCTTTTGAGACTGAGTTTTTAGCTTTTGCCAATGACTCTCATCATTCATCGCTCGGGAGAACGCTCCAGTTACCGCTCCGTTCACAAACTTACCGCCTGTCATAGCAGAAGCAGTACCTCCTACAACAGCAGCAGCAAACACTCGTCCAGGGCTAAATCGAGTGCCTTTATTAATACCGCTAATCCCAGGTGCAACCAATTGGGTAAAGCCAGCACTCGCAAAGCCATTACCAAACTTACCACCATTGAGCACTGACATCACACCACCGGCCAGCCCGTGAGCGACCACTTTCGCTCCCCTTGCTGCGGAACCAAAAAATTCTCGTGCCCAGCCGCCTTCCTGAAAGCTCGACCCTATGCCATAAAACATGCCAGCACTAAAAGCGCCCATAAATGCGCCTTTTAATGTGCCTGTGGATATCCCTCCGGCAATAAAGCCTGACGCCACTGCTGAAAGCAAACTGGCTGTACCAGAAGCTGTGGCCCATATACCTTCTAACCCAGCTAAAGCACCAGGCAGCCATATTGCCACCGCTATAGCTGCAAACGGTGCAAAATCCCCCAACAGCTTGTTGATCGCTCTGAACAACTTCCCTAAGAAATACCCACTGGGATCAACCGCATTCAGTGGGTTATTCAGCACATAACTGTACCGGTTAACGTTCTGGGTATTGGTCGCTGCCTGTGCAAACGGGTCGGCTTGCAGGAAACGTCCTAACCGAGGATCGTATACCCGGCCATTCATAGTCACTAGTGCCGGAAAGCGCTGATATACATACAAGCAAAAACATGTTTTGATTCGCACCCCTTTTTTTAACAGCAGTAGCACGGATGCCATCAAAGCATACCCAGCAGATCATTTTGTCAGAGCAGGAACGTAGTGACCTGGAGCTTCTTGTTCGCCAGCGGAAAAGTGCTCAATCCATAGTGCTCAGGGCTAAAATCATATTGGCTGGTGCAGAAGGGAAAAGTCTTCTCGGGACAACAAAAGAACTCAAGTGTAACCGTGAAACCGTCACACGCTGGCGGAAGCATTGGGTTGAACGTAGTGATGAACTGCCTGTTTTGGAAAAACTAAAAGAAGCGCCTCGCCCCGGTGCAAAACCCAAGTTTACCGAAGAGCAAATTTGCCTGATTGTCGCTATGTCCTGTGACAAGCCTGAAGAGCATGGTTATCCATTCAGTCACTGGTCAGAAAGCTCGCTGGCTATGGCGGCTCAGGATAAAGGTATTGTCCCATCAATCTCACAGAGACAGGTGGGGCGTTTTTTAAAATCAGGCCGATATTCGTCCCGATAAAGTGAAGGGCTGGGTAGACACCCCAAGGGATGAAGACTTCGAAATACATAGCGCTGACGTCTGCGACACCTATCGTCAAGCTATTGAACGTGCTGAGCAGGGAATTCGTACAATATCCTTTGATGAAAAAACGGGCATGCAGGCATTAGAGCCATTGACAGGGGGAAAGCCTGTCAAGCCGGGCTATATTGAAAAACGTGAGTTTGAGTATAAGCGCCATGGAACTCAGGCCCTGCTGGCTGGGATGGATGTCGTGACAGGCAAGATCATTCCCCTTGTAAGGGATACACGGAAAGAACAGGACTTCGCCGACTGGCTTGATAATACGCTGGAAAGTGACCCTGCCGCAACGGGCTGGCATTTTGTCATGGATCGCCTTAATACCCATATGTCAGAAGCCGCAGTTAAGGCAGTAGCCAGGGTTGAGGGTACAACGGAAAAAGAGCTGGGTCTAAAAGGGAAAACCGGCATCCTCAAGAATATGAAAACACGGGCAGCCTACCTGAGTGATATATCCCACAAGATTGTGTTTCACTATACCCCGAAGCATGCATCGTGGCTAAACCAGATAGAGATATGGTTTTCTATTTTGGTGAGACGCTTTCTGAAACGAAACAGCTTTACGTCAACAGAAGATCTTAAGGTACGCCTTCATCAGTTCATGGACTTCTTCAACGAGAAAATGGCCAAGCCTTTTAAGTGGACTTACAAAGGCCGACCATTGCAAGTGTGATATTGTATGGGGATTAGCGCTTAGGGGCACTAGACCCACTTCATCCAGCTGTTCATGGCCGGTAAAGCCACGGGTGGTCAGCTTGCTGTCAAAGCCTGGCCGGTCTTTTTCCAATAAGGCTTTCCAGTCTGTGGGGTTTCTGCGCTGACCAAAGGGATCAAAGCTCTGGCGTTGCAGCACGGTCATTTTATTGCCGTCAATAATGGTGTGGGTGTTGCCCAGATGGTCTTTTAACAACAGCTGTACACTATTTACACAGTTTTTCTGTGTAGGTATTCAATTTTCAAGACCTGACCCCAGAGTTATGTGTGATTTTCAAGACCTGACCCCAGAGTTCTGACCCCAGAGTTTCCATGATTTTCAAGACCTGACCCCAGAGTTTCCAAGACCTGACCCCAGAGTTTCGTGACCCCAGAGTTTCACAGTATTGGTGGGAACAAGTCAAACAATTTTGACCTACTACCAAAAAATGATTTTACGTCAATCATAATACGAAGAGTAATCCTTAAAGTATTCTCTTGTAAAAGGTAAGAGCATACCAATAGAAAAAAATAAAAGGATTGGCAAAATTATCAGCTTATTTTTGAAAACAAAGAAATAAAATAGTGATAATAAAAAATTAAAGACTAACACTTTGACACATAATTTCTTATGGTGACTATATGCTTTCAGCAAGCCAGAGTGATTTATTATATAAAAACACATTGGTAAAAGCAATAAACCTGTTACAATAAAATCATTAAAGATAAATATTGAAGGAATAAAAATAACAATATTCCCAAGGTAATAAGCTATCTGTTTTTTATGCATGAGGATGTAATTTAATTTGTGTAAACGCTTGTCGTTAATACTCCAAAGAGGAGCATAACTATGAGCGTTGAAATCAATGAAAAATTGCTTGGCCAGGTGGTTGGGCAAATCAAAAATCAGGATGACCTTGCCGATCTTAGCCGCCAGCTGATCAAAGCGGCTGTTGAGCGTGTTATGGCCGTCGAGCTGGAAGAGCACCTTGGTTATGCCAAACACTCTACCGATGGGCATAACACGGGAAACAGTCGCAACGGTTCCAGCAAAAAGACCATCAAAGGTGACTTTGGTGAGCTGGAAATCAATACGCCCCGAGACCGTAATGGCGAATTTGAACCTCAGCTCATTACCAAAGGGTCGACACGAATCAACAAGCTTGATCAGCAAATTCTGTCCCTCTACTCACGAGGAATGACCACCCGTGATATTGCTGATACGCTTGAGGAAATGTATGGTGCTGACATCTCGCCAACCCTCATATCCAAGGTCACTGATGCTGTTCTTGATGAAGTAAAAGCCTGGCAGAACAGACCCCTGGAAAGCCTGTATCCAGTACTCTATCTTGATGGCATTGTGGTCAAGGTTCACAAAGATAAGCGGGTTATCAAGAAAACTGTTTTTGTCGCTCTGGGCGTTAATTTGGAAGGCCAGAAGGAGCTTTTAGGTCTTTGGCTTGCAGAAACAGAAGGCGCTACATTTTGGCTGTCGGTGTTAACAGAGCTTCAGAACCGAGGTGTTGAGGATGTGTTTATTGCCTGCGTGGATGGACTGTCAGGCTTTCCTGAAGCCATCAACACGGCTTTCCCAAAGGCTCAGGTGCAGCTTTGCATTGTCCACCAGGTAAGGAACTCTCTGAAATACGTGTCCTACAAGGAACGCAAAGCAGTCGCTAATGACCTGAAGAGGATATATCAGTCAGCAACCACTGAAGAAGCAGAAAGGGAGCTGAGCGCCTTTGAAGGCACGTGGGGAGAGAAGTTTCCTTCCATAGGCAAGTCATGGCGTAAAAACTGGGATAACCTGATTACCCTTTTTGACTATCCTAAGGAGGTCAGGAAGGCTATTTACACGACGAATGCTATAGAGTCGCTGAACAGCGTCATCCGAAAAGCTATAAAAAACCGGAAAATATTCCCAACGGATGATGCCGTTCTGAAGGTTATTTTCCTGGCGACAGAAAAGGCGTCGGCTAGATGGACTATGCCAATAAGAGACTGGAAGTCAGCCATGAACCGGTTTGAAATCATGTTTCCAGACCGGATCAAGGTGTAAACAAGTAATGGCGTTTACACAGAATTATTTACAGGCTCCAAAGTAAACCTGCTTTACGCCTAAATCACTTATTATATTTACTGCCTTAAAGGCACCATAAGCAGATACACCAAGGTCAAGACCTGAATTCAGTATCAAACCAGTATCTTCACTGCCTGTTAGGCTCGTAATCACCTGTTGGGAGAATGTGTCTGTCCCTCTCCAGCCAGCTTGAATATTGTCAATGCCTTTTGCAGCTATTAAGCCTCCACCAACACATGACAAAACTCCACTAACACCAGCTCCTAAACTACACATTCCCACGCCAGCTAATACTTGACCACCTCCTCCAAATATTTGTAGAGTTCTTGTAATTACTCCCCACCCTTCATCTTTAATAAACCTTCCTAAAGTGGAAGTACCAGTTTTCTCCCAATGGCTCTCATCATTAAATGCCCGAGAAAACGCTGCGGTTTGCGCTCCATTGGCAAACTTTCCACCCGTCATGGCAGAAGATGTGCCACCCACAATGGAAGCGGCAGATATCCATTTTGGACTGAAACGGGTGCCTTTATCAATCTTACCAATCCCCGGCGCCAAAAGCTGTGTAAACCCGGCACTGATAAAGCCATTACCAAACTTACCACCATTGAGCACTGACATCACACCACCGGCCAGCCCGTGGGCGACCACTTTTGTGCCGTCTGCTGCGGCACCAAAAAACTCTCGTGCCCAGCCGCCTTCCTGAAAGCTCGACCCTATGCCATAAAACATGCCAGCACTAAAAGAAAGTGAGACAAACGTAAAGCGGTATTTGTTATTGATTAAATGACGAAAGAAACGTCATTAACGCTCAAGAAAAACACTGCCACCGGACTGGTACTCACCAAGGCAGGTCGCAGCCGGGGAAGCATCAAATTGCACTTTTTTCTCGGTGTGGTAGGCGCTCAACAGAGTTGATAAAATGGCTGATGTGCTTTTTTCATCCATGGACCAGGCGAGTTGATTACTGCGGAAACAATTACCCGTATTTGCAGTTTCTTTATCCAACGTAATAATGAGTAACCCACTGACAGGGTTAACGCCTATACGTTGAATGTTACTTTCAAAAGAAGCGGCGGAAGCACTTGACACAAACAGTGACAGGACACTGACTAACAGCGTAACGGCGAACTTCATGGTATCCCCAGATAGAACGTTAAATGATTGGCTTGTTATCGTTTTAGCTACCGCCTATCTATAGTCAGAAAGACGGTATTAGCATCATTTTTTTATGATTAAATTTAGAGTGACAGTGAAAAAAACACAATTAAATAAGTAATTATACTTACTTGGGCTAAAGGCAATAGGAATACTCCACTAGGTAGCCTATCTGTTGATTTTCTCTTATTGTCAGTGGGTCTCATGACTCCTTTACTGTAAAACGTTTATCCTTCAGTCGGTTAAAGTGCGATTTTGCACGTTTTTCCAACTCGGCTTCCCAGCTTTTACGCCCCTCCCATCCTTCAATGGCACCTGCCGGTAAACACATATCGGTGGCATAATCGCCCTGGGGGTGATCCACAAACCAGACATGGAGCATTTCCGGTGAGCGGCGGGAAGCAGTCCCGTTGCATTGGCCGGAAGCCTCAAATTCCACCATCTGGTTGTCTTTAAAGCAGTAGGCCAGGTAAGAGGTGTGGAAGTGCCAGATAGTGTCCACCCCACCGAGCTGCTGGCCTTTGTCATAATGGCCCTTGGTAAGAAACATTGCACCGGCCAATACAGGTCCATTACTTGAAGGGTAAAACATTAAGAATTCCGGTTTTTCAGGATTAAGGATGTCATTGTCCTGGGTGAAAGGGGGATTGACGTAATGCAAAAAGTCCAGTGGTGGTGCATTACTGAAACCATCAGCACGCGCTTTTTCCATGTTATCCCAGCCGTTGCGGTAGGCTGCCTCTATGACGGATTGTCTGAAGACTTCTGCCTTACGTTTGTCTTGTTTTGAGATTACGGATTTTGGGTTAACAGTACTTACTTCATAAATGGTCGGGTTATCTTTCTCTGTTATGGAGGGAATGACACCGTATTGCCAGGAGGAAGGGGCAGGGGTTTCCAGTTTTCGATACCAGCGGGGTTGTTGGTCGGGTGAGAGAAGCCTTATGGAATCGTCACCCCGTAGCGAGGGGGGGGGAACCGCAAGGGGAGCACTCTGGGAAAAATGGTAGGCGATCAGCCCTGCAATGGCAGGGAGAAGTAAGAGTGCGAAGCGGAAATACTGTGGCATTGTCCCTGTCCTATCCAGTTTGGTCCTGTGGTGGTCGGCTCTGCCTGCCTTGGGGCAAACGGCTTTTCTTGTCAACGAGATTGTATTCTTATGCCAGCAGAGCCTAGAATAAAGATCCTTCTTAATAACTCCCATACATACCATGCCTGCACGCTTTATTCACCTGAGATTGCATTCCGAATTTTCCCTCAGAGACGGTTTAGTGCGTATTAAACCGTTGGTTAAAGCCATTACTGAAGCAGGTATGCCAGCGGTCGCATTGACGGATCAGTCGAATCTCTGTGCCCTGGTGAAATTTTACGGTGCTGCCATGGGGGCAGGTATTAAGCCCATCAGTGGCGCAGACCTTTGGGTGGCAGGGCCTGACGACGACCATGAGCCCAGTCGAATGGTTTTGCTGAGCATGAATGAAACGGGTTACCGCAATTTAACCAAGCTGATTTCCCGGTCTTTTCTTGAAAATCAGCACCATGGTCGTGCCATTGTCAAAAAGGAATGGATAAAAGAGAAAAATGAAGGGCTAATTGCTCTGTCTGGTGGGAAGGACGGTGATATCGGTCAGGCGCTGCTGGCAGGTAACAGCACCATGGCAGGGAATGAATTGCAGGAATGGATGGCGGCGTTTCCGGATCGGTTTTATCTGGAGCTGCAACGCACCAATCGTAGGGGGGATGAAGACTATCTGCATGGTGCTGTGGCACTGGCCAGTGAGCACGATTGCCCGGTGGTGGCGACCAATGACGTCATGTTTTTATCACGGGATGATTTTGGCGCCCATGAAGCCCGTTTTTGTATTGGTGAAAGTGCTACCCTGGATGATCCTCGCCGCGTTCGCCCCTATTCAGAAGAGCAGTATCTGAAATCTGAAGAGGAAATGATCAAGCTGTTTTCGGATATTCCGGAAGCCATTGAGAATACCGTAGAGATTGCCCGGCGTTGCACTGTGGAGGTGCGCCTGGGTGAGTATTTCCTGCCGGAATACCCCATTCCCGAAGGCAAAACCATGGATCAGTTTTTTCGGGAGTTTTCCCACAATGGGTTAACGGAACGCCTGGCCATTGTTCTTGATAAAAATGACCCTGACTACACGGAGAAAGAAAAGGTTTACCGTGATCGTCTGGATTTTGAGCTCAATACCATTTTGCAAATGGGGTTTCCCGGCTATTTCCTGATCGTGATGGACTTTATTCAGTGGTCGAAAAACAACGGGATTCCTGTAGGGCCGGGGCGGGGTTCAGGTGCAGGGTCCCTGGTGGCTTATGCGCAGAAAATCACAGATCTTGACCCCATTAAATATGATTTGTTGTTCGAGCGTTTTTTGAACCCCGAGCGGGTATCCATGCCAGACTTTGATGTGGATTTCTGCATGGATGGCCGGGACCGGGTGATTGACTATGTTGCCCGTACCTATGGTCGGGAAGCGGTGTCCCAGATTATTACTTTTGGCACCATGGCGGCAAAAGCGGTGGTTCGTGATGTTGCCAGAGTGCAGGGCAAGTCTTACGGTCTGGCCGATCGCCTGTCAAAAATGATTCCCTTTGAAATCGGCATGACCTTGAGCAAGGCCTACGAACAGGAAGAAGTCATTCGCGATTTTCTGTCCCAAGATGAGGAGGCCGCTGAAATCTGGGAAATGGCGTTAAAGCTGGAGGGAGTGACCCGTAATGTGGGTAAGCACGCTGGCGGGGTGGTCATTGCGCCCACTACATTGACGGATTTTGCGCCCTTGTACTGTGATGAGCACGGTGAAGGGATTGTCACTCAGTATGATAAGAACGATGTGGAATCGGCCGGGCTGGTCAAGTTTGACTTTTTAGGCTTGAGAACGCTGACCATTATCCACTGGGCCCTGAAGATGATTAACCCCCGTCGTCTGGCCCGGGGTGAAAGTCAGCTCGATATTATGCAAATTGATCTGGAAGACCCTGAAGCTTTTGCACTACTGAAAAAAGCGGAGACCACCGCCGTATTCCAGCTGGAGTCCCGGGGGATGAAAGATCTCATCAAACGGCTGTTACCCGACTGTTTCGAGGATATCATTGCCCTGGTTGCGCTGTTCCGCCCCGGCCCCCTGCAATCAGGCATGGTGGACAATTTTATTAACCGCAAGCATGGGCGTGAAGCGGTTTCTTACCCTGATGCCCAGTATCAGCATGAATCCCTGAAGCCGATTCTGGAACCGACCTACGGTATTATCCTGTATCAGGAGCAGGTCATGCAGATTGCCCAGGTTCTGGCAGGGTATACCCTCGGTGGTGCCGATATGTTACGTCGGGCAATGGGTAAGAAAAAGCCGGAAGAAATGGCCAAACAACGGTCTGTTTTTAAAGCCGGGGCAACACAAAATGGTATTGATGGTGAGCTTGCCATGAAAATCTTTGACCTGGTGGAGAAGTTTGCCGGTTACGGATTTAACAAGTCTCATTCGGCGGCTTATGCCCTGGTTTCTTATCAGACATTGTGGTTGAAAACCCATTATCCGGCCGAGTTTATGGCGGCAGTGATGAGTTCTGATATGCAGAACACAGATAAAGTGGTGACCTTCATCGAAGAGTGCCGCAATATGGCGCTGACAGTTTTACCACCCGATGTTAACAGGGGCGAGTTAATGTTCAGAGTCAACGACGATGGACATATTGTTTATGGTTTGGGTGCCATTAAGGGCCTGGGTGAAGGTCCCATTGAGGCCATTGTTCAGGCGAGATCGGAAGGGGGAGAGTTTGTTGACCTGTTTGATTTTTGTGAACGGGTTGATTTAAAACGTGTTAACAAGCGGGTTTTAGAAGCGTTGATTCGCTCTGGTGCCGTTGACCGTCTTGGACCAGAACCGGGCATCCATAAAGCCTTAGGCTATAACCGGGGTGTGCTTGAGGCATCACAGGCAGAAGCCGTTAAGGCTGCAGAACAGGCCGCACGCAGTTTAAGTTCAGGGCACGGGGATTTGTTTGGTTCTTTAGTACCAGCTGGTAAAGAAGATGTCTATGCCAGTTATGCTGATATACATCCATGGCCTGATAAAGTGCGACTACAGGGTGAGAAGGAAACACTGGGGCTGTATCTGACAGGCCATCCCATTGATGAGTACGAAAATGAAATCAAACACTTTATTCCTCACCGTATTAAGGATATTCAGCCTTCACGGGGCGATAGTCAGAATATAGCAGGATTGGTGGTGGACCTGCGCATCATGAAAAACAAACGGGGGGCCAAAATGGCCTTTATCACGCTGGATGACCGTACGGGGCGCATTGAAGTGTCTGTGTTTGCTGATGCCTTTAATGAGTACCAGACACTGATTCAAAAAGATGCGGTACTGGTGGTGGAAGGTGAGGTCAACCACGATGATTATTCGGGTGGCTTGAAAGTCCGCACTAAAAAAATCATGAACCTGGTGGATGCGCGGAGTCATTATGCCCGTCGATTGGTTTTATTGTTGTCCAGCGGGCAAATGCAAAACGACTTTTCAGAGCGCCTGGGAAGAGTGATTCGTAACCACCAGGGTAATTTACCGGTGCAAATAACGTACACCAGCGAAGATGCATCAGCAAACCTGGTGCTGGGCAGTGATTGGCATATTAATCCCAGTGACGAGCTGGTGCTGCATCTTCGCCAATGGCTGGGCGATGATGCTGCTATTGTCGAGTACGCTTAAAGCCCCGGTCGGTGATGAAACGGCGTTTGGCCCTTAACGGGTGTTGGGGAATTACCCGGGCAGTCCTCCGGTGTCGGGGAAACGGTCCAGAATCCATTAAGCGTCTCCCTGAAAACTGCTCGGAGTTTCGAAGAGGAGTATTGTGCAAAACGGCGTTAAAAAAGAGGGTTTTTTGACATCCTCCTCGCCCTAAAGGACGAGGATTCCTAATCGTCACCAATCAGGTTTCCTGTTTCAACACGCTTTCCCTGGATGGTTGCTTACGCAGCCATCCCCGTTCCAGTCGCTCCACAGGCTAACCCCGCCAGCCCGGCGGTTTTTATATTCAATGCTGCTGCTATGTCTCTGTCCCAATGGGTATTGCACTGTGGACAGTCCCATTCACGGATTGATAGCGGCATACTTTCGTTGATATACTCGTGACCGTTGAAGATGCTTGATTTTTCTGCATTTTTTTAGCAATCTCAACGGATGCCAAAATTTATGCTCACACCTCAGCAAAAATCAACCTTGGAGTCCCAACACAAAACGTCGCGGGATGCTCGGGAGTGTGACCGTATTAAAGCCGTATTACTGAGATCTGAAGGCTGGTCAATAACCGCCATTGCTCAAGCATTGAGAAAAAGTGAATTTTCCATTGCCCGGCACATTGATGACTACCTGAAAAAGGACAAACTGAAACCTGAAAACGGTGGCAGTGAGAGTCATCTTAATGACGAGCAAAGTGAGCAGCTAATTGTGCATATTTCAGAGCATACTTACGCCCATGTCTACTAAATTGTGTCGTATATTTTTGAACGCTGGGCTGTCAAATACACCGTGTCAGGCCTCAACAAGTGGTTGCACCAAAAAGGCTTCACCTACAAAAAACCAAAAGGTGTACCGCACAAGGTGGATGCCAATAAGCAGGCAGAGTTTATTGAGCACTACGAAGAGTTGAAAGCCTCACTGCCTGAGAGTGAGGTTGTGCTTTTCATGGATGCAGTTCACCCAACGCAAGCCACCAAAATCACCTCGGGTTGGATACGCAAAGGTGTTGATAAAGTCATCAATACGACGGGCAGTCGCAACCGAATGAACATCGTCGGTGCGATAGAATTGAACAACTTGTCTGCTGCTATTTTTGATCAATTCGAGACGGTTAACGGGCTGGCTATCATTGAATTCTTCAGAAAAGTTAAGTCCGCTTATACATCAAAGAGTGTCATTCACATGGTGCTGGATGGAGCAGGTTATCACTATTCGAAGGAAGTCGTTGATGAGGCTGAAAAGCTGGGTATAAAACTGCATTACCTTCCGCCCTACAGCCCAAACCTGAACCCAATTGAGCGGTTATGGAAGGTAATGAATGAGTACGCTCGAAATAATCAATACTTTGCAAAACCGAAGGATTTCCGGAAAAATATACGTCATTTTCTGTATGTTACGCTACCAGAAATAGGTGCTTCGTTAGTGAGCAGGATTAATGACAATTTTCAGATACTGAATCCTGCATCTTGAATTCACTTGGGTATATATCCGCAGTCAGGACAACGCTTTGAGCTTGGGAAGAATCTATCAATGACAGATACAGTACGACCCGCCCATTCAGCCTTATACTGCAACTGTCTGACAAATTCACCCCAGTTAGCATCGGCTATATGCTTTGCCAGCTTCGGATTTTTGATCATGTTCTTCACGGCCAAATCCTCTACACAAACAACTTGGTTTTCGTTAATGAGTTTGTGGGACGCCTTGTGGGTAGCATCCATCCGGCAGTCAGCTATTTTTGCGTGCAGGCGTGCAACGTTGAGCCTTGCTTTATCTCGGTTGTTGCTCCCTTTCTGCTTTTTAGCCAGCGTGCGCTGAAGGTAGGCGAGCTTTTGCTCGTAGCGTTTGGTATGCCCTGGATTACCGGATTTTTCGCCGTCTGACGTGATGAACAAGTCCTTCAAACCTAAATCAATACCCACTGTTTTATGGCTAATGGGCATTGGTTTAACTTTAAACTCGCACAGCATGGATACAAAGTACCGGCCTGCACGATCCTTGCTGATCGTGATACTGGAAGGTGCTGATGAGAGTTTTCTGCTCCACTTAATGGCCAGTGGCTCCCTGCTTTTGGCAATGAACAACTGCCTGTCTTTCATGCTGAATGCAGACTTTGTTAATCGAATACTTTGCCTTGCTGTTTTCTTTTTGAAGTTTGGATACTTTGCTCTTCCAGACCAGAAATTCTTAAACGCCTCCTGTTGATCTCGCAGGCACTGCTGAAGAACCACGCTAGACACGTCTTTCAGAAAAGGAAATTCTTTCTTAAGAGAAACCAGCCGCTTTTCAGCTTTTGAATGAGAGATGCTTTCACCATCGTTGTAGTAGGCATCTGTGCGAAAGCGCAGTGTGTTGTTGTATACAAATCGTGCGCATCCGAATGAGTTAGCGAGTAGCGTCTTCTGCTCTGCATTTGGATAGACTCTGTATTTGTAGGCACGTTTCGTATTCATACCAACATTTTACAGAAACAGTTTCACACAATAAAGACAAATGTACCGAGTACTGCCAGCCTGAAGGCTGGTGTGCTATTCATCCCCGCACTAGAAGTACGGGGCCTTCCGCACTTTTGGTAATGCAATACGCATATTCAGTCAGTGGCGGTGAATAATATACCCTTCTCGTCCCTGCGAAGGTCAAGAGCCACTGTCTTGCTGGATTCCTGCCTTTGCAGTAAGGAGGGTTTACTGGTAAGTTTTTAATGCCAAAACCCTTAATTTTCCATCATTATCCACAGGCTTCTTCTATAGTAATGACACTCCGATTCTTTATTGCATCGCTGATAGTAATATTGCTCTACCTCCAGGCACGCTTATGGATTGGCGAGGGCAGTTTTGCCGAAATAGTTGCTCTGCGAGAAGAGATTGCCTTGCAGCAACAGGAAAGCGACCGCCTGGCACTGAGAAATCAGCGGCTTGCCAATGAAGTGATTGAGCTTCAGAGGGGCTTGCAAACCATTGAAAAGGAAGCCAGACAAGAGTTGGGCATGATTGAGCAGGATGAAACCTTTTATTTGATCTACGAATAGGGTGTAGCGCCGTGAGCGAGTCTGATACTATTTTCTCACCCCGGTATTGGGCAGTTGTACCTGCTGCGGGTATTGGTCAACGTATGAATGTGGCGATCCCCAAGCAGTATCTGGAAATCCGGGGAAAAACCCTGATGGAGCATACGTTGGAACGGTTGCTTCAGTTTACACTGCTTGAGAAAGTCGTGGTGGTGCTGGCGAAAAACGATCAGTATGCCCACAAGTTGCCGATTTTAAATGATCCCAGGGTGATAACGGCAGAGGGAGGGGTTGAACGCTCTCTGTCGGTCAGTAATGGCTTAAAGATGCTCGATAGCTATGCCCATAGTCGGGACTGGGTGTTAGTGCATGACGTTGCCCGCCCTTGTGTCCGTCTGGCTGATCTGGAATGGCTGGTGGAGTGTTTACGGAAGCATCCGGTGGGTGGTTTACTGGGTACTCAGGTGCGTGACACAATGAAGCGCACAGGGGTTGATAGTGCCATTACTGAAACCGTCGAACGGACTGGCCTTTGGCATGCCTTTACCCCTCAGATGTTTCGGAAAAGAATGCTGTCTGAGGCGTTGAGCAGTGCTATAGATCAGCAAATCGCTATTACGGATGAAGCCAGTGCTATGGAGGTACGGGGGTATAAGCCCCTGATGGTGGATGGTCACAGCGATAATATTAAAGTGACCTGTGGCCCGGATTTGGCACTGGCTTCTTTGTATATAGCGCAACAAGCAAAACTGATTGAGAATCTCTAATGCGTATTGGTCATGGTTTTGATGTCCACCGTTTTGGTCCAGGCGACCACGTGATGATCGGTGGTGTGAGTATTCCCTTCGATAAAGGGCTGGAGGCACACTCAGATGGTGATGTATTGATTCATGCTATCTGCGATGCCCTGCTCGGCGGTGCCGGTCTTGGTGATATAGGCCAGCATTTCCCTGACACTGCTCCTGAGTTTTCCGGTATAAACAGTCGCAAGCTATTAAGACACGTTGTTACACTGTTGAAGGTGCAGGAGCTGGCGGTGGGTAATGTCGATAGTACGATTGTGGCAGAGGCACCTAAAATGACACCCCATATCGAAACGATGTGTGATTTTCTGGCAGACGATTTGAGTGTGGATGTCAATCAGGTCAATATTAAAGCCACCACCACTGAGAAACTGGGCTATATCGGGCGAAAGGAAGGCATTGCAGTTCATGCCGTAGCTTTGCTTATCCCAACCTGATTTTTCATGCTGTTCTTCTTATGCTGTTCTTCGTGATGTTCCGTATGTCTATTGTGAACAGGTATGCTGGCTTACTCTGTTTTTTGTGTTACAGACAATAATTTATGAATGAATTTTCTTATAACTGGCGTTATGCCTGGGGTGGTCCTGTTGGGCGGGGGATTTTTAAAACAACACCCGAGGATTTTCGGGTGGTTGAAGAACTGCCTTTTATACCCGATGGTGAGGGTGAGCATTTACTGGTACAAATTGAAAAAATCGGTCACAACACGGATTGGGTCGCTGGTCAGTTGGCCCGATGTTGTGGTTTGTCGAAAAAGGGTGTCAGTTATGCAGGCCGGAAGGATCGTCAGGGCATTACCCGGCAGTGGTTTTGCCTGTCCCTGCCAGGTAAGCCAGACCCTGACTGGTCAGGATTTGAAACAGAAACCTTGACAGTAATACAACAGGCAAGGCATCGCCGTAAGTTGCGTATTGGGGTGTTAAAAGCCAATCAGTTTGCCATTACACTGCGAGATGTTGCCGGAGAGCGGGGGGGCATTGATAAGCGTTTGTCATTAATTGCTGAAGAGGGTGTACCTAATTATTTCGGGCCTCAGCGCTTTGGGCATAACAACCATAACATGGAGAAAGCCATTGCATTGTTTGAGGGTTCGTTACCACTCCCTCGCAACAAGCGGTCAATATACTTATCAGCAGCACGGTCCTGGTTATTTAACAAGGCGTTGAGTGAGCGTATTGCTCAACAAAAATGGCAGGTACTGTTGTCGGGTGATGTCCTGGGTTTTCAGGGCAGTAACAGTTTGATTTTTGATGAGCCTGATGAAGCGTTGCAGCAACGTTTTAAGCAGAAAGAGGTATGCCCCACGGGGCCTTTATGGGGAAAAGGGCCATTAACTTCCAGTCACAGCTGTCAGTTGCTTGAAGCTGCTGCCATTGCACCTTATCAGATGTTCTGTGGCGGCCTGGAAAATGCCGGACTCCATCAGGAGCGACGAGTTCTGCTATTACAGCCTCAGGGGATGGAATGGCACTGGTCAGACAGCCAGACACTGCATTTGCGTTTTCGATTATCTAAAGGCACCTTTGCTACTTCGGTATTGCGGGAGGCTTTGACCTGTCAAGAAGAAGGAGCGACAGTTGACTATTCTGCTATCGAATGATGACGGGGTATGTGCAACGGGGCTGACTGCATTGTACCAGGCTTTGTCGAAGCACTGGCCTTGTCTGGTTGTTGCCCCTGACCGTGACTGCTCAGGACAAAGCAATGCACTTACTTTACACAGACCACTAAAAATAATAGAGCAACCCAACGGTTTTTATGCAGTAAACGGGACGCCAGCTGATTGTGTGAATCTGGCAATGACCCACTTGTTAGGGGAGCCACCTCAGTGCGTTATTACAGGAATTAACCATGGGGCAAATCTGGGAGATGATGTGTTGTATTCTGGTACAGTAGGTGCCGCTTTTGAGGGACGCTTCACAGGAAAGGTAACGCTCGCGGTTTCTCTTTGTGGTGATGGAGAAAAAGCTTTTTTGACCGCAGGTCGTATTGTGGGTGATTTGCTGGCAAGGTTACCCGAACTGGTACTACGAAGTGGTTCCGTGTTAAGTGGTACCGTGTTAAATGTGAATATCCCTGAGTGTGACAGGCTGAAAGGCTTTAAAGTGACCCGGCTTGGTCGACGTGGCTGGCCGGGGTCTCCCATAAAAAGTATTGACCCTAAAGGGCGCTCAGCGTATTGGATAGGGAAGGTTGGTCGGCCTGATGATGCTGGAGAGGGCACGGACTTTCATGCGGTTGCCAACGGTTTTGTGTCGGTGACACCTCTGACAGCAGATCAGACAGCCCATGCTGGATTGCCTGCCGTGCAGCAATGGTTGAAACCCGTATGAGTTCATGTGATCTTAACGGTAGCCATACCAATGGCCTGTTTTAATGACGCTATTGTGCTGACAATCTGAACGCCAGCCTTGCGTTGAAACGCCTCGCAATCGCTGCCTTTCTCGTCATTTTACCCTGTTCTGGCGTTCAGCTTGCCATGCTCATTACGATAGTTAGAAAAGGTCACTGGTATGACGACCAGGTAGCGATAACACCGTTCTCTGCCACCTCGGCTTCCAGCCCTTCAGGCGTTGTTTGGAGTTAGCCAGTTCATGTTGCAGCCTATTATGGGGGAGACAAAAACGCCTTTCTTTCTCAGTCCGTTCTCAGCCCGTTCTCAGCTTGTTGGAGACACATGCCTGCCCGTGAAAGCTGGAGATCTGTAAAGCGTGATCAGGAACAGCCTGTTCATGAGATCCTCAGCAGTCATAACGCTGTGGGTCAGATCAACGACGCTGTCCAGACAGATATCAAGCAGGTTATGACAATTCAATGTCATCACTGACTTTTACGTGATAAGTCAAGTCATCACAGTCCGAAAAATCGAGGCTGTTTCAACGCCTTGAAACCCATAAAGAGCCTTGATATTTTGTTATACTTTTTTGAATCTAATTATTTGTTTTTTATCGTCGAAAAGACTTTTAAAGTTGGTTATCTGAGAGAGCTCATGGCCGTGAAGTGCTGGATATTTATTCAAAAATGGGTGAATTATATTTTGAGTATTTGCTCAAAAAACAGTGTTAAATATGCCTGTTTAGTGATGACTTCGTTATGGCTGTCAGGGTGTAGTCATGACCCGCTGAAGGTACCTGTAAAAGATTTGCGGGAGCGACCTGTGGTCATAAAAGGGACACATGTCGTTAAACCAGGTGAGTCTCTCTATAGCATTTCATGGCTCTATAATAGAGACTTTTATGAAATAGCGGCAGCCAATAATTTGACATCTCCGTATATTATATATCCGGGACAAAAATTATCTTTAGCACGTATGACGCAATCTGACCACTCTGACCAGGTTGCTTCTTCTTCAAAAAAAATGGTACCTTCACAAAGTGACTCTTTAAAATTGAACAAGAAAACATCACTGAAAAAAATGCATAAAACGGGTGGCAATAGTGTATGGCTATGGCCGGTATCGGGCGTGGTGATTGAGCGGTTTTCCCTGGTGGGTCGTATCAACAAGGGTATTGATATCAGGGGCAAATTAGGAGAATCTGTAAGAGCAGCTGCCGCTGGAGATATTGTTTATTCGGGGACAGATCTGGGTGGTTACGGCAGGCTGATTATTATCAAACATAACAGTAGCTATCTGAGTGCATATGCTCACAATAGGGAGTTATTTGTGCGCGAAGGAGACTCAGTTAAAGCAGGCCAGAAGATAGCCGAAATAGGTTCTACAGGAACAATAGAACCTAAGCTGCACTTCGAAATTCGGCGTAATGGCAAACCGGTTGATCCTTTGGGATATCTACCGAGGCGTTAAGCGCCATCGGGCAGCAGCAGTAGAGGGATCTCACGGGTGCTGGAGCAGCAAACAGGTTGCCCGGCAGAGAGTGGGACTTTCGGACAGGACTGACTCTTATGGTAGCGAAGAGGGATGACTCAGAATTAAGCAGTTATGCTGAGGATTTGATTCACGGAGAGGATCAACCACTTGAAGCCACTGTGGAACCAGTGGAAGAGGAACCCAGTGTCGTGGAGGCAAGGCCAAAAGCCGGTTCATCAGCGACTACTGGAGGAACTCGCAAGCGGGATCAGGATGCCTTTTACAAGTCTGTAGATGCGACACAGCTTTATCTCAATGAAATAGGTTTTTCACCTTTACTAACACCAGAAGAAGAGGTGCATTTTGCACGGCTGGCACGTAAAGGGGTTGAGGCAGGGCGCCGACGGATGATTGAAAGCAACCTGCGACTGGTTGTTAAAATAGCAAGACGCTATGTTAACCGGGGATTGACACTCCTCGATCTCATTGAAGAGGGTAATCTGGGACTGATACGGGCCGTTGAAAAATTTGATCCTGAGAGAGGCTTTCGGTTTTCAACCTATGCGACCTGGTGGATTCGACAAACTATTGAGCGAGCAATCATGAATCAGACGCGTACTATTCGTCTGCCGATTCATGTTGTGAAAGAGTTGAATGTCTACTTGCGAGCTGCTCGTGAATTGACACAAAAGCTGGATCATGACCCGACGCCGGAAGAAATTGCCTATTTACTGGATAAGCCTGTTGGTGATGTCAAGCGAATGCTGGGTCTTAACGAGCGGGTCACTTCTGTGGACACTCCTCTGGGTCCTGATTCGGAAAAATCCATTCTGGATACTATCTCGGATGATAAGGATGCTGATCCTGCCCAGTTATTACAAGACCTGGATTTAAATGACAGCCTGGATCGCTGGTTAGGCGAGTTGTCTGAGAAACAGAGAGAGGTTGTTGCTCGGCGATTTGGCCTCAGAGGTTATGAAACCAGCACGCTGGAAGAGGTTGGCAGAGAGATTGGTCTCACCCGTGAACGTGTCAGGCAAATTCAAGTGGAAGCTCTAAAACGACTGCGCAGTATTCTGGAAAAACAAGGACTGTCAGGTGAGTCGCTGTTCAGCGGTTAGTAATGAGGGCAGGTTAGAAAAAGGGGCTGCCACTCCACTGTTAAGTGTGTACCTGATCATTGTGTCAAATCTGAGGGGGACTCACTGCTGCCACTCGGGCTTTCCGGCTGCACAAAGTCTTTACCGTGGTAGCAAGAGACAGGGTGCGCAAAGCCTGGTTGCAAAATAATGTCCTGGCAATATTTATGCGACCATGCTTATGGAAAGCGCATAAGCCCCCACCGAAACAGAAGGTGGGGAAGGAGTTTAAATCCAGTAGTCCAGATCTAATCTGACATTTCTTTTTCAAATGTTCATAACGGTATTTCCATGTGGTGAATGACTTCTGGATACCTCACGGTGATAGTTAAATGACTATTTGAGGTCAATAATGGGCATATTGTTATTGACTTATACTCTTGCAAAGTTATCGACGGATTTATAATACCACAATGAAAGCCGCCGTGATCTGTGATGCCCTGATGGTTAAACACTTTTTTCATGCTCTGAAAATAGAAACCATCCCCTATGATTCACTGATGAGCAGAGAAAATACCTGTTAGACAGTGTTTGAATACATCGAAGGTGACTACAATAGAAAACGGCAAAACAGCACTTTGGGTGCTGTCAGCCCGCAACAGTAAGAGTCACAAAAATTGTCTGGGAGAATGTCCGTTTTTTAGTGTCTGAGAAGTGTCTGAGATCACGGCTTTAATGAGAGCATGCTGTTTATTCGTCATTATATGACATATGACAGGCATTTTTGATGGCAATGGAATCTGACCGAAAGGTATCGTTCTCTGTGGGCGATAAAAAAGGCCGTTCACAATGTGTAGACAGCACTGATTTTTCGGTGTTGTCCCTCGCTCTGGTGTTTAAAAACAACGATGGCAGCACAGGTGCTTTCTATCGAGTATCCTGTGATCTATCGTGTGACGATGATGAATGCAAAACGATCTGACCAAAACGATGGAAAACCGGGGGTGTGCCGCAGGCACACAAATTAGCTGCCTGAGGATAGATCGCTAAATTGTGGAAAGTTCACGCAGAGATGGTGGTAGATCCACCGGAGTCTGTTGTCGAAAACCAGTTCTAAACCCCCTCAAGGGGCTGCTGTTATGAGTAGTGGTCGTGAGCGTTGAGGAAACGCCAGCTCATGAGGTTGGCAGGTAGGGTATGGAGGGGCGAGTGAAGGCGAACTGATGTGGGCGCGTCGTAATCGAGAGATTGACATGAAAACCGAGGGCGCTTCCATCCTTCGGGATGAGTCTGCAAGGGTGCGCCCAATGCTGTGCAGACGGTGTCCGGTGTATAGTGGGCGCGACGCTATATGGGGCTTTTCGTGGGAACGGCGGGAACCGGTCATCACGATGTTAAGGGAGAAATACAAATCACTGAATTTGTGAACTTTACGCCTGCGGTAAGTCAAGCCCATCAAAAAACCATGGGGCGGAAAATTCGCAAACTGCAAGTCAGAAGGCGTACAGAGCTGAATATTGCTCAAATAGCGGGGTGGTTAAATCCAATGCTGTCTGGTTGGTTGGTCTACTACGGGCAATACTGTCGCTCTGTGCTATACGGTGTTTTCAGGCACAACATTAACAAAGCACTGGTAAGATGGGCGAGGGGGAGGTATAAACCCCTGCGTCGTCATAAGACTCGGGCCGTAAAACGTCTGGAAGCAATAGCAGAGGGAAGTCCCCATTTATTTGCCCATTGGCGGGCCGGAATGTCAGGTGTATTTGCCTGATGGGAGCGGTATGAATTGAGAGGTTCACCTACCGTTTTGTGGGAGACTGGCGGGGACGTTTTGCCGGTCGACTCTCCTTGTCCATAAAACGCTGAAATCCAATGCTTCCCTGGCAAAGTCACCATGGCATACGTTGGGAAAGCAAAGAAATCCTGTATTTCTGTGGATTTACTCGGTCTTCAGGCTGGAAGTATTATCATAAAAGCTGAAGATGAATGAATTCCAGCTCGGGCAAAAATTGACATAAAGGCGCTTTTGTTATCGTTTGAACAGCCACGCAGCGTAACCTGGTTGTTGCTCAACTTGAGTTAATCAATAAGAGATATCCGGGTTCATCAGGGGATAATAGGGAATGAAGGCAGTATTTCTACCGAAATTCAAACACGGTACAAAGAATAGATGAAGATACCAAAACGACTTCAGCCACTGGTTGAAAATGGTCTTATTGATGACGTGGTGCGTCGATTGATGAGTGGCAAGGAGGCGGATGTCTATGTGGTTCGCTGTGGTGATCATATACGTTGTGCCAAAGTTTATAAAGAGGCGGCCAAGCGAAGCTTTAAAAAAGCGGTTCAGTATCAGGAAGGTCGTAAAGTACGTAATAGCCGTCGTGCCAGAGCCATGGGAAAAGGTTCAAAGTTTGGCCGTCAACAGCAGGAGGAAATCTGGCAGAATGCTGAGGTGGATGCTTTATTCCGTTTGTCAAATGCTGGAGTCAGGGTGCCTGAACCTTATGTCTGTCTTGATGGTGTACTGCTGATGGAGTTGGTGGTTGATGAGGACGGTGATGTGGCACCCCGTCTAAGTGATGTGTCCATGTCAGCGGAACAGGCGCGTGAAGATCATGCAGTGATGATGAGCTATGTCATTCGAATGCTATGTGCTGGTTTGGTGCATGGGGATTTGTCAGAGTTTAATGTGCTGGTGGATGAGCATGGCCCTGTGATTATCGACTTGCCACAGGCGTTGGATGCAGCCGCTAATAATAATGCCCGGTATATGTTGGAACGGGATGTGAATAATATGAACCGTTACTATGGTTTATATGCTCCGGAGCTGCTGAAGAGCCAGTATGCGCAGGAAATCTGGGATTTGTATGAAAATGGTCAGCTGCATCCGGATGTGAAGTTGACAGGGTGCTTTAAAAGGTCCAGCAAAGCTGCTGATGTCGATGGAGTTTTGCTGGAGATTAAATCAATACTCGAGGAGCAGGAAGAAAAAACAGGCCTTAAAAAAGAGGGTTTGTAGACTTTCTGTGCTTGATGATAAGTGCTGCTGGAATGGTAAAAACCTGATTCGCATATGGCATTCGGATTACCCGCGTAAAGCGGCGTTAGAAAAGTCCACTGGTATCATCCCCAATAGCCAGCTTCAGAGCTGAATGATGTCAGCCCGAAAAGCGACTTCAAACTGCGCCTTTTTGTTGTTGGGGTTGTTCAGGATAAGTTCTGTGTTGTCAAGATCGCATTAGTGCAATCACCGGGGTAATCTTTATGATTGGCTCCGATGCTGGAGACACCGCTTAAAAGTGTAAAACGTGGTTTGTTGCTGTTGTTGGGACTCGACCAATGGACCAGGTAAGGGTGCATTAAAATGGCATCACCAGGGGAGAGGGAAGGGCTTATGGCGTGAAGACCCCACTGCAGATCAAAGTTGTCTTTGGCAGGGGAAATATCAGTCAGTTTAACGTTGTTGTGAGAGCCGGGAACTACATATAACCCGCCATTGCCTGAGTGGCAGGGGTCGATGGCTATTACAGCCACTACGTAGCTTCCGTAGTTATTCACGTCTTGCCACCGGGGATCACAATTAAGGCGAAACTCTATGTCTCTGTGTGGCTGAAAGGTGACATTGTCACCTGGAATTTTGGCATGAAACTGGCAGATCAATTGCTCAAAGTGTTCTGCCATCAGAATGTCCCGAAAGGCATAGAGTAGTGATGGGTGGCGAGAGGTGGCCAGCAGGGTGGGGTCGAGGCTGCCACAGCCGCACACACGATACAGTTTCTCAAGTCGCTTTTCCTGATTGCTTTCTATCACAAATTTTCCCCCTCTGTGATAGATATCTCCCTTGAAGTTAGCGGGTTTCTGTGTTGCCAGTTGTTTTGCTTCTTTCAACACCTGGCTAAGAGCGATATGGCTGGTAATGACTTCTTTTGTCTCAAGCAGCCCTCGAATGATGCAGAATCCTTTTTGGAAAAAAACACGCCATTCGTTCTCTGATAGAGGCGAATTTTCCGGGAATTGCCGTTTTGGTGAGGGCTGTATCATAGCCAGCCTATGATGTTCAGGTTATGTGGACACTGTTTTTGAAGGTGCTTAAAGGAATTAGTGCAGTTCATCGCAGCTCCAGTTATTATTACATAGCTTATCGGCACAATAGAATTATTTATTGATACTTAATTACTCAAGTTATGCATCGGTACAGGCTCGTCGCTGATCAAATAATAACCGAAGAGCCTTCATGTCAATTTTTGCCCGAAGCTGGAAATGGTTCATTTTCAGCTTTGAGGATAACATTTCCAGCCTGAAGGCTGAGTAGATTGATAGAAATATAGGATTACTTTGCTTAATGGGCCATGTTGTCCATAAAAGGGGATATTCCTAAAGTGTAGGATACGCCCTGTATAAGGGCTTTGTTATGTCATGTGATCAGTTCCGGCATATTCTTGATGCTATCCCTTTACCAAAAGTGCGGAAAGCCCCGTACTTCTAGTGCGGGGATGAATAGCACACCAGCCTTCAGGCTGGCAGTACTCGGTACATTTGTCTTTATTGTGTGAAACTGTTTCTGTAAAATGTTGGTATGAATACGAAACGTGCCTACAAATACAGAGTCTATCCAAATGCAGAGCAGAAGACGCTACTCGCTAACTCATTCGGATGCGCACGATTTGTATACAACAACACACTGCGCTTTCGCACAGATGCCTACTACAACGATGGTGAAAGCATCTCTCATTCAAAAGCTGAAAAGCGGCTGGTTTCTCTTAAGAAAGAATTTCCTTTTCTGAAAGACGTGTCTAGCGTGGTTCTTCAGCAGTGTCTGCGAGATCAACAGGAAGCATTCAAGAATTTCTGGGCTGGCAGAGCCAAATACCCAAAATTCAAGAAGAGGAATGCAAGGCAAAGTATTCGATTAACAAAGTCTGCATTCAGCATGAAAGACAGGCAGTTGTTCATTGCCAAAAGCAGGGAGCCACTGTCCATTAAGTGGAGCAGAAAACTCTTATCAGGACCTTCCAGTATCACGATCAGCAAGGATCGTGCAGGCCGGTACTTTGTATCCATGCTGTGCGAGTTTGAAGCTAAACCAATGCCCATTAGTAAAAAGACAGTGGGTATTGATTTAGGTTTGAAAGACTTGTTCATCACGTCAGACGGCGAAAAATCCGGTAATCCAAGGCATACCAAACGCTACGAGCAAAAGCTCGCCTACCTTCAGCGCACGCTGGCTAAAAAGCAGAAAGGGAGTAACAACCGAGATAAAGCAAGGCTCAACGTTGCACGCCTGCACGCAAAAATAGCTGATTGCCGGATGGATGCTACCCACAAAGCATCCCGCAAACTCATTAACGAAAACCAAGTTGTTTGTGTCGAAGATTTGTCCGTGAAGAACATGATCAAAAACCCAAAGCTGGCAAAGCATATAGCCGATGCTAACTGGGGTGAATTTGTCAGACAATTGCAGTACAAGGCTGAATGGGCGGGTCGTACTGTATCTGTCATTGATAGATTCTTCCCAAGCTCAAAGCGTTGTCCTGGCTGCGGATATATCAACGAAAGTATGCCGCTATCAATCCGTGAATGGGATTGTCCACAGTGCAATACCCATTGGGACAGAGACATGGCAGCAGCATTGAATATCAAAACCGCCGGGCTGGCTGGGTTAGCCTGTGGAGCGACTGGAACGGGGATGGCTGCGTAAGCAACCATCCATGGAAGGCGTGTTGAAACAGGAAACCTGATTGGTGACGATTAGGAATCCTCGTCCTTTAGGGCTATCTCTTAGTCACATCTCCACACCTTTTGTCATGCGGTAGGTGTGGAGACGATCTTGCAACTTTGCCCACCCTTCCCAAATGACCAACCATCCGGGTATGCCGGTGCGTTTTGAGTCACACCAGCCACCTACTTTTGCAATGGTATGGAGAAGCCAGGTCAATGTTGGCTCTTCTTTAGGCAACGACTTTCCTTCGTAGTAAGTAAGCCACAGCACTTTCCACTCTTCTTTACTTACAACACGGCTAGCCGGCGTTTTCTCGTTCCAGGCTTTATCGTCTTTGTGTCTTCTGTCATAAGGGAGCATCAAGGCCTCCCTGATCTGTAACAGCCTGACGGCGACGAACATGAGTATTACAGCTAAACGAAGCACATTGCCTGCACAAAGAAGCCGCAAACGTTCAACACCCGCCCCGGTTTTCCAGGCTTTGTGGAACTCTTCTATACGCCAGCGCAGCTCATAAAACCGTAATACCATACGGCAATCATCAAATGTATCAACCGGTTCAGATGTCAATAAAATCCAACGCAAACACTCCTTTGTGTCGTTGTTGAACTCTTCGGCAATAAGAATATTCACAGTGACTGGTTCCAATCGACCACCGAGCCTTTGAGGTGATTGAATGGTCACTGTCTTCCTTTTTACTTGTAGCATTACTGATCGTGCTTTGCGTCCTCCACGTTGAGGAACGTCCACTACATAAGTTCCAAGAGCAGCTTCCTGGCTCACTGCATAAAAAAGAAGCCTGTCATCATCGACCAAAACCCGATTCTGCGTCGCCCTGACAACAAACCTTTGGCAATGAAGCTGCTTGTACCGGATATATTCAAAAACATCCGCTTCACGATCGCAAACACTGATAGTCTTTCCCATCTGGAGACCCAGCCTGGACTCAATATTTTCTGATGAACGCTGCCATTTAAAGCTTTCTTTTTCTTCGTAAGGCCGCTGCTTGCGTTCATGTCTTTTGCCACGCTCCTCAATATCCCTGATCCAGCGTTGCTGATCAATTAAGCCAACCGTCCGCTCAGTATCAGCGTCAATCAGCATCACTGTATGCGCCCAAATCCCTTTAGACCGGCTTTTCTCTGGTTCACCTATATCACCCAGCTCTGACCTGACGGAATGTGAATAGCTAAGAGCGGTACTGTCTTCAATGGCTAATAGAAGGTGAGAATCTTCTGCCGCAAGGGCTGCTGACTGGAAACCAGCCTCAGCAATGGCTTCAGGCTTGACGGCCTCATTTTCAATAAGCCGGTAAGCCCCTTCAACAGCGGCAAGATGACCGCTACAAGCACTGGCCATGGATGAACCAGTATTTGCAGAAAGGCTTGCAGCGACACGGACTAATCGCTTTGTACGACGTTTATCTCCCAACTGTGCATCCCCAAAAATGCTTTCAGCCCATTGCTGAGGTGGTAGTGGCATCATGATCTTGGTTTACCATAGAGAAGGATAAACCAAGATTAGGAGATGTGACTAAGAGATAGTCCTTTAGGGCGAGGAGGATGTCAAGCTTTGAAAAATCTATTTTCACCTGGCCACATATTTGACCCGCTATCCAACTGAGGGAAGTAGCAGACAAATTCATCCCAATGTCATCCCAGCGAAGGCGGGATCGATTGTTCGTGGTGGATTCCCACCTGCCTGGGAATGACGGTATGCCGGTATATTCTGCCTTGCCGCTTCCCTGAGTGAGCAATACTGATTAGCACCAGAGGTATCGGGGGTATTGTGCTCGACCAGAGGAAGGCGAGTACCATTGGCCAATTTTTTCTGTGACTGCTGTGACTACTTAAGGATTGTAAGGGTTGATATTTCTTTTTTTGCCCTTATCTTCTTACCCAGCTCAGTCCTCGTAAAGCCATATCAGCTTTTAAGGGCTATTTATGGATTAAACAAGACGTTAAAGGTTAAGGGTTCCATGACCATCGAAGCAAATAAAGAAACGCTGGGTTTTCAGACAGAGGTAAAACAGCTGCTGCATCTGATGATTCACTCCCTGTACTCCAACCGTGAAATCTTTCTGCGTGAGCTGGTCTCTAATGCTTCTGATGCCAGTGATAAACTCCGTTTTGAAGCCCTGAATAACAGGAGTCTGCTGGCGTCTGATCCCACCCAGGAAATTCGCATAGGCTTTGATAAAGACGCCAAAACGATCACCGTCGCTGACAATGGTATTGGTATGAGCCGCGATGATGTCATTAATCATCTGGGAACCATTGCCAAGTCTGGCACAGCAGATTTTCTGGAAAAACTGACCGGTGACCAGAAGAAAGATTCCCAACTCATCGGCCAGTTTGGCGTGGGTTTCTACTCTGCCTTTATTGTGGCAGACAAGGTAACCGTTGAAACCCGTCGTGCGGATATCGAAGATGGCGTGCGCTGGATTTCTGACGGCTCCGGTGAGTTCACTATTGAAAACATCGATAAAGAAAAACGCGGCACTACCATCACCTTGCACTTGAAAGAAGAGGCAGAAGAGTTTGCAGATTCCTGGCGCCTGCGTAACATCATTCGTAAGTACTCTGATCATATTCCCCTGCCAATTCTGATGGTTAAAGAAGCAATGCCTTCGAGTGATGACGATGACGCCAAAGAAAAAACACAGGAAAAAGCGCCTGAATGGGAAACGGTAAATACGGCTAAAGCGCTGTGGTCCCGCTCACGTTCTGAAGTGTCTGATGAAGAATATAAGGAATTCTACAAGCATATCAGTCATGACTTTGCTGATCCTCTCAAGTGGAGTCATAACAAGGTTGAAGGTAAGCTGGAGTACACCAGCTTGCTCTATGTACCGGCAAAAGCGCCTTTCGACCTGTATAACCGTGAAATGCAGAAAGGGCTTAAGCTCTACGTGCAGCGTGTATATATAATGGATCAGGCAGAAGAATTCCTGCCCATGTACTTGCGTTTTATCAAAGGTGTGGTGGATTCTAACGACCTGTCCCTGAATGTATCCCGTGAAATTCTACAAAAAGACCCGCAGGTAGACAGCATGAAGAGTGCACTGACCAAGCGTGTACTGGGTATGTTGGAAAAAATGGCCGGGAAAGAGCCGGAAGCCTACGCGACGTTCTGGCAAGAGTTTGGCCAGGTATTGAAAGAAGGTCCGGCTGAAGATTTTGCTAACCGTGAGAAAATTGCCAAACTGTTGCGTTTTGCCACCACCGAAGGGCAGGGCAGCACGCAGAATCAGTCCCTGGTCGGCTATGTGGAACGAATGAAAGAAGGGCAGGACAAGATCTATTACATTTGTGCCGAAACTCATAATGCAGCAGCAAACAGTCCACATCTGGAAGTCTTCCGCAAGAAGGGCATTGAAGTCCTGTTGCTGTCCGACCGCGTCGATGAATGGCTTGTGTCTCATCTGACAGAATTTGATGGCAAGCAGTTTGCTGACATTGGTCGGGGAGATCTGGATCTGGGCAAGCTGGATGATGAGGCTGATAAAAAAGCCCAGGAAGAAGTGGCGAAAGAAAAGCAAGACCTGGTTAAGCGGATCAAAGACATTCTGAAGGATGATGTTGAGGAGGTACGTGTTACCAGCCGTCTGACTGATTCTCCTGCCTGTCTGGTTCTGGGGCAGCACGATATGGGTGCTCAGATGCGTCAGATTATGGAGGCGGCGGGTCAGGCTGTACCGACTTCCAAACCGATCTTTGAAATCAACCCTGCTCATCCACTGATCGTCAAGCTGGATCAGGAAGCGGACGAAGACCGTTTTGCTGATCTGGTGAAGGTGGTCTTTGATCAGGCTAACCTGGCTGCTGGTGGTAAGTTGGACGATCCTGCCAGCTATGTTCATCGTCTAAACAGGTTGCTGCTCGAAATGGCTCGCTAATCATTAGCCGCTTTATTGGTGTAGAAGCTTGATTTAAGGTGTCTTATTAAAGAAGGAGGCAGTGGTTATTGTTCCACTGCCTTTTTTATGGGTGTTTTTTCTCTTGAGCTTCCTGTTACTTTCCTTATTATGACTAACTTTCCCGAAAGACATGGATCACCCATGGTGTCATGTTTTCTCGGAGGTTACCCTGTTTAATCTTATTTCCCATAGAAGGTGTCTGAAACCCCATGCTGGATGCAAAGTACGTTCGCACTAACCCGGAAGAGGTGGCCAGGTGCCTCCTGAAAAAACACTATACACTGGATATTGTTGCGCTCAATGCTTTGGAAGAGCAGCGTAAATCGTTGCAGGTGCGGACAGAGCAATTGCAGGCTGAGCGTAAGTCCGGGTCGAAAGCGTTTGGCAAGATAAAGTCCCACGGCGGTGATATTGCTGAGCTGAAAGCGAAGATGGACACGCTCAATGTTGAGTTGAAAGCGTCGGAGCAGGCGCTATCTGAATGTCAGCAGGCACTGAATGACCTGTTGCTGGGTATCCCCAACCTGCCAGATGCTTCCGTACCTGAGGGGAAGGATGACGATGACAACCTGGAAGTACGTACCTGGGGGACACCGAAGACCATGAACTTTGCCATCAAAGATCATGTGGATTTAGGTGAGCAGTACGGATTGGACTTTGAAACTGCAGCAAAACTTTCTGGCTCCCGTTTCGCTCTGTTGCGTGGTCCAATTGCCCGACTACACCGTGCTTTAGCGCAGTTTATGCTGGATACACAGGTGAGTGAGCATGGTTATGAAGAGGTCAATGCTCCCTGTCTTGTCCACGATCATGTTTTGCGGGGAACAGGTCAGCTGCCAAAGTTTAGTGAAGACCTGTTTGTCACTGACTGTGGAGAAGCTACACAGCCTTTCTATCTGATTCCAACGGCAGAAGTGACGCTGACGAACATGGTGCGTGAGCAAATTGTCTGTGCGTCTGAACTCCCCATCAAACTGACCGCCCACAGTGCTTGTTTCAGGAGCGAGGCAGGCAGTTATGGTCGCGATACGCGCGGGATGATACGCCAGCATCAGTTTGAGAAAGTGGAGATGGTACAGATCGTTCACCCTGAGCAGTCGTTTGACGTACTGGAAGCTATGACCGGTCATGCTGAAGCCATTGTGCAAAAGCTGGAACTGCCCTACCGTGTGATGGCTTTGTGTGGTGGTGATTTGGGCTTTAGTGCAGCAAAAACCTACGATATTGAGGTGTGGTTGCCGGGGCAGCAGAAATACCGGGAAATTTCTTCCATCAGTAACTGCCTGGATTTTCAGGCCCGCCGGATGAAAGCCCGTTTCCGTAATCCAGACACGGGTAAGCCAGAGCTGGTTCATACTCTCAATGGCTCTGGTCTGGCGGTTGGTCGTACACTGGTGGCTGTTCTGGAGAACTATCAGGATGATCAGGGGCGCATTCATGTGCCGGAGGTTCTGAAACCCTATATGGGCGGAATCACTGTTATTGGCTGTTTCAGTGAATAATGGAAACGGGTAAAAAAGGGTTAAAAACAGTTAGCTGTAAACTATTATAATCTGTAACTATCTGATATAATTTCGATCATGAATCAAAGGTGGTAAACGGTTACGCGAAAACCAAGCTAACAGTTACCATTTTTTTGATTCATAAGCATGGTCGCAGACACGTTACAGCTCGACCTAAAACCCTACGAAAGAGTGGAGTCAGACACAGCTCGCTGTGCATCCATGTAGACGGCGTAGATAAGTCTGCATAATTACAGATTATGTAAGATTTTTAGTAACGGTCGGGATGCCCTTTTTTAAGGGTATTGGCAGCTATTAAGGAGATATTTTTTCGCAACGATTTATGTCATAAGCTGATAACAGGTAGCTATGCTTGATCCTTGAGTTGTAAACAACAACGGAAAACCTTATGACTGACCAGCAGCGTATTTCTTCAAACCGGGCATTTATTATGGCTATTGCCGGCGCAGCTATCGGGCTGGGCAATATCTGGCGTTTCCCCTATGTGGTTGGTGAGAACGGTGGCAGCCTTTTCTTTTTAGCCTATTTGTTGTTTGTGGTTATCATGGGGTTGCCGGTGATGATTGCTGAAATAGTCCTTGGTCGTGCCGGAAGGGCTTCTCCGGCCATCAGTTTCAGGCAATTGGCTTTGGCTAATGGTCGATCCCGACATTGGTCGAAAGTCGCTGGAGCAGGCACTGTTGCCGCGGCGTTAATTCTGTCTTTTTACAGTGTTGTTGCCGGCTGGGTTTTGTTTTATTTTGGTTGTTCCTTAACCATGGATGCGTCCATGGCCTCATTGGCAGGGGCCGAACAGCAGCTAAAAGATTTCCTGTCTTCACCGGGGCTGGTTATTTTTGGTCATACACTGTTTATTGTTATGACCATGGTCGTCAGTGCCAGGCAGGTATCCCATGGTATTGAGCGCTTGAATAACTACCTGATGCCGCTGATGTATTTAATTCTGGTGGTACTCGTTGTTTATACCGTGGGATTTCCGGGTTTTCCGGATGCAGTGCATTATCTGTTTGGTGCTAACGGGGAAAGCATTAACTGGACACTGATTACGGAAGCCATGGGACATGCCTTTTTTACCCTGGCGATTGGTGCCTGTTGTTTGATGGCCTATGGGGCTTATATGCCTGAGAATCAATCGATTCTCAAAGCGGTAGGTATGGTGGCGTTCATGGATGTGCTTGTGGCTATCATGGTAGGTCTGGCAAGTTTCTCTGTTGTGTTTTCTGAAGGTATGATGCCTGACTCTGGTCCGGGGTTGATGTTTGTTGCTCTGCCTGTTGCTTTGCATCATTTGCCCATGGGTACCTGGATTTTACCACTGTTCTTTTTATTACTGGTGTTTGCTGCATGGACATCGTCTATCAATCTTGCAGAACCTTTGGTGGTGTTTTTGTCGAGGGTATGCCAGTCTCGCATCAAAGGAGCGCTATCAGCAGGTTTTATTGTTTGGGTGTCAGGACTGATACCGGCGTTGTCATTTAACGTATTTGGTGGTGTAACCTTGCCTTCAGGGAAGTCACTGTTTGATGTCTATACAGCGCTACCAACACTATTTCTGTTGCCGGTGACAGGCTTTTTGATTTTGATCTTTTCCGGCTATGTGATGAACAGGCAGTGTTTTTTTACAGAACTGAGAACGTCCATCATTATCGGGAAGGTTATATGGGGGCTTATTCGCTATATAAGTCCTGTTCTGGTGTTTATTGTTCTGGTGTTTGGTATTTTCTTTAGTCGCTAAGGCTGTTTCCAGGTATTTCAGGCGAATAAAACAACGTTTGCATTGGGTGAAAGTCTCCCGGGATCTGTGGGCGGGCGCTGAGGTTATTGATGACTATCACGCAGCAGATCACCTGAAGAAAGCGTTTGACCATGCTTATGGAGAAAAAAGTACCAGGTCCAAAGAAAAATTTTCACTGATCCACATGTCCTCAAAGAGGAACCACCCCATGGGGTTGAACGCGTTATTAAAGCCTTGGCTTATCAGCGTAAAAAGCATCCGTGCCCCTTAACGTTAAAGACAAAACTGGAGTATTTCAGAAAAAAACCGCCATCGTATGGGCTACGCTAAACACTTGTCGAATAACCTTCCGATCCGCTCTGGTGTTGCTCTGGTGTTGTAGAGGCGGCCCGCAAAACCCTGGTTACTCAGCGGATGAAGTGCTCAGGTATGGGCTGGCGAAATCAGGCAGCCAGGGTGTATTGACGCTTCGGCCATTAGTTTAGAGCCATTGGTTTGAAAATGGCTGGAAGCTATTTGCTGCAATTTCTCATTGTGGGTGCAACTTATTGTGGGTGCAACTTATTGTGGGAAGTTGTGGGAAGGTCTGTAGACTGTCACAAACAATGTCATAACATTCCCTGAGAATGCTGGCTGTGCCGGGTAGTGGTCACTATGAGACTTTCACCCTTTGCATTTGTCAAAACAGGACAATAACCTGTTGATACTTAATGTTTCCGTGAGTATCAGGTTGTCCGCTTTTGGCAAGACAGGGAAATACACCCTATAATTACACTCTTAATATAATAACCCTGTTGTTTTGCATAAGGAGTTGCTAAATGGCGTTGTATGCATTGAGCCAAAAGCCACCTGCCATTTATTACCAAAGTGGTGATACTCAGACCGGACATATTATGTGGTTCAGAGGTGAGCCGTTTATTAGCTGGAATTGTGCTGCAGACTGCCATCAAAGACTTCGACATTCATTAAAGGGGTCATCTGAGTGTTATACCTGTGAGCACTGTGGAGCTGTGTATAATATAAACATTAGCTATGAAAGTGTTGATATCAGACAGTGTCCGACGTACCACTGATTCTCTTCTTGAAATCCCATTAGCTCTTGTGGCTTCTTTTTTTCTTCGATGTTCAACGGATTCACTGAATATCTCACTGTAGATGGATCACATTAAGTCATATCCGTCGTTTTGCTAACTACCCTGGTGAGCATGACAAACTGGACGACAGAACGGCATTTATGACCGTATAAACCGTGAATAGAAAAATATACTGTGAATAGAAAAAATGCGTCTGATGAGCTGAGGTCTTTAAAGTATTTTCTTATACATTATGGGTTTCAGTCTGGGTGTAGTCTTGGACTTACCTTGTCTTCACTCTGATTAGCCTGGAGTGAGAAACCACATTTAAGCTATGCATTAAATAATCTTTTTAAAACACCAAATCAAAACCCATTTTAAGTCCCATGCCGCTAACTTTAGTTTGAGCGTAAGAAATACCCGATACATCTACGATTTTAAATACATTTTGGTTAATCCTGCATTCCGCAGTTGAATTTCATGAATTGCTTCTTTACCTTGCAGCAGTATTGCCTGCGCCTTTTTATATCACCCCTTTCAGGTGACTGTAGTCATTAGTTATAAGTTAACTTGCATAAGGCTTTCAGTGGAGGTGGTGATTTCAACTGAGGAATTCAGGTTAATAATAAGAGGTTATAGAATATCGTTGATAATCAGGGATAAGTAATATGGATATCAATGAGCTTAAACAAGCGTTAAAAACGGTTAAGGATATAGAATTAGACTGGGTATCAGATAGTGCTGGAGATTATCTTTGTGAAGTTAAAGGTGATGACGTTTATGGTTGGCTGAGCAGGACGCGATCTGGCTCTCCCATGATGTTTTATAATGTTTCTGAGGCTAAAGAGTACCTGGTACGAAAACTGAACTCGGTCAATATTGTTATTCCATCACCGCTGATGGAAATCAAACGTACTTTGTCGGGTTTGAAATAGTTAATATGACAGGAGAGCTGGTTTTACTGGCTCTATTGCTCTGACTTTGCGTTCTCTTGACTTTCTTATTGATCAACGGTGTATATAATGAATGATTTATCTGCACATCTCCCTTTGCCCTCAGAAGCAGACTCTACAGACAGCTTCTGACAGGTTAAATGGATAAACGTGTCTGGACGGATTAATGATAGAAATCAGTACTGCACAATTGATAGAGACGGTTTCTCATAACTTGCTCAAGACAACGCCGCTCTATAAAAGTCTGGATACCACGCTGTTTGTTCGTAGGGATATTGCACCTTATTTCAGTAGTATCGGCATGCATTTACGACATACACTGGACATTTTTTATTGCATTATAAAAGGTATGGGTGTCCGCTATATCGATTTTACAGTGCGTGAAAGGGTGCGAATCATTGAAAGTGATCAGCAGGAGGGTTATCAGTATCTTCTGGAGATTTTGGCAGACTTAAAAGGGCTGGCCGCATTTTCTCCCTGTGAAACGGTGTATATTGCAGATGATCTTGGGCAGGGGTTGGCGATCATTAAGTCTAATCTGGCATCAGCATTGACACAGGCCCATAGCCATGCCATTCATCACTTTTCAAGTATCGGATACTTATTACAGGTATTCAAAGCAGACATTCCTTTAGCTGATTTCGGGTATAACCCTACTACGCCCTGCTATGTTCAGAGTGCACCAGAAATGTAAAAGTGGGTTGCACAGAGACACACACACCAAAGAGTCTATTCGTCGCTTTGTTCGTCAGTTTTTCATTGGCCTTAACAGTAACTCATGTTACGCACTTGAAGAAATTTGCCATGCTACAGGGTATGAACAAAGAACTGTTTGAACGCTATAGTGACTACCTGCTGTCTTCATTTGGAAAGACAACAGCAACCCGGCTATCAACCTTGCTTGACGTTGCATTTAGCCATGATCAGATAAGGGGGTTTCTATCTGGAAACGGTGGAGCCGTATTTCCTGCCTGATTCTTACGAATACAGGCCAAACATATCAGCACTGGATGCTGTGGGTGTCACACGTAAATGATGCTGGCAGCAAGACTGGATACCTGAGTTTGACATAAAGATCGATACCAGAAGCTATTAAGCGATAACCATTTCATCTGTAGCATGAGTCGAAAGGGTAACTGCCAGGATAATGCCGTGGCTGAAAGCTTCTTTCATACACTGAAGGCCGAGCTAATCCACCACAAGGACTTTCAGACCGGGGAGAAGGCTCAGCAAGCTCTATTTGAGTAAATCGAAGTGTTTTACAATCGTCAGAGAAAGCACTCGACCAATGGCTACCTGACACCGTTCAGGTATGAACAGGAACTTGCCGAGGTAGCGTAAAAAAGTGTCCGGAAAACTCTTGCCATATCACTTTGATAATTATGGTCGAGACACGTTACAGCTCCATCTAAAACCCTGCGCAAGCGTGGAGTTAGACACGACTCGTCGTGCATCCATGTCGACGGCGTAGATAAGTCCACATAATTAAAGATTATGTTAGATTTTTAGTAGCGGTAACTTGAGTTAATTAAAGCTGCACTGGGCACATCCGATAAACTAGGAAACATGCCATTAATCAGGGCATTTAAGGGAATTGCTAATATGAACAGGGTTGATAAATCGGGAGTAACGTATCCAGTTTCTTCTGGTAATGAGGACAACAAGCAGGCTGAAAAGGTCAGAGATCTCACAAAAAGACAAACAGCCACTGGCACAAAGAACACATCTTCAACAAGTATAACCAGCAGAGCGGCAACGCCATCAACCTCAGTTCGAGCACTTAACCCCGGCGATGATCAAGATGAACTGAAATACCTTGAGGAGGCTTCCACGTACAGCGACGAAGACCCTGATTCTGATAATGAGGATAACCTGAACGAAGACTCTTCTTTGACTGCCAGTGCTATACAACCTGACACGCCAACAGCAACGCATACTGAAAGTATCAGCTGGATTGATATGGCTCAACTGATTAACCGGACCCTGGGCTCAACAGCAGTGACTGATTTAAAAAGCATCACCAATCTTGGCAGCTCTGTTTCCGGTTCCATGCACACAGGCATTACTAAAGCCGTTCAGAACTCATCCCTTTGTTTCAGCGATTTTCAGCAAATAATAACCGACAGAACCTCGCCTGACTCTCAGGAAAGAAAAATTATAAAGCAGGCATTTTCTTTCCTGGCGCAAAGTCATTCAATAAAAGCCCGCGAAGGGATCAAAGACTACGCTCATCTCATCAGCAGAAGCGTTGAAGTCGCCTGCAATAACCCGGAACTCAGCCACCAGGACTTTCTGGCGGCTTTTATTCAGCAGGGTCAAAACGAGCAAGACCAATTACAGAAAAAGTCGGGACAACCCGATTAGCCCCCTTCGGGGAAAAGCAGATAATTCTCCTAATCCCCCCTGTTTTCCAGGCATCTCTGTGTTTCTGACAATATTCCCCTGAGAATCGCCAATTCCACCTGATCGGGTCGGGTACGGCCATAGAGCCTGCGTAACTTAGCCATGATTTTTTCATGACTGCTGTGATCAAGAAAGCCAATGACCTGCAGGGTTTCGTAAAGGTGTACGTAGTATCGCTCCATATCCTCCATCGTGGCCAGGGCATGCTCACGCACTTTGGGCAAGGCAACGCCGTCCCCTTGCTGTAAGCTTGCCATGCGCAGTTCGTAGCATAGCACCTGTACCGCTGCCCCGAGGTTCAATGAGCTAAAGTCAGGATTGGTGGGTACATGCACCTGCAGATGGCACAGCGCCAACTCTTCATTAGTCAAACCACGGTCTTCACGCCCAAAAATCAGAGCCGTTGTCCTGCGGGAAGACTCTTTAACAATAGTATTCGCACAGTTGCGTGGGTCTGCCAGGGGTAATGAAACGCCTCTCACCCTGGCACTGGTGCCAACCACAAACTCACAATCAGCAATGGCTTCGGCAAGCGTTGCCACCACTGTCGCACTTTTCAGTAAGTTATCGGCTCCCGAAGCCAGCGTTGTTGCCATGTCTGACGGGAACTCATCAGGCGCTACCAGGCATAAGTTGCTGATGCCCATGGTTTTCATGGCGCGGGCAGCGGAGCCAATATTACCAGGGTGGGAAGGATTAACCAGCACAATGGTTAGATTGTCGAGCACTAGGGTATTCTCTACGCATGAATCAGGCCTTGCAGTGTACCGAATTGCCACAAGGTTGGGTAGAAGTTGGGTAGAAATCAACACAAATTTCCATCGCCAGGCTCGAGTAACTCTGGTACACTATGCTGTCAATGAGACCCGATCTTTTACATTCCAGATGTAGTCTATCCTATGCAACCCATGGTAAACATGGCCCTTCGCGCAGCGCGCATGGCCAGTGAAATTATTGTTCGCGCTTACGCCGATCTTGATAAACTCAAGATCGAAACCAAACAAAGAAACGATTTCGTCACGGAAGTGGACAAAGCGTCTGAGCAAACCATCATTGATGCTCTGCGCAAAGCCTACCCTGACCACGGATTTTATGGTGAAGAATCCGGCCACCAGCAGGGTAAAGGTGAAGGTAAAGATTACCTCTGGATCATTGACCCCCTCGATGGCACCACTAACTTTATTCGCGGCATACCTCAGTTTGCCGTCTCCATTGCCTGCCAGTACCGTGGCCGACTGGAGCACGCCGTTATTGTTGACCCCGTTAAAGGTGAAGAATATTGTGCCAGCCGTGGCCATGGTGCCACCTTGAACAGTAAGCGCATCCGTGTCAGTAACAGAAGGAGTCTGGAAGGCGCTCTGATTGGTACCGGTATCCCTTTTATACAACCCGGTATTGCGTATCTGGATAACTATCTGAATATGATGCGCTCCCTGCTCGGTGATACCGCAGGCATTCGTCGTGCTGGCGCTGCTGCCCTGGACCTGGCCTACGTTGCCAGTGGCAGGCTTGATGCCTTCTGGGAAATTGGCTTGAAAGAATACGATATAGCGGCCGGTGTTTTACTGATACAGGAAGCCGGTGGACTCGTTAGCGATTTTAAAGGGGGGCCGGACTTTATGGGCAAAGGTCAGATTGTCTGCGGCACGCCCCGTTGCTTTAAAGAAACCCTCCAACGGATTCGGCCTTTTGTGGTTGAAGACATGGGCCATTAATCAGGCAGGGGTTGTTTACTAACACCAAAAAAAACTAAAGTGGTTATAGTTCTCCGGACACACAAACACGGGTAATATTGCAACCCATTAAGGTGTGTCGAAATGTCAGCAAAGAAAACGAAATCATAGACAACTGAGTTCAGGGAATCTGCAGTAAAATTGGCTGTAGAGTCTGATAAACCGGTGACAGAAACAGCCAGAGAGCTTGAGGTGAATACTGGCACCCTGCATACCTGGATTGCCAGGTATCACCGCCCTGAGGCTTCCAGCAATCCTCAGGTTAACGATGAACATCTATACGACGAACTCAAGCGTTTGCGCAAAGAGAACGCCAGGTTGAAAGAAGAGCGAGCTCTATTAAAAAAGGCAGTCGCCTTCTTTGCCAGGGAGTGTCACTGAAGTTTCAATTTATCAGTGATCACCAGGAGCTTTTCAACACTTCAGCCATGTGCCGGGTTATGTGGGTATCTCGCAGTGGCTATTATGAATGGCGCTCTCGCCCTGCTTCCACGCGCTCTCAGGAAGATCAGGCATTGAAGGCAGATATCAGAAACCTTTATGAGAGAAGCCGTCAAACTGACGGGGAACGTCGTATTAAAGATGATCTGGCAGATAGGAATAAAACAGTGAGTCGCAAACGCACAGGACGGCTGATGAAGGAAGAAGGCCTGACCTGCAAGACCCAACGAAAATTTAAGGCAACAACAGACGCCAGACATAACAAGCCTGTAGCTGAGAACCTGCTTGACCGTGACTTTCATCAAGATAGTCCGTATCAGGCTTACGCAGGTGACAGCACCTGCATTCCAACCAGAGAGGGCTGGCTCTACCTTTCGGTCTTTATTGACCTGTGTTCAAGGGCTGTAGTGGGCGGGTCAATGGAAAGCAGGATGACAGCCACACTGGTAACAGATTCTTTGGAAATGGCCATGTGGAAACGCAGGCCAGAGCCAGGCATGCTGGTGCACAGTGACCGTGGCAGCCAGTATGTGTCAGATCCATATCAGAAGCTATTAAGGGATAACCATTTCATCTGTAGCATGTAGTCGAAAGGGTAATTGCTGGGATACTGAGCATAATATTCTTTTACTGAGAGCAATAAGTTGACCCGTGCTGGGATTGACTAACTGTCTTTGTATTGACCTGTCGCTTATCTGCTCTCAGTTAAAGATATTTGCCTGGCAGTTGTGACCTAATAGGAGCTTTGTGCTGCACCTTCAGTGTCCCGTCCTTCTGTTGGGTTACAGGAGGATAAGCTATGACTGTTGCCGCAGAGAAACTGCTTACTCTCGGGGTGGACACCCATTTAGATAAACACGTTTCAGTTTTAATCAATAATTTGGGCCAAATCATCAGCACCGGTGAGTTTGAAACAAACAGTAAGGGTTATCAGAACCTGCTACGCTGGTGTAAATCGTTCGGTGAACTCCAAAAAGCTGGTGTAGAGGGTACAGGCACTTATGGTGCAGGACTCTACCGATATCTTGATCAGAAAAACATCCCTGTTTTTGAAGTGACCAGACCCAACCGAATCAAAAGACGGCAAAAAGGCAAAACTGACACTCTTGATGCCGAGAATGCCGCTCGAGCCGCTCTTTCTGGAGAGGCCCGGGCCATCCCCAAAAAACAGACCGGAATAGTTGAGGCGCTCCGTTATCTGGTTGTTACACGGCGCAGTGCCGTAAAAGGTAAAACACAAGCAATAAACCAAATTCGCGCCCTGCTCGTTACAGCTCCCGATGAAGTGCGAGAACAGCTTCTCCACAACTCTGCCCGGGCATGCATTGAAGCCTGCGAAACCGTCGATAGTTTGGGGGATACTGCGCTTCTTGAAACGTTGACTATGTCGTTAAAGTTATTGGCATCACGCTGGAAAGCGTTCAACGAAGAACTCAAACAGCTTGATAAACGACTTAACGCTTTATCAGGAAAAGCTGCACCCAACCTTCTGGAGCAATTTGGTGTAGGCCCTCTGGTCTCAGCTACATTGCTGATAACCGCCGGAGATAACCCTGAACGATTGAAAAGTGAGGCTTCTTTTGCGGCTCTTTGTGGAGTTAGCCCTAAGGAGGCTTCATCGGGAAAAACAGTGCGCCACAGGATTAACCGGGGGGGCTCCAGGGAAGCTAATAATGCTCTCTGGACAATAAGCCTTATACGAATGCGCAGTGATCCCAGAACTCGCCAATACGTTGAAAAGAGAACCTCTGAGGGCCGTACTGAACGAGAAATCCAACGTTGCTTGAAGCGGTATATTGCACGGGAGGTATTTCCAATTATCCTGAAGGATTTAGAATCTTTATCATCGACTTGACATAGGAGCGTCAATGCCGTGGCTGAAAGCTTCTTTCATACACTGAAGACCGAGCTAATCCACCACGAGGACTTTCAAACCAGGGAGGAGGCTCAGCAAGCTATATTTGAGTACATCGAAGTGTTTTACAATCGTCAGAGAAAGCACTCGACCAATGGCTACCTGGCACCGTTCAAGTATGAACAGGAACTTGCCGAGGTAGCGTAAAAAAGTGTCCGGAAAACTCTTGCCATATCACCACAGACCGGAAACTTCAAAGCATACATCCGGCTCACATCCATGCACCAGGGGGAAGCAAATCTTCAAAATTAAAGAGTCCCTGCTCTTCTTCTTCTACAGCAAGCTCAACGGATTGCACAGGTGGCTCTTCCGGACCCTGGGTAACGTTTGTTATTGTTGCATGGGGCAATTCAGTTGTCATAACAGTCGCAGTTGCTTCCGGGGTCACTATTCTGGATACGGTGACATCACTATTACTGATTGTTGGATTGGTAAATGTGTGAGTAATACAGGTCACCGGGCCGACGGAAGCGTCTTGCCCGGTGCTTATAACCATCGGAGGGAGCTGAAGATGGGGGTGCTGGGATTTCATATGTCTTTTGAGGTAATGTCTTCGCGTATAAGACTTACTGCAGGAAGGACATTGAAAAGGCTTTTCGTTCCTGTGAACTGACTGGTGATTTTTTAAATTAGATCGCTGTTTAAAAGACTTATCACAGAGAGCGCATTGAAAAGCTCTTTCTTCGCTATGGATTTGTTGGTGCCTGGCGAGATTAGATGAGTTTCTGAAAAACTTTGAACAGAAACCACATTGATAGGGCTTTTCTCCCGTATGGATTCTCTCGTGGTATTGACAATCGTATTGGGTTGCAAAAGCCTTTTGACAGTAATAGCAGTTATAAGGCCTTTCTAGCGTGTGAATTCGTCGTATATGCACTGCAAGCGATGCTGGTGTAGTGAATTTATTCTTACAAAAACGACAAGTATGTTCACCCATTGCCAGAACCTCCTTACTGACTGGTCAGCAATGTTTTCGTATCAGTGATGTTTACCAAACGTCTTTGCATGGAGCAATGAGGACAGTTGCTGGACAATAAACAACAGCTTTACCGCACTATATACCCCATGTATACCCCATGTTCGTAACCCCGGGTTCAGACCGGGCAAGCCTCATGGATAGTTGCCAACAATGGCGTAAGGCTGTGTTTCTGAATTCTCTCATGTCAGAGCCGCAACTCACTCAAGAGCACAAGAGCACAAGAGCAGAAAACCATTCCCGGCAAACTGGCTGTTACGTCAATGGTGGCAATGACTTAAGACGCAATGCCTGAAATACCAGAAACTGTTCAGGAAAAGAAATGACTATAAAAGTTAATGGATTGTAAACTCACCCTCGTCAGCAATCTATGACCAGGTATAAACCTGAATACCTGTCCCTTGCAGATAATTGTCTTTGTCAATTTGTCCAGACTGATGAGAATACTCCATGGCAAAAACATGATCAACTTTTGATCAGCAGATACTCTGATAACACTGTATAATCCGGTGTTTTTGCTACGTTAATGCCTGATACCGAGCAAAACCAAAAAGAATATCCGCAGCCAGGTACCCAAAAAAGGTACTGGTTTTCCTGTTCTCAGGATACTTGTTCTGATATGTCCCGGCAGCGGCGCACTACCCGACGTCGCTGTCGCTCCCTGTGAAGGGAAAGAAACAGGGGAGCAGGCCTTGTTCTCAGGACGTTGCTATCCCGTCTGCGTCCTGGCGATTGCCTGTTGGCTCTGTTGTTGCCGGCCAGCGCTGACAGGGTCTTTGAAAAAAAGGGTGCCCGATGTATTGATTGTCGACAATGTGATGGAAAGTCAGGTAGCAAGGATGGGGTATTCAAACGTAAACGACCACGCCAGCGATTGGATGAGTCAGACGCTTTATGAGCAGATGCCGGCAGAGCTGCGATCAGTGCTGTCAAAAACAAACGTCAGACTATCATTACCCCTTTACTGGATGCAGAAAAGTCCCCCCGGACAAACGTATCGCCCCATACCTGAAACCCTGGCATGTGGCGATTAATGTTGATGTCATCAAAACGACCCTGAAAATGGATCTATTGCCCTGTAAGCGCCCGGAAACGGTGAGAAAAGACATGTCCATCAACTTTTTGAACTTTCTGGTCTGCAACCTGATACGAGCACTGGTGGGGAAAAACAGCAAAATAGAGTGACAAGACACCCAGAGAAATCAGCGTTAAAACGGCTCAGGAAACACGGGCATCGTTTCTCCAGATGCTACCAGGCTGCTTTTGTGTCGCCGCCCTGAAGGTTGCTGTAAAAAACTGCGCCTTGTCCGGGTTGATGGTGGCTACAGGGGAAAATAAGGTGATGGGGTTAATGAACGGTTTACGTTTGCCCTCAGTGTTGTACGCCAAAGTGATGATCAAAAGGGTTTCAACGTATTGCCTCGATGCCGGGTTGTAGTTTTTGAGGATTTTTTGGGGTTATCTTTACTACCATCGACTCCCCCGACTACGTTTGATGATGCGTTGGTTAGTATGAATCATAAGGGTTACCTTTAGGTCTGGACTACTACAAATAAGGTGATGGGGTTAATGAACGGTTTACGTTTGCCCTACGCGGGCAATGTGAACGCAACCCTGCGTTGAAATACCTCGCAATAGCTTGCTATTACTGGTCATTCTGCCTTGTTCTGACGTCCGGCTTGCCATGTTCATCAGGGGGGTTAGAAAAGACGATGGGCATAACAGGGTCTGACAGACACCCTCTAAACATCAAAAGTCAGTCATCCTGAGGGCAGAGCCGAACCGGATAACGACAGACCGGAAACTTCAAAGCATACATCCGGCTCACTTCCATGCACCAGGGGGAAGCAAATCTTCAAAATTAAAGAGTCCCTGCTCTTCTTCTTCTGCAGCAAGCTCAATGGATTGCACAGGTGGCTCTTCCGGACCCTGGGTAACGTTTGTTATTGTTGCATGGGGCAATTCAGTTGTCACAACAGTGGCAGTTGCTTCCGGGCTCACTATTCTGGATACGGTGACATCACTATTAATGATTGTTGGATTGGTAAACGTGTGAGTGATACAGGTCACTGGGCCGGCGGAAGCGTCTTGCCCGGTGCTTATAACCATCGGAGGGAGCTGAAGATGGGGGTGCTGGGATTTCATATGTCTTTTGAGGTTATCTCTCCGCGTATAAGACCTATTGCAGTCAGGACATTGAAAAGGCTTTTCTTTGTTATGAACTGACTGGTGATATTGTAAAGTAGATCGCTGTGTAAAAGACTTATCACAGAGAGTGCATTGAAAAGCTCTTTCTTCGGCATGGATTCGTTGGTGCACAGCGAGATTAGATGAGGTTGCGAAATACTTTGAACAGAAACCACATTGATAGGGCTTTTCTCCCGTATGGGTTCGCTCGTGCTCATCACGAATACGGGTGGTTGAAAAAGCCTTTTCACAGTGATGGCAGTTATAAGGCCTTTCCAGCGTGTGAATTTGTCGTATATGCGCTGCAAGCCTACCTGGTCTATCGAATGTTTTCCTGCAAAAATGACAAGTATGTTTAGCCATTGCCAGAACCTCCTTACTGACTGGTCAGCAATGTTTTCGCATCAGTGATGTTTACCAAACGTCTTTGCATGGAGCAATGAGGACGGTTGCCGGACAACAACCAACAGCGTTACCGCACTCTATACCCATGTTCGTACCCTCGGGTCCAGACCGGGCAAGCCTCATGGATCGTTGCCAGCAAAGGCGTAAGGGTGTGGTTCTGAATTATTTCATGCCAGAGCTGCCACTCACTCAGGAGCAGAAAACCATTCCCGGCAAACTGGCTGTTACATCAATGGTGGCAATGACTTAAGACGCAATGCCAGAAACTGTTCAAGAAAAGAAATGACTATAAAGGTCAATGGATTGTAAGCTCACCCTCGTCAGCAATCTATGACCAGGTATAAACCTGAACACCTGTCCCTTGCGGATAATTGTCTTTGTCAATTTGTCCAGACTGATGAGAATACGCCATGGCAAAAACATGATCAACCTTTGATCAGTAGAGCACGCTGATAACACTGTATAATGCGGTGTTTTTGCTACGTTAATGCCTGACACCGAGCAAAACCAAAAAGAATATCCGCAGCCAGGCACTCAAAAAAAAGGCACTGGTTTCCCTGTCTCAGGATACTTGTTCTGATATGTCCTGGCAGCGGCGCACTACCCGACGTCGCTGTCACTCCTGTGAAGGGAAAGAAACAGGGGAGCAGGACTTGCTCAGGGCGTTGCTATCCCGTCTGCGTCCTGGCGATTGCCTGTTGGCTCTGTTGTTGCCGGCCAGCGCTGACAGGGTCTTTGAAAAAAAGGGTGCCCGATGTATTGATTGTCGACAATGTGATGGAAAGTCAGGGAGCAAGGATGGGGTATTCAAACGTAAACGACCACGCCAGCGATTGGATGAGTCAGACGCTTTATGAGCAGATGCCGGCAGAGCTGCGATCAGTGCTGTCAAAAACAAACGTCAGACTATCATTACCCCTTTACTGGATGCAGAAAAGTCCCCCCGGACAAACGTATCGCCCCATACCTGAAACCCTGGCATGTGGCGATTAATGTTGATGTCATCAAAACGACCCTGAAAATGGATCTATTGCCCTGTAAGCGCCCGAAAATGGTGAGAAAAGACATAGCCATCAACTTTTTTAACTTTCTTAACTTTCTGGTCTGCAACCTGATACGAGCACTGGTGGGGAAAAACAGCAAAATAGAGTGACAAGACACCCAGAGAAATCAGCGTTAAAACGGCTCAGGAAACACGGGCATCGTTTCTCCAGATGCTACCAGGCTGCTTTTGTGTCGCCGCCCTGAAGGTTGCTGTAAAAAACTGCGCCTTGTCCGGGTTGATGGTGGCTACAGGGGAAAATAACGTGATGGGGTTAATGAACGGTTTACCTTTGCCCTCAGTGTTGTACGCCAACGTGATGATCAAAAGGGTTTCAACGTATTGCCTCGACGCCGGATTGTAGTTTTTAAGGGTTTTTTGAGGCTATCTTTACTGCCATCGGTTCCCCTGACTACGCTTCACGCGGGCAATCTGAATGCCAACCCTGCGTTGAAATACCTCGCAATAGCTTGCTATTACTGGTCATTCTGCCTTGTTCTGACGTCCAGCTTGCCATGTTCATCAGAGTGGTTAGAAAAGACGATGGGCATAACAGGGTCTGACAGACACCCTCTAAACATCAAAAGTCAGTCATCCTGAGGGCAGAGCCGAACGGGACAGCCACAGACCGGAAACGTCAAAGCACGCATCCGGCTCACATCCATGCACCAGGGGGAAGCAAATCTTCAAAATTAAAGAGTCCCTGCTCTTCTTCTTCTACAGCAAGCTCAACGGATTGCACAGGTGGCTCTTCCGGACCCTGGGTAACGTTTGTTATTGTTGCATGGGGCAATTCAGTTGTCATAACAGTGGCAGTTGCTTCCGGGGTCACTATTCTGGATACGGTGACATCACTATTACTGATTGTTGGATGGGTAAACGTGTGAGTAATGCAGGTCACCGGGCCGAGGGAAGCGTCTTGCCCGGTGTTTATAACCATCGGAGGGAGCTGGAGATGGGGGTGCTGGGATTTAATATGTCTTTTGAGGTTATGTCTTCGCGTATAAGACTTATTGCAGCCAGGACATTGAAAAGGCTTTTTTTTCATATGAACTGACTGGTGATTTCTTAAATTAGATCGCTGTTTAAAAGACTTATCACAGAGAGCGCATTGAAAAGCTCTTTCTTCGCTATGGATTCGTTGGTGATCAGCGAGATTAGATGAGTCTCTGAAAAACTTTGCACAGAAACCACATTGATAGGGCTTTTCTCCCGTATGGGTTCGCTCGTGCACATCACGAATACCGTTGGTTGAAAAAGCCTTTTCACAGTGATGGCACTTATAAGGCCTTTCTCCCGTGTGAGTTCGTATGTGTCTCACAAGCAGGGATTCTCTATCGAACGTCTTCTTACAAAGATGACAAGTATGTTCACCCATTGCCAGAACCTCCTTACTGACTGGTCAGCAATGTTTTCGTATCAGTGATGGTTACCAAACGACTTTGCATGGAGCAATGAGCACAGTTGCTGGACAATAACCAACAGCGTTACCGCACTCTATACCCATGTTCGTACCCCCACAGGTTCAGACCGGGCAAGCCTCATGGATCGTTGCCAGCAAAGGCGTAAGGGTGTGGTTCTGAATTATTTCATACCAGAGCTGCCACCCACTCAAGAGCAGAAAACCATTCCCGGCAAACCGGCTGTTACATCAATGGTGGCAATGACTTAAGACGCAATGCCAGAAACTGTTCAAGAAAAGAAATGACTATAAAGGTCAATGGATTGTAAGCTCACCCTGGTCAGCAATCTATGACCAGGTATAAACCTGAATACCTGTCCCTTGCGGATAATTGTCTTTGTCAATTTGTCCAGATTGATGAGAATACTCCATGGCAAAAACATGATCAACCTTTGATCAGCAGACACGCTGATAACACTGTATAATGCGGTGTTTTTGCTACGTTAATGCCTGACACCGAGGAAAACCAAAAAGAATATCCGCAGCCAGGCACTCAAAAAAAAGGCACTGGTTTCCCTGTCTCAGGATACTTGTTCTGATATGTCCTGGCAGCGGCGCACTGCCCGACGTCGCTGTCACTCCCAGTGAAGGGAAAGAAAGAGGGGAGCAGGACTTGCTCAGGGCGTTGCTATCCCGTCTGCGCCCTGGTGATTTCCTGTTGGCTCTGTTGTTGTCGGCCAGCGCTGACAGGGTCTTTAAAAAAAGGGTGCCCGATGTATTGATTGTCGACAATGTGATGGAAAGTCAGGTAGCAAGGATGGAGTATTCAAACGTAAACGACCACGCCAGCGATTGGGTGAGTCAGGCGCTTTATGAGCAGATGCCGACAGAGCTGCGATCCGTGCTGTCAAAAACAAACGTCAGACTATCATTACCCCTTGACTGGATGCAGAAAAGTCCTCCCGGACAAACGTATCGCCCCATACCTGAAACCCTGGCATCTGGAGATTAATGTTGATGTCATCAAAACGACCCTGAAAATGGATCTATTGCCCTGTAAGCGCCCGGAAACGGTGAGAAAAAACATAGCCATCAACTTTTTGAACTTTCTGGTCTGCAACCTGATACGAGCACTGGTGGGGAAAAACAGCAAAACACAGTGACAAGACACCCGGAGAAATCAGCGTTAAAACGGCTCAGGAAACACGGGCATCGTTTCTCCAGATGCTACCAGGCTGCTTTTGTGTCGCCGCCCTGAAGGTTGCTGTAAAAAACTGCGCCTTGTCCCGGTTGATGGTGGCTACAGGGGAAAATAACGTGATGGGGTTAATGAACGGTTTACCTTTGCCCTCAGTGTTGTACGCCAACGTGATGATCAAAAGGGTTACAACGTATTACCCCGACGCCGGGTTGTAGTTTTTGAGGGTTTTTTGAGGCTATCTTTACTGCCATCGACTCTCCTGACTCCTGACTACGCTTTACGCGGGCAATCTGAACGCCAGCCCTGCGTTGAAATGCCTCGCAATAGCTTGCTATTACTGGTCATTCTGCCTTGTTCTGACGTCCAGCCTGCCATGTTCATCAGGGGGGTTAGAAAAGACGATGGACATAACAGGGTCTGACAGACACCCTCTACACATCAAAAGTCAGTCATCCTGAGGGCAGAGCCGAACGGGACAACCACAGACCGGAAACGTCAAAGCACACATCCGGCTCACATCCATGCACCAGGGGGAAGCAAATCTTCAAAATTAAAGAGTCCCTGCTCGTCTTCTTCTCCTGTAGCAAGCTCAATGGATTGCACAGGTGGCTCTTCCAGACCCTGGGTAATGTTTGTTATTGTTGCATGGGGCAATTCAGTTGTCACAACAGTGGCAGTTGCTTCCGGGCTCACTATTCTGGATACGGTGACATCACTATTACTGATTGTTGGATTGGTAAACGTGTGAGTGATACAGGTCACTGGGCCGGCGGAAGCGTCTTGCCCGGTGCTTATAACCATCGGAGGGAGCTGAAGATGGGGGTGCTGGGATTTCATATGTTCTTTGAGGCTTTGCCTTCGCGTATAAGACTTATTGCAGTCAGGACATTGAAAAGGCTTTTTTTTCATATTCATATGAGCTGACTGGTGATATTTCAAATGACCTTGTTGTGTAAAAGACTTATCACAGAGAGTGCATTGATAAGCTCTTTCTCCGGTATGGATTCGTTGGTGCCTGGCGAGATTAGATGAGGTTGCGAAATACTTTGAACAGAAACCACATTGATAGGGCTTTTCTCCCGTATGGGTTCGCTCGTGCACATCACGAATACCGTTGGTTGAAAAAGCCTTTTCACAGTGATGGCACTTATAAGGCCTTTCTCCCGTGTGAGTTCGCATGTGCCTCGCAAGCAGGTATCCTTCAGTGAACGTCTTCTTACAAAGAGTACAAATATGTTCACCCATTGCCAGAACCTCCTTACTGACTGGTCAGCAATGTTTTCGTATCAGTGATGTTTACCAAACGACTTTGCATGGAGCAATGAGGACGGTTGCTGGACAATAACCAACAGCGTTACCGCATTCTATACCCATGTTCGTACCCCCGGGTCCAGACCGGGCAAGCCTCATGGATCGTTGCCAGCAAAGGCGTAAGGGTGTGGTTCTGAATTATTTCATGCCAGGGCGGCCACGCACTCAAGAGCAGAAAACCATTCCCGGCAAACTGGCTGTTACATCAAGGGTGGCAATGACTTAAGACGCAATGCCAGAAACTGTTCAAGAAAAGAAATGACTATAAAAGTTAAGTTAATGGATTGTAAGCTCACCCTGGTCAGCAATCTATGACCAGGTATAAACCTGAATGCCTGTCCCTCGCTGATAATTGTCTTTGTCAATTTGTCCAGACTGATGAGAATACTCCATGGCAAAAACATGATCAACCTTTGATCAGTAGAGCACGCTGATAACACTGTATAATGCGGTGTTTTTGCTACGTTAATGCCTGACACCGAGCAAAACCAAAAAGAATATCCGCAGCCAGGCACCCAAAAAAAGGCACTGGTTTCCCTGTCTCAGGATACTTGTTCTGATATGTCCTGGCAGCGGCGCACTACCCGACGTCGCTGTAACTCCTGTGAAGGGAAAGAAACAGGGGAGCAGGACTTGCTCAGGGCGTTGCTATCCCGTCTGCGCCCTGGCGATTGCCTGTTGGCTCTGTTGTTGTCGGCCAGCGCTGACAGGGTCTTTGAAAAAAAGGGTGCCCGTTGTATTGATTGTCGACAATGTGATGGAAAGTCAGGTAGCAAGGATGGAGTATTCAAACGTAAACGACCACGCCAGCGAGTGGATGAGCCAAGCGCTTTATGAGCAGATGCCGGCAGAGCTGGCGATCCATGCTGTCAAAAACAAACGTCGGACTGTCATTACCCCTTGACTGGATGCAGAAAAGTCCCCCCCGGACAGACGTCATCGCCCCATACCTGAAATCCTGGCATGTGGCGATTAATGTTGATGTCATCAAAACGACCCTGAAAATGGATCTATTGCCCTGTAAGCGCCCGGAAATGGTGATAAAAGACATAGCCATCAACTTTTTTAACTTTCTTAACTTTCTGGTCTGCAACCTCATACGAGCACTGGTGGGGAAAAACAGCAAAACAGAGTGACAAGACACCCAGAGAAATCAGCGTTAAAACGGCTCAGGAAACACGGGCATCGTTTCTCCAGATGCTACCAGGCTGCTTTTGTGTCGCCGCCCTGAAGGTTGCTGTAAAAAACTGCGCCTTGTCCGGGTTGATGGTGGCTACAGGGGAAAATAACGTGATGGGGTTAATGAACGGTTTACCTTTGCCCTCAGTGTTGTACGCCAAAGAGATGATCAAAAGGGTTTCAACGTATTGCCCCGACGCCGGATTGACGCCGGATTGTAGTTTTTAAGCGTTTTTTGAGGCTATTTTTACTACCATCGACTCCCCCGACTACGCTTTACGCGGGCAATGTGAACGCAACCCTGCGTTGAAATGCCTCGCAATAGTTTGCTGTTACTGGTCATTCTGCCTTGTTCTGACGTCCAGCTTGCCATGTTCATCAGGGGGGTTAGAAAAGACGATGGGCATAACAGGGTCTGACAGACACCCTCTAAACATCAAAAGTCAGTCATCCTGAGGGCAGAGCCGAACCGGACAACCACAGACCGGAAACGTCAAAGCACGCATCCGGCTCACATCCATGCACCAGGGGGAAGCAAATCTTCAAAATTAAAGAGTCCCTGCTCTTCTTCTGCAGCAAGCTCAATGGATTGCACAGGTGGCTCTTCCGGACCCTGGGTAACGTTTGTTATTGTTGCATGGGGCAATTCAGTTGTCATAACAGTGGCAGTTGCTTCCGGGCTCACTATTCTGGATACGGTGACATCACTATTACTGATTGTTGGATGGGTAAACGTGTGAGTGATACAGGTCACTGGGCCGGCGGAATCGTCTTGCCCGGTGCTTATAACCATCGGAGGGAGCTGAAGATGGGGGTGCTGGGATTTAATATGTTTATTGAGGCTTTGCCTTCGCGCATAAAACTTATTGCAGCCAGGACATTGAAAAGGCTTTTCTTTGCTATGAACTGACTGGTGATCTTTTAAATGATGTCCATTTTTAAAAGACTTATCACAGAGAGTGCATTGATAAGCTCTTTCTCCGGTATGGATTCGTTGGTGCCTGGCGAGATGAGATGAGGTTGCGAAATACTTTGCACAGAAACCACATTGATAGGACTTTTCTCCCGTATGGATTCGCTCGTGCACATCACGACAACCGGTGGTTGAAAAAGCCTTTTCACAGTGATGGCACTTATAAGGCCTTTCCAGCGTGTGAATTTGTCGTATATGCGCTGCAAGCCTATTTGGTCTATCAAATGTTTTCCTGCAAAAATGACAAGTATGTTTAGCCATTGCCAGAACCTCCTTTCTGACTGGTCAGCAATGTTTTCGTATCAGTGATGTTTACCAAACGACTTTGCATGGAGCAATAAGGACGGTTGCCGGACAACAACCAACAGCTTTATCGCACTCTATACCCATGTTCGTACCCTCGGGTCCAGACCGGGCAAGCCTCATGGATCGTTGCCAGCAAAGGCGTAAGGGTGTGGTTCTGAATTATTTCATGCCAGAGCTGCCATCCACTCAAGAGCAGAAAACCATTCCCGGCAAACTGGCTGTTACATCAATGGTGGCAATGACTTAAGACGCAATGCCAGAAACTGTTCAGGAAGAGAAATGACTATAAAGGTCAATGGATTGTAAACTCACCCTGGTCAGCAATCTATGAACAAGTATAAGCCTGAATGCCTGTCCTTCGCTGATAATTGTCTTTGTTGATTTGTCCAGAGTGATGAGAATACTCCATGGCAAAACATGATCAACCTTTGATCAGCAGACACGCTGATAACACCCGACATTCACCACCCCACCTGACATTTTCCTGATTTCTGCTATTTATCAGATAAGAAAATATCAGGAAACCGTCTTATGCCTCCTGTTCAATACCGCAGTCAGATCATGGATCACCTCGGATTGGTGGCTGGAATGTGCAAAGAGTTGAAAATCGCCGAGCATATCGACCAGCGAGCACCAAAAGTATCCGATGACTGGCACATATCCCATGGTGAAGCCGTTGTTGGCATGATTATCAATGGCTTAGGCTTTACTGGACGATCCCTGCATATGTTTCCCCAGTTCTTTGCCAACAAACCCCTCGACAAGCTGATCAGGCCTGGTATCGAACCAGAGCACATAAACGACAAAGCACTGGGCAGGACACTGGATGAACTCTTTGAGCTGGATGTCAGTAAAGTCTATTTCGAGCTGGCTATCAAGGTGGTGAAACATCTCAAGCTGCCTTGCGAGGCGTTAAACCTTGATGGCACCAGCTTTCACGTTGACGGTCGCTACAACAGCGACAGCGAAGAGAGTGACGAAGACCTCAACTGTATCCGGCTTTGCCAAGGCTATAGCCGTGACCATCGCCCGGACTTGAATCAGGCCATTTTGCTCCTGATGACCGAAAACCGGGCAGACATTCCCCTGTTTATGGCGGCTGCCAGTGGCAATGTGACTGACAAGACCAGTTTTAAACAGGTGGTTTCAGAGCACTTGAAGAGTTTCAAGGCGGCACTGGAATCCCGGTACTTTGTCGGCGATGCGGCACTATACGTGGGGGAGACTATTCAAGAACTCGACCAGCAGGGTCAGCTATTTATTTCCCGTGTTCCGCTCAGTATCAGTGCTGCCAAAGGGCTGGTGCAGAGTGTGCCCTTACACTCCATGGGGGCTGTTGAGGGATTTGAGCATTATGAAGCTGTAGAGGTGTCGTCTGATTACGCAGAGGTCAGGCAACGCTGGGCGTTGTTTCGGAACAAACAGAGCCAGGAAACAGAGCAGAAGGCGCTGACAAGGCGCATGCAGAAAAAGTCCCTGAAGGAATTCGAAAAACTGGAAAAGCCAGGTAAAAAGGCCTTTCGGTGTGAAGCTGACGCCATGGAAGCCTTCAGACAATGGCAGAAGCAATCCGAACTCTGTCAGGCTGAACCCAGGGTTATCAGTAAGCCTTGTTACAAAGGTAAAGGTCGTCCCGCTAACGGCGCAGAACCTGATCACCTTGAGTATTACGTAACAGGTTGCTGCTCGGTTGCAGTGCAGACTCGCCGGGATGCGGAAGCTTCGCTGGGCTGCTTTGTACTGGCCACCAACGATACAAATACAGACCGGCCAGGCACGGCTGAACTGCTAAGGACGTATAAATCACAACAGCAGGTCGAGAGGGGATTTCGCTTCCTGAAAAGTCCTGATTTCCTGGTGTCGTCGCTGTATTTGAAGAAACCAGAGCGCATTGAAGCTCTGTTAATGGTGATGACTCTCTGTCTGATGGTCTATGCTGCTATCCAACATCGAATCCGCTATGAGCTGAAGAGGCAGAGCCGAACATTTCCGGACATGAAGAAAAAGCCGGTTCAGAACCCAACGGGCAGATGGGTTTTCTATTGTTTTGAGGGTATTCATGTTTGGACTATCAACGGGACGGAAAAACACGTAGTTGGCATTTCAGAAAGTCAGTCGATCATCATTTTTATTTTAGGCCCTACGTATCAATCAATTTATTCCTGATTGAGGTGGTGAATGACGGTAACACTGTATAATCCGGTGTTTTTGCTATGTTAATGCCTGACACCAAGCAAAACCAAAAAGAATATCCGCAGCCAGGCACCCAAAAAAAGGCACTGGTTTCCCTGTTCTCAGGATACTTGTTCTGATATGTCCTGGCAGCGACGCACTACCCGACGTCGCTGTCACTCCTGTGAAGGGAAAGAAACAGGGGAGCAGGACTTGCTCAGGGCGTTGCTATCCCGTCTGCGTCCTGGTGATTTCCTGTTGGCTCTGTTGTTGTCGGCCAGCGCTGACAGGGTCTTTGAAAAAAAGGGTGCCCGTTGTATTGATTGTCGACAATGTGATGGAAAGTCAGGTAGCAAGGATGGGGTATTCAAACGTAAACCACCACGCCAGCGATTGGATGAGTCAGACGCTTTATGAGCAGATGCCGACAGAGCTGCGATCCGTGCTGTCAAAAACAAACGTCAGACTATCATTACCCCTTGACTGGATGCAGAAAAGTCCCCCCGGACAGACGTCATCGCCCCATACCTGAAATCCTGGCATGTGGCGATTAATGTTGATGTCATCAAAACGACCCCGGAAATGGTGAGAAAAGACATAGCCATCAACTTTCTTAACTTTCTTAACTTTCTTAACTTTCTTAACTTTCTTAACTTTCTTAACTTTCTGGTCTGCAACCTGATACGAGCACTGGTGAGGAAAAACAGCAAAATAGAGTGACAAGACACCCAGAGAAATCAGCGTTAAAACGGCTCAGGAAACACGGGCATCGTTTCTCCAGATGCTACCAGGCTGCTTTTGTGTCGCCGCCCTGAAGGTTGCTGTAAAAAACTGCGCCTTGTCCGGGTTGATGGTGGCTACAGGGGGAAATGACGTGATGGGGTTAATGAACGGTTTACCTTTGCCCTCAGTGTTGTATGCCAACGTGATGATCAAAAGGGTTTCAACGTATTGCCTCGACGCCGGATTGTAGTTTTTAAGCGTTTTTTGAGGCTATCTTTACTACCATCGACTCCCCTGACTACGCTTTACGCGGGCAATCTTAACGCCAACCCTGCGTTGAAATGCCTCGCAATAGTTTGCTGTTAATGGTCATTCTGCCTTGTTCTGACGTCCAGCTTGCCATGTTCATCAGGGGGGTTAGAAAAGACGATGGGCATAACACGCTCAACAGCCGCTTTGATCAGCTGGCGGCTAAGATCGGCAAGGTCATCCTGATTTTTGATTTGCCCAACCACCTGGCCAAGCAATTTTTCATTGATTTCAACGCTCATAGTTATGCTCCTCTTTGGAGTATTAACGACAAGCGTTTACACAAATTAAATTACATCCTCCACATACATGCATCAGGGGGAAGCAAATCTTCAAAATTAAAGAGTCCCTGCTCTTCTTCTGCAGCAAGCTCAATGGATTGCACAGGTGGCTCTTCCGGACCCTGGGTAACGTTTGTTATTGTTGCATGGGGCAATTCAGTTGTCATAACAGTGGCAGTTGCTTGCGGGGTCACTATTCTGGATACGGTGACATCACTATTACTGATTGTTGGATGGGTAAACGTGTGAGTAATACAGGTCACTGGGCCGGCGGAAGCGTCTTGCCCGGTGCTTATAACCATCGGAGGGAGCTGAAGATGGGGGTGCTGGGATTTCATATGTTTTTTGAGGTCAGGTCTTCGCGTATAAAACTTATTGCAGCCAGGACATTGAAAAGGCTTTTCTTTGCTATGAACTGACTGGTGATATTTCAAATGACCTTGTTGTTTAAAAGACTTATCACAGAGAGTGCATTTATAAGCTCTTTCTCCGGTATGGATTCGTTGGTGCTTGGCGAGATTAGATGAGGTTACGAAATACTTTGAACAGAAACCACATTGATAGGGCTTTTCTCCCGTATGGATTCGCTCGTGCTCATCACGAATACCGTTGGTTGAAAAAGCCCTTTCACAGTGATGGCACTTATAAGGCCTTTCTCCCGTGTGAGTTCGCATGTGTCTCACAAGCTTGTAGTTGGTAGGGAACGTCTTCTTACAAATAGTACAAGTATATTCACCCATTGCCAGAACCTCCTTACTGACTGGTCAGCAATGTTTTCGTATCAGTGATGTTTACTAAACGACTTTGCATGGAGCAATAAGGACGGTTGCCGGACAACAACCAACAGCTTTATCGCACTCTATATCCATGTTCGTACCCTCGGGTCCAGACCGGGCAAGCCTCATGGATCGTTGCCAGCAAAGGCGTAAGGGTGTGGTTCTGAATTATTTCATGCCAGAGCTGCCACCCACTCAAGAGCAGAAAACCATTCCCGGCAAACTGGCTGTTACATCAATGGTGGCAATGACTTAAGACGCAATGCCAGAAACTGTTCAGGAAGAGAAATGACTATAAAAGTCAATGGATTGTAAGCTCACCCTGGTCAGCAATCTACGAACAAGTATAAACCTGAATACCTGTCCCCCGCTGATAATTGTCTTTGTTAATTTGTCCAGACTGCTGAGAATATGCCATGGCAAATCATGATCAATCTTTGATCAGTAGAGCACGCTGATAACACTGTATAATGCGGTGTTTTTGCTACGTTAATGCCTGACACCGAGGAAAACCAAAAAGAATATCCGCAGCCAGGCACTCAAAAAAGGCACTGGTTTCCCTGTCTCAGGATACTTGTTCTGTATGCCTTGGCAGCGGCGCACTACTCGACCTCGCTGTCACTCTGTGAAGGGAAAAAAAACAGGGGAGCAGGACTTGCTCAGGGCGTTGCTATCCCGTCTGCGCCTTGGCGATTTCCTGTTGGCTCTGTTGTTGCCGACCAGAGCTGACAGGGTCTTTGAAAAAAAGGGTGCCCGATGTATTGATTGTCGACAATGTGATGGAAAGTCAGGTAGCAAGGATGGGGTATTCAAACGTAAACGACCACGCCAGCGATTGGATGAGCCAGGCGCTTTATGAGCAGATGCCGGCAGAGCTGCGATCCGTGCTGTCAAAAACAAACGTCGGACTATCATTACCCCTTGACTGGATGCAGAAAAGTCCCCCCGGACAAACGTATCGCCCCATACCTGAAACCCTGGCATCTGGAGATTAATGTTGATGTCATCAAAACGACCCTGAAAATGGATCTATTGCCCTGTAAGCGCCCGGAAATGGTCAGAAAAGACATAGCCATCAACTTTCTTAATTTTCTTAACTTTCTTAACTTTCTTAACTTTCTGGTCTGCAACCTGATACGAGCACTGGTGGGGAAAAACAGCAAAATAGAGTGACAAGATACCCGGAGAAATCAGCGTTAAAACGGCTCAGGAAACACGGGCATCGTTTCTCCAGATGCTACCAGGCTGCTTTTGTGTCGCCGCCCTGAAGGTTGCTGTAAAAAAACTGCGCCTTGTCCCGGTTGATGGTGGCTACAGGGGAAAATAACGTGATGGGGTTAATGAACGGTTTACCTTTGCCCTCAGTGTTGTACGCCAACGTGATGATCAAAAGGGTTTCAACGTATTGCCTCGATGCCGGGTTGTAGTTTTTGAGGATTTTTTGGGGCTATCTTTACTGCCATCGGCTCCCCTGACTACGCTTTACGCGGGCAATCTTAACGCCAGCCCTGCGTTGAAATGCCTCGCAATAGCTTGCTGTTACTGGTCATTCTGCCTTGTTCTGACGTCCAGCTTGCCATATTCATCAGGGGGGTTAGAAAAGACGATGGGCATAACAGGGTCTGACAGACACCCTCTACACATCAAAAGTCAGTCATCCTGAGGGCAGAGCCGAACGGGACAACCACAGACCGGACACTTCAAAGCACACATCCGGCTCACCTCCATGCACCAGGGGGAAGCAAATCTTCAAAATTAAAGAGTCCCTGCTCTTCTTCTGCTACAGCAAGCTCAACGGATTGCACAGGAGGCTCTTCCAGACCCTGGGTAACGTTTGTTATTGTTGCATGGGGTAATTCAGTTGTCACAACAGTCGCAGTTGCTTCCGGGGTCACTATTCTGGATACGGTGACATCACTATTAGTGATTGTTGGATGGGTAAACGTGTGAGTAATACAGGTCACCGGGCCGAGGGAAGCGTCTTGCTCGGTGTTTATAATCAACGGAGCGAGCTGAAGATGGGGGTGCTGGGATTTAATATGTTTATTGAGGCTATTTCTTCGCGTATAAGACTTATTGCAGTCAGGACATTGAAAAGGCTTTTTTTTCATATGAACTGACTGGTGATTTTTTAAATTAGATCGCTGTTTAAAAGACTTATCACAGAGAGTACATTTATAAGCTCTTTCTTCGCCATGGATTCGTTGGTGCCTGGCGAGATCAGTTGAGCCTCTGAAAGACTTTGAACAGAAACCACATTGATAGGGCTTTTCTCCCGTATGGGTTCTCTCGTGGTATTGACAATCGTGTTGGGTTGCAAAAGCCTTTTGACAGTAATAGCAGTTATAAGGCCTTTCCAGCGTGTGAATTCGTCGTATATGCACTGCAAGCGATCCTTGTGTAGTGAATTTATTCTTACAAAAAGTACAAGTATGTTCACCCATTGCCAGAACCTCCTTACTGACTGGTCAGCAATGTTTTCGTATCAGTGATGTTTACCAAACGTCTTTGCATGGAGCAATGAGGACGGTTGCCGGACAACAACCAACAGCGTTACCGCACTCTATACCCATGTTCGTACCCTCAGGTTCAGACCGGGCAAGCCTCATGGATCGTTGCCAGCAAAGGCGTAAGGGTGTGGTTCTGAATTATTTCATGCCAGAGCTGCCACCCACTCAAGAGCAGAAAACCATTCCCGGCAAACTGGCTGTTACATCAATGGTGGCAATGACTTAAGACGCAATGCCAGAAACTGTTCAAGAAAAGAAATGACTATAAAAGTCAATGGATTGTAAACTCACCCTCGTCAGCAATCTATGACCAGGTATAAACCTGAATACCTGTCCCTTGCGGATAATTGTCTTTGTCAATTTGTCCAGACTGATGAGAATACTCCATGGCAAAAACATGATCAACCTTTGGTCAGCAGCCAGGCATCCAAAAAAAGGGCACTGGCTTCCCTGTCTCAGGATACTTGTTCTGATATGTCCTGGCAGCGGCGCACTACCCGACGTCGCTGTCACTCCTGTGAAGGGAAAGAAACAGGGGAGCAGGCCTTGTTCAGGACGTAGCTATCCCGTCTGCGTCCTGGCGATTTCCTGTTAGCTCTGTTGTTGCCGGTCAGAGCTGACACGGTCTTTGAAAAAAGGGTGCCCGTTGTATTGATTGTCGACAATGTGATGGAAAGTCAGGTAGCAAGGATGGGGTATTCAAACGTAAACGACCACGCCAGCGATTGGATGAGTCAGGCGCTTTATGAGCAGATGCCGGCAGAGCTGCGATCCGTGCTGTCAAAAACAAACGTCGGACTATCATTACCCCTTGACTGGATGCAGAAAAGTCCTCCCGGACAGACGTCATCGCCCCATACCTGAAATCCTGGCATGTGGCGATTAATGTTGATGTCATCAAAACGACCCTGAAAATGGATCTATTGCCCTGTAAACGCCCGGAAATGGTGAGAAAAGACATAGCCATCAACTTTCTTAACTTTCTTAACTTTCTTAACTTTCTTAACTTTCTTAACTTTCTTAACTTTCTTAACTTTCTTAACTTTCTTAACCTGGTCTGCAACCTGATACGAGCACTGGTGGGGAAAAACAGCAAAACAGAGTGACAAGACACCCGGAGAAATCAGCGTTAAAACGGCTCAGGAAACACGGGCATCGTTTCTCCAGATGCTACCAGGCTGCTTTTGTGTCGCCGCCCTGAAGGTTGCTGTAAAAAACTGCGCCTTGTCCGGGTTGATGGTGGCTACAGGGGAAAATAACGTGATGGGGTTAATGAACGGTTTACCTTTGCCCTCAGTGTTGTACGCCAACGTGATGATCAAAAGGGTTTCAACGTATTGCCTCGACGCCGGATTGTAGTTTTTAAGCGTTTTTTGAGGCTATCTTTACTACCATCGACTCCCCCGACTACGCTTTACGCGGGCAATGTGAACGCAACCCTGCGTTGAAATGCCTCGCAATAGCTTGCTGTTACTGGTCATTCTGCCTTGTTCTGACGTCCAGCTTGCCATGTTCATCAGGGGGGTTAGAAAAGACGATGGGCATAACAGGGTCTGACAGACACCCTCTAAACATCAAAAGTCAGTCATCCTGAGGGCAGAGCCGAACGGGACAACCACAGACCGGAAACGTCAAAGCACGCATCCGGCTCACCTCCATGCACCAGGGGGAAGCAAATCTTCAAAATTAAAGAGTCCCTGCTCTTCTTCTGCAGCAAGCTCAATGGATTGCACAGGTGGCTCTTCCGAACCCTGGGTAACGTTTGTTATTGTTGCATGGGGCAATTCAGTTGTCATAACAGTGGCAGTTGCTTCCGGGGTCACTATTCTGGATACGGTGACATCACTATTACTGATTGTTGGATGGGTAAACGTGTGAGTAATACAGGTCACTGGGCCGGCGGAAGCGTCTTGCCCGGTGCTTATAACCATCGGAGGGAGCTGAAGATGGGGGTGCTGGGATTTCATATGTTCTTTGAGGTTATGTCTTCGCGTATAAGACTTATTGCAGCCAGGACATTGAAAAGGCTTTTCTTTCGTATGAACTGACTGGTGATTTTGTAAATGTTGTTGATCTTTAAAAGACTTATCACAGAGAGTGCATTGATAAGCTCTTTCTCCGGTATGGATTCGTTGGTGCCTGGCGAGATGAGATGAGTTTCTGAAAGACTTTGAACAGAAACCACATTGATAGGGCTTTTCTCCCGTATGGGTTCGCTCGTGCACATCACGAGTACCGGTGGTTGAAAAAGCCTTTTCACAGTGATGGCACTTATAAGGCCTTTCTCCCGTGTGGGTTCGTATGTGTATCGCAAGCTTGGATGCTCTATTGAACGTCTTCCTGCAAAAATGACAAGTATGTTCACCCATTGCCAGAATCTCCTTACTGACTGGTCAGCAATGTTTTCGTATCAGTGATGTTTACCAAACTTTACTACCATCGACTCCCCCGACTACGCTTTACGCGGGCAATGTGAACGCAACCCTGCGTTGAAATGCCTCGCAATAGCTTGCTGTTACTGGTCATTCTGCCTTGTTCTGACGTCCGGCTTGCCATGTTCATCAGGGGGGTTAGAAAAGACGATGGGCATAACAGGGTCTGACAGACACCCTCTACACATCAAAAGTCAGTCATCCTGAGGGCAGAGCCGAACGGGACAACCACAGACCGGAAACGTCAAAGCACACATCCGGCTCACATCCATGCACCAGGGGGAAGCAAATCTTCAAAATTAAAGGGTTCCTGCTCTTCTTCTTCTTCTGCACAAGCTCAATGGATTGCACAGGTGGCTCTTCCGGACCCTGGGTAACGTTTGTTATTGTTGCATGGGGCAATTCAGTTGTCACAACAGTGGCAGTTGCTTCCGGGGTCACTATTCTGGATACGGTGACATCACTATTACTGATTGTTGGGTTGGTAAACGTGTGAGTAATACAGGTCACCGGGCCGAGGGAAGCGTCTTGCTCGGTGCTTATAATCAACGGAGGGGGCTGGAGATAGGGGTGCCGGGATTTCATATGTTCTTTGAGGCTATATCTTCGCGTATAAGACTTATTGCAGCCAGGACATTGAAAAGGCTTTTCTTTCGTATGAACTGACTGGTGATTTTGTAAATGTTGTTGATCTCTAAAAGACTTATCACAGAGAGTGCATTGATAAGCTCTTTCTCCGGTATGGATTCGTTGGTGCCTGGCGAGATTAGATGGGTCTCCGAAAGACTTTGCACAGAAACTACATTGATAGGGCTTTTCTCCCGTATGGGTTCGCTCGTGCACATCACGAATACCGATGGTTGAAAAAGCCTTTTCACAGTGATGGCACTTATAAGGCCTTTCTCCCGTGTGGGTTCGTATGTGTCTCACAAGCAGGTATTCTTTAGTGAACGTCTTCTTACAAAAAGTACAAGTATGTTCACCCATTGCCAGAACCTCCTTACTGACTGGTCAGCAATGTTTTCGTATCAGTGATGTTTACCAAACGTCTTTGCATGGAGCAATGAGGACGGTTGCCGGACAATAACCAACAGCGTTACCGCACTCTATACCCATGTTCGTACCCTCGGGTCCAGACCGGGCAAGCCTCATGGATCGTTGCCAGCAAAGGCGTAAGGGTGTGGTTCTGAATTATTTCATGCCAGAGCTGCCACCCACTCAAGAGCAGAAAACCATTCCCGGCAAACTGGCTGTTACATCAATGGTGGCAATGACTTAAGACGCAATGCCAGAAACTGTTCAGGAAAAGAAATGACTATAAAAGTTAATGGATTGTAAGCTCACCCTGGTCAGCAATCTATGACCAGGTATAAACCTGAATGCCTGTCCCTCGCTGATAATTGTCTTTGTCAATTTGTCCAGACTGATGAGAATACGCCATGGCAAAAACATGATCAACCTTTGATCAGTAGAGCACGCTGATAACACTGTATAATGCGGTGTTTTTGCTACGTTAATGCCTGACACCGAGCAAAACCAAAAAGAATATCCGCAGCCAGGCACCCAAAAAAGGCACTGGTTTCCCTGTCTCAGGATACTTGTTCTGATATGTCCTGGCAGCGATGCACTACCCGACGTCGCTGTCACTCCTGTGAAGGGAAAGAAACAGGGGAGCAGGCCTTGCTCAGGACGTTGCTATCCCGTCTGCGTCCTGGTGATTGCCTGTTGGCTCTGTTGTTGTCGGCCAGCGCTGACAGGGTCTTTGAAAAAAGGGTGCCCGATGTATTGATTGTCGACAATGTGATGGAAAGTCAGGGAGCAAGGATGGGGTATTCAAACGTAAACGACCACGCCAGCGATTGGATGAGTCAGACGCTTTATGAGCAGATGCCGGCAGAGCTGCGATCCGTGCTGTCAAAAACAAACGTCGGACTATCATTACCCCTTGACTGGATGCAGAAAAGTCCCCCCGGACAGACGTCATCGCCCCATACCTGAAATCCTGGCATGTGGCGATTAATGTTGATGTCATCAAAACGACCCTGAAAATGGATCTATTGCCCTGTAAGCGCCCGGAAATGGTGAGAAAAGACATAGCCATCAACTTTTTGAACTTTCTGGTCTGCAACCTGATACGAGCACTGATGGGGAAAAACAGCAAAACACAGTGACAAGACACCAGGAGAAATCAGCGTTAAAATGTAGTAGTCCAGACCTAATCTGACATTTCTTCTTAAAAAAAGAGAAGGGTTACCGATTTAGATAGAGGGTGATTAACCAAAATCTAAATCACGAATAAAGGTAACCCTTATGATTCATACTAACCAACGCATCATCAAACACAAGGTTGGTTTACTGAACCTGGCTGATGAGCTTGGCAACATCTCGAAAGCGTGTAAAACCATGGGTGTTTCCAGAGATACCTTCTACCGTTACAGGGAGGCAGTCAATGAAGGCGGTGTGGATGCCCTGATTGACCAAAGTCGTCGAGTACCCAACCTGAAAAACCGTGTTGACCCTGCTGTTGAACAGGCAGTTCTTGAACACGCCATTGAAGACCCGGCCCATGGGCAAGCACGTGTCTCCAATGCGCTGCGAAAGAAAGGCGTTTTTGTCTCCCCCAGTGGGGTACGTAGTATTTGGCTGCGACATGACCTGGCTAACTTCAAACAGCGTCTGAAGGCGCTGGAGGCCAAAGTGGCAGAGGAAGGTGTTATATCCTCACTGAGTCGCAAGTCAGGGCGCTGGAACGCAAGAAACTCGATGACGAAGCCTGTGGCGAAATAGATACTGCTCACCCCGGCTATCTGGGTTCTCAGGACACGTTCTATGTTGGGACATTCAAAGGCGTTGGTCGGGTTTATCAGCAGACCTGTGTGGATACCTATTTCAAGGTCGCCCAGTGTAAGCTCTACACAACCAAAACGCCCATCACCGCTGCTGACTTGCTCAATGACAAGGTCCTCCCATTTTATGAGGCGGAAGACTTGCCGGTATTACGCATTCTGACGGATCGTGGTACAGAGTATTGTGGTCGTGCAGATCAACACGATGACCAACTTTATCTGGCAGTGAATGATATTGAGCACACCAAAACCAAAGCGCGGCATCCGCAAACGAATGGCATCTGTGAAAGGTTCCATAAGACGATTTTGCAAGAGTTTTATCAGTCTACCCTGCGGAAGAAACTGTACACGACGATAGAGTCATTGCAGTTTGACCTGGACGAATGGTTAAACTTCTACAATACTGAGCGAACCCATCAGGGTAAGCACTGCGATGGGAGGTCACCGATGGCAACACTGGTGGCTGGAAAAGCAATCTGGAAGGAAAAATTTGTAGCTTAAATTTGACCTGACAGACACCCTCTAAAAATCAGTAACTGTCAGGTCAAGTCTGAACTACTACAGTTAAAACGGCTCAGGAAACACGGGCATCGTTTCTCCAGATGCTACCAGGCTGCTTTTGTGTCGCCGCCCTGAAGGTTGCTGTAAAAAACTGCGCCTTGTCCCGGTTGATGGTGGATACAGGGGAAAATAACGTGATGGGGTTAATGAACGGTTTACCTTTGCCCTCAGTGTTGTACGCCAACGTGATGATCAAAAGGGTTTCAACGTATTACCCCGACGCCGGGTTGTAGTTTTTGAGGGTTTTTTGAGGCTATCTTTACTGCCATCAACTCTCCTGACTCCTGACTACGCTTTACGCGGGCAATCTGAACGCCAGCCCTGCGTTGAAATGCCTCGCAATAGCTTGCTATTACTGGTCATTCTGCCTTGTTCTGACGTCCAGCCTGCCATGTTCATCAGGGGGGTTAGAAAAGACGATGGGCATAACAGGCTCTGACAGACACCCTCTAAACATCAAAAGTCAGTCATCCTGAGGGCAGAGCCGAACGGGACAGCCACAGACCGGAAACGTCAAAGCACGCATCCGGCTCACATCCATGCACCAGGGGGAAGCAAATCTTCAAAATTAAAGAGTCCCTGCTCTTCTTCTTCTACAGCAAGCTCAACGGATTGCACAGGTGGCTCTTCCGGACCCTGGGTAACGTTTGTTATTGTTGCATGGGGCAATTCAGTTGTCACAACAGTGGCAGTTGCTTCCGGGGTCACTATTCTGGATACGGTGACATCACTATTACTGATTGTTGGATTGGTAAACGTGTGAGTGATACAGGTCACCGGGCCGACGGAAGCGTCTTGCCCGGTGCTTATAACCATCGGAGGGAGCTGAAGATGGGGGTGCTGGGATTTAATATGTCTTTTGAGGTGATGTCTTTCCTTATAAGACTTATTGCATTCAGGACATTGAAAAGGTCTTTTTTCGGTATGGTTTCGTTGGTGCCTGGCGAGATTAGATGAGTCTCCGAAAGACTTTGCACAGAAACCACATTGATAGGGCCTTTCTCCCTTATGGATTCGCTCGTGCTTTTTATAATTACTGCTGTCTGCAAAAGTCTCTCCACAGTCATAGCACTTATAAGGCTTTTCTCCCGTGTGGGTTCGCATGTGTACCGCAAGCCCGTATGCTCTAGTAAACGTCTTCTTACAAAGAGTACAAGTATGTTCACCCATTGCCAGAATCTCCTTGCTGACTGGTCAGCAATGTTTTCGTATCAGTGATGTTTACCAAACGACTTTGCATGGAGCAATGAGGGCTGTTGCCGGACAACAACCAACAGCGTTACCGCACTGTATACCCATGTTCGTACCCTCGGGTCCAGACCGGGCAAGCCTCATGGATCGTTGCCAGCAAAGGCGTAAGGGTGTGGTTCTGAATTATTTCATGCCAGAGCTGCCACCCACTCAAGAGCAGAAAACCATTCCCGGCAAACTGGCTGTTACATCAATGGTGGCAATGACTTAAGACGCAATGTCAGAAACTGTTCAAGAAAAGAAATGACTATAAAGGTCAATGGATTGTAAGCTCACCCTGGTCAGCAATCTATGACCAGGTATAAACCTGAATACCTGTCCCTTGCGGATAATTGTCTTTGTCAATTTGTCCAGACTGATGAGAATACGCCATGGCAAAAACAGGATCAACCTTTGATCAGTAGAGTACGCTGATAACACTGTATAATGCGGTGTTTTTGCTACGTTAATGCCTGACACCGAGGAAAACCAAAAAGAATATCCGCAGCCAGGCACTCAAAAAAAAGGCACTGGTTTCCCTGTCTCAGGATACTTGTTCTGATATGTCCTGGCAGCGGCGCACTACCCGACGTCGCTGTCACTCCTGTGAAGGGAAAGAAACAGGGGAGCAGGATTTGCTCAGGGCGTTGCCATCCCGTCTGCGCCCTGGCGATTGCCTGTTGGCTCTGTTGTTGTCGGCCAGCGCTGACAGGGTCTTTGAAAAAAAGGGTGCCCGTTGTATTGATTGTCGACAATGTGATGGAAAATCAGGTAGCAAGGATGGGGTATTCAAACGTAAACGACCACGCCAGCGATAGGATGAGTCAGGCGCTTTATGAGCAGATGCCGGCAGAGCTGCGATCCGTGCTGTCAAAAACAAACGTCGGACTATCATTACCCCTTGACTGGATGCAGAAAAGCCCCCCCCGGACAGACGTCATCGCCCCATACCTGAAATCCTGGCATGTGGCGATTAATGTTGATGTCATCAAAACAACCCTGAAAATGGATCTATTGCCCTGTAAGCGCCCGGAAATGGTGAGAAAAGACATAGCCATCAACTCTTTTAACTTTCTTAACTTTCTGGTCTGCAACCTGATACGAGCACTGGTGGGGAAAAACAGCAAAATAGAGTGACAAGACACCCAGAGAAATCAGCGTTAAAACGGCTCAGGAAACAGGGGTACCGTTTCTCCAGATGCTACCAGGCTGCTTTTGTGTCGCCGCCCTGAAGGTTGCTGTAAAAAACTGCGCCTTGTCTGGGTTGATGGTGGCTACAGGGGAAAATAAGGTGATGGGGTTAATGAACGGTTTACCTTTGCCCTCAGTGTTGTACGCCAACGTGATGATCAAAAGGGTTACAACGTATTGCCTCGACGCCGGAGTGACGCCGGATTGTAGTTTTTAAGCGTTTTTTGAGGCTATCTTTATTACCATCGACTCCCCTGACTACGCTTTACGCGGGCAATCTGAACGCCAGCCCTGCGTTGAAATGCCTCGCAATAGCTTGCTGTTACTGGTCATTCTGCCTTGTTCTGACGTCCAGCTTGCCATGTTCATCAGGGGGTTAGAAAAGACGATGGGCATAACAGGTTCTGACAGACACCCTCTAAACATCAAAAGTCAGTCATCCTGAGGGCAGAGCCGAACCGGACAACCACAGACCGGAAACGTCAAAGCACGCATCTGGCTCACATCCATATACCAGGGGGAAGCAAATCTTCAAAATTAAAGAGTCCCTGCTCTTCTTCTTCTGCAGCAAGCTCAATGGATTGCACAGGTGGCTCTTCCGGACCCTGGGTAACGTTTGTTATTGTTGCATGGGGCAATTCAGTTGTCACAACAGTGGCAGTTGCTTCCGGGCTCACTATTCTGGATACGGTGACATCACTATTAATGATTGTTGGATTGGTAAACGTGTGAGTGATACAGGTCACTGGGCCGGCGGAAGCGTCTTGCCCGGTGCTTATAACCATCGGAGGGAGCTGGAGATGGGGGTGCTGGGATTTAATATGTCTACTGAGGCTTTTCCTTTGCTTATAAGACTTATTGCAGTCAGGACATTGAAAAAGCTTTTCTTTGCTATGAACTGACTGGTGATCTTGTAAATTAGATCGCTGTTTAAAAGACTTATCACAGAGAGCGCATTGAAAAGCTCTTTCTTCGCTATGGATTCGTTGGTGCCTGGCGAGATGAGATGAGCTTATGAAAGACTTTGAACAGAAACCACATTGATAGGGCTTTTCTCCCGTATGGGTTCGCTCGTGCAAATCACGATTACCGGTGGTTGAAAAAGCCTTTTCACAGTGATGGCACTTATAAGGCCTTTCTCCCGTGTGAGTTCGTATGTGTCTCACAAGCTTGCATTGTGTAGTGAACGTCTTCTTACAAAAAGTACAAGTATGTTCACCCATTGCCAGAACCTCCTTACTGACTGGTCAGCAATGTTTTCGTATCAGTGATGTTTACCAAACGTCTTTGCATGGAGCAATGAGGACGGTTGCCGGACAACAACCAACAGTGTTACCGCACTCTATACCCATGTTCGTACCCTCGGGTCCAGACCGGGTAAGCCTCATGGATCGTTGCCAGCAAAAGCGTAAGGGTGTGGTTCTGAATTATTTCATGCCAGAGCTGCCACCCACTCAAGAGCAAAAAACCATTCCCGGCAAACTGGCTGTTACATCAATGGTGGCAATGACTTAAGACGCAATGCCAGAAACTGTTCAAGAAAAGAAATGACTATAAAAGTTAATGGATTGTAAACTCACCCTGGTCAGCAATCTATGACTAGGTATAAACCTGAATACCTGTCCCTTGCGGATAATTGTCTTTGTCAATTTGTCCAGACTGATGAGAATACTCCATGGCAAAAACATGATCAACCTTTGATCAGTAGAGCACGCTGATAACACTGTATAATGCGGTGTTTCTGCTACGTTAATGCCTGACACCGAGGAAAACCAAAAAGAATATCCGCAGCCAGGCACTCAAAAAAAGGCACTGGTTTCCCTGTCTCAGGATACTTGTTCTGATATGTCCCGGCAGCGGCGCACTACCCGACGTCGCTGTCACTCCTGTGAAGGGAAAGAAACAGGGGAGCAGGCTTTGCCCAGGACGTTGCTATCCCGTCTGCGTCCTGGTGATTTCCTGTTGGCTCTGTTGTTGTCGGCCAGCGCTGACAGGGTCTTTGAAAAAAAGGGTGCCCGTTGTATTGATTTCCAAAAATGTGATGGAAAGTCAGGTAGCAAAGATGGGGTATTAAAACGTAAACGACCACGCCAGCGATAGGATGAGTCAGGCGCTTTATGAGCAGATGCTGGCAGAGCTGCGATCCGTGCTGTCAAAAACAAACGTCGGACTATCATTACCCCTTGACTGGATGCAGAAAAGTCCCCCCGGACAGACGTCATCGCCCCATACCTGAAATCCTGGCATGTGGCGATTAATGTTGATGTCATCAAAACGACCCTGAAAATGGATATATTGCCCTGTAAGGACCCGGAAAAGGTGAGAAAAGACATAGCTATCAACTTTCTGAACTTTCTGGTCTATCACCTGATACGAGCACTGGTGGGGAAAAACAGCAAAATAGAGTGACAAGATACCCGGAGAAATCAGCGTTAAAACAGCTCAGGAAACACGGGCATCGTTTCTCCAGATGCTACCAGGCTGCTTTTGTGTCGCCGCCCTGAAGGTTGCTGTAAAAAACTGCGCCTTGTCCGGGTTGATGGTGGCTACAGGGGAAAATAACGTGATGGGGTTAATGAACGGTTTACCTTTGCCCTCAGTATTGTACGCCAACGTGATGATCAAAAGGGTTTCAACGTATTGCCTCGACGCCGGGTTGTAGTTTTTGAGGGTTTTTTGAGGCTATCTTTACTGCCATCGGTTCCCCTGACTACGCTTCACGCGGGCAATCTGAATGCCAACCCTGCGTTGAAATACCTCGCAATAGCTTACTATTACTGGTCATTCTGCCTCGTTCTGACGTCCAGCTTGCCATGTTCATCAGAGTGGTTAGAAAAGACGATGGGCATAACAGGGTCTGACAGATACCCTCTAAACATCAAAAGTCAGTCATCCTGAGGGCAGAGCCGAACCGGATAACGACAGACCGGAAACTTCAAAGCATACATCCGGCTTACTTCCATGCACCAGGGAGAAGCAAATCTTCAAAATTAAAGAGTCCCTGCTCTTCTTCTGCAGCAAGTTCTGCAGCAAGCTCAATGGATTGCACAGGTGGCTCTTCCGGACCCTGGGTAACGTTTGTTATTGTTGCATGGGGCAATTCAGTTGTCATAACAGTGGCAGTTGCTTCCGGGGTCACTATTCTGGATACGGTGAAATCACTATTACTGATTGTTAGATTGGTAAACGTGTGAGTGATACAGGTCACTGGGCCGACGGAAGCGTCTTGCCCGGTGCTTATAGCCATCTCTTCGGCATGGATTCGTTGGTGCTTGGCGAGATTAGATGAGTCTCCGAAATACTTTGCACAGAAACCACATTGATAGGGCTTTTCTCCAGTATGGATTCGCTCGTGACTTTTATGATCATCGCTGGTTGAAAAAGCCTTTTTACAGTGATGGCACTTATAAGGCTTTTCTCTCGTGTGAGTTCGCATGTGTCTCACAAACCGGTATGTGTTAGGGAACGTCATCTTACAAATAGTACAAGTATGTTCACCCATTGCCAGAACCTCCTTACTGACTGGTCAGCAATGTTTTCGTATCAGTGATGTTTACCAAACGTCTTTGCATGGAGCAATGAGGACGGTTGCCGGACAACAACCAACAGCGTTACCGCACTCTATACCCATGTTCGTACCCTCGGGTCCAGACCGGGTAAGCCTCATGGATCGTTGCCAGCAAAAGCGTAAGGGTGTGGTTCTGAATTATTTCATGCCAGAGCTGCCACCCACTCAAGAGCAAAAAACCATTCCCGGCAAACTGGCTGTTACATCAATGGTGGCAATGACTTAAGACGCAATGCCAGAAACTGTTCAAGAAAAGAAATGACTATAAAAGTTAATGGATTGTAAACTCACCCTGGTCAGCAATCTATGACTAGGTATAAACCTGAATACCTGTCCCTTGCGGATAATTGTCTTTGTCAATTTGTCCAGACTGATGAGAATACTCCATGGCAAAAACATGATCAACCTTTGATCATTAGAGCACGCTGATAACACTGTATAATGCGGTGTTTCTGCTACGTTAATGCCTGACACCGAGGAAAACCAAAAAGAATATCCGCAGCCAGGCACTCAAAAAAAGGCACTGGTTTCCCTGTCTCAGGATACTTGTTCTGATATGTCCCGGCAGCGGCGCACTACCCGACGTCGCTGTCACTCCTGTGAAGGGAAAGAAACAGGGGAGCAGGCTTTGCCCAGGACGTTGCTATCCCGTCTGCGTCCTGGTGATTTCCTGTTGGCTTTGTTGTTGTCGGCCAGCGCTGACAGGGTCTTTGAAAAAAGGGTGCCCGATGTATTGATTGTCGACAATGTGATGGAAAGTCAGGTAGCAAGGATGGGGTATTCAAACGTAAACGACCACGCCAGCGATTGGGTGAGTCAGGCGCTTTATGAGCAGATGCCGACAGAGCTGCGATCCGTGCTGTCAAAAACAAACGTCAGACTATCATTACCCCTTGACTGGATGCAGAAAAGTCCTCCCGGACAAACGTATCGCCCCATACCTGAAACCCTGGCATCTGGAGATTAATGTTGATGTCATCAAAACGACCCTGAAAATGGATCTATTGCCCTGTAAGCGCCCGGAAACGGTGAGAAAAGACATGTCCATCAACTTTTTGAACTTTCTGGTCTGCAACCTGATACGAGCACTGATGGGGAAAAACAGCAAAGCACAGTGACAAACGTGAGTTCGATCATCTAAAGCTAAGAGACACAAAGCCCACAAACTAACCTAAACTTTGGTTTTGTATATCCAAGCAGTTAGCAGGAGGGTTCCATGTCTCTCACTAGTGCCCCTAAGCGCTAATCCCCATACAATATCACACTTGCAATGGTCGGCCTTTGTAAGTCCACTTAAAAGGCTTGGCCATTTTCTCGTTGAAGAAGTCCATGAACTGATGAAGGCGTACCTTAAGATCTTCTGTTGACGTAAAGCTGTTTCGTTTCAGAAAGCGTCTCACCAAAATAGAAAACCATATCTCTATCTGGTTTAGCCACGATGCATGCTTCGGGGTATAGTGAAACACAATCTTGTGGGATATATCACTCAGGTAGGCTGCCCGTGTTTTCATATTCTTGAGGATGCCGGTTTTCCCTTTTAGACCCAGCTCTTTTTCCGTTGTACCCTCAACCCTGGCTACTGCCTTAACTGCGGCTTCTGACATATGGGTATTAAGGCGATCCATGACAAAATGCCAGCCCGTTGCGGCAGGGTCACTTTCCAGCGTATTATCAAGCCAGTCGGCGAAGTCCTGTTCTTTCCGTGTATCCCTTACAAGGGGAATGATCTTGCCTGTCACGACATCCATCCCAGCCAGCAGGGCCTGAGTTCCATGGCGCTTATACTCAAACTCACGTTTTTCAATATAGCCCGGCTTGACAGGCTTTCCCCCTGTCAATGGCTCTAATGCCTGCATGCCCGTTTTTTCATCAAAGGATATTGTACGAATTCCCTGCTCAGCACGTTCAATAGCTTGACGATAGGTGTCGCAGACGTCAGCGCTATGTATTTCGAAGTCTTCATCCCTTGGGGTGTCTACCCAGCCCTTCACTTTATCGGGACGAATATCGGCCTGATTTTAAAAAACGCCCCACCTGTCTCTGTGAGATTGATGGGACAATACCTTTATCCTGAGCCGCCATAGCCAGCGAGCTTTCTGACCAGTGACTGAATGGATAACCATGCTCTTCAGGCTTGTCACAGGACATAGCGACAATCAGGCAAATTTGCTCTTCGGTAAACTTGGGTTTTGCACCGGGGCGAGGCGCTTCTTTTAGTTTTTCCAAAACAGGCAGTTCATCACTACGTTCAACCCAATGCTTCCGCCAGCGTGTGACGGTTTCACGGTTACACTTGAGTTCTTTTGTTGTCCCGAGAAGACTTTTCCCTTCTGCACCAGCCAATATGATTTTAGCCCTGAGCACTATGGATTGAGCACTTTTCCGCTGGCGAACAAGAAGCTCCAGGTCACTACGTTCCTGCTCTGACAAAATGATCTGCTGGGTATGCTTTGATGGCATCCGTGCTACTGCTGTTAAAAAAAGGGGTGCGAATCAAAACATGTTTTTGCTTGTATGTATATCAGCGCTTTCCGGCACTAGTTTATTCTGTGATCTCGATGATTTCTGCATTGAATTTGAACCAGAATGGAATAAGCAGCTTATCGCTAATACTTCAAAGACTGTAACGAAGAGCCGACTGACTCTGAGCGAAACTATGACCATCATCGTCTATTTTCATCAAAGCGCTTATCGTGACTTCAAGCATTACTATATTGACTTGATCCAGAAACATCACCATTCGGAATTTCCTCAACTGGTTTCCTACAATCGATTTGTTGAGCTTATGAAGCAAGCTCTTCTGCCATTGACGATCTTTCTTAAAACACGCTGCATGGGACAATCAACAGGCCTTGCATTTATTGATTCGACGCCACTTGTTGTCTGCAATAATCTCAGGATTAGAAGCCATCGTGTCTTTGCTGGCATGGCGCAGCGGGGGAAAACCTCAACGGGGTGGAAATTTGGCTTTAAACTCCATCTGGTTATCAATCATTCAGGAGGACTATTATCATTCTGCCTGACACCAGGAAATACTGATGATCGTAAACCTGTGCCGGATCTGGTCAGCGATATGATCGGCTGGCTTTATGGTGACAAGGGTTACATTTCAGAAAAGTTAGCAGGTTGGCTTGCAGAGAAAGGGCTGAATTTGATCACCAGAGCCAAAAAGAATATGAAGCCCAGATTACTGCGAATTTTTGATAAGATCATGCTTCGTAAACGAGCTGTTATCGAAAGCGTCAACGACCAGCTAAAGAACATCTCACAGATCGAACATACACGTCACAGGTCTCCCTTCAACTTTACTGTAAATCTTATCGCAGGACTGATTGCCTATACAAAGCAGCCATTGAAACCACATATTAACGCAGGGCAGTTGACAGAGGGTATGCTCATGACTGTTTGAAGTCATCGAACTCACATTGACAAGATACCCGGAGAAATCAGCGTTAAAACGGCTCAGGAAACACGGGCATCGTTTCTCCAGATGCTACCAGGCTGCTTTTGTGTCGCCGCCCTGAAGGTTGCTGTAAAAAACTGCGCCTTGTCCGGGTTGATGGTGGCTACAGGGGAAAATAAGGTGATGGGGTTAATGAACGGTTTACCTTTGCCCTCAGTGTTGTACGCCAACGTGATGATCAAAAGGGTTTCAACGTATTGCCTCGACGCCGGATTGACGCCGGATTGTAGTTTTTAAGCGTTTTTGAGGCTATCTTTACTGCCATCGGTTCCCCTGACTACGCTTCACGCGGGCAATCTGAACGCCAGCCCTGCGTTGAAATGCCTCGCAACAGCTTGCTGTTACTGATCATTCTGCCTTGTTCTGACGTCCAGCTTGCCATGTTCATCAGAGTGGTTAGAAAAGACGATGGGCATAACAGGGTCTGACAGACACCCTCTAAACATCAAAAGTCAGTCATCCTGAGGGCAGAGCCGAACCGGACAACCACAGACCGGAAACGTCAAAGCACGCATCTGGCTCACATCCATATACCAGGGGGAAGCAAATCTTCAAAATTAAAGAGTCCCTGCTCTTCTTCTTCTTCTGCAGCAAGCTCAATGGATTGCACAGGTGGCTCTTCCGGACCCTGGGTAACGTTTGTTATTGTTGCATGGGGCAATTCAGTTGTCACAACAGTGGCAGTTGCTTCCGGGCTCACTATTCTGGATACGGTGACATCACTATTACTGATTGTTGGATTGGTAAACGTGTGAGTAATACAGGTCACTGGGCCGGCGGAAGCGTCTTGCCCGGTGTTTATAATCATGGGAGGGAGCTGGAGATGGAGGTGCCGGGATTTAATATGTCTATTGAGGTTTTGCCTTCGCGTATAAGACTTATTGCAGTCAGGACATTGAAAAGGCTTTTTTTTCATATGAACTGACTGGTGATCTTGTAAAGTAGATCGGTAATTAAAAGACTTATCACAGAGAGTGCATTTATAAGCTCTTTCTTCGGCATGGATTCGTTGGTGCATAGCGAGATTAGATGAGCTTCTGAAAAACTTTGAACAGAAACCACATTGATAGGGCTTTTCTCCCGTATGGGTTCGCTCGTGCACATTACGAATATCGGTGGTTGAAAAAGCCTTTTCACAGTGATGGCACTTATAAGGCCTTTCTCCCGTGTGAGTTCGCATGTGTCTCACAAGCAGGTATTCTTTAGTGAACGTCTTCTTACAAAAAGTACAAGTATGTTCACCCATTGCCAGAACCTCCTTACTGACTGGTCAGCAATGTTTTCGTATCAGTGATGTTTACCAAACGTCTTTGCATGGAGCAATGAGGACGGTTGCCGGACAACAACCAACAGCGTTACCGCACTCTATACCCATGTTCGTACCCTCGGGTCCAGACCGGGCAAGCCTCATGGATCGTTGCCAGCAAAGGCGTAAGGGTGTGGTTCTGAATTATTTCATGCCAGAGCTGCCACCCACTCAAGAGCAGAAAACCATTCCCGGCAAACTGGCTGTTACATCAATGGTGGCAATGACTTAAGACGCAATGCCAGAAACTGTTCAAGAAAAGAAATGACTATAAAGGTCAATGGATTGTAAACTTACCCTCGTCAGCAATCTGTGACCAGGTATAAACCTGAATACCTGTCCCTTGCGGATAATTGTCTTTGTCAATTTGTCCAGACTGATGAGAATACTCCATGGCAAAAACATGATCAACCTTTGATCAGTAGAGCACGCTGATAACACTGTATAATGCGGTGTTTTTGCTACGTTAATGCCTGACACCGAGCAAAACCAAAAAGAATATCCGCAGCCAGGCACTCAAAAAAAAGGCACTGGTTTCCCTGTCTCAGGATACTTGTTCTGATATGTCCTGGCAGCGGCGCACTACTCGACCTCGCTGTCACTCCCAGTGAAGGGAAAGAAACAGGGGAGCAGGACTTGCTCAGGGCGTTGCTATCCCGTCTGCGTCCTGGTGATTTCCTGTTGGCTCTGTTGTTGTCGGCCAGCGCTGACAGGGTCTTTGAAAAAAAGGGTGCCCGATGTATTGATTGTCGACAATGTGATGGAAAGTCAGGTAGCAGGGATGGGGTATTCAAACGTAAACCGCCACGCCAGCGATTGGATGAGTCAGACGCTTTATGAGCAGATGCCGGCAGAGCTGCGATCCATGCTGTCAAAAACAAACGTCGGACCATCATTACCCCTTGACTGGATGCAGAAAAGTCCCCCCGGACAGACGTCATCGCCCCATACCTGAAATCCTGGCATGTGGCGATTAATGTTGATGTCATCAAAACGACCCTGAAAATGGATATATTGCCCTGTAAACGCCCGGAAATGGTGAGAAAAGACATAGCCATCAACTTTTTTAACTTTCTTAACTTTCTGGTCTGCAACCTGATACGAGCACTGGTGGGGAAAAACAGCAAAACAGAGTGACAAGACACCCGGAGAAATCAGCGTTAAAACGGCTCAGGAAACACGGGCATCGTTTCTCCAGATGCTACCAGGCTGCTTTTGTGTCGACGCCCTGAAGGTTGCTGTAAAAAACTGCGCCTTGTCCGGTTTGATGGTGGCTACAGGGGAAAATAACGTGATGGGGTTAATGAACGGTTTACCTTTGCCCTCAGTGTTGTACGCCAACGTGATGATCAAAAGGGTTTCAACGTATTGCCTCGACGCCGGATTGTAGTTTTTAAGCGTTTTTTGAGGCTATTTTTACTACCATCGACTCCCCCGACTACGCTTTACGCGGGCAATGTGAACGCCAGCCCTGCGTTGAAATGCCTCGCAATAGTTTGCTGTTACTGGTCATTCTGCCTTGTTCTGACGTCCAGCTTGCCATGTTCATCAGGGGGGTTAGAAAAGACGATGGTCATAACAGGGTCTGACAGACACCCTCCAAACATCAAAAGTCAGTCATCCTGAGGGCAGAGCCGAACCGGACAACCACAGACCGGAAACGTCAAAGCACGCATCCGGCTCACATCCATGCACCAGGGGGAAGCAAATTTTCAAAATTAAAGAGTCCCTGCTCTTCTTCTTCTCCTGCAGCAAGCTCAATGGATTGCACAGGTGGCTCTTCCGGACCCTGGGTAACGTTTGTTATTGTTGCATGGGGCAATTCAGTTGTCATAACAGTGGCAGTTGCTTCCGGGGTCACTATTCTGGATACGGTGACATCACTATTACTGATTGTTGGATTGGTAAATGTGTGAGTAATACAGGTCACCGGGCCGAGGGAAGCGTCTTGCTCGGTGTTTATAATCATGGGAGGGAGCTGGAGATGGGGGTGCTGGGATTTAATATGTTTATTGAGGCTTTCCCTTCGCGTATAAGACTTATTGCAGTCAGGACATTGAAAAGGCTTTTCTTTCATATGAACTGACTGGTGATGTTGTAAAGTAGATCGCTGTTTAAAAGACTTATCACAGAGAGTGCATTTATAAGCTCTTTCTTCGGCATGGATTCGTTGGTGCCTGGCGAGATCACTTGAGAATCTGAAACACTTTGCACAGAAAGCACATTGATAGGGCTTTTCTCCCGTATGGATTCGCTCGTGGTTTTTACAATGATATTGAGTTGCAAAAGCCTTTTGACAGTGATAACAATTATAAGGCTTTTCTCCCGTGTGAGTTCGCATGTGTCTCACAAGCAGGTATTGTGTAGTGAACGTCTTCTTACAAATAGTACAAGTATGTTCACCCATTGCCAGAACCTCCTTTCTGACTGGTCAGCAATGTTTTCGTATCAGTGATGTTTACCAAACGTCTTTGCATGGAGCAACGAGGACGGTTGCCGGACAACAACCAACAGTGTTACCGCACTCTATACCCATGTTCGCACCCTCAGGTTCAGACCGGGCAAGCCTCATGGATAGTTGCCAACAAAGGCGTAAGGGTATGATTCTCAATTCTCTCATGCCAGAGCTGCCACCCACTCAAGAGCAGAAAACCATTCCCGGCAAACTGGCTGTTACATCAATGGTGGCAATGACTTAAGACGCAATGCCAGAAACTGTTCAGGAAAAGAAATGACTATAAAGGTCAATGGATTGTAGATTCACCCTGGTCAGCAATCTATGACCAAGTATAAACCTGAATACCTGTCACTTGCGGATAATTGTCTTTGTCAATTTGTCCAGACTGATGAGAATACTCCATGGCAAAAACAGGATCAAACTTTGATCAGTAGAGCACGCTGATAACACTGTATAATGCGGTGTTTTTGCTACATTAATGCCTGACACCGAGGAAAACCAAAAAGAATATCCGCAGCCAGGCACTTAAAAAAAAGGCACTGGTTTCCCTGTCTCAGGATACTTGTTCTGATATGTCGTGGCAGCGGCGCACTACCCGACGTCGCTGTCACTCCTGTGAAGGGAAAGAAACAGGGGAGCAGGACTTGCTCAGGGCGTTGCTATCCCGTCTGCGCCCTGGCGATTTCCTGTTGGCTCTGTTGTTGCTGGCCAGCGCTGACAGGGTCTTTGAAAAAAAGGGTGCCCGTTGTATTGATTTCCAAAAATGTGATGGAAAGTCAGGTAGCAAAGATGGGGTATTCAAACGTAAACGACCATGCCAGCGATTGGATGAGCCAGGCGCTTTATGAGCAGATGCCGACAGAGCTGCGATCCGTGCTGTCAAAAACAAACGTCAGACTATCATTACCCCTTGACTGGATGCAGAAAAGTCCCCCCGGACAGACGTCATCGCCCCATACCTGAAATCCTGGCATGTGGCGATTAATGTTGATGTCATCAAAACGACCCTGAAAATGGATATATTGCCCTGTAAACGCCCGGAAACGGTGAGAAAAGACATAGTCATCAACTTTCTTAACTTTCTGGTCTGCAACCTGATACGAGCACTGGTGAGGAAAAACAGCAAAACAGAGTGACAAGACACCCAGAGAAATCAGCGTTAAAACGGCTCAGGAAACACGGGCATCGTTTCTCCAGATGCTACCAGGCTGCTTTTGTGTCGACGCCCTGAAGGTTGCTGTAAAAAACTGCGCCTTGTCCGGGTTGATGGTGGCTACAGGGGAAAATAACGTGATGGGGTTAATGAACGGTTTACCTTTGCCCTCAGTGTTGTATGCCAACGTGATGATCAAAAGGGTTTCAGCGTATTGCCTCGACGCCGGAGTGACGCCGGATTGTAGTTTTTAAGCGTTTTTTGAGGCTATCTTTATTACCATCGACTCCCCCGACTACGCTTTACGCGGGCAATGTGAACGCAACCCTGCGTTGAAATGCCTCGCAATAGCTTGCTGTTACTGGTCATTCTGCCTTGTTCTGACGTCCAGCTTGCCATGTTTATCAGAGTGGTTAGAAAAGACGATTGGCATAACAGGCTCTGACAGACACCCTCTAAACATCAAAAGTCAGTCATCCTGAGGGCAGAGCCGAACGGGACAGCCACAGACCGGAAACGTCAAAGCACGCATCCGGCTCACATCCATGCACCAGGGGGAAGCAAATCTTCAAAATTAAAGAGTCCCTGCTCTTCTTCTTCTACAGCAAGCTCAACGGATTGCACAGGTGGCTCTTCCGGACCCTGGGTAACGTTTGTTATTGTTGCATGGGGTAATTCAGTTGTCATAACAGTGGCAGTTGCTTCCGGGGTCACTATTCTGGATACGGTGACATCACTATTACTGATTGTTGGATTGGTAAACGTGTGAGTGATACAGGTCACTGGGCCGGCGGAAGCGTCTTGCCCGGTGCTTATAACCATCGGAGGGAGCCGAAGATGGGGGTGCTGGGATTTAATATGTCTTTTGAGGTGATGGCTTCGCGTATAGGACTTATTGCAGCCAGGACATTGAAAAGGCTTTTCTTTGCTATGAACTGACTGGTGATCTTTTAAATGACTTTGTCGTTTAAAAGACTTATCACAGAGAGTGCATTGATAAGCTCTTTCTCCGGTATGGATTCGTTGGTGCCTGGCGAGATCATTTGAGAATCTGAAAAACTTTGAACAGAAACCACATTGATAGGGCTTTTCTCCCGTATGGGTTCGCTCGTGCACATCACGATTACCGCCGGTTGAAAAAGCCTTTTCACAGTGATGGCACTTATAAGGCTTTTCTCCCGTGTGAGTTCGTATGTGTATCACAAGGTGGTAGTTGGTAGGGAACGTCTTCTTACAAATAGTACAAGTATGTTCACCCATTGCCAGAACCTCCTTTCTGACTGGTCAGCAATGTTTTCGTATCAGTGATGTTTACCAAACGTCTTTGCATGGAGCAATAAGGACTGTTGCCGGACAACAACCAACAGCTTTATCGCACTATATACCCCATGTTCGTAACCCCGGGTTCAGACCGGGCAAGCCTCATGGATAGTTGCCAACAATGGCGTAAGGCTGTGGTTCTGAATTATTTCATGCCAGAGCTGCCACCCACTCAAAAGCAGAAAACCATTCCCGGCAAACTGGCTGTTACATCAATGGTGGCAATGACTTAAGACGCAATGCCAGAAACTGTTCAAGAAGAGAAATGACTATAAAGGTCAATGGATTGTAAACTCACCCTCGTCAGCAATCTATGACCAGGTGTAAACCTGAATACCTGTCCCTTGCGGATAATTGTCTTTGTCAATTTGTCCAGACTGATGAGAATACTCCATGGCAAAAACATGATCAACCTTTGATCAGTAGAGCACGCTGATAACACTGTATAATGCGGTGTTTTTGCTACGTTAATGCCTGACACCGAGCAAAACCAAAAAGAATATCCGCAGCCAGGCACTCAAAAAAAAGGCACTGATTTCCCTGTTCTCAGGATACTTGTTCTGATATGTCCCGGCAGCGGCGCACTACCCGACGTCGCTGTCGCTCCCTGTGAAGGGAAAGAAACAGGGGAGCAGGCCTTGTTCTCAGGACGTTGCTATCCCGTCTGCGCCCTGGCGATTGCCTGTTGGCTCTGTTGTTGCCGGCCAGCGCTGACAGGGTCTTTGAAAAAAAGGGTGCCCGATGTATTGATTGTCGACAATGTGATGGAAAGTCAGGTAGCAAGGATGGGGTATTTAAACGTAAACGACCACGCCAGCGATTGGATGAGTCAGGCGCTTTATGAGCAGATGCCGGCAGAGCTGCGATCCGTGCTGTCAAAAACAAACGTCGGACTATCATTACCCCTTGA